>NZ_JAGINW010000001.1:9600000-12808207 GCF_017876405.1 Kibdelosporangium banguiense | reverse complement strand
GGCACCGTGTAACTTTATCCAAGTCAGAGCGGAACGGGCCGGGAAAACCGGAACGGAGCTCAAAGACAAAAAACAAGACTTAGCAGTACAGCCCCTCGATGGGTCGGCTCAAAGCCGCTTCTGACGGGTGTGCGTGTGTTGTTTGAGAACTCAACAGTGTGTCGATCTATTGAAAGCCAGTAGAGCTTTTATATGAACCCCGATCAAGTGGGTTCCTTTGAGATGGACAGATAGACCAGATGAGTTCTGGTTTGTCAGGACATCGGATTTTCTGACAAAGCATTGTTGGAGAGTTTGATCCTGGCTCAGGACGAACGCTGGCGGCGTGCTTAACACATGCAAGTCGAGCGGTAAGGCCCTTCGGGGTACACGAGCGGCGAACGGGTGAGTAACACGTGGGTAATCTGCCCTGCACTCTGGGATAAGCCTTGGAAACGAGGTCTAATACCGGATACGACTTGCGGTCGCATGACTGTGGGTGGAAAGTTCCGGCGGTGCAGGATGAACCCGCGGCCTATCAGCTTGTTGGTGGGGTAATGGCCTACCAAGGCGACGACGGGTAGCCGGCCTGAGAGGGCGACCGGCCACACTGGGACTGAGACACGGCCCAGACTCCTACGGGAGGCAGCAGTGGGGAATATTGCGCAATGGGCGAAAGCCTGACGCAGCGACGCCGCGTGAGGGATGACGGCCTTCGGGTTGTAAACCTCTTTCGCCAGGGACGAAGCGAGAGTGACGGTACCTGGAGAAGAAGCACCGGCTAACTACGTGCCAGCAGCCGCGGTAATACGTAGGGTGCGAGCGTTGTCCGGAATTATTGGGCGTAAAGAGCTCGTAGGCGGTTTGTTGCGTCGGCCGTGAAAACTTCACGCTTAACGTGGAGCTTGCGGTCGATACGGGCAGACTTGAGTTCGGTAGGGGAGACTGGAATTCCTGGTGTAGCGGTGAAATGCGCAGATATCAGGAGGAACACCGGTGGCGAAGGCGGGTCTCTGGGCCGATACTGACGCTGAGGAGCGAAAGCGTGGGGAGCGAACAGGATTAGATACCCTGGTAGTCCACGCCGTAAACGTTGGGCGCTAGGTGTGGGGCTCTTTCCACGGGTTCCGTGCCGTAGCTAACGCATTAAGCGCCCCGCCTGGGGAGTACGGCCGCAAGGCTAAAACTCAAAGGAATTGACGGGGGCCCGCACAAGCGGCGGAGCATGTGGATTAATTCGATGCAACGCGAAGAACCTTACCTGGGCTTGACATGCGCCAGACATCCCTAGAGATAGGGCTTCCCTTGTGGTTGGTGTGCAGGTGGTGCATGGCTGTCGTCAGCTCGTGTCGTGAGATGTTGGGTTAAGTCCCGCAACGAGCGCAACCCTCGTTCCATGTTGCCAGCGGGTAATGCCGGGGACTCATGGGAGACTGCCGGGGTCAACTCGGAGGAAGGTGGGGATGACGTCAAGTCATCATGCCCCTTATGTCCAGGGCTTCACACATGCTACAATGGCTAGTACAGAGGGCTGCGAGACCGTGAGGTGGAGCGAATCCCTTAAAGCTGGTCTCAGTTCGGATTGGGGTCTGCAACTCGACCCCATGAAGTCGGAGTCGCTAGTAATCGCAGATCAGCAACGCTGCGGTGAATACGTTCCCGGGCCTTGTACACACCGCCCGTCACGTCACGAAAGTCGGTAACACCCGAAGCCCACGGCCTAACCCCTTGTGGGAGGGAGTGGTCGAAGGTGGGACTGGCGATTGGGACGAAGTCGTAACAAGGTAGCCGTACCGGAAGGTGCGGCTGGATCACCTCCTTTCTAAGGAGCACATCACCTGACAGGTTCAGTACAGGCCTCTTCGGAGGCATGGAACGACTGTGCAGGAGATCCACCAGCCGTGGCATGCGTTCACGGGGTGGAGCTCAAGGAATCGTGGAACTACTGGTCTTCCGCAGCCAAGTCTGCAGATAGTCGACACACTGTTGGGTCCTGAGGCAACACGCGCTTGCGTGTGCGCTGCTTCTGGTGACCGGGACTGCTTCGAGTTCAAACCGGCCGGCGTTGATCGGAATGGGTGTTCTCAACGGTAAGCGGTGTTCTGGTGTGGTGTTTGAGAACTGTACAGTGGATGCGAGCATCTTTGTGGTCAAGTTGTTAAGGGCATACGGTGGATGCCTTGGCATCAGGAGCCGATGAAGGACGTAGGAGGCTGCGATAAGCCTCGGGGAGCTGTCAACCGAGCTGTGATCCGAGGATTTCCGAATGGGGAAACCCGGCACCCGTTATGGGGTGTCACCTGCACCTGAATATATAGGGTGTGTGGAGGGAACGCGGGGAAGTGAAACATCTCAGTACCCGTAGGAAGAGAAAACAACCGTGATTCCGTGAGTAGTGGCGAGCGAAAGCGGATGAGGCTAAACCTACTGCGTGTGATACCTGACAGGGGTTGCGTAGTGGGGGTCGTGGGACCCACTGGCTGGGGCTGTCAACCTAGCGGGAAGTCATAAAGTCATGTTGCTAGTCAAATCGGTCTGGAAAGCCGAACCGTAGAGGGTGAAAGTCCCGTCGACGAAAGCGCGTGATCTTCCTTGGTGGTGTTCCCGAGTAGCAGCGAGCTCGTGGAATTTGCTGTGAATTTGGCGGGACCACCCGTTAAGCCTAAATACTTCCTGATGACCGATAGCGGACTAGTACCGTGAGGGAAAGGTGAAAAGTACCCCGGGAGGGGAGTGAAAGAGTACCTGAAACCGTGTGCCTACAAGCCGTCAGAGCCTTTTGGGGTGATGGCGTGCCTTTTGAAGAATGAGCCTGCGAGTTAGTGATGCGTGGCGAGGTTAACCCGTGTGGGGTAGCCGTAGCGAAAGCGAGTCTGAATAGGGCGTTGAGTCGCGTGTTCTAGACCCGAAGCGGAGTGATCTACCCATGGCCAGGGTGAAGCGCCGGTAAGACGGTGTGGAGGCCCGAACCCACCAGGGTTGAAAACCTGGGGGATGAGCTGTGGGTAGGGGTGAAAGGCCAATCAAACTCCGTGATAGCTGGTTCTCCCCGAAATGCATTTAGGTGCAGCGTCGTATGTTTCACCACGGGGGTAGAGCACTGGATGGCCTAGGGGGCCTACAAGCTTACTGAAGTCAACCAAACTCCGAATACCGTGGTGTGAGAGTGCGGCAGTGAGACTGCGGGGGATAAGCTTCGTAGTCGAGAGGGAAACAGCCCAGAACACCAGCTAAGGCCCCTAAGTGTGCGCTAAGTGGGAAAGGATGTGGGGTCGCCCAGACAACCAGGAGGTTGGCTTAGAAGCAGCCATCCTTGAAAGAGTGCGTAATAGCTCACTGGTCAAGTGGTCCTGCGCCGACAATGTAGCGGGGCTTAAGCGTACCGCCGAAGCTGTGTCATTCATGCATACAGATCCATGAGCGTCTTCGGATGCTTGTGCAGTCGCATGGATGGGTAGGGGAGCGTCCTGTAGCCATGGAAGCGGCGGTGGAAACCAGCCGTGGAGGCTATGGGAGTGAGAATGCAGGCATGAGTAGCGAAAGCAGAGTGAGAACCTCTGCCGCCGGATGACCAAGGGTTCCTGGGCCAGGCTAATCCGCCCAGGGTAAGTCGGGACCTAAGGCGAGGCCGACAGGCGTAGTCGATGGACAACGGGTTGATATTCCCGTACCCGCGTGAACGCGCCCATGATGAGGCGGTTGATGCTAACCACCCAAAGCTGTGCGAGTAAGCCTTCGGGTGAATCGTGTGGTGGAGCGTGGGATCCGATTCCGTATTAGTCAAGCGATGGGGTGACGCAGGAAGGTAGCTCCGCCAGTGAGTGGATTAACTGGTGTAAGCGTGTAGGGAGTGGTGTAGGCAAATCCGCACTGCATATATCCTGAGACGTGATGCGTAGCCGATTGAGGCGAAGTGGGTGATCCTATGCTGCCGAGAAAAGCCTCTAGTGAGTGTTCAAGCGGCCCGTACCCTAAACCGACACAGGTGGTCAGGTAGAGAATACTAAGGCGTTCGGGTGAACTGTGGTTAAGGAACTCGGCAAAATGCCCCCGTAACTTCGGGAGAAGGGGGGCCGTGTGACGTGACGGGGCTTTGCTCCTTGAGCGTTGTGTGGCCGCAGAGACTAGCGAGAAGCGACTGTTTACTAAAAACACAGGTCCATGCGAAGTCGTAAGACGATGTATATGGACTGACGCCTGCCCGGTGCTGGAACGTTAAGAGGACGGGTTAGTCTGTAAGGGCGAAGCTCAGAATTTAAGCGCCAGTAAACGGCGGTGGTAACTATAACCATCCTAAGGTAGCGAAATTCCTTGTCGGGTAAGTTCCGACCTGCACGAATGGCGTAACGACTTCTCGGCTGTCTCAACCACAGGCCCGGTGAAATTGCACTACGAGTAAAGATGCTCGTTACGCGCGGCAGGACGGAAAGACCCCGGGACCTTTACTATAGCTTGGTATTGGTGCTCGGTTCGGCTTGTGTAGGATAGGTGGGAGACTGTGAAGCTCGGACGCTAGTTCGGGTGGAGTCGTTGTTGAAATACCACTCTGGTCGAATTGGGTGTCTAACCTCGGACCATGATCTGGTTCAGGGACAGTGCCTGGTGGGTAGTTTAACTGGGGCGGTTGCCTCCCAAAGAGTAACGGAGGCGCTCAAAGGTTCCCTCAGCCTGGTTGGCAATCAGGTGTTGAGTGCAAGTGCACAAGGGGGCTTGACTGTGAGACTGACGGGTCGAGCAGGGACGAAAGTCGGAACTAGTGATCCGGCCATGGCTTGTGGAAGCGTGGTCGCTCAACGGATAAAAGGTACCCCGGGGATAACAGGCTGATCTTGCCCAAGAGTCCATATCGACGGCATGGTTTGGCACCTCGATGTCGGCTCGTCGCATCCTGGGGCCGGAGTAGGTCCCAAGGGTTGGGCTGTTCGCCCATTAAAGCGGTACGCGAGCTGGGTTTAGAACGTCGTGAGACAGTTCGGTCCCTATCCGCCGCGCGCGTAGGAGACTTGAGGAAGGCTGTCCCTAGTACGAGAGGACCGGGACGGACGAACCTCTGGTGTGCCAGTTGTTCTGCCAAGGGCATGGCTGGTTGGCTACGTTCGGAAGGGATAACCGCTGAAGGCATCTAAGCGGGAAGCTCGTTCCAAGATGAGGTCTCCCACCTGTTTACAGGGTAAGGCTCCCAGCTAGACGACTGGGTTGATAGGCCAGAGATGGAAGCGCGGTAACGTGTGGAGTTGACTGGTACTAATAGGCCGAGGACTTGACTACAAAGACGCTACGCATCCACTGTACGGTTCTGAAACACCAAACCGGTTCGGTTGGACGGTTTGAGTGGTTTCGTGGTTTTACCGTGGTTTTAGCGAAGAGGAAACGCCCGGTCCCATTCCGAACCCGGAAGCTAAGCTCTTCAGCGCCGATGGTACTGCACTCGGTAGGGTGTGGGAGAGTAGGACACTGCGGTAATATTCTTCGAAAGGCCCCACAGGCGACTGTGGGGCCTTTTGCTATGTCCGGGCTCAGCTGTTCACGAGTCTCATGTACAGGGTCCAGTCCCAGAGCGGCCCCGGATCGGTATGGGTCGCTCCTGGCACCTCGTTGTGGCCGATGATGTGAGCCCGATCCTTCGGAATTCCGTACCGGTTGCAGATCGAACGGGTGAGCGCCGCCGAGGCCGTGTACATCTGAGTTGTGAACCACTGCGGCTGATCGACCCAGCCTTCGTGTTCGACACCGATGCTCCGGGTGTTGTAGTTCCAGTTGCCGGCGTGCCAGCCGACATTCTTCTCCCGGACGAGCTGCGCGATATGGCCGTCACCGGAACGCACCAGATAATGCGACGCGACCTTGCGGGCCGGGTCCTGGAAGATCGCGATCGCGTCCCGGTAGTACTCCTGGGTGACGTGGATCACCACGATGTTCACCGGATAGCTCGACGGCCGGTTCGAGACGGTGTAGTTGGACGTGCTGGCCGGAATCCATTCGGCGCCTGGGTAGTCGACGGCCGGTGCTGCCGCCGACGCGGGGCCGGCGGACCAGACACCGGCGGCCACCACGCCGGCGCTCGTCAGCAAGAGGTTTCGGCGGGAAAGGGTCATGCCGGAAACGTGTACGCCCCGGCACCCGCTCAAGTCAATTGTTTCCTAAGAGCTTCAACTGATGGTTGGTTGTCCACCAGCTCTGGAAGAGCGCCGCGAAGTACTCGGGCCGTTCGGAATGCGGGTAATAGCCGGCGCCGCGGATCATTGTCACCTCCGTGGGACCACCGAGGCGCTTGGCGATCAATGGTGCCTCATGTTCCGGGCTGAGGTCGGTGAAAGCCGGGTCGGCGTCGCCCATCGCCACGAGCGCGGGACACGTCACGTACGGCATCGCCAGCTCGGCCACCTGGTGCCCGGGCCGCAGCATCGCCCGGACGGCGTCAAAGCGCCCAGGCTGCGCCAGATTCGCGGCTGTGGCCCGGCGCCTGGCCTCGAACCCCTCGGGCTTCTGCGGCCCGAACAGCCACGGCCACGCGTGGTTCCAGAGCAACCGGCCGATTCCGCGGCGCCTGATCAGCCACCGGCCCGCCGTGCAGACGACGTTCGCCGGCGTCTGGTGCATCCACGGGCCCGACAGCACCAGCCCGGTGATCAGATCCGAGCGGTTGGCGGCGGCCACCACGGCCGCGCCCGCGCTGTAGTCGTTGCCCACGACGATCGCCGGCCCCAGTGCGAGCTTCTGCAGCAGCTCCAGCAGATCCGAGGCGGTGTCCATCTCGGTGTAGGACGGCCAGTGCGTGCTGGATTCGCCCAGCCCGCGCAGGTCCATCGTGACCACCGTGAAACCCGCGACGACGAGCAGTTCGGCCACCTTGGCGTAGGCGCAGCGCAGGTCGCCGAGACCAGGCAGGCACACGACCAACGGGCCCTGGCCGCGCACCTCGTACGCCAGCCGGCCGCCTGGTCTTTCCAAAAACTGCGTGGCCGCCACCCGGCCGCCTCTCGTGAAGGGCTATTGCTGTGCATAAACCAACGGCATAACGGCGGCCAATGTCAATAACGTTCTCACCCGGTGCAACATGATCGACACGTAATGCTACGGATGGCGACCGAACTGGTGACAGAACGTTTCAATGAGAACTCCCCGGCACCCGCCAGATGGGCGTGCCGGGGAGTTCTTGATCTGCTCGGCCTGATCAGCCGCCGTGCGCTTCCTTGAACTCGACGACCAGCGCGTGCGGCAGGCGGCCGCGCTCGGCCACGGTCTTGCCCTGCGCCCGCGCCCACTCGCGGATCGCCTGATTCTGCGCCTGCTCTTCGGCGGACTTCTTTCCCGAGTCGCCGCCCGGCGCCAGCCGCTGCTTGCGACCGCCGATTCGGCGGGC
Organism: Kibdelosporangium banguiense; assembly: GCF_017876405.1. Taxonomy (GTDB): domain Bacteria; phylum Actinomycetota; class Actinomycetes; order Mycobacteriales; family Pseudonocardiaceae; genus Kibdelosporangium; species Kibdelosporangium banguiense. Next base: position 12,800,865 of record NZ_JAGINW010000001.1, on the reverse strand, counting down.
GTGAGCGACATATTCGGCAAGCGAGTCGCGCAGCCTGGTTGCGTTGGCGGTGGAGAGATCGATCTGGAACTCGACACCGTCGAGTGTGAACGCAACGGTTTCGTTGGCAGTTCCACCATCGAGGTCGTCGACCAACTCGACGACGGTCTTCTGAGCCACGGTTCCTCCGTGTGGTGAGTTTCAGTGTTGCCCCAGCCTGCTGGCAATGATAACCATGCGGACCCCACAGAAATAAACCGCATCGCGAATATCTTCGTACTGAATTTCGCCGGAGTCCCGTGACCAGGGCGATCGTTTTCCTACGAAGGTGGAGGTTGGTTGAACGGCGAGGGCCACTCGATGCTCTTGCTTAGCACATTGGGTTACCTGCCGGTTCGACTGTTCGGGCGCAGCGGTCCTTCTGATGCCACGCAAACATCACGAAAACCCAGGTCGAAAGTGGGCTCAGTCGCGCTGTGCGACATCGTGTTCACTTGATGGTGGGTATGTCGGCGCGGCGGCAACAACTTCGAATTTGACCATTACCGCCGGATCAGGTCACCGGCAGCCGCAACGAGCGCGTGGCCGCCGCGATCAGGCCGGGATCGGCCGGTGAGGAGGACCGGTCCAGCCAGATCACCTGCACAATGCGGACTTGTGCGCCGGTCTGCTTTGCCTGATATGCCGCCGAGTCGAAGATCGGCTTGCGGCCGTCGGGCCAGGGGGATCCGTCGGCCGACGGATCGGTGATCGTGCCGGTGCCCGGAGTGGTGGCCACTTTCAAGAAGGCCGCGGCGGCGGTCGCGTCCTGGAATGTGAGATCAGCTACGAGCACCGCGATTGGTTCTTTGCCCTCGGTGCTCTCATACCGGGTACGCACGAGCGAGCCGCACGGGTTCGTCTGCAGCCAAACCTGGATATCACCGAATGCCCGTGCCTGGCAGTCGGTGTCCTTGACCGTGCCTTTCGGCATGTAGGTCACGCCTTCGACGACCGGGCCCGCTTGTTGTGCCACTGTCACAGTCGGCTTTGGGCCCTGTGTGGTTCGCGGGGTGTCACTGGAGGCGGCAATGGCGACGATGATCCCGGCGAGCATGAGCAGTCCGACCAACATTGCCGCGCTTACCGGCAACCACCGGAACCGTTTCGGTTTGGTCGCCACCGCCATCGGCGCGGCGGCCGGCTGCGGGCGAACGCGCGGAATCAACAACGTGCTGGCCGCGGCGAGGCCCGGGCCTGCCGAAGAGTCAAAGCCCTCGAAAACGAGCTCCTCTGGGCTGAATGGCGGATGATTCGGCGCCAGTGCGGCCAGGATCTCGTTTGCCCGGTGCGGCGGGCAGCGGCGCTCATAGACAGCCAATTCACGGGCCGCGATGAGAAGTGTCTTGGGTTCCGGGTGCAGGATGCGAATGCCACGGGCCAGATCAGAAGTCGTCTGGCTGACGCGGGAGACGTATGGCCCGACGGCGACAACCGTGCCCACGGGCATCGGCTCCACCCTTTGCGACTGCAGCCTGGCCACGACCGCGGTGGCGGCCTGGACGGCCTCTGTGGCCGGGTTGACCGCGCCGTCCGCACGCACCAGCGGCCAGCCGTCGACCTTCCACTGGCCATTGACCGGCGCGTCCAGCCGCATGGCGGGGTCGGGCAGGTCGACGCCGACGACCACCAGCAGGCCCCGCGGCAGGATCACGATCGCGTCGACGGGGTCCGGGCAGTCCGGCGGACGGCAGCCGATCAGCGCGATTCCGCCGACCACGGCGTCGCCACGACCCCAGGACGCGAGGGCCGCTCTGACATCGGCACCGACCGCGGACGTCTCGTCACCGAGCCGGACAAGCCGCACGACAGTTCCGCCTCCCCGCATTTTCTCTGTTCGGTCGCGTTCCAGCGGACCGTTCTGGTGGCTGGGCTACGTCCCGTTCCCCTTAGGCGCGGTCGGGCACACGGTATCTCTGTGGCGGTATGGGCTCCGTATCGAGGCCTGGTGCAGTGGTGACCACCACACCGGCTGGATGTATCCGATGGTGGATAAGTGCCGGTCAGGACGACACGCCAGCGCGACACGCCGAGAACAAGTACCCGATCGGAGTGACTGGTGTGTCTTCTGATCGTTCCTGTGGCGGGATTGCACAGTGAGGAGGCAGAATAGGCGCCGGGTACGACTTGTACACACGATGGCCCACACGCTCGCGAGGTCGTAGGGGAAGACGTTTCCTCGTCGAGTTGCGGAGGTCAGCAGTGAGCACAAGTGGCAGCACCCGAGGCGTGGTGTACGTCCACTCGTCGCCGTCTGCGGTTTGTCCGCACGTCGAGTGGGCGATTTCGGGCACCCTGGGTGTCCGGGCCGAGCTGAAGTGGACCGCTCAACCGGCGGCCGCTGGTCAGCTGCGGTCCGAATGCTCGTGGACCGGCGGGGCCGGCACGGGCGGCAAGCTGGCCGCGGCGTTGCGGGCGTGGCCGATGATCAGGTTCGAGGTCACCGAGGAGCCGAGCGCCGGCGTCGACGGCGAGCGGTTCTGTTACGCACCCGGCCTGGGGCTCTGGCGCGCGAAGACGTCGGCCAACGGCGACATCGTGGTCGGGGAGGACCAGTTGCGTGCGGTCGCGGCCTCGAGCCGGGGCGCGGAGTCGTTCGTGCACAAGGTGGACGAACTGCTGGGTTCGTCGTGGGACGAGGCGCTGGAGCCGTTCCGGCGCGCCGGCGACGGCGCACCGGTCACCTGGCTGCACCGGGTCGGCTGAACGGGGTCGGCCAGTTCATGGCACTCTCAAAAGGTGCATCCGACTAGGCGTTCGCCGCGATTGTGGCTGGCCGTGCTCGGCGCGGCCGTGGTCGCGGCGGGCGGCGGCCTGGCCGCGCGCGAGATCTACAAGCCGAAGCCGGTCGACCATCTGGTCACGCCACCGGTCGTGGCCACAGTCCCGAGCACGACGGTGCCCCCGGCAGCACAACCCGGATCGAGCAAGGTGTCCGCGACGCAGGACGTCGTGGAGCATCCGCAGTTCGGCGTGATCGCGTCGCTGTTGCAGGACCACTTCGACTCGATCAACGAGAAGGACTACGAGAAGTGGCGCACGACGGTCACCAGGGCTCGTGCCGCCACCTACGAGAAGCGCCAGTGGACCGATGACTACAAGTCCACCAAGGACGGCAGCATCGTGCTCTACCGGATCGACACGGCGCCGGACCGCAAACTGCGCGTGCTGGTGGCGTTCACCAGCACCCAGAATGTCGAGGACGCACCGCTGGAGCTGCCCAAGGAGTGCATCCGCTGGCGGATCGTGCTGCCGCTGGCGCGCGAGGACAACAAGTGGAAGATCGAGACGGGCCCGGAGGGCGCGTCACCACCGCATGACGAGTGCGGGGTTCAGACGTCCTGAAGTGACGCCAGGCTGTCCAGGCCGGTGACGAGCAGCTCCAGCTCGGCCTCGGTCCGGCCGTCGGTGAGTTTCCGCTGGCTGAGCCCGTCGACGCTGGCCAGGCAGAGGGACGCGGCACGGGCACCGACCGCGCGGGCGACCACAAGCACGGCGGACGTTTCCATGTCGACGGCTTTCACACCGTTGCGGCCCAGCTCTTTCATCCTGGCCCGGGTTTCCGCGGCCCGTTCCGGCTCGGCGGCGAACATCTCGGTGTAGAAGCCGTCGTACGACGCGATCAGACCTGCGGTCCATGACCGGGATCCGGCTGCGAGCGTGGACCGCAGTGCGGTGTTCATTTCGTGGTCGGCTATCGCGGGATAGCCGATTGGCAGATACGTGCCGGAAGTCGACTCGTTGCGCACGGCACCCTCGGCCAGGACCAACGAACCCAGCGACGTACCGCCGATGCCGAGGACCGTGCCGAGCCGTAAGAACCGTTGTACGCCCAGCATGGCCAGCTCGTGCAGGACAACCCCCGCAATGGGAGCGCCCATTCCGAACGCGGCCACAGTCACCGCGCGACCGCGGTACTGGCCTGTCACAGCCGTCAGGCCACGGTCCTGGTTGAGTACCTGCGCGTTGTCGAGCAGGGTTGCGGCTTTCTCCACGCGGCCACGGTCGCCGACCAGGACAGCCCGGTCAGCGACCTCGTCCGCCGCGCACCTGAGGAACCACGCGCGGTCAGCCATTGACTGGGAGCCGTTCGAGCAGCAGGCCAGTCGCGGCCTCCACGCCGCGTTCGGCCGCCTGCCGGGTCTCGGTGGGGTGCTCGAGCAGGCTCGCGACCATGCCAGCGAAGAACATGTCGCCCGCTCCGGTCGTGTCCACCGCGTCGATCTCGGTGCACGGCACCATGTCGTGCAGGTCGCCACGCCAGATCCGGACACCGGCCGGGCCGTGCGTCTCGGCGAGCAGCGCGTCTGGGCGGGTGCGTTCGAGCAGCGTGCGCGGGGCGACGATGCGGTCGAGGAACACGCGCTCGCGGGCACTGAAGCTGACGACGCTGGAACGCGCCAGGATGCGGTGCACGACGCCGGGGGAGTACGCGTCCGGGTCGCCCTTCACGCCCCACGCCAGGTGCTGCTCGTCGGTCAGCAGGTCGAGGACCTCGAGGTTGGCGGTGCGCGGGCCGACCATCAGGCATACCCAGTCGCAGCTGGCCACGATCTCGCGCTGCCGCTCGGTCAGGTTGCCGGCCGCGCGGTCGCCTGGGTCGTACACGACGACTGTCTCGCCGTCGGGACCGTAGAACAGGTAACACGACGGGGTGCGGACGCTGTCGGTCGAGATGCCCGAGATGTCCACGCCGTAGCCGTTGAGCCGGTCCATGTACTCCTTGCCGGGCTCGTCGTCGCCGACCCACGTGATCGCGTGCACCTGGTGCCCGGCGGCGGCGAGGCCCCGGGCGGTGTGCGCGATGCCGCCGATGCCCGGCCACGGGTCGGACAACCGGCGTTTGATCAGTGTGGTGCCGGCCGCCGCACGGAACTCGTCACACTCCATCGAGTGGTCCATGCTGGCGTACCCGACAACCGCGACCCGGCTGCTCACAGTCGCTCCAATGCCTGTTCGACCGATACCACGGACCCGAAATAGCGGTCGATGTCCTCGAGCGACGCTTCGGCCAAGTGCGGCCGGTTCGAGTTGGTGGCCTCTTTCGCCAAAAGGATCTCATACCCGCCCGCGAAGGCATCCTGGATCGTCGCCCGGACGCAGACATTGGTCTTCACGCCCGCGACGAGGAGTGTTTCCACGCCTTGTTCGCGCAGCAGCAGATCCAAGTCGGTCGCGTAGAACGCGGAGTACCGCCGTTTCGGGACCTCGATTTCGTTCGGGGTATCCAGCGGTTCGAAACCGGCTACGTACGGTGACTGATCGTCACCGATTTCGCAGTGCACCGGAATTTTCTTGTGCTCGAAGTCGGCCAGCCCCGGCCGGTGCCGCTCCACCGCGTGCACGATCAGTCGTTCCTGCTCACGGGCCTTGGTCAGCAGTGCCCGCAACGGGTCGAGGGCCTTGACCGAATCCGGGTAGTAAGCCGGCCTGCCGGGCGCGAAAAACGCGTCCAGCACGTCGATCAGGACCAATGCGACACGATTATCGGCCATGCTCAGCCTGCCCTTCGAGATTTTCCCCGAACGTCGCGTACGGCGGTGACCGTCAGAACCGCTATAACAACAACATACGGCAGAGTCTGGATGAGCTGGGCGGGTACTCCCGCGGTCTGCAACCGCGCCTGGGTGGCGTCGAACACCGCGAACAGCAAACAGGCCAGCACCGTCGGCAACGGCCTGGAACGCCCGAAGTAGAACGCGGCCAGTGCGATGAAACCCCGCCCGGCCACCATGTCCTCGTTGAAAAGCCCGACCTGGCCGAGGACCAGCTGCGCGCCCGCCATGCCCGCGAACACCCCGGCGAGCGTGCCGGCGATGTCCCGGATGCGGTTGGTGGGCAGCCCAAGCGCGCCGGCCGCGTCGAAGCCGGCGCCGGTCGCCCGCAGCCGCAATCCGGCTCCGGTGTTCTTCAGGGCCCACGCGATCGTCGGCACAAGCACGATTGTCAGCCAGAACAATGGATCCTGGCCAAGAATCTCCGGCAACGGATCCAGTCCGGTGACCCGCAACGTGCCTGACACCTCGAAGACGCTGCGCAGCAGGTATCCGATCAGGCCGCTGATCACGATGGTGAAGCCGAGCCCGGTGATGATCTCGTTCGCGCCGAGTCTGGTGATGCACAACGACATCAGCAGCCCGAGCAGCCCGCCGGCCGCACCCGCCGCGAGCACGCCCACCGCCCAGTTCCCGGTCAGCCCGGACACCAGCGCGCCGATCAGCGCACCGGCGAGCATCTGCCCTTCCAGCCCGATGTTGACCACACCGCTGACGCGGTGCAGCAGGCCGCCCAGTGCGGCCAGGGCGAGTGGCGTCCACAGCAGCAGCGCGGACATGACGATGCCCTGGATCATCGCTGCCGCCAGAGCCGGACCACGGCGAAGATCATGACAGTGCCGGACAACACGTCCACGATGTCGAGCGGGATGTTGCTGAACAGTTGCGCAGTCGTTCCGGCGGAGGCCAATGCCCCGAACAGCACCGCGCCGAGCACCACGCCACCTGCGCTGTTGCGGCCAAGGAGGGCCACGGCGATCCCGGTGAAGCCGTAACCCGGCGAGAATCCGTCGACGAACCGGTGCACGACGCCCAAAGCGTGGGCCGCGCCGCCGAGTCCGGCGATCGCGCCGGAGACGAGCATCGAGACGATGACCACCCTGGCGACCCGGATGCCCTGCGCGGCGGCGAACCTCGGGTTCAGCCCGGTCTGCCGCAGTTCGTAGCCGAACACCGAATGCTTGATCCAAACGGCGTAACCGGCGACCAGGATCAGTCCAATGAGGACACCCGAGGTGAGCGCGTAGGGCGGCAGCAGGTCGGGCAGCCAGGCCGGTCTGGCGATCAGCGGTGTCGCGGAGTTGGCAACACCCTTGGCCTGCAAGAACGACGTCACCAGCCAGCCGGCCAGGCCGGCCACGACGAAGTTGAACATCAACGTCACGACGACCTCGTCGACGTTCCACCGCGCCCGCAGCCAGCCGGGCAGCGCACTCACCGCGATGCCCGCGGCCATGCCGGCCAGCATCGCGGCCGGGATCGCCAGCGGCCCGCCGAGATGGGCGGCCACCGTCGCCGAGATCAGCCCGCCGAAGACGAACCCGCCTTCGACGCCGACATTGAAAACACCGGCCCGGAACGCGATCGCGGTCGCCAGACCGGTGAACAGCAGGGGAGTCGCGGCGCTGAGCGTGGCCGCGATCCGGTCCATCCCGCCGAAGGCTTCCCGGATGAGCAACTGATAGAAGGAGAGCGGGTTGTGCCCGGTCGCCAGCAGCACCACCGCGCCGATCGCCAGCGCGATCAGAAACGGCACGACCGCCCTGACCGTGCTGGTCAGGACTCGCGAATACCGGGAATCGGCCAGGACGCTCACGAGGGTTTCCTGCCCAGCATGAGTTCACCTACGGCGTAGCGGCTTTCCGGACCACCGGGCACCTCGCCGGCGACCGCACCGCCGTGCAGCACCACGATCCGGTCGGACAGTTCCAGTAGCTCGTCCAGTTGCTCGGACACCAGCAGAACGCCTGAACCGTTGTCCCGCAACGCCCGCAGTCGCGAGTGGATGAACTCGATGCCGAGCACGTCCACTCCGCGCGTCGGGCCCGCGGCCACCAGCAGCCGTGGTTCGCGGTCCAGCTCGCGGCCGATCACCACGCGCTGCTGGTTGCCGCCGGACAAGGTTCTGGCCGGCTGGGATGTCCGTCCATATCGGACTGAATAGCCGTCGAGCACGCGCTGGACGAACGCCCGCACCTTCGAGGGAGGCAACCAGCCGCGCCGCGCGAGCCCTCGGTGTGTGCCCGCGATCGTGTTGTCGGCAAGCGAAGCGTCCAATGAGAGACCTTCTGCTCCGCGCTCACCGGAGACGTAACCAAGGCCCAGGGCGCGACGTTTGTCTACCGGCAGGGCTGTGACGTCGTTGCCGTCGAGCACAATCCGCCCGGCGCATTTGCGCAGGCCGACGACACGCTCCACGAGTTCGTCCTGCCCGTTGCCCGCGACACCGGCGACGCCGACGATCTCGCCCGCCCGCACGGTCAGGGAAACCCGATCCTCCAGGAGCAAGACCTCGTCACCGAGCTGGGCCGACGAGACCTGGGCCGAGGAATCGAAAACACTGCTTTCCACGTGCGAGCCGACGATGAGTTCGACCAGTTCGGACCGGGTGACCTCGTCGACCGGGCGGGTCGTGACCACCTCGCCACCGCGCAACACCGTGATCTCGTCGGCGATCGCCAGGACTTCGTCGAGTTTGTGGCTGATGAAGACGACCGTCCGCCCGGCGTCGCGTAGCCCGCGAAGCAGCCGCAGCAGCTCATCGACTTGTGCGGGCGCCAAAGCGGCTGTGGGCTCGTCGAGGATCAGCACGTCAGCGCCGCGGCGCAACGCACGCAGGATTTCCACCTGCTGGCGGACACTGATCGACACATCGTCGGTCCTGGCCTGCCACGGCAGTTCGACGCCGGCACCCGCGGCCAGCTCTTCGGCCTCCGCAAGCGCTTTCGGCCAGTCGATCCGCGGTCCGCGACGGGGTTCGGCACCCAGGATCAGGTTCTCCAGCAGGGTCAACGAGCCCACCATGGCCAGTTCCTGTTGCACCAGGCCGATGCCGTGCTTGATGCCGTCCGCCGGGCCGCGCAATCTGACAGGACGGTCGCTGATCACGACCGTCCCGGAATCCGGCTGGTCAAGGCCGTACAGAATGCGCATCAACGTGGTCTTGCCGGCGCCGTTCTCGCCGACGACCGCGTGCACGGTGCCCGCCTGGACGTCGAGGCTGACGTGAGCGTTCGCGCGTACGGAACCGAATGCGCGTGACACATCGCGCGCGCCCAGTCGGACCGGCATCTCAGCCTTGCAGCCAGGCGGGGTAGCCCTGGTCGATGACGTTCCAGACCTTCAGCTGGCCGGAGATGATCTTGTTCTTCAGCTCGTCGACCTTGGCCCGGACCGGCGCGGGGATCTCGTTGCGGGTGAACTCGAAGTCCGTGAGGCCCACGCCGCCCTCCTTGAGACCGAGGTTGATCGTCTGACCGCCGGGGAACTTGTTGTCCGCGAACATTTCGACCACCTGGCGCACGGCGAGGTCGGTGCGCTTGAGCACGCTGGTCAGCACGAACCCGGGCGCCAGCTTGTCCTGGTTGTCGTCCACGCCGATGGCGTAGTGGTTGGCCTTCTTGGCCGCCTCGATCACGCCCGCCCCCGTGCCACCGGCAACGGCGTAGACGATGTCGGCGCCCTGCTGGAACATGGTGTCGGCCAGCTGCGCGCCCTTGGTCGGGTCACCGAACGAGTTGCTGTAGACGGTGAGCACCTCGATGGCCGGGTCCACGGCCTTGGCACCCTCGATGTAGCCGGACAGGAACTTGTCGATGCCCACCGACTTGGTACCGCCGATCACGCCGATCTTCTTGTCCGGGTTGATCTTCGGGTTGCCGGTCTGGGTGGTCATCTGCGCGGCGAGCGCGCCGGCCAGATACGAGCTGTCGTGCTCGGCGAACAGCACCGAGGCGATGTTCGGGCCGTTGATCTTGTTGTTCAGGAACGCGAAGTTGACGTTCGGGTAGGCCGAGGCGACCGTCGGCAGGATCTCGCCGTGGGAGAACTCGAGGTCGATCACCAGCCCGTAGTCCGAGGTGGCGGCGCGGCGCAGCAGCTGCTCGCCCTGCCCGACCACGTCGGTGGACTCGATCGGGCCGCCCTCGACGCCCTTCTCACGCTTTGCCGTGTTGAAGCCGGCCATGGCGAGGTCGTTGTACGACTCGTCGCCGAGACCACCCTGGGCGATCACCAGAGCGGCTTTCTTGGGCGGCGCCGCGGGCGTCTCGGACCCACACGCCGCTACCAGCGCGACCACGGACAGGAGACTTAACGAGACCAGACGGGTTCGCATAGACGGGGAACTTACACCGGGCCAGGCACTACCGAATCCCGCCCTTGTCCGGCTGTCGGCGAACAAGGGCGGGCGGGTGAATCCCGGGGTCAGACGGAGGTGAAGGCCAGCGCGACGTTGTGCCCGCCGAAGCCGAACGAGTCGTTGACCGCGGCCTTCAGGTCGATCTTGCGGGGCTCGCCTGCGACCACGTCGTGCAGGATTCCCGGGTCGACGTCTTCCAGGTTCAACGTCGCAGGTACCACACTGTCGCGAATGGACAGTACGGTCACGATCGCCTCGACCGCGCCGGCCGCGCCGAGCAGGTGGCCGAAGGAGCCCTTCGGTGCGGTGAGCACCGGGTGGTCGCCGATCGACTTGCGGATCGCGAGGGTCTCGGTCACGTCACCGACCGGGGTGGACGTCGCGTGGCAGTTGACGTGCCCGACGTCGGCCGGGTCGATCTGGCCGGTCCGCAGCGCGGCGGTGATCGCCCTGGCCTGGCCCGCGCCCTCGGGGTCCGGCGCGGTGATGTGGTAGCCGTCGGAGCTGGTGCCGACGCCGGCCAGCTTGCCGTAGATCTTCGCGCCGCGGGCTTTGGCATGGTCCTCGCGCTCGAGCACCATGATCCCCGCGCCCTCGCCGAGCACGAAGCCGTCGCGCTGGACGTCGAACGGGCGGGAGGCCTTCTCGGGCTCGTCGTTGCGGGTGCTCATGGTGCGGGCCTGGCAGAAACCCGCCATCGTGATCCCGGCGATCGCGGCCTCCGCGCCACCGGCGACGATCACGTCCGCCTCACCCGTCTTGAGCATCCGGTACGCCCAGGCGATCGCCTCGGCACCGGACGCGCAGGCCGACACCGGGGCGTGCACACCGGCGCGGGCCTTCAGCTCGATGCCGACGTGCGCCGCCGGCCCGTTGGGCATCAGCATCGGCACGGTCAGCGGCGAGACCTTGCGCAGACCAGGACCTTCCAGCAGGTCGTCCTGATTGAGCAGGGTGGACGCGCCGCCGATGCCGGTACCGATGATCACCGCGAGCCGGTCGGGATCGACCGAGTCCCCGGTCAGCCCGGCGTCCGCCCAGGCCTGCCGGGACGCGATCACCGCGACCTGTTCGCAGCGGTCCAGCCTGCGGGCCTCGACTCGCGGCAGCACCTCGGTCGGCTCGACCGCGAGGGTGGCGGCGATCCTGGTGGGCAGGCCGAAGTCCGTGACCCACCCGACGTCGAGTGTGGACACGCCACTCTTGCCGGCGAGCAGTGCGTCCCACGTGGACACGACGTCTCCGCCGAGCGGTGTGGTGGCGCCCAGCCCGGTGATGACGATGTCGTTGCTCAATTGAATCTCCGCCCCTGCACGGTTGGAAGCTTCGCGGGCCGGCGGCCGCCTCGGCGAGGTTCGCGCAAGGCGGGGACGCCGGCTCGTTTCACACGGTGTTCTTGGTGATGTAGTCGACGGCGTCGCCGACGGTCTTGAGGTTCGCCAGCTCGTCGTCCGGGATCTTCACGCCGAACTTGTCCTCGGCCTGCACTGCGATCTCCACCATGGACAAGGAGTCGATGTCCAGGTCGTCCACGAAGGACTTGTCGACGGTGACGTCGTCCTTGGCCACGCCGGCGACCTCTTCGACGATGTCGGCCAGGCCGTCCAGGACTTCTTCGTTCGCCATCGAAATTTCCCTTTCTGTTGCGGTAAATCCACCGGCGGGCAGTATGCCCGCCCGGGAGTCAGGGGCTGATCACTACCTGGCCGGCGTACGACAGGCCGGCGCCGAAGCCGACCATCAGCAGCACGTCGCCCGTGTTCACCCGGCCGGCCTTGCGCATGTGGTCCAGCGCGATCGGGATCGACGCCGAGGAGGTGTTGCCGGTGTAGGTGATGTCGTCGGCCACCTCCATCTTCTCCTTGGCGCCCGCCGCCCGTAGCTTCTTGGCGATCGCCTCGACGATGCGCAAGTTGGCCTGGTGCGGAATCAGTGCGTCCACGTCGGACGGCTGCAGGCCCGCCAGCTCCAGCGCGCGCATCGCGATCGGCGCGATCTGGCCGGTGGCCCAGCGGTAGACCGTCTGGCCTTCCTGGTAGATGTACCGGTTGTCCCGGTTGTAGATCATGTCGACCATGTCGCCCGCGCTGCCCCACGCGACCGGGCCGATGCCCGGCTCGTCGGACGGCCCGACCACGGCCGCACCCGCGCCGTCGGCGAAGATGATCGCGTTCGCCCGGTCGGTCGGGTCCACCCAGTCGGTCAGCTTCTCCGCGCCGATCACCAGCACCCGGCCGGCGGAGCCGGACCGGATCAGGTCCGAGGCGGTGGCCAGGCTGTAGCAGAACCCCGCGCACGCGGCGTTGAGGTCGAACGCGCCTGCGGCCTTCACGCCGATCCGGTCGGCGACCTGGGCGGCGGCGTTCGGGATGGGGGAGGGCATCGTGCAGTTGGCCACGATCACGGTGTCCAAATCGGACGGTTGCAGGCCGGCGTCCTGGATCGCGCGGGTGCCTGCGGTGACCGCCATGTCCACAAGGGACTCATCCGGACCGGCGTAGCGGCGCTCGATGATGCCGACCCGCGTGCGGATCCACTCGTCGCTGGTGTCCATCCGCTGTGACAGGTCGTCATTGGTGACGATGTGCTCCGGCCGGAAGCTGCCGACGCCGACGATGCGGCTGCCGGCCGGGCCGGTCGAGATGTTGAGCGTACTGCTCACTGGGTGCCCTCCACGAACTCCGCGATGGAGTCCAAGTCCTCTGGTGTCTTGAGCCGCACCCGCGCCACGGCGGGCAGCTCACGCTTGATCAGGCCGACGAGCGCGCCCGCGGGCGGCAGTTCGACGACCGCGGCGACCCCGCGCTCGCCGAGCGTAGCCATGCACGCGTCCCACCGGACAGGGCGTGTGACCTGGCTGACCAGCCTGGTCAGGGTCTCCGCGCCGGTGGTCACTTCGCCGCCGTCGGCATTGGACAGCAACGTCTTGGCTGGGTCCGCCGTGGCGACGGTCTCGGCGTACGCGCGCAGCGCGTCCTGAGCCGGCTCCATGTACTTCGTGTGGAAGGCGCCCGCCACCTTCAAAGTACGGGACTTCACGCTGGCCGGCAGATCGGCGACCAGCTTCTCCAGCGAGGCCAGGTCACCGGCGGCCACGATCTGGCCTGCGCCGTTCTGGTTGGCGGGGTCGACGCCGTACTCCGCCAGCTTGTCGACCACCGTCTGACGGTCGCCGCCCAGGATGGCGGTCATACCCGTCGGGTGCAGCGCGCACGCGGCGGCCATTTCACGGCCACGCACGGCGGCCAGGCCGACCGCGTCATCCGCGGTGAGCACACCGGCGACGGCGGCCGCGGCCAGCTCGCCCACCGAGTGACCGGCGACGATGGTGTCCGCGCCGAGCGTGAACCGTTTCTCCAGCTCGGCCTGCGCCAGCAGCGCGGCCGCGACGACCAGTGGCTGCGTGATCGACGTGTCGACGATCTCGTCCGCCGTCGCCGTGGTGCCCAGGCGTTTGAGGTCCAGGCCGGCGCGCTCGGACCAGCCGGCGAGACGCTCTTCGGCGCCGTCCAGCTCAAGCCACGGGGACAGCATTCCTGGCGTCTGGGAGCCCTGGCCGGGGGCGAGTATCGCGATCACACGACAACTGAACACTCTGACCACCGAGTATCGGGATGCTGCCAGTTACCAAGTACGACCCGCTATTTTGTAGCGTGTCTACAACCTGTACCCACAGATGACCGGCTGAAACGCGAAAACGTTGTGGACGTGAACGGTCGTCACCGATGCGCGCCGGGCGTTATCTCGGTCACCACAGGCCCCTCGCCCTGGCCAGGCGCCCCACCGCGAGGGCTACCCGCAGCACGAGCGAGTCCCTCGGGTCGTTGGCGTTGCGGCCGGTCAGTTCCGCGACCCGGCGCAGCCGGTAGCGCACTGTGTTCGGGTGCACGAACAGCTGCCGGGCACACGTCTCCAGGACCCCGCCGACCTCGAGATACGTGTCCACGGTCTCGAGCAACGAGCCGCCTGCGTCCTCCAACGGCCGCGCGACCCGGTCCACCAGCTGCCATTCGGCCTCCGGATCACCGGCGAGCGCCCGCTCGGGGAGCAGGTCGGTTGATCTTACCGGCCGGGGCGCGGCCGGCCAGCCGACCACCGCACGCAGGCCGGACAGCGCATCGGCAGCACTGCGGTGTGCCTCGGCAAGGCTTGCCACGGTCGGCCCCGCGACGACAGGACCGTCCCCGAACGCTGCCGTGATCCGGTCCAGCACAGCCTTGCTCGACGTGCGGCCACGGCGTTCTTCACCAGTCAGGTCGTCCGTCGGCCCCGCGAGCACGACGACAAGACGGGTGCCTTGCACGCTCAGCAGGACCGCGCGACCGGCACGCGCCGCACGGCTACGGACTTCGTAAACGACCGTCGGTGGGTCATCCGACGGCCTGTTGCCCACGAGCACAGTCGCCTCGGCTGCCGGATCCCACCCAAGCGCCGCGGCACGTGAGAGCAGCGCTTCTTCGGCGTCGCCACGCACGATGCCGTCCACGACGAGAGCTTCCAGCCGCGCGTCCCAAGCGCCCCGCGCCTCCGCGGCGGAGGCGTACGACATGGCGGAGGCGAACGCGACTTCCCGGCCGTACCGCAGAACCGCCTCACTGAGGATCGCGCGCTCGGTCGCGTCCGCGGCCAGGTCAGGGACTTGCCCTTCGAACACCTGCAACGCGACCCGCACCAGTTCGACGGTCTGCCGGAGGCTGATCCACCGGGACAGGTCACGCGGCGCGGCGCGGAACGCGTCGGTGGTCAGCCGCAGGGCTTCGTTCTCGTCCTTGAGCCATGCGGTGAACCCCGCGACGCCGGACTGCGCGATCAGCAGGACGCTGGCCCGTTGGTCCGCGGGCATCCGGCTGAACCAGGCGAACTGCGAGTCCATCGCGGCCAGGGTGGCGGAGGCCAGCTTGCCCGACGCCCGCTCCAGCTCGGCGAGCGTCCTGGCGGAAACGGCTCCTGCTCTCATCCGCCCAGCTTCGCACGGGCCGATACTGGGAAAAGTACTAGGCCCTCTGGAGTCCAGTGGGGTTTGGGGGCGCTGCCCCCGAAGAGTCCGGAACGGAAGTTCGGCGAAGGTGCGAAGCGCCGAAGTACTAGGCCCTCTGGAGTGTAGTGGTGCGCTGCACTCCAGAGGGCCTTCTCCCCGGTCCCCACCGGTAGATCCACTATGGACTGATCTTGATCACCGCGCCAGCGGTGTCCCCCGATCGTGGGACCGAGGTGTCCACAAGGGACGATCGGCGCCGGGGTGGAGAGGCAGCTCACACTCTGGCGCGGAACACCCCGGCGCGGTAGCACTGTTGCTGAGAGGCAATGGGGTGAGGAGGCTCGGGTGCGGTTCTTTCTGGATCACGGTGTCACCCTGCTGGGGCAGTGGACGTCCTACGCCGAACTGATCGGCCAGATCTGTGCGTTGGCCGTGGTGTTCCTGGCCAAGTACCGCACTCTCTGGACGTGGCCGGTCCAAGTGGCCGCGACCGTGATGCTCTTCAGCGTCTACATCTCGGCACACCTGGGCGGCCTGGCCGCACGCCAGGTCATCATCCTGCTGATCAGCATCTACGGCTGGTGGGCCTGGACCCGCCACCGCGATCCCGTCTTCGGCGTCGTGGTCCGCCGTTCGACGCCCCGCGAGCTCCTGGTGATCGTGGCGGCTCTTGCTCTGGGGACGGTTGCCACGGCCTTGCTGCTGGACGCCCTCGATGCCTCTTGGGCACCTTGGCCTGACGCCGCAATCTTCGTCGGAACGGTCGTCGCCTTCGCCCTGCAGGGCCGGGGCCTTGTCGAGTTCTGGCTGGTCTGGCTGGCCGTCGACGCGGTGGGTGTGCCCTTGCAGATCGCCTCGAACCTCTGGTTCAGCGCCCTGATCTACACAATCTTCGCAGGTCTGGTGATCTGGGGCTGGTTGTCCTGGACCCGCGACGCCAAACGCGCCAAGGCCGCCGTCTCGACCTAGCTGCTGTGGGGCCGGCGTGGCATCAGGAGCAACGCGCCGACGCTGAGTACCGCAACGACGATCAGCGTGAGGAAGACGTTGTGGATGCCGGTGTACAGGGTGTCCTTGTCGGGGGTCCGGCCGGCGAGCGTGCCGTTGACGATGGCGCCGAAGATCGCGACGCCTATCGCGCTGCCGATTGAGCGGGCGAACATGTTGGTCGCGGTCGCCACGCCCCGGCGTTGCCAGTCGACGGTCGTCTGGACGGCGACGAGGGTGGGGCTGGCGGAGAGGCCCAGGCCGACGCCCACCACGAACGCGGCCCCAGCCGCCTGCCAGACCTGGGCTTCGCGGCCCAGCAGCGCGACCAGGACCGCGCCCGCGATGACGAAGACCGAGCCGATCAGGGCGGTGTCCCGCATGCCTATCCGCATGTAGACGCGGCCGGCGAGGGTGGCCGAGATGGGCCAGCCGATCGTCATCGCGGCGAGGGCGAAGCCGGCGACCAGGGCGCCGGTGCCGATCACGCTTTCGACAAAGGTCGGCAGGTAGGAGGTCAGGCCCATCAGCATGGCGCCGACGATCAACGCCATGAGGTTGCCGCCGATCAGCGTCCGGTTGCTGAAGACCCACATCGGCAGTACCGGTTCGGCGGCGCGGCGCTCGACGAACACGAACGCCACCAGCACCGCGATCCCGACCGCGAAGATCAGCACACTCGGCACCGAGTCCCACGCCCACGCGATGCCGCCCTCGAGCAGCCCGAGCAGCACCAGGGCACATCCGACGGTCAACAGGGCGGATCCGGTGTAGTCGATTCTGTGTTTCCGCCGCTCGATCTTCTCGTGGAAGCCGCGGACCAGCATCCAGACCGCCAGCGCGCCGAACGGGATGTTCACGAAGAAGATCCATCGCCAGGAGATGTAGTCGGAGAACACGCCACCCAGCGCGGGCCCGACCAATGAGGCGGCGGCCCACACACTGGTCACGTAGCCCTGCACGCGGGCCCGTTCCTCCAATGTGTACAGATCACCCAGCATTGTCATGCTGATCGGCTGGACGGCACCGGCTCCGATTCCCTGAACGGCACGCGCGACGATGAGCACCGGCATGCTCCACGCGACTCCGCAGAGCACGGATCCGAGCAGGAAAACCCCGATCCCGAACAGCACGACCGGTTTGCGCCCGAACAGATCCGCGAACTTGCCGTACAGCGGGACGGTGACCGCCTGGGTCAGCAGATAAATGGAGAAAAGCCACGGGAACTGCGTGAAACCACCCAGATCCCCGACGATCGACGGCACCGCGGTGGCGATGATCGTGCTGTCCAGCGCCACCAGCGCCGTCGACAGCATGATCGAGCCGAGCACCGGCCCCCGTTCGGACCGCAGCCCGACAGCACGCTGGGCCGTCTCCGTCATGCCACCCCCAGGAAGTCATAGGTCCTCCCATCATCCCCCTGGAGTGCACTCCGCAACCCTGTGAAACAGGCGACAACAGACAGGACAGATCAACGGGAACGGCACGTCAAAGACCGTCGCAGGTGGCCTTCAGGACCGAGGCCAGGTTCGCTCGCGTGCCGGGCACGAGGTTGATCTGCTTCTGGCCGGTACTGGGATTCATGGTGAGGAACGTGAGGACCCGTCCTCGGTCGGTGAGGTCGATCGCGGACAGTGGGAGGCTGCGCCGCCGGCTCCCGGACCTGCCGCGGACCGCAGCGTAGAGCTGGTGCAAGGCGTCACGGTCGGCGCGCATCACCGCCGCATCCGACCATGCTCATGACAGGCAGTCCAGCAAAACAGGCGACAACAATCCCTCGCCTCACAGGAAACCCCCCAATGATCACCACAAAAACCCCGCACAACCATCCAAAAGCGTGACCGCAAAAGAACAGAAGCCCTCACCCAAAAGCGCCCAACCACGCTGGAACCCAAAGCGCACGAAGTGCGCAAGTGAGTGAAGAGCCACGCTGGAGAGCGAGGCGCGCGAAGCGCGCAAGTGAGTGAGAAGCCACAGCGAAAAGCGGGGCGGCCGAAGGCCGCACGTGGGGGGCTTGGGGGCTCGGCCCCCCAACATCGGACGGGCGACCCGGCTCGCGCTCTCCGCGAGCACACGTCACCCGAGCCCGTGGGCGTAGCAGGTTTCGAACCTGCGACCCCCTCCTTGTAAGGGAGGCTAGCCGTGAGCGGCCCGCTATCTGGTCGTTTACCAGGATAGCGGGGAGCGCAACTAGCCGAATGAGGGGATCGCTAAACGATCAAGGTCCGTCAATCAGTCTCAGCCTCGGCCGCATCGGGATTACCCGTGCACCGTCCGCCGTAACCGGCCCGAAGGCCTCCATGCCGAACGGGTCGCCTCGACTCGCCCTTGCTCGACTTGCGAGGGCGTCGAGGCCTTCGTGAAGTGCGGCGTACCACTCGTCCGTGGGCAGGTCCGGGTCGAGATGGATGGTGCCGGTGGCGTGGTCGACGACCCACGCCATGTCGTCGATCGCGGTGTGAGAGATCCGGATGGTGCCAGCTGCGGCGATCGCGGTTTGCAGCGCGATGAGCGCCCCCAGAAGATCGGTCATGCCCGATTCGTCGGTCTGCGCACTACGCCGCGTTACTCATATAAAGGCTATACACCCATTTGGAGCAATTTTCCGGTTTCGAGTTGTTTTCCCACGTCAGAAGGTGCAGGATCGCGGTCCTTTTGGGACTCTACGGCCCGGTCTGGCGACCTTGTGAGGCCTTTGGACTCTTGCGTCGCGACGTGTAGCGGTGACTGTCAGCAACTACCTCACTGGCCGTTGGCGCGTGGGTCTCCAGCAGTCGCCGCCGTACCTCGTTTGCGAGTTCCTCTGCGCTGAGTGACGCTGCGTCCAGGATGGGTTCGGCCGGCTGGCCCGCCTCGGCTGGCGTGAGGATGCCGGCGGCGACGAGGACCGAGAGGATTGGGTCGCTGAAAGCTGCTGCGACGGCTCGCGCGTTTTCGACGCTGACGGCGGCGCCGTTGCGCCAGGCGACCAGGCGGCTGCGGTTGATGCCTGATGCTCGTTCGAAGGCAGTCGTGTTCCAGTCCAGCTGATCTAGTCGGCGCTGGACGTAGTTCCACCATTGCGTGGAGTCACCCATAGACGTCGATGCTACGTGCTCGCACGCAACGTTTGCTAGGCGCACGGCACTGAATGCCGCTGGTGGGCGACGAACACCTGTGCACCTGTAGGCCGTTCGGCGTAATCACAAGTACCGACGCTAACGCGGCTCGTCTGTTGCGTCCGCGAACCGAGTGTTGCGCCCGCGCACGGCACCACGTAGTGTTTCGTTCGAGCACGAAACCGTTGCTCCCCGCACGAAACGCGAGGTGGAGATGCCGCAAGAGATCAAGGTCCGCAAAACCGGGTTCGCCGTCGCGCGCACCGAAGCGGGCTACAGCTCCGACTACGCGCTCGCCAAGGCAATGGGAGTGGCCCGGTCCACCGTCGTCCGCGTACTCGCCGACGAGATCCGGCCCGGCGGCGCGTTCATCGCCGGAGCACTCGCCGCCCTGCCGCGGCAGAAGTTCGAGGACCTGTTCGAGGTGCTCGGCGAGGCCGAGCAGTGACCACGACAAGCGAAAGCCCCGCGCAGCTGGCCGGCCGACGGGGCTTTCAGGGAGACGATCAGATCGGAATCCGATCGATGACGACAGCCTACGCCACGTCTGTATGGACGTTGGAAACCCTGCTCGCTCAGCCGTTCCGGGGTGTCGAGATCGTGCCGGACCACGACTACGGCGAACCGCAGCAGTGCGAGTGGTGCGGCGAGGCCGGAGCCCTCGCCACCGTGCGGGTCTACGGCGAACCGACCGAGGACATCGACGACATCGAGCCGATCCGGCTCAAGGAGATCTGCCCCGAGAACTGCGCTGCGGACGTGATCTTGCGCGCGGTCGCCGAGCAGGACCCGCGCTCGCGCAAGCCGATCCGGGTCGAGGTGGCCGCCTGATGGGACTCGGGAAATGGCTCACCGAAAAGGCCACCGATCTGGTCGTCGGCAAGCAGGAGAGCGAACGGGCGAAGACCGAGCAGGAACTCGACCAGCTGCTCAAAGACAACGCACCCAAGCCGAAGGACGGAAAGAAGAAATGAGCACGACCAACACCGAGGTTGCGACGACCGAGCAGCAGCCGCGCCGCGCTCCGATTGCGCTCGGCGGCCGACAGTCCGACTTTGACACCGCGTTCCGGCTGGCGAAGAACCTAGCCGTTTCCAGCCTTATCCCGAAGGACTTGCGCGGCAAGCCGTCCGACGTGCTCGTGATCCTGATGTACGGGCAGGAACTCGGACTCGCCCCGATGCAGGCCATGCAGGGCGTCTACGTCGTCAACGGCCGACCCTCCCTCGCAGGGCAAACGTGGCTTGCGCTCGCCCGCAAGGCCGGGCACCGGATCACCGTCCTGGAGAACGACGCCCAGCACGCCACCGTCAAGGTCACCCGCGGCGACACAGGAGAGTCGCACACCGAGACCTACACCATCGAGCAGGCCAAGCGCGCAGGTCTGACCAAAAAGGACATCTGGCAGAACCACCCGGAGCGCATGCTGATGTGGCGCGCGACCGGCCGCGCGTGCACCTTCCTGTGCCCGGAAATCGCGCTCGGCTTCACCGACGCCGAGCCGGGCGAGCTCGAACCGGAGCGGCCAACGCTCGCGACCGTGGTCGCCGAGCGGACCGACCAGCAGCGCGCCGATCGGGACGAGGTGCTCGCCGAGCAGGTGCGCGAGGACAACATTGCGCTGGCGCAGGACGAGGCCGCGATGCTCGCCGAGCTCGACCAGTTGAACCGGCACGGGGCCGCGCCAGACCTGGGGGAGCCGGTCGACGCGGACCTCGTCGACGAGCAGGACGGCGCGCTGTTCGAGCAGCCTGCCGCGTCCGAGTCTCAGCGGGACCGACTGTGAGCGCGCCCGAGTGGACGTTCGAGTCCACGATCACGACACCCGACGGTCTGCGCGCCGACGTGACGGTGACCGTCCCGCAGTCTCAGGCATGGCCAGACGTCGCTGAGGTCGCCGAGATTGCGCAGATCTGCGCGAGCCGGGCGGCGCAGCAGGCCACGAAGATGGTTCGCGAAAGCCGGGAACGGTGCCCGTTCTGATGACCACCACGGAGGCAGAGCGCACCACTGCGGACCTGTTGCTGGAGTGGGACCGTTCGCGGCCCCGCTCCCGGCAACGGGAACTCGGCTGGTCCGAAGTGGGCGGCTGCAAACGCCGCGCCGGATACCGGCTCGCCGGTACCGAGCCGTCCAATCCCGGCGGGAGCCTGCAGGCCGTCATGGGGACCGCGATTCACGACGCGGTACAACAGCGGCTCGCCGAGACCGCCGGGCCGGACGACCTGGTCGAGTACCCCGTCGTGTTCGCGGGCATCCCCGGGCACCTCGACCGGTACGAGGCAGACACCGGCGACTTGATCGACGTCAAAACGACCACGTCCCGGTGGCTTGAGCACATCAAGTTGCACGGGCCGGATAGGTCTCATCTGTGGCAGACGTGCGGGTACTGCGCGGCATTGCTGCAGAAGGGGATCAAGGTCAAGCGGATCGTGATCGACTACATCGCGCGCGACACCGGTGAGTTGTACCGGTGGACCGGGACATTCAAGATGCAGCACGTCCGGGACGCTTTGGCGTGGCTCGAATCCGTGCGCGGCGTCGAGCCGGAGATGCTGAACCGCGACTACGCCCCGGACTCCGCGTTCTGCGGCCACTGCCCGTTCCAGCGGATCTGTTGGGAGGGCGCCACTCCCGGCCGGGACCCGCGATCGGTGCTGTACCTGGAAGACCCCAACGGCCGCGAATGGGCCGAAAAACTGTGGCAAGCCAGGGAAGACAAACGCGCCGCCGAAAAGCGGGAGAAAGAAGCCAAGGGCGCGCTCGACGCCATCCGCCCGGCTGATCAGGACGAGGTTGTCGACGTCGGTTTCGAGCACGGCGGCCTGTTGTGGCTGGAGTCGACGTCTTGGCTGATCGATGGCGACACGGTCCGGCAGGACTACATCAAGGCCGGTTCGAAGGCGCCGACGAAGCCGAGCACGAAGACCACGCTGAAGTTCGTGCCGCGCCCGGACATCGAGGCGCCATGAGCGGCGGGTGCCCGTCGGGTAAGCGCGTGTTCCGGACCGAGGCCGCCGCCGACGCGGCGCTCTCGGCTATCTGGTCCACGCCCCGGCCCGGCGGGCGCCGCCTTGAGTGCCGCTACTACCAGTGCCACCTCTGCGAGCGCTGGCACCTCACGTCAAAACCCTTACGTCCACAAAGGATCGCATCATGACAGGACCCGAGCACTACCAGCGCGCCGAGTATTGGGCCGACACCGCCGAGCAGGCAAAGAAGAACAACTCGTCTGACGTCGCCGAGTTGGTCGGATTGGCACAGGTGCACGCGACGCTGGCGTTGGCCGCCGCGACCGCTTCCCCGCTCGTCCACAAAATGTGCGGCGACAGCAGCCGGACCACCGACTGGGGATACGCGATCGGCTGGGACACCGCGCCGGAAGCGAGGGCGACCAACTGATGAGCACCAAGCCGAAGCAGTACGACGGCCGGACGTGGAAGAACACCGACGGGGACAACAGCTTCGTCATGGAACCCACCCGAGCCAACGACAAGGGCATAGTCGTCTGGATCGCGGCGCCGAGCGACGGCCCCGGAACCCTGCTCGACCCGCAGCAAATGCGAGAGGCCGCGGCCGAGTTGGCGCACCGGGCCGACCTGCTCGACCCGCCACAGCGCGAACCGATCGGCGACGTCCCGGCCACGCCCGGCGCGATCATCCGGGACTTCTTGGCGTTCAGCAAGAAGCACTGCGACCGAGTGTTCGACGCCAAGGACGAGGAATTCCGGCACCGCACCAACCACATCATCAACGGGTTCACGATCGTGGCGCTCATGGCCGAACTGGAACGGCTCGCACCCACGCACGCCGCCCAGGTCGCCGAGTACCTCGCCGAAGCCTGGGACGACGGCGGCAGCGTCCACGAATGGCTGTGGGAGTGGAACGAGAACCACAAGGCAGGTAAGCCCGTGGGGTTCGACCCACCGGCCAGTTTGGACCTGGAGGTCAGCCGTGATTGAGATCCCGGGATTCACCGTGACCGAGGCCGACCCGGCGACCGCCGCCGTGTCGCTGCTCGTGATCGCCGAGGAGCTCGGCTACGTGCGCCCGTCGGACGAATGGGTCGACGGCACGGGCGAACCACTGCCAGACGACATGCAGGACGCCGCACACCGACTCGTCGAGGCCGGTCTGCTGCCCGAGTTCGAGGAGGCCATCCGTGGCTGATCAGCTCACCCTGGCGCTCGCCGACCGGCACGCCGGCCAGGCCGTCAACCTCGCCGCCGGAACCACCGGCCACCGGCAACACCGCGACATCGTCGAGCTCGCCGTCGCCATCTGCGCCAAGAACGGGCGCCCGTTCACCGCCGACGACGTCCACAAGCTCATCGAGCACGAACTCGAAGGCGCGCTGTACGACCGCAACCTCGTCTCGTCCGTGATGGGCGTGTGGGCACAACAGCACAAACTCGTCGAGGAACCGTTGCCCGGCATCGCATCCCGACAACGCACCAGGCGCGCGTCCCGCAACCGATGGTGGCGCGGCCGACGCGACGACACCGCGACCGTCCCGGAGGCCCGCCATGGCTGACCTAACCCCCATCTGGCAAGAAGACTGGCACGCGCGATGGATGTTCACCGTCGCCAGCGAACGCCAAGACGACGACCCATATTCCGGCTGGGTCGACATCGACGCAGACGCCCGCCGCGGCGTAGTCGAAATCAACGGCGTCGACTACACCCCCACTGAAGCCCGCAACTACGCCGAAGCGCTCCGACAGGCAGCCGACCACGCCGAACGGTTCGGACACCGCACAGCGGCCATGCTGTTCGACCTCACCTGCGCCGGCCGACTCCCGGAAATCGCACACCTGCCCTCCGAGCAACAGTTCGCGATCCGCGAGGCACTGCGCGCAGCGGGCGACCGCTACCGCAAAGGACAAGCCAAACCCGAGGAGACCCGCCGTGGCTGAGACCGCGCACACCGCTACGGCACGGAAAGCGTTCACCTGCCAGGGATACCGCTGTCGCCTCACAGTCGCGGTCGGCGAGGCGTACGCCCGACACGTCGCGTTCCCCGGCAGCGAAGTCAACGACGGACCGGCGCCCCTCGTGCTGAAGATCTGCGAACGCTGCCACACCGAGTACGGCAAACCGATGCCGACCCGCCGACTCAAGCGCCGAAGTGGCACCGCGGACCCACCATCACCACGTGCCCCACACCCCTGAACCACCGGGCCGCGCCCAACCACCAACGGGCGCGGCCCAAACACTCCCGGAGCACACCCATGCGAACCCCCACACCCGAGCAGTACGCCGACGACCTAAGCCACCTCGCCATGCGCCTCGTCGCCGCCGTCCACGACGAAGGCCCCGACGACATCCGCAGCGCCATCGCGTCTTTCTTCACCATCCCAACACCAGACGGCATCAGCCCAATCGTCGCGGCCATGACCACCCTCGCCGCAATGGTCCCGCCCAAAACCAGCCGCACCGACCTACTCGGCTGGGCGGAGAGGCTCATCCCCACCGACAGCCCGCCCATGCCAATCGAGGACATCAACGCCCTCGCTGTCGAAATGGGACTCTCCGGCCGGCTACCCGCTCACGCCCTCGCCGACGACGAAGTCCGCCAAGTTGTCCGGGAACTCATCACCCGCGGATGGTCCGAACCCGACATCGCCGAACACCTCGAAGCCGAACGCCACGACGTCCGCCGCTGGGCCAGCACCGAACGCGCCCGCATGCGCAGAGAAGCAGGTGCCGCATGACCACCACCGAACGTCCACACGGCCGACAGCGGTACAGCCTCGACGGCTGCCGCTGCACCACCTGCCGCACCGCAGCCACCACCTACAACAACTGGCTCCGCCGCCAACACGCCTACGGCCGCCCCCGCACCGTCGACGCCCAACCAGCCCGCGACCACGTCAACAAACTCCGCGCCGCCGGCATGGGCCTCCGCACCATCGCAGAAGCCGCCGGCACCGGCGACGGCCCCCTCTCCAAACTCCTCTACGGCATCCCATCCCAAGGCCGCGGCCCCAGCGAACGCCTATACATCACCACCGCCGAAAAAATCCTCGCCGTCAAACTCGAACTCGCCGACGGCGCCCGCATCCCCAGCCGCCCCGCCCGCCGACGAATCCAAGCCCTCGTCGCAATCGGCTGGTCCATCACCAAACTCGCCGCACACCTCGACATGCTCCCAACCAACCTCGCCCGAATCGTCGCCGACGACAACGACATCCTCGTCACCACCGACCGAGCCTGCAGAGCCCTGTACGAACGACTGTGGGACATGCCACCCGACGAAACCGACCTATATGACCGGATCGCGGCCACCAAATCCCGCAACCTCGCACAGCGCAAAAACTGGCCTGTCCCCATGTGGTGGGAAGCAGAACCCGAAGGCCGCATCGACGACCCCACCCCAACCCTCGACGAACGCCCCGCAATCGCCCGCCGCATGGCCAAACAAGGCGCCGGCGTCATGGCCATCGCCCGCGCACTCCGGGCCGACCGGCAAACCGTCCACAAACTCCTCCTGGAGGCCGCGTGATCATCGGCGGATTCGCTGGCCCTGGAGGGTGGTGCGAGGGTGCCAGAATCGCCGGCTACCAAGGCAAAATGCTTGGCGTCGACATCAGCCTCGACGCCTGCCGCACCGCGATGGCAGCCGGGCACGCGCGGGTGGTTGCCGACGTCGCCACGTTCCCGCTCGAACCGCTCGTCGGCCGGGTCGAGGGCGCAATCCTCTCGCCGCCCTGCAAAGACTGGTCGTCAACCGGCACGCTCGCCGGGTATGCCGGTGAAACCGGTCACCTCCTCCGTGAGCCACTCCGCTGGTGCCTCATGCTCCGCCCACTGTGGACCGCATGGGAATGCACCCCAAACAAGCCCGTCCGGGCACGTTTCGCGGCAGATGCCGAAGTGCTCCAACGCGCCGGCTACGACGTGTGGACCGGCGTACTGAACGCCGAAGACTACGGCGTCCCCTCGACCCGCAAACGAGCAATCCTCGTCGCCCACCGGGGCCGCACAGTCGGCCCACCAACCCCGACCCTGGGCGGCCCCGCCAGCATGGCCCACGCACTCGGCTGGGACGGCGCCGAACTCGTCTCCAACTACGGAACCGGCGGCGACGCCCAACGCCGCGGCCGACGACCCATGCACATGCCCGCGTTCACCATGACCGGCAAATGCGGCCGCAACAAATGGGCATGGCCCGACGGCACCACACGTCCCCTCAGCATCGACGAAGCCGCCCAACTCCAAAGCTTCCGCCCCAACTACCCGTGGCACGGCGGCAGCACCAGCCAACAGCAACAAGTCGGCGACGCAGTCCCCCCGCTCCTCGCCGCGGCCATCCTCCGGCCACTGATCAACAACGAAAGCAGCGCAGCAGCATGACGTGGTTCAAGGTCGACGACCGCTTCTACGACCACCCCAAGGTGCGTCGACTCGGCAAAGACCGCGCCGCCGCCATCGGCGTGTGGACACTCTGCGGATCATGGGCCGCCGACAAAGAAACCGACGGCTTCGTGCCGGCAGAAGTCGCGCAACGGTACGACCCTCGCGAGCGCATGGCCGCCCGTCTCGTCGCCGTTGGACTGTGGCACCAAGACACCGTCGAAGGCGAGACCGGCTACCGCTTCCACGACTGGCACATCTACCAGCCATCCGCCGAGAAAGCCCAGGCTAAACGCAAGGTACGGCAAGAGGCCGGACGCCGGGGAGGCATCAAGTCAGGCCAAACCAGGCGAAGCAAAACCGAAGCAAATGCTTCAGCAAAACCGGAAGCAAACCACGAAGCAAAAACGAACCCCGAACCCGAACCTATAGAAGCTCACCTACCAGCCCAAGGCACAACTACCGCTACGCACGCGCACGAACGCGAGCATGGCGAAACACCCACCGGCCCCGGCATCACCGGCCCCCGCTCCGCAGACGCCCTCCGACTCGTCGACCGAACCATCGGCCCAAACTTCCCAGCCGAAACCCGAACCGCCCTCGCCCGCGAGACCTCGACCCTCCTTGGCCAGTACGAGCCCGAACTCGTCGCCCAGGCCCTCGAAGCCTGGAAGACCCGAACCGGCATCGGCCCCCGCATCCTCCCCAGCCTCGTCGCCGACCTCGTGAAGACCGCGAACGGCGTACCCGAGCGTTCGGAACGCGTACGTTCCTCGCCGTCGCGCGCGCCTCACGGGGCCTCGACCGGGTCGAAGCGGGTCGACAAGGCGCTCGGGTTCCTGGACCAGGTCGAGATGGTCAAGGCCGAGCTTGCGGCCGAGCAGTCCCGGAAGTTGCTGGAAGGCGGTGTGTCGGCGTGACGATCGAGGAAGCGGCTCAGCTGCTGGTCATGGCAAAGGTGCTGGACTCGCGGTTTGTCGAGCCGGACGACGGCGGGTTCGTGCTCCGGTTGTGGTCGAGGTCGCTGGAGGACGTGCCGATGGCCGCGGCTGAGGAAGCGCTGGGGGAGTACTACCGGTCCGCTCGGTACCGGGAAACGCGGGATTCGATCATGCCTGCGGACATCGTGCAGTGGTACCGCGATCGGAAGCGGTATCCGCCGGCCAAGCGCGGGAAGCCGGTTGCGTTGCCGGACGAGATTCACGCGGGTGTGGACCGGGTGCTCGCTGCCTTGGCTGAACGGAAAGCGATCACGGCAGGGGAGGACCCGGCGACCGCGGCTGACATCGCCGAGGGTGAGACGGCTCGTCGTCGTTTGGTGCAGTCGGTGGCGTGCACGTGGCCGCCGTGCAAGGCGAGCGTCGGGAGCCCGTGCGTGGGGCCGCGGGGTGTGCCGTTGTCACGTGGTCGGGCGCACGAGGCCCGGGAGGCGGCCGCGGCGAAGCCGAGTGTTTCTCTCGCGAACTAGTTGTTGCGTGCGCGAACGCAACATGTGTATCGTGGACGGCACGTCACCGATTCTCGGTGACACCAAGGGAGACGATCATGCAGACCACCAACAGCCGCCCGGCCAGCGGCAACAACACCGAGCCGATGTTCGGCATGGGACTCACCGACCAGCCCGACCCGCAGCACGGCGCCCTGTTCGGCACCACGCTCACCGTCCCCGCCGACGAGGCCGCGCCCGCCGTGGCCGAACCGGTCCAGCCCACGTCGACCGAAACCGGAACCCACATCCTGGCCACCGCGAGCGTCGAGCGGCTGCAGAGCATGCTCGACAGCGCCGTGTCCCTGGTCAACCTGGCCCGCCCGGACCTGGGCATCACCCAGCAGCACATCCGCGCCGAACTGGCCCGCCGGGCCGACGAGCAGCCGGTCGAGGTCGAGCCGACCATCGCCGCGGGAACCACCGTCCGCATCGACGCTGGCCACCTGATCGACCCGACCGACAACATCGCGACCGTGGTCACCGACCACCTCGTGAACCCGGACGGCTCAAAGAACCACGACTACGTCTGGCTTCGGTTCGCCAACGGCACCGAAAACGGCTTCCCCGTCAACGCCTTGACGCCCGTCGAGCAGCCGAAGCCGCGCCGCAACACCACCATCACCGACCAGGCCCGCGCCATCGCCGACTTCATCGACGCCCACCCCGAGCTCGGCGAGCTCTTCACCCTCGACAGCAGGACGAACGAGGTCAGGGCACAGGTGACCGGCAACCGCCGCGCCGACGCCCTGCTCGCATGGTTCTACCGGCTCGACAACGCCGCGCTCTCCCGCACCGTTCACGAGTCCGCCACCCACATCCAGGTGACCGGCAAGTTCGCGGGCATCAACCTGTACGTCTACACCGGATTCTTCACCGAGCAGGCGGTCGCCGCGCTCGTTGACGAGCCGACCGTCCACACGCTCCGCCAGCTCCAGATCGCGAACGCCCGATGACCGCCACCATTGCGGGCCCGGCCTGCCGCCTCCCCATCGGAGGCGGCCAGTGCCGCTACCCCGCCGGCCACAACGGCGAATGCGACCCCAACCCCGTCACCGGCGCCGTCACCGACGACCCCGTCCTCAACGCGATCGACCTGCTCGCGTCCAAGGGCATCGACACCGCCGCCAAGTTCGACGCGCTCAAGGCCGCAGTCGAGGACACCCGGCCGATCGTGTGGTGCGACTGGACCATGGTCCCGGCCCGCACCGACGAGCACGCGGACGCGCACTACTGCGAACACTGCGGCGCCACCGACCACGAGACCTACGTGGACGGTTCCCGATGAGCGCCATCGCCACCACAACGCGCCTGAGCTGCGATCGCGTCGCAGCGAGCGGCGTGCGTTGCCACGTCTCGTACGAGCACCCCGGCGACGAGTACGTCACCCGCGACGCCGCATCAGCCCAAGGTTGGTCCCGGCCGCTAGGCCGTCTCGGCGAGTTCCGCGACATCTGCCCCACTTGCACTGCGGAGGGACACCGATGAGCGCGCAGCACACCCGCCACGACCGGCACCTCATGTGGACTCAACTCGGCGACCTCTGGGAGCAGGTACAGGGCTACCTCGCCATGCTCGCCGTCACCATCGTGACCGGCGGCGGCGCTGTCCTGTTCGGACTCGCCGTCGCCCGTACGGCAGGGAAAGCACCCGCCCTCACGTTCACGACGCTGCTCGGGCTCGGCCTGGTCGCGTTCGTCGCCTGGCGCTGGCGAGTGGCCGGCCGCCGCAACGCCACGCTCACCGACGAGCAGGTTGCCGAGCATGCACGGGCCGTCGTAGCACGGTCCCTCGCCCTGATCGACGCACCACCCGGATACGCCGAAGTCTGGGACCGGCACGCGGGATGCAAGGTCTGCTCGCAGTGCGGCGCACCGGTCGCCGCAGAGCCCTGCCCGACACACGGGCCAGCCGCAACCGACGCCGCAGCACAGGAGACCCAAGCATGACCGCGCGCAAGCCGAAGTGGTTCGGCGGCAAGGGAACCAGGCAGCCGATCGGCGACGCCTCGAACGACCCGATCGGCACCGTACGTCGCTCCCCGGACGGCCGCTGGATCGCGATCATGTGGCCGTCGCGCCCGCACCCGTCCACGTGGGCAATCACCGACTACGCCGGGGCAGCCGGATACGAGAAGCCCGAACGCATCGCGCACTGGCCGATCGTCGGCTCCGTGCCGTGCTCCCCGGCGGCCGGCATGCCGCTCAACCGCCACAAGGAAGACAGCCCCGACGAGCAGCTCGACCGCGTAATCGGCGTGGTCGCATCCGAGATCAGCGCGCAGGACTGCTACGACGCCGCCAAGAAAGGCGGGTTCGACGTCGCGACCCTCGTCGGCAAGGCGGCCGAGATCGCGGTCGAAACCCTGCGCGCCAAACAGAAAACCCACTGACGCAACCCCATCAGGGTGGTCCCGCCGAGCTTCCCCCGGCGGGACCACCAACCCACAGGGAGACCCGAGTGACCGACACGATCACCGTCTATGCCTCGATCGGCAACAGCGACAACAAACTCACACAGCAAGAGTGGGCGAACTTCCTGAGTGAGTTCCACAGCGCGATGGCCAGGCACGCCACCGGCTTCTACGGCCAGTGGTACTCCTCGCCGACCTCGCCGTTCCAGAACGCCTGCATCGCCATCCAGCTTCCGGCCGACAGCGCCGGCCTGCTCCGCAGCCTGCTGACCGAAATACGCCAGCGCTACCGGCAGGACTTGGTTGCGTGGGCCGTGGTTCCGGAAACGGAGTTCATCTGATGAGCGACCAGACGCGCCCACGAATCGTGTGCCTGTCCGGCAGCATGCGATTCTTCGACCAGATCCTGATCGTCGCCGCCGAGAACACAGCCGCCGGCCGGATCGTGCTCGCCCCGTTCTCGATCGTCGCCGCTGAGGACCAGGGCAACGCGGTCAAGCGGATGCTCGACGAGCTGCACTTCCGGAAGATCGACCTCGCGGACGAGGTAATCGTGGTCACGGTCGACGGATACATCGGCGAGTCCACCCGCCGCGAGATCCGTTACGCCGAGCAGCACGGGAAACCGGTGTGGTACGAGGACTTCGGGCCAGGCCCGGGCGTCGCCAAGATCGAACTGCCGCAGCCGACCGGGTACCCGTGCGCGCTCGGCGTGTTCTGCGACGAGTGCGAGACCAGGATCGTGGCCGACATCCTCGTGTCCGACCTCGACGACCAGGCCACCCGGTTCGGGTACATCCGGGCGCACGCCATCAAACACGGCTGGTCCTGCGACAAACGCGGCGACTTCTGCCCGGACTGCAAGCCCGCAGAGGTGACCGTCAATGCCTGAGCGGACTGTGTTGCAGCGCGCCGCGAACGTCGCGCGCCTGCTCGGCGACACCAACCACGCCGAGGCGTTCGCGGACGCCGACCAGAACCACCAGGCAGGTGGAGTCTGTGCCGCTGGCCTGTCGGGCAGGACGTGTCCCGTCGAGCAGCTCGCCCATTCCTACCTCGACGAACACACCGACGGCGACAACATCGTGATGCACATCGGGCCCACCGACGAACAAGCACGCCGCCTCGACAAAGCCCGCAGCATCTTCGACAAGTTCCGCGACGACCTGCAGCTAGCCGCGATCGCGCAACTCACCGACCAAAACCGCATGCTGCGTAACGACCTCGACGGCCGCGTCCGCGCGCTCGCCGTCGCGCTCGGCACCAAGCCAGACAACACACCAACCGGCGGCCTCTACCGCATGTGTCAGGAAGTCGCCGACATGCGCAATGAGCGGGACCTGTTGCTGTGGCTCCACGCCGAAGCTGTCCACGAACGCGACGTGGCCAAAGTGGACGCCGCTATCGAGATATCGGCCGATGAATGGCGCGCCGCGCTCGACGCGTACCGCGACCTGCTCGGCTGCATCTGGCTGTACGTCAACTGGCGGTACGTCACCAAACAGCTTGAGACCGTACAGAAAGACCTCTGGGCTGACGCCGTCGACCAGTTCGGCGACCCCGACGAGCGTCGGCCCGGCAAGGCTGACCGCTGGTGGCGCGACGACTCGCCGGCTGAACCGCGCACGTGGCGCGACCGCGAAGGGTCAATCTGGCGGCCGAACCCGAACGGCACGTACACCGCATACGAGCCGTTCGACGGCCAACCCTGCGCGCCGGTAGGCGAGTACTGCCACTGGCACTTGGGACGCGTCGAGCGGGAACTCGGCCCACTCACGGCCGTCACCGAGGAGGCCGACCGTGGCTGACAGCATGCCGTTCCTCGGCGACCACCTCAACACCGTGCTGAACCCGCCGTACGACTGCCCCGGCTGCCAGCAACGCGAACCCATGCACGTCTTCCGACACGGCGTCCGCTGGGCATGCGGCCACACCGGAACCCTGCCGCCGCTCGTCATCGGCACCAACCGGAAGCAGGCCACCCGATGACCGACACCACCACGGCGCCGACCGTGTACGAGCTCGACATCCCGCTCTGTCGGAACAAACCACCCCTCACCGCCAACCAGCGCCTGCACTGGCGGGAGAAAGCCCGCCGCACCCGCATGGTCCGCGAGATCACCCGCATACGCGCGCGACAAGCCGGAATCCAGCCGTGCGCCCGGATCACCGTGCAGCTGCACTACCGGCCCGGCGACAACCGGCGCCGCGACGCGCCGAACCTGCACGCCACAGCCAAGCCCGCCGTAGACGGCCTGGTCGACGCCGGGCTCGTGCCGGACGACACCGGCGAGTACGTCACCGAGGTAATGCCCGTGATCCACCCCGGACCGGGCAACCGTCGGCTCTGGCTGACTGTCGAGGTGACCAGATGATCCGCACCTACTTCGGCAAGATCGCCGGGCGAGTCGCCCGGCGAATCCTGCTCGGCCGCCGCACCCGGCTGCTGCGCAACGCGTTCCGGCGGTGGTTCCGATGACAAGCCATTCGGCCGAAATGCTCCACGGCGACGCGCTCGCCGTGCTCAGCGAACTGCCGACAGCATCGGTCGACGCCCTGATCACAGACCCGCCCTACAGCTCGGGCGGATTCACCCGCGGCGACCGAACGGCGGATCCTCGCCAGAAGTACCTCCAGGACGACTACGCCAACTTCAACCAGCTCGCCACCTTCGCTGGCGACAACCGCGACCAACGCGGCTACCTCGCCTGGTGCGCCCTCTGGCTGGCCGAGTGTCTCCGCGTAGTCAAGCCTGGCGGCGCCGCCGTGGTGTTCACGGACTGGCGACAACTGCCCATCACCACCGACGCACTGCAGGCTGGCGGTTGGGTGTGGCGCGGCGTTGGTGCATGGTCCAAACCGGACGCGCGGCCACAGCCCGGCCGGTTCCGGCAAGCGTGCGAGTTCATCGTGTGGGGCTCAGCCGGTCCGATGCCCATCATTCCCGGTACACCACCGTTGCCCGGCTGGTGGTCGATGATCGCGCCGAGGGATCGCGTGCACATCACCCAGAAGCCGCTCGACGTCATGCGCGATCTCGTCAAGATCGCGCCGCCTGGCGGCGTGGTGCTCGACCCATTCGCCGGGGCCGGTACGACCGGGATCGCTGCGGTGCTGGAGGGGCGATCGTTCGTCGGCATCGAGAACACCGCGCACTACCACCGTGCCGCCGCCGAGCGCATCGCCGACACGCTGCGCGGATACCGCACGCCGGATGACCAGCTGACGCTCACCGACGTTTCGGAGGTGACGACTTGAGCGCGCTCGCCGAGCCGCCGCGTATCCCGCGCGAGATCCCCGACTGGCACGACCTCAGCCTCTGCCGCCTGTTCCCAGAGCTCGACTGGATCGACGCCAAGGGCGACACCGCGACCGCCTGCCGCGCCATCTGCGCCGTCTGCCCGGTCCGGTACGCCTGCGCCGTCGGGTCGCTCGAACGCGGCGAACCATGGGGAATCTGGGGCGGCCTCGACCGCGCCGACCGCAAGCTGATCGCCGTCGAGTACGGCTACCCCGTGCCCGCCATGCTGCCCGACCACGGCACCAACGCCAGGCGCGTCAAGCACGGCTGTACCTGCCCGGACTGCAAAGCGGCCCACGCCCTCTACGAAGCCGAACGCCGCGCCCGTGCTCGCGCGAAGGCGAAAGCCCGTGGGTTGGGGTGGCCGCCCGTGCACGTCCTCGCCGAGCCGATCCGAATCGGCCGGCACCGGCTGTCGGTTGGGCAGTACCTGCTGCCGTTGCCCGGCCTGCCCAACCACCGCCGCGCCGAACCAGCCGACCTACCCGCCGTGGCATGACGTTTGGGCATCTGACATGATCCTGGCCCCCATGTCGAAATTCCCGAATCGGGCCGGTACCGTTGTCACTTGGCAAGGACTGGCACAAACAGTCCTGACCAGGGAGAATAGAGTCCGGCGCCGAGCCCGCAAGCTCGACGCCGGGTTGAAGGGATAGGAACGCGTCTACTCGCTACTTGCCTCCAAGCATCCGAGCGAGTCGACGAAGGCCCTTCGCCAGGACCCAGGCCAGCCCACGGCTGGCCGGGTCCTGGACCGCCCACACCTCGGCGATCTCAGCCGCCATACGTGCGATCCACGCCAACCAGTTGTTGCTCAACGAACACCTCCTCTCACACCTATGCGTAAGCCCCGATTACGGGCGGTGACGAGAAACGGAGTCTCGCGACCGCTCGACCGGAGCGATAGGACGACAATACTCCACCCAAGCCGGTCGGTGCACACGCCTCCAAGCCCTCATCCAGATGGATGTAAACCGTTCGGACGACCAAGTCGAGATGTTGAGACAAACAGCCTTCTACCTGCCCATACGATGCACACGGTCAGGAACTTCAAGGCTTCCCGTACTTAGCGGTTAGATTCTCGATAGAGTCCACGTTCGTACACACTTCAGGCATACGAACAACGGGATGTAATAACCGGCATTGTTTCCGTGGAAAACACTTGTCGAAATTACTCCGGCAATAAATTCTCCACGGGAAGCGCAACAGATGCAGGAACAGCGCGCGACAGCAACTACAAGCGTACGGCCAATGACACCGTCAACACGCGGGATCTACAGGAACAGTAACCGTGTCGGTTCCTACGTGGCTTGCGACTTCGCGTGCGCCTGCCACTGCCGCATGAACTCCTCGTGCGACGGCGGCAGCAGATGCCACGTGTGGTCAGGTCGCCGGGCATCCCAGCAGCGGTTGCACGACACGTACCGGTGGGGCGGGTCCCAACCGATGACGGTCTTGCCGGGTTCCAGCCGGTGTAGCCCGGCCTTGCACATCTCTGGGTAGACCTCGGCGACGGCCGTGCCGGGCCCGTACCGGTAGGCCAGGGGCCCGTCCGTCTCGTCATTCGAACCCATGTTCGACACCATACGGGTGACAACCAGGCCTGACCATCACGCGCGTGGCCAGGCTGAGCGACGAACTCAAAGCCGCGATCGCCGAGGACATCCGCGCGACCGCCGGCACCCCCGAGGGCAGCTACCGCAAAATCGCCGGACGCCACGGCGTCGGCCTCGCCAGCGTGCAGAAAGTCGCCCAACAAAACGGCCTCGCCGACGCCTGGCAGAACGGCCAGCAACAGACCGCCGCGGCCACCTCCGTCAAGCAGACCAACGCAGCCGAACGCCGCGCACAGCTACAACTTGACCTGCTCGGCGACGCACAAGAGTTGCGCGGCCGGCTGTTCGGCTACGTCACGCACCTGCACGTCGTCAAGAACATGGGTGAGAACGCCGGCGAATCGGTCGAGCACACCGAGCTACCGTCCGGGCCGCGCGAGTGGCGCGACACCATGTCCGCGATCGGCATCGCCAGCAGCAAGAGCGTCGAGCTCGCCCGGCTCGAAGCCGAGCAGGCCGGCACCGGCCAGGCGTCTGGGTTGCTCGAACAGTTCTTCCAGTCGCTCGAACGGGACCGGGCCGAGCGGGACAAGCAGACACCCAGCGAGCAGGGGTGACCGCGCCCGCTCCACCCCGGCCAGCCGAAGAGGCCGCCCGGCTGTCACCGAAACAGAAAGACTCGATCCTCGACGCGACGTGCCGTATCTGCGTGTGGGAAGGATCGATCCGGTCCGGTAAGACGATCGCGTCCATCCTGAAGTGGCTGCGGTACGTCCAAACCGGACCCAAAGGTCCGCTCGCGATCATCGGGCGCACCCGCGACACCATCGCCCGCAACGTCCTCGACGTCATCGCCGACATCGCACCCGGTGCGATCAGCTTCAACCGCGGCGCACCAACCTGCCGGATACTCGGCAGGCTCGTCCACATCATCGGAGCATCGGACGCGAAGGCCGAGAAGGTGCTCCGCGGTCTCACGCTCGCGGGCGCCTACGTAGACGAAGCCACCACCATCCCGGAAGACTTCTTCGTCCAGCTGCTCGGCCGCCTGTCCGTGCCCGGCGCGCAACTGTTCTGCACGACCAACCCAGACAACCCCGAGCATTGGTTCCGCAAGAAGTACCTGAAGCGCGCCAACGAACTCGACCTCGCCACGTGGCACTTCGTGATGGACGACAACCCATCACTCACCGAGGAGTACAAAACCAAGACCCGGGCCGAGTTCACCGGGCTCTGGTTCAAGCGCTTCATCCTGGGACAGTGGGTCGCCGCTGAAGGCGCCATCTACGACCTGCTTGACGACACAATCCACTGCCGACCCGCGCCGGCCAAAGACCAGTGGCTCACGGCGTGGATCGCGCTCGACTACGGCACCAGCAACCCAACCCACGCCGGTCTGATCGTGCTCGCTGTCGACGCACTCGGCGTGCCCGGCCTGTACGTGGTGTCCGAATGGGAGCACGACGGCCGCGCCAAAGGGCAACTCACCGACGCCGCGATCAGCAAACGGCTCAGCGAATGGGCACAGGAGCAACTCGCCGACACCGGGCTCGATCCCGTAGTCGCGCTCGACCCGTCCGCCGCGTCGCTCCGCACCCAAATGCGCGCCGACGGATGGCCCGGCCTGCGCTCCGCGGACAACCGGGTCGACGTCGGAATCCGCAACACCGCATCACTGTTCGGCGGCGGTCGCCTGTTCGTCGACGCCGAACGCTGCCCGGTGCTGTGGGAACAACTCTGCGGCTACGTCTGGGACGACGAGGCGCTCACCAAGGGCGAGGAGAAACCCAAAAAGGTCGCAGACCACGGTTGCGACATGCTGCGGTACGGCGTGCAGTCAGCCCGCGGGGTGTGGCGGCAGTGGCTCCCCGACCTCGCCGCCGCCGACGGCGGACTCGCCGACGCCGCCTGACCTCTTCTTCCCTCGGACAACCGCGGCACCAATGGCCACAACCAAACCGACAGCAAGCAACGGCCAACCCACCCACCCGCGAGAGGTCAACGCGTCCGAGCAGTCCGTCCGGTAGATGGTGGCCTGCCCGTCACTGGCCGGGGTGAACACCGCGCCACAGTCCACAGCCACATCAGTCCCAGACAGTCGGCCGGTCGCGTCCGCCGTGACAGGCGTGGCGAGGAACAGCACGCCTGCGAGCGCGACCAGAACGCCCAGGAGCATGACGAACGCGCGGATAGACATGGATGGCCCCTTGTTTGATGGTCGGTGTCCAGCATCGGCATATCCGAGTGGATCTCTCACGCGTTACGGGCCCAGAGTGACACTCGCGCGCGAGCGTGCGCGATGTGCTGATCGAGCCGAACACTCAATGGCCGCCGCCAGGCCACGACCGCCTGCGGACCCACTGGGAGTCGTGGCGTGCGTGGTGGTCCGGCGACATTCGCGAGCTCAAGAAGTACACGCCCCAGACCGCACCCGGTGGCTACTGGGAACGGAAGAGGAACAAGCCGGGTGGGCGTGAGATCCATCTACCGCTGGCTTCTGACATCGCGCGCACATCTGGCGAGCTGGTCGCTGGCGACACGCCAGCCTTGGACTTCGGCGACACGAGTCTGACGGGCCAATGGGATGACCTGTCGCAGACGATCGGTTGGGCGAACCGGCTGATCGAAGCGGCCGAGGTCGCGTCACCGCTCGGCGGTTCGTTCCTGCGCCCTGCTTGGGACGACAGGGTGGCCGACTATCCACTGTTGACGGTGGTACCGGGAGACGAGGCGTTGCCCGAGTTCCGGTTCGGCCACTTGTGGTCGGTCGTATTCGTCGAGGAACTCCCGCCCCCAGCGGGCTGGAAGGCGCAACGGTCCGGCGAAGTGTGGCGCCACCTGGAACATCACGAGCTTGGTCAGATCCGGCACGAATTGTGGCTCGGATCGTCGTCCGACGTCGGCCGGCAGTTGCCCCTTGCCGAGCATCCGTCCACGAACTACTTCCCGCACCAGATCGACACAACGCCGATTCGACCCGGACTGTTGTGCGAGTACATCCCGAACTACTTGCCAAACCCGCTCGTGCGGCTCCCGTTGGGGCGCAGCGACTACCAGGCAAACGAGACGTTCTTCGACGCACTCGACACGTCGTGGGACTCGTGGATGCGGGATATCGATCTCGGCAAGAACCGCCTGTTGATCTCACGCGAGATGCTCGACCCGGTCACGCAGACCGGCGGCAGAGGCGGTTTCCTCGGTCGCGGCAGGAAAGACACCCCGGCGAAGGCGTTCGATATCGACGCCGAGGTCTTCACTCCGTTGGAGATGCCAGCCGAAGACCAAGGCAAGCCCGCGCCGATCACTCCCGTGCAGTTCAAGATCCGGTATCAGGAGCACGCCGAGACGGTGGCTGCGCTGATCGAGCAGATTGTGTCGCGCGCCGGGTACGCACCCCAGACGTTCGGGATGCACGTCGAGGGTCAGCTTTCCGGTACCGCGATGCGGCGCCGGGAGCATCGTTCGTACCGCACCCGCGAGCGTAAACGCCGGTACATGCGACCCCCTGTCGAGCGTTGCGCCGAGACCCTGATGCTGATCAATCACGTCATGTTCAGCGGACCGAAGCCGACGAAGCGGCCGACATTGGCGTGGCGCGAGACCGACCAGGCTGACCCCAAAGAAACGGCCGAGACGGTCAACCTGTACCGGCAGGCCAAGGCCATGTCCTGCTACATCGCGGTCGCCATGGCGCACCCCGAGTGGGATGACGTCCAAATCAAAGAGGAAGTCGCCCGGATCGAGAAGGAAGAGGCCGAACTGATGGCGCCGCCTCCGACCGGGCACGAGCCACCGCCCGGAACCGATCCGAACCAGCCACCCCAGCAGCCGGAGGATGACCAGTGACCGCACCGAAAAACCCGACCCTCGTCGAGCTCGGCAAGATCCTCGGTGACCTTGTCGGGCCGCTGCAGTGGATCGAAGGCGCCCGGTCTGCGGTTGTGCGCGCCATCATGCAGGAGACCAACGCTGTTCTCGGTGGCACCACCATGACTGAGGCCAAGGCGTGTGTGGTCGCGTGGGCGGTGTTGACCGAGCTCGGCGCCTACGTCCGTGACATCGAGCCAGGCGACGAGGAAGAGCCCGGCGAGGCCGTCCCTGAGACGTTCGGCTGATGGCACGTGGTGTCGATCCGACAGCAGCGGGCGATGCTCTGAAGGCACTGCTCGATACCTGGGACGCCGCGGCAGAGCGGATGCTTGCCGCAGTCGCTCGTCGCCTGGCGCAAGGGATCGAGCAGGATGGCTGGGCGGAAGTCAAGGCACGCCAGGTGTTGTCCGTCCGGGACGAGTTGCGGACGATCCTGGCCCGGCTCGACGCCACCGTGCCCGAGCAGGCCGCCCGCGCACTGGACGAGGCATACAAGCTCGGCTGGCAGGTGGTCGCGTCGCGGGATCTGCCGGTCGCGATCGGCACCCGGCCCGGCCTGGTACAGCAGCTGATCGAGTGGCTGGTCGGACAGTTGGGCGGAATGTTCCTCCCCGTGCTGCGTGCGCAGACGGATCTGTTCCAGGTCGCGATCGGCCAGACGGAAGCGCTCATGGCGACCGGCACGATCACCCGCCGGGACGCGGTCGCCCAGGTCGTCGACCGGCTGCTCGCAGCCGGACACGACCGATTCCAGGACCGGGCCGGGCGCCGCTGGCACCTCGACAGCTACGCGCGCATGGCCGGGCGCACGGCCGCGCAACAGGCCGCGGTCGAGGGCGGGCTCGCGGAGCTGCAGGCGGAGGGTGTCGACATCGTGCAGCTGTCGGACTCGCCGCGTGAATGCTCGCTCTGTCGCCCGTGGGAACGCGAACTGTTGTCGATCACTGGCCGGTCGGTCGGGACAGAAGTGGACGGCAAACGCGTCACGGCGACGATCGCTGAGGCGCGTGCCGCTGGCGTGTGGCACCCGAACTGCACTCACCGCGCCGACGAGGTGATCCCTGGCCTGACCGACGTGCACCGGCCAGCCAAGCACAACCCGGACGGATACGAGGAGCAGCAGCGGCTACGGCAGTTGGAGCGCAAGGCTCGTGAACTGAAACGGAGGCTCGCCGCGGCGCAGGCGTTCGGCGACACGACCACGGCCAGAGCGCTCCGGCAGAAGGTCAAGGCGAACTCTGCGGCCATCAAGCAGCACGCAGTGGAGACCGGCCAGAACCGGCGCGGCGACCGTGAGCGGCCCGTCGACGGTGGCAAGTCACTGCGGCGCACTCCGGCGGCCGGCCAGTCGAGCAGCAGGCCATCGACCGCGGTCGGGCCGCAGGCGCCAACCGTCGGGCTTCCGGCGGGCGAGGAACGCAGGCTCGCGCATGAGCGCGCCGAGAACCAGCTTCCGCCGCTGCGCAAGGCGACCGCCGAGGACCTCGACGCCCGGTTGACGAGGGCGACCGAAGCGGAGGACTACGAGCGGCTTGACGCGATCGTTGCCGAGATGGAGCGCCGCGAGCAGGTCGCGGCGCGCCGAGCCGAGCGGGAGCGCGCACACGAGGAAGAGCGCTGGGCACAGCTGGACGCCCTGATCAACCAGGGCCACAGTGAAGAGGAAGCGGTCGCCGAGGTGTTCGGCCGGTCGGTCGAGCGGCAGCGACGCGACCGCGCGATCACAGAACTCCGGTCGCAGGGCTACACCGGCAAAGGCTTCGACGAGCTCGCGCGCCGGTCGTTCCGGGACTTCGTGTACGGCCGGTACATCGAAGCTGAGAACGTCACCCGCGGGCAGCTGCTCACCCCCGAAGCGCGCGCCGCCGGTATCGACCCGCATAGTCTGTTCGTCGGCCCGGCCGCTCGTGCACGCGCGCACGCGTCCGATGAGCTGAAAGCTTGGTGGGACTTGAACGGGCGCGTAACGTTGGAGCAGTACAAGGTCGATCTACTCGGCGACACAACGGGTTCGCTGCGTGCGCAGTTCCGCACGGGCGGAGAGGACTGGCTGCGATGAGCCATGCTGCAGAGATGCGCGCGGCGCTGCACGCTGGCCGGGCCGCGGCTGAGAATCGACAGCCGCCGGACAACCCGTACGCGCGTGGCGCGACCGCCCGGGAGCGGGTGCTCGCGCGCATGTGGCGTGTGGGCTACTCGGCAGGTAACCCAATCCCGAAGTAACAGCGTGGCCGCATCGTCCGCGCATGAACTGGGATGTCGTGTGGGGCTCGGT
The DNA here is from genome assembly GCF_017876405.1 of Kibdelosporangium banguiense. Classification (GTDB taxonomy): domain Bacteria; phylum Actinomycetota; class Actinomycetes; order Mycobacteriales; family Pseudonocardiaceae; genus Kibdelosporangium; species Kibdelosporangium banguiense. The sequence goes on along the minus strand of NZ_JAGINW010000001.1, from coordinate 12,759,612 downwards.
ACTCGGCACGTTCGCGGTTGGGTTCGCTGTGTTCGAGACACTCGGTCTGAAAGCACGCAACCGTGGTGAGCAGTCCGGCACCTTGACAGCGACGATCCGTCGCTGGTTGGGGATCGATCCGCAGGCGCCGCGCCGTTGGTGGCTCGGCTCGCTGTTCGGCGCGTTCCTGGCGTGGTTCTTCGTCCACATCTTGACGCCGTGGCTGTGACACCCGGCGGCCACCGTGGACGGATGAGTGATCTCACCGAAGGCCGTACGCCTCGACACCCCGGTACTGCCAGCCTGCTCAAGTTCTTCGCCTACGACCACCTGCCGCCGCACCTGCAGGGCACGTCCAAGGCGTGCCACGACCTCGCGCACAAGATGGCGGACGAACTGGCCAGCGGCCCGGAATTGACCGTCGGCCTGCGCAAGTTGTTGGAGGCCAAGGACTGTTTCGTTCGGGCGTCTCTGAGCTGACACCGTGTGCGGCCCGGGTGACAGCGGGGCTGCACCGTCCGGGCCATGGCACGTACCGAAATCGTCAAGCAGACCACGACCCGGACCGGCGCCGCGCTCGGCTTCGCAGCCGTCGACGCTGCCGCCAGCCCCAACGGCATGTTCTACCGGAGCGACGGCACCGAGCTGATCGTCGTCAAGAACCTCGACGCCAGCCCGCACACCATGACCGTCGACATCCCCGTCACAGTGGACGGACAAGCCGTCACCGACAAGACCGTCACCGTCGCCGCAGGCGCAACCGTCGTCGCCGGGCCTTACGGTCCCGAGTACCGGCAGGCCGACGGCTCCGTGTGCCTCAACTTCGACAGCGCCACGTCGATGACCGTGGGTGTCCTGAACACCTGAGGTAACACCACAATCGCAGTCTCGGCCCCATGTCCGATGGAGCACCTTCCCCAACCCCCGTAGCGCCGACCGTGCCCCCGGCTGACCCGCAGGACGGTCAGTCGCCGGCACCGGTCCCGACACCGCCGCCGAATCCTCCGGCTCCGCCTGCAGGCGGGCAGCAGCCGCCCGCGAACGATGTCCAGCCTCCCGCCAACGGCGGGGAGAAGACGTTCACGCAGGCCGACGTCGATCGGTTCATCACCGATCGGCTTGCCCGGGAGCGCGATGCGCAGAACAAGCGCTTCGCTCAGGCATTCGGCATCGAGGACCCGAACGCTGCTCCGGATCCGGCCAAGGCAATTGCCGACGCGCGCACGGAAACTCAGGCCGCGAAGGACCTCGCCGTCGACGCCGTCGCGGAAGCGCTGGCGCTCCGCGTGGGCATCAAGCCTGAGCGGGTTGACACGTTCATCGCGGTCGCTCGACAGTCCGGCCTGTTCTCCAATGTGGACCTCACGGCGGCTGAGGCGAAAACCGCGCTTGCTGCGGCCCTCGCTGTCAAGGCCAACGAGTTCCCCGAGTGGAAGGCGGGCCCGACTCTGCCGTCTGCTTCAGGCGGCGACCTGCAGCAGCCTGCAAGCGGCAAGCCAACGTACACCAAGGCGCAGCTCGAAAAGATGTCGCCTGACGAGTTGGCCGAGAAGGCCGACGACATCCTCGCCGCTTACCGCGAAAACCGGATCGTCTGACCACACAGGAACCGGGCGGGTAACACCGCCCGGCCACGGTCACCTCACGTCCTTCGGGACGGGCACAACGGAGGTATCGCCCGAGTACTCCACGGGCCGCCACGGCGCGAGAGCCGGATTCACCCAAGGCGAGCCACGAGGAGTGAGGAGAAACCACCGTGGCCTACGACCGCATGGTCCCTGAGATTTGGTCGGCAGCTCTGCTGCGCGCCCTTCGCAAGGCCCTGGTCTTCGCTCAGCCCGGCGTTATCAACCGGAACTGGGAAGGCGAGATCAAGCAGCGCGGCGACACCGTCCGCATCAACAGCGTTGGTCGCCCGACCGTACGCAAGTACGTCAAGGGCACGCCGCTCGTTCGCGAGCAGCTCACCGACGCACAGCGAGTCCTGCAGATCACCGAACAGGACTACTACGACTTCGAGGTCGAGGACATCAACCAGGCTCAGGCCCAGGGCGATATCGTCACCGAGTCCATGAACGAGGCCGCCTACGCCATGGCGGACAACGTCGACAAGTTCATCGCGAGCCTGTACACGCAGGCGAACGCGGCGAACAACATCGGCACCGTCGCGGTTCCAGTTGCCACGCCGACCGACTTCTACGACAAGGTGCTCGTGCCCCTGTCCGTGAAGCTCGACGAGGCGAACGTCCCGACCGAGGGCCGATACTGCATCGCCCCGCCGTGGCTGCACGGCCGTGGCCTGCTGGACCCGCGGTTCATCAAGGTCAACGAGTCGGGCACCGAGCAGGGTCTGCGCAACGGCACCGTCGGCCGCGCAGCCGGTTTCGACATCATGAAGTCGAACAACTGCATCAACTCGACCGGTGACGACTACGTTGTCCAGGCTGGCACGTCTGCCGCGATCACGTTCGCCGAGCAGATCAACAAGACCGAGCCGTTCCGGCCGCACGACTCGTTCAGCGACGCCGTCAAGGGCCTGGCCGTGTACGGCGCGAAGGTCATCCGCCCCGAGTGCCTGGCGGTCGCGACCGTCTCGCAGACCTGATCGGAGGATCACCACAGTGGCACGCACAGCAGTCCCTCTGTCCAAGTGGGTCGGCAACGGCAACCTCGCTGACCCCGCCGGTACCGCGATCAACGCGGGCGTCGGCAACGGTCACAGCATCGCTGCGGCCCCGTCCGACCGCATGGTCCTCCGGGTCACCAACACCCACGGTTCCGCTCACCCGGTTGTGGTCAAGGCGGGCACATACCCGCCTGCGATTGCGGCCGGCCAGGGCGACCTGACCGTGAGCGTCGCGGCGACAACCGGGGTGCAGTGGATCGGTCCGCTGGAAAGCGGTCGGTTCATGCAGGCGGATGGGTCCATCCTGGTCGACATCGAGGCCGCGCACGCGGGCACCATCACGGCGTTCGAGCTGCCGAAGGCGGTCTGACCAATGGCCGAGACGATTCACCTTCGCGGCGAAGGCGGATATGTTCACGCGTTCGATCTGCCGTTGCCTGACGCGATCGGCGATCGGGTCAGCCGAGGCGAGATCGTTCGCGTGAACAAGGACGGTTCACCGTACGTCGAGGCGCCAGCCGAGAAGCCGCTCACGCCCAAGGAGAAGCTGCAGGCTGACGCCGCGGCGCTCGGGCTGGCGACGGACGGCACGGTCGCCGATCTGACGGCCCGGATCGATACCAAGGTGGCCGAGCTGCGCGAGCAGGCCAAGGAGCTCGACATCGACGGCGACAAGCTGTCTGCGGTCGAGCTGCAGGCCGCGATCGACGCGGCTCTCGCCAAGTAACCAGACTGGTAGCCCCGGCATCTCGCGGTAAAGACCTGGGGAAGGTGGGCCGCGGGGCCTGCTGGGGCTACCTCCTACACTGACCGGGGGTTGGAGGAAAGCATGCCGTGGTATGCGCAGCGTGCCGGCCTGCCGGATACGCATCGGCATCACGCCGACGAGGGCAGTGAGCTCGCGCGGGTGTATGAGCGTCTCGGCTATGTCGAGGTGCCGGCGCCGGGTGCGGGTGAGCCGGAGGAAACCGGCGTCGTGGTCGAGCCGGCCGTCGTCGAGGACGTGACGGTGGTCGAGGAGCCGAAGGCGACGAGCAGGCCGAAGGCGAGGTCGTGATGCCTACTTGGTTCACCAACCTGACCATCGGGCAGATCCTCCTGTTTGTCGGTGGGCTCGTGCTTGTGGTCGGGTTGTTCGCCAAGGTGTGGAAGGCGATCCGCCCTGTGTGGCGCGGCACTGGCAACTTCCTTGAGGACTGGAACGGTGAGCCGGAACGGCCTGGGGTGCCTGCCAAGCCTGGAGTGATGGAGCGGTTGCGCGCGATCGAGCAGAAGGTCGACGGGATCGATCACGAGCTGCACCCGAATTCCGGCCAGTCCCTGCGGGATCAGGTGGACTCAATCCGCACTGAGTTGCGGGAGCACATCGCGCAGCAGCAGGGGTGACACCCGGACCGCAGTGTCCGGGCCATGGCATGGCGCGTAGCTCGGAGTCTTGACGCCCTTCTCGGGCAGCTCAACGCGATGGCCCCAGGGCGCAGCAAGGTGTCTGACGGGTCCATTGGGGACACTAGCCACCAGAACCGGTCCAGCGACCACAACCCTTGGTATGGGCCGGGAATCGTCACGGCGCGGGACTTCACGCATGACCCTGCCGGTGGTCTCGACTGCAACTGGCTGGCTGACAAGCTGGTCCGGTCTGGTGATGCCCGGATCAAGTACATCATCTGGGACCGCCGGATTTGGCAGGCCGGTCGCTGGACCGGCTACAGCGGTATCAACCCGCACACTCATCACCTTCATCTGAGCGTCCAGGCGAATCCGTCGTGTGATGACACGCGCGCGTGGAACCTCGGCGCACCAACACCTTCCCGGGAGGCACCCGACGTGAACGCAGACGAGCACGCCTGGTTGGGCAACATGAACGCCCAGATCACGGGCAAGCACAAGTCGAAAGTCAACCCCGAGTGGGAGTGCACTCCGGTCGAGTTCCTCCAGTTCGCGGACCTGCACCTGACCGAGATCAAGGCGACACTCGCCGCCCAGTCCGCCGCGATCGCCGCGCTCAGCAACGACCAGGACCTGACGCGGGACGAGGTCGCGGCCATCATCCGCGACGCCGTCCAGCAGTCCATCCAGATCACGGGCGATGTCCGAATCACCAGCAAGGAGAGTCCACAGTGACCAAGTTCGTTCTGCCTCCGTTCGCGCGTGACCTCGCCGAGCGGGTCGCCGCCAGTTTCGCGGGCACGGTCGTGACCGTGCTCGGTGCCGACGTGGTCAACCTGGTCAACGTCGACTGGGGCACCACACTGAGCCTGGGTGCGGGCGCTGCGGTGGTGTCCGCGCTCAAGGGCATCGCGGCACGGTTCCGCGGCAACCCTGACTCGGCTTCGCTGTCCCGGCAGGTGTGACCGATGCCGTTGCCTGCGCAGTGGTCTACCCGGACGGTGGTCGGCTCGTGGGAGCCGCTCACCGGGTCGGCTGCTGCGACGGGCACGGTCCAGTTCATCCCGACAGGTAGCCCGTGGTGGACGGTCGCCGGTGTGACCGTGCCGCCGTCCACGATCACGGCCGACCTCGTCGGCGGCGAGATCTCGGTCGCCATCCCCACTAACGATGATCCTGATGTCCTGCCGACCGGCGGAACCTGGACGGTGCGCGAGGTCATCAACGGCGTCACGCGGCCGTCGTACGCGATCCAGGTCCCGGCCGGCGCCGGGACTCTGAACCTGGCGACGTTGGCGAGAGTGGCTCCTGTTGGTGCGGTCGAGCGTCTCGTTAAGACGGTCGGCGGCGTCCAGCCGGATGAGAACGGTGACGTCCCGGTCACCGCTCTGCAAGGTGCAACCGGAGCACAAGGACCGCCTGGCTCGGCGGGCGCAACTGGCGGCACTGGGGCGCAAGGACCAGCCGGGGCAACCGGCCCGGCAGGGCCACAGGGCGACCCTGGACCGACCGGCGCCACAGGTTCTCAAGGTCCGCAGGGCGAGACTGGGCCGCAAGGTCCCCAAGGCGAGCAAGGGCCACAGGGTCCGGCTGGAGCGACTGGTGCGCAGGGCACGCCCGGGTTGTCCGGCGAGCTGTACCCGCCATCCGCAGCCGGGTTGACCGAGTGGAGCATTGACCCGGCATTCTGCACAACCTCGTGGCAGTTGGGCAGCGGGACGTTGCTCCTCGTGCGCATGCGGTTCCGGCAGACAATCACGTTGGACGAGATCGGTTTCGTCGTCACCCAGGCCGGCGTCACGCCGGGCGCCTACTCGGGTGTCGCGGTCTACGAGGACGGTGCGGGCGTGGTGAACCGGCTCGCGCAGTCGGCCGATGCTGGCGCGACGTTCACAACCTTGGGTGCGAAGTCTGTTCCGCTCACGTCACCGGTCACGATCCCGGCCGGCGAGTATCGGCGAATCGGAATCCTGTGGCAGGGCAGCAGCGTGCCGCGCATCGCCGGAGCGCCCGCGACTGTGGACGCCGAGACTATGAACTTCGGCGCTCGCCGGGGGACGTTCCTTGGCAGCCAAACCGGTTTTCCGGCGACCCTCACCGTGTCGTCGATGACATTGAACAACGCCTCATACCTGCTGACTGGCAAGGACATCTGATGATCTGGGCGACGACTGCGGAGGTCCGCGACTACCTCAGCGACGACGACATCCTGCCGGCGGACTATGACGAGGCGACTCTGCAGCGGGACATTGACAAGGCCGTCCGGAAGATGGCGACGCAGATCCTTCGGTGGCCGTGCCTGAACGAGGATGACCGGCCGGACGACGAGAAGGTCCGCAAGGATGTGATCGCGGCGGTCGCCGAATTGATCAAGTATCGGCGTGAGCAGGCAGCTGCAGCCGAAGCGCTCGGTGGTGCGGGCACGGCCGAGATCCTTAAGGCTGGCGGGAGTATTAGCGCTGGGAAGACGTCTGTCTCTGGCGGGAAAGGCGCGAAGGTCGGCCGGTATGCGGACACACTGCCATGCGACACGGTGGAAGCACTGGAGGCCGCAGGCATGATCGGTGGGAGCGTGCCGACGTGGTGAGCCTGCTCGGATTCACCGGCACGCCGCACAAGGTGCTGCACGAGCCGTACCTCGGTGACGACGGCGTAGGACGGCCGAAGCACGGTCCGGCGGTCGAGGTGGCTGGCCGGGTCGAGGTGGTCTCGCGCAGGGTGCAGCTGGACACGGGACGCGTGGTCAAGCTGTCTGCCCTGGTGTTCCTTCCGGGCACGGTCGAGGTTGCGCCGCAGGATCGGGTGACGTACACGGCTCCCGGCCTGGCGGGTTCTGGTGTGCCGCACAAGGTCGAGCTCGTGGATAGCCCGGTGTGGTTTGACGGCAAGCCGATGCACCATGAGTGCGGCGTGACCTGATGGACGACTTTGAGGCGGTGCTTGGCGACGCTGAGCGGGCCGTGCGGCGCGGCACGGTCAAGGGCGTGCGTGGTTCCTGCCAGTCATTGAAGTCGGACTCACAAGACCTGGTGCCGTACCAGGAAGGCGACCTGTCCCGCTCCGCTGCGGTCAGCATGGACACGGCCGGAACCGAGGTTCAAGGCGCAGTCACCTACGACACGAAGTATGCCGCGATCCAGCACGAGGCGGAGGACTTCCGACACCAGGACGGACGGACCGCGAACTACCTCGGCGGGCCGTTGCGGGCGAACTCGGACCGGTATCTGGAGTACATCAACGGCCAGGTGGCGACGGAACTCGAAGGCGGGTAACACCCCGGCCTGACTGTGAGCGCGTGTTGTCGATGGCTCTCGCGCTGCATGTGCATGGGCTCGGCTTGGTCCGGTATCCGCCGGATGCGGGCGGAGATCCAGCGCTGCCGCCAGGGTTCATCGTCGACATGCCGTCCACACCGGACGCTTGCGTTCTCTTCAAACCCCGCCCTGGTTTCTCGAACGATGACCTTTCCGGCTACGAACTGGCCGAGCAGCAGATCATCGTGCGCACGCTCGCGGACGCGGGATACCGCGTCGGTTATGACCAGGCTAAGGCGATTCGGGACGCGTTGCACAACACCGGGCAAACCGTTTGGGCGCCCGGAACCGAGCATGAAGTTTCGATCGCGTGGTGCGACGCAAGCGATTCCGAACCCGTGTGGCTCGGCCGAGACGAACAAGACCGGCCGAAGTGGTCGGTGTCCATCCAAACCGAGGCACTGATCACGGAGGTCTAGCGTGCCTATCAAGAAGAGGCTCACCCGGTTCAACCGGATTCAGGTCAACACCGGCACCGAAGAGGCGCCGAACTGGGTCCTGGTCAGGGGATTGTCCACGATCGAGTTGTCGATCGAGCCGAACGAAGTCGACACGTCTGACTTCGATAGTGAAGGCTGGGACGGGTCGGTCACGACTCACCGCAAGTGGTCGCTCAGCCTGCAGGGGCAGGACGGCTACACCGGCCCGGACAACGCCCAGATCGACGACCCGGGCCAGGCGCACCTGAAAACCAAGGGTTTGCTCACCGGGCCGGAGGCGTACACGTTCGTGCGCTTCTACAGGATCGACAACAACCAGGGCTACACCGGCCGGGTGACCAGCAACTACAGTGGTACCGGCGGCGAGGTCAAGAGCGTGTCGCCGTTCACCTGCCCCTTGACCGGCGACGGCCAGCTGTCCGCATACACCCACGTCCCCTGATCGAGGTTGACCAGTGACCACCTTCCCCCCGCTCCGGCGCCTTCAGTCCGAGATCGACGGCGCCACGCTCGATCTTCCGTTGCGCGGCAAGGTCTACAGCTTCCCGATGGCTCTGCCGATCAGACTCGGCCTGAAGATGACCATCCTGCAAGAAGAAGCGCGCCGTCTTGAGCAGGCCAAGAAAGACGGCGTCGAGTACGAGGTCAAAGACGAGGCACGCGAGTGGATCGAAGACACCCGCATGCACGAACTGTTCCGCGAGCTGATCGGCGAGACCATGGTCGCACGGCTGACGGCCGACGGCGCGACCTGGCCGGAGCTGATCCACATCGGACAGACCCTTTTCGTATTCCATCAGTCCGGGCTCGAAGCCGCGCTGTTCGTCTGGCAGTCAGGCGAAGACGACGAAGCAGCCGAGGGTGATGCACGCCCCCCGGCCCGGAAGCCGGCAACCCGCTCCGGGTCGAGTCGGCAGACGACATCCCGGACTTCATCGACCAGGCAGAAGCCCGCCGCTACCAAGGGAGCGCGCTCGGGTGGGGCGACCTCCTCGAAGCGTGGGAGCTGATCGAGGCCGACTTTCATCGCGAGTATCACGTCGACTTGGCTGCGCCTGGCGTGTTCGATCTGTATACGTGGCGGTGGTTCGAGGTCAGGTTGTTTGGCTTGTCGGCGGAATCCCGGACGTGGCGGAAACTCGGGGAGAGCACACGGTCTTCAGGTGAGGAGACCAGCGTCGAGGATCTCGACCGGGAGCTCGGCATCACCCGGGAGTGACACCCGCACGCGAGCGTACGCCTTGTGGCCCTGAAGACCGGTGAGATCCGTGCCCTGATCACGGGTGATTACACCAGTTTCAAACGCGCCACTACGGCAGCGAAGCGGGAGGCCAAGGACACCCGCAACGAGCTGTCCAAGCCGATCACGATAAGCGGCACCGCTGCGCCCCTGCTGAAAGTCTTGGGTGGCCTTCCCGCTGCTGGCGTTCTGGCGGGCGCGGGCATGGCCGCGGGGTTGGCGTTGCCGTCGGCCGCGTTGGCCGGTATCGGGATCATGGCCGTCGCGCAGAGCGCGGATGTCAAGGCCGCGTATTCTGACATGGCCGAGGATGTTACGGCTGGTGTCCGGGGTGCGGCGCAGTCTCTGATCCCGTACCTGACCGGCATCGCTGATCAGATCGAACAGCGGTTCGTACGCGTGCAGCCGCAACTCGACCGCATGTTCGCCGGGACCGGACCGCACCTGGCGATTTTCGCTGATGGCGTGCTCGACTTCACGACAAACCTGTTGCCCGGTATGGAAGCCGCGATCCAACGGGGCAGGCCGGTCACGGAAGGGTTCGCCCGGTTCCTGGCGCAGGCCGGTTCTGGCGTGTCCAAGATGATGACCGAGTGGTCGCAGTCGTCCGACTCGGCCGGGCAGGCGATCGACGATCTCGGCGGTACGGTCGAGGATCTGCTGGAATTCGTTGGCCGACTAACGTCGTCCTTTGCGGACGACTTCGGGCCGCGTTTCGGCCAGGTGCAAGGCATCCTTGGCAAGACCGAGGACGCGGTCGCTGATCTCGCTGAGGGCGTGGGGCCGCTTCTGTCGGGGGCGCTTGGGATGGCCCTGGACGCTACCGCGGCGCTGTTGACCCCGGTTGCCGCGTTGGTGTCCGGGTTTGGTGACCTGCCGGCGCCGATCCAGGCTGCGTTGTTGGGTTTGGTCGCGTGGCGTGCGATGCAGTCTCGGATCGTCGGTGAACACGAGTCGCTCGGGGCTCGGCTTTCTGCGCCGTGGAAGCGGTTCGGTGACGAGGTTCGGCTGCAAACCGCACTCGCCGCGTCGGCTGGCGAGGGCAACATCAACCGGATTACCGCGTCCATGGCGGCGCTGGAGTCTCGCGTGCCCGCGATTGCGCGGATGGGCGAGGCCTACCGGTCTGCGTCGACGTCGGTCGAGCAGTACGTCCGTGCCCAAACAGCCGTCATGACGGGTCTGGGCGGGCTGGACGGGCACATGTCTGCGACCTCGACCGCGGTTGACAAGGCTGGTGGCGCAGTCGCTCGACTGGGTGGCGCGGCGGCGGGCACAGCGGCAGCGCTTGGTTCAGGTTTGAAGACCGCTGTCTCGGGCGTGGTCGGTGTCCTGGGTGGACCATGGGGTATCGCCGTCACTGCTGGCGTTGCGCTGCTTGGCGAGTGGATTTCCAGGTCGGCGAAGGCTAAGGCTGAGCAGCAGGATCTTGCCGCGGCGGGCGCGAGTGTCGCGAAAGCGTTGCGTGAGCAGAACGGCGTGATCAACCAGAGCGTACGCACGCAGGCTGCGAAGGTCGCGAGCGACAAGGGTCTGTTGGAGCAGGCCGAGAAGATGAAGCTCTCCACGTGGGATGTGGTGTCTGCGCTTCTCAACCAAGGCACTGCCTATGACGACATCAAGAAGAAGGCACAGGACTATGCCCAAGGCCTGAAAGATCTGTACAAGAACGGCCCGGCTGGATCGATCTCGATCGACCAGATGCTAGCCGGGATCGAGACGTCGGAGAAGTTCATTGCTGCGCTCGACGCCGTGCGAGGTGGCTCTGATGCTGAGGCAGCGGCGATCCGGCGGGTGGCCGAAGCGACTGGCGGGGCAAGCACTGCGATGGCGCAGGCGCCGGCTGCTGCTGGGCCGATGGCTGATGCCATGCGGAAGATGTCCGAGATCGGCGCTTCGGCTGAGGAGAAGATCAGCGCGCTTAAGTCCGCATTGGACGAAATGGCGGGTAAGCGCCACACCGTCGAGGATGCCAATCAGGCAGTCAACGATTCGTTGCGCGGCTTGGGCGACGCGTTCAAGGAAGCATCTGCAGAGGCGAAGAAGCACGGTCAACAGTTGCTGACCAACGAAGGTGCAGTCAACACTGCCACGAAGGCGGGCAGTGACCTAAAGAACAATGTGGACCAGATCGCGGACGCGTACCGGCAGCAGTACTCTGCGGCGTTCGAAGCTGCTCGGGCGCAGGGGAAAGACATCCCGGAAGCGTCGGCGATTGCTGCTGCGGCGGCTTCGCAGACGCGCGATCGGTTCTTGAAGGTGGCCGAGCAGTTCACCAAGAGCAAGGAGGAAGCCCAGAAGCTGGCGGACTTCTACGACATCATGCCGGCCGTGCAGGCGACACAGATCACGCAGCCGGGTATGAGCAATGCGCAGATCGCGATGAACCTGTTGCGGGAATACGTGGTCAAGGTCCCGGGGGATAAGTCGATCATCGTGTCGAGCAACGCGGCTCCGGTGATTGAGACGGTCAGGTCGTTGGGTTTCCAGGTGCAGAACCTGAAAGACGGGTCGTTCAAGATCATTGCGGATACGGCGACCGCTCAGAACCAGATTACCTCGTTCATCCGGGACAACACCGGCAAGGTCATCACGCTGCGCACGGTGACCACAACCGGCGTGACCACGTCGTCGGCCGGTGGCATGAAGTTCCAGGCGTCCGGCCAGATCATGGAGTACTTCGCCAACGGCGGCTTGCGGCCGATGTCGGCGAGTTCCGGCGCGATTGTCGCGCCGTACACCCGCACCGGCGTGGTTCGGGGAATCGGCGACAACCCGCGGTTCGACGAACTGTTCCTGCCGCTGGACCGGTTCTCTGCGCGCTCGCAAGGTCTGCTCGACGAGGCGCTTCGGCGGATGCGTCCGGAGTGGTTCTCGCGGCAGTTCGTTCCGATGGCGGCTGGCGGTATCTGGTCGGGCGGGGGTTGGAGCGGCGGTTCGTCGTACGACAACTCGCGGCGTACGAGCATCACGGTCAACGGGTACAGCAGCCGTGATGTGGTGCAGCAGATTGCCGAGCAGCAGCGTAGGGAGGAGTTGCTGTGGCCCGCGAACTGATTTGGTACGGCGGCGACGGCTGGACACAGGTCCTGAATGACCGGCCGACCGGTTATCGCGTCCATGAGGGAGTGACGGGGCTCGGCGCTCCGCCGCGGCAGTTGGTGGCGGATACGTCGCCGCTTGTGGACGGTGAGGTGATCACGGACGAGTGGGACATGGCTCGCACGATCATGCTGCCGATGACTGTGTGGGGCCCGGACAACGAGACGTTCCTCGCGCGCATGCGGGCGTTGGCGTTGTCGCTGTCGGCGCCGGGTGAGCTTGAGCTCGGCCAGGCGGACGGGCGTCGGCGGCGGATTCGCGCGCACTATGCCGGCGGGCTGGAGGGCGACGAGGCGAAAGACCTTGGTGGGGACACGACGTGGGCGAGGTTCGTGCTGTCGCTGCGCTGCCCGGATGCGTACTGGTTCGATCCAACACCGGTTACCCAGCTGTGGCAGCACAGTGGGTCTGCGGCTTTCTTGGGTGACCCGTTCTTTCCGCTCCGGATCGGCTCGTCGCAGGTGCTCGGCGACACGACCACGACCAACCCTGGCGACGTGATCAGTTGGCCGACATGGGAAATCACACCGCCCGGGTCAGGGTTGGTGCTGAAGAACCGGGACACTCTTGAAGAGCTGGAAGTGTCGGGCTCGATACCGGCTGGCCGGACGCTGAAGATTGTGACCGAGCCGGGCAAGCAAGAGGTATCGCTTTCGGACGAAACTGACTGGTGGGATCACCTCGAAGGCGTGCCGGTGTTTTGGCCGATCCAGCGTGGTGTCAACAACATCAGCGTGACGCTCACGGGTGCGTCGACGGGGTCGAGCGTATCGCTGTCGTACAACCCTCGCTATAAGACGGCGTGGTGACCCCATGAGCATGCCGACTGTGTGGCTGGTTCGCCCGTCTGGCGCGACGGCGGGCACGCTCGCGTACACGCGGCTCACGGCCGTGCCGAAATACATCGACGTCGGCACGTGGGTTGTCGATTGCCCACTCAATGCACGAAACGCGATCGCGGCCGAGGACGGTGTCGCTGGGTGGCGGCTGGCCATTATGGATGGCACAGAGCCGATCATGGCAGGCCCGGTCGAGGGCTGCGAGATCCTGCTCGGCGACGAGCAGGGTGGGCGCACGGCGACGATCAGGTATTCGGGTGTCGATGACATGGTGTGGTTGTCGCGCCGAAACGTCAGGCCGGTGCCGGCGAACACCCTTGCCGCTCAGACGGTCGGCTATGACGTCCGGACCGGTTTGGCTTCGACGGTGCTCACGCAGTACATCGATGTGAACGCGGGCCCGTCGGCGCGCAGTGAACGGCGCGTCGCCCACCTCACTGTCGACCCGATCAGCACGCCGTTCGGAGCGAGCGTCACCGGGCGTGGCCGGTTCCAGAGTTTGCTAGAACTCGCGCAGGATATCGGTGTGGCTGGCGGGATCGGTGTCCGTGTCCGGTCGGACATGACTGCGGCGCGGCGCGTCCAGCTGTACGAGCCGAGAGACCTCACGGGGCTGGCGCGGTTCTCGCTGTCGCTGCGCAACTTGCGCCGGGTGCGGTGGTCGATCGCTGCGCCGGAGGCCACGACGATCGAGGCTGGCGGCCGGGGCGAGGAGGACGCGCGCGAGTTCATTAGCGTCACCGACTCCGGCGAGGAAACCAGCTGGGGCCGCCGTGAGGGCTTCTACGATTTTAGATCTGCGTCCGGTTCGGACAGTGGCGCCGAGCTCACTGCTGGCGCGAATAAGCGCCTCGACGAGGCGGGCCAGACACAGCAGGTCGAGGTGACGCCGGTGGACACGACGCGGATGACGTACGGCTTGGGGTACGGGCTTGGTGACCTGGTGACGGTGGACGTGTACGGCGGGATCACGATGGAGTCCGTCATCCGCGAGGTTGAGATTACCGTGGACCGGTCGGGCGACCGTCCAACGCGGACCGTGGTGCCGCGCGTCGGCGACATCGGTACCGCGTCGCCGAACGCTACGACCAACACGGTGATCAAGCGGCTGACTGGTCGGGTGTCGAGGCTGGAACGGCGGTGACACCTCGACCACAGCATCAAGGGCGTGGGTGAGGCGAGCTACCCGTTTGACTCGGGTCCGGGCACGGCGGTTGACGAGGCCCGTTGGCGCGGCATGGCGAGGCATTACCTGCCGAACGGCGTCATTGGCCTGTCCACACGCGACAGCGCAGACACGTCGCTGAAGGTCACCCTGGGCAGCGGCCTGACGTTCAACATGGCCGACGGTGGCGCGATTGTCGACGGCCTGCGGTACGAGGCAACCGCCGGACCACTCTCGAAGACGGCGTCGGCCAACGGCAATACGCAACCGCGGATCGACCGGCTGGCCTTGCAGTTGAACACCACGAACAACCAGATCATCGCGGTTATCAAGCAGGGCACGCCTGGCGCGTCGCCGTCGCCGCCCGCGCTGACGTTCGACTTGACCACTGGTGTGGTCGAGGTCCCGCTCGCACGCGCAACCTGCCCCGGCTCTGCGTCCGCACAGAACTACAACACGTTGGTCGACGAGCGAACGTTCATCGGCATGGCAGGCGTGGTCGGTTCAGGGGACCCGTTCCTGTGGAGCCCCTTGAAAGCCGGCGACATCCTGTATGCGCCGGACTTTGACACGCTGTCTCTCTATTCGGGCGCTGCCTATCGCGGGATTCGCGCCGAGCAGTTTGCCGGGGTCCCGGTCAACTCGTCCGGTGTTGCGAACGTCAACGCTGGTGTTGAGACGACGTATGCCTCGATCACGGTGCCCGCTTTCGGGTGGCCGTACAAGATCAGTTTCTCGGCGCATCACCACATGCTGGGGCTCGCGTCGGGTGGCGGCTATTCGCTGGGCAAGATCCGGCAGGACGTCGCGGCCTCGGGCACGATCGTTGCGGAGGGCTCTCAGCCGACGGCCACTACGGGCCTGGACACGTCGCTGTCGATACCGCAGAGCGCGCCGATCACGATCAGCGACGGCCTTCAGCACGTGTTCTACTTCCGGGTGACGCCGTCGCACAACGCGACGTTTTTTTGGAACATCCCGACGAACTACTTCAGCGCGATCGTCACGCCGGAGTGGTGACCGCGGCCCCCGCCGTAACGGGGGCCGCACTTGTCACCGGTCGAAGCGGCCAGTCTTGATCGCGTCAACGGCGTGCCGCACGGTGGCCCACTCGGTGGTGAGCGCGTCCGCCGGGTTCTTACTGTCCCGGATGCCGTGACGCGACACCTCCACACAGTCGCCGCCGTCGCCGTTTGATCTGCTGGACTTCCTCCACTCAGTGGTGTCCGTGGCCATGACGACCACCCTTTCCTTGCCCGGGGTTATGCCGCTCTCAGCGTAGTAAGCAGGGAAATCGTGTCTTCAGGTGACAGTGCAAGATCACAAAGCCGGGCGAATACCAACCGGTAGCGCTCGTAATCGCTCGGCCCATCGGGGTAGAGCGCCCCGTCTGGTACCTCCACATAGATCGTTCCCAACCCAGCGTCGGCAGGGAACGTGAGCAGCTTGAACGGGCCCTTCATGGCCGGGTGCGCGCCTACACCGAACGGCAGGATCTGCAGCGTGATGTTCGGCCGGTGCGCCATCTCGACGAGGTGGTCGAGTTGCTCCCGCATGACCTCGGCGCCACCGACGGTGCGGCGGATGGCCGCTTCGTCGACCACCAGATGCAGCCGTGGGGGTGCTTTGCCTTCGAGCCGTGCTTGTCGCGCCTGCCGGAAGGCGACGAGCTTTTCGAGGTCGGCGGCCGGCCGCTCCCGCGCCTCGGCGGTGACTGCCCGGATGTAGCCAGCCGTCTGAAGCAGGCCGGGAACGAACCCCAGGTCGAAGCCGCGGATTTCGATGGCTTCGGATTCTTCCTTCACATACCGCTCGAAGTAGTTCGGGACGGTGCCGCTGTATTCGAGCAGCCATCCGCGGTCGTCAGAGCGCTCAGCTTGTTTGAGCAGGTGGTCGAGCATTGGCTGGCCGACGCCGTACGCGTGGCACAGCTTCAGGACGGTGGCCGGGGTGATGACCTGCTTGGCGGACTCGACCCGGCTGATTGTGGCGTGGGTGAGGCCGGCTTGTTCGGCCGCGGCTGACATTGTGGTGAAGCCGGCTGCGAGCCGCAGGTCTCTGAGCTGGCGGCCGAGTTGGCGTCGCCGGTAGGCCGGGCCAGGTTCGTCCGACATGCGGTTGCACTCCTCCGGGGTTGTGGTTGGTGCCAAGTGTGCACGTTGGGCACGCAGAGTGGTCCGCGGTTCCCCCGGTCGGCTTATGCCGCTGTGTACAGTTAACCATGTACTGTACTTGGACCGGCGGCTTGCCGTTGGTGGCCCGCTCCGCCGATATGCCCCTTGCCCGGGGAACCGGCGGGGCCGGGTCGGATTCAACCATTTCGACCGGGAGGAGGTGCCGGGCATGCCCGCCGGAGCCAAGCCCGGATGCGAGCGGTTCGAGTGGCGTGTAGACATGTTCCGCCCAGAGCTGGTTCATCTCGCCGACCTCACCAGGAAGCTGTACATAGCCCAGGGCCGCCATTGGGTCTTCGCCGTCGACAAGCGCACCGCGGACATCAACCGGCCTGAGATCCCTGGCCGGACTTCCCGCTGCCCGGACTGCCAACTGTGGGCACAGAACCACGGACACCCGTCATGAGCACAGGAATGTGGCACGCGTGCGGGTGCGGGTGCGGCCTGTGGCACCGGGTCGTCGACGGCCAGGTGCAGTGTGAGCATCCCAGCCTCGCCGAACTCTGCTCAGGCGAGGGCGTGCCGTGGGTCCGGCAAGCGAACCTGATGTGTCGTCCTTGCCTGATCGTCCAGGGCCAGCACATAGCCAGCCCCGACGGCTTGCGCGGCGACCTCGCACGCCACAAACACGACATCTTGGACGCGATGGCCGAGGGCATCGAAGCAATGCGAAAGGCTGTCGAGGCAGAACTAGACCGGCGTGACCTCGGTCCGGGAAACGACGCGTCATGAGCGCCCGCGCCCGGTGTGCCCGCCGCCTGTCCTCCCTGCTGTCCACCGACACCAGCGGCCACTACATCCGCGTGCAGTACGACCGGCCGACAGGCCGGTACTGCGTGCATTGGACCGGCGGCCCGACCACGGCCCGGATGCGAGAACTCGCGGCCCGGCATGCGGACGAGGTGCCGCTGCTCGACCTCGACGACCTCGACTGGGACCGCAAGTGAGCAAGAACTCCCGCCGGGCCGCTTCGGATGCCAAGAGGGATATGAAGGCTGAAGGCCTCACCACATCCACAGTGTGTCAGCACGGCCGTACCACCGAGCGCACGATCGTGATGTCCGGGCACAACACCGTACGGACAACCTGTTCAGACTGCTCGAAGGTCGTGAGCGAGGTCCCGGAACCCCCGCCGCCGCTGCGTGGCTGAAAGACCGGGGTAGCACTGGGGCGCGGCCCTCGTTGAGTCTGGGCATCGCTCAACGAGGGCCGCTGTTTACCTGTCAGCGGCGCGCCCGTGCCTTCGCGCTTTTGGCCGAAAGGCTGAGCATGTGCGCCTTGCGGGCTGACAATGCCCTCTGCCGCCGGACCTCAGGTGTCAGAATTCCGTCCGGGTCGACCTGCTGCTCGAATCGCGCGAGGAGCGCGTCGCGACCTTTGCGGGCTTTCTCGCTGCGGTCCGTGGTGTTGGCCCACGAAGCGTGCGCAGCCATTCGAGCGCGTAGGGCACGCTGCTCGGGGGTCATGGTGGTTTTGACGTCTCCCATACCCCCGAGCATGCGGCCCGCTTGTTACTTGAGTCGGTCGCCGAGCGAGAGCTTCCGGGCTGTTGCAAGGGCCCGTTCGTCGGCGGCGGATTCGCCGTATCGACGGGCCATGGCGTCGGTCCGCCACCCGAACACTCTCATCATGTCCTCTGTGCTCGCGCCGGCCATCTTCCACGCGTGTGCGGACGCGTGCCGACCGAGATGGGCGTGGACGTTGCGGCCGATCTCCTCGTTGATCCCGGCGGCTTTGCCGCGTCGCCGCAACATGAGTTTGATCCCGTTGGCGGTCAGTGGCCCTTTTCCTTTCTCGGAAAGCCACAAGGCTTTGTGGTGTGCCCATTTGTCGTTCGCGCGCACGCGGAGGTATCGAGAGAGTGCTTGTCCGGTTTTTGGGCTGAACGGGACGGCTCGGGGCCGTCTGCCTTTGCCCACTACTTGGATGACGTCGAGGTCGAAATCGATGTCGTCGACTGTCAGGTTCGCGACCTCCGAGAGTCGCGGGCCGTTGTCGGTGAACAGCCGGATGAGCGCGGCGTCGCGACGTGAAATGAGGTCGCGGCCTTTGCACCCGTCGAGGAGTCGGTCCCACACGTCGTCGGGGACGACCGGGACCGGGGCCGGTGGGATCTCCGGCGGCTTCATCTTCGCCATGGGATGCTCGTCGATCTCCCCCTCGGCAACCAGCCATTTGAACCACTGCTGGAGGTGGCGGTACCGGGTGTCTGCCGTGCTGGCTGACCGGGTGTCGAGCAGGTGCCCGATCCAGTCCCGGACCATGGTGGTGGTGATGTCGGCCGGCTCGTCGGGTGGTTCAGGGAGTTGGTCGAGCCATGCGGCGAAGAGGCGGGTGGACTCGTCGTAGTTGCCGATAGTGCGGGGGCTCTTGTTGTCGGCTTTGAGAGCCCGTCGCCATTCACGCAGTAGGGGATACCAGCGGTGGTCTGTCTCCATATGCGGACTCCACAGTGAGGGTGTCACTGAGCGGCCCGCTAACGGATGCCTCGAGGTTTTTCGGGTGTTTCTGCTGGTGGTGGGCGTAGCAGGTTTCGAACCTGCGACCCCCTCCTTGTAAGGGAGGTGCTCTTCCGCTGAGCTATACGCCCTGATCAGGTGACGCCGATGGTTGAGGCGGAGTCACCTGACTGTATCAATCATGCTGGGTCAATCATGCCAGGTCGGCGACAGCCTTTTTCCAGGCCTCCTGGTCGCGGGCTTCGCCGGGCTGGTTGATCTCGGCGTAGCGGACCACGCCGTCCTTGTCGATCAGGAAGGTGCCGCGGTTGGCGAGGCCGGCTTTGTCGTTGAAGACGCCGTAGGCGGTCGCCACGGTGCCGTGCGGCCAGAAGTCCGAGAGCAGGGGGAACTGGTAGCCCTGCTGGTCGGCCCATGCCTTGAGGCTGAAGGGGGTGTCCACGGACACGCCGATGACCTGGACGTTCGCGTCGGTGTAGGTCGCGAGCTCGTCGCGGACCTGGCAGAGCTCACCCTGGCAGATGCCGCTGAACGCGAACGGGTAGAACACCAGCAGCACATTCTTCTCGCCCTGGTAGGACGACAGCGTGACTGGCTGCTTGTTGTAGTCGTTGAGCGTGAAGTCAGGGGCCTTCGAGCCGACCTCGACCGCCATACCCGCATCCTCCCAGAGGTGTCTGCTTGTCCGAGCGTGCCCAGCCTAGTACCCCGTCTGGGGACACGGCCCAGACGGTTCGCCCTTCGGGGAACGCTAGCGGCGGGTGTTGGCCGATTTGGGCGACACCAGCCTGTTGCCCGTCCAGTCGTTCCCCACGTTGATGTTGGATGTCTGCGACATGCCTGCTGTCGACACCGCCTCGGCGATCTCACTCGGCTCGACGTGCCCGTCGCGGCCGGTCTTGGGTGTCAGCACCCAGATGATCCCGGTGTCGGCGAGCGGGCTGCGTACGTCCAGCAAGGTGTCGGCGAGGTCACCGTCGTCTTCTCGCCACCACAGCAGGACTACGTCGACCACCTCGTCGGCGTCCTCATCGAGCAGGTCGCTTCCGCTCCGCTCCTCGATGGCGGCACGCACGTCGTCGTCGACGTCCTCGTCCCAGCCGATCTCCTGGACGACAATGCCTGGCTCGATCCCAAGCTTCTCGGCGACGCCTGCTTTGCCGGCGTCTCCCGCGGCCACCACGGCTTCCACTCCTCCATGCGAACCATTGCGGCGCCGGAAGGCTCCGCGTGTTAGGCGATAGCGAACACTTTCAGTACCCAAGTGCGCAACCGTCCACACCGGGATAAGCCCCAACTGTGTCCGCGCGGGAGTCCAACCTCGCCCGCACTACGGTGACGGTATGCATCGGAACGTCCTGTGCCACGTAGAGGCAATACCACTCCTGCGAGTGTGGGGTACACCGCCATCGGGTTACTCACCAGTAGTGATGACGTGGCGCTCGATCGGGACGACGATGGGTATGACGCGCGCCAACCGGGTTGAATTGGCGTGAGTAACAACGAGAGAACCAGGCGAGGAGACCCCTTGGCCCCGCAAACCAACTCAAACAGCGTGAATGCCCCTGGCCGGGTGCACGTTATCCGCGACGGCCTCGCCGCCCATCTGCCCGATATCGACCCGGACGAGACCACCGAGTGGCTCGAGTCGTTCGACGCCGCCCTCAAGGAGGGTGGCCAGCAGCGTGCTCGCTACTTGATGCTCCGGCTGCTCGAGCGTGCCCGCGAGAACCGCGTTGGGATCCCGTCGCTGACCAGCACCGACTATGTCAACACCATCCCCACCGAGCAGGAGCCGTGGTTCCCCGGTGACGAGGAGGTCGAGCGCCGGTACCGGGCGTGGATCCGCTGGAACGCGGCCATGACCGTGCACCGCGCGCAGCGGCCGGGTGTCGGCGTCGGCGGTCACATCTCCACGTACGCGTCGTCCGCGACGCTCTACGAGGTCGGGTTCAACTGGTTCTTCCGTGGCAAGGATCACCCGGGTGGCGGTGACCAGGTCTTCTTCCAGGGACATGCCTCCCCGGGCATGTACGCGCGCGCGTATCTGGAGGGCCGCCTCGCCGAGACCCAGCTCGACGGCTTCCGCCAGGAGTACTCGCACGCCGGGATGGGCGGCGGCCTGCCGTCGTACCCGCACCCGCGGCTGATGCCGGACTTCTGGGAGTTCCCGACGGTGTCCATGGGCCTGGGCCCGATGAACGCCATCTACCAGGCCCGGTTCAACCACTACCTGCACGACCGCGGCATCAAGGACACATCCGACCAGCGAGTATGGGCGTTCCTCGGCGACGGCGAGATGGACGAGCCGGAGTCGCGCGGCCTGATCCACGTGGCGGCCAACGAGGGCCTGGACAACCTGACCTTCGTGATCAACTGCAACCTGCAGCGGCTGGACGGCCCGGTCCGCGGCAACGGCAAGATCATCCAGGAGCTGGAGTCGTTCTTCCGCGGCGCGGGCTGGAACGTCATCAAGGTCATCTGGGGCCGTGAGTGGGACGCCCTGCTGCACGCCGACCGCGACGGCGCCCTGGTCAACCTGATGAACACCACCCCGGACGGCGACTACCAGACCTACAAGGCCAACGACGGCGCCTACGTGCGTGAGCACTTCTTCGGCCGCGACCCGCGGACCAAGGAGCTCGTGGTCAACCTGGACGACCCGGAGATCTGGAACCTCAAGCGGGGTGGCCACGACTACCGCAAGGTCTACGCGGCCTACAAGGCGGCCACCGAGACCAACGGCCAGCCCACGGTGATCCTCGCCAAGACGATCAAGGGCTACAACCTCGGCACGCACTTCGCGGCGCGCAACGCCACGCACCAGATGAAGAAGATGACCCTGGACGACCTCAAGGGCTTCCGGGACACGCTGCGGATCCCGATCTCCGACGCGGAGCTGGAGAAGGACCCGTACCTGCCGCCGTACTACCACCCGGGCATGGAGTCCGCGGACATCCAGTACATGCTGGAGCGGCGCCGTCAGCTGGGCGGGCACGTGCCGGAGCGCCGGGCGAAGGCCAAGGCGCTGGTGCTGCCGGGCGACAAG
Source organism: Kibdelosporangium banguiense (assembly GCF_017876405.1). Lineage (GTDB taxonomy): Bacteria > Actinomycetota > Actinomycetes > Mycobacteriales > Pseudonocardiaceae > Kibdelosporangium > Kibdelosporangium banguiense. The sequence goes on along the minus strand of NZ_JAGINW010000001.1, from coordinate 12,737,836 downwards.
GTCTACGACGTGATCCGCAAGGGCTCGGGCAAGCAGGAGGTCGCCACCACCATGGCGTTCGTCCGGCTGGTGCGCGACCTGGCCAAGGACCCGGAGATCGGGCCGCGGATCGTGCCGATCATCCCGGACGAGGCCCGGACCTTCGGCATGGACTCGATGTTCCCCACGCAGAAGATCTACAACCGCAACGGCCAGCTCTACACCAGCGTGGACGCCAAGCTGATGCTCGCCTACAAGGAGAGCGAAAAGGGCCAGATCCTGCACGAGGGCATCAACGAGGCGGGCTCGACCTCGTCGTTCACCGCGGTGGGAACGTCGTATGCCACGCACGGCGAGCCGATGATCCCGATCTACATCTTCTACTCGATGTTCGGGTTCCAGCGGACCGGTGACGGTCTGTGGGCGGCGGCCGACCAGATGGCCCGTGGGTTCGTGCTCGGTGCGACTGCGGGACGAACCACCCTGACGGGGGAGGGCCTGCAGCACGCTGACGGCCACTCGTTGCTCCTGGCGGCCACGAACCCGGCTGTGATCGCGTACGACCCCGCGTGGTCGTTCGAGGTGGCGCACATCGTCAAGGACGGTCTACGGCGGATGTACGGCGACCAGGCCGAGGACATCTACTACTACCTGACCGTCTACAACGAGCCGTACCAGCAGCCGGCCGAGCCGGAGAACCTGGACGTGGAAGGCCTCCTGCGTGGCCTCTACCACTACGCGGACGCCCCGGCAGGCAATGGCCCGAAGGCGCAGATCCTGGGTTCGGGTGTGGCGCTCCCGGCGGCGCTCAAGGCGCAGCAGATGCTGAACGACGAGTGGGGCGTGCAGGCCGATGTCTGGTCGGCCACGTCGTACTCGGAGCTGCGCCGTGACGCCGTGGAGGTCGACAGGCACAACCTGCTGCACCCGGAGGCCGAGCCTCGCGTGCCGTACGTGACATCGGCGCTGTCGCGGTCGGACGGTCCGGTCGTGTCGGTGTCGGACTGGATGCGGGCGGTTCCGGACCTCATCCGGCCGTGGGTGCCCACCGACATGGTCACCCTCGGCACGGACGGCTTCGGCTTCTCCGACACGCGCCCGGCGGCTCGCCGTCACTTCCTCGTGGACGCGGAGTCGACCACGGTGGCTGTGCTGGCGGCGCTGGCCAGGCGTGGTGAGGTCGACAAGTCCGTGGTGATCGAGGCGACCCGGAAGTATCAGCTCGACGACGTGTCCGCGGCCGGTCCGCAGACTTCGGACCCGGGCTCGGCCTGACGCTGGGAGACCTTGGTGGGCGGTGCCGATACGGCGCCGCCCACCAGCGTTTCCGGGGCCCGTAGCCACACGGCCAGGGCCAGGACGGATATGACCGCGGTGGCTGAGAACGCCGCCTGGTAGGACCACATGTCCGCGAGCGCGCCCGCGACCACCGGCCCGACGATGGCGCCGAGGTCGGCGGCCATCTGGAAGGTCGCGAGCACCGGACCGCCCCGCACCTGCGTGCCGATTACGTCGGCGACCGTCGCGGTCTGCGCCGGGTTGATCATGCCCGAGCCGATGCCCGCGATCAGGGCTGCGCCGACCAGGAACTGCATGGACTCCGCCAAGCCCAGCGCCAGTACGCCCATCGTGAGCACAGTGAGCCCGGCCAGGGCCACAGGTCTACGGCCCTTACGGTCGGCGATACGGCCCGACAGCAGCAGTGTCGACGCCGTACCGACCGCATAGACAGTCAGCGTGATGCCTGCGGTCACGCTGGTCCCGCCGAGGTGGTAGACGACGAACAGCGGGATCAACGCGAATCGCACGCCGAGCGTGACCCATCCGTTGGCGAACGACGACGCCAGTGCCGCCCGGTAGGCCTTGGTACGCACCGCTTGCCGGACCGTGAACTCCGGCAGGTCACGCACTGCTGAGGGGGCTGTGTGCACGGAGTGGCGCAGCAGCAGCCACACGATCAACGCGGCCAGCAGCGTCGAGCCGCCGTACGCGATGAACGGCAACCGCAGCGACGACCCCGCGATCAACCCGCCGAGCAACGGCCCGGCCATGTTGCCGAGCAGAGCGCTTGTCGACCACATCCCGGCGGCCCGGCCGCGCAGCCCGGCCGGGCTCAGCCGGAGGATCAGCCCGATACCCGCCACGGTGAACATCACCGAGCCGATGCCCGCGATCGACCGGAACACCAGCAGTTGCGTGTACGACCCCGCCCAGCCGCACGCGGCCGTGGCGACCCCGTTGAGCGCCAGCCCGGCCAGCAGGACCCGCCGTTCGGCGAACTTCGACACCAGCCGCCCGCCCATCGGCGCGAACAGCAGCCGCACGATGGAGAACGCGCTGACGATGAACGACGCCGCGGTGATCCCGACCCCGAAGCTGGTGGCCAGCGCGGGCACGACCGGCGCCATCACCCCGAACCCGAGGGTGACCAGGAACGTCGCCGACAGCAGTACCCAGACCTCGCCCGGAAAACGGGCTTCGTCGCTCAACGCTCAACCCCCAGATCCAGGTTTTGTTTGCCCCCAATGCCACATTGGTGGCATGGGATGTCCCCAATGTGGCATTGGGGACAAAACTCAGCGGCAGTTTTGGACTGGGGTGGCGGCGACGAGCTCGAAGTCGGCCCGGGCATCCAGCAGCAAGGGGATCAGGGCGCGTGCCTGCTGGGCAAGCGGCACGAACCCGTTGCGCTGGACGTGCACCCCGTGCAGGGCGAGCTTCTCTTTGACCTGTTCGTGCTGCGCCGCAGTCAGCTGGTAGCCGCATGGCGGGTCCGCCACGACCTCGCCGGGCGCGGGTGCCTCGTTGTCGGCGCCACCGAAGTAGATCGGGCCCCGCTTGAACGGCGCCGTCACCCGGCTCAGGGTCGTCGCGGATTCGAGCTGGCCACGCCGTTCCTTCAGCAGCCGGAAGGTCCCGGCGACGCCGTCCAGGTGCGAGCTCACGCGCCGACGGGCCGCGGCGGGGACGTCCTCGCCTGGGTTGGGCTCGTCGTTGGTCTCCACAAGCAGGCCAAGGGCGTGCTTGATGCCCACGGTGTTGCGCAGGATCCGCTCTTGGCCGTCACCCGCGATCTGCTGCGTGGGCTGCCCGGTGACCGGGTCGATCAGGATCCCGTACACGCCGCTCGTGTGCCCAGCGGCCTCCACGTTCACGCGCACGTAGTCGCGTGAGAGCTTCTCGGCTTCGTCGTGCACGCGCTGGTTGACGTTGAGGTTGCGCGGCCACAGCCACAGCACGTCCTTGTCGTACACCAACGGCCGAGGTCCGAACTCGTGCAAGTCGTGCACCACATCCGGCTCGTAGTCGCGGATGAGCTTGGCGAACGTCTTGCCTTCGGGCGTGTCGAGCGCGATGTGGTCGCGGTTGATGTCGACGCCGTTGGCGTTGCCCCGGGTGTTGGCCGCCCGGCCGTCAGGATTGGCCGTGGGCACGAACAACAGCGTCGCCGCAGGTGGGATGGCCGCCTTGCCGAACGCGAGGTCCCGGATCTTGATCAGGCACGCCTCCCGGCCGGCCGGCTCGTCACCATGTTGCGAGCACAGGAAAAGCACGGTCGTCGGCTTGCCCTCACCGATCCGGACCAGCTGTAACGGCCTGCCCTGGACGGTCTTGCCGATCTGGCTGACGCTCACGTTGCGGCCGGCCCGGTCGACCTCCCGCAGGAACTGCTGCTCCTGCGCCTCAGTCGTCCAACGCGCGCCGTCGGACTGCTCGAAACCAGTCCTGGGCGGACGTTGCTCAGCAGCGGCAGGCAGCCCAGGGAGCACTGTCAGCACCAGAGTCACAGCCGCTGTGGCCACCAGTTTTCCGGAAATCGCCATGGTCTCGTCCCTTCTCCACTACCTGCAACTGACCAGAGACGCCCACCGGCTGTCAACGGCCGTCCGGCGGGCGGCCCGCCTGGTCAGCCACGCCGCCGGTACCCGGGCGGCAAACCGCGGCCAGGGCGTCTATGATTGGCGAATTCTCAAACTGCGAATAAGAGCCGCCGCGCCCGACGAATTGAGCACGTCATGTTCTCGATGAAATCGATCGTCCACTTTGTTCGGTTGCTCATCCGGACCCGGCATGTTCCGCCCAGGGCGGTGCTGACGTCCTCGGAGAACTGTCGGGAGTGCGCGAACAGATGGCAGGCCTCCGGCTATGATCCGTCGGTTCGTTGCCCGAAACACCGGGTCACATAAGATGTTGTGAAGTGCGCGGTACCTGGTGCGAAATTTTTTTCCGATAATGGGGTACCGCGCACGATCTTCACATTCTCTAATGTGGCTCATGTTCGTGAGGTAAGTGCGCGAAGCTGGGCCAGCAAGTCACTGCGGCTGCTGGCGCCGAGTCGTTGCCGCATCCGCGCCATATGGTGTTCGACGGTCTTGGCCGAAATGAACAACTGATCGCCGACCTGCTTGTAGGTCATGCCTTGCAGAACCAGGCCGGCCACTTCCTGTTCCCGGTCGCTCAGCGGGCTCTCGGCGGCCGGTGCGGGGTCCGCCGCGGCCTGCCGGCCCTGCAACTCCCGGGCGCAGTCCAGCAACGTCACCATCGCCTTGCGGTCGGAAGTACGGATCGCGGCCTGGCCGGCCAGGCGCGATCCGTCCCACCACATGCCCGCGTCGTGCAGGCCACGCGCGGCGGTCTCAGCGCGCACAGGGTCGACTTTGCCTGCGACGACATCGAGCCAGCACTGTGCGGCCTCGGCCATCGCGCGGCCGAACCGGCTTTGGTTGGCGGCCATGGCGGCCACATGTTCGGCTGCTTCGGCAGGTTTCTCGGCCACGATCGCGGCGTGCAGGCCGTTCCAGTGCAGCGGGCTGACCCACAGTTCCGGGTCGCCCAATCGGCTGGCCAGCGCGTACGCCTCGCGAAGGTGCGGCCCGAGGCGGCTTTCGTCGCTCAGTTTCGCCGCGGCGACGGCGAATTCGCCGAGCGGCAGGATAGTGAACAGGTCGACTGGGTGGCGCACAACGGCTTCGCACGCCTGCGCCCAGATCCGGCGCAACGTCTGGACATCGCTGTTCCGCCTGGCCAGCCCCACTTCCAGGGCGACCGCGAACAGCCAGTCGCGCGGTTCACGCGGCCGTGTCGCGGCCAGATGCTCGGCCGCGGTGCTGAGCCGGCCACGCACCATGCAGATCCACGCCTGCAGCAATCGGTGCCGCGTCGAGAGCAATGGTCCGCCCATGTTCGCTTGCACAGCACGGGAAAGCACCGAGTCCGCGACGTCGAGCTCACCGCAGTGCACGCCGACGAGTGCCGCGAGTGCCGCCGGACTGTCCGGCAGCAACACGCCCCGGCCCGCAGGTTCGAGCAGTCCCGCGGCCCGGACCAGGGCGGACAAGGCGTCGACGGCGTTACCCGTGACGGACTTCGTGACGCCTTGTGCCATCAGGGAAGCCGCGCCGTCGAGCAGGGTCGGCGGTCCGTCCCCGGCCGAGGCGGGCACGGCCTGCAGGTGTCCGGTTGCGATCAAGCCGATGGTGGCGAACGAGTTGTCCCCGGACCACCGGTACAACTCCGCGCTGCGGCCGAGCTGTCCGCGGTGTGCGAGGGCCGTTGCCGCGACACGGGCGCCGCCTGCTTTGTCCTCGCCGGAAATCGCCTGATCGGCAAGGCGCAGCGCGGAATCGAGGTCACCGGCGAGCGCGGACGCCTGCGCCCAGCCCGCGGCGGACTTCGCGATGGGCCGTCCCGCGGCGACCGCGGCGGCGAACAGTTTCGCCGACAGCGCCGGGTCCTCGGTGAGCGATTCGTGGGCCGCCGCATGGAAAGCAGCCGCGACACCGGCTCCGCCGACACCGCTGCCCAGCAACGACCGGGCCACCGGCAGGACGGATTCACCACGTTCCAGCAACAACTCGGCAAGCCGTTGCCGGACAGCGAGACCACGCTCGGCAGGGATCACCGACCGGATCGCGCGATGACAGATCGGCAGCAGGGCGCCGTCGTGCCCGAGCAGTCCCGTCGCCCGCGCCGCCTCCATCACGGTGACAACATCGTTGGCATCACGGCCAAGCAGGCTCGCCAGAAGATCAGTGCGCAGTCCCGCACCTGCTTGTGCGGCCAGCACGTACAGCAGCACGTCGGCGTCGAGCAGATCCAAGTCGTAGCGGAACCCTGCGAGCGCGGCCTCCGGTACCTCGGTCGCCGGACGCGCTGCCAGGGCTGTGATCAGGCGTTCCGCATACGCGGGCACACCACCTGTCTGGGAGAAAAGGTACTCGACGAGTTCAGCCGTCGGAGCCGCGCCGAAAGCACCGGTCGCGAGCGTCTTGATCTGACCGCGGTCCATCGGCGTGAGCATCACCGTGGTGCCCAACGCCCGCGTCAGCTCGGTCAACGCCGCCGATCGGGGCCACGGCCGCAAAGCTATGGCCAGCCGTGGCGTGTCCGATTCGGCCAGCTCCCGAAGCCGGTCGTCTGGCAGTGCGTGCGCGTCGTCGACGATGACAGCGACGTCCGGATCGCCTGGCCTGTCGGAGATACGCACGCCCGCGTTGTCGTACGCACGCCGCAAGGCCCGTAGGAACACGGTCTTGCCGTAGCCGCCTGGCGCGATGACGGCCACTGAGATGGGCGTGAACGGGTCAGCCTCGACCGCGTCCAGCACTCGTCTGGCCGCGTCGTCCAGCAGGATGCCGGTCCGGGCACGGGTCGCTGCTCGTTGGCTCAACGGCCATCCTCGCGTGTCTCGGGAACGGGGGAGTGGTTCATCAGGACCCCGAGGTCTTGGCCTTGGGCCTGCCGGTCAACGCCCGCATGATCGAGCGCGGCCTGGGCAGGTCCAGGGGCGTGATCTCGATCAACGGCCGTGGCGGCGACGGCGGCACGTCGTCGGCGATCACGACTGGCGCCGGAGCCGGCTGGGGCACCGGGACCAGGCGTTTCGCCGCCGTCGCGGCGCCGCGTGCGCAGGCCAGTTCGGGTTCGGGCGCGATCACGATCCGCTTGCGGACCTCGGTTTTCACCAGGTCGCCGACGAGCGGGATCCGTGCCGAGCCGCCGACCAGGACGACCGTGTCCAGGTCCGCGGGTGCCGAGCGGATCGTGCGGAGCAGTTCCTCGATGCCGGCCTGGACCGCCGTGCGGATCATGTCCTCGAACGCGACCCGGGTCAGTGGGACCTCGCGGACCGTGACGTCCGTGCTGACCGAGAGGAACTCCTTGGCCGCCGCGCATTCCCGGCGCAGCCGCGACAGCGTGGTCCAGGCGTCCGGATCGGCCGGGTCGAGCCCGCCGAGACCGTCCATCACGTGCTCGAACACGACGTCGTCGAAGCTGTTGCCGCCGTTGGGCTCGACGCTCTCGGCGGAGTTGAGCAGTTCGAACGTGCCGATGGGGGAGCGGCGGACCACCGCCGAGGACAGGCCCCCGGCACCGAGGTCGTAAACCCCTAACGAGCCCCCATTGGGCACGTCGTAGACGGCCGCGTGGCTCTCGGCGACCGTGACCGGGGAGGGCAGCAGGGTCACGTTGTCGAGGTTCGTGTCCCGCAGTGCCCGGTGCAGCAGGCGGCGCCGGTAGTTTCCCCAGTTCGGAGGGTGTGCCAGCACGATGTGCTCGGGATGCATGCCTTCGGCCGCGGCGACCTCGTTGACCACCCAGGTGACCAGGACGGCGGTCAGTGCCTCGGCACTGCAGACCTCGCTCCCGACCATCAGGGGAATCTCGTCGCCGATCCGCCGGGGGAAGTCGCGGGCGGCGTTGGCAGGGTCGCCGCCGGCGTTCCGCTGGGCCGCGTCGCCGACGATCACCGTCCCGTCGGCCGCGAAATACACCACGGTCGGAGCGGTCGCGGTGCGCTCACCGAGCTGGACCGCTTCGGCATCGCCCCAGGTGGAGCCGGTCTGCCGGGACACCGCGGCCGAGGTGGCACTGGTGCCAACGTCGATGCCCAGGACGTATGGCATGCAGGCGCGCCTCCAGGCTCGATCGGTTGGGGCCCCGGCTGGGTTACCCCCGGATGGGTCACATCTTGATACCAAACACACACCCTTGGTGGTGAATCGGGACAGAACTAATAGGGGGACGCCCTAATCCCCCTAACGGGCGAGTGCTCGTAACCCCGGTGATCGATCTTGATGACTCGGAGTGATCCCCGATGTCCGGTCGGGGCCCGGCGCCATAGCTTTTGGCTGCATCACCGGACACCGAAGACCGGTAGTTGCCCCTGTACCCGCTCGAGGAGAGATTCCGTGGTCTACGACGAGGCTCCCGCGGCTGCCCCAGCCGCATCGGCCGCCCCCGCCCCTGCCGCTCCGGCCGAGGTCCCGGCCGCTGTTCCAGCGGTGCCGGGAGCACCCGGCTGCGAGCCCACCCTGCACGACTTCGTGCTCAACCTGCTGCAGGACCCCTCGGCGATGAAGGCGTTCGACCTGGACCCGACCGGCTGCCTGAAGAACGCCGGCCTGACCGACATCACCCCGGCCGACGTGCACGATGTCATCCCGCTGGTGACCGACCTGGTCCCGACCGGCGGCCTGCCCGGCCTCGGCGCGGTCCCCGGCCTGGACGCGCTGCCTGCGCTCGACGGTCTGCCCAGCGTTCCCAGTGTCCCCAGCCTGGACGACCTGACCAGCAGCATCGCCATCGACGGTGAGGCCGGCGCCGACGGCGGCTGGGCCACCGTGGACGGCAGCAACCCGCTCGGCGACCTGACCTTCGGCGGTAAGGCCGAGGCCGGTACCGAGGGCGTGCAGTTCGGTGCGCTGGGCATTCAGGAGACCCCGCTGGGCAACCTGGGCGTCGGTTCCCACGGTTCCGCGGGCCTCGACGGTGCCAGCCTCGGTGGTGGCCTCTACTCGCCGCTGGGCAACGTGGAGCACGGTTTCAACGTGGGCGTCGACGGCGCGCAGGGCCTGTACCTCGACGGCGGCATCGCGTTGCCTGACGACCGGTACGTCAGCGTGAGCACCGGTGGTGGCCTGGACGTCAACCAGAACGTGGTGCCCGGCCTGCCCACCAACGTCGGCGACCTGGCCAAGGGCCTGTCCGACCCGACCGCCGCCGCGAGCGCCATCGCCGGTGCCGTGCCCGCGCTGCCCGCCGTCCCGGGCGTGCCGCAGCTGCCGCTCAGCGACCTGCCGCTGCCGTCGGTGGGCGAGCTGCCCGTCGACCTGCCCGCGGTTCCGGCTCTGCCCGTCGCCGACCTGAACAACTCGGTCGACACCGCGCAGCAAGCCGCCAACGGCGCCGTGGACGGCGGCCAGGCCGACGCCGGCTCGCTGCCCGCCCTGGGTGGTCACCTGCCGCAGCTGCCCGACGTGGGCGGCCTGCTGCCGAACCTGCCGGTCAACCTGCCTGACCTGCCCGTGCACCTGCCGAACCTGCCCGTCGAGGTGCCGCAGCTGCCGAGCCTGCCGGTCGCGGGCGGCGTCGACGCGCCGAGCGTCGTCGGCAACGTGGTCGACCACACCGGTCTCGGCAACGTCATCAACCACAACCCAGTCACCGAGACCGTGCACGACATCGTGCCGGATCTGCACCTGGGTCTGTGACAACTCCGGCGGCCGGTCCTCACTCGGGGTGCGGGACCGCCCGCCGGTGACAGCGATGAATGTGATCAATAACCCGGTTTGAGCCGGGCAAGATCCAGCCCTGGGCCTGTCTGCCCAGACCAGACGGCCGGTGGCCGGGTTCACCCTCGGGGGGCGGCTCGGCCACCGGCTACTTTGTGCGGTAAGTGGTCTTCACCCGAACGGTCGAGCAAGGCACACTGTTCGGGTGACTGCGGCGACCTGGCTCGAGGTTCTGGACCAGACCATCGGGGCAACCGTCGTCCACCACAGACCTGATCTGGCCGAACGCCTGCGGGCCAAGCGTGCGCAGCTGCTCGACCCGCAGATCAGGGTGATGGTGATCGGCGAGGCCAACCAAGGCAAAAGCCAATTGGTGAACGCGTTGGTCAGCGCTTCCGTGTGCGCGGTAGGCGACGACGTCACCACTGTCGCGCCCACGATCGTGCGTTACGCCGACAAGCCGTCCGCGGCCCAGCTGCTGCACGACGGCGAAGGCGCGGAGCCGCAACGCGTGCCGATTCCCGTTGACCAGGCGACAAATCGCGGCGGCGACCCGGTGATGACCGAGATCCGCATCCCGCGCAAGCTGCTCGCTGCCGGGCTGGTGCTCATCGACACGCCCGCGGTCGGAAACCTTCATCAGCTGCGCGCGCAGAACACGTTCGCGGCGTTGAGCGGCGCGGACGCGGTCTTGCTGACCACCGACGCGACCCAGGAGCTCTCGGCGACGGAATTGGAGCTGCTGCGCCAGGTTCGCCGGCAGTGCCCGACGATCGTGCTGGCGCTGACCAAGATCGACCTGGCGCCGCGCTGGCGGCACGTGGCCGAGAGAAATCGTGAACACCTTGCCAGGGTTGGTGTTTCGGCGGCGGTTGTGCCGATCTCGTCGGCTCTGCGCTTGCGTGCCGCGGCAAACGACGACGCGACGCTCAACGCCGAGTCCGGTTTCCCTGAGCTGATCGAACGTCTGCGGACAGACGTGCTGGCGGTCTCGTCGGCGCCCGCCCGGCACAACTTCGCGGCGATGACCGGCACTGTGCTCGCCGAACTGGTGGGCCAGCTGAACAAGGAACTCGCCGCCCGCCCGGACGGCCAGGACTCGCCTGCCTTGGCCGAATTGCGTGACGCGCAACAGAAAATGCTCGACCTGCGGCGCCGGTCGACGCGCTGGCAGAACGTGCTCAACGACGAGATGGCCGACCTGATGGCGGACCTCGAGTACGACCTGCGCGACCGTACCCGCAAGATCCTCCGCGAAGTGGACAAGGCCTTCGACGAGGCCGATCCCGCGAAAACGTGGGAGAAGTTCGAGGACTGGCTGGCCGACAACCTGACCGAGGCCGCCGAGACGAACTACAACTGGCTGGTGGAGCGATCCTGGTGGGTGGCCGACCGGGTGGCGGAGTGTTTCCCGGAGCGCAAGGACGTGCTGCCCGACTCGGTGATTCCGGATGACGCGGACATGTCACCCGGCGACGCCGAACGCCCCAAACTGGAGAAATTCACCGCGGGCCAACGGATTTTCACCGGGTTGCGAGGCTCCTACGGCGGCGTGCTGATGTTCGGTCTGATCACCAGCCTGGCCGGACTGCCCCTGATCAACCCGATCTCGATCGGTGCCGGTATGGCGCTGGGTGGCAAAAGCATCGGTGAGGAAGGCGAATCCCGCCTCAAGCGCAGGCAGGCCACCGCGAAATCGGCCGCGCAGCGCCACGTCGACGACTTTTTCCTGCGTTTCTCCAAGGATTGCAAGGACGCGGCCCGCCGGATCCAGCGCGGCCTGCGTGACCACTTCGCCGAACTGGCGGAACAACTGCAGCAGGGCCTGACGGATTCAGCGGCCTCGGCACAGAAAACGGCACAGGCCGAACTGGCCGGCCGGCAGCGCCGTGACCAGGAACTGAGACAGTCCCTGCAACAGCTGACCCAGCTGCACGGCCAGATCCAGCGGATAGCCGGGGCGCTGCCCGGCTCCTCGAAGAACCCATTGGAGATCTCAGCGTGAGCCGTACCGTCGACGAGGCGGTCTGGGCAATCCTGCACGAGGCACTGAGGCTGTACCAGGACAGTCCTCGAGCCACGAACTGGTTGCGTAACCACATAACCCGCTTCGACTCGCCCCTGCGGATAGCGGTGGTGGGCCGTTCCGGCGCCGGAAAGTCCACAGTGGTCAACGCAGTGGTAGGCGACGAGGTCGCCCCGATCGACGTGGACGGCGCCTTCGCCTGGTACCAGGACGGCCCACAACCAAAAGCCACGATCTACACGCCGCAAGGCCCGCTGGGAGACCCACCGATCGGCCGAGTCGACCGTCGGCTGGACATCGACCTGAGCCGATACGACATGTCCCAGATCAACCGAATCGTGGTGGAGTGGCCCGCGCGTGTGTTGCGTGACGCAACCTTGATCGACACCCCGCCGATCGCGGACGGGGTATCGGAACAGATCGCGGCCGAAGCTGACGCGTTGTTGTACTTGACGCCGCAGGTGCATGTGATGGACGTGCGGTTCCTCCAGTCCACACAGGACCACCCGGTGGCACGCGCGGCACCGGTGAACGGAATCCTGATCCTGTCGCGGGCAGACGAAGTCGGCGGCGGCCGGATAGACGCCTTGTCCACGGCCAAGCAGATCGCCCGTCGGCACCGGCGTGACGCCCGGGTGCGGGGCTTGTGCCAGAACGTGGTCGCGGTGTCAGGCCTGATCGGGCAGGCAGGCCGGACGATGCCCGACTCGGAGTACGCATCCTTGGCGACGTTGGCCTCCTCGCCTCGGGCAGCTACGGATGACTTGCTGTTGTCGGCTGACCGGTTCACGCGTTCCCAGCATTCGTTGCCAGTGCCTGTCCGCAAGGAACTCGCCGACCGCCTGGGAATCCTCGGCGTCCGCCTGGCAGTGGCATTGATCCGCCAAGGCGCCGACACTCGGGCAAAACTCGCGGCAGAGCTGGTCCAGCGCAGCGGCCTGAACGAACTACGCGACTCAATCGGCAGGCTGTTCATCGACCGCCGCGAAGTCCTGAAAGCCAGATCAGCCCTGTTGGGCCTGGACGTAGTACTGCGAATGGAGCCCCGCCCAGGCGCCGGCAAACTGGTGACAGACGTCGAGAGAGTACTGGCGGGTGCCCACGAGTTCCACGAGTTGAGGCTCCTGGGCGGCCTACTGTCAGGCCGAACCCGCCTACCCGACGACCTGGGCGCAGAGGCACAGAGGTTGATCGGTGGCCTAGGCACAGAACTGGACGCCAGGCTCGGTTTCGACCGCCCCGCAACCGAACCGGAAGTGCAGGCAGCGGTATACGACGCGCTGGCCAGGTGGCGCGAGCAGTCCGAGAATCCAATGCTGGGTAGCTCGGAGCGAGACGCAGCCCGGGTAGTCGTGCGCAGCTGCGAAGCGATGTTGAGTTAGCGCAGGGCAGCGAGGAAAGCTGTCCAGGGGCCGACGGGGATGGTGAGCGTGCCTGCCGTGGGATTCTTGGAATCCCGGACGAGAGCACTGAATGGTAAGCAAGCGAGCTCAACGCAGTCCCCGCCGCTGCCCTCGCTGCTGTGCGTGCTCTTGCGCCAGACCAGTCCAGAGTGATCCACAGTCAGTGCCTCGCATGTCAGGTGCCATATAGCCCAGTGGCCAACCGCTCGATCAGCGCGACAGAGTCACTGGGGTTCAGAGCCTCAGTGCGCAACCGCTCGAACAACAGCTTAGCTTCCTCTACCTGACCCGGTTTCTCAATTTGCAAGGACCCAGTCGGGTACTCGACAAAGAGCAAGTCCGGATCTTCGGGTTCCGGGAATCGCAGCACAGTGAACGGTCCGATCGGCACCCAGCTGTCCTTGCCGTTGAGCGGCAGCAACTGAAGGGTGACTGTGGGCAGCCCCGCCATGTCGATCAGGTGCTGGAGCTGCTCGCGCATAACTTCCGGGCCGCCGACCTCGCGATGGAGGACCGCCTCGTACATGATGGCCACCAGGTCGAGAGGCCGGTCCTCGTTGGTCAGGCGCTGTTTGCGAATCAGCCTCACGATCACATCGTTGTCGATCGTTTCTTGGCTCCGCGTGTACACCGTGCTGAACAATGCCCGCATGTAGGCCTCAGTCTGCAGCAACCCCGGCACGTTGACCGCCAGGAACTGTGTGACCTGCGCTGCTTCTGTCTCGATATCTATGTAGCCCAGGTCCTTCACCCCATATGCCCTGTACCACGGGGCCTTCAGCGCCTCCCTCACTTCATCCAGCAACCCCTCCTCATACTTGTCGTAGAGGTCCATCATGGACTTGACCAGGTGCACATCAGCCTTGGTCTCGCCTGTCTCCACTCTGTGCAATGCGCTCCGCTTGCGATCGAGCCTGGGCGCGGCGGTACCCAGGGTGAAGCCTGCCTCCTCCTTCATCCTTCGAAGTTTGGCGCCCAGCTTGCGGCGCTGGAACGTGGTACGTACTGGCTCAGTCACGGAAACTCCCCGGAAATTCACGCAGGGTGTTCATAGTGGCATCCGGGATGCCCGGGACCGGGATTTCCGATCCCGGTCATCCCACCGGGGAGTGGTGTAACCGATTGCGTCTGGGTTCCCGCGCCGGATCCACATAGGCAGGCGGCGTGAAGTACGGAACATCGTTGACCAGTTCAACCTCCCACTCGCTCCGATGTATGAGCCGATGATGTTGTCCACAAAGGAGCGTCAAATTTCGTAGTTCCGTCGGCCCACCCTTGAGCCAAGACTGGATGTGATGCGCATGGCACACACTGGCGGGCCGATCACAACCAGGAAAAGAACACCCACGATCCCGCAGCACAAGAGCCCGCCGAATATGTGCAGGCACCACATAAGCGGGCGACGCGACATCCAACGGCTGCGACGCCCCACCCATCACGGCCGGAAGAACATGACAATCACAGGCAATCCGCCGCGCATCGGACACGCTCAGGTTGCCCGGCAGAATCGTCTCTCCCAGAGCCCGCTCAAGCGCGTCGAGCGAGATGGTGAACGCGACCTCGGTCTTCAACCCGTTGTGTGTAGGCAAATCTGGCGCGTTGGCCGCCTTCTGCAATACGTCCGCGAACGCGTCACCCCCGCGCTCAGCGTAGCTGCGCATGTCGTCGCTGTCCCGCTTGTCGAACGGCGCCAGCAAAGCCTCGAAGAGAGCGGCGGCTTCGGCGTCGAGCCGCCCCTTGAACTCCATCCGCCCATCCCGGAACAGGTGGCGCCGCAACTCCCGCTCCGGCCGCTGCGGCTCCTCATCCGGCGGAGGAGTCCCGTCCGGATCCACCATCTCCCGCACATACCTCGCCCCATACCGCGCCAGCGCACCAGGATCATCGTCGGCGGCCTTGGCCACCATCAACTCCTCGGCCCAGGCACGCTGCTCCTGCTCCAGATGCCGCATACTGTCCAACGTCTTCTGAATAACCTCGACATGCCCAACCCCCAGGGTGCCCTGCTTGAGCCCCGCCGCTGTCAACGGCATCGCCGCCTCGGCAACCGCCCCAGTGGGCATGGTCACCTCATGCAACTGCTCCGCCTGCGAGATCCGCTGCCGAGCCTCACCCCGCGAAATCCGCAACGCATGAACAAGAAGAGCTGCAGTATTAGAATATCCAAGCCGCCCAGCACAACGACGACTGTCCAACTCCGACACAAGATCGAGCATGGCAGAATAGTTTTGCCGCATCCGAGTTTCCAGAGCAGCGAGAGCCTCGACCAGCTCCACATCACTGCTCTGCCACAACGGCGACGCAACTTCCCCCATGCCTCCACTCTACGCGCGGAAAGGGTGAAAGTCCTTACCCTCCAACCCATTCACCCCATCGAGCGCCACCTACTCCGCAGCGCAACCAACCCTTGCTGCAACCAGGTGAACCCCGAACGAACGGCCCATTCGCACCGACTCACCCCTGGAAACCCCCCGATGATCAGGCACCCCCGGTAGACTGGAGCAGGGACGCCCCCCGGGTTGGGTGGGGGACTGTCTATATGTGTTAGGGCGGTGGGGTTTCGTCGGAGTCGATCACTGGTGTGTGGGGTGGATGGTCGCTGTTGTGCTGGAATGGGTGGAGTTATTCTCTTATGGACGGTGGATTTTCGGCCAAAGAAGAGTCGCTGGACTCCAGGGCCGGCGGGCCTGGTCGGTGCCCCCGAGCGGAAAGCGAGACCGGTCCCCGAGACGAGGGCCGAGCCGGGGTGGCGCCCCGGCCGCGACTCAGGCCCGGTTGCCGAGCTGGAAGGCTTCTGGCGTGCCCGGTCAGCGCCGCTGGTCGGAAGGAGCCTCGGTTGCCGAGTTTGATGGTCTGGCGGGCGTGGTTAGCGCCGCCGGTCGCGAACCCAGCCCCGGTTACCGAGCCCCGGCAAAGCCAAAAGCGCGTCAGCGCAACAGAAGTCGGCTCTGAGTGTCCTCATCCTCGGTCGGCCTGGGCGAAGCCTCACCACACGAGTCCAGGGCGCCGCAAGCAGCGGCGAGCAACCCAAGCCCGGCGGCCCGCAACGAAACCCAACCCCAAACCAAAGCCATCCTCTCGGGAAATGCATCAACAACCCAGAGGCGCCGGCGAACGAAAGCCAGCGGTGTCCTGGGCTTGTGTGGTTACCCTTGGGCGGGCCGATCGAGGGTGAGGGCGCGAACCGCTCTTCCCCTCATCCGAGGGAGGTTTGCCTGCCCGGCGAGGGCATGATCCCTCCCCGGAAAAGGACCCGCATTCACAACCGGGAAGAAGCAAAACCACTGGCAAGGTTCTGCCAAAACGCGAGCAGGGACATGCGGCGTAGCGGGCTTCACATGATCTTGACTGGGATGGTCGTCTACGATGACGGTCGTGGTTTCAGGGAGTGGTCACCGTAATTCGGAGCATGAGCGCCGTCTGCATGACCTGCAGACGGACCAGGCGCATGGGGCCCGGATCTACGATTACATCCTCGGTGGCAAGGATAACTACGCCGTGGACCGGGAGGTTGGGGACGCATCGATGTTGGCGTGGCCCGCCTTACGGACCCACATGTGGGCCAACCGGACGTTCATGCACCGTGTCGGTCGGTTTCTCGCTGCTGAGCGGGGTATCTCGCAGTTCCTTGACATCGGGACCGGCATCCCCACTGAGCCCAACCTGCATCAGATTGTTCAGGGGGTACGGCCCGACAGCCGGGTTGTCTACACCGACAATGATCCGATTGTGCTTGCGCACGCGCGTGCGCTGATGGATGGGACTGCTGAGGGGCGGATCGCCTACATCCACGCGGACATGCGCGACACGCATTCCCTGCTGTCTTCTCCTCAGCTGCGTGAGGTTCTTGATCTGGGGCAGCCGGTTGGGCTGCTCATCATCGCGGTGGTGCACTTCATCGAGGATGACGATGAGGCCTATCGGGTGGTCAGGCAGGTGGTGGACGCGATGCCTTCGGGCAGCTATCTGGCGGCGTCGATTGCCACTGCCGACTTTGATCCTGTGCCGCTGGCCGCAGTGCAGCAGCAGTATCGGGACCACGGCGAGACTTTGCAGTTCCGGACGCGGGCGCAGGCCATTCGCTTCTTCGACGGCCTGGAGCTGGAAGAGCCCGGGTTGGTCCAGATCCACAAGTGGCATCCGGACGCCGGTGCCGGCGTGATCGCCGACACCGACGTCGCGATGTACGGGGCCGTCGCCCGTAAGCCCTAAGGCACGGGGGTGTTCCGGTCTGTGGTGATCTCGGCGGCTGTCAGGACTCGATTGTAGACGCGGACATCGTCGAGCGACCCGGAGAAGTACTCGCCCCAGATCAGGTTTCCGCCGATCCGGAGTGGGTTGTCGGAAGTGAGGAGCGCGCCCGAACTGGGTGCGGTGGCCACCTGGGTTCCGTTGACGTAGAAGCGAATGGTCGTGGCGTCGTACGTCACCGCGAGGTGAGTCCACGTGTTGGCGGGTACGGCCGAGGTTCCGTTCACCGATCGGTCTGTGGACCCGACGCGGATCCAGGACGTCGGCCGGGAAGCCGCGTTGTCGCTGTACAGCGAGTAGCTGAGCCCGTCTGCTCGCTCCTTCATCATGACTGTTCGCCAGGCGGTTCCTCCAGCCGAGGGACGGACCCAGGCTTCGAGGGTCATGGCGTTGGTGAGGTCGAGCAGGTTGGAGTCGCCAACAGTCACCACGTCGTCAACACCGTCGAAAGTCAAACCGCCGCCGGTGTTTCCAGTGCCCCAGGCAGCGCCGGAAACAGCACCGTTGTGGCCGCGCCCGGAGCGGTCGTTGAGGACAGCTCCGGAACCTTCGTTGAAGTTGTACGCCGCGATGGCTTGAGCAGGTCCGACGTTGCTCACGGTCACGGAGATAGAGCCGGAAGTTGTTGTGTTACCGGCCAAGTCACGGGCCACCGCGGTCAACGTGTGCGGTCCATTGGCGACAGACGTGGTGTTCCAACTGACTGAGTAGGGCGCCGAAGTGTCCTCGGAGCCAAGTGCGGCTCCGTCCAAACGGAACTGAACCCCTGCGACTCCGCCCGCGTCGGCCGCGTTCGCGGTGACGTTGACAGAGCCGGAAACACCTGTGCCATTGGCCGGAGCCGTGACGGAAACCGTTGGGGGAGTGATATCTCCGGTCACGGCTGTGGTCGCTTGGTTGGAAGGAGGGGATGTGTTGCCTGACCCGTCCCGCGCGATCACTCGGTAGAAGTAGGTACCAGCAGCGAGACCGGTGTCGTTGTGGCTGGTGCCGGTCACGGTGGCGACCTTGTCGGCGGCCGAAGGGACGAACCCGGAGACTGTGCCCCGGTGGATGTCGTACCCGGTCACGCCGACGTTGTCGGTGGAAGCGGTCCACGACAAGGAAGCAGTTCCGACGCCACCAGTGGCCGACAAGGAACCAGGCGCGGTCGGGGCAACGCCATCGCCGGCGACGGGAACATCCTTGTCGACAGCGACTTCGGCGGCCGACAAGGCCCGGTTGTATATCCGGACGTCGTCCAGCTGACCGGCGAAGTACTCGTTCCAGATCAGGTTTCCGCCAAGCCGCAACGGGTTCGTCGAAGACGTGATCGGCCCGGCCGCCGGAGCGGAAGCGACTTCCTCGCCATTGACGTAGAGCCGCATTGTGGTGTTGTTGAATGTGACGGCCAGGTGTGACCACGTGTTGAGAGGCAGCGGAGCAGGCCCGGTCACGCTCCGGTCGCCACCCGTGGAAGTGAAGTAGCTGGATGCGAAACCAGGACCGGCCGCATAGAGACCGTAAGACATGTTGTCCGGCCGTTCCTTCAGAATGGCTGTACGCCAATCATTGTTCGCAGTCGGTCGAATCCAGGCCTCGAGAGTCATCGCGTTGCTCAGACGCAAGTCTGCCGCGTCCGCGATGGTCACCAGGTTGTCGACCCCGTTGAAGGACAACGCGCCGCCGGCGTGGCCGGTGGTCCAGGTCGCGCCGGACAGAACACCGGTATGCCCACGGCCGGTCCGGTCGGTCAACGTGGACCCGCCGCCGTCATCGAAACTGTAGGCCGCCACGAGCGAAGGATCGCCACCCGAGACCCGCGCGAAGTTCGCCCGGTACACGGTATCCGTGGCCCCGACGAAAATGTCGTGTACTCGCGCCCCGCCGTCGGACCAGTTCTGGAATTCGTAGATGTTCGGCCCGACAGCCTGAGTCTGGGCCGACGACAATGTCAGCCGGGACCCGTGAATACCCTGAATTGTGAACGGCGTGGCACCGGATTTCCCGGAAACGGTGGCGGTGAGACCGGGTGGATTGGTCTCGATGGTCAGCGTGCTCACCTTGGGATCGAGCCGCCGGCTGGCTGTGGTGGTCGCGCCGGTGCTGTCGGTCGCTGTCAGCCGCAGTTCCAGATAGGCCGGGTATTCGTGATCCGGAGTGGGGAAGCTTCCGCTGGAGACGCCGGGGAATGTGGTCAGCTGATGCTGATGGCAGTTGTCGATCGTGGGACAGTGATGCAGGATCACCTGCCAGTTCAAGGCCGAAGCAGGCAACGCGCCTTCCTCGGCGTCAGTGGCGGAGCCGCTGAAGTTGACCACGTCACCGACTGCCCATGAGAAAGACGCTGCCGGAGAGCCGATGGACACCGTCGGCGGTGTCGTACCGGCGAAGATTCGTTTGGTGGCAACGTCGTTGAGCCCGCCAGGGTCGCTCACCCGGACGGAGGCGTTGTAGACCTTGGCAGTTGTGTAGGTCCGGCTCACCACAGGGCCGGTGGCGTCGGTGAACGACCCGTCCCCGTCAAGATCCCACGCGTAGGACAGCGCAGCACCTTCCGGATCGTTGGACGCGGACGCGTTGAAGGTGACGTTGAGCGGCAAAGAACCCTGGGCCGGGCTGGCTGTGATCGCGGCGACCGGCGGCTGGTTGCCCGAGTTGAACCGGAACCGGTGGACCTCGCCGGCCGCGATGTCCACATAGAACAGGTCGCCGTTCGGCCCGATCTTCAGGTCCACCGCGAAGGCGTTGTTCTTGAACCCGATTCGCGTCGCCGGGTCCGGAACACCGTTGGCGCCGGGGAACATCACCCAGGTGCAGCGCCTGCTGTAGTCGGCGAAGAACAGTGATCCCTTGTACTGCGCGGGATACGAGTCGCCGTTGTAGAAAGCAGCGCCGGACACCGACGATCCGACCTCGCCGTTGCAGCCGTCCCCGCCTGCAACGGGATCGGCGTGGTTGTAGGCGAAATGCGGCGGGACTGTCGGTACGGTGCCGCTGTAGATCCGTTCACACATTGTCAGGCCGAAGTTGTAGCCGCCGCTGAGCTGGTTGCCCTCCATGCACGGCCAGCCGAAGTTGTCGATCGAGCCGTCGGTCGGGCTGGTGATCCGGTTGATCTCCTCCCAGGTGCCCCAGCCCACGTCGCCGGCCCAGATCTCGCTGGTACCCGGCCGGAACGCGAACCGGAACGGGTTACGCAGGCCCGCCGCCACCAGCCGGCGCGCGTTCGCGTCCGGGCTGCTGATCAACGGGTTGCCGGGTGCGCCCTGGCCGGTGACCGGGTCGATCCGGATCACGCTGCCGTCCAGGCCAACCGGATCGCCCATCGTCTGGTAGTCCTGCGAGCGCAACGCGCCGCCCTCGGCGTTCGGCACGGTCTGCGTGCCGCCGACGCCGACAGGCGGGTCGCCGCAAGGGTTACGAGGGCTGCCGGCCTGGCCGTAGTCGGCGAAGTTGAAGCTCGCGCCGTCGCCCGCGCTGGCGTACAGGTAGCCGTCCGGGCCGAACTTCAGGTCGCCCACTGAATGGCTCGGGTACTGCTGGCACCAGTCCTCGATGAGGACCTGCTCGGTGCCGCCACCCGGCTGCGTGGAGTCCAGTTTGGACAAACGGCCGGAGATCACGCAGCCGTCGGTGGTCGCGCCGGGCGGGTTCGGGCAGGAGTCGCTGGTGGCGCCGGGGGTTCCCCAACGCGGTGCGGTCGCGCCAATTGCCGCGTCGTGTGCGTAAAGCACGTACACCGATGGATCGTTGGGGAATCCCGGTGGCAGGGCGAGGCCCATCATGCCGCGGTCGAGCTCGTTGTAGACCTTGGTGCGTAAGTCGGCGAACACGGTCGGCGTACTGTCGCCGAGGCCGTCGAAAACCTTGATGATGCCGCTTTTCTCGGCGACGAAGACGCGGCCGTCCTCACTGAAGTCGACGGACATCGGCTGGTCGAGGTTGGCGAAAATGGTCTGTTCGGTGAAACCGGCGGGCAGCGCGGCTGCCTGTTGTGCGGCCGTGGCGAGCACAACCACTGGTGTGAGGCCACACGTGAGAGTGACCGCAAGAGCTTTCTTCAATCCTGGCCGCATACGCCGTACTCGCGGACGGCGGCGTCTTCGTTACTCTGTTCGCTCGTGCCCCAGGAAACACGTTGTTTCCATTCAGGACATCAGATCCAGCCGCGTTTGGTGGCTTGCCAGATCAGCTGGACCCGGGTACGCACCCCGGTGATTTTGATCAGATCGTGTAATCGGCGTTGCACCGTTCGGGTGCTCAGACCCAGCTGTGCGGCGATCGACTGGTCGGTAAGACCGGCGAGCAGTAACGAAAGCAGCCGCATGTCGCCGGCTGTCGGTTCTTCACCGGCGCGGTCTTCGTCGAGTTCGCCATTGGTCCCCACCAGAATCGGTGTCGAGGACACCCAGAGCGTTTCGAACAACGCGACAAGCGCGTCGAGCAAACCGCTGGGTTGCAACAGAACCGCCGACGGCTCGCCACCGGGCTGTGTTTCGGCCACCGGGACAAGCGCCAGATCGTCGTCCGCGATCGCGAGTTTGAGCGGCAGGTCGACCGCGATCCTGGCTTCCTCGCCCCGTTCGGCCGCCTCGCTCACCTGATACGGATCGCCGGGCAGCATCAACAGTTGCCGGTCATAGATGACCCGGTACCGCACGCCTTCGGCGAGCACATCGAACTCTGCCTTGTTGTCCCGCGCAGAAACTGCGACAACTGGCGGCTTGACGAGCCCGCGCACTTCCTTGCGGGCGTTGCGCTGCAACTGATCCACGCGTTGTGCGATCGCCTTGGCGCCGTGCACGAGTTCGACGAAATGGCTTGCGCCACGCAATGCGGCCGTCCGGCTGCGATACTCGTCGGTAAGTTGTGTGATGCGGGCGCGGATTTCCCGTAGTTCCTGCTCCCGGCTCTGCAACAGTGGGCCGAAAGCCAGGTCCGGCGCGGTCGCCCGATAGCGTGGCGAGCCACCGGGCTCGGTGCTCGCCATTCCGCGATTCTCCAGCTCCCGCAGTAGATCGGCGGCTTCCGGCTGGCTGATTCCCAGTTGTTCGGCCAGGTCCGGCACGGAGGCCGCCTGGAATCTCAGTAACGTCCGGTAGGCCGACACCTCGGCGGCGTTGAGGCCGGCGACCTCGAGCATGAGACCCCCTCCGGTTGGTTCTTTTCCAGCTACGTCGCGTTCCGGCCAGAAAACGTGACGGAATCACGTCATGTCATCAGTCCGCCACCGTCAGGCATGGAGCGCAGCGTATCCGAGTACACACAATCCGAAGGGTCCCTCCGTGTTACAGGGCGATGATCGTTTGGGGGTTTCACACAGGTCGGAGGGGCAGTGGAGTGGGTTCGGCCAGGCCTTGCGCCGACCGGCGTAACGCCAGGCCCCTTTCGCGGCCAAGCCGCGAGACAGGAGCACTATGTCCACGCATAGACGGAATGGCGGAATACTGAGGGCCACGGTGGTCGCGGTACTCGCCTTCGTTCTGGCGACGGTGTACTCGACCCAGGCATTCGCGACCGCTGGTCCGAATGGTGGCAATGATTCGGCTGCCCAGCGCACCGCTGCGGCACAGAAAATCGACAAAGCGGTCACGGAATCACTTACCAAGACCGGCGCGGCAACGTTTTTCGTCGTCCTGAACTCAGAGGCCAACCTCAATTCGGTGTCGTCGTCGGGGCGGGCCGGCACCCAGCGCACCGCGGACGTGTTCAACGCCAAGGTGGCGCACGCCAATCAGACTCAGGCGGGTCTGCGTGAGCTGCTGACGGCGCGCAACGCCGAGTTCACTCCCTTCTGGATCGTCAACACGATCAAGGTGACCGCGACCGCGGCGCTGGTCGACGAGATCGCGGCGCGCCCCGAGGTCCGTCAGATCGTTCCCGAGCAGTTCCACCCGCTCGAGCAGCCCTCGCAGGCCGAGGAGCTGGCTCAGGTCAACGCGGTGGAGTGGAACATCGACCGGGTCCGGGCCAACAAGGTCTGGTCGGACTTCTCCGTGCGCGGCGAGAACGTCGTCGTGGCCAACGTCGACACCGGTGTCCAGTACACGCACCCCGCTCTGGTGGGGAAGTACCGGGGCAACAAGGGCGACGGCACCTTCGACCACAACTACAACTGGCACGACCCGTCCCAGGTCTGTGGTACCCCGTCGCTCGCGCCGTGTGACAACAACAACCACGGCTCCCACACGATGGGAACCATGGTCGGCGACGACGGTGCCGCCAACCAGATCGGTGTCGCGCCGAACGCGAAGTGGATCGCTGCCAAGGGTTGCGAGTCCAACAGCTGTTCGGACTCCGCCCTGCTCTCGTCGGGACAGTGGATCGTCGCGCCGACCGACCTGAACAACCAGAACCCGCGCACCGACCTCGCGCCGGACGTGGTGAACAACTCCTGGGGCAGCTCGCTCGGCGGCAACCCCTGGTACCAGACGGTCGTGGACGCCTGGAACCGTGCGGGAATCTTCCCGGCGTTCTCCAACGGCAACAGCGGGTCCAGCTGTGCCACCTCCGGTTCGCCGGGTGACTACGCCAACGCGTACTCGGCCGGTGCGTTCGACATCAACAACGCCATCGCGTCGTTCTCCTCGCGTGGACCGGGTCCGGGCAACAGCATCAAGCCGAACATCGCCGCGCCTGGTGTCTCTGTGCGTTCGTCGATCGCCAACGGCAGCTACGGTTCCAACTCCGGCACGTCGATGGCGTCGCCGCACGTGGCCGGTGTGGTCGCGCTGATCTGGTCGGCGTCGCCCTCGCTCGCCGGGGACATCAACGCCACCAGGGCCCTGCTCAACCAGACCGCCGTGGACACCAACAGCACCCAGTGCGGTGGCACGCCGGAGAACAACAACGTCTGGGGTGAGGGCAAGCTGGACGCCTTCATCGCGGTCGAGGCGGCCCCGCGTGGCCCGACTGGTGCCATCGCGGGCACCGTGACCAGCGGTGGCCAGCCCGCCGGCGGCGTGAAGATCGAGATCAGCGGCCCGACGTCGCAGGTCAAGACCACCGGTGCGGACGGCAAGTTCGCCCTCGACAAGGCGCCGGTCGGCGAGTACACCCTCAAGGCCAGCAAGTTCGGCCTGGTCGCCAAGGAACTGAAGGTCACCGTGGTGGAGGGCCAGACTGCCACTGCCACGTTCGACCTCCCGGCCGCGGTCAGCTACACGGTCAAGGGTGTCGTCAAGGGCGTCGACGGTTCGTCGCTCGCGGGCGCCGAGGTGTCCGTCGTCAACACGCCGATCGCCGCGGTGAAGACCGACGCCGCTGGTGCGTACACCATTGCTGGTGTGCCTGCCGGGACGTACGAGATCGCCGCCGACTACGGCCGTTGGCTGCAGGCGTCGCGGAAGTCCGTGAACGTCACCGGAAACGTGACAGCGGACTTCGTTCTCGACGCCAAGGTGGACGCGTACGGCTACACGCCGCGTCACGTCGCACCGGGCTGGGTCAACGCGTCGACCGCGCTCCCGCTCACCGGTGACAACGCGTCTGCGCCTGTCGACTTGCCGTTCCCGGTTACGTTCTACGGCAAGACATACAAGACCGGTGCTGTGCACACCGACGGTTACCTCGCATTCGCGGGTGTCGGTGCGCCCGGTGGCGCGATTCCGGCTCCGGCCGCCCCGAACGGCGCGATCTACGCGTTCTGGGACGACCTCGTGGTCGACGCCTCCGCGAGCGTCCGGACCGCGACCGACGGTGTCGCTCCGAACCGCCGGTACATTGTGGAATGGCGCAACGTGACGGTGAAGTCGGCGCCGGGCAGCCGCCTGTCGGCCGAGCTGATCCTGACCGAAGGCGGCCGGGTTCAGCTGCAGTACAACGGGATCGACCAGTCGAACCCGGCTGAGGCCGGGGCCGGTGCCACGGTCGGCCTGGAGAACGAGACCGGCACGGTCGCGTTGCCGTACTCGGTGAAGAAGCCGCACCTGTCCGACACCGTCGCCATCTCGGCGCGGGTGCCGAACACCGGTCTGGTCCGCGGCACGGTCACCGACGCCAACGACAAGCAGCCGATCGCCGGTGGGGCGGTCACTTTGCAGCGTTCAGGCAAGACGGTCAACGCGGTCGCCGACGCGGCCGGCTTCTACCAGGCCGAGGTCGCGCTGGGCAGCTTCACCGTCGTGGCAAGCCGGTCAGCCTACGAGTCCGAGCGGGCCAACCTCACGATCGGCTCCGAAGGCGTGGTCCTGACCAAGGACTTCGCGCTGCGGACGCCGTCCTTCGAAGCCAACCCGTCGGCGTTCGAGGTCGTCGTGCCGGCCGGGGAGACCCGCAAGCGCACCCTGACCGTCCGCAACAGCGGATCGGCCACCGGTAACTGGGAGTTCAAGGAGGTCTCCGGCGGGACCCTCGAGGAGCCCCCGGCCCGTGCGGCCCGCTCGGTGCCACGCAACATCGACCCCAACGCCCGCACCACCCAGGGGCAGAGCGATGTGGCGCGCGTGGAGCCGAACGCACCCGGTGAGCCGTTGAAGTCCTGGCTCGCCAACGATCTGACCAAGGGCTGGGGCGCCGGGTTCGGCGGCGGCAGCGTGTGGGTGTCGGACTCCACGGACCTGGCCATCGCTCAGTACAGCGCGGACGGTTCGTTCGCCCGGAAGTTCCCGGCGAGCTTCGGCGGCTGGCCTGCGGACCTGACCTACATCCCGAGCCGTGGCCTGCTCTGCCAGGTGACGGTCGGCGGCGACAACGCCATCCGGTGCCTGAACCCGGCCACCGGCCAGGTCACCAACACGATCACCGGCAGCCCGTGGTCCTCGATCTCGCAGCGCGGCCTGGCCTACCGCGCCGACGACGACACGTTCTACATCGGCGGCTGGAACCAGGGCGTGATCTACAAGGTCAAGGGTCTGTCCTATCCGGACCCAGGCGCGCTGGTCAGCCAGTGCGCGCCGGGCGGCGCGCTGTTCAACATCGCCGGGCTGGCGTACTCGCCACGCGGCGTGCTGTGGATCTCCACGAACTCCTCGCCGGACGTGATCACCGCGGTGAACCCGGACACCTGTGCCGTGATCACCTCGGTGCCCGACCCGGACCCGACGGCGTTCTCCGGTGCGGGCCTCGAGCTTGACGAGACCGGCAACCTCTGGGCGGTCTCGCAGCTGGCGGGCAAGAGCAAGGTGACTCTGGTGGAGACGCCGATCCCGAGCTTCGCCGACGTGCCGTGGCTCTCGCAGAGCGTCGCGTCCGGCAGCCTCGTGGCCGGTGGCGGGCAACAGGTCGAGGTCACCGTCGACGCCACGAACCTCCAGCCGGGAGTGCACGCGGCGACGATCTTCCTGACCACCAACGCGGCCAAGCGTTCGACCATCTCGATCCCGGTCAAGGTGGTCGTGCCGAAGTCGCGGATCGCGCTGGACTCGGGCGGCAACGGCGGCGTCGACACGCTCGGCGACTCCTGGAGCCCGGACCAGGCGTACTCGACCGGTGGCGCGGGCTGGCTGGGCCAGTCCTCCAAGCCGGTCTCGACCACCGAAACGATCTCCGGCACCTCGGAGCAGTCCATGTACCGAACCCAGCGTGAGGGTGCGTACGAGTACCGCTTCGACAACCTCGCCAAGGGCATCTACCAGGTCGAGCTCAACTACGCCGAGCTCGGCTGGACAGACCCGAACGCGCGCCTGTTCGACGTCATCATCGAGGGCAGACTCGTGACCCCCGCCCTGGACGTCGCAGGTGAGGTCGGTGGATTCGCGGCCCTGGCGACCTCACAGTTCGTCCAGGTCGACGACGGCCAGCTCAACGTCCGCTTCGTTTCGCGGTCCGGAGCCCCGATCGTCAACGGCATCCGGGTGACCCAGCGGCCAGACCGCACGACACCCTGATGAGTAGATGAGCAGGGTGGTTGCCGCCTTCGGGCGGCAACCACCCCTCGTCAGCACCGATCCAGCACGGGCCGGGCCGGGTGATCGTCGGTAATGTACGGCGAGGCCGGATTTCGGAGACTTGGCTGGAGGCGGCGTGTACGTGTCGCGGGTGCGCTTGCGGAACATCAAGGGGTTTCACGGTGTCCGCGAGGTCGATCTCGACCTGCGCCGGCCGGACGGAACGTACGCCGGGTGGACTGTGCTGGCGGGCCGCAACGGCTCGGGCAAGACTTCGCTGCTGCGGGGGATAGCGCTGGCGCTGGGCGGTCCCGCGGTGGCCCGCAACCTCGTGGCGGACTTCGACAACTGGATCTCCGCGGGCGCTCCTGAGGCACAGGCCGAGGTACTGGTGCACTTCGATTCGGCGTGGGAGAAGTTCAAGTCGGGGCGGCCGCCGGCGACGCCGTTCTGGGCCGGGTTGCAGTGGACGGCCCCGGACATCAACGGGAACGTGTTCCAGCGGCCGGTGCAGCCGTCGCTCGGGGAGTTCAACTCCAGCAGCAAAGCCAGAACCGCCGCCCGGCGAGGGCCTTGGCAGGACAATCCGACGGGGTGGTTCTCAGCCGCGTACGGTCCGTTTCGCAGGCTCGTCGGCGGCACCGGGGACGCCCAGCGCCTGATGCTGACGTCCGGTCCGGTCGCGCGGATGGCCAGTCTGTTCCACGAGGACGCGTCCCTGGCCGAAGGCGTGAGCTGGCTGATCGAACAGCACCTGCGATCGCTGGAGAAACGCCCAGGCGCGAAGCAGCTCAAGGAAGGCGCCCTCAGCATCCTGGGCGACGGGCTGCTGCCGGACGACTACCGCATCGAGTCCGTCGACTCCGACGGACTCTGGGTGAACAGTGACGGACGCCGGTTTCCTTTGCGCGAGATGAGCGACGGCTACCGCACTGTCGTGTCGTTGGTCGTCGACCTGCTCAAGCAGATGTACGAGGCCTACGGGGAGCTTCCGCTCTTCGACGACCTGTTCGCCAAGACTCCCGTCGTGACGGCGCCGGGCGTGGTGATCATCGACGAGGTCGACGCGCATCTGCACGTCTCATGGCAGAAACGCATCGGGGCATGGCTGAAGAGCCATTTCCCGGCTGTTCAGTTCATCGTCACCACGCACAGCCCGTACATCTGCCAGGCGGCGGATCCCGGCGGCCTGATCCGGCTGCCCGGCCCCGACCAGCCGGAGGCGCCGGAGATCGTGGGCACGGATTTGTGGGAGCGCATCGTCTACGGCACCGGCGACGACGCAGTGCTGTCCGACCTGTTCGGCCTGGACACCGCGTATTCGGACAAGGCCAACGCCTTGCGTGAGGAACTGGTCTCGTTGGAGATGCTGGTCCTGGAGGGCACGGCGAACCGTGAGCAGCAGACGCGGTACGACGAGCTCAAGAGCATGCTCACCAGTTCGCCCGTGACCCGGGTCGGGGAGGTCGCCAGGCGCCTGTCCCGGACGGCGCCCCGGTGATTCGCCTGCACCGGCCGGAACTCACCGACCCGCTGGCGGATCAGCTCGCGACGCTGACGAGGACCATCGGCAGGACAACCGGTTCCGGGCGGCAGTCGCGGCTGGCCGCTCAGGTCGTCGAAGCCCGGCGGCTGTGGCGTGGCCGTCCGCTTGTCCGCACCAGACTGCGGGAGTCGCTGGAAAGTTTCGCCAGTGGCCGGAGCCGGTGCATGTACTGCGGGGACAACCAGGGCACCGACATCGACCACTACGAGCCGCTGGCCAAGGCTCCACTTCGGACCTTCGTCTGGCTGAACCACCTGCTCGCGTGTTCCGGATGCAACAGCCGGTACAAACGGGACGCCTTTCCCCGGGCGGGCAACGGTCGCCCGTTGCTGCTGGACCCGACCGTCGACGATCCGTTCGACCATCTCGGGCTCGCGCTGAGCATCGGCCGGTACACCGCGCTGACCGACCGCGGCGCGGCCACGATCGATATCTGCCAGCTCAACCGGGACATCCTTTGCCGTGGTCGGCAGGTCGCCTACGACACCGTCACCGTGATCCTGGAAGGCTGGCAGCAGGCGCTCGCCGCGCGTGACGTGCGAAAGATGGGCAATCTGGCCGACACCATCAGGGAACAACCTTTCGCGGACGTAGTCCACGCGATGTTGCGCTATGCGCACGCGCCTGGAGCCAACCGGTTGTTCGCAGACCGGCTGCGTCTACTGCCGATCCTCACCGACACGCAACTCCGTGCCACCCTGCTTGCCTGATGGTTTTCCGGTAGGCCCGCCCGTACGTTCCGTGACTGGGCTCTTCGTCACCGCGAGAACTTCGCTACCCGGCGGTAATGTGCTGGGTATGACGTGGATGGTGTACGGGGCGAACGGTTACACCGGCGAGCTTGTCGCGCGGCTGGCGGTGCGGCGGGGTGAGCGGCCGGTGCTGGCCGGGCGGAACCCGAAGGTCCGGGAGCTGGCGGGGGAGCTCGGCCTGGAGTACCGGATCTTCGATCTTTCGAAGGCCTCACAACACCTGGACGGCGTCGACGCGGTCGCACACTGTGCGGGACCGTTCTCGGCGACGTCGAAACCGATGGTGGACGCGTGCCTGGCGACAGGGACGCACTATCTGGACGTAACCGGCGAGATCGACGTGTACGAGGCGATCTTCGCCAGGTCGGAGGAGGCAGCCGACAAGGGCGTCGTGCTGCTGCCGGGAGCCGGGTTCGATGTCGTGCCAAGTGATTGCCTGGCCGCGATGCTGGCAGGGGCGTTGCCGGGTGCGACGCATCTGAAGCTGGCGTTCCTGGCTGGCGGAGGTCTCAGCGGCGGCACCCTGCGCACGACTGTCGAAGGCATGGGGACCGGCGGCCAGGCCCGGGTGGACGGCAAGATCGTGACTGTCCCGATCGGACACTCGACGCCGACGGCGTTCTTTGCGTCAGGGCCGAAAACAGTGCTTTCCTTGCCGTGGGGTGACGTGTCGACGGCGTACCGGTCGACCGGCATCCCCAACATCACGACACACATCTACCTGCCGATCCCGGCCGTTTTCCTTGGCCGGGGCCAGCAGTTGTTCGCACCCGTGATGAAAACCGCACTGGCCCAACGGATCGGCAAGAGCATCGTCGGCCTCATCAGCGGCCCAGGAGAGAAGCGCCGCGCCGGCTCTCGCGCCGAATTCTGGGGCGAAGTCCGTGACGCCGACGGCCGCACCGCCACCGCCACGCTGACCACCCCGAACTCCTACTCCATCACCGCCGACGCCGTCGTCCGAATCGCAACCCAGATCGGCAGCGTGAAACCCGGCGCCCAGACCCCCGCGACCGCATTCGGGGCCGCATTCCTCAAAGAACTGGACGGGGTGACAGTCGGAGCAGTCACTGTTATTTCGTGAAACGCAGGGTCAGTCGGCCGGGATGGTCTCCGGGGCGGCGTCGGCTGCGGCGGCTTTGGCCTTCGCCTTCTTGCGCTTGCGGATGGTGAACACGATGAAGCCGGCCAGGACCAGCCCGGCCACCACGATCAGGCCGCCGGTGTTGAGGTACTTCTCGATTTCCTTGGCGGCTTTGCCCATTGCCGCGCCGATCGAGATGTGCACGAGTGACCAGCTGGCCGCGCCGAGCATGGCAGCGGGCAGGAACTTGCGGTACGGCAGGCCCGCGGTGCCTGCGGCGGCGGGCATCAACGTCCGCACGACTGGCAGCCACCGGCCGAAGAACACCGCCCAGGCGCCGCGTTTACGCAGGATGCCGGTGGTCTTGTCCCAGCCTTCCGCGCCGTATTTCTGGATCAGTTTGGTCTCTCGCAGCGAGGGGCCGAACCTGCGGCCGATCGCATAGCCGATCGAGTCACCGATCGCCGCGGCGACCGTGACCACGGCCCACAGGACCAGGAACCTGGTCAGGGAGAAGCCGTCCGGGCCGCTGGAGACCGTGGTGGACGCGACCAGCAGGCCGGCCTCACCTGGCGCGATGAAGCCCAGCCCGATGGTGCATTCCAGCAGGATCAACCCGCCTGTCGCACCGACAAGGGCGGGCTGTGGCAGGGCCGCCAGCCAGTCAAGAACGTCGCTCACCAAGGCCACTGGAATGTCCTCCCCAAACTCGGGCTTATCGCCCAGGAAAGACGCCTGTCCCAGCGCTCAGGTTCCACGGACGTGCCCCCAATGTCTTGAGGAACACATTACCTGGACAGCAGCGAGCCGATCTCCTGGCTGGCCGGGCCCTGCTCAGCGAGATGGGCCAGGTGTTCGGGCACGATTTCGCCGCGGTGGGCCATTGCCTGGGCGTACAGGCGGCCCGCGCGGTACGACGAACGCACCAGGGGCCCGGCCATCACGCCGGCGAATCCGATCTCTTCGGCTGCCTCTTTGTGCTGCACGAACTCCTCGGGCTTGACCCAGCGGTCGATCGGGTGGTGGCGGGGCGACGGCCGCAGGTACTGGGTGATCGTGACGATGTCGGTGCCGGCTTCGTGCAGGTCACGCAGGGCCTCGGTGACTTCTTCCGGCGTCTCGCCCATGCCCAGGATCAGGTTGGACTTGGTGACCAGGCCTGCCGCGCGGGCCTTGGTGATCACTTCGAGGGAGCGCTCGTAGCGGAATCCCGGCCGGATGCGCTTGAAGATCCGCGGCACGGTCTCCAGGTTGTGCGCGAGCACCTCCGGACGCGATCCGAAGACCTCGTCGAGCTGCGCGGGGTCGGCGTTGAAATCCGGGATGAGAAGTTCGACACCGGTGCCGGGGTTCATCGCGTGGATCTGGCGCACGGTCTCCGCGTAGAGCCACGCACCGCCGTCTTCGAGGTCGTCGCGGGCGACGCCGGTGACGGTCGAGTAGCGCAGACCCATCGCCTGGACGGACTCGGCTACCTTGCGTGGCTCCTCGCGGTCGAGCGCGGCGGGCTTGCCGGTGTCGATCTGGCAGAAGTCACAGCGGCGGGTGCACTGGTCGCCACCGATGAGGAACGTGGCCTCGCGGTCCTCCCAACACTCGTAGATGTTGGGGCAGCCGGCCTCCTCACACACCGTGTGCAGACCCTCGCGCCGCACCAGGCTTTTCAGCTCGGTGTACTCCGGGCCCATCCGCGCCTTGGTCTTGATCCACGGCGGCTTCTTCTCGATCGGCGTCTGGCTGTTGCGGACCTCCACACGCAGCAGCTTTCGTCCTTCCGGCGCCACAGTCACAGACATCAGGTTACGCCCTGTCCAGACGTGTCCGGCGTCACGCGAAGGTGGGGTGCCCCGAAAGCCACGTTGGGGGCACAACCACATCCCCTAGGGGAAAGGGACGTCCCTGGGGAGGATGTGGCCGTTTCCTGGGAATCCATAGCCTGCGGTGGTCACTCGACGAAACTCCTGGGGAGGAGAGAAATGCGGCCACTCGTCTTGGCGTTGAGCGCCTTGATCGCGGGAACGCTCGTCACACCGTCGACCGCCACTGCCGCGCCCACGGGCCTGCAGTGGCAACCCTGCGCCGACCTGCCGCTGGAATGCGCCAAGGTCAGCGTCCCGCTCGACTACCGCAAGCCCGGTGGCACCAAGATCGATATCGCGGTGTCCCGGAAGAAGTCCGGCGACCCCGCCCGGCGCCGAGGGGTGTTGCTGCTCAACCCGGGTGGTCCCGGCGGGGCCGGGCGCGATCTGCCCGTGCCGATCGCTCAGCTGGCGCCACGCAGCGTGACCGATGCCTATGACCTGATCGGGTTCGACCCGCGTGGGACCGGGCAGAGCGCGCCCAACACCTGCGCGCTCACGCCTGAACAGCAGGATCCGACGAAGGTCCTGCCGTATCCGGCACCGAACGGGGACATCACCGGGTCGGTGGCCTACGCCAAACAGATAGCCAAGCAGTGCTTTGAGCACTCAGGCGCACGGCTGCCGTACGTCACCACTGCGAACACCGCCCGCGACATGGACATGATCCGGGCCGCGCTGGGTGAACGGAAGATCTCGTACTTCGGTGTCTCGTACGGCTCCTACTTGGGTGCCGTCTACACGACGATGTTCCCGCAGCGCTCCGACCGGATCCTGCTGGACAGCGTGGTCGATCCGCGGGACGTGTGGCGGACCGTCTGGCAGGCATGGGGCCCGGCGACCGAGGAGCGTTTCGAGGACTTCGCGAAATGGGCCGCGGAACGCAACGCGACCTATGAACTCGGTGCGACCCCCAAGGCCGTCCGCGACACCTATCTGAACCTGGCCAAGAAGCTGGACACCGCTGCGATCGGTATCTGGACCGGGAACAATCTGCGGGCGCAGACCCGTGGCTCGATGTATTTCGACGCCGCCTTCGAGCAACTGGCCGCAATCATGCAGAGCCTGGTGCGGGGCAACCCGGACCCGGTGGAGATTCCGCCGCTCGACCAGTCGTTCCCGGCGACGCTGTGGGGCATCGTCTGCGGCGACGCGGACTGGCCAGGCAGCATCGGCCTGCACCAGTGGCAGGTGCTCAGCGACAAGAAGAAGTACCCGATCACCAACGGCCTGCCCTCGAACATCTGGCCCTGCGCGTTCTGGCCGACCGAGCCGATCGAGCCGCGGGTCCGGATCACCGACCGTGGCCCGAGCAACGTGCTGCTGACCCAGAACCTGCGTGACCCTGCGACGCCGCTTGTCGGGGCCGTCGCGATGCGGGCCGCGATGGGCAACCGGGCCAAGCTGGTGACCGCTGATCAGGGCGGGCACGGCACGTACCTGTTCACCGACAACGCTTGCGTGTCCGACATCGCGACGACGTTCCTGGTCAACGGCACCCTCCCGGCCAAGGACGTGGCTTGCGGCCCGCAGAGCGGGCTCGCGCTGGACGCCCCGCAGATCGACCGGAAACGCCGTGACGAACTGGTGAAACAACTGCACTCCCGGCAGATGCCGTTCTAGGCACGACGATCGGCGGTTGACACCCGCACCTCCCAGTTGGCTGACTACTCGCACCCACTGGGAGGTGCTTTCGTGCAGATTCGTCCGGTTGGCAGATTGCTCACCGCATCGGCGTTATCGCTGCTCACCGTCATGACCCTGGCCCCGGCTGCCGTCGCCGCGCCACCGCCCGGCAGCAAGGGGGAGGAGCCTGGCAACGGCCCCGAGCGCAACGAGGTCGCCGCCGTCGACCCGCCGTCCATCGCGGCGCGTTCCGCGTTGGGGGAGAACAAGTCCGGTACGCGGGAAGGGTATCCGCGCACGACCCGGCTGCGGGTCTATCCCGAGGACCCGGCCGACAAGTCGATCAAGCTCGGGCTGACCCCGTACCACGCGATCGCACCCAGGCTGAACGCGTTGCAGGCCAAGAGCAACCGCATCTCGGTCGAGGTCGTCGGCCAGTCCGGCCTCGGCCGTGACCTCTACCTGGTCACGCTGACCGCGCCCGAGCGCGCGTCGGAGACCCGCCAACAGGAGCGGTGGCGCGACAAGATCGAGAACGATCCGGCCGCCGCGGCCCGTGACCGCCAGCTTGCGCGGGAGTACAAGACGCCGGTCTGGATCAACAACAACATCCACGGCAACGAGTGGGAAGGCACCGACGCCGCGCTGCGCCAGATCGACTACCTGGCCACCACCAAGGACCGCAAGGCCCTGGATCTGTTGCGCGACAACCGGATCTACTTCAACGTCACGGCCAACCCGGACGGCCGCAACGCCGGTACCCGGGTGAACGCCAACGGCTTCGACCTCAACCGGGACTTCGTCACCTCGTCGCAGCCGGAAGGCATCGCGATGCGCGACATCGTCAAGACGACCCAGCCCGTGCTGATGCTCGACGAGCACGGCTACGTCGACGGCACGCTGATCGAGCCGACCGGCCCGCCGCACGGCCAGAACTACGACTTCGACCTGTACATCAAGCACGGCTGGGAGAACGGCCTCAAGATCGAGCAGGCCGTCAAGGCGCTGGGCTACCCCGAGGCCCAGAACACACAGATCCCGTTCCGGGACTACCCGCCCGGCGAATGGGACGGCTGGGCGCCGATCTACACCGCGCAGTACTCGATGTTCCACGGCGCGATCTCGTACACCATCGAGATCCCGCAGCGGGTCAACAACGACGCGTACAACACCTTGCCGGAGACCGAGTTGCGCCGCCGCTCGGCGATCAACACCGACGTCTCCGAGGCGAGCATGAAGGCCAGCTTGTCCTATGTGGAGGCGAACCGGAGTGCGCTGATCGCCAATCAGATCGAGATCTTCCGCCGCGGCGCCGCCGGTGAGGCGCAGCGCTACATCCCGGACGGTTTCGTACCCGGTTTCGGGCCGGAGGACCGGTTCACCACGAAGTTCCCGCGTGCGTACGTGCTTCCGGCAGGTCCGACGCAGCGATCCGGCGCGGCTGCGGCCAGGCTGGTGGACCAGCTTGTGGCGCACGATGTCCGTGTGCGGCAGGCAGATCGGCCGTTCTCACTGGCCGGCCGGACCTATCCGGCTGGGTCGTACATCGTGGACATGCACCAGCCGAAACGGGCACTGGCCAACGTGATGCTGGAGCAGGGCCGGGACGTCTCGGCGAGCGCCGAGGTCATGTACGACATCTCCGGCTGGAGCCACCGCCTGCTGTGGGGTGCCTCCGTGGACATCATTCAGGGCGGTGACCTGCGGGTTTCCAGCAAGCCTGTAGTGACGGCGTCACCGACCGGTGGCGTGGACGCGGCACCCGGCCAGGACCTCGCGATCACTGTGCGGGACGGCAAGGACGCGGCCGCGGTCAACGACCTGCTCGGCCGCGGTATCGAATTGCGCAGGCGGGTCAACGGTTCGGTGATCGTCCCGGCTTCGGCCAGGGTCGCCGCGATCCAGGTCGCCGATCGGTACGGCGTGCGATTCAGCCTTGCTCCGGCCGGTGCGCCCGGGAGCGTCCTGCGGCGGCCCACGATCGCGGCGGCGGTGGCCGCCGATGAGCTGTTCGCGTTGCGGGACATGGGCTTTGAAGTCCGGCCGGTGTCCACGGCGGTGCTGAACGACGGCTTCGACCTGTCCCGGGTGGATGTGCTGATCGCCTCGTCGGGGATCAGGTACGACCAGCTCAACCCGGCCGCGAAGGCCGCCGTGGACGCTTTCGCGGCACGTGGTGGCGTGATCACGCGTGGCGCCACCGGTTCGAAGTTCAACGCCGATGCGGGTCTGCTGCAGGTGACCGCGGTCGCCGGTCGCGCAGATGCGAACGGGATCGTGAATGTGGTCAACGCCAACGGCCCGGTCGGCGCGGACGCTCTGCCGCAGTCCTTTGTGTACGCACCGCAGTGGTTCACGGGTCTCGGCGCGGGCGTGACCGTCGAACAGCGTTACGCCACCGGAAACCCGTTGGCTGCTGGGCACTGGCGTGCCAACGAGGACGGCACGGGCGGTCCCGCCGCGGCAAGTGGTCAGGCTGTGGTCGTGTCGGGCACCGATGAGCGTGGCGCCCGGGTGGTCATGTTCGGTACGGAGCCGTTGTTCCGTGCGCATCCCAAGGGCTTGTACGCCCAGGTCGCCAACGCGGTCTACTGGAGTGCGACTAGAAATCCGGTGTGACGCCGGTCAGTTCGGCAGTGACCTCCCAGAGCCGTCGTCCCAGCTCCTCGTTGCGGGCGGCGGC
Organism: Kibdelosporangium banguiense; assembly: GCF_017876405.1. Classification (GTDB taxonomy): domain Bacteria; phylum Actinomycetota; class Actinomycetes; order Mycobacteriales; family Pseudonocardiaceae; genus Kibdelosporangium; species Kibdelosporangium banguiense. Next base: position 12,701,303 of record NZ_JAGINW010000001.1, on the reverse strand, counting down.
TCTGGGCAGCACCCGGACCGGCGGGCCGAACATCTGCATCACCCACTTCGGAGCGAAGTAGTCGCCGCCCCGCACGTCGGGCGCGGTGGCCGCGTACAGCTGGGGCAGGGCGCCGACCTCGACCGACTGGCAGACCAGGTGTGATCCCCACACCATGATCGATTCCACGGTCTTGTTGTGCCACGATCTCATCGAGTTGCCGACCAGGCTCGTGTCGGTCATACCGGGGTGGCCGCCCGCGCTGATCAGGGCGCGGCCCGCTGCCCTGGCCCGCCGGTCCAGCTCGACCATCCAGATCAGGTTGGCCAGCTTGGACTGGGCATAGGCCACGGCCATCGAGTACCGGCGGCGTTCGAAATTGGGGTCGTCCAGATTGAGACCCGGGCTTCTGGCGGCCTGGCTGGACACGGTGATCACCCGGGCGCCGTGCAGCGCGGGCATCAGCAGCCACGTCAAAGCCGCGTGCCCCAGGTGGTTCACGCCGAACTGCAGCTCGAACCCGTCTGTGGTCCTGGTGAACGGCGTGCCCATCACACCGGCGTTGTTCATCAGGATGTCGAGCCTGTCGTCGGTACGCTCACGCACCTCGGCCGCGGCCTTCCGGACCGAGGCCAGATCCGACAGGTCGAGCTCGACGAACTCGGCCCGGCTGCCTGCCTGCACTGCGGCCGCACGTCCCCGCTCGGGATTGCGGCACGCGAGCAGCACGCGGGCTCCCATTCCCGCCAACACTTTCGCGCTGCGGAGACCGAGCCCCGAGTTGGCCCCGGTGATCAGCACCGTCCGCCCGCTCTGGTCAGGGATGTCTGCCTCGGACCAGTTCGCCATCAGGCGAGAATATGCCGCGCTAAGCGCTCGCGACGAGCCTCCGGATGAGTTCCACCTGGCTGCAGCGACGAGCCGGCTTCTTTGCCGCCGTTCGGAGCAACGCCAGGAAAGCCACGCCGACCCGGGTGATCTCCTCGGCCGGCTCGTGCGGCTCGGCGAGCCCGGCGGCGAGCGCCAGCGTGCGCTGTTCGGCTTGCAGCTTGGGGATCAGGGCCTCGTACCGCTCGGCGTGCGCGTCGAGTACGGCGTGCAGAGTCCGGTTGTCGGCGATCGTCTTGCGCCAGGCGTCAGAGACGGCGTCCACGAGGTCGATAGACGCGTCCCGCTCGGTCTCGGCCAGCGCCATCCCGAGGCTGCCGGTGAGTTTGAGCGTCCATCTGTAGTGCAGGGCCAGCAGCAGATCGGCGGGCCCGTCGAACATCGGTGAATGGGGCAGCGGGCCGGCGGGATTCCGCTCGGCCCGGACGAGTACCGAGTCGAGTGCGTCGCGGCGCTCGTAGTAATCGCTCCAGCTCATGTCAGCTCCCCTGGCCGTGACCTGGTCGTACCGCTGGTCTGCGGCATACCGTCGGTATGTCCCGACACGGCCAACATACCATGAGTACGTACCGACGGTATGTCCTATCGTTGTGAGAATGCCGATGATGCGGTCCAGGCGCTCGGACTACTCCGAGTCCACCAAGCAGGCGCTGGTCGATTGCGCCACCGACCTGTTCACCCGCAACGGGTACGCCAGCACCTCGCTGGACGCGATCGTCAAGCGCGCGAGGGTCACCAAAGGCGCGCTGTACCACCACTTCAGCGGCAAGCAGGCGTTGTTCGAGGCGGCCTTCAACCAGGTCGAGACCCGCACGATGACCCAGCTGAAAAAGGCCATCGACAGCGAGGCCTCGCCATGGGAACGCGCGCTCAAAGGCGTGCAGGAGTACATCAACGTCTGCCTGGACCCCACCTACCAGCGGCTTGTCATCCGCGAGGCGCCGGTGGTGATGGGCATCGAACGCTGGCGTGAGGCCGAGGAGCACTTCAGTTTCGGGATCGTGCGCAGCGTGCTGGAACAGCTGATCGCGGCCGGTGAGCTGGGCGACATCCCGATCGAGGTCACCGCGCGGATGATGTTCGCCTCGCTGTCGGCGGGCGCCACCATCATCGCCGAGGCCAGTGACCCCAAAAAGGCAGGCGCCGAGGTTTTCACGGCCCTGATCCACATGATCGAAGGGATAAGGCGCGACCGCTGAGTTAGCGTTGAGCGGTGGAACTACGGATCTTCACCGAACCGCAGCAGGGTGCGACCTACCACGACCTGCTCAAGGTGGCCAGGGCGGCCGAGGACGCCGGGTACGACGGGTTCTTCCGATCGGACCACTACCTCGCGATGGGCCACAACGTCGGGGGCGGTTCCGCCGACGGGCTGCCAGGCCCGACCGACGCGTGGACCACCCTCGCCGGCCTGGCGGTCCAGACCAGCCGGGTCCGGCTCGGCACGCTGATGACCGCGGCGACGTTCCGGCAGCCCGGCCCGCTCGCCGTCACCGTGGCCCAGGTCGACCAGATGTCCGGCGGCCGCGTCGAATTCGGCCTCGGCAGCGGTTGGTTCGCCGACGAGCACACCGCGTACGGCATCCCCTTCCCGGCGCTGGGCGACAGATTCGACATCTACACCGAGCAACTGGAAGTCCTGACCGGACTCTGGACGACCCCGCTCGGCGAGAGATTCTCCTACGAGGGCAAGCACTATCAGCTCACCGACTCACCCGCGTTGCCCAAACCCGCGCAGCGGCCCCGGCCGCCGGTGATCATCGGTGGCGTGGGCGCCAAGCGAACCCCGGCATTGGCCGCCCGGTTCGCCGACGAGTTCAATCTGCCCTTTGTGGACGCTGAAACCACGGCCACCCAGTTCGAGCGGGTGGACGCCGCCTGCCGGGCGATCGGCCGCGACCCGGCGGGCATGATCCGGTCCACCGCGCAGACCACGTGCGTCGGCTGGGACGACGCTCAAGTCGCCCGCCGCGCCGGGAACATCCGTCGCGACGTGGACGACTTGAAACAGAACGGTTTCGCCGGCACCCCCGCCGAAGTCGTCGACCAGATCGGCCGCTGGCGTGAGCGGACCGGCATCAGCCGGATCTACCTGCAGATCATGGACCTGCACGATCTCGACCACCTCGAGCTCATCGCAGCCGAGATCGCTCCACAGCTTTGACAGAAAAAGACTCTGCCGTGCGGGGAAAGGCCCCGCACGGCAGAGTTTTGTCTGTCAGCAGCTGCGTTTGTAGGTGACGGCGAGGTAGTCGCTGGTTGCCGGGTTCCACTTGTTCCCAGCCACCACACCGGTGTCGGTGAAGCCGCCGAGAGCGTTGACCGACGTGCCCTTGATGGAGTCCTTCAGTACGCCGCTGCGGTAGAAGTTGATATCCCCGGCGACATTGCCGACGACCGTGCCCCGCGAATCGATGAACCATTCCCGTGCCGAGGCGTCGATCCGGACCGGCTGGGCGTGCCCGCTCAGATCCCACACCAGGGTCGCGAAGTCACCCGCGCCGTTGTCGAAGGTCTGACCCACCACGCGGCCGTTGCGCAACGCGGTGGGCTGGGCGCTGCCGTTGGGTGTGGGGCGTGGGCAGTTTGACCGACGTTCCGTCCGGCGACCACACCTTGCCGTCGGTCCGGCCGGTGGTGTACGCCCAGACCAGAACCCTGCCCTGGTCGTCGATGTCCTCAGGCGAGGCGGAGGAGTACTCCGCGCCGACGTCGAGCACCTTGACCGTGCCCGGAGCGGACGCGGGCCAGAGCACAGCCTGCTGCCCGGTCGGACCGCCGTCGGCCACGCCGACGATATCGCCTGCGTTGTTGATGGCAGAAATGGACAGTTACTGCAGGGCGAAGGTGACACCCGGAGTGCTCGGCTGCCGGGTGCGCGGCAGCCAGTGGTCGGCCACCGGCAGCGTGCCTTCCAACGCCTCGAGCACGAGCTCCTTGGCGTGCGGCAGGACCTCGGCGACAGTCACGTCACGGCCGAGTTCCCAGGTCAGCGAGGTGACACCGGCGTCACGGATGCCACAGGGGACGATCCGGTCGAACGCCGACAGGTCCGCGTTGCAGTTGATCTCGAAGCCGTGCATGGTCACGCCACGCTGGACGCGGATGCCGATCGCGGCGATCTTGCGCTCGGGGCCGCGGTCGTCGGCGGGCAGCCAGACGCCGCTGCGGCCTTCGACGCGGCCGGTCTGCAGGCCGAGCCGGGCACAGACGGCTATCAGGGCCTCTTCGAGCCTGCGGACGTAGTGCACGACATCGATAGGGTCGGCCAGCTGAACGATCGGATAGCCGACCAGTTGGCCCGGGCCGTGCCAGGTGATCTTCCCGCCGCGATCCACGTCGATGACCGGTGTGCCGTCGTCCGGGCGCTCGTCGGGCTGGGTGCGTTTGCCTGCGGTGTAGACCGAGGGGTGCTCGAGCAGCAGGAGCGTGTCGCCGCCGGTGCCCGCGGACCGGGCTTCGGCCAGCTCGCGCTGTAGTTCCCAGGCGGCCAGGTAGTCGATGGTGCCGATCTCACGCGTGTCCACGGGTTGCGTGGCGGCACGGCAGGATGTCTCGATCACTCTCAAACCCTACGCTCTCTCACCGGCAACAGTCGCAGCGCGGCCGCGACGACCAACCCGACCCCGGTCACACCGAGCGTGCCACCGAGCACATCCGTGACCCAATGCACGTCCAGCAACACCCGGAATGTGGCTGACAGCACCACAAGAACGACTGCGATCACGGTCACCCGTCGCAACAATCGCCCCGCCAGCCACGCACACAGCACAACGCTGGTGAATGCCACGCTTGCCACCGAGACCACGTGCCCGCTCGGATAGCTGAAGTCCGAATAGGCCCGTGGCCGGTCCCGTTCGAACACCGTCTTGAACAACGACACCGCCCGGCACGCGGCGAGCAGCACAATGCTGCGCAGGAACACGTTGACCAGCCACGCGTCGTCCCAGGCCCGGATCGTGGCGATCACCAGCACGAAGAACATCACTATCGGCAGTACCGGTCCGAGGATGTCGGTCAGGACCGATACGACGTCACCCGGCCCGGTCCGCCAGAACCCGTGCAGCGCGTTGGAAACCGCGGTGTCGATGAACCAGGCCGAGTCGTGGACGAGGTAACCGAGCAGCAGGAACAGGCCGAGCAGCGCAAAACCCCATGCGCTGACCCGGATCAACGTTTCGCCACCGAGCCAAGTGCCTCGTCCACGGTGTTGTACGTGAACTTGAAACCGCTGTCCTGCAAGGCTTTCGGGATGACGTGCTGGCTGGCAAGGGCGCCTTCGTCGGCCAGTTCGCCCAGCGCGAGGCGCAGCGCGAACTTCGGTGCCACCCACGGCGCAGGCCGGCCGAGCGCCGCAGAGAACGCACGCGTGAACTCGGCGTTGGTGACCGGGTTCGGCGCGGTCACGTTCACCGGGCCTTTCACAGACTCGGTTTCGAGGATGTGCAGCACCGCGTTGATGTGGTCGGTGTGGTGGATCCACGGCATGTACTGGCGACCGTCACCGAGCCGTCCGCCCAGCATGAACGTGAACAGCAGCCGCAGCGGGCCGAGCAGCCCGCCTTGCTTGCTCAGCACCAGACCGGTCCGCAGCATCGCCACCCGGGCACCGGAGTCGGCGGCGGGTTTGGTGGCGGCTTCCCACTCCTGGCACATTTTCGACAGGAAACCCTGGCCCGCCGGGGTGGTCTCGTCGACCACGCGGCCACCCGTGTCGCCGTAGTAGCCGACGGCGGAAGCGTTGATCAGCAACGGGATGTCGTGCTCGGCGATGGCTGTGGCCAGGACCTCGGTCGGCTCGATCCGGCTGTCGGCGATCACCTGCTTGCGGGCGTTGCTCAGCCGGTTGAGCGTGATCGCCGCCCCACACAGGTTGATCACCGCGTGCGCGCCGTCCAGGGCGCCGTCCGCGATCTTGCCTGCCGGGGGATCCCAGGTGCGCTCGTCGGGCGCGGAGGACTCCCGGCGCACCAGCCGGACCACCTCGTGATCCGCGCGCCGCAGGGCCGACACGAGCTCGGTACCGATCATGCCTGAGGACCCTGCGATGACTACGCGCATACCCCGATCCTAGTGACCGCCCAGTCACCAGACGCAGTTGTGCCCCCAAAGTGGCTTTCGGAGCACTGAATGCTCCGAAAGCCACTTTGGGGGCAAAAAAACCGCTACAGGCCGAGTTCGGCCTCGAAGTTGCCTTCCTGCAGGCGGCGCTTGATGGTCGTGAGGAAACGACCGGCGTCGGCGCCGTCCACCAGGCGGTGGTCGTACGTCAGGGCCAGATAGACCATCGAGCGGATGGCGATGGTGTCGTCACCGTTCTCGTCGGTGATCACCACGGGCCGCTTCACGATCGAGCCGACGCCCAGGATTCCGACCTGCGGCTGCAGGATGATCGGGGTGTCCGACAGCGCGCCGACACTGCCCAGGTTGGTCAGCGAGAACGTGCCGCCGGCCAGCTCGTCGGGCTTGATCTTGTTGGTCCGCGCCCGGGCCGCCAGGTCGGCGATCTTGTGCGCGAGACCCGTCAGGTTCAGGTCGCCCGCGTCCGCGATCACGGCGTTGAGCAGGCCGCGCTCGGTGTCGATCGCGATCCCGAGGTGCTCGGCGCCGTGGTAGGTGACCTCCTTGGCCTCCTCGTTGATCGACGCGTTGAGCTTCGGGTGCTGCTTGAGCGCCTCGACCGTGGCCTTGGCGAAGAACGGCAGGAACGTCAGCTTGACGCCTTCGCGCTGCTCGAACGAGTTCTTCGCCTTCGCCCGCAGCCGGGCGATCTTGGTGACGTCGACCTCGAACAGCTGGGTCAGCTGAGCGGAGACCTGCAGCGACTCCCGGGTGCGCTGCGCCACGATCTGACGCAGCCGGGGCAGCTTCTCGGTCTTGCCCCGCAGCGCGGCGGCCTCGGCCGACGGCGCCGGAGCGGCTGCGGCCGGTGCTGCCGCGGGAGCCGGGGCTGGGGCCGGCTTCTTGGCGGCCTCGACCGCCGCGAGCACGTCCTGCTTGCGGATCCGGCCACCGACACCGGTGCCCGTCACCTTGGCCAGGTCGATGCCGTTCTCCGAGGCCAGCTTGCGTACCAACGGCGTGACGTACGGGGCGTCGCCGCTGTTGTTGGTGGCCTGTGGCGCAGGGGCCGGTTCGGGCTTCGGCTCAGGCTTGGGCGCCGGGGCCTGGGCGACCGGCTCTGGCTTCGGCTCGGGTTTGGGTTCCGGCTTCGGCTCGGGCTTCGGTGCGGGGGCGGGTGCCTGCTGGGCGGGCGCGGCGTCGGCCGAGCCGATCACCGCGAGCTGGCCGCCGACGTCCACAGTGGCGTCTTCGGCCGCGGTGATCTCCAGCAGGGTGCCCGCGACCGGGGACGGGATCTCGGTGTCGACCTTGTCGGTGGACACCTCCAGCAGCGGCTCGTCGACGGCGACCGAGTCGCCGACCTGCTTGAGCCACCGGGTCACGGTGCCCTCGGTGACGCTTTCGCCGAGCTCCGGCATGGTGACCGGGGTCCCGGACGCGCTGCCGCCGCCGGAGGACGCCTGCGGGGCAGGCGCCGCCTCGGGTTCCGGCTCCGGTTCGGGCTCGGGCGCCGGGGCGGGCGCGGCTGCCTCAGGCTGGGCCGCGGCACCGTTGTCGCCGGAGCCGTCACCGATCACCGCGAGTTCCGCGCCGATCTCGACGGTCTCGTCCTCCTGGGCGACGATGCGCTCGAGCACACCGGCGGCCGGGGAGGGGATCTCGGTGTCGACCTTGTCGGTGGAGACTTCCAGCAAGGGCTCGTCGACTTCGACGGTGTCGCCGACCTGCTTCAGCCACCGGGTGACCGTTCCCTCGGTGACACTCTCGCCGAGGGCCGGCATCTGGACGGAGAAGGCCATGGTTTCGCTTACTCCTCGTGCTGTCGAGCTTGGCTGACCTGTGCCCGTGCGTCAGCCGTGCACGTGCAGGGGCTTGCCGGCAAGGGCGAGGAAGGCCTCGCCGATGGCTTCGGTCTGCGTTGGGTGTGCGTGAATCAGCGGGGCGACGTCCTCGGGGTACGCCTCCCAGCCGTAGATCAGCTGCGCCTCGCCGATGAGCTCCCCGACGCGCTCGCCGACCAGGGTCATGCCGACCACGGGGCCGTCCGGTGCCTTGATCACCTTGACGCCCCCGGAAGTCTTGAGGATCTTGCTCTTGCCGTTGCCGGCCAGGTCGTAGACCAGGGTCTCGACCGAACCGTAGCGCTGTTTGGCGGCGGCCTCGGTCAGGCCCACCGAGGCGACCTCGGGCTTGCAGTACGTGACCCGCGGGATGCCGGCCTCGTCGATGACCTTCGGGTTCTGCCCGGCGATCTGCTCGGCCACGAAGATGCCCTGCTGGAAGCCGCGGTGCGCGAGCTGCAGGCCCGGCACGATGTCGCCGACGGCGTAGACGTTGGGCAGGTTGGTGCGCAGCCTGTCGTCGGTGAGCACGAAACCGCGGTCCATGTTCACGCCGGCCTCTTCGTAGCCCATCGCGGCGGTGTTCGGCCCACGGCCCACAGCCACCAGCAGCAGATCGGCCTCGAACTGCTCGCCGGACTCAAGCGAGACGGTGACGGCGTCGCCGGTCTGGGTGGCGCCGGTGAACCGGACACCGGTCTTGAACTTGATGCCACGCTTGCGGAAGGCGCGCTCCAGCTGCTTGGACGCGTACTCGTCCTCCAGCGGGACCAGCCGCGGCAGCGCCTCGACGATGGTGACCTCGGCGCCGAACGAACGCCACACGCTGGCGAACTCGACCCCGATCACGCCGCCGCCGAGAACGACGACCCGCTCGGGCACGTAGTCGAGGTTCAGAGCCTGGTCGGAGGTGATGATCCGGCCGCCGATGTCCAGGCCGGGCAGGCTCTTGGCGTACGACCCGCTGGCGAGAACAACGTTCTTGCCGGTGTAGCGCGTGCCGTTGACGTCGACCGCGTTGGGCGCGACGAACGTGCCGGTGCCCTCGACCATCTGAACCTTGTTCAGCTTGGCCAGGCCCTGCAGGCCCTTGTACAGCTGGGAGATCACTCCGTCCTTGTACGAGTTCACGCCGTTGATATCGATGCCTTCGAGCGAGCTCTTGACCCCGAACTGGTCACCTTCACGCACGTTGTCGGCGATCTCGGCGGCGTGCAGCAGAGCCTTGGTCGGGATGCAACCACGGTGCAGGCACGTTCCGCCGAGCTTGTCCTTCTCCACCACGATCACCGAAAGGCCGAGCTCGGCAGCGCGAAACGCGCAGGCATAACCGCCCGACCCGCCACCCAGGATCACCAGGTCTGCGGAGGTGTCACTCACAAGGTCTCCTCGACAGCTTCGTCTCTTTCGGACCAGCCCAGTACGCCCCACCGGTCCGACCACACGCCATCTTGTCACTTCATCGGGCAGGCTTGCGAACTGGCCAGGTGTGTCGGCCGGCTCTCAGCCGTGTGAAGGAGAATGTCCGGTATACGGCAGCTAGGGAGGTTGTCCAGGTGGGGATTTTCGACAAACTGCGCCGCAAGCCGAAAGCAGGCGTGACAAGGACCGCGAGCTCGAAAGACACCGACCATCTCGCGGCATGGGCACGAGACAGGCGCGGCGTCGAGGCCTACGTGGAGCCACGCACCAATGTGACACACACGACTGTGGTCCTCGTCGCCTTCGACGGCGAATGGACCCGCAGGCGAATCGACAACGAAGAAGCGGCCAAGAACCTGGGCCGCAAACTCAAGATCCCAGTCTACGACGCAGGCATCGTCGGCTACCCCCAGCGCATGCGCGAATACACCCGCCGAAAAGCCGAGGAAGAAAAACGCCGCAACAGCTAGCAGGCCGGGCCGCGAAGGAACGCCGGTTGCCGAGCTTGAAGGTCTGGCGTGCCCAAAGCTCACTCAGTCGCGACACCCAACAGGGAAACCCGGCAGAAACCAGCACTCACCTGAGCGCCTAGCCGCGAGCAACACCCAAGCCTTACGCCACCCAGGTGATCCCGGTGCGAACGGCCCACTCACACCGGTTCACCCCGCAAAAACCCCAGCTCAACCCCCATCCCCGATAGACTGGACCAGGGACGCCCCCCCCGGGATGGGCGGGGGACTGTCTACCCAAGGACGGGGCGAAAAAGCCTGGTCGGGCTGGGGTTTGAGGTTGAGGGTTGGGGCGATCGCCGCCGCCGGGGAGGGCGGGGGTCAGCCGTTCTCGGCGATGTCGGCGAGGACGGCGGCGATGGTGCGGACGGGGACGCCGGTGCCGCCGTGCGGGGTGTAGCCCCAGGGGCCTGCGTTGTTGAAGGAGGGGCCGGCGATGTCGATGTGGGCCCAGGGGAGGTTGTCGGGGACGAATTCCTTGAGGAACTGGGCTGCCGCGAGCATGCCGCCCCAGCGGTGGCCGGTGACGTTGGAGAGGTCGGCCAGGCGGGAGTCCAGGTCGGAGCGGAGTTCGTCCGGCAGGGGCATGGCCCAGGCGTTCTCGCCGACGGCTTGGCCGATGCGGGTGACGCGGTCGCGGAATTCGTCGGTGCCCATGACGCCTGCGGTGCGGCGGCCCAGGGCGACCAGTTGGGCGCCGGTCAGGGTTGCTGTGTCGATGAGGTAGTCGGGGGCGTCTTCGGCGGCGCGGACCATGGCGTCGGCCAGAACGAGACGGCCTTCGGCGTCGGTGTTGAGGACCTCGACGGTTTTGCCGCCGTACATCGGCAGGACGTCGCCTGGGCGGTAGCTGGAGCCGGAGGGCATGTTCTCGGCCAGCGGCACGGTGGCGATGACTTCGAGGGGGAACTTCAGTTTCGCGGCCAGGACGACCGCCGCGACCACTGCCGCCGCGCCGGACATGTCGGAGGTCATCTCGTCCATGTTGGCCGCGGGCTTCAGGGAGATGCCGCCGGTGTCGAAGGTGATGCCCTTGCCGACCAGGGCGATCTTCTTGGTCGCCTTCGGTCCTTTGTAGGTCATGCGCACGAGCCGGGGCAGCCGGGACGAGCCGCCGCCGACGCCGAGGATGCCGCCGAAGCCGCCCTTGCGCAGCGCTTTCTCGTCGAGGATCTCCACCTCGAGTCCGGCGGCCTTGCCCAGTGCGGCCGCGCGGTCGGCGAACGAGGCCGGGTAGAGGTCGTTGGGCGGGGTGTTGATCAGGTCACGGGCGGTGGCCACGGCCTCCGCGATCGCGGTCGCCGCCTTCAGGGTCGCCTTGTTCTCTTTGGAGCTCTCGGCGGCGAAGTCCACACGGGCCACCGGGCTGTCGCCGTTTTCCGACTTGTACTGGGTGAACGCGTACGCGCCCAGGGCTGTGCCCTCGATGGCGGCGTGCAGGTCCACTGCGGACAGGTGGTTGTACGCACGCTTGACGCCGGTCAACGTCCGGGCGGCGGCGCCGCTGGCACGCCGGACCTGCTCGGGGCCGGGGTCCTTGCCCAGGCCGACGGCGACCACGAGGCCTGCCTTCAGTTTGCCGAGCGTCGGTACTTTGACGACCTCGTCGGCCTTGCCGGTGGCACCGAGCGTGCTCAGGATCTCCACGAGCTGTCCGTCGAACGCGGCGTCCACGGTCTCACTGCCCGGTGCGAGGGAGAAGGTTCCGCCCGTCCGCTGCACTGTCCCGATCACCACGACGTCTGCCGTGGCCTCGGTGACAGCGATGTCGGACAGAGCGAGTTTGGGGGCGGTCACTGGCTACTCCTCGTCGGGCGGTTGATAGTGACGCATGCTAACGACATTGCGGATGTCCCGGACCCGTCAGGGGCAGGACGCAACGGGGTGAACCAACTGACGAGCTGTTGGTTCCGGGCGATCGGTCTGACAGTGTGTCCGGGTGAAACAAGCCGTCCCCCACCGGCTGCAGGTCGCCGCCGGAGTCGTACCGGGACTGTCGGCGATGCTGGGGGCCGGCCTGCTCACCGGGCTCGCGCCCGCGGCCGGGGCGGCCGGGCGCTGGCTGCTGGCCGGGATCGTGATCGGCTTCTCCATCGCGTTGTGCAGCGGGTTCTCCACCGGGGACCAGTCCCGGCGGTATGCCGGGGTGGGTGGGGGATATCTCTACACGCGCCATCAGCTCGGGGTTCTTCCGGGCCGGATGGCCGGCAGTGCCGCGCTCGTCGGCCGGATCTGTGCGGGCGCCGCCGTCGCGGGCACGTTCGGTGTGTACGTCCTGCCCGAGCATCCGGTGTACGCGGCGATCGGCGTGAGCCTGGCGGCGACGGCACTCGACGCAGTCGGCTTCCGGCCACCACGTGGACTGGTCATCGGCGTCGTCGTGACCGTGGTTCTCACGCTCACGTTGTACGTCGCGGTGTGTTTCTCGATCGCTCCGCCTGATCCGGTGCCACTGCCCGCGGATGTGGCCGGTTCGGACAACGTGGGCGGACTGTTGCCGGCGGCCGGGCTGATGTTCTTCGGGTTCCTCGGCTTCGAACATGTCACGTCGTCGACCGACCGCACGTACTCGGTCCGCCAGATGCACATCGCGGTGCCGGTGCTCATGATCGTCACGCTGGTGGCCGGGCTCGCGGTCGCCGGCGCCACGCTCCACCAGCTCGGCGGGCCCAGGATGGCCGTGTCGCCCGCGCCGTTGCGGGACGCGCTCGCGGCGGCGGACGGGCAGTTCTTCCAGCCGTTGATCTCCGGGGTCGCGGGCATCGCCACGATGTTCGGGCTGCTGCTGGCGGTCGCCTCGATCCGGCGCACGCTCAGCGCGATGGCCGAGTTCTCCGATGTGCCGCCGTCGTTGTCGATCGTCGGGCCGCGCGGTGTCTCCGCGCCCGCGGCCGTGCTCAGCGGGGTGGCGATCGCCGCGGCTGCCGCGTTGCTCAACCCGCCGCAGGCCATCGGGGTCGCGGCGTGCCTGTTGCTCTTCTACTACGCGTTCACGAACGCCTCTGCCCGGCTGCTCACGCCGGCGGATCGGACGTGGCCGCGCCGGGCGGCCTGTTTCGGGCTGGGCCTCTCGGTGCTCGTCGGAATGAACATGTCGGTGAAATACCTGGTCGTCGTGGTGCTCGTGATGACGGCCGGGTGCGTTTCCGGAGCCATCATTTCCAGGTACGCCAGAAAGTAGTCGCGGTTTTTCCCAGGAGGGGTCATGGGCGCACGCGAGTTGTTGCTGCTCGGTCACATCATGTTCGCTGTGATCTGGATCGGCAGCCATATCGGAATGCTGTGGCTGGGTGCCCGCGCCAGCCGGGAAGGGCCGGCCAGAATGGTGCAGTACGTGGCCGACTCCATTTGGCTGGGCGGCGGGCTGCAGGCCGTCTCCGGGGTTCTGGTGCTGTTGTTCGGCGGTGCCCTCGTCGTGGTCGACGGTTTCGGGTTCGGTGATCTGTGGATCCTGCTCGGGCTGATCGGGTTCGTGGTGCTGCTCGTGATGGGGGCCGGGTACATGACGCCGCAGTCGCGTCAGATCATCGCCCTGGCCGAGCAGAAGGGCGCGGATGCCGCCGAGGTGCGGACCAAGATCCAGGCCGTGCGGCGGGTGGCCATCCTGCAGGCGGTCTTGATGATCGCGATCGTGCTGGACATGATCGCCAAACCGGGAATGTGACCGTGATGCGTGAACTGCTGCTGCTCGGTCACATTGTTTTCGCGATAATCTGGATCGGCAGCCATATTCTGCTGATCGCACTCGGTCGCCGGGCCAGTAAAGGCGGTCCGGTGAAAATGGTGGAATTCATCGGCGACTCGCGATGGCTGGCCACCAGATTACAAGGTCCCGCCGCGTTCCTGGTGCTGTTCTGCGGCGTCCTTCTTGTCGTCGAGGACGGCTTCGGGTTCACCGATTTGTGGATCGCGCTCGCACTGCTCGGTTTCGCCACTCTCCTGGTGGTGACCGCGACATATCTGCTGCCGGAGTACAAACAGATCATCCAGCTCGCCGAAAGCTACGGCGCCGACGCGCCGGACGCGCAGGCCAAGATCCGAAAGGTCGTCCAAGTGATGCGAATCGATTCCGTGGTGATGATCGCCATCGTGCTGGACATGATCATCAAGCCGGGCCTGTAACGTTCGCGACCGTGACTGACCTGCTACGTGGGCCCCTGCACGATCTGCACGCGAGCCTCGACGCGACTTTCGCCCCCTTCGGGGGCTGGGAGATGCCGATCCAGTACAAGACCGGAGTGGTCGCCGAGCACACGGCGGTCCGTACGGGGACCGGCGTTTTCGACGTCTCGCACCTGGGCAAGGTCCGGGTGACCGGCCCGGGCGCGGCCGAGTTCGTCAACCGCTGCCTGACCAACGACCTGGGCCGGATCGAGCCGGGCAAGGCGCAGTACACGTTGTGCTGCACCGAATCCGGCGGCACGGTCGACGACATCATCGTCTACCTCGTCGGCCCCGAGGACGTCTTCCTGGTGCCCAACGCGGCCAACACCGCCGAGGTGGCGCGCAGGCTGATCGAGGCCGCGCCTGCGGGGATCTCGGTGACCGACGAACACCGGGACCACGCCGTTCTGGCGGTCCAGGGCCCGGGGTCAGCGTCGCTTTTGGACGGTCTGGGCCTGCCGACCGAGCTGGACTACATGGCCTACCGGGACGCGTCCTGGCGCGGCATCGACGTCCGCGTCTGCCGCACCGGATACACCGGCGAACACGGGTACGAGCTGATCCCGAGCTGGGCGGACGCCCCCGTGGTGTGGTCGGCCCTGCTGGAGGCCGGTGCCACGCCGTGCGGGCTGGGCGCGCGGGACACGTTGCGCACCGAAATGGGCTATCCGCTGCACGGGCACGAGCTGTCGCTGGAGATCAGCCCGGTGCAGGCCGGGTCCGCGTGGGCGGTCGGCTGGTCGAAGGACGAGTTCTGGGGCCGGGACGCGCTGGTGGCCGAGCGCGGCCGGCCGGTCCGGCGGCTGCGCTGCCTGAAGGCGCTGGAGCGTGGCGTTCCGCGGCCGGACATGGCCGTGCTGGACGCGGACGGCAAGCAGATCGGGCTGACCACGTCCGGCACGTTCTCCCCGACCCTGAAGACCGGGATCGCGCTGGCGCTGATCGACACGGCGGCCGGGGTCGAGCCGGGCGCCGAGGTGGTGCTGGACGTACGCGGCCGCAAGTTGCGCTGCGAGGTCGTCAAGGCGCCGTTCGTGGAGACCCACGTTCGCTAGGACTTGCGGGGGTCTGGGGGTCGTCCCCCGGAAGATACGACGGACGACCCGGCGAGGTTGCAAGGCAACCGAGCAGGGTCGTCCTGAGGACGTGATGCCCCGGCGTGCCGGGGCATCCCTCACATGCTTGCCAGCGCGGCGATGAACAGAATCACCGTGATGACGATGGTGAGTACGAACGGGCCGCCCTCGACGTCCCGCGGGAAGAACTTCTTGTTGTGCTTCTTGCGCCACCACACCGCCCACCACAGCGAGCCCGCCGCCGCGAGGACCACGCCGAACCAGGTCAGCCACAGGAACCCCACCAGGAACATCAGCCCCGCACCGAACGGGATCAGCGCGCCGAGCGTCGCCACCCGGAAGTCCGAGCCCGGACCGGCTGTGACCGCGTTCTGCTTGCTATTCGCCACGAGCCCCATCCTAGGCGCCGGCACGCCGGTCCCGGCGCTGATCGGCCCGGAAAAGCCCTTCCGGGCAGGCTGTACCCGAAAGTAGGACGTCCGATCCTCGGGATGGCGATTTTCTCGGACGCGAACGACGACTACCGTGCAGCCATGACGTCCACGCTGTCTTTCACCCAGTCCTCCAGCCCGTCCCCGGCGACCCCGGAGCGGCTCGCGGAGGTATTGGCGAATCCTGGCTTCGGACAGCACTTCACCGACCACATGGTGACGATCCGTTGGAGCCACGACCAGGGCTGGCACTCCGCCGCTCTGGAGCCGTACCACGCGCTCACGCTCGACCCGGCAGCGACCGTGCTGCACTACGGTCAGGCGATCTTCGAAGGCCTCAAGGCCTACCGGCACCCGGATGGGTCCATTGTGGCCTTCCGGCCGGAGGCGAACGCGGAACGGTTCCAGAACTCGGCCCGCCGGATGGCGATGCCGCAGCTGCCGACAGAGCTGTTCATCGAGTCGCTGCACCAGCTGGTCGGGGTCGACAGCAGGTGGGTGCCCGGCCGTGAGGAAGCGTCGCTTTACCTGCGGCCGTTCATGATCTCCGACGAGTCCACGCTCGGCGTGAACCGGCCGGCCAACCACTACCTGTACGCGTTGATCGCCTCGCCGGCCGGGCCGTACTTCGCCAACGGAGTGAAGCCCGTCAAGGTCTGGCTGAGCACTGACTACGTGCGCGCGGCGCCCGGTGGTACCGGTGCTGCCAAGTGCGCGGGCAACTACGCGGCGTCCTTCGTTGCCCAGGCGCAGGCCGTGGCCGAGGGCTGTGACCAGGTCGTCTGGCTGGACGCGGTGGAGCGGCGCTGGGTGGAGGAGGTCGGCGCGATGAACCTGTTCTTCGTGTTCGGCAACCGGCTGGTGACCCCGGAGCTGTCCGGCGCGCTGCTGCCCGGCATCACCCGCGACAGCCTGCTGACCCTGGCCCGCGACCTCGGGTACACAGTGGAGGAACGCCGGATCTCTACCGACGAGTGGGAGAAGAAGGCCGAGTCGGGTGAGCTGACCGAGGTCTTCGGCTGTGGCACCGCGGCGGTCATCACCCCGGTCGGTTCGGTCAAGAGCAGCGCGGGCGAGTTCACCATCGCGGGCGGCGTGCCCGGCGAGGTGACCATGAAGCTGCGTCAGGCCCTCAACGACCTGCAGCGCGGCGCCGCCCCCGACACGCACTCCTGGTTGCACCGGTTGGCCTGATCCCTGGCTGGGCAAGCCCTCGTCATGATGGTGGCGGGGGCTTGCCCGGGCTTTCAGGCAGAGTGCAGGCTCATCGGGCCGTAGACCTCGGCCTCGCCGTGCAGCAGGGTGACCTGGTCGACACCGGCCGCCAGCAGGTCCGCCCAGGTCTCCCGTAGCCAGTCCTCGGCCTCGGTCTGTCCGGTGAACAACGTCTCGTCACCAGGGATGTCGCGTCCTTGCGCGTCCTGACAGCGCCATCGATAGTCCACATCGACCCCTTGGAGCGGTAACTTTGCCCCGAGGCTATGTCACCCGGCGACGTGAGGGACATGTGACGCGCAGGACATTGGTGCTGGGCGGTGCCCGGTCTGGCAAGTCGGCACACGCCGAAGGACTGCTGCCGGCCGACGAGGAAGTCATGTACGTGGCCACCGGCCGCCGCGACCCGACCGATCCAGAGTGGACGGCCCGGATCGATGCGCACATAGCGCGTCGTCCGCACACGTGGCGCACGGTCGAAGCGTCGCGTGAGCTGGCCGACGTGGTGCGCGCGGCCAAGGGCGCGACGCTCGTCGACGACGTGGCAACGTGGCTCACCGGAGTCATGGACGCCGCGGGTGCGTGGGAAGGCGCAGGGCTCGATTTAGTCCGCCGGGAAGGCGCGATGCTCGTCGAGGCCGTAGCCGCGACGGAGGCCCGTGTCGTGCTTGTGTCGTCCGAAGTCGGCCTGGGCGTCGTGCCCCACACGCGCTCTGGCAGGCTCTTCCGCGACGAGCTCGGCGCCCTCAACGCCGCGTTGGCGCAACGCTGCGACGAGGTCCTTCTGCTCGTAGCCGGTATTCCGATGCGGTTGCGTTAGATCTTCGGAGGTTCTGGGGTGTTCCCCTACGTTTCCCCACCTGACGAGTCGGCCAAGCGGGACGCACTGGCCCGGCAGGACCAGCTGACCAAGCCGTCCGGAGCACTCGGCCGGCTCGAGGACCTCGGCGTGTGGGTGGCCTCATGCCAGGGCGTGTGCCCGCCGAAGCCGTTCACCCGGCCCCGGGTGGTGATCTTCGCGGGGGACCACGGAGTCGCGGCCAACGGCGTGTCGGCGTACCCCTCCGAGGTCACCGCGCAGATGGTGGCCAACTTCCTGGCCGGTGGCGCGGCGGTGAACGTGCTCGCGGCGACCGCGGGCGCGACCGTGCGTGTGGTCGACATGTCGGTGGCGGGCGAGCTCTCCGCGCCGGAGCAGGTCACCGAGTTCAAGGTCCGGCAGAGCTCCGGCTCGATCGACCGCGAGGACGCGCTGACCGAGGACGAGCTGAAGGCCGCGGTCGAAGCCGGCAAAACCATCGCCGACCAGGAGGTCGACGGCGGCGCGGACGTCCTGATCGCCGGCGACATGGGCATCGGCAACACCACTCCGGCGGCGGTGCTCGTGGCCGCGCTGACCGGCGCGGAGCCGGTCGCCGTCGTCGGCCGTGGCACCGGAATCGACGACAGGACCTGGATGCGCAAGACAGCCGCGATCCGGGACGCGCTGCGTCGCGCCCGCCAGGTCAGCGCCGACCCACTCGCATTGCTGCGGACGTCCGCCGGTGCCGACATCGCCGCCATGGCAGCGTTTCTGGCACAGGCAGCGGTTCGTAAGACGCCGGTCATCCTGGACGGGGTCGTATCCACGGCGGCTGCCCTGGTGGCCGAGGAACTCGCGCCGGGCGCCCGGCTGTGGTGGGTCGCCGGGCACCAGTCGACCGAGCCGTCCCACAAACTGGCGCTGGAGCAGCTGGGGCTGGAGCCGATGCTGGACATGAAGATGCGCCTGGGCGAGGGCTCCGGCGCGGTGGCCGCGTTGCCGCTGCTGGCGATGGCGACCCGCGTGCTGGCCGAGATGGCGACCTTCCAGGACGCCGGGATCTCCGGACCGGAGTAATGCGCCTCGCCCTCTCCTGGCTGACAGTGCTGCCGATCGGCTCAGGCCAGGTCGACCGGCGAACCGCGAGCAACGCGATAGCCCTCGCCCCACTGGTCGGCCTGCTCCTGGGCCTGGCGGCCGCAGGACTGTTACAGGGAGCCCACGGCCTGCTCGGCGGCTTCCTGTGCGTCGGCCTCATGGCGCTGGCAACCCGCGGCATGCACCTCGACGGCCTCGCCGACACAGCCGACGGCCTGGGCTGTTACGGCCCGCCCGAGCGAGCTCTGGCCGTGATGAAGGATGGCGGTGTCGGGGCTTTCGCTGTGGTGGCGTTGATCGTTGTGCTTGGGCTGCAAGCGGTTTCGATCGGGTCTGTCCATTGGGGAGCGGTCGTTCTCGCGTTTGTCGTGGGGCGTGCGGCTTTCTCGTGGTGCTGCCGTAGCGGCGTTCCTGCGGCGCGCCCTGACGGACTCGGCGCTTTGGTGGCCAGCACGCAGCCTGTGTACGTGCCCGCCGGCTGGTTCTTCTTCCTGGTCTTCGCCGCAGTCCCGGTGGTGCCCGGCAAACTCTGGGCGGGCCCCGTCTCGGTGATCGTTGCCGCCGTGGTGCTGATGCTCTTCACGTGGCACATCCGGCGCAGGCTGGGCGGGGTGACGGGCGACGTGCTGGGCGCCGCCTGTGAGCTCACCACCACCGTTGTCCTCGTGGTCTGTGCCATGGCCGGCTAGGAGAACCTCCGTAGGCTTGAAGCCCACGTTCGTCGTACCTGATTGCGGCTATTCCAGTAGTTAGCCCCGCAAAGGACCTTCGGGCTAGGTTGTGCGCATGGAGTTTCGGAGACTTGGCCGCAGTGGGCTGTCGGTCAGTGAGATCTCGTACGGCAACTGGATCACGCATGGATCCCAGGTCGAGGAGGATCAGGCGCATGCCTGTGTCCGGGCGGCGCTGGATGCCGGGATCACGACGTTCGACACGGCCGATGTGTATGCCAACACCAGGGCCGAGGAGGTGCTCGGCCGGGCGCTGGCCGGGCAGCGGCGGGAGAGCCTGGAGATCCTGACCAAGGTCTACTGGCCGACCGGGCCGGGCGGCCCCAACGACCGGGGCCTTGGGCGTAAGCACATCCTTGAGTCCGCGCATGGGTCGCTCAGGCGGCTGCAGACCGACTACATCGACGTCTACCAGGCGCACCGGTTCGACCGCACTGTCCCGCTCGAGGAGACGATGCTGGCGTTCGCCGACCTCGTCCGGCAGGGCAAGGTGCTCTACATCGGGGTCTCCGAGTGGACGGGTGAGCAGATCACCCGGGGTGCGGCGCTGGCCCGTGAGCTGAACGTGCCGTTCATCTCCAACCAGCCGCAGTACTCCATGCTGTGGCGGGTCATCGAGTCGCAGGTTGTGCCCGCGTCCGAGCGGGAGGGCATCAGCCAGGTCGTGTTCTCGCCGATCGCGCAGGGTGTGCTGACCGGCAAGTACCTGCCTGGGCAGCCGGTTCCGGCCGGGTCGCGGGCGACCGACGAGTCGGGCAAGAACTTCGTGCAGCGCTGGTTGCGTGACGACGTGCTCGAGCGGGTACAGCAGCTCAAGCCGATCGCCGATGAGGCTGGGCTCAGCCTGGCGCAGCTCGCGGTCGCGTGGGTGCTGCAGAACAAGAACGTCGCCTCGGCGATCATCGGCGCCTCCCGGCCCGAGCAGGTCACCGAGAACGTCAAGGCGTCCGGCAAGGTCCTTGAGTCCGACCTGCTCGACAAGATCGACGCCGTGCTCGACGACGCGGTCATCACCGACCCGCGGCTGACGCACACGCCGTGAACGCCAAAGGGGCGCCTCGCGGGAGGCGCCCCTTTGGGGAAAACCACTAGTTCGGGATCGGATCCCCGGGCCGCAGGCGCGGCTTGGGCACGCGCAGCTTGCGGATCTGGCTGCCGCGCACGAACGCGTACCAGCCGATCGACGCGCCCTTGATGGTCTCCTTCGGGAACTTCTCGCGCGCCAGCTTCGCCACCCGGCGGCCGTTGAGGAACCCTTCGAAGATCATCATCAACAGCATCGCCAGGCACAGCAGCGTGGCGTAGTTCTGCACCAGCGGGTTCGGGATCAGCAGGGCCACGAACACCACGATCGCCAGCGGCATGAACAGGCCGAGCAGGTTGCGGCGCGAGTCCACCAGGTCCCGTACGTACGCCTTGACCGGTCCACGGTCACGCGGCATCAAGTACTTGTCGTCGCCGGCCATCATGCGCTCACGGCGCTCCCTGGCCGCCTCGCGACGATCTTCCTTCGACCCGCGCGTGGCACGGGCCCGCTTCATCGCCTCACGCGTGGTTTTCGGCGCGGGTGCGACCGGACCGCGCCTGCGGGCCTCGGCCTCACGCCGCTTCGGCGTCGGTTTCCCTTTGCCGGCAGTGAAAGCCTTGTGCGTGGGCTCCTCGACGTCCGCTGGCGTCTCCTCGACGGCGGCGTCGTTGTTCTCGGCTGAGTTGCGGCGAAGGAACCTCACTTCTATAGGTTATGGCAAGCCCTGATCGGGTGGTTCGCCGGATACGCTGCGATCCGTGCGCGTACTGATCGCTCCTGATTGTTTCGGCGGCACGCTGACCGCCCCTGAGGCCGCGCAGGCGATGGCCGACGGGTGGCACGCGTCCGCGCCCGGCGACGAGCTGGTGCTACGGCCGCTCACCGACGGTGGACCAGGTTTCGTAGACGTGCTGCACACCGTGCTCGGCGGCACCTTGCACACCATGGAGGTAACCGGCCCTCTCGGCGCGCCCGTGACGGCCACATGGCTCGAGCACGACGGCACTGCCTACGTCGAATCGGCGCAGGCGAACGGCCTGCATCTGGTACCGAAAGCCGACCGCCGCCCGCTGGACGCCACCACGCGTGGCGTCGGCGAGCTGATGGTCGCCGCGCGCGACGCAGGCGTTGACAGGATCGTTGTCGGTCTCGGCGGGTCCGCCACGACCGACGGCGGCAAAGGCATGCTGGAGGTCACGGCGGGCGACTGGCCCAAGCTGATCGCGGCGACCGACGTGGAAAACCCCCTGCTCGGGCCGCACGGCGCGGCTCACACGTTCGGACCGCAGAAGGGTGCGTCCCCGCAGGACGTGCAAGAGCTGGAACGCCGGCTGGAGGCGTTCTCCGCTGACAAGAACGTGGAGCTGAGAGACGAACCGGGAGCAGGCGCGGCGGGCGGTCTGGGATACGGACTGTTCCTGCTCGGCGCCACGCGGGTGTCCGGCGCCGGTCTGGTGCGGGACCTGACAGGGCTGGACAAGGCCATGGCCGACGCCCAGCTCGTGCTCACCGGTGAGGGAAGCTTCGACTGGCAGTCGCTGCGCGGCAAACTTGTGACGTCCGTCGCATCTGCCGCGGCCGAACGCGGCCTGCCTTGTCTCGTTCTGGCCGGTCAGGTCAGCGTGGGCCGCCGGGAAGCGGCCGCGGCGGGCATCGAGGCTGCGTTCGCCGTGGTCGAGCACGCCGGATCGGTCGAGGCGGCGTTCGCCGACCCTGCCGGCACGCTGGCCGAGCTCGCGCGCTCGGTGGCGTCCCAGTGGTCGGCGTGACAGTTGGCCGCCCCGGCATATGTGTCAACATGGAATAAGACAAGACGGCAGTGTGTTCGCACGGCTGTAGTCGGATCTTCAAGGGAGTGCCATGACGACCGCGCAGGAGAACACGACCGAAGCGGCGACCACGCACGGTGTGACGCTGACCGAGACTGCCGCGAGCAAGGCCAAGGCGCTGCTCGAGCAGGAGGGCCGCGACGACATGCACCTGCGGATCGCCGTCCAGCCTGGTGGCTGCGCCGGTCTGCGGTACCAGCTGTTCTTCGACGAGCGCTCGCTCGACGGTGACCTCTACCGGGACTTCGGTGGCCTGAAGGTGGCCGTGGACCGGATGAGCGCGCCGTACGTGGAGAACGCGGTTATCGACTTCGTGGACACGATCGAGAAGCAGGGTTTCACGATCGACAACCCGAACGCCACGGGCTCGTGTGCCTGCGGGGACTCGTTCCACTGAGCTGAGCCACAACGCAGGAAGGGCCGCCCAGCCGGGCGGCCCTTTTTCGTGGTCGCTGCTGATCAGACGTATTCGTCGAGATCCGCCACCTGGGCCTGAAGGCCTTCGGTGACCTCCCAGGCCGGCGCGAGCCTGGGCAGCGGGGCGTGCGGCGAGCTCTCACGCACGGATTGCGGGATGTGGGCGCAGTCGGCGATCAGCTCGTCGATCGAATCGGCCTCGGTGATGTGCACTCGCGTCACGTTATTGAGCGACGTTTGAGGTGCATAGGGGTACCAACCGGTAGTGTGCTGAGGCAGCCGCTGAAACCACCCGGATGGGTGGCGGTGCTGGCTGCCCGACTTGTTGTCCCGCGAGACAGGAGGGCCGCTGTGCCCGTTGCCGTGTCCGGAAGCATCGCCAGCGATCACCTCATGCACTTCCCCGGGCGGTTCGCCGAGCAGATCATTCCTGACCAGACCCACCGGCTGTCGTTGAGTTTCCTCGTCGACGACCTGCAGGTCCGCCGGGGCGGGATCGGCGCCAACATCGCGTTCGGGATGGGGGTGCTCGGCTGCCGGCCCGTGCTGGTGGGAGCCGCGGGGGCAGACTTCGCGGACTACCGTTCCTGGCTGGAACGCCACGGCGTGGACTGCCGTGGCGTACGCATCTCCGAAGTCGCCCAGACCGCGCGCTTCGTCTGCACAACCGACGAGGACATGTGCCAGATCGCCTCGTTCTACGCGGGCGCGATGTCCGAGTCGCGGATGATCGAGCTGAAGCCGATCGCCGACGTGGTGGGCGAACTCGACCTGGTGCTGATCAGCCCGGACGACCCCGAGGGCATGGTCCGGCACGCAGGCGAGTGCAGGCAGCGCGGATACACCTTCGCGGTGGACCCCTCCCAGCAGCTGGCCCGGATGAACGGCGAGCAGGTCCGTGAGTTCATCGTCGGCGCGAAATACCTCTTCAGCAACGACTACGAATGGGAGTTGCTGCTCAAGAAGACCGGCTGGACCGAAGCCGAAGTACTCGACAAAGTCGGCATGCGGATCACAACGCTGGGCGAGAAAGGCGCGGAGATCGTCGACAGCAAAGGCCCGGTCGTGCACGTCGCGGCCGTCCCCGAACTGTCGAAGACAGACCCGACCGGCGTCGGCGACGCATTCCGCGCGGGCTTCATCGCAGGTCTCGCCCACGGCCTCGACCTGGAACGAGCCGCCCAACTCGGCTCATACGTGGCAGTCCTGGTGCTGGAAACGGTCGGCACCCAGGAATGGCTCTTCGACACAGCGGAAGCCATCACCCGCATAACCGGCGCCTTCGGCGAAGAAGCCGCGAAAGACATCGCGGCCGTCCTGCCATGACCGACGCCTGCGACGTCGCCCACGGCGGCGCCCCCGTGGAGATCGAACACCGGACCCTCGTCGCGGTGTTCGACTCTCCGGTCGCCGGGTTCCTGGTCCGGTACGCCACAGATCTCGGTTATGCGGCCTCGATCTACGAACCCGGCGAGCCATTGCCAACCCTGGACAGTTCCTGCGACGTGGTGGTGACCGACCACCATCGCGAGGAACTCGGTGTGGTGCTCAAGGACGTACTCGCGTTCCCGGTCAGGTGGGTTGGCGTACTGGGAAATCCGCGTCACGAAGGCCCACATGTGCGCCTGCTGACCGAACTCGGCGTGTCCGAAGAGGACATCGCCCGAGTACATCGGCCAGTCGGCCTCAACATCGGCTCCCGCACCCCCGCCGAGATCGCCATAGCGACAATCGCCGGACTGATCGCCGACCGCAACTCGAGACCCGGCGGCTTCGAGTTCAAAGTCTGATCCGCAATCCGAGCCGCTTGCTGTCCCGCCGACGGGACAGCAAGCGGCTCGGATTGCGCCGCAACGTAACTCGAAGGTTGAGGACGCGCTTCACCCTGGAGAGGCGTGCCGGACCGGGTCAGAGGCGGACGGGGTAGTGGGGCTCGGGGATCTGGGGGCGGATTCGGCCTTCGATGAAGATTCCGTGCCAGAGCATGAAGACGATCAGGGCCCAGATTCGGCGGCTGTGGTCCAGGTCGCCGGTGCGGTGCTCGTCGAGCATGGCCATGATCGCGGCTTTGTCCAGCAGTTGGTCTGTGCCGGATTCGCGGATGATGGTCGCGGCCCACTCGTAGAGTTCTTCGCGCAGCCAGTGGCGGACTGGGACTGGGAAGCCGAGCTTGCGGCGATTCAGCACGTGCGCGGGGACGATGTCGCGCAGGGCCGCGCGCAACGCGAACTTGGTTGTCTCCTTGGTGATCTTCTGCTCGAGCGGGATCTTCGCGGCGATCTTGAAGACCTCGGGGTCCAGGAAGGGGACCCGCAGCTCGAGTGAGTTGGCCATGGTGACTTTGTCGGCCTTCACCAGGATGTCGCCGCGTAGCCAGGTGAAGAGGTCCACGTGCTGCATCCGGGTCACGGGGTCCCAGTCGGCGGAGACGCGGTAGTGCGGCGCGGTGATCTCCTGGTGCCCGACGCCCGGGGTGAACGTCCGCAGCACGCGCTTGATCTGGTCGTCGCGGAAGATCCGGGCGTTGCCGTAGTAGCGCTCCTCAAGCGACAGTGCCCCACGGCGCAGCAGGTCCTTGCCGCGCTGGCCTTCGGGGAGCTTCGTCGACAGGTTGCCCATCGCCTTGCGCAGGGCTCCGGGCACCTTTTCGAAGGCGGCCAACGAGATCGGCTCACGGTAGATCGTGTAGCCGCCGAAGAGTTCGTCGGCTCCTTCGCCGGAAAGCACCACTTTCACGTACTGCCGGGCTTCGCGGGCGATGAACCAGAGCGGCACCAGGGCGGGGTCGGCCACCGGGTCGTCCAGGTACCAGACGATCAGCGGCAGGTAGTCCATGATCTCCTGCGCGGTCACCGTCCGCACGACGTGCTTCACGCCGATCGCTGCCGCGGACTCCGCAGCCACGTCTACTTCGGAGTAGCCCTGACGATCAAAACCTGTGGTGAACGTGATCAGGTCCGGGTTGTGCTGTTTGGCCAGCGCCGCGATCGCGGTCGAGTCGATGCCGCCGGAGAGGAAGGAGCCGACGGTCACGTCCGCGCGCATGTGCTTGGCGACTGAGTCGCGCATCACGGCGGCGATGTCGGAGTGCAGCCTGCCCGACTCGTACTGACTCACCGAGAGTGGCCGGAAGGTCGGGTGGAAGTAGCGCTCGGTCGTCAGCTTGCCGTCCGGCGTCACCGTGAAGGATGTGCCGGACTCGATTCGCCGGATAGTGTCGTGCATGGTCTCGGGCTCAGGCACGTACTGCATCACCAAGTAGTGCTGCAGGGCCGTGCGGTCCAGGCGCGGGGCGTTGCCGATCGCGCGGGACAGCTGCAGCAGGCTCTTCTTCTCGCTGGCGAAGGCGACACCGCCCGGGCCCTGCGTGTAGAACAGCGGCTTGATGCCGAACGGGTCGCGGGCGCCGAAGAGCGTCTGACGGTGCGAGTCCCAGATCAGGAACGCGAACATGCCACGGAACTTGCTGACGATGCCGGGGCCGTAGAAGTGGTAGGCCGCCACCATCGCCTCGGCCTCGCCGTCGGTGGCGAACTTCAGGTTGAACTCGCGCTTGAGGTCCGCGCGCAGCTCCAGATAGTTGTAGACCTCGCCGTTGAACAGGATCGTGTACCTGTTCGGTGCGTCCACCGGGCCCCAGTGCAGGGGCTGGTGGGAATGCGCGATGTCCACGATCGACAGCCGGTTGAAGCCGAAGACCACCCCACGGTCGGCCCACGTGCCGCTCTCGTCGGGACCGCGGTGCCGCTGGCAGCGCAGGGCGGCGTCGACCGCGGTACGGGCCGCGTCGGCGTCGAGTTCAGATGGGCATACCAGGCCAAGCAGACCGCACACGCTCTCGGGAACCTTCCGGTCGAGGAGTGTTTGAAGGGCCAGTATGCCCGTTGCACGAAAGCCACCGGCGCGCCCCGGCCCCTGATCCGCGTCACATATGTCGCTGAGCTACGCTCCCGCAGGAGCGGATCGCCTGAGGAGGAGAGCGAACGGTGAGCCAAGAGGAGCGGTCGCGAAAGCGACGGCTGGCCAAGGTCGTCGGGCTGGTCGGCCTGGTCGCGTTCGCGGCGACCGGTTGCTCGACCGATGAGGTGCTGCGGTTCGGCTGGCCTGAGGGTGTCACCCCGCAGGCCGACGACATGCGCGCGCTGTGGACCGGTTCGGTGATCGCGTCACTGATCGTCGGTGTGTTCACGTGGGGCCTGATGCTGTGGCCGGTCGCGTTCCACCGCAAGAAGCCGGGCGACACCGCGCTGCCGCGCCAGACGCAGTACAACAACGTGCTCGAGGCGGTCTACACCGGCATCCCGGTGATCATCGTCGTGGTGTTGTTCGTCTTCACCGCGAGCACCGAGAACCGCGTGCTGGCCGAGACCGACAAGCCGGACGTCAAGGTCGAGGCGCTGGCCTTCCAGTGGAACTGGGACTTCAGTTACAAACAGGTCGGCGGCAGCACGCCCAAGACCCCCGACGGCGGCGAGATCCACACGGTCGGCAGCACGCGGGAGATCCCGCTGCTGGTCCTGCCCGCCGGCCGGACCATCGAGTACCAGCTGCGGTCGCGTGACGTGATCCACTCGTTCTACGTGCCTGAGATGCACTTCAAGCGGGACGTCTTCCCGTACCCGGAGAAGAACAACCAGGACAACACGTTCCAGAACAAGATCGACCGCCCGGGTTCGTTCGTCGGCCGCTGCGCCGAGCTGTGCGGCTCGTACCACGCGTTCATGAACTTCGAGGTGCGCGCACTGCCCGGTGAGCAGTTCGACCAGTTTGTGCGGCTGCGTACCCAGATCAACCCGACCAGTGGCAAGACGTACACCACGGCCGAGGCGCTGAGCCAGATGAACTGCGGCCAGCTCTGCACGCCGTACGCGGTGACCACATCTCCGTTCAACCCCGACCGCACCGCGCGGACGGCTTCGGGCTGAGGACAGGCGAAACGATGAAGGTCGAAGCCAAAATCTTCCACATCTGCACAGCGTTCTTCTTCTTTGCTGCGATCCTGTACGGCCTGTGGGCCAAGGAGGTCGTGGGCATCGTCGGGCTGACGCTGACCGGTGGGCTGTCGCTGATCATCGGCAGCTACTTCAGCTTCGTGTCCCGCCGTGTCGAGCAGCGGCCGGAGGACAACCCCGAGGCCGAGGTCAGTGACGGCGCCGGTGAGCTGGGCTTCTTCAGCCCGGGCAGCTACTGGCCGGTGGGCCTGGCCGCGTCGGCCGCGCTGACCGGGTTCGCGCTGGCGTTCTTCCACATCTGGCTGCTGGTGATCGGCATCGTCTGCATCCTGCTGACGGTCGGCGGCCTGGTGTTCGAGTACCACACCGCGCCCGACAAAGACTGAAAAGTTTTGCCCCCAATGTGGCATTCGTAGCATCAGATGCCCCCAATGTGGCATTGGGGGCACACCAAAACGCCCCCAAAGTGGCTTTGGGGGCGTTTTCGCGTGTGCGGGGTTGGGCTAGTTGGGCTAGGCCTCGGCGGCGGCGAGTTCGGTGGAGCGGGCCGCCCAGCGGGTAAGCAGGTCGGCCGCTGCGCCGCTGTCGATCGCTTCGGAGACCTGCTTGAGGCCAGCGGCCAGATCGGCCGTCAGATCGGCTGTGAAGCCCCGGTACGCGGCCGCTGCGCCGGCTGCGTTGAGGACCACCGCGTCCCGGATCGGGCCCTGCTCGCCCGCCATGATCCGGCGGACCACGTCCGCGTTGTGCTCTGCGTCGCCGCCCAGCAGGTCCGCGGAGGTCACGATCGGCAGGCCGAACGCCGCCGGGTCGATCCGGTCGGGCCGGACCTCACCGTTCTCCACGACCCATGCCGAGGTCAGGCCGCACGTCGTGATCTCGTCCAGGCCGTCCTCGCCACGGACCACGAGCACCGAGGCGCCCCGGCTCGCGAAGACCTCGGCCAGCACGGGCGCCAGCCGCTCGAACGCGCACCCGATCAGCCCACCGCTGGGCTGGCCTGGGTTGGTCAACGGGCCCAGCAGGTTGAACGCGGTCGGGATGCCCAGTTCACGGCGCGGCCCGGCGGCGTGCCGGAACGCCGGGTGGTACACCGGCGCGAAGCAGAACCCGATGCCCAGCTCCTCGACGCACTGCTCGACGCCCTCAGGGCCCAGCCCGATCGCCACGCCGAGCACTTCGAGCACGTCGGCGGTGCCCGCCTTCGACGAGGCCGACCGGTTGCCGTGCTTGACCACGGGAACACCCGCCGCCGCGGCGACGATCGCGCTCATCGTGGAGATGTTCACGCTGCCTGACCGGTCACCGCCGGTGCCGACGACGTCCACGGCGCGCTTGTCCACCGACACTCGGCGTGCGCGTGCCAGCATTCCCGCCGCGATACCGGCGACCTCGTCCGGCGTCTCGCCCTTGGCCCGCAGGCCGACCGCGAATCCGGCGATCTGGGCGGGTGTCGCGTTGCCGGACATGATCTCGCCCATCGCCCACGCGGTATCGTCGGCGGTCAGGTCACCGCCGTCGACTAAGTGGTTGAGCAGCGCAGGCCAGGTGTCGCGCCGCATAGGGTTCATCACTGTCACCCTCGGACGACGGGCAGCTGGCGGGATCGCAGCACGTCGGCGACGGTCTCGGCCGCGGTCAACGGGTCGAGCGGGTGCACGAGCACCGCGTCGGCCTGTGACCAGGTGGCGAGCCAGCGGTCGTCCTTGCGGCGGACCGCGATCACGATCGGCGGGCAGTCGTCCAGCTCGTTCTTGAGCTGACGGCACACGCCCATGCCGCCGGTGGGCTGCGCCTCGCCGTCCAGGATCGCGAGGTCGATCTCGCCGGCGTCCATGTGGTAGATCACGTCGGCCACGCCCGCGGCCTCGATGAACGTGACCCGGCCGAGATCTGCGGCGGGCCGGCGCCCGACGGCTGTGATGATGCTCTCGCGCACCTCCGGCCGGTGGCTGAAGACAAGGATCGTCAGCGGCTGCGTGCTCATCTTTTCCGCGCCCTCCGGCAGTCTCACTAGGCCTGATCACGACTAGTGGGATGCTATCGCCAAGGCGGTGAATGACACGCCACGGCCCAATCGAGACCCGACAAGGCGAGGCGGATAACCGCAAGCCATAATGCGTCGCGTGACAACAGCTACGCCTTCGATCAGCCAGCGTGTGCACTCGCTGAACCGGCCGAACATGGTCAGTGTGGGCACGATCGTGTGGCTGTCCAGTGAGCTGATGTTCTTCGCCGGGCTGTTCGCCATGTTCTTCACGGTGAAGGCGCAGAACTCCAGCGGGCACTGGCCGCCGCCACTTGTTCCGGGTGGCGAGCCGATCCACCTGAACCTGCCCTTCGCCACACCGTTCACCGTGATCCTGGTGGCGTCGTCGATCACCTGCCAGCTCGGTGTGTTCGCGGCCGAGAAGGGCGACGTGTTCGGGTTGCGCCGCTGGTACACGCTGACCCTGGT
Organism: Kibdelosporangium banguiense; assembly: GCF_017876405.1. Classification (GTDB taxonomy): domain Bacteria; phylum Actinomycetota; class Actinomycetes; order Mycobacteriales; family Pseudonocardiaceae; genus Kibdelosporangium; species Kibdelosporangium banguiense. Next base: position 12,671,400 of record NZ_JAGINW010000001.1, on the reverse strand, counting down.
GATGGGCGCGATCTTCGTCGCCGGTCAGGGCATCGAGTACGTGAACCTGATCCACGAGGGCGTCACCATCCCGTCCGGCGGGTTCGGCACGGTGTTCTTCCTGACCACCGGCTTCCACGGGCTGCACGTGATCGGTGGTCTGATCGCGTTCGTGTACCTGCTGATCCGCACCAGGATGAGCAAGTTCACGCCGGCCCAGGCGACCGCGGCGATCGTGGTCTCGTACTACTGGCACTTCGTGGACATCGTGTGGATCGGCCTGTTCGCCGTCATCTACCTGGTGCCCTGACGCTTTGCCTGGTTGACACCAGAAACCCGAACTGACTTCTCCAGCAAGGTTGCCCATCACATGACGAGCAGTAAAGCCGAGGACCTGCCTGCCGGGTCGAGCGTCGGTACTGCGGACGCCGCCGGGGAGAGCAAGGCGGCGCGGAAACGAGCCCGCTCCTCCAAGCGCCGCCGGCGGATCTCCGGCCTGCTTGCGTTGGGCGTGGCGCTGATCGGGGTCGGCGCGTTGTACAGCGCGATCGCACCTGAGCCGCAGACCGCGAACGCCGCGCAGGACCCCGCGTTGATCCGCAAGGGCGAGCAGATCTACAACAACACCTGCATCACCTGCCATGGCGAGGGTGCCGAGGGTGTCAAGGACCGTGGTCCCAGCCTGATCGGCATCGGCGAGGCCTCGGTCTACTTCCAGACCTCGACCGGCCGGATGCCGCTGGCCGCGCAGACCGCGCAGGCCGAGCGCAAACCACCGAAGCTGTCCCCGGACGAGATCGACGCGGTCATCGCGTTCATCGAGTCCAAGGGCGCGGGCGGCCCCAAGCTGCCGTCCGAGACGGGCGCCCAGTTGCGCGGTGACAACCCCGCGCGTGGTGGCGAGCTGTTCCGGATGAACTGCGCCTCCTGTCACAACTTCACCGGCCGCGGCGGTGCGTTGTCCTCCGGCAAGTTCGCGCCGGAGCTCGACCCGGCGACCGAGGAGCAGCTTTACGCGGCGATGCTGTCCGGCCCGCAGAACATGCCCAAGTTCTCCGACCGCCAGCTCTCGCCGGAAGAGAAGAAGGACATCATCGCGTACGTCAAGTCGGTGACCGACGGGAACAACAACCCGGGTGGCGCGCCGCTGGGCGGGCTCGGGCCGCAGTCCGAAGGCCTGATCGCGTTCATCGTGGGGATGGCCGCGCTGGTGGGTATCACGTTGTGGATCGGAGCCAAGTCGTGAGCGGGCAAGAAAAAGAAGGCCTCCCGACCGAGGCCGAGCTTGCCGAGATGGACCGCGATCAGCTGCTGAAACTCGGCGGCAAGCTCGACGACGTCGAGCTGGTCGAGTACACCGAGCAGTGGCCGGTCAAGGGCACCAAGGCCGAGAAGCGGGCCGAGCGCTCGGTGGCGGCCTGGTTCACCCTGTCCGGCCTGTCGGGCCTGGCGTTCATCGGTGTGTTCATCTGGTGGCCGTGGCACTACGCCCCGGCCAACACCGACCGGCACCTGCTGTACCTGCTCTACACGCCGTTGCTCGGCCTCACCCTCGGCCTGGCGATCCTCGGCGTGGGTGTCGGCGTCGTGATGTACGCCAAGAAGTTCCTGCCGCACGAGGTCGCTGTCCAGCAGCGGCACGACGGCATGTCGCCGGAGATCGACCGGCAGACCTTCGTGGCGCACCTGGCCGACGCGGGCGACCGCAGCACCATCGCCCGCCGTTCGCTGATCAAGCGCACCGCGCTGTTCGGTGCGGGCACGTTCGGCCTGGCCGCGGCCGTGCTGCCGCTCGGCAGCATGATCAAGAACCCGCACGCCGACTCCACCAATGAGAACGGCCTCTGGCACACCGGGTGGCTCGCGCACGACGGCGAGCGCGTGTTCATGCGCCGCGACACCGGTGACGCACACGCGCTTGAGCTGGTCAAGCCGGAGGACCTGGACGCGGGCGCAATGGAGACGGTGTTCCCGTTCCACGCCCCGAAGACCGCATCGGGCGCCGTGGACTACGCCCGGCTCGAGAAGATCCTGGCCGGTGAGGAGCGGGTCGACGAGCACGAACTGCTCGAAGCCCTGCGCCGCTCGGACAACCCGGTCATGCTCATCCGCCTGCGTCCCGAGGACGCCAAGCGGGTGGTCAAGCACCAGGGCCAGGAGGACTTCAACTTCGGCGACTTCTACGCCTACACGAAGATCTGCAGCCACCTGGGCTGCCCGACTTCGCTGTACGAGCAGCGGACCAACCGGATCCTCTGCCCGTGCCACCAGTCGCAGTTCGACGCGTTGCACTACGCCAAGCCCATTTTCGGACCGGCGACCCGCAAGCTGGCCCAGTTGCCGATTCAGGTCGACGAGGAAACGGGTTACTTTTACGCGACGCACGACTTCAACGAAGCGGTCGGCCCGGCTTTCTGGGAGCGTAAGTCATGAGCGGCATCACGACCCCCACAAAGCAGCAGAACCCGGCGGCCAAAGCCGCCGCCGCTGCCGGCAACTGGGCGGACGAGCGCCTGCACGCCGCCGGTGGCCTGCGCAAACAGATGAACAAGGTCTTCCCGACGCACTGGTCGTTCCTGCTCGGTGAAGTCGCTCTGTACAGCTTCATCGTGCTGCTGCTGTCCGGTACGTACCTCGCGCTGTTCTTCGACCCGTCGATGCAGCACGTGGAGTACCAGGGTTCGTTTGTGAACCTGCGTGGCCTGGAGATGTCGCGGGCCTATGAGACGGCGCTGAACCTGTCGTTCGACGTGCGCGGTGGCCTCTTCGTCCGTCAGGTGCACCACTGGGCGGCGCTGCTGTTCATGGCCGCGATCGTGCTGCACATGTTCCGGGTGTTCTTCACCGGCGCGTTCCGCAAGCCGCGTGAGACCAACTGGGTCATCGGCATCCTGCTGTTCATGCTGGGCGCGCTCGAGGGCTTCGCGGGCTACTCGCTGCCGGACGACCTGCTCTCAGGTGCCGGCCTGCGGATCATGTCCGGCCTGATCCTCTCCCTGCCGGTGATCGGCACCTGGATCAACTGGTTGTTGTTCCGGGGCGAGTTCCCCGGCGAGGAAGTCATCCCGCTGCTGTACACCGCGCACATCCTGCTGTTGCCGGGCATCCTGCTCGCGCTGGTCGCGGTGCACCTCGGGCTGGTCTGGTACCAGAAGCACACGCAGTTCCCCGGCGTGATGAAAAAGGAGACCAACGTCATCGGCGTGCGGATCATGCCGTACTTCTCGCTGAAGGGCGGCGGCTTCTTCGCCATCGTCGTCGGCGTGATCGCCATGCTCGGCGGGCTCTTCCAGATCAACCCGATCTGGAACTTCGGCCCGTTCAACCCGGCGCACATCTCCGCGGGCACGGTGCCTGACTGGTACATGGGCTGGACGGACGGCTTGATCCGGCTCTGGCCGGCGTGGGAGGTCTACCTCGGGGACTACATGATCCCGGCGGCGTTCTTCCCGTTCATGCTCGGTTTGCCGCTGCTGACCGGTATCGCCGCGGTCTACCCGTGGATCGAGAAGAAGTTCACCAAGGACAACGCGCGGCACAACCTGCTGCAGCGGCCGCGGGACGTGCCGGTCCGGACGTCGCTCGGTGCCATGGCGATCACCTACTTCATGGTCTCGCTGCTCTCGGCCGCGAACGACGTGCTGGCGGAGAAGTTCGACATCTCGCTGAACGCCACCACGTGGATGGGCCGGATCGGCCTGCTCGTGCTGCCGCCGTTGGTCTACGCGATCACGTACCGCATCTGCCTCGGCTTGCAGCACGCCGACCGTGAGGTGCTCGCGCACGGTGTCGAGACCGGCATCATCAAGCGGCTGCCGCACGGCGAGTTCATCGAACTGCACCAGCCGCTCGGCCCGGTCGACGACCACGGTCACCCGATCCCGCTGGCCTACCAGGGTGCCGCTGTGCCGAAGAAGATGAACAAACTCGGCTCCGCGGGACGCCCGGTCGCCGGAACGCTGCTGAGCCCGGACCCGGTCGAGGAGACCCGGGCCCTGGAGGCAGGGCGTGCCGCCCAGCACAACGGGCACGGCAACGGCCACGGTCCCGACGCCCCCGGTGGCGGCGGTACGGCCGGCTGAGCCGGAGTAATACCCACCAGGACCCCCTTTCGGGCAACTCGCCCGGGAGGGGGTCCTGGTCTGTTCGGGACCTAGGTCCCTGGTCTGGTGCTTTCCGGGATCCAGAATGGAAGTGGGGGACCTGGGGAGGCGCCGATGAGTGGGTTGACCACACCGACAAAGGGACAGAACCGGGCCGCCAAGACCGCGGCCGCCGCAGGCGACTGGGCGGATGAGCGATTGCACGCGGCCGGTGGCCTGCGGCGTCAGTTGAACAAGGTCTTCCCGACGCACTGGTCGTTCCTGCTGGGTGAAGTCGCTCTGTACAGCTTCATCGTGTTGCTGTTGTCGGGGACGTATCTGGCTTTGTTCTTCGATCCGTCGATGCAGCATGTGGAGTATCAGGGTTCGTTTGTGAACCTGCGTGGCCTGGAGATGTCGCGGGCCTATGAGACGGCGTTGAACTTGTCGTTCGACGTGCGTGGCGGTTTGTTCGTGCGTCAGGTGCACCACTGGGCGGCGCTGCTGTTCATGGCATCTCTGGTGTTGCACATGTTCCGGGTGTTCTTCACGGGTGCGTTCCGCAAGCCGCGTGAGACGAACTGGGTCATCGGCATCCTGCTGTTCCTGCTCGGCACGATCGAGGGCCTGAGCGGTTATTCGCTGCCGGACGACCTGCTGTCGGGTGCGGGCCTGCGGGTCACGTCGGGTCTGATCATGTCGATTCCGGTGATCGGGACCTGGGTGAACTGGTTGTTGTTCCGGGGTGAGTTCCCCGGCGAGGAAGTCATCCCGCTGCTGTACACCGCGCACATCCTGCTGATCCCGGGCATCATCCTGGCCTTGATAGCGGTGCACGTCGGGCTGGTCTGGTACCAGAAACACACGCAGTTCCCTGGTGTGCTGAGAAAAGAGACCAACGTCGTCGGTGTGCGGATCATGCCGTACTTCTCACTGAAGGCCGGTGGGTTCTTCGCGATCGTGGTCGGCGTGATCGCGTTGCTGGGCGGGTTCTTCCAGATCAACCCGATCTGGAACTTCGGCCCCTTCAACACTTCACACGTCTCCGCGGGCACGGTGCCCGACTGGTACATGGGCTGGACCGACGGTTTGCTGAGGTTGTGGCCGGCATGGGAGATCTCTCTCGGGGACTACACGATCCCGGCGGCGTTCTTCCCGTTCATCCTGGGACTGCCTCTGCTGACAGGTATCGCCGCGGCCTACCCGTGGATCGAGCGAAGGTTCACAAAGGACTACGCACGGCACAACCTGTTGCAACGACCGCGTGATGTGCCTGTGCGGACGTCGTTGGGCGCCATGGCCATCACGTACTTCATGGTGTTGTTGCTGTCCGCGGCGAACGATGTGATCGCGGAGAAGTTCGACATCTCGTTGAACGCGACGACCTGGATGGGCCGGATCGGGCTGCTTGTGCTGCCGCCCTTGGTGTACGCGATCACGTACCGGATCTGCCTCGGTCTGCAGCACGCGGACCGTGAGGTGCTGGAGCACGGTGTGGAGACCGGCATCATCAAGCGGTTGCCGCACGGCGAGTTCATCGAGCTGCATCAGCCGCTCGGCACGGATTTGAAATATCAGGGCACAGCCGTGCCGAAGAAGATGAACAAGCTCGGTTCCGCGGGACGCCCGGTCGCCGGTTCGCTGCTCACTCCGGACCCGGTCGAAGAGACCCGGGCCCTGGAGCGGCAGTAGGTGTTCAGTCGCTGGATTCCGAGCCGATCGCGAACGCGGCCTCGGTGTCCTGGCGTGAGTAGGACCGGAATGCGATGTGCGTGTCGGTCGCGACCACGCCTGGGATCTTGCTGATCCGGCCGGGGATCAGGGATGCCAGCTGCTCGTGTTCGGTCACCTGCGCGATGGCGATCAGGTCGACGTCGCCGGCGCACGAGTACACCTCGGTGACGCCGTCGACGTCGGCGATGGCCTGTGCGGTCTCCGGGATGCTGTCCGCGTTGACCTGGATCATCACGATCGCCTTGATCACCTGGCTGTCCTGCTTCCTGATCATTGCTCATCGCGGAGCATTGGTCTGGATCTTTCGCTCTCCGCATCGGCAAGCCGGTACTGGAGTCCTGGTCCGGCAGTCTGGACCGTTGGTGGCCGTCCACTGTCCGCAGGATCGTGATGGTGTCGGCCATCACCTGCGGAATGTCGACCACACGCGCACATCCGCCTGCGGTGCCACCCCGCCACTCTGGCGGTAAAGCCAACCACCGCGGACGGTGACGTGCTTGCGAGGCATCACAAGCCAGATATGCGCGAACCCGAAACCTTCGGGTTCCGACACTTGGCCATCGTACCCAACAACAACCAGGTGTGATCCAGAACCCCGCTCCAGATCGCTCTTTCCTGACCGGTCGCTGCTGATCAATGTGGACGCCCTAGTCCGGCAGGCCGCCGACCAGGCTGCGAGCGGATTCGGCGCGGTCAAGCCACGGACGCCAGCTGGCCGCGGCGGCTGCGGGGACGGTCCAGGGGGTGGTGCAGCGGACCATTCGCGTTCCGGGGCGTTCGAGCCAGCGCAGGACTGCTCCGACCTCTTCGTGTGGGGCGCCGAAGAGCGGGCCGGGTTCGGGGATGACGGTCTCGGCGGAGGAGACGAGCATCTCGACGACGGGCATGGGGGAGACGCCGCGGGGTGCGCTGCCTGCGGAGGCGAGGCGCCCGTGGCGGACGACGGCGAAATCCCAGCCTCCGGTGCCGTCGGGGCGGGCAGCGACGAGCTCGGTGATCGCCGCGAGTGAGGCGAGGCGTTGGCCACGGTCCAAGGCGCGCACAAGCACTGCGAGGCGGTCACGGCCCTCGGCGGCCTGTTCGAAACGTTCGGCTTCGGACAGGTGTGAGAGGCGCCCGGCGACGCGCCACAAGGCGTCCACGCGGTGTCCTGCGACGAGCTCTTGCAGTGACGAGATGTACGGCCGGTACTCCTCGACGGTCTGGTGCCCGGCGCATGGGGCTGCGCAGCGACCTATCTCCGCCAAGACGCACGGCGTGCCCTTGGGGGAGCGGGCGGGGATGCGTTGCGAACACGGACGGATGCCCGTGCCCTCCTGCAAGGCCGCTGCGGCGCTCTCTGCTGAGCGGTGAGACCGGAACGGTCCGACCGCGCCGTCACGGGGCGTACGCACCACTGAGAGCCTGGGGAAGGCTTCCTCAGTGAGCGTCAGCCACCACGCTTCGTGCTTGTTGCGCGAGCGACGGTTGTACGCGGGCTTGTGCGCGGCTAGGAGACGTAACTCACGGACCTCCGCTTCGAGGGCGTGCGCGCAGGTGACGGAGTCGACGCGGATGGCTAGGGCGACCATTTCCCGCAGGCGACGCCTGGTCTCGCTGGCCGTGAAGTACTGGCGGACGCGTCGGCGCAGGTTGGATGCCGTGCCGACGTACAGCACCTCCTCCTTGGGGCCGCGGAACAAGTACACGCCAGGCGTGTCCGGCAGATCGGCCGCGAGGGTGCGCTTGCGGCGCTGCTCAGGCGTGACCTCGGGGATGAAGTCGAGCAGCTCCTCCAGCGACTGCACGCCGACCGAACCGACGCGTTCGAGCAGGCCGTGCAGCACGTCGACGGTCGCTTTCGCGTCGGCGAGGGCGCGGTGGATGGGCGTGGTGCCTGCCCGAAACAGCGTCGCCAAAGCCGACAGGCGGCAGCTGGGCGCCTCCTCACGGCTGAGCACGCGTCGCGCCAGACGCACCGTGCAGACGACTGCTGGGCGCGGCCAGTGGTAGCCGTAGCGCTGGCACGCGGCCTTGATGAAACCGACGTCGAAGCCCGAGTTGTGGGCCACGAGCACCGAGCCCGCGGCGAACTCCAGGAACGCCGGCAACACTGTTTCCAGCGTCGGCGCCTGGTAGACCATGGCGTCGGTGATCCCGGTGATCGCCACGATCTCCGGCGGGATGCCCCGGCCGGGGTCCACGAGCGTGGCGAACTCGCCGACCACCTCGCCGCCGCACACCTTCACCGCGCCGATCTCGGTGATCGCGTCCTGCTCGGCGCTGCCACCGGTCGTCTCCAGGTCGAAGACCACGAAAGTGGTGGTGCGCAGGGGCGTGCCCAGTTCGTCGAACGAAAGCTGCGTGCTCATCGAGCGGGACACTAAGGGTCCACACCGACAATTCCGCTCCGGCCAACTAACCTGGAGGGATGGCGCCGCAGGAGCAGGACGAAACCGACGAGCTCGTCGAGTCGTCCGAGATGGACTGGGACGGCATTCCGGATGCTGTCCGCTCCAGGCTGGCCGAAATAGGTGCCGAGGCGATCAGCGGCCTCAACAGGGTGGACATCCCGCAGTCGCTGCGCGCCGTGGCGAAGTTCGCGCCGGCCAAACGCGCCCGCCTCGGTGGGGCGTCCATCATGGTCGCGCTGCGTGACTCGACCAGCTTCCGTACGGCCGTCGTCGAGTGGTGCCGTGAGCACAGGCCCGGCGCGCTCGAAGTCAGCGGTGCCGAGCCTGTCTCCGCGGCGGCCGCAGCTGTGCTGATGGGCGACGAAACAGCCATCCACTACCTTGAGCTCGTCTCCCGCCGCGCCGGTGACGCGGTGTTGCGCGCCGAGCGCGACTCAGCATTGACGCGCGCCGACCGTCTGGAGAACGAACTCAAACAGACCCGCGGCGAACTCGAGATAGCCCAGGGCGCGGCCGACATCATCCGAGCCGACGCCGAAGTAGAGCTGGACCGTCTGCGCAAACGTCTGCGCGAACAAGGCGTCAAACTCCGCGAAGCCAAGGACGCAGCCGCGGCAGCCGCCGACGAGATGGAACGCCTCCGCACCGAGGTAGCAGCCCAGCTCGCCGACCTCACAGCCCAACGCGATCGCGAACGCGAGCGTGCGGAAACCGAACGCAAGAAGGCCCGCCGCGCGGAGTCCGATGCCGAAGTCGCTCGTCAATCCGCCCGCGAAGCCCGCCAGGCCGACGAAGTCCGTCTCGCCCTGCTGGTGGACACATTGGACGGAGCCGTCACCGGCCTTCGCCGCGAACTGGCCTTGGGCGGAGGCGGCCCACGCCCCGCAGACCTGGTCCGTGGCGCCACAGCAGCCCAGGGCACGGTCGGTCGCGTCGAAGACCCGGCCGCGTTGGACCGCTTGCTCGCGCTGCCGTCGGTGCACCTCGTGGTCGACGGCTACAACGTCACGAAGACCGGCTACCCAGACCTGCCTCTCGCCGATCAACGCGATCGTCTGACGCATCAACTGGCCTCGCTCGCCGCGCGCACATCAGCCGAGGTCACCCTCGTGTTCGACGGCGCCGGCGTGGTCGCTGTGCCTGCTGCGGCCCCTCGCGGAGTCCGGGTCTTGTTCAGCGACCCAGGTGTGCTGGCTGACGACGTCATCCGCGCTCTGGTCGCGGCCGAGCCCGAGGGCCGTCCGGTCGTCGTGGTGACGTCCGACCGCGCGGTGGCCGACTCGGTCCGGCGCCGGGGTGCTCACCCCGTGCCCTCGGCGGTGCTGCTGTCCCGCCTCGGCCGCGTGTGATTGCAAACGTGTACATCCGATCTTTTTAACGGGACTACCTGTGGGTTCATCCACGTGAAGTGCTGCTTGTTGGCGGGTTATTGACTGACCGAAAGCGTTTCCATACAGTCGGGTTTGGCTAGACATCCGATCTTTCGGGCCTGACTCAGTGTGGAGTGCGGATGCGGATCTCGAGGCGCGGGCTGCTGGGCGGGGCCGCCGCTGGGGCGGTGTTCGGGGCTTTGCCCGCGACCGCGAATGCCGAACAGGGCCTTAGCCAGGATGATCTTCACTGGGCCGATTTCCTCGGTGCGCAGGACATGGTGTGGCAGCGGATTCCGCGTGCCTGGTACGAGGGCCCGTTTCTGGGCAACGGGTTTCTGGCGGCCGCGCTCTACAAGGAGCCTGGGGCCAACGCGATCCGGATCACCGTGGACCACAGCCAGGTCCAGGATCACCGGCCGCAGTTCGGCAACGAGTGGGGCGTGGCGCGGCTTGCGGTCGGCAAGCTGCTGCTCAAACCCAAGGCGCAGATCACCGGCGTCGACCTGAGGCTGCACCTGTACGACGCCGAGCTCAACGGCAGGATCCTCACCGACAAGGGTGAGATCGGGCTCAAGCTGTTCGTGCACGCGACGACCGATCTGCTTGTGCTGGAGGTCGACGGTGACTGCGAGGTGGAGTTCCAGCCGGCTGAGGCGCTGAGCCCGCGCACGATCCGGGAGAACCCGCCGGCGAACTTCCCGCGCAACCCGCCTGCGGTGACCAAAACCGAGCGGGACATCACGATCGTCAACCAGCCGATGATCGCGGGCGGGCCGACCGCAACCGCGTACCGGACCCGTGGCCGGACGCTCCTGCTCTCGGTGGCGCACAAGAAGGACGCTGAGGCCGCGGTACGTCAAGCGGTCAAATTCGCTGGGCCGGAACGGTTGCTCAGGCAGCAGCACCAGCAGTGGTGGCACGCCTTCTACCAGAGGAGTTTTCTGTCCATCCCGGACTCGCTGCTGCAGAGTTTCTACTGGATCCAGCTGTACAAGCTCGCGTCGGCGTCGCGGGAAACCGGCCCGATCATGGCGACGACCGGGCCCTGGATCGAGCCCACACCGTGGCCGTCATTGTGGAACAACCTCAACGTCCAGCTTGAATACTGGCCGGCGTACGGCTCGAACCACCTCGAACTCGACCCGATCCCGCGGACGATCAAGGACACCCAGAGGATCCTGATCGACGCGCTCCGGCCACAGTTCCGGGGCGATTCGATGGGGGTGCGCCGGAGCACCGACGCACAGTTCGACGACGCGGGTTTTGTCGGTGCCCCAGGGTTCTCCTCGCCGGACCCGGAGATCGGTGACCTGCCGTGGATCCTGCACAACGTGTGGCTGAACTACCGGCACAGCATGGACGAACGCATCCGTGACGAGGTGCTCGTACCCACGCTGCGCAAAGCGATGAACTACTACCTGCACTTCCTCAGCGTGGGCATGGACGGCAGGCTGCATCTCGCGCCCACGTTCTCGCCGGAGTACGGCACCGCCCCCGACTGCAACTACGACCTGGCGTTGATCCGTTGGAGCTGCCGGACCCTGCTGGAACTCACCGCGGACGACCCGCTGGCGCCGAAGTGGCGTGAAGTCCTGGACAAGCTCGTCGACTATCCGGTCGACCAGAACGGGTTCATGATCGGTACGGGTGTGCCGTTCGCCAAGTCGCACCGGCACTACTCGCACATGCTCGCGGTGTACCCGTTGTACCTGGTCAACGGCGAGCAGCCGGAGCGGCGCGAGCTGATCGAGCGGTCGCTGGACCACTGGATCAGCTTCGAGGGTGCGTTGCGCGGCTACAGCTTCACCGGTGCGTCCTCGATCTCGGCCGGCCTAGGCAAGGGCGACGACGCGCTGAAGTACCTCAGGGAGTTCGTGGCTCGCTTCGCGCAGGCCAACACGATGTACTTCGAGGCAGGCCCGGTCATCGAGACGCCTCTGTCCGGCGCGCAGTCGTTGCACGACATGCTGTGCCAGAGCTGGGGCGGTGTGCTGAGGATCTTCCCCGCGCTGCCGGCGAGCTGGCGGGACGCGGCGTTGCAGGACTTCCGGACCGAGGGCGCCTTCCTGGTCACCGCATCCAAAAAGGACGGAAGGACCCAGTTCGTGCGGGTCCGCAGCCTTGCCGGGCAGCCGTTGAAACTCAGGCCGGGCATCGAGGGGCCGTTGCAGGTCCGCGGTGCGAGAAGCTGGCGGCAACTGCCCGACGGCACCCTTGAGATCGACCTGGAGCGAGGCGGGGAAGTCCTGGTTCACGGGCCCAGCCCGGATCTCGGCATCGGCCCGGTCCCGATCAGCACCCCAGCGCCCAGGTGGGGCCTGCCCGCGCTGCCTGACGGCGGCCAGACAGTGATCGTGGACCTGGCCGCGGCGCTGAACAACGACGCGATCACCAGCGAGTTCCACATGGGAGACGGCGACTTCGACGGCGCGGGCAACACGTATCCCGCCGCGCAACTCCCGCAGACCGGCCAGACGACCGACGACGGCATCCCGTTCGAGTTCGTCAACGGCAGTGAAGGCACGCCGAACAACGTCATCCCTGCCGCGCAGACCATCACGCTGCCACCCGGCAACTACATGACTCTGCATCTGCTGGCGGCCAGCGACAACGGAAACACCAACCGCTCCATGACGATCACCTACGCGGACGGAACGAGCCAGGTTCCGTTGCAGATCACGGACTGGCGTACATCGCCCGCGTTCGGTGAGACGGAAGCCTTGCGTACCAGCCAGATGCACGCCCGCACTGGGCCGCAACCAGTGCGGCTGTCGATCTTCCACCAGAAGATCCCGCTCGACCCCGCCAAACAGCTGGTGTCCATCACGCTTCCCGGTGCGGCAACGCCCAGGCCGCATCTGTTCGCGATCACCCTGGAAAAACCGAAGTAAACCTCCGCCGCCTCCACCCTGCCCAAGGAGGCAAGAATGACCGAGAACATCAACCGTCGCCGCGCACTCGCCCTGGGAGCCGGGGCCGTGGGCGCGTTGGCCGTCGGCGCAGGCACGGCGTCGGCTGCGGAATGGCAACTGCGCTGGAGCCCGAATCCGGCCACCGACGGCCTGAACGCGTTCGAAGGACTGGAAGACGACCGGGCGAACTCGCACTCCGGCACGAAGCACATCTATGTCGAAGGCGACCACTACCGGTTCGACATGCACACCCGGGACCGGGACGGCTCGGACCGGCAGCGCAACGAGTGCAAAGGCATGCGCTCGAACGGCAGCGTCCTGAAAATCAACAAGGACACCACCTGGCGGCTGTCCTACCAGGCGTTCTGGCCCAGCTCGCTGACCGCGACCACCAAGTTCTCGCACATCATGCAGATGAAGGTGCAGGACGTCGGTGGTCCACTCTGGACGCTCACGCCACGGGCGAAGAGCAAGCCGACGCTGACCATTCTCACGCTCAAGGACAACGACGCGAACACCGAGCACATCGTCGGCGACTACGCGCCGCTGCAGAACAAGTGGATCGACGTGGAGTTCGAGTTCAAGGCGTCCAACAGCGGCGGCTACCTCGCCTGGACCTTCAAGGAAGGCGGCACTGTGCGGGGAAGCGGCCGTACGACCAACGTGGACCTCTGGCGGGACAAGAACTACCTGCGGCCCAAGTGGGGCATCTACCGCAGCATCGAGAGTTCCGGGCTGCAGAACACCTACCAGCTGATCCGCAACTACAAGGCCTACCAGCTTGTCTGAGAGGAGATCGGTGAAGACGCTTGTAGCGCTCGCGCTGGGGGCTGCCTTTGTGGCAGTCCCCGCCGCCCCGGCCCAGGCGCTGCCGGACGGCCTCGCGCTGACCCCGCCGATGGGGTTCAACAACTGGAACGCGACCGGCTGCGCGATCGACGAGAAGCTGATCAAGGACACCGCGGACATCTTCGTCTCCCGCGGTCTGAAGGACGCCGGCTACGAGTACGTGAACATCGACGACTGCTGGGCGGCGCCGCAACGCGACGCGTCCGGCAGGCTGACCCACCACCCGGAGCGATTCCCCAGCGGTATCAAGGCGATCGCCGACTACGTCCATTCCAAGGGCCTGAAGCTGGGGATCTACACCAGTGCCGGTACGCAGACCTGCGCCAAGACCATGCCCGGCGGACTGGATCACGAACAGATCGACGCCCAGACCTTCGCCGACTGGGGCGTGGACTATCTCAAGTACGACAACTGCAACAACGAGAACCGGCCCGCGCTCGAGCGGTACACGAAAATGCGGGACGCGCTGAAGAAGACCGGCCGGCCGATCGTGTTCTCGATCTGTGAATGGGGCCAGAACAAACCGTGGGAGTGGGGCGCGGACATCGGCCACCTGTGGCGCACCACCGGTGACATCAACGACACCTGGCCCAAGGTCGTGGAACTGCTGAAGAAGAACGCCCCGCTGGCGCCGTACGCCAAGCCGGGGGCGTGGAACGACCCGGACATGCTCGAAGTCGGCAACGGCGGCATGACCGACACCGAGTACAAGTCGCATTTCAGCCTGTGGGCGATGATGGCGGCACCCCTGCTGATCGGCGCGGATCTGCGCAAGATCTCACCCGCGAGCCTGGACATCCTGCGCAACAAGGAAGTCATCGCACTCGACCAGGACCGGCTAGGTGTCCAGGCCCGCGTGCTGTCCCAGGCAGACGGCAAATGGGTGTTCGTGAAACCGTTGGCCAACGGCGACAAGGCAGTCGCGCTGTTCAACGAGAACGCCACAGCCACCACCATCGGCACATCGGCTGCCGCGCTCGGCCTGCCTCGACGGCCTGGCTATGTCGCCAGGGATCTCTGGCAGCACAAAGACTTTCAGACCGCCGGGGAACTCTCCGCAGTAGTTCCGCCGCACGGCACCGTGGTGTACCGGGTTTCCACCGCGAAGTGGTGGCAGGCAGAGCCTTTGGTGAGCGCCGGCCTGCAGCTCACGACGTCGACACCTGGCATCCCGGCCAACATCACCCCGGCCGGGCGTCCGTTCGAGGTGACTGTCACGGCGACCAACCACGCGGTGGTCCCGGTGATCGACCCTCGTGTCCGGCTGACGGCACCGCCTGGCTGGCAGGTCGAAGCGCTCAACCAGCCACGTGAGTGGGTTCTGCGAACCGGTGAGTCGATATCCGGGCGATGGCGGGTCACACCGGCCGCGACCGGGACACCGGAACTGACCGGCGGAGTCGATTTCGGTGGCGCCTCGGTGCTCCAGCGAGCCGAGTTGATCGTGCCGCCCGAGATCCCCCGCGGGTCGCTCGTCCTCGGGGACGTCCGCTCGGCCTGGGAAAGCGGCGGTTACGGGCCGGTCGAACGGGACATGTCCAACGGTGGCTGGCAGCCGCGGGATGGAAAGCCGTTGACCATCAACGGAAGGACGTATGCCAAGGGCATGGGTGCGCACGCCCCGACCGAGATCGTCTACTACGTCGGCGGCAACTGCTCGGCTGTGACCTCGATCGTGGGCATCGACGACGACCGTGACGACGCACGTCAAACCGGGACCGCGTCGTTCCAGATCTGGGCCGACGGCACCAAGGTCGCCGACAGCGGCGTCCGGACCTGGCGTGACGACCCGATCTCGATCACCGGTCAGATCGCGGGCGCGACCTACCTGCGCCTGGTCGTCACCGATGGCGGTGACACCAACAGCTACGACCGTGGCGACTGGGCAGAGCCGATTCTCACCTGCTAATGCTGATGATCCCGTTCGCCGGGGCGCCGCAGCACGGCGTACCCGGCGTTACGGGCCTCGATGTCGGCGGCGATCTGCTGTTGGTTACGGCCGATGTGCTCGCGGACGATAGGCACCCACCACGTGCTCTCGTACGGGTGGTTCATCAGGAGCCGGGATTCCTCGATGACAGCGACAACCTCTGGTGGGCGGACTCCGCCATGCCAGGCTGGGTCGGTCGCGCGGGACGCAGGTCCCAGGTCGATCACCGCCCGGGGCAGGTCGCCCCGCGGCCCAGTGTGTTCACGGAACCTGTCCGTCTGACCGCTTTCCAGGATGGCGCGCTGCTCACCGGTGTACGCGGGTGCCGTGTCGGCAATCTGCCGATCGATCAGGGCGATGACTGCGAGAGCCAGTGCGGACCGGGCGCTCGGAGAGTTTGCGACCTCCCGCACCGCCCGGTCACGCGCTGCCCGCAGATCGTTGTTGACGTCCTCCCTGGATGCATGGGTGGTGGCAGTGTTGATGGTCGACGCGTAGCCGTCGATCTCGGTGGCCAACGCGTCCAACGCAACGGCATTGGATGCCTGGCCGCCACCGGACCGGACACCGGCAGCGGCCCTGTCGATCGCCTCGCGAGCACGGGAAAGCCGCTCGTTGGTCTGGCCGTATCGCGACAGCACCCCGTTGATCATGGCCAAGGCCGATGCGACCTGGGCTGGACTTCCGTGCAACGCACGCAGTCCCACCGCGATGGCTCGTACTTGCGACGACGAGTCTGCCCGCATGGCCGCGATGTCGTACGGCTTGAACACGCCCATTCCTTCCGCGAGGCCGCCTTCGGCGACGATGCGGTTGCCTGTCGTCAGCGATTCCCTTGCGGCGCGGTCGCGTCGGGCGCGGGTCTCGTCGTACAGGTCCCGGGCTTGGGTGGTCTCTTCGCGGTCGTTGGGTGATACCGCGGGGAAGTGCCCTCGGGAGAAGTCGAACGGCGTGGTGTGCCCACCGTCGAGGGCGGCCCACGCGACCACCATCCGTTCCCGCATCCGCCGGACCGCCTCGGTGGCCATCCGGAATGCCAGCCCGAAGAACGGGCTGTTGGCGTGGTCCTTGGCGATCTGGCTGTGGGTCGGCCCGGCGACCACCCGTTCCGGCGTGTGCTGCAGTGCGTCCACGTGCCGTACCGCGGAATCGTGATCGGCCTGGGTGTTTCCCGGGCCCACCGGCGCGGCGGCCGCCTGTTGTTGCTGGCGAAGGACATTCACCAGGCTGGTGTCCGACACCCGGGCGTTGATGCCTTCCGACATGACCTGGTTGCCGATCGGCTGCAGGATGTGCGTGGAGACCAGGCCGTGGATGAAGTCCTGGATCGGGTTGAGCACACGTTCCCTGATCGCGTCGGGAATGGGGATGTTGGTGAGGTTGTAGATGGCCTCCAGCGGGGCGCTCTCCAGCGCCGACGCGACCACGCCCGGCACGCCGTTCTGCTCAAGCACACGCCGTACTCCGGTGCGGAAATCCGGATTCGAGCTGAGCTGCTGTTCGAAAGTACGCAGCAGCACTGAAACCATGCGGCGCTGTGCGTCTCGCTCAGCCCCGCCGGGTGCGGGAGGCAACGGGTTGCTGAGGAATTTGCCGAACTCGCTCGCCAACGACACCTGTGTGTCGCCACCGGTGAACGACCCGGTCATCAGCACCGGGCGGCGCACCGCGTGGCCACCCTGCGTCCGCACAGTCTGCTCGACCGAGTAGGTGAAGGCCTGCCTGGCCGACCCGCTGAGCGACGGCACGAGGCCGGGATTGTCAGCGAGCACCTTGTTGACCGCCATCTCGACCCAGTTCGAGTGCGCGAACAGGTCCTCGATCGCGTGCAGTGCCGCACCGAAGTGCAGCATGCCGTCCGGATTGCGGCCACGTCTGGCCGCGAGTTCCAGCCTTCGTTCGACGTGCTCGTCGGTGCGCCTGATCCATCCGGCGACACCGGCCTGGTCCACGGCGAACAGGTTGGGCGCGGTCGAGGGGTTGAGGTTCTCCTGCGGTGTGATGTAAGGGTCCGGCCGGTCCTGGGCACCGGGCACCCGGGGCGCGGCGATCCCGGGCTGGCGGGGCAGCACGTCGTCCTGGTTGGTCAGCCCGGCCGGGCTGTCGATGTGTTCGGCCGGGATGTAGTACCCGAGTTGCTCGGGCGTCATCGCCATGCCGAACTTCCGTGCCGCCATGTAGGACAACGCCGCGAACGCCGCCTCGGGAGGCATGTGCCGCACCACAAGCGGTACAAGAGCCTGGTTGACGTCACGCATCCAGTTGCCCCGATAGACGGCACTGGCTTCCTCGTCGGTCAGCCCTTGCGCCGCCCGCGCACCGCTTGCCTGCGAGGTCAGGCCCTGCCGCTCGGCGGCCTCGTGCATGGGCGCCTCTAATCGCTGCACTGTGATCATCCGTTGGACGGCTGCGGTTGTCGCGGCGTTGCCTGCCTTTGCCTGCAGGTCGAACACCATCCGGGCGCCGGGGCCCGGCTCGCGTGACTGTTCCGGTATGGCAGCACTTTCGTCGGATGTCAGCCCCCGGGACGTCCGCTCACGTGCAGCCATGTCAGACCCCTCCATGAAACGGTCAAATACATTCCCATCCTGTTGTACGGAGCCAAGCGACCGTATGGCTGCCCAGCGGACCGGAAGGGAAGCCGTTGCTGCCCTTAGGGGCGATTCGTCAGAACGTACGCAGCCACACTGCGGTATCCGGCGCAAGCATCTCGTCCGAGATCGGCCCGCTGGCCAGCAGGACTGATTCGTGCCGTGGCAACGTGACGGGTTCGCTCGACAGGTTCACCACGCACGTGAACCCCGGGCCACGGGTGAACGCGATCACGTCGGCCAGCGACACAACCCAGCTCATCTCGCCGTCACCGAGCCCCGGTTCGTCCCGGCGAATGCGCAATGCGGCTTTGTAGAAGGAAAGCATGGAGCCAGGGTCGGCGGCCTCGGCCTCCGCGGTGTAGCCCGCCCACTCCTGCGGCTGCGGCAGCCATGTGTCGCCCGTGCCGAAGGTGAACGGTGGTTGTGTTCCACCCCAAGGGATCGGGACACGGCAGCCGTCCCGGCCGGGGTCGGCGTGCTTGGTCCGTTCGAAGACCGGGTCCTGGCGCAGCTCGTCCGGGATGTCCTCGATCTCCCAGAGGCCAAGCTCTTCGCCCTGGTACACGTACACGCCGCCGGGCAACGCCATGGTCAGCAACGCGGCTGCGCGAGCGCGGCGCGTGCCCAGCTCGCGGTCCACGGGTGTGCCGTGGCGCCGGTCGGCGAACTCGAATCCGGTGTCGCCCGACCGGCCGTACCGGGTGACGTGCCTGGTCACATCATGGTTCGACAACACCCAGGTGGGCGGGGCGCCGACCGGTGCGTGGGAGTCCATACTGGACTGAATGACCTCGCGCAGCCGCTTGGCGTCCCACGGGCAGGACAGGAAATCGAAGTTGAACCCCGAATGCAGTTCGTCGGGCCGCAGGTAGCGGGCGAACCGGACCGGGTCGGGCAGCCACATCTCGCCGACGAAGATCCTCTCGCCCGGGTAGGAGTCGGAGATCCTGCGCCATTCGCGGTAGACGTCGTGCACGCCGTCCATGTCGGAGAACGGCAGCTGGCCGGTGGTCGCCCCGTGCACATCCGGCAACCGCGGGTCCTTGATCAACCCGTCGGCCACGTCGATCCGGAAGCCGTCGATGCCGCGGTCGAACCAGAACTTCAGGATGTCGATGAACTCCGTGTGCACCTCGGGGTTGGTCCAGTTCAGGTCCGGCTGCCGCGAGCTGTAGAGGTGCAGGAACCATTCGCCGTCCCCAACCTGGGTCCAGGCCGGGCCGCCGAACCGCGACTGCCAGTCGTTCGGCGGCAGCTCGCCGTTCTCGCCCCGGCCTGGCCGGAACCAGAACCGTTGCCGCTCAGCCGATCCCGGGCCCGCGGCGAGCGCCGCCCGGAACCAGGGGTGTTCGTCGGAGCAGTGGTTGGGCACGATGTCGATGATGATCCGGATACCCAGTTCGTGCGCCTCGGCGATGAGCAGCTCGGCCTCCGCCAGCGTGCCGAAGGACGGTTCGATGTCGCGGTAGTCCGAGACGTCGTATCCGCCGTCGTCCATCGGGGACGGGTACCACGGGCAGAACCAGATCGCGTCGATGCCGAGGTCGGCCAGATACGGCAGCTTCGTGCGCACACCGGCCAGATCGCCGATGCCGTCGCCGTTGCCGTCCGCGAAACTGCGGATGTAGACCTGGTAGATCGCCGCACCACGCCACCATGCGGTGGACGCGTCCGGGGAAAGATCGGAAACGGACACGGTTGGGTCCTCCCTGTCAGCCCTTGAGGCTGCCGGCGGTCAGGCCGGCCAGAATGTGACGCTGGAAGAACAGCAACAGCGCCACCATCGGCACACTGGCCAGCACGAGCGCGGCCAGCAGAAGGTTGAGCGGCATGTCTATCTCCATGCGCTGCAGGGCCACCGACAAGGTCTGCCTGGCGGGGTCGGGGAACACCAGCAGCGGCCAGATGAAGTCCTTCCAGGCGGCCACGATCGCGAGAATCGAGACGACGGCGAGAATCGGCCTGGAGATCGGGAGCACGATCCGCCAGAGGATGCGCAGCTGGCCGGCACCGTCCAGCACCGCCGCCTCGAGCAGCTCACCGGGGATCTGGTCGAAGAAACGTTTCAACAGATAGATGTTGAAGGCGTTGGCCGCGGCGGGAAACCAGATCGCGGCCGGTGAGTTGATCAGGTTGACGCCGAAGACGGGCAGATCCGTGATGGTGACGTAGGTCGGCACCAGCAGCGCGGACGCCGGCACCATCAGGGTCGCGAGCATCAGCGCCAGGATTTTGTTGCCCAGCACCGGTCGTAGCTTCGACAGTGCGTACGCGGCGGGCACGTCGACGGCGAGCTGGATCAGCCACGCGCCGACCGCCACGAGCACGGTGTTGCCGAAGTATGTCAGCAGGTTCAGCCGTGACCAGGCCTCACCCCAGGCCTCCGGATGCCACTGATCGGGGATCACGGTGGGAGGCGTGCGGGCAAGTTCGGCTGGGTCCTTCATCGCGCCGGTGACGGCCCAGTACATCGGGAAGGCGAACGCGGCCACGAACAACAGCATCACCACGGTGAACACCAGCCAGTAAATGGCTTTGCCCCTGGGGGTACGCAGTTGTGCCGGGGAGATCAAGGTGCGCATCTACTCGCTCCTCGCTCTGGTCAGCTTCAGGTACAGCCCGGAGAAGATGCCCAGGGCGACCAGTAGCAACAGGCTCATCGCGCTCGCTGAGCCGAAGTCGTTGTAGGTGAAGGCATAGCGGTACAACAACAGCAACACGGTGACTGTGGAGTCCTCCGGGCCGCCGCCGGTCATCACGTACGGCTCGGTGAACACCTGCATGGTGGCCACGACCTGCAACAGCAACAACACGAGCAGCACGAACTTCGTCTGCGGGATGGTCACATGCCACAGCCGTTTGAACAGCCCGGCGCCGTCCAGTTCGGCCGATTCGTAGAGCTCACCAGGGATCGTCTGCAACGCCGCGAGGTAGATCAACGTGGTGCTGCCCATATTGGCCCAAGTGGACACGATTACCAGCGAGACCATTGCGGTACTTGAGGAATCCAGCCACGCGCTCGCCGGCAGCCCGACTGAGCCGAGGGCCGCGTTGGCCAGACCAGGGCCCGGGTTGTAGATCCACTTCCAGAGCATCGCCACGACCACCGGCGGCAGCATCACCGGCAGGTACACCGCGATCCGGAAGAACGCCTTGGCGTGCCGCAGTTCGTTGAGCAGCACCGCGGTCACGAACGGCACAGCGAACCCCAGCACCAGCGCGATCGCGGTGAACTCCAGCGTGTTCAGCCACGCCCTGCCGAACAACGGGTCGGCGAACAGCCTTTCGAAGTTCTCGAACCCGACCCAGCGTGGCGGATCGACGAAATTGACCTCCTGGAAGGACAACAGGATGCCACGCACGATCGGGTACCAGGAGAACAGTGCGAAGACCACCAGTGCCGCCGCGAGCAGGCCGTAAGCGGTGAGGTTGTCGTTGAGCTTCCGGCGCAGCCGGGTGGTGGTCTTGACTGCCGGTGTCTCCTCGACCGGACTCAGCGGGCCGGCCGGGGAGACTGCGCAGGCCGTCGGAGCCTCACTTGACTTGAGCGAGGGCACTGTTGACCTTGGCTTCCGCGTCGGACAGCAACTGGTCGATGTCGGCGTCCTTGTTGGTCAGCACACCCTGCATCACGCTGTCGAGCACGGCGTAGACCTGCTGGGCGTTCGGCGGCTCGAGGTTGCCCTTGAGCTTGGTGTTCCCGTCCAGATAGGACTGGAAGTTCTTCTGCGGGACGTTGGCGTACTTGGTCTTCAGCTCGGTCTGCCGGGCGCGGACGTCACCGGTCCAGATGTCCGGGGTCGGGATCGCGGGCAGGCCGATCGGCTGCTTCTCGTCCAGGTAACGCTTGATCTGAGTCTCGATCCGGTCCGGGTTGAGGTATTTCCACTGGATCCAGGTCAGCCCGGCCTTGATCTTCTCCGGCGACGCCTTCGGGTTGATCATGTAGCCTTCGCCGCCGAGCAGGGTTGCATGCCCACCAGGCATCGCGGCGACGCCGTAGTCCTCATAGCGGCCTTTGAACTCCTTGACCAGCACAGGCACGTTTTCCGGGGCGGCCAGGTACATCCCCAGCTGGCCGGCGCCCATCATCCGTTGCAGGTCAGTGGCTTCGAGCAGTTGCTTCTCACCCATCGAGCCGTCGGTCCAGCGCATGTCCTTCAACTGCTGCAGGGCCTGCTTGACCTTGCTGTTGTTGAAGTCGGCGGTCCACTTCTCGCCCTGCTGGCGCGCGATCTGGCTGCCCATGGCGTACGACCAGGTGACCAGGTGCCAGCCACCCTGGTTGTTCTTGCTCGCCTCGGCGAATCCGACCGTGCCGTTGCCCAGTGCGGCGATCTTCTTCGCGGCGTCGCGGACCTCGTCCCACGTGGCTGGCGCCTTGTCCGGGTCCAGACCGGCCTTGGCGAACAGGGTCTTGTTGTAGAGCAGGCCCATCGAGTAGTTCGCCGTGGGCAGGCCGTACAGCTTGCCGGTGCGGTCCTTGAAGATGTCGATCAGAGGCTGCTGCAGCTGCCTGAGCACCGGCAGGTCCTTGGCCGCCTCGGTGATGTCGGCGGCCTGCCGGCGGGCGATGATCGTGGCGGGGTCGGTGAAGTAGACGTAGTAGACGTCCTCCAGCTGGCCGCCGGCGAGTTTGGCCGAGAAGGTCTTGGGGTCCATGAACCCCTCGTGCGGCACGATGTCGATGTTCGGGTTGGCCGCCTCGAACTCGGCCACCTCCTGGTCGAACAGCTTGCGTTCGACCGCCTGACTGGTCGGCGGCTGGCCGGTGACCGTGATGCTCACCTTGCCCGCGGCGGCAGGTGGATCCTGCGCCGGGGTCCCGCAGGCCGACAGGCATAAGGCCGCGACGATGACCAGGCCGGTGAGGGTTCTGTGCATGGCAAGCGCCTCATCTCAGCTGTAAAACGACGCTGTGTGATGGCGCTCACCTTAAGAGGTTCGAACGAGCGACCGCAATATGTCGATGAGATTTCGCAAGTAACGAACAGCTCACCTCGCTCGGGGCGCGGTCGAGCCGCGCACGACCAGTTCCGGCTCGAACAGCAACTCCTCGTCGGTCACCGAGGCGCCATTGATCTGCATCGTGAGCAGGTCGACCGCGGCGCGGCCCATCGCCTCGATCGGCTGGCGGATGGTCGTCAGCGGCGGATCGACGCAGTTCATGAACGCCGAGTCGTCGTAACCGATCACTGAAACATCTTGCGGGACCGACAAGCCTTGCCTGCGTACCGCGCGGATCGCGCCGAGCGCCTGCGGATCGCTTGCGCAAACGATACCGGTGATCCCGCGCTTGACCAGGCGCGCGGCCGCGGCCTGACCGCCTTCCAGGGAGAACATGGCGTGCTCGAACCAGTCCGGCTCCACCGCGAGGTCCGCGGCCTTGGCTGCGGCTGCGAACGCGTCCTGTTTGCGTTGGGACGGAACGTGATCCCTCGGGCCCAGCACCATCCCGACCCGGGTGTGGCCCAGCGAGATCAGGTGCGTCAGCGCCTGCTCGGCCGCGACCGCGTCATCGCACGACACCCTGGGGAAACCCAGGTGCTCGATGGCCGCGTTGACCAGCACGGTCGGCAGGTTCCGCTCAGTGAGCCGGCCGTAGTGCTCGTGGCTCGCGTCGGCCTGCGCGTACAGACCGCCGGCGAACACGACACCCGAGACGTGCTGCTGCAACAGCAGTTCGACGTAGTCCGCCTCGGACACGCCGCCCGCTGTCCGGGTGCACAGCACGGGCGTGAAACCTTGCTGCGCCAAGCCGTTGCCGATGATCTCGCCGAACGCCGGGAAGATCGGGTTCTGCAGTTCCGGCAGGACGAGCCCGACCAGGCGGGCACGTTCACCGCGCAGCTGGGTGGGGCGCTCGTATCCGAGCACGTCAAGGGCGGTGAGCACGGCGGTCCGGGTGCTCTCCGAGACACCTGGCTTCCCGTTGAGCACACGGCTCACAGTCGCCTCGCTCACCCCAACCTTCCGGGCAACCTCAGCAAGTCTTCGCGTCATGGTCGCAACTATATGACAAAGCTTGCACTCGGCTTGCGGCCATTTGCAGTCACGTTCACTGAATTGTGGCCGTGACTGTTTCGCGCGGCCCGCGTTGTTCCTGGTGAGGGCTGACGAGGAAGGCGTGAGGGTTGCGGGTCTGCGCTGCTGCTGCAATCGCTGCTGTCGTTGTTCTGCAAGCGCAGCCACAGTACGAAGCAGGGCAGGAAGCAGGAGTTGCGCCGGGCGCTGTCGTGCCGGACGCCCGGCCTGGCGAGGCGTTCGCCGATTCGAAGGTCGCCGAACTGCAGCGGACCGCCTCGGATGTCCAGCGGGAGCTCGGCTCGCTCGCCGGTGAGATCCACAACGCCGAGCAGGCTCTGCAGGACGCATCGGCCGCGCTCGGCACTGCGCGGACCGTGCGGGAACAGGCCGATGAGGCTGTGCGGGCTCGTCAGGCGGACGTCGACCAGTACGTTTCGGCGCTCTTCGGCTCTTTCGGCCGACCCAACCAGCTGCAGGTACTGCTACTGGCCCGTTCGCCGGAGGACTTCCTGGACGGTTCCAGCCTGATGGCCCGGGTGCAGGAAGCCGAGGCCAAGGAACTCACCGGCGCGACTCGCCGCCGTGAAGCCGCTGTCACCGCTGAACAAGCCGCGGAAGCCGCCGCGAAGGCCGCCACCGATCGCAAGGCGGATCTGGATCGCCGCAATGGCGACGCGACCAACCGGGCAGCCGCGATCACCAGTGAGTTCCGGGGCAAGCTGGCGTCCGCCAACGCCGCCGTCGTGGCGATGCAGCAGGCCCAACGCACCCGCAACGAACAGACGGCAACGAATTGGCGTGCCTACACCGACAAACTGGCCGTCGCGGGGATCAAGCCGGGCGCGGACGCTTTCGAAGCCACACTGCAGTCAGGCGAACGATTGCTTGTGCTGCCTGCTGTGACTATTCAGGCCGTCACCGCAGCGGTGGGAGCGCTTGGCAAACCGTATGTTCCGAGAGGTGACGGCCCGGATGCGTACTCGTGTGACGGTCTGACGCGATCGATCTACGGTCTTGCGGGGTCGGCGGCGGAGCAGATGGCTGTGCTGCAGCCTGTGCCTGACCCGCAGCCGGGTGACCTCGTATTCGTCGGGCCGGAACG
This sequence comes from Kibdelosporangium banguiense, assembly GCF_017876405.1. Classification (GTDB taxonomy): domain Bacteria; phylum Actinomycetota; class Actinomycetes; order Mycobacteriales; family Pseudonocardiaceae; genus Kibdelosporangium; species Kibdelosporangium banguiense. Next base: position 12,646,425 of record NZ_JAGINW010000001.1, on the reverse strand, counting down.
GTACGGCGTGCAGAGCGTCGGTGTCGCCCTCGACCCACGCACGATGATCACGGCGGACGCTCGGCTCGTTGGTGTTGTCGTCACCGATATCCCCCCAAGCGTGCTTGGGTACGCGCGGCCTGCGTTGCCTCGCCGTCCGGCGCAGCCTGTGCCACAGCGCACGGACAACGGTCTGGTGTGGCGATGCGGGGGAGTGGATCTGCCGTCCGGGGGTTGGAGCGGCTACCCGAACGGTCTCATCCCGCCTACTGCTCTTTGCGGCGTAGGTATTGGTACACACGCGCTCCGCTGTGACGCGGCGCAGGCGTTCCGAGCGCTTGCCGCAGAGTTCTCGGCGGCTTTCGGACGGACGGTATGCGTCACCGACTCGTACCGCACATTCGACGAGCAGGTCCGGCTGTACGGCGTGAAGCCTGCGCTCGCCGCTGTGCCGGGGACCAGCAACCACGGTTGGGGCCTGGCGGTCGACCTGTGCGGCGGTGCGCAGTCGTACGGCACGCCTGAATACGCGTGGCTACGGGCGAACGCGGGCCGCTACGGCTGGTCGAATCCTGTCTGGGCCTTGCCAGGCCGTGGCCGTGAAGAGCCCTGGCACTGGGAATTCGGTGGCGACTGACGCGGCGGCAAAGAACAAGACTGTTTCTTTGCTGTCCCGACCGGCACTCTCGGCCGGGTGTCCGCGCAGATTTCCCTGGAACAAGACCACCTGGCGACCCTGTACGCACGACTCGACGAACTGCACGCCGACGCCACTCGTCATCTGAGCGATTCCGACCCCGCTGACCGGGCCTGGTGGGCCGGTGAGGTGGCGCGGCTGGAGGCGGTGGCCGACGGGCTGTGCTTCGGCCGGCTCGACCTGGCCGACGGCCGCCGCGTCTACATCGGACGGATCGGCCTGTTTCGCGAATCGGACGACGAGCCGCTGCTGATCGACTGGCGCGCACCCGTGGCGCGGCCGTTCTACACCGCCACCGCCGCAGCACCAGAAGGCGTTCTGCGCCGCCGACGCATCACCACACGCGGCCGTACGGTCGTCGACCTGAATGACGAGGTCCTGGACGGCACCGGGGGAGACGGGCTGACGGGTGACGCGGCGCTACTCGCGGCTGTGACTGCAGGCCGGACCGCGCACATGTCCGACATCGTCACGACCCTGCAGGCCGAACAGGACCGGATCATCCGCGACCCGCATCTTGGCGTACTGGTTGTGCAAGGCGGTCCCGGGACGGGCAAGACGGCGGTCGCGCTGCACCGCGTCGCACATCTGCTTTACACACATCAGCATCTGCGTAGCCGTGGCGTGCTCGTCGTCGGGCCCAGCCGGATCTTCCTCGAGTACATCGGTCAGGTGCTGCCCGGTCTCGGTGAGAACAGTGTCGTGACCGCGACCATCACCGAGCTGTATCCCAAGGCGTCGATCGAACGTCCGGACACACCCGAGGCCGCGCGGCGCAAGGGCGAGGCCGCCATGGCCGGCAAGCTGGCGGCCGCGGTCCGCAGGCGGGTCACGATCCCCGACGACGCAGTGGTGATCGAGTTCGAGCGCGAGGTGCTGCGGCTCGACCCGGAGGAATGCCGCAAGGCTGTCCACCAGTCGCGTCGTGCAGGCCTGCCGCACAACCAGGCGCGGCTCGTGTTCCAGCAGGAGATCATCGCCCTGCTCGCGGCCCGGATGACCGCGCGGATGGAAGCCGTGGTGCTCACCGAGACCGGTGAGGCGCTCGACGGCGGTGACCCCAGTGGCCGGCTCAGTGACGCCGACCTGCGTGCCCTGGAGGCGGCCGGTGTGGTGGTCGACTGGAGCGACACCGGCCCCAGGCAGCTGCTCGACAAAACCGACGCGATGAACCTGCGCGACAGCCTGCTGGCCGACATCGGCGTCCAGACCGCACTCGACTCGATCTGGCCGGCGCTGTCGGTGACCGACGTGATCACCTGGCCGATCAGCCCAGCGGACATTCCCCTGCTGGACGAGGTCGCCACCCTGATCGGCACCGCCGACGGCGCCACCTTCGGCCATATCGTCGTCGACGAGGCACAGGAACTGTCCGAGATGGCCTGGCGGATGCTGATGCGCCGCTGCCCCAGCCGCTCCATGACAATCGTCGGCGATCTCGCCCAGACCAGCGAACCCGCCGGTGCCACCGCCTGGGACCCAGTCCTGCGACCGCACGTGGCAGACCGTTGGAAACTCGCTGAGCTCACCGTGAACTACCGCACCCCCACCGAGATCATGGCTGTCGCCAACCGAGTCCTGGCCGCACACCAACCCGGCATCCAGCCGTCCTCGTCAATCCGGTCAACCGGCACCCTGCCGTGGCGAGTCCGGACAACCCCAGACGACATCCCTATTGCGGTCACAACCCAGCTCAGAACAATGCCGGGCCGCACGGCTGTCATCGCCCCGCATCACCACCTGCGTCGCCTGTCGGACGCCGACGCGGTCCTGATCACCCCCACCGAGGCCAAAGGCCTGGAATTCGACTCGGTCCTGGTGGTCGACCCGGCCGCGATCCTGGCCTCCTCACCCCGCGGCCACAACGATCTCTACGTGGCCCTTACCCGGGCCACGCACCGTCTGGGCATCCTGCATCCAGGCCCGATCCCGCTGGAACTCGATCTCGTACCCGAACTGGGTGATCCATCCGGGTGATCGGTCCGGAAGATCGATAGCCCGCCCAAAACTGTCAGGGGTGCACGCTAGGGTGACCTCAATCGATCGAACATACGATCGAACGACTGGCTTGGGAGCTGGAGATGGTCGTTGACTGCGACAGCTGTGAAGTGCGGGGCAAGGCTTGCCAGGAGTGTGTGATCAGCGTTCTGCTCGGGCCGCCGTGCCTGGAGAAGAACACAGTCGAACTGGACGCTTCCGAACAGCGGGCCATCGATGTGCTCGCGGGTGCCGGAATGGTCCCGAAGTTGCGGTTGATTCCCATCTCGCGCATGAATACGCCCGAGGTCGCCTGACCGGGCGCCGAACGGTACCCATTGGGCGATGAGCGGCAACGCACTGTGGTGACCTGGGTGTTGTTGTGATCACACCGGGCTGTCGGCACTGCTCCATTGGGGTTTAGCGGTCAGCACGGTGAGTTTTTTCCTCAGGCCGCTGGACGCGTGCCGTGTCCTTTCGTAACCTGTCCGAGATCTCGCGGCCGACCAGTTGCCCATCATGGACGACGACGCGAGATCGCCGCCGAGTCAGCCCGTCGGGGAGCTGAACCGGAAACCCCACCGGTTGGGAGAACAGTCGGCATTGAGTGCGTGTCCACTCCGATCGCCGACCGTCCTCAGGGTGCCCCCGCGCCCTGAGTTCACGTCCCTTCCCTCGGCGGTATGGAGAACGAAGGAGACACGCGCGACGTGGCGTCGCAACGACTCAAGCGCGGCATGCGTGGAGCACTGACAGCGTCCGCCGTCATCGCGATGGTCAGTACCTCCCCAGCTCCGGCGATCGCGCAGCCCCCCGCCCAGAACTCCGAATCGGACGCGCTCAAGAAGTACCGCGAGCTCAGCGAGGAAGCGGAGAAGGTCAACGAGGACTTCCTCAAGGCCACCGACGACAAGAACGCCAAGCAGGCCGAGCTGGACAAGGCCACCGCCGAGCTGGCCGAAGCCGGCAAGTCCAAGGACGCCGCGCAGGCCAAGGAGAACGAGTTCCGCGGCCAGGTCGAGGACCTGAGCTCCGCCTCGTTCCGTGGTGCCCGGTTCAACAAGCTGTCGGCCCTGCTCACCGGAACCTCCGCACAGGACTTCCTGGACCGCTCCACGGCCCTGAACGTGCTGGCGACCGACAACAACAAGGCGCTGACCGAGCTGCACAAGGCGGTCACCACCGCCGCGGACTCGGCCACCAAGGCCGCTGACGCACAACGTCGTGCCACCGAGGCCCGTGACGCGGCAGCCAAGCTGTCCGCCGACATCGAGGCTCGTAAGAAGGATCTGGCCAGCCAGATCAAGCAGGTCGAAAGTGCGGCCAGGACGCTCAGCGCCGCCGACAAGGCGAAGCTGAACCCGCCCGCCGACAACGGCGTGTACTTCGGCCCGCCCGGTGCCGCCGGTACGGCCATGCAGGCCGCACTGAGCATGCGTGGCCAGCCGTACGTCTGGGGCGGTGCCGCTCCTGGCGGCTTCGACTGCTCCGGCCTGACCTCGTGGGCGTACAAGCAGGCGAACGTCGTCCTGCCGCGATCGAGCCGTGCGCAGTACGGCGTCGGCAAGCCGGTCTCCAAGGACGCCCTGATCCCTGGTGACCTGCTGTTCTACGGCAGCAGCGCGTCGTCGATCCACCACGTTGCCATGTACATCGGCAACGGCATGATCGTGCACGCGTCCACTTCGGGCACTCCGGTCATGTCGGTCCCGATGGAGAAGGGTGGCAAGGACTTCTTCGCCGCCAAGCGCGTGGTGGGCTGACCCACCGGACAACACCGCAGCTCAGACAACCCCTCGTGCCCCCGGCGCGAGGGGTTGGCGGCGTCTTCACCTCACGGGACATACGATCTGATCGTGGCCCGGATGCGAGCCCTGCTGGTCGCCGGAGTAGCGATAGCGCTGCTCGGCGGCCTCACACTGGTCTCGGCACCCTTCACCCGCAAAGAGTCCTTACCTGCGCAGACCATCGCGCCGGAGCAAAGCCCGCCCAGCCAGGCCGCGATCGCGCCACCTGCCTCGGCCCGCACGGACGCGGTACGCACCCTGCTCGCCGATCGCGCGCACGCGCTTCAGCGCCGCGACGAGAAGGCGTTCATCGCGAGCATCGACCCGCAGGCGGATCCGGCCTTCCTCAAGGCCCAACAGGACCTGTTCACCAACCTCGCCGGTGTGCCGCTGCGTGAGTGGTCGTACACCCTGCAGCCGCAGCGTGCGATCGACCCGGCAGTGCTGCATGGCGTGGCCGGCGCGGAGGAACTGTGGGCGCCGGAGATCGAGTTGGTCTACGCGTTGCGCGGCTCCGATCCGCTGCCGACCAGCCGGCCGATGGGGTACCTGCTGGTCAAGCGGGCTGGGTTGTGGTTCATCCGGTCGGACAACGACCTGCTCGAAGTGGGCAGGCGAACATGGCGCGGCCCGTGGGACTTCGGGCCGTGCTCGGTCATCACCACCAGTCGCGGCCTGGTGATGAGCCACCCTGCGCGGGCGACGATGGCGAAGCGGATCGCGTCCGAGCTGGACTCGGCCGTGCAGGAGGTCACCGATGTGTGGGGGTCAGCCTGGTCACAGCAGGTGGTCGTGCTGCTGCCGGACACCTCCGAGGAGATGCGGGCGCTGGTCGGCCCGAACTTCCCCGTCGACGCCGTGGTCGCGGTCTCGGTCGCCGACCGGGTGGACGTGGAACGCAACACCGCCGAAGGACAACGGGTGGTCATGAGCGCGACCACAGCCGACGCACTTTCGGTGGCCGCGCTGAAGATCGTGCTGCGGCACGAGTTCACCCACATCGCCGCCCGCGGGTCCACAGTAGACGGATCGCCGATGTGGCTGCTGGAAGGGTTCGCCGACTACATCGGTTACCGGGACAGCGGCATCCCGCTGGCCCAGGCCACGCCCGACCTCAACGCCCAGATGATCGCCTCCGGCCCGCCGTCGCGGCTACCGCCGGATGAGGACTTCCGCAGCCAGGGCCGGACATTGGACCTGGCCTACCAGCAGTCGTTGTCCATCGCCCGGTTCGTGGCCGAACGGCGTAGCGAGGCCAAGCTGATCGAGTTGTACCGGGTGCTGGCCAAAGCCGGCCGGGTCGGCGGCGAGGAGATCGACAGGCTGATGGGATCGGTGCTCGGCCTCAACCGTGAGGAGTTCACCGCGGGCTGGCGCGAATATCTGCGCGAGACGCTTGGATAGAGTGCGCCGGTGGCTCGCACGCTTCTCGTGACCAACGACTTCCCGCCGCGCCCAGGTGGCATCCAGGCATACCTGCAGGCCCTGGCGACCAGGCTGCCCGTCGGCGAGCTGGTCGTCTACGCCCCGGCATGGCCCGGCGCCGCCGAGTTCGACGCGGCCCAGCCGTTCGGTGTGGTCCGGCACCCGACCTCGCTGATGCTGCCGACCCCGGACGTGGCCAAGCGTGCCCGCGAGATCATCGCCGCGGAGTCCTGCTCCACTGTGTGGTTCGGCGCGGCCGCCCCCCTTGCTTTGCTGGCACCGTCCTTGCGGGACGCCGGAGCGCACCGCGTGGTCGCGTCCACGCACGGTCACGAAGTCGGCTGGTCGATGCTTCCGGTGTCCCGTCAGGCTTTGCGCCGGATCGGGTCGACAACGGACGTGGTCACCTACGTAAGCAAGTACACCCGCGGCCGCTTCGCCGCGGCCTTCGGCCGGTTCGCGGCACTCGAGCACCTCCCCTCCGGTGTGGACACTTCGGTGTACCGGCCGGATCAGGCAGGCCGGGACGTGATTCGTAAGCGGCACGGCCTGAGCGACCGTCCGACTGTGGTGTGTGTGTCGAGGCTGGTTCCCCGCAAGGGACAGGACATTCTGATCCGAGCCCTGCCGGAGATCCGCCGCCAGGTCCCGGACGCCGCTCTGCTACTGGTCGGCGGCGGCCGCGACGCCGACCGGCTTGCCAAGCTGGCCAGGCAGAACGATGTCGCCGACCATGTGGTGCTGACCGGATCTGTTGAGTGGGAAGAACTTCCGGCGCACTACGCCGCCGGAGACGTGTTCGCCATGCCGTGCCGCACGCGGGCCCGCGGCCTGGACGTCGAAGGCCTGGGCATCGTCTTCCTCGAGGCATCCGCCTGCGGTCTGCCTGTCGTGGCCGGTAAATCCGGCGGTGCGCCCGAAACCGTCCGCGAAGGCATCACCGGCCACGTCGTCGACGGAACCAATGTGTCCCAAGTGGCTGATCGTGTCGCAAGTCTGCTCGCCGACCCCACCGCGGCCGCCGCCATGGGCCAGGCAGGCCGTGACTGGGTGACATCCCGTTGGCGCTGGGACACTCTGGCAAGCAGGCTGGGGACCTTGCTGTCGGGCGAACCTTCCCGGCTCTCGGCCTTCCGGGCCTGAGTACCGCCTGGATCAGGCGGTCGCAACTGGCGGAGCCGGGTCAGCAGCCGTGCGTTCCGTGCCGCGTAGTGGGCGATCGTGCTTTCGGCTTCCGCCAACCCTTCCAGGCACTGCTCTGCGGTCATCTGCTCGATGGGGATGGCTGTCGGTCGGGTGTGGGCCATAGGGGCCGGCTGTTTTTCGCTCATGTGTTCACATTAGCGGAAAAGAGGTGTTCGGAGGTTCACTCGATCGTGGCATTAAGGACTTCGCGGGTCCTGGATTGTCGGTGTTGAAGGAAAAGCGGGATGAACTAGGCGGTCCGGCCGTTGGCGACGTCGCGAGCCAGGGTCGCGGCGCCCACCAGGCCTGCGTCGTCGCCCAGCTGAGCCGTGCGGATGCGGGCGAGCGGGCGGTAACCGGCGCCGGTGATCGCATCACGGTAGAACTCGCGGGCGTCGTCCAGGAACAAGGGAGCGGACTCGGAGACGCCACCGGCGATGACGATCACTTCCGGGTCGTAGATGTCGGCCACCAGGGCAAGACCCTCGCCCAGCCAGCGGGCCAGTTCGGCCATCGCGCGCAGTGCCACGGGATCTCCGTCCCGGGCCGCGCCGGCCACCTTGCGGCCGGTGATGGATCGGGCGTCGCCCGCCGATTCACGGGCCAGCACAGTGGACTGGCCGGGGTGGCTGGCCAGCAGTTCGATCGCGGTCGTGCTCAGTGCCGTCCCGCTGCAATAGCGTTCCCAGCAGCCCGACTTCCCACAGGAACAAGGCCGGCCGTCCGGGACTATCCGCAGGTGACCAAGCTCAGGGGCAACGCCGTGGGCGCCGCGGAAGATCCTGCCGTCCAGCAGCAGGCCCGCGCCGATCCCGGTACCGATCGCGATCAACGCCGCCACCTTCGCGCCCCGCGCCGCGCCGTATCGGAACTCGGCAAGGGCCGCGGCGTTGGCGTCGTGTTCCAGGACCACCGGCAGATCGAGCTTGCGGGAGATCCGGTCGGCCACGGCTGCCCGGCGCCAGGCCAGATGCGGGGCGAACATCACAGTTTTGAGGTCCGTGGCCACGAAACCCGCCACGGCCAGCCCGACAGCGGAGACCGGGTGGCGTTCGGACAGGGAGCTGACCACCGACACGATGGCGTCGTTCAGCGCATCCGCACCCGATGGAGTGCCGATGCGTGCGGTGTCCAGGATGGTTCCCCGTTTGTCCACGACACCGGCACGCACACTCGTTCCCCCGATGTCGACGCCGACCGTCAACATCTGGGCGGGCCGAAACCGGGGCGCACCTTGATGTGTTCCACCTTGCGATTGTTGCCCCGGCTGGGCTCGCCCGCTCGGCCGGGCCGGTGCGCGGGCCGGAATCCGGGCATATGCGGCACACCGGGTTCCCAACGGTCGGCCAGCACGGCCCGCAGCAGCGCCACGATGTCCGCGGCACGATCAAGCGAGGCCGCGGCCAGCTCGTTCGGCTCACCGCGCAGCAATGCGGAGACCGCACACAGTGGACAGTTGTCAGGCGGCCCGTCGTGCTCGGCTGCGACTCGGTCCAGCACGGGGCCCAGGCGTTCGGCCACCGCGTCCAGCAGCAACACGATCTCCTCAAGCAGCCGGGTGCCCGGTTCGGCGCTCACAGCGGGCTCTCCGAAGACCGTACGGTCTGCGCGAACTTCAGCAACAGGCCTTCGGCGTCGACAGAGGCGTCGGCGACTTCATAACGCCGCAATACAGCGGGCAACGGCACCAAACGGCGCATGCCGTCGACGGTCACCGCGAGGTCGTCGCCGACTCGCGCGAGGTCTACATCGGACTGCTCGGTCAACGGGATCGCCACACGCAATGCGTACCCGTTTCCCTCCGGCCTTATCTGCAACAGCGAAGGCGGCCGGGAAGTGTTGCAGGTCAATGGGTCTGACCGGCCGTAGAGCTCGTCGGCCAACGAGGCCAAGGCCTCCGGCCCGACCGGCTCGGCAGCCCTGTGCTCGACCACATGCAGCTCGATCGGCGTCGAAGCCCGCAGCTCGGTCAGTACTTCGTCCTGCTCGCCGCGCCGGGTGCGCAGCCAGGTCGCTGCCGGGCCACGCCGCATCCCGGCCTTGGGGACGAGCCGGTTGGCGATCATCCCGTCGACCCGGATGTCCCGCAGCGCCAACGCGGCCAGGGTGCGTTTGCTCTCGGCCACCACCAGCCGTTCCGGCGTGAGCACCAGGCGCACGCTGGTCACCTGCGGATCGGCCAGCAGCCCGCGGAGTTCGGTCAGATGGGACGCGAGCCGGCTGATCGCCTCGGCCCAGCCCTGCTTGCCCACCCCGCTGACCATGCCGCGCACCGACCGCGCGGGGAAAGCCCGCTGCAGGTAGGTCGCGATCGCGTCCGGCAACGCCAGCAGCCGCAACGTTTCCGCGGTCGGGCCGCAGTCCACGACGACCGCGTCCCAGGTGCCGGTCTTCGCCAGCCGGGCCACCTCGGTCAGCGCCAGCAGCTCGTCCAGGCCGGGAACGACCGTCAGCTCCTCGGCGTCCAGCTCGTCCACCCCGGCCCCGGCGAGCACGGCTCGCAGCTGCGAACGCAGCTCGTCCCAGGCCGAATCGACCAGGCCACGGGTGTCCACGTGCGCCGCGTGCAGCTTGCTGTCCACTGGGGACGGTTGACCGGAAAGCCTGACACCGAAGGCGTCCGCCAGCGAATGCGCGGGATCGGTGGACACGACGAGTGTCTCGCGCCCACGCCCGGCCAGCGCTACCGCGGTGGCCGCGGCCAGGGTGGTCTTGCCCACCCCGCCCTTTCCGGTGAACAGCAGGATCCGCAAGGCGCCGACTACAACCCTTCGGCCCGGCGCTTGAGGTCCTTCAGCGCGATGTCCATGATCATTTTCTCGGCCTTGCGGCGGAACAGCCCGATCATCGGGACCGCCAGCTGCACCGACAGGGTGTAGGTCACCTTGGTCGCGTCGCCCTGCGGCTGCAGGGCGTAACGGCCCCGCTGCGACTTCTGCATCTGGCCTTTGACCAGGTCCCAGCTCACCGACAGGCCGTCCTCGGCCCACTGGTACGCCAGGGTGTAGGTGTCCTTGAACATGCCCGCGTCGATCACGAACCGGACCTGTTCGGCCTGCCCGTCGGCGTCCTCGGCGATGATCTCGACCTCTTTCACCGCCCCGGTCCACTCCGGGTACGCGGGGAAGTCCGCGATCACGCCCATGATCGTGTCCGGGTCTGCCTCAACGGTGATGGACTGGGTGGACTCGTCGGCCATGCCGGGCAGGCTACCTGGTCAGCTCACCACCGCAGTACGTGCGGCACCTGCGTGCGCTGGAAATGTCCGACATTGATGCAATCGGTCATGCCCACTCGCATCCGTGCAGCCAGCGGCTGGTGCACATGGCCGAACAGCGACCACCGCGGCCGTTGCTCGGTGATCAACTCCAGCAGCGCCCGCGAGCCCAGCTCCGCGCGACGGGCGACCACGTCATAGGTGAGTTCCGGCACAGCCGGCGGGATGTGCGTGCACAGCACGTCGACATCGGTGAGCTTGCCGACACCGGCGTTGAAGTCGTCCTCGGTACGCAGGTGGGGAAGCCACACGCCGGACCGCCGGACCCGGCCGCCCGGGGCCAGCAACGCCCCGCCGACGAACCCGAACCGCAGCCCGCCGATCTCCGCGACGGCGCCGTCCAGGATCGTCAGGTCGTCCCTGGCGAACTGCGACCACAGTTCGGGCACGTCCACATTGCCGGGCGTGGCGTACGTCGGCGCGGTCATCGCCACGAACAGCCGGGCGTACTGCTCTAGGATCGCCTCCTGCACGACGTCGGCCGCGTTGTCCAGGCTGGCCCACAGCTCGCGGGCGAACACGGCCAGCTCGGCGTGCATCCGGCTGCGCCGGAAATACGCGAACTTGGCGACCTTCTCCGGGCCGAACACGCGGCCGAGAATGCCGCCGCTGTGATCGTGGTAGTCCACGAAGTCGATCAGATCGCCGAGGACCACCAGCGCGTCGGCACCTTCGCCGGCCCTTGCCAGAGCGTCCGAATTGCCATGGACATCGGAAACCACGTGGACCCGCACCAGACCTACCTTACGGCGGGCAGCCGGGGCGGCGTCCATCCTCCAAGACGGTCTTGAGATCCAGGGCGATGCTCTTGGCCGCCCGCTGGCGGCGGTTGATCTCCCGCTGGATCTGCCGCGGCTGCGCCGGCCGGGGCAGATCCGCGCGCAGGAAGTAGTGCAGGAGCGTGCCGTCCAGCATCGGCTCCAGCCACACCTCCATGCTCCCGGTCAGCGCGCCCTGCACAGTCCAGCGCAGGCCTTCGTCACCCCGGTCGAGGTACACCTCAAGAGTGAGATCCGGCCAGAACCCACGCCACGCCCGCCGGTCGGCGAAGGCGGCTTTGACCACGGGCGGGGGCACGGCGAGGAAGGTCTCGTCGACGACGTCCACAGCAGGCACAAGGTGCATGGTGTCATGCGGTCTGTACTAAGTTCACGTGACGTGCGGGAATACAGTGCTCCGGCCACGATCACGGTGACCGGCGAAGAGAACCTCACCGACATGATCTGGGCGAACGCGGACCGGTTCGGTGACGCGGTCAGCTTCCGGCGTCAGATCGACGGCTCATGGGTGGACGTCACCGCCCGCGAGTTCGCCGCGCACGTGCTCGCTGTCGCGAAAGGACTGATCGCCTCCGGGCTCCGGCCAGGCGACCGGGTCGCGCTGCTGTCCAAGACACGGTACGAGTGGTCACTGCTGGACTTCGCCATCTGGACCGCGGGCTGCGTGACCGTCCCGATCTACGAGACCTCGTCGGCCGAGCAGGTCGAATGGATCCTGGCCGACTCCGGCGCCCGCGCACTGGTCGTGGAAACCGCCGCCCACCACGAACTGGTGGACAGCCTGGTGGACCGCCTGCCCGAACTGGCCCGGGTCTGGCAGATGGACGCGGGGCCTGAGCTGGCCCCGGCCGTGGACGAGCTGACCGCACTCGGCTCGGATGTCGACGACGACACCACGCACGAACTGCGCCGCGGAGTGCGTGCTGATTCGACGGCGACGCTCGTCTACACCTCAGGTACGACAGGACGCCCCAAAGGCGTCGAGCTGACACACCGCAATCTGCTCGCCGAAGTCAGGGCCGACATCCAGGCGTTCCCACAGTTGCTCCGGGCAGGCAACTCGATGCTGGTGTTCCTGCCACTCGCGCACGTGTTCGCCCGTGCGATCGCGATCTGCTGCGTCTACGCGCGGACCACGCTGGGGCACCTGCCGGACGTCAAGACCCTGGTCCGTGACCTAGGCACATTCCGGCCGACATTCGTGGTGGCAGTGCCGCGCGTGTTCGAGAAGGTCTACAACTCCGCCAAGCAGAAAGCACACGCGGAAGGCAAAGGAAAAATCTTCGACGCGGCCGAGGAGCTGGCGCTGGAATACAGCCGGACAGACAGTCCAAGCCTGGCCCTGAAAGCAAAGCACCTGGTCGCCGACCGGCTAGTCTATGGAAAACTCCGTACCGCCCTCGGCGGCCGATGCGAGGCAGCAATCTCGGGTGGAGCACCACTGGGGGAACGGCTCGGCCACTTCTTCCGTGGAATCGGCGTCCCAGTTTTCGAAGGCTACGGCCTGACCGAGACATCGGCAGCGATAGCGGTGAACACATCCACTGGTTTCAAGGTCGGCACAGTCGGCAGGCCAGTCGCAGGCGCATCAGTGCAAATCGCGGGCGACGGAGAAGTACTGTTGTCCGGCGACATGGTGTTCCGCGGCTACTGGCACAACGAAGCCGCCACCAAGGAATCCCTGCAAGAAGGCTGGCTGCACACCGGAGACCTCGGCACACTCGACGACGACGGCTTCCTCGTGATCACCGGCCGAAAAAAAGAAATAATAGTAACGGCGGGCGGAAAAAACGTAGCGCCCACAGTATTGGAAGACAGGCTGCGTCTACACCCCCTGATAAGCCAATGCCTGGTGGTAGGCGACCGAAAACCCTTCATCGGAGTCCTGATCACCCTCGACACAGACTATTTCACACACTGGAAAACCCGGCGCAGTAAACCGTCCACCGCCACCCCCGCAGATCTGGCGGACGACCCAGACCTGCGCGCGGAACTCCAGAAGGCAGTAGACGACGCGAACAAAGCGGTCTCCCGCGCCGAATCAATCCGCACCTTCGCAATCCTCCCCGAAGACTTCACCGAAGAACGCGGCGAAATAACCCCCAGCCTGAAACTCCGCCGCGAAGTAATCACAACAAAATACGCCGACCGTATAGAATCCCTCTATACCGGCCACTGACAGACCCAGTCGGCACTTGGCGAGGAAAAGACACTGGGACCAGATTAGCAAAGGCGGCTGTGGACAACCGGGCGAGAATTGATCTTGGGGAGCCGGTTTTGTCAGGGGGTAGGACTAGGGGGCCGGAGGCTGTGTCAGACCTGGGCGCCGTTGTCGTCGCCGGGTGGGTTGTTCTGGCGGATGCGTAGGACTACCAGGCCTATGCCGACGGCTGCTGAGACCAGGGCGATGGGGGTGGCCACGCGGGTGGCGAGGCCGATGACGCTGGGCGCTACCAGTAGGAAGAGCGCTATCAGCATCAGGACCAGGGCGAGGATCGTCAGGGCGCTCGGCTTGGGCAGGGGTGGTGGCTCGGGCGGGACGTAGTGGTCGTCCTCGGTGCTCCAGGCCCAGTCCATTTCGGTTTCGTGGCCGCGCCAGCCCGCTGTCGCAGGCATGGAGATTTCGGGCAGGTCTGGTTCGTCGAGCAGGTCGGCTCTGGTGGAGCGGGCGACCGGTTTGTCGTCGTCCGGGTCCTTGTCCGTTGCCTTGCCGTCGTCGTCGGGCAGGTCCTGGGGCGGGTCGCGTTCCAGGTCGAGATCAGCCGACACCGTCGAACCGAGGCCTTCGCGTTCCAGGTCGGCGACGATCTGAGCGAACGCGGCGTCGACGTCCTCCGGTCCGTCCGCCCCGCCCTTCACGACGCGCTCCCGACGAGCTCGCAGCGCACCCGACTCCTCCTCGTCTTGGTCCTCGTAGGGCCATCGTCGCACGGACCACCACCCGGTTGGCCAGTAACTTCGGGGTCTTTTGCGCGTTGTTATCCCGGACAATGCCCTACCAGCCGCGTTGTGCCTGACCGGCGACTGTTCGTAGGCTGTTGCGCGGGCCACGGAGGAGTCAGGGCAGGAGGCGCTCTACACGGTGCTGTACTTCGTCATGAAAAATGTCCTGATAGGGCCGATTCTCCGGCTGTTCTTCCGTCCGGAGGCCGAGGGGCTGGAGAACATCCCGAAGACCGGCGGCGCCATCCTGGCCAGCAACCACCTCGCGGTGTCCGATTCGTTCTTCATGCCGCTGGTGATCCCGCGCCGGCGGGTGACGTTCCCGGCCAAACTGGAGTACTTCACCGAGAAGGGCATCAAGGGCGCCTTCAAGAAGTGGTTCATGACCGGCATGGGGCAGATCCCGATGGACCGCACCGGCGGCTCGGCCGCGCAGGCCGCGCTGGATACCGGCATCCGGCTGCTTCGCGAAGGCAACCTGCTGGGGATCTACCCGGAGGGCACACGTTCGCCCGACGGCCGGCTCTACAAGGGCAAGACCGGCATGGCACGGATCGCGCTCGAGGCGGGCGTGCCGATCATCCCGGTCGCCATGTTCGGCACTGACATCGCCAACCCGATCGGATCCAAGATGTGGAAGCCGACCAAGATCCGGGTGAAGTTCGGCGAGCCGCTGGACTTCTCCCGCTACGAGGGCCTGTCCGGCGACCGGTTCGTCGAGCGGTCGATCACCGACGAGGTGATGTACGCGCTGATGGAGCTCTCCGGCCAGGAGTATGTCGACATGTACGCGGCGAAAGTCAAGGAGCTGCAGACCGCGCAGCCGTCGGACGGCGTGCCGGCCCAGCGCGAGCCCGACCGCATCCCCGAGACCAAAGCCGGATGATCCGCAACTAAGGTTGCCGGGTGCGATTTTTTTACGACACCGAATTCATTGAAGATGGGGTGACCATCGATCTTGTGTCCATCGGTGTCATTTGCGAGGACGGCAGAGAGTTCTACGCGGTGTCCACCGAGTTCGACCCGGACAAGGCCGGTCAGTGGGTACGCGAGAACGTGCTCGACAAGCTGCCCTCGCCGGGCGACAAGGCGTGGCGTAGCCGCGCACAGATCCGTGCGGACCTGATGGCGTTCCTCAGCCCGAAGGGCGAGAACGTCGAGCTCTGGGCGTGGTTCGCCGCGTATGACCATGTCGCGTTGGCGCAGTTGTGGGGTGCGATGCCGGCGTTGCCGCGTCAGCTGCCGCGGTTCACGCGTGACCTGCGTCAGCGCTGGGAGGACGTGGGCAAACCGCAGTTGCCGAACCCCCCGACCGACGCGCACGACGCGCTCGCGGACGCCCGTCATAACCTCGCGCGCTGGAACGTGATCGAGATCGAGCGGCTCCGCCGGGGGTTTCCCGTCCGTTAAGCGGGGGCCGGTTGCTTTACCGATCCAGCTCGTGACACCCTTTCTGTCATGCGTATAGGCGTACTCACTGGTGGTGGCGACTGTCCTGGGCTGAACGCGGTGATCAGGGCCGTGGTCCGCAAAGGCATCGAGGCCCACGGCTGGGAGATCGTCGGTTTCCGCAACGGCTGGCAGGGTCCACTCGAAGGTAAGTCGAAGCCGATCGGGCTCGACCAGGTCGAAGACATCCTCACCCGGGGCGGCACGATCCTCGGCTCGTCGCGCACCAACCCGTACAAGGTCGACGGCGGCGTCGAGAAGATCAAGAAGGTCCTGGCCGACCAGGGCATCGACGCGCTCGTCGCGATCGGTGGCGAGGACACGCTCGGTGTGGCCAAGCGCCTGACCGACGACGGTGTCGGCGTGGTCGGCGTGCCGAAGACGATCGACAACGACCTGGGCGCGACGGACTACACGTTCGGGTTCGACACGGCGGTGCACATCGCGACCGAGTCGATCGACCGGCTGCGCACCACGGCCGAGTCGCACCACCGCGCACTTGTCTGTGAGGTCATGGGCCGGCACGCAGGCTGGATCGCGCTGCACTCGGGTCTTGCAGGTGGCGCGAACGTGATCCTGGTGCCGGAGCGCCCCTTCAGCGTGGACAAGGTCGTGCAGTGGGTCGAGCGGCGGTTCGAGCGCGAGTACGCGCCGATCATCGTCGTGGCCGAGGGCGCGGTGCCGGAAGGCGGCGCTGAGGTGCTCACCAGCGGTGAGAAGGACGCGTTCGGGCACGTCCGGCTGGGCGGCGTCGGCACGTGGCTGGCTGAGGAGATCGCGCAGCGTACGGGCAAGGAGTCCCGCGCCGTGGTGCTCGGCCACACGCAGCGTGGCGGCACGCCGACGGCGTACGACCGTGTCCTGGCGACCCGGTTCGGTCTGCACGCTGTGGACGCGGTGCACGACGGCGACTTCGGTGTGATGGTCGCGTTGCGCGGAACCGACATCGTCCGCGTCAAGCTGTCTGAGGCCACCGCGGAACTCAAGACCGTCCCGCTCGAGCGCTACGAGGAAGCCGAAGTCTTCTTCGGCTGAGTTTTCGCCCCCAAAGTGGCTTTCGGAGCATCCAACGCTCCGAAAGCCACTTTGGGGGCACAGCTTTACGGCGCGGTGAGCACGACGGGGCCGTTGGGCGTGATGGCGATGGTGTGCTCCCAGTGGGCGGCGCGGGTGCGGTCGCAGGAGCGCAGGCCCCAGCCGTCCGGCTCGGTCACATAGGCGTCCCGGCCACCGGCGATGAACATCGGCTCGATCGCGATCACGAGTCCCGGCTTGAGTTTCAGCCCTCGGCCGGCTTTGCCCTCGTTGGGCACGTGCGGCTCCTCATGCATCTTGCGGCCGACTCCGTGGCCGCCGTGGTGCGCGAGCAGGCCGTAGCCCTTTGCCCGGCCGATCTTGCCGACGGCGTTGGACACGTCGCCCAGCCGGTTGCCGACGCGTGCGGCGGCGATGCCGGCGTTGAGGGCTTCCAGGGTGACCTCGATGAGGGCCGCGTCGGCTTCGGTGGGCTCGCCGATGGTGAAGCTGATCGCCGAGTCCCCGTGGAATCCGGCGACATGGGCCCCGCAGTCGATGCTGACCAGGTCGCCTTCTTGCAGCTCATAGTCGTTCGGGATGCCGTGCACGACCATGTCGTTGACCGACGCGCAGATCACGCCCGGGAACGGCGTCGGCGCGAAATGCGGGTGGTAGTGCAGGAACGACGACTTGGCGCCACGCGCCGCGATCACTTCGGCTGCGATGGTGTCCAACTCTCGCAGGGACACCCCGGGAGCGGCCGCTTGTTTGGTCGCGGCGAGCGCGGCGGCCACCACTTTGCCCGCTTCACGCATCAGCTCCAGTTCGGCCGGTGTCTTGAGTTCAACCATCACGCTCTCCAGTACGGGATAACTATCCCGGTATTCTTATCACAGTATTACTATTGCGTCATGGTGCGACCACCGCTCACCCCCGAGGACCGCGAACGCGGTGTCCGGCTAGGCGAGGCTTTGCGGGCTGCACGTGCCGACCGGACGACCGTCGAGGTCGCCGCGGCAGCGGGGATCTCCGTGGAGACCCTCCGCAAAATCGAACACGGCCGGGTGCCGACTCCGGCATTCTTCACCGTCGCCGCGATCGCGCGCGCTGTTGATGTTCCGCTGGATAAGCTCGTGGGGTGAATCTGCAACCGGCCAGGGCCCGGCTGGTACGCCGGTTCGGCGAGGACGTCAACGCGTGGGTGGACCAGTTGCCCGCGCGGATCGCCGACCTGGCCGATCGCTGGCACCTGCAGGTGGGAGAGCCCTACCCGACGGGGAATTCCTCGATAGCCATCCGCTGCGGCGCAGGCGTGCTCAAGCTGTCCCCGCAAGAGGACTTCCTCGACGAGCAGGTCGAGATCATGCAGATGTTCGTGCACAGCCGCCGCGTGCCGATGGTGTTCTCCGCCGAGCCGGGCGCTGTGTTGATGGAGACGATCGAGCCGGGCACGTTCGTGACCGAGACGCCGCCGCCGGAGGAATTCGCTGAACTGATGGGAGATCTGCACGCTGCCGGTGATCCGGCCGCGGCCCGGCGGGAACTCGCCGGCTACACCGAGGAGATCTTCGAACGGTTCGAGCGTCGCGGTGTGGACATCGGATCACCGCGCAAGCTGCGTGACGAGCTGGTCGCATCCCAGCCGGAAACCGTTCTGCTGCACGGGGATCTGCATTTCCACAACATCATCCACGGTGCCCGGGGCAAGCTGATGGTGATCGATCCCAAGGCGTGCGCGGGAGAACGGGCCTTCGACGCGATGGACTACGCGGTCGCCGAGCCGTCACAGGTCAAAGCCCTTGCCAGGGCGGCGAATCTGGATGTCGAGCGGGTCGAGGCGTGGCGCCAGGTGTTCTCCTGGGTAAGTTCACCGTTGTGACCGAAACCGTGATCGAAGGCGAGAAGTTCAACGGCGAGGACTGGTACGGCGAGGAATTCGACGGACGCGCGTACTCGAAATGCTCCTTCCAGGAAGTGGATCTGACCGAGGTCGTCAACCGCGGCAGCACCTTCCAGGAATGCGCCTTCGGCAACGTCAAGTTCAACGCCTCGAAGCACGCCAGCGCGGCCTTCATCGGCTGTACTTTCCTGCGCTGCAACTTCTTCGACGCCGAGTTCGACGGATGCAAGCTCGTCGGCAGCACATTCAAAGAGTGCACAGTCCGGCCGTTGCGGGTAAGCGGCGGTGACTGGTCCTTCGTTTCACTGTCCGGTTTGGACTTGCGCAATGCGCGATTCCACCGGGTGCGGATGCGGGAAGCGGACCTGTCCGGTGCGAACTGTGAGAAATCAGAGTTCGTGAATGTGGACCTGTCCGCCGCGCAAGTGCGTGGCGTGAAATTCGGCCAGGCTGACTTGCGCGGCAGCGATCTGTCCGCGTTCAACCCCTACGAAGTCGAGTTGAAAGGCGCGATCATCGGTGTCGAACAGGCCATGACGATCGCGCAAGCGCTTGGGCTGGAGGTCCGTTAACGGGGCCAGGGCCGTACTTCACCCCAGCCCCAGCTGGGCATTGGTTCGCTCATGGTCGCTTCGGCGCCGGGCTGCGAGAACATCAACGCCATTCGGGTGCCCCATTCCAGATAGCCGGCGAAAGCCGACCGGAACTCCGCGTCGGCCGGCAGTCCGACCTCGTCCGCAGTGTCGATCAACAGATCGACCCAGCGGTGCCGATGAGTTTCGGTGAGCGCCCTGCCGAGATGGCGGGAGATCATGTGCCGATGGCCGCCGTGCCGCTGCGAGTAGGTCTTCGGCCCGCCGAAGACCTCGCCGAGCCACGCGGCCACATGCTTGGGGTGATTCGGGTTCATGCCCGCGAAAACCGGGGCCAGGATCGGGTCCTGGGCGACATGCGCGTAGAACGTGGTGAACAGTTTCTCGAACGCCTCGGCGCCGCCGGCCCATTCGTAGAGCGACGGCACAAGATCAACCGGTTGGTAGTGCCGCATTTCCTCGATCCCGGACACGTAGTCCTTGATCTCGGCGAAGAAATCCTTGAACTGCGGGCTGCCCCGGAAACCCCGCAGATGGTCCTCGGTGGAGGTCCACGTGATCCGCAGGATGTAGCTCTCCGGTTGCTCCTCGCACCGCGCCAGATCGTAGGTATGGCAGAAAGGCGAGGTCTGCAGCGACACGGCTGCCCGCCGGTACGCCTCCTCGAACGCCTTGGCCTGGGCATCGGGGACGCGGTAACGGATGTACTCGATGATCACATGTCCAGTCGACCACCTTTGGCGTCACCGGCTCAAGTACGTACTTTGTGGTGCGTGAGCGTACGACGGACGCGGTACTACTGCCCTGTGGAACTGGCGATGGACACCATTGGCGGCAAGTGGGCGGTGGTTGTCCTGGCGCACCTCAAAGAAGGCCCGTTGCGTTACGGCGAGCTACGCAGGCTGATGCCCGACATCACCGAGAAGATGCTCACCCAGCGACTGCGTGAACTCGAGTCCGATGGTCTCATCGAGCGTGAAGTTCACTCGCAAGTGCCGCCGGTCGTCACTTACCGGATGATCGACGACGAGCTCAGGCCCGTCCTGCAGGCCCTCTACGCCTGGGGCGAGCGCCGCGCGGCCAGGGACGGCGTGAAGATCGAACCCGCAACACGCCGGTAAATCTAGGGGTGTGTTTGCTGCGCCGCCACTACATGTAGGGTCTGCGCTGTCGATGCGACAAGGGAACCCGGTGCGAATCCGGGACTGCCCCGCAGCGGTGAGTGGGAACGACAGCCGTCATTGAAGCACTGGGCGCAAGCCTGGGAAGCGACGGCCAGTAGGTCGGAGTTTGGCGCCCACGAGTCCGAAGACCTGCCATCGATGCGTGCGCCGTAGGCGTGCGCGTGTCCGGAGCCTCGCGGGTGGGCCGGCACGGCTTCTTTGTGATGCCGTGTGCTCTGGGCGGTCTGGCTCGCGAGGAGAGGGTTGTGACAGCTACAGCTATTGGTTATGAAAGCCGCGTCGCCGACGCGTGCGCCGGCCTGTCCGACGTGGCGGCCGAGCTGGTGATCGCCGAGGTGGAACGCAACATCTACCAGGGCATCACCGGCAAGGAGCTCGACGACGCGCTGATCATGTCGGCGCGCACACTCGTGGAAACCGAGCCGAACTACTCGTTCGTGTGCGCGCGGCTGTTGCTGGGCAAACTCCACCGCGAGGTCCACGGCGTGCTCCCGGAGGAGAAGTACTTCCACGAATACGTGCGCAAGGGCATCGAACTGGGCCGTCTGGACCCCGAACTGGCCACGTTCGACCTGGACCGGATCGCCGCCGCGATCAAGCCGGAACGCGACCTCGCGTTCGGATTCCTTGGCATGCAAACGCTTTACGACCGCTACCTGCTGCACGAGCGTGGCGTGCGGTACGAGCTCCCGCAGGCGTTCTTCATGCGCGTCGCGATGGGCCTGGCCATCCGGGAGGACGACCGGGAGGCCCGCGCGATCTCGTTCTACGAACTGCTGTCGTCGTTCGACTTCATGTGCTCCACACCGACCCTGTTCAACTCCGGCACCACCCGCCCGCAGCTCTCGTCCTGCTTCCTGACCACTGTGGACGACGACCTGGACGGCATCTTCCAGAGCTACCGCAACAACGCCCTGCTTGCCAAGTACTCAGGCGGCCTCGGCAACGACTGGACCCCGGTCCGCGGCATGGGCGCCCACATCAAGGGCACCAACGGCCAGTCCCAGGGCGTTGTGCCGTTCCTGAAAATCGCCAATGACACTACGGTCGCGGTCAACCAGTGCTTCGCCGGCGAGACCATGATTTACACGGCCGATGGTGCGAAGGCGATCCAGGATGTCCAGGCTGGTGACCTGGTTCTCGGCGCGAGTGGCAACTACCGCGAAGTTGCCGAGGTGCTTGTCTACGACCAGATCGACCCCATGGTGGAAGTGACCATCAAGCACTCGATCGAGAAGCTGAAGGTCACTGCGGGGCACCCGTTCTACGCGATCAAGGGTGTGCCGCTGGAACAGGCCAACAGCCGGACTCTCAAGTGGCTGGCCAACGACAAGGTCAGGCCGGAGTGGATCGATGCCGGTCAGCTGACGAAGGGAGACTACGTCGGGCAGGTCGTGCCGACAGAGATTGTGCCGGTCCCGGGTCTCACTGAGGACGACGCACGACTCTACGGAATCCTGCTGGGCGACGGACATCTGTCGAAGGATGGGATGCAGTGGGGCGTCTCGGGCAATCCAGAACTGGACATACATCTTGACTTCGTGCGCAGCTATCTCACTGAGCGCGGCATCCATTTTTGGGAGCGTGGGCGAGACGACACCTATCTCCAGATCAGCTGGGCTTCTGGTCGTGGAGTACGGCGCGACGCCGTAACCGGGCGCATCGCCGGAGCGGGTGACCCGACACTGCCTTTCACCTACGACGATCTGTATGACGACCAGCGGCACAAGCGCATCGCTCGCCGGTTCTCGCACTTGCCTCATGTGCAGACTCGAATGCTGCTGCAAGGGCTGCTGGAAACTGATGGCGGCGTGTCGCGTGGTGTCGAGATCTACTTCACTACGACCTCCCCGTCGCTTGCGTCAGGAGTTCGTTACCAGCTGCTCCGACTGGGAGTTCCGTCAGCCGGTCAGTACCGGGAGCGCGAACAGGATCATACCGGCATCCGTTCTGACGGAACGCGGATCTCCTTTTCCGGTGTGGTCAAGGCATTTGACATCCGTGTTCCCGCCGTCGCGGGTATCGCCGAGCTTGTTGGCTGCCGCCCTGTCGCCAAACACAACTGGATCGAGCATGGGGGAATGGTCTTCACCCGGGTCCGGGATGTGTGCGCGACCGAAGTCGTGCCGACTGTGTTCGACCTCAAAGTCGAGACAGACGAGTCCTACATGACGACCGCCGGACTGGTACACAACGGCGGAAAGCGTAAGGGCGCGGCGTGTGCCTACCTTGAGACGTGGCACATCGACGTTGAAGAGTTCCTGGACCTGCGTAAGAACACCGGTGATGACCGGCGTCGGACGCATGACATGAACACGGCGAACTGGGTGCCGGACGAGTTCATGCGCCGAGTCGAGGCCGACGGGCAGTGGACGCTGTTCTCGCCCGACGAGGTTCCGGATCTGCACGACAGCTATGGGCTGGAGTTCGCGAAGCGTTACCGTGCCTACGAAGAAGCGGCGGATCGTGGCGAGATCCGGGTGTTCCGGCGGGTGAAGGCCGTCGACATGTGGCGGCGGATGCTGACCATGTTGTTCGAGACCGGGCATCCGTGGATCACCTTCAAGGATCCGTGCAACCTGCGGTCGCCGCAGCAGCACGTGGGTGTGGTGCACTCGTCGAATCTGTGCACCGAGATCACGTTGAACACGAGTGCGGACGAGGTCGCGGTCTGTAACCTGGGGTCGGTCAATCTGGCGAATCATGTGACGCCGCAGGGGATTGACCACGCCCGGCTGGAGCGGACCGTGAAGACCGCGGTCCGGATGCTGGACAATGTGATCGACATCAACTTCTACACGATCCCGGAGGCGCGCCGGTCCAACCTGCGGCACCGGCCGATCGGGCTGGGGCTGATGGGGTTCGCCGATTCGCTGTTCACGCTCAGGGTTCCGCTCGCGTCGGCGCAGACAGTCGAGTTCGCCGACCGCAGCATGGAGGAGATCAGCTACTACGCCATTTCGGCGTCGGCTGACCTGGCTGAAGAGCGGGGCCGGTACGAGACGTTCGACGGATCGCTGTGGAGTCAGGGGGTTCTGCCGATCGACTCGATCGCGCGGCTTGCCGAGGCGCGTGATCAGCTTGACATGAACACTGAGTCCACTCTGGACTGGGACGCGCTGCGCACGCGTGTCAGAAGTGGTGTCCGCAACTCCAACATCATGGCGATCGCGCCGACCGCGACCATCTCCAACATCTGCGGGGTCGGGCAGTCGATCGAGCCGTTGTACCGCAACCTGTATGTGAAGTCGAACATGTCCGGCGACTTCACTGTGGTGAACGCGCACCTGGTGGCGGACCTGAAACAGCGTGGGCTGTGGGACTCGGCGATGGTCGCCGACCTCAAGCTGCACGACGGCGCGCTCGAGCCGGTCGGCCGGATCCCGGTGGACTTGAAGGCCTTGTACGCCACGGCTTTCGAGATCTCCAGCGACTGGCTGATCGAGGCCGCGTCGCGCCGGCAGAAGTGGATCGACCAGGCGCAGTCGCTCAACCTGTACATTTGCGCGCCAAGCGGCCGCAAGCTGGACACCTTGTACCGGCTGGCCTGGCGCAAGGGCTTGAAGACCACGTACTACCTGCGTTCGCAGAGCGCCACCCACGTCGAGAAGAGCACTTTGCAGGGCACCGACGGCAAGCTGAACGCCGTCAAGGTCGAAGCCGCCGCCTGCTCCATCACCGACCCGGACTGTGAGGCCTGCCAGTGACTGAGCCATCTTTGATCGAGCGTGGCGCTTCCCGGGTGCACGTCGACGACAAGGCGATGATCAACGCCCGCGCCGACGTCAACCAGTTGCTGCCGCTGAAGTACCAGTGGGCGTGGGACAAGTACCTGGCCGGCTGCGCGAACCACTGGATGCCGACCGAGGTCTCGATGCAGGCCGACATCGCGCTGTGGCGTTCACCCGACGGGCTCACTGCGGACGAGCGGCACGCGATCAAGCGCAACCTCGGCTTCTTCGCGACTTCGGAGTCGTTGGTGGCCAACAACATCGTGCTCGCGGTGTACCGGCACCTGACCAACCCCGAGTGCCGCCAGTACCTGTTGCGGCAGGCGTTCGAGGAGGCCGTGCACACGCACACCTTCGAGTACATCTGCGAATCGCTCGGCCTGGACGAGGGTGAGCTGTTCAACATGTACCGCGAGGTCCCGTCGATCACCGACAAGGCCGCGTGGGCGCTGGACTACACCAAGAACCTGGAGGACCCGTCGTTCAGAACCGGGACGCACGAGAACGACCAGGCCTTCCTGCGGGACCTGGTGGCGTTCTACGTCGTGTTCGAGGGGATGTGGTTCTACACCGGCTTCGCCCAGATCCTGTCGCTGGGCCGGCGCAACAAGATGGTCGGCATCGCCGAGCAGTACCAGTACATCCTGCGTGACGAGTCGATCCACCTGAACTTCGGCATCGACACGATCAACCAGATCAAGATCGAGAACCCGGGCCTGTGGACGCCGGAGTTCCAGGCGGAGATCCGGACGATGCTCGGCGAGGCCTGTGAGCTGGAAGTTGCCTACGGCCGCGACACCATGCCCAACGGGCTGCTGGGTCTCAACGCGGAGCTCTGCGAGCAGTACATGCGGTTCATCACCAACCGCCGCTGCGCCCAGCTTGGCCTGGCGCCGGTGTTCGGCCCGGCGGAGAACCCGTTCCCGTGGATGTCGGAGGCGATGGACCTGGGGAAGGAGAAGAACTTCTTCGAGACCCGCGTGACCGAGTACGCCAGCGGGTCCTCTTTGGACTGGGACTAGCCGAGAAGCCGGTGCAGCCCGGTGCTCGTGGCCGCGAGCATGCCACAGTGGTCGGCGTACGCCAGATCGTGTACGGCGCCGAACGTGGTCTCGCGGCCACGCGGCCTGCCGGTGTTGGCGTCCAACCAGGACACTCCGGAACTGGTGCCGACGGCCAAAGTCCGTCCGTCGCCGGTGAAACAGAGTGATCCGCTGGCGGATTCGAGCTTGTGGGTCCACGCCGCCTCGCCGGTCGCCGTGCGGGTCGCGATCACGGCGGTGGGGTGGACCCACATCACGACAAGCTCGCCGTCCGGTGAGAACCTGATCGCGCCGGAGACCTCGGAACTCCAGGGTTGCGGATCCCGCCGGTCGTAGCGGTGCCGTAAATGTCCGTCCCCGGTGATGTCCAGGACGGTCAGCCACCAGCTTCCCCGCATCGAGTTGGCCACGGCGATCGTCCGGCCGTCCGGGGAGAACCTTGGTGTGACACGGGAATCCCCGAGTCCCTCCCAGTCGGCGTGATCAAGCTCGTGGTCGCCCGCGACGATCGCGCCGCTCTGCGGGTCGACGATGACAAGACGCTGGTCACCGCCGATGGCCAGGTGCGTTCCGTCCGGCGACATCGCCAGGCTGCCGGTCGGCGCGTCCGGTAACTCGTGCGCGAGCCTGATCGCGGCCCATTGCCGTAACTGCACGGTTTTCGGCCCGGCGAACGCCACCAGCGAGCCCGTCACGGACCCTTCCGGCCCGCGTAACTCGCTCCTTGTGCCGGCCCGGAGGATCTCCAGCGGCTTGATCCTCGGCTCGAGTTCCCACCGGACCAGCACAGTCCCGCGGTACATAGTGGTCAGCGCCTCGCTGCGATGTGGACGGATCGCCACTGTCTGCTGTGTCCCATTGGTCACGTCATCCAGCCCGAGCCGCGCCGACTGCCCGTGGTACCGCAGCCGCCGGGCCATCCGCTCCCGTAACACCGACGGCCCCGACGGCAGAAGATCCTGCGGCAGATCGCCGTACTCATCCCTGCTGCTGGGATCAGCCCCCCGGTCAAGCAGCATTTCCGCGACATCAGTCCACCCGAACTCGACCGCCCGATGCAACGGGCTCGTCAGCCCATGGGTCCGCACCGGCGCCCCCGCCGAGATCAACAGGCGCGCGATGTCCGGATCACGCGCGACCTCAAGCGGCGTACACCCCTGTTCGTCGGTCGACGACAGCGCCGCCCCGGTTGCGAGCAGCGCTCGGACCGCATCCGCGTCGCCACTCGCGACTGCGCTATGCAGGTCCACAGACGCAACGTTAGGTCCCGCCCGCGCCCCCTGTCGATCAACCGTCCAGGGGCGGTTGCCCTGAAAGCCGCATTGACAGTGTCCAGCCGACCCTCGAAGGTTGATTCCACGAACTGGGGGACGTCGGCTCAGGCCCAAGGGGGTCGTCGGGGAGCTGCGAACCTGCACGTCTTGAAGAAGGTTCCTGTGTTGCGAACACTATCGCGCCGGTTTGGCGCGGGCATCGCCGCGCTCGCGCTGGCGCTCATGGCGGCACCAGCCGCTCAGGCCGAACCCGAACAGACAGAGTTGAAGGTCGAGGCGGCCTTCGACAAGCCGTCCTATTCCGCGGGCGCGTTGGTCACGCTGCGTCTGTCGATCAGCAATATCGGCACGGTGGCGGCCGTGAAGGCGGTTGTGGTCACCGACGGCGGCAACTTCTATCCGAGCAGTTGGGGCGAGTTGGCCCATAACGCCGGTGCGCTGATCGAGCCGGGCGTCACGCGGACTTTCGAAGTGACGAGTTACTTGTACAACCCCACCGACAATGTGTCGATCAAGGGACGGGTGTTTTCGCCATCGGTGCGGCCGGTCTACGATCCGCAATTCGACCTGCGCTCCGAGGTCCGGGCCACAACCGGTGGCTGGACTGGTGTCGTCTACGGCGACCGCAACGAGAACAACCAAGTGGATCCCGGTGAGCCGCTCGGTGGGACCAAGGTCAGGATGGCCGGCGGAGTCCCGTACTCGAGTTTCGAGACCACCACGGGGCCGGATGGCGGCTTCGCGTTCCCGCGGATCCCGACCGGTCAGTACTCGTCGTCAATGATCGCGCCGGACGGCTGGGTCACGCCGTATGAGAGGTTCGCCATCGACGAGGGCGCACCCCTGCAGTCGGTCATCCGGGCAGTCCGGCCGTTGACCGACCGGCTCAGCGCGTCGATCACCTTGTCCAAGGACAGTTACCAGCCTGGCGAGAACGTCCAGGCCACTGTCACGCTGACCAACCGGGGCAGCACCCCCATCACCGGCCTCAAAGCCTGGTGCAACCGCGTCGGCAACGACAACAGCATGAACAACAGCCCAGCCTGGGGTCTCCTCAACTGGGATACCCCAGGCCTCACGGTCGCGGCAGGCGAGAGCAAGACCGTCACAGTCGTCGATTCTCTTCCCACCAAGGCCCATGATTGGGGTGAGGTCGTCGTCGCCTGCGACTTCGGCCCCGACGGCAGCGGCGACGGCAACCCGGAGGCACGGGACTCAGCCAGGGTCCCCGGCCAGATGGGCAGCGCGGATGTCAACGTCACCCACGGCGGGACGCCAGTTGCCGGAGTTGTGGTGCTCCTCGTCGACCCGTACACCAAACGGATCGTCAGCCACCAGACCAGTGATGCCAACGGCAAGTTTCATGTCCGTAACCGGCAGGCCGGTCGATACGAGGTGATCGTGCTGGGCAGCAAGTGGAAGCTCCAGTATCCAGGCGCGACCATCCAGCTCTGGGCGTCGAACGGCATCGAGTGGATCAATATGGTGCCCCGATAGCCATCTGCTGCAGGTGCGTCCCATCCGGGACGCACCTCACTTTTAGTGGGGGAAGGCTCGCCAGGTTCGTCGGTCGAGGTGTTCGCGGTGTTGCTCGATGGCGTAGGAGATCTGGGCGAACCAGTAGGTGTCCTCGATCAGGGGGAGGTAGCCGATGCTCGCGGCCAGGCCGGGCAGGTCGAGGGTGAAGTACATGCTCATCAGGGGGTTGACGAACAGTTCGCTGCCGGCGGTGCGGTCGGTGAACTGGCTGTTGCCGAATTCGCCGCGCAGGGAGGCGGCGATCTGGCCGTTGACGATGCTGGGGCGGCGTGGGGTGGCGGCCTGGGCGTGGTCGACGGCGCGTAGATAGGCCGTGGCTTCGGGGCTTTGCGGTGGGATGGAGAAGGCGCCGAGGTAGGCACCGGTTCGCTGCAGGGCTGCCAGGTTTTCCAGAACGTGGGAATGGCAGACGCCGTGGTAGGTGTCGATGCCGAAGCCGACGCAGACGACCAGCCGTTGCAGATCAGGGATTCCGGCTACCGCTGCCAGGCTTGTCATGTCTTCTTCGGGTGTTCCGAGGCCGACTTCGTCGCCGCGCATCAGGATGTCTGTGCCGCCGTCGACGAGGACGATCGCGTCCAGGTCCAATTGGTCTGCGAGGGATTGGTATGCGGCGCGCAGCGGACGGACGCCAGTGCGGGGGAAGGCGTAGACCGTCGACGGGAGGGCTTCGGATTCCAGCCATCGCGACAGCGTTCGCTCCGGGAAGTATGTGCCTCTGACCTCGACGTTCGGGGTGATCGCGGCGACTGCTGGCGCGAGCCAGACCTCCATCGCCAGCTGGTCCAGATTCACGAACGACAGGTTGGCCAGGTGGACGGTTTTGCCGGCTTCGCGCAGTGCGAACGCCAGTGGCAATCCGGCGTAGACATCGAACCCGCCACCTGCTCCGGCGATCAGCACACGCTGGGATGTTCGTAATCGGGTGAACAGCGGCGGTTCAGATAGTGAGAACACCGTCCAAGCCTATCGGCGCCGATCGGCTACCCTTGGTAGTCCAGGCCGAGAGGCGCTGCAACGGACCACAGGTCCGCCACGCTCGGCCTGGCGCGAGTGCACCAAGGGCGCCTCCCAGCTAATGGGAGGTGGTCTGATGAGCAAGTCCCTCAAGCAACTGCTTGATCAGCGCGTGGTGGTGCTCGACGGAGCCTGGGGCACGATGCTGCAGGGTGCGGGGCTCAAACCCGACGACTACCGCGGTGAGCTGATCACCCCGGACCACCCCAAGGACGTCACCGGCGACCCGGATCTGCTCAACCTCACCCGCCCGGACGTCATCCTCGACGTGCACCGCCAGTACCTGGCCGCGGGCGCGGACATCACCACCACGAACACCTTCACCGCCACCAGCATCGGCCAGGCCGACTACGCGCTGCAGTCGCTGGTCAACGACATGAACGTGCAGGGTGCGCGGCTTGCCCGGCAGGCCGCGGACGAGCTCGGCGGCAAGTACGTCGCCGGCTCGATCGGCCCGCTCAACGTGACCCTGTCGCTGTCGCCGCGGGTGGAGGAGCCGGCGTACCGCGCGGTCACGTTCGACCAGGTCTACGAGTCCTATGCCGAGCAGATCAAGGGGCTCGCCGAGGGCGGCGTGGACCTGCTGCTGATCGAGACGATCTTCGACACGCTGAACCTCAAGGCAGCGGTGGCCGCCGCCCGGGACGTGGCGCCGCAACTGCCGCTGTGGATCTCCGTGACCATCGTGGACCTGAGCGGCCGCACGCTGTCCGGGCAGACCGTGGAGGCATTCTTCCGGTCGATCGAGCACGCGGACCCGATGATCGTGGGCGTCAACTGCGCGCTGGGTGCCACCGAGGCGCGCCCGCACGTCGCCGACCTGGCCAGGCTCGTGGGCACGTACACCGCCTGCCATCCCAACGCCGGTCTGCCCAACGCGTTCGGCGGGTACGACGAGACGCCGGACGAGACGGCGCGGTTGCTCAAGGAGTTCGTCGAGCAGGGCATGGTCAACATCGTCGGCGGCTGCTGCGGCACGACGCCCGCGCACATCGCCAAGATCGCCGAAGCGGTCCAGGGCATGGCGCCGCGTGACATCCCGGAAGTCGAACCGGCCACCAGGTTCAGCGGGCTTGAGCCGTTCGTGATCGGTGCCGACACCGGGTTCGTGATGATCGGCGAACGCACCAACGTCACCGGTTCGGCCAAGTTCCGCAGGCTGATCGAGGCCGGCGACCACCAGGCCGCGGTCGACGTGGCACTCGAGCAGGTCCGGGGCGGTGCGAACCTGCTGGACGTCAACATGGACGCCGACCTGCTCGACAGCGAGCGGGCGATGACCACGTTCCTGAACCTGATCGCCACCGAGCCGGAGGTGGCCCGGATCCCGGTCATGGTCGACAGTTCCCGGTGGAGTGTGCTGGAAGCCGGCCTGAAGTGCCTGCAGGGCAAGGGAGTCGTCAACTCGATCAGCCTCAAGGAGGGCGAGGAGCAGTTCCTGGAGCAGGCGCGCAAGATCCGTGACTACGGCGCGGGTGTGGTCGTGATGGCGTTCGACGAGAAGGGCCAGGCCGACACCACCGAGCGCAAGGTCGACATCTGCGCCCGTGCCTACGACCTGCTCACGCAGAAGGCCGGTTTCCCCGCTGAGGACATCATTTTCGACCCGAACGTGCTCGCGGTCGCCACGGGCATCTCCGAGCACAACGGCTACGCCAAGGCGTTCATCGATGCGTTGCCGCTGATCAAGCAGCGATGTCCGGGCGCGCGGACCAGCGGCGGCATCTCCAACCTGTCGTTCTCCTTCCGTGGCAACAATGTCGTGCGCGAGGCGATGCACTCGGCGTTCCTGTTCCACGCCGTCAAGGCCGGGCTGGACATGGGCATCGTCAATGCCGGGCAGCTCGCGGTCTACCAGGACATCCCGGACGACCTGCTGGAACTGGTCGAGGACGTGCTGTTCGACCGGCGCGAGGACGCCACCGACCGGCTGGTCTCGTTCGCCGAGACGGTCAGCGGGTCCGGCACACAGCGCAAGGTCGACCTGTCCTGGCGTGACACGCCGGTGCGCAAGCGCCTGGAGTACGCGCTGGTGCACGGGATCGTGGACTTCATCGAGGAGGACACCGAGGAGGCGCGGCAGGACGCGGCGCGTCCCCTTGACGTGATCGAGGGGCCGCTGATGGACGGCATGAAGATCGTCGGTGACCTGTTCGGCTCCGGCAAGATGTTCCTGCCGCAGGTGGTCAAGAGCGCGCGTGTGATGAAGCGTTCGGTGGCGTATCTCGAGCCGTTCATGGAGGCCGAGAAGGAGAAGGCGCGCCAGGAAGGCCGGATCGACACCCGTAACGGCAACGGGAAGGTCGTGCTGGCCACCGTCAAGGGCGATGTGCACGACATCGGCAAGAACATCGTCGGCGTTGTGCTGGGCTGCAACAACTACGAGGTGATCGACCTCGGCGTGATGGTGCCCGCGGCGACCATTCTGGACACAGCGGTGACCGAAGGTGCCGACGCCGTCGGGCTTTCCGGCCTGATCACGCCATCGCTCGACGAAATGGTCAGTGTGGCAACGGAAATGCAGCGCCGCGGCCTCAAGCTGCCGTTGCTGATCGGCGGCGCGACCACGTCACGCCAGCACACGGCGGTCCGGATCGCGCCTGCGTACGACGGCACGATCGTGCACGTGCTCGACGCTTCCCGCGTTGTCGGCGTGGTCTCCGAGCTGCTCGACGACGATCGCTCCGTTCAGCTGGCCGAAAGCAACCGTGCGGATCAGGAGCGGTTGCGTGAACAGCACGAGGCCAAGGAACGCCGCCCGCTGCTGACACTGCAGCAGGCTCAGGCCAATCCCGAACGGGTTTCCTTCGAGGATCTGCCGATTCCCGATTTCACCGGTGTCCGGGTGATCGAACCGGATCTGACCGCGCTGCGCGAGATGATCGACTGGCAGTTCTTCTTCCTGGCGTGGGAACTGAAAGGCAAATACCCGGCGATTCTGGATCAGCCGGTGGCGCGGGAGCTGTTCGACGAGGCGAACGTCCTGCTGGACGAGATCATCGCGAACGGTTTGTTCCAGGCCCAGGGCGCGTACGGATTCTGGCCGGCGCATTCCGAAGGCGACGACATCGTGCTCGACGGCGAGCTCCGGCTGCCGATGCTGCGTCAGCAGACCGAAAAGCCCGAGGGCAGGCCGAATCGCTGCCTCGCCGACTACATCGCCCCGGCCGATGATCATCTCGGCGGGTTCGCCGTGGCGATCCACGGCGCCGAGGAACTGGCCGCCAAGTACGAGGAAGAGCAGGACGACTACCACTCGATCATGGTGAAAGCCCTGGCAGACCGGCTGGCCGAGGCGTTCGCGGAGTACATCCACCTGCAGGCCCGGCGCGCCTGGTTCGAGCCGGACGCCGAGCCCGACCTGGCAGACCTGCACGCCGAGCGATTCCGCGGCATCCGGCCGGCGCTGGGTTATCCGGCCAGCCCGGACCACAGCCAGAAACGGGAACTGTTCGACCTGCTCGGCGCCCAGAAAGTGGGAATGGCGCTGACCGAGTCGTTCGCGATGACCCCGGCAGCTGCGGTGAGCGGCCTGATCTTCGCCAACCCGGGCGCGAAATACTTCACCGTCGGCAGGCTCGGAAAAGACCAGACCGAGGACTACGCCCGCCGCCAGGGCACCACGCTGGAAACCGTCGAACACTGGTTGCGTCCCAACCTGGGCTACGAGAGTTCGTGAACAGATAACCGGCCACAGCGTGCGGGAACGGCATTATCGTCTCCCGCATGCTGGGTCGATTATCGCTCTGTGCGGCGCTGATTGTTGTCCTAACTGGTTGTGGCTCGTCCACAGCCGGGACCGCGATCGCGCCGCCGCTGAGCTCGACTCCGTCATCACTATCGCCGCCGTCACCGTCTCCTCCTCCGGCGATGACGACGACCAGCTCTGCGACGCCGATCTCGTCAGCCCCGCCACCGCTTCCAGTGGCCGGGAACCCGGCTGGGCGTGCGGTCGTGCCCGCGGAAGCCAAGGCAGAGGACACGAGCAAGCCTTCCCGCGTGATCGGTGACGGCACACCGGCCAGTTGCACGTCCCAGGCTGTGGTGGCAGCGGTGGCCGCGGGCGGAGTGATCGCGTTCTCCTGCGGGCCCGCGCCGGTGACGATCCAGATGGCGGCCACCGCGAAGATCAAGAACGCGACCGGCCCGAAGATCGTGCTCGACGGCGGCGGCAAGGTCACGCTCAGCGGTGGCGGCCGGCACCGGATCCTGTACATGAACACCTGCGACCAGGCCCAGGGCCACACCACCTCGCACTGCCAGGACCAGGACCACCCGCAACTGACGTTGCAGAACATCACGTTCGCCGACGGCAACTCAACCGGCGACGAAACCGAAGGCGGCGGCGGGGGAGCGGTGTTCGTACGCGGCGGCCGCGTGAAGGTCGTGAACTCCCGGTTCGTCAAGAACCGTTGTGATCCAACAGGTCCAGACCTCGGCGGGGCCGGACTGCGCGTGCTGAGCCAGTCCAGGGGTCTCCCGGTCTACATCGTCAGCAGCACCTTCGAAGGCGGCCAATGCGCCAACGGCGGCGCCCTGAGCGGCCTGCACGTGTCCTTCACCGTGCTCAACAGCATCCTGCGCAACAACGCCGCCATCGGCCGCGGCGCAAACCCCGCCCGCGAAGGCACACCCGGCGGCGGCAGCGGCGGCGCCATCTACAACGACGGCGACAAATTCACCGTCCGGATCGGCGGCTCAATCATCGAGAACAACAAAGCCAACGAAGGCGGCGGCGCCCTGTTCTTCGTCAGCAACGACCGCACCGGCACCCTGACCATCGAAGGCTCGACCCTGCGCCGCAATCCCAGCGCAGGCTTCGAGACCACCGGCTACCGCGGCATCTTCTACCTCGGTGCAGGCACCCCATCAGTCAGTGGCTCAACGATCCAGTGATCCCAGTTCCAGGTAGGCGGCGAATGTGCCGAGCCAGTGTTCGGCGGCGTAGCCGTAGCCGAAGACGTAGTCCCAGCCGAGGCGGGAATGTGCGTCGGCGGCTTGCTGGGCGAGGGGGATGAATTGGTGTGATGGTGGGAGGGCGGCGGCGATCGAGCGCCAGGCCCAGGCGCGGGAGAGGACCAGGCCGGCCAGGTGGGAGCCGAGGGGGTCGCTGGGGTCGTCGACGATGACGGGCTCGCGCAGGGTGGTCCAGCGGTCGTCGGCCAGGTCGGGCAGGAAGGCTGAGAGCCAGAGGCCGAATTCGGAGCTGTCCAGGACTCGGCGCATCAGGTCGGCTTCGGCCAGGGCCGGAGAGAGGAAGTCGGCGGCGTCGGGTTCGAAGCCGCCGTAGCCGACGTCGTCGAGGTGCCAGCGCAGGGCGGCTGAGGTGCAGGCTTCGGTGAGTTCGGTGTCACCGCGGCGCTGGGCTGCGTCGAGGACCAGGCTGGTGGCGAAGGCGGTGTTGGTGTGGGTGCCTACGCGGATCGGGAGGCGGGCGTCGCGGATCCAGGTGAGCCAGCGGTCGCGGAGGACCTGCGCGAGCGGCGCGACCGACCAGGGGGAGTCCGCAAGCTCTGCGTCGAGGGTCAGCAGCCAGGCCCAGCCGTAGGGGCGCTCCCAGTATTTGCCGGCGTCGGTCGAGAAGAAGGCCGCCTCGGTCGAGCAGTTCTCCGGGGTGATCAACTCTGTCAGCACCGACCGGGCTTCGTCCGCGGCGGGTAAGCCGGGGTCCAGACGTAACAGGCGCGCCGCCAGCCAGGTCTGGTGCACGCATGAGTGCCAGTCGTACGAACCCGCGAAAACCGGGTGCAGCGTGCGGTGGGGCACCAGGTCCGCCGGTGAGTGGATCAGCTTCGTCCAGTGGACCGGGTAGTCACGCCGGACGTTGGCCACGGCCGTGACGAGCAACCGGTTCGCGGTCTCGCTGTCCAACCGTGTACTGCCTGGAAGTGGGGACATGGGGGCCAATCCTGCCTGACGCGAAATCCGGTGTGGCGACCTCTTAGGCTATGGGGGTGAACTGGACCGTGGACGTGCCCGTCGACACGCTTCCCGAACTGCCCCCGCTGCCGCCACACCTGCGCAAATCCCTGGACGACGCGCTGGCCAAGCCCGCCGCGCAGCAGCCCGAGTGGCCCGACCCGGACAACGTGCGCGCGGTACGCACGCTGCTGGAGAGTGTGCCCCCGATCACCGTGCCCGCCGAAGTGGACCGGCTGGGGGAGCGGCTGGCCGAGGTCGCCAACGGCGAGGCTTTTCTGCTACAGGGCGGCGACTGCGCCGAGACGTTCGCCGACAACACCGAGCCGCACATCCGCGGCAACATCCGCACCTTGCTGCAGATGGCCGTGGTGCTGACCTATGGCGCGAGCCTGCCGGTGGTCAAGGTCGGCCGGATCGCCGGCCAGTACGCCAAGCCCCGCTCCAACGCCACGGACGCGCTTGGCCTGCCTGTGTACCGCGGCGACATCATCAACTCGCTGGTCGCCACGCCTGAGGCCCGCGTGCCGGACCCGTCCCGGATGGTCCGGGCGTACGCCAACGCCGGCGCGGCGATGAACCTGCTGCGTGCCCTGACCGGGGCGGGCATGGCCAGCCTGGGCATGGTGCACGACTGGAACAAGGACTTCGTGCGGACCTCGCCCGCGGGCGAGCGCTACGAGGCCCTGGCCGGTGAGATCGACCGTGGCCTGCGGTTCATGTCCGCCTGTGGCGTCCACGACCACTCGCTGGAGCACACCGAGATCTTCGCCAGCCACGAGGCGCTGCTGCTGGACTACGAGCGCGCGCTGCTGCGGATGGACACCTCCGGCGAGGAGGCCAAGCTCTACGACCTGTCCTCGCACTTCCTCTGGGTCGGCGAGCGCACCAGGCAGATGGACGGCGCGCACCTGGCGTTCGCCGAGCTGCTGGCCAACCCGATCGGCCTGAAGATCGGCCCGGGCACGTCGCCCGAACTGGCCGTGGAGTACGTCGAACGGCTCGACCCGCACAACAAGCCGGGCCGGTTGACCCTGATCAGCCGGATGGGCAACCACAAGGTGCGCGACGTGCTGCCCGGCATCGTGGAGAAGGTCGAGGCGTCCGGGCACAAGGTGATCTGGCAGTGCGACCCGATGCACGGCAACACCCACGAGTCCTCGACCGGCTACAAGACCCGGCACTTCGACCGGATCGTCGACGAGGTCCAGGGCTTCTTCGAGGTGCACCGCCGGCTCGGCACGCACCCCGGCGGCATCCACGTCGAGCTCACCGGTGAGGACGTCACCGAGTGCCTCGGCGGCGCGCAGGACATCTCCGACACGGACCTGTCCGGCCGTTACGAGACTGCCTGCGACCCGCGCCTGAACACCCAGCAGTCGCTGGAGCTGGCGTTCCTCGTCGCGGAGATGCTGCGTTCCTGACTGGTCCCTTGTGAGCGGCCGGTCCGGCCGCTCACAAGGTCAGTTGCCGCCGAAGTTGCCGAAGAAGCCGCCGCCCCGGACGCCGACGCGGACGGTCGAGCCCTTCTCGACCCGGTTGCGCGCGCCCGGCGCCTGGGCGAAGACCCGGGCTCGGTTGTCGTTGCCGTTGCCGAACGCGACGTCGAGCCTGAGCCCGAGCTTGTCCACGATGTCCCTGGCCTCTTCGACAGTCCTGTTGTTCAGGTCCGGCACGACGACGGCGTTCGAAATGATCAGTGTGACCCGCTTGTCCTGGACGACCTGACCGGCTCCTGGGCTGGTGGAGATCACTTTGCCGCCGTCGACGTTCGGGGCGAACTGCTGGCGGACGGTCTCGACCTCCCAGCCGGCCTCCTGCACCAGGCGACGGGCCTCGTCCTCGGTCTGGCCGGAGACGTCGGGCAGCGGCTGCAGCGGTGCCTCGCCCTTGCTGAGGATGATCGTGACGGTGTCGCCGAGTTTCAGCTGCGTGCCGGGGCTCGGCGAGACACGCAGGACCGAGCCCTTTGCCACCTTGTTGTCGAACTCGTCCTCTTCGGCGTTCAGCGTTGCCTTGAGATCCTGTGCCTTGAGCGCCTGCTCCACGGCCTGGATCGTGGCACCGGCCTCGACCTGTGGCACGATCGGCGGCCCGGCGGAGACGTAGATGTTCACGCCGGAACCGGGGATCAGTGTCCCGGTCGGCGGATCGGTCCGGATCACCTTGTTCTTGTTGATGGTGTCGCTGCGTGTCTGCACCACGGTGACGACCAGGCCGGCTTTCTCGATCTCGGTGGTGGCCGCGGCGGAGTCCTTGCCGACCACGTTCGGGATCGCCACCGGCTCGGTCCTGGTCAGAAAATACGTGCCTATGCCGGCGACCAGGGCGAACACCACGGCGATGATGAGCCACTTCGGCTTCTTGCGACCGCCGAGCCGGGCACCGAGGCCACCGGTGTTCGGGCGGCCTGGCTTCGGGCCGCGTGGCTGCACCTGCTGCGGCCCGGTCTGTGGCGGGTCGCGCTGGATCAGGGGGCGCGGCACGCCGTCCAAGTCGGATCGCAGCATCGCCTTGGTGCCCTGCCGGCCAGGCACAGTCTGGCGCTGCCCCTGCACAGGAGCGGTCTGGATGGTGGGGACGTCGGCGGCCCTGGGCATGGTCTGCTGGCCGTGCGAGGGCGATGGGATGGGCACGGCCGGGCTGCCGATCAGCGTGCGGACCTGGTTCAGCTCGTGCAGGAACGCGGCGGCGTCGGCGGGGCGTACGGCCGGATCCCGGCGCGTCGCGCGCAGCACCAACTCGTCCAGCGCCTGCGGAATCCCGGGCACGAGCTGGCTGGGCGGCGGCACGTCGTCGTTCACGTGCCGATAGGCCACCGATATGGGGGTGTCCCCGACGTACGGCGGGGTGCCGGTGAGCATCTCGTACAGCAGGATGCCCGCGGAGTAGACGTCACCGCGTGCGGTGGTCGCACCTGTGGTCACCTGTTCGGGCGACAGGTACGCGACCGTGCCGAGGATGACACTGTTGCTCGTGTTGCCTGCGCTGGCCATCGCCTTGACCAGGCCGAAGTCGCCGACCTTGACCATGCCCTGCTTGCCGATCAGCACG
Source organism: Kibdelosporangium banguiense (assembly GCF_017876405.1). Taxonomy (GTDB): domain Bacteria; phylum Actinomycetota; class Actinomycetes; order Mycobacteriales; family Pseudonocardiaceae; genus Kibdelosporangium; species Kibdelosporangium banguiense. Next base: position 12,608,656 of record NZ_JAGINW010000001.1, on the reverse strand, counting down.
TTCTCGGGTTTGACGTCCCGGTGCACCAGCCCGGCCGCGTGCGCGGCAGCGAGCGCCGACAGCACCGGCTCCAGCACCGACAGCGCGAGCGGCACAGCCAGTCTGCCGCGCTCGGTCAGCAGGTCACGCAAGGTTCCGCCGTCGACCAGCTCCATCACGAGGAACACGTGGTCACCGTCGAACCCCTGGTCGTGCACAGCGATCACGTTCGGGTGATGCAGACTCGCGGCCGCCCGCGCCTCGCGTTCGAACCGGTCGACGAACGACCGGTCCTCGGCGAAGCGGTGGTCCATCACCTTGATGGCGACCGGCCGCTCCAGCCGGGTGTCCATGCCCCGGTAGACAGCCGACATCCCGCCGCGCGCCAGTGGCGCGTCGACCCGGTAACGCTGCTCGAGCAACGTCGCCATTTGAAGCCCGCCCTTCTCCTGCACGTCTGGGATCGTACGGATCGGTTCGCTCCTTGTGGTCGGCCTGCCTCATTTCTTACACGTGTGACGTGTGGCATCGTGTTCAGTTGTGAGTGCGATTCCCATTGCTGAAGATGTGCTCGAGCCAGCGGTGGAGGTTTTGACCCTGCGGCAAGTGGCCGACCGGTTCGGCCGCCCCGTGAGCCGAGTCCAGCAGGCTCTTCGAGACAACCAGCTGATCGCGGTTCGCCGAAACGGCGAGCTCGTCGTCCCGGCGATCTTCCTGACCGACGAGAACGAGGTGGTCAAGGGCCTGCCGGGAACCATCACCGTGCTGGTGGACTCCGGCTATTCGCCCAGCGAGATCCTGCGGTGGCTGTTCACCGCCGACGAGTCCCTGCCGGGTATGCCGATCGAGGCCCTGCGCGGCAACCGCGGCCGCGAAGTCAAGCGCCGGGCCCAGGCCCTGGCGTTCTGACCTGCGGCGACGCCCAGTCTGGGCAGCGCGACCAGGATGCGCTGCCCGGTAGGGACGACCGCGCGCCGATCCAGAACGGCGTAGTCCGCGGCCACGATCTCGTCGAGGATTCCCCGATACAGCTCAGCCGCGGTGCTGACGCACGGCCTTGCCTCGGGCCGTAGCAGCGCGATCCCGGGCTCGGCCCGCCGGTAGATCGCGTACGTCCGGGCGACCAGATGGGCCAGAGCCCTGCGCACATTCTGGTCCGGCCGGCCAGTGCGCCGGGCCCAGCGCAAACGGTTGCGGTCCACGCCGAACACGGCCAGTTCGTCGGCCGGCAGGTACACGCGGCCACGATCGAGGTCCTCGCCGACGTCCCGCAGGAAGTTCGTCAGCTGGAACGCCTCTCCCAGCGCGGCGGCGTACGGCTCGGCCTCGGCGCGCGGTCCGGCCGTGCCCAGGACGGGCAGCATCTGCAGGCCGATCACGCCTGCGGAGCCGTAGATGTAGGCGGCGAGGTCGTCGAAGGTCGCGTACTCCTTGACGTGCAGGTCCATCCGCATCGAGGAAAGGAAGTCGGCGAACAGCTGCGGGTCGATGCGGTAACGCTCGACCGTGTCGGCCAGTGCCTTGAGCACGGGGTGGGTGCCTGTCCACATGTCGCGTTCGAGGGCCATCAGCTCCAGCGCCTGCTGGGCTTTGGGCAGCCTGCCGTCCACGATGTCGTCCGCGATCCGGGCGAAGCCGTACAGCGCGTGCACAGCGGGCCGGTCCTCGATCGGCAGCAGCCGGGTGGCCAGGAAGTACGTCCGGCCGTGGCTGGCGTTGATCGCCTTGCTGGCGGTGTACGCGGCGCGCAGGTCCGGGTCGGTGACACCGGCCGCGTCCAGCTCACGCCTGCTCACGCGTCACCCTCCAGCCTGCGAAGACACCTGCGGCTGCGGTCAGCAGCACCCACCACCAGTTGTATAGACCGGTGTCCCCACTCGGGTAGTTGATAACCACAAGCCACACCGAGACACCTGCCACAATCGCGGGCCGCATCGCGAAACCAGCCGCCAGGACAAGCGGCCACGTGAAGTACCAGGGCATCGTCACGGCCGACAGCAGGACCGTCGCCAGCAACGCCCACGCCGCTGCCGCGACCGCCTTCGGCCCGCCTTCCCGGGATCGCCACCACAGCCACACGATGATGCCTGCCAGCAGCGCCCAGCCGCCGATCCGTGCGGCCGGGATCACGCCGAACAGCTCGCCCACACCGGTCGGCAGCGACAGCCAGTGGATGAGCAGCGAGTTGCCGCCCAGCGCCTTCAACCAGCCCAGATCGACCCCAGCAGCGAGCGTGCACAGTGCGAACACCGCCACTGTGACCACGGCGCCGAGCCCGGCGGCTTTGACGAACCCGAGCCGTTTCTCCCGGGCTGCCCAGATCCAGACCAGGAACGGCAACGCGATCGCGGCCGTCACCTTGATCCCGACCGCGAACGCCACGATCACGATGCCCAGCAGGTGCCGCCGGTCCAGCACGAACAACGTCCCGGTGGCCAGCAACGCGATCATCAGCAGGTCGTTGTGCGCACCCGCGACGAGATGCACCAGGACCAACGGGTTGGCCGCACCGATCCACAACGCCTGCTCAGCCGTGCCGCCGAGATGCCTGGCCAGCCCCGGCAGCGCGGCACAGAGCAGCACCAGCCCGGACGCGATCACGATCTTCGTGATGGCAGCGGCGAGGACCAGGTGCGGGCCTGTGACCGCGACGATGCTCTTCATCAGCAGGATGAACAGCGGTCCGTACGGCGACGGCGTGTTCTCCCAGACCCAGCTGACCTTGGCGGTCAACGGGCTGTCCAGGCCGGACGGGCCCACGGTGTACGGGTCCAGCCCGGCGTGCGCGATCGCGCCTTGAGCCAGGTAGATGTACAAATCCTGGCTCAGCACGGGCGCGGCGGCGAGCAGCGGCACCGCCCAGGCGGCGATCGCGGTGAGGATCTGGGTTCGGGTGCATGCCCGCAACCAGAGCCAGCCCCAGATGATCAGCCCCGCGCCGACGTAGAACAGGGCGCGGTTGTAGCCGAGGTAGGAGGCGGCACAGATCGCGGCCGAACCGGCCAGCCCAAGCCCCAGAGCCAGGCCATACCGAGTGGAGACAGGTGCTGCGATCGCGGACATCGCGGCAATCCTCGCACCCGCGTCCCACCCCGACCTACCGCGGGTATGTTGCCCCCAATGCCACATTGGTGGCATCTGACGCCACCAATGTGGCATTGGGGGCAAACTCAGCGGGGGCAGCCGACCCACTGGGCGGGCGGGCACGCGCCGGTGCGGCCCTTGTAGGCGCCGACCAGCTGACCGGCCAGAGCCTGTGCGCCTGCCGGATCACCGGTGGCGGCGATCTCCTCGGCGACGCATTCGGTCTTGATGCTGGACTGGCAGTACTTGAGCTGGGCGTCTGCGGTCTTGCGCCAGTCCTTCCCGGTCGCCACGCCGTACTTCCAGAGCTGCTTGTCGCTCTTGCCTGCCTTGTCGCGGATCAGGTACACGTGCTGGTCGCCTTGCGGGTTGGCGACCGGCGTCTCCGCTGACGAGGCCAACGCGCGCAAGGCGGCGGGGCTCGGTGGCGTGATCAATGCCATGGCCGTCCATTCGGCGCCGTACGGGTGCTGACCTGCGACGGACTGAGCGCGGCGGTAGAACTGGACCCATTCCTGGGAGGCGAGGGTGCACGTCGCGCTGCCCGCCTGGTTGGGCTGCAACGGCCCGACACGGCTCTCACACGAGCCGATCTCGTCGCCACCGGCGTTCCACGTCGCCTTGATCGCGACCCGGACGGGCACCTTGCCCGTGTTGGTCAGCTCCACGACGATCGCGCAGCTCTTCACCCCGCAGTTCTCGAAGCGGTGTGTGCCCTGCTTGACGCCGGTGAACGGGTCGTAGGCGCCGTCCAGCTCGGCCGTGCGATCGGCCAGGTCACGGTAGATCGCGGCCATCTCGCTGGTGGCATCCGTAACGCTGAATGCCAGGTCACGGACCTTGGTCGGGTCGGTCTTGCCGCTCCGGTTGAGGTCGAAGCGGACCAGGCCGTGGGGCGCGTTGACGCTCAGGAACAGCATTCCGGTGTCGGTCGGGACCTCCATCACCTCGACACCGGCGACGGTCGTGCGCTTGAGGACGTTCGGCTCGTCGGCGTTGCCGATCGGTTTGCCGAACATCGCGGGCAGCTGCTCGGTGTCGAAGATCCGCTCGATGTCCACGCCGAGCAGCACACCGGGCGCTTTGACCCAGCGGTCGGCCACGGTCGGCGCGGTGGTGTCCGGCACGCCGGAGAGCTTCAGCCAGAAGTCCAGCCCGCCCTTGAGATACAGCGTGTGGTCGACGACCAGCACGGTCGCGGGCAGGCCGTTGACCGACAGTTCACCGCTGGCCTCACCGGCTTTCGTGACCGCGACGTTGAGCGTGACGTTGTCGCCCGCGGGCGCGGTCAGCGAACCGTTGTAGCGGACCGCACCGGCACCTTTCAGATCCACTGTGGACTGCGTAAACGCGTCGATGGTGGAGAACTGGGCTGGTGGCGGAGGTCCGTCGGGCGGTGGCTCGTCCGATCCGCTGCACCCGGCGCACAGCACGAAGGCGATCCCAAGAGTGCCCAGCGTGCGCCACATCACGCTTCCAAGGTAGTTCACTACTCAGCGCAGCCGATACCACGGCTACCGATGCCCTACCGGGCTGTGACTACCCCGTGATCCGTTGTGCGGCCAGCTTCCCGGAGATCACGACCGGCGGAATGCCGACGCCCGGAGTCGTGCCGCAGCCGGCCAGAACAGCGTTGTCGACGCCCGGCACCAGGTTGCGTGGCCGGAACGGTCCGGTCTGCCGGAACGAGTGCGCCAGGGAGAACGGTGTCCCGGCGCCCAGGCCCTGCGCCTCCCAGCCCGCGGGCGTGACCAGTTGCTGCACCTCGATCGACGCGCCGAACCCGGTCAGGCCACGCTGTTCGAGCACGCCGATCAGCTCGTCGCGGTAGGCCGGGCCGATCCGGGGCCAGTCGATCCGCGAGGTCTTGAGGTTCGGGCAGGGGGCGAGGACCTGGACGACCTCACGGCCGTGCGGTGCGAGCGCGGGATCGGTCGCGGTCGGCCGGGTGACCAGCAAGGACGGGTCGCTCATCAGCTTGCCGCGCCGCGTGATCTCGTCGAACGTCCGGTCCCACGCCTGGCCGAAGAAGATCGTGTGATGCCCGAGCTCCGGCCAGGTCCGGCGGACACCGGCGTGCAGCACGAAGGCGGACGGCGACCACTGCAGCGGGACCGGGCGGCGGTACGGCAACCCGAGCAGACGCCGGGCCACCGGCAGGTCAGGTGTCAGAACCACCGCGTCGCAGGGGATTCGCTCACCGGTCGTGGTACGCACGGCTGTGACACGTGAACCGACGCGTTCCAACCATGCTGCGCCACACGAATACTGAACGTTCGCGCCCGCGTTGTGCGCCGCTTTCGCCATCGTGTCAGCAACTGCGGACACACCACCGCGCGGAAACCACACGCCCGCAATGGTGTCCATGTACGCGATCACCGCGTACGCGGCCAAAGCCTTGCGCGGCGGCACACCCGCGTACAGCGACTGGAACGAGAACAGCCGGCGCACGCGGTCGTCCGACAGGTGCTTCGCGATCGCCGGGCCCAGCCGCCCGAACCCGCCCAACGCGACCAGGCTCGCCAGCCTTGACCCGACCAGGTCGAGCGGTGAGTCGAAGTTGGCGCCGATAAAGGAATCCCGCTCGACCCGGTAGAGCTCCTCCAGCCAGCGGCGGAGATCGAGGTAGCCCTGGGCTTCGCGTGCTCCGGCGGCCCGGCGCACCTCGTCGGCCATCGCGGTGGCGTCCGAGTGCACGCGGATCGTGCTGCCGTCGGCGAAATGCGCGGTATAAGCCGGATCCAGCCTGATCAGGTCCAGCATCGGCGCGCCCACGGCGTGCAGGGCTTCCTCGATCAGCTCCGGCATGGTCAGCACGCTCGCGCCGGAATCGACCGTGTAGTCACCCATCCGCATCCGGCCGGCCCGCCCGCCCGGCTCCGGTTGCGACTCCAGGATCGTGACCTCGCGGCCGGCACCAAGCAGGTGCAGCGCGCACGACAACCCGGCGAGCCCGGCACCGACCACCACCACGTGGCCGGTCCGGCCTTTCACGGTCCTCAGTGGTTCCTCCTGGTCGCGGCCACCGCGAGCTCGGCGAGCCGGTCACCGGCGGGCTCGGCCAGGTCGGCCGAGTCCAGTGCGTGCATCGCGGTCTGCGTGAGCTCCTCGATCCTGCGCTCGACCGCGTCGACCGCACCCGACTCGATCAGCACCGAGCGGGTCCGTTCGATGTCTTGGGCTGTCAGGTCCTGACGGCCCAGGCAGTGCCTGATGACCGCGGCACCGGCTTCGCCTGCCTGCTGCAGACCGAGCGCGACGAGCAGCGTGCGCTTGCCTTCCCGCAGGTCGTCCCCGGCGGGCTTGCCGGTGACCTCGGTGTCGCCGAACACCCCGAGCAGGTCGTCACGCAGCTGGAACGCCACGCCGATGTCCGCGCCGAACTCCCGCAGCCGCTCGATCACCTCGGTGTCCGCGCCGGCCAGCGTCGCACCCATCTGCAGCGGCCGCTCGACGGTGTACGCGGCGGTCTTCATCCGGGCCACCCGCAATGCGGCCGACGGGGACTCGTCGCCCTGCACCTGCGTGAGGATGTCCAAGTACTGACCTGCGAGCATTTCCGAGCGCATCGCCTGCCACGGCTCGCTGGCCGCGGCGATCCGGGGCGCCGCGACGCCCGAGCCGTAGAACATGTCATCGGCCCAGGCCAGCGCGATGTCGCCGAGCAGGATCGCGGCCGCCATGCCGAACCGCTCAGGCTCGCCGAGCCAGCCCTGCTGCTGGTGCAGCCTGCCGAACGTGACGTGCACGGTCGGTGACCCGCGGCGGACTGCGGAATCGTCCATCAGATCGTCGTGTACCAGCGCACATGCCTGGATCAGCTCAAGGCCGCTCACCGCGCGTAGCACCGCGGGCGCGTCCGGCTCGCCGCCCGCGCCGCGCCAGCCCCACCAGGCGAACGTGGGCCGGATTCGTTTGCCACCACGCAGGATGAACTCCACCAGGGCGTCGAGCGCGTCCGCCAGCTCCTGGGTCAGGCTGGCCATGGTCGACTGCTTGGCCGCCAGGTACTCGGTCAAGGTCTGTTCGACGTGGGCCCGGACGGACTCGTCGATGGTCGCTTGGTGCACGCCACCATGGTGCCCTCGCCACAGTTGGTCGGCGCGCGGGGGTCGGCCGGGCCGATACCCTTTTCGCATGACGTCCGTGCTGGAGCGTATCCACGTTGACCGCGTCACGTTCTCCGTCGAGTTCATGCCGCCCCGCGACGACGCCGACGAGCAGATTCTCTGGAATTCCATCCGGGAACTGGAAGGCCTGGACCCGGCCTTCGTGTCGGTGACCTACGGCGCAGGCGGCTCCCGGCGGGACCGCACCATCCGGACCACCGGCCGGGTCGCGCGTGAGACCACGTTGGTCCCAATGGCGCATCTCACAGCGGTGGACCACTCCGTCGCCGAGCTCCGCAACGTCATCGGCTGGTACGCGGCCGTCGGCGTGCACAACGTGCTCGCCCTGCGTGGCGACCCGCCCGGTGACCCGATGGGCGAGTGGGTCAAGCACCCGCAAGGCCTGAGCTACGCCACGGAGCTTGTGCAGCTTGTCCGCGAGCTGGGCGATTTCTGCGTGGGTGTGGCCGCGTTCCCCTATGGACACCCGCGGTGCGCCGACATCGAGACCGACGCCGACCGCCTGGTGGAGAAGTTCCATGCCGGCGCGGACTTCGCCATCGGCCAGCTCTGCTACGACGCCGAGACGTTCCTGCGGCTGCGCGACCGCGTCGTCGCGCGTGGCAGCGACGCCCCGATCCTGCCCGGTGTGATGCCACTCACCACGCCACGGATGCTCGCCAAAGTCGAGGAACTGTCGGGGTCGCCCGTGCCGGAGAAGATCGCCACCCGGCTGGAGCCGCTGGTGGACGACCCGGCCGCGTTCCGCGCCGCCGGTATCGACGTGATCACCGAGATGTGCGAGCAACTGCTGTCGGAGGGCGTGAACCTGCTGCACTTCTACACATTCAACCGCTCCAAGGCGACCAAGGAGGTGCTCGGCAGGCTGGGCCTGGTGCCGAGCAAGACGTCCTGAGCGGCTAGACGAACTCGGACTGGTCCTGGCGCTGGATCTGCCGGTTGGTGCGGCGGTGCGCGACCAGGGCCAGCACCAGCACGATCAGCGCCACCCCGACGGCTCCCGCGCCGACCAGCAGGACCCAGCGGGTCCAGGACAGCCCGGACTCGTCGTTGTACTGCGCTGTGGCGTTGATGTCGGTGATCTGACCGGGCTTGGCCACCCAGCTGATGTTGTTCTCCAGCTCCATCGCGCCGTTGGTCTTGCCGATCGGGCCGGGGAAGGCGATCTTGATCTGCACGTCGGCCTTGTCCGGCCGCAGCTGGCTCAGGTCGATCACCCCGGCCAGCGAGACGATGTCGCCCGACCGCCGCAGGTTGATCTTGAACCGGCTGGTGAAGGTGCTGATCGACTCCGCGAGGGTGCGTACCTGCTCGAAGGTGAGCTGGCTGAACTGCACGGTCTGGCCGACGTAGCCGTCCTCCGCGTAGGGCGTGAGAGTGACCTTGTCGGACAGGTTCGCCGGGACCGTCAGCGGCGGCCCGGTCTCCTCGGGCTTCACCTGCACAGTCGCGATCTGCAGGGTGCCGGAGACCAGATCGTCGGGACCGACGGCCATGGCCGCACGGACACGTACGCAACCGCTTAGTGCGAACGCGAGGACAAGCAGCAGCGGCACAACAGCCCACCGGCGGGCCGAACGCCTGTGAACCAGGTGCACCGGGCCATAGTGCCAGCCTTGTCCAGCCCTTTGCTCGTAACGCCGGTCACCGGACAGCAGGTAACGTCCGGGCTATGGCCAACCACACTGCGGGGGTCCACGAGGCGAGTAATCGGTTTGTGGACGAATACGCCACCCTGGACCCGATCTCCGCGACCTACGCCGGGCTGAACACCGGCGAGGAGGAGATGACCGATTATTCACCGGACGGATATCGCGCCCGGGCCGAGCTCGCCCGCCGCGCGGTGGCCGAGATCGACGCCCTGGAGCCCGCGAACGAGTCCGAACGCGCCGCCAAGGCGCATTTCCTCGAACGCGTCGGGCTGGACGTCGAGATCCACGAGGCCGGCCTGGACACCGGCAACCTCAACGTGATCGCGAGCCCGATCCAGAGCGTGCGGCAGGTCTTCGACCTGATGCCGACCGATACTCCCGAACAGTGGGCCGTGGTCGGCCAACGCCTGGCCAAGGTGCCCGAGACGCTCGAGGGCATCAAGGCGTCGCTGCGGGACGCTGCCAGCCGTGGCCAGCTCGCCGCGCGCCGTCAGGTGACGAAGGTCGCTGAGCAGTGCGCGACATGGTCGGGTGCGAACGGCGGCGACTCGTTCTTCAAGTCCCTGAGCCAGGACGCGCCCCAGCTGGAGGCCGCCGCGAACACCGCCGCCGCTGCGTATGGCGAGCTGGCCGCGTTCCTGCGGGAGATCGCCGCGCAGGCACCGGCCAAGGACGCGGTCGGGGCGGACGTCTACAAGCTGTGGTCGCGCTACTTCCTTGGCGCCAAACTGGATCTGCGCGACGCCTACGAGTGGGGCTGGGCCGAGTTCTTCCGCGTGGAGAAGGAGATGACCGCGGTCGCCGAGCGGATAAAGGCCGGCTCGACGCTCGCCGAGGCGGCCGCCGCGCTCGACGCCGACCTGCGCTACAAGGTCCGTGGCCGCCGCGAGTTCGAGCAGTGGATGCAGGACCTCTCCGATACCGCGATGGCGCAACTGCGGGGCGTGCATTTCGAGATCCCCGACAAGCTGATGCGGCTGGACTGCAGGATCGCGCCGGACGGCGGGGGAGCGGGCGCGTACTACACCGGCCCGAGCGACGACTTCTCCCGCGCGGGCGCCATGTGGTGGGCGCTTCCGCCCGGCCGCGACGAGTTCTCCACCTGGCGTGAAGTGTCCACTGTGTACCACGAGGGTGTGCCCGGACATCACCTGCAGATCGCCACCGGCGTCTACCAGGCCGAGTCGCTCAACCGGTTCCAGCGGCTGTTCGGCTGGGTCTCCGGGCACGGCGAAGGCTGGGCGCTGTACGCCGAGCGGCTGATGCAGGACCTCGGCTACCTCACCGACGACGGCGACCTGATGGGCATGCTCGACGCGCACCTGTTCCGGGCCGCGCGGGTGATCATCGACATCGGCATGCACCTGGAGCTGGAAATCCCGGCAGGCAGCGGATTCCACGACGGGCAGCGCTGGACTCCCGAGCTGGGCCTGGAGTTCATGCTCACCCGCACGATCACCGACGCCGAGCACGTACGCGACGAGATCGACCGTTACCTCGGATGGCCCGGTCAGGCACCGGCCTACAAGCTGGGTGAGCGGGCTTGGCTGCAGTTGCGTGACGAGGCGCGTCGCCGTGACGGGGATGCCTTCGACATCAAGGACTTCCACATGCGGGCGTTGCGGCTGGGCTCGATGGGCCTGGACAACCTGGGCGCGAGCCTGCGCTCCTGAAAATCTTTGCCCCCAATGCCACATTGGGGACATCTGATGCCACCAATGTGGCATTGGGGGCACAAGAACGTCAGCTGGACAGGCCCTTGAGGACGAGGTCGCAGGTGGCATCGAAGGCCTTGTCGATGCCGTCCTGCGTCCAGCGCGTGGCGAAAACCGGGTTGTGGAAACGGGTTGTGGCGTCGAGCACCGCGCGTGCGGTCAGCTCGACGTCCGCGACCGGCGTGAACTCGCCCGCCTCGATGCCGTCGCGCAGGATCCCGGCGATCTGGGCGATCATCTCGGCGACGTGATCGGCGATCACTCCGCTGGTCCCGGCGACCAGTGCGGAGTAGGTGGCGAACAGTTCCGGGTCGTCGCAGGCCTTGTGGCGCTTGGTGTCGAACAACGTCGCCAGCCAGTTGCGCAACCGCGCGGGTGCGGGCCCGCCTGCCCTGGCCGCCAGGGTCACGGGGGCGTGCGCATGTTCGAGCCACCTGCGCAGCACGGCATCCCGCAACGCCAGTTTGCTGGGGAAATGCCTGTAGACGCTGCCGTGGCTGACGCCGAGCGCGCGGGCGACGTCCACCACTGTCGCCTTGGCGGGGCCGAAACGGCGCAGAACTCTCTGTGCGGCTTCGAGAATCTGCTCGCTGGTGAGTGCCTCGGCCATCTCTCCTCAAGTATGCATATCGCGATGACAGATTTCAGAGTCTGTCAGTCAACCGGTTGCGAAGGGTATCTAACCACTTCCGCTGAGTACTGCCACTTAGGCCACCCGATCCGGTGAAATGCGATGTTTTAGCAGGTCAACGGGTCTGTAGCGGTGCTTACGATCGGATTGCCCGGACATTGCCGGGGAAACCATGAGGAGAAACCGATGTCCAAACGATTGCCCGTGGTGCTGTCGTTGGCAGCGCTGGGCCTGGCTGCGGTGGCACTGCCCAGTGCCGCGTCGGCGGCCCCGGTCCGGACCGAGGAGGTCCGGGCCGAGTGCACCGCCGACACTCCCGCGGTGAAGACCTTGGTCACCGCGTTCAAAGGCGTGGACGCGGCCGCGGTCGACCCAGCCAAGCTGAAGATGGCACTGGGTGACGTGTACAACGCGATCACCGGTGCTCAGCAGGCTGGATGCCTGCCGTCGTTGCCGACGACACCGCCTGCCACGCCTCCGGCAGCACCGCCAGCACCACCACAGCCGCCGGGCAGCAGGGCGGCCACGTGTCTCGAGTCGACAGTCGGTCTGATGAGTGCAGTGCTGGGCGGGGTCAGCACCACACTCGCGACGCCGCCTGACGCTGCCGCGACAACCGCGGCGATCACCAAGCTGGGTACGGCTGTCAAGGCCATCAACGACGGAAAGTGCCTGCCGACCGCGCTCGCCGTTCCAGGTGCGGCGGCCACGCCTCCCGCTCCGCCAGCTCCACCTGCGCCTCCGGCACCGCCAGCTCCACCCGCGCCTCCGGCGCCCGAGCCGGCTCCACCCGCTCCGCCTGTGGTGCCCTGAGCGACCGCACTATCCCCTCGTGAGTGGTCAGTCCGGTCTCAGCCGGAGTGACCACTCACGAGGGTGTAATGGGGAGAAACCGGCCCAGGACGGCGAACGGCCGTGGGTCGCCCGCGAATCGGTAGTTACGCAGCACGTCCACGAACCCCATCCGGCGGTACAGGCTCCAGGCCCTGGTCTTGCCCTCCGGCGTGGACAGCAGGACCCGGCCGTTGGGTACGCCGGAAAGCAGCATCCGCAGCAGGTGCTCGCCCGTGCCCCGGCCCTGGCTGTCCGGCCGGACGTGCAGCTCGGTCAGTTCGAAGTAGTCGCGCATCCACTCGTCGGCGACGCTCGGGCCCGCCAGTTCGGTCACGCCACGGCGGACCTGCTCGTGCCACCACTGGCCCGGCGCGCCCTGGTAGCCGTAACAGATTCCGGTCAGTTGGTCGTCCACCGGATCCAGGGCGGCCACGCAGCGCCAGCCCTCACGCAGCATGTGCGCCAACCACATCGGCGCCCGTTGTTCAGCGGTTCCCTTGGGGTAGCCCATGGCCGTGACGTACAGGCCAAGCGCCTCGTACAGCCGCGACCGCAACGCGTCGGCCGACAGCTCGACGAGCTGGCTTCTGTGCGATGGCACTGCGGTCACGTCAGAAATCATCCTCCACGCGTTTGACGTCCGCAGCCGTCCCGCCGGTGAGGGTCACCAGCTGTGCGAACGTTGTGGGATAGACGGACTTGGGATGCCCGGCCGCCGCCCACACCATCGGGTAGGTCGCCAAGTGGTTGTCCACCAGGGTACGAATTGTGCGCGGGTGTCCAGCTGGTGCCACGCCCCCGATGGCTTGACCAGTGTGTTCCCGCACGAAGGCCGGGTCGGCCCGATCGATCCGGTCTGCCTCGACGAGCCGGGCCACCAGGCCGGTGTCCGCGCGGTGCGCCCCTGAGGTCAGCACCAGCAGCGGCGTGACCTGCTCGCCGTGCACCGCCTTGAAGATCAGGCTGTTGGCGATCGCGCCGACCGGGATTCCCAGTGCGGCCGCGGCCGCCGCAGCAGTGCGTACCTCGTCGTCCAGGATGCGCAGGCCCTCGGCGGCGTCCGTCATACCGGCCTCGAGCAGAGCCGAGGTGAACTTCGCGATCGCCGGGTGGTCGGTGGATGGCACTGGTCAATCACACCATGACCTGGGTTACGGCAGCTTGAGAGGTTGTCGTCGCCCAGGTAGACTCGAACATGTGTTCGAGTTTGATCTCGGGCATCGCAACCCGGTGGCAGGGCGGGGGAAGCGCCTTGCCACCGGGTCCACCGGCTTCCCCACGGTGGTGTCGGCGTGGTCACCCTGACCGCGCCGAGGGACGTGAGGAGGCCAGATGTCAGCCACTGTCGACTTCCCCAGCTCCCCCGCACATCGAGGCCGGGGCGGCGGCCGCTCCCTGCCCTCAGGCTCGCCGGCAGCGCTGCTGCGCCAGGCCGAATGCGGCCTCGCGGCCGCGGAGGCAGAAGCAGACCCAGCCGAGCGGTTCACCCAGGCCTACCTGTCCGCACTGCGGGCAGCCGCCGCGATGCTCGCGCACCGCGGCCGTCCGCACCGGGGCCGCGCCCGCCCCACCAGCGTGTGGACACTGCTGTCGGCCGTCGCGCCCGAACTGCGCGAGTGGGCCGCGTTCTTCGCGGCGTGCTCGTCCACCAGGGCCGCAGTGCAGGCCGGCCGAATCCGGCTGGTCAGCGCCCGCTCAGCCGACGACCTGGTCCGTCAGGCCGGTCAGTTCATCGGCCTGATCGCCCGGGTTGTCCCCGGGTGAACGGAAAGGCACTCATCGATCAAGCCAAGCTGCTGGACATCCTGGATATCGAGGCGACCGTGCTGGCCGAGACGGTCGACGGTGCCAGGGAGGAACTGAGGATCCCGCACTGCCCAGGCCTGACCGTCGGGGAAACGGCCAGGCACATCGGCAGCGTGTACCGGATGGCGTTGCAATGGATGCGGACCGGGGACTCCCCGCAGACATGGCAACGCGAACCGGGACCGTTCCAGTCACTGCGCGACTACGTGGTCAGCGGCGCCCGCGCCCTGGTCGACGAGCTCGCCCGGCACGACCCGGCAGCACCCTGCTCCACCTGGTGGGCAGCAGACTCCACCTACGGATTCTGGCGCAGGCGAATGGCGCACGAGACAACCATCCATCGCACAGACATCCAGGCAGCCCTGGACAGGCCGGTCACGGAGATCGAGGACGAAGTGGCGACCGACGGCGTCGACGAAGTCCTGACCCTCTGGTTCAGCCACAGGCTGACTGTTCAAGGCGTGGCCGGCACCCGGGACGGCACAGTCGTCATCCGGACCGGCGGCAAAGCCTGGATAGCCCGCGTCACCCCAGGCGGCATAGGAGCCTGGCGCCTGCCCGCCGCCGACATCGACCGAGCCGACGCAGGCCGGATCAACGCCGCGATAACCGGCCCACCACCCACCGTCTACCGCTGGCTCTGGGGCCGCCTACCCGACGACGCCGTCCAGAAAGAAGGAAATCCCGAAGCAATCAACCAGATGTGGGCCCTCATGCGGGTAGCCACCCGCTGAGCGCTCCCACCGGATCGGCGGGCAGGCCTCCGACCTGCCCGCCGATCCAGCCTGCGGACACCAAGAATCGCGAAGCGGGCACTCTCCAATTCAGACTGTCCGCCTGGGCTGCTCTCACGGGGATGACCGCGCTCTGTCAACAGTCCACTCCGGAGAGTTGATCTCGCCGGGAAAAACTGTCGGTGGGACCCGCTAGCTTGTCGGGTATGGCCACTCGACTGGAGAATGTCGTCTTCGATACGGCTCAGCCGCGGGAACTTGCCGAGTTCTGGTCGGCCTTGCTCGGCTGGGAGATCGTGGGGTTCCCGCCGGACGAGGTCGACGTGCGCGCGCCGGAGTCCCAGGGCTGGGCGCTTGATCTTGTGTTCGGGCCGTTCGGTGGGGTCAAGACGGTCAAGAACCGGGTTCACCTCGACCTGGCCAGCGCTTCTCCGCAGGATCAGCTGGCGATCATCGAGCGGGCCAGGGGACTGGGTGCCCGGTCGGTGGACATCGGCCAGGGGGACGTGCCGTGGGAGGTCATGGCCGATCCGGAGGGCAACGAGTTCTGCGTCCTGGAGCCGCGCGAGGTCTACATGAACGCGGGCGCCGTGGCGGCGATCGTGGTCGACGGGGTCGACGCCGCGCGGATGGGGGCGTTCTGGGCTGAGGCCACGGGGTGGTCCCTGCATCCGAAGCCTGCGGCAGAGGTGGGGTTGAACGCTCCCAACGGGCGGGGGCCGTGGCTGGAGTTCCAGAACGGACATGAGCCCAAGACTGTCCAGAATCGGGTGCATCTGGATGTGCGGCCGCTCGCCGGCGATGACCAGCAGACCGAGGTGGAGCGGCTGATCGGGCATGGGGCGCGACGGGCCGACATCGGTCAGGGTGATGTGCCGTGGGAGGTGATGGCCGATCCGGAGGGCAACGAGTTCTGTGTGCTGACTCCTGCTCGGTGATATTTGCTCACGCCATGTCATTGGCCCTGCGTTGACAGATACGTAGGATGATCCGTCGGTGGCTTGCGACAACCACGGGCGGGTGACATGGGCGCTGGCGTGAACATGGTCAGCGGGGTTGTCTCGGACACGGGCGAGCGGACTGCGCGCCGGGTACTGCTGATCGCCGGGATTCTGCTGGTGGCGGCCAATCTCCGGGGTGCGCTGACGTCGGTCGGCCCGTTGCTGGAGACGATCCGGCGGGACGAAGGCCTGACGGCTGGGCAAGGCGGGTTGCTCGGTGCGTTGCCGTTGCTCACGTTCGCCGTGTTCTCGCCGCAGGTGCCCAGGCTGGCCCGCCGGGTCGGCATGGAGCGGCTGCTGTGGTTCGCGCTCGCGGTGCTGGCGGCCGGGATCCTGCTGCGGTCGTTGCCGCTGCCGGGGCTGCTGTGGTTCGGCACAGTGCTGCTCGGGCTGGCGATCGCGGTCGGCAACGTTCTGCTGCCCGCGTTGCTCAAGCGCGACTTCCCAGACCGTGTGGCGCCGATGACGAGCCTGTATTCGGTCACGATGGGCGTGGTCGGGGCGATCGTGTCCGGGTTCGCCGTGCCGCTGGCGGGTGCGTTGCCCGGTGGGTGGCGCACGGCGCTGGGGTACCTGGCCGGGCTCGCGCTGATCGCGTTCGCGGTCTGGGCGCCGCAGGCGATGGGCCGGGCGAAGCCGGCCAGCCTGCCGGTGGCGGTCGGCCGCACACCGTGGCGGTCCGCCTTGGCCTGGCAGGTGACCGGCTACATGGGGCTGCAGTCGTTCGGGTTCTACATCGTGCTCGCGTGGTTCCCGGCGATCATGAGCAGCAACGGGTTCAGCGAGGAGAACAGCGGCTGGCTGCTGCTCGTGCTGCAGGTCCTCGGCGTCACCATGAGCGCGGTGATCCCGTTGGTGGCCAACAAGCTGCCCGACCAGCGGCTGCTCGCCAGCTCGGGTTCGCTGCTGAGCCTCTCGGGCTACCTCGGAATGCTGCTCGCGCCCGAGCTGGCTCTGTTCTGGGTGGTCGTCGTCGGCCTGGCCAGCGGTGTCTGCTTTGTCCTCGCGCTGCTGTTCTTCACCCTCCGGGCCGCGGACTCGTTCGGTGCCGCGGCGCTTTCCGGGATGGCGCAGTCAATCGGCTACCTGTTCGCGGCCACCGGTCCGGTCCTGTTCGGAGCGTTGCACGACACGACCGGCGGCTGGGCGCTGCCGATGATCATGCTGATGATCTCGGCATTCGCCCAAGCGTGCCTCGGTATGGGCGCCGGCCGCAATCTCACCGTCACCTAGCTACCGGGCAGGGGAGTCGCCCTGCCAGAACCACTGGGAGTCGCGGGCCTGACGCATGGCCTCCTTGCGCTGGTCAGGGTCCAGCCGGTCGAGGTACAGCATCCCGTTCAGGTGGTCGGTCTCGTGCTGCAGACAGCGCGCCAGTTCCTTGGTCCCAGTCACGGAGATCGGCTTGTTCTTGGCGTCCACGCCTTTCACCGTGGCCTCAGCGGCCCGCCGGGTGGGGAACCAGAGATCCGGCACGGACAAACAGCCTTCAGGGCCCTGCTGAGTCTCCTCGGACAGGGACACGATCTCCGGGTTGACCACATAACCCTGCAGTCCGCCGACGTTGTAGCTGAACACCCGTAGCCCCACGCCGATCTGCGGCGCGGCCAGACCTGCGCGGCCGGGCAGCAGCACGGTCTCCATCAGGTCGTCGACGAGTGCCTGCAGCCGGTGGTCGAAGTGGGTGACCGGGTCCGCCGGGGTGGTGAGCACCGGGTCGCCGAGGTATCTGAGCTCACGGACAGCCATCTCGTCTCCTGTTCGACGATTCCGCGCGTTCGAGAAATAGCACCGAGCCGGACACCCGTCGATCGACCATTCGGCGGGCGTGTGTCCCTGGCCGGGGTTTCCAGCCCGGGTTGATCGTCAAACATCCGCTTGACCTGGTGTGTTAGCGTGGTGAAATGCAATATATTGGTCGGCTGGACCGGGCGTTGCTCAGCGAGCAGGCGCTCAGTGCCATCCGGCGGGCGATCGTCGCGGGCGAACTGGCCCCGGGCACGCCGGTCAAGGATGTCGAGCTGGCCGGCCGGATGGGGCTGTCGCGCACCCCGGTCCGCGAGGCGCTGGCCAGGCTCACCGACGAGGGCCTGATTGAAACGAAGCCGCACAGCTACACGCGGGTCACGCCTCTCGACGCGGACGCAGTCCGAGACGCGCACGCGGTCGTGCAGTCAATGCATGGGCTGGCGACGCGACTGGCCGTCCCGAAACTCACCAGCGACCACCTGGCTGCCATGCGCGCGGCGAACCTGCGGTTCGCGGAAGCCGTCGACTCGGGCGCGTTGGAGGAAGCAATCGCGTGTGATGACGCGTTCCACGACGTGCTTGTGCAGGCGTGCGAGAACCGGGCCATCGCCGCGACGGTCCGCCGCTACACTCCGCAGTTGCATCGCGCCATCTACCTTTACTTCGGCTCGCCGCTGGGCCGTGACTCCGCTCCGATGCACGAGCGGATCATCGCCGCCTGCGAGGCCGGTGACGCGGACCTCGCGGCCGCGCTCGCCGAGCAGAACTGGGCGAACCTGGCCGTACTCTTGCAGGAGAAATCATGAGTTTCGCGCGTTATCCGTTGCTGTTCGGGCCGTCGCCGGTGCACCCGCTCGAGCGCCTGACCGCTCATCTCGGCGGTGCCCAGCTGTGGGCGAAGCGGGAGGACTGCAACTCGCCGCTTGCCTATGGTGGCAACAAAACCCGCAAGCTGGAGTACCTCGTGGCGGACGCGCTGGCGACCGGCTGCGACACGCTCGTCTCGATCGGTGGCGTACAGTCCAACCACACCAGGCAGGTCGCTGCCGCTGCGGCGCGGGCCGGGCTGAAATGCGTTCTGGTGCAAGAGAAGTGGGTGGACTGGGAGGACCAGGGCTACGACCAGGTCGGCAACATCCAGCTGAGCCGGTTGATGGGCGCCGACGTCCGCCGCGACCCGGCCGGATTCAGCATCGGTATCAGGGAATCCTGGCAGCGCGCGCTGGAGGACGTCCGTGCCGCGGGCGGCAAGCCGTACTCGATCCCGGCCGGTGCGTCGGACCATCCACTCGGCGGGCTCGGCTTCGCGAACTGGGCCGACGAGGTCCGGCAACAGGAGCAGGAACTCGACGTTTTCTTTGACACCATTGTGGTCTGCTCGGTCACCGGCAGCACGCAGGCAGGCATGATCGCCGGGTTCGCCGGGCAGGACCGGCCGCGCCGTGTGATCGGGATCGACGCGTCGGCCAAGCCGGCCGAGACCTACGAAGCCGTGCACCGGATCGCCAAGAACACCGCCGAGCTGCTCGGCAGGTCCATTTCGGACAGTGACGTCGAGCTGGACGAGCGTTATCACGCAGGCACGTACGGCATCCCGGACGAGCAGACGATCGCGGCCATGAAACTCGCCGCCCGGACCGAGGCGATGATCACCGATCCGGTCTACGAGGGCAAGTCCATGGCCGGCATGATCGACATGGTCGGCCGCGGCGACATCGGCCGCGACTCGACCGTGCTGTACGCCCACCTCGGCGGCCAGCCCGCGCTGAACGCCTACAGCTCAGTGGTCTTCCAGTGACACCTCGGGATTCGCCAGCCTGTCCGGGTCGATCTGCTTGCCGGAGCGGATCAGCTGCTTGATCGGGTCGACCACGTCCCAGATGTTCACGTTCATCCCGGCGAGGACGCGGTTGTCCTTGAGCCAGAACGCGATGAACTCACGGCCGGGCACGTCGCCACGGAACACCACGCGGTCGTAGCCGGTGATGTCGCCGATGTACTCCATGCCCAGGTCGTACTGGTCGGTGTAGAAGTACGGCAGCTCGTCGTACGTGGCGTCCCCGTCGAGCATGTTGGTCGCGGCGACGGCGGGCTGGTTGAGTGCGTTCGCCCAGTGCTCGACGCGGATTCGCCTGCCCAGCAACGGATGCGTGGCGTTGGCGATGTCACCGGCGGCGAAGATGTCCGGGTCGGACGTGCGCAGCCCGGCGTCGACCAGAACACCGTTGTCGACGTCGAGCCCGGCCTTCTTGGCCAGGTCCACGTTCGGGCTCGCGCCGATGCCGATGAGCACTGCGTCGGCATCGAGCACCGTGCCGTCGACCAGGCCGACGCTCTTGAAGTTGACCTGGTCGACCTCGACGCCGAACCGCAGGTCGACGTCGTGCGCGCGATGCAGATCGGCGTACACCTGGGCCACCTCGGGCCCGATCGCGGCGAGCAACGGCAGTTCGGCGGACTCGAGCACGGTCACCTCGACGCCCGCGTTCCGGGCGGCTGCGGTCGCCTCCAGGCCGATCCAGCCGGCGCCGATCACGATCAGCCGCGACGAGCTCGCGATCACGGACTTGATCCGCTCGGAGTCGCCGATCCGGCGCAGGTAGAGCGCGTCCTCGGCGCCGGGGAACCGGCGTGGGCTGGATCCGGTGGCCAGCAACAGCTTCGAGTATTCGACCGACGAGCCGTCGGCGAGCCGGACCTGGTGCGCGGCGCGGTCGATCGCCGTCGCGGCCACGCCGAGCCGCAAATCGACGTTGTGCTCGGCGTACCAGTTCTCGTCGTGTACGAAAACGCTGTCCCGCTCGGCCTTTCCGGCCAGAAAGTCCTTGGACAGCGGCGGGCGCTCGTACGGCCGGTGGGATTCGTCCGCGACCAGCACGATGTCGCCGTCGAATCCCTGGTCACGCAATGCCTCGGCGCCTTTGGCCCCAGCCAGGCCGCCGCCGGCGATGACGAACGTTGTCACCGGGAACTCCTCCATAAGTCAGGCGTGGACGCCGCTCAGCGCGAAGAACTCCTGGCGCGAGGCGGCGTCGGCACGCAATGTGCCTAGCAGTGTTGAAGTGACCGTGCTCGAGCCGGCGGCCTGCACTCCGCGCAACGTCATGCACGTGTGCTCCGCTTCGATCACCACGCCGACGCCACGCGGGTGCAACTGGTCGTTGAGCCAGTCCGCGACCTGCTTGGTCAGGCGTTCCTGGACCTGCGGCCGGCAGGCGAAGTGCTCGACCACCCGGGCCAGTTTGGACAGCCCGAGGATGCGTTCGGCCGGCAGGTAACCCACATGGGCGACGCCGGTGAACGGCAGTAAGTGGTGTTCACAGACTGACCTGACCGGGATGCTGCGCGCGAGGACCAGCTCGTCGTAACCCTCGTCGTTGGGGAACGTGGTCAGGTCGAACGGCCGCGGCGTGAACAGCTCGGCGTACGCGCGTGCCATGCGGCCGGGCGTGCCCTGCAGGCTCTCGGAGTCCAGCGACACACCCAGCGCGCGGAGGAACGCTTTGGCGGCGTCCTCGGCCGCGGCGAGGTCGAGAACGGCCTCCGGTTCGTGGACGACCCGCAGTGCGGTGCTCGAGCGCATCGGCTGACTCCTGGTTCGGCGCCGTGGTTACGCCAAGAAAGTTTGGTCTTATTCGGCTCTTGGGTCAAGAACTCCTGTTTTCACCTACCTTAATAGGCGTTATGGTGGGGTGCGTGACGGCCGACGGCATCAAGGCGATAGCGGCACTGGACGACGAGTTGCGCCGGGGGATGTACGCCTTCATCCGGACCGCCGGCCGGCCGGTCACCCGGGACGAAGCGGCCGAATCGGTCGGCATCTCGCGCAAGCTGGCCGCGTTCCACCTGGACAAACTGGTGGCGGCCGGCCTGCTGCAGGCGCGCTACCAGCGCGCCGGGCGGGTCGGACGTGCCCCCAAGGTCTACGAGCCGGCCGAGGCCGACATCCAGGTGGCCATCCCACAACGTCAGCATGGCCTGCTCGCCGAGGTTCTGCTAGACGCGGTCGTTACGCACGACGCCGGTGAAGCCGCCATGCGGGCCGCTTCCCGGCGCGGAAAGCATCTTGGCGCACAAGAACGCGAACGAGTGAAACTCGGCAGGCTCGGGGCCGAACGAGCACTGACCGTGACCGAGGGAATCCTTGCCCAGCAAGGATTCGAGGTCAACCGGGAGAGCCCGACCTGCGTGCGGCTGCGGGACTGCCCGTTCCACCCGGTCACCGCCCAGGCGCCGGACCTGGTCTGCAAGATCAACCAGGCCTACCTGGCCGGCTTTCTCGACGGCCTGGAAGCACCGACTGTGCAGGCAGTGCTCGAACGGGTGCCGGGAGCCTGCTGCGTTTGCCTACGCGCTGCCCAATCGGGTGACCAATGATGCGCTGACGGCCGCGCCGGACGCCATACGTCAGGGCGACCTGCACTGATTGCCTTTGTGGGTGAACGACGTGGCGACGGTTCTCGATGGGTTGTCGTTGACCGACTGGTCGGCCGTCGACCATGCCTACGGTCCGGCGACAGACGTCCCCCAGCTGATCCACGACTTGGTCTCCGATGACGCCACCGTCAGGGCAATAGCCCGCTCGGAGCTCTGCGGCAACCTCATCCACCATGGCGCCCGGTTCTCCGCGACGCCCAAGGTGATTCCGTACCTGATCGAGTTGGCGACCGCGCCAGGCGTGCCGGACCGAGCCATGATCCTGAGGTACCTGACAACCTTGCTCGCCGGCCCGTTCACCGTGCGAGACGGATTCTGGATCGGCGCCGGCAGCCAGGGCGGACCAGCGCAGCAGGCAATCGCGACCGCCTGTCACGACGTCGCGGTGCCCGGAATTCCAGCGTTGCTGAACCTGGCGACCGGCCGGTCATGCCGAGTCCGTGTCGCCGCGATCTGTGTTCTGGGCTGCTTCCAGGTCGAGCGTTCCACGATCATCCCAACCTTGGAAGCACAGGCTGCCAACGAAACCGCGGACGCGGCACGCGCAGCGGCCGTGTTCGCCCTCGGCCTGCTCACCAAGGGCACCCCGCGCTTCGAGGAGACACTCCGGTCGTTGCATGAGGAAGACCCGGCCAAACTCGTCCGCACAACAGCCGCGATCAAGCTGGCACTGCACGGATTCGGCGACTCAGCCGTCGTGCAGACCTTGATCGAGGCACTCGACGACGCCGACCTCGGCCGCGCGTACGCGGATTTGCCTTGGGGTGGCGAGAAACTCCCTGGCGACGTCGGCCACGCCCTGGCGCACGTCCAACCTGAATGGGGAGCTCATGCCCTGTCCGCCCTAGGCCGCGCACTGCACAACGCCGACGGCGCCATCGACCACGACCCGGCAGCTCTGGTCCAGGTCATCGGCCTCGCCAGAGCCATCGCCCGGCTCATATTCCCGTACGGTGCGATCAACCCTTTGCTGCCATCCCAACGAAAAGCCGTCGAGCTACTAGTGCAGGCCCGCAGCCCATGGGTAGTCAGCAATGTCACGGAGCTACTGGCCCAGTGCGGCCTGCCTGAAACCCGAGACGCGAACGCGACACTCGTTGGCGTCGAGATCGAAGACACCCCCTCAGTCGCGGACAAAGTGAACGCAGCCGCGGTCCTGATGGACTCAGGCAACTTCGAAGCCGCTCTGACAGCCCTGGAAGCTCTGCCGGACGACAACCTCTACGTGCTGGCCAACCGCGGCAACACCCTGTTCCGCCTCGACCGAACCGACGAGGCGATCACCCTCCTGGAACTGGCGACCGAACGCTTCCCGGACTTCGAAACCGGCTGGAACCTACTGGCCTGCGCCCTGCACAAAGCAGGCCGAGACCCCGAAGCCCTGGAAGCAATAGACAACGCAATCCAGTGCAACTCCAGCAACGGCAGCTACTTCTACAGCAGAGCGGTCTTCCTGGCCTCAATCGGCGCCACAGAAGAAGTCTTCCCGGCAGCCCACGAAATGATCGACCGCGCCCCAGACTTCCTCAGCCACCTGGAATCCGAGCAAGCCCTAGCCAGGATAATCACAGATCCTCGCTGGGAAGCCATCCGGCTCGCCGCCTTCGACGCCTGAAAACCTCTGTGGCGCAAAGGTTTTCGCGAGGACGCCACCAAGAAACAGGCCACTTTCGAAGAAGCCGTCACACCCATCCTGCAATAGACAGCCCCCACCCATCCCGGGGGCGGCCCTGCTCCAGTCTACAAGGGAATGGGGGTTAGCAGGGGTTTTCAAGGGTGAACCCGGTGCGAAAGGACCGTTCGCACCGGGTTCACTCGTTTGGCTGAAAACTCGGGTTGGTTGAAGGGGCGGGAGCTTACTCGGCGGTGGTCTTTGAAGAGGAGATGTTGATTCCGCTGACTTCGACGGTTGGGCGGCGGGTTGGTTCGTGTGACGCCTCGACGGTGATGGACTCGCCTGGCCATAGGGACATGTAGTTGTCGGACCAGGTGATCGGCAGCAGTTGGGAGCCGTCTGCCTTGCGCAGGGTCAACTGTGCGGCTGGGATGACCGACTTTGATGTGTTGCGTACGGTCACTGTGGTCTTGTCGCCGTGGGTGCGGGCCTTTACGTCGACTGTGGCTTTTGGCAGGGTTGCCAGGCCTTTCAGGTCTGCGTAGGTGCTGGCCGGTGTGTAGTACCAGTCGCTGTTGGCCCAGTCGACCACGTCCGGCTGCGACGACAGCCAGTAGGTGTTTCGGCTGACGTCCGCGCCGTTGCTGTCGGTCAGTTTCAGGCGGACGAAGTACGTTGACGAGAGGCCGGTCAGCTCAGGCAGGGTGAATACCTCGGCCACGCCGGGCAACGATACCGAGATGCCGTGCTTTTCCTGGCTGTGTACGAGTTTTCCGTCGATGTTGTAGACCTCGGCCTTGGCTGTCAGGCGGTTGGCCGACTTCGGGCTCTGGCCGACTATCACGACTGAGCGGTCGTCGTACGAGTACTGGATGTGGATCGGCTCGTTCGCCTTTTTCGCGCCGAAGTACGAACCGGCTGGGTTGAGGTCGTGGCTGTAGAGGTGCCAGTTCAGGGATGGCCACGCGTTGTTGAGCATCCAGTAGATGAAGCCTGTGGCCGGGCGGTCGGCGGTCATCCGGCGGGCGTTGGCCTCGAACTGTGCGCGGACCTGTTCGTAGTTGGCAAGCTGGGCCTTGTCGACGTAGTCCGGCAGGCTGGTCGGCGTGCCGTATCGATTGGCCAGGGCTGTGTTGAACAGGTTGAGGTTGTTGAACGGCTCGTTGCCGCGGCCGGTGTGGAACTGTGGTGTGGCCGGCTCGCGCCACAGCTGTTCCTGCTCGGTGGGGGTCAGCATGCCCTTGATGGTGTCCAAGGCGGGGATTGAGTGTCCTGCGCTGAGTTCGCCCGCGAAACCGAACGCGGCGCCGACTTTGTCGCCGTACCAGTAGTTCGGCGGGACCCAGTCGTATGGGCCTTCCATCTTGCTGCCGGACGAGCCGAGTGGCGGCTGCGGGCTGCCGTTGAGCGACGCGGCCGGCAGCACTGGGTTGGGCCATCCGGCTTTCTGGAACTCCGTGAGGTACATCCGCTGTACGTTCTCCGGCGGCGAGATGTCACTGCCGATGAAGAACGCGATCACGCTTGGGTGGTTGCGCAGGAACTTGGCTTGCGTGGCCATCGAGCCCTGGGCGATCGGATAGTCCTCGGGCGTCCAGTCGGCACCGCCCCAGCCGGTCCACGGCTCCCACTTGTCGCAGCATTCCCAGCCGGGCAGCAGCATGATGCCCAGCCGGTCGGCCAGGTTGTAGAACTCCGGCGTCTCCAGCTTGCCCTCGAGCCGGATCGCGTTCAGGCCGAGGTCACGGGTGTACTTGAGTTGTGTCTCGAGCCGCTCCGGCTGCGTGCGCAGCAGCAGGTCCGACGCCCAGCCGCCGCCGCGGATCTGGATCTGCCTGCCGTTGACGATGAACTGCCGGTCACCCTTGGCGTTGAGGTTCGACACGACATCCCGGATACCGAACATCGCGCCGCTGCGGTCGGAGTTCCGCCCGTTGACCTTCGCGGTCAGATCAAGCTGGTACATCGGCTGGTCGCCGTACTGCGCTGGCCACCACACACGCGGGTTCCGCACTGTTTGCGCCGGGAACTCGACTGTTCGCGTCTCACCGGCGTTCAGCCTTGCGACCTGATACAGGCCGCGGTTGGCGACCTCGCCCTGCAGTGTCACGTACTGGACCGAGCTGGTGTTGTTGCGGACCTCGGCGAAGGCGGTGACGTCGGCCTTCTCGAAGCCGGGCAGCGCGAGTTTGGTGTGCACGTAGGACCCGAGAAGGCTGATCGGCCCGCTGCGCGTGATCTCGACGTCCCGCCAGATGCCCATGTTGTTGTCGGGCGCGGGCTGTGCCCAGTCGATCCAGCTGATCGCGAAGTCCTTCTGCGGATCAGCCGGCGCGACCTTGATCGCGACCGCGTTGCGGCCCGGCTTCACCAACCCACTGATGTCGAACTCACGCGCGTTGTAGACGCCCACGACATCCCCGAGCTTGGTGCCGTTGAGATACACCTCGCCGCGCGAGACGACGCCCGGGACCTTGAGCGTCATGTTCGGCGACTTGTCCCGCACGGAGAACTCGGTCCGGTACCACCACGGCACCTGGAAGTCCGCGCGGTTGACATTGTCCCGCAGATTCGTGCCGTAGAAGAGGTTGGGGTAACGCCCGTTTTGTACCAAGCCTGCCAGGACGGTCGACCGTGGGCCGACCGGATACCACCGCGACCCGTCGAACCTGGACTGCGAGATCTCCTCGCCGGTCGCCGACACCTGCGCGGAAGACTGGATCTGCCAGCCACGAACCGAAGTACTGCTGGACTCGCCGTCGGACAGGACAGTGGACACATCAGCGGCCGCCGGCGCCGCTGTGGCGGCCGGAGCTACCGAAAGACTGAGCAGAACGGCCAGAACAAGGGCGACACGCACCCGTAACGAGGACATGCGGGGCCTCCTCGGCGCCAGGGATCGCTTATTAATAGGGAACTTTCTTTACAAAGTCAATGCCCTGGGAACTTTGGTCCAGACCTGACCGGGCTTGACTCGGTCGCGTGGTCATGCCTATAGTCAACGCATCGGTTGATAAAGCGATTGGTTGATTACGATGACAGAGCTGGATGACCGGCTGGACAGGGCGTTCACGGCGTTGGGCGATCCGGTCAGGCGTGCGTTGATCGCGCGGTTGTCGCGTGGGGACGCGACGGTCAACGAGCTCGCGGAGCCGTTTTCGATCACCAAGCAGGCTGTTTCGCGGCATATCCAGGTGCTTGAGGCGGCTGGACTGATCACGCGGAGCCGGGACGCGCAGCGGCGGCCCTGTCATCTGAACACGGTCGCGCTGGAGGAGCTGACCAGCTGGATCGACAAGTACCGGCTGGTCACCGAAAGCCGGTTCCGGCAACTGGACGCAGTACTCGAAACCAACAAGGAGCAGGACAATGACTAACCCGACGACTAACCCGACGACCATCACCGCGCAGCCAGGCACGCCGTTCATCGATGTCGTGCGCGAGTTCGACGCCACGCCCGCCCAGGTTTTCCGGGCGCAGACCGACCCGGATCTGCTCGTCCAGTGGCTGGGTCCGCGGGAGTTGAAGACGGACTTGATCGAGTACGACGCCAGGCCGGGCGGCAGCTACCGGTATGTGCAGCGCGACGCGCAAGGCGGGGAGTACGGCTTCCGGGGCGTGTTCCATGCCGTTGTCAAAGACGAACTGGTCATCCAGACCTTCGAGTTCGAGGGCGTGCCGAACCAGGTCGCGATCGAGACCATGACGTTGACGGACCTCGGCGGCCGGACGCGCCTGCACACGCACTCGGTGTATCCCTCGGTGGAGGGCCGGGACGCGGCGATCTCGAGCGGCATGGAACACGGCATCCGCGACTCGATGGACCGCCTCGAGGAGCTGTGCACCAGGGACTGATGTCCACTCTGGACGCCTGGCCTGCTTACGTGAGAGCCGCGTGCAGCAGTGTCAGCAAGGCCGGGTCGGCCAGCTCCTCCGCCGTGCGGATCTTGATGTGCCGGTGCACCTTCCCGGTGCCCTGCATCAGGCCTTCGGGGTCCGGCAGGCTCGCCCCGCCCGCGATGCCCAGCCGGACATACCCGGTGAACGGCGCGACAGTGAATTTCAGTCCTTTGTACCCAGTCGACGTGCCGTACCCGATGTTCTCGTCATCGGCCGTCAGCACCGCGCCGGGAAACAGCTCCAGCAGCAGCTCGTGCAGCTCGACCGTGAGCGGCCCGCCCCGGTCGAGGATCGCCTTCAGCGCCTCCATCCGGTCAACCTACATTCCGGCAGGATGGAATTCGTGAATGTGCCTATGCCGCCGTGGCCGGTCATGGCGCCGGCTTGCGGGTCGGTGTTCCTGCGGGAGTTCACCGACCAGGACGTGCACCTGGCCTTTGAGCTGGGCGAGGACCCATATGTTCCGCTGATCGGGAGTTTGCCCGCACATCCGGATGCCGAGCAGGCACTGGCTTGGGTTCGGCGGCAGCGAGGAAGACTGGCTGAGGGGACTGGGTTCTCCTTTGCTGTGGCCGATGCGGGCACGGGAAAGGCGGTCGGGACGATCGGGTTGTGGCTCCGGGATTTGCTGGTGGGCCGTGCGAGTGTGGGGTATTCGGTGTCGCCGGCGCATCGGCGCCGGGGTGTGGCGAGCGACGCTTTGCGTGCGCTGACAACGTTTGCGTGGGGCATTCCAGTGCTGTACCGGATCGAGATGTACATCGAGCCGTGGAACGCGGGTTCGGTCCGGGTCGCCGAGTCGGCCGGATATCAGCGGGGGCGTTTGCTGCCCCGGCACCGGGAGATCGGCGGGGTCTGGCGGGACATGCTGCTCTACTCGATGAAACGGCCGTGAGCCCGGTGAACCTGGATTTGCCGGGCTCACCGGACCAGCTCTGACAGTGGTGTCAGCGGTATCAGTCCATGACGGCGGTGGCCTCGATCTCGACCAACAGGTCGGGCTCGGCCAGCGCGGAGATGCCCAGCAGGGTGATCGGCTTGACCGGGTCGACGCCCAGCTTCGCGGCCGCCCTGGCCACGCCTTCGCCCAGTAACGGCATCTTGTCGGGGGACCAGTCGACGACGTAGACGGTCAGCTTCGCCACGTCGTCGAATGATCCGCCGATCTCGGCCATGGCCGTGCCGATGTTGAGATAGGCCTGTTCGACCTGGGCGGCCAGATCTCCCTCACCGACCCGGTTGCCCTCCGCGTCCCGGGCCACCTGCCCGGCCAGGAACACCAGCCGCGACCCGGTGGCGATCGACAGTTGCCGGTACACCTCGGGTTTCGGCAGCCCGTCCGGGTTGACCAGCTCGACAGCCATGAAGCACTCCTCACTCGGATAAGATCGACAATCTAAACATAGCATTGCCATGTATTGTGGTGCCGTGGTCAGGACAAAAAACCCGGCGGTGCGCACACAGTTGATCGAGCGGGCCGCACAGATGCTGCGGGTCCGGGAGCCCGTCACCTTGCGCTCGGTCGTCGCGGGCACCGGCATGTCGACCATGGCCGTCTACACCTACTTCGGCGGGATGGACGGTTTGTGGCAGGCGATGCGGCAGGAGGGCTTCACCCGCCTTGCCGCCAAGCTCGAAGCGGTCTCGCCGACACCAGACCCGGTCCGAGACCTCACGGCCCTCGGCGCCGCGTACGTGTCCAACGCCCTGGCCAACCCTGACCTCTACCGGGTCATGTTCGACGCCGGCTTCGACCTGGAAGACCCAGCCGCCGCAGACGAAACCCTGCACTGCCTGGTGCGCACCACCGAACGCGTCAAAGACACCGGACGATTCCACCCTGATATCGACCCCCTGACTCTCGCCACCCAAACCTGGGCCATTGGCCACGGACTGGTGTCCTTGGTGGCAACCGGCCCTTTGCCGCGTCAAACACTTGATCACGGAGCCCCGATGCTCACCGCCCTGTTCGTCAGTTGCGGCGACGACCTCGACACCTGCCGCCAGTCAGTCGAACTCGGCTGGCGGCCGACCATCCCGGACTAAGCGCGGAGGCGTAAACCCTTGGGGGTGGCGCGGAATCCGGAGTCGCGGAGGATCGTGGCGAGGTGGGACGTGAGCGCACCTTCGCCATCGGCGCGTTGGACGGCGAGTTGTCCGAGCCAGCCCTCGCGGACTGCTTGGGAGAGGGATGAGGCCGCGGCGCGGAGGGTTTGGTCGTCCTCGGTGAAGGAGAGCAGCGAGCGACCGCCGCGTTCGACATAGAGGACTGGTTCGCCGTCGACCAGGACTGCGAGTGCACCGGCTTTGCGGGCTGGACGGTGTTTTCCCTCGCCGAGGGTGTCTGGCCAGGGGAGGGCGGCGCCATAGGGTTGAGCTGGGTCGGCGGCGGCGAGGACGACGGCACCAACGGGGTCTGGGTCGCGGCCTGCCGTGCGGGAGAGGGCACGGAGTCGGTCGACAGCACCGCGTGCGGCGAACTGGGCGGCGCCGAGACCCTCGACGACGTAGCCCCGGACGACCTGGCCGGATTCCTCCATTGCCCGTAGCACTCGGTAGACGCCGCTGAAGCCACCGGTGACGCGTTCGGTGTCCAGCGCGCCTCTGGTCAGGACACCGTGCCTTTCAAGGAATGCCTCGGCGCGGGCGTGGGCACGGCGAGTCGGGTCTGCCTCACGGGGCACGGCGAGGGACCAGCGTCCGCCAACTGTGGGCGGACCTGTGCGGCTCGGCATGGCGGGGCGTTGGGCACGGATTCGCGCATAGCGGCCACGCGGGGCCGACCGGCGTGGCTTGTGCGCGGCACCGCGACCGGATACCAAGGCGCGCAACGGGTTCAGCGTGTCATTGGTGATCAGGCCGGCCCACACCAGATCCCAGAGGGCGGTGACTACCTCCTGGTCATCGGTGGAGCCGATCCGGTCGACCAGCTGCCGGAAGAACAACGCCCCACCATCCATAGCGGACAGTACGGCCTCGTGCAGTGCGGACTCCGGGACGTTCTCCTCCACCTCCGGCAGCAGCAGATCGGCCACATCCGTTGGCGCGAGGGCGATCCAGCCATCGCCGCCGGCCAACGACCCGCTGCCGCACCAGGTGACCTCGCCTGCCGTGGTCAGTTCGTCCAGCAGCGCGGGGGAGTAGCCAGGCAACCGGGCGGGCAGGATCAACGACTCGAGCGCACTGGCCGGGAGGGGAGCCCCAGCCAACTGTTCCACCACGGACAACACGTCGTCCGCTGTCGGCGCCGTGCGCAAACGCTTCCCCACGCCGTGCCAACTCGGCAGAAACCGCCCGAGTGCCGCCGGCTCGACCGGTTCGACCTCGGCTCTCAACCGCGCCAGGGACGCACGGCGCAGGCGCCGCAAGACCTCGGCATCGCAGTACTCGGTGTGCGTGCCGCCCGGCCGCAACTCGCCGCGGACGAGCCGGCCGGCACCGACCAAACGGTCCAGCACACCGGTCACCACCGCCACACCCAGCCCAAACCGGGCCGCCGCCTCGGCGGCGGGGAACGGGCCGTGCGTGCGGGCATAGCGCGACAGCAGGTCGCCCAACGGATCGGCGACCGGTTCGGTGAACGCCTCCGGTACGCCCACCGGCAGCGCAACCCCGAGCGCGTCCCGCATCCGGCCGGCGTCCTCGATGCCGACGTTGCGGTCCTCGCCCGCGATCCGCACCCTGATCACCCGGCGCTGGGCGATCAGCTCGGTCAGCCACTCGGGCTTGACCCCACGCAGCGCGGCCTCGGCGTCGGTCAGGTCACCCAGGAAGCGCAGCAGGTCGGCCGCGTCCTCCTCATGCCTGGCATGCCTGTCCGGGTCGAGGCGTTGCAGCGACCGCTCGATCTCGGTCACGACATCCGCGTCGAGCAGCTCCCGGATCGCCTCCGAGCCCAGCAGCTCCGCCAGCAGGGACGAGTCCAGCGACAACGCGGCCGCACGCCGTTCGGCCAACGGCGTGTCCGTCTCGTACAGGAACATCCCTACATAGCCGAACAGCAGGCTCTTGGCGAAAGGCGACGGGGAGGGCGTCTCCACGTCGACCACACGCACCCGCCTGGTGCGCACGTCCGTCATCAGCTCACGCAGGCCGGCGAGGTCGTACACGTCTTGCAGGCATTCCCGCATGGCCTCGAGCACCACCGGGAACCGTTCGTACTTCGATGCCACCGACAGCAGTTGGGCGGCGCGCTGCCGCTGCTGCCACAGTGGACTGCGGCGCCGTGGATCCCGCCGGGGCAGGAGCAGCGACCGGGCGGCGCATTCCCGGAACCGGGCCGCGAACAACGCCGAACCGCCCACCTCGGCGACCACGATCTGCTCGATCTCCTCCGGATCGAGCAGGACGTCCTCCGCGCTCGCGGTGACCTCGGCGCCGGAATCGTCCACGGCGTCAGGCAGCCGCATGACTATCCCGTCGTCGGAGTGCGCCATCTGCGCGTCGATGCCTCGCCGCTCGCGCAGCCGAGCGGCTATGGCCAAAGCCCATGGCGCGTTCACCCGGGCACCGAACGGAGAATGCACGACCAGCCGCCAGTCGCCGAGTTCGTCGCGGAACCGTTCGACAAGCACAGTCCGGTCGTCCGGCACGTGCCGCGTGGCCTGCTTCTGCTCGGCGAGGTAGGTGAGCAGGTTGTCCCGGGCCCACTCGTCCAGCCCGGCCTCGGCGGCCCGGGCCCTGGCCTTCTCATCCTCCAGTGTGGACAGTTCGCGCAGGAACTTCCCCATCGCCCGGCCGAGTTCCAGCGGGCGGCCCGGCGCGTCGCCCTTCCAGAACGGCATCCGGGCCGGCTGCCCGGGCGCGGGCAGCACGATCACCCGGTCGTGCGTGATGTCCTCCACTCGCCAAGCGGAGGTGCCCAGCAGGAATGTGTCGCCGACCCTGGACTCGTAGACCATCTCCTCGTCCAGCTCGCCGACCCGTGACCCCGCGCGCCCCTCGCTGGGCGGGGTCATCACGGTGAACAACCCGCGGTCGGGGATCGTGCCGCCGGAGGTGACCGCCAGCCGTTGCGCGCCCGGCCGGCCACGCAACTCCCCGCTGATGCGGTCCCACGTCACCCTGGGCCGCAGCTCGCCGAACTCCTCGCTCGGATACCGTCCGGACAGCATGTCGAGCACGGAGTGCAGCGCGGACTCCGGCAGCGCCGCGAAGGACGCCGTCCGCCGGACCAAAGTGGACAGCTCGGTGACCGTCCACGGCTCCATCGAGACCATCGCGACGATGTGCTGCGCCAGCACATCGAGCGGGTTGCGCGGATATCGGACCGCCTCGATGGCGCCGTCCCGCATCCGTTCCGCGACGACCGCACACGACACCAGATCGCCCCGGAACTTCGGGAACATCACGCCTCGGGACACCGCGCCCACATGGTGCCCCGCGCGGCCGACACGCTGCAGCCCGGACGCGACCGTCGGCGGCGCCTCGACCTGGATCACGAGATCGACTGCGCCCATGTCGATCCCGAGCTCCAACGAGGACGTCGCGACGACACACGGCAACCGCCCGGACTTCAGCTCCTCCTCGACGACGGTGCGCTGCTCACGCGCCATCGAACCGTGATGCGCCCTGGCGACGACCGGCGCGGCCGCGACCGCCACGCCGGACTGGCCGATGGCCTCGGCCGGGAAGACCTCCGGTTGCGCTGCTCGCTCGTCGGCGAGCTCGTTGAGCCGGGAGGTGAGCTTCTCGGCCAGGCGGCGGGAGTTGGCGAACACGATCGTGGACCGGTGCCGGCGGACCAGATCGAGGATGCGCTCCTCCACGGCGGGCCAGATGGAGGGACGACGCGGCGCACCGAGTTCGCCGGTGAGTTCCTCCAGGGTGCCGATCCCGCCTTCGACCGGCATGCTCCCGGTCCGGTCGGGCGCCTGCGGGGTGTCGAGGCCGGCCATGTCCTCGACCGGCACCTCGACGGTGATCTCCACCGTCTTGCTGGTCTTCGGTGAGACGACCTGGACGGGCCGCCCACCGGCCAGGAACGCGCTGACCTCCTCGACCGGCCGGACCGTGGCCGACAGACCGATCCGCTGGGCCGGTTTGGCCAGCAACGAGTCGAGCCGTTCGAGGGACAACGCCATGTGCGCGCCGCGTTTGGTGCCCGTCACCGCATGGACCTCGTCCACGATGACGGTCTCGACGCCGCGCAACGACTCCCGCGCTGCCGACGTGAGGATGAGGAACAGCGACTCGGGCGTGGTCACCAGGATGTCCGGAGGTGTCCTGGCGAAGCTCCGGCGTTCGTCGGCCGGCGTGTCACCGGTGCGCATGCCGACGGAGATGGAGGGCGGCGTCAGGCCCAGCCGATGCGCGGCCTGCCGGATGCCGGCCAGTGGGGCCCTGAGGTTGCGCTCGACGTCGACGGCGAGCGCCTTCAGCGGGGAGATGTAGAGGACCCGGCAGCGGTGCTTGGGCTCGGCCGGCGGCGGCTGCGTGGCCAGCCGGTCGAGACTCCAGAGGAACGCGGCCAGGGTCTTGCCGGAGCCGGTGGGCGCCACGACCAGGGCGTGCTCACCCGCCGACGCCGCCCGCCAGGCGCCCGCCTGGGCCTGCGTCGGCGCCGCGAAGGCCCCCGCGAACCAGTCGCGGGTCGCGGGTGAGAAGAGGTCGAGTTCGTCCACGCCGACCATCATGCACCCGGGGTCCGACAGTTTTGATTTGGCAGGCCTGACCTGCGGGAACGATGAACAGCAGGTCTTGCTGCCGGACCGCTGGGGGCTGTCGGCGTGCCCCTTTCGCGGTCAGGTCGCGCCAGGATGATCGGCACTCGGAGCATGATCATGGAGCACTTTCCGGCTTGCCTGCTTGACTTTTTCGGCGTTTTCGCCGCTGATGGGATAACGCCAGGAGGGATGCGTCAAAGTCTGCGATTGTCTTGCGTGAGGTGCGTTTTTGCAGTCTGTCTTCGCAGGTGGGGTCGCGTGTTGTGACAACGCGTGTCACCCATTCGTCGGATAGGGTACGGTTCGGCCGCGTAGGACGTTTGGCGTCACTCGATGGGATTCGACAGCTTTACTGAACGTGGATATCTCGGCGTCGATTCACTCGTCGGTCGTACCCTTGATCTGGATCAAGATCAATTGTCGGTGTAGGGGAGTACTCAGGAAAGAAATGCCGATCCGCGGAGGATCGGCTGCTGAGGCAGGAGGGGCAAACCGGTGCCAGAAGATGAGGGGGCCGCGGATCGCGGTTCGGGCACTCGCCGTCGGGGACGTGGTCAGCCTGCGCTGGCCAAGCTGGTGTCGACGGCCGATTTCACGAACAAGCGGAAGCTGCCGCCGGACGATCGCAAGATGATCCTGTTCCTGCTCGTCGCTCTCGCGGACGCGGGTGACGGTGTGCTCACCCCCGCCTACCAGGCAGTCCTGGCCCGGCACGGGGACACGGCCGGTCACTGGTCAGCGGGCAAGAACATGGCCGCGATGCAGAAGGCCGGCGGCAAGTTTCTCGGCCAGTCGGCCGAACGGCGCCCATCCTGGGACAAGGTCGAGGACCTGATCGGTGCGATGTTCGGCGGACCGAGGCGGCAATCCCTGCTCGCCGTGGCCGCGGGCCTGTTCCGCGCGGACGGCGAACCACCCAGCGCGAGTTATGGGGGAGAAATTGTCCGGCCCGAGTGGGCAGCGGCCGACGTGGTCACGGTGGAGACGATCCGGCAGTACATCGCGGGCCTGCCCGACGACCGGCCGGTGCCGGTGCCACCGCCGGATGTGGAGTCCGATCTGCGGACAGAGAACAAGAACCTGAAGGCTGAGAACAACAAGCTGTGGTTGATGTTGCACTCCGTGCTCCGGGCGTTCCGGGTGCACGACGGCGAACTCAAGGAGCGTGATCGCGCGGAGCTGCGCGAGAAGATGCGGCTACGAGTCAAGGCCGTGGAGAGCGACGAGGCGTTGAAAGCCGAGAACGAGCGCCTGATCTGGGCGCCTTTCCTGGTTGCCTCGCATGGATCGCAGATCCCGGCCGAGGGCTGGACGTCGGGGATCGTCGGCCCGCCACCGGCCGGGACCACGCCGGCCGATCAGGCCGCGCCGGGGTTGTCCCAGACCAGCCGGGTGGAGCAGGGCTGGTCGTCGACCCGTTGGTAGATCAGCACGACCTTCGCGCCGGCCGGATACGGCAACTGGATCCCGGTCAGGTCGGCCGGGCGGCCGTCAGTGAGCGCGATCGCCTGGCGCGTACCCATTGCCAGCAGTTGTACGGCCACGGCGGGCGAGCATGCAGCCGCGTGCTCGAGCCGTAGTGTGCCGGTCAGTCCGGTCGGCCGGGCGGATCCGCTGGTCTCCAACCGGAATGTACTGCTCCGTGGGGACGCGTCGACCTCGTAGAAGATGAAAGCGCCTGGTACGTCACCGATCGCGGCTCGTTCGGCCGGTTTTGTCCCGCGCTCGTGGCGCACTGTGACAGGACCGGCCGAAAGCGCCGAGCAGGCGTACACCGTGAGTCCGGCGAGTGCGCTCACGGCCATGACGAGCAGCATGATCCGCAGTCCTGGTATCGACACGAAACCGGCGTCCCGGGCGGCCGGCGGGACCGGCTCGACTGGGGCGTTGTCGCGGTGGCGGGCAAGCAGTTCGGCGACCGTGACCTGCCGGGGCTCGCCTGCGAACTTCTCGATCAGCTCACCGGCCCGGGCCTCGTCGAGCAGGATCCGGCCGTGCTCCGCGATCAACGGGCAGCAATCGATCAACGCGTCCAACTGCTTGGTGCTGGGCAGTTGCCTGGCCCTGAGCAGGGAGGCGAGTTCTGGGCCGGATACTCCCCGGGCAGCCAGGTCCGCATTCGGCACCGCGGCCATGGTCAGGTGTGCACGCAGGTACGCGGCCAGACGGCGGGCGCTGGGCGTCGCGGTTGGCGCGAACCTGTTGCGCAGCAACTCGTCGAGTGCCGGAGCACGGGCGGTCACCTTGACCGGAAGGACGTTCTCGCCACTGGCCGGCCCGCCGGGCAGACCTGCGCAGTGCGCGAGTATCAACGCCGTGTTCTGCCGGGTCTCCAGCTCGGTTTCCTGAGATTGCTGTGCGGCAACGGTTTGCTCTGCCAGCTCGGTCCGCAGGGCATGAGCTCTTGCCTCATGTACGGCCGCGACGCGGTCGCGGGACGCCTTCAGGCTGGTGATGGTGGCCGACAGTTGGGCGATCTGGCTGTCCTTCAGGGAGAGCTCTGTGGCGATCGCCTGGTGGACCTGCCGTAGTTCGTCGCGGTCGGTCAGGGTCCTGACGAGCTCTGCTTCGCGGTTGGCGAGTTCATAGCGCACTGCGACCAATTGAACCAGTGTCTGTTCCAGTTTTTTCTCAAGCTCGACCCGCTCTCGCTGGAACAATCGCACACAAGTCGCCACATCGGGCGCTTGAGCCGGGTCGGCGAGTGGTGGGAGATAGATACCGTCGCTGTTGACCGGGCCGGTGTAGCCGGGCGGCCGGGCCGTGCTGTCTTTTTGATACGACATCCACCAGCCCGCCCAGCGGGGGAGTATTTCCTGTCGTTCACTCTCCGGTAGGCAGTATTTGGCGACACAGGACACCGTCTGCCAATCCGGCAGCTTGTTCGCACTACGTCCAAGCCGCTTGCCGCCCTCGCGCCGGGCGGCGTCCTTCGCCTTTCTCACCTCGGGCGTCGCCAGTAGCCAGGACGGCTTGTCGGGCCAGCTCATCAGCTCGTAGAAGAACGTGCTGAGCTGGCCGAACCTGGCCGCGGCCGCGTTCGTCAGCTCGGTTATCAGCCAGCCTGCCTCGACGGGCAGATCGTTCTTGTATCGAAGCTCGTCTGCCTGAATGGGGTACCCACGGGAGAAATGATCCGTATTTGTCGCCACGGCACTCTCTTGTTATACGCCTGATGAACGATTTGGGGGACAGGCGCCGAGTTGTCCCTCCGTTGCTGCTTGCGCCCTGTCCTGCTGGAGGGACAAGTCTGCCCCATGGTGGACTGAAGCAGGCGGAGCCACCCGGAATCGCGTTTCCGGATTTTTGTGGATTCGAACCGTCATCGAAAGTTTCAAGGAAGGAAGGCATCCGGCATGCCTGGTTTTACCGCCTCCGGGCCGGCGATCGTTACATTGGTCGCCGTGATCGCGGTTATCTGCGTGATCGCAGTGCTGACCCGCGACCCCGCACGGCGCGCTGCCGCGCTTGAGGTGCTGCGGATGCTTCTGCGCAGCCGGCCCGCCGCCGGGGACCCGGCCCGCGGCCGACGACAGGACACGAAGGCGGTGAAGCGGTCAGCCCGGCGGCGGCCGCCTCGCCGCAACGATCAGGGGCGCGCCCGGCCCCGGCGCGGCCGCCCCGGCAAACGCGCTCGAGGCAGGCGCAACCGGGGCACCGAGCCGGAGTCGACGGCGAACTGACCCATGTCCGCGGAATCACCGGTGCACGGCGTGGTGCGCCGGTGGTCCAGATGAGCGCAGTCGGCGCGGCTAGACGAGGGTGGAGAGGAAGGAGGCCCAGGGAGCAGTGGGGAAGGTCAGGATGCCCGTGGCGGGGTTCTTGGAGTCCCGGACAGAAGTGGTCTGAGGTAAGCGGGCGATCTCGACGCACGCGGCGTCGCTGCCCGCGCTGCTACGACTGCTTTTCCGCCAGTCCAGGTGATCCACAGTGTCCCTCACATGTCGGGGCCGTACAGTTCAGCGGCCAACCGCTGGATCGGCACGGCCGAATCGCCCGGGCTCAACGCAACGGTGTGTACCTGGTCGAACAGGAGTCTAGCCGCCTGTACCTGGATTGGTTCCTCGCTTTGCAGCGAACCGGTCGGATACTCGACATGCAGCAGGTCTGGATCGTCTGGGTCTGGGAAAGACAGCAGGACGAATGGGCCGTTCGGCACGTGGTGAGTGCCCTGTCTGAGAGGAACGACCTGAAGGGTGACGTTGGGCAGCCTGGACATTTCGACCAGGTGCCGTAGTTGTTCGCGCATGACATCCCTGCTGCCGAGTTCGCGGTGCAGAGCTATCTCATGGACAACGACGACATGTTCGAGCGGCCGGTCTGCGTTGATGAGCCGATCCTGCCGGATGCAGCGCACTTTGATGTCCCTGGCCATTTCGAGTTCGGTTCGGCTGATGCCGCCTGCGAACTGTGCTCGCATGTAGTCCTCGGTCTGCAGCAGGCCGGGGATGTCGATCATCGTGAACTCCCGGACCAGTACGGCCTCGGTCTCGGCATCCACATAGCCCATTTTTCTGATGCCGTAGGTCCAGTACCAGGGTGGCTTCAGTGCTTGTCTTGTCTCGTCGAGCAAACCGGGTTCGTAGCAGTCGTAGAGGTCCATCATCGACCGGACCAAGTGGACGTCCGCCTTTGTCTCGCCGGTCTCGACGCGGTGCAGCGCACTGCGTTTCTTGTCCAGCTTCGGTGCCGCGTCGGCCAGTGTCAGCCCGGCTTGCTCACGCAACCGCCGCAGTTTCGTGCCCAGTTTGCGGCGTAGGAACGTTGGCTCGCTCACATGGGGGATCTTCTCATCGGGACCCACAGAACTGGGATTTCCGGTGCTGTCACTCGATAGTGGGACGTTGCACCAGTCCGTTGAGGTGCGCGTAAGCCACCGCATGCACACGGTCCCGCAGACCAAGCTTTGACAGCACACGGGAAACGTGCGTCTTCACCGTCTCGTCCCCGACGTGCAACTGCGCCGCGATCTCCGCGTTGCTGTACGCCGCGGCGACCAGCAACAGGACTTCACGTTCGCGTGCGGTGAGTTGATCGAGTTCGGGCGGGGCCACCGGCGGCGCGATGCTCACGGCGAAGCGAGAAATCAGGCGCTGGGTCACCGATGGATCGATCAGCGCGTCGCCCCGGGCGGCCACCCGGATCGCGGAGATCAACTCTTCCGGCGGCAGGGATTTCAGCAGGAAGCCGCTGGCTCCCGCACGCAACGCGCGGTACACATACTCGTCGCTGTCGTAGGTGGTCAGCAGGATGACCTTGGTCCGGTTGGCGGGGTCGGCGAGTATTGCCTCGGTGGCGTCCAGACCGTCCAGTTTGGGCATCCGGATGTCCAGGACGGCAACGTCCGGGCGTAACCGGGCGACTTCCGCGACAGCCCTGCGGCCGTCGGCGACCTCGGCGACGCAGTCGAGATCCGGCTGGGTGTCGAAGATGGCACGCATCCCGGATCTGAGCATGGCGTGGTCGTCGGCGAGCAGCACGCTCAAAGTCATTGCCCCTCCAAGGGAAACGTCACCACAGTCCGCCAGGAGCCGTCCGGTTCCAAGCCGTAGCGGGTCCGGCCCGAGAACATCGCAGCCCGGTTACGGATTCCGACGAGTCCGCGGCGCACCGCACCGGGTTGATCACGGCCGACGCCGATATTGTTCTCCGACGAGACAGTCAACGACGACGGGCCGTACTCCAATGTGACTGTGACACCGGACGAATCGCCGTGCCGCAACGCGTTGGTGAGCATCTCCTGCACGATCCGGTAGACCGTGATTCCCAACGACTCCGGCACCTCTCCACGCGCCCCGGACACCTCCATCCGGGCCGGGATGCCGGCTGCCCGGACACCCTCGAACAGCTCGTCGAGATTGTCCAAGCCGGGTTGCCGTGCGCCTTCGGAGTTGTCACCGTGCAGCAGATCCAGCAGGTGCCGCAAGTCGACCATGGCCGCTCGGCTGGCGGTTTCCACTGACCGCAAGGAACCTTCGAGCGTGGCGTTGCCTGCGGGTAAGCCGAGGCGGGCGGCACCGGCGTGCAGGCCGATGGCGCTGACGTGGTGCACGATCACGTCGTGCAGGTCCCGGGCGATCGAACTCCGCTCCGCCGAGATCGCCTTGGTGACCGCGTCTTCGGCGTCCCGGCGTTCCATCTCCGAACGTTTCTCCAGCTCAGCCAGGTAAGACCGGCGCGCGGTGGTGTACCGGCCGACCAGCCACGGCAGGACTGCGGACTGGACCGCACCGACGACGCAGTACAGCAGATGCCGTCCCGTCATCGCATGCCCGATCATGAGCCCGGCAGCGAGCACGGCCAGCGAGGCCACGGCGGGTACGCCTTGCAACCACGCGCCGGCCCGATAACCGGCGATCAGGATTCCCGCGTCGTTGGCGGGCGACCTCCATCCGGTCAGCAACGCCATGCCAACTGGGACAGCGGCGTGCGCCACCGCCACGACGCCGGACAGCCGGGCCGGTCCGGCCAGCGCCGCGTCGACCGCGAGCGTCACGAACAGCACCAGCCAGTTCTGCCATGTCACGCATCCGTAGAGCACGACGGCAGCGCCGTCGGCGACCATGCACACGGCGGCTACCAGCCACGACTGGCGTTTCAGGGACAGCTTGGTGGTGAGCATCGCCCTGGATACTGCCGCATTCCCCACCCTGGAGTCCTCCCGCCACTCGGGGTCCGTAATCCCCCGAACAGGGGACCCGGGTTCCACCCCGGAAGGGACGAATTCACCCGCTGGGCGTCGATAGGTTTCGCTGTGATGAAGCGAACTCTGCTGTTGACACTGTTCGCGCTGGGGATGCTCTTTTCGGTCGCGGCCCCTGCGCTGGCCGACGGTGCCCAGGCGGGCGCCGATATCCACGTCGCGCAGACGCTCGGCGACCGCGAACTCACGGTGATCATCCGGCGGGTCGCCGAAGTGCCTGGTCCGGTGCACGTCGATGTCGTGACCCACGCCGGATCGCCGCCCGGCGAACTGACTCTGACGGCTACCGCCGCCGGTGCGGCGGCCAGTACGACCAAGGTGGTTCTGGGCGAGAAACCGGGTTTTTATTCAGGTGTCGTCCAGGTCGATCGCCCTGGCCCATGGCAGCTCGCGGTGGACGAGGCGACTATTCCGTTCGTGGTCCCGGCGATTGTGGCTTCGCCGTGGGAGAACGCGACTTACGGCGGGTTCATCGCCGCAGGGGCGTTGCTGGTCGTCGCTCTTCTCCTCGCCGTGTTCGGGCGACCGGGATTCGCGCTGGTCCCAGCGGTGGCCATGGTCGCTGCGTTGGCCGTGGCAGCCACGGCCGCTGTCCTGGCACCGAGTATTCCGCCGGTCGCGGCGCCGGGAACGCAGCTGGATCCGACGTTCGACAACGTCAACGATCCGTACGAGCGAACATCCATAGTGGACTTCTCGCGGCCGCCGGTGAACCTGGTGCCGAGTATGGACGGCAACGATCTCAAGCTGAGCCTGACCGACGGCTCGTCGGGGCGCACGGTCGACGACCTGCTGGTGCACGACAATGCCCTGATCCACTTGGTGGTCGTCTCGCCGTCGGGCAAGCTCCGGCATCTGCATCCGGTCCGGGTGGCGCCCGGGGAGTACCGCGCCCGAATCCTCGCCCCGGAACAGGGAACGCATGCGATCGCCGCGGAGATCGCCAGGCGCGGCGGGGGAGTGCAGCTGCTGCGGTCCGCGATCGACATCAGCGGCACGGCGACCGCGCGCCCGAACGACGGAAAAGCCGACCTTGCAACGCAAATCCGTGATGCCGGGACGCCGAGCACGATCACGGCCAAGTTCGGTACCAGGGATCTACAGCCATGGCTCGGCATGCTCGGCCACATGATCGTCATCGGCCCGGTGGCGGACCAGAACCATGCCGCCGCACCGATCTGGGCGCACGTGCATTCGATGATCCCGCCATCGCCGGGGTTTCCTGACAAGCCGGACGAGAGCGTCGCCGCGTTCGGGCCGGATGTCTCGTTCACCTACTCCTTTCCTTTGCCAGGCAGGTATCTGGTGTGGATGCAGGTCGAGCGTGACTACTCGATCGTCACCGTGCCCACGGTCGTCGAAGTCCCCGCGACGAAGGGACCTCAGGGATGAAATACGTGTTGTGGGCGTTGGGTGCGGTCGTCGTGGCCGTGACCGCGCTGCTGGTCTGGCCGTCCGGCGAGACACAGCCGTACCTGGCCGAAAGCACCCAGCACAGCTTCAAACTCAGGCCGGCCACCACGAAGACCGGCGCCAACTCGTTCGACCTGGAGATCACCGACCGGTCCGGCAACCCCGCGCGGGACGGCAGCGTTACGGTCGAACCGGTGATGCCGCAGATGGGACACGCGGTCAGCCCGATCACGGCAGGACCACGTGAGCCTGGCCGCTACAAGGTCGAGAACGTCGACCTGCCGATGGCCGGGCAGTGGGAGATCACGGTTTCACTCAACGGCTCCGAGCGGGTCGTCTTCCCGTTACTGCTCAACTGAGAGGGGTGGATCAATGGACATGACGGCGTCAGCGGTCGCCACCACGGCGGCCAGAAGTGTCCCGAGGGGGCTGGTCCCGGCGAGTTTCGTGCTCGGCGGGACCGTGGTGTCGCTGGTCGGCCTGACCTGGGACATCCAGTGGCACACCGATGTCGGGCCGGACACGTTCTTCACGTTGCCGCACCTGTTCCTGTACTCCGGCAGCGCGATCTCCGGGATCGCGAGCCTGATCGTGGTGCTGATGACGACCGCGGCCGAGCGCAGGGGGAAAGCGGTCGATCCGATGGTCGGCGGTCGTGCGGTCAGCGTGTTCGGGCGGACGTTCGCGGCACCGGTCGGCTACCTGATCTCCGGCGCGGGCGCGGCATCGTTCCTGTTGTACGGCCTATGGGATCAGTGGTGGCACGGCCTGTACGGGTTCGACGCGGTGATCGCGTCGCCGCCGCACATCGGTCTGCTTCTATCGATTTCCATCACGATGGTCGGTGCGGTCATGGTGTTCTCGGTCGCGCGCAACGAGCGCTGGGGCTTGTATGGCACCATCGGCGGTGCTGCGGTGCTGCTCACGTTCAGCATGGTCACGGTGCTCGGATTGCAGGCGCTGCCAAGGGGAATCGTGAACTCGGTGAACGTGGGTGTCGCGTTCCTGAGTGTGATGATCTTGATCATGGGTGGGCGCGCACTCAACCGCCGAGGTGGCGCGTTGACTGTCGCCGTTGTGGTGGCAGCGATTCAGGCCGTGTTCTGGTGGTTCTCGCCGTGGGCGACGGAGGTCTACGCCAACGCCACAGGCCTGCCGCTGCGTGACTACACCGACGGGGTTCCCGCGCTGCCGGCCATGATCCCGATGTGCCTCGTCATCGTGGGTGTGGCCGTTGAGCTTCTGCACAAACTGCCTGCGCCGATCGTGGGCGCGGTAGGCGGCCTGATCGTCACTGCCTGTGCGCCGCTGCAGCACGTGCTTGTGTACGACGGTTCGTGGCCGCGCAGCGCCACTTCCTACGTCGCCACTGTCGTGCTGGGCACGCTCTTCGGTGCCCTCGCCGGACTACTCGGCCGGCGTTTCGGCCAGATGCTGCGACACCTCGCGCCCGCAAAGGAAACCAGCCATGCGTAAAACACTGTTGGGACTGCTGGGAACCATCGGGCTGCTGCTCGGCCTGGCCGCGCCCGCGTCGGCCTACGACCCGGTCAACGTCGTGCACACCGAGCAGGTGCAGGCCGGCCCGTACAAGATGACCATCGGCTTCAGCACATGGCCGCTGAAAGCGATGCAGTCACTCGACTTCACGTTCACGCCCGACGACGGCATCGCCAGCAAGGCAGGCATGCTGACGATGAGCCTGGGCGATTACGTCATGGACGAGCCGCTGGCCAGGCACCCACGCAAACGGGAAGTGTGGGGCCTGGACATCCGCAGCCTGCCCGAGCCGGGCGAGTGGACCCTACGGTTCGACGTGGAAGGCCCCGCGGGCGTAGGTACGGGTGAGCTGAAAAACCTCCAGGTAATGCAGCAGCCCGGCCCACCCATGGGCCTGTCGTGGGCGGTCAGCACGATCCCACTGTTCGGCCTGATCGCGTTGATCGTCGTCGCCTGGCGCCGCACTCGGGTCAAGGTATGACACCCTGGGGGTGGTCGGCCCGCCACCGGCCACCCCCAGGGCAAATTCGGGGTCACGAGACACTGTGCACCAGCGCGGGACCTGAGTGACCGGAGTGCTCCTGGCCCCAGCGGGCCTGGCTGAAGCCGTGCAGGCCC
The DNA here is from genome assembly GCF_017876405.1 of Kibdelosporangium banguiense. Taxonomy (GTDB): domain Bacteria; phylum Actinomycetota; class Actinomycetes; order Mycobacteriales; family Pseudonocardiaceae; genus Kibdelosporangium; species Kibdelosporangium banguiense. The sequence continues at coordinate 12,564,490 of NZ_JAGINW010000001.1, read as the reverse complement.
TCGACCAGGCGGGCGACGTCCTGCTCGGGCCGGACGACCAGCCGGACGAACTGGCTGCTCATGCCGAGCTTGTTGCCGCACTCGCGGATGAAGACCTGGTGATGCTGCAGCAGATAGTCGCGTAACGCCATGCCGTCGATGCCTGCTCCCAGTTTGACGAGGAGGAAGTTCGCCTGCGAGGAGTACACGGTCAGGTCGGGATGCCTGGCCAGCTCCATGCCCATCTGGTAACGGTCACGGGCCAGCAGTCGCAGGCTCTCTCCGTACTCGTCCGCGTGCTCCTCAAGCATGAACACGACTGTCTCGGCCAAAGAGTTCAGATTCCACTTGGGCAAAGTCTTTGCCATTTTCCCGGCGAGTGCCGGGTTGGCCACGAGGTAGCCGAAGCGGATGCCGTGCAGGCCGAAGTTCTTGCCCAGGCTCTTGAGCACCACCACGTTGGGCCGGATGGTGGCGTCCGCGGCGACCGACGGATTGCGTTCCACCTCAACGAAATCGATGAAGGACTCGTCGATCACGACCAGGTCCAGGTCGGACAACTCGTCCATGAAACGCAGGATCTCGCGGCGCGGCAGGTAGCCGCCGTCGGGGTTGTTGGGGTTGCACAGCACGGCCACACGGGACTTACGGGCCCGGATGAACTTGATGTAGTCGTCGATGCTCAGGTTGAACTCGGAGTTCTCCTGCAGCGGGTACATGTCCACCCGCTTGCCGGTCTCCATCGGCTGGTCGGTCCAGCGGCCGAACGTGGGGATCGGGATCGCCACGCTTTCGGAGAACCACAGGTGGTCCATCCAGGTGATCAGTTCCGTCGAGCCGTTGGACATCGCCACGGTCGCGGGGTTGAGCTTGAGGATGCGCGCCAGCCGGTTGGCGATCGTGCCCGAGTCGCTGGGGTAGTACTTGAGCACCGACTCCAGGTTCTTGGCCAGCTCGCCGAACATCTCCGGGGTGGGGAAATACGGGTTGCACGGGATGCAGAAGTCCGCGAGCTGCCTGCCGTGCTCGCCCATGCCCCTGGTCAGTTCGAAGTACGACGGGCTGTGTGCGGCCTTGGAGAACAGACTGGTATCCACGGCTTGTCTATCCACACCATGTCGCACGTGATCACTCCCGTATGTCGGCTGCACAGACTGATACGAGCAATCGTGTGCGACCGGTTCAGGGTTTGTCTCAATCAGATCACGGCCGGTTGGTCAGCACGGTGTGCGGGCGGTCGAGCGGGGTCCAGTAGTGATATGGCTCCCGGCCGAGTTTGGAGCGATCAGCCAGCACGTATGCATGTTCGGCGCTGTGCAGCATCACGTGTTTCAGGTGCGCCTGATCGAGGCTCGGCGCGCTCAGCCCGCGTTCCGGGCTGAGTCCGTCGGTGCCCAGGAACACCCGGTCCGCGCCGATGTGCCGCAGCTGCTCGATCACGGTCGCGCCGATGATCGCCTCGTTCGGGTGCCGCAACCGTCCACCTAGGATGATCAACTCGATGGTGGTGCTCTCGGCCAGCGCGAGGATCGCGGTGAGACCGTTGGTCACGACCGTCAGCCTGCGGTGGGCGAGATGTGCGGCCAGGCGGCCGGTTGTCGTCCCGGCGTCCAGGACGATGATCTCGCCGTCTTCGACCAGCTCAGCGGCGGCGAGAGCGATCTCCTCCTTCTCCGCCGAATTACTCGCGTCTTTCTCGCGCACACTGCGCTCGACCGCGCCGCCGTACGTCCGCACCACGTGACCGTCGCGTTCCAGCGTGGTCAGATCGCGTCGGATGGTGGACGGCGACACGCGGAACTGGTCGGCCAGGAGTTGGATGTGACCAGTTCCGCTGCGTACTTCGCCGAGCAGCTTTGCGCGGCGTTCTTGAGCATTCACTTGCCTGGGTACGCCTCTCGCAGTCGTGGGGCGAACGGCGCGAGGTCGACGGCCGCACGGAACGCGGCCACCATTGTCCCGTGCTCGGCGCGGCCGGTGCCGGCGATGTCGAACGCTGTGCCGTGGTCGACGGATGTGCGCAGAATCGGCAGGCCCACGGTGACGGACACCGTGCCGTGGAAGTCGACGGTCTTCGAGGCGATGTGCCCTTGGTCGTGGTAGAGCGACAGGACGCCGTCGTACCGGCCCTCAAGTCCTTGGTGGAAAACGGAATCAGCCGGGATCGGGCCGTACACGTCCAGGCCGTCGGCCTTCGTGGCCTCGACGGCGGGTGCGATGGCGACTATTTCCTCGTCACCGAACTTGCCGCCTTCACCGCCATGCGGGTTCAACGCCGCGACGGCGAGTTTAGGGGAGTTGTTGCCGAACACGCGCAAGGCCGTGTACGCCTCGCGGATCGCGTGCTCGATGTTCGGCCTGGTGATCTGCTCGACCGCCTGGCGCAGCGACAAATGCCTGGTGGCGAAGAAGATCCGCAGGCCACGGACCCAGAACATGGTGTTGAACCGGTCCGAGCCGGTCAGCTCGCCGAGCATTTCGGTGTGCCCCAGGTGTTTCGACCCGGCCGCCCAGATCGACTCCTTGTTGATCGGCGACGTGACCACCGCGTCCACCTCGCCACGCAACGCCGCCTTCGTGGCCGCCTCGATCGCCGCGACCGATGCCTTTCCAGCGGTCGCGTTCACCTCGCCCCAGGGCAGGTCGCCGGGCGCGATTCCCAGGTCCAGCACGTCGATCGTGCCCGGCTCGAACCTCGCGTCCGCGACGGACTCGACCGCGTTGACCTTGGCGTCCAGGCCGCATACCTCGATCGCGCGCTGCAGCACCGGCGCGTCGCCGACGGCCAGTGGCCGTGCGGTGTCGGTGGCCTCCGGCGCGGCGAGGGTCCGGGCGGTGATCTCCGGGCCGATCCCGGCCGGGTCGCCAAGGGTCACTGCGAGCACGGGCTTGGTCATGAATTTCCTCTCGTGCTGGTCAGCCGCTCGATGCAGGCGACCGCCGCGGTCTTGTCACCGATCAGGCCACCCTTGGTGGCGAAGGGCAGGCCGTTGAACGGGCCGCCGGACAGCCGGCCGGTCACGGCCAACGGGACTACTTCGTCGTCGATCACGAACCCGTCGGTGTCCAGTGTGACTGTGATCGCCGTGGCTATGTCGCCGCCGGTCGCGTACAGGCCGCCGATCCGGTGCCGAGCCAGGATCAGTCTCGTGGCCGTGGCCAGGATCTTTGGCAGTTTCTCGGCCATCCTGCGGTCCATTGAACCGGTCGGCGAGATTACTGTGCGGACGCCGACGACCTGACGGCCTTCGTTGAGCAGCGTGGCGATCTTGGCGGCGATCTCCTCGGGCTGTTCGCCGCCGGTGACAGTCACATAGCGAGCGCCCAGCGTCTGCTCTGTTTCGTAGACCTGGTCGGCGGTGGTCGAGGTGATACTGCCGATCACCGCGAGAACCGGCGGCCGGGGCTGGTCACCAGGCGCGATGCCCAGCGCGGCGGCCAGCCGGACGCCGAACGGGCCTGAGTCCACCGACAGCCAGTGCTGCGATACCTGGGCCGCGGCCTCGGCTATCACCCGAAGGTGTGCGTTTCTGGTCGCGTCGCAGACCACGATCCCGCTGTCGCCCCGCAATGCCGCAGCGACCTCGTCGGCACCACGCTCCACCAGGTCGAGCGGGATCTCGGTGATCGACCGGGACGTTCCTTCGCGGAGGATCGTGGCCACGCGCGACGACTTCACCGGATTGAGTGCGTCGCGCCCGGCGGCGGTCTGTGCAACAGGGACGCCGTCGACCAGGTGCAGGCCGCCGACCGTCACGCGACCTGCGTCGGGGAAGGCCGGCACGACAAGCGCCCGGACGCCCAGCGCCTCGATCGCTGCGTCTGTCTCGGCGCCGACATTGCCGCGCAACGTGGTGTCCACACGTTTGACTACGAGCGGAACGTCGCCCGCGGCGGCGATTGTGGCCTTCACCTCGTCGCGAGCGATGTGCGCGGGGGAGTGCCGGTTGCCCAGGTTGACCACGAGCGCCTCGATGTCCGGCATGGTGGCGCGGCCGTGCACAGTCATGGTGTGCAGGCCGAACCGGGCGAACAACGCGCCGGTCGCATTACTCCCGGTCAGGTCGTCGCCGATCACCAAAACTCGCCGATTGCTCATTCTGAGCATTGATACTGCTTGAATTGAGCAGAAAGTCAACCCGGACCCGCCCTTACGACCTGGCATGGCAGCATCAGCGCGACCAGTTCGAAGGGGGAAGCAGTGCGTGTCCTGTCAGTCGACCTCGGCACGTCCAACACCGTGGCTGTGCTGTCCGCGCACGGACGTCCGCCGCGCGTGATCGAGGTCGACGGTTCCGCGACCATGCCGTCCGCCGTGTTCGCGGGCGAGGACGGGAACCTGTTGGTAGGTCGGGATGCTGAGCGCCGCGCGCGTCTTGACCCGTCACGTTTCGAGCCCAACCCCAAGCGTCGGGTCGACGAGGGCACGCTCCTGCTAGGCGACACCGTCGTCCCCGTGACCGACGCGCTCGCCGCTGTCCTTGCGCGAGTAGGCGAAGAGACGCAACGACAGTTGGGCGGCGCGAAGCCAGACGAGATACGGCTGACTCACCCCGCGCAGTGGGGTGCGACGCGCCGCAACGTCCTCATGGCCGCAGCCAGGCTCGCCGGACTGGGATCGAACCTGGTCCTCGTGCCGGAGCCGGTCGCCGCGGCCGCGCACTTCGCATCCATCCCAGGTCAGTCCCTGGTGCCTGGCAAAGCGCTCGCGGTCTACGACCTCGGTGCGGGCACGTTCGACATCGCGGTGGTCGGCGCGACGCAGAACGGCTTCAACGTGCTCGCCGAGGACGGTCTGCCGGACCTCGGCGGTCTGGACGTGGACCAGGCGTTGCTCGAACACGTCGGCCGGGAGGTCTCGCACCGTGATCCTGGCCGCTGGCAACGGCTTCTGCGGCCGGAGACCACCGCCGACCGGCGGGCCCAGCGCTCGCTGCGCGAGGACGTGAAAGCGGCCAAGGAAGCGCTCTCCAGGCACCCGCAGACCGAGGTGCCGATGCCCGAGCCGTTCGACGACGTGCTGGTCACGCGGGCCGAACTGGAGGCGCTGGTCCGGCCGAACCTGCTGCGCAGCGTGGAACTGCTGGCCGCGACCATCCGGTCGGCCGGGATGACCCCGGACCGGCTGCTGGGCATCTACCTGGTCGGCGGATCGAGCCGGATGCCGCTGGTGGCGACCCTGATCGCCGAGCAACTGCGGGTCGTGCCGACGAGCCTCGACCAGCCGGAGACCGCGGTCGCGCTGGGCGCGCACCACGTGCCCTACGAGGGCATCAGCATGCGGACCCAGAACGTGCCGAGCGCGTTGTCGCAGGACCAGCCGACCGCGACCATGGCGCCGGTCCGGCCCGCCTACCGTCCGCCCACGCCCGCCTCGCCCAGCACCGGATTTCCCCAGCCTTTCCCGGCGCCGCCGTTGCCGAGCAACTTTCCCAGCGCCCAGCCGCCGCCGAAGAAGCCGAACCGCAAGATCCTCATCGGTGTGGCCGCCGCTGTGGTGGTCGTGCTCGCGGTGGTCGGCTTGGTCATCTTCCTGCCGTCCAACGGGTTGCCGTCCGCGCAGGACTGTGCATCGGTGGGGGAACGGGACGACAAAGGGTTCACCGCGTGCCTGCGTCAGCTCGCGGGTGGCGTGCCGGACAACAACTCCTGCAAACCCGGCGTGGAGACAAGCGGCCTGGATGCCAACGCGGGACTGACCGCGACCTGCACGCTCCGCGACGACTACCGGGTCTCCTATCTGCAGGCGAACTCCAATGAGGAAGCCGACAAACAGGCGCTGGGCGCGATCGGTTCGCTCGGCGGCGACATCGTCCAGGCCGACTGGAAGGGCAACGGGCTGTCCGGCAGGTACCAGGCCGCGGTCGGCGGGGGCACCGGAAAGCTGGTGTTCCTCGTGGCCGGACGGCCGATTCTCGGTGTGCTGAGCAAGGGCGGGCTGCGCGATTCCGACACGCCCAACGAGATCGCCGACTTCTGGGAGCGCAACGTCCAGCCCGGCAGTTGACTGGTCCGGTGCGGGCGTGACTACTCGTCGGGTTCCTCGGTGTACACCTCGGCCACTTCCACGACCTGGCGTACCTCGAGGTTGGTCTCGATGTCCGGCGGGCTGGGCACCTGGCTGGCCCACTCCAGCGCGTGCTCCAGGGATTCCGCCTCGATCAGCCAGAAACCCGCGATCAGGTCCGTGGCCTCGGTGAACGGGCCGTCGATGATCGTGGCGATGCCGTCGGCCAGCCGAACCCGTGCCCCTGCGCCGCTGTCGAGCAGGCCCTCCGCGCCCAGCAGGATGCCCGCGTCGGCCATCTGCTGGTTGAACTCCGCCATCGCGGTGAACTCGTCCTGCGTCGGCGCCCGGCCTGGCCCGGACTCCTCGTCGGACTTGATGATGATCATGAAACGCATCGGCTCGGCGCCTCCGGTGGACCGGCGACTAGCGGCGATTGCGCCAGGCGCGGATGAGTATGAGCAGCCAGGTGAGCGTGCTGACCACAGCCAGTGCCCACAGCGCGAACGCCTCTGGTCCCTCCCCAGGCGACATGCTCACTAGAGTAGTCAGCGATGCGTACCACGGTTTTCCGCAATCTGATGGCAGGCGAGTTCGGCGCGGTCCGCGCCGAGATGCTGGCTCGGGACCACGTCCTGGGCGCGCTGGGCGGCCGCACGGCTGACCAGGCACTGGACGCCGGGGTCTCCCCCAAGGAGGTCTGGCGGGCGGTCTGCGACGACTTCGGAGTCCCGGCCGAGCGGAGGTAGTCTCCGGCGTGTCGCTCGAACGGGTCGAACAGGTGTTCGCTATAGTCGTGCGGCACCGGGATCGGCGGTCCCCCGAAATTGTCGGTCCCCACCCGTAGCGTCTCCCCTCGAGGAGATAGACCGCTCAGACCAACGAGGTGGACTTCAGATGGCACCAGCAGCACCCGACAGGGGCAAGGCGCTCGAACTGGCCCTTGCCCAGATCGACAAGCAGTACGGCAAGGGCTCCGTGATGAGGCTCGGTGAGGAAGCCCGGGCCCCGATCAAGGTGATCCCGACGGGATCCATCGTGCTGGATGTCGCGCTCGGCATCGGAGGTCTGCCCCGCGGCCGGATCATCGAGATCTACGGCCCGGAATCCTCGGGTAAGACGACCGTGGCCCTGCACGCGGTGGCCAACGCCCAGCGGGCCGGCGGGATCGCCGCCTTCATCGACGCCGAGCACGCCCTGGACCCCGAGTACGCCAAGAAGCTCGGGGTGGACACCGACGCGCTGCTGGTCTCCCAGCCGGACACCGGTGAGCAGGCGCTGGAGATCGCGGACATGCTGATCCGGTCCGGTGCGCTGGACATCCTGGTCATCGACTCCGTGGCGGCCCTTGTGCCCCGCGCCGAGATCGAGGGCGAGATGGGTGACAGCCACGTGGGTCTGCAGGCCCGGCTGATGAGCCAGGCGCTGCGCAAGATCACCGGTGCGCTGAGCAACTCCGGCACCACCGCGATCTTCATCAACCAGCTGCGTGAGAAGGTCGGCGTGATGTTCGGCTCGCCGGAGACCACCACCGGTGGCAAGGCGCTGAAGTTCTACGCGTCGGTCCGGCTGGACGTGCGCCGCATCGAGACCCTCAAGGACGGTGGCGAGCCGGTCGGCAACCGCACCCGTGTGAAGGTCGTCAAGAACAAGGTCGCCCCGCCGTTCAAGCAGGCCGAGTTCGACATTCTCTACGGTTTCGGCATCAGCCGTGAGGGCTCGCTCATCGACATGGGCGTCGAGCAGGGCATCCTGCGCAAGTCCGGCGCCTGGTACACCTACGAGGGCGACCAGCTCGGACAGGGCAAGGAGAACGCGCGCAAGTTCCTGCGCGACAACCCCGACATCGCCAACGACATCGAGAAGCGCATCCAGGACAAGATGGGGATCGGCCCAAAGCTTGACGCCGAGGAAGGCGCACCCGCGCCCGTCGACTTCTGACACCCATGCCAGACGACCACTCTGGCGATCTGTCCTGGCTCACCAGCTGGGTGACGGACCAGCGAGCCAGGACACCGGCGGAACCTGCCATCGACCCTTGGGCCAGGGAAGACGACCAGGCCCCGCCGGAAACGCATCCCGCGTCCCAGCCTTCGGAGCCAGACGTGGCCCCGAAGGCTGGGCGGGATGCGGAAAAGCCCAGCCCGCTCGCCGAACTGCGTGAGTCACTGGTCACAACCAGCCCAGAGCCTGCGGTTCAGCCTCAATCCGGCCGCAAGCCCACCGAGCTCAGCGCGCAGGCCGAGTCCGACAGGGCGGAATCGTTCGATGCCGCCATACAGATCACAGAGTTGTCCAAGTCGATGGCCGAGTTGGCGCCACAGCCAGCCCGCAACAGACAAGACCGCGAACCGCTCCCGGCCAATCCAGCGACTGATCCGTGGACACCAACCGGAAAAACACGCCACCACACAGCGGCAGCCAGCCCGACTATGGATCGCCCAGTCCTGGCAGCGACTGATGCCGCTGCCAGGATCGCTGAGTTGCGTGGGTTGGTGGCCAAGGTCGAGAGTCAGTCGGAGGCCGAGGCGACCAAGGGCAAGCGGCGTGCTCGACCGGAAGCCGCTTCCGAGGCGGAGTCCCGGGTGACCGGGGCCGGGCTTGGGGAGTCGCGGGCTCGGATCGATGAGTTGCGGGCTCGGGTAGGTGAGGTTGAGTCGCAGGCTGCTCCGAAACGCGGCAGGCGCCAGCAGCCATCTGAGCGCACTGGATCTTTGCGGGAGTCTCCGCCGCGGGGCTCGGGCGAGCCGGAGCCTGGCGGGCAGTCACGGCCCTCTTCTCCGGAGGATGACGATCCTTTTGAGGCTCGGGTGCGGCGGTCTGGGCGGCGGGGACGGCGTGGGGCTGAAGCTGCGGAGTCCGGGGCTGCGGATGGGCTGCGTCAGGCGAAGCGGGCGGTTGCGGATGATCGTGATCCGGCTGTGCGGGCCAAGGACATTTGCTTGACGTTGCTGACCGCGCGGCCACGGACTCGGTCCGAGCTCAAGAAGGCGTTGCTCAAGAAGGAGCTCAGCGAAGAGGTCGCTGAGCAGGTTCTGGGGCGGCTGGATGATGTCGGGCTCATCGATGATGCGGCTTTTGCCGAGATGTGGGTTCGGTCGAGGCACACCTATCAGGGCATGGGGCGTAAGGCGTTGAGCATCGAGCTGCGGCGCCGGGGAGTGGACAACGACACGGTGGCTGAGGCCGTGGCTGCCGTTGACGAGGAGGCGGAGGAGGAGCGCGCCCGTCAACTTGTGCGCAAGAAGCTGCCTTCCATGTCCTCCGCTGATCAGCAGGCGAAGATCCGGCGTCTGGTCGGAATGCTCGCCCGCAAGGGATACTCACAAGGCCTCGCATACCGCGTGGTCAAGGACGAGCTGGCCAACATCGGCGACGAGACGAACCTGCTCGACAGCTTCGAATGATCAGGCCTGCCGTGGGCGTGACAGACCGGGGCAACTGGTTCAGCGCAGGTGGGAGACTGCCTTGGCGAGGGACTTGATCCGGGCGAAGTCGTTGTGGGCCAAGGCGTATTTCGGGGTGAGCCAGGAGCCGCCGACGCAGCCCACGTTTTCCAGGGCCAGGTATTTGGCCGCGTTGTCCGGGGTTATGCCGCCGGTTGGGCAGAACTTGAGGCCGGGCAACGGTCCTGCGATCGCTTTGAGGAACTCCACGCCACCGGCCGCCTCGGCGGGGAAGAACTTCAGTGCTGTCAGCCCGCGTTCGGCCAGCCGCATCGCTTCGGAGACTGTGCTGATGCCGGGCAGGAAGGGCAGACCGGTTGCCAGGCACGCGTCGATCACGCTTTCGGTGCTGCCTGGGGTGACCAGGAATGACGCGCCGACCTCGAATGCCTGCTGCGCCTGCTCGGCGGACGTGACTGTGCCTGCGCCGACGACGATGTCCGGGACTTCCTTGCGTACCCGTTGGATCGCCTCGATCGCGATCGGTGTGCGCAGGGTCAGCTCGATCACCGGGATGCCGCCGGCCAGCAGCGCCTCGGCGACCGGCACGGCGTGCTCGATGTCGTCGATCACCGCCACGGGGATGACCGGTGAGAGCTCCAGAAGTTCAGCTGCGGTGGTCAAGCCATCTCCCTAGTCGTAGTCAACAACCCGCCGAACACGGTGGCGCCGTGCTCGGCCGGGCCAACGGCGTCACGTAAGGCGGCGAACAGTTCGCGGCCGGTGCCTTCCCAGGCGCCGACGGGTGCGTGCACAGTGGACCTTCCGGTGAGGTCGGCCTGGACGTCGAGTGTGCCGTGTTCCGCGTCGAGCCGGATGATGTCGCCGTCACGCAGCCGTGCCAACGGCCCGCCGCCCACCGATTCGGGGGAAACCTGAATCGCCGCAGGCACTTTGCCGGATGCGCCGGACATCCGGCCGTCGGTGACGAGCGCGACCTTGTGGCCGCGGTCCATCAGCGAGCCGAGTGCGGGCGTGAGGCCGTGCAGTTCCGGCATGCCGTTGGCCTTGGGGCCCTGGTTACGCACCACCACAACGACGTCACGGTTGAGCTCGCCGGCCCGGAACGCGGCCGTGAGCTGCTCCTGGCTTTCGAAAACGCGCGCGGGCGCCTCCACGACCCAGTTCTCGTGCTTGACCGCGCACACCTTCATCACCGCGTGGCCGAGGTTGCCCGACAGCATCCGCAGGCCGCCGTCCGGCTCGAACGGGTCGTCCATGCCGCGCAGCACGGCGGTGTCGAGACTGTGGTCCGGGCCGTCCCGCCAGACGATCTTCCCGTCCTCCAGGATGGGTTCCTGCCGGTAGAGGTCCAGGCTGCCCCCGGCGACCGTCTTGACGTCCCGGTGCAGCAGCCCGGCATCAAGCAGGGTGCTGACCAGGAACTGCACGCCGCCGGCGGCGTGGAAGTGGTTGATGTCAGCGGTTCCGTTGGGGTACACGCGGGCCAGCAGCGGCACCACGGCCGACAGGTCGGCGAAGTCGTCCCAGGTCAGCTGAATACCCGCGGCCGCGGCGATGGCGGGCAGGTGCAATGTGTGGTTGGTCGATCCGCCGGTGGCCAGCAGCGCGACCACGCCGTTGACGATCGACTTCTCGTCGACGATGTCCGAGATCGGCGTGTACTGCCCGCGGGTCTGGGTCAGCCGCACGATCTGCCGGCCGGCTTCTTCAGTAAGTGCGCGGCGCAAGGGAGTGTGCGGGTGGACGAAGCTGGAGCCGGGCAGGTGCAGGCCCATCACTTCGACGACCATCTGGTTGGAGTTGGCGGTGCCGTAGAACGTGCACGTGCCGGGCCCGTGGTAGGACGCCGACTCGGCGGCCAGCAACTCGTCGCGGGTGGCGAGGCCTTCGGCGAACCGTTGGCGGACACGGGCTTTCTCGGCGTTCGGCAGCCCGGAGGTCATCGGCCCGGCAGGCACCAGGATCGACGGCAGATGACCGAACGACAGCGCGCCGATCAGCAGCCCCGGCACGATCTTGTCGCACACGCCGAGCAGCAGCGCACCGTCGAACATCTCGTGCGACAGGGCGATCGCGGTCGCCATCGCGATGACTTCCCGGCTGAACAGCGACAGCTCCATCCCGGCGCGTCCCTGGGTGATGCCGTCGCACATCGCGGGCACACCACCGGCGAACTGGGCGACACCGCCCGTCTCACGCACGGATTCCTTGAGCCAGTCCGGGTATTCGTGCAACGGCTGGTGCGCGGAGAGAAGGTCGTTGTACGACGAGACGATGGCGACGCCTGGCTTGGTCAGCCCGCGCACCGCGAGCCGGTCCGGACCGTCGCACGCGGCGAAGCCGTGCGCCAGGTTGCTGCAGGCCATGCCGGCCCGCGCCGGCCCATCGCTGGCCATGCTGCGGACCCGGTCCAGGTACGCCTGACGGGTATGCGCACTGCGCTCGGCAATACGTTGAGTGACATTGCCGATGACGCGGTGGAGCTTCGTTTGCACTGCGGCCTCCCGATGTGGTGATGACAGCAACGCTGGCGTCGCACACGGTCGTGACAAGGCACAACGTAGCTATCCGGGGGCGGCTGTCAAAATCGATCCAGAGAAACTGGGGGCACTTCAGGGGGCGATTCGAGACATCTGGCCGACCCCTATGGGGGAGCCATCGGTATCGATACAGTTACCGAGAGTTGAACGATGCGCCGCGTGTCTGAGTGCGGCCGATTGTTTTTCGCCTTGTAGAGCGCCTGTTCCCAGTTGCAGGTGAGCGATCGGGGTCCTGTCCACAGTGTGGGAGCCAGGACACTGGCAGACCCTTCATTATGAACTGTCTGGAGTCGTTGCGGGTAGCGAATGTGAGCTTTTCGACAGCGGCGGATGATCTCACTATCTGATCAATCGGGCTGTCCCGTGGCGGGGTGACGAATTCCTCGCTACCGAACCGGCCGACGCAGTCGCCGGGCCCGGAACTTTGCGGCCGTCGACGTCGCCGCCAGTCGCCCTGTACGCTGTGAGATTATCCGTTTACTTAGGGTGAAAATCGCTCGCTAGGAACCATTGTTGAAAGCCGGTGACATCCGACACAGAAATCGATCCAGCGCGAGCCGCGGGAGTGTTGAGCCGGTCACAGAGCGGATCATGCCTTGTGGTACTTGTCACAAGGTCACCGGCGCGGCACAGTCGGCGGCACGGGGCGCCTGCCACCACCTGGCCCAGAAGGCGTCCTCCATAGCTGGCTGATGGTCTAGACGGTGAATGGAGTCGGGTATGTCGATGAGCGACATCACTGAACTGCAGCGTGCGATCGGGCAGGTCAAGCAGTGTGTGGGCGAGCTGAGGGCGAAGTACGGCGATGTTCCCGCCGTGCGGCGGCTCGTCAACGACGTCGAACGGCTGGACATCGACACTGCCGACTTCCGTTCCGAGCCTGACACGCCCCAGCCACGCCGCCCACAGGTCTCCGAGCAAGATGTCGTGGTCGTACCGGACACGCCATATGACCGTGAGATGTGGCGTGGGGCTGACGACGAGTACGTCCGCCACGACGATTAGCAGACAAACACAAGTCCATACCCGAACTGAGGACAGATGACCGCAGGAATCAACGCGCCAGGCCGGGCGCGGATATCGGTGCGCAGTCTGCGTACCGACCGGTGGTGGCTGCCGCCGCTGGTGACCAATCTCGGCCTGGCGACCTTCGTCATTTACGCGACCGTCCGGTCTTTCATGGGCGAGTGGTACTGGGTGAACGACTACCACTACCTGACGCCGTTCTACTCGCCGTGTATCAGCGAGTCGTGCGTACCGGGTTCGTCGCACTTCGGCGAATGGATCGGCGAACTGCCCGGCTGGATCCCGATGGGCTTTCTCGCCCTGCCGTTCCTGCTGGGTTTCCGGCTGACCTGCTACTACTACCGCAAGGCGTACTACCGCTCGGTCTGGCAGTCGCCGACCGCCTGCGCGGTGGCCGAGCCGCACGCGAAGTACAGCGGTGAGACCAAGTTCCCGTTGATCCTGCAGAACCTGCACCGCTACTTCTTCTACGTGGCGGGCCTGGTCGCGCTCATCAACACCTACGACGCGATCGTCGCGTTCCACTCGCCCGACGGTGGCTTCGGCTTCGGTCTGGGCAACGTGGTGCTCGTGGTCAACGTGGTCATGCTGTGGGCGTACACGTTGTCCTGCCACTCCTGCCGGCACATCGCCGGTGGCCGGCTCAAGCACTTCTCCGCCCACCCTGTCCGGTACAAGCTGTGGACCTTCATATCCAAGCTCAATGTCCGGCACATGCAGCTGGCCTGGGTAACGCTCGGCACCTTGATGCTCACCGACCTGTACGTGATGCTCGTTGCCAGTGGTGCGATCTCCGACCTGCGCTTCGTTTGAGAAAGAGGAATTCTTCATGACCCAGGTCGAGCGGCACACGTACGACGTTGTCGTGATCGGGGCCGGCGGTGCCGGTCTGCGAGCCGCGATCGAGGCCCGGCAACGCGGTCTGCGTACCGCCGTGGTCTGCAAGTCCCTGTTCGGCAAGGCCCATACGGTGATGGCCGAGGGCGGCGTGGCCGCCTCCATGGGCAACGTCAACAGCAACGACAACTGGCAGGTGCACTTCCGCGACACCATGCGTGGCGGGAAGTTCCTCAACAACTGGCGGATGGCCGAGCTGCACGCCAAGGAGGCCCCGGACCGCGTCTGGGAGCTGGAAACCTACGGCGCGCTCTTCGACCGCACCGCCGACGGCCGCATCTCGCAGCGCAACTTCGGCGGCCACGAGTACCCGCGGCTGGCCCACGTCGGTGACCGCACCGGCCTGGAGTTGATCCGCACCCTGCAGCAGAAGATCGTTTCGTTGCAGCAGGAGGACTTCAAGGAGACCGGCGACTACGAGGCCAAGATCAAGGTCTTCGCCGAGTGCACGATCACCGAGTTGCTCAAGGACGGCGACAAGATCTCCGGTGCCTTCGGTTACTGGCGTGAGTCGGGCCGGTTCATCGCCTTCGATGCGCCCGCCGTGGTGCTGGCGACCGGGGGCATCGGCAAGTCCTTCAAGGTCACGTCGAACTCCTGGGAGTACACAGGGGACGGTCACGCGCTGGCACTGCGGGCCGGGGCGACGCTGATCAACATGGAGTTCATCCAGTTCCACCCGACCGGCATGGTCTGGCCGCCGAGTGTCAAGGGAATCCTTGTCACCGAAGGCGTCCGCGGTGACGGTGGCGTGCTGCGCAACTCCGACGGCAAGCGCTTCATGTTCGACTACATCCCCGAGGTGTTCAAGGACAAGTACGCCGACAACGAGGAAGAAGCCGACCGCTGGTACACCGACCCGGACGGCAACCGGCGTACCCCCGACCTGTTGCCGCGTGACGAGGTCGCCCGCGCGATCAACTCCGAGGTCAAGGCGGGCCGTGGATCGCCCCACGGCGGTGTGTTCCTGGACATCTCCAGCCGGATGCCGGCCGAGGAGATCCGCCGCCGGCTGCCGTCGATGCACCACCAGTTCAAGGAACTGGCCGACGTCGACATCACCGCTGAGCCGATGGAGGTCGGGCCGACCTGTCACTACGTGATGGGTGGCGTCGAGGTCGACCCGGACACCGCGGCGGCCAAGGTGCCCGGTCTGTTCGCGGCTGGTGAGGTCGCGGGCGGCATGCACGGCTCCAACCGCCTTGGTGGCAACTCGTTGTCCGACTTGCTGGTGTTCGGCAGGCGCGCCGGGCTGGGCGCGGCCGAGTACGTCGAAGGGCTCGCGGCTCGCCCGGAGATCTCGCAGTCCGATATAGACGGTGCGGCAGAGCGCGCGGTGCAGCCGTTCGATCCGCAAGGCGGCGGGGTCGAGGAGAACCCGTACACCCTGCACTCCGAGCTGCAGCAGTCGATGAACGACCTGGTCGGCATCATCCGCAAGGCGGGCGAGATCCGCCAGGCGCTGGAGAAGATCGACGAGATCAAGGGCCGGATCCCGAACGTCGCGGTGGAGGGCCACCGCCAGTTCAACCCCGGCTGGCACCTGGCGATCGACCTCTACAACATGATCCTGGTCAGTGAATGCGTCGCCAAGGCGGCGCTGCTGCGCGAGGAGAGTCGCGGAGGTCACACCCGCGACGACCATCCGGCGATGTCGGCGAACTGGCGTAACCGGCTGCTGGTGTGTTCGACTGACGGGACGGACGTTTCGGTGGTCGAGCAGCCCCAGCCGCCCATGCGCGAAGAACTGTTCCAACTCTTCGAGATCGGTGAACTGGAGAAGTACTACACCGAAGAAGAGGTTGCCGCGCACCCGGGAAGGAAAGCCTGACATGGGGTACAAAGCGCAGTTCCGGGTCTGGCGTGGTGCTGACGACGCGGGCGAACTGGTCGACTACGTCGTCGAGGTCAACGAGGGCGAGGTCGTCCTCGACATCATCCACCGGCTGCAGGCCACGCAGGCGCCGGACCTGGCGGTTCGCTGGAACTGCAAGGCCGGCAAGTGCGGCTCCTGTTCGGCGGAGATCAACGGCATGCCGCGGCTGCTGTGCATGACCCGGATGTCCACGTTCGCCGAGGACGAGGTCATCACGGTCACGCCGATGCGGACCTTCCCGGTGATCCGCGACCTGGTCACCGACGTGTCGTTCAACTACACCAAGGCCCGCGAGGTGCAGTCCTTCACCCCGCCCGCGGACCTCAAGCCGGGCGAGTACCGGATGCAGCAGGTGGACGTCGAGCGCTCGCAGGAGTTCCGCAAGTGCATCGAGTGCTTCCTGTGCCAGAACACGTGTCACGTCATCCGTGACCACGAGGAGAACAAGGAAGCCTTCTCCGGCCCCAGGTTCCTGATGCGGGTGGCCGAGCTGGAGATGCACCCGCTGGACACCGCCGACCGCCGTGACGTCGCACAGGACGAGCACGGCCTGGGCATGTGCAACATCACCAAGTGCTGCACCGAGGTCTGCCCGGAACACATCAAGATCACCGACAACGCCCTGATCCCGATGAAGGAGCGCGTCGCCGGCCGCCGTTACGACCCGGTCGTCTGGCTCGGCAACAAGCTCTTCAAGCGCAACAAGGCCTGAGTCACCGTTCTGAGGCCCGGAGGCATCGCTTCCGGGCCTCAGGCATGTCCGGCCGCGGCTCGTGCGAACGCCCGGACGATGGGGTGTGGCCGTTCGGCGAGTTCCGGCTGGAACAAGGTCAGCAGGAAGAAGGGATGGCCGGGCAGTTCGGCGATCCGGGCATCACCGGTCTCGTCCCGGCCGGTGAACCGGAGTCCGTTGTCCTGCAAGGTGTTCAGGTGCTGCGGGTTGGCGCCGTACGAGCAGTGGTAGCGCTCGACGGTCCGGTCCGCGCCGAGTACGCGTTCGGCCAGCGATCCAGGCTCGATGATGACCGCGCCTTCGTGGCCGACCAGGGAACAGGCCAGTTCGACGATGACCGGATCCGCGGTGTCCGGCTGGTTCTCCGCGTGCCCCGCCTGCAGTCCACAGACATTGCGCGCGTATTCGAGGACAGCGTGCTGAAAGCCGCCGCAGGTGCCCAGGAACGGGATCTGCTCCGTGCGGGCGGTCAGCACGGCTTCAATGGCTCCTGCCTCGCTGCGGTACGGGCTGCCAGGCACGAGCCAGATGCCGTCGAACTCCGACAGGCTGGGCACGTCCTCGGTCGGGATCCAGTACGGATCGACGACGAGGTTGTCCCGTTCGGCCAGCAGCGCGAGCTGGGCAGGGATCCGGGTGTGTGCGAGGACGCTGGGAGAGCGGTCGCCGATCAGCGCGATTCGAGCATGGGCAACAGTCACCTGGTCATCCTGAACGCTCCAGGCGCTTAAGCGCCAACGATGATGTGTGTTGACTGTATTAGCGATACTGATACTCGTGGATCTGCATCTGCTTCGCACGTTTGTCGCAGTCGCCCGCCAAGGCTCGTTCTCGCACGCCGCGGCGGAACTGGGCTACACACAGTCCGCCGTGTCCCAGCACATTGCCGCGCTGGAAAGCGACCTGGGCGCCACGCTGTTGTCGAGGCGTCCGGTGGCCCCGACAACAGTGGGGGAGCGGCTGCTCGAGCACGCTGGGCCGCTGTTGCTGCGCCTCGATGCCGCCCGCGCCGACATCGTCAGGATGACGGCCCCACCGGCCACACGGCTCGCCATCGGGGTTTCTCCGCTCGCGATGTCACCATCAGCGGCCGCGATGCTGGCGCCGTTCGATCTGACCGTCGAGGTGCTCAGCCGTGAGGACGTTCTGGCCGGAGTGGCGACCGGGTCGTTCGACGCCGGTCTGGTGGACGGTATCGCGGCACCCACCGATCCGCTCAACCTGGCCGACATCCGTCCACATCAGACAGTGTCGGTCGCCGAACAGCCGGTGGCGGTGATACTTCCCGACGGGCACCCCTTGTCCGGCCGAGCCGGGCTACGCTTGGGCGATCTGGCCGACAGTCGCTGGATCGACGCCCCGGATGCCGGAATCCCGTTGGCACAGCTGCGAACCATGAGCAGATCCGACGGCTTCCGGGCGTCGCTCCGGTACACCGGCACCGACGTGCTCGGCTTGGTGGCGTTGGCACGTGCCGGACACGGACTGACCTTGCTGCCCCAGTCAGTGGCCGGTGGGGTGCCGATTTCCGCACCGTCGCTGGTTCACCGGGTCGAGGCCATCGGTGATGTCCCGTGGCTCGGTCAAGCTTGATCTACGAGCTGCTGCGCGACACTTCTTCGGCCCGCCGTCGTGGGCTGGCGAGCGCGGTGGTGGTGGGATAGCCGATCCGGAACGAGAAGACAGCGTGGGTTCCGGCTGGGACCAGCGCGGACATCGCGTCGGTGAAATCCGGTTTGAGGTTCGCGCTGCGTTCGCGGTCGACCCGTTCCTCGATCTGGTTGATCGGCTGCATGGCGAGGCCCTGCGTGGTCGCCCACAGGTGCATCCGCTGCCAAATCCGGCCGGTCTGCATGCGCTGCACGGGATCGAACGGGTCACGGACGAGCAGACTCCCCACGGCCGCGGCGGTCGCCAGCTGCGTGTCTCTTGTGGATTCAAGCCACGTGTCGTTGTTGAGATCGTGGGACGTGGGCAGGATCTTGCCCATCGTGCGGATCATCTGCGACTGGCCGGACGCGTCGATGGTGATGCCGTCCTTCGCCGCCTGCAGGTCGTCCCAGTCGCCGCGGTACCAGGAGAAATCGTCTCTGGACTGGTCCGCATCGGCGATGATCGCCTCGGTCGCCCGCACGGTGAGATCGCTGAACTTGGCTTTGTCGTGCCACACCAGCGAAACCTCGGGCACGTCGACCAGTTCGGCCAGCTTCTGGGTTTCCACGGGGCGTGTGTCGTAGGCCGCCCGATTGGTGTGCCGGTGGGGAATCGCCTCGAAGAGCGGTGAGGTCTCCGGAGTCGAGCGTCCAAGAAGGATAGTCGCACCGTCGGGCCGCAGCCGGATTTCCGGCGTACGGCCGCGATGCCGGGCGGCGAGTGTCAGGTTCTCCAGCGCGCACCCCACCGAGATCTGCATCTCCCGGTTCAACGGGTCCATCGCGCCGAGGTTGCGCGACAGGTCTGGCGTCAGCTCGATCCGGTCCGGGCCCAGCCGGAACAGCCACGGCTGCGCGTTGTGGGCGCTCGCGGCCAGAACAGCCGCCCTGACAAGGTGAAGGACGTCGTCACCGGGCGGATTCCACTCGTCCCAGGCCGCGTACGCCGCGCCGGACCCGGTCGAGAAGACGCCTTGGTCGATCGCCCGCCAGGTCGTGCCGCCGACGCCGAGGGCGGCCATCGAACCCAGTCCCAGTAACAGTTTCCGTCTGCTGATCATGATGTCCCCTCGAAGAGTCTTCGGCCCTCGTCGGTCAGGTACGGCTCGAGGACGACCATCAGCAGGTCGGTCACCCGCGCCACCTGGTGCTGGTCGGTCGGATCGCCGGTGAGGTCAAGCAAGGACTGCCAGCCGTCGGCGATCAGCCAGAGCGCGGCGATCAGGTCGTCGATCGTCCGGGGCGGCCGCGGTACCCGGACCATGTTCTGGCGCACCAGTTCCTGCGCGAAGCCGCGCATTTCGCTGAACCGGCGCTCGTAGACCACGTCGTACGCCGCCCTGAGCTCGACGTCGGCCCGTAGCAGCACCATCAGCTCACGCTGGAAGAACCGGTACGCCCAGCTCAGCTCCGCGCCTTCGGCCAGGTTGCGGCCCAGCGTGGCGATGTTGTGTTCCGCGTCGGGGTCGGGCGCCCACCGGTTGTCGAGCTCGCCGGAGTACCGGTCGAACAGTGCGCGGATGATCTGCTGCTTGTCACGGAAGTGGTAGTAGAGGTTGCCCGGGCTGATGCCGGCCTCGGCCGCGATGTGGTTCGTGCTGACCGCGGCTGTGCCGCGCTCGTTGAACAACTCCCTGGCGGCCTCGAGCACTTTCAGCCGGGTCCGCTCAGAAGTTTTAGAGCTCATACTCTAATTAGAGCATATGCTCTAACCGTTGGCCAGTGAAAAGGCCCTCGGGGCGAACCCCGAGGGCCTTCTCGAACTTCAGCGCTAAGCCGTGCTGCCGACCGGTGTCACCGGGAACGTGCTGTCCTCGGCGACCGGGCCCTTGCCTTCCGGCTCGATGTGCTTCTTGCTGCGGCGTTCCCGCTTGCTCAGGTAGTTCGCCAGCCAGGCCAGCAGCAGGCACATGGTGATGTACATGGCCGCGACCACGATCGTCACCGGGATGAGCGGACGGCCGAACTGCGCCACACCACCGAGGTTGCGGGCGTAGTAGAGCAGCTCCTCGTAGGTGATCAGGAAGCCGAGTGCGGTGTCCTTCAGCACGACCACGAGCTGGCTGACGATCGTCGGCAGCATGGCCCGCAACGCCTGCGGCAGCAGCACCAGGATCATCACCTGGGTCTTGCGCATGCCCAGCGCGTAGGCGGCCTCGCTCTGCCCACGGGGCAGCGAGAGGATGCCGGCCCGGAAGACCTCCGCGAGCACCGAGCCGTTGTAGAACATCAGCGCCAGTACCACGGAGTTGAACGGGTCACCGAGCTGGATGCCGTAGTGGAAGATGAACATCAGGATCACGGCCGGGATCGCCCGGAACAGCTCCACGATGAGCATCGACGGCACGCGGATGATCGCGTGGTCCGAGAGCCGGCCCGCCGCGAAGACCGCGCCGAACACCAGCGAGAACAAGGCCGCCAGCGCGAACGCCGTCAGCGTGTTGCCCAGCGCGCGCAGCAGGTCGGTCTGGATCTTCTCGTACTCCAGCCACTCCCACAGCCTGCCCTTGAACTGGCCGGCGTCGATGAACCGGTAGATCACGTAGGCGATCGCGCCGGCGATCAGCAGGGTGCCTGCCACCGCGTAGATCCGGTAGCGCATCCGGGCCTTGGGCCCGGGCAGGTCGAACAGTGCGGACGCGCTCATCGGGCCACGCTCCAACGCTTCTCGAGGCTGCGCTGCAACAGCGTCAGCGGCACGACCAGCACGACGAAGAAGAACGCCACCCAGAGCAGGCCGGTCATGGCGTTGTAGCCCTTCTCCGAGAGGATGTCGCGGATCGCGCCCGCCTCGGCGACCGAGAACCCGGCGGCGATCGTGGTGTTCTTCAGCAACGCGATCATCGTGGAGACCATCGGCGGCACGACCGACCGGGTGGCCTGCGGAAGCACCACATTGGACAGTGTCTGGCCGAACGTCAGGCCCAGTGCCCGGGAGGCCTCCAGCTGGCCCACCGCCACGGTGTTGATGCCCGAGCGGACGACCTCGCACACGAAGGCCGAGGTGTACAGCGTCAGCGCGATCACCGCGGCGACGAAGAAGTCGAAGTCGGCCCTGTTGATGATCTCCAGCAACGGGAACGCGAAGGCGAAGAAGAAAAAGACCAGTGTCAGCGGGGTGTTACGCACGACCGTGACGTACACCGTGCCGAAGGCCCGGAAGACCGGCACCGGGCTGACCCGCATCATCGCCAGGATCGTGCCGAGGATCAGGCACAGCACGCCGGAGATCAGGAACAGCTTGATGGTGTTGCCGAACCCGCTGAGGAAGATACTGCTGTTGTCCAACAGGACGTTCATCGGCTACCGCCAGCTCTAACGCCGCCGGTCGGTGGCCGCGTGGGCGACCACCGACCGGCGAGGTGACTTGTCAGGACTTGTCGAGCGTCGGCTTGGTGGCCGGGGAACCCGACTTGCCGAGGGTGTTCTCGTAGATCTTCTGCCAGGTGCCGTCGTCCAGCGCGGTCTGCAGGATGCTGGTCACCTTGTCCTTGAGGGCCTTGTCGTCCTTGGGCAGGCCGATGCCGTAGGGCTCCGAGGAGAACGTCTTGCCCACGACCTTGAACTTGTCCGGCTCCTGGGCGGCGTAGCCCTTGAGGATGGCGTCGTCGGTGGTGACCGCGTCGACCAGCTTCTGGTCCAGCTGGGTCACGCACTGCGAGTAGTTCTGCAGCTCGACGATCTGGTCGGTCAGCGCCTGCTCACGCACCCGCTGGATCGGGGTGGAGCCGGTCACCGAGCAGACCTTCTTCCCCTTGAGGGTGTCCTTGCTGGTGATGGCGGTGTCGTCCTTGCGCACCAGCAGGTCCTGGCCGGCGGTGAAGTACGGGCCGGCGAAGGAGATCTGCTCCTTGCGCTTGGCGTTGATCGTGTACGTGCCGACGTAGTAGTCGACGTTGCCGTTGGCGATGGCGGCCTCACGACCGGCCGACGCGACGGCCTTGTACTCGATCTGCTCGGGCTTGAAGCCGAGCTTGGCGGCCACCAGGTTGGCGATCTCGATGTCGAAACCCGAGTACTTGCCGGTGGTGGGGTCCTTGAAGCCCAGGCCAGGCTGGTCTTCCTTGACGCCGATGACGACCTTGCCAGCCTTCTTCATCTTGTCGAACGTCGGCGAGCCGTCGACCTTCACGTCCGCCGCGACGTCCTGGGAAGGTGGCGGCGCGGTCTCGCCGGGGCTGCCTTCCTTGCCGCACGCCGTCAGGGCGAGGCCACCCACCAGCAGCCCAACTGCCAGGGTACGAACCCTCATCGTCTTCAATCTCCTGCTCTGGTGTTCACGCGGCACGCTCGGCGCGCCACTCCTCATCCTCAATGGGTCAGGATCTTGCCAAGGAAGTCTTTCGCCCGGTTGGATTTCGGCGCGGTGAAGAACGCCTCCGGGGTGGAGTCCTCCACGACTTCGCCGTCGGACATGAAAATCACCCGATCGGCTGCTTTGCGCGCGAAGCCCATCTCATGGGTGACCACCAGCATCGTCATGCCCTCCTTGGCGAGGCTGGTCATCACGTCGAGCACTTCTTGGACCATTTCCGGGTCCAAAGCGGAGGTCGGCTCGTCGAACAGCATGACCTTGGGACGCATCGCCAGCGCCCGCGCGATCGCCGCCCGCTGCTGCTGCCCGCCGGAGAGCTGAGCCGGGTACTTGTCGGCCTGGTTGGCGATGCCGACCCGCTCGAGCAGCTCCATCGCGTGCTTGCGGGCGTCGTCCTTGGCGGTCTTGCGGACCTTCACCGGGGCCAGCAGCACGTTGTCCACGATGCTCTTGTGGGCGAACAGGTTGAACGACTGGAACACCATGCCCACGTCGGCACGCAGCCGGGCCAGGTCCTTGCCCTCGGCGGGCAGCGGCTTGCCGTCCACCTCGATGACGCCGGAGTTGATCGGCTCCAGCCGGTTGATCGCCCGGCACAGCGTCGACTTGCCCGAACCCGACGGGCCGAGCACGACCACGACCTCGCCCTTGGGGATCTCGAGGTTGATGTCCTTGAGAACGTGCAACGGCCCGAAGAACTTGTCTACCGCCTTCATGCGGATCATCGCAGGCGCGGCGGCAACTTCGGTCATCAATCCTCCAAAGGGGCAGCGTGCGTTGGCGGAAACCTAGGGGCCTCGGCTCACACAGTCCAGCGACCTTGAGCAACACTTAGGGTCTCAACTCTGTCACATGGTCATGACACCTGCGGAGGGGACACGCGTGCGAGTGCTCCTTGTCGAGGACGACGACCGGGTCGCGCACGCCCTTGTCCCGGCGCTGGTCAAACGCGGCCTGGCGGTACGCAGGCTGGCCGCGGGCCGGGGCGTGCTGGATTTGGTCGCCGAAGTCGACGTGATTCTGCTCGATCTCGGGCTGCCGGATATCGACGGCATGACTCTGTGCCGCCAGATCCGGGCGGTGAGCGATGTTTCGGTGATTGTCGTATCGGCCCGCGGGGAAGTGGACGACCGAATTCAGGCATTGCAGTCCGGTGCCGATGACTATCTGGTGAAACCGTATGACGTCGGCGAACTCGTCGCGCGGGTGCACGCGGTCCGCAGGCGCAGTGCCGACCGGGGCCAGTCCGGCTCTGGAACGATCATGTTCGACGACGTGACCGTCGACATCGGACGGCACGAGGTGCGGGTCGCAGGCGAGCCGATCAACCTGTCCCGCAAGGAGTTCCAGGTTCTGGCGCTGGTCATGTCGGCGCGTGGCGCGGTCTGCCCGCGCGAGCAGATCCTGGCCGAGGTGTGGGGCCGGGGTGGCGCGGCGGAGAACCGGTCACTCGACGTGCACGTGGCGACTTTGCGGACCAAACTCGGGCGGCCCGCATTGATCGAAACAGTGCGCGGTGTGGGTTACCGGCTCGCCGGCCGGCCGGAGTGATCAAATGCGCGTCCGATTGCTCGGAATTGTCCTCTCCCTGGTCGGCCTGCTGGTCATCGGATTGGGCGTGCCATTGGCGCTGAGCATGGCCCAGCGCGAACAGCAACGGCTTTTTCTCGACCGGCTGACCGACACGAGCCGCTATGCCTCCCTGGCGCAACGCCCCGTGTTGGATTCGCAACCCACCGCATTGGACGACCAGCTCGCCAGCTATCACAATGTTTACCAAATCGACACCGTTGTCTTCAGTCGTGACCGGACAGTTGTGGCGAGTTCCGATCCGAAGGGACCACCCTTTCAGGCGAACGACCCGGAAATCGCCGCTCATTTGGACAACGCACTGGGCGGGCAGCACTCCGAGCCGGCCGCGTTGCTGCTGCCGTGGGACACCGAGCCGCTGATCATCGCCGAACCCGTGCTGACCGACGGCGAGGTCCGTGGCGCGGTCGTGACCAGGTCACCGACCGATGGCGCGCGTAACCGGGTGCTGTTCTGGTGGGTGATCATCATGTTCGGCGGAGTCGTGGCGCTGAGCATGGCCGTGCTGGTGGCGTTGCCTGTGGTCGGCTGGACGTTGCGGCCGGTCCGACGGCTGGACTCGGCCACGAGCTCCCTGGTCGCCGCTGTGGTCAGCGGTCAGCCCGTGCCGCCGGTCGACGACGGCCACGGACCGGCGGAACTGCGGCACCTGAGCCGTTCCTTCGACCAGATGGCGGCCAGCGTCAGCGATACCCTGGCCGCCCAACGGGCGTTCGTCGCCGACGCGTCACACCAGCTGCGCAACCCGTTGACCGCCTTGCGGTTGCGACTGAGCAATTTGGAAGGTCACGTCGACACCGAGGAAGCCGAGCACCACGCCGCGGCCATGGCAGAGACAGACCGGCTGAACCAGATCGTCGACGACCTGCTCTCGATGGCCCGCGCCGAAGGCATCGGTGGCGAACTCGTGCCAGTGGACGTGGTCACCACGGTCAGCACCCGGCTGACCGACTGGGAAGCGGTCGCCGACTCGCGTGCGGTCCGGCTGGAGCTCTCCGCGCCGAGCAGGCCGGTGCAGGCGCAAGCGGCGCCGCGGAGCATCGAGATGATGCTGGACGCCTTGCTGGACAACGCTTTGAAGTTCACCGACGAGGGCTCGGCGATCGCGGTCGACGTGGCCGAGGCGGATTCCCGGGTCCGCATCAGCGTCCGTGACCACGGCCCCGGCCTGCAGCCCGACGAACTGGACCGGGCCACCGACAGGTTCTGGCGCAGCCCGGCCCACCAGAACGTCACCGGCTCCGGCCTTGGCCTGGCCATCACCCGCAGGCTGGTCGAGCGAGCCGGCGGCGAGGTCCGCCTGGAACTGCCCGACGACGGTGAAGGCGGCCTGCGCGTGATCATCGAGCTGAACTCGGCTGGTTAAAGTTTCCTGTCGCGGTAGAACTGCAGGGCGCCTTCGTGCAAGGGGATCGGCTGGGTCTCGATCGCGGTGCGGATGTCGATCGAGTTGGCCGCCGTGCTCTGGCTCGCCAGCTGCTTCTGTGCCTCGAAGATGCCCTGCGTGAGCACTTTGGCCGCGTCCACCGGGAGCCGGTCGGTGGCCAGCAACAGGTTCGGCACGACCAGCGTGGTGACAGCCTTGCTGTTGGTCGTGTGGTAGACCGAGAGCGGGATCGCGGCGGCGCTGTAGATGTCGTAGCGGGCCCTGATCGCGGGCATGTTCTCGGTGAGGTCGAGCAGGCGGATCGACGCGGCGTCGCCCAGCTGCACGATCTCGTCGGTCGGCAGGCCACCGGACCAGAAGAACGCGTCGATCCGGCCCTCCTTGAGCGCGGTGCTGGAGTCGCGCAGGCCGAGGTTGACGGTCTGGCTGTTGACATTGAGCACCGACAGCAGCCGGATGGCGATCACCGCGACACCGGACTCCCGCGCGCCGATGGCCACCCGCTTGTCCTTCAGGTCGGCGATCGAGTTGATCAGCCCGTCGGCACGCACCACGACGTGCAGATAGTCGTCGTAGATCCGGGCCAGCGCGCTGAAGTTGCCCCGCTGGTCGATCGCCACATCCGCGGCACTGAACGCGATGTCGGCCGCGCCGGAACTGAGCCGCTCGATGTTGTCCGGCGACCCTGTGGTCGGCAGCACCTCTGGCCTCGGCATACCCAGTTGCGTGGCCCACTCGGTCGCCAGCGCGGACCCGAGCTTGTTGTAGACACCGCCCTCGAACCCGGTCGCGATCCTCAGCCGCAGGCCCTCAGTCGGGCTGGTACATCCGGTAAGCGCGAGCACCACCAGCAGCAAAACGACCAGTTTCCGAGACACGGTCACGATGGTGCCAGACCCGGGGCCTACCCTGAATGACGCAACACCTGTCGTTCGAGGAGCCACTGTGACCCGGAGTTACCAGATTCGCACGTTCGGTTGCCAGATGAACGTGCACGACTCCGAACGCCTGGCCGGCATGCTTGAGGAGGCCGGCTACACGGCGGCGGCCGGGGACGAGACGCCTGACCTGATGGTGCTCAACACGTGCGCGGTCCGCGAGAACGCCGACAACAAGCTGTACGGCAACCTCGGGCACCTGCTGCCGACCAAGAAGTCGCACCCGGGCATGCAGATCGCGGTGGGTGGCTGCCTCGCGCAGAAGGACAAGGGCGAGATCGTCAAGCGGGCGCCCTGGGTGGACGTCGTCTTCGGCACGCACAACATCGGGTCGCTGCCCGCGTTGCTCGACCGTGCGCGGCACAACGAAGAGGCCCAGGTCGAGATCCTCGAGTCGCTCGAGGTCTTCCCGTCGTCGCTGCCCGCGCGCCGGGACTCCGCGTACTCCGGGTGGGTTTCGATCTCGGTCGGCTGCAACAACACCTGCACGTTCTGCATCGTGCCTTCGTTGCGTGGCAAGGAGAAGGACCGCCGTCCGGGCGAGGTTCTGGCTGAGGTCCAGGCACTTGTCGACGAGGGCGTGCTCGAGGTGACGCTGCTCGGCCAGAACGTGAACTCCTACGGCGTCGAGTTCGGCGACCGGCTGGCGTTCGGCAAGCTGTTGCGCGCGTGCGGGGAGATCGACGGGCTCGAGCGGGTCCGGTTCACCTCGCCGCACCCCAAGGACTTCACCGACGACGTGATCGCGGCGATGGCCGAGACCCCGAACGTCTGCCACCAACTGCACATGCCGCTGCAGTCCGGGTCCGACCAGGTGCTCAAGGCGATGCGCCGGTCGTACCGGTCCGAGCGGTACCTCGGCATCATCGAGAAGGTCCGTGCCGCCATGCCGGACGCCGCGCTCACCACCGACATCATCGTCGGCTTTCCCGGTGAGACCGAGGAGGACTTCCAGGGCACGCTGGACGTGGTGCGCCAGGCCCGGTTCATGGGCGCGTTCACGTTCCAGTACTCCAAGCGGCCGGGCACGCCCGCCGCGGAGATGGACCTGCAGGTGCCCAAGCAGGTCGTGCAGGAGCGCTACGACCGGCTGGTGGCGTTGCAGGAGGAGATCTCCTGGGAGCTGAACAAGGAACTCGTCGGCAGGACACTCGAGGTGCTGGTGTCCGCCGGGGAGGGTCGTAAGGACGCTGACACGCGCCGGACGAGCGGTCGGGCACGAGATGGTCGCCTGGTGCACTTCACGCCCGGAGAGGCGCACATACGGCCCGGAGACGTGGTCGAGGCGACGGTCACGTACGGCGCGCCGCACCACCTCGTCGCGGACGGTCCGTTGGTCAGCCACAGGCGCACCCGTGCGGGTGACAACTCCGAAGCCGGTCTACGGCCGAAGACCAACGGGATCAGCCTCGGGCTGCCCGGGTTCGGCACACCACCGCCGGCACCGGTAAACGACGAAGGATGTGCGGTCCGATGACGGACGTCGACCACCTGCGTAACGAGATCGACGAGGTCGAGCGCAAGGCAATCCGTACGGTCGAACTAGGCGGCCGTGCGATTGTCATCTCGGCCGCTGTGATGGTGCTGCTTGTCGGGCTGTTGCTGCCGTGGCTGCACGGCGCCAACGGCTGGCAGGTGCTGTTGGGACAGGTCGAGGGCCGCGCCGGTGTGGTGCCGCGGCTGTTCGCGGCGACGTCGGCCGGGTTCGGTGTGCTGGGGTCGATGGTCGCGCTGATCACCCGCAGGTGGGGGATGACCTGGGTCTGCGCGCTGGGTGGCTGGTTCGCCTCGGTGGACGGGATGCTGGCGATCTGGTCGCGGCAGTCCTCGGAGGGCTCGCCCGGCATCGGGCTGATCATCGCGGTGATCGCGATGGTCGTGATCGCGGCCTGCTGGTTCCGTACCGCGTGGTCGAGGCCGGACATTCCGGAGAATGGCCGACTTTCGGCCGATTGATCGATACAGCGAAGCGCTCATACGCTCGCGGGACAGGCTTTCTCCTCGCTGGCTTCCGGAAGGAATGTCCATGTCCCCATCTGGCAGAGGCGCGCGCCGTCGTTTGCTTTCGTTAATGATCGTCGCTGGGGTGTCACTGACGGTCTTCTCCTCTCCCGCGGCCGCGGCACCGGGCCGGCCGTGGCCGACCGTGGCGGAGGTGCTCGCCCCCGTCGACCCGCAGAACTGGGAGAACCCGGACGCGATGACGTGGGACGACCTCAAGCAGGTCCCCGACATCGACTGGTCGGACCCGAGCCGGAAAGGCTCGGTCCGCACGATCAAAGCGGCACTCGTACTCGGCGACTACCCGAATGAGCAATTCGCGATCACCCGTCCGCGCGGCAGCGACATCTACGCCAACCCGCGTTCGGACTTACAACTCAGCCCAGCCGAGGTCGCCGGGTTCTACCGCGATTTCCTGAACAAGCCGCAGACCCTCAACCACGGTCTGACGATGCACGGCTACTGGATGGAGGTCTCCGGGGGCCGGATCGGCGTGACACTCGACTCGTTCGGCGTCTACCGGATGCCCGGCAAGAAGCACGAATACGGCTTCAACGAGTGGGACCAGGCCGCGGGCAGTTGCCCGACCGGCGACCGGTGCAACCGCAGCCTGCGCACGGATCTCGGTGGCGCCTGGCGCACCGAGCAGGGCTCGGACATCGAATCCAAGTACGACGTGATCTTCTACCAGACCGCGGGCAACGACGAGTCGTCGACGTGGCAGGAGTTCGGCGAGATGAAGTTCGCCAACTGCGAGTCGATTCCGGCGGAGTTCGGCGGCCCTGACCCGACGAAGCCACGCTGCGCCAAGACCCGTTACGTGCCTTGGACAACCTGGCAGGCCGCGGCCAACCACTGGCCCAACGCCAGCGGCAAGAGCACAACGCAGGCCGAAAGCTCCGGCCTCGGCACGTTCTCGCACGAACTGAGCCACGTCTTCGGCATCGCCGACAACTACAACAACCCTTACGGCATCCCACAACGCCGTGCCGGCGCAGGCCCGTGGAGCATGCTCGACCGCGGAACATTCAACGGTCCCGGCGGTCCGCACACGCGTTTCCACATCCCCGCGACCCAGGGCGGCTCGGCAGGTGTGCAACACACGTTGCGCGACAAGCTGAAGCTGAACATTGTCGACGAAGCCAACGTGCTCAGGCTTTCCCGTGAAGCGTTGGCCACATCCGGCCTCGTGGTCATGAACGTCAACGCCCGCGCGATCCCCATGGGCCCGGCGGGCCGCACAGGCCTGGTGGGCGCCAACATCGCCATGAACCGCGACCTGTCGCCTACGTGCAACACATCCACGGACCCGTTGTGCGACGGCGGAGGCTACAACAACTACACCGTGGAAGTGGTCGACCGAATCGGCTACGACTCCTTCACCCCGGACTCCGGAGTGATGCTGTCGAAGACCAAGAACGCCGACGCGACACCATTCGTGTGGGTCCAGGACTCCCACCCGGAGGACATCAAGACGGTGGACTTCGTCCGTCCGGACGGGACAAAGCAGTACATGACCATCGGCGACTACCGTCAGCTGGCCGACGCGCTGTTCCACGCCGGAACAAACTCGGGCACGAAGTACGAGTTCACCGACGAGGCGAACCGTCTGCAC
This sequence comes from Kibdelosporangium banguiense, assembly GCF_017876405.1. Lineage (GTDB taxonomy): Bacteria > Actinomycetota > Actinomycetes > Mycobacteriales > Pseudonocardiaceae > Kibdelosporangium > Kibdelosporangium banguiense. Next base: position 12,534,524 of record NZ_JAGINW010000001.1, on the reverse strand, counting down.
TTCTACGTGATCGACGTAGTGCGCGACGCCAAGGGCGTGCTCAGCTACAAGCTCGCGGTGCGGTCACTCGACGGCGCCGGTCCGCACACCCGCAGTGTGGCCCTGACCCGTGGCACCCCCGTCGGCCGTGTTCCCGCCGAGATCGCCACCTGCCAGTTCCCGTTGCGCAACACCGGCCAGGCGAAACCGTTCACCAACGGTCACCCCGAAGACGTTAAGTCCTATGTAGACTCAGACGTCTACCGGCTTTCGGCTTCGGTGACCGGCAACGGCTGGACCGTGCAACTTCCCTCGGAAATCGTGACAGCCAAGAACGGTCAGACAATTTCGGTACCGGTCAACGCGGTCCGCGCCCAGGGCGGTCAGCCCGCGGCCACAGTCCGCCTCACCGCCAAGTCCGAAAGCAACCCAGCCGCCACAAGCACGGCAACCTGCCAGCTCACCGTCCTGAACACAATCCCACCGCTGCACTGATGAATCCGGCTCGTGATCGCCGTTCGAACCGGGCGGCGATCACGAGCCCAGAACGTAGCCAAGTTTGACCAGCGCCTTGCGGAACTTCAGCTCGTGTTCCTCGGACACGGCAAGATGGCGGTCACCGACAAGGCTGCACAGCGAACGAAGGCCGCGGTCGCGGGCGATGAGAGCGGCGACTGCGGGGTCGGCGCACTCGATCACGCGAGCTCGACCGAGATCGCGCAGTTGTCCGGCACGCCGGGTGACGTCTTCGACAAGGGTGGTCAACGTGTTGGGAAGCTCGTGCGCGGACCGTTCGGTCAGGAACGTGACGAACTCCGTCAGATCCCGCCCAGCGTCGAGTCCGGTGTGAAGCTTGCTTGCGGAGACCGTCCACACGTGGTCCGAGGTGTGTTCGGCCCAGGCGGACAGTTGCAGCCGGTCGGCCGCTGTGAGGTGTTCGGTCGCAACGATGTCAAGGTTCGGCAGAACCTTGAGCGGCTGACTGTCCACAGTGGCCGGTTCGTAGGTGCCGGTCAGGCCGAGTGCGTACGAACCCAGCGCGTTTAGCCTGATCGACTGGAGACCGTCGTAGCGACTGAGCGAGTCCAGTTCGTCGCTGCCCCAGTTGTCCCGGAAATCGTCGCGTTCGCCCGCTGGGCGCACGTAGCAAACGTCGACCAGCCCAAGCGTGGCCGCATACTCGAACAGCACGGCCAGGGTGTAGCGGCCTTCGAGGATCTCCCATTCATGGAAACCGAGGTAGCCCAGGCTGCCGTACTCCGCGTCGACGAGGTACAGCTTCCATGGTGCCCTTTCGTTGCGAGCGATAGCTGGGTTCAGACGGGCTCGCCGCATCCGCGTGAACAGCGCGTCCACGGCGATCCAAGTACCCGGCTCACAGCCTGCCAGCGCCTTGGCGACGACCTCACGGCGCGGTTTGGCAGCGGTCAGGACATTGGCGATGCGCTGGCCCTTGATCTCCTCGATCCGGTTGAACTCGTCGATCACCGCATGCGTCAGCCACCGCTGCCACAGCACAGGCTGGTTCGCGGCCACCCACTTGATGGAACGGCTTGCCGAGTTGCGCGACCAGCCTGGGGACAGTTCGACACTGGTCGAGGTTCTGCTTTGGGAAGAGAAGCCGGACCAGGCCTGGCAGGCAGCGGTCGAGGGCGGATGCCGTCCTGGCCTGTGGCTTCACCTGGCGAGGGAACGCGCGGTCACGCATCCGGACGACGCCATCCCTGTGCTGTTGCGTGCGGCTGATCAGCAGATCAAGCACAAGATCCGCAGCTCCTATCAGGAAGCAGCGAAACTGCTCGCCGAAGCGAAACCGCTGTTCGCACGCTGTGACAGGCTGGCGGACTTCGAACAGCACATGCGTGCCCTTCGCGCGGCACACAAGCCGAAACGGGCGTTGCGCGAGGAACTCGACCGCGTCCGGCTGCCGTAGGAGGGGCCTGAGTGGGTAAGTCGGCGATGATGCGACATGCCAGCGGACCTGCGTGACGCCAGGACCGACGACCTGCCGTACCAGTCCCGCCCGGTGAGCATCGACGAGATCCGGCAGGCACTCGCCGAGGACGTCCCTGGGCTGGAAGAGTTCTGGCCGCAGTGGATCGTGGAACTGCGCTGGGTCGAGGGCGACCCGCTGATGCGAGGCCTGCTGGCCGAAGCCGTGCAGCGCTCTGCCGGGGGTGGACGGCCTGGCAGTGCTGGCTCGCGAACCGGGTGAACGCCAGGCCGAGCATTGCCTGGCCTGGATCGACGCGCTCGCCGGTGAGGGCCGCGACGCCGACGCGGCGGCGGCCGTCCGGGAGAGCTTGTCGATGGTTACCGCTGCGGGCCACGGCAGGGCGCGGATCGCCGACCAGTTGGCCAGCCTCACCGGACTCCTGGACGCCCGGCGAGAAGCGTGGCGCGCCGAGCCCACCAGCCTGCGGCTGCGAGCGCTGTACGAGGCGGCGCCAGATCCCGTTGCGGTCATGGCCGCCGAATCGGCACGGCCTGAGGCCAATGTGGACGGTGGGCTGCGGGTGGAGCTGTTGTTGCTGGCTGGAGAGGTCGATCAGGCGGTACCCCTGCTGGGCGGTGCGGACAGCTATGAGGTCCTGCCTGTGCTGCTGCCGTATCTGCTCGCTGCCGGGTCGGCGGCGATCTCCCAGCCGGACTGGACCGGCTCGGTGCTCGCAAAGCTGTTTGGCGCCATGGACTGCAGGTGGGGTCAGATTCCGCCGATGCCCCCGGCCCGGCTGCCTGACTTGTTGCTGTGTGGCCTGGCCGATCAGCCGCCACGCAGCCAGTGGTTGGCCATCGCCGGAGCTGCGGTTGAGCACGTGATCGGCCAGATCGTGACCACCAGGCAACAGAGCCGCTACGGCGAGGCCGCCACTTTGGCCGTTTGCCACGCGGAGGCGTTGGCATGGAGTGGCGGTGATGGAGCGGCGCAGCTGGAATCCGTGTTCTATGCCTATCCGCGGCACCGGGCGTTCAAAGACCAGCTCCGCAAGGCACTTGCCCGCTCGGCGAAGATGACTGCTGCCACCGGAGGAGTCCTGTAAAGGAGATCAATAGGTGGGTTTCGCTGTCGGTGTGCCGCGTTGGTGGGCGGCGGCTGTGAGATGGCATCCGGTGGTCAGGGTGAGGATCGTGTTCTTGGCTGTGCCGAACAGCAGCTCTGCGCCGTATCCGTCCCGGGTGGACACCTCATGGTCGCTTGGCCGGTTCACGACTGTTTTGGGGTCGCCGAATCCGTATTGACGTGCGATCTCGGTGACGGCAGCGACAGCCGCGTCCCACTTCCCATCCGGCAGATTCCCGTCTGACCTCCAGGTAGGCAGTGCCAAAAAGCGGGCGTCATCACTTGTCACTTCGGGAAAGTCGCGACTGCAGCCGCCACCGCCAGAGCTGTCGGGCCGCTCCTGCCAAGAGGCAAGGAACTTCGCGTCGACCAACCTGCTTCTGATCTTGGCCCGCAACTCCTCGTATCGCTTTACCGCCGAATCGATGTCCGGGCGAGTCATCAGCTCGGCGAACTGACTGTTCTCCATAGCTTTCTTCTCTTCCTCCTTACCCTGTTTGCCGGTCGGGCCGCAACCGATCACGAGAACAGTCAGCACCATGAACAAGGGCGCCAGCGGTCGCACAATGCTTCTACCTCTCATCAGTTCGGGACGACTCGGTTGGGCATGCCGGCCACGATGACGCTCATGTTGTATTGGCTTGTCGTATCGTCGCGTGTGTACTCGCTGTGTCCGCTGGATGCGTGCATCGGGCGGCCGTCGGGCGTCACGGCGTCATGGGTGGAGAGCTGCGGAATGGGCAGGTTACTGGGGTCGATGCCATGGATCATGTCATCGCCGAGGTCGGCCACAATGTCACCATCCGCTTCGAGATTATAAAGCTGGCCCTGACCCACCAGTATCTTCCCTGGATCGCTGGTGCCCAATCCGGGTGAGCCGAAGACGACCGCGTCATCGACTCCGGTGTTCTGCTGCAATGCGAGTCCAGTGGTCAACGAGCCGTATGAATGGCCGAGGGCCGTCATATGAGGATCGTTGTCGCGAGACGCGTCGATGCCGTTCAGGAACGGTGCCAATCGATTCGCGCCGTCGCGCGCCAAACCCTGACCGGCGGCATCCCAAGGATTTTCGCTCGTGCTCGGAGGCTCATATCCCAACCATGTGATGGCTGCGACGGTGCCGCCATCACCAAACCGCTCAAGCTCACGCTGGGCTCGGACACGCAGGTTTTCCATGTCGTTGTCGTAACCGTCCAAAGCGCCGTTCACAGTGGAGTTCATCCCCGGTGTGAAGACGGCGACGTGGTCGGCGGCATCCACGTTTCCCGAGGCGATCGCGGCCTTCGCCCGGTCGCCGGACATGTCCATCACCAGTAGCTGCCTGCCGCCGGGTTTGTTCAGGATGTGCTCCATGGCTTCGATGGAGGCGAGTTTGGCTTTGGCCTTCTCGATCTCCACGCGGAGCTTCTGCTGCTCGAACATCATGAGGCGGGGGTCGCGCTGGTTGGATGGGATCGCGCGCAAACGGGCGTTCAGCTCGTCGATCTGCCGCTGAAGTGCGGCTCGCTCGCCGGGGATGCGAGCCCGATTGGCCTGGTCCCGGGCCGCGGCGGGCACGCCGTCGCGGTTGCCGATCCATTCGGGGTGCTGCTTGATGATCTGCTGCTGCTCGGTGGCTGACAACGAGTCCCACCAGCCTGCGTTGTCGTACACGCTGCCGCTCTTCGGCGGTTCGAGGACCGACAGCCCTCCACGGGACGCGCCTGCCTGTGCCGCGCTGGTGAGACCGTCCGGATCTCCGTCCAGTGTCTGGCCGGCCCTGGCCCGATTGACCACGGTGGTCAGATCCTCGTCGATGTCCTGTGCCCGCCGGAGGATCTGGTCGACGCGGTCGGTCAGTTCGGTCCTCACCCGGTCGCGTTCCCGGGCCTGTTCCACCGGAATCTCCCGTGGTGGGCCTGCGTCGTTCACCGAACCATCGTCACCGATCACGAATCCCTTGGCCTGTGCGAAGCTGTCAGCCTCCGCCACCGCGTGCCGTAGGGCACTGACGGCGTCGGCCGCCTCCCCAAGCGCACGGCGGACCGCGGCGACACCGGCGACGCGCTCCTCCACCATGTCGGTTCGTTTCCTGGATTCCCGTGCAGCGGCGTACGCGGCGTCGCCCACCCAGCCTGTCGGCTGGCACGCGGCAGCCAGTTCGTCAGCGAGGCCCAACAGTTGATCGCAACGTTGGTTCAACTCGCCCACGCTCGCGTGCAGCGGGTCCGGATTCCACGTGCGCACCTGACCGAAGCTCGCCATCAGACAGGCCTCATTCCCTCTCCGGCCACGCGCAGGTCTGCCTTGGCCGCTGCCTCGTTCGTGCTGTACAGATCGGCGGACGCCGCCAAGTCGGCGGCATACCGAGCCGCGTCACGGCTCAGCGACTGGACAACACCACGCCACAATTCACCCAAGGCCACGAGGGCAGGACCTGACGACGATCCCGGCAGCGCCGCGTCCAAGCCGGCGACCGGCGCCCCGAGATCGACCGCACCGAGCTGTTTGCCCAGGTCGGCAGCTGCCCTGGACGAACCTCGTAACGCCTCGATCACCACGGCGTAGCCGCTCATCCGCTTCCTCCCCTGTAACCGATCGGTGACACTATGACGCAGCAGATGCGCTCCGGGACCCCTCGGATGCGAAGTTGAGTAGTGCTACCTACCGTTGGTGAGCGCGTGCTGTAGCCGGGCCGTCAGATCGTGCTGGCTGGTTGGTGCGAGTAGCAATTCGGTGTCGTCGTCGACGGTGCTGGTCAGGGTGACGTACCGGCCCACCGCGGTGTCCACGTACCCGACAGGGTCCACATTGGATATTCGGCGACCCATCGAATCTCTTGTCGCGACGTGGAATTCGCCCGCACCGGTTCGGGGCAGCTCGGCAATCCGGGTCAGCTGCCGGACCTCCAGGGGGACCGGTCGGACGGTCAATCCGCGTGACAGGCCACTGTCGAAGGCCAGTGCGTCCGAGCGGCGTACGCGTATCGGTTTTCCTTGCCCTGCGGGGACATCCGGGGTCTGCGCGACTGCCATGGCCGCGAGTTTCGCCGATCGGATCGAGCACACCGACACCCATGCCTCTCGCCGGACAGCGAGTAGCGCTTGCCGTCTGGCGGCTGCGGCCAGCACTCCGATCGTTGTCTCGCAGACGGTGATCCATCCGCGGATTTCGGCACTCGCCCGACAGAGCACCCTCAATGCCGAGACGACCTCGTCATCGAGTCGGCCGCGGTGGTCCAGCCAGCCCAACTGAACGCACTCGTCGCGTGCTTTTGCGTCCAGGGCACCGTCTTCGCTCTGCGGCTGCCATCCGGCTGCGGGCAGCAGTACCTCTGGCAGGGCGCCGATGTTCTCGATCCGGACCAGCCGTGCCAGCGTGTCCAGCGACACCCGTTTCGGCCGTGGCCACAACAATGCTGTCAGCCGCCGATCACGGGCGGCGGGGTTCGTTCGTCGGTGCCGAAGATGGCTTCCGGGTCCGGTTCCTCGAGGAACGACGCTCGCTGGCGTTCCTCGTCCTCGCCGCCCCGCCCGCGACCACCGGCACCCATTCCCATCGGCGCGCCACCTAGGCCACCATGCCCCGTTGGGTTGCTCCGCGTAGTCGCTGTCTGCGTGACCTCGAGGCCATTCAACGGGCCCGCGCCCGTCCGGCTGCCCACACCACCGGCAGCACCAGGGATGCCCGCGCGTCCGCCCGAACCGGTGCCGTCACCAGGGAGACCGACCTGGCCGATCGTGGTACCGGCGAACTCGATCTCTGGACCACTACCCCCGCCGACCGGAACGCTGGGAACATCTGGGCGGAATCCAGGTGCTGGCGGCGTGTACCCGCCAGGCGTTGTCCCACTCGATGCGGTCCCTTGCGGTGGAAGTCCGTTACTCGGCACCCTGCTGTCTGGTCCACGGGAACCGGAACCCGCGCCGCCAGGCTGTCCGCCGTCGCCGGTCGGCGGCCTTGGCCCGCCAGTCCCCGGCCCTGGCTGGTCCGGGGCATCGTCAGGGCCGACCGGAGGCGTGGTCGCCTGCGCGACCCGGATCTCCGCCTGATCGTCGGTGATCGATCCGTACGAGTCAGGCAGGTTCATGTTGTAGACCGAAGCGTTCTCGTAGACGCGCATCACGTCCGCGTTGTGCTGTGCCGCCGCGTTGTGGCTGTTGAGCTGCTGCTGGTAGGTGACCAGTGCGCCCGGAGTCAGGAACGCCGCCAGCGGATCGACTTTCTCCGGCGCGGGCGGAACCGGGATCACCGAGTTCTTGGCGTCGTTGAACGACCCGGCTTGGCGGCCGACGAGGTCTCGCATGGTGTCTATGGCAGGGACGGCCAATGCGTGCTCGAGGGCCAACGGTCCCACGCCCCGGTGTGCCGCACCGGCGGCGCCGCCTTTCCAGACCGCGTCCATTTTGCCCAGGAGCTTCTTGATCTGGTCGCCGCGCTCGTTGTAGGTCTTGACGACCTCGGAGACGACGTCCGCGCTGCCGGCCAGGTCCGCCGAGCCCCGCGCGTTGCTGAAGTTCTCGTAGATCTCCTGGCCCGACAAGAACATGATCAGCCGCCCGCCTTGATCGTCTGGATCACCATCGACGCAACCTGCTTGGCACGGTCACACGACTTCACCCCGAGCCTGCCCTGTTCAGAGACGCGAATCGTCATTGTGTCCGAAATGCCGACCGCGATACCGCAGGTCCCCTGAGACCGGTAGTCGCCCGAATCGCTGAACACCGCTGGGTAGCCGTCCACTTGCGTTGGCTCGAAGTACCCCTTGAACCGGTCTCTGCCGCGGTAGATGTCGGAGAGTCCGTTCTTGTTGCCGACCAGGAACCCGACTCCCACGCCCTCTCTGGTATCGCTGTTTATCCAGTCACAAGCTGGGGAGCCTGCTCGGGCGACGGCGCTGTCGGTGTCGGGTTCTCCCGTTGGGAGGTTGAGGGTCTGTAGCTGGGTTGGTGTGATGACGGTACATGGCCTGGTGACGAATGGTGTCCCATCCAGTGGTGTGGTCACCCGGGGTGCGCCATGGTCCTCGGTCTGGGTGGTCGTGGTGGTGTCAGATGGCGGGCCGGGGGTGCCAGCCTGCGTACTTGTACATGCAGTGGTCGCGATGGTTGCCAGGCTTACGCCGAGCAGCATCCTCGCTCGCAATGCTCGCATGGATCAGCCTCGCATCCGGAAACTCTGCGCACTCGTGCCCTCGACCTGGGCATACGCTTGGCGGGCCGTCTCCAGTTTCGCGATTTCGGCTTCTGCCGCTGCCGACATTCGCCGGTTGTGATCGCGGGCGGCCTGGATGGAGACGACTGCGGCGTTGGCCTGCAGGACGCTCATGACGTCGTTGGCCGGCGGAGACACCAGCGCCTGAGCATCGTCCAGTTTGCGGCCGTCCTTGATGATGCCGTCAGCCACGATTTTGAGTTCGGTGATGATCTCGTCGAGTTCGGTGAGGCTGGTGAATTCGTAGTGGCCGCCTGCGCCGCCACCGCCGGACTGGTGTGTGTACTCGCCACCGAACATGCCTGCGATCGCACGGCCGACCTGGGTGACCGTGACTTCGGCCTCGACCTGTTGTTGTGCCGAGCCTGTTTGTTCAGGCTGAAATCCCTCGGCCACCGCTCACTCCCCATGATGGTTGCCAACCGTGACAGCTTACCAACAGTCATCGGTTCGCCACTGCCAGTTCATGAGACGGGAGTGAAAAGGGAAGGGTTCCTCACCCGATCGTGGACTTGAGCATGGTTATGAATGCGTGGGCGGCGTCCTTGCTGAACAGCAGGGTGGGGCGTTCGGTGTCGGATAACGACGCCTGTTTGGTGTCGCGGTAGCCGACCATGTCGTCTGCCCACCCGGTCTCCACGCATGACGAGTTGTCGACGCTGTAAGAGGCCTTGCGCCAGTTATGGATCACTGGACTTCCTTTCTTGCCTTGGAGATCAACGCCCGTGACTTCCTCGGGTTGAGCGCCAGGTGACGGAGGTGGTTCATCACCTTCTCATAGTCCTCCACGTCTTCGGGGTTGTCGTAGTAGTAGGCGGATCGCCGTGTCTCCTCATAGGCCACTCGCCAGTCGTCCCCGAACCTGAACAATGAGAACGCGCCTTTGAGAGCTGGATGTACCGCAACCTCGTCCGGGAGCACTTGAAAGTTGATGTTGGGTCGCTCGGTCATGTCCAGCAGGTGGTCAAGTTGGCCGGCCATGACGGAGGGGGCGCCCACCGGTCGTCGCAGCACGTGTTCCTCGACAACGCACCACAGTTCAGCGGGATTCTCTTCGCGCGTGACAACGGACTGCCGCCACAGTCGTAGATCCAGGCTCTTCTCGATGTCGACGCCATGTGTGATCGAAGCGTGGTAGGCGATCAGTTCGCGGGCGTATGCCTTGGTCTGCAACAGACCGGTGACCGCAACCGGCTCGAAGACCTCGATTCCGTTGGCGACACCCTCCAAGCCTATGAACAACTCGAAGTCGTTCATCGACGAGGTGGTCTCCATGTCCTGGCGCAGGGAACTCCGCCGGTCCGCCTTCAGCTTTGCCACAGTCAGCAACTCGATCATCCTGGGAAGCCGGTCGGGCCGATCGAAATAGGCCATCAGGATCTCCAAGGCCGGCTTGGACGGCAGGTTCCTCCCGCTGATCAGGTGCGTGAACGCGACCCGGGACATACCCAGCCGGTCACCGATCTCCGCATGGGTCTTCCCGGACTGCTCGCACAAGCGCTCCAACTCGTATCGGAGCACCCTACGAGCCACCTGGGGACCAAAGGTCACCTGCACTGCTGGAGTCCTTTCGCTTGTCGCCAACAGGTTCACCATATGCCGTTACGCGGCTTGTTACCTTGTCTCGAACGAGTGAATGCACTTGCTGTTATGCAGTTCTGCACAGAACTATGTTCCGCATATGAACGGAACCAAGTTCCAGGAGGTTGCACTGTGAGCTGGACATCGAGCGATGACGTGCGTGTCAATGTCGCGTTGACCGTCGGTCCGGATACCGAGGTGAAGTTCCTGGTGAGTGAGCGCTATCCGGACGACATCACGCTGGTGGTCGGTGATTCCGTCGTCGAGGTCATCTTTGAGCCGTCGGCCGTGGAAGCATTGCGGGACAAGGCTGATGAGGCCCTGCGCTGCTCAAGGGCAATGCATCCGTGACGTTCGAGCCGCCTGACGGTGTCCCGGTGTTCTGGGGGCATGGCATTGTCGAGCCTGATCGCGCGCATGTCCGGGAAACCCAAGCGGGGCAGCCCGTTGGCGGCTTCGCGATTTGTGGCTGCCTGCTTGTTGCGGACGTTACCGATGACGATGTCGCATCGGGTGCCTGCCGGTTGTGCTCGCGTTGCCTGGAGTTGCTGGAAAACCGGCGGCCGGGCGTCGACTATCCACTTTGGATGCCGGATTGACGGCTTTCAGGTTCTTCTCCGTCGGGCAGCCTGCGCACGGAGGACATCACCGTCACCGAGGGTGATGTGAGCGCCGGAGTGGGGCTCCAGCCAGTGGCGCGGCGCACAGTCGCTGCGCCGGTGGGCGGGGATTCGTTATGTTGTGAGGTGCTGCGGTAACGGGAAGCCGGTGTGAATCCGGCGCGGTCCCGCCACTGTGACCAGGGAGTTCCTCTCCATCTGTGCCACTGCGTCCGTCGGGCGTGGGAAGGCGGAGGGGCGTTGCGATCTGGGAGCCAGGAGACCGGCCGCGGTGCAACACCCCAGTGGTTCCACGCGGATGGAAGAGGGTCACTCGATGCCCGGTTCTGCCTGGGCGCGCTCAGCGCTGCCCGTGTCTCCTGCATTACTGGATCGCCGCGCGTTTCTGCGTGGTCTCGGAATAGGTGCCATTGGGCTGACGGCCTGCGCGCCTGGTGGGGCGGCGACGTCCGGGCCGGGGGAGCCGCGGCGTGGCGGCAGGCTGCGGGCGGTCGTGTCGGGCACCAGTTCCAGTGCGGACACCTTGCACCCGTTCGTTGCCGGATCGTGGGGCGCGGGCATCGTGCTGAAGAACGTGTTCGACAAACTGTGCGCCTACAACGACGATCTCACGGTCCGGATGCGGCTGGCCGAGTCGATCGAGCCCAACGCGGACGGTTCGATGTGGACGATCCGGCTCCGTGACGGCGTCCAGTGGCACAACGGCAAACCGTTGTCCGCCGACGATCTGGTGTATTCGATCCGGTATCTGCTGGATCCAGCCAACACCTTCAGTGGGGCGCAAGACCTGTCGATGGTGGACAGCGCCGGGGTGACCAAGGTGGACCAGCGGACTGTACGCGTCCCGATGCGTACCCCGATCGCCGACCTGCCTTCGCTGCTTGCCGGTTGGTACAACTACGTGATTCCTGAGGGCACCACCAAGTTCGACAACGAGAACCCGCCTGTCGGGACTGGGCCGTTCAAGTTCGTCAAGTGGAGTCCCGGCGACCGGGTGCTGCTGGCCCGCAACGACGCGTACTGGGAGAACGGGCGGCCGTACCTGGACGAGCTGGAGGTCATCTTCGTGACCCAGCCCGACACTCGGCTCAACGCGTTGCTTGGCGGGCAGGCCGATGTCGCGCACGAGCTGGCCTGGGCACAGGCTGCGGCACAGCAACGCAGCGGCCAGATCCAGCTCACGGTGTCCCCAGCCGGCCGCATGCAGAGCTTCAACATGATGGTCACCGCCGAGCCGTTCACCGACCCGGCGGTGCGCGAGGCGTTGAAGCTTTCGGTGGACCGCAGGGAAATCGTGGACACGGTCTACGCCGGTTACGCCGACGTGGGCAACGACCTGTACGGGCTGGGCGCGCCGTTGTACGCCTCCGATCTGCCGCAACGGGCCTACGACCCGGACCGGGCACGGTCGTTGCTGCGTGCAGCAGGCAAGGAAGGACTGAGCGTCACCCTGCACACCTCGGACGTCACACCCGGCATGCTTCAAGCGGCAACTCTGTATGCCGAACAAGTTAAACGGGCAGGCATCACCATCAACCTGCAGCAGGTCCCGGCCGACTCGTACTGGTCGACGGCATGGGCGAAGCAGCCCTTCACACAGAGCGGCTGGGGCAACTACGCCCTGGACTGGTTCTACGGCCAGACTGTGCTGTCCTCAGCGGAAAGCAACGAGACGGCTTGGCGTCGCCCGGACTGGGATCAGCGGTACTTCCAGGCCCGCGCCACCATGGATCCTGGCCTGCGCGCGCAACGATACGGCGAGTTGCAGCGAGAATTGTGGACTGACGGCGGTTACATCATCCATTCGTTCGTCAAGTGGATCGACGGTGCGCATCCTCGTGTCGGCGGGCTGCGCGGCGCCCCACCGGCATCCGACGGCTGGGGCAACTACCGTGAGATCTGGCTCGGCCAGTGAGCCCTTTGCTGGCTGCGTGCGGCCGGCGCCTCCTTGCCGGGGCAGGGTTGGTGGCGGCAGCGTCGGTCCTCGTGTTTGCGGGGACGACGTTGCTGCCGTCCGATGCCGCGGAGGTGGTGCTGTCCCGGTCGGAGGGCGCGGGCGGCGGGACCCCGGAGCAGATCGCCGCACTGCGCACTCAGTTGGGTCTGGACCGTCCTTGGCCGCAGCGATATCTCGACTGGGCCGGCGGTTTGCTGCACGGCCAGTTGGGCACGTCGTTGATCAGCGGTCGTCCGGTCGCGGACATCATCGGCGACCGGTTGGGCAACACGCTGATCCTGGCGGGGATCGCGGCTGTGCTGCTGGTGCCGATCGCTGTCGGGCTTGGAGTATGGGCCGCGTTGCGACAAGGGCGCGCGGGCGACCGGGTCACCTCCGTGACCGCGATCGGGTTGCAGGCGCTGCCCGAGTTCGTGGCGGCGACCGTGCTGATCGCGGTGTTCGCGCTCGCGCTGCGGTGGCTGCCGCCGGTGTCGTTCGTGGCGGCCGGCACCAGTCCTCTGGCGCAACCCGCCGGACTGGTGCTTCCGGTGGCGAGCCTGCTTACTGTGATGGCTGGACAGTCGATTCGTATGGTCCGTGCCCGCGCAGGTCAGGTGACCAACGCCGAGTACGTACGGATGGCGAGGCTGCACGGAATCCCCGAGCGCCGGGTCGTGTGGCGTTATGTGCTGCCCAACGCCTTGGCGCCTGCGCTGCAACTGCTCGCGAGCAGCGTCGCGTGGTTGGTCGGTGGGGTCGTCGTGGTGGAGCAGGTGTTCGCTTATCCAGGGATCAGCGATGAGCTAGTAGCCGCGATCGCCACTCGTGACGAACCGGTGGTGCAGGCGCTGGCTCTGGTGATGGCTGTCGTCACCATCGCCGCGTACACCGTTGCCGACCTGCTTGCGCTTGTGCTGGTGCCCAAGCTGCGGACCGAAGGCCTCCGATGATGCGGCGGTTTGGTCTCACAGGCGTGGTCGGCGCGGTGTTGGTGCTCGTCGTGCTCACCGTGGCATTGGCTGGGCCGATGCTGGCGCCGCACGGCGCGACCGACCGGGTCGGCAGGGCGTTCGCCTCGCCAGGCGCCCAGGCGTGGCTGGGTACCGACCACCTTGGCCGTGATGTGTTGTCCCGGGTGCTGCACGGCGGAATCAGCATCCTGCTGCTGTCCGTCATTGCGCTGGGTCTGGCCTATTTGGTCGGTGGGGCGATCGGGCTCGCTGCTGCGGTCAGCCGGGGCGTGCTGGACGCGGTGCTGATGCGGCCGCTGGACCTTCTGCTTGCACTGCCCGCGTTCCTGGTGCTTGCGGTACTGGCAACCGGTTCCGGTCGTGGCGCGGTGGTCGTGGTGGCTGCCGTAGCTCTTGGTAACGTGCCTGGCATTGCCAGAGTGGTACGTGCTGCCGGTCGTGAAGTCGCGGTGCGTGGCTGGGTGGAGATGGCACACGCGCGTGGGGAGCGCAGAGTTGCCATTGCGCGGCGCGAGGTGTTGCCCAACATCGTGCCCGCGTTGCTGGCCGACGCAGGGGTCCGTGCGACTGCGGTCATCGGGCTGGTGGGCACAGCGAACTTCCTTGGTCTCGGGCTTCAGCCGCCCCTGGCGGACTGGGCTCTGATGGTCGCCGAGAACCGGTCCGGCATGACACTCCAGCCTTGGGCGGTACTCGCGCCCGCGGGGTGCATCGCGCTGCTCGCGATCGGGATCAACCTCATCGCCGACGCGTTGGCCCGGCCCAGGACACAGTCATGAACATCGCACAGGTAACTGGTTTGAGGGTGACCGCAGCGGCCGGCCCGATCCTTGACGGCGTCGACCTCACTGTCCATCCCGGAGAAGTGCTGGGTGTCGTCGGAGAATCGGGGTCTGGCAAGACAACCCTTGGGCTGGCGATGCTCGGTGCTTGCACCCCGGGTACGCGCATCAGCGATGGCAGCGTCACTGTCGCCGGGGGAGTTTCCTACGTGCCGCAGGATCCGGTGCTGGCCCTCAATCCTGCGATGCGGGTCGGCGCCCAGATCGTCGAGATCGCCCGCGTCCGTCCCGGTGCAGTCGAGGATCGTGTCGCCCGTGCGGTTCGCAGAGCGGGACTACCGACGGACCTTCTGCGGCGATGGCCGCATCAGATCTCCGGCGGCCAGCAGCAACGTGTTCTGCTCGCCCAGGCCTTGGTGAACGAGCCCCGGTTGCTCGTACTCGACGAACCCACCACCGGGCTTGACCCTGAGGCCCAGGAGGCTCTGCTCACGCGACTGCGGCGGCTGGCCACCGAGACCGGTTGCGGGATCGTCCACATCAGCCACAATCTCGCGGCCGTGGCCGCCATCGCGGACCGCGTCGCCGTGCTCTACGCCGGGCACATCGTCGAAACCGGTCCCACTGCAGACCTGCTCACGCGACCGAGGCATCCCTACACAGCGGCGCTTCTCGCAGCCGTTCCTTCCGGAGGCGTCCCGATCGGGCTGCCCGGCATGGTGCCTGCAGTGGGCCACCGACCGCACGGATGTGGGTTCGCGCCCCGGTGCCCACTGAGCCAGCCCAGTTGCGCTGCGGAACCGCCCACACCAGTCGTACTGACCGAAAATCACACCGTGGCGTGCCCTCACCACACGCGCACCGCCACGGTCGTGCGACAACGGGAGGCCCGTAACCACAAGCCAGGGCCGCCAATCCTGACCGTCGAGAACCTGCACGCGATGACCGTCGTTGCCGCGTCCTTCAACATCGGTTCAGGCGAATGCCTGGCGCTCACCGGCACTTCCGGCAGTGGCAAGAGCACCATCGCCCGCTGCCTGGTCGGGCTGCACAGGCCCGACGCAGGCGAGATCCGGCTCGGCGCGGTCCGGTTGGCTGCCACCGCGCGACGCCGAACCCGGGAGCAGCGGCGAGCCATCCAGTTCATCCCGCAGAACCCCGCTGACACCCTGGATCCGTCCCGCACCATCGCCGAACAGGTCGCCCGTCCCGCCAAGTTGCTGCGACGCCTGTCGTCCCGCGATGCGCAAGCCGCAGCCCTCGAGGCTCTCGACCAAGTCAGGCTGCCCGCCGCTGCCGCCATCCGACGACCCGGCGAACTTTCCGGCGGCGAACGTCAACGCGCCGCCATCGCCCGTGCCCTGATCGCTCAACCCGAGGTACTGATCTGCGACGAGATCACTTCAGCCCTCGACGTATCCGTGCAGGCAGCCGTACTCGAACTCCTCGACGACCTCCGCGCCGAAACAGGCATGGCCCTGCTGTTCATCAGCCACGACCACGACGTAGTCGCCACCCTCGCCGACCGAATCGCCACCCTGCCCGCCGCAACAATCACCGAAGCGAAACCACTCCACGACAGGCAGGGGTGAGGCAGGCGTCGTACGCGTCAGGACTGTCCGGCCAGGAAGCACTGGCCGGACAGTCCACAATGGTCCGGTTACCGGGTCGCGACGGCTTGTTCGGCGGCGGCCAGCCATTCGCGCCATTGGGCGGCCTGGGCTTCGGCTTGTTCGGCGCGGCGGGCGTCGCCCGCGGCGCGGGCCTTGGCGGCCTTGGACTCGAATTCCTCGACGCGCTCGCGGAACTGGGCCGCGCGGGCCTGGGCTTCGGGGTCGGTGCGGCGCCATTGCTGGTCGGCGGCGTTGCGGACGCGTTCCTCGACGGCGCGGAGCTTGCCCTCGAGTTCGCGGACGCGTTCGCGGGGGACCTTGCCGATGGCCTCCCAGCGTTCCTGGATTCGGTGCAGGTGGGCCCGTGCCGCGTCCAGGTCGCTGCCTGGGTTGATCTTCTCCGCCTCGGCCAGCAGTTCTTCCTTGGCGCGGGCGTTGTCGTGGAATTCGGCGTCGCGTTCGTTGAACGCTGCCGAGCGGCGGGCGAAGAACTTGTCCTGGGCCGCGCGGAACCGCTGCCAGAGTGCGTCGTCGGAGTCCTTCGGCGCGCGTCCGGCTGCCTTCCACTCGGTCATCAGGGCCTTGTAGCGCCCGGCCGTCGGGCCCCAGTCGTCGGACTCGGCCAGCTGCTCGGCCTCCTCCACCAGTTCCTGCTTGCGGGCCTTCGCGGTCGACCGCTGGCGGTCCAGGTCCGCGAAGTGGGAGCCACGCCGCCGGTTGAAGGTGTCGCGGGCCTTGGAGAACCGGCGCCACAACTGCTCGTCGGTCTTACGGTCCACGCCGCGGATGGTCTTCCACTCGTCCAGGATCGCCCGCAGCCGGTCGCCCGCGACCTTCCACTGCGTCGACTCGGACGCGATGGTCTCGGCTTCCTCCGCCAGCTCCTGCTTGCGTGCCACCGACCCGGCCCGGGCGGCTTCACGCGCCTGCTTGGCCGCCTCGATCGCCTGGCGGGCGTGCGCGAGCACGTACTCCACGCGAGCGTTCAGCGCGCCCAGGTCGCCCACGACCGCCGCGTCGACCAGGCTTTCCTTGATGTGCTTCGCACTGGTCAAAGACTGCTTCGGGTCGCCCGCCCCGGACACGATCCGGGCTTCGAGCAGCTCCACCTCGGTCCGGATGTCGTCGAACCGGCGCGCGTAGTGCGCGAGCCCTTCCGCCGGTTCGCCCGCCTGCCACGAGCCGACTGACCGCTCGCCGTCGTCGGTCTTCACGTAGACCGTGCCCGCCTCGTCGACCCGGCCCCACTTGGTGGGGTCGGTGGACGCGACCGGTACCGGCGCCGGCGCCTTGAGCTCCACGGGCTCAGCGACCGTCGCGGCAACGGGCTCAGATTCGGCCACAGCCACCTCAGCCACCTCAGTCACCACCTCCGCAGTCACCTCGGTCACCTCGGCCACGTCCGTGCTCTGGGTTGTTTCCCTGTCCGTCATCGCCGGCTCCTCCTCGCCTGCGTGCCCGCGCCTCCCACGGGCGCCCCGGTCTCCGCCGGGGCCCAGCAATGTGGAAACCGGCCGCATCGGCGACTGGTTCCGCGCGCATTCAAACAGGTCAACGCCCGAGTCGGAACCACCAGGCTCGCAGCGGGCCATCCGGGTAACGTTCCACAGCGTGATCGTCCGCGCCGCAGTAGTGCCTTATCCACCACTTCTGGTACCCGAACTGGTCGTCGCGGACCTGCCCGAGGTGCGCTCGGTACGCCGTACGTGCGTGGCCGCGGCGAAGCTGCTGGCCCAGGGTTCGCGCAGGTGGATCGCTGTTGCGCCAGGATTTGGCGAGGTTGCGGCCGATTCGGTCGGAACCTTCCAGGGCTTCGGGGTGGACGTCCGGGTACGGCTGAATCCGGACACGGAGGGTGATCTCGACCCGGGTCTGCCGTTGCCGGTATTGATCGCCGCCTGGTTGCGAGAGCAAGCACATGCACTGCGGGTGAGCGTCCATTTGGTCGCACCGGACGCCTCGAGCGCTGAGTGCCGCGCGCTGGCCGCGAGCATCGCGAACGAGACGGACGATCCAGTTGGACTGCTCGTGCTCGGAGACGGCTCGCCGAGGCACGGCGACCGCGCTCCGTCGAGGCCCGACGAGCGCGCGCCGGGGTTCGACGAGACTGTCCACAAGGCTCTGGCGGACGCGGACACCGAAGCCTTGCTGGCACTCGACCAACAACTCGCGGCCGAACTCGGCGCCGAGGGACGCGCGCCCTGGCAGGTCCTCGCCGGGCTGGGCGGCGAGTGGAACTGCGTGAAGAGCGACCTGCTGGTGCCGTACGGCGTCGCCTACCACGTGGCCGTCTGGGATCCTGTTCTGCCGTGACGACACCGATCGCGATCGTCGGGCCCACGGCGACCGGCAAATCCGACTTGGGCATCGCGCTGGCCGAACGGCTCGGCGGCGAAGTGGTCAACGCCGACGCGTCCCAGCTCTACCGGGGAATGGACATCGGCACGGCCAAGGTCACCATGGCCGAGCGCGCCGCCACAAAGCACCATCTGCTCGACGTTCTCGACGTCACGGAGAACGCCTCCGTCGCCGCCTATCAGCGGCACGCCCGTGCCACGGTCGAAGAGCTGATCGCGCGGGGGAAGCTCCCGATCCTGGTCGGCGGTTCCGGGTTGTACGTCCAAGCCGTACTCGACGACCTGGAGTTCCCCGGTACGGACCCGGAGATCAGGTCTCGGCTGGAGGACGAACTGGCCATGGTCGGCGCGTCCCTGCTGCACGAACGCCTGGCCGGGCTCGACCCGGTCGCGGCGGGCGCGATCCTGCCGAGCAACGGCCGCCGGGTGGTGCGTGCGCTGGAGGTGATCGAGCTGACCGGCCGGCCGTTCTCCGCGACCATGCCGCGACCTGGGCCCGCGCGGTACGGCACCGTCCTGATCGGGCTCGATCGTGAGCCGTCCGAACTGGACGCCCGGATCGACGCCCGCGTGCGAAGGATGTTCGGCGCGGGATTCGTCGACGAGGTGCGAGAGCTGGAGAAACTGGGCCTGCGTGACGGCCGGACAGCGTCGCGTGCGCTCGGCTACCAGCAGGTTCTCGCGGCGTTCGACGGCGAGTACGACATGGCTGAGGCCGAGTCGCTGACCGCGCAGGGGCATCGGCGGTTCGTGCGCAGGCAGCGGTCCTGGTTCCGGCGCGACAAGCGGATCATCTGGCTGGACGCGGGCCGTGATGACCTGGTCCACGAGGTGCTCCGGGTGGTCACCACGTAACCTTGACCGGGTGCGGGACATCGAATTCGTCAAGGGACACGGCACGGAGAACGACTTCGTGGTGCTGCCCGACGTGGACGCCCAGCTGGACCTGACTGCGGCGCGGGTGCGTGCGCTCTGCGACCGCAATCGTGGCCTGGGCGCCGACGGTGTGCTGCGGGTCGTGCGTGGCTCCGCGGTCGAGGACGCCCCGTCCGATGTGGACCCGGACGGCTGGTTCATGGACTACCGCAACGCCGACGGGTCGACCGCTGAGATGTGCGGCAATGGTCTCCGGTTGTTCGCGGCCTACCTCGTCGATGTCGGCTTGGTCGATGGCCCCGAGTTCGTCGTGGGCACGCGTGCGGGCGCTCGTCCCGTGCGGACGCACGAAGACGGCTCCGTGACGATCCAGATGGGCCCGGCGAGGATCTTCGGGCGGTCGCAGGCGACGGTGTCCGGATCGGCGTTCCCAGGCGTGGCGGTCGACGTGGGCAACCCGCATCTGGCGTGCCTGATCGACGGCGACCCGGCCGATCTGGATCTGACCGTCCCGCCGGGGCGCGACCCGGTTCTGTTCCCGCACGGCGTGAACGTCGAGTTCTTCCGCCGCAAGGGGCCGGACGCGATCCAGATGCGGGTGCACGAGCGTGGCGTGGGGGAGACCCGCGCCTGTGGCACAGGCACGGTCGCTGCCGTGGCGGCGTTGCTGCACTTGGAGAACGAACCGTCCGGCTCGTCCTATGTGGACATACTGGGTGGCCGGGTCCGCGTCGAGATCACCGAGGACGGCAGCACCCTCACTGGGCCGACGGCGCAGGTTGCGCGGGGGAATCTTGATCGGAAGTGGTGGGAGTCGGCGTCCTGACCATCGTGCGGATCGGCGAGAACATCATCCACACCCAGGACACCGCCAGTCCGCCCGCGGCCACCCACAACGTGCCGCGTACGCCGATCAGTTCGCCGAGTCCGCCACCGGCCAGCGAACCCAGCGGGAACGCGCCCCAGATCATGAACCGCATGCTCGCGTTCATCCGGCCGAGCAGGTGGTCCGGGCAGATCGTCTGACGGAAGCTGACCTGGGCGACGTTGTGCACGATCACGCCGTAGCCCACGCCCAGGTGCCCCAGGACGGTCAGCCAGACCAGCCAGCCCGGCTGGCTGAGCGGGATCAGCAGCTCGAACGGTGCGATGGCCACCAGTGCGACCCACATCGACCGGACATTGCCGATCCGGCGGTACCACCAGTTCGCGGTGATCGCGCCGACAGCGCCGCCCACGCCGCCGACTGCGAGCACCAGACCGACCTGGGCAGGGCTCAGGTGCAGGTCATGGGTCAGAAACAGCACCATGCCCGCGGTCTCCATCTGGAAGAAGAACCCCGCAGTGGTGCCGGTGAGCGCGATCGCACGCAGCATCTTGTTGTGGAACACGAACCGCAGGCCCTCGGCGACCTCGGTGCGCAGCTTGCGATCCGCTTTCCTGTCCGGCTGCGGCTCGACCTTCTTGATCCGGAACAGAAACAGCCAGGACGCCACGAACCCCAGCCCGACCGACGCGGTCGCGTTCGCGGCGCCGACCAGTGAGGCCAGGCCGCCGCCCAGCGCGGGCCCGGACACCATCGCCACGGACTGGCTGGCCTGCAGTTTCGCATTGCCCTCCAGCAACTGCTCGCGGCCGATCAGCGCGGGCAGATACGCCTGGTAGGACACGTCGAAGAACACCGTGCACACCCCGACCAGGAGCCCCACGACGATCATGTGCGGCAGGGTGAGCACCCCGGACCACCACGCCACCGGGATGCTGAGCAGCAGGGCCGCCCGGGTGAGGTCCGCCCGCAGCATCAGCTGGCGTTTGCGCATCCGGTCCACCCACGCGCCTGCGGGGAGCCCGATCAGCAGGAACGCGGCTGTCTCCGCGGCGACCAGCAGACCCATTTCGAACGGCGTCGCGGCGAGAACGGTGACCGCGACGAGCGGCAGGACCGTGGTACCGACAAAGGTGCCGAACTGGCTGATGGTGTCGCTAGCCCAGAGCAGGCGGAAGTCATGGTGGCGAAACAGGGACACCTGACCCACCCTGCACCACTTACCCCTGGTTGGGGAACGAATTACCCCGTGCCGGGCGTTGTAAGGGATGCGATAACCAGTCGGCGGATTGTTCCAGCCGTGCGACCATGAGAACTGCAATGACGGAAACGACAGCGAAGGACAGGGCTCACTCTATGACGGAAGATTACGCGGAAGAGCTGGTCTCGACTGGGGAGTTGGAGCTCGAGGACCGTTCCGCGCTACGTCGAGTGGCCGGGCTGTCCACCGAGCTTGCCGATATCACCGAGGTCGAGTACCGGCAGCTCAGACTCGAACGAGTGGTTCTGGTCGGTGTCTGGACCGAAGGCACCGCCGAGCACGCCGACGCGTCGCTCACCGAGCTGGCGCGGCTGGCCGAGACGGCGGGTTCCGAGGTCCTCGAAGGCCTCATCCAGCGGCGTGACCGGCCGGACCCGGCCACCTACGTCGGCTCCGGCAAGGTCGAGGAGATCATGCAGACCGTGCTGGCGACCGGCGCGGACACCGTGATCTGCGACGGTGAGCTCTCGCCTGGCCAGCTGCGCCAGCTCGAGGCCCGCCTGAAGGTCAAGGTGATCGACCGGACCGCGCTGATCCTGGACATCTTCGCGCAGCACGCGCGGTCCAAGGAGGGCAAGGCCCAGGTCGAGCTGGCCCAGCTGCAGTACCTGCTGCCCCGCCTGCGGGGCTGGGGTGAGTCGCTGTCCCGGCAGGCCGGTGGCCGAGCGGGTGGCGGCAACGGCGGTGTGGGTCTGCGTGGCCCCGGTGAGACCAAGCTGGAAACCGACCGGCGCCGGATCCGGGCCAAGATCTCCAAGCTGCGCAAGGAGATCGCGGCGATGTCGGGCGTACGGGCCACCAAGCGTGGCCGTCGTGTGGCCAACGAGGTGCCCAGCGTGGCCATCGCGGGCTACACCAACGCGGGCAAGTCCAGCCTGCTCAACGCCATCACCGGCGCGGGCGTGCTGGTCGAGGACGCGTTGTTCGCCACGTTGGACGCGACCACGCGCCGGACCCAGACACCGGACGGCCGGACGTACACCCTGACCGACACGGTCGGATTCGTGCGGCACCTGCCGCACCAGCTGATCGAGGCGTTCCGGTCCACTCTCGACGAGGTGGCCGACGCGGACCTGCTGGTGCACGTGGTGGACGGCTCGGACGAGAACCCGGAGTGGCAGGTCAACGCGGTCCGCGAGGTACTGGCGGAGATCACCGAGCGCAACGACACACCCATGCCACCGGAGATCCTGGTGGTGAACAAGATCGACGCGGCGGACGACCTGCAACTGGCTCGTCTGCGGCACCTGCTGCCGGGCGCGGTGTTCGTGTCGGCCCACAAGGGCCTCGGCATGGACCAGCTGCGTGAGCGGCTGGCCGAGGAGCTTCCCCGGCCGACGCTCGAGGTCGAGGTGCTTGTGCCGTACGCCCGGGGCGAGCTCGTGGCCCGGGTCCACCGTGAGGGTGAAGTCCTCGCGGAGCGTCACACGCCGGACGGCACTCAGCTACACGCACGGGTGAATGGCGACCTGGCCGGGGCATTGGGCCAGTTCGCAAGCAACGGCGCGCCCGCCTGACGCGTCTACTTGTCGTGATCGGGGAGAAGCGCGTACGCAAAGCCATGGCCAGTGTGATCGGGGCCATGGCTTTGCTTGCCTTCACCCCGCTTGCGGCCCAAGCGGATCCGGTCGAGCGTTGCAAGCTCAACGTGAAAAGCATCGGTGAGCTGTCCGGCCTCGCGTCGGACGGCTCCAAGATGTACGCGACCAACGACGGCGGCACGAAGCTGACCGTGAGCGTTCTCAACAAGGAATGCAAGGTCGAGGCCACGATCACGAACAAGACGGACCCGTTCGACGTCGAGGACATGGCTCGTACCAAGGACGGCACGCTCTGGCTCGCCGACACCGGCGACAACGGCAAGAAACGGGAGACCGTCGCGCTGCACGCGTTGACCCCGGACGGCAAGTCGACGCTCTATCGACTGTCCTACCCGGACGGTCAGCACGACGCGGAAGCGTTGCTGATGGACAAGAACGGCGTGCCGTTCCTGGTCACCAAGGAGCCGTTCGGCCCGGCCCAGGTGTTCAAACCGGAAGGCACGCTGGCCAGTCCTGGCCCGACCAAACTGGCCAAGGTGGGCGCGCTGGACTTCAAAACCACCGACACACCAGGCGGTCCAACCTCGGTCCCGCACGCCATCAGCACGATCCTCGTCACCGGAGGCGCCGTGAGCGCCGACGGAACCGTTGTGGCGCTTAGGACTTACACAGACGCGTACCTCTACAGCGCTCCGGACGGCGACATCGTCGCCGCGCTCGGCCGTGAGCCTGTCCGCGTGCCGCTGCCCAACGAACCACAGGGTGAAACCATCGCCTTCGAACCCGACGGCACTTTGCTGACCGGCTCCGAAGGCGTCGGCCAGCCGATCCGTGCCATCGCCGGCGCGGCAGCCATGGTCGCCCCCAAGCCCCAGGCAGGCGGTAACCCAGCCGCTGCGGGCAGCGCGGGCGGAGCCAATGCCGCTGGTCCGGGCACTTCGGATGATTCGGGTTTCCCGACGTGGGCAGCGGTTGTGATCGGAGTGCTCGTGGTGCTGGGCGGCGTGGCCTTCATGGGCCGGGGCCGCAAGCGCGCTCGATGAATTGTCGCCGCACTCGGGATATCCGGGGCGCTGCTACAGGATGAACTACCCGCAGGCTTGCGTCTGCGGGCACTTCACCCGGTAGCAACGTCCCGGAATGCCGGGTGCGGCCGTTAAAGTCGGCGCAGGACTGCCACGACCTTGCCGAGGATGGTCGCCTCGTCGCCTGGGATGGGCTCGTAGGCGTCGTTCTGCGGCAGCAACCAGACGTGGCCGTCGCGCAGCTTGTACGTCTTGACTGTGGCCTCGCCGTCGATCATGGCCGCGACGATCTCGCCGTTGTCGGCCACGGACTGCTGGCGCACCACGACCCAGTCGTCGTCCGCGATCGCCGCGTTGATCATCGAGTCGCCGGCGACCTTCAGCAGGAAGAGCGAGCCCTCGCCGACGATCTCCTTCGGCAACGGGAACACGTCCTCGACGGCCTGCTCGGCCAGGATCGGCCCACCGGCGGCGATCCGGCCCAACACGGGAACGTACGCGGGCGTGGGCGCCGGCGTGTCGTCACCGGCCAGCTGGGCCGCGTCCGCATCCGGCGGCAGCACGCCGATGGCGCGTGGCCGGTTGTGGTCGCGGCGCAGGTAGCCCTTCCGCTCCAGGGCCTTGAGCTGGTAGGCGACCGAGGAGGTCGAGGTCAGGCCGACCGCCTCGCCGATCTCCCGGACGCTCGGCGGGTAGCCGACACGTTCGACCCACGCTCTGATCACCTCGAGCACCGCGCGTTGTCGAGGGGGCAGGGTTGCAGAGTCCAAGTCCTCGGCCTGCTCGGGGAAGGGACGGACGTTGTCGCCCTGCTCACCGGTCTTGCTGCGCTGCGGCACCGCTTCCGCCTCCAAAATGCGTCGCCCACCTGTGGGCGAGCTCGATCATCTTCACTGACCGTAGCCCGCTTCGACCAGGAGATCAAACACCTGTTCGAGGGACACGCCGGGCAGATCTCGATTTTTGTCGGTGGTTGGTGGTACACATTCGCACGGACGTTCGATCGAACCGGTGTTCGATCTTCAGCCCTCGCGAGGAGGATACGGCATGGCGGCTCCGGTACGTACGAAGATCGACCTGTCGCAGTTGGATGCCAGGCCAGTGCTCCGGCTGGTTCCGCCGCTGCCCGAGATCGAAGAGGCCCCTGCACGGCGCCCCGCGCCCCGCCGTGCACCCCGTCATCGCGCGCGGGCCCGGGTCGCCACATGCACCCCGGTCATTCGCCGTCGCCGCCGTGTCGCGGCGTCCGTTCTGATTGGACTCGTCGTGTTCCTGGGTGTTCTCGGTGTCGGCATGCTCGCTGATGCCTTCGTCGGCGACGCGGTCCCGGACCGTACGGCCGTTGTGTGGGTGGAGCCCGGCGAGACGTTGTGGGACGTGGCTGAGCGCTCGGCCCCCGGCTATGACCCAGGCGCGGTCGTCCAGCGGATCCATGAACTCAACGAGATCGCGGGCAACGGTGTGCTCGCCGGACAGGCCCTCCAGGTCCCCTTCGCCCCCTGACCCGGGCCCGCCCGCGAACTGACAAAAATACCCATGTCCCCGACGGGGGCTGTACGTCCAGGTGCCTTCAGCGCTCGCGCTGAGGGCACTTAGCATGTGCGGGCTGTTGGCGGCTCGTTCATCCCGTGTTCCCTCGAACGGCTGATTGCGTTGTGCGGTCCGGTCCGGATCTACACGCGGTGTGGTGCTCGCCACTCCGCGTCCACGACCGGGGGAGACACGCCGGAACAACCGGGGTGTCGAGTTGCGTCGAATAGGCCTCGGGCATACTGTCACCCCAACATCTAGTAGTTACACCGCTGTATTTAGTCCACAGGTTGGGGCTGGAGCCGGACGAGTTGTCCACGTTCCATCCACAAGTCGATCACCAGCCAGGCTGTTGCGGTGACGCACGGGTGTTGATGGATGACTGTCAGTGAGACCGAGGGGTGCAAGCCATGAGATGCCCGTTCTGCCGGCACTCCGACTCCCGCGTGGTCGACTCGCGCGAAGTCGACGAGGGGCAGGTCATCCGGCGCAGGCGGTCTTGCTCCAACTGCGGGCGCAGGTTCACCACCGTCGAGGAGGCGGTGCTGGCGGTGGTCAAGCGCTCCGGCGTGACGGAACCCTTCAGCCGCGACAAGGTCGTCCGCGGTGTGCAGCGTGCCTGCCAGGGCCGTCCGGTCGACGAGGACCAGCTGCAGCAGCTGGCCCACCGCGTCGAGGAGTCGATCCGGTCCACCGGCTGTGCCGAGATTCCGAGCCACGAGGTGGGGCTGGCCATCCTCGGCCCGTTGCGTGAGCTCGACGGGGTCGCGTACCTGCGGTTCGCCAGCGTCTACCGGTCCTTCACCTCGGTGGAGGACTTCGAGAAGGAGATCGCCGGCCTGAAGGCGGCGATGGCTGAGCGGGCGGAGGGCCAGGAGTGACCCGCCGGACCCGCCAGAGAACGACAAAGAACACGCTCGGACCGGATCGGACGGGTACCCCGGCCGTGGCCGCGCCAGTTATCGCGAGTGTTGAGGGAGAGGGACTGGTCATGACGGAGACGGTGGGTGCACCCGCTGGGGGCGATCAGCAGGTGAGCGGCCTGCGGATGGAGCGGGTGTACACGACTGAGGGCGTGCACCCCTACGACGCGGTCACGTGGGAGAAGCGCGACGTCGTGATGACGAACTGGCGCGACGGGTCGGTGAACTTCGAGCAGCGCGGCGTCGAGTTCCCCGACTTCTGGTCGGTCAACGCGGTCAACATCGTGACGAGCAAGTACTTCCGCGGCGCGGTCGGCTCCCAGGTGCGGGAGAGCAGCCTGCGTCAGCTGATCGACCGCGTGGTCAAGAAGTACGTGGCGGCCGGTGTCGAGCACAGCTACTTCGCCTCGCCCGCCGACGCGGAGATCTTCGAGCACGAGCTCACCTACATGCTGTTGCACCAGGTGTTCAGCTTCAACTCGCCGGTCTGGTTCAACGTCGGCACCGCCTCCCCGCAGCAGGTCAGTGCCTGCTTCATCCTCGCCGTGGACGACACGATGGAGTCGATCCTCAACTGGTACAAGGAAGAGGGCCTGATCTTCAAGGGCGGTTCGGGCGCGGGCCTGAACCTCTCGCGGATCCGTTCCTCCAAGGAGCTGCTGTCCTCCGGCGGCACCGCGTCCGGCCCGGTGTCGTTCATGCGCGGCGCCGACGCGTCCGCCGGGACCATCAAGTCCGGTGGCGCGACCCGTCGTGCGGCCAAGATGGTCGTGCTCGACGTGGACCACCCGGACGTCGAGGAGTTCATCGAGACCAAGGCCAAGGAAGAGCGCAAGATCCGCGTTCTGCGGGACGCCGGTTTCGACATGGACCTTGGCGGCAAGGACATCACCTCCGTCCAGTACCAGAACGCCAACAACTCGATCCGCGTGTCGGACGAGTTCATGCACGCGGTGGAGAACGACGCCAAGTTCGGGCTGCGTTCGCGTGGCACCAACGAGGTTCTCGACGAGGTCGACGCGAAGAAGCTGTTCCGCAAGCTGGCGCAGGCCGCTTGGGAGTGCGCGGACCCGGGCATCCAGTACGACAGCACGATCAACGACTGGCACACCTGCCCCGAGTCGGGCCGGATCACCGCTTCGAACCCGTGCAGCGAGTACATGCACCTGGACAACTCCAGCTGCAACCTCGCGTCGCTGAACCTGATGAAGTTCCTGCGCACCGACGGCACGTTCGACGCGCAGACGTTCGTCAAGGCTGTCGAGTTCGTCATCACCGCGATGGACATCTCGATCTGCTTCGCCGACTTCCCGACGCAGCCGATCGCCGAGACCACGCGTAAGTTCCGTCAGCTGGGCATCGGCTACGCCAACCTGGGCGCGCTGCTCATGGCGACCGGCCACGCGTACGACTCCGAAGGCGGCCGCTCGCTCGCCGCGGCGATCACCTCGCTGATGAACGGCGTTGCCTACCGTCGTTCCGCCGAGCTCGCCGGTGTCGTTGGCCCGTACGAGGGCTACGCCCGCAACGCCGAGCCGCACATCCGCGTGATCCGTAAGCACGCTGCGGCCAACGACCTGATCCGCACGCTTGCCGCGGACGACACCGCGATCCAGCGCATCGCCGGCGAGGAATGGCGGCGCGGCCTGGACATCGGCGTGCGCGACGGCTGGCGTAACGCGCAGGCCTCCGTGCTGGCCCCGACCGGCACCATCGGCCTGATGATGGACTGCGACACCACCGGCATCGAGCCGGACCTGGCACTGGTGAAGTTCAAGAAGCTGGTCGGCGGCGGCTCGATGCAGATCGTCAACCAGACCGTGCCGCGTGCGCTGAAGTCCTTGGGCTACCAGGACGAGCAGGTCGAGGCGATTGTGGAGTTCATCGCCGAGCACGGTCACGTCATCGACGCGCCGGGCCTGCGCCGCGAGCACTACGAGGTCTTCGACTGCGCCATGGGCGAGCGCTCGATCGCGCCGATGGGCCACGTCCGGATGATGGCCGCGGTGCAGCCGTTCATCTCCGGCGCGATCTCCAAGACGGTGAACATGCCGGAGTCGGCGACCGTCGAGGACGTCGAGGAGATCTACTTCCAGGGCTGGAAGCTGGGCCTCAAGGCGCTCGCGATCTATCGCGACAACTGCAAGGTCGGCCAGCCGCTCTCGGCCGGCAAGTCTGCCCGCGCCGACAAGGAGAAGGAAACCGTCGTCGAGTACCGGCCGGTGCGCAAGCGCCTGCCCAAGAAGCGCCCGTCCCAGACGGTGTCCTTCACAGTCGGCGGCGCCGAGGGCTACCTGCACGCGGGCTCGTACCCCGACGACGGCCTCGGCGAGATCTTCGTCAAGCTGGGCAAGCAGGGCTCGACCCTGGCCGGTGTGATGGACGCCTTCTCGATGTCCATCTCGGTCGGTCTGCAGTACGGGATCCCGCTGGAGTTCTACGTTTCGAAGTTCCAGAACCTGCGCTTCGAACCGGCTGGGATGACCGACGACCCGGACGTCCGGATCGCCACCAGCGTCCTGGACTACCTGTTCCGCAGGCTGGCGCTGGACTACCTGCCCTACGAGAAGCGCGCCCAGCTCGGCATCTTCACCGCCGATGAGCGCTCCGCCCAGGTCACCGCCGACTACGGCTCGCCCGAGGACTCCACTGTGGACCTCGAAGGCATGCGCTCCACAGTGGAATCCGGAAAACCGGCGGCCAAGCCGGAGATCGAGAAGGCCCACAGCTCCACCGAGCTCATCGAACTCCAGCTCGGCACAGTCGCCGACGCCCCCCTCTGCATGACCTGCGGCACCAAGATGCGTCCCGCCGGCTCCTGCTACGTCTGCGAAGGCTGCGGCTCAACCTCCGGCTGCAGCTGATCCTGTTGCCAAGCGGGGTGCCGGCCACTGGCCGGCACCCCGCTTGGCTTTCGTGCCTGGCTGGTTTAGTGCTTACACCTGGGCGGCGAAGGCGTCGTACGAGCGCTGGTCGAACAGGACGAGCCGCACCAGGGTGATGTCCGGGGGTTTCGTTGCCGTGCCGGCAGGGTTCAGGCGATTCGCCGGACTGTCGGCTACTACTCGATCGAACGATCCGCGCCGGATCGGCAGAATCGTCGGCGGCTCCCGGGAATTCGCCGAGCAGCAGGGATATCCCTGGCCGCCCTGAGCCGATAGGCTCATCGGTGATGTCACTTCGATCGGCATATGAATCGCTTGATGGTTTGTCTGTGGGGGACGCGCTGGGGGCGCAGTTCTTCATGGTTGGTCGCTCCCTGCCGGATCTTCGGGCCGGCAATCCGCCCGCCGGGCCATGGGAGTGGACGGATGACACTGAAATGGCCTGCAATCTGATCACCGAACTGCGTGATCATGGCGCGGTCGACCAGGATCGGCTCGCAGCG
Source organism: Kibdelosporangium banguiense (assembly GCF_017876405.1). Taxonomy (GTDB): domain Bacteria; phylum Actinomycetota; class Actinomycetes; order Mycobacteriales; family Pseudonocardiaceae; genus Kibdelosporangium; species Kibdelosporangium banguiense. The sequence goes on along the minus strand of NZ_JAGINW010000001.1, from coordinate 12,505,058 downwards.
ACCTTCGCGGACCGCTGCGAGCCCTACCGCGGATATGGTGCGGGTGCGTTCTTCATTCTGCACAAGGTCCGTGACGGAATACCTTGGCAAGTAGCCGCTGGCGCGGTTTTCAACGGCCAAGGCTCGTGCGGGAACGGTGCTGCGATGCGCATCGCCCCGCTGGGTGCGTACTTCGCTGACGACATGGCCAAAGTCGTCGAGCAGGCGACACTCTCCGCTGAGGTCACCCATCAGCATCCTGAGGGAATCGTTGGTGCGGTGGCGGTTGCCAAGGCCGCCGCCGTCGCGAGCCGCCGAAACCGGCCGTCAGCAAGGGATTTTCTTGACGAAGTGCTGGACGGACTGGCGAAAGGGTACACGTCCAAGGGGATTCGCCGGGCCCTTACCTTGCTTGGCCGGTCTGTCGCCGAGGCGGCTTACGAACTCGGCAACGGTTCCCGTGTGACTGCCCAGGACACAGTTCCGTTCACGTTGTGGGTGGCGGCGACATACCTGGACGACTATCCATCGGCGATTACAAGCTGTATCGAAGCCGGTGGCGATATCGACACGACGGGTGCGATCGCCGGCGGCATTGTCGCTGCCCATACCGGGATCGACGGCGTACCGAAACAGTGGCTCGCTGCGCGCGAACCGTTGCCGGACTGGGCGTTGTAACCATCCCGTCGTGCTTATTGGACCGGGCCATGTCATTCGGAGCAGCGAAGTGGGACTGGATGGCCGACGTCCCGGCAAGCTGGTGTGCGGTCTGATATGCGTGAGATATGAGGGGGATGGGCGGATGAACTCTGCGGTCTCCCGGTTGCTCACGAGAGCGGCCGGAATCATGATTGTTTCCGGGGTTGTGCTGACGGCAGCGGTGGTGCCCGCGGCGGCCACGGGGTATTCCACGATCGCCAGCGGTTCCTGGGCGTACGTCGACTCGGCGGCGCCACGGACGAGTTTTGTTAATCCCCAGGGGAATGCGCCTGTGGGCGCACAGGTCTTCGCCAGCGGGACTGTGCACAAGTTCAAGTCGTACGTCACCTTCGATCTGGCGTCGTTGCGCGGGACACGGGTGGTCTCGGCGACTTTGTTCACCAACGAAGTGACGGTGGCGGACTGCTCGACTGAGCTCGCCACCCAGGCTTGGTTGACAGCGTCCAAGCGCACGCCGACCTGGGCGGCACAGCCCGCTGAGGAACTGCGCCTCCCAGGTCCTGGGCAGGGCGGGCCGTGCCCAGCGCCACGGGTCGAGTGGGACGCCTCCGGCGCGTTGAGGAAAGCGTTGCAGGAAGGACGTTCCAGCGTCACGTTCGCGTTCCGGCTGCCCGATGCGCAGCAGTCCGATCCGCGCTTCGGGCGGACCTACAACCCGCAGGCACACTTGACCATCGAGGCCAACCGCGCTCCAGGAAAGCCGACCGCGTTGAAGGCGGGCAACGTCGACTGCGGGCAACGCAAGGTCGTCGGTCCCGGCGGTACCCAACTGTCAGCCGTCGCGACCGACCAGGACGACTCGTGGCTCACGTACGAGTTCGCCTATTGGCCCACGCGGCACCCTGACCGGCGGGTCACCCTGCAGTCGCAAGGGTCGAGCGGCTACCGCGCGGAAAGGTCGGTGCAGCAGTCCGATCTGGCCGACGCCACCGATTACGCATGGCAGGTACGGGCCAAGGACAATCTTGACACCGGTCCGTGGAGCGAGGTCTGCAGGTTCAGCACCGACTTCATCGCGCCGGACAAGGCGCCCGAAGTGTCGTCGAAGGACTACACCGCGGACGCGCCTCCGGGGAGCGGCGGTACCGGTGTCCCAGGTGAGTTCACCTTCAAAGCCAATGGTGTCGACGATGTTGCCGGCTTCTACTACGGCGAGTTCGAGGCGTACATCTTCGTGCCCGCGGATCGCCGGACTCGTTCGGCCACCATCGTGCACACTCCCATGCGTTCGGGGCCGCTCTCCATGGCTGTCCGGAGCGTCGATGCCGCGGGCAACCAGTCCCCGACGACCCAGTACCGGTTCTGGGTCGCCAGCAACCAGCCTCGAGTCACGTGCACGCCGGAAACGGGTTACCTGGGTACGCCCAGGGATTGCACGTTCAGCTCACCCTCGCCGGTTTCCGCGTACGTCTACAGCTTCAACGACGGGCCGGCGATCGAGGTCCCGGCAGGTCCGGACGGCACCGCGCACGCCACGGTCGTCCCGGCCGCTGCCGGGCGGTTCAACGTCGTCACGGTGAGCGCCAAGCTGGGCAACGGGAACTTCACAGAGTCGAACGCGCACTACCTGAACGTCGACGAAGGCACACCGATGGTGGAGGTACTGACCGCCGCACCCATTGTCGGCAAGCCTTTGCAGGTCAAGCTGACGTCGGTGCTGCCCGGCTCGACGAGCTTCACCTACACCTGGTCGGATGACGCACCGGTCACAGTTCCCGTCGGAGCCGACGGGACCGCCGTGATCACCCTGATCTCGGAGTCCCCGTACACCAAACAGCTGGCTGTCCACACCACCAGTGGGGAAATCGAGTCCGGGACGGCGTACGAGTACATCTTCATAGCGACCAACGCGCCGGAGATCAACAGTACGGACTACCCGCGCTACGGCTACTCCGGTGAGGTCGGGCTGCCGGGCAGGTTCACGTTCACCGCTGCCGTACCGGAAACGGTCAGCTTCACGTACACGTTCCGCGGCGGTGCACCGGTCACGGTGCCGGCCGGCCCGGATGGAACGGCCACTGTCGAGCTCGTCCCGCTGACGCAGTACGGAAACGACATAAGAGCGACTGGCACGCTGGCTGACGGAACGATCACGCAACCAGCCTTGTACACGTTCTACGCGCACCCGAAGGAACCGAGACTGTCCTGCAACGCCAACCGGCCCTCGCCAGGTGAGCGGTTCCAGTGCACGTTCACACCGGTCCAGTCGAATGTCGTGGCCTATGTGTACAAGTGGGGCCAGGATCCTGAAGTCACCGTGCCCGCGGCGGCCGACGGCACCGCCACGGTCAACCTGGTCGCCCCGGGCCCTGGCGACGTTCAGGTCCCGTTCACGATCTGGAGCGTGAACAATCTCGGGTACCGTTCCGAGGCACTCAGCACCGGGATCACCACCGGCCCGGCCGGCGGCGGGAAAGCCAAGTAGGACGCCCCGGCACCGTTCTGTCCTCTTCGGTCGCCGCGGCCCATGATCAGCGGTTCAATGGGATCATGGGAACTCTCGACGGCAAGGCTGTGGTGATCACGGGGGCAGGACGGGGCCTGGGCAGGGCCTATGCCGTCCACGCCGCGGATGCTGGGGCATCAGTGCTGGTCAACGACGTTGACGGGGAGCTGGCGGACGAGGTCGCGGCGGGTATCCGGGCCGCGGGTGGCCGCGCGGTGGCCAATGGGGACAGTGTGGCCGAGCTGGGGCGGGCGGCCAAGTTGATGGAGCAGTGCGTCGCGGAGTTCGGCAAACTCGACGGGCTGGTGAACAACGCGGGCCTGCGGTACGACGCGATGCCCTGGGAGGACGATCCCGAGCAGATCCGGGCGTTGATCGAAGTCAACGTGCTGGGGGCGTTGTACTGCGGGACGGCTGCCGCGGCCGTCATGCGGGAGCAGGGCGGCGGGGTGATCGTCAATGCCGCGTCGTTTTCTTTTCTCGGCCAGAGTGGGGCCGGGACTTACGCGGCTTCCAAGGGTGCTGTTGTGTCCATGAGCATTTCCTGGGCGGTCGACCTGGCGAAGTTCGGTATCCGGGTCAACGCGGTGTGTCCATTGGCCTGGACGCGGATGTCGGAGGCGGACTATCGGACACGCAGTAAACCGGAAGACACGCCTGATCGGGTGGCGCCGCTGATTACGTACTTGCTCGGTGACCGTTCTTCTGCGGTCACCGGTCAGGTGATCAGGTTTACCGGCGATATTTTGCATGTGGTTCGGCAGCCAGCAAGAAAGGAGCCGGTTTTCACGGGTGAACCGTGGGATGACGACGATTTTGAGAAGGCTTTCGGGGAATTCGACCTGGAGATCTTCCCGGCTGAGCGGTGGAAACTGTAAGGAGACCCGGGGGAGTAACCATCCCCCGGGACTCAGTGTGCCGCCATTTGGCGTCGCCAGTACGTTTAACGAGTACCGATCAGTCTCAAAGCGCCGTGTCTTTCGATTAGACGACCGGCCCCTGGTTGGTGGACCGGGCGGGAGTTGAACCCGCATACCGGCAGCGCCTGCCCATACCCCTTTGACCTGGCGATCGACGGCGAATACTGAAACTTGAGCGATAGTCTGAGGTTCCTCGCGGGTCCCTGGCTGCCTCTGCCATTTGGGCTACCCGCCCTGGAAGATGTGGACGGGGCAGGATTTGAACCTGCACTGTGACCGGAGTCCCTGGTCAAACTGACTTTCAGTTTCAGCTTGCGCTCATGCGCACGGCCATCGTAGCGCAAGGCCGGCCGGTCAGGCGAACAGATAACCGAAGATCTTCTCGCCGGCCTTCTGCTGGGTGATCTCGGCGTTGTTGGCCTCTTCGCGGGCGAACTTCACGGCCTGTTGCAGTTTTTCGACCCGTTCGACCAGCTCGTTGATGCGCTTGGCGGGCAATGCGCCGGAGAACTTGACGGTCTTCCAGTAACCGACGGTCACGTCCTCGTAGTAGACCTCGACCTGGGCCGGGTGCTTTTCGGTCGCCTCGGCCTTGACGTGGTTACGCGGAATCTTCTTCGTACGCACGGTCTGGACCGGGTCGGTCGCCCAGCAGTCGGCGGACGCGTCGTAGTTCCAGGATTCCGCCGCGTCCAGGACCGGCAGTTTGCGCACGAATGTCAGCAGGTCGGCCAGCTGCTTTTCCAGGAACAGCAGATAGCTCACCGGAACGCCTTCGAGCAGGGTGGTGCCGTCCACCTTGACATCGGCCTTCGCGACGCAGTTCGCCCAGTCCTTCGTGGCGGTCACGTCGAACAGCTTGGTCAGGATGGCCGCGGTCTGGCGAATGGTCTCCTCGCCCTTGACCTGGACCTTGGTCGATTCCGGCGGTAACTGCTCGCCTTCCTCGTCCTTCGGCCGATAGGTCCGGGAAATACCGGAGAGCAGGCTGGACTTCTGCAATGCGTGGTGCGCCTCGGTCAGTTCCTGGAAGGAACGGCTCTTGATGCCCTTTTCGACCGCGACGATCTGGTTGAGACGAGTCATGAAGCGATAACCTTGTTTCTGAGGAAGCTTGAAGTTGACCGAATCCTAGCAACGTGGGACAACCAGTTTTGCCGACGATGGAGGATGGAGATCAGATGGGTTTTCCGCCAGCCGCCTACCAGCCGAGGCCGGGCAGCGTCATCGACGTCGACCGTGGCTTCTACGACCGGCTAGCCACCGGCGAACGGGAACTGCTCGACGAGTTCGTGGTCCCGATCCGGTCAGGACGCGCCTGGGAGGTTCCGGCTGGGCACCTGTGCCGGTTGATCACCACGCCGGAAGGCCCGCAGGTCGGCGACCTGAACGTCTGGAACAGGCACAACCCCCGCGAGCGGATGTGGGCGGCGCGGACCAGGCAGATCCAGAGCGCGCACGTCACGCGGTACGACAGGCTCTGGTCGACGTTGCCCTATCTGCGCCCAATGCTCACCATCACCAACGACACGCTCGAGTCATACGGCGTGGACGCGGACGGCGGCCGGGTGCACGACCTGCTCGGATCGCGCTGTGATCCGTACGTCAACCGCATTCTGAGCGACGAGGATTTCGATTTCCACTGCCATTCCAACTTGGTGCGCGCGGTGTTGCCGTACGGGCTCACCGAGTTCGACGTGCACGACGTGCTGAATGTCTTCCAGCTCACCGGGTTGAACGACGAGGACAAGTACTTCATGAAGGCGTCCCCGGCCAGGCCCGGCGACTTCTTCGAGTTCTTCGCCGAGATCGACCTGCTGGTCGCACTGTCCACCTGCCCGGCAGGCGATCTTTCGATCCCGTTGTGGGGCCCGGACGCGCGTGATCCGCTCGAGGTGTGCCGCCCGATCGCCGTCGAGATCCACCGGCCTGCGGACGGCCTCCTCGACGGCTGGCAGTCGCCGGAGAGCCCGCCCTACCGTGGTCTGCACGGGATCGCACTGCCCTAAAGCAGGCCGTGATCACGTGCGTAGATCGCTGCCTGGGTACGGTCGCGCAGATCGAGCCGGTTGAGAATCCTGGACACGTGGTTCTTCACGGTGCCGACGCTGAGGTAGAGGCGGCCGGCGATCTCGCGGTTGGTCGCCCCGGCGGCGACCAACCGCAGGACATCGATCTCCCGGCTGGTCAGGTCGAGGTCCTCGGGCACGGCGGGCCGCGCCAACGCGGTAGTCAGCCGCGCGAGTGCAGCGGGGTCGAACTGGGCGACGCCCGCGTGTGCCAGCTTGACGGCCGCCGCGAGCTCGTGCGAAGGCAAGTCCTTCAACAGGTATCCGGCCGCGCCCGCACGCAGGGCTTGCACGACGTATTCCTCGTCGTCGAACGTTGTGAGCATGACAACCTTGGTATCGGGGGATTTCTGGCGCAGCAGCGCGACAGCCTCGACACCGTCCATTTCGGGCATCCGGACGTCCATCAGCACCACGTCCGGTTCGAGCGCAAGCGTTTTCTCGATCGCGTCCCGGCCGTTCACTGCCGTTGCGACGACCTCGACGCCGTCCTGGATGTCCAAAAGGGACGCGATGCCCTCCCGGATCAGCCGCTGATCGTCGACGACAAGCACCTTCATGACGCCGCCTGCCGAGGGATGGTCACGGTCAGGCGCGTGCCCGCGCCGGGTTCGCTGGCGATTTCCACGCGACCACCGGCTAGGCCGACGCGTTCACGCATGCCGAGCAGCCCGAATCCTTCCGGGCACGCGAAACCGCGGCCATCGTCGTCCACGGTCAGCCGCGCGCGGGATCCGGTGAGGTCGATCGACACTGAGATCCGGCTGGCGTCCGCGTGCCGCCGCGAGTTGGTGATGCCTTCCTGTGCGGCACGGAACAGGGCCGTAAGCGTTTGCGCGGGGTATTCGGTCTCGTCGCCGATGACCTCCAGCGCGATGTCGGGCTGGCCGGTGACGAGATCGGCGAGCGAGCCGGACAGGTCGAACCGCGTCCGGAGCGTCTGCACCGACTGCCGGACGTCGTCGAGCGCCCGTTTCGCCGACGCGCGGGCATCCTCGATGGCCTGGTCGGCTTTGGCGGAGTCCAACGACCGGAACGCCGTGGCTTTCTCCAGCTGGATCACGATCGTCGTGAGGTGATGGCCGAGCCCGTCGTGGATGTCGCGAGCCAGCCGGTTGCGCTCAGCTGCCGCGGACAGTTCTGCGACCTTGTGCCGCAATCGCCGTTCGTCGGCAGCGACGGCCGCCATTGTGATTGTCAGGAGCAAGCCGACGGTGAACATCACCAGGTCGGACACCTGCTCAAGATCGGCGTACCAACCAGGTGTGGTCGCGACAGCGAGCGCGATGCACGCTATCCCGAGCGCGATGCTGGTCAGCCGGCCGAAGGCGAAATATGCCGTGAACGGCACCAGCACGAACAGAATCCGTGCGAGACCGGACTCGTCGACCATCGAGATCGCCAGGATCAGCCCGATCCGCAGAACCAGGGTCAGGATCGGATTCAGCCGATGCTCCACGAAGTCGACCACGTACAACGCGGCCAGAATCGCGAGCAACGGCAACGGCGGCGTGTGACTGAGCCCGGCGACGTCGGCGTACACCCCGGCGACCAACACCGCGCCGTACAACACGAGCGAGACCCACGGTGCTGGCCGCGAGGAGGACATGCGGCTAAGGCTAGAGCGGGTGGCCGCCCGGATCGAGAGGCCAAAGGGCACGTGCCGAGTGGCCTAGATCCGGCAGCTTGAGGTCCTTGGCACGGTGTGGCTGGGCGAGGGAGCGGTGCCACGCTCGACCCAGCCGACCATCGCGTCGAACGCCGAGCGGAAGCACGGCAGCATCGGCCGGACCGGACCGGTTGCCAGGGCTTCGATGTGGTTGCCGCCCTCGATCCGGTAGTAACGATGTTTCCCGGTGGTCATCCGGGCGTACACATCGGAGCTCCGGCTGATCGGGACAAGCGCGTCAAGGGTGCCGTGCACGGTGATATGCGGCCGTTTGATCTTTCCGGTGAGCGAGATCCGGCTGACTGTGTCGCGGACTTCGCGCGGCCGGGACGCGTAGTCGTAGTCCGTGTCGCAGCCCGGACCTGTGCCTTCGGGACAGAACGGCGTGCCTGCCTCGGTGGCGCCGTCGTAGCCGGGGTCGATCTCCTCGCGGAGGATGCGTTGCAGGATGTCCCACTGGTTGCGGTAGTGGAAGGCCCACAACGGTTCTGACTCGGCTGGATAACCCGCGGCGATCATCTCGTCCCGCGCGCCTCGCGGGTATGCGCGCAGCGCGGGCGGAAGCGTGGCGAGCAGGCCGGGGGAGTCGGGTGTGAAAAGCAGGCCGTTCCAGTCGACGCCTCCGTCATAGAGCCACGGGAATCGTTCGAGCTGCCAGCGCACCAGATAGCCGCCCGCCGACGTCCCGGCGACGTACGTGTGCCTCGGCGGACGGCCGTAATGCTTGGCTGCGACGACTTTCGTGGCGATCGTGAGCTGAGCCATGCGGCTATGCCATTCCAGGATGCCGTCGCCAGGCCGGGCACCGTCCCGATAGGCGAAGGGCCCGGTGTTGCCCTTGTCGGTGGCAGCGAAGGCGAATCCTTGGGACAAGACATAGTCGCCGATGATCCGGTCGTTGGCGTACTGCTCGCGGACACCGGGCGGCCCGGCGACCACCAAGCCGCCGTTCCACTTGCGGGGCAACCTGATCACGAACTGGCTATCGTGGTTCCAGCCGTGTGTCGGGTTGGTCGTCGACGTGTCCGGGAAGTAGCCGTCCAGCTGAACGCCCGGCACACCAGAGGGATTCACGGTTCCCGGCGGCTCAAGCCCGGCCCAGTCGGCAGGATCGGTATGGCCGGACGTGACTGTGCCGGCGGTCGTCAGATCATCGAGACAGGCGCCGACGACACGTTCGGCGCCCGGCACCGCGACGCTGCAGTGCGATTGAGGCGATGTCGGGACAATCATGGTCAGCGACATCAGAACAGGGAGGACAATCATGACGGGGACGTTAGAAACCGCGTGGTACCAAGGATAAGTGCACTGTGGCACCAATCGGGGTGACTACTGGCCGATGACCCGCCGGACAGCGCGCTTGGCGCGTTCGGCGGCTGTGCGGTCGCCGAAAAGTTGCACCGCGCGGTTCACAGCCGGGCCGAAGGCGACGATCTCGAACAACGCCTGGTCCACATCGAAGTCGCCGCCACTGCGTCGCAGTTCGCCCCGCAGCAGGTCGTCCCAGTCCGACCAGGCCTCGGCGACGACGTCATGAACCTCGCCCGCCCGTCCATCGAACTCGAGGGCGGCGGCTGTCATCAGGCACCCGCCTGGCAGGCCGGTGTCGGTCACGTAGTCGAACCAGGTGTCGCATAAGGCAAGCAGCCGCTCAAGGCCGGGGGCGCGGCCCATCGACGGCTCGACGACGTGGATCCGGAACTGGCTGATCACCGAGCGGATCGCGGCCAGCTGCAGGGACTGCTTCGTGCCGAAATGACCGAGCACACCGGACTTGCTCATCTTCAGCTCGTCAGCCAACCGGCCGATGGTGATCCCTTCCAGGCCATCGAGAGAGGCGATGTCGATCGCCTTGGTCAGGATCATGTCCTTGGTGTTGCGAGCTTCGGCGACCGACCGGCGTGGCGACATGGGCCGACTCTACTTTAGCGATCGACGGGTCGCTATATTCCGTTATAGAGTCCGAACGATCGGTCGTTAAAGAAGGGAAGCTCATGCGAGTACGAAGGCTTGGCTGGGCCGGGCTGCAGATCGAGTCCAGCGGCTCGACAGTGGTCATCGACCTGGTTGAAGAGTCGGAACCACTGCGTTCGGTATTGCCCGCGGGCAGCCTCCTGCCGGCCAGCCGGACGGCGGACATCGCTCTGGTGACGCATCTGCACAGCGACCACGCCGATCCGGCCGCGATCGAGCGGGCGGTGACCCCGGGAGGGGCCGTGCTCCGGCCCGAGCCGTTCGCCGGGACGAGGGCGGAAACGCTCTGGACCAACCAGGCGGAGGACGGTTTCGCGCAACGCGACCTGAACGTCCAGACCGTGCGGGACTGGCAGGTGATCAATGCCGGGCCGTTCGAGATCACTGCCGTGCCCGCGGTCGACGGGCTCGGTGACCCGCAGGTGAACTGGGTGGTGGCCGCCGACGGGAAGCGGGTGTTCCATGGCGGTGACACAGTGTTCCACGGGCTGTGGTGGCTGATTCAGCGTCGGCTGGGCCCGGTCGACGCCGCGTTCCTGCCGATCAACGGCGCTGCCGTGGACTTCCCGCACCTGCGGCCGCCCAGTCCGCTCCCCGCCGTGCTGACCCCGGAGCAGGCCGTCGTCGCGGGCTCGATTCTGCGAGCGGCGCAGGTGGTCCCGATCCACTATGGGATCGACCAGCCGGGCGTCTACGAGGAGGTCGACGACCCCGCCACGGCCTTCCAGCACGCCGCCAAGCGACACGGCGTCGAAGCCAGGATGCTCGCCCCTGGGGAGACCATCGACCTGTAGGTGATCAGACCCGGGCGCGCTCGGTGATGAGGGTTTCGAGGCCGTCGAGGATTCGGTGCAGGCCGAATGCGCGGCCGTTGTCGTGGGAGGCTGAGCTGTTGACTGAGGATGTGGCGGCGGTCAGGGCTGGGTAGCGGTCGCCGTGCTCTGAGAGGAGTTCTTGCATGATCGGTGTGACTTTTTTGTCGGAGTCCCAGGGTTGGGTTCCTGCCGCGGACATCGACTGGGTGTTGCGGATGTGGCCGAAGAGGACGAAGACCGCGTCCAGCTGCTCGGTTCCGGTCAGGCCTGTGTCTGTCAGGCAGCTGACCGCCGATTCGATCCAGCCCAGCTCGCGGGGGCCCATCACCCGGTCGCCGAGGGTTGCCCAGGGGAGCCATGGGTGTCGTTGCCAGACAACGGAAAGCTGACGGGCGAACTCCTCGATTCGGCCGCGCCAGCCGCCTGGCACGCCGGCGAGGTCCGGTGGGTCTGCCACGGCGAGTTCGATCATCACCGCGAGTAGTTCGGACTTGCCGGAGACGTATCGGTACAGCGCCATTTTGGTGAACTCGAGTTCGCTGGCGACTCGCTGCATCGAGACGGCGGCCAGGCCGTCGGTGTCGGCGATCTCCATGGCGACGCGGGCGATGCGCTCGGCGCTGAGGGTTGGTTTGGGGCCCCGGCGTGGTGGCTGACGCAGACCCCAGAGCAATTTGATGACGCTCGATTGGTCTCCGTACGCGTTGTTCACCCGGCACGCCGCTTCCGTCGAGGGGTTGTCGCCCCATGAAAACTGCGTCTAGTGTACACAGCGTCCGGCGGATACAGTTTATGTGGCAGTCAACACTTACTGAGGGGTCAGTCGTCATGAAGTTCATGGTCTTGATGAAGGCGTCGGCGGAGAGCGAAGCGGGCCAGATGCCGAGCGAGGACCTGCTGCGGGAGATGACCGAGTACAACGAGAAGCTTGTCAACGCGGGTGTGCTCGTGGGCGGCGAAGGCCTGCACCCGAGCTCCAAGGGCGCGCGCGTGCGCTTCGAGGGCAAGAAGACCGCTGTCATCGACGGCCCGTTCGCCGAGGCCAAGGAACTGGTCGCCGGTTACTGGATCCTCGAGGTGGCCTCGCTCGACGAGGCCATCGAGTGGGTCAAGGGCGTGCCCAACACCGACGACGCGCACCACGAGATCGAGATCCGGCAGATCTTCACCGCCGACGACTTCGGCGACACCTTCACCGACGAACTGCGGGACAAGGACGCCGAGCTGCGCGCCAGGACCAACGCCTGAGGTTGTGCCCCCAATGCCACATTGGGGACATGTGATGCCACCAATGTGGCATTGGGGACACACCCACGCTGCTGCTACTGGAGGTAGCCCTCGACCTGCTGGGCCGGGCGCACCTCGGCCGCGTCCGGGTCCTCGCCCGCTCCACGCCGGGCCCGCCGCTGGCGCAGCAGATCCCAGCACTGGTCCAGCGACTCTTCCAGGGTTCGCAACTGGGCCCGCTCCTCGGCCGAGTCGATCTCCCCGGCGACGCTGCGCTCGCGCAGCTCGTGCTCGCGGTCGACCAGGGTACGAATCTGGGCGAAGATCTCGCTTTCGTTCATGCCTCCGAGGTTAGCCACTGGCCCGGCCGGCGCACTGTGGAATCCGTTCGTGGCCTGCGTAAAGATCACACTTGCCGGAAACTGAGCGTTCACGGGCCGGTCATCGCGTGGCCTACCTCGGCATATTCTCCGTCACCCGGCTCCCACTTCTCAGCGAGGTTGTCCTAGCCTGCACGGTGTGGGGAGTATCCGGTCGCGAGTGGTGGCGTGGTTCGCACGCTGGTATCTCGCCCGCGCCAAGAAAAAGGGCTTCGATCTCGGCAAGATGCCGATTCCGGAACCCGCGTTGATGCCGTTGAAGCGGGACGGTCTCGACCCGGTGGCGGAGCTCGGCGAGCTGCGGGCCAGAGAGCCGATCAGCAAGGTGCCGATGCCGTTCGGCATCAACCTCTGGCTGGTCAGCGGCCACGAGGAAGTCAAAGCCGTGCTCAGCGACACCAAGTCGTTCAGCAACGACTTCACCAACCTGGCGGCGGCGGGCGGAACTCCGCAGCAGGACCCAGGCGGCCTGGGGTTCGCCGATCCGCCGGTACACACGCGGCTGCGCAAGCTGCTGACGCCCGAGTTCACGATGCGCAGGCTGGCCCGCCTCACGCCCGGCATCAAGGCGATCATCGACCAGTGCCTGGACAACATGGAGCGCTCGGCCGGCCCGGTCGACCTGGTCAGTGAGTTCGCGCTGCCCATCCCGTCGCTGGTGATCTGCGAGCTGCTCGGCGTGCCGTACGACGACCGCGAGGACTTCCAGCGGCTGGCGATGTCCCGGTTCGACCTGTTCGCCGGTGCGGGCGCGTCCTTGGGCGCGATCTCGGAGTCGCTGGAGTACCTGCTCGGAGTGGTCCGCAAGCAGCGGGAGAACCCGGGCGACGGTCTGCTCGGCATGATCATCAAGGAGCACGGCGACAAGGTCGACGACCGGGAACTGGCGGGCCTCGCCGACGGCGTGCTCACCGGTGGGTTCGAGACCACGGCCAGCATGCTCGCGCTCGGTGCGCTGGTGCTGCTGCAGGACGAGCCGACGTTCAACCTGATCCGCGAGGACGACGACGCGATCAGCGGGTTCGTCGAGGAGATCCTGCGCTACCTGGCGGTCGTGCAGGTCGCGTTCCCGCGCTTCGCCCGCGACGACGTCGAAGTCGCCGGTGTGACGATCGGCAAGGGCGATGTCGTGATCGCGTCGCTGAGCGGCGCGAACCGTGACGAGGCGTTCGGCGAGGATCTCGAGAAGGTCCTGGCGACCCGGACACCGACCTCCCACCTGGCCTTCGGTTACGGCGTGCACCGGTGCATCGGTGCCGAGCTTGCCCGGATGGAGCTCAGGGCGGCGTATCCCGCGCTGGTGCGGCGGTTCCCGGCCATGCGTCTGGCGAAGGCCGCGGATGAGCTGGAGTTCCGCAAGGTTTCGATCGTCTACGGCGTCGACTCGCTCCCTGTCGTGTTGAAGTAGCTGTCACGTTTGAGCGTGCTACCCCGTCCTAGGGGCATGTCCAAGACAGTTCTCGTGACCGGAGGCACCGGGAATCTCGGTGGCCACGTGGTCGACCGGCTCAGGCAGGCCGGTCACGAAGTACGGGTGGCGAGCCGCCGGACCGGCGAAGGTTTGGCCACCGTCGACTGGAAGACAGGTGCGGGCCTGGCCGCCGCGGTCGCGGGCGTTGACGCGATCGTGCACTGCGCCACTGGGATCCGGGGCAACGACGTCGAACGTGCTCTGATCGCGGCCGCCCGCGAGGCCGGTGTCGGCCATCTGGTCTACATCTCCATCGTCGGAGTCGACCGGATCCCGTTCTCCTACTATCAGACGAGACTCGCCGCCGAACGGCTCTTCGAAGCGTCCGGTCTGCCGTGGACAGTGCTGCGGGCCACCCAGTTCCATGACCTGATCAGGGTCGTCCTCGCGATGTTCGCCCGGCTGCCGGTGATGTTCGTGCCCGGCGCCGGGTCGCAGCCGATCGACGTCGGTGAGGTGGCCGAGCGGCTGGCCGAGATCGCCGTCGGGCCGCCGTCCGGACGGGTGCCGGACATCGCCGGCCCGCAGGCGCACAGTTTCCGGGAGCTGGCCCGGATGTATCTGCGGGCCACCGGGCGCCGGCGGCTTCTTGTGCCGCTCAGGCTGCCGGGCAAGGCTTTCCGGGCGTTCAGGGCGGGCCTGAACCTCGCGCCGGACCGGGCGGTCGGGCGGATCACGTTCGCGGACTACCTGGCCGCCCATCCGGACAGGAAAACCGCTTCATATCGGGGGCAGCGCTGAAGGCGGTTGCTGTTCTCCTTGCCGCACACCATCTCCCGCCCTGATTTCTGGTTACATGGTCGTATGCGAGACACGCGCATACGTTGGCGGCGCCGGACGCTGCGGATCGGGCTGGCCGCTGTCGGCGCGGTCGTGCTCGCGATCGGCGGCAGCCTCGCGTGGTCGTACATCGCCTCCGGTGGGCATCGATACGACGTGGCCGACGCGCCGACAGCGCCGGTGGTCATCGTCCTGGGCGCCAAGCTGCAGAACGACCGGCCGATGCCGTTCCTCGCGGGCCGGTTGGACGTGACCGCCGAACTGGTCCGGGCCGGCAAGGCCAAAGTGGTGCTCGTGTCCGGTGACGCGGCGGGCACCTCCGGCAACGAGACCAAGGCGATGACGGAGTACCTGACGGCCAAAGGTGTCGACCCCCGGATGATCGTGGTCGACCCGTATGGCGTGGATACCTACGACACATGCGCCCGTGCGATCCAGGTCTACGGGATAGATCGCGCGTTGCTGGTGACCCAGTCGTACCACCTGCCGCGTGCGGTCGCGCTGTGCCGCAACTTGGGCATCGAGGCCGACGGCGTGGCCGCTACCTGCGACTGCACGGTTTTCAGCCTCGCGAAGAACCGGGTCAGGGAGTGGCTGGCGACGGTCGCGGCCGTGCCTGAGGCGATCCGCAACCGGTCGCCCGCGGTCGCGTCCACACCGGACGGTTCCGTACTCGACCTGGTCGGGGGCCATCCCGCGGGCGGCGGTTGATGGCATGATTGACCTGACCGCGAGGGGGAGAGATGGCCGACGAGGACGACAGTCCGCGGGTCGCAGAGCTGCCTGATTCCGACTGGAAGTCCAGCAGGCCCGAACTGCCCCCGCCGCCGGTGGCCGAGCAGCCGCGGCGCAACTCGCCGTTGGCGATCATCGGTGTGCTCACCCTGGTGATCGTGGTGGTGCTGGCGATGGGTGCGCCCGGCCGGTTCTCCACCGAGGTCGCCGGAACGCCGGTCGCCGGCCCGGTCCTCGACGCGAAGCCCAACGCGGCATCGCCCCAGACCCCGCGGACCGCGCCGTCGCCCGGCGCGCCCGCCAAGCCGAGGTCA
Organism: Kibdelosporangium banguiense; assembly: GCF_017876405.1. Taxonomy (GTDB): domain Bacteria; phylum Actinomycetota; class Actinomycetes; order Mycobacteriales; family Pseudonocardiaceae; genus Kibdelosporangium; species Kibdelosporangium banguiense. The sequence goes on along the minus strand of NZ_JAGINW010000001.1, from coordinate 12,489,559 downwards.
CAGGAACTCACCGAGGCGAACCCGCTGCTCACCCCGGGTCTGCCGTTGGCACAGATCACGTGCAAGCTGCCGGGTTTCGGCCGGTCCGCCGAGCAGTTGCGCGCCTACTACCAGGCGATGATCGGCTGCCTGGACGAGGCGTGGAAGCCGCTGCTGGCCGACGCCGACCACACCTGGGAATCGCCGAAACTCAACGTGGAGGACAACCCGACCAGCGGCTGCGGCACACCGACCAGGCAGGAGGCGGTCGCCTTCTACTGCCCGCGGGACAGGGGCATCTTCATGCCCCGCAACCGTGTCACCGAGTCGATGGGCAGCAACCAGGGCGGCCACATCATGGTGCTGGCCCACGAGTACGGCCACCACGTTCAGGCGTTGAGCGGCATCAACACCGGCATGGGCATGAAGATGGCGGGCCTGGCCGAGGACTCCCCGGAGTACCTGGAGCTGACCCGCCGGATGGAACTGCAGGCCGACTGCTTCTCCGGCATGTTCATCGCGGCCGCCGGTGGCCGGGGCTCGATCAGCAAGTCGCTGAGCAACTCCGCGTCGTCGGCGTTCCGCAGCTCGGTCGCCGACAAGACGCACGGCAGCGTCAAGCACCAGATCCAGTGGGGCACAGCGGGTGTGAAGAACAACAACACCTCCGCCTGCAACACCTGGCTCGCCCCCGCCGGCGAGGTCAGCTGACCGGGGTTTGTGTGTCCCCAATGCCACATTGGGGACATGTGATGCCACCAATGTGGCATTGGGGACACACCGGAGTCCTCAGGTGAGGGTGCGCCAGAGGAACTCGAAGACCATCGCCCATTTGAAGGCCAGCTGTTCGTTGTCGGCTGCCGCGCCGTGGCCGCCTTCGATGTTCTCGTAGTAGCGCACGTCGTGGCCTTGTTCGAGCATCCGCGCGACCATCTTGCGCGCGTGTGCCGGGTGTACGCGATCGTCCCTTGTGGACGTCGCGAACAGCACCGGCGGGTACTGCGCGTCTGCTGAGACGTTGTGGTACGGCGAGAAAGGCTTGATATAAGCCCATTCCTCAGGCTCGCGGGGATCGCCGTACTCGGCCATCCAGGACGCTCCGGCCAGCAGCTCGTGATAGCGCCGCATGTCCAGCAACGGGACCTGGCAGACGATCGCGCCGAACAGCTGCGGGTAGCGCGTCAGCATCACGCCCATCAGCAGGCCGCCGTTGCTGCCGCCCTGGATGCCCAGCCGCGCCGGGGTGGTGATGCCCTGATCGATCAGATCCTGGGCCACCGCGGCGAAGTCCTCGTACACCAGGTGCCGGTTCGCTTTCACCGCCGAGGAATGCCACTCCGGCCCGTACTCACCGCCGCCACGTAGGTTGGCCACCACATACGTGCCGCCGCGCGCCAGCCACGCCCGGCCGACGTGCCCCAGATAGCTTGGTGTCAAAGAAACCTCGAACCCGCCGTACCCGGAAAGCAACGTCGGCCGGGAGCTCGGATCGGATCTGCCCACCACGTAGTACGGGATCTTGGTGCCGTCGGCTGAGGTCGCGAACAGCTGCCGTACCCGCAGACCGGTGGTGTCGAACAAACCCGGTGCCTGCTTGAGGATCTCCGGCTCGCCGGTCAGGTCACCGCGCCGCAGGGTGGCCGGTTCGGTGTAGCCGCTGGAGTTCATCAGGTACTCGTTGCTGACTTCCGGATCCGTGTCGGTGATGCCCGACAGTTCCCCGGCGGGCACGCCAGGCAGCTCGGAGCGTTGCCAGCCGTCAGGACCCGGTGTGAGCACGAAAAGCTGGCTCTGCACGTCGTGCAGGGTGTTGATGATCAGGTGGTCCCTGGTCCATGAGTGGTACGTCAGCGAGGTGTGTGCGTCCGGCTCGAACAGCACGGTCATCTCCCTGCCACCGGCCAGGAAATCGTCGAACCTGGTGGCCAGCAGCGCACCTGCCGGGTAGGTCGTGGTGCCCAGGGTCCACGGCGAGCGCAATGTGATCAGCAGCCACTCGCGTTCGACGTCGGTTTCCGAGTCGTCCGGCACGTCGATCCGGGCGAACTCGGTTCCCCTGCGCTGGAACCGCTCGGTCCGGTAGAAGTCGATGTTGCGGCCGACGAAGTCGCGCTCGAACCCGGCGGTCGGGTCGTGTGTCGCGTAGACCGAGACGTCCTCAGGCTTGCCCTCGAACACGACCTCGGCCTCGTCGAAGGGCGTGCCGCGGCGCCACTGCTTGACCACACGCGGATAGCCGGACGAGGTGAGCGAGCCGGGGCCGAAGTCGGTGCCCACGTAGACCAGGTCCGCCGAGATCCAGCGCATCCAGTTCTTGGCCTCGGGCAGTTCGAAGCCGTCGGTGACGAACTCGCGCGTCTCCAGATCGAACTCACGGATCACGGTCGCGTCGGCGCCGCCGCGCGACAGGTTCACCAGCGCGAGCCGGTAGTCGGGCCGCAGCACGGCCGCGCCCTGCCAGACCCAGCTTTCGCCCTCGCGTTCCCCCAACGCGTCGACGTCGAGGATGACCTGCCAGTCCGGCTCGGCCAGGCGGTACTGCTCGAGCGTGGTCCGCCGCCACACCCCGCGCGGGTTGGCCGCGTCCTGCCAGAAGTTGTAGAGGTACTCGCCGCGCCTGCGTACGTACGGAATCCGGTCGTCGGCGTCGAACACCGCCCGGATCTCGGACTTCAGCTCCTCGAACCGGGCGCCTCCGGTCAGCTCGGCCACCGAGGCCGCGTTGCGCTCGCGGACCCACGCCATCGCGTCGTCCGCGGTCACCTCCTCCAACCAGAGGAAAGGGTCTTGCTCGCTCATGCCCCCAGTGTGTACTACCCGCGCCACTGATCGAGCACCGAATCGATCTTGGTCCGGATCTTCTCCCGCGCGGCCTCACGCTCCACACCGGACATCAGCAGCTCGTCGTACTCGGTGTCCTCGTGGCGGATCGACGCGATCACCGCGCGGGTAAGGGCTTCCTCGTCCAGTGCACGACCGGCAGCCGAGCGGCCGACCCGTCCGCTGCCGCGCAGGCCCGTGTGCCGGGCGATCGCCGTGGCGCGTTCGGCAGGGCAGTTCGGGAACAGCCGGCCGATCAGCTCGGCCATCCGTGCCATCAACTCGATGTCCTCGTCGGCGCGCCGCTCCCGGTCGCGTTCGCGGCGGCGAAGCCGGACCTCCTCGTCGGCCAGGCACGACTGTTCGGCCTGCTCCAGCGCGGATTCCTCGACCAGGATCCCCTGCCGCTCATAACGCTTGCGGTTACGGCTGAACTTCACCACCACCGCGGACAGGCCGCTGGCCTTCTTGGCCCGCCGGGTGAGTGTGGCATCGCCGGACGGCAGGAAGAGCAGGTGATCCATGTCGGCACAGGTCAGGCAGAGCTGCCCGACGTTGTCCATGATCAGAAACGGGCCGGTGTCCTGGCAGCCCGCGCACGTCCAGTCCTTCAGCGGGATGATCACCACCAGGTCCGGTGCGGTGTTCTGCTTCTGGACAAGGCGTTCCCGCTTCTTGTCCGAGAGGTCCGGCGAGATCCAATGCGTGCGGTACTCCTGTTCGGCCGCCTCGTCGCCGGATGTGGTGAACTTCAGCGGACGGCGGCCCCGATTGGTTGACACATAAGTGCTTTCGCCCGGGGTGAGACCGCGCTGCCCGGCCCACCGGCGGAGGATCTCCCGGGCGTCGGCGAGCTTGTCCGGGCCGACCGCGGCGATCGCCTCCAGGCTGGGCGCCTGTTCGCGTTCCCAGTTCTGCAGCCCGGACAGCCAGCCCATCCGGGCGAACACGGTGACCGGGGTGACGATGCCGGCGTTCGCCAGCTCGTGCTCGGCCGCTTCGAAGATCCGGCGTTCCAGCTTGGTGCGGGGCTCAAAACTCATGCGCGGAAGCTCCCTGTGGGCGGTAGCGTGCGCTGCCATGGTCCCAGCTGTCCGTACCGCCGATGCCGCGGAGTTGCCCTTTCTGGCCGAGATCGAACGGGCCGCGGACCTGGTGTTCCACGCTGTCGGCATCGTGTTCCCGCCCGGGACCGTGATCGACACCGTCGAGGACGCCTCACAGGTGCTCGTCATGGGCGAACCGCCGATCGCGTTCGCCTACTGCTCCCGGCTTGACGACCATCTCCACCTGCATCAGATCGCGGTCCATCCGCAGCACGCCAGGCGTGGCCTCGGGACGGTCCTGATGGAGGCCGTGGTCGAGCGCGCGGGGTCGCTGGGAGTCACCCTGACAACGTTCGCGCACGTGCCCTGGAACCGTCCGTGGTACGCCAGGCTCGGCTTCGCCGAAATGGTTTCGCCTGGTCCTGAGCTTGCCGATGTGGTCAAGGCCGAGCGTGACGCGGGCCTGGACGACCTGGGCGAGCGCCTGGTCATGTACCGGCCGCCCAGGATCGGAACATAACGGACACATTCCGTGATCTGTTGCTGATCGCGTCAGAAGGCCTAACCTCGTCGGTAAGCAGGGTCACACCGGTGGTTGGGATGGAGGCGCCTGATGCGGATCGCGGACGTGTTGCGTACCAAGGGTTCTACCGTGGCGACGGCCGAACCTGGCACGACGGTCAGAGAACTGCTCGCCGCACTGGCCGAGTACAACATCGGCGCGATGGTCGTGCTGGCAGCCGACGACAGCGTGGCCGGCATCGTGTCGGAACGTGACGTCGTACGGCGGTTGACCGACCATGGCGGAGCGCTGCTCGACTTCGCGGTCGCCGACATCATGACCAGCGAGGTCTTCACGTGCGGCCCGGACGACTCGGTCGACAGCCTGACAGTGCTGATGACCGAGCGCCGGATCCGGCACGTGCCGGTGGTCGAGGGCGGCCGGCTGGTGGGCATCGTGAGCATCGGCGACGTGGTCAAGAGCCGGATCAAGAAGCTCGAGGAAGACCAGCAGCAGCTCGAGGCCTACATCACCCAGGGATAGCCGGCGGGCTGTGTCCGGGGTCGCGCCGCCTGAGGCGGTGTGCCCCCAATGCCACATTGGGGGCATCGGACGTCCCCAATGTGGCATTGGGACAAAGTTGTCCGGGGTCAGATTCGGGCTGCGACCTCGTCACGCTCCGTGTCCGACAGGTCGATCCCGAACCTGGTCGCCAGGACTTCGAGGACCTCGTCCTTGGTCAGGGTGCGCTTCTCGAGGTAGCCGTCCTGAGGGCTGATGACCGCCAGTTCGGTGCCGTTGAGGGTCTGCCGCGTCTGCGGGCTGCTCGTCTGGGCGATGACCCGGTTGGCGAACGGCGACTCCGGCCATCGCGCGGTGTAGAAGTTGGCCATCGCGAAGTCTGCTGGGTACTGGCGGTCGGTCAGGAAACCGTAGAGATCACGCCACTCGCCCGAGATGAGGGACGCCAGTACCCAGATCTCGTCGTGCCGCGACAGCCGGAATGTCCACTTTCCCTGCTGCATCGTGCCTTCGCGCAGTGGCATCGGCTCGAGCAGGCAGCCACCGCCCCAGCCGACGTCGGTCAGGTACGGCTGGTCGTCCTGGTGTGCCACCACGATCATGTGCGTCCGTGGGGCGGCCTGCGGACCGCCGAGCATCGGCCGTCCAAGCAACCGTGACACCGTGATCCCCAGCCGCTCCAACGCGGCTGCGTACAAGAGGTTGTGCTCGAAGCAGTAACCGCCGCGCTGCCGTCGCACGAGTTTTGCCTGCAGGCTCGCGATATCCAACGCGGGCACGTTGCCGCGCAGCACATCGAGGCTCTCGAACGGAATGCTCCGCACGTGGCCCGCGTGCAAGGTCTCCAGCGTCGGTTCGGTGACCCCGATTCTCCGCAGGTACGCGTCGAGATCCAGGTCTTCGATCCCCCAGTCGGACATCGTCTACTCCCGCCACCCCAGAATTTCCACGCCGCGGGCCACGTCCACCCGGAAACCGACCGAGACCTCGGCCGACCTGCCTGGCTCCAGGGCTATCTCCCAGGTCAGTTCGCCGAGGTCGGTGCGCTTGCGCGGCTCCGGCTTGCAGCTCACGTCCTTGATCACGATACCGTCGTCGCGGGACACCGGGATCTGGTCCAGCACGGTGACCGTGGTCTTGCGCTGCCCGAAGTTGCCGATCTTGATGCGGTATTCGGCCTCACGGCGTTTCGTGCCGCCGAGCACGGCCTTGCCCGCCGTACGGCGCACAAGTTCCCGCTCGACGCGGATCCGGTCGTCGATGCCCAGATTGAGTTCGACCTCCTCGCCGGGGGACCACACATCGAGCGCGGTGGTGCCGACGAACTCGGACTCGTGGAAGACGGACGCCTTGCCCGGCCGCAGCGTGTGCTCGGAGCTGTTGACCGCCTTCGCCCTTAGGAACGCCTCCACGCCGAGGATCGGCGCGGTGATGTGGTCCACATCGGCCGAAAGATCGATGACCGCGACAGTCGTCCGATGAGCCGTGCCGTCCGCGGGGACGGCGACCTGACGCGTCGGCTTGTACGTGGTCGCTGCGGCGCCATGTTCCACGACCGGCGGCGGTGGGGGAACGAACGCCGCTGCTGCCTGCATCATCGGCGCGGCGGCCACGACCGAACCTGGCGCGCCGAAGTCGGCACTCTCGGCGGCAGCCCCGGCCCGGGACCGCATCGGCATGGCCGGCGGCAGCGGTTGCAGGCGATCGAGGTACCACGGGCTCAGCTCGGGAATCTGCGCTGTGTCCGCCGGCCGGGCAGTGGACAGCGCGAGCTCGCACTCCGGCCAGTCCTCACCGGTGCTCTGGGTGATCTCGGCGTGCCACGTCAGCGCCAGCACCTCGTCGGCAAGCCGGATGTCATAGGTGGACGCCCATTGTGCGTTGTTGACCACATAGGACAGTTCGATCTCGACGGTCCCGGCAGTCCGGACGGTCAGATCGACGTACACGGCCAGCCGATCGGGCGGACTCTGGTTGCGGTGCACGGTGAGCGTCCGCTCCGCGGCGGCCAGCTCCTCCTTGATCCTGGTCTCCTGGTTGGCCAGCTCCCGCTTGCGGCCTAGCGTCTCGGCCATCTGAGTGGCGAGCGAGTCCGTCAGCCCGGCGATCCGATCCGGTTCGATCTTGCCTTTGGCCAGGGCTTTCGCGAACTTCGCGCCGGTCTCGCGGCCGAGCGTGGTCAGTACGGCGATCCGGCCGTCCTCAACGGAAACGTTGTCCTGCAACTCTTTCAGCGCGTCCTGCAGCTGCGTGACCCGCTCCTCGAGCTCCCGCACCGCTGCGTCCGGCGTACGCGGATGCCACTGCGTGCCGACGTCGACGCCCAGGACAGTCGCGTCGCCGCGGCCGTTGACCCGCACCGAGTCCCGTTGCAGGCCAAGGGGCAACCCGCCGACCGCGACCCGCTGTTCACCGGCGTCCAGCGCCACGGTCGTCCGGCGCGTGATCCGCGCCTGACCCGGGTAGACAGTCACGGCGACGATTGGAGCTTCCAGAGTGCTGGTCACTCCCGCGAGGCTACCCGGTACGGCGCGCTAATTCTCGGCCTGCAGGGTGATCGTGGTCCACGCGCCGAGGTGGATGCGGTCGCCGTCCTCCAGTGACCGGGGTGTGTTGGGTTTGAGCATGTCGCGGCGGTAGTTCAGCGTGGTTCCGTTGGCGGAGTTGATGTCCACGACCGCCCAGCCGCCATCCGGCTGGGCCACCAGTAATGCGTGCAGACGGGACACGCCGGGGTCCTCCGGCGGCCCGGTCAGGTCGATGTCCGGCAGGATGCCGCGGGTCGCGCTGCGGCGCCCGATGCTGACCTGCTCGCCGCGTAGCGGGAAATGCCGGTCAGGGCAGTACGGCGGGAAGACGATGCTGTCGGCGTCCGGCCCGCCGTCGGCTTTGACGCTCTCGTAGTACTTGCGGTCCGCGGACACCACCACGGTCCAGGTGCGCAGGACGACACCGGGGACAACCGGTTCTTCATCGGGTTGCTCGGCCGGGGGCGGGTTCTCCTGCTTCGGCGGGGGAGTCGCCAGTGAGTCCGCGCCGCAGTTCTCGCAGAAGCGGTCGTCCAGCTCGGCGTCACAGACCGGGCATGCCCGCGGTGCGGTCATGGTGGCTTGCGGCGCCGAGGGAGCAGGGGCGGACGTGGCGAAGGCCAGACCGCAGACGTCACAGAACTCGTCGTCGGCCGAGGAGTGACCGTTGGCGCAGGTAGGCATCAGTTCTCACCTTCGCCGGGCCCGGACTTGCGGCCCACCCGTTTGGTCACCTGGGACCGGCTCTCCAGGGTCATCGCGTCCACGGCCGCGACCTCACGTTTGAGCCGGATGGTGCCGCGTACCGGGTCGACGACGTCCACGACCTTCGACAGCAGTTTGGCGGTGTCCTCGTGACCGGACTCGTGCGCCAGCGCGACGGCCCGGCCCAGCTTCGCGGTCGCGGTCTCGACCTGGCCGACCCGCTGGGCCTCCAGGCCCTCCTCGATCGCGGCGGCCAGTTCGGCCTGGCCGGTGTAGTGCGCGACCTCGGGGTTGATCTTGGTCGACAGCGCCGTGTCGTCGGTCCAGACCGCGATCACCTGGCCCTTGCCGAGCACGTCTCCGCCGGGAGCGACCAGGCTGACGCGGGCCGCGAGCATCTTGTCGCCGATGTTGGCGGGGGCGACCTGGATGCACACGTGGTAGTCGCGGCTCTCCGAACCCCACGCGCCGGTCGGATAGTCGCCGGAGCGAGGCGCGGATTCCACACGCCGATCGGTCAGGTCGGTCAGCGACGGCTCGACCTGCTTGACGAACTTCACGGTCGCGCCCTGCGGCGTCCACAGCCGCAAGGCCACGTCAGCGACCTCCTTGCCCATGGCGGCGGTGGTCATCGCGCGGAAATCGGCCTCCAGGTCGTCCGGCTCGGCCACGATGTCCACCGTGCCGAGCAGGGTGTCGGAGATCTTGCGCAGTTCCTTGACTTCCCAGTCGGTTCCCACGCCCCGGCAGTCGCACACGAAGAGCCCGTTGACGTTCGCGAGGATGCGTTCGAGCTTCTTGGGCCGCTCGTGCACGTTCTGGCCGTCGGTCAGCAGGATCGCGTGCCGCAGTGTGTTGGACTGGGTGGCGAACAGTTCCTTGGCCAGCAACAGCCATTCGCCCATCGCCGTACCGCCGTCGGCGCGCAGGGCGTTCACGGCGCGCTTGGCTTCCTCGCGTGACAACGATGTCGCGGGCCGCATGCCGAGTTTCGGCGGGTACACCAGCTCCGCGATGTCGGTGCCCGCGACCACCGCGAAGTTGACGCCGTCACGCAAGGTGTCGATCGCCGCGCAGGTCGCCCGTTTGGCGGCGGCCAGCTTCGTCGGCGGGTGGTGCATCGAGCCCGAGGTGTCGATGATGATCACCTCGGCGGCCGAGGTGGTGTTCACCGGTGCCGCGACCGCGTCGCTGCCGGAGGACGTCACCGTGACGATCGCGTTGACCTCCGCGGCACCCTGTGGCAGGTACTCGTTCTGGTAGACCTCGACCTGAAAGTCCGTCATTCCAGTCACCCCTCCAGGCCATCGAATGGAACTACGACAACCGTGATGTTGTCGTGCCCGCCGAGTTCATTGGCAATACTGGTCAGCTCGGCCGCAAGCTTCAACGCCTCGGCGTTGCCTACCTTGGCGGCAAGGGCCTCCGCTTCGGGCAGGTAGTTCCACAACCCGTCGCTGCACAGGATCAGCAATCCCGGCGCGGACGGTTGCAGTGTGACTATGTGCGGCGGGCTTTTCTCCGCGTCGGCGCCGACCCAGCGCGCAAGCGCGTGCGCGTTGAGCGTCGAGGACGCCTCCTCCTCGTTCAGTCCGGCGGCGATCAGCTGCGCGACAAGTGTGTCGTCGGTGGTCAGCCGTTTCGAGGGCACATCCGGAGCGGAGGAGATCCAGTACGCCCGGCTGTCGCCGATCCATCCGACCGTGATGTCCTTCGACGTCACCACCGCGGACACGAAAGTGCAGGAAGGAGCCGTTTCCGGGGAGTTGGGATGGGCCAGTTCGCTGACCGCCGAATAGGCCTCGGCAGCGCCCTCGGTGGTCGCCGTGCGCGGATCCCGGCCGCTCAGCAGAGCGTCCACAATGGAATCAAGAGACGCGTCGACGGCGGCCTGGGACGCGGCGTCCGCGCGTTCGGTCGAACCGACGCCGTCGCACACCACGGCCACGATCGCCTTCGGTGAGCCAGGCGGGCCGACGACGGCGAACGCCATCGAATCCTCGTTGCGTGCGCGGGAACGGCCGCGGTCGGAGACTCCGGCGACCAGTTCGAGGTCGAACTCCATCCGGTCGCGCCCGGTCGGCTGCGCCCGCCCGCAGTTCTCGCAGAAGCCGTCCGCCGCGAGCTCGGTGCCGCCGCAGCCCGTGCAACCGCCCGAGACCCGGCCGATCGGACCGCCGGGCGGGGTCTTGCGCAGCTGCAGGCTGCCACCGCAGTTCTCGCAGTAGCGGTCGGTCTCCTCGGCGGGTTCGCCGCAGTCAGGACATGTCACGGTGCTGTTCTCCACTCAGATCCAGGACCTGGGCCGGATCCGGTTGGCTTGGTCCACCAACGCGATGCGGTCCCGGCGGGTTGCGGCCTGCCGGGCCAGGGTCCGGTACCAGTGCTCCAGGCCGCGCCGCAGGTCCTCGTCGACCAACCGGCATCCCAACACCGTTCCAGATGTCCCCGGCGCGCCCGCATCGACCCACTGGTGTGCGGATTCCAGCAGCTCACGGGCGGCGTGCGCACGCCGTGTGTCGTCCAGGTCCAACCGGGTCAGCTGCTGGCCCGCCACGACCAGGTCCTGCTCGGAGAGTCCCGCCGAGCGGGCGATCGTCGTGCGGGCCCGGATCGCCGCCAGCTGGGCGGCCACGTAGTGACTGGAGGTTTCCGGCACAGAGTTCAAGACGTCCACGGCCTCGTGCCGTTCCCCCTTGACCAGCAAGGCCCGGGCCAATCCGAACGCCGCGCTGATGTAGGAACGGTCCGTACGCCACACGATCCGGTAGTAACGGTCCGCTTCGGCCATGTCCCCGGACGACTCCGCGCACACCGCGATCGCCAGTTTCGGCGCCGCCTCACCAGGCAGGGAGTCGTACACGGATTCGAACGCCATCCGCGCCTGACCAGCGTTTCCATCGGCCAGCGCGGCCAGGCCGCGATGCCACGACACGCGCCAGTCGCCTGGGTCGGTCTTGGTGGAATTGAGGACCTTCTTCGCGTCGGCGAGTTCACCCAGTTCGATGTGCGCACGCGCCAGCCGCAGCTTGATCTCGACACTCTGCAAGGGAGCGGCTTTGAGTTCCTCGATCAGCTCGCGTGCGGTGGCGGCCGTGACACCGGCCAAGAACACCGCGCCCGGATCGGTCGCGTCGACGCGGGGAATGGGCAGCGAGGCCGCGACCGCGACCAGGTCCAGGGCTTTGTCGACCGCGAAGCTGCGTCGTTCCGGCGTGAACTCGACCGAGATGCCCGGCCGGGGCTGGCTGTCCTCGGCCGCCGCGACCTCGCGGAACACCCCTTCCAGCTGGTCGCGCATCTCCTCGGCGGAACCGAAACGCTGTAGCGGATCCTTGTTCGTGGCACGCAGAAGCAGCCGGTAGTACGACTCGAACTCCGCCAGCAGCGGCTGTTCGGCCGGGCCCGGCAGGGAACTCTTGTACGTGGCATGGAAGTCGAACGGGAACGTCATCACCGCCAGCGCGCGCCCGACGGTGTAGATGTCGGTCACCGGCGAGGGGAGTTCCTTGCCGACCTCCGGCGCCTGGTAGCCGGTGGTGCCGTAGATCGGGGAGTCCTCGTCGTCGACGTGCCGCACCGCACCGAGGTCGATCAGCTTGAGCTGCTCCTCGACCTGGATCACGTTGTCGGGCTTGAAGTCGCAGTACGCCAGCCCGATACCGTGCAGGTAGCCCAGCGCGGGCAGGATCTCCAGGGTGTAGGCGATCGCCTGGGTCAGCGGCAGGCACGCGGTCTGGTCGGCCGACGTGCGCAGCTGCTTGATCATGTCCTTGATCGAGGTGCCGCCGACGTACTCCATCACGATGTAGCCGGTGGTCGTGCTGCCGTGCTGGTGCTCGACGAAGTTGAAGATCTTCACGATGGTCGGGTGCTCGACCTGGGCGAGGAACCGGCGTTCGGCCATGGCGGCGGCCATCGCGTCGGCGTCCCCGGTGTCCAGCAGGCCCTTGAGCACCACCCAGCGGTCGGCGACCTTGTGGTCCAGGGCGAGATAGATCCAGCCGAGGCCACCGTGGGCGATGCAGCCCAGCACCTCGTACTGGCCTTGCACCAGCTCACCCTTGGCCAGCTTGGGGGTGAAGTCGAAGCCGTGCCCGCATTTCGCGCAGAACCCGGTGACGCGGCCCGCCTTGCCCTCACGGCCCCGGCCGACCTTCGACCCGCACTTGCTGCAGAACCGTTTGTTCTCAGGGACTTCCGGGTTCTCCAGGACGGCTTCGCGGGGGTCGCGCTTGGGCACACTGGGAATGTCCACAATGCCCCGGCCGAGCAGACCGCGGCGGGTGGACCGCGTGGAACCGCGGCGGGAGCGTGCGGTGGCGCCGCTTGTGGTCGGGGTGCTCCACGCGGTGACCGCGGTCGGCCGGCTCGATGTGCCTGTGCGGGCCGAACTTGTGCTGGGTGTGGAACCCGTCGAGGGCGCGGGTGCCTCGAGGCCGCACGTGTCGCAGAAGCCGTCCTCGTCGATCGTCCCGTCGCACCCTGAGCGCGGACATCCGGCCATTACACGCTCCTCTTGTCCTGCAACGCTTGCTGGTACCGGTTGACCGCCCGGGTCGCGGCCGGCAGGTCGCACGGGACGGTGTAGAGCACGGTGTGTGCCTCCCGGTGCAACGCGGTGAGTTCCCGGTCCTCGGCGTGGCCGAGCCGGTTGGCCTTGGCGCGGTACGCGTCCAGCCGGCCGCGCAGTTCCAGCCTGCGGTCCAGCAGACCGGTGATCAGCCGCAGCTGGGTGCGTGTTTCAGCGAGCGCGCTGGTCGCGTCCCGTTCCAGCATGTCCAGTCCGCTCGCCAGTTCCCGCCACTGCCCGCCCCGCCACAGCTCGGGCAATTCGTACAGCCGTGCCCGCAGCAGTGCCACGGAATCTGTCAGCCGCGGCAGCCCGGGGGAAGCGATTTTCTGCAGCACGGTCGCGTACGCGAGCTGGGCCTCGTCGTAGGCGTTGGTGATCTCACCCATCAGGGCCTCGATCCGCGCCATCCGGTCGTCGAACGTGTCCTTGGCCGAAGCCAGCCTGGCCAGCCGCGCACGGGCCTCGGCGAGTTCCTCGGTCAGCCGGTCCGGCGGGCTGACGGTGTCCAACGCCATCGGATCGGCCAGCGCGAGCTCGCGGATCTGCGACAACTCGGCGTCGATCTTGGCCAGCGCCGGGTCCTCCACACCGAGCGACGCGGCCAGCCCGTTCACCGCGCGCAACTCCGACTCCAGCGGATCGAGCAGCTGGATCGTGGAGTTCCACGCGGTGTCCGCCGCGGCGAGCACCTCGGTCACGCCCGCGTAGGACGATTTCATGCGATTGACCAGGTCGGTCAGTGTGATCCGCTCGGTCACCATCGCGGGCCCGGTCAGGCTGCGCTGCTCGATCGGCACCTGCTGGGCGTTGAGCTCGACAACCGCGCCGGTCAGCAGGGTCGTGACCTCGCTGAGCTCGGCCTGGCCGGGTTTGGACCGCCGGTCCAGCACCTCCCTGGCCTGTTCGAGCAGCCTGCGGTGCAGGTTGAACTGCTCCCACAGCACCGCCATTGCCGCGCTCGCCTCCGCCCACCGGCGTTTGGTCAGCCCAGTGAGCGTGGCGTTGCGCAGCAGCTGGTGGCCGGCGTGCGAGTCCATCGCCACCAGCGCGTCCGCCATCCGGTCGCTCTCGGCACTGAGCCGGTCCAGGGCGTTGGTGGCCTCTTCGTGGCTCAACACGCCGATCAGTCCTTGTACCTGGGCACCGGCGGGCTGGGCGGCGGCCCTGGGATCAGGCTGTCCAGCCATTGCCCGTAGGACCTCGCCCAGGTGCCGTTGGCGCGCACCTGCTCCAGCACCGCGTTGACGAACCGGACGAAGTCCTCGCGCTGCTTGGGCATCGCCATCCCGTAGGGCTCGTTGGCGATCGGCGGGCCGACGACCTCGGTGTACCTGTCCTGCGCGGCCATGCCCGCGAGGATCACGTCATCGGTGGACACCGCGTCGACCTGGCCCTGCTGCAGCATCACCAGGCAGTCCGTCCAGTCCGACACCGACACCCCGATCGGCTTGGCCGGCGAGTTGGCGATGTTGGTCAGCGACGTCGACGACTTCGTCGCGCACACCCGTTTGCCGCCGAGCTGGTCCAGCCCGCTGACGCCGGAGTTCTTGCGCACCAGCACCTGTTGCTTGGCCTCGTAGTAGACAGCGGAGAAGTCGACGTCCTTGAGCCGGTCGCACGTGATGCTCATGGTCCGCACCACGATGTCGACACTGCCCTCCTTCAGCGCCGGGATCCGCTGGTCGGAGGTGAGCGCCCGCAGCTGGATCGCGTTGGGGTCGCCGAAGATCGCCGCGGCGATGTTGTGCGCCATGTCGATGTCGAACCCCTGGATCTCGCCGGAGAACGGATCCCGGAAGCCGACGTTGTAGGTGTTCTGGTCGACCCCCACGATCAGCTTGCCGCGCTGGGCGATCTTCTCCATGGTCGAGCCGGCCGGCATCTGGCCCGGCGGCGGCAACGGGCCCCTGGGCCGGAAGCTTGCGAGCTTGTCCCCGCACTCCTGTGTGGTCACTGTCGGCGGCGCCGTCAGTTCCGCGGCGTTGGCCGGTTTCGGCACAATGGCTGTGACAGTGGGGATCGTTGTCGTGCCTGTGGCGGACGCGCAGCCCGCCAGCATCACGGCAGCCGAAGCCAGTACGAGTGCGAGTCTCATCGGTACTCCTTGAGACGCTGCCAGAGGCCGACCGCGGATCCCACCGCGACGACGATCGCCAGCAGCGACACGACGACGACCGTGCCGCCGAGCCCACTGCTCGCCTCGGCGACATGCGTGTTGAACGAGGACCGGGTGTGGTCGATGGCCTCGCGCAGGTCCGTGTCGACTTTGTCGAACGCCGTGCCCGCGCCTTCCTGGACCGGTGCGATCGCCAGCCGGACCGCTCCGACGTAGTCACCCGCGTCGTCGGCTTTCCGGATCGCGTCGTGTGCGGCCAGCCACGTCTTGGTGTTGTCGCGCGCCGAGGTGACCTCGGAAACGACAGCGGAGTTGTTGGCCTTCGAGAACGCCTCGTCCAGCAGCCCGGTCAGTTTGGTGGTCACCTGGACGTAATCGTCCTGGTAGACCTTGCCGGTACCACGCGCGACCAGCGTGAGCGTCTCGTCGGTCCGGGCCTGCAACGTGGCGATCCTGGCCCGGGCGAGGACGTCGACCTGGGCGGAACCTTCCACCCGGCTGTCATCGACGCTGCCGATCACGCCGAACGTCGAGATCATCACCCACAGCAAGGAGATCACCGCCGCGGCGGTCGCGGCGACCAATCCGACGTTGAACACGCGGTTGGACCGGCGCCGCACGAAGATCTGCGCCATCACCAGCGCCGCGAGCACGACCAGGCCGAGCAGGATCTCCACGAAGGGAAAGCCGCCCGCCCGGTCCTGGTCGGCCGAGACGCGGCCGACCTCGTCGTCGTAGAGCTGCTGGGCCGCGGGCAGGAGCTGAGTGCGCATCAGGTTGGACGCTTCGCGCTGATACGCCACGCCCAACGGCAGGCCTTGCCGGTTGTTCGCCCGCGCGGTCTCGACCAGGCCCGTGTACACCGGCAGCTGGCCGGCCAATGTGGCCAACGGGCTGTTGGCCGCGGTCACGTCACCGGGTTCCCGGGCCGCGATGGCGATCGCGAGCGCGTTGCCCGCCTGGGCGATGTCCGACTCGAACCGGGCGCGCACCGCGGGCGGTTCGAGCCCGCCGGACAGGAACGCACCGCTGGCGGTGGCGTCCGCGTCCGACAGGCTGCGGTAGATCTCCTGGGCGGCGACGCTCAGCGGCCCGCTGCGGGTGGCCAGGTCGTCCAACGCGGTCGACCGCCGCTGGACGCTGATCGCACTGAACACGCCCGCGACCACGCCGACCACGACCAACAGCAGGGCAAGCGAGCCGAGCACGCCTGGTGTCGTCCGCGCGAGCGCGGTGACCTGGCTCAACGGCCCGCTTGAAGTGTCTCTCCGGCTGGTGATGGTCATCCCGGGTCACCTGTTGACATGCCTCAACCACCACCCCTCGCTGCCCCGCGTCGACTCCCCGTCGCCGGTGATGATCCCCACATTAGCCGCCGCTGTTAAGTGCTGAGCCCGGATCGCAGCAACACCGGTGCCCAGGTGTGATTCGATCAGCCGCGCGGCACAGCCGAGATCTCGGCCACCAGGGCCTTTTTCACGTCATCCGGGGCGTAGGAGGCCCGCACGCCGGCGATCGCCAGCTCCGCGAGCTGGGTTCGGTCGTAACCGAACTCCTCGTGACAGACCAGATACTCGTTGTTCAGCGAAGTGTGGAACATGCCCGGGTCGTCGGTACCGAGCGCGACCGGCACACCCGCGGCCACGAGTTTGGGCAACGGGTGTTCTGTCATCGTGCCGACCGCCTTGGTGCGGATGTTCGACGTCGGGCAGACCTCCAGCGCGATGTTGTTGTCCGCCAGATAGTTGAGCAAGCGCGGGTCCTGCGCGGCGCTGGTGCCGTGACCGATCCGTTCGGCATGTAGTTCGTTGACCGCCGCCCAGACCGTTGCCGGACCGGTTGTCTCACCCGCGTGCGGCAGGCATCGCAGCCCGGCATCCGCGGCGACTGCGAACTGCTCGCGGAACCACTCGCGCGGCACGCCGATCTCCGGGCCGCCGAGACCAAGCCCGATCGTGGCCTCCGGCCGGTGTTTCAGCACCCAGTCCAGGGTTTCCGGCGCGCCTGCACGGCCGAGCACGCCATCGATGTCGAAGACCCAGGCGAACTCGACGTTGTGTCGCGCCTTGGCTTGCCTGCGCGCCTCGTCGAGTGCCTCGGTGAGCTCGTCGGGCTCGATGCCCACCCGCAGATGAGAGGTCGGCGTGACGGTGACCTCGGAGTAGCGGACGTTGTTCGCGGCCTGGTCGCGGGCCAGTCCCAGCAGCAGTGCCAGGACGTCCCGCCCGGTGCGGACCAGGCTGTTGACCTTGAAGTAGACCTCGATGAAGTGTGCGAAGTCGGTGAACTCGTAGAAGTCGCGCAATGCCTGCTCGTCGGTCGGCACACCGCGACCGGGATGGGTGCGGGCCAGTTCCAGCACGGTCGGGATCGACGCGGATCCCACCAGGTGGACGTGCAGTTCGGCTTTGGGCAGCGTGGAAACGAACTCGAGCATGGGAGAAGTCCTTGCGATGGCCGGATTGTGGACACACTTCTGGCGCGAAACCCAGTCGCGTCAAGGAGCGAGGTCGCCCCGCTCGTGGTCCTCGCCGTACAAGGGCCATTCCGGCATGTCGGCAGCATAACTTGACGATCAGCCGTTTGGGTACTGAGATGCGGAAATGGACGCAAAGTCGCAGCCGGTTGGTCAATCACCCACACTGTTCGGGGATCACACGTGGCGCAAGGCCGCGCGCCGGCTCGTGCCTTACCTTGGCCTGCTGTACTTCGTCAACTATCTGGACCGGGTCAACATCGGGTTCGCCGGTCCGAACGGGATGTCGGCCGAACTGGGGCTGACGGCGACCGCGTTCGGCTTCGCGTCAGGGATTTTCTTCATCGGCTACCTGATCCTGGAGGTGCCCAGCAACCTGGCGCTGCACAAGTTCGGGGCACGCCGGTGGATCGCGCGGATCATGGTCAGCTGGGGCGTGGTGGCCACCGCGATCGCGTTCGTGCCCAATCCGACGGTGCTGATCATCCTGCGGTTCCTGCTCGGTGTCGCGGAAGCCGGGTTCTTCCCGGGCATCATCCTGTATCTGACGTACTGGTTCCCGGCCAAGCACCGGGCGCGGATGGTGGCGTGGTTCATGGTCGCCATCCCGATCTCGAGTGCGATCGGCGCGACGGTGTCCAGTCTGCTGATCCGGCACGGCGAAGGCGTCTTCGGGCTGGACGGCTGGCGGTTCATGTTCCTGGTCGAGGGCGTCCCAGCGATCCTGCTGGCGGTGGTGACCTGGTACTACCTGACCGACCGGCCATCGCAGGCGAAGTGGCTCACGCCTGAGGAGAGCCAGTGGATGCAGGCCGAACTGGACCGGGAACGTGCCGAGACCGAGCAGACGCACCACTGGCCGTTGCGCAAAGCCTTGACACACGGCCGGATTCTCGGTCTCGCGTTCGTCTATTTCGGAAACGTGTACGGCCTCTACGCACTCGGCTTCTTCCTGCCGACCATCATCTCCGGCTTCCAGCAGCAGTTCGGCACGACGTTCTCGATCGTCGAACGCGGACTGATCACGGCGGTGCCGTACGTCGCGGGTGCGATCGCGATGGTCTTCTGGGCCCGGCACGGGGACCGGACACAGGAGCGCGTCTGGCATGTGGCGCTGCCGATGCTCATCGGTGGCGTGACGATTCCGGTCGCGTTGTACCTCGGCAGCCCGTTCGCGGTCATGGTGGCGGTCACCGTCACCGCGATCGGTATCTGCTGCGCGCTTCCCACATTCTGGGCACTGCCGTCGAGCTTCCTGGCCGGCACCGCGGCCGCGGGAGGCATCGCCCTGATCAACTCGCTCGGCAACGTCAGCGGGTTCGCCGCTCCCTACATCACCGGCGGCCTGCAGGACCTCACCGGCTCGCAACGGACCGGACTGTGGGTCGTCGGCGGCTGCATGGTCGCGGGCGCCTTGCTGGCAGTGGCTTTGAAGGCGGTGCCATCGAACTCGGGACCGTCGAAGAATGCGACTTCTGGCGCCTTGACTGACGAGTCGGGCACGGGGAAGGGTTCTGACTGACCTGTCTGGTTCCTTGTTTGGGGGTTGTTGTGCGGCGCGTAATGTCCGTGCTGACAGCGGTTGTCGTGGCACTGCCACTCGCTGCAGCGACTGCTTTGGCCGCGCCGCAAGGCCCGGTGTTCAAGGATGGCCAGGCGCAGCCTGTGTTCGATCCGGCGGATGTCGTCCGTGAGAGCCTGTGGGTGACGGCCCCGGTGGACAGTGACCGCGACGGCAAGGACGACCTCGTCCACGTCGAGGTCGTGCGGCCGCGCGCCACGGAACAGGGTTTGCGCGTTCCCGTGGTCTATCAGGCTTCGCCGTACTACGCGGGCGGTAACGACGTTGCCAACCACAACGTGGACGTCGAACTGAACGCGCCGACCTGGCCGGGACACCGGCACGGAACGGCGGGTGATGAGCGCGTCGCCGCCGCGATCGGCCCGAACCCCGCGATCACTTGGCGTTACGAGCAGTACTTCACCTCGCGCGGCTTCGCTGTCGTCTATGGCGAGTCGTTGGGCAGCGGGCAGTCGACGGGATGCCCGACTTCGGGTGGCCGCAACGAGACCATCGGTGCGAAGTCCGTTGTGGACTGGCTCAACGGCCGCGCGAGGGCTCGCGATGCCAACGGCGGCGACGTCCGTGCGAAGTGGACGACCGGCAGTGTCGGCATGATGGGCGTGTCCTACAACGGAACCCTGCCCAACGCCGTGGCCACCACGGGTGTCCGGGGCCTGGACGCGATCGTGCCGATCGCCGCGATCTCCAGCTGGTACGACTACTACCGCCAGGACGGCGCCGTCGTCGCGCCAGGCACGTTCCAGGGTGAGGATCTCGATGTACTCGCCGAGTACGTCTACACCCGCGCCGACCGCGAGATCTGCAAGCCGGTCATCGAGGAGATCCGGCAGAAGCAGGACCGGGTCACCGGTGACTACAGCCCGTTCTGGAACGAGCGCAACTACCTCAAGGACGCGCACAACGTCCGCGCCGCCACCCTCGTGGTGCACGGCCTCAACGACTGGAACGTCAAGGACCTGCACGCCGAGCAGTGGTACGAGGCGATCAAGAAGACCGGTGTGCCGCACAAGATCTGGTGGCACCAGTCCGGCCACGCCGACCCGTACAACCTCCGCCGGGAGGAGTGGCTGGTCACCCTGAACCGCTGGTTCACCCGCTACCTCTACAAGCAGCAGAACGGCGTCGAACGCGAGCCACGCGCCACTATCCAGCGCGAGGACAAGACCTGGGTCGACGAAGCCGAATGGCCCGCGCCCAAGACTTCGGACGCCTCGCTGAACCTCGGCGCGGGCGGGAACACCCGCGGCACGCTCGGTCTCTCGCCAACCCACGGCTCGGTGAACGAGTCCCTGACCGACGACGCCACCAAGACCGCGGAGACCCTCGTCGCCGCGGACGCCTCGCCGAACCGGCTGGCGTACTCCACCGGCGTGACCAAGGCTCCGGTCCGGCTGTCCGGCCGCGGCAAGGTCGACCTGAGGGCCTCGTTCAGCCGCCCCGCCGCCAACGTCACCGCGCTGCTGGTCGACAGGGCTCCGGACGGCAAGCGCACGATCGTCACCCGAGGCTGGACCGATCCGCAGAACCGCCTCAGCCCCTGGTTCACCTTGCCGATCACCCCGGGCCGCGAGTACTCCATCGAGGTCGAATTCGAGCCGAAGGACTACGTCTTCGCCGCCGGCCACCGGATCGAGTTCGCGCTGCTGTCGAGTGACTTCGATTACACCCTGCGCCCCCAGCCGGGCGCCGGGATCACCCTCGATGTCGACGACACCCGGCTTGACCTGCCGATTGTCGGCGGCAAGCGGACCTTGAAGGATGCTTTGTGATCAAGTCTCAGCGCGGGCATACCACCTCCTCAGCTGATGTTCAGCTGAGCAAGGCACTCTGAGGCTATTGCGGCTGTCGGGGGCCGCGGGCAGAGGTGGAGGGCGCGATGTTGCGCGACGAGGTGATCAGCTGGGACACCGCCAGCCGTCAGGGCGGCAGGCAGTTCAACGCGGACGCTGTCGGGGCGTCCATGGATAACGAAGGCCGCGTGGTGTTCGCGCTCGCCGACGGCATCGGCGACGACATGTGGGCGTCCGAGGCGGCTCGTATCGCCTCGGACGTGGCCGCACGGACACCGAGCTCGGCGGGACCGGTCGAGGCCGTACTCGCCGCGCAACGAGCCTTGGAGGCGCTCAACACGGGCGCTGACGCGGTGCTCGTCGTAGCCATGCCCTCGGAGGAGGGCTATCAGATCGCGTGGGTGGGCGACGCCCGCGCGTACAGCTGGGACGGTACCGAGCTCAAGCAGCTCACCTCGGACCAGACGATGGCCGAGTACTTCCGTCTGCACGACTCCATCCCCACACCACGGATGGAGCACGTCGTGACGAACTCGCTGCGGACCACCTCTGCCGAACGCATCGGCACAGCGACGGTGACGGGCTTCAAGAGCGTGTTGCTGTCCAGCGACGGTGTGCACAAAGTCGTTTCGCCCGAGACCATCCAGGCTGTCCTGGCCGAGACGGGGACGACGACGCTGACGCGAGTGTCCACATTGGTGGAGACCGCCATGGTGCTCGGCGGCCGGGACAACGCCACCGCATGCCTCATCCGCCTGACGGACTAGGCGGACTGGGACCTGCCGGGTGGGCCTGTGCAGGGCAGGCTCACCCGGCCAGGATCCTCCTGCTGTCAGGAGATGAACAGCGTCTGCACGGCGACGGCCGCCGCGCCACGCGCCCACTCCTCGAACGGCAGCGGGCGGAGAATGAGCTCGCACTGTGCCGCGGCACCGAACGCGTGCGTGGCGAACGTTTCGCGGAGCTCGTCCGCGAACAGGTCATAGGCGTCCAGGCCTTCGCCGGACACGATGATCCGTTCCGGCCCGACCAGGTTGGCCATCGCGGCCAGGCCCCGGCCGATGGCCACACCGGCGCGAGCGAACACCCGCTGCAGCGCCTGATCGCCCGTCCGGGCCCTGGTGACGATCTCGGCCATGGTCAGGCCACGCTCGCCAGTCGCCGTCCTGGCCTGTGCGACGATCGCGTCGGTCGATGCGATGGCTTCGACACAACCTGTTGCGCCGCAATGACACAGCGGGCCATCTCCAGCGACCGGGATGTGCCCGATCTCCCCGGCGACCCCATGCGAACCGGTGACCACCGCGCCGTTGACGACCAACCCGCACCCGATCCCGGTACCAAGCGTGACCAGGGCGAACGAGGGTGCGCCGATGCCGTCGCCGAACCAGCGCTCGGCGACCGTGATCGCTTTGACGTCGTTGTCGACGGTCGTCTCCAGACCGGTCGCCTCGCCGATCGGCTCGGCCAGCTGAACGTCCTGCCAATGCAGGAAAGGGGAATAGCGGACGTGACCGGCTTCCCGGTCGACGTCACCGGCGACTGTCACACCGAGGCTGTTGGTCCGTTTCGTGTATTTGGGGGACAATGCGAGGAGTTCGGCGGCCATTTCCGCGACGCCTGACACCACTGCGTCCGGTTTCCGGGAGGGCAGTCGGTGGAACCTGGTGACCAGGATCTGCGCGCGCAGATCCGTGACCACGCCGATCAGTTCGCTGTCGGTGATCTTGATGCCCAGGAAGAACTCGCGGTCGGCGCGTACTTCCAGCGGGCTGACGGGCCGGCCGATACCGGTTTGCTCCGAGTCCAGCTCGGTCAGGTACCCGGCTTCGATCAGCGGCCGGGCCGCCTTGGTAACGGCTGCCGACGACAGGCCGGTGCGCCGCGCGACCTCGACCCGCGACACTGGGCCCTGGGTGAGCACCGTGGTGAAGACGGTGGCCGATGCCGGGCTGGTGACCGGTGCCCGGCCGCTCTGGCGTCGGGGCGTCATGCTTCGGTAGCGTAGGCATCATAAATTAACTTCGTCAAGAAACTAAAGGAAACACGAGGTCCCGGCATGGCTGAAGTCCTCTTCGATGGTGACGAGCGGCTCTGGTTGCTGGCATGCGCGACGACGTCGTATGCCATCCGGCTCGACTCGTCGGACGCCCCTCGGCACGTGTACTGGGGCCCCGCGCTGACCATCGAGCAGGCAGCCACCGTCCGTACCCCGGTCGCACCCAGGATCGCCAGTTTCGACAGCGACACTGATGAGGAGCTGGTCGTCGAGGGCGGGGCACGGTTCGACGCCCCCTCGCTGCAGGTGCGATTCCCTGACGGAACCCGCGCGTTCGAATGGCAGTACCAGGATTTCACTGTCGAGGACGGCCATCTCGCGATCCGCTTCACCGACCGGCACTATCCGCTGGAAGTCGTGCTGCACTACCGGATCAGCGCCGATACGGACGTGATCGAGCGGTGGACGACACTGCGGCACACCGGGAGCTCCGGACCGATCACGTTGCTGCGCACCGACTCCGCGTCCTGGTATCTGCCGTATCGAACCGGATATCAAGTGACGCACACTGTCGGCGGCTGGTCGAGCGAGTTCCAGTTGCAGAACACCCCTGTCCCGTATGGCGAAACTGTGTTCACGAGTCGTCGCGGGACTTCCAGCCATCAGGCCAACCCCTGGTTGTTCGTGCACGACGGCGACGAGGTGTGGAGCGGCGTACTGGCGTGGAGCGGCAGCTACCGGATCACGTTGCGGCGCACTTCTTCCGGGCAGACCAGCTTTTCCGGCGGCTTCGGCTATGAAGGCCTTTCGTGGCAGCTGAACCCGGGCGAGGAATGGGAAACCCCTGTCTTCGCAGGACTTTATGCCGCCGACGGAGTCGGCTCCGCTTCACGCCGGTGGCATGCCTATGTGCGTGACCACGTGCTGCCGTATCCGGGCGAAACGCGACCGGTCGTCTACAACTCCTGGGAGGCAACGGAGTTCGACGTCAGCGAGGAGAACCAGAAGAGCCTCGCGGCACGCGCGGCGGCTTTGGGCTGCGAGCTGTTCGTGATGGACGACGGCTGGTTCGGTGCACGTACCCACGACGCGGCGGGCCTCGGCGACTGGACTGTCAATCAGGACCGGTTCCCCGGCGGTCTCAATCCGCTGATCGCCGAGGTGCACCGGCTGGGCATGCGGTTCGGGCTCTGGGTGGAGCCGGAAATGGTGAACCCGGACAGCGATCTCTACCGGAGGCACCCGGACTGGGTGCTGCACATGCCCAACCGTTCCCGCACGACGATGCGCAACCAGCTCGTGCTGAACTTCGCCCGCGACGACGTGGCCGAATGGGCGCACAAATGGCTGGACCAGCTGGTCAGCCAGCACGAGATCGACTTCCTGAAGTGGGACATGAACCGGCCCTTCAGCGAGGCGGGCTGGCCGGAGTCGCAGGATCCGGACCGGCTGTGGGTGGATCACGTCCGGCACGTCTACACCATCATCGACCGGCTTCGGGCTGATCACCCGGGCCTGCGTATCGAGGCCTGTTCCGGTGGCGGTGGCCGGATCGACCTCGGCATGCTCGCCCGCACCGACCAGGCCTGGACCTCGGACAACACCGACGCCCTCGACCGGATCTTCATCCAACGCGGGTACGGCACGGTGTATCCGGCCCGCACCATGTCCGCCTGGGTGACCGACAGCCCCAACCAGCTGACCGGCCGTACCATTCCGCTGGCTTTCCGCTTCCACGTGGCCATGGCCGGTGTTCTCGGTATCGGCGGCAACCTGCTCAACTGGACTTCCGTCGAACTCGACGAGGGCGCTTTGCTGCTGGCGCAGTACAAATCGATCCGGCACATCGTCCAGCACGGCGCGCAGTACCCGCTGGACGCCGGCCCGGTCACCGGCGTCCAGTACATCCTCGGTGGTGAGGTTGTCGTGCTGCTGTGGCAGCCAGTCGTCCGCTTCGGCCAGCCGCCGCTACCTGTGCGCCTCAAGGCCCTCGACCCGAATGCCCGATACAGCTCGGGTTCTTCGGTCCACGAGGGCGCTGTCCTGCTGCATCACGGCCTCATCCCCACGCTGCCGTCCGGTGACTACGCCAGCGCCATGATCCACCTGACCGAGGTCACGCCTTCCTGATCTCGACCTCGTTGGTGTTGTGGTTCAACAGGATCAGGTAGTCGCCCCGCCGTGCCGCCTGCACACCGTCCGGCAGTCCACTGAGGACTGGCTGGACGGCGGCCCCGGCGGTGACCTCGTCGACGACCGCGCGCATGGCCTCGGGATTCAGACGGGTGCCCAGGTACCAGGCGACGCCTTCGCCGAACTCGTTGCGGGTCAAGGCCGGGCCGAACTCGAAGCTGCCCTTCGGTACCGCGGTCTCGGTGACGATCTCCTCCGACCAGAGGGTGCCGGTGGCGGGCCGGCCGAGGATCTCGACGGGGATCTCGGCGTCCAACGGGCGGAACTCGGGGATCGTCAGGCCGAGCAGTTCGCGGAACGGTGCGGGGTAGCCGCCCAGGTACACGCGGTCGTTGCCGTCGACTATGCCGGAGAAGAACGACATCAGCAGGTGACCGCCCGTGCGGACGTACTCGGTCAGGTTCGCCGCTTCCTTGACCAGGTACAGGTTCGGCACGACTACAAGCTTGTACGCCGACAGGTCGGCGTCCGGTTTGACGACGTCACAGCCGATGTTCGCCTCGAACAGCGGGGTGTAGTGGGTGAGCAGGGCGTCGATCTGGGTCAGCTCGGTGGACGGGTGCGAGTCCAGCTCCAGAGCCCACCAGTTGTCCCAGTCCAGGATCAGGGCGACCTCGTTCTGCGATCGCGTGCCCACGATCGCGCTGTGCTGCTTGAGTTCCTCGCCCAGCTCGGACACTTCGCGGAAGGTCCGGCTGTCCGGGCCCGCGTGCGGCACCATCGCGGAGTGGAACTTCTCGGCGCCGCCCTGGGACTGGCGCCATTGGAAGTAGAGCACGGCGTCCGCGCCGTGCGCGATCGCCTGCCAGCTCCAGAGCCGCATCTGGCCGGCGGCCTTGATTGCGTTGCGCTGACGCCAGTTCACCGCGCTGGGCGCCTGCTCCATGAGGATCCACGGCTGGCCGTTGCGGGTCGACCGGATGACGTCATAGCTCAGGCCTGCGAGGATGTGCGAGTTCTTGTCGAACGGGTCCGGGTAGGAGTCGTAGCTGACGACGTCGACCTGCTCACTCCAGGCGAACAGGTCGAGCGTCCTGGCCAGTGGCACGTGGTTCGTGGTGACGGGGGCAGGGGAGTACCGGCGGATCACGTCTCGCTCCAGCGTCATGCACTCCAGGAGCGTGTCTGACGAGAAGCGTGCGAAATCCAGCTGCTGCGTGGGATTCGAGAACGTCGGCGCGGTGCGGGGCGGCAGGATCTCGTCGAAACTGTCGTAGCGCTGGGACCAGAACTTGGTCGACCAGGCTTCGTTGAGCGTGCCGATTTCCTTGTAACGCTGGGTTAGCCAGGTGCGGAACGCCGCCGCGGAGACGTCGCAGTAGCACGCCCTGGTGTGGCATCCGTACTCGTTGTTGATGTGCCACAAGGAAAGTGCTGGATGGTCGTGATACCTCGACGCGACCTGTTCGACCAGCCTTGCCGCGTGATCACGGTAGATCGGGCTCGACGGGCAGTACGCCTGCCGTGCGCCCGGCCAAAGCCTGGTGCCGTCCGCTTTCTGCGGCAACGTCTCCGGATGCAGCCGGGCCAGCCAGGGCGGGGGAGACGCGGTCATGGTCGCCAGGCTGACCGCGATCCCGGCGTTCGCCAGGTTGTCCATCACCTGGTCGAACCAGCCGAAATCGAACTCGCCCGGCCTCGGCTCGACCTCGGCCCAGGAGAAGATCCCGACGCTCACCATCGATACGCCGGCCTTGCCCATCAAATCGATGTCCTCGGCCCAGATCTCGGCCGGCCATTGCTCGGGGTTGTAGTCTCCGCCGAACCCGAAAGTCCCCAGTGGCCAGTGCATCTCTCTCCTCCAGTCCAACAGCGGCGCGGCAGGGTAGCGCACCCCACCGACATTCTCGCCGCGACAGCATCTCCCGCGCGCCACTTATCCACAAAACCCGGTTGTCCACAACAGCACCCCGCCACATCTCGTACCCATCCACCCACCCCGGGCAGAGTCGAAGCATGACCACAACACAGCGCACCCACATCAAACTCCGGGACGCGGGCGAACTGATCGCCGCCGTCCCGCACCTGCTGGGCTTCCGCCCGGCGAACTCCCTCGTGATCGCCGCCCACACAGGCGGGAACAGGTCGAACGTCTCGCTGTGCCTGCGTGCCGACATCCCCACGCCGGACCTCTACTGGTCTCTGGCAGAACAACTCCAGGTGCCCGTCCTGCGCGCCAACGCCTGCGGCGTCAGCGTCCTTGTCGTGTGCGACGGAGTGGTCGATCCGCCGTTGCCGCTACCACACAGCGCACTCGTCGAGGCCGTCACCAAAGTGTTCGGGGCAGTCGGCGTAGCGGTCTACCACGCGTTCTGGACACCGGAGATCGCGAAGGACGCCAGCTGGTGGTGCTACACGAACCTGGAATGCAACGGACAACTCCCCGACCCGACCTCGTCCCCACTGGCCGCCGCCTCCGCGGCGTCCGGCTCCATCACCTATGACAGCAGAGCCGAGATGCGCGCCTCCCTTGAACCTGTCGACCGCTACCCGCTCGCCCTCAGAGCCGAGCGGATCAAGGCCGCCCTTCTGCACCAACCAGACGAAGCCCGCGCCACCAAACTTGTCGCCGATGCCATCGCCGACGTCCGCGACGGCACACTCACTTTGGACGACGACCGAATCGTCGACCTGGCTGTAGCCCTGTCCCACATGCGTGTCCGCGACGGATGCCTCAAACCCGAGGTCATCCAACTGGGCAGACCCCTGGAACAACTCTGGGCGGACCTCACCCGCGCCTTGCCGGTCCCGTATCGGGCCGAGGCCGCCTGCCTGCTCGCCTTCACAGCCTTCCTGCAGGGCGACGGCGCAAAAGCCGGCGTAGCACTGGACGCAGCCCTGGAGGCCAACCCCGAACACTGGGGCGCCCAACTCCTGCGCTACTCCATGGACTGGGGCCTACCCCCAACCGCCGTAGCCGAAGCCGTCGCCCACGCCTTCCACGGAGAACAAACCCATGCCCAGAACTGACACCCCACGCCAAAACAGGGCCTCCCACGGCCTTCCGGCCCCTAGCCGATCCGTGTCGTCGTGTCAGTCGAGGTTTGCTTTCTTCCGATGTGATTGTGACGCTTCACCTGGGGAAAGATCACGCCCTCGCCGGGCAGGCAAACCTCCCTCGAATGAGGGGAAAAGAGAGGCCCGCGCCTCACCCTCGATTGGCCTGCCCCGGGGTAACCACACATGCCCAGGACACTGCACGCTTGGGTTTCCGCCGGCGCCCGCACCAGGCCAGGGCTGATCGCCGCTGCACTGCGGTGCCCTGAGCATGTGTGATCAGGCTCCGCCCAGACCGACCGAGGATGAGGACACTCAGGACACACCTCTGCCCGCGCTTTCCTTTGCTGGGGCTCGATAACCAGCGCCAGTTCACGACCGAGGGCGCCAACCCCGCCCGCCAGACCACTCAGCTCGGTGACCGGGGCTAGGGTTGCGTTCGTGGGCGCTGACCGGGCCCGCCAGCTGACCATCCTGCCTCCCTGGTCAAGGTGCTGCCGCGCCCGCCAGGCTTCGTGTCAGTGACTTGTCCCGCTTCCTACTCGTGGGTGCTGACCGGATCGGCTTGGACTGGTCTCGCTTCTCGCAGGGGTGTTGCTTGGGTTTGCTGGGCTTCGGGGAAGTACCTGCAACGGGCCGGATGAACACGGCAGGACCACCACGTTCGTGCGGTGTCAGGGGTGGGTCAGGGCGGTGACCGTTCGGTGTCAGGAGAGCGGGCGATTGTTGCTCTCGTGATCAGCGGGCCCTACCAACGGGGACCGCACAAACCATCAGGAGAACACAATGCAGACTTTCGACACCCCGGCCCCGATCTCCGCCGTTCTGGACATCCCGGCCGGACACGTTCAGCTCATCGCCACTGACCGGGCCGACACCACCGTCGATGTCCAGCCCGCCGACGCCAGTAAGGGGCGCGACGTGAAAGCCGCGGAGCGGGCCACGGTCGCGTTCGCCGATGGTGTTCTGCGGGTCCACACTGCCGAGCCCCGCAACCAGTACTTCGGTCCTTCCGGCACCTTGAAGGTCACCGTGTGCCTGCCCGTCGGGTCCCGTGTTGAGGCCAAGGACACCGCTGAACTGCACGGTGTCGGGCGCCTGGGCGAGGTCTTTGTCGATGGTGCGTACCAGCAGGTCACCATTGAAGAGGCCGCCAGTGTCCGGCTCACCGCGGCTCACGGCGACGTCGAGGTCGGCCGCCTGGGTGGCACTGCGGAGATCAGCACCACCAAGGGTGACATCCGGATCGCCGAAGCTGTCCGCGGCACGCTTGTGTTGCGCGCCCAGGCCGGGGATATCTCCGTCGGTGCCGCCGCCGGCGTCTCGGCAGTTCTGGACGCCGGCACCAGCTACGGCCGCATCAGCAACACCCTCAAGAACGACGGCACCGCTGAGCTCGACATCCGGGCCACCACCTCATACGGCGACATCGTCGCCCGCAGCTTGTGAGGTGCCTGGCCGGGGTCGTCCGAGGGCGAGACCCTCGGACGACCACCGGAACACGGGTCCTAACGGGAGCGGGTGAAGTCCCAGGCGTCTTCGACGATGGTGGCGATGTCTGTGCGTTCGGGTTTCCAGCCGAGTTCGGTGCGGGCCCGGTCGCTGGAGGCCACCAGGACGGCTGGGTCGCCGGCGCGGCGGGGGGCCGTCTGGGCGGGGATCTTGTGGCCGGTGGCGGTGCGGCAGGCCTCGATGACCTGGCGGACTGAGAAGCCGGTGCCGTTGCCGAGGTTGTAGATCGCGTGCTGGCCTGGGGTGGCGTTCTCGATGGCGAGGAGGTGGGCGTCGGCGAGGTCGGTGACGTGGATGTAGTCACGGACGCAGGTG
This sequence comes from Kibdelosporangium banguiense, assembly GCF_017876405.1. Classification (GTDB taxonomy): domain Bacteria; phylum Actinomycetota; class Actinomycetes; order Mycobacteriales; family Pseudonocardiaceae; genus Kibdelosporangium; species Kibdelosporangium banguiense. The sequence continues at coordinate 12,459,898 of NZ_JAGINW010000001.1, read as the reverse complement.
CCGTCTTCGGTGTCCCAGTCTTCGCCGTAGATCTGGACCTGGTCGCGCTGGCCGGTGGCGACCTGCAGGACGATCGGGATCAGGTGGGTCTCGATGGCGTGCCGTTCGCCGTAGCGGCCGTGCGCGCCTGCCACGTTGAAGTAGCGGAGGCTGGTGGCCGCGAGGCCATGTGCGGCGGCGTAGGAGGTGATCATGTGGTCTACGGCCAGTTTGGTGGCGCCGTAGGTGTTCGTCGGACGGGTGGGTGCCGTCTCGGGGATGGGGACCTCGTCAGGTTCGCCGTAGACCGCGGCGGTGGACGAGAAGACCAGCCGGGGAGTGCCGTGCTCGCGCATGGCGTCCAGCAGACGCAGGGAGGTCACCACGTTGCCGTGCCAGTACTTGGCCGGGTCCTGCATGGACTCACCGACCAGGGACTTGGCGGCGTAGTGCAGCACGCCGTCGAAGCCTTCGCCCAGCAGTGTGTTCGCCACGTCGGCGACGTCCGCCTGGACGAGCCGGCAGCCCTCAGGCACCGCGTCGGCGTGCCCGGTGGACAGGTCGTCGACCACGACGACCTCATGGCCGGCCTCGACGAGCCGGGCGGAGCAAGCGCTTCCGACGTACCCCGCACCGCCCGTCACGAGCAGCTTCACAGGTTGTTCCCCTTCCGGACGATAGTGATCAACGATCCTGGCCGGCGCCCGCCGAGGGCACCCCCGTGAACATCCTTGGTGCGGTGAAGGACCGCTTGGCGAACGCCGCGGTGACCGCGGCCTCGACCTCGGCGCGTGCGTCGCCGCGGACCAGGGCGATTGCCGACCCGCCGAACCCGCCGCCGATCATCCTGGCACCGAGGGCGCCTGCGGCTTCGGCCGCCTCCGCGGCCACGTCGAGCTCGTCGCACGACACGCGGTAGTCGTCGCGCAGGCTGGCGTGCGAGGCGCTCAGCAACGGCCCGATCTCTTCGTACTTGTCCTGCCGGAGCAGTTCGACAGTGCGCAGCACACGGTCGTTCTCCGCCACCACGTGCTTGACGAGCGGGCGCAGGTCCTCGGGCAGTTTCTCCAAGGTCGCCGACAGGTCCTCGAACGAGATCTCACGAAGCGAGGGGATACCCATGAGGTCCGCCGCGCGTTCGCAGCCCCGGCGGCGGTCGCCGTAGCCGGACTCGGTGTGCGAGTGATTGGCCCGGGTGTCGATCACGAGCACTTCCAGGCCGTGTTTGCCGGCGTCGAACGGGACCTGGTCGGCCTCGCCGGACCGGACATCCAGGAAGAGCACGTGCGCGGCGGTGCAGCAGAGCGACGCGGTCTGGTCGAGCAGGCCCGTCGGCGCGCCGACGAAGTCGTTCTCGGCCTGCTGGATCCACTTGGCTATGTCGCTGAGCGACGCCTGCCCACCGGCCAGGCCGAGCAGGGCCAGGGCGGTCGCACACTCCAACGAGTGAGAGGAGGACAGGCCTGCGCCCGCAGGCACGTCACCGGCGATGACCAGGTCGGCACCGGTGCTGAAGCCCTGCTCGCGCAGTACCCAGGCGACCCCGGCGGGGTATGCGGGCCAGCCTGGGATCGTGCCGGGCACCAGGTCCGCGATCCTGACCGGATCGGCGGCCTCGTGGCGGCCGTTGTCGTGCAGCGTGGCGACGGTGATCGTGTCGTCCTCGCGCGGGGACGCCGCGACCGCGGTGCGGTGCGGTATGGCGAAGGGCAGCACAAAACCGTTGTTGTAGTCGGTGTGCTCACCGATGAGATTCACACGGCCAGGCGCCGACCACACGCCGGCCGGAGACCGGCCGTGCAGTCGCTGGAACGCCTCTGCCGCACGCTCAGCCTGTGTTCCGGTGGAAATCGTCACAAGGACCGCGCCAGAACCGCGTGCAGCACCGTGGGGGCCAGCTGGGCGGAGTTGCCCGCACCACTGACCTCGATGTTGTTGCCGTCGCCCTTGGACGGGCCGACGCTCACGGTCTGCCCGGGCAGCAGCCCGACCGACTTGAGCTCGGCCATCAGGTCCGGGTCCATCTGCACGTGCTCGGCGATCCGGGCGATCTCGATCTTGCCGCCGCCCCGGCGGGCCACCTCGTCCACGCGGACCAGGTCGGCCTCGGCCGGCGGGGCGGGCTCGCCCTCGCCCAGCTTGTCCAGGCCGGGGATCGGGTTGCCGTACGGCGAGGTGGTCGGGTGGCCGAGCAGCTTGACCAGCTTGCGCTCGACGGCCTCGCTCATCACGTGCTCCCAGCGGCAGGCCTCGCTGTGCACGTGCTCCCACTCCAGGCCGATCACGTCGACCAGCAGCCGCTCGGCGAGCCGGTGCTTGCGCATGACCGCGATCGCCAGTTCCCGGCCGTGATCGGTGAGCTCGAGGTGACGGTCGTCAGCGACCACGAGCAGCCCGTCGCGTTCCATCCGGCCGACTGTCTGGCTCACCGTCGGCCCGCTCTGGCCCAGCCGCTCCGCGATCCGCGCGCGCAGTGGCACCACACCTTCTTCTTCAAGCTCGTAGATGGTGCGCAGGTACATCTCTGTCGTGTCGATGAGATCGTTCACGCCGCTACCCCTTCGTCGGCATCCATGTTAGTCGCACCCTCCGACAGTCCCGGTCGCGAGTCGGATGGTCGTCACGCCGCGTTGCAGGCCAGGATGTATGCGTGCGCGCACTTGTCTCCACATCGGAACTGGCGGACCTGAGGACCGGCGCCCGGCCGCCGGTCCTGCTCGACATTCGATGGGCGCTGGGCGGCCCGCCGGGCCGTGAGTCCTACATGGCCGGTCACCTGCCGGGCGCCGTCTTCCTGGACCTGGACAAGGAACTGGCCGCCGAACCGGGTCCGGGTGGCCGGCACCCGCTGCCGGAACCTGAGGATCTGCAACGAGTACTGCGTGCGGCAGGTGTCAGCGACGACTCCGCCGTGGTCGTGTACGACGGTGGTAACGGCTCGGTCGCAGCGCGTGCCTGGTGGCTTTTGCGCTGGTCCGGACACAAAACCGTGGCTGTCCTGGACGGTGGTTACGCCGCATGGGAGCAGGAAGGACGGGCAGTCACCACCGACGTTCCCCAGCCGCAGCCCGGCGACATCACGGTCCGGCCGGGTGCCATGCCGACTGTCGACGCTGACGGCGCGGCCGAACTGGCGCGGGACGGTGTCCTGCTCGACGCCCGCGCACCTGAGCGCTACCGCGGTGAAACGGAACCGATCGATCCGCGCCCCGGCCACATTCCCGGCGCGGTGAACGCGCCATTCACTGGGCACATAAGCCCGGAAGGCCGTTGGCGCACGGCTGCCGAACTGGCGGACCGGTTCAACGACCTCGGCGTGCGAGCCGGCAAACCAGTAGGCGCGTACTGCGGCTCGGGAGTCACGGCGTCCTCGGTCGTACTGGCTCTGGAAGCGGCCGGAATAACGGATCCGGGAAGCCCGGCGGCGCTGTACCCGGGTTCGTGGTCGCAGTGGTCGTCCGATCCACAGCGGCCGGCCGCCACCGGCTGATCAGCTGCTGGGAAGCTTGTCGAAGACGCTCTTGGCGAGCTTCTCCACAGTCGAGCAGAGCGGCTCCGCCGGGGCCGAGAGCACGATCGAGACCCAGAGAACACGGTAGGGCGAGGTCCGGTCGTCGGTCAGGGCCACGCGGATGTCGCAGGTCGTGGCCTGCGTGCTGAGGCGGTGGGCGGTGTTGCCCTCGAAGGTCGTTTCCTCGGTGTTCTGGGTGTCGAGCGCGGAGGTGAGCACGACCAGGGTGATGCCCGCGGGCCCGCTGGGCCGGGCGAGGGTGTAGCTGCAGAAGCCTTTGTCCTCGGGCTCAGGCGTGGCCGTGGTCCCGGTCAGCTGGCCGATCTGGGCGGGCGTGACGAGCGTGGCGCACGCGGGCGGGGTCGAGATCGTCTTGCGGTTGGTGATCGTCACGTCCGTGTTCGACGACGTGCGGGTGGTCGTCGGAGACGAGGACGATGAGCGGGGCCTGGTCGGTCCGGTGGGCTCCGTGGACTCGGTCGGGAAGTCGTCGACCGCCGTCGTGGTCTCGGCGGCCGGGCCCTCGGCGGCGACCGGTGCCCCGTCGACCGGCTGCATACAGGCGCTGACCAGCAAGACGAGACCCAGGGCGCAGACAATCCGTCCGATCACGGGGATCAGACTAGTGTTGAACCATGGGCACGCCAGCCGCCGTCGTATGGGATCCTGCTCTGCTTGCCTACGACCTGGGCGGAGACCATCCGTTCAACCCGGTCCGGCTGGAGCTGACCATCGCGATGGCCACACAGTTCGGGGTACTCGACGGGGTCGATCTGCTCAGTCCAGAGCCCGCCGCCGACACCGAGATCGAGCGGATCCACGACGTGGCGTACGTCAGCGCCGTGCGCGAAGCCCCGATGGTCGGCTGGGACGTCGGCCACGGGCTCGGCACACCGGACAACCCGGTGTTCTCGCAGATGCACGAGGCCTCGTCGCTCGTGGTCGGCGGGTCGCTGCTGGCCGCGAGCAAGATCGCGTCCGGCGCGGCCAACCGCGCCGTGAACATCGCGGGCGGCCTGCACCACGCGATGCGTGACCACGCCGCCGGATTCTGCGTGTACAACGACTGCGCCGTGGCCATTTCCTGGTTGCTCGACAACGGTGCCGAGCGTGTCGCCTACATCGACGTCGACGTGCACCACGGCGACGGTGTCCAGCAAGCGTTCTACGACGACCCGCGCGTCCTCACGATCTCGCTGCACCAGAGCCCCATGACATTGTGGCCGGGCACCGGCCGGGTGACCGAGCTCGGCGGGCCGAACGCGCAGGGCACCTCGGTGAACATCCCGTTGCCCGCCCACACCAGGGATCCGGCTTGGCTGCGTGCCTTCCACGCTGTCGTGCCGTCGCTGCTGAAGGAATTCCAGCCGGACGTGCTGGTCACGCAGTGCGGTGTGGACACTCACGAGGAAGACCCGCTGGCGGACCTGTATCTCAGCGTCGACGGGCATCGCGAGACCTACCGCGTCCTGCGGTCGCTCGCCGAAGAACACGCAGGTGGCAAGTGGCTCGCGCTCGGCGGAGGCGGGTACCAGTTGCTGCGAGTCGTGCCCAGGTCGTGGACCCACCTGCTGGCGACCGTCCTGGACCGGGACATCGACCCAGCCGCGTCGTTGCCGCCCGAGTGGGTGAAGGACGTGCAGCGCCGCGCGCCGACCGCGCTGCTGCCGCGCACCATGGGAGACGGCAAGGACACGGCTTACGAACCGTGGGACGGCACCGATACCCAGCCGGTCGACTCGGTCATCCGGGACGCCCGGCACGCGGTGTTCCCGTTGCACGGCCTGGATCCGGACGACCCACGGGACTGACCTTGGCGGATTTCGATCCCTACGACTATCCACGCCGCTGGGAGGCGGACGTGGTGCTGTCGGACGGCGGCACTGTCCATCTGCGACCGATGACGCCGGACGACGCCGACAGACTGGTCGCGTTCCACGGCCGGTTGTCCGAACGCACGCGTTACTTCCGCTATTTCGGTGCGTATCCGCGCATCCCACCGCGTGACCTGGAACGCTTCGTCACCCTCGATCATCATGACCGTGTCGCGTTCGCCGCGATGCTGGGCGACGACATCATCGCGGTCGGCCGGTACGAACGCCTGAACGGCAGCGACCAGGCCGAGATCGCCTTCGTCGTCGAGGACAGCCACCAAGGCCGCGGCATCGGCTCGATCCTGCTGGAGCATCTCGCCGCGGCGGCGCAGGAAAGCGGCCTCAATCGGTTTGTTGCCGAGGTCCTCGGCGAGAACGGCCAGATGGTGCGTGTCTTCCGCGACGCGGGTTACGAGATCAGCCGAGCCCTGGAGGACGGCGTCATCCACCTCGAGTTCGCGATCGACCCGACCGACGAGTCGGTCGCGGTCGCGCGATCGAGGGAGCAGGCGGCCGAGGCGCGCAGCGTGCACAACCTGCTGCACCCGAAGTCAGTGGCCGTGATCGGCGCGTCGACAGACCCGACCAAGGTCGGCTACGCGGTCCTGACGAACCTGCTGACCGCCGACTTCGCCGGCCCGGTCTTCCCGGTCAATGCCGAGCACCCGTCGGTCCGCGGAGTCCGCGCGTACCGCAGAGTCCTCGACATCCCTGACCCCGTGGACCTCGCGGTGGTCGCGGTGCCCGCGACGAGCATCAACGAGGTCATGGACGACTGCCTCGCCAAGGGCGTCAAGGCGCTCGTGGTGGTGACGTCCGGCTTCAGCGAGATCGGCGACGAAGGCCGCAGCGCAGAGCAGAAACTGGCCGACGAAGCACGGGCCCACGGCATGCGGGTGGTCGGCCCGAACGCACTCGGCGTCGTGAACATGGACCGATCCGTCCGGCTGAACGCGAGCCTGGCGCCCAAACTGCCAGGCCTGGGCCGGACCGGCTTCTTCTGCCAGTCCGGCGCGCTGGGCACCGCGATCCTCGCTGACGCGGCGAGCCGTGGCCTCGGACTGTCGACGTTCGTCTCAGCGGGAAACCGGGCTGACGTTTCCGGCAACGACATGTTGCAGTACTGGATGACCGACCCGGCAACAGATCTAGTCCTGCTGTACCTGGAATCCTTCGGCAATCCCAGGAAGTTCGCCCGGCTCGCGCGCAGACTCGGCCGCACGAAACCGATCGTGGCCGTGAAGTCCGGGCGCAACGCCATATCGCCCGCGCTCGCGGCCACATCCGTCCCTGTTGACGAACCAAGCGTGCAGGCGGTCTTCGAACAGGCCGGCGTAATCCGCGTGGAGTCACTGGCGCAACTGTTCGACACCGCGATTCTCCTTGCGCACCAACCACTACCGGAGGGAAGCCGGGTCGCCGTGGTCGGGAACTCGACTGCGATCGGAGTCCTGGCCGCGGACACCGCCCTGGCCCAGGGCCTCGAACTGGCGGGCGACCCAGTCGACGTCGGCGCCCAGGCAGGACCGGCGGAATTCGCCGCGGCAGTGCGGGAAGCCCTGCTCAGAGACGACGTCGACGCGTTGATCGTGGTTTTCGTGCCGCCGCTCGCGGTTCCAGGCACGGCATACGCCCGGGAACTCCGGGAAGTGGCCGCAGGCCTGGGAAAGCCGATCGTATCGACATTCCTGGCCGCCGAGGGAGTCCCCGCGGAGCTGGCAGTGCCAGGCCCGCACGGCGCTCCCGGCCGTGGCTCGATCCCCTCGTACCCCAGCCCAGAACGGGCCGCACTGGCATTGGCTCGCGTCACCCGTTACGCCCGCTGGCGCTCGGCCCCACGCGGAACCCTCGTCCACCCTCCAGGCACAAACCCAGTGGCGGCACGCAACCTGGTCCAGTCAGCCATGGACGAAGGCCGCAAATGGCTGACCGACGCCCAAGCCGTGGACCTGCTGACCCACTACGGCATCGAAGTCGCCCCCTTCCGAGTGGTCACCAGCGCGGAAGAAGCAGCCCAGGCAGCAGAGGAACTAGGCTTCCCAGTAGCCGCGAAATCGGCGAACTCCCTGCTGCGACACCGTTTCGACCTCATCGCGGTCCGCCTCGACATCAGCAGCGCCGACGCCATGCGCGCCGCCTACACAGACCTCCGCGCAGTATCAGGCGCGGACACAGTCTACGTACAGCGAATGGTCGCCAAGGGAACCTCCTGCGTCATCGGCCTGCAGGACGACCCGTCCTTCGGCACACTGGTCTCATTCGGACTGTCCGGTGTGGTCAACGACCTGCTGGGAGACCGCGCCTACCGAGCAATCCCCATGACAGACGTCGACGCAGCAGGCCTGATCCGAGCCCCCAAGGCCGCCCCGCTGCTCGCCGGCTACGGCGGCAGCCCGCTGGCGGATCTCGGCGCATTGGAAGACTTGGTTCTCCGTGTTGCCGCGCTAGCTGAGGACGTTCCCGAGGTCCGTGCCCTAGAACTGGACCCGGTCGTAGCCTCAGAAGCCGGCGCCAGCGTCGTCTACGCCCGCGTCGCCGTCGGCCCACCCCCATCCCGCCACGACACGGGCCCCCGCCGCCTACGAACCATGACTTAGCCCAGGTGGATAGCTGGGGTGGTTGTGGACAACTCGGTGGGGCGCGCAGGGCCGGTCGCTGGCACGGGTGCCGCATGAGGCTGTGTCAGAACAGAAGCCGCTACACACGAGGGCTGTCAAGGGGAGCGGGGCACCACGAGAGGGCTTCGGCTGGCAGGTTGCTCGAAGCGCTCTCGTGGTGCAGGGCGATACTGTGATGGGTGGGGGCTCGCTCCCGCCGCCAGACTGAACGAGCCCCCGTCTGGGGAGGGTTCAACAGCTGGGAACCCTTACCGGCGCAGCACCGATCCTCCGTCTGCTCAAAGAGACGCGCAGGTGAGGCCACGTGAGTGTGAAGAGCGCGATGGTCGGCGTCGCGAACGTGATACGGGTGCACATCGGGCTCCTCCTCGTCGAGGACCGTGCTGGCAGGGTGCTTGAAAGTTAGGACACAAAGCCACCTCCGGTCAAGAATGTGATTTGAGTTCATGAGTATGAACAAATGGGCTCACAGGTTCCTTTGAGGTGGTGTCCAGGCTGTTTGGGGTTGCGACCGGCATACCTGGAGTCATGACTGGCACCCAAGCCTCGGAGCGGCCGGCGGTCACCAAGACGGCTACCGTCGACGTCGTCGTTCCGGTGCACAACGAGGAACGCGCGTTGCGCGGTTGTGTCGGCGTCCTCAAGACCTATTTGGACGAACGGTTTCCGTTTCAGTGGACGATAACCATCGTTGACAATGCCAGTACGGACGGCACGCTGCAGATCGCCGACGAGCTGGCTGACGCCATCGATCAGGTACGTGTGCTGCACCTCGATGAGAAGGGGCGGGGCCGGGCGCTGCGGACCGCGTGGCAGTGGAGTGATGCCGACGTGGTGGCCTACATGGATGTCGATCTCTCGACGGGGCTCGACGCGTTGTTGCCGTTGGTGGCGCCGTTGATCAACGGTCACTCTGACATCTCGATCGGCTCGCGGCTTGCGCCGGGCGCGAGGACGATTCGCGGGCCCAAGAGGGAGATGATTTCCCGTTGCTACAACGCGATTATCCGGCTCAGTCATGGCGCGAAGTTCTCCGACGCCCAGTGTGGCTTCAAGGCCGCGCGGACCGATGTCATCCGGCCGCTGTTGGAGCACGTCAAGGATGACAACTGGTTCTTCGACACCGAACTGCTTTTGCTCGCCGAGCACAACGGGTTGCGGGTGCACGAGGTGCCGGTCGACTGGGTTGAGGATATCGACACCAGGGTCCGGATTGGGTCGACCGCGCTGGAGGATATCCGTGGACTGATTCGTGTCGCTCGCGCGAAAGCCGGTGGTGCGGCCAAGGTTACTGATCTGCCCAGGCGTCCGGATCCGAAACCGTCGCATCCGGATGCTGTTGTGTCCAGAAGAGATACTGGGCTGGTGTGGCAGCTGCTGTCGTTCGGCGCGATCGGGGCTTTGTCCACAGCGGTCACTTTGCTTCTTTATGCAATGTTCCGGTCCGCGATGGATCCGTTGGTGGCCAACCTGTTGGCGTTGATCATCACCACTATGCTCAATACTGAGGCCAACCGGAGATTTACCTTTCTTGGTGCGCGTGGTCCACGGGGACGGGTGCATCTGCAAGGGTTGATTGTCTTCGGGCTGTATTACGCCTTCACGTCCGCCGCGCTACTCGTCCTGAACGCGATGGTGGCTGAACCGACACGTTTCCTCGAACTGGTGGTGTTGCTGAGCGCGTCGCTGCTCGGCACCGCCGGTCGGTTCGTGCTGCTGCGAGGCTGGGTTTTCAAACAGGGAAAGGGAGACGTATGACCGCCGCCACTGGGCAGCTGACCGAAGTGGGGCAAGCGGAATCGCCGCCGGTGCGACCGGAATCGAAGCGATGGCCCCGCTATGCGCTCATCGCGATCCTCGCGGTGGGCACGGCCATGTATGGCTACGTACTGTGGACCGGCAGCTGGGGAAACACGTACTACACGGCTGCGATCAAGTCGATGTCGTTGGACTTCACCAACTTCTTGTTCGGTTCGTTCGATCCGGCCGGTGTGGTCACAGTGGACAAACCGCCGCTGACGTTCTGGCCGCAGGTGGTCTCGACCTGGATCTTCGGCTTCAGTGGCTGGTCGGTGCTGCTGCCGCAGGTGATCGAGGGTGTCGCGACAATCTTCCTGCTGCACCGCACAGTTCGGATGTGGGCGGGGGAGAACGCGGCTCTGATCGCCGCTCTGGTGCTTGCGCTCACGCCGATCACAGTGGTGACCAACCGGACCAACAACACCGACACCATGCTCGCGCTGACGCTGGTGGCTGCGGCCTACTCGTTCACCCGCGCGATGAAGACGACAGAACCCAAGAGTCGCACGAAATGGCTGTGGCTGGCCGCTTTCCTGATCGGTTGTGGCTTCCTGGCCAAGATGCTCGCCGCGTGGGTCGTTGTGCCTGCGTTCTTCGCTGCTTATCTCGCTGGTAGCAAAGCGCATTGGCGCCGCAAGGTGCTCGACCTTGCCGGTGCCGCAGTGGTGTTGCTGGCCGGTTCGCTGTGGTGGGTCGCGGTTGTGGATCTGTGGCCGGGGGAGAAGCCATACATCGGTGGCAGCACTGATGGTTCGGCTTTGGATCTCGTGCTCGGTTACAACGGACTCGGCCGCGTTTTCGGTAACGCGGGCCCTGGCGGCGGTTCCGGGGCCGAGATGATGATCTTCGGCGGGCCGGGTGGACCAGGCGGGCCCGGTGGTGGCCCTGGTGGACCGGGTGGCGGACCGGGCGGTGCGAACCTGGCGTTCGGCGGTGAGTCCGGAGTGGGCCGGATGTTCGGCGCGTCCGTCGGCGGCCAGATCAGCTGGCTGCTGCCGTTGGCGCTGATCGCGCTTGTTGTCGCCGGTGTCATCGGGCTCCGGCGGTTCCGTGGGTTCGCTCCGGCCGATACCGCGCAGCGGGCAGGCTGGACGCTGTGGGGGACCTGGCTGGTGGTCAACGCGGTGGTGTTCAGCTTCCAGGAAGGCATCTTCCATCCGTACTACACGACTGTGATGGGACCGGCGATCGGCGCGATCATCGGTGCCGGTGGCGTGTGGGCGATCAAGATGTACCGCGAGCCCAAGGGACTGAGCTGGATCATGCTCCCCGCGAGCGTCGCGGTGACCGCAGCGTGGGCCTGGGTGATCATCTCCCGTGACACGTCCTGGAACGGCTGGCTGCGTTACGCGGTCCTGGCCGTCGCCGTCGTCGCGATTCTTGTGCTGGTGCTGCGGAAACTCAGGAAGACGGCGATCGTGCTCACGCTGGGCGCGATACTGCTGGCGCCCGGAGTGTGGTCAGGTGCCGGTGCGTTCGCGTCCACTGGCAACGCAGGGATTCCCATGGCCGGGCCCTCAGAAGGGATGGGCGGCGGATTCATCATCAGAACGCCGTCCGGCACGTCGACGACGCCACCGCCAGGGATGACGCCGCCAGGAGGCATGCGCGGTGGCCGCGACAGCGGCACCCTCAGCGCCGACCAGCAGAAGATCCTGGACTACGCGAAGGCTCATTCGGCCGGTGCCGAGATCACGATGGCGGTGGAGGGTGGCGCGCAGGCCGCGTCGCCGTACATCATCGCCACCGACGAGACCGTCATCGGGATGGGCGGCTTCAGCGGACGTGACCCGGCGCCCTCAGCCGACCAGTTGTCCACCTGGGTACGGGAGGGCAAGCTGAAGTTCGTTCTGTCCGGTGGCCCGGGCCGCGGCGGTATGCGAGGTGGCCAGTCCTCTGACCGGTCGACTTGGGTCGAGGAGAACTGCAAGTCGGTGCTCACGGCGGGTAATGAAACGCTCTACGAGTGCACCGTCCACTGAAAACCAAATCACAGGGTCCTCCCAGGTAGTTCCCAGGTTCGTCGTTGACGCTGGTCAGGTGGACCAGCAGCGGGGCGAGGCAACTGTGCTCGTAGTCGACGACGAGCCGAACATCCTGGAGTTGCTGTCGGCCGCGCTCCGGCTCAGCGGGTTCGTCGTGCACGCGGCGGACTGCGGGGCCGACGCGCTGGCCACGGCACGCCGGGTACGGCCGGACATCGTGGTGCTGGACGTGATGCTGCCGGACACCGACGGGTTCAACCTGGCCCGCAGCCTGCGCACGGTTCAGGAACGGCTGCCGGTGCTGTTCCTGACCGCGCGGGACGCGGTGGAGGACCGGATCGCCGGTCTGACAGCCGGTGGCGACGACTATGTGACCAAGCCGTTCAGCTTGGAGGAAGTCGTGTTGCGTCTGCGCGCGATCCTGCGCCGGACCAACGGCGGCGCCGACGTCCCCCGCGACGACGGCACATTCCGGTACGCCGACCTGGTGCTGGACGAGGACGCGCACGAGGTCTACCGCGGCGGGCGGCTGGTGCAGCTCTCGCCGACGGAGTTCAACCTGTTGCGGTACCTGATGGTCAACGCCGAGCGGGTGGTCAGCAAGCCGCAGATCCTCGACCGCGTGTGGAACTACGACTTCGGCGGCGACGGCCGGATCGTCGAGTCGTACATCAGCTACCTGCGCCGCAAGATCGACTCGGCCGAGCCCGCGTTGATCCACACCATCCGCGGCGTGGGCTACTCGCTGCGGCTGCCCAGGGACGAGCGTTGACCAGCAGACGGCGCCGACCATGGACCCTGCGGATGCGTTTGGTCGTGGCGCTGATGGTCCTCGCCGGTGTCGGGCTGGCGATCATCGGTGTGGCCAGCGTCGTGCTGATCCGGGAGTCGATGATCGCCCGGGTCGACGCGCAGCTCAAGGAGGTGATCGACCGGCCAGGGCCGGGTCTGCGGCCGCAGCCGTCGTCGTCGGAACCGCGGCGCAACTCCGATGGCCTGCCGACGGAGTTCATCCGGTTCGAGCTGACCGGTGACGGCAGCCGGGTGAACGCACCGCCGATCCACGACTTCGGGCCGGACTTGCCCGCGCTCAACGAGACCACAGTGGCCCAGTACGGTGCGAACCCGTTTGTCGTCGACGACAAGCAGGGCGGCGCGCCATGGCGCGTCATGGTCAAGTTGAAGCAGCCGTTGAGTGGCGCCCCACCGTTCATCGCGGTCGTGGGGCAGTCGCTGGAGACGACCAACACGACGGTGACCAGACTGATCTGGATCGAGGTGGTGGTCGGCGTCGTGCTGCTGATCGCGATGGGCGCTGTCGGTTTCCTGTTGGTGCGACTGGGTTTGCGGCCGTTGACCAAGATCGAGAAGACCGCCGACGACATCGCCGGCGGGGACTTGGACCTGCGGGTGGCGTCCGACTCACGGACCGAGGTCGGACGGCTCGGTGGCGCGCTCAACACGATGGTCGGCCGGCTCTCTTCCGCGTTGCGCCAACGGGAACAGTCCGAAGCCAGGCTCCGGCGGTTCGTCGCCGACGCCTCCCACGAACTACGCACCCCACTCACGTCGATCCGCGGCTTCGCGGAACTCAACCGCCGCGGCGGAGCGCCCGAGCGGGCCGATGTGGACCGGATGATGGGCCGCATCGAGGACGAAGCGATCCGCATGGGACTGCTCGTCGAGGACATGCTGCTGCTCGCCCGGCTGGACCAGGAACGCGCCCTGGACCTCGCCGAAATGGACCTCAGATCACTCGTCGAGGACACCGTGCACGACGCACGTGCCCGCGACCCAGAACGCCCAATGGTCCTGGAAACCGCGCGCAGGCCGATCAGAGTGACTGCCGACGAGCACCGCATCCGTCAGGTGGTCACAAACCTCGTGAGCAACGCGATGACGCACACCCCAGCCGACAGCCAGATCCACGTCCGCGTCGGCCTGCCCGCGACCCGCAAGACCCCGCCCGTCGCAGTGGCAGGCACCCTGGAATCACGCGGCCGGGTGGTCCTGGAAGTGATCGACGAAGGCCCAGGCATCCCCCTGGAGGCCGCCCCCAACATCTTCGACCGCTTCTACCGCGTAGACGAAGCCCGGTCCCGCCGACGCGGCGGAACCGGGCTGGGCCTGGCGATCACAGCGGCCATCCTGGAGGCCCACGGCGGCCGCGTGGAACTACGCACAATCCCCGGCAAGGGAGCCAGCTTCACCGTCCTGATGCCGCTACCGTAGGAATGTGCCCCCAAAGTGGCGTTGGGGGCATCCAGCGCTCCCAACGCCACTTTGGGGGCAAAAAACCTCAGTGTTTGGCGAGGGTGCCGTCGCGGCGGCGGGTGATGCCCAGCGGGTTGGCGTCCTGGAGTTCGGGTGGGAGCAGGGCGTCCGGCCAGGTTTGGTAGGTCACGGGGGCGAGCCAGCGGTAGATGCCGGGGACGCCGATGGATGTGTGGATCGCGTTGGTGGTGGCGGGCCAGGGGCCGCCGTGCTGCATTGCCCAGGCGAGGGCGATTCCGGTCGGCCAGCCGTTGTAGATCAGGCGGCCGGCGATCTTGCGCAGTTCGTTGGCGACTGCTGTGGCGTCTGCGTGTTCGGAGTCCGAGGCGTGCACCGTTCCGGTGAGGGTGCCTGGCAGGCGGGACAGGACCGGGATTATGTCGGCGACCGCTTCGTAGGTGACGACCAGGGCGGCTGGGCCGAAGTTCTCTTCGGTCAGCTTTTCCAGGTTGGCCTCGAAGGTTTCCAGGGGGACCTGGAACAGCGCCGGTTTGCCTGCCCAGGCCTCGTCCGGGGCCGTGCCGGTGGCGACGAGTGACACCAAGTCGCTGTGGGACAAGGTGTCCACGGCTGAGCGGTAGGAGTCGCACATCCGCTCGTTGAGCATCGCGCCGCCGGTCGAGTCCGTGACGGCCGCGCCCAGTGCTTCCACAATGGACGATGGGGCGAAGAGCAGGCCTGGGTTGGTGCAGAACTGGCCTACGCCCATGGTGACCGACTGGGCGAAGCCGCCGGCGATCTCGCTGGGACGGTCGGCCGCGGCGTTCGGCAGGATCACGGTCGGGTTGATGCTGCCCAGTTCGCCGTAGAACGGGATCGGGTCCGGCCGGGAGTTGGCCAGGTCGTAGAGTGCCCGGCCGCCGCCGATCGAGCCGGTGAACCCCGCTGCCTTCACCCGCGGGTGCTGGACCAGCCGCACGCCTGACTGGGTGCCGTAGATGACCGAGAACAGGCCTTCGGGGGCGTTGCCGTCGGCCAGTGCCTTCGTGACGATCCGGCCGGTCTCCCGGGACGTGTTGGGGTGCGCGGAATGCGACTTCACGACCACCGCGCAGCCGGCCGCCAGCGCCGACGCCGTGTCGGAGCCGACTGTGGCCAGCGCGAACGGGAAGTTGCTGGCCGAGTAGACCGCGACCACGCCCAGCGGGCGCAGCATCCGGCGGACGTCCGGCCGCGGCGGGATGATGTCCGCGTCCGGCGAGTCGATCATCGCCTCGATGTAGCTGCCTTCGCGCAGCACCTCCGCGAACATCCGCAGCTGGTTGGTGGTCCGTTTGAGCTCGGTGGTCAGCCGGGGCACGCCCAGCGCCGTCTCGCTGTCGGCCGTGCTGATCAGCAGTTCCGACTCGCCGTCCAGCCGGTCGGCGACCAGGTCGAGCACGGACGCGCGGTCCACCGCCGACCACGCCGACCACGACCGGTACGCCACCTCAGCCGCTTCGCAGAGCCGGTCCACCTCGCTGTCGGAAGTGGCCTCGACCGGGTCACCGAATGGCTCACCGGTCCTAGGGTTGTAGCCCTGCACACTCACCGTCCTGTCTCCTTCACAGCAGTATCGAAACCGGGACCGCACCAGGCACCACCGAGGAACCGGGCGGCATACGAATCAGGGTCGGGCTCGCCGTGCTGGGCGATCACGTCGGCCGCGTAGACCTCCGAGTCGTCCTGCGACTCGTAGCCGAGCTTGCGGGCCTCGTCCAGCGAGAACCATCGGCGGGTGTTGTCCGAGATGCCCCACACCACGCGATACCCGGGGGCAGGGCAGGACAAACACGCCTCGAACAGCCGCGCGCAGTCGCCAGGCGACAGCCACGTCGAGAGCATCCGGGTGTCCTTGGGCTTCTCGAAGCACGAACCGATTCGGACACAGATGACATCCATGCCGTACCGGTCGGCATACATGCTGCCGATCCCTTCCATGGCGACCTTGCTGATGCCGTAGTTGGTGTCCGGGCGGGGGAACTGGTAGTCACCTGCTTCGCCGTCCGCCCGTGGGACGTAACCGACCGCGTGGTTGGAGCTGGCCAGCACCACACGCTTCACGCCCTGCCGGCGCGCGGCCTCCAGCGTGATGTACGTGCCGTTGATGTTGACCTCGAGGATCTCCGGCCACGGCTTCTCCAGGCTGTGCCCGCCCAGGTGGATGACCGCGTCCATGCCCTCGCAGGCCTTCTCCATCGCGGCCATGTCAGTGACCGAGGCCTGCACGATCTCGACCTGTTCACCGCCGCCGGCGGCGGGCTGCTCGCTGATGTCCAGCAGCCGCAGGATCCGGTTGCCGCCGGCCAGCCGTGGCCGCATCAGCGTCCCGACTCCGCCCGCCGCCCCCGTGATCAGGATGCGTTCGGTCACGTTCGATAACCCCTTCGACTCCAGTTAACGGCCGAATTGTCGCAACAGCTCGGTGATCGTCTTCGCGCCTTCCAGCAACGCGGTGACCACCTGGTTCTCATGATCGGTGTCGAGCCTGCCCAGTGGCACCGAGCAGCTGATCGCGTCGATGACCGGGTTGCGGTACGGCAGCGCGACGGCGAAACAGCCGAGACCCGGCGTGTTCTCCTCGCGTTCGTGCGCGTAGCCGGCCACCCGGAACTTGGCGAGCTGCTCGTGCAGTGCGGCGCGGTCGACCACCGTGTTGGGGGTCAGCGGGTCGAGTTTCTCCGGCAGGATCGCGTCGACCTCCGCCGCCGGGCGTTCGGCCAGCAGGGCCTTGCCCAGCGAAGTGGTGTGCGCAGGCAGCCGCCTGCCCACGCGGGAGACCACCCGCAGGTGGTGCTCGGACTCGCGGCTGGCCAGGTACACCACGTCCCCGCCGTCCAGCCTGGCCAGGTGGACCGTCTCGTTGACCTCGCGCCGCACGTGCTCCATCACCCGGATGGCCACCTGCACGACCGGGTCGTGGTCCAAATAGGACGTACCGACGAGCAGGGCGCGCACGCCGATGCCGTACGTCCCGCTGGCCGGTTCGAGCTCCACCCAGCCGCGCGCGACAAGCGTCTGCAACAGCATGTACAGGCTCGACTTGGGATAGCTCAGCTCGTGGTGCAGTTCGGTCAGCGTCAGCCTGCGTTCCGAGGAAGCCAGTGCTTCCAGCAACTCCACCGTTCGGTCAGCCGACTTCACGGCTGCCGGCCGGGCCGTTTCACGGGCTTGTTCGACCGCCATCTGGGTCCTCCTTCGGCAACAACCCCGTCACACGTCCTTGACAGTAGTCGCGGTCGATTCTTACAGTCCCGGCTGCGGGTTCACAAGTACGACCGAACTTCGCATATGTGAAAAAGGGCGTCTATCAGCAGGTCGGAGTGGTCCAATGCCGGACACCGAAGTCATGCGCTCAACCCGTAGATCCGTCATATCCGTACTGTCCGCCGCCACCGTCCTCGGCGCGGTGCTGACCGGATGTGGCACAGAGTCATCTCCCTCTACTCCGCAGGGGGATCCGAATGCTCCGCTCGAGGTCTGGACCCGGAGTCAGGAGTCGGCTGCAAAGGTTTACACCAGGATATTCGAAGAGTTCACCAAGAAGACCGGGGTCAAGGTCGAATACAAGGCCGTCTTCAACGACTTCGACAAGCAGATCCAGCAGCGGGCCTCCGCCAAGGACCTGCCCGACCTGGTCATCACCGACACCGGCTCGCTCGGGGTGTTCACCCAGCAGGGCCTGGTCGGCGAGGTCGATCGCGCCTCCTTCGCAGGTGGCGGGGATGTCAGCGACCGGGCCTGGGGCAACGCGAAGACCTCGGACGGCAAGTACCACGCGGTGCCGTGGTCCACGCAGGCCAACGTCACGCTGATCCGCAAGGACTGGCGGGAGAAGCTCGGCAAGCCTGTGCCCAAGACCCACGAGGAGCTGCTGGACCTCGCCAAGGCCTTCACGACGCAGGACCCGGACGGCAACGGCCAGGCCGACACCTACGGCATCCTCGCCCCGGCCACCACCGACCGCGGGTACACCCTGTGGTGGGCGTCGAACTTCCTCTGGCAGGGCGGCGGCGACGTGCTCAAGGACAACGGCGGCGGCAAGTTCTCGGTCGCCATCGACTCGCCGGAGAGCCAGAAGTCCGTCGAGTGGATCCGTGGCCTGTTCTGCGACAGCAAGGTGATGAACCCGAACGCGCTCACACTGACCACCACCGACGCGCACCCGCTGTTCGAGACCGGCAAGGTCGGCATCTACACCACGGGCCCGTACATGTTCAGCCGGTTCGACAAGAACCTGGGCAAGGACAAGTATGAGGTCATCGCCTCGCCCAAGGGGCCGGGCGGCGACACCGTGCTCGGTGAGGGCGAGGACATGTACATCATGGCTGCTTCGCCCAACCCGTCCGGGCAGAAGAAACTCGTCGAGTACATGCTCACGCCGGAGGCCCAGCAGATGGGCATGAAGGTGCAGTCCGGCGAGACCCCGGTGGTCCGTCTGCCGGTGAACAAGAACGTCAGCGTCAAGGACGTGCTCAAGGACCCGCGCTGGGACACCACGCAGGCGGTCTACGAGTCCTCCGCCCGGCCGTTCCCGGCGGTACCGAACTTCCAGCCGTTGCGCCAGAAGACCTCCGAGACGCTGAGCAAGATCTTCACCTGCGGCCCGGACGCCAAGGCCGAACTGGGCAAACTGGCCGGTGAGCTGAAGAAGGAGCTGTCCACGCAGGGTATTTCGCAGTGACGGTTGCCCGCGAAGCAGCCGCCGTCCCGGGTGCGACCACACCCACCCGGGACGGCGGCATCACCGTGCGTCCGCCCCGGCGGGGCAGGAACTGGCACCGGCACCTGATCCCGTGGCTGTTCCTGCTGCCCGCGCTGGTGTTGTTCCTGTACTTCAAGTTCATCCCGATGGCCGAGGGCATCCGGCTGAGCCTGTACAAGGTGCAGCCGTTCCTCGGCGACGTGTTCATCGGGATGGACAACTACGCCACGGTCCTGGACGACACCGCCTTCCAGGAGGCCGCCCAGCACACCGTGGTCCTGGCGTTCGGCCAGACCTTCGGGTCGATGATCGTCGGGTTCTTCCTGGCGTTGCTGCTCGAGGGCCAGGCCAAGTCGCTGTGGTTCGTGCGTTCGGCGGTGTTCCTGCCGGTCGTGGCGGCCACGGCGGTCGTCGGTGAGATCTGGCGGGTGCTGTACTTCCCTGACCCCAACGGTTTCCTCAACGAACTGCTGTCGTGGGTCGGTGCCGGGCCGTCGACGTTCCTCGATCATCCGGACACCGCGCTGACGTCGGTCATGGTGGTCGGCATCTGGAAGCACGCGCCCTACGACATGGTGCTGATCCTCGCGGGCCTCGCTGGGATCGACCGGGAGCAGTACGAAGCCGCGGCCATCGACGGCACCAACGTCTTCCAACGCCTGTGGTACGTCACGCTGCCCGCGTTGCGCCCTGTGGTCACGATCCTGCTGACCCTGGCGGCCATCCGTGGCCTGCGGGTGTTCACGGAGGTGTACGTGCTGACCGGCGGTGGACCGGCCGGGGCGACTTCCGTGTGGATGACGACCGTGTTCTCCCGTGGTTTCGAGAAGAACGACATCGGCGTGGCGTCGGCCGCATCGGTCATGCTGTTCCTGGTGACATTCCTGCTCACGGTGATCGTGCAGGTCTGGCGCCGGTCCAGGGAGGCGAGATGAGTAGCCGCAGCCCAGGCGTGACCTCGAGGCTGGATACCGCACTGGGGTGGTCGACCGCGCGCAACGCCTGGTACAGCAAGGGAATCCGGGCTGTGCTGTGCGTGCTGGCGATCCTGGTCTTCACCGGGCCGCTGATCACCGTGATCTCCGGCGCTTTCGACGTCAACCGGGATCCGACCCAGGTATCGTTGTGGCCGAACAACCCCACGATGACGAACTTCGCCGAGGCCGGCGAGAAGAACATCTGGGGCTACTTCTTCAACTCGCTGGTGATCGCCGGCGGGGCGCTGCTGCTGCAGCTGCTCGTCAGCGTGTTCGCGGCGTACGCCATGGCGCGCAAGCGTTTCCGTGGACAGGCCATCGTCCTGCTGCTGATTCTGACCACGATGATGCTGCCCGAGGAGGTCATCGCGATCCCGTTGTCACTGGTGGTCGGCGACCTGCCGGTGGTCGGCCTGAATCTGCGGGGCACCCTCGCGGGCGTGATCCTTCCCTTGGGCGCGTGGGGGTTCTCCATCTTCGTGATGACGGAGTTCATGAAGGAGATCCCGGTCGAGCTGGAAGAGGCGGCCAAAGTGGACGGTGCGGGTGAGCTGCGGGTGTTCTGGCAGATCATCCTGCCGTTGTGCAGGCCCGCGCTCGCCGTGATCGCGGTGTTCGGCTTCAACATGATCTGGGACCAGTACCTGCTGCCCCGGATCGTGGCCAACGACCCGTCGGACTACACGCTGACCGTGGCGCTGGCCGACCTGCGGTCGGATATCGAGGTGGGGCCGGGCATCGTGCTCGCCGGCGCGTTGCTCGCGCTGGTGCCCAGCCTCGTGGTGTACCTGTCGCTGCAGAAGTCGTTCCTGCGTGGGATAACCACAGGTGCGGTCAAGGGTTGATCGCCGGTGAGGAGATTGAGGTCGGGTATGCAACTGGATGGAGTGCTGTTCTTCCCGGTGACCCCGTTCGACACTGCCGGTGCGGTGGCCGAGGACGTGCTGGCCGAGCACGTCAAGCACGGCGTCGCCGCGGGGCCCGGCGGGGTCTTCGTGGCGTGCGGCACCGGCGAGTTCAACGCGCTGAGCGTGGACGAGTTCGAACGGGTCGTCTCGGTCGCGGTCGGCGCCACGGCGGGCCGGGTGCCGGTTTTCGCCGGCGCGGGCGGGCCGTTGCCGATCGCCAAGCGGTTCGCCGAGGTGGCCCGTGGCGCCGGGGCGGACGGCTTGCTGCTGCTGCCGCCTTATCTGGTTTCCTCGCCACAAGCCGGTCTGGTGCGGTTTGTCGAGGAGGTGAGCCAGGCAGGCGATCTGCCCACGATCGTCTACCAACGTAACAATGCTGTGTTCACCCCGGAGTCGGCCGTAGAGGTCGCCTGCCTGCCGAATGTCGTCGGCCTGAAGGACGGGCTCGGTGACATAGACCAGATGCAGCGCATCGTGCTCACCGTCCGGTCTCAAGTGGACAAGCCGTTCCAGTTCTTCAACGGCCTGCCCACGGCCGAGCTGACTGTGCCTGCGTACCGCGGCATCGGCGTGGAGCTGTACTCCTCGGCGGTGTTCTGCTTCGCGCCGGACATCTCGCTCGGCTTCTACAAGGCCGTCACGTCCGGCGACACCACGCTGGCCAATCGCCTGCTCACGGACTTCTACCTGCCGTTGGTCCAGCTGCGGGACAAGGTCCCCGGTTACGCCGTGTCCCTGGTCAAGGCCGCTGTGGTCAGGACCGGGCTTCAGGCCGGCGGTGTCCGGCCACCGCTCACCGACCCGTCACCCGAACATCTCCAGGAACTGGACCGGATCATCGCCGCCGGTCGTGCCGCTTTGGAGGGCTGAGAGTGAAGATCACCCGAATTGACCTGACCCCGGTCGCGTTCGCCGACCCGCCCCTGCTGAACTCCGCCGGTGTGCACGAGCCCTGGGCGCTGCGCACGATCGTGGAAGTGCACACCGACGAAGGGATCTCCGGGCTGGGGGAGACCTACGGCGACCTCGCGCACATCGAACGACTGAAAACCGTTGTGCCGTCCCTGATCGGGCTCGACGTGTTCGCGCTCGGCCTGATGCACAAGCGGGTCGGCGAATCGCTCGGCGGGCAGACGGGCGAGGACACACATGGGCTGACCGGGCAGTTCTCCGCGCCCGGCACAGTCGACCGGGTCTACTCGCCGTTCGAGGTCGCCTGCCTGGACATCCAGGGGCGGGCGATCGGCCGTCCGGTGGTGGACCTGCTCGGCGGCAAGGTCCGCGAAACCGTGCCGTACAGCGCCTATCTGTTCTACAAGTGGGCCGGGCACCCCGGTGCTCCGGACGACCAGTGGGGCGAGGCGATCGATCCGGCCGGTGTCGTGGCCCAGGCGCGGCAGCTGATCGACGAGTACGGCTTCAAGTCGATCAAACTCAAGGGCGGGGTCTTCCCGCCGGAGCAGGAGATCGAGGCGATCAAGGCGCTGCGGGAGGCGTTCCCGGACACGCCGCTGCGGCTGGACCCGAACGCGGCCTGGACGCCGGCCACCGGCATCAAGGTCGCCAAACAGCTGGACGGCATCGTCGAGTACCTCGAGGACCCGTCGCCGGAGATCGAGGGCATGGCCGAGGTCGCCGCGTCCGCGCCGATGCCGTTGGCCACCAACATGTGCGTGGTCTCCTTCGAGCACCTGGCGCCCTCGGTGAAGGTGAACGCGGTCCAGGTCATCCTGTCCGACCACCACTACTGGGGCGGGCTGAGGCGGTCGGCGCACCTGGCCATGATCTGCCGGACCTTCGGTATCGGCCTGTCGATGCACTCCAACTCGCACCTGGGCATCAGCCTGGCGGCGATGACGCATCTGGCCGCGGCGACACCGAACCTGACCTACGCCTGCGACACGCACTACCCGTGGAACGCGGCCGACGATGTTGTCGCCCCCGGTGCGCTGTCCTTTGTGGATGGATCGCTGGCAGTGCCGCCCGGCCCCGGGCTGGGTGTGGAGCTGGACCGTGACGTGCTGGCCCGCCTGGCGGAGAACTACCGGAACTGCGGGATCACCAAGCGCAACGACACCGGGTACATGCAGAAGTTCGACCCGAGCTACGAGATGAGGCGTCCGCGTTGGTGAAGACTGTCGCTCACGTCTATCCCTGGGATGTCGTGGGAGATCCCGCCGCCGCACAGCGGTACGCGGAGCTCGGTGTGGACGCGGTCGCGTTGGCGGCCTCGTACCATACCGTTCGGGCCGCGACCCCGCTTCACCCGGAACACCGGCTGATCGACGCCCGGCACGCGGCGTTCTATCTGCCGGTGCGTGAGGAAGCGTGGCAGGGCAAGCGATTGCGCCCGGCCGAACCGAGCTGGGTCGCTGCGGATTCGTACCGCGCAGCACGCGACGCACTGAAGGCAGCCGGGCTGCCGGTGTACGCCTGGACGGTGCTCACGCACTCCAGCCGGCTGGGCGACCTGCACCCGGATGTCACGGTCGTGAACGCGTTCGGCGACCGTTACCCGTACGCGTTGTGCCCCTCCAACCAGGATGTGGTGGAGTACTGCCGGACGCTGGTCGAGGAGATCATCAAGGTCGGCCAGCCGGACGGGATCATTCTCGAGGCGTGCGGCGCGCTCGGCTTCGTGCACGGCGGGCACCACGAGAAGACCGAAGGCGCCGACTGGGACCCAGCGCGCCAGAAGCTGCTGTCGATATGTTTCTGTGCTGGGTGCACGGCCAGGTACGAGGACGCCGACGGCCTTCGCGCACAGATCCGCGCTGAGGATCAGAACGTCGAGCTGCCCGGTTGGGTTGCCGACGCCCGTACCAGCGTGGCGGCTGACCTGCGCAAACTCCTGGTCACGCGGATACGGGAGCTGGCGCCGGACATCCGCGTGATCGTGCACGCCAACTCCGACCCTTGGGCCACCGGTCCGTTCGCGACAGTCGCCCCGCAGGTCGGCGTCGAAGTCGACGCCCTGGTGGCGATGGCCTGGCCAGGCCCGGACGCCAGCGCTCCCAACATCCGCGCCCTGCGCAAGATCGCGCCGGACACCCGGATCGCGGGATACGTGCTGGCCCTGCCGCCCAAGCCGGCCGATGGCGCCGCCATGCTCGCCGAGATGCGGGCCCTGGCCGAGGAAGGCGTCGAGGAATTCCACCTCTACCACGC
Source organism: Kibdelosporangium banguiense (assembly GCF_017876405.1). Classification (GTDB taxonomy): domain Bacteria; phylum Actinomycetota; class Actinomycetes; order Mycobacteriales; family Pseudonocardiaceae; genus Kibdelosporangium; species Kibdelosporangium banguiense. The sequence goes on along the minus strand of NZ_JAGINW010000001.1, from coordinate 12,436,120 downwards.
CGGCCTCGCCTCGGCGGCGCGGTTGGATGCGATCCGTGATGCTGTGTCAGCGTTGCGTGCAACCTGAGTGGTGAGTCGTTCCGTCTCTGGAGCATGAGACGCCTAGCGACAGTCGGAGCCAGTGTCGTCCTGCTCGCACTGAGTGCCGCGTGTGGTGCCCAGACGGCACCTGGCTCCGCCCCACCACCCCAGTCCCAGTCCGAGTTGCCCAGCGAGACCCCACCGGCCGACCCGTCACTGCCCGGTGAGGTGCCTGGCGGCGCCAAACTGGTGACGAAACTCGACGCGGCCAAGCTGCCCGAGGGCTACCCACGCAAAGTGTGGACCGAGGGCGACGGCTCCAGAATCGGCCTGACCGCCCAGGAAGGCGGCTGCGGCAGAGCCAGCGTCGAGATCACCGACCAGCACAGCCCGGACAAACTCGTGCTCACCCTCGTCGAGACCACGCCGGCCGCCGAAATGATGTGCACCATGGACATGCGGTACCCGGCCTTCACCGTGGCGCTGAACGCCCCACTCGGTGAGCGCACAGTCGTCCTGGACTACCAGCAGCGCAAGAGCTGAAAGGTCTTCGTGCCCGGCCGGTCATGCCCCGACCGGCCGGGCACCTGCGCTGTTGTATGCCCCCAAAGTGGCTTTCGGAGCACTGGATGCCCCCAACGCCACTTTGGGGGCATAACTCTCCACGCTGGCATAACTAAATCTCGTCCTCAGCGATACCCCTGGTGAGGGGATGTCTGCTGAGGGAGAGGGTCACCATGGCGATGCTGGTGATCGAAGGGACCTATCGGATCAGTGGGACGCGGCCGGATGGCGACTCCGTCCGGTTCTATCCGCATGATGTTCTGGACTGGGGCAAGGTCGAAGGGGTGCACAAGGTCCAGCGCAACAAGGGCGGTGGAGCGCAGTTGCGGCTGGACGGGATCGACGCGCTGGAGACGCATTTTCTGACCAGGGTGGGGGAGACTCGGCAGCCGCCCCGGTTCGCCAATGCGGCCGCGGGGGAGTTGCTGGACTTTCTGGGGTTCAACGAGGTTCTGCGCAGTGAGCGGGATGGCACGGTGACTGCGTGCGAACCCTTGCAGGTGCCGGGTTTTGTCCTTACGCGTACGGCCGATGTTCATGGTCGGTGTGTGGCGTTCGCGGGACGGGGGCCGGCGCCTGGCCGGAGTGGGACGCGGATTCATGTCGATGTCAGCATGGTGCAGCGAACTGCGAACTACTACCAGTTGACGCGTGGGCTGGCGTATCCGACGTTCTACCGCAAACTTTTCCCGGATCTGCGGACTGCGTTGTCCGAGGCGGCGAAAACCGCCAGGGCTGAGCAGGTGGGCTTGTGGCCCAAGGATGTCACGCAGTCGGGGGCGGCTGTCGTCCGGCCGCGGTCGCTGACCGAAGAGCAGATTCTGTTGCCGAAGCTGTTCCGGCGGCTCGCGGAGTACCTGGCGCTGGGGGACGGCGATCTGTCGCTGGCTGGGTTCCTGGATTTCCTTGACCAGAAGGACGATCGGCTGTTCATCGTCTCCACCGGGCACTGGACGAGCTTCGACACGATCGTCCAGGTCTCCGACGACAACACCGTGAAACTCACAGTGCCGCCGGAAGACCTTATTTTCGAGGAGAAGTAACCGCCTGCGCGATCGCGACCTGCATGGGCTGGAGCACGTTCTCGCCGTCTTCGATGTCCCACAAACAGTTCTGCAACGCGCGGCCGAGAGTCCAGGCGGCCGCACGCTGCCTGTCCAGGCCGAGGGTTTCGGTCATCAGGTCGAAACGCCAGCGTACGGCTCGCGGAACATCGCCTGTCGCGACGATGTCGTCCCAGCGGTTGTCCAATGTGGGCATTATGTCGAAGCCTGGGTCGCCGGCCAGGGGCTTCGGGTCGATGGCCAGCCATGGTTCGCGGTCGGCCGCCAGCACGTTGTCGTAGTGCAGATCCCAGTGCAGCAGGCGATCGCCGGGTTCGTCCAGGACCTCCTCGACCGCCGCGGCCCACTTCATGAGCAGCTTCTGCTCAGCGGGATCGGACAGCCGGCCGACGGCCTTGGGTGTGTCCGCCACCATTTGAGCGGCGATGTCCTTGAGATGCCGCATTCCGGGCGGGGCTGGGACGACCACCAGACGGGCCAGCAGATCGGCCAGGATACGAGTCGCCTCGCGGTCGTCCTCGACTGTCGACAGTGTCCGGTCGCCGTGCAGCCGCTCCAGCAGCATAGCTCCTGTGTCCTGGTCGTGGTCGAGCAGCCGCACAATGCCTTCGCCGTCCCAGATTCGCAGGCCGACCGGCTCGCTCTCGTGCTCCCAGTCAACCGGCTGCAGCTTCAGCGCGGCGGGCACGCCGTCGGCCTGGATCACTGGCAGGACAAGGGAGACAACGCCGTGCATGGGCTCCCCGTCGAGGGTGAGCCGCCACTGGTCCAGCATGCGCTCAGCCAGCCCGGGCAGGCCGTTCGCCCACTTCTCACCGAAGTTCTCCCGGAGGAACCTGGTCAGCACTGCGGGCACGGTGATCACGGGTGCCATGCTTGCGCACCCGTGACCCGCGGGGAAAGCGATTTTCTACTTGCGGAAGGAGATCTGCAGCGTCGGTGCCGAGGTCGCGGCGAAGAAGTCGTTGCCCTTGTCGTCCACCACGATGAACGCGGGGAAGTCCTCCACCTCGATCTTCCACACCGCTTCCATGCCGAGTTCCGGGTACTCCAGCACGTCGACCTTGCGGATGCAGTCCTTGGCCAGCCGCGCGGCCGGGCCGCCGATCGAGCCGAGGTAGAAGCCGCCGTGCGCCTGGCACGCGTCGGTCACCTGCTTGGAGCGGTTTCCCTTGGCCAGCATGACCTGTGAGCCACCGGCCGCCTGGAACTGCTCCACATAGGAATCCATCCGGCCCGCGGTGGTCGGTCCGAACGAGCCGGACGCGTAGCCCTCGGGTGTCTTGGCCGGACCGGCGTAGTACACCGGGTGGTCACGCATGTACTGCGGCATCGGCTCGCCCGCGTCCAGCCGCTCCTTGATCTTGGCGTGCGCGATGTCCCGCGCGACCACGAGCGGGCCGGTCAGCGAAAGCCTGGTCTTCACCGGGAGTTTCGACAGCGTCTCGCGGATCTCGGCCATCGGCCGGGTCAGGTCGATCCGGACGACCTCTTCGGACAGCTCCTCACCGTGCACCTCCGGCAGGAACTGAGCCGGGTCCCGCTCAAGCTGTTCGAGGAACACGCCTTCCGCGGTGATCTTCGCCTTGGCCTGCCGGTCGGCCGAGCAGGAGACCGCGACACCGACCGGGCAGGACGCGCCGTGCCGGGGGAGCCGGATCACGCGCACGTCGTGGCAGAAGTACTTGCCGCCGAACTGCGCGCCGATACCGAACTGCCGGGTCATCTCCAGCACCTGCTGCTCCAGGTCGACGTCCCGGAAACCGTGGCCCAGCGGGGAACCCTCCTGCGGCAGGTTGTCCAGGTACCGCGCCGAGGCCAGCTTGGCGACCTTCAGGTTGTGCTCGGCCGACAGACCGCCCACGACGATCGCCAGGTGGTACGGCGGGCACGCGGCCGTGCCGAGGCTGCGCAGCTTCTCGTCGAGGAACTTGGCCAGCCGGTTGGGGTTCAGGACCGCCTTGGTCTCCTGGTACAGGAAGGTCTTGTTGGCGCTGCCGCCACCCTTGGCCATGAACAGGAAGTCGTAACGCGGATCGGTGCCCGGCGCGTTGTAGAGCTCGACCTGTGCGGGCAGGTTCGTGCCGGTGTTGCGCTCGTCCCAGAAGTTCACCGGCGCCATCTGCGAGTAGCGCAGGTTCAGCTCCTGATAGGCCTCGAACACGCCCAGCGACAACGATTGCTCGTCGGCACCGCCGGTCAGCACGCCCTCGGTGCGCTTGCCGATCACGATCGCGGTCCCGGTGTCCTGGCACATCGGCAGCACGCCGCCGGCCGAGATGCACGCGTTGCGCAGCAGGTCCATCGCCACGAACCGGTCGTTGCCGGAGGCCTCCGGGTCGTCCACGATGGCCCTCAGCTGTGCCAGGTGTGACGGACGCAACAGGTGCTGGATGTCCTTGATCGCCTCTTTGGCAAGCAGGGTCAGCACATCCGGGTCGATCTCCAGGAACCGGCGCCCGGCAGCCTCGACGACACGCACGCCGTCCGGCGACACCAGCCGGTACTCGGTGGTGGTGTCCGGGGCGAGCGGGAGCACGTCGGTGTACTGGAACGAAGTGGTGGTCACGCGGGCTCCTTTGCGCGCGGGCATGGGGAACAGGTAAAAGACGTTACCGCCCGGGCGGGAACTCGCTGTGAAGGCGTCACGTTGGATGGGTCACATGAGCGGACGGCGCCGGTACACGCCGGAAAGGCACCAGGAGTACCTGGCGCGGCTGAGCCGCATGGCCGGGCGCCGTGCCGGTGATCAACTCGAACCTGTTCCGGTGCCGTGTCCCCGGGCTACGGGCGAACGGCAAGCCGCGTGGCCGTTTCACCCGGGGAGACGCCGAGGACTGGCTGTTCTGGGTGTTGCTCGGCTGGATCACACCATTGGCTGGTTTGGTCTTCGCGGTTGAGCCGAAGGTGCGGGTGTACGGCGCGGACGCCGACGTGCTGTCAGTGCAATGGATGCGCAGCTTCGAGACTCTCACCCGCATGACTTACACGATCGTGACGGCCGGAAGGGTTGCCGTCGCCGTCAAAACCTTGGCCGAGCCGGAAATCCTGTGGCAGAGCGAGATCGACCGGATGTGGGTGGTCGGCAGTGACCGCCGGACGTTGCTGTGGGCTGGATTTCCCGGACGGCTCCCGCGTCGCCATCCCGCTCGAGCGCGACTGGATCGCTCCAGTCCGCGCTCTGATGCTGGACCGCCCGTCACAAGGCGACGAGATCGCACCCCTGTGATCCCGTCACCTGTGACGTGCGGAACTGGCCCCCAGTTTTGCTGAACTCGACCCCTGTGATGCTGGTCCGAGACCAGCGCGCCCAGCGCTGGTTCTTGAGGAGCTCGCACCGTGGGGTCTGGGGGGCTCGGCCCCCCAACATCATCGAAGTCGACCTGGTCCGCGCTTTCCGCGGACAAGAGTCGCCGGAGACTTCGAGAGGCCGCGCCAGCCCCCGACCGCCGCGACCTCCCGGGGAAAGCGATTACAACAGGTCATCGACCGTATGCATCGCGTAGTGGTGTGACTTGACTCACGTCAACTTGCGTAGGCGCGGAGCTTCTCCGCACGCTCGCCCTGGCGGAGCTTGGACATGACCTCACGCTCGATCTGGCGGACACGCTCGCGGGAGAGCCCGAAGCGCTTGCCGATCTGGTCGAGGGTCCTGGGCTGGCCGTCGTCGATGCCGTAGCGCAGCCGGATGACGTGCTGCTCACGCTCGTCGAGCGTGGCGAGCACCCGGCGCAGGTCGTCCTGCAACAGACCGGAGATGACCGCGCCCTCGGCGTCGGTCGCCTCGGAATCCTCGATGAAGTCGCCCAGCGGGGCGTCTTCCTCGGCGCCGACCGGCATGTCCAGGCTTACCGGGTCGCGGGCGTGATCCAGCAGGTCGGAGACCTTGTTCGGGCTCAGCCCGGACTCCTTGGCCAGCTCGTCGGTGGTGGCCTCGCGGCCCAGCTGCTGGTGCAGGTCACGCTTGATCCTGGCCAGCTTGTTGACCTGCTCCACCAGGTGGACCGGCAGCCGGATGGTGCGGCCCTGGTCGGCCATGCCACGCGTGATGGCCTGGCGGATCCACCACGTGGCGTACGTGGAGAACTTGAAGCCCTTGGTGTAGTCGAACTTCTCGACCGCACGGATGAGGCCCAGGTTGCCCTCCTGGATCAGGTCCAGCAGCGGCATGCCGCGGCCGGTGTAGCGCTTGGCCAGCGAGACCACGAGCCGCAGGTTCGCTTCGAGCAGGTGGTTCTTGGCCACGTGCCCGTCGCGCACCAGCGACCTGAGGTCCATCTTGCGCTGCGCGGAGAGCTGCGGGTTGGTCTCGGCCATGTGCTGCGCGAAGACTCCGGCCTCGATCCGCTTGGCGAGCTCGACCTCTTCGGCGGCGGTCAGCAGTGCCGTCTTGCCGATCCCGTTGAGGTACACGCGGACCAAGTCGGCCGCTGGTCCCTGTGCGTCGAGATCCAACTCAGTTGCTGCTTCGGGGACCTCACGGTCCACCGACTGCGGGACGGTCATCGGACTCCCTCCCCCTGTCTCGGGCTGGCTGTCATTCGTGTCGCATACCCACGAACCTCGGTCCGTCTTTCAGACCGTGCCGCCCGTTGGCTGGACACTAGAGAAAACGTGGCCCGATCGAGATTCGTTCCCGCTTTCTCAAACTTGAAGACGTCGCAGTCGAGCCGGCGGTTGCGCCTGGGAGCCTGAGATATTCCTAAGAGACAGCTACTGTCCACAGTGGCTGAGAAGTTCCTTAGATTTCCACCAGGACGGTGAACGGTCCGTCGTTCACGCTCGTTACTTCCATCATGGCCCCGAATTCGCCGGTTTCGACATGAGCGCCCCGGGCACGCAACGCCGTGACCACAGCGCTGACAAGTGGTTCGGCTTGTTCCGGGCGGGCCGCATGGATCCATGACGGGCGCCGACCCTTAAGGGTTTCCCCGTAGAGGGTGAACTGACTGACCACAAGCAGTGGCGCACCGGAAGTGGCGCATGACTCCTCGTCGCGGAGAATGCGGAGCTCATGCAGTTTCCGCGCCATCCGGTCCGCCTTTTCGGGCGTGTCCAGCGTATGCACGCCCAGCAATACCAAAAGGCCTGGCTGCGTGATCGCGCCGGTCACGCGACCGTCCACAGTCACACTCGCGCTCGTCACGCGCGCCGCCACTGCCCTCACGCGGGCACCAGCATCCCGTGTCGCACAAGCTCATCGACCAACGGCAACGCGGCGACGACCAGTGCGTCAGTGGCAACGCCGTGTGCTGCTGCCAACAGTTCCAGCAGGTCGCCCAATGGCAACGCGCCGCTGCAACCGGCCAGTAGGGCACGAACCAGTTCGTCGATCTCGTGCTGCCAGCCAGGTCCGTCCGTGCGGTGCAACCGCCGTACGACGGCCTCCCAGCCCTCGTCGCCGGAGGCCGAGACCTCTTCCAGCACCACGGAATCCGCGACCCTCAGGTGCGCGCGCAACAGTGCGTCGGGTGACGAATGTGCTCGCAGCCAGTCGATCCGGTCCAACCAGCCCGCCGCCTCCGGGCCAAGCGGGTCGTCGAAGGCGTGCCGCAGGTCCTCGCAGACGATCCGGGGCTCGCTGTCGGTCCGGCGGATCGTGACGAATCCAAACCCGACACCGGCGACCTTGTTCTCGGCGAACCAGTCCAGCCAGGCCGAGGCCCGCGCCGAGCCCTCGGGGGAGCGCGGGTCGATGCCCGCGTCGCGCAGCCAGGTTCCTACGTAGAGATCCGGGTCGGCTACATCGCGTTGCACGAACCACGCGTCCACCCCGCCCGGCAGCCAGGCGGTCACGCGTTCGTCCCAATCCCGGCCAGGAAGATGCAGCCACGACGCCAGCAACTGGCCGACGCCCCCACGTGCCAGGTACTCAGGCAACGCGGCGACGACGAGCGCGCTCGCGTCGTCGCCCGCGAGACCTGAATCACGATAGGTGTAGTCGACGCGTGACGGTCCGACGACAAACGGCGGGTTGCACACCACCTGGTCGAAACGGCGTCCCGCCATGGGTTCGAACCACGTGCCCTGCCGCGTCTCGACGTCCAGACCGTTGATGCTGAACGTCGCTCGGGCCAGAGAAAGGGCACGAGGGGACAAATCGGTCGCGGTGATGCGCTGTGCGTGCCTGCTGGCGTGCAACGCCTGAACGCCGCAACCCGTGCCCAGGTCAAGCACTGAACCGACCGGACGCCGGATAGTGGCGCGCGCGAGGCTCAAGGACGCGTGCCCGACGCCGAGCACGTGGTCGGCAGGCACCTGGCCGCCGAGCAGATCGGAGTCCAGATCCGCGAACACCCACCACGAACCCTGGTCGTCGCCGTACGGGCGAACGTCCAAACCCGCGCGCACGTCGTCGCCGTCCACACGCACGACGCCGGTCGAGACGGACTCCGGCCACGGCAGGATCGCGCGGACCTCACGTTCGGGCAGCGTGTCGCCCAGCAGGAACAGCCTGATCAGGCTGCCCAGTGCGCCACTGTCGCGGGCCGCCCGGCGAGCGGGCTCCGGCTCGCCGCGACCGAGCGCGGCGTGTGCTGAATCACCTAGCAGGCGCAGGACACCGTCAGCGTCGTAGCCGGCGCGCTCGAAAGCGTCTCGCAAAACGGCGCAGAACTCTGGCGAAAGATCATCGGCCACGGGCGAATACTTCCACGGTCAGGGCCTGGTGTCGCTTCGGGTACAGCGTGACATGATGGAGGTGGAGGTGGTGTCGTGAACAACCCCAAGGAAGACGACACCCCGGTTCTCATCACCGAGGCTGCGCCGTCGTTCGAAGAACAGCACGCCGCGCGCAAACGCAAGTACATCACCATGATGATGTTGCGTTTCCCCTGCATCATCCTGGCGCTGATCTTCAGCGGGACCTGGTGGCTGGCACTGGGGTTCCTGCTGTTGTCGATCCCGTTGCCGTGGGCGGCCGTGCTGATCGCCAACGACCGCCCACCGAAGAAGGCCGAACGAGTCAGCCGTTACCGCCGTCGCCAGGGCGAGCTGTCCGCGCACGCGGTCGAACGGTCCGAGCACACCGTCATCGAGGGATAGCGCCGATCCCGCCGACGACTTTCGTCGCCGCGCTCACCCCTGCGCGCAGCGCGGCGTCCGGCTCGTCGCCGGCCAGCCACGCGGTGAGGAAACCGGCGTTGAAGGCGTCGCCGGCCCCGGTCGAGTCCACACAGGACACTGGCTCGGCCGGGACGGACACCGTTGTGGTGCGGTCGATCCAGCTCGCGCCTGCCGGCCCGGCGGTGGCCGCGACCAGACCGACGTAGTCCAGCAGGTCATGCTCACGTGACAGGTGTTCCAGCTCGTCCTCGTTGGGCAGCAACAGATCGACACCCCGGATCCACTCCAGGAACGCACCCGGGTCGGGGATCAGCGCGGCGGACTGCGGGTCCACGGACGTGGTGAGCCCGTTGTCCCTGGCGGCCTTCAGCATCGCCAGACCGGCATCCCGGGACGTCGGGTCGAGCAGGACGTACCCGGACAAGTGCATATGCCGTGCCGAGGCCACCAGTTCCGGGCGCAGATCCTCCGGCCGCAGCCACGCACCGGCACCGTGGTCGGGCAGTATCGTGCGCTGCCCGCTCTGGTCCACCAGGATGACCACACAGCATGTGGCGGCGTTCGGATCGATGGCCAGTTCGCACTTCACGCCCGCGGCCGCGAGGTTGGCCAGCACCTGGCGCCCGGCCATGTCGTCACCGATCCGCCCCACCAGCACGACGTCTGCGCCCTGGCTGGCCAGCCAGGTGGCGGTGTTCGCGCCGGCACCGCCCATCGTGACGCGGACCTGGGCGCGGGAGTCCCCGCCGTAGACGAGCTCGCCGTTGGGTAGCGCCATTACGTCAAGGCCGGCGTCGCCGACCACCAGGATTGTCACTGCCGAGTCGATTCGGCGCCGGCCAGTTCGACGGCGACCTGGGCCGCGAGCGTGACGTTCGACACGACCAGCGCTTCGTTGGCGTCCAGGCTTACCCCGCCGCTCGCGGTGTGGAAGTGCTCCAGCAGCACCGGCGTGACGTCCCGGCCCTGCACACCCTGGTCCTTGAGCAGCTGGATGCCGTCGGCCAGCAGCCGGTCGTGCAGCTCGCGGTCCATCTCGAACTCCGCGGGGATCGGATTGGCCAGCAGCACCCCGGCCTGCCCGGGGGCCTGCCGGTGAGCCGCGAAGACCTTGGCCGCCTGCGCGGGCGTGTCCACCCGCCAGGACAGCTCATGCTCGGATTCCCGCAGGTAGAACCCGGGGAAGTGGTCAGTCCGATAACCGAGGACCGGCACCGAACGCGTCTCCAGCAACTCGAGGGTGGCCTCGATGTCCAGCACTGACTTCACACCCGAGGACACGATCAGAACCGGTGTTTCGGCCAACGCGTCCAAGTCCGCCGACACATCCCAGGACGTGACCCGCCCGGGCAACGGCAGATGTACGCCACCCAGCCCACCGGTGCCGAACACCCCGATGCCCGCCGCGTGCGCGATCGCCGCCGTGCCGGCCACCGTCGTCGCCCCGTCCTGACCAAGCGCGATCGCCGGCCCAAGATCCCGCCGCGACAGCTTGACCAGGCCAGACTCCGGGTCGCACACCCGGTCCAGCTGCGCCTGCGACAGCCCGGCCCAGACCTTCCCGTCGAGTACGGCGATCGTGGCTGGTACCGCGCCCGCCTCCCGGACCACCGACTCCAGCCGTTGCGCCACCTTGCGGTTGCGGCCCGGCGGCAGACCGTGGGACAGGATGGTGCTCTCCAAGGCCACAACGGCCTGGCCCGCTGCGAGTGCGGCGCGTACTTCATCAGCAATGGCGATACTGGTCACGAGACGCCATCCTGACCGGTCACCACCGGAAGGTCCACTTACCCGTGGGGTGTCTCGCATTCAGGGCCTAGTCGAAGATCGCGCGGGGACGGGCTACTTCGCGGAGCCAGCCTTCGATCTGCTGTTCCCAGTTCGTGGCGGCCAGTTTGGGGTAGTCGACGGCGAAGGCGCCGATGAAGGGGCGGCCTTGGGGGCCGAGGCCGTTGCCTTTGCCGACGCGGACGCGTTTGTGCACGTCGAGGACGACCTGCATGCTGGTGGACTTGGCCAGGAAACTCACGGCCAGTTCGTGGAAGATCTGGGCGAACGCGGGGCTTGGGCCGAACCGGACCTCCTGGTAGAAGGGCAGGTGCTGGTCCAGGCCGGTGATCTTGTTCTTCTCCAGTGCGGCCGCTTTGAACTGGAAGCCGAGGCGGCTCAGGGCGTCGAGGATCCGGTGCTGGGCGGGCAGGGGTTCGATCGCCACCGCGTCGATGTCCTGCGGGTCGACCACCGAACCACCCAGGTCCAGGTTTGTCTGCAGGCCGACCGCCATGCCGGTCAGATGCTTGCCGAGCACGGTCGTGATCGGGGTTTCCCAGGGCAGCTGGACCTCGAAGGGCACTGTGAGCTGCTGACCGGCGCGGACCACGGCGTTGCTGGCCAGGTTGATGTTCTGGAACGGCATGTCCACCAAGGAGACCTCGCCGCGTTCGTCGGTGTGCTCCACGCGTGACAGCAGGGTCACGCCGAGACCGTCCACTTCCTGATCGACCTGGCCGCCGACCAGCATGACCTGGCCGCGCAGCGGGCCACCGGGCCGGACGCTGCGGTCCATCAGCTGCGCGTCGACCTTGGCCCCGCCCTGCCCGAAGCTCGCCAGCACCTTGGAGAACATGCGGGCATCTTGCCAGGGTTACGGCCGGCTTGATGCAGAATTGACCCGTGAGTACCTCCACCCAGACGCTGCCTGACGTCGATACGCGTGATCAGACGACCGACGACACGCCGAAGATGTTCCACTACGTGCAGAAGAACAAGATCGCCGAGAGTGCCGTGATGGGCACCGTGGTGGTCGCGCTGTGCGGCGAGGTGTTCCCGGTGACCCGCTCACCGAAGCCGGGATCGCCGGTCTGCCCCGAGTGCAAGCGCATCTTCGACACGCTCGACCCAGGCAAGGACTGACACAGCACAAAGCCGCCTTCGCCGGCGCGGCGAAGGCGGCTTTGCCGAAGACCTCAGACGCCGGCCGGTACCAGTTCGGGAGCCGGCGCACGACGGGCTGCCCGGCGGGCACGGGTGCGCTCCTTGACCCCTTCCACCATCGTGTAGAGGGTCGGGACCAGCACCAGTGTCAGCAACGTGGAGCTGACCAGGCCACCGATCACGACCAGCGCGAGCGGCTTGCCGATGAACGCGCCCTCGCCTGTCACGCCCAATGCCATCGGCGCCAGCGCGAAGATGGTCGCCGACGCGGTCATCAGGATCGGCCGCAGCCTGCGCCTGCCGCCCTCGACCACCGCGTCCTGCACGCTCATGCCCTGCTTGCGGTACTGGTTGACCAGGTCGATCAGCACGATCGCGTTGGTCACCACGATGCCGACCAGCATCAGCAGGCCGATCATCGCCGGCAGGCCCAGCGGGGTGCCGGTGATCAGCAGCAGGCCGAACGCGCCGGTGGCCGCGAACGGGATGGACACCAGCAGGATCAGCGGCTGCACGAAGCTGCGGAACGTGGCCACCATGATCGAGAACACGATCACGATCGCGGCCAGCAGCGCCAGGCCCAGGTCCCCGAACGCCTCCTGCTGCTCGGCGCTCACGCCACCGATCGTGTACGTGGCCCCGCCTGTCAGCGTCAGGCTCCCCAGCGCGGTGTCCAGTTCCTGGTTGACCGCGCCCAGGTCCTTGCCGACGGGTTTGGCCGTCACGGTCGCACTGCGATCCGAGTCGATCCGGGTGACCAGCACTGACCCGTCCACTGTCCGGATGTCCGCGATCCGCTCCAGCGGGATCACTCCGGCCGGGGTGACCAGCGGCAACGCCCGGATGGCGGCGATGTCGCGGGGCGGTGTGCCGGTGCGCAGCACGATCTCCTGGCGTTTGCCGGCGATGGACACCTCGCCCACCGGGAAGCCGGCGATCGCCTGGCCTGCCAACTGGCTGACGGTCTCCGCGGTCAGGCCCGCCGCTGCGGCGGCCTGCTCGTTGACGTCGATCTGGACGCGGGGTGCGCTGACGGCAAGGTCGCTGGTGACCTCGGTGAGCCCGCCGACGCCGGCGACCTTGTCCCGCACCTGATCCGTGGCTGCCTTCAGCGCGTCCTGGTTGGGCGCCTTGACGATCACGCTGACGTTGGAGCTGCCGAACCCGCTTGCCTCCGCACCGAACTTCACCTCGCCGACGCCTTGCTGCGCGGTGATCTGCGTGCGCAGCCTGTCCTGCACCGCCTTGATGTCCGTGCCCTTGCGCATGGTCACCTGGAAGGTGTTCTGGGCTGAGACCCGGCCGCTGAAGTCGGCTTCCGAGCCGATGGTGACCTGGTAGGACTCGGCTTCGCCGGTAGCGGCCAGGATGCCTTCCACCTTCTTGGCGGCCTCGTCACGTGACTGCAGGCTGCTGCCCGGCGTGAGTTTCTGGGTGATGGCAACGGTGTTGCCGCCCGAGTCGTCGATGAAGTTCGTGTCCAACCTGGACAACAGTGCTAACGTGCCGCCCAGGATTGCCAGCGCCACAAGCAAAGTCGTCAGCCTGCGGGTGGTGGCGAACCGGATCACCGGAACGTACGCGCGCTGCAGCACACTGCGGCGTTCCTTCTGCTCGGCCGCCTCGCGGATCGCGTCGACGTCCTCGCCTTGCTTGGGTGGCTTGAGGAACCAGTACGCCAGCACCGGAACGATCGTCAGCGACACAAGCAAAGAAGCCAGCAACGCCACCGTGATCGTGATGGCGAACGGCGAGAACAACTCGCCCACCAGGCCGCCGACGAACGCGATCGGCAGGAACACCGCGACTGTGGTCAGCGTCGACGCCGTGACCGCGCCGGCCACCTCGCGAACGCCGTCCAGCACCGCGCGTTGTTTGCCCTCGCCGTAGGCCAGGTGCCGTTTTATGTTCTCCAGCACCACAATCGAGTCGTCCACCACCCGGCCGACGGCGATCGTCAACGCGCCCAGGGTGAGCAGGTTCAGCGACAGGTCGCCGCTCCACAACGCCAGCAGCGCGACGAGCACCGACAACGGAATGGACACCGCGGTGACCAGAGTGGACCGCACAGAGAGCAGGAACAGCAGGATCACCACGACCGCGAACAGCAGGCCGAGCAGTCCTTCGGAGGTCAGGCCGCTGATCGCGTCCTCGATGAACGGGCCCTGGTCGAGGATCACCGTCAGCTCGGCACCGGCCCGGCGGCCGAGGTCGCCGAGTTTGTCCCGCACCGCATGGGAAATGCTGACCGCGTTGCCGTCACCGGCCATCATCACCGCGATGCCCAGACTCGGCTTGCCGTTGGTCCGGGTGATCGAGGTGGCACTCGCCGGCTGCGGGTCGATCTTCGCGACATCGCCCAGCCGCACCGGTTTGCCGCTACCCGACAGGTACGTGTCGCGCAGCGCGTCGACCGATTCGAGCTGGCCGCCGACCTGCACGGTCAACGTGCGGTTGGCCTCGGTCAGCGACCCGGCCGGAACGGTCTTGCCCGCTGCCTGCAACGCGCTGATCACCGCGGTGGGCGGAACACCGGCGGCGGCGAGCTGGGGATAGTTCAGCGTGACCGTGACGGTTTGCTTGCCCGCGCCGGTGATCCGGACATCGCGCACACCGGTGATCGACCTGAGCTCCGGCACGACGTCGGCGGCCAGCTTGTCGGCGAGTTGCTGCTGGTCGCCGCTCGTCCCGGCGGCGAGCAGTACCGCTGGGAAGTCGTCGGTGCTGCCCGTTCGGACAGTCGGCCGAACCGACTGCGGCAACTGGGTGCCGAGCTGGTTGACCGCCTGCTGCATCTTGTCCACCGCACGGTCCATGTCCGTGCCGAACCGGAACTGGGTCCGGATCGACGCGATGCCCTCGGCGGAGTCGGAGCTGATCTGCTCAAGTCCCTGCACGCCTTGCAGGGTCTTCTCGATCGGCTCAGTGACCTGTGCGTCGACCACTTCCGGCGACGCGCCCGGATACGGCGCGATGATCACCGCTGTCGGTGGCTGGATCGATGGCAGCAGTTGCTGTTTCAACGAGGGCACGGCGAATATGCCGAACCCCAGGATGGCCAGCGAGATCAGACCGATCAGGCTGCGGTTGGCCAGGCTTAAGCGCGCCAGAAACCACACGTTTGGCTCCCCCTGAGAGAATGGACGAAGCCCGCGCCGCGTGCGGGTTGCCCTCCCACACCGGCGCGGGCTTCGCAAAAGACGCCGCCCGGTGCCCCTGGGGCGACAATGTCAGCCTGACATATCAACGCTCGGCGAGCATGCACCTGCGGGTTGACTTCGGTCGTACCAAGGTATGAGTACGGGTGGTCACACAGGGTGAGAAGGCACGTCCGGTCCGGTTTCCTGGACGGATTCGCCGTGGGCGGGTTTGTCGCGGGCGGGTTTGTCCTGATCTTTGTCGTGATCTTTGTCCTGATCGGCGCGGATGTGCTCGGCGACCCGCTCCATCTCCAGCCGCCGCCAGCGCCGCCGTTGCCTGCGGGTCATCTTGGCGGGCCACATCTCCTGGATCGCGGCGTTGAAGTGAGCGCCGAGGACGATCGCGAACCCGATGAAGAAAGTGAACAGCAGCAAGGCGATCGGCGTGGCGAGCGCGCCGTAGGTGTACCCGGTGGTGGTGACCCAGCCGATGTATAGCCGAAGCAGGCTGCTGGAGAGCATGAAGACCGCGACAGCGAGCACGGCGCCTGGCACTCCGCGGTGCCACGGCAGTTTGCGGGGCAACGCGAGCTTGTACAACGTCGTTACGGCCAGTAGCGCGATAATGCCCAAAGTGGGGTAGTACAACAGGTCGACGTAGAACTCGACCTGCGCGCGCCAGGACGACGGGAAGAAGTTCGGCAGGATGTCCGGGCCGAGCGCCAGCAGCGGCAGCCCGACGATCAGCCCCACCAGGCTGACGATGTACAGCAGCAGCGCGAAGATCCGCTGCCACACCGGGTTGCGCACGCTGTACTGGTCGTGCGCGGAGGTGATCGCGTCGACGAACGACGACATCGCCGAGGAACCGGCCCACAGCGAGAGCAGGAAACCGATCGAGACGACCTCGCCACGCCCGGTCCGCAGGATGTCGTCGACGGTGGGGGTCACGATGTCGCGGACGACGTTGTCGCTGAAGATCGTGTGGGAGAACCCGAGAATCCTGGCCTGGACCTCGTCGAGCAGGTGCTGGCCGAACCAGCCGGAGATGTAGCCGAGGCTGCCCAGCAGGCCCAGCAGCAGCGGCGGCAGCGAGAGCGTCTGCCAGAAGGCCGCTTCGGCCGCCTCTGAGAAGATGCTGCCGTCCCACGCGCGTTTGAGGGTGCGCTTGACCAGTCCACCTGGCCCGCGGCGCGCGGGGGCGCCGGCTGTGGCCTTCTCGGGTGGCGGATGCTGGTCGCTCATAACGCGTCAAGCATGGTCTATCGAAAGTGATTTGGCCGACTCGACCCGCCAGCCGAGGTGACTGTGCGGCGGCCCGGCAGCCCGGAAGGTAGGCTGCGGATGCCCTCAACGAGTCCAGCGGGACACGCCCTGAGGGCATTCGTGTGCGAAAGGAGCCGAAGAGTTTCGTGGTAGCCCCGGACTACGCGCCCCCGGCTCAACCTGCCTCCCCGCCGCCTGCCCAGCGTCCGCTGCGTGCGTGGCAGCGGCGCGCCATCACCAAGTACCTGGCGTCCTCGCCCAAGGACTTCCTGGCGGTGGCCACGCCCGGCGCGGGCAAAACAGTGTTCGGCCTGAGGCTGGCCGCGGAACTGCTCGCCGACCGCACGGTCGAGTCGGTCACCATCGTGACTCCGACCGAGCACCTCAAACACCAGTGGGCGGGCTCGGCCAACAACTTCGGCATCCCGATCGACTCCAACTTCCGCAACACGACGGGTGCGACCTCCCGCGACTACCGCGGCGTGGCCGTGACGTACGCGCAGGTGGCCGCGCACCCGACGCTGCACCGCGTGCGCACGGAGAACCGCAAGACGCTGGTGATCCTCGACGAGATCCACCACGGTGGTGACGCCAAGTCGTGGGGTGACGCGATCCGTGAGGCGTTCGCACCGGCCGTGCGCCGGATCGCGCTGACGGGGACACCGTTCCGTAGCGACGACTCGCCGATCCCGTTCGTCAACTACGAGCCTGACGGCGGTGGCGCGCTGCGCAGCGTCGCCGACCACACGTACGGCTACGCGGACGCGTTGCGTGACGGCGTCGTCCGGCCCGTGATCTTCATGGCCTACTCCGGTGAGGCGTCCTGGCGTACGAACGCGGGGGAGGAGTTCACCGCGCGGCTGGGCGAGCCGCTCACCCAGGAGCAGACCGCCCGCGCCTGGCGGACCGCGCTGGACCCGTCCGGCGAGTGGATGCCGTCTGTGCTCGGCGCGGCCGACATCCGGTTGCGGCAGCTGCGCGCCGGTGGTGTGCCGGACGCCGGTGGCCTTGTGATCGCGTCCGACCAGACCAGTGCCCGTGAGTACGCCAAGATCCTGCACAAGGTCACCGGCGAGGAACCCACCGTGGTGCTCTCCGACGACCCGAAAGCCACGGGCAACATCACCAAGTTCTCCGAGTCCGACGACCGGTGGCTGGTCGCGGTCCGGATGGTGTCCGAAGGCGTGGACGTGCCGCGGCTGGCCGTCGGCGTGTATGCCACCAGCGCGTCGACCCCGCTGTACTTCGCCCAGGCCATCGGCCGGTTCGTGCGCGCCCGGCGTCCCGGGGAGACCGCGAGCGTCTTTCTGCCGAGCGTGCCGGTCCTGCTGGACCTCGCGAGCCAGATGGAGGCGCAGCGCGACCACGTGCTGGGCAAGCCGCACCGGGAGAAGGACGGCTGGGACGACGAGCTGCTCGCGGCGGCCAACCGGACCGAGGACGAACCCGGCGAGGACGAGAAGCCGTTCACGTCCCTGGGCGCGTCGGCCGAGCTGGACCAGGTGATCTACGAGGGCTCGTCGTTCGGCACCGCCACCGCGGTCGGGTCCGAGGAGGAGCAGGAGTACCTCGGCCTGCCCGGCCTGCTGGAGCCCGAGCAGGTCCGGACTTTGTTGCAGCAGCGCCAGGAGGCCCAGCTGGCCTCCCGCAGCCGTAAACGTGCCGAGAAGGCCGACCCGCAGCCGGTCGAGCACCGCCCGCAGTCGGTCCAGGAACGTCTCGGCGGCCTGCGCAAGGAGCTGAACACGCTGGTCGCGATGTTCCACCACCGCACCGGCAAGCCCCACGGCGTCATCCACGGCGACCTGCGCAGGCAGTGCGGCGGCCCGCCCACGGCCATGGCCTCGGTCGAGCAGCTCGAGGAACGAATCGCCACCCTCCGCTCCTGGTAGCCGTTTGTTGTGACCTGACACAACAAACCCCCGCCGAGTTAACAAGCAACTCGCACACGCTCGGATGTGCCCCCAAAGTGGCGTTGGGAGCACTGGATGCTCCCAACGCCACTTTGGGGCACATCCAGGCATGTTGCGCGACGAGGGGGTGCGGCGCGGATTCGTTGTGGGGCCGCGCTCGAAGCCGCCGGGATCCAGCGAAAAGTCCGGCCCGGAACGCCACACGGGGGTGCCCGCAACAAATTCGTGACCTCTGTGGGACATCGATTGACCGAAATGTCGGTATTCATGGAATCGGCCACTTACCCCTGGTGACCGCGTCGTCACTGTTCAAGGGGCTGAAGCCCTTCGGTTACATCGTCGTTGCCAGTTCGTATCCCGCAAAAGCATCTGAATCGAATCAGTGTGCTTCCGGTCACTGGGGTGGCAGGCATATGTTGTGGCGCACAACATTTTCGAGTCCCACTGGAAGGACGACGAATGCGTAGCAAGACCCTTGCCCTCGCCGCCGTGGGTGCGGGTGTCGCCCTCGTGCTCTCGGCTTGCGGGGCCAACCAGGCACCGGCGCCCGGTGGCGGTGGCACCTCCTCGGGCCCCGCTGCCCCCAGCACCGGTGGCGTCAAAGTAGGTGTGATCCTCCCGGAGACCGCCTCGTCCGCCCGGTGGGAGGGCTTCGACAAGCCGATGCTGATCGAGGCCATGAAGGCCCAGGGCCTGGACGCCGACGTGCAGAACGCGCAGGGTGACACCGCCACGTTCACCCGCCTGGCCGACGGCATGATCACCCAGGGCGTCAAGGTCCTGGTCATCGCCTCGATCAACAGCGATCTCGGCAAGACCGTCGCGACCAAGGCCGGCAACGCCGGTATCCCGGTCATCGACTACGACCGCCTCAACCTGGGCGGCAGCTCGAAGTACTACGTCTCGTTCGACAACACGAAGGTCGGCGAGCTGCAGGGCCAGGGCATGGCCGACGCGCTGAAGGGCAAGCAGGGCGCCCAGGTGATCGAGATCGAGGGTGCGCCGACCGACAACAACGCCACCCTGTTCCACGCCGGTCAGCAGAAGGTGCTCAAGCCGCTGTACGAGAACGGCACGCTCAAGCTGGTCAAGTCCCAGCCGATCGACAACTGGGACAACCAGAAGGGCGGCCAGACCTTCGAGCAGATCCTGACCCAGAACGGCGGCAAGGTCGACGGCGTCGTGGCCGCCAACGACGGTCTCGCCGGCGCGGTCATCACGGTGCTCAAGAAGGTCGGCCTGAAGGTCCCGGTCACCGGCCAGGACGCCACCCCGGCCGGTCTGCAGGCCGTGCTGCGCGGCGACCAGTACATGACCGTCTTCAAGCCGATCAAGCAGGAGGCCGAGGCGACCGCCAAGCTGGCCGCCGCGCTG
This sequence comes from Kibdelosporangium banguiense, assembly GCF_017876405.1. GTDB lineage: Bacteria > Actinomycetota > Actinomycetes > Mycobacteriales > Pseudonocardiaceae > Kibdelosporangium > Kibdelosporangium banguiense. Next base: position 12,416,779 of record NZ_JAGINW010000001.1, on the reverse strand, counting down.
GCCAAGAACGACACGGCCGCCGCCGACGCGATCGCCACCCAGACGGAGAACGACCCGACCGGCAACCGCAAGGTCAAGTCGGTGCTGCTGCAGCCGCAGACGATCACCGCCGACAACGTCAAGCTCGTGATCGACCAGGGTTACGTCAAGGCCGCCGAGGTCTGCACCGGTGATGTCGCGCCGCTGTGCCAGGCCAAGGGCATCTCCTAGTTCCGCACACTCCGGGGCGGGTGCCTGCCCCCGACTGGCACCCGCCCCCGGTTCCCTCACGGAGAACACACAAATGAGTGATCCGATCCTCGAGATCAAGGGTCTCAACAAGAGCTTCGGCCCGGTCCACGTCCTGCACGACGTGGACTTCACTGTGCGCGCGGGCGAGGTCACCGCACTGGTCGGTGACAACGGCGCCGGCAAGTCCACTTTGGTCAAATGCGTCGCCGGGATCTACGGTCACGACTCGGGAACCGTCGTATTCCAGGGCAACGAGGTGCACATCCGCGGTCCGAAGGACGCGGCGCAGCTCGGCATCGAGGTCGTCTACCAGGACCTCGCCCTGGCCGACAACCTCGACATCGTGCAGAACATGTTCCTCGGCCGGGAACGCGGCTCACAGTGGATGCTCGACGAGGCCGCGATGGAGAAGGCGGCCCGCGAGACCCTGGCGTCGCTGTCCGTGCGCACCGTCAAGTCGGTCCGTACCTCGGTCGCCTCGCTGTCCGGTGGCCAGCGGCAGACCGTGGCGATCGCCAAGGCCGTGCTGTGGAACAGCAAGGTCGTGCTGCTCGACGAGCCGACCGCGGCGCTCGGTGTCGCGCAGACCCGCCAAGTCCTCGACCTGGTGCGCAGGCTGGCCGAGCAGGGCCTGGGTGTGGTGCTCATCAGCCACAACATGGCCGACGTCTTCGAGGTCGCCGACCGGATCGCGACGCTCTACCTGGGGCGCATGGTGGCCCAGGTGCCGACCAAGGAAGTGACCAACACCCAGGTGGTCGAGCTGATCACCGCCGGGCGGTCCGGCGAGCTGGGCCTGGCCCGGCCCGACGCGGTGACCATCTGACCCGGCCGACGTGCCATCCGGCTACCTGACATTACGGACTTGGACTGGACCCTCGAATGACTGAAAAGCCTTCCGCCACCGGGACGCACAGCGCGCCGGAGGAGGCCAAGCGCGCGGGTGCGATCTCCGACTTCGGGATCGACACCACGTCGAAGACGACCAGTGAGGCGCTCGGCGACTACTTCGCCAGGGTGCGCGGCGGCGAGCTGGGCTCACTGCCCGCCCTGGCCGGCCTGATCGTGCTGGTGATCTACTTCGCCACGCAGTCGGAATTCTTCCTGTCGCTGACCAACATCGCGAACCTGTTCCAGCAGGGCGCCAGCACCATCATCATCGCGATGGGCCTGGTGTTCGTGCTGCTGCTCGGCGAGATCGACCTCTCCGCGGGCACCGCGTCCGGTGTGTGCGCCGCGATCATGGCATTGCACGTGGTCCGCAACGGCAACCTGCTCGGCGGTATGGGCACCACGGTGTTCTACGTCTTCTGCGCGCTGCTGGTGGTTGCCATCGGGCTGTCGGTGCTGATGCGCATCTGGGCAGGCGCCGCGCTCTCCGCGGTCGCACTGATCATCACGCTGTCCGGTGCCGCCGCGAACGCGTGGCTGGAGATGCTGCTGGCGCTGTGCGTCGGCGCGGCGATCGGTGCCATCACCGGCTTCCTGGTCGCCCGGATCGGCATGCCGTCGTTCGTGGTGACCCTGGCGCTGTTCATCACCTGGCAGGGCGTGATCCTCAAGCTCATCGGCCAGGGCGGCACGCTGCCGATCAGCTCGGAGTCCCCGACGCTCAACGACGTCGCCAACGGCAACCTGACCATCGGCGGCAGCTGGATCTTCTGCGTGATCGTGGCCGGTGGATACGCGGCGGTGACGCTGGGCCGGCACTTCAAGCGCCTCAACGGCGGCCTGGTGACCCAGCCGACGCCGATCGCGCTGGCCAAGGTCGCCGCTGTGACGATGCTCGCCGTGGTCGGCACGTACGTCTTCACGATCAACCGGTCGCAGAGCGCGATCGTGATCGAGGGTGTGCCGTTCGTGGTGCCGATCGTGCTCGGCCTGATGGTCATCGGCCTGTACGTCCTCAACCGCACGCGCTACGGCCGGCACATCTACGCGGTCGGCGGCAACGCCGAAGCCGCCCGTCGTGCCGGTATCAACGTGCCGAAGATCCGGGCAAGCGTGTTCGTGGTCTGCTCCTCGCTGGCCGCCATCGGCGCGATCGTGTACTCGTCCAAGGTCGGTTCGGTCGACCCGCAGGCCGGTGCGCTGAACACGCTGCTGTTCGCGGTCGGTGCCGCGGTCATCGGTGGCACCTCGCTGTTCGGTGGCAAGGGCAAGATCACCGACGCGGTCATCGGCGGTACCGTGATCGCGGTCGTGCAGAACGGGCTCGGCCTGCTCAACTACGGCGCGGCGGAGATCAACATCATCACTGGCATCGTGCTTCTTGTCGCGGCTACGGTCGACGCGCTGTCGCGCCGCCGTGCGGCGGTCGCCACGTCCTGATCGCCGTCGTGACTACTTCGCCGATCGCGGGAGCCCGGCCCGACGAGGTACGCAGGCACAACCGAACCGCACTCTTGCGGCGTCTGCACATCGACGGACCGTGCACCCGCGCGGCGTTGACCACGGAGCTGGGGCTCAACCGCAGCACAATCAAGGCGCTGGTCGACGGCCTGGCCGAAGCCGGTGTCGTGGAGGAACGGGTGCCGCTGCAACGCAGCGGCGCCGGCCGTCCTTCCTTGCTCGTCCTGCCACAGGCCACCGCAGCGGTGGTCCTCGCGATCGACATCCGCGTGGAGGGCGTCGCGATCGCACTGGTCGGACTCGGTGGCCAGATCCTCGGCCGTAACAGCTGGAACCTGTACGGCCGTGCCAGCCAGCCCGATGAGATCGTCACGCACATCGTCGAATCCACCCGCTGGCTCGCCGGCGAACTGTCCGTGCAGACGGCTGCCGTCGGTGTGTCCGTACCGGGTGTGGTGCGCGGCTCCGACGGCCTCGTGCACGAGGCGCCGAACCTGCACTGGACTGATGTCCCGTTAGGTGAGTGGCTTTCCACAGGGCTCGGGATGCCTGTGCGGCTGGGCAACGACGCCGAGCTCGGCGCTTTGGCCGAGCACGTTCGCGGAGCCGCTCGTGGGGCGTCCGACGCGGTCTACGTGTCGGCTGATGTCGGTGTGGGCGGCGGCGTGATCTCCGCTGGGGCGCCCTTGCGAGGAACCAGCGGATACTTCGGCGAGATCGGCCACATGGTGGTCAAGCCCGGTGGCCGGCCCTGCTACTGCGGCAGCCACGGCTGCTGGGAGACCGAGATCGGTGAGGCCGCGCTGTGCCGGGCGCTGGAACTGCCCGAGGGGTCGCCCCGGGGAGCCATCGTGGCGGCTCTCAAGGAGCTCTCAGCCCATTCCTCGCTGGCCCGCGAACAGCTGGCGGAGTTCGTCGACTGGCTGGCGCTCGGCCTGGTCAACATCGTCAACCTGCTGGGACCGGAACTGGTGGTGCTGGGCGACCTGTTCACCTCACTGCCCGCCGCGCTGATCGCGGACGTGGGCCGGGAGGTCCGGACCCGGAGCCTGGTCAGCCGTGCCGTCGGCGGAACCCGGATCGTGCCCTCGGTGCTCGGTGGCGACGCCAAACTGATCGGTGCCGCCGAACTGGCCTTCGAACCGGTCCTGGGCACCATGTGACCCGTCAGTCCACTTTCGGCTGAGTGCGCCGGGCGTAGGCGCGGGCGGCGCGCGCGGTCGCCGCAACGAGTGGAGCACCAGTGACGGCGGCCGTTCCGTAGCAGGTACCGGCTGCAGGGTGCGGAATCGCACGCGATGAGGCGCTCGGCGTCGGGGCTGGTGAGCAAGTCGGCCGTGTTGGCCGCGAGCTGGGCCCACTTCACCGAGGGACGTGACGAACTGGTGGCGGCCTTCACCGCTGCCGGCCTGGTGGACCGCCTCGAACTGGGCTGAGGACAAGCAGAAGGGGCGGAACTCTGAGTCCCGCCCCTTACTACGTCAGTGGCTGCGTAGTGATCTCAGCCCTTCTGCAGCTCTGCCTCCAACTCCTTCAGGCGTGCCTCGTGCTCACGCGCGTGGTGACCGCAGAACAGCAGTTCTCCTCCTGAGGGCAGGATCGCTCGAACCTGCGCGGCAGCCCCGCAGCGGTCGCAGCGATCGGCGGCTGTCAGTTCGGGGCGGGTGAGTGTGGTGTTCATGGTTAAAGCTCCCTCCGTCCCGGCACCGTGGTCGGTGCCCTCGTCAGGCTGCGACCACTTGGCATCCCTGGCATGTTGCCGGTGGGATACCCGATGTTCGCAACCTCTACTCTTGCAGACGTTTCGGGGATCGTCAGTGTTCCCGCGCCCGAGAGAGACAGCCGTAACAATTGGTTCGCCCGGTTGTCGTAGTGACTGTCCCGCTATTCAGGATCTTGTGGTGCCGGTGTCGTGTCGCGTGGTAAAAGCTTGCGCGCACGTGCTAAAGGCGACCTAAGGAGCAGTCTTCACCCAGCTCAGCGTCAACTGACCGGGAGAGGATATGACACCCCGTCACACACGTAAGCGCACGCGTGTGTGGGCGTGCACGGCGGGGCCACAGCGCGTGTGATGAACGTCGCTTTTGGAGCCGGATTTATGCGGCGGGCTCACGATCCGGGAGCGTAAGCCCGCCTGCGCACACGCTCAGTTAACGCCGAGCAGGTCCACCACGAAGATCAAGGTCTCGTTCGGCTTGATCGCCGCGCCGGCACCGCGGGCGCCGTAGCCCAGGTGCGGCGGGATGGTCAGCTTGCGCCGGCCGCCGACCTTCATGCCGGCCACGCCCTGGTCCCAGCCCTGGATGACCCGGCCGCCGCCGAGCGGGAACTGGAAGGTCTCACCACGGTCCCAGGAGGCGTCGAACTGCTTGCCGGTCGAGTGCGACACGCCCACGTAGTGCACGGTCACGACCTGGCCGGCCTGTGCTTCCGGGCCGTCGCCGACCGTGATGTCCTCGATCTCCAGGTCGGCGGGCGGCGCGCTGGTGATCGGGCCGATTTCGGGCTTCGTCGCCACGACGTGTCCTCCAAAAACAAATCAGGGCTTTCTTGAGTACCGATACAACGTACTCATCGGCCCAGCTCAGTGCTGAACAGGATCGCCGAAGGCGGCAAGCCCGGTCCGCCACGCGGCGTCCAGATCGGCGCCGGGCGGGAATCTGCCGTCCAGTTCGAGGATGACCATTCCGTGCGCGAACGCCCAGATCGCCCGGGCCACGTTCTCGTCCCCGCCCGCGGCGCGGACCAGGGGCAGTGCGGCGCGGTCCTCCACTCCGGCGGGCAGCAGGTGGCGGGGGAGCGGCCCGGAGTTCATCAGCCGGTAGATGTGCGGGTGCTCGATCGCGTAGGCCCGGTAGGCCGTTGCGAGTTCGCTCAGTGAGCTGGCGGTGGCCAGTGCGACTGCCACTTCGTCCATGGCGATGGCGATGACCCCGGCCTCGACCGCGAGTTTGTCGGGGAAGTGCTTGTACAGCGAGGGTGCCCGGATGCCCAGCCGGTCGGCGACGGCGCGCATGGTCAGCGACTGCGAGCCGCCTTCCTCGATCAGGGTCCGTGCCGCTTCGATGATCTGCTGGGTTCGTTCAGACACGACGGCTGCCGTCACTTGCTCGCAGGCCATAGCCGAACGCGCGGTCCGACGCGATGTGCAGGAGCCATGCAAGGCCTGCGGTGAACAGCGGCACCCAGTCCAGGTTCGAGAAGCTGTAGCCGACCAGCAGGGTCAATGGGATCCACGGCCGGTGCATGGCGTTGTAGAACGGCACCGCTTTCGGCGACAGCTTGCCGTTGCCACCTTCGCCTGCGCCGATGAACATCGTCAGATCCGGGGCGATCAGCAGAAGCAGCGCGGTCGCCCAGGTGGCGCCGCCGTGCTTGACCACCTCGAAGACGAGGAACGCCAGCAGGAACACGGCGAGGACGCCCCAGGCGACTCGTTGGGCGATCGGGCGGGCCGGCGCGAGAACGAGTGACATGGGGTCTCCCGGATAGAGGCTAACGTTGTTAGCCAACTGTATGGCTAACAACGTTAGCAGTCAAGCCGAAACGAAAGCCCCCAGTCGCGGCTGGGGGCTTTCGTGGTCAAGCGGAGATCACTCCAGGTAGTCGCGGAGCACCTGTGAGCGCGACGGGTGCCGCAGCTTCGACATGGTCTTGGACTCGATCTGGCGGATCCGCTCGCGGGTCACGCCGTAGACCTGACCGATCTCGTCCAGCGTGCGCGGCTGGCCGTCGGTGAGGCCGAAGCGCAGCCGGACCACGCCCGCCTCACGCTCGGACAGCGTGGCGAGCACGGACTGCAGCTGGTCCTGCAGCAGCGTGAACGACACCGCGTCCACCGCGACCACGGCCTCGGAGTCCTCGATGAAGTCACCGAGCTGGCTGTCACCCTCGTCGCCGATGGTCTGGTCGAGCGAGATCGGCTCCCGGGCGTACTGCTGGATCTCCAGCACCTTCTCCGGGGTGATGTCCATTTCCTTGGCCAGCTCCTCCGGCGTCGGCTCACGGCCGAGGTCCTGGAGCAGCTCGCGCTGGATGCGGCCGAGCTTGTTGATCACTTCGACCATGTGCACCGGGATACGGATGGTGCGGGCCTGGTCGGCCATGGCCCGGGTGATGGCCTGGCGGATCCACCACGTGGCGTACGTGGAGAACTTGTAGCCCTTGGTGTAGTCGAACTTCTCGACCGCGCGGATGAGGCCCAGGTTGCCCTCCTGGATCAGGTCCAGGAACGCCATGCCGCGGCCGGTGTAGCGCTTGGCCAGCGAGACCACCAGCCGGAGGTTCGCCTCGAGCAGGTGGTTCTTGGCGCGCTCGCCGTCGCGGACGATCCAGCGAAGGTCGCGGCGCATCTGCGGGGTGAGCTTCTCGCTCTCCTCCTCGGCCTTGCGCACCCGCTCGGCCGCGTAGAGGCCGGCTTCGATCCGCTTGGCGAGCTCGACCTCCTCCTCGGCGTTGAGCAGGGCGACCTTGCCGATCTGCTTGAGGTAGGCACGCACCGAGTCGGCCGAGGCGGTGAGCTCGGCGTCCTTGCGGGCCTGGCGCAGGGCCTCGGACTCCTCCTCGTCCCAGACGAAGTCGCCGCTGCCCTCCTTGGCGTCCTTGGGAAGCTCTTTCTCTTCCTCTTCGGGCTCCTCGACCACCGGCTCGTCGACCAGTTCGGCGTCGTCGGCCTCAAGGTCCTCAAGATCTTCGAGCTGGACGTCCTCAAGATCGCCGGGCTCGTCGGGATCGCCCTCGCCGGGCTTCTTGGCGGTGGCCGGGCCCGCCTTGGGCGCGCCGGCCGGCCCCTTGGCCGCGGTCTTCTTGGCAGCGCGAGGCTTGGCTGCGGCCGGCTTGCGGGCCGGTGACGCCTTCGCCTTTCCCGCCGTCGCGGGATCCTCGGCGTCGGTCTTGCCCGCGACCGAAGTGGTCTTGGTCGGCTTCGCCGCGCTCGCGGTGCTCGGGGAGCGTCGGGTTGCGGTCTCTGCGGCTGCCACGTACGCCCTTTCGAAACGGTAGACAACGGCAACACGGCGGGGGTCGAGTTGCCGGGAGTTCGGGGAGAGCCTCCGGGCTTCGCCGAAGGCACTGTTCCATTGTAACGACGCCCGGCGAGTGCGGTGACACAACAAGCCGTTCACGCCGTTCCTACGGCACCGAATGATGCCTGAATCAGTGCTGGACCCCGATATCGGCGGCCACTGCGGCACCGACAATGCCCGCATCGTTACGAAGTTCGGCCGCGACGACTTTGGTACGCACGTCCAACAACGGCAGCCACTTGTCGGCCTTCTTGCTCACCCCGCCGCCCGCGATGATCAGATCGGGCCAGATCAGGTCCTCCAGCCTGCGAAGATAGCGGGTCACACGCTTGGCCCACTCCTCCCAGGACAGGTCCTGATCCTCCTTGACCGAGGCGGCCGCGCGGGTCTCCGCGTCGTGCCCGTCGACCTCCAGATGGCCCAGCTCGGTGTTGGGAACAAGCTCACCGTCAAGGAAAACGGCACTGCCGATGCCGGTCCCGAAAGTCAGCAGGACGACCACACCGGAGCGGTCGATATCCGATCCATAACGGATTTCCGCCATGCCGGCCGCATCCGCGTCGTTGAGCACGACGATCTCGGCGGCTTTGCGGCCGAGACGTTCGGCGAACAACGCGTGCGCGTCGGTGCCGATCCATTTCTTGTCGATGTTCGCGGCCGAGAGCGCGACGCCGTGCTTGACGACCGTCGGCAGGGTGATGCCGACCGGGCCGTGCCAGTCGAACTGTTCCACGGTCTTGGCGACCACGTCGGCGATCGCGTCCGGCGTGGACGGCTGCGGAGTGGGGGTCCGGATCCGCTCACCCACCAGACTGCCCGCCTCGAGGTCGACCACGCACCCCTTGATCCCGGAACCGCCGATGTCTACCCCGAAGCCGCGGGTGCCAGCCATCCCCGTGGTCCTTTCCTTCTCGATTCAGTTCCTGGTGATGGGGCGAGGTTAACCGATGTGGTCCGATGTACCCATGGTCCATCTGCGGGACACTTTGCGTGAGGTAGCCGTGACAGTCGCGGCGGAGGCAGCCGACCTGGTGGCGGCGACCCGTCGCACAGCGGTCCAGGATGTCTCGACGAAGTCGAGCATGACCGATCCGGTGACCGCGGGCGACCGCGCGGCCGAGAGACTGATCCGCGACCAGCTGGCCGCCCTACGCCCCAGCGACGCCATCCTCGGCGAAGAAGAAGGCGGCGAAGCAGCGGCAGAAGCCGACGGAGTGTGCTGGGTCGTCGACCCGATCGACGGGACAGTCAACTACATGTACGGCCTGCCTTGGTACTCCGTGTCAGTTGCGGCCCAGTTGGACGGAGTGACAGTGGCCGGAGCAGTGGTCGAACCCGCCAGCGGGCGCCGTTGGTCCGCGGCCCGTGGCGGCGGCGCTACTTTGGACGGAGTGCCGTTGCGGGTGAGTTCGGCAGACCGGTTGGAGCTGGCGCTGTTGGCGACCGGCTTTTCGTACCAGCCTTCACGGCGTGTGAAGCAGGGTGAAGTGGTCGGCCGGTTGCTCCCCAACGTCCGGGATATCCGGCGTACCGGGTCGGCGGCTCTGGATCTGTGCATGGTCGCGGCCGGCTGGGTGGACGCTTATGTCGAGCACAGCCTTGCGCGTTGGGACTGGGCTGCGGGTTCGCTTATCGCTGAGGAAGCCGGTGCGGTGGTGGAATTGCCCGGTAGTGGTGAGTTGGGGTTTGCGATGTTCGCGGCCGCGCCGGGGATCGCCAAGCAACTGCGTGTTGCGCTTCTTGAGGCCGGTATTACCGATGTGGATCAGGTTTGAGGTTTTGTTGGTGCTGTGATTGTTTTTGAATGCCCTGCCGGGCGGGCAAACCTCCCTCAGATGAGGAAGGACAAGCGGTTCGTGCCCTCCCCCCTCGGTCGGCCTGCCCAAGGATGACCACACGAGCCCAGGACACCGCTGGCTTTCGTTCGCCGGCGCTTCCCCGTGTTGATGCTTTTCGCTGGGAGGCGACTTGGGTGTGGGTCGGGTTTCGTTGGGGCGCGCCGGGCTTGGGCTGGTCGCCGTTGTTGGCGGTGCCCTGGACTCGTGTGGTGAGGCTTCGCCCAGGCCGACCGAGGGTGAGGACACTCAGGACACACCTCTGCTGCGCTGACGCGTTTTTCTCCTTCTGGGGCTCGGTAACCGGGGCTGGGTTCGTGACCGGGGCGCTGGCCGGGCCCGCCATATCGGCCCTTATCCAACTCAACCCGATTTTGGTGAAAACCCTTCCCCTACAAGAGAAAATGCCCCCACCCAACCCGGGGGGCGTCCCTGCTCCAGTCTAGCGGTGGGGGAAGATCGGCAGGGGTTTTCGGGGTTGGCTGTGGACAAGTCGCCGCCTGTGGACAACCTGGTGTTGTGGATCTTGCGGCGGGCGGTTTTGTCGGTGGCTGCGCGTAGGCTGGATTTCGGGGGGCCGGAGGCATCCATTTGAGGTACCGGGGTGCTCCTGCTTGAGGTACCGGAGGCGCCTTTGCAGCCGGGGTGGTTCGCGGGGATCGGCCGGGCCGCCGCGGGGGATGCCTGATCCTGGTGCGGTGAGCGTGAGGTTCTCAGCAGGGGGCTTTGCGGATGGCTTCGATCATGGCTGGATCGAGCTGGGGGCCGCCTTCGACCGATTGCAGGCCGCCGGTCTGGGGTGGGTGCTGGGCGCCCCATTCCGCGAGGACGCGCAGGATTTGGCGGGTTTCGGCTTTGATCGGCAGTTCGTCGAACTTCTGGCCGATGACCAGGTCTACGCCGGCGCCTTCCCTGTTGTCGCGGACCAGCTCCGCGCAGGGGTCCAGGAGGCTGAGGGTTCTCGCCGCGGCTGTTCCCTGGGGGCCGAAGCGGATCTGGCCGCGGCAGGACATGTCGCGGTTCGGGTAGACGGGGTCGTCGCCTGGTTCGGCGATCTGGGTGAAGCCGAGCTGGCGCAGATTCTCCGTCACCAGGGCTGCCTCGCCGCGCTGGGTGCTGGCGTTGAGCACTCGGACACCCACTTGGTCCGGGGGTGCCGGGGCGTTCTGGTCCAGGCCGGTCTGCTCCACGTGCTGGCCGACTGGGGCCTGGGTCGATGGGGGTGGTTCGCCGGCGGCCGCGGTTGCGGGCGTGCCTGGGTCGCAGCGCACGCCGGTGACTGCCGGTTTGCCGCCTGCTATCTGCAGCCAGACTATCGCCGCGCCTAGGCCCAGTAAGGCCAGCATGATGAGCGCAGGGAGCGGCCGCCGCTTGCGGTATCTGGGGGACCGCTCACCCCCGTTGAAGCTCCCCGCCGTCACGTGCCCGCCCTCCCGTTACCGGCCTGATTTTCCCCTGTTCGATGTTGCTGCTGATCAGCCTAGGCGTTTCCGCCCGGCTGGGGGCACCGGGTCAAGCACCGCGTGCCGTGGTCGCCCGGCGCGATTCGATGATCGCGGACAGTGAGACATCGCTGGTATCGGACCACGCGGGGGCCTGGGCGGCAAGTCCGAATCGCGTCACCGCCACCCCGCGGAACCGGTCCGGACGTGTCCAGATGGACTGCCCGGCCGGATCGGGAACACACCCGGTCGGGTGATGCGTTGACTGAATGGGCGTGGGATGGGCTACCCTCTGCGCGCTCCGGTCGCCGAAGACTCTCGGCCGAATCGATTCGGTTGGCCAAGAATCCCACCGCGACCAGGCGAGACGTCCGTCACTCGATTGGCGGGCACAAAACTCGGCCCTGGAACGTTGACCAGCGGCACGAGTGCATCGGTGATGATTTGACCGCAGGGGTGAAAGAAGATGGCGACCGACTACGACGCTCCTCGCCGAAGCGAGGCCGACGACCTCGCCGAGGACTCCCTTGAGGAGTTGAAGGCGCGCCGCAACGAGACGCAGTCCGGTGTTGTCGACGTCGACGAGTCGGATACCGCTGAGAATTTCGAGCTCCCCGGTGCCGACTTGTCCGGGCTCTCCGGCGAAGACCTGACCGTGAAGGTGATCCCGAAGCAGGCTGACGAGTTCACATGCTCGCACTGCTTCCTGGTTCACCACCGCAGCAGGCTCGCCGAGGAGCGCGACGGCTTGTACGTCTGCCGCGACTGCGCTTGATTCCGGTGTAGGCGAAGCAACAACCGATTCCGGGTACCTGGCCTTACGGGGTCAGGTACCCGGTGTTGTCTGGCTGGCGTGCGCACGCAGCAACGCGGCCACCTTCTCGGGCGAGCGCGTGCTGAAAATCCAGTACGGCGTCGGGTCGTCCGGGTCAGTGAGCTGCACCCGCAGCGCCGTGGAGATGAAGCCACGGTGCAGTACGAACGCGGCCGGGTCGAGGTCACGGCCCAGCGCCCGGCGCTTCTCGTGCACGCCCAGCACCTCGACCTCGCCGACGAACTCCAGCGGCAGATGCGCGTCGCCCACCCACAGCTCGCCGTCGGCCACGCGGACCCGCGAGCGGCCCGACCAGAACAGCACGAACAGGGCCAACGGCAGGAGCACGACATAGGGCAGCCAGCTGCGCACTCCCGGGTACCCCATGTGGACCTGGGCGGCCATCAATCCGGCGGCGGCCAGCGGCAACGGCCAGAACCACCAGGCAACAGAGAGCCGCTCGGAATGGGCGATAGACGTGTCCGGCACGCTGCCAGGGTAGTCTCGCCGCTCGTGCCCAGCGTGCAGGTCCTGATTTCCCGGCTCGACGCCGGTGTTCCCATCCCGTCCTATGCCCGTCCCGGCGACGCCGGCGCCGATCTGGTGACCACGTCCGACGTCGACATCGCGCCCGGTGAGCGCGCGGTGGTCGGCACCGGCGTGGCGATCGCGCTGCCCGACGGGTACGCGGCCTTCGTGCATCCGCGGTCCGGTCTGGCCGCGCGGGCCGGGCTGAGTGTGGTCAACACTCCCGGCACGATCGACTCCGGGTACCGGGGCGAGATCAGGATCTGCCTGATCAACCACGACCTGCGCGAGCCGATCCGGCTGCGCCGCGGCGACCGAATCGCTCAACTGGTCGTTCAGAAAGTCGAATATGCGGTATTCCAAGAGGTGGAAGAACTGGGTGACTCGGCCCGTGGGGCGGGCGGGTACGGGTCGACTGGTGGGCACGCGGTACTCGCGGCCGTACGCGAGACGACGGAGGAGTAGTGGCACTTTTCGGGCGACGGCGGGGCAAAGAGGAAGACCTGCCGGCCGAGGAACCGGACTACGAGCAGGCCGATGAGTTCGAGCCCGCACAAGGCGACCTCGAGGCGCTGTCCGGGCCGTTCGACGAGTCGGAGACGCCTGACGACGGTCTCGCACGGCTGGATCTGGGGTCGTTGCTGCTGCCTGTGCCCGACGGCGCGCAGCTGCAGGTCGAAATGGAACAGCCCGGCGTGGTCAAGGCGATCCACGTGCTGATGCCCGGCGGTCAGATGACGCTGAACGCCTACGCCGCACCCCGCTCCGGCGGGCTGTGGGAGGAGGTCTGCGGCGAACTGGCGGCGGAGCTGAAGGGCGCGGGCGCGTCCGTGCGCAGTGCGACCGGCGAGTGGGGGCAGGAGCTGATGGCCAGCCTCGGTGAGATGTCGCTGCGGTTCATCGGTGTGAACGGCCCTCGCTGGATGCTGCGTGGCGTCGTGGCCGGTCCGCCGGACCAGGCCGCTCAGGCCGCGCACGGGTTGCGCACGCTGGTGCGTGGCACGGTCGTGGTGCGGGGTACGGCGCCGATCCCGGTGCGGGAGCCGTTGCCGATCGAACTGCCGGCCGAGATCGTTCAGCACATCGAGGCCCAGGGCGACTGATGGTCCGCAGGCGATGGTCTCCGGCCGGGAAAACCGGCCGGAGACCATCGCCTGATCTTGTAGTCTCGGCTGATGCCGTCTTCCGCCGAGTGGCTGGTGTTCCTGGGGACAGCCACCCTGTTCGCGATCATGCCTGGGCCGGGGATCTTCTACGTGCTGGCGCGCAGCCTCAACGGCGGGCGTTCCGAGGGCATCCAGTCTGTGGTGGGCAACGGGATCGGTGCCTGTGTGCACGTTGTCGCGGCGGCGTTCGGGTTGTCGGCGGTGCTGGCCACGTCGGCGACCGCGTTCACGGTGGTGAAGCTCGTGGGTGCGGCGTATCTGGTCTATCTCGGTGTGATGGCGTTGTTCGCCAGGGACAGGAGCGACGGCGCCGACGTCCACAAGATCGAGAAGAAGCCCGGCAGGCAGCGCTCGGTGATCGTGCAGGGCGCGATCGCGGAGATGCTCAACCCGAAGACGGCGTTGTACTTTCTCGCGCTGCTGCCGCACTTCGTGCATCCCGAACGGGACCCGGCGCCGCTGGTGTTCGCCGTCCTCGGGCTGATCGCGGTGGCCATGGCGGTGATCGTCGACATCGTCGTCGCGGTCTTCGCCGGGTACGTCGGCGGCAAGCTGCGGGATAACCCGAAGTGGCGGATCCGCCAGCGGATCGGCACCGGGCTGACCATGATCGGGCTAGGTGGTCTGCTCGCGTTCGCCGAGCAGAACTAGCGGTTGCGCACGGTCGCTGCGACTGCCGCGCCCGCGCCGAGGATGAGCACCATCGTGGTCAGGGCCCATCGGCGCTTCTTCTCGGTGTCGGGTTTCACCGGTGCGGCCACGGGACGCATTGACGGTGGTGGGCTCTTCTTCGGCTTGTTCGTGGACGTAGGGGGAATCGGCGGCGGCACAGGCGCTGGTTGGCGCACCACAGGTTGAACTGACGTGGTCGTGGGTGCGGGCGGTCGTGGGGCTGCGGGCGGAGACGGGCGCTGGGTGGCCGGCGGCGGTGGCGGTGGGGGAGGAGGCGGCTGCGGTGATGGTGGTGGTGCCGGTGGTTCCTCAATCCTCGGCGCGGGCAGGCATCCGGCCGCGTCCGTCGTGTCCGCGGCAGGGAAAGCGGCGACCTCTGTCGCGGTCTGCGGGTCGTTGAGGGCAATCCGGTACAGCCGGCTCTTGCCGTGCGAACGGTTGTTGATCGCGTACAGGATCCGGCCCGGTGACATCAGGACTGCGCCGTAGGTCCCGTGCGGCAACGCTTTCGGTTTGGCGACGACCCGGACCTTCCCGCGCACGGGGTCGATGCTGACGACCATGCCCGCGCTGGTCACGCCGTACAGCAACGCGTCCGGGCCGAAGTCGAAGTCGTCCACGTCGGCGAGCCACGACAGCCACTTCCACCTGGTGACCTGCAGATAGGTCGGGCTGGCCGGGTCGATGTCCAGTGACATCAGCTTCGGCCCGTCCCGCAGGTACAGCGTCGAACCGGAGACGGCGCCCGCGGTCGCGTCGCCGATGCCGTGCACCTTCCCGCGGACGACCGCCTCGCCGCTCCGGTCGATGGTCACTACCTGAGACCGGGTCGAGACGCCGTACAGCAGGTTCTGTCCTGCGGCGTAACCGATCGCGTTGAGCTCGTTGCCGAACTGGCCGATCTCGCCGGCGCCGCCGTCCGGTAACGACAGTCTGACCACAGTGGACGATGAGCCGTGTTTCGGGGTGTACACCTCGAAGGCGTCGCATTCGCCGTCGGCCGCCGCGGACGGGACCGCGCCGATCAAACCGGTGGTCATCACCAGCGAAGCGGTCAGGCCAAGGCTGGGCAGCCGCATCAGCTCATCCGGTCCAGCACCGCGCGGAACGCGTCCGGGCCCACTGCCGCGCCGCCGCTGAACGGGTTCTGCAACTGGTAGATCGCGAACAGCAGCAACGTGATCGCCGACGCCAGCGTGCCCGAGATCAACGCGTGCGACAGCACTTTCGGGCCGCCGTGCAGATAGATCAGAGTCATCGACATCAGGCTGCCGATGATCAACGCGAACCACACCACCGTGCTCACGCCGCCGCCTGCCGCGGCGTCCAGCCGGGCCTGCCGGGCCTGGTAGACCTCCCACAACTGGTCGGTCGCGGCCGCCTTACGGCTTTCCTGCCAGGTGTCGTCGGCCGCGGTCGGGGCGTTGGCGATCACGTTGCGCAGCTCCTCGAGCTGCTGCCAGCCCGGACTGCTCTCGACCTGGCCGGTGGCGCTCATCTGCGGCCATTCCTTGCTGACCACGGTGTCGGAGTACGCGGCTGTCACCTGACGGACCTTGGTGCTCGTCGGGTCGGGTAACGAGTCCGCGGCCCAGGACACCGCGACGAGGTTGTTGGCCTCCCGTTGCGAGTCGTCCTGCGCTGCGCTCACCCCGTCGAACAAGGAGATCAGCACGAACGCGAGCAGCACCGCGTGCAGCCCGGCGACGATCGTGAACACCTGACCGGCGACCTCGTTGTTGTCCCGCAGGCCCGCGGTGGCCGGGACTCGGTGGATCAGGGCCGCGACGAGCGCGGCGGTCACACCGGCGCCGATGATCCAGAAGGCGCCGCTCACATAGATGCTCACAGCGGGTGACGGTGGGGCAATCGCTTGCCACCCGGCAAGCTCCGGCCGTGGTTACCACTCTTAGACCACATGTGGTTCGCCGATTCGGAGCAACGGAGGCTAGCGCGACTGCTCCGAACGCGTGAGTCCGCCAGCCTTGAGCCATGCCAGCACAGTGGCCCGGCCGAGCGATTCACGATCGTCGCCCAGCGCACGCAGCGTGGTCGTGCACAACTGTGCGCCGGAAATTGTCGAAGCCCATTGTTCGGCGACCGCGAGCGGATGGACCGGGTCGTCGGAACAGGCCGCGATTCCAGTCGGGACTGCGATGTGTGCCAGTTCCGCGAGCAATGGCGCGGGACGTGTCGCGGCGACGTCCAACGAATCGGCCAGGCCGTCGCCGGCGCGCCGCCAAGCCCTTTCCAATTCGGCGGTAAGCCACGGCTCGCCGTCGACGGCCGAGAGTGTCGCGTCGAGTCCGTTCGCCCGGATCGCCTGTGCGCTGAATCGTGCGGAAACGGCAGCGGGTGCATCGCCGGGCGCCCCATTCCATGCAGGCAAGGCGAGCAGCAGGCCCGCGCACCGCTGCGGATTGGCCAGCGCCCATTCCACGGCCAGGTGCGCGCCAAGCGATATCCCGCCGACAACCACTGGTTGACGCGCTGCCTCGGTCACCGCCTCGAGATGGGCCTCGGCCAGGCGATGTCCCGGTTGGGGGGCCGGGGTGACCAACCGGATACCCAGGCTGCGAAGGGGACCTTCGAACACTGAACGGACAAAAACCTCATCGGACGCTGTTCCAGGCAAAACAACGGCGGTCTGAATCGTGTCCGTACGGGAACGCCCAACCGTCGCCTCACGTTGGCGTACTGACACGGTTCCGGCCTCCTGTCTACGGTTACGCTGATTGTGCACGGGTCGGAGTCGGGGCCGATCCCACCAATGAGGAGCAGGCATGGGTGTCGACAAGGGGGACGGATATTGGCGCCGTCTGATCCGCAAACTCACCAGTGAGGTCGAGGAGCTGGACGCCGACGACCTGTCGGCCGATGTCGAGGCCAGCGGCGCGCAGAAGGCGTGCGACTGCCGCTCCGGCCAGGAGGTCACCGTGCTGGGCCGGCTGCGCAGCGTCGAGCTCTCCCCGGGCGACGCCGTCGCCACGCTGGAGGCGGAGCTGTTCGACGGAACCGAGGGCGTCACATTAGTCTGGCTCGGCCGACGTCGTATTCCTGGCATCGAGCCGGGCAGGACGGTGAAGGCGAAGGGCCGGATCGCGGTGCGGGACGGCCGCAAAGTCCTCTACAACCCCTACTACGAGCTGCAGACGACTACATGAGTGATGACACGCCCAAGCAGGCTGAGCAGGCAGAATCCACCGAAAAGCCGATGCCGACGCTGTGGGAGCAGATGGGCGGGATGGTCGGGTTCATCTCGGCCTCGATCCCGGTCGCGGTGTTCGTGATCGTCAACTGGGCGGCCAGCATGGGCCCGGCGATCTGGGCCGCGATCGGCGTCGCCGTGCTGATCGCGATCTGGCGGATCGTGCGCAAGGAAGCACTGATGCCCGCGGTCTCGGGCATCTTCGGTGTCGCGATCGCCGCGTTCATCGCCTATCGCGTCGGTGAGGCCAAGGGCTTCTTCCTGTACGGGATCTGGGTCAGCGGCGCGCTGGGCACGGCGTTCCTGATCTCGATCATCGCGCGCTGGCCCCTGGTCGGCGCGATCTGGTCGACGCTGAACGGGCACGGTTTCGGCTGGCGCAAGGACAAGCGGTCGGTCCGGGACTACGACCTGGCCACGGCGTTCTGGGTGCTTGTCTTCGCCTCGCGCGTGATCGTGCAGCAGTGGCTCTACAACGCCGACGAGACCACGCTTCTCGGCATCGCGAGGCTGGCCATGGGCTACCCGTTGACCGCGGTCGCGCTGCTCGTCACGGTGTGGGCCGTACGCCGAGTGGATCGCCGCGACAAGGCCAGAGAGCTCGCTGAGCAGCAGGAAGCCGAAACGGCTGAGAAGGAATTGCGGGCGAAGTACGACACGCCCGCGCAAGAACCCTCGTAGGGCCTACGGGATTTTCACGGGCTGAACCCGGATGTGCGGGCGAACGTGGTTCGCGACGCTGACATCCATGAGGAGATCAGCCAACCGAGCTCTTGCCTCGGTCGTCGTGGTGGGCGGCTTGCTCGTGCCCGCGACGGCCGAGGCGAGCACCGGTTTCGAGTACCAAAGCCTGGATGGCACAGGCAACAACAGGGCGCACCCGGACTGGGGCATCGCGGGTGCGGCGTACTTGCGAGTCGCGCCTGCCCGGTACACCGATGGCGTAGGCGCGCCGGTGAGCGGGCCGAATCCGCGCAATATCAGCAATCGGGTCTTCAACAACACCGGCCAGCGGTTGTCGTCCGGCCGTGGGGTGAGTCAGTGGGCGGCGACCTGGGGGCAGTTCGTCGATCACACTTTCGGGCTACGAGTGGGTCAGCCCGGCGCACCGCAGAACATCTCGTACGACAACGCCGATCCCTTGGAACGCTTCCACAGCGACATCGGATTCGTGCCGTTCGGCCGGAGCAAGCCTGTTGCGGGCACTGGTGTTGACAAACCACGCGAACAGGTGAACGCGCTCGGTTCGTACATCGACGCCTTCGCGGTCTACGGAACCGCCGATCGGCTCGAGTGGATGCGTGCGGGCCCGGTCGACGGCGACATGACCAACAACGGCGCGAAGCTGTTGCTGCCCGGCGGAATGCTGCCCAGGCTGAGCGAACGGGGTGACCCGGCCAAGGCGCCGGGGATGGACGACGCGACCGGCGCCATGCGTGAGCGGGCGATGGTCGCCGGCGATCACCGGGCCAACGAGAACACCGGTCTGCTGGCGGTCCAGACGCTGTTCGCCCGGGAACACAACCGGATCGTGGACAAGCTGCCGCAGTCTCTACCGGAAGAGGTGAAGTTCCAGATCGCCCGGCGCGTCGTAATCGCGACCCAGCAGTACATCACCTATACGGAGTTCCTGCCGACGCTGGGCGTGCATCTCAAGCCCTATCGCGGCTACGACCCGTCGGTGAATCCGACCCTGGGCAACGAGTTCGCGACCGTCGGGTACCGAGGCGCGCACAGCCTGATCCACGATGACATCCGGTTGAAGGTCCCGGCGGGCCGGTACACCCCGGAACAACTGGATGCGCTGCGCGCCAAGGGCGCTGTCGTGACTGTGGCAGGGAACTCCGTGGCGATCACGATCCCGGCCGGGGTCGCGGTGTTCAACCCCGACCTGCTCGACGGAGTCCAGCTCGGAGGTGTGCTGCAAGGCCTCGGCGGCTACGCGGCCGCCAGGACCGATGAGCAGATGGGTGAGCTGGTCCGCAGCGTCCCCCTGAAGGCCCAGGGCCTGACCGCGGTCTTCGACATCACAGCGATCGACGTCGAACGCGGCCGGGACCACGGCATGCCCAGCTATCAGCAACTCCGTGCGGCATATGGGCTGGCGTCCAAGCCGTCCTTCCGGGCGATCACAGGGGAGAACAGCGAGGCGTTTCCCGTCGATCCGGAACTCACGCCTGGCAACGAGATCAACGATCCCGACTCGCTGGACTTCGTGCGGCTGCGGGATTCCTCGGGCCGTGTGGTCGCGTCAGGCAGCGAGAACGCCGTGACCGGTGAGCGCCGCACCCCGCTGGCCGCCCGGTTGAAGGCGATCTACGGTGATGTCGGTGCCGTGGACGCGTTCACGGGCATGGTCGCCGAGCCGCCGCTGCCGGGCCGTGAGTTCGGCGAACTGCAGACGACGATCTGGCAGCGCCAGTTCGAGGCGTTGCGGGACGGCAACAGGTTCTTCTACGACAACGACCCGGTGCTGACCACGATCCGCCACCGCTACGGTGTCGACTACCGGCAGAATCTCGGCGACGTGATCGCCCGCAACACCGATGTGCCGCGTGGTGGCCTGGCCGCCAACGTTTTCCGGTGCACCTGCCCGTAAAGGAGAGCGCATGCGGCCACGCCTGTTGATCATCACCGGATGCGCGGGCATCGCGGCCTTGTTCGTGCTGGTCTGGGCGATCAGGTACACCTCGCGGCCCAGTCTGCCGGTGGTGATCGTGCTGGTGCTGGGCGTGGTGGGGCTGGCGGTCGTGCCGTGGACACGGCTGGTCGCCGGCCGGCTCGGCCGTGACCGGGACGCCGGCCGCCAGTTCCGCGCGGTGGGCCGCGTCACCATGACAGTCGCGATCGGCGGGGTGGTCGTGACGTTGACGGTGATCGGTGATCAGGAGACCGCGTCGGTCTTCGCGATGCTCACGATCTTCACCGCGGGTGCGTTGGCGTTGCTCGGCGCGGTGATCCTGCCGTGGATCTTTCTGATGGTGACCAGGGAACGCACTGCCCGGATCCGCGCGGAGGAGCGGGCCTCGATGGCCGCGCATCTGCATGACTCGGTCCTGCAGTCGTTGACGTTGATACACAAGCAGACCAGCGAGCCGGAGGTCAGAAGGCTGGCCCGCAGCACCGAACGGGAGCTGAGGGCCTGGCTTTTCGGCAAGCCCTCGACCGCCGACCAGCTCGTCTCGGCGGTGACCGCGGTGACCGACGAGGTCGAAGACCGGTTCGCGGTGACCGTGGAGCTGGTGCTGGTCGGTGACTGTCCGATGTCCGGACCGGCGCACGCGATGGTCGGCGCGCTGCGCGAGGCGTTGACCAATGCCGCGAAACACTCTGGCGTGCAACGTGTCTCAGCGTTGGTCGAGGTCTCCGATGGCGAGGTGTTCGCGCTCGTGAAGGACCGTGGGTGCGGCTTCAGTCAAGATGTCCATAATGGACACGGGATGGCGGCGTCCATCACCGGCCGGATGCGCCAGCACGGTGGCAGTGCCGAGATCCGGTCGGCGGCAGGCGAAGGAACCGAGGTCGAGCTGAGGATGCCGGTGTGATCCGGGTTTTTGTCGTCGACGACCACAAGCTGGTCCGGTCCGGTGTCCGGGCCGAGATCGGTGACGTGGTGGACATCGTCGGCGAGGCCGCCACGGTCGCCGAGGCCGTCACCGGCATTCAGGCCCTGGTGCCGGATCTTGTGTTGCTGGACGTGCACTTGCCGGACGGCGGCGGGCGCGCGGTGCTGGCAGCGATCACGCCCAGCCACCCGGGAATCCGCTTCCTCGCCCTGTCGGTGTCCGACGCCGCGGAGGATGTGATCGCGGTGATCCGTGGTGGCGCGCACGGATACGTCACCAAGGCGATCTCCGGTGCCGATCTGTGCGAGGCCATCACGCGAGTGCACGCCGGTGACGCGTACTTCTCGCCCCGGCTGGCGGGTTTCGTACTGGCGGCATTCCACGGCGAGGCACCTGGCCTGGATCCGGAGCTGGACCTGCTCACCAGGCGGGAACGAGACGTTCTCCGCCTGGTGGCCGCCGGATACACCTACAAGGAAGCGGGAACCCGGCTGTCCATTTCGGCCAGAACGGTCGAAACCCATGCCGCGGCGGTGATGCGCAAGCTCCGGCTGTCCAACCGCCGCGAGCTGACCCGCTGGGCCACCGACCGCCGCTTGATCTAGCCGAACAGTTCCTTGTGATCCTGGGCCCATTGCTGGAACGTGCGGGGCGCCCGGCCCAGAACCCTTGTCACGTCGTCGGTCACGAAGGCGGCGGCCCCGCTGCGGACCGCCTCGTAGCCTTCGACCGCGAGGTCGGCCGCGTCATTGTCCATGCCCTGGGCGAGCATCCCGGCGCGCATCTGGTCGGACGGGACGTCGATGACCTGCAACGACTTGCCGAGAAGCTTGCCCAGGTGGGCAGCCTGGTCCGCGACGCTGAGGATCTCACTCCCGGTCAGTGTGTAGATCTGCTTGTTGTGATCACTGGTGAGAAGCGCTTCGACTGCGACGGCGGCGATGTCGCGTGGGTCGACCACACCCGCGCCGCCGTCGCCGTAGTACGTCGGAATCGCTTCTCCTGCTTTGATCTGCGGTACCCAGGCCAGGGAATTCGAGGCGAACACCGACGGCCGCAGGATGGTCCATTCCCGGTCGCTGTCCTGGATCGCCTGCTCCCCAGGCAGATGCCACGCACTGGTGGCCCTGAAGCCGAAGTCGCCGGTCTTCATCGCCGAGATCTTCACGAGTTTGCCGGCATCGCCCGCGACATCCAGCAAAGCCAAGTCGTACCGGGGAATCGTCGCGCCGGGCGCGGACACCAGGAACACCGCGTCCACGCCGTCGACCGCCTTGCGCAGCGAGTCCGGATCCTCGTAGTCGCCCTGAACCACCTGTATGCCTGCCGGAATCCGTTCCGGCGTACGGGACATCGCCCGCACCGGGACGTCTCGCTCGGTCAACAGTCGCAGCAGGGTCCTGCCGATGGTGCCGGTGGCACCGGTAACCAGAATCATGCTTCCAGCGTGCCAACCGGTCCGAACAGGACATAGGAAGATTCGGCTAACCTCGATGACGTGAAGCCCTGGGACATCCGGACGGCGTGCGAACGCACCGGCGACGAGCAGACCCTGACCCGGTTGCCCAGCACGAGCACGTCGTTGATCTTCGCTGTGCTGCCCGAGGGCGTCACCCGGCTGCTGGTGATGGGGCCGCGGACACACGCCGCGTACTTCCCCCGCAAGGACTCGCTGCTGACGGTGAACGCCCAGTTCCGGCCCGGCTGGGCGCGCACGTTCACAGGTGTGCCCGTCAGCGAGCTCACCGATCAGGTCGTGCCGCTGGGCGACCTGTGGGGCAAGGAAGGCGACCGGCTGCACGACGCCCTGATCGCCGACCCGGCCAACGCTGTCGGGCTCATCGAGAACGCCTTGTCCGAGCGTGTGACCGAGGATCCGAGCAGTGCTCTCGTCCATGAAGCGACGCGGTGGCTGTCGCAGGAGCGCCTGCCTGAGACAGCGCGACGGCTGCACGTCAGCGAACGCCATCTACGCACGTTGTTCACCGGCGCAGTAGGGGTCTCGCCCAAGCGCTTCGTTCAGCTCAATCGCGTGCGGAAGGTGCTTTCCCAAGTAGGGACTCAGAAGGGCGCTCAGCTCGCCATCGGCAGCGGCTACTACGACCAGTCGCACATGACCGCGGAATTCCGCGCCACCATGGGCGTTCCGCTCAGCCGTTACCTGGCCGGGGACCTACCTGCCGACTCGGTTTGCTGACCATTCGCTCGCGAGGATGGCGTACACGATCTCGTCGGTCCACTCGCCCTTGACGAACTCGTTCTCGCGGAAATGGGCTTCCTGGCGCATGCCGAGTTTGGCCAGCACGCGTGCGGACGCCGTGTTGCGGCCGTCGAGCCGGCCGGTCACGCGGTGCGCCTTGAGGCCCTCGAACGCCAGGGGCAGCAACGGCCGGGCGGCCTCGCTGGCGAAACCCTGGCCGTGGTGGTCGGGATGCAGCACGTAGCCGATCTCGACCTGCTGGTGCTCGCCCGGCAGCCAGTTGAACGACACGTCGCCGATCATCCGGCCGGTGTCCTTGCGCACGATCGCGAGCACCAGCGAGTCGCCGGGTTCGACGAGCTTGGAGTACTTGCTGATCCGCTCGTCCAGCTTTGCCTGGACCTCCTCGCGGGTCATGGCCGCGGTGTAGAGGTACCGGTTGACGTCCGGCCGTGACCTGATGTCGTACAGGGCGTCGATGTCCTCGGGGACGCACAGGCGCAGCTGGAGGCGTTCGGTCTCAATGGGCAGTCCAGGGTCGAACACCCGGCCGACACTATCCGATCAATAGCCCAGCGCCGTCCGAATTTCGTGTTCCACGCTGGCGGCCGCGACGAACAGCAGCTCGTCGCCGGGTTCGAACGTGTCTTCGGGCTGCGGCACGATCACCCGCCCGCCCCGCAGGATCGTCACCAGCGCCGCGTCCTTGGGCAGGGTGATGTCGCTGACCGGCTTGCCCGCCAGCGGTGTGTCCTCCGGCAGCGTCATCTCGACGAGATTGGCCTGGCCCTGACGCAACGTGAGCAGCTGCACCACATCGCCGACGCTGACCGCCTCCTCGACCATCGCGGCGAGGATGCGCGGAGTGGACACCGCGACGTCGACGCCCCAGGCCTCGGTGAAAAGCCATTCGTTGGCCGGGTCGTTGACCCGAGCCACCACGCGGCGTACCGCGAACTCGGTCTTGGCCAGCAGGGACACCACCAGGTTGACCTTGTCGTCCCCGGTCGCGGCGATAACGACGTCACACAACTGCATGCCGGCGTCCTCGAGCGAGGACAGCTCACAGGCGTCGGCCAGCACCCACTCGGCCTGCTCGACCGTGTGCGGCTCGAACTGGGCCGCCTGCCGCTCGATCAGCATCACCTGGTGCCCGTTGGCCACCAGCTCGGCGGCGATGGACCGGCCGACGGCGCCCGCCCCAGCGATCGCGACCCGCATCAGTGATCCTCCTCCGGTGGCTGCGCCGCCGCGTTGGTGATGTCGCTGACAGTGCCGGACAGCGCAGCGACGTAAATCACGTCATCGGCCTGCACGACCGTCTTCGCGTTCGGGAGTACGGGGGTGCCGAAGCGCATCATGAACGCGACCCGGCAGCTGGTGGCCTCTTCCAGGGCGCTCACGCGCTTGCCGGCCCACGACTCGTGTACCGGCAGCTGCAGGACGGCGACCTTGCCAGAGGGCTCACGCCACGCCGACGCCACGCCGTCAGGCAGCAGCGTCCGCAGGAAACGGTCCGTTGTCCAGGGGACGGTCGCGACGGTCGGGATGCCCAGGCGCTCGTACACCTCGGCGCGCTTGTGGTCGTAGATCCGCGCCACGACGTGCTCGACGCCGAAGGTCTCCCGCGCGACACGCGCGGAGATGATGTTGGAGTTGTCGCCACTGGACACTGCCGCGAAGGCACCCGCGCGCTCGATCCCGGCCTTGATCAGCACGGTCCGGTCGAATCCGGTACCGACCACCTGCGAGCCGTGGAAATCCTGCCCCAGCCTGCGGAAAGCCTGCACGTCCTTGTCGATGACGGCCACGCTGTGGCCGAGGCGTTCCAGGGCGGCCGCGAGCGACGACCCGACCCGGCCGCAGCCCATGATCACGACGTGCACGACCTGCCTCCTAGAAGATCTTTCGAGCCGTCGGCCAAGAACCTACCGTCCGGTGCTCCGCCCGGGTGACGCAGGCGCATACCCTTTGATCCCGTGTCCAAGTTCTCAACCGCGGCGAAGCGCCTCGTCGTAGGCCGGCCGTTTCGCAGCGACAGCCTGGGGCACACGCTGCTGCCCAAACGTGTCGCCTTGCCGGTCTTCGCTTCGGATGCCCTGTCCAGCGTGGCGTACGCGCCGCAGGAGATCTTCCTGACCCTCAGCATCGCCGGGATCGCCTCGTTCGTCTACGCACCATGGGTGGGTGCCGTAGTCGTCATCGTGCTCCTCGCGGTCGTCATGAGCTACCGCCAGAACGTGCACGCCTACCCGAGCGGCGGCGGTGACTACGAGGTCGCCACCGTCAACCTGGGGCCGAAGGCCGGTGTCACGGTGGCCAGCGCGTTGCTGGTGGACTACGTGCTGACGGTTGCCGTGTCCATTTCGTCCGCCGCGGAGAACCTGGGTGCGCTGGTCCCGTGGATCGCCTCCAACAAGGTGCTCTTCGCGGTGGTGGCCATCGTGCTGCTGACGGCGATGAACCTGCGGGGCATCCGCGAGTCGGGGACGGCATTCGCGATCCCGACCTACGCGTTCATGATCGGCATCTTCGTGATGCTCGGCTGGGGCTTCTTCCGGACCCTGGTGCTCGGCGACGACGTCCGGGCCGCCAGCGCCGGGCTGGAACTGCACGCGGAGAACGACCACTTGGTCGGCTTCGCGTTCGTCTTCCTGGTGCTGCGCGCGTTCACCCAGGGCTGCGCGGCGCTGACCGGTGTCGAGGCGATCAGCAACGGTGTTCCGGCGTTCCGCAAGCCGAAGTCCCACAACGCCGCCACCACGCTGCTGATGCTGGGCGTGATCTCGGTGACGATGTTCATGGGCGTCATCTTCCTCGCGCAGCAAACGGGCGTGGTGCTCGCCGAGCACCCGGCGACCCAGCTGGTCAACGCACCGCCCGGATACGAGCAGCAGACCGTGATCGCGCAGCTCTCGCAGGCGGTGTTCTCCGACTTCCCGGTCGGTTACTTCTTCGTCATCGTGTTCACCGCGCTGATCCTCGTGCTGGCCGCGAACACCGCGTTCAACGGTTTCCCGGTGCTCGGCTCGATCCTCGCGCAGGACCGCTACCTGCCGCGTCAGCTGCACACCCGCGGCGACCGGTTGGCGTTCTCCAACGGCATCGTCTTTCTGGCCGGGTTCGCGATCCTGCTCGTGGTGGCGTTCGACGCGGATCCGACCAAACTGATCCCGCTGTACACCGTCGGTGTGTTCGTTTCTTTCACACTGAGCCAAAGCGGCATGATCCGGCACTGGAACCGGTTGCTGCGCAACGAGACCGACCAGAGCGTGCGGCACCGGATGCGGCGCTCGCAGGCGATCAACGCGTTCGGCCTGGCGATGACCGGGACCGTGCTGGTGATCGTGCTGATCACCAAGTTCCTGGTTGGCGCGTGGATCGCGATCGCGGCGATGACAGCGATCTTCGCGCTGATGACCGGGATCAAGAAGCACTACGACCGGGTCGCCGACGAGCTCCGCGAGGCCGAGGAAGGCCGCCCGACGGTCATGCCGTCGCGCAACCACGCGATCGTGCTCGTGTCCAAACTGCACCTGCCGACCCGGCGCGCGTTGGCGTACGCCAAGGCGACGCGGCCAGACGTGCTCGAAGCGGTAACGGTCAATGTGGACGATCGGGACACCCGGATACTGGTGGCCGAGTGGGAGTCCAACGGGTTCAAGATCCCGCTGAAGGTGATCGAGTCGCCCTACCGCGAGATCACCAAACCCGTGCTGGACTACGTGAAACGGATGCGTTCCAAGAACCCCCGCGACGTGGTGACGGTGTTCATCCCGGAGTACGTCGTCGGCCGGTGGTGGGAGCACTTCCTGCACAACCAGAGCGCGTTGCGGCTCAAGGGCCGGCTGCTGTTCCAGCCTGGCGTGATGGTCACCAGCGTGCCGTGGCAGCTCGCCTCCTCGGCCAAGGTCCACGACAAGGCCGTGATCGCGCCTGGCTCTGTCCGGCGTGGACTGCACGGCGAGGACGAGAAACAGTGACCACCAAGGCGAAACTCGACTGGCGCGGCCGTCGGCTCGACGTTGAGGTCGGCCCCGTCGCACATGGCGGGCACTGCGTGGCCCGGTACGAGGGCCGTGTGGTCTTCGTGCGGCACGCGCTGCCCGGCGAGCGTGTGATCGTGCAGGTGACCGAGGACAAGGGCGGCTCGTTCTGCCGTGGTGACGCCGTTGAGATCATCACCGCGTCGCCGGACCGTGTCGAACCGCCGTGCCCGCTCGCCGCGCCCGGCAGTTGCGGCGGGTGCGACTGGCAGCACGCGTCCGGCGAGGCGCAGCGTCAGCTGAAGGCCTCCGTTGTCGCCGAGCATCTGGCCAAGGCGACAGGTACGGACGTCCCCGTCGTGGTCGAGGAGCTGACGGGCGGCTTGCTGGAGTGGCGTACCCGCATCCGGATGGCCGTCGACCGGGACGGCATTCCCGGGTTCCGGGCGCATCGCAGCCACACTGTGGTTCCGGTGGGGCACTGCCCGATCACCGTGCCCGGCCTGGTCGAATCCGTGGCCGGGCAGGAGTTCAAACCCGGCAGCGAACTGGAGATGGTGCGGGACGGCGCGGGCCGGATCAACGTCCGTCAGGTCAGCAAGCCGTCGCCGGGCTACGGCCGTCGCCGTTCTCCGATCACGCGTGCCTACCTCACCGGGGACGGGTCGGCGTCGGAGTTCGCGGCCGGTCGGCACTGGGACTTCGACGCGTACAACTTCTGGCAGATCCACCCCGCTGCCGCCGACACGCTCGCAGGCGTCGTCGCCGAGTGGGCAGAAGCGTCGCCGGGGGCGTGCGCGTGGGACCTGTACAGCGGAGTCGGATTGTTCGCGTCGGTGCTCGCCGAGCAGGTCGGGTCGTCCGGCCTCGTGTGGGCTGTCGAGTACATCCAGGCAGCGTCGGACGCTACGCGCATGCTCTCCGACCTCACGCAGGTCAAGGTGCTCGCGTTGCCTGTCGAGGGCGCGCTCGAGCGGGACAAGCTGGAAGGGCCCGACCCCGAGGTGGTCGTGCTGGATCCGCCACGGACAGGCGCCGGGCACGAGGTGGTCGACCAGATCGCGGCCCGGCGGCCCGCACGGGTGATCTACGTAGCCTGCGACCCCGCGGCGCTGGGCCGCGACGTCGCCCGGTTCCTGCAGCACGGGTACCGGCTTGAGCTGGTCCGGGCGTTCGACGCGTTCCCGATGACACACCACGTCGAGGCCGTCGCGCTGCTCACTCCGGGCGCTTGAACCAGTACTGCGGGCCGGGCCGCAGGTTCTGATAGATGTGCTTGGCCTCCTGGTACTCGGCCAGGCCAGCCCGGCCGAGCTCACGGCCGACACCGGACCGTTTGAACCCGCCCCACTCCGCCTGCGGCAGATACGGGTGGTAGTCGTTGATCCAGATGGTGCCGTGCCGCAGCCGCGCGGCGACGCGCTGAGCTTTGTCGCCGTCCTTGGTGAATACGCCGCCTGCTAGGCCGTACTGCGTGTCGTTCGCGATACGGATCGCGTCGTCCTCGTCGGTGAACCGTTCGACCGTCAGGACGGGACCGAACGCTTCCTCACGCACCGCGTAGCTGCCCTGCTTGACGTCGTCGAGCACGGTCGGCAGGTAGTAGAAGCCGTCCTTGAGGCGCTCGTCCTCAGGGCGCCAGCCACCCGTACGCAGGGTCGCGCCCTCGGTCATGGCCATGGCGACGTAGTGCTCGATCTTCTCCAGGTGTGCCGCGGAGATCAGCGGCCCGGTCTCGGCCTGCGGGTCGAACGGGCCGCCCAGCCTGATCTGCTCGGTGCGGCGCACGATCTCGTCCACGAACTCGTCATGCAGCTCGTTCTGCACGATCAGCCGCGCCCCCGCCGAACAGACCTGGCCCGAGTGCAGGAAGACAGCGGTGATCGCGTAGTCCACGGCGGTCTCGAAGTCCGCGTCGGCGAACACGATGTTCGGGTTCTTGCCGCCGAGTTCGAGCGCGACCTTCTTGACGGTTTTCGCTGCCGTGGCGGCGATCCTGGTACCGGTTTCGAGCCCGCCGGTGAACGAGACGAGATCGACGTCCGGGTGCTCCGACAGCGGCGCCCCGGCCTGCGCGCCCGCGCCCAGCACAAGATTGGCGACGCCGTCGGGCAGACCGGCTTCCTGCAGCGTGCGCATCAGCATGATCGCGGTACTCGGCGTGAGCTCACTCGGCTTGAGCACGAACGTGTTGCCCGCCGCCAGCGCCGGCGCGACCTTCCACACCGCCTGCAGCAACGGGTAATTCCAAGGCGTGATCAGCCCGCACACACCGACCGGCTCGTGGACGATCCGGCTCGCGACATCCGGGCGGCCCGCGTCCACGATCCGGCCGGACTCGTTGGCGGCGAGCTTGCCGAAGTAGCGGAAGCAGGCGGCGACGTCCGCCATGTCGTATTCGCTCTCCACCAAACGTTTGCCGGTGTCCAGCGACTCGGCGCGGGCATACGCGGCCACGTCCCGCGTGATCAGATCGGCGACCCCCAGCAGCAGATCACCGCGGTCGCTGGCGGGTGTCGACGGCCACGGCCCGCTGTCGAAGGCGATCCGCGCGGCCTCGATCGCGGCCTCGGTGTCCGTGCCGTCGGCCTCGTCGACCGTGGCCACCAGGGACCCGTCGGCCGGGCACCGGATCTCCCGCGTGCCACCGCCCAGCGCGGACACCCACTCTCCACCGATGAACAGCTCCGCCATCAGCAGCACTCCGATCTTGTCGCGGGCACACACACCCTACGTGACAAGCCCGTTTCAGCTGCCATACCCGAATTCGGCCTCGTGAAAGACCGCACTGCCCTCAACGGTCTCGTAGGTGACCCCGCATTCCTGGCTCAACGCGGCATGCCCCAGATTCGCCAGCGTCAGCCAGGCCGTGACAAGCCCGCCGATCAGCAGAAAAGTCCCGACAGTGCCCGCTCCCGCCCGAAACGCCCACATCACGAGCAGAGCTAACGCCAAAGTGATAGCCGCGGTGAGCACGGCCCGGATGAGGTAAGTCCGCCGCTCCCGCGCCACATCCCTGCGTGACGCGGCATAAATGGCCACCGTCGCCCCGCACTGCCAGCACTTGACCGCGACCACCGCAGGCTCGACCTCATGCCGCTCCAGCGAGTAGACCTCCCCACCCGCCGCCCTGAGATGCGTTACCCGCGCCTGGACGCGAGTCGCGATCCGGAACAAGCCCGCACCCTCAAATCTCCCGGCGAAACCCAATCCCAAGATCTTCCGCCAGCCCACCCATCCCGGCAAGCACCCACCCGGTCTACAACCTCGGCGGCACGCGCAGCCGACGCCGCTACGGCCGCTCAGGAGGTGTTGCGCCCTCCTCAGGCGGTGCGCCCCACGAGGGGATCGGCATTCCAGCAGGTGGCGTGTGTGTCAGTGCCGCGCCCTGCTGTGGAAACGGGACTCCGCCGGGCTGGTTGTGCTCTGCCGGTCGGCTTTGCGGTGGCTCCGGCAGTCCGCTGGGAGGCGTGTGCGGTGGTGGGCCGGAGGTTGCTTCTGCCGGAGTGAGCCCTGCCTGCCGCCCTTCGAATGATGGGGGGAATTGGCCGGGCGGAGTGCGGCTGGGATGTGGGTCGGCTCCTGGGCCTTCGCCGACGGCGAGCGGGATCCCGCCAGGAGGTGTGTTCGGTGGCGGGGCGGTCGTTTCCTGCGCCGGCCAGCCTTCGAGCGATTGGGGGATTCGTCCGGGTGGCGTGTGGCCTGGGTGTGGCAGAGGTCCGCTGGGTGGGGGTGCTGCTGGGCTTGGCGCTCCCTCTGGTTGCGGGATGCCGGACGGGGGAGTGGGGGTGGGTTCGGCGAGGGGTGGCAGGCCTGCGCGGGTGCGTAGCCACTCGGGGATGTGGGCATCCTCACGTGGGAAACGGCGCAGTTCGTCCTGGAAGCCGATCGGCGGCGGCACGCGGCGCCAGCGGGGTTCGATGTCCGGTTCGAATTCCGCGTTGTACTTCGATGGGTGGTCCAGCACGTAGCGGCCCGACATCCAGGTGCCGCGGCCTGGGCGGTACATCAGGGCGCGCAGCTCGCCGAGCAGTTCGACCACGTCCATCGGCGGGCGGATCGGGTAGTGCTGCTCGTCGTCGGCGGTCACCACGACGTCGGCCTCGATGTGCCGGCCGGCCGAGCGGTACTCCACCCGGATCTGCTTCCAGTTCGGCGGCGCCGCCCCCAGCAGCGCACGGCCGATTCTCTTGATCAGCTGTTGCGGATCCTGTGCTGGCACGCTCATCCCCCGGGTCCTCCCTGACCTTCGCGTTCCTGCGAGGACTTTACAACTTGTGACCCTCGCCGAACGCCACGTTCACCCAGGAACGTGCCGCCCGGGCCGCATGGGCGAAGCGTCCGTAGACTGGCTGGAAGCCGGTTCGGCGGGAAGCCGGGCACACGAGTACGGAGTGGAGCGACTCAGACGAGGTGGAAGCAGTGACTCTGCTGGAGAACCTGCACGGACCGACCGACTTGAAGCGCCTCACCGACGAGGAGGTGACCCGTCTCGCCGGTGAGATCCGGGCGTTCCTCGTGGACAAGGTGGCCAAGACCGGCGGGCATCTCGGCCCCAACCTGGGTGTGGTCGAGCTGACTCTCGCGGTGCACCGGGTGTTCGACTCGCCGAGTGACGCGATCGTCTTCGACACAGGTCACCAGAGCTATGTGCACAAGATCGTGACCGGTCGCCGGGAGGGCTTCGACACGCTGCGTCAGCGCGGAGGCATGTCGGGGTACCCGTCGCGGGCCGAGAGCGAACACGACTTGGTGGAGAACAGCCACGCCTCGACGGCACTGTCCTATGCCGACGGCTTGGCGAAGGCGTTCCAGCTGCGCCAGCAGCGGCGGCACGTGGTGGCCGTCGTGGGTGATGGCGCTCTCACCGGCGGCATGTGCTGGGAGGCGTTGAACAACATCGCCGCCGACCGCACGCGTCCGGTTGTGATTGTTGTGAATGACAACGGCCGTTCGTACGCGCCGACCATCGGCGGTCTGGCGGATCACCTTGCGTCGTTGCGGCTGCAGCCCGGCTACGAGAAGGCGCTCGAAGGCGGCCGTCGTGTGCTGCAGAACACGCCTGTGGTCGGCAAGCCGATCTACGCGGCGCTGCACGCGGCCAAGCGCGGTATCAAGGACGCGCTGAGCCCGCAGATGATGTTCGAAGACCTGGGCCTGAAGTACGTCGGCCCGGTCGACGGGCACGACGTGCACGCGATGGAGGCCGCGCTGCGCCGGGCCAAGGAGTACGGCGGCCCTGTCGTCGTGCACGCGGCCACGCGCAAGGGCAACGGCTACGCCCCCGCGGAGAACCACGAAGCCGACCAGATGCACGGCATCGACGTGATGGATCCGGTCACGGGTGAGCCGGTCAAGCCGAAGAAGGCGACCTGGTCCTCGGTGTTCTCCGAGGAGCTGGTGCGGCTCGGCGCGGACCGCGAGGACATCGTGGCGATCACCGCCGCGATGCTCGGCCCGACCGGCCTGGACAAGTTCGCCGCACGGTTCCCGTCGCGTTGCTTCGACGTGGGTATCGCCGAGCAGCACGCGCTCACCTCGGCCGCGGGTCTCGCCATGGGCGGCCTGCACCCGGTGGTCGCCGTGTACGCGACGTTCCTGAACCGGGCGTTCGACCAGTTGCTGATGGACGTCGCGCTGCACAAGCAGCCGGTCACCGTGGTGCTGGACCGTGCGGGCATCACCGGCCCGGACGGTGCGAGCCACCATGGCATGTGGGACATCTCGATCCTGGGCACGATTCCGGGCATCCGGGTGTGCGCGCCGCGTGACGCCAGGTCGCTGTCGGAGTTGCTGCGTGAAGCGACCGACGTGAACGACGGCCCGACTGTGCTGCGGTTCCCCAAAGCCGCTGTGGGGCCGGAGATTCCGGCGCTGGAGCGGGTCGGCGGCGTCGACATCCTGCGCAGGCCGACCGAGAGCGACGACATCCTGCTCGTCGGCGTGGGAGTGTTCGCCGAGCTTGGCCTGGCGGCCGCGGAACGGCTGGCCGACCAGGGGATCGGCGTCACGGTCGTGGACCCGCGCTGGGTCACTCCCGTGCCTGCCGAGCTGGTCACGTTGGCCGCGCGCCACCGGATGGTCGTGACGGTCGAGGACGGCGGCAGGCACGGCGGTTTCGGCTGGGCGCTCGCCGCCGCGATGCGGGATGCCGAAGTGGACGTTCCCGTGCGGGACCTCGGTGTGCCGCAGCGGTTCCACGACCACGGCACCCGTGCCGAGGTGCTGGCCGACCTCGGCCTCACGGCCCAGGACGTCGCCAGGAAGGTCACCGAGTGGGCTGCGGGACGGCTGGGCGAGCCCACCGCGGCCGAAGTCAGAGCGTCCACGAAGGACTGACAAGTGCGAGTTCTGGTAGTCGAGGACGAAGAGGCGCTGGCCGACGCGATCGCGCGCGGCCTGCGCCGTGAGGGCATGGCCGTCGACGTGGCGCTCGACGGCGACGCGGGCCACGAGAAGTCCACGATCACGCGCTACGACGTGATCGTGCTCGACCGTGACCTGCCGGGCATGTCCGGCGACGAGCTGTGCCGGGAGATCGTCTCCTCCGGCGCGCTCACCCGCGTGCTCATGCTGACCGCCAGCGGCACGGTCGAGGACCGCGTCGAGGGCCTGTCCCTCGGCGCGGACGACTACCTGGCCAAGCCGTTCGCGTTCCCCGAGCTGGTCGCGCGGGTACGCGCCCTGGCCCGGCGCGCCACCCCGGCTACGCCGCCTGTTCTGACCGTCGGCGACCTCGAGCTCGACCCGGCCAAGCGCACCGTCAGCCGGGCGGGCCGCCCGGTCGAGCTGACCCGCAAGGAGTTCGGTGTCCTCGAAGTCCTGCTGGCCGCCGGTGGATCCGTGGTCAGCAGCGAGGAACTGCTCGAGCGCGTCTGGGACGAGAACGCCGATCCCTTCACCACCACAGTCCGCGTGACCGTGATGACCTTGCGCAAGAAACTCGGCGAACCCGGCCTCATCGACACCGTGGTCGGTTCCGGCTACCGCGTCCCGGTAGCCGGTGTCGCCACCGCCGCCGAAGACGGGTGACCAGGTGCTGGCCACCACCCGGGCGGTACGGCCGAGCCTGCGGCAGTCCGGCCACGACGCACCCAGCCCGCAGTCGTGAGCACGCGCCGCGGGCTGTCGCTCCGGGTCCGCATCACGCTCCTGGCCACCGGGCTGGCGGCGGCCGTGAGCGCCATGCTGCTCTGGCTCGGCTGGATGCTGGCCGGCGACGCCGTCGGGGCAGTGCCGACGTTGCCGGCGGACACACCCATTGTCGTGAACGGCACGCAGGTCGAGGCGTCCGAGTTCGCGAAGGTTCTGCGGGATGACGTCAGGCAGCGCATCCTGCTTTACGGTTCGATCGCGTTCGCGTGTGTGGTTGCCGCGGCTGCTCTCCTTTCGTGGACGTTGACCGGACGGATTCTGCGACCTCTGCGGGAGGTCACCGGGACTGCGCGCAGGCTGTCCGCGGAGTCGCTGAGTTCGCGCATTGCCTATGAGGGCCCGCGTGACGAGCTCGCGGAGCTGGCTGACACCTTCGACGCCATGCTGGCCCGTCTGCAGGCCGCGTTCGAGTCACAGCGCCGGTTTGTGGCCAACGCCAGCCATGAGCTGCGCACTCCGCTGGCGGTGATCCGCACGGAGCTCGACGTCACCCTCGCCGACCCGGACGCCGACGTCGCCGAGCTCCGCCGGATGGCCGGCGTGGTCCGTGCGGCGACCTTGCGTTCAGGCCAACTCGTCGAGGCATTGCTGTTGCTGGCCCGCACCGACGGCATGGGTTTGGGTGTCCGCGAGCCCGTCGACCTGGCCAGTACGGTCGCCACTGCGTGGCGTGGCGTCCGTGCTGAGGCTGAGCCGCGCGGTATCACCCCGACGTTCCACGCGGCTCCGGCTCCGGCCGTCGGCGATCCCGCCCTGCTGGAACGGGTTGCCGGCAACTTGCTGGAGAACGCCGTGCGCCACAACGTCGACGGCGGGTGGATTGACGTTCGTACCTCCGCGACTCCGGAGTGGGCGACGCTCCGGGTGAGTTCGTCCGGCGCCCTGATCGACGCCACCCGGGTCGGTGAACTATTCGAGCCGTTCCGGCGCGGGGGAGTGGATCGAACCGCCCAGACCGGCACCGGGCTGGGGCTGTCCATCGTCCGCGCGGTGGTGGTCGCTCACCATGGCCAGGTGAGCGCCTATCCAGTCGCGGACGGCGGCCTGTCGGTGACCGTGCATCTCCCAGTAAAGCCGTGAGCCGGCGTCTACGCCCATATCTGGATCGCTCTCACGACGAAGGGGGAGTCGGGAACATACGTGCCGCCCTTGGGATATGTGGTGAACTCAGCCTCGGTCGAGCACGTTTCCCCTTGGTAGACAGTGACATCCTTGGTGAGCCGGTTGGCGAGCGAGCGCGCGACAAGGCCACCCAACGGCACACACTCGCCCGGATTGGCCGTCTCCAAGTTGAGTCTCAGGACAGTGCCGCCGTAGTTCTCCTTGGCCCAGGCGCAGAACTCGCCTCGGTCGCACTTGACCCCGGCATCGGCGGAAGCGGCTGGAGCGAAGGCGAAAGTGGTCGCGGCGAGCAGCAGAGCGGTGAAAACGGCGCGCTGAACAAACTTCGACATGTGTGATTCCCCTGGTTTCGTGGGCAGCCACCCCCGTGGCTGCGCTGCGTCCAGGTTCCCGCGTCCGGGGGGCTGTTGTCCGGTTTTTTCGGTCCGGACCACCCGATCGTGTCTCCGGCGTCTCGATCAGGTGAGCCGCTGACGCAGAGCGATGGCATCCCCCGGAGCCTTCACCTTGATGTCATTGTCGAAGTAGACATAAGTATCGGTGCCCCACTGGCGGATTTTGGCGGCCCACCGGTCCAACGCCTCATCGGAATAACCACTGGCATACAACTCGACATCGCCATGCAACCGAACGTAGGCGAAATCGGCTGTCACATCATCGAAGTATGGAAACTTCCCCGCAGTATCCGCGGCGACAACGGCAATACCCTGTTCCCGCAACAACTTGGTGAACGCAGGATCGGAAAAGCTGGGATGGCGAACCTCGATGGCATGCAGGACAGGCCGATTGCCGTCCACGGCTGTCCATGAACGACCGTCAAGCCGCTCGTCATGTCCCTCGGCAAGCTCCGCCGCGGCCACAGTGCTGTGCGGCAGTAAATCGAAGAACTGCGCGAAAAGCTCGGCATCGAACGGGAAGTTCCCCGGAAACTGCCACAGCACCGGCCCGAGCTTGGCCCCGAGCGCCAGCACCCCGGACGCGAAGAAGTTGGCCAACGGAGTCCCGACATCCTTCAGCCGCTTCATATGCGTGATGAACCGGCCACCCTTCACCGCGAACAGGAAGTCGTCCGGCGTCTCGGCCGCCCACCGCTGATAGCTCGACGGCCGCTGCAACGAGTAGAACGACCCGTTGATCTCCACCGAGTCGACCTTGCGCGAGATGTACTCCAGCTCCCGCCGGTGCGGCAGCCCTTTCGGATAGAACACACCACGCCAAGGCGGGTACAACCACCCCGATGTCCCGATCCGGATCACAGGTCGTGGGTACCCGCCTGGCCCGGTCACCACACGTCGACGAATACCGGGTTGGTGTAGCACCAGAGGTCTTTGAAGGGGTCGGAGTCGCCGATGATGTCGGGGATCGGGTCGAGGCCGCCAGGGGTGTGGCGGTTGCCGTCGGTGCCGCGCAGGCGGGTGTAGAAGGGGGCGCGGACGTTGCGGAATGTGTGCTGGAACAGGACTGTGTGGCCGGGCCACCAGCGGTTGGGCTCGAAGGATTCGGCGACGCGGACGCCCTGGACTGATGCTGTGTCGGGGTCGGCAGGGCCGGTGACGGGGCCTTGGATCAGGTCGAGGCGGCGCAGGCGGGGGATTGAGCCGCTGGAGTTGGGGCGGGTGGCGAGGCAGGCGGCGATCACGACCGTGACGGATGAGCCGCGGCGGACGCGGAGGCGGGAGCCGAGGCCGGCGGACTGGCCGTCGCCGTACGCGCCGACTTCCAGGCCGTCGAGCAGGCCGCCGTGGCTGACCCAGACGCGGCCGGAGCGTAGGCCGGCCGATACGGCAGCGTGGGTGCGGGAGGTGGCGCCGACGTAGGTGCGGCTGAACTCGCCGGGGTAGAAGTCGGCGTAGGGCGCGAGTAGTTGTGGCACACCGGAATTCACTGGGTCGGGGTACTTGCCGGTGCGGTCGTAGTAGCCGTTCTCGACTGCGGGCCGTACCAGGTGCGAGCCGCGGTTGTAGTGCGAGTCGGAGTTGCTGGTGATCCAGAAACCCTTGCCCTCAGCCAGAAGGGAGTCCCAGACGCCGCCCAGTGTCGCCGTCATCCAGTCGAAGCCGCCGTGCGTCCGGTAGGCCGCGGCGGGGTAGTTGGGCCAGGAGTCGGCGCCGGGGTTGTTGACGTAGCCGCCGCGGGCGCCGCCGTTTCCGTTGGGTTTGGGGAAACCGTCGGCCTGGGCGCCGGGTGCGCCTTCCATTCCGATGACCAAACCTGTGTCGCGCATGGCGCGCAGCTCATGCGGTGCGACGCGGCCGTTGCGGCTTGGGTGGTTCACGACCACGATCGGGTCGTGCGTGTTCGAACGCAACCACTGCAGAGCGGATAGGGCGCGGGCCTCGTTGGCAGGAGAGCCGGAACCGGTGTCGGTCAGGCGGGAATCGTGGGTGCGCTCGAAGGTGCGCAGCAGGGAGGCTTCGGACGAGCCGGGAGCGAAGAACACCGTCGCGTGCTCGGCGCCGGGGACGTTCCACTCGATGCCTTGCCACAAAAGGATATCGGGGTGGGCGCGGCGGGCGGCACGGATGTCCGCGCTGGTCGGCTCGACAGAGGACTTCTCGTGCGCCGGGTAGCCGTGATCGGTGATCACGAGCCAGTCGGTGCCGTACCGCCGGGCACCGGTCACCACGTTGTCCACTGTGTACATCGCGTCGTACGAGTACTGGGTGTGCGTGTGGTGATCGCCGACAAGCCAGCGGTACCGGTCGCGGCCGAGTAACCGGCCGAGCGAGCTGGAGATGTCCGCGGCGACCGGTGGCGCGGCGGCCAGTGAACCACCGGCCACGGCCGCGCCGAGCAGGAGAAACCGTCTTCTGGAGCTCATGCGGCGGACGTTATGTGTCCAACATGGCCACAAGGTGACGGCAAGGTGGCCCTCGTGTCGGGGTCGAGGGCCACCTTGCCGTGTCTAGCGAGGAACGCTGGCGACGCCAGGCTCCAGGAACCGCTTGCCGTTGACCCGCTCGGAAACTCCGGCGCGGTCGAGGTACGGCGTGATGCCGCCGAGCCAGAACGGCCAGCCCGCACCCAGGATCAGGCACAGGTCGATGTCCTGCGCCTCGGCCACGACGCCTTCGTCCAGCATCCGGCGGACCTCGTCGGCCAGGGCGTCCAGGGTCCGGTCGAGCAGCTCCGCCGAGGAGGACGGCGAAGAACCGGCCTGCCACAGGGCGGCGACCTCGGGGTCGAGGGTCTGCTTGCCGGAGGCGTCCCACTGCCACACCGCGGTCTTGCCGGCCTCGACGAAGCGCTTCATGTTCTCGCTGACGCCGAACCGGTCCGGGAACGCGTTGTGCATGATCTCCGCGACGTGCAGCCCGACGGCCGGGCCGACCAGCTGCAGCAGGATCATCGGCGTCATCGGCAGGCCCAGCGGGTCCAGCGCGTGGTCGGCCACCTCGAACGGGGTGCCCTCGTCCAGCGCCGCGGTGATCTCGCCGAGGAACCGGGTCAGCAGCCGGTTGACCACGAACGCGGGCGCGTCCGAGGCCAGCACGCAGGACTTCTTGAGCTCCTTGCCGATCTTGAACGCCGTCGCCAGCGTCGCGTCGTCGGTCTGCTCCGCCTTGATGATCTCCAGCAGCGGCATGACCGCGACCGGGTTGAAGAAGTGGAAACCCACCACCCGGTCGGGGTGCCGCAGCTTGGCCGCCATCTCGGTGATCGACAGCGACGAGGTGTTGGTCGCCAGCACGCACTCGGCCGAGACGTACTCCTCGACCTCGGCGAAGACCTGCTGCTTGACCGACAGGTTCTCGAACACGGCCTCGATCACGAAGTCCGCGTCGGCGAACGCCGCCTTGTCCAGCGAGCCGGACACCAGGGCCTTGAGCCGGTTCGCCTCATCGGGTGAGATCCGCTTCTTGCCCGCCAGCTTGTCGACCTCGGTGTGGACGTAGCCCACACCCTTGTCCACGCGCGCCTGGTCGATGTCCGTCAGCACAACGGGAACGTGCAGCCGCCGGGCGAACAGCAGTGCCATCTGCGACGCCATCAGGCCCGCACCGACGATGCCGACCTTGGTGACCGGCCGCGCCAGCGACTTGTCCGGGGCGCCCGCTGGGCGCCGCGCACGCTTCTGCACGAGGTTGAACGAGTACAGCCCGGCGCGCAGCTCGTCGCCCATCACGACGTCGGCGAGAGCCTCGGTCTCGGCGGCGTAGCCACGGTCCAAGTCGTTGTGACGAGCCAACTCCAGCAGTTCGACGGCCTTGGTGGCGCCCGGCGAGGCGCCGTGCGTCTTGGCCTCGACGAACGTGCGGGCGCGGGCGACCGCCGCGTCCCAGGCTTCGCCGCGGTCGATCTCGGGGCGCTGCACGGAAATCGACCCGTTGACGACGCCGGCCAGCCACAGCAGCGACTGCTCGAGGTAGTCCGGCGAGTCCAGCAGCACGTCCGCGATGCCCAGTTCGAAGGCCTGCTTGGGCTTGAGCATCTTGTTCTGGTTCAGCGCGTTCTCGATGATCACGGTCACCGCGCGGTCCGCGCCGATCAGGTTCGGCAGCAGCTGCGTGCCGCCCCAGCCCGGGAAGAGGCCCAGGAAGCACTCCGGGAACGAGATCGCGGCGACGTTCGAGGCCAGCGTGCGGTAGTGGCAGGACAGCGCCAGCTCAAGGCCGCCGCCCATGGCCGCGCCGTTGACGAACGCGAAAGTGGGGATCTTCGAGTCGGTGAACTTGCGGAACACGTCGTGTCCCTGCTTGCCGATCGCCAGCGCCGTCTCGCGGTCGGTGACCTGCTCGACGCCGGTCAGGTCCGCGCCGACAGCGAAGATGAACGGCTTGCCGGTGACGGCGATCGCCGCCGGGTCCGCCTGCACGGCCGCGTCGAAGGCGGCGTCCAGGCTCTCCAGACCGCCCTTGCCGAACGTGTTCGGCTTGGTGTGGTCGAACCCGTTGTCCAAAGTGATCACCGCGACCGGCTTGGCCAAGCCGGGCACGGAGATCACGCGGGTGACCGCGTGGGTCACGACCTCGTCGCTCACTTGTCGCCCCCGTTCCAGTTCGGGTTCTCCCAAATCACGGTGCCGCCCATGCCGATCCCGATGCACATCGTGGTGATGCCGTAGCGCACCTCGGGGTGCTCGGCGAACTGGTGCGACAGCTGGGTCATCAGCCGCACGCCCGAGGAGGCCAGTGGGTGACCGGTCGCGATCGCGCCGCCCCACTTGTTGACGCGCGGGTCGTCGTCGGCGATGCCGAAGTGGTCGAGGAACGCCAGCACCTGCACGGCGAACGCCTCGTTGATCTCGAACAGGCCGATGTCCTCAATGGACAGCCCGGCCCGCTTCAACGCCTTCTCGGTCGCCGGAACGGGTCCGACGCCCATCAC
Organism: Kibdelosporangium banguiense; assembly: GCF_017876405.1. Taxonomy (GTDB): domain Bacteria; phylum Actinomycetota; class Actinomycetes; order Mycobacteriales; family Pseudonocardiaceae; genus Kibdelosporangium; species Kibdelosporangium banguiense. The sequence goes on along the minus strand of NZ_JAGINW010000001.1, from coordinate 12,376,150 downwards.
CTCGGGCTCGACGCCTGCGAAGGCATAGCCGACCAGGCGCATGCCGATCGGCAGGCCGAGCTCACGCGCGGTCTCCTCGTCGGCGAGCAGAGCACCGGTGGCGCCGTCGTTCAGACCGGCCGCGTTACCCGCGGTGACCCGGCCGTGCGGCCGGAACGGGGTCTTCAACTGTCCCAACGCTTCCACGGTCGTACCGGGGCGTGGCGGCTCGTCCTCTGTGGCCAGACCCCAGCCGAGCTCGGCGGAACGGGTCGCGACTGGCACGAACTCCGGCCCGATCTTGCCGGCCTTCACGGCGTCGGCGTACTTCTCCTGCGAGGCAGCGGCGAACGCGTCCGCACGCTCCTTGGCCAGGTGCGGGAACCGGTCGTGCAGGTTCTCGGCGGTCTGGCCCATGACGAGCGCCGACGGGTCGACGATCTTGTCGGACAGGAACCGCGGGTTCGGGTCGACGCCTTCACCCATCGGGTGACGGCCCATGTGCTCGACACCGCCCGCGATCGCCACGTCGTACGCGCCGAACGCGATTCCGCTGGCAGTGGTGGTCACGGCGGTCATCGCGCCCGCGCACATCCGGTCGATGGCATAGCCGGGCACGGACTTCGGCAGGCCGGCCAGCAGTGCGGCGGTGCGGCCGATGGTCAGGCCCTGGTCGCCGATCTGGGTGGTCGCGGCGATCGCGACCTCGTCGACGCGCTCCGGGGGAAGTTCTGGGTGCCTGCGCAGCAGTTCGCGGATGACCTTGACGATCAGGTCGTCGGCCCGGGTCTCGGCATAGATGCCCTTCTTGCCTGCCTTGCCGAACGGCGTACGCACACCGTCGACGAAGACCACGTTGCGAAGGGCGCGCGCAGCACTGGTGGGTGCTGGTGCGGCCACGGCAAGTCCTCCCTCGTGTCTCTGGGTTACCCGCCGGTAGGGCGGCCGTGACCCAACTCTAGCCGAAGTTACTGGCGGGTAACTACCGCGGTCCCCCTGTCGTGTGCATCACCTCGTTGCCGCTATGACTCTATTTACCTATAGTGCTAGTTAGATAGATAAATGGAGGAAGTCGTGATCGAGTTCCATCTGGACGGCAGGTCCGGCCTGTCGCCCTACCAACAGCTGGTCCAACAGGTCCGGCACGCCCTGCGGCTGGGGCTGCTGCAGGAGGGGGACCAGCTGCCGAAGGTCAAGGACGTGGTCGCGCAGCTGGCGATCAACCCGAACACCGTGCTCAAGGCCTACCGGGAGCTCGAACACGACGGGCTCGTGGCCGCCCGCCCCGGTGTCGGCACGTTCGTGACGGCGACGCTCAACGGCGTCTCCCACACGACCCTCGGCCCGTTGCGTCAGGACCTGCGGCGCTGGTTGACCAAGGCCCGCATGGCCGGTCTGGACGAGGAGAGCATCGAGGCGTTGTTCACGACCACCTTTCGTAACGCCGCAGGAGAGGAAATAGCGTGACTGCGATCCTGCGAGCCCAGTCACTGGGCAAGAAGTACAAGCGCAAGTGGGCCTTGGCCGGCTGCACGCTGGACATCTCCGGTCAGGTGGAACGGATCGGTGTCGTCGACCCGAAAGGTGTGTGGCGGCTGGGCAACGAGACCGTCGACCCGGCGGGCAACGTGATCACGTCGTTGCCCGCCGCGATCGTCGACTGTATGCCCAAGGCGTCCCGCGACTCGGCGACCGTGCCCGACTTCCGGGTGATCAGGAGCTGTCTGGCGAAGCTCGACAGCCTGGGATACAAGCAGCGCCTGACCTATCAGCCGGGTGACCGGTTCTGGCCTTTGCAGTGGCTCGAGCTGGGCATGTTCCTTGTGCTGTCCGGCCTGCTCACCTGGTTCTGCTTCCGCCTGACCCGCCATCGGTTGTCCTAAAGGGACCTGTTCTGCTCGGTGACCACCAGCAGCTGCGGGTGGTCACTCCGACGGCGTCGCGTGCAAGGCCTTGCTCAGCAGTTCGGCGACCAGGCCGACCTGCCACTCCCGGGCACTGCCGGCCCGCAACGCCGCCGACGTGCCGTCGACGTCGATGTCCGCCGGGGGATTCCAGCAGATCCGGCGGATCAGATCCGGCTGGACCATGTTCTCCACCGGCAGCCGCAACGACTCGGCCAACGCCGACAGGCTCGCACGGGCCGCCGAGAGCCGGGCCGCGGCTGCGGGGTCCTTGTCAGCCCACCGGTTGGGCGGGGGAGGACCGTCCTGCTGCGGCGAGGGGTCCGGCAGTTCGTTGCGGGGCAGCTGGGCGGCGGTCTTCAACGCCCGCGCCCACGTGCCCGCCAGGCGCCGCTGAGCGCGCCCACGGAAAACGGGAAGCTTCACGAGCCCGGCTTCGTCGATCGGTGCCGCCACGGCGGCGTCCACGATCGCGCTGTCGGGCAGCACACGCCCGGGAGCGACGTCACGCTCACGGGCGATGGAGTCCCGGACTTCCCACAAAGCGCGTACGAAGGCCAATGCACGGGCCCCACGGGCCCTGTGGATACCTGAAGTACGGCGCCAGGGCTCTTTACGTGGCTCGGGCGTCGGAGCGTCCCTGAGGGCGTCGAACTCCTGCAGTGCCCAGTCGAGCTTGCCCTGCTCGGCCAGCTCGGTCTCCAGGGCGTCGCGCAGCTCCACGAGGAGCTCCACGTCCAGCGCCGCGTAGTTCAGCCACTCGCGTGGCAACGGCCGACGGGACCAGTCGGCGGCGCCGTGGCCCTTCTCCAGCCGATAGCCGAGTACTCGCTCGACGAGCGTGCCGAGCGCGACCCGGTCGAAACCGGCCAGCCGACCGGCAAGCTCGGTGTCGAACAGCTTGCTCGGGCGCATGCCGAGTTCGGCGAGGCACGGCAGATCCTGGGATGCCGCGTGCAGCACCCACTCTGTGCCGGCCAACGCCTCGATGAGCGGGTCGACCTCGTCGTTCAACGCGACGGGGTCCACCAGCACTGTGCCCGCGCCCGCACGGCGCAGCTGAACCAGGTAGGCCCGTTGTGAGTACCGGTATCCGGACGCGCGTTCGGTGTCGACCGCGACCGGCCCATGACCCGCCGCCAGAGCTGCGGCCGCGCGCCGCAGCTCTGCCGGCTGAGTCACCACAGGTGGCGTGCCACCCGCTGGTTCGACCAGTGGAATGGATTCCGGCTGGTCGTTGTCGGGAGATCCGGGTGTGCTCACGGCGGGAGACCCTACGTCACGGCCACCCGCCGATCGCACGTTTTCGGGCGAACAGCGTTTCAGCGGATCACGCCGGCACGCATGGCCAGCGCAACCATCTGAGCCCGGTCACCGGTTCCGAGCTTCCTGCCGATACGCGACAGGTGGCTCTTGACAGTGAGTGCGGACAGGTTCAGTGCCTCGCCGATTTCCTTGTTGCTCTGGCCATCGGCGACCAGCTGTAGCACCTCTACCTCGCGGGCGGACAGCTCGCGGGGCGTGTTGTCGGTCCCCGGAACCCGGGTGCCCGTCGCGAGCACGGGGGCGACACTCGGGTCGGCGTAGACGCCGCCCTCGAGTACCCGCCGCACTCCGTCGGTCACCACCACCGGCGATGCGGACTTCAGCAGGTAGGCCTGAGCCCCTGCCTGGAAGGCCGAACGCACGGCGTACGGGTCGTCGGACGACGCCAGCACCACGATCCTGGGCCACCCGTGGCTACGGAGTTCCGTAACCAACTCGATGCCCGAGCCGTCAGGCAGCCCAAGGTCGAGGATCGCCAGATCGCATGGCCCAGTGGCCAGCGCCCGCGCCCTCGCCTCGGCCACCGAAGCGGCCTCATGCACCGTGCCCGCGCCCATCTGGGTCAACCGGGCAGCTATCGCCTCCCTCAAAAGCGGATGGTCATCGACCACCAACACCGAGAACAACTCTTCCCGCGGGTGCGGGACCATGTTCGCCGGCAACGCGCCGGCTGGCGTGGTTCGAACGGCCTGACCTAAGCCGACGGCAGCCACGTCACTACCTCCCTGGAGTCGGTCGTGCCCCCCGACCGGCACCGGGACTTTCCGCCAATCAGCCGCGCCGCTGATGGACCGAAAGTGGTGTCGACGAGGGCAGCCTAGCCGCCCAAGCGGGTCAACGGGACGATCAATCGGGTATGTATCCGATCGGGTTGTGACTTTCTGGACCTCTTGTCACACGATCAGGTGACTCCGCAAATAGTGACGTAACGGTGCCGGGTGCTAACACGATGAAGTGAGGTCATGGGTAATGAAGTCCGCAGGATTCGACCGTGCGGTGGCGCTTCTGCAAGCGACCCAATTGGCTGACGGTCACAACGACCTGCCGTGGGCGCTGCGATCGATTGCGGGGCCGGATCCGGCGGCCGCGGTCGCCTCGACCGACCTGACGATTGCGCAACCGGGGTTGCATACCGACCTGCCCAGGTTGCGCCAGGGCGGGGTCGGCTTGCAGTTCTGGTCGGTGTACGTGCCCTGCCAGTTCGAAGGTCATTCGGCGGTCACCGCGGTCCTGGAACAGATCGAAGTGGTCTACCAGTTGGTGGAACGGTACCCCGCGGATCTGGCGTTGGCGACCACCGCCGACGAAGCCGAAGATGCCTTCCGAGCAGGCAAGATCGCCTCGATGCTGGGTGCCGAAGGCGGTCACTCGATCGCCGGATCACTGGGCGTGCTGCGAGCCCTGAGGCGCCTGGGCGTCCGCTACATGACCCTCACCCACAACCTGAACACCCCGTGGGCCGACTCCGCCACGGACACCCCCGAACACGACGGACTGACGGATTTCGGGCGAGACGTGGTTCAGGAGATGAACCGGATCGGGATGATGGTGGACCTCTCGCACGTGGCGCCGTCGACGATGCGGGACGCCCTGGCGGTGTCAAGTGCGCCGGTGGTTTTCACCCACTCGTCCTGCCGGGCGGTGAACGACCACCCACGCAACGTCCCCGACGACGTGCTCGCGGCATTGGCGGCCAACGGCGGCGTGTGCATGATCACATTCGTCCCGAGATTTGTATCCCCTGCATTGTCCGACTGGGATGAAGCGCTTCAGAAAGCCATGGACGAAGCCGGCCTGGACCATCGGGACCTGGAAGTGCGCTCGAAGTTCGCCGACACCTGGATCGGCCCGCCCAAGCCCGCCGCGACCCTCGAAGAAGTCGTCACCCACCTCGAGCACGCCCGCGAGGTAGCCGGAATAGACCACATTGGTCTAGGCGGCGACTACGACGGAGTGGGCTCGCTGCCGATCGGCCTCGAGGACGTCTCGAAGTACCCAGTCCTGATCGGCGAGCTACTGGACCGAGGCTGGAGCGAAGACGACTGCGCCAAACTCGCCGGCCGCAACATCCTGCGAGTACTCCGCGCTACCGAGGAGGCCGCAACCCAAGCCCCCTCCACCCCCTCCCACCCATAAGACAGTCCCCCACCCATCCCGGGGGGCGTCCCTGGTCCAGTCTGTCGGGAATGGGGTCTGAGCAGGGGTTTTCAAGGGTGATCCCGGTGTGAATGGGCCGTTCGCACCGGGATCACCTGGCTGGGTGATCGAAGGTGAGGGCGGTACTTGCACAGGGAGGTTTGCCTGCTGGGCGGGCAGAGTAGGCGCCGCACTCGCAGCGAGAACCGGGACGCGGCCAGACCCATGGCAGGATCGGCAAAATGCCAGGCCCGACCGGAGGAAGCGCCGCGCCCGTAGACAGGGCTCGCACACTCGCGCAGGTGTACCGACGCTTCGGCGAGGTCGACGCCGCCAAGACATCGCCCCTGTATGAGGGCGTAACGATAGCCGTGAGTAACTCCGAAGAGGCGCTGCACGCGATCGAGACGGTGCCCGCGCGCAAGAGGAACCCCGCGGTAATCCTCGCCGCGTTGCATGACCTCGCCCTCGCCGGACGTGCCCCGGCGCTTGCCGAGGCCTATGCCGCTGCGGACGCTGGCGCTGCTGCCGAGGCGGCCATCGACACTCTCGTGGGGATGACTGACGCCGTAGCCGCCATCGCCACAAGCCGGAAGTTGCGAACCAACGTGACCGGACGCCAACCGGTCCTGTACCCAGCCATTGCCGAGGCTGCCCGCCGAGCAGGCGCCACAACGGTGGGGTTGATCGACATCGCCTGCTCGGCAGGGTTCAACCTCAACGTTGACAGCGTCGGGATCACCTACAGCAACGGGCAAACGCTGGGCGACGCGACCTCTCCCGTGCAGCTGCAGGCTTCGGTCGTGGGAGACCGGCCCATCCCAGAGCAGGCGATGCCCAAGGTTGTCACCCGGGTTGGCATCGATCTCAACCCGGTTGACGTGACTGACGAGGACGAGGCCCGCTGGTTGCGCGCCTGCCAAGAACCCGAGCGAGCTGCGAGGCTTGAGGCGGAGATTGCGCTGGCGGCGACAAACCCGCCGCTTCTACTGCAAGGGGACGCCATCGAGGTGCTGCCCGACGCCTTCGCCCGGATACCCGTAGACGCCCTGCCTGTCGTCACCACGACATGGGCGCTGTCGAGCTTCTCTCTTGAGAACCGCCTGCGCTTTCTGCATCGCCTGGATGAGGCGGCGGTCGGCAGGGCGGTGGCTTGGGTGTCTGTGGAGGGGGTCGGAGTCGCGCCGGCGATACCTACGTTTGGTGATCGCCACGCCTCCGGTCACAGCATTATCGGCATAGCAGTCTTCGAGGGGGCCGCCCTCAAAGCCGAGGCTGTCGGCCGTTGCTGGTCGCGGGGGCGGTTGCTGGCGTGGCTAGCCCTTGAAGAGGGTGACGCCCACCGGGGGTAGGCCGACCACGCTGGCGAGCAGGTCGCAGAAGGCCTCGCCGTGGGGTTTGAGTTCCGCCGTCCTGGGGGTCCAGGAGGCTCGCAGTTCCAGGTCGTCGGTGCGGGCTGGGCCGGCTATGTCGCCGAAGCGGGCGGATGAGGTCTCGGTGACCGTGCCGCCCAGGGCTCCGAACCTGGCGCCGGACGCTTCCAGCGCGTCGGTCAGCCAGGACCAGCCGACGGCGGGCAGCAGCGGGTCGGATGCCAGTTCCGCGTCGAGTTCCGCCCGGACGTAGGCGACCACGCGCAGCACTCCGTCCCAGGCTTCCTGGCCTTCGGGGTCGTGCAGGAGCACGAGCCTGCCGGTGGCCAGGACTTCGGCGGGGCCGTTGACCTCCGCGGTGATCGCGAAGGCCCAGGGAGCCAGGCGTTGCGGTGGGCGGACTTCCTCCAGCTGGACTTCGGGACGCGGCCGCACCGACCGCAGCCCCGCGACGGCCTGGCGAAAGACCTCGGGCGCTTCGGGTGCCTTGGACGCAGTCACGACAGGTAACTGTAGGACCACCCGAGTCGGTGAGTCGGGACGGCGCGCCGAGCAAGTTCGCATCCGGCTGCGTACGGTCGGTGGGTGAATCGGCCCGGAATGATCATCCGGCCGAGTCTGGGCGCCCTGCTCGGCCATTGAGGTGACGGCGCGTGGAACTATGGGGACGTGACGACCACATCGACGGTCCGCCGGGACCTTGTGAACGCGCCCCTGCTGGTTGCCGCGAGCGGGCAGACCCCGGCGCGGACCCCGGTGTGGTTCATGCGGCAGGCGGGCCGGTCGTTGCCGGAGTACCGCAAGCTGCGCGAAGGCGTGCCGATGATGCAGGCGTGCTTCGACGCGGAGATGATCGCCGAGATCACCCTGCAGCCGGTCCGGCGGCACGACGTCGACGCCGCGATCCTGTTCAGCGACATCGTCGTCCCGCTGCGGGCCGCCGGGATCGATCTGGACATCGTGCCGGGCACGGGCCCGGTCGTCGCGCAGCCGGTGCGCGACCAGGCCGGTGTGCGGGCGCTGCCGGAGCTGGACCTGGACGTGCTCAAGCCGGTCGCGGACGCCATCGGCCTGCTGATCGACCAGCTCGGTGAGGTCGCGTTGATCGGGTTCGCCGGTGCGCCGTTCACACTGGCGTCCTACCTCATCGAGGGCGGCCCGAGCCGCAACCACGAGCGCACCAAGGCGTTGATGAAGTCCGACCCGGAGACGTGGCACGCGCTGCTCGGCCGGATCGCCGACTACACGACCGAGTTCCTCAAGCTGCAGGTCTCCGCCGGGGTCGATGCGATCCAGCTGTTCGACTCGTGGGCCGGCGCGCTGTCGGAGAAGGACTACCGCGAGTACGTCTTCCCGCATTCCCAGCGCGTCCTGGCGGCTCTGGCGTATGCGGGCGTGCCGCGAATCCACTTCGGCGTCGGCACGGCCGAGTTGCTGCCCGCCATGCGTGAGGCAGGCGCGGACGTGGTCGGCGTGGACTGGCGGCTGCCCCTGGACGAGGCCGTGCGCCGCCTGGAGGCCGCCGCGCCCGCCGCGCCCAAGCCTGTTGTGCAGGGCAATCTGGACCCGGCAGTGCTGTTCGCAGGCTGGGACGTCGTGGAGCGTGAGGTCCGGCGGATCGTCGCGGAGGGCAAGGCCGCTGCGGGCCACGTGTTCAACCTCGGGCACGGCGTCCTGCCGGAGACCGATCCGGCCGTGCTGACCAGGGTCGCCGAACTGGTCCACAGCATCCGCTGATGCCTGTGCCGAAGGTTGTCGTCGTCGGCGGTGGCATAGCCGGGCTGGCCGCCGCGCATCGGCTGCGTGCGCTGCTCGGCGAACATGCCGAGATCACGATCATCGAATCGGCGAACCAGCTCGGCGGGAAGCTGCGCACCCGGCAGTTGGGTGGCGCGCAGGTCGACGTCGGCGCGGAAGCGTTCGTGACCCGCAACCCCACGGCGACCAAGCTTGTTGCCGAGCTGGGGCTGAGCGATCGGCTTGTGCACCCTGTCCTGTCCGCAGCGACGGTGCACGCGGCTGGGCGCACTGTTTCGTTGCCGCGAAGGACGTTCCTGGGGCTACCTGCGAGCGAAGAAGAAGTCCGCTCGGTGCTGTCGCCGGACGGCGTCGCGAAAGTGGCGCACGAGCGGGATTTGCCGCCGCTGGAGCTCGATCCGCATCCGGAGGCCCCGGACGTCTCGGTCGGCAAGGTGATCGCTGAACGGTTCGGCCGTGAGTTGGTCGACCGGCTTGTGGAACCGTTGCTGGGCGGTGTGTACGCGGGCCGTGCGGATCTCCTGGGCCTGCGCGCCACGATGCCCGCGCTCGCCGGAACGCACACGTCGTTGACCGACGCGGTGGGGCGCGTCCTGGGGCCGCCGCCCACGGGCACGCGACCCCCGGTCTTCGGTGCGATCGATGGCGGGATGACGGTCCTGGTCGACGAGCTGGCCAAGCAGTCGAAGGCTGCGATCCGTCTCGGTCTGCCGGTCCGGGCGCTGAAGAAGATCGAGAACGGCTGGCAGCTGGAGGTCGGCAGCGCCCCGTCCCCGCAACTGCTCACCGCCGACGCGGTCGTCCTCGCGGTTCCGGCGCCCGCGGCGCGAAAACTGCTGGCAGACGAGGTGCCTGACGCGTCCGCGGCGTATTCGCGGATCGAGGTCGCCTCGATGGCGGTGGTCAGCCTCGCGTTGCCCCCTGACACATTGTTGCCAGACGCGACCGGCGTTCTGATCGCGGTCGGTGAGCGGCACTCGAACGGCGCTCCATTTACTGCAAAAGCTTTCACGTTTACCGGCCGTAAATGGGGTCAGCCGGCTGGAAGCCCTGTTCAGCTGCGTGCGTCGGTCGGCCGCTATGGCGAGGCTGGGACCCTGCAGCGCGACGACGACGATCTGGTGGCGGCCGTCTTGTCCGACCTTCGGGAACTCACAGGAGTCGGCGCTACTCCAGTCGAGCGACTCGTGACCCGTTGGGGTGGCGGCCTTCCGCAGTACGGCGTCGAGCACACCGCCGCGGTCGCCGCATTGACCGGGGCCGTCAATAAAATGCCTGGTCTCGCGGTTGCGGGCGCTGCTTTGTACGGTGTCGGGATACCCGCTTCGATCGGCACCGGACACGATGCCGCGGCGGCGATTGGCGCTTACCTGACATCGCGATCGGCCGAAATTAGTGAGCCGAGTGGCCTAGTGGGTGAGTAACCGCCTGTGCTACAGTGCGGCACCGTTGTGGTCGTTTATCGGGTGACTCACAAAAGGGTATCGTCGTCGATCTCTTGCGGGTGTCGCATTTTGTTAGAATAGTATTCGACACCGGTGGAGTATCGTGAGAATTCTGGGTGACCGGCGCCAGGGCCACGGCTCTATCCGCACGCGGCTGACCGCGGTCGTGGTCTTTTCGGGGCTCGCGCTTGTCGTCATGTGGGGCGCGGTCAGCATGCCCCGGTTGTACGACGCGATCTATCTGCGCGCGGTCAGCGACGCGATGCAGGAGGTCATGCCGAAGGCCGTCGGCGCGTTGAGCGCGGTGCAGGCCGAGCGGGCGCAAAGCTTGTTACCCAACACTTCTCCCGGTGATGTCGCCAATCGCCGGGCAGCGACCGACCGGTCGGTACAGCAGGTCCGTGACCTGGTCGAACCGGTCCTGGGCCAGTCACCCCGAGTAGTGCAGGACAAATACGCGGAGTTCAACCGGACGCTCGGTGAACTGGCGGATGTTCGCCGCCGGGCCGATGCCAAGACGATCGACCGGCCGGAATTGTACGGGTTTTACAACAAAGTCGCCGACGTCAGTATCAACGTTTTCGACACCATGGCTAGAGTGGTCCCCGACCAGGAGGCCGCGTTGAGCGGCGTCGAAGTCAACTCGCTGTTCCGGGCCGCCGACCTGATGTCCAGGGCCACCACTGTCGCAAGTGGAGCGATTACCGGCGGCACGCTGAATTCCACCGACCACGCCGAATTCGCCCGGCTGGCCGGTGCCTATCGGCAACAGCTGGAATTGTCCACACAAAACGGTTCGGCCGAAGTCCGGACCCGCTACCAGCAGTTACGCGATTCCGCCGGCTGGAAACGGCTGACCGACGCGGAGAACACGCTGATCGGCGCGGGCGCGTGGACGGTCGTGACCAGCCGCAACCGGACCGACGGCCAGGTGGCCGCCCCTCCGGTGAGTGATCAGGAATGGCGGGAGGTCACTGGAAAGGTCTACGGCGATCTCGAGCAGCTCGGTGTCGCCCAGTTCACCGACACCGCCCGCCGTGCCGACGAGAAGTCCGGCAGCGCCCTGACCAACGCGATCCTCGGCAGCGCGATCGCGTTGCTGGTGGCCGTGCTGACGATCGTGGCCGCGCTGCGGATCATGCGCCGCACCTCCCGCCGGCTGACCAGGCTGCGGTACGAGACGCTGGATCTCGCCGTGGAGAAGCTGCCGCCGATCGTGCGCAGGCTGCGCGCCGGCGAGCAGATCGACGTCTCGACCGAACTGCCGGTGCTGGACTTCGGCAAGGACGAGATCGGCCAGGTCGCCCGCGCCTTCAACGCCGCGCATTCCACCGCGGTGGAGGCCGCGGTGCAGGAGTCGCAGGCACGGGCCGGTATCCGCAACGTGTTCCTCGGCATCGCCCACCGCAGTCAGGCGCTGGTGCACCGGCAGCTGAAGATCCTCGACAAGCTCGAGCGCGAGCAGGAGGACCCGCAGCAGCTCGACGAGCTCTTCCACCTCGACCACCTGGCCACCCGGGCCCGGCGCAACGCCGAGAACCTGATCATCCTCGGCGGCCAGCAGCCGGGCCGTGCGTGGCGCAAACCCGTTCTGCTGGCGGACATCCTGCGCGGCGCGGTCGCCGAAACCACGCAGTACAAGCGGATCCGGATGCAGGGTGTGCCCAGGGTGCTGCTGGCCGGCTCCGCGGTCGCCGACACCATGCACCTGCTGGCCGAGCTGCTGGACAACGCGACGTCCTTCTCGCCGCCGCAGGCCCAGGTCCGGCTGTCGGGCGAGCCCGCGGCCAAGGGGATCGTGGTCGAGGTCGAGGACAACGGCCTGGGCATGGACGACGACGAGCGCGACCGCCGCAACGTCGTGCTCAGCGACCCGCCGGACTTCGAGGCCATGGCGCTCAAGGGCGACCCGCGGCTCGGCCTGTTCGTGGTGGCCCGGCTGGCCTCCCGGCACAACATCAAAGTCGAGCTGCGGTCCTCGTCCTACGGCGGCACACGCGCGGTCGTGCTGATCCCGGCGACGTTGCTGGTGGAGGACGAGCAGGACGACACGGCCGAGTTCAGCTCGGTGCCTTCGGCGCGTACGCCTGACTCGGACTACGTCGACGACGTCCTGCCGTTCCGGGTCTCGCTGTTCATGCCTGCCGCCGAGGCTGCGGCTGCCGAGGCAGCGGCGGCGGAGACGGCCCAGGCGGCGGGGACCCGCGTGGAGGAATGGATCGAGCCGCAGGAGGACCCGGGACCGGTGTGGCCGCAGCAGGAAGTTGTCGAACCTGAACCGCAACCAGCGCCGCCGAGTGTGAACCCCGTGGGTACACAGACCGCAGGTCATCACGCGGGTCCGCCGGACCGGCCCGCACTGCCTCGCCGGCGCCGGCAGGCAAGCCTGGCACCCCAGCTCAAGGAGACCAGATTCGGGCCGATCGAACCCGAAGACGACGACCTGGACGGCGGGCGCTCGCCGGACGAGATCCGCGGCATCATGTCCGCCTTCCAGCACCAGTCGCGGCGTGCCCGCGACGAGGATCAATAGGGGAGAATTGATGAAGAAGGCGAGTTCCGGAGCCGACCTGGACTGGCTCCTGGAAGACCTGGTCGGCCGGGTGGTCGGCGCCCGGCACGCGGTCGTGCTGTCCGCGGACGGTCTGCTGGTCGGCCGTTCCCGTGCATTGTCCAAAGAGGACGGCGAACACCTGTCCGCGGTGGCTTCGGCGTTCCAGAGCCTGGCCCGCGGCACCGGACGGCAGTTCGGCGGCGGCAAGGTCCGGCAGACCATCGTGGAGATGGAGCACGCGTTCCTGTTCGTCACCGCGGCGGGCCAGGGCACATGCCTGGCCGTGCTCGGCGAGGAGGACGCCGACGTGGGCCTGATCGCGTACGAGATGAACCTTCTGGTCAAGCAGGTGGGTTCGGTGCTCAACGCGCCGCCGAGGGTCGACACAGCGGTCACGTTGGCGCCATGACGGCCGGCCGCGACAGCTGGGTGGACGACGAGGCCGGGCCCTTGGTCCGGCCGTACGCGATGACGCGTGGACGGACCCGGCCGGCCAACCGTGATCTGAACATGATCACGCTTGTGGTCGCGGTCAAGGACGAGATCGACGCGGTCGCGCTGGACGCGGACTACGTGGCGATCCTGGAGCTGTGCCGTAACCCCATGTCGGTCGCGGAACTGGCGGCGCACATGGACGTGCCGATCGTGGTGGTTAAAGTGCTGCTGTCCGATTTGGTCGAACGCGGCGAGGTGATCGCCCGCAACCCGGCCCGTGACGTCCGAGTGCCCGACATGAAACTACTGCAGGCGGTGCTTGATGGTGTCCGACGTCTCTGACGTCATCCCCAACGCGGTCAAGATCCTGGTGGCCGGTGGTTTCGGCGTCGGCAAGACCACCATGGTCGCTGCCGTCAGCGAGATCGCGCCGCTGTCGACCGAGGAACTGCTCACCGAAGCCGGGGTCGGCGTGGACGACCTGGCCGGCATCGAGAACAAGCGGACCACGACGGTCGCCCTGGACTTCGGCCGGATCACGATCAGCCCCGAGCTGATCCTGTACCTGTTCGGCACACCCGGGCAGGGCCGGTTCTGGTTCATGTGGGACGAGCTGGCCTTCGGCTGTCTCGGCGCGGTCGTCCTGGCCGACACTCGCAGGCTGGACACGTGTTTCCCGTCGATCGACTTCTTCGAGCGGCGCGGCCTGCCGTTCGTGATCGCGGTGAACTGTTTCGACGGTGCCGACCGCTACGACCTCGAAGAGGTGCGTGACGCCCTGGACGTCGGGCCGGACGTGCCGATCGCGCTGTGTGACGCACGCGACCGGGATTCAGCCAAGGAGGTCCTGGTCACATTGGTGGAGTACGTCCTGCGCAGCCAGCCCATGGCCCGTGCCACCATGTAAGGCATGTCCCGCCTGAACTTCTCCGAACTCAACGACACGATCCGGTACACCATGTGGTCGGTGTTCCGGATCGAGCCAGGCAAGCTCCCGGACGACCGTGGCCCCGCGGCCATCGAGGCCGAGTCCTACCTCGAGGCCCTCGAAGGCAAGGGCGTGGTCGTGCGGGGCGTGTACGACGTCGCCGGCCTGCGGGCGGACGCCGACTACATGATCTGGTGGCACGCGGAGGAGATCGAGCAGGTCCAGGCCGCCTACACCGGCCTGCGCCGGACCGCGCTCGGCCGCGCGTCGACCCCGGTCTGGAGCCAGGTCGCCCTGCACCGGCCTGCGGAGTTCAACAAGAGCCACATCCCGGCGTTCCTGGCGGGTGAAGAGGCCCGCAAGTACGTGTGCGTGTACCCGTTCGTCCGCTCCTACGAGTGGTACCTGCTGCCGGACGAGGAGCGCCGCAGGATGCTGGCGCAACACGGCCACCAGGCGCGCGACTACCCGGACGTGCGCGCCAACACGGTCGCCTCGTTCGCGCTCGGCGACTACGAGTGGATGCTGGCTTTCGAGGCTGACGAGCTGCACCGAATCGTGGATCTCATGCGGGCCTTGCGCGCCAGCGATGCACGCAGGCACGTGCGCGAAGAGGTCCCGTTCTACACCGGCACGCGGTTGCCCGCGGCGGAACTGGTCGCGAACCTGCCCTGATGGAAGGCCCGGCGGTAGTCCGTCGGCGTGGTGCCGATCGCGGCGCCGAAGTGCTGCCGGAAGTTGGCCGCCGAGCCGAGTCCGCTGTGCTCACTGACCAGGCCGATCGGCAGGTTCGTCGATTCGAGCAGCCCTTTGGCGTGGTTGAGGCGTTGGGACAGCAGCCATTGGCGGGGTGTTGTCCCGGTCGCCTCGCGAAACCGGCGGACGAACGTGCGCGTGCTCATCTTCGCCTGGTGGGCGAGGATTTCCACGGTCAGCGGCTCGGCCAGGTGCGCGCATGCCCACTGCAGCACCGCGCCCATACTGTCGGAGTCCTCGGCCGGGACTGAGTTGTCGACGTACTGGGACTGCCCGCCCGGCCGGTGCGCGGGCACGACCATCCGCCGGGCGACCTGATTGGCCACGTGCGCGCCGAAGTCACGCCGCACGATGTGCAGGCAGAGATCCAGACCAGCACTGCGGCCCGCGCTGGTCAGGACGTCGCCGTTGTCCACGTACAGCACAGTCGGGTCGACCTCGACCAACGGATGCCATCGGGCCAAAGTGGACGCCTGCTGCCAGTGCGTGGTGGCCCGCATGCCGTCCAGGATTCCTGCCGCGGCAAGGACGAACGCGCCGCTGCAGAGCGAAACCATGCGTGCGCCTGCGGACGCGGCAGCCCGGACGGCGGCGATCAGGTCCGGCGGGATCGCACGGGTGCGCAGCCAGGCATGGGGAACGGCCGGGATCAGGACCATTTCGGCGGTGGCCAGGCAGTCCAGGCCGTCAGCGGGCGTGAGCGTGAAACCGGACTCGATACGGGTCGGGCCGGATCCGCAGAGTTTCAGCGAGTACCAGGGATCAAGCCACTGCGTCCCGAACACCTCGTAGGCGATGCCCAGCTCGTACATGGGCATGTCGTCGATCACGGGCATGGCCACGTCCATGACCCCGACAATACGGCAGGAAACTTGCGGACATCGGCAGGTCTGCCACTCGAATGCCGTGACCTGCGCGGACATCATTCCTGCGTGATCGTTGAACTCAGGCAGTACACCCTCAAACCCGGCAAAAGGGACACGCTTGTCGACATCTTCGAGCGGCACTTCATCGAGAGCCAGCAAGCCGTGGGCATCACGCTGATCGGCCAGTTCTACGACCTGGACAACTCGGACCGGTTCGTCTGGCTGCGTGGCTTCCCGGACATGCCGTCCAGGAAAGCCGCGCTGACCGCCTTCTATTACGAGAGCGAAGCCTGGCGCACGCACGGCCCCGCGGCCAACGAGACCATGGTCGACTCCTCGGACGTGTTGTTGTTGCGGCCGACCGGCCCGATGTTCTCCGGCGCGACGGCGGGCAGCTACACGGCGATGATCTCCGGGGAGCCGGTCCGGATCGAAAATCCGTTGGCATCATTCGAAACCGAGCCCGTCGAGAACGACTTCCCGCGCCTGCCCGTACGGACGGGCAAGTACTTCGTGACGTTCCAGGCGGGCGACGGGGCTTGGCCGACGAAACCCTCACTGAGGTTGAAGCCCACGCCTCGGTCGGCACTTGGGTAGCGGAGCGGCCCCGGGGTGAGGGGGTGTTGCCCGGGGCCGCTCCGCGTTTTCAGTTCAGCTTGTAGGCGTTGATGATCGTCTGCTCGACGGTGTTGCCCGCGCGGTCACTTGCCTTGGCCCGCAGCGACACCGACGTGGCGTCGTTCGGGTGCTGGACGATGGCGAACACGTTCGCCACAACCGTTGCCGCGGACCATGTCTGGCCGCCGTCGAACGACGCCTCGACGGTCAGTGTCTTGGGCACAGTGCCTGTGCCGCTGCCCTGAGCCTGCACGGAAACAGGGATGATGAACGACTCACCGGCCGGGGCCGAGTTCGTCGCGTCCAACGCGGGCGTGTAGCGCACTGTGGACAGTGGCACCCGGACCGGGTCCGGGCCTGCCGGGCCGGAACGGAACGTCCACGAAGCACGAACAGCTGTCGTGACATCGGATACGCCCGTGTTGGTGCGAATGCCTTCCGTGAACAGCGTGTAGTTGCCAGTGTCGGCCGGAACCTCGAACGCGCCATAGCCGGCGTTCGGTTCCTCGCCGATCTTCTTGCCGTCGCGGTAAAGCGTCGTCACGCCACTGTCGACAATGGAGGAACCGGCGTTACCAGAGCCGTCGCCCCACAGTGGTGCGTTCACCTGGATGCTGTTCTCGACCCGGGTGACGTACGAACCCGGCGATCGCGTCTGCGGCAAGACCGGGCCGAACACGCCACGGTTGTACGACTCCTCGTAGGTCCGGCCGGCCTGATAGGACTTGACCGGACCGAGGAACTGAATCTGGACTTCGCGCTCGTCCGGGGACATCTGCCACAGGCCGGGGCTGAACGCACTGTCACCGGCGGTGTAGTACTCGTTGCGTTCGCCAGGCAGCTTCACAGGCAGCAGGACCGCCCACGCGCCTGGGCCCTGACCGTACTTCGGATACGGGAAGGCATACCGCAGACCTGGCCGGTCGGGCACCGTCGCGCCGAACGTGGCGTGCACGTGGGCGAGGTCGGACTGCTTCACCGCGCGGGTGAACCCGGTGACCATGCTGCCGTCGTTGTAGAAGGCCAGTCCGTAGTAGTCGCCCTTCGGGTTGGCCCACTGGGTGTTGAGCTGGGTGGACAGTTCCTGCGGTGGTGCCTCCGGGCCGACATGCGCGGTCCACAGGTCGCTCAGCGAGCCGCCGAGCAGCACCCAGCCGAAGCTGGACGCGTTCCTGCCGGACATGCGCAGGTACGAGATGTCGGCCAGGCGCATCTCGGCCGTCGGGTCCGATGGCGTGATCTTGGTCTGCCTGGCCCGGCGGAAGTCCAGATCGATCGTCGTGTCGTCGGACAGGGTGAACATCGGGTACGCCAGCCACGAGATCCGATCTCCGGTCACGAGCGAGCTGTCGACCACGTAGTCGCCCTTGGGCAGACGGACCTGCGCACTGCCGCTGGGGTCGTAGGCGGAGCCGAACTTGCGTGACTCCAGGCCGAACAGCGAGGTGCGCGCGGTACCGGCCGGCGCACCGTCCAGACCGACATGGTTGACCGTCAGTGTGTAGCTCTCCACCTCACGGTTGATCGCCACCGGCGTGTTCACTGTGTTCATCACGGAGTCGCCGGATGTCGCGGTCAGCGTGCCGGAGTAGATGCCGTCGAGTCCGTCGATCCTGGTGTTGGCGGTGATGCTCACGACCGCTTCGCCGCCGGCGGGCACGGTCACCTTGGCCGGGGACACAGTGAGCAAACCGGCCGGAGTCGGCTTGCCGTCCGGGCCGAGGGCGTTGACCGCGACGTCGAACGTGACGTCTGTCTTGCCGGAGTTGCGGTAGGTGACGTTCTTGCTGACCGGCTGGTCGTCGTCGTGCGGCCAGAGCTGCGTGCCCAGGCTGATGTTGGTCGGTGTGGTGCTGACGGACTGGGTGATCGCCTTGGCCACGTCGACCCGGCCCGAGCCCTGCTCGAACGGGTTGAGCTTCGGGTTCGGCTTGGCGGACGCGGTCAGGGCCGCCTTGAGCTGCTCGCCTGCCCAGTCCGGGTGCGACTGTGCGAGCAGAGCGGCGGCACCGGCGACGTGCGGCGTGGCCATCGACGTACCGGACATCGCGACATAGCCGTCCGCGACCGGGGTACCGAGCCGACCCTCCGCTGCCTTGGCGGCTGCGATGTTCACGCCAGGTGCGGTGATGTCGGGCTTGATCGCCGCGTCACCGATACGGGGACCACGGCTGGAGAACGGCGCGAGGCTGTCGTCACGGTCCACGGCGCCGACGGTAAGCGCGGCGTCCGCGCTACCGGGGGAGCCGACGGTCTCTGCGCCTGCCTGGCCGCTGTTGCCCGCGGCGATCACGAACAACGTGCCGTGCTTGGCGGACAACGTGTTCACCGCTTCTTCCATCGGGTCGATCTCCGGGGTGTCACCGCCGCCGAGGCTGAGGTTGATGACCTTGGCGCCCTGGTCGACAGCCCACTGCATGCCGCTGATGATCCACGAGTCGTAGCCGGAGCCGCCGTCGGACAACACTTTGGCGTCCAGGATGCTCGCGCCGTACGCGACGCCCTTGTACTTGCCGTTCGCCTTGGCGCCGGTACCGGCAATGGTCGAGGCGACGTGCGTGCCGTGCCCGACACGGTCGACCGCGTCGGCGGAGTCGCTGAAGTTCTTCTCGGCGATCTCCCGCGAGGCCAGGTCCGGGTGCGTCTGGTCGACGCCGGTGTCCAGCACCGCGACCTTGACGCCGGTACCGGTGTATCCCGCCTGCCATGCCGCGGGCGCGCCGATCTGGACAGTGCTGCGGTCCAACGAGGCCTTGCGCTTGCCATCCAGCCAGACCTTCTTTACGCCCGCGCCCGTGAGGGACTGCCAAGCGGCGCCGCTTTTTTCGGCGTTCATCGCGGAGGCGTTCACCGATGAGAGGTTCGCAGTCGTTGTGGCGCCTGCGATCCGGGCCGATGTCACACCCGGTGCGTAGGTGACGATGACAGGCACGGTGGAGCGGCTCTTGTCGTCGTAGCCGGACTCCGCCAGAGTGCTGACGTCGAACAGGCGCTCGTCCAAACGTCCTTGTGCGACAAGGGAAACAGCGTCCCGTGGGACCACGTACAGGTGGCCGTCACGCTTGTAGGTCGAGAAGGCGAGTCTCTCCCGGCCCTTGCCGGGAATGATGGTTCTGGCGTTGCTCGCGTCGTCGAGGACGACGACGCGGTCGCCGGTGATCAGCGTGACTGAGCGGTCCTGCAGGGTTTCAGTCGCGCGGGGGGCTGCGGTGGCGACCTGTGCTGTGCTTAACGCAACCGCTAGGACGAGTACCCCGACAGCCGCCCTTCCGGCGACTTGGTTGTTGGCCGAATGCACGTGAAAAACCTCCCGATCGGTTTTCTGCGCACGCCACAGACATCGACGCTGAGCAGTCGATGAACCACACTCCGTGGTCAACGCAAGCTATCGGGACCACCAGAGGGTGACAAGTCCCCGGCGGAGCAATCTTGCAAGTTAATTTCCGTAAGCGGGAAACTACGGAATGTTCACCGGCGCTCGCTGAGCGTGCCGTCCGGGGCCACCTGCAGTCCGGCCTGCGGGGTACCGCCGCCGCACTCCGGGCCGGTCGGATACTTGATCTCCGGCGTCACCATCAGCGACTGGGTACGCAGTTCGGCGCCGCCCGCGTCGAGCAGCTTCAGCGTGATCTCACCTGGTGTCGCGGCCAGACTCGGCAGGTCGGCGAACCCGCTCTTCCCGCCTGTCGGGACAGCCGCGGCACCGCACGCGGCGTCCGGCCCGGTCCCGGTGCAGGGCAACGCGCTCGGCTTCGAGGCCGGCATCAGGTCCATCGGGCTGTCCGTGCACACTCCGCCCCAGCAGGACATCAGCGTCGCCGAGCCGACCTGCGGCGCGTACATCGGGTCGATGTCGAGCGAAATGCCCTTGCGGACAGCCAAACCAGGGCAGGGGATCCCGCCGGGCGAACCAGCGCCCCCGCCGCACGCGGTCAGTGTGGTGATCGCGGTCAGGACAATCGCTGCGGTCAGATTTCGATGCACGTCAGAGAAGACGGTCCTCACCGGGAATTGGTTGCACGCCATCGTTGCCACCATCGTGGCTTTGCCGAGTGACCTTGTTCGCGCAGCCACGTCACAAAGGCACGGGCGTCCTCGCGGGCCCGGGTGCTGGTCGGCTTCGGGTGTGTGCGGGCATATTCGTCGAACAGCGGAACAAACCTGTCCTCGAGTTCGGCGCACGCGTCCGGCTCGATCATCGCGACCACACGCCGCCGTTTGGACCGCAGCGCGTTCGCCTCCACCCGCAGCCGCTCGGGATCGAATCCGGCCGGCGGTGCGCCGTCGGCCAGCAGTGCCCGCAGCAACTCGGCCTGCGCCTCGGCCAGCCGATCCCGTTGCGGTCCAGTCACAACCGGCTCCGGATGGCGGCGAGTTCCGCGGCCAGTTCGGCGTCGGTGGGGTAGTCGCCGTCGCGTTCGAGCAGCACGCCGGGCGGCTTGGCCCGGGAGGCCAGCTCCCCAAGCAGGTCAAGGACTTCCGGCAGGACCGGGTGGGTGTGCGTGTCGTGGTAGACGCCGTTGTGCTCCTCGCCGCCCGCGACATGCACGTACGCCAGGTGTTCCCAAGGCAGGTCGTCCAGCAACCGCACGGGATCCTGGCCCAGGTTGCGGGCGTTGGCGTACATGTTGGCCACGTCCACAAGCAACAGGCAGCCGGTCCGGTCGCACAGTTCGGAAAGGAACTGTGCCTCGGTCAGTTCGGCGTCCGGCCATTCCAGCAACGCCGCGATGTTCTCCAGCGCGAACGGCACATTCAGGTTCTCCTGCACCGTTTTCACGTTGGCGACAAGCACATCCAAGGCCTCGCGCGTGCGGGGGACAGGCATCAGGTGACCTGAGTCCAGGCCGCCTGCCCGCACGAAACAGACGTGGTCGCTGGCCACCGGCGCGCCGAGCACCTCGGCGAGCTTCGCCAGGTGCTCGACCCGGTGGGAGTCAACGGGTTCCGCGCCGCCGACCGACAACGACACGGCGTGCGGAAGCACGGGCATCCCGCGCTCCCGCAGCAGCACAATGGATTCAGGCAGGTGGTCCGGGTTGAGGTTCTCGGCCACGACCTCGACGAAATCCACACCCGGCAACCGTTCGACCGTGAGGTCGATCTCCGGCCGCCAGCCGATGCCCACACCTAGATCCATGGTCACTAGCTTCCCCCGCCACCACAGCCGCCGCCACCACCGCCCCCGCAGCCTCCTCCGCCGCTGCTACCCCCGCAACCGCTGCTGACTCCGCCACTCGCGGAGTCCGGGAACGACGACGCACCCCAGAACGCGACGGTGGCGCCCCCGCTGTCCGACCCGCGGTCCCGGTGGCGCTTACGTAGGACCCTGGCAGTGTCCCTGTCCGGATAGGCGCCGAGCCCGCCCACTGCCACCAACGCGGCAGTGCCTGCACTCGAACCGCGCTCCGCCAGGACTTTCCGGCCCGCTTTGGTGATCCCCGGTTTGACCGGCTGCACCGCGAAGATGATCACCACCAGGGTGAGGATCAGCAACAGGCCCAGGTAGACGACGGGAAAGCCGAGATTCACCCCGTTGACCCAGCGCACGGCACCGACAGCGAACAGCACGAGCAGCGGAGCCGTCGACAGCCACGCCCACGCCCGGCCGCCGCGGTACGCGAGCCCGCGCTCCTCCAACGAGGAGAGCACCCGGTCGAACATCGGGTCACCGGCCAGCTTGCGCTGGATCTGGCCCACGGTCTGCCCGGCCCGCCCGTCGACGGCGCCGACCACCAACTCCTCCAGTTCGGACTCCGGTCGGTGATCTGTGCCGCTGACCTTGTAGATGTAGCCGGTGCGCTGGACGCGGATCACGTTGCGTGAGACCAGTCCGGCGATCGCCGACTCGACCATCCGTGGCCAGCCGCCGGACAGGTACGCGGTCTCCTCGACCGTCAGCGGCTCACTTCCGGTGCGGCCGATCGAGCCGGACCTGCGTACCCGCCGCATGACGAGCAACGCGACGAGCGCGAGCCCGAACGCCCCGATGTACAGCCAGATGAAAGCCGGACCTGAAATACCCCACGGGTGGTTCATCGTTGTCTCCCCATTGTGCGGGCCGGCCCGGGGACACCGTGTCCCCGGGCCAGCCGACCTCCCCCTTGCTACTTACTCACCCTCCCCAGCCGCTTGCGCAGCCGGTTTCCCCTCCCCAAGGGTCATAGACCCGGGACCGGCGGTGCCTGCGTGCGCCGACCAGCGACGCACGGACTGCCTTGTCCGGGTGGCCGGCATAGCCACCGGCCGCGACCAGTTCGGCAGGCAGGCTCGCCCGTAGGCGCCCCATCGCGTGACTGCCTTCAAAAGTGCGCGGACAATACGTGTGCTTGTACATCGCGTAACCGATCAAACCGCTGCCAATAAGCAACACGGTAAGCAAGCCAACTGGTCGGTCATTCGCAATTCCGGTGAGCCAGCGGATCAAACCGATCGAGAACACAGTCACGGCCGGGATCAGGCCGATCAGTTTGCGCCGGGCCGCCAGTTCGTCGTTCACCAAATATCCGGTCCGCACCAGACGGGTGACGACTTCGCCGACCGCGTCGGACCCCGCCAGCCGGTCGGTCAGCATCACCACCGACCGCCTGCCGTGCCTGGCCACGTCGGCCAGGACCGTGCGCTGGACCGGGTCCGCCCCCGAAGAACGCTTGCCGGCCTGCAGGTATCCGTCCCGGGACGCGCGCAGCTGGCCGGCGTCGACCAGCTGCGCGACCGCGGCCTCAACCACTCGCCGCGGGCCCCCGGTGAGGCACGCCAGGTCCTGAGCGGACAGTGCCTCGTCAGGTGCGGCGGCTGTGGTGGCGGCCGCACCTGAACGCGTGAGAATGCGAACAGCGAACGCGAAGAGCAGTGCTGCTGAAAACCCGAGCAGATAAATACCGGTGAACATCGGCTCGGGGATTCCCCAAGTGTCTTCCATGATCTTCCCCCTCTCTCCTCAGGAGAGCCGGAAATCAAGTGGAGACACCACTTTCTTCCTACTTCGGGGAACCCGGCAAGACACCTTGATAAAGATTTAGGGTTGTGTTGGGGGTAACTTAGGCTTCTTCTTGCGGCCGCAGCGTCAGCGAGATGCTGTTGATGCAGTATCGCTGGTCAGTGGGGGTGTCGTAGCCTTCGCCCTCGAACACGTGACCCAGGTGGCTGTGACAGGTGGCACAGAGCACTTCGGTCCTTACACTGCCGAAGCTGCGGTCCTCCCGCAGGATCACGCTCTCCCCGGCGAGCGGGGAGAAGAACGACGGCCAGCCGCAGTGCGACTCGAACTTCGTCGAACTGCGGAACAGCTCCGCGCCACAGGCGCGGCACGCATAGACACCGACGGTCTTGGTGTCGGTGTACTCGCCGGTGAAGGCACGCTCGGTGCCAGCCTGGCGAAGCACCGCGTACTCCTCCGCGGTGAGTTGCTGCCGCCACTGCTCGTCGGTCTTCTGTACACGCGGTGTGGCACCAACAACGGGCTTCATGAACTACCCTCCGAGGCTCGACAGGATGAACGCCAACGCGTCCCAGACCGCCAGCCCGACCCCGCCGAGGATCAGCACGATCACGATCAGCACCGTCATCCGGTGGTGACCGCCCAGCCGGTTGGCCGAGTCGGCGAAGTCGGAGATCCCGCCGAGGTAGCCCTCCACGGTGTAACCCGACCGGCTCGTCTCGATCCGGTCGAGATGGGCCGCGAACTCCCGCACCTCGGGATCGTGGGGATCCAGGCCAAGCAGGTCCTCGCGATACCGCTGTGACGCGGGCTCATCTGGGGACGCGTTCACTGCCATGTTCAACACGGTAGCCGGTCAGCTTGATTCCCGGCTCCCCAAAACCCGCTCCCCGGCGACCTCGCCGGCCTTGACGTGGACGAAGGACGTGTAGCCCCACTCCTCCAGCCGGCCCAGCTGCGCGCCGAACTTTCCGCGCCGCTTGATGGCCGTGACCTGCCGACCTTCCGCGCGTAGCTGCCGTGCGACAGCCAGCACCTCGGCCGGGGAGACATCGGCCTCGTGCAGCACGGCGACCGTGTCGACGCGCGGCGCACTGTCGAGCAGGTCCACGATCCGCTCGAAACCGATAGAAAACCCACAGGCGGGCACGTCCTTGCCGAGCGACCGGCCGATCAGCCGGTCGTACCGGCCGCCACCGGCCACCGACGAGCTGGACCCCGGGTGGCTGAGCTCGAAGATCTGCCCGGTGTAGTAGCCCATCCCACGCACCAGCGTCGGGTCGAACTCCCAGTCCAGCTCCCGGGTCTTGGCCAGCTCCGCCAGCGCTTGCGTGGTGGCGACCAGGTCGGCGGCGACGTTCTCCGGCAGCGAGGGCACGGCGTCGGTCAGCTGGTCGGCGAGTTTGGCCTCCTCCAGGCCCTGCAAGGCCGTGATCGCCTGCTGCACGCCGTCGACCTGCGCCTCGGCCACGCCACGGCTGACGAGTTCCTTGCGGACGCCGTCCCAGCCGACCTTGTCGAGCTTGTCGAGGGTGATGAAGAAACCGCCCTGGGCTTCGGTCGCGATACCGGCGTTGTCGGCCAGCGCGGACAGGAACCGCCGGTCGGACAGCCGGACCGTGACGCCCGGAACACCCGCGGCGGCCAGTGCCTCGGTGGTCGCCTCGATCAGCTCGGCCTCGGCCAGCACCGACTCCTCGCCGATCAGGTCGATGTCGCACTGGTTGAACTGGCGGTACCGGCCCTTCTGCGGCCGTTCGGCCCGCCACACCGGGCCGAACTGGAACGAGCGGAAGGGCACCGGGAGCGCGGCGTGGTTGTTGCCGTAGAAGCGGGTCAGCGGGACCGTCAGGTCGAACCGCAGGCCGAGGTCGGCCAGTTCGTCGAGCGAGCCGGGCAGCTCGGTCAGGCCACGGCGCAGCACCTTGAAGATGAGCTTCTCGTTCTCGCCGCCCTGGCCGCCGGTCAGCCGCGCGATGTCCTCCAGCGCCGGGGTCTCGATGCGCTGGTAGCCGTACCGGTGATAGACCTCGGTGATCCGGGCCAGGACATGATCGCGCACGGCGACAGTCGCGGGCAGCAGGTCACGGGTGCCCCTGGCGGGGCTGTTGTCCATCTTCACCGGTAGTTCCTCAGCTCGGAATTCTTTGGCCACCACGCTACCGGGGACATGCCAGCCCTTTTACGCCTAGGGTTGCCCGCATGGCTTCGAAGGCGATCGAGCTGACAGTCGGCGAGCGGGCTGTGCGCGTGTCCAATCCGGACAAGATCTATTTCCCGGAGCGGGGGATCACCAAGCGTCAGGTGGTCGAGTACTACATCGCGGTGGCCGAGCCGCTGCTGAACGTGTTGCGCGACAGGCCGACCACCTTGAAACGGTTCGTCGACGGGGTCACCGGCGAGGCCTTCTACCAGAAACGGCTGCCCAAGGGCGCGCCGGAATGGGTCGAGACCGCCCGGATCAAGTTCCCCTCCGGCAGGCCCGCCGACGAGGTCTGCCCGACCGAGCCCGCCGTGATCGCCTGGGCGGCGAACCTCGGCACCTTCGACTTCCACCCGTGGCCCGTGCGCAGGCCCAATGTGGATCACCCGGACGAGTTGCGGGTGGACCTCGACCCGCAGCCGGGCACGGACTTCGGCGACGCGGTGAAGGTCGCAGGCGTCCTGCGGGAAGTGCTGGTGGACAACGGTCTGACCGGTTACCCGAAGACGTCCGGCGGCCGCGGGATCCACGTACTCGTGCGGATCAGGCCGGACTGGGACTTCATCGACGTCCGGCACGCGGTGATCGGGCTCGCGCGTGAGGTCGAGCGCCGTATCCCGGACCTGGCCACGACGGCGTGGTGGAAGGAGGAACGCGGCGAGCGCGTGTTCCTCGATTTCAACCAGGCCGCCCGCGACCGCACGATCGCCTCCGCGTGGTCGGTCCGTGGCACGCCTCGCGCGACTGTGTCCATGCCGCTCACCTGGGACCAGCTGTCCGATGTGGACCCGGACGACTTCGACATCCTCACCGTGCCGGATCTGCTTGCCGCACAAGGTGACGCGCACGCGAACATCGACTCCGAGGTGTTCGGCCTGGAGTCGCTGCTGGAGCTCTACTCGAAGGACCCTCGCGGCGAGATGCCGTATCCCCCGGATTACCCCAAGATGCCGGGCGAGCCCAAGCGGGTGCAGCCGTCCCGGGCCCGGCCGGAAGTGGAATGACGCTAAAAGTTCTGATACAGATTGTCTGGTGACAGACTATCCACCTGGGGGCGGCCCGCCGCCGAAGACACTGCCCGAAGCCGACATGCTCGCCGTTGTCGCCGCGACCAACCAAGGCGTGCTGGCAACGGTGAACAAGGCCGGATTCCCGCACCTGACCAACATGCTCTACCGCTGGGACGCCGAAGCGGGCGCCGTGAAGTTCTCGACCACGGCCACGCGCGCCAAAGTGCGCCAGCTACGGGCGAATCCGCACGCCGCGTTGCACGTGTCCGGCGCGGACTTCTGGTCCTTCGTGGTCGTCGAAGGGATTGCCGAGCTGTCCGAGCCCAGCGCCACGCCTGGTGATGCCGTGGGGCAGGAACTGCTGGCGCTGAGCCCGCACATCAAGCCGGAGGAACAGGCCGCGTTCTTCGAGCAGATGGTGATCGACCAGCGACTGGTGATCAGCCTCAAGATGTCCCGGATCTACGGCACTTCGGTGGGCTGACAGCCGTACTGGTGGCCGGGCTTCCGGCCACCAGTGCCGGGCAGGGTTTTATCCGGGCAGTGCGCCGACTGTGTCGCGGATCTGGGTGCCGAGGCTGGCGCCTTCCCGTGCGCAGTGCGCGCAGCAGAAGAAGCGGCCCTCGACTTCGACGCCGTGGCCGAGGATCCGGCAGTCGCAGTGCTCGCAGCGTGGGGCGAGCTTCTGGATCGCGCATTCGAAGCTGTCGAACGTGTAGAGGTCGCCGGTGACAGTCCGGACTTCGAACGCCATCCAGTACTCGTTGCCGCAGACGTCGCACTTGGCCAACTGATGCATGGGCCGAGGGTGCGGGCTGCGCCCTGGCACGGCAACTCGGGACACGATTGAGTGACGGCGCCGTGTGACGGCGCCGTTTATTGTGGCGTTCACCGCAATAAACTGCCCCGGGGTCACTCCAGCCGGTATGCGCGGTAGCACGTCGCCATAAAGGGAATCGTGAGCGTCGGTGTGCCGCGTTCGCGGGCGCGTTCGGTCAAATGGTCCAACAGGCGCCCGAGAAGGGGTTCACGTTCCTCGTCGGACAGGGAAATGATCGCGCTGTACGTGCTGTGCATATCGCGGATCGCCCGCGGCGTCATCTCCAGTTCGTAGGCGATGATGTGTTTCTCCACCGGAGTGAACGGCAGGTCGGCCGGCAGGGTGAACTCGTGCACCTGACGGGCCGGATCATGCCCGGACAGCACGACTTCCTGCACCTCGTCCAGCCACAGGCTGCTGGCCGCGCGGTCGTGCCAGGACACGCCGAGGACACCGCCGGGCTGCAGGCACCGGGCCGCTTCGGCAGCCGCCGCGGCCGGATCGAACCAGTGCCACGCGTTGCAGCTGAACACGCCGTCGGCACTGCGATCGGCGACGGGCAGTTTCTCCGAAGCGCCAAGGTGAACCTCGGCGGCCGGATACACCTTGCGTAACCACGTGCACATCTGGGTATCGGGGTCCACGGCGATAACCCGCTCGGCCCGGCTGAGCAGAATCCGGGTGAAATGCCCGGTCCCGGCGCCGGTATCGATCGCGACCGGGCAGATGGGCGGCACCATCCATTCCGCCACCAGTTCCGGCACCGCGGGCCGGTGCCGGTCATAGTGCGCGGGGTCGGCTCCGAAAACGAGACCGGGCTGCGAGGTCATTAAAAAAGGTCCTCCGGGGTGATGGCGAAAGCACCCAGAGATTAGCGGTGCGGCGTTCACCGCCGGTACAGCCGATTGCCGCATCGCCATTGCGCCGAATCAGGACCTGGTCGGATCCGGCCGGGCGTTGATGACCCGCTCAACGGGAACATCGCAGGCCTCGGCGCGTTCGCACCCGTGGGGCAGCCAGTCGAGCTGACCGGGTGCGTGCGCGTCGCTGTCGATCGAGAACTCGCACCCGATCTCCACGGCCTGCCGCAGCAACCGCAACGGCGGGTCCAGCCGCTCCGGCCGTGAGTTGATCTCCACGGCGACACCGTTGTCCCGGCAGGCCTCGAACACCGCCTTGGCGTCGAACGTGGATTCGGGCCGGTCCCGCCGGGCGGTCTTCATCCGGCCGGTGCAGTGCCCGAGGATGGTGACGTACGGGTTGCCGACAGCCTTGATCATGCGGCGGGTCATCTCGGCGGACGGCATGCGCAGTTTGGAATGCACGCTCGCGACCACGATGTCCAGCTGTGCCAGCAGTTCCTCCTCTTGGTCGAGGCCGCCGTCGAGCAGGATGTCGACCTCGATGCCGGTCAGGATCCGAAACGGCGCGAGCTCCTCGTTGAGCTCCGCCACGATCTCCAGCTGGCGCCGGAGCCGTTCGGCAGTCAGGCCGTTGGCGACGGTGAGACTGGGGGAGTGGTCGGTCAACGCCATCCACTCGTGGCCGATGTCGCGTGCGGCTTCGGCCATCTCGCGGATCGTGCTACCGCCATCAGACCACTCCGAATGCGTGTGGCAGTCGCCTTTCAACGCCGCCCGCATGGTCTGGCCGCCCGCGACCGGCAGCGTGGCGTCCGCGATGAGTCTGGACAGATAAGCCGGTTCCCGGCCCGCGACAGCGTCGCTGATCACCGCCGCCGTGGTCTTGCCGATGCCGCCCAACTGCGTCAGAGTGCCGCGCCGGGCACGCAGTTGGACCTCCTCGGCGGGCAGTTCGTCCACTATGGCGGCGGCCTTTCGGAAGGCCTGAACCTTGAAGGTGGGCTCGCCGCCGCGTTCCAGGTAGAAGCCGATCAGCCGGAGAGCCTTAGCGGGATCCATGCCTTCATCATGGTCCTCTCTTACTATGGAAACAGTGCCCGGCACGCCGAAGGGAGGATCGCGTTGTCACAGGACTATCTCGTGCGTTACGTCGGCGGGCCGTTGGACGGGCGCGTCGACACCCTCACCGAACTGCCGCAGTCGCTCAAGGAAACCGTGACGCACGTGCACCTGCACGGCGGACCCAAGATCGTGCACCACTACGACCTGCACTACGCGATCGAGTACGGCTGCGAATATCGCCTGCGTACGGAGTGATTCTTAACGGCTTTGTCGCGCCGGTCGTTTACGCACCGCAACGCGCCCGACATCGCCCCAGCCGCGACGATGACCTGCCCAAAGCGAAGTTGTCGGTTGCGTGGGGCGGGGTGGAAATGGCTGGCTTCCGGCGACAAAGCCCGTCCGAGCGGAGCGAGGACCATCGCACACTGTCGGTGGCTTGGTGCACAGTGGGCGCCATGCTTTCGGAACAGGACATCACGCAGCTGCGGGACGCGCTCGCGGCGGGCAAACCGGCGACCGTGTGGTTCACCGCGAAGGCGGTCGGCGTGGACCCCGGCAAGTCCGGCAAGGTGCTGTCGTTCGCCGAACCCGCTGAGGGCGACTTCATCGAAGTGAAGCCGACGGGCTCACAGGACGCCTTGTCCTTCTCCAAGGCGGAGTTGACGCTGACCAAGCCCAAACGCCCCCCGGCTCCCAAGAAACCCGCGCCCGCGCCGCCCGCCGCGGCAGTCCCGGTTGCCGCTGCGCCCGAGCCTGCGGAAACCGAGATCTACCAGCCCGCGCCGGTGGAAAAGCCCGCCAAGCGGCCCGCGCGCCGCCAGTCGAACAAACCGCCCGCCGAGGTCACGGTGACGCTGCACTCGACTTCTCGCGGCGACTGGACTGTCGAGGTCGTCGTGGGCAGCAAACGCAGTGTCCGCGCCGTTGCGGTACCGGCCGCCGCGATCGCCAAGATCGCCAGGGAACTTCCCAGCCAGGTGGAGGACGCGATCAGCGCGGTGATGGCCGCCGCCCGCCAGCAGCACCAGGAGCGGATCGCCCTGCTGCAGGCCGAACTGGACGCCGCCCGCCGCGCGCTCAACGAACTGTCCTGACTGGACTTCGGCCTGGTGCCTGTCGGCTTCAGGGTGAATCCGTGCGAACGGCCCATTCGCACGGCTTCGTCTTGCCCAGGTGGAACTGTTGGCAGGGTCGCGATCGTTCCGTAGTTGAAGTCGTGCACGGGGAGGCCGAGGCTCAGGCGGATTTCGGCACGACCAAGGGCAGGGGCGACGTCGAAGTCGAAACGGCTCAGACGTCCGGCCGGGCGCTGTAGGTGGCCCCGGCCGAGGCGGCGACCACACACAGCACGGCGACCCATTGCAAGGCCTGCAAGGACTCGCCGAGCACGATCAGGCCGACGAGTGCGGCGACTGCGGGCTCCATGCTCATCAGCACACCGAAGACCCGCGGCGGGATTCGCCGCAACGCCTCCAGCTCCAGCGAATAGGGGACGACCGACGACAGCAGCGCGACACCGAGCCCGACCACCAGGATCCACGGAGTGAGCAGCGCCGTCCCGCTGTCGACCACCCCAACGGGAACCACGACCAGCGCGGCGACGGCCATACCCAGGGCGAGTCCGTCGCCTTCGGTGCTCTGCTTGCCCAGCGCGGAGCCCAGCAGGATGTAGCTGCCCCAGCAGACTCCGGCCAGCAGCGCGAACAACAGCCCGAGCATGTCGAGATCGCCGCTACCGTCGGCCAACAGAACCACGCCACCGCCGGCGAGCAAGGCCCACAAGGCGTCCAGCCAACGCCGGGAGCCGGCCAGCGCGATGGCCAACGGGCCAAGGAACTCCACGGTGACCGCGATACCCAGCGGGATGCGCGACAGCGACAGATAGAACAAGAGGTTCATCAAGCCGAGGACGAGGCCGTAACCGAGAACCACGGCCCACATGCGCCGGTTCATCCGCAGTGACGGTCGCCACACAAGCAGGAGAACGGCCGCGGCGAAGAAAATCCGCAGCGCGACCGTGCCGGCGCTGCCCACGGCTCCGAACAGTTGCTTGGCCATCGCCGCGCCGATCTGCACGCTGATGATCCCGACCAGCACCTGGGCGGGCGGCGGGATCGCGCCTAGGGTGCGTCCGGCCAGAGCGCCGATGTTGAACCGTGGAAACGGGCCGCGCCCCACCCGGTCGACGTGCATGGTGGCCATGCGTGGATGGTGGGCGATCAGCGGGGCCGAAGTCATATTGTTTCCAAAATCTGGGACGCGGGTACCACTCGACCCTCACCGGGGTCTCACGAACGCCGTGCCAGGGTGTGATGCATGGGCACCTTGTCGCGCCGGGGGATTGTGCTGCTCGCGGCAGTCGCCTCCATCACCACCGCGTGCACTGCGGCGCCGTCGAACCGTCCGGCGATCGTGGTCAACGACGGCCCGCTGCAGCAGGTCGAGCCGCCCGTCAGCTCCGGCACCAAGCTGCCGCTGCCCCCGTTGGAGGATCCGGCCCGGTCGACCGTCGCCTGGAACGAATGCGAACCGGTCGTCAAGAACCGCCTGGCGACCTACAACGTGCCGGAACAGCCGAACACCCAGTGCACGAAGGTGATGAGCGTGCTGGACTCGCCGAGCCTGCCCGGCCGGGGCCGGTTGTTCCTGAGCCTGCTGAAGGTGGGCACGGGCAAGATCCCGCTGCTGGTGGTCAGCGACATCCAGGGCGAGCCGGGCACGGTCCGGGCCGCCCGGCTGGCCTCGATGCTGCCGGCCGACTTCCTGGCCAGGTTCTCGGTGATCGGCGTCGACCGCCGTGGTTCCGCCGGCTCCGAACCCGTGCGCTGCATCCAGGACGACATCCGCACCGAGATCGTGAACTCCGATCCGGCCGCCGAGGACCTCGAAGACCTGCTCGACGCCGTGCGTAAGGCCGGCCAGCAGTGCATCACCGGCCTGGAGAACCGGCTCTACGCGATGGACACCTGGCGGACCGCGGCCGACCTGGAGAAGATCCGCGAAGGCCTGGGCGTGCCGCGGCTGAACGCGATCGGCGTCGGCGAGGGCTCCCGGGTACTCGGCGTGTACGGCGACAGGTTCCCCGACCGAGTCGGCCGGATGGTGTTCGACGGCCTGCCCGACCCGAGCGGCGACTCGCTCGTGACCATGGAGGGCGTCGCCACCGGCGCCGAGGCAACGTTCGCGGAGTTTGCCAAAGACTGTGTCGCCCGCGGTTGCCCACTCGGTCCCGACCCGAAACAGGCGTTCCTCGACACACTCGCCGGCCTGCGCTCCAGGCCGGCCAGCGCCGGAGAATCCGTCCTGACATCCGGCTCCGCGGCTCGCGCGACCCTCGTCGGCCTGGCCAACCGCGCTGCCTGGCCCGCCCTCGCCGACGCCATCGCCAAGGCCCGCGCAGGCGACGGCAACGCCTTGCGCTTCTACATCCAGCCGATCATCGCCGACAGCCGCGACCAACCAGCCATGCTCGACGTCGGCCTGGTGACCGGCTGCAACGACACCAAAACGCGGCTCGCCCTCGAGCGTCTCAACACAACAGCCAAGGACTGGCGCTCCCGCTACCCCCTCTTCGGCGGCGTCATGGCCCAGAACCTGGTGTTGTGCAGCGCCTGGTCAGTCGCAGCGCAGCCACCCCTCGCCCTGAGCGGCCGCAACCTGCCCCCAATCGTCGTCCTGAGCACAGCCAGCGACCCCGTCACCCCTCAACCAGGCACCGAACGCACAGCACAGCAACTCCCAAGCTCAGTCCTGATCTCCTGGCAGGGCGCAGGCCACGGCGCCCTAGGCTCGTCCCCGTGCGCGACAGACGCAGTACGCGCCTTCTTCATCGAAGGCAAAATCCCAGCCGCAGGCACCGCCTGCCCGCCGTGATTCAGCCGCCGATCACAGGTGGCGTCGTTATCTCGTCACTGCCGAAAATGCTGTCCGGGTCAGGTTCGACCAAATAGGACGGTCGCTGATGCTCGTCATCTTCGCCGCCTTGTCCACGCCCGGCACCGATGCCACCCACACCGCTCACGCCTGCCGGACCACGCGCACCTGCGCGCCCTTGTTCGGCACCGGAGCCACCAGTTCCCGCCTGACCACCCGCACCCACCCCACGGCCGCTGCCCGTTCCCGGCCCTCCCACGCCGCCACCGGATCCGAGTCCACCACGCCCGCCGCCCGCACCTCCGCCGAACCCAGAGCCACCGCCCGGTACAAACCCGGCGCCCAAGCCACTGTCACCCGAACCGGCCCCAGGATTGCTTCCGCTCGAACTGCCTCCAGTCAGGTTGCCGCTTCCGGGGTTGTTGCCTCCGGGGTTGCCAAATCCACCTGGCCGACCGCCTGGCCCGGCCCCTTGAGTCCCGGTCCCGCTCCCTTGGGTTCCGAGCCCTTGGGGCCCGGGAACCGTTCCGCCCGGAGTCGTTCCGCCCGGACTTGTGTCGCCTGGAGCCGTGCTTCCTGAAGTTGTTGTGCCGCTCCCACCCGGACCAGGTCCGTTCCCTGTGACTGAGGCGATACCGCCCGGCCCACCAGGGATCGGTGGGCTGCCACCGCCGGGAATCCGCCCGTCCCCAGGAGTCCCGCCTTCACCAGGGGTGTCCCCACTCATCGCTGGCGGCGGCGTGAACGCAGGCATCGTGCTCGACCCACCCAGCGTGCCGTCGTACATACCGAGGACCTGCACCGCCTGCTGATGGGCGTTCTGCTGCTGCTCGTACTTAGCCATGTAGGAGGAGTACTTGGTTATGTAGGCAATCGGGTCGGTGGTCCGGCTCAGGTCGGCGTTGGCCTGGTCAACATCGAAGGCGACCGGCTCGGGCATGCTGTTCTTGGCATTGGCCAGCGCCGCCGAGTACTGCTGGGTCTGCGTCCCCGCCAGTTGAGCGCTCGTCCCGGCCCGACCGACCCAGTCCCCGACATCCGCCATGAACTTCCGGGCAGAATCGCCACCCTT
This sequence comes from Kibdelosporangium banguiense, assembly GCF_017876405.1. Taxonomy (GTDB): domain Bacteria; phylum Actinomycetota; class Actinomycetes; order Mycobacteriales; family Pseudonocardiaceae; genus Kibdelosporangium; species Kibdelosporangium banguiense. The sequence goes on along the minus strand of NZ_JAGINW010000001.1, from coordinate 12,342,229 downwards.
CCCGCGCCAGTCAGCCTCACTACCGCGGATCGCCTTGGAGACATCGATCTGAAACTGCGACATCCGGTTGCCGGCATTGATCCACAGCTCACCCATATCGCCGACAACCCCAGGATCAACATCCTCGGTAACCATCTTCTGCAACTCGGAATGCGAACAGGCCTGATAGTTCGAACACCGCAAAGCCGGCCCAGGCCTGACTTCCACACCCTCCCGCAAGGCGCGCGCCTGATCCGCCATCTGATTGTCGACCCGCTCCCCAGCAGTGTGATCACGCGTGATCGTGGCGAAGATCTTCGCCCACGTCCCCTTGTTCTCGATCTCGCGGTCCACATCGTGCTCAACCTGCTGCTGCACCTCGCCGCGAGTATCCGACGTCCTCGGCGCCATGACGACTCAGCTCCCACCCGGCAATCTGGGCTCAACCAACTGAGCCACCTTCAGTGCTGTTTCACAGGACTTTTGAGCATCCCCGTGCGCTGCTGCGGAGGTGTCCACGCGTGAAGTTTCAGTGATCGCCATGCTGATCGCACACGAGTCGACACCGCCGAATGACTGGACTGCCTCATGCCGGCCGATTTTGGGGATTTGCTGGATCTGCCCACTGGCCACGACGTCCTTGATCCCGCGAATATCGAAAATCGCCACGTCCATGGTGAAGGAGCCGGCAGATGTCCACACGCATCGGCGCGATGTGCCGGAACTCGAATCCTCGCGGTTGCCCTGAGCCACGTTGAGCGAAGCAGTGTCGGCAGGGGTGAGCAGGTTGCAGGGGTCGATGTCCGTGGTCAGGCTGCTCGTGCCGTTGCCGGTGCTCTTGGCACCGGTAGTCGTGCTGCCGCCACCGCCAGGCAGGGTCGGCCGAGCGGCGGAGGACGTCGCGTCGGTGGCACTTGGCGAGCCATTTGTTTCACTGGAACATGACACTGAGCCCATTGTGAGGAGAGCCACCAGGAGGATCGTGTGATGGATGGTTCTCTTCATTGCGGCCCACCCTTGCACAGCGTCGATTCGTTCGCTTCTTCGGTGGCTTGATAGTTCGCCATGGCGGTCCGAATTCCCTGCTCCGCCTTGGTCAGCGATTCCCGGAACTGCCGGAGAACAGTCAGGAAACCCTGCTTGTCGGTCGCGACTTGCTGAACATAAGGCTTCATGATCTGTGCGGCATGGCTGGTTCCCAACGGCAGTTCCTGTTCCAGGTACCGCAGGTCGCCACTCTGGCCATCCACCCAGTCCTGCATTCTGCCGATCGCGCCGAGCAGGGCTTTGCCGCCGACGGCGTTCACCTCGAAGCTGCCGTCGGCGGCCATGCTGGCGAAGTTCGCCATGCTTTCGCCGATGGAGGCCCATGTGATCTCGCCACTGTCGCCGTCGTTGTCGATGTACACGTGGCCCCCTCGTCGAAGCCTCCCGGGGGCACGGTATCAAGGAGTGATCGGCCCAATCCTCACTGTGAGCGGATTTGGGTCAATTCGGTTCCAATTGGCACTGGGATCACTCGATCGGGCGATCTAATCGATCTAGTGGATGCCGCGGATCTTGGAGATGAGTTCGTAGGAACGTTGCCTGTCGGTGGCGTTGTGGACCATGGTGACGATCATCAGTTCGTCGGCCTCGGTTTCGGCGAGCAGTTTTTCCATGCCGCGTTCGACGGTTTCGGGGCTGCCGATGATTTGGGAGGCGAGGCGGTCGTCGACGATCTGGCGCTCCAATGGTGAGTACGGATAGGCGGCCGCTTCCTCTGGGGTGGCGATCAGGCCTGGGCGGCCGGAACGGAGTTTGAGGAAGGACAGTGCGCCTGGGCCGGCCAGGTATTGGGCCTGTTCGTCGGTTTCGGCGCAGATCACGGAGGCGGCGACCATGGCGTACGGCTTTTCCAGCGAGGCTGACGGGCGGAAGTTCTGGCGGTACAGGGCCAAGGCGGGCAACGTGTTCTGCGCGCTGAAGTGGTGGGCGAAGGCGAAGGGCATGCCGAGCATGCCGGAAAGCTGTGCGCTGTAACCACTTGAGCCCAAGAGCCAGATCGGGGGCTGGTTTCCGGCGGCGGGGATGGCCGCGATGCCTTGTGGGTCAACCGAAAAGTACGAGATGAGTTCGCTGAGCTGCTCGGGGAAGTCGTCGGCGGACAACGGCGCGGGGGAGCGGCGCAGGGCCTGCGCGGTCCGCGGGTCGGTGCCGGGTGCGCGGCCGAGACCGAGGTCGATTCGGCCGGGGTGCAAGGCTTCGAGCATGCCGAACTGCTCGGCGACCACCAGTGGGGCATGGTTGGGCAGCATTACGCCGCCTGAGCCGACCCGGATGCGGGACGTGGCGGCGGCGATGTGCGCGATCAGCACCGGCGGGGACGAGCTGGCGATGCCGGGCATGTTGTGGTGTTCGGCCACCCAGAACCGCGTGTAGCCCAGGTCCTCGGTGCGGCGGGCCAGGTCGATCGTGTCCTGCAGGGCTTGTGCCGACGTCGCGCCTTCGCCGACGGTGGCGAGGTCGAGCACGGAGTAAGGGATGGCCATACCGGGCTAAACGGCGGGTGGCTCCGCTTTATTCCCGGTGCCGAGCGCGGCACGTATCGAAGCTGTGATTCGGTCCACATCGCCGCGTTCGGCCGCGGGCAGCGGGAAGCCGACAGACTCGCGCGCCGCGGCAGCTGCGTCGAGCAGTTGCGCGGCACGAGTGTGGTCTCCGGTCAGGACATGCACGCCTGCCAAACCTTCCATCGCGTGCGCAATCGCTCGTGGGTCGCCGGTTGCCTGAGCGGTCGAGAGTGCTTCGCTGTGCAAGGCCAGTGCCGTGGACGCGTCACCTCGCTGCTCGGCGTTGAAGCCGAGTTCGGTCAGCCCGAAAGCGATGCCGGGTGCGTAGTTGATCCGGCGCTCCCACTCCAGCAGCAAACGGAGCAGCTCTTCCGCGGCTTCGAACCGGCCTTGCCGACGGGCCAGCATCGCCAGACCGCCTCGGGCGAGGTTGATGCCTGCTTCGTAGGAATGCGCCTCGGCCACGCGCAGTGCCCGTTCGAGGAATTCGCTGGCTGCCGCGTGATCCTCGACGAGCAGGGCGTGCCGGCCCATCCGGGACAGCTGTTGCGCGACGAACGGCCAGAGCTCCAACTCTTCGGCCAGGTGCAACGCCTCACGTTGCACCTGGCCGGACGTCTGCTGGTCCCCGGCGATCTCGGCCAGCTGTCCGAGGATCTCCGTGGTCTGGATCCGCCCCCACCGGTCACCCAGTTCGCCGAACAACTCCATGGCCGCGGTGGCGTCCCGCCTGGCCGCGGCGAGGTCACCGCGCATCAGTGCGATAGCGGCGAGCGTGCCCAGTCCAGCGGCGAGTCCCCATTGGTCGCCGAGTGACCGGAACACCGGCAGGGCTTGGGAAATCATCCGCGCCGCGGCGTCCGGTGAGCCGGAACGCCCGACGAAACCGAGCAACCACTGCGCACGAGCCAGCGCCGCCGGATCGTCGTGCAGACCGAGGACAGCGTGCTCCAAAGGCGCGTTCTCGCTGCCCTTCAGGAAAGCGATCACGATCTGCCAAGTCTGTGCGACGGCTCGCTCAGCGGCGGGCGCGTCGATCGACAAGACGTTCGTGATGGCCCGATGCGCTTCCTGGTACCTGCCTCGCAGGAACCAGTACCAGGACAAAGCATTGACCAGCCGCAGCCCGAGTCCGGCGGCGTTCTCACGGACCACTGTGGCCAGTGCGGCACGGAAGTTGCCTGCCTCCGCGTCGAGTCTCTCCAGCCACAGCCGCTGATCATGCCCACGCAACTGGCCATCGGCTTGTTCGGCGAGTTCCACGTAGTAACAGGCATGCGCGTGCCGCACGTCGGCCTCCTCGCCCGCCTCAACCAGGCGCTCACGGCAATAGGCGGCGACGGTCTCCAGCAGCCGATAGCGGACGCCTGCAGCGCTCTCGGTCGTGATCACGAGCGAGCGGTCCACCAGACGAGCCAACAAGTCGAGCACGTCACCCGCTCCGGCGCAGACGGCCTCAGCCGAGCTGAGAGTGCAGCCTTCGGCGTGCACCGCCAACCGTCGCAGCACCGCGCGTTCGTTGGGGGACAACAGATCCCAGCTCCAGTCGATCATCGCACGGAGCGTCTGCTGGCGTGCGGGCGCGGTCCGGTGCCCGCTGGTCAACACCCGGAATCTGTCCTCCAGCCGGAACGCGAGGTCGTGTACGCCCAGGACACGGACCCGAGTGGCGGCGATTTCGAGTGCCAACGGAAGGCCGTCAAGCCGTCGGCAGATGGCGGCGATGGCGAGCGCATTGTCGGGCGTGATCGTGAAGCTCGGCGTGAGCGCGGCGGCACGTGCGGCAAACAGTTGCACCGCTGGAGACTGATGAATGTCATCCTCGGGCAGGGCCAGCGGCGCGACTGGGCAGAGCTGTTCTCCTGCGATACCAAGCGGTTCACGACTTGTGGCAAGCACGGTCAAGGCGGGCGCGGACCTCAGCAGCAGCTCGGTCAGCTCGGCCACAGGTTCGATCAGATGCTCGCAGTTGTCCAGCACGAGCAGCATTTGCTTGGGCCGTAAGGCTTCCGCGAGCTGCTCAGCGGATCCGGCGTCGCCTGGCGACGTGGCGTCGTCGCGGATGCCGAGTGCCGAGCTCACGAGCTCCGCCAGCGAGTCGGGCGTCGCGCCGACGCGGTCGAACCCAGCCAGCTCGACCATGCGTGCGTTGTCCCGGTGACGCGCGGACTCAAGCGCGAGTTGGGTTTTGCCCACACCGCCAACGCCGGTGAGTGTCACCAACCGGGCTGTGCCAAGCAGGCGATGCACCTCGGCGACCGCCTCCGCCCGGCCGATCAGGTCGGCCACGGGCGCGGCCAGGTTCGATCCAACCGGCCCGCCGAGCGCTGAATCCTGACGCAGGATCGCCTGGTACAACCGGGCGAGGTCCGGACTGGGATCCACCCCGAGCTCCTCGGAGAGCCGTTCGCTGAGCACGCGGTAGTGCTCCAGCGCCTCGGCTTGCCTGCCAGATCGGTACAACGCTCGCATCAACGCGCCGGATAGCCGCTCCCGCAACGGGTTCTGCTCCACCAACCGGGCCAGCTCACCAACGAGCGCGCTGTGCTGGCCGAGCTCAAGCTGTGCTTCAGCATGATCCTCGAACGCGGACAGCCGTAGCTCGTTCAGTTGCATGATCGCCTCACGGGCGAACGGCTCGTCGGCGAAGTCCGCGAAGGCAGGCCCACGCCAGAGTTTCAGTGCCTCCGAAGGACGTTTGTCAGCGATCAGACGGGCGAACATGTCAGCGTCGACCGCCTCCGGACCGACTGCCAGCACATAGCCCGACGGCCGGGAGACGACAAGCTCCCGGCCACCCAGTGCTTTGCGCAGTTGCGACACCTTGACCTGCAACGCGCCCGGAGCGTTACGCGGTGGGTCGTCTCCCCACAGTTCGTCGATCAGCTTGTCCGCGGAGACCGGTTCACCACGGTGTACGAGCAGGACAGCCAGCAGGGCACGCACCTTGACCCCAGGGACGGTGACAGGTGCCCCGGCCTCAGTCCGCACCGTGAGCGGACCGAGCACATCGAACCGCATTTCCGCAGCCTATCCGTGCGGCGGTAAGCGGATGGGAAGAACACCGTAAGCGGTGTTCCGCACGGTGAGTGCATCACCGAGAGCGAGAGGACATCGATCATGAAGATTCTGGCGATCTCCGGCAGCCTGCGCGCCGGTTCGTACAGCACCCAGCTGCTGCGCACGGCGGCTGGACTGACCGATATCCAGCTGTGGACCGGGCTGGCCGGCGTGCCACCGTTCAGCGAGGACCACGAGGACGAGCCGCCGCAGGCTGTGCAGGCCATGAAGGCTGAGGTGTCGAGTGCGGACGCCCTGCTGATCGCCACTCCGGAGTACAACGCCTCGATCCCAGGTCAGTTGAAGAACGCACTGGACTGGCTGTCACGCCCGCACCGCGAATGCGCCCTGACCGGGAAGCCGGTCGCGGTCGTGGGAGTGAGCCCGAGCGACTACGGCGCCGACTGGTCCCAGCAGGACCTGCGCAAGGTGCTGGGCGTCTGCGGGGCGCAGGTTGTCGAGCGACGCCTGTGCGTTCCACGCGCCGACACGGCTTTCGACGCGACCGGGCAGTTGCGTGACCCAGCAGTCCAGGTGACGCTCACTCTCCTGCTGGACGACCTCAGCGCAATGGCCCGGGTGCCGGTCTGATCTCAGTCCCGGGTCCGGACCTCGCCTTTCAGCACAGCGTCGAGGTCGTAGCGGGCAGGTTCGTCGAGCTGGGTGTAGTCGCACGATGAAGGCTCACGGTCGGGCCGCCACCGCTGGAACTGGGCGGTGTGCCGGAACCGGCCGGGATAGCCGCCTTCGGTGTGTTCGTACGACACCTCGACGACCCGTTCGAGGCGCAGCGGCACCCAACTGGCCTGGGCGCTGCGCCACCGGTTGATCTCGCCTGGCACGCGGGTGCCCTCCGCGATCTCACCGAGCCACGGGTGCCCCTCGGCGCCGCCTTCCATCAGCGAGGCCAGTTCGGAGGCGAGCTCCACACGCCGTTCCTTGGGAAACGACCCCACGACACCAACGCTGTGCAGAGTGCCGTTGTGGTCGTGCAGCCCGAGTAGCAACGACCCGACCGATGTGCCTGGTTCAGTGTCCTTGTACCAGCGCAGGCCTGCGACAACACAGTCCGCGGTCCTGGAGTGCTTGAACTTCAGCATGGTCCGTTTGTCCGGTGTGTACGGACCGTCCGCAGGTTTGCCGATCACGCCGTCCAGGCCTGCGCCTTCGAACAACGTGAACCACTGCCGTGCGACGTCCGCATCCCGAGTGGCCGGGGTGAGACTGACCGCGTCGGTGCCGGACACCAGATCCACCAGCAGGTCACGGCGTTTGGCGCCTGGCTCGTCGAGAACCGGCCCGGACGGCAGTTGCAGCACGTCGAAGGCCACGAACGTGGCGGGCGTCGTCTCGGCGAGCATGTTCACGCGGCTTACAGCCGGGTGGATGCGTTCGGACAAGGCGTCGAAGTCCAGCCGTCCGTTGCGGCCGACGACCAGTTCGCCGTCCAGCACGACACCGGACGGCAGGCCCGCTGTCAGCCGCTCGACCATTTCGGGGAAGTACCTGTTCAGCGGCTTGGACGAGCGGGACTGCAGCACCACTTCGTCGCCGTCGCGGAACACCAGGCAGCGGAACCCGTCCCATTTCGGCTCGAAGATCAACTCCGAGCCGTCCGGGATGCTGCCCGCCGGTTTGGCGAGCATCGGTTTGACCGGGGGAGTCAGCACTTCAGCGACGATAGGTCAGCATCAGGAAGTCGTCATCCCGCAACGCCGCCACCATGCGCATCCGGCGTGCCTCGGCAAGCACCGGACCGTTGGCGATACGGCCCGCGTCGCCTGCGGTGAGCAACGGCGACATCGTCAGGCACAGCTGGTCGACCAGATCGGTCGCGATCATGCCGCCGAACAGCCGCGGCCCGCCCTCACAGTTGACCCGGTACAGCCCGCGCTGGCCCAGCGCGGCGAGTGCCGCGGTCAGGTCGACGTGCTCGTCGCCGGCCACCACCACGTCCGCACCGGCCTTGGCCAGCTCGTCCCGGCCGGGCGCGGCCTCGCAGGTCAGCACGATCGGCGGCACGATGGCGTCGCTGATCAGCAGTGAATCCGGGGTGATCGAGCACTTGCCGGTGACCACGGCGACCGGCGGCAGTGGCGCGAGTCCGAGCCGTGCCCGGCGCTCGGCGCGCACCTCGTTGTGTTTGAGGCCACGGTAGCGCTCGATCAGCGCGGTCGTGGCGCCGACGAGGATGACATCAGCGAGGTCACGCTGGATGTGGAAGACCTTCTGGTCACCCGGGCCGGACAGACCCGACGAGCGCCCGGCCACCGTGACTGCGCCGTCCAGGCTGGTCACGAAGTTGACCTGGACCCAGGGCCGGTCGAGCTGGGCCGGGTAGGCGTAGATCTCCTCGAGCGCTTGGTCGGTCAGTTCGCCAGGGTCGGGGTCCGGCCAGAGGGTCTGCACGGGTGCAATGAGAACATGCCCGGCATGTCCGCTCCACGCCTGGTAGACCGCCATCCGGAGATCGCGGCGCAGGAGCTGGTGGCCGCCCTCACACCGCCGCCGAGGTTCGCCGAAGTCCGGTTCGACACGTACGTGCCCAACCCGGACGAGCCGTCGCAGGCAGCGGCGGTCGCAGCCGGACGGGCGTTCGCCGCGCGGGTCGGCGCGGAGCGGAACACCGGGTTCTTCGGGCGGATGTTCGGCAAGAAGGCCCCGGCCGAACCGCTGGGGCTCTACCTGGACGGCGGGTTCGGGGTCGGCAAGACGCACCTGCTGGCGTCGATCTGGCATGCCGTTCCGTCGACAGCCAAGGCGTACGGCACGTTTGTGGAGATCACGCACCTTGTCGGCGCGCTCGGCTTCGCGGAGGCCGTACGCCGGTTGTCCGAGCATCGCCTGCTGGCCATCGACGAGTTCGAGCTGGACGACCCAGGCGATACGACACTCGTCTCCAGGCTGCTGACCGAGCTGACCGACGCGGGCGTGCACGTGGCCACGACCTCGAACACCCTGCCGGACAAGCTGGGGGAGGGCCGCTTCGCCGCCGACGACTTCATCCGCGAGATCCGGTCGCTCTCAGCGCGGTTCACCGTGGTGCGGGTGGACGGCCCGGACTACCGGCACAGGGGCCTGCCGGACGCGCCCGATCCCATGTCGGACGCTGAGATCGACGCCCACGCCGCCACCATTCCGGGGGCCACAGTGGACGACTTCACGGACCTGTGTGCGCACTTGGCGAAGCTGCACCCGTCGCGGTACGGCAAGCTCGTCGCGGGTGTTCCGGCCGTGCACATCAAGGGCCTGACCGCCGTGCCGGACGAGAACGTGGCTCTGCGCGTGGTCGCGCTGGCCGACCGGCTGTACGACCGCGCTGTGCCGGTGGCCGTGTCCGGCAAGCCGCTGTCGGCCTTGTTCACCGAGCAGATGCTGCGGGGCGGGTACCGCAAGAAGTACCTGCGGTCGATCAGCCGGCTGACCGCGCTGGCCCGCGACGCCTCGCGGTAGGTACGGCCAAAGACGCGGTTGCTGGTAAAGGTTCAATAAAAACGGCACGTCAGAGGCCTCGGCCCGGCCGGGTGGACAATTGTTACGTGGCGGTAGAACTACCTACTTCACAGTTCCTGTGCTGTGGTTTTCGTCGCATTCCACAATTGATCACAGATATGTTCTCAGCGTGTTCGATCGGTTACGCGCCCAAGCGGGCCAGTTGATCTATTTCGTCATGTACCATTTAAATGGTAATTTTCCAACGAAGATCATCTTATGGCGCTGACATGCGAAGATCGGTTTCTGTTGCTTCCGTCGGTGATACTGTGTTAGTACCTACGGGCCAGCATGAGTGGACTGCATGGGCCCGATCGATAGTAGGTTACGGCGAGTTAGCCTGTCGTTTAAGGTGCCGACCACACACGCAGTGGTGCGTATTCGAGGGGGCAGAAGAAAATTGAGGAACGAGTGTTGAGACGCCCTGTGGAAACGCTCCGGGAATCGGGGTCGCTGAGCCGCCGCACGTTGCTTGCGGGGATGGCAGGTATGGGCGCGTTCGCGTTGGGCGCGTGTAGTGACAACGCGGGATCCTCGATCGGCACACCCGAGGTTCCGGAGATCCGGCTGGGTGTTCTCAAAGTCACTGACACCGCTCCGCTGTTCGTCGCCGAGCGTGAGGGCATCTTCGCCAAGTACGGCCTGAAGCCCAGGTTCGTCACCATGGAGCTGACCGGTGACCAGCGGCCTGACCTGGAGAACGGCCAGGCCGACGTGACCTTCGACAGCTGGGTGACGATCTTTCTCAACATCGCCGACAACGCCGACTGGGTGGTGCTCGGCGAGGCCTACCAGGCCGGCCCGCGGACCACCGGGCTGGTCACCAACTCCGCTGTGACGTCGCTGAAGACTGTCAACAACCTCAGGGGCAAGCGGATCGGCGTCAACAACCTCAAAGGTCTCGGCGTGCTGCTGACCAACAGCGTGCTGGCCACCAACAACATGAAGCCCACCGACGTGATCTACGAGGAGATCCCGTTCGACGACCTGGCCGGTGCCGTTGCCGGTGGCCGGGTCTCGGCGGCGTGGATGGTGGAGCCCTACCTGACGCGTTCGCAGCTTGACAACGGCTGTGTGCTGTTCGCGGACACGGCGTCCGGACCGACTGCCGACTTCCCGCAGTCCGGCTACGCCTGTGCTCGCAGCTTCGCGCGCAAGAACCCGAACACGGTTCGCGCGTTCCAGGCCGCGCTGGCCGAGGCGCAGCAGCGGGCGCTGGACCGTTCCTCGGTCGAGAACGTCCTGCCGGAGTACATCTCGGTCAGCCGCAACGTCGCCCAGCTGATGAGCCTGGGCGCGTTCCCCAGCTCGACCCTGGCCATCCGGCCGCAGCGCGTCGCCGACCTGATGCTCGAGCAGCAGTTCCTCAAGACCAGGCTGAACGTCACCGAGCGGATGGCCGCCACCTCGACGCCTTAGTTCTTGCGGTTGGCGTTGACCAGAGTCCACACCGAGACGGGCTTGCGCGTCTCGGTGTCGGCCACGACCGGCTTCACAGCGGGTTTCGCGGGGGCGACGGGTTTCGCGGGCGCCCGCTCGGTCTGGGCCCGCGGTTTGGGCGGACTGTCAGGCACGGAACGTCGTGAGCTGAGTTCGAGGCGGAGTTGGTCGTAGATCGGTGTGTCGGTCACCGCCGTCCTTCCGTCGCCGTGGTCGATGACGTCACATTACGCGCGGTGTGCATACGCGCTCACAGCGCCACCCCGGAAGTAGCCGTTCGCTCGCGTTCTGCCGTCATCCGCGTCCGCCGGGACGCCGCCCAGTCGATCGCCAGCGCGACCAGAAGCACGGTCCCCGCAGCCGTGCATGCCCCTCCGACGGTGTCGGTGACGTAGTGGTACTTCATGCCGATCAACGCGGTCGCGCCCACGACGGTCATGACAGTCGCGCTGACGATCACGAGCGTGGCCAACGACTTCCGCCACGGCGGCCCCACCGTGCTGACCACCGCGATCACAAGCACCGTCAGCACCGCGACGAGCCCGCTTGTGTGACCGCTGGGGAAGGCCAGCGAGCCGTTGTTGATGGTGCGGTCGAACAATGGCTTGAGCACGCCACTGGTGAGCGTGACCGTGGCGAGCGGACCGACGACCGCGAGAATGGCCAGCCGTGGCCGGCGCCGGGCCACCGCGACCATCACGATCAGGCCGATCACGACGACCAGAAGGACCGGCTCGGTGGGTACCAGCATCGCGCGCAGCAACTCGTCCTCACCGACGAACTGCTTGTACACCGCCCAGTAGACCGTCTGGTCGAACGCCGTGCCCACCCGCTGTCCGCCCAGCAACAGGCCCATTGTGACGGCGATCAGCAGACAGATGACCGCCATCGCGACGGTCGAACGGACCAGTCCGGTCGGCACTAGTCTCCTCACGGGCACACCTCCACTATGCCGAGGTAAACCGTTCGCGATCAAACACGCACAGCGGGCACCATTCGCCAAATGGGATTCCTCGAGGCGAGCGCGCTCGCGTACCGGCTGCCCGACGGGCGTGAACTCTTCCGTGACGTCGGGTTCCGTGCGAGCGCGGGCACGGTCGTCGCGCTTGTCGGAGCCAACGGTGTCGGGAAGACCACACTGCTGCGAATCCTCGGTGGCGAGCTTGCGCCAGCTGACGGCGGCGTACGCGTCGAGGGCGGTCTCGCCGTCATGCCGCAGTTCGTAGGGTCGGTACGGGACGACCGCACAGTGCGCGATTTGCTCCTGGCCGCAGCGCCGTTGGCGTTGCGTGCTGCGGCGACCGAGCTGGACGACGTCGAGCTGGTGCTCATGGAGGACGACAGCGACGCGGTGCAGATGCGGTACGCGGAAGCGCTTGCCGCGTGGGGTGAGGCAGGCGGCTACGACGCCGAAGTCCTGTGGGACACGGTCACCGTGGCGGCGTTGGGCGTGCCGTATGACCGTGCGAAGTACCGCGGCGTGAAGACGCTGTCGGGCGGTGAGCAGAAGCGGCTTGTACTCGAGGCGTTGCTGCGTGGGCCTGAACAGGTGCTGCTGCTCGACGAGCCGGACAACTACCTGGACGTACCCGGCAAACTCTGGCTGGAACAGCAGCTTTCCGACTCGGGCAAGGCCGTGCTGCTGGTCAGTCACGACCGTGAACTGATGGCCAGCGCGGCGACGCACGTCGTCACGGTCGAGGCGGGGACAGCGTGGGTGCACAGTGGCAGCTTCGGCACGTGGCACGACGCCCGGGAAGCCCGCTGGGAGAAGATCGCTGACCAGCGCAAACGCTGGGACGAGAAGCATGAGCAGCTTCGTCAGCTCGTGATCACCCTGCGGCAGCAGGCCGCGTACAACGACGGGATGGCGTCGCGCTACCAGGCGGCTCAGACGAGGCTGCGCAAGTTCGAGGAATCGGGACCGCCGCCGTTGCCGCCCAAGCAGGAGCGGCTCAAGCCCCGGCTGTCCGGAGGGCGCACCGGCATCCGGGCGATCACGTGCACCGAGCTTGAGCTGACGGGTCTGATGAAACCGTTCGACCTGGAGATCTTCTTCGCCGACCGGGTCGCGGTGCTCGGCTCGAACGGCTCCGGCAAGAGCCACTTCCTGCGGCTGCTCGCCGGTGAGGACGTGGCCCATACCGGCGTGTGCAAGCTGGGTGCACGGGTGGTGCCGGGCCTGTTCGCCCAGACGCACCAGCATCCGGAGTGGGTCGGCCGCACCCTCGTGGACATCCTGTGGCATGGCGACGCCGGACGGCCAGGCATCGACCGTGACCAGGCGATATCCGCGTTGTCCCGGTACGGCCTCGCGGCCGCCAACGACCAGCGGTTCGAGACGTTGTCCGGCGGTCAGCAGGCCCGGCTGCAGGTGCTGTTGCTGGAGCTGTCCGGCGCGACGCTGCTGCTGCTCGACGAGCCCACCGACAACCTGGACCTGAACTCCGCGGAGGCTTTGCAGACTGCTTTGACCCAGTTCACCGGTACCGTCGTGGCGGTGACGCACGACCGGTGGTTCGCGCGGTCGTTCGACCGGTTCGTGGTGTTCCGGTCGGACGGAGTCGTGTCCGAAGTGGACGCGCCGGTCTGGGACGAGGAAAGGGTTCGGCGCGCGCGATGAACTACGATGCCGTGATTGTCGGTGGCGGGCACAACGGTCTGGTCGCGGCGGCGTACCTGGCCCGAGCCGGGCGTTCGGTGCTGGTGCTGGAGCGGCGCGGGGAGCCCGGCGGCGCGGCGGTGTCGTTCCGGGCCTTCGACGGCGTGGACGTCCGGCTGTCGCGGTACTCGTACCTGGTCAGCCTGCTGCCCCGCAAGATCGTCGCGGACCTCGGGCTGGCGGTCGACGTGCGGCGCAGGCGGATCTCGTCGTATACCCCAGTTGGTGCCGACGGCCTGCTCGTCGACACAAGCGATACGGAAGCCACCCGGGACTGCTTCGGCCGGATCACCGGCTCGTCTTCGGACTTTGAGGCGTGGCAACGGTTCTACTCGATGACCACGGCCGTGGCCGAGCGCGTGTTCCCGACTTTGACCGAGCCCTTGCTCAGTAAAGCCGAGTTGCGTGCGAGAGCCGGCGACGGCCACGCCTGGAATGTCCTCTTTGAACAGCCGCTGAGCGTTGCCGTGGAAGAGAATTTCGCCGACGACACGGTTCGGGGCGTGGTGCTGACCGACGCGTTGATCGGCACGTTCGCCGCGGCTGACGACGCTGAACTGCGGCAGAACCGGTGTTTCCTGTACCACGTGATCGGCAACGAGACCGGCGACTGGGACGTGCCGGTCGGCGGAATGGGCGTGGTGACGGGAGAGCTGGCCAGGGCCGCGCGGGATGCGGGCGCGACGATCGTGACCGGCGCCGAGGTGACGTCCATCGACCCGGATGGCCTTGTGCAGTACCGGATCGGCGACGACTCAAGGTCTGTGTCGGGTGGGCACATCCTGGCCAACGTGTCGCCGTCCACGCTGGCTGCGCTGCTTGGCGAGTCCCCGGCCGGCACGCCGGAAGGCGCCCAGCTCAAGGTGAACATGGTGCTGCGCAGGCTGCCCCGGCTGCGTGACAGCCGGGTCGATCCACGCTCAGCCTTCGCCGGAACATTTCATGTGAACGAGACCTACTCGCAGCTGGCGACCGCCTACGCCGAGGCAGCTCGCGGCCAGATTCCGAGCTTGCCGCCGTGCGAGATCTACTGCCACTCGCTGACCGACCCGTCGATCCTCGGGTCTGCCGAGCAGGCGGCCGGTGTGCAGACGCTCACGCTCTTCGGTTTGCACATGCCCGCGCGCCTTTTCCGTGCCGACAACTCGAAGGCCCGCGCCGAGGCTCTCGCGGCGACCTTGGCTTCGGTCAACAGTGTGCTTGACGAGTCCATTGAGGATTGTCTGTGGCACGACCCGGCCGGGCGGCCCTGCATCGAGGCCAAGACCCCGCTCGACCTGGAGAACGAGCTGGGTCTGCCGGCCGGGCACATCTTCCACCGGGACCTGTCCTGGCCGTATGCGGAAGATGAACATCAGGGAACGTGGGGAGTGGAGACAGCACACGATCGGGTGCTTTTGTGCGGGGCGGGCGCTCGTCGGGGCGGGGGCGTCAGCGGGATCCCTGGTCACAACGCGGCGATGGCCGTGCTGAGAGCTCACTGAGACTTCACTGGTCACGGCCTGGTGTGCGTGGTACTCGTGAGCCATGCAGCGGGACTACATCGACAACTACTGCGAGCGGACCGACGGCTCATTCTGGAGCGAGCCGCTCAACGCCGTGAGCAACGTGTCGTTCCTGATCGCCTCGATCGCCGCATGGCTGTTCATCCGCCGCGTCGCCGTCGCCAAGCCCGCAGGTGAGCTGTACGTCCTGCCCGCCCTGATCTTCCTGATCTTCTTCGGCAGCAGCGCGTTCCACACGACCGCGACCCGCTGGGGCGTTGCCTTGGACAGCGGCTCGATCGCGCTCTACATGCTGTATTTCATTGCGCTGTGGGCCCGGTTGTACTGGGACCTGCCGTGGTCCCGAGCCTGGATCGCCGCGCCCGCCTTCCTGGCGTTCACCGCATTGGTGGCATTGCTCCCGCTCCGCCTGTCCGGCATGTACCTGGCCGCCGTGCTCGGATTGCTGGTGCTCGCAGGTTTGCTGTTCTTCTCGAAACATCCCGACCGCAAGCAACATTGGCACTGGTACCTGATCACGGCGCTCGTATTCGCCGTATCGCTGACAGCCCGTACGCTTGACGGTCCCCTGTGCGGCGACATACCGATTGGCACCCACTACATCTGGCACACACTCAACGGTCTGGTCCTATACCTCGTCACGTACGCCGCAGTAGTTCGCTGGCAACAGAAGCTGGCCGGAAATCCCGGTTCTGCGGGTCCCAGGTAGATGATGTTCGTTCTGGGTGAGCATCAGGGGAGTATCCGTGACCGAACCGAGCCGTCCCACCTTCCTGCGGCGGAAACTGGGCGCCAAACTGCGCAGGCTGCGCGAACAAGCCGGCATGACGCTCGACGACGCCGCCCCAAAACTGGACAAGGCCCGAAGCTCCCTGCACAGAATCGAGACAGGAGAAACGAGAGCGAATGTCCACATAGTCCGCTCGATGATGGATCTCTACGACTGTTATTCGGAGGGCTTGCTGGCGGAGACAAGGCAAGCGCTCAAGCCGCGCTGGTACACGGCCTATGGACTGAAGGACCTGGGGTATCTCGATGTCGAGACTGAGGCGGCGGAAGTCCGCCAGTTCTCTGCGCAGGTGATACCAGGCTTGTTGCAGGCACCCGGATACATCCGTGCCCTGTTTCAGGGCCATCACCGCTCGAATCCGCTGGTGGTGGACAGGAGCGTCGAGATCAGAGGGATCCGCCAGCAACGGCTGACCAGCGAGGAGCGGCCGTTGAAGCTGGTTGCAGTCATTGATGAAGCTGTGCTGCGCAGGGTGGTTGGCGGTCCGAAGGTGATGTGGCAGCAGTTGACTGCTCTCGCCTCGATGACCAAGCTGCCGACAGTCACCTTGCAGGTGCTGCCGTTGAACGCGGGATCACACAGTGCGATGCAAGGCGGGTTCAATGTGCTGACCTTCCCCGACCCTGAAGATCCGCCCATGCTTTACGTCGAATATCAGACAGGCGCTCTGCACATCGAGAATCTCGAACAGGTGAATGAAGCTAGACTGTCATTCGACCATGTGCAGGCGAGGGCAATGAGCCCCGCTGAGTCATGTGCGCTGATCGAGCGATTGGCTGCGGAGGCTGACCCGTGGAGAATTCCCGACTGACCTGGCGGAAGAGCAGCTACAGCGGCAACGCGGGCGACAAGGGCGACTGTGTTGAAGTTGCTGGTATGCCTGAGATTGCTGCTGTCCGGGATTCCAAGAACCCCACCGGCGATGTCCTGACCTTCCCCGCCGATGCCTGGACCGGTTTCCTTCAGGCCAATCAGACCGGGTGACCTGTTCGCCTTCTGTACCCTCGGTTCTGGGCGACCTGGGTACAGCCTCCGGCCCAAGACCCGCCGTGTAGCGCCTATGCCCGGAAAACCCAGGTCAGACCTCGTGAGTGGTCAACACGTACCACCCTGACCACTCACGAGGCTTGACCAGGACTCAGGCGCTGCAGACCGACACGCCCACCAGGAACTCGTAGACCTTCGCCGGGGAGTCCGGCGTCACCCGCTGCTCGATGGTCAGCCGGTAGCCGATGACGCCCCTGGAAGGTGCGGTGTGACCGGCGAACTGCGGATACGCGGCCAGGTCAGCGAACCTCTGCGGCTTGCTGAGGGTCACGGTGGTGAGCCGGAAGTCGTTCTGGTCCGGGAAGTACACGTCGCCGGGGTGCACGCGGTCGAGCGTGTACGTCCGGCCGTACTCGATCACGGTCTCTTGCGGCTGACCGTTGTGGCGCAAGAAGAACTTCAGGTTGACGCTGCCACCGATGTATACCGGGCCGCCTGTCAGGCAGCCTGCACCGGTGTTGACACCGTTGAGTCGGACGATCGGTTCTTGCTGGCGGTCGTAAAGCGCGAAGTTGGTCTGTGATGATGCGTCTGACGACCCGTTGGTCTGGTCGGCAAGTACTTGCGCGCGGACGTTCGCGAGGTTGGCTGTCCATCCTGGGTGCAGCGCGGAAGGCTTGGCGTATGAAGGCGACTGGTAGTTGGTGGATGGGTTGGCTTGGTCAGCTTGGAACACCAAGCCGTCTGTCTGGCCATCCACCTTGGCCAGGTAAGGCGCTGCAGTGGCCGCTACCGCCGTGGTTGCCGCCGAGGCAGGTGCGACAGCCAAACCGAGTAAGGCTGTGGTTGTGGCCGCAGCAGCGAACAGACGTGTGAGGACGCGCGACATCTGACCCCCTTGTTCTGCGTTTGACATACGTAGAAACAGATACCGCGCCGTGACCTGTCCACGCGATCGGTTTCAAGCACAGCTGAAACCGGTCACATGCTTATGGGTGCAGCACCGTGGCGATGGCGTCGACGCCCATGTCGATCTCCTCCCGGGTGATGACCAGAGGAGGGGCTACTCGAAGTGTGGTGTCCTGGGTTTCCTTGCACAGGACGCCGCGTTCCGCCAACGCTTCGGAGGCGACGCGGCCGGTCGGGCCGCCTGGGGCGATCTGGACTCCGGCCCACAGGCCACGGCCACGAACCTCGGCGACGCCTGGGAGTTCACGCAGCCGGGAGTGCAGGTAGGCACCGAGCGTGCGGGACCGTTCCTGGAATTCTCCGGTGGCAAGGAGTTTGACCACGGCCCGGCCGATCGCGCAGGCGAGCGGGTTTCCGCCGAAGGTGGAGCCGTGTTCGCCGGGTTGCAGCAAACCGAGCACGTCGCGGCGGCCGATCACGGCGGATACCGGCATGATGCCGCCGCCAAGTGCCTTGCCCAACGTGTAAAGGTCCGCGCGGACGCCGGAGTGGTCCAGCGCGAGCAGGTCGCCGGTGCGGGCGAGGCCGGACTGGATCTCGTCGGCGATGAACAGCACGGAGTGCTCGTCGCAGATCCGGCGAACCTCGGGAAGATAGTCCGCAGGCGGAACGATCACGCCCGCCTCACCCTGGATCGGCTCGATGAGCACAGCCGCGGTGCGGTCGGTGACAGCGGCGCGCAGAGCTTCGGCGTCGCCGTACGGGACCACCTTGAACCCCGGGGTGAACGGGCCGAAGTCGTTGCGCGCCACGGTGTCTGTCGAGAACGAGATGATGGTCGTCGTGCGGCCGTGGAAGTTCGACCCGGCCACGATGATCTCGGCTGTCCCGGCCGGGACGCCCTTGACCTGGTAGGCCCACTTGCGGGCGATCTTCACCGCGGACTCCACCGCCTCGGCGCCGGAGTTGGCGGGCAGCACCATGTCGGTGCCGGTCAGCTCGGCCAGCTCACGGCAGAACAACCCGAACTGATCGTGGTGGAACGCCCGGCTGGTCAGCGTCAGCCGGCCGAGCTGCTCATGGGCGGCCGCGATCAGATCGGGGTGCCGGTGGCCGAAGTTCAGCGCCGAGTAACCGGCCAGGAAGTCCAGATATCGGCGGCCGTCCACATCGGTCACCCAGGCGCCTTCCGCCTCGGCGAGCACCACCGGCAACGGGTGGTAGTTGTGCGTGCTCCAGCGCTCGTCGAGCGCGATGTGGTCACGCGCGGTGGTGGTGGCGTCGGCGGTCAGCGTCATACCGACAGGTTAAGCGCTCACCTGCGTCGATTTCATCCATCGGGCGTTGCGTATAGCGATGATTCGTTGCGTGATCTGGCTGAACGGCTTTCGATTATTGTCCAACTGCGTAGTTGATCAGCTGGCGCTATTCTGCCTGGATGGGTATCGATCGGGTGCGGGACGCCCTGCGGGTGCGCTCCGGCAGCAAGCCGTCCAAGGTCCTCGGCAAACCAGGTGACTTCCCGGTCGGCCCAACCTCCAAGTCCAACGCGGCCAAACAGTTGGTCAGCACCGGCGAGAAGCTCGACAAGCTGCAGGAGGCCCTCTACGCAGGCGCCGAGAAGAGCGTCCTGCTCGTCCTGCAGGGCATGGACACGTCAGGAAAAGGCGGAACAATCAGGCACGCCTGCGGCCTGATCAACCCCCAGGGCCTGCACATCAAATCCTTCAAGAAGCCAACCCGGGCAGAGCTGAGGCACGACTTCCTCTGGCGAATCCGCCGGGCGCTGCCCACCCCCGGCCAGATCGGCGTCTTCGACAGATCGCACTACGAGGACGTCCTCATCGCCCGCGTCGACAGTCTCGTGGCCGAAGACATCTGGCAGGCCCGCTACGACCAGATCAACACCTTCGAACAGGAACTCGCCGACAGCGGAATCACACTAATCAAGTGCTTCCTGCACATCTCCCCGGAAGAGCAGCGCAAGCGCCTCGAAGCCCGCCTGCTGCGCCCGGAGAAACACTGGAAGTACAACCCAGCCGACCTCGACGCCCGCTCAAAATGGCCCGCCTACCAACAGGCCTACCTCGAAGCCCTCCAACGCTGCGACACAGACACCGCCCCCTGGTACGTAGTCCCGTCAGACCACAAGTGGTACCGAAACTGGGCAGTCTCCCAGCTACTGCTGGAAACCCTGGAGCAACTGGACCCCCAGTACCCCGAACCGGACTTCGACGTGGAGACAGAGCTGGAAAGAGTCCGCGCCAGCTGACCCAGACCCGGAGCTTCAGTCCCAACGCGGTGAAGCTCCGGGCAGAGCCGGCTACTGGTCCAGCCCCATGGCTTTTCGGGCCGTCGAAATCTTGAGAACCAACTGCCTCTCGGTGATTTTTACTGGTTGAAAGTTGTGCTTGGAGTAGAACGCGACGGTCGCATCGTCAATTGCGTCCACGACGATAAGCCTTCCGGCGGAGACCTGGGCGGCTCCCACGAGACGTCCAATTGCATCTACGAGCACCTGAGTACCTAATCCCTGGCCGTGCAGGCGCAGGTCCAGAGCGAGGCGGGCGAGCAGATACGCGGGAATGTGACCCGACTGCCCGCCGGCCTGCCCTGATGTCAACTCTTCACGGGCGACACGCGTCGGCGCAAACGAGAAGTACGCCAGAACATCCAGGGTGTCCAGCCTTTCGGTCCAGACGTATGTTCTCGCTGTATCCGCCCGCTGCGCCCGCATCGCATCGCTGCGAAGCCAGTTGTTGAGACTCTCGACTCCGCAGTCAAATGAGTCTGTGTTGTGGTCGTCCGTCAGGCTCGTAGAGTGATACATCTACCCTCGCTCAAACCGCCGAGGACGTTCAAACGCCCTCTGTAGTGCGGGCGCGTCATCTGCGATATCGAGCGAATCCAGGAGTGCATCGAACTGTTCTGCCGGCATCAACGTGACTTTTGTTCGCGCAAGAACCTTCTCCGCTCGCCGTAGAGCGGCATTGCGTGTGAAGTCCGAGACGCTCTCATTCAGATGTTCGGCTGCGTCCTCGATGAGCTGTCTATCAGGTCTGCTGACGCGCATCTCCAAACGTTCGTCTTTTGTTGCCATGGTTTACAAAGTCCTCTGGGTTGCCGTTGTGGTAGCTCCAGCGTCCGGTGGTGCGAGTGAGTGGAGCTCCCGTCCATCATTGTACGGGCATTGTCCGTACAACGCTAGCTTGATGCTTCTGTCGACGTTGTGACCTGCGATGTTGCTGGTGATGCCTGCCTCGGGCGGTGCCCCTAAGACGGCTTTAAGACCTTGCTTCAGGCTGGGTGGGACCTGAAGGGAGATTTTCATGGGGCCACGTGCAGCCGCCTTGATCGCGGGACTGATTCTTGTTGTGGGTGGGCAGGTGGCGGAGGCCGGGCCGCCGAGTCTGGTGCGGGTGTCGGATGGGGGAAATGGCACAGCGACCGCGAGCTGTCCGAACAACACGGTTCTGTATGGGGTCGGAGGGGATGTCACCAGTGGAGGGGCTGAGCCGGAAATCGAGTTGACTGAGGATCGGGTGGCGGGGACGGCGACGGCTGAAGTCAACGGCAATGACAGCCTGACGGCGTACGCGATCTGTGGGCCGGTGGGGAGTCCGGTGCTGACGGAGGACAACGAGCTCGGCGGTGTGCGCCAGACGAGTATGCAGATTGGGTGTGATCCGGGCAGTCATGTGTACGGCGCGCAGGCTGAGATTGTGCCGTCTGGTACTGGGGTTGTGGTGACGGGGATTGTGCCGGGGCCTGGGTTGAAGGTGGTTACGTTCAACGCGGATGACTCGCAGGCTGTCGGCAATGCGCGGTGGAATATCTCGGCGACGATTCAGTGTGGGTAGGGGGCCGGCTCGACGTCGATCTCGCGCATTCTCAGTACGTAGCCGCGATATCGGCGTCGGGCCTCGCCGTGGCTGCCCAAGGCGATCAGGGCACGCACCAAGGCCAAATGTGCTGTCTCGTCGTATCGATCTCGCTCCAGGATTCGTAGGCAGTAGCGGCTTGCTGTGACGTGTTCGCCTACGTCGGCTGAATGGGTGGCGAGGGCAGCGGTCACTTGCAGGTAGGTCAGGCGGGCTTCCTCGCGGAGTTCGGCTGCCCAGTCTTCGTACGGGTCCTCTTCGAGGAAGTCGCCGGTGTAGGCGGCTTCGGCGGTGGCGAGCAGGGCGATGTCACCGCGCTGCAGGCCGGCGGAGGCGTCACGCAGGAATGCGGTCACGTCAACGGAAACCAAGGCTGGGTCGAGTCGGACGGCGTCATTTTCCGTGATCAGGCCGCCGGGTCTGAGCATGGTGCGGGCGGTGGACAGCGCGACGGACATTCGGTTGCCGAGGACTCGTGGTGACGAATCGGGCCACAGCAGGCTCATCAGGGTCTCCCGGGGCACCGGCCGGCCTCGGTGGGAGACAACGATTTTGACCAGGTCACGGGACTTGCGTGACGGCCACTTGGCCACCGGGACCGGCGAACCGTCGTGCAGGACCCGGAATCCGCCGAGGGATTCGATGCGGACCGCTGCCGTGCCGGATCGCCGGGCGCGGGCGGCCAGGGTGTGTGCGCCGATCTGGCGGGCCTCACGTTCGGCGGATATGGCGATTCGCTCGCCCGCGGGGCCGCCGACCAGCCGGGCCTCCTCGATCGCGGTACGGACCTGCCCCACGCGGTTGCCGAGTTCACGCCAGACTGAGGCTGCCTGGCGCACCATGTCCACGTCCTGCGTCAGCTGTGCCTTGAGTTCCAGCAGGTCGCCGAGGGCCACCCGGTCGGCACGGTCGATCGCGACCCGCTCCGCGTCGGGAATCGAGGCTGGGTCGGTCATCGCGAGTGTGACAAGTGCGGCGGGGTAACCGAAGCCGTCGCCGCAGTCCACTGCCCGCCGCGCGTACTGGGCCGCCAGCACGGGTTCGTCGGAAGCGAGCAGCCGTGCCATCCCGACCAGTGCCGGAACCAGTTGCGGCACAGTGCCGTTGAGCTCCGCGAGCTTGATCGCCTCCTGGTACGCCGCGCTCGCCAGGACACGATCCCCGCGTAATCGGTACACGTCGCCGAGCATGGATATCGGTACCGCCGCCAGCGGGGACGCCAGGCCGGTGAGGATTGCCTTGGCCGCGTTGAAATCCGCCGCGGCCTCGTCGAGCAGGCCCAGCCCGAGTCGCGCCTCACCACGATTGTTCACGCACAGAGCCCGATAGATCGCGTACCCGGTCAGATCCGCCTGCGGCAGAGCGATTTCCAGCTCGTCGATCGCCGACCGGTAGTCCCCGGCCTCGACGTGGTGTGACGCCCGGTTCGAACGGACCCTGATCTGGCTGAACACATCGCCCGCGCGTTCGGCGTACTCCAGCGCGTGCCGGTTGTGCTGGGCGAGCTTGGCATGGTCGCCTTCGGCGGCGCTCAGCATGGCCATCACGGTGTGCGCTTCGGCCAGTGCGAGGTCGTGCCCGGACGCCATCTCCATCGCTGCCGAACAGGTCGTACGGCAGGCGGCCAGATCACCGTGAGCCCAGTGGATCGCGGCGAGACAGCTCAGCAGTCTGGACTCCTTGCCGGGATCATGGCCGTCAAGGCGGCAATCCCGATACACCGCAAGGGATTCGTCAGTCGACCCGCTGACGTAATGCATCCACATCAGGGGCAACGCGACCGCAGCCGGGATAGGCCCCTCGAGCTGCCCGGCGGACCGGTTGAGGCACTCCACCGCCTTGCCCCAGTCGCCGCGGACCTGGTGCGCCTCGCCGAGCAGCCGCCACGTCGCCGAGCTGCGCCGGTCGGCGGGGATCAAGGCAGCGGCCGCGAGCACGGCGTCAGCGCCTCTGGTCTGCCACAACTGAGCGGCGTGCGCGTTGAGAACGCGTTCGACTTGGTCGTGCTCACCGCATTCGGCGAACGACGAACACGCTTCGCTGAAGAACCCGTTGTCCTCGAACCACCCCGCTGCCCGTTCGTGCACGCGGAAGCGCTCGGGCTGGTCCATCGGGAAGTGGTTCTCGGTGAACGTCCGGGCCAGCGGCATCAACGCCAGCCAGCCGGGCGCCGCCCGCAGCCGTTCCAGGAAAAGCCCTTTGGCCAGCAGGTCTTCCATGACTTCCGCAGCGGCATGGTGGCCGAGCGCGTCCAGCAGCGCCGGGCAGAACCGGTCGAACTGGGCTGCGACCCGCATGATCGCCCGGACCTGTTCCGGCTCGCCGTCGAAGATCTCGCTCGCCAGGTAGTGGAACAGCTGGTTGGGGCGAAGTGCCGCGTCCAGATCGGTGACGTAACCGCTGCGAGTCGCTTCAGCGGCGAGCCGGACCGCGACCGGCCACCCACCGGTGGCCCGGTGAATGCCCGGTGCCAGGGCTTGCCTGCCGCCTAACAGCTGGGCGGTTTCCGCTTCGGTGAAGGCCAATCGAGCGGCGTCGACCTCGGCCAGCTCGCCGCCGTATCGCAGGCGTTGCACGGCGAACGGCGGCGGCTGCCTGCTGGACAGGATCAGATGGACACCGCGTGGCAGTTGCCGGCACAGCGCCTCGAGCAGCTTCGCCGAGTGCGTGCCGGTGTCGACGTGGTGCACATCGTCCAGCACGAGCAGGAGCCTTCCTCTGACTACAGTGGACAGAGCAGCGCACAGCGACTCCGCGAGCGCGTGTGTGCGCTCGTCGCGTGCGCTGTCCACCACTTTCGCCGGGTTGCCGGCCTCGTCCGGTGCCGAGAACGCAAGCGTAGGAAGGACTTCCCGGATCGAGGCCAGTATCCCGTCGAGTAAAGAGCCGGGTTCCGCGTCTGAGATACAACACGTGTGCCACGCGGTCGGTGTTCGTCTGGCCCATTCGGTCAGCAATGTCGTTTTCCCATAGCCCGCAGGCGCTACGAGCGTCGTCAGCCGTGCTTCGGTCTGCTGTGAGTCCAGTCGTGGCCGGGAAATCCGGCCGGGCACAGTGGT
The DNA here is from genome assembly GCF_017876405.1 of Kibdelosporangium banguiense. Classification (GTDB taxonomy): domain Bacteria; phylum Actinomycetota; class Actinomycetes; order Mycobacteriales; family Pseudonocardiaceae; genus Kibdelosporangium; species Kibdelosporangium banguiense. The sequence goes on along the minus strand of NZ_JAGINW010000001.1, from coordinate 12,317,913 downwards.
CACGTGGTCCTCCCCTGCCGTGGGCGTCCCCAGGATCGGTCAGGCAACCGACTGTGTTAGCTCCACGTTAAGACCACTCAAAGACGCGCTCGGACGCTATGGGCTGTCGGGGAACCACGAATCCCTAGGAGCAGAGCCCATGAAGAAGTTCATCAAACGCGCGGGTGTCGCGGTAGCGGTGTTACTGACGGCGGTACTGGCGACGGTTGGCGTCGCGCACGCTGTCCTTGCCGTGTTCGTCGGCACGACGACCAGCTTTCAACGGGATCACACCGAGAACGCGCCGTGGGTCACGCCGGTCGGCGCCGGGTGGTGGAACGTCACGTCCACCAACATGCCGATCAGCCTCAACGATGACAAGATCGTCGAGTCGACGTTCGGTGCCTCGTCGGTGTGCGCCGCGGCCGCCTACTGTTCAGTGCGGGTCGTGGCGATCGGCGCGGGTGGTGTCATCGAGTTCAACCCGGTGGCGGGTGCCGGCTTCGTGTTCGACAGCCCGGCCGGTGGCCCTCGGGAACAGCACAGCATGCACCGGGTGCAGCGGCTGCCCGAGGGCAACTACACGATCGTCGTGCAGGCACAGATCGTCGGGCCGATGGCCGGGGCGGCCTTCGTGCTCGACGACTACACCCACTTCATCGACGTCGTCGACCCGTGATCACACCTTCTGGATGATCTTGCTGTAGGCATTGAGGGTCTCATCGCGCTGGTCGTGCATCAGGTAGAGCGAGAACTGGTGCACGCCCAGCTCTTTGAGTTCCTGCAGCCGTTCGATGTGCGCGGACTCCGGGCCCACCAGGCAGAACCGGTCCACGATCTGGTCGGGCACGAAATCGGTCGACGGGTTGCCGGCCCGGCCGTGGTGCGAATAGTCGTACGCCTGACGCCCTTTGATGTAGTCGGTCAGCTCGTGCGGCACCGGCCCGGAGTCGCCGTACCGCGAGACCAGGTCCGCGACGTGGTTGCCGACCATCCCGCCGAACCAACGCAGCTGCTCACGCTGATGCGGAATGTCGTCTCCCACGTAGGCGGGCGCCGCGACACACATCGTGATCGCGTCCGGGTCCCGGCCCGCGGCCGAAGCGGCTTCCCGCACAGCACCGATGGTCCAACGAGTGATCGCCGGATCAGCGGTCTGCAGGATGAAACCGTCGGCCTGTTCTCCGACGAGTTTCAGCGCTTTCGGCCCGTACGCGGCCATCCACATCTCGAGTTTGCCGTCCCGGACCCACGGGATCCGCACCGGGGTATCGTGGTGCAGCACCTCCCGGCCCTCGGCCAGCTCCTTGATCACGTGCATCGCGTCGCGCAACGTGGCCAGGTTCGCCGGTGGCTGGCCGATCACCCGCCGGGCCGAGTCGCCCCGGCCGATCCCGCACACGGTCCGGTTGCCGAACATGTCGTTCAGCGTCGCGAACAAGGACGCGGTCACCGACCAGTCCCGTGTGGACGGATTGGTCACCATCGGGCCGACGGTCAGGTGCCTGGTGGCCGACAGGATCTGCGAGAAGATCACGAACGGTTCCTGCCACAGCACCACGGAGTCGAACGTCCACCCGTAGGTGAATCCCCGGTCATCCGCGGCCTTCATCAGCCGCACGACCTCGCTCGCGGGCGGGTCGGTCTGCAGTACGACGCCGAAGTCCATGTAACGCTCCTAGTTCAGGTACTGGCAGAGGTCGCGGGACAGGAACTGGCCGTGCCCGGTCGCACCGTGGAAGGCGTTGCCCTCCACCACGATCCGGCCACGGGACAGCACGGTGTCCACTTTGCCAGTGATCTGCATGCCCTCGTAGGCGGAGTAGTCCACGTTCATGTGGTGCGTCTCGACCGAAAGGGTCTGCGTCGCCGCCGGGTCGTACACCACGATGTCCGCGTCCGATCCCGGGGAGATCGTGCCCTTGCGCGGGTAGAGCCCGAACATCCGGGCCGGTGTGGTCGAGGTGATCTCGACCCAGCGGGCCAGCGAGATCTCCCCGGCGACCACCCCTTGGTGCAGCAGGTCCATCCGGTGCTCGACACCGGGGATACCGTTGGGGATCTTGGAGAAGTCGCCGCGGCCGAGCTCTTTCTGCTCGTTGAAGCAGAACGGGCAGTGATCCGTCGACACCACTGAGAGGTCGTTGGTCCGTAGCCCGTTCCATAGCGACGCCTGATGCTCCTTGGGACGCAACGGGGGAGAGGCGACGTACTTCGAGCCTTCGAAGTCCGGCTTGGCGAGGTCCTCAATGGACAGGTACAGGTACTGCGGGCACGTCTCGGCGAAGACGTTCTGCCCGGTGTTGCGGGCCGCGGCGACCGCGTTGAGCGCCTCGGCGGCCGACAGGTGCACGATGTACAGCGGCGAGCGCGTGACCTTGGCCAGGGTGATCGCCCGGGAGGTGGCCTCACCCTCCAGTTCGGACGGACGCGTGTACCCGTGCTGCACGGGATCGGTCTTGCCCTGCTGCAAGGCCTGCGCCACCAGCTCGTCGATCGCGATGCCGTTCTCGGCGTGCATCATGATCAGGCCGCCGATGTCGGCGGCCCGCTGCATCGCCCGCAGGATCTCGCCGTCGGTCGCGTAGAACACGCCCGGGTAGGCCATGAACATCTTGAAGCTGTTCACGCCCTGGTCGATGCAGGTCTGCATCTCCTTGAGCGATGTCTCGTTGACGTCCGAGACGATCATGTGGAAGGCGTAGTCGATCGCGCAGTTGCCGTCCGCCTTGCTGTGCCACTTGTCCAGAGTGGACTGCAACGTGGTGCCCTTGGCCTGTACGGCGAAGTCCACGATGGTCGTGGTCCCGCCCCAGGCGGCCGCGGTCGTACCGGTCTCGAACGTGTCGTGCGACGACGTCCCGCCGAACGGCATCTCCATGTGCGTGTGGGCGTCGATTCCGCCGGGCAGAACGTATTTGCCCGTGGCGTCGATGGTCTTGTCCACGTCCGGCCAGTCGATGCCCGGCGCGCTGAGTGCCGCGATGTGCTCGCTGTCGACCAGGACGTCGGCCAGGATGGCGCCCGTCGAGCTCAGGACGGTCCCGCCCTTGATCAGGGTACGCATCAGGGCTTCACCAGGCTCTCGTACGTGTCCGGGCGACGGTCGCGGTAGAACGCCCACAGGTCACGGACCTCGGCGAGCCTGCCCATGTCCAGGTCCCGCACGACAATTTCTTCCTCGGTGTCCGACGCGGCCTCGCCGACCAACTGGCCACGAGGGTCCACAAAGTACGACTGGCCGTAGAAGTCGTTGTCACCCAACGGCTCCACGCCGACCCGGTTGATCGTGCCGACGTAGTACTCGTTCGCCACGGCCGCGGCGGGCTGCTCCAGGCGCCACAGGTACTCCGAGAGCCCACGGCTGGTGGCCGACGGGTTGAACACGATCTGCGCACCGGCCAGGCCGAGCGCGCGCCAGCCTTCGGGGAAGTGCCGTTCGTAGCAGATATAGACGCCGATCCGGCCCACCGCGGTGTCGAACACCGGGTACCCGAGGTTGCCGGGCTTGAAGTAGAACTTCTCCCAGAACCCCTTCACCTGGGGGATGTGGTTCTTGCGGTGCATGCCGAGGTACTTGCCGTCGGCGTCGATCACCGCGGCGGTGTTGAAGTAGACCCCGGGCTGCTCCTCCTCGTACATCGGCACGACGAGCACGACCCCGTGGGTCTTGGCCACCTCCTGCATCAGCTTGGTGGTCGGCCCGTCCGGGATCCGCTCGGTGTAGGAGTAGTAGTCCGCGTCCTGCACCTGGCAGAAGTACGGGCCGTAGAACAACTCCTGCAGGCAGACCACCTGGGCGCCCTGTGAGGCGGCTTTCGCGATCGCGTCCACCGCGTTCGCGATCATCGACTCCTTGTCACCCGTCCACCGCTGCTGGATCAACCCGGCTCGAACGATCTGCGGCACTGGCTTCCTCCTCGTGCGTTGTGTTCATGGATAGCAGCAGGTAGATGACGTAACCCACGACGGCGCCGACCACCCAGCTGTAGTCGTAAAGGGGCTTCAGGAACGGGATCAGGCCATCGGCGGGGAACGGCCCGCCGTACGCACCGCCGACCGCCAGCAGCCCGGCCACGACGGTCGCGACCACCGCGCGCCAGTTCCAGCCGGCGTTGAACCAGTAGGCGCCGTCGCGGCCTTCCATGTACAGGTCGACGAGCTTGAGCCGGGTCTTGCGGATCGTCCAGTAGCCGGCCACGAACACGCCCGCGACCGCACCCAGCACACCGCCGTAGAAGCCCAGCCACGCGAAGATGTAGATGCTCGGGTCGGAGATCAGCTTCCACGGCATGATCACCACGCCGATCACACCGGTGATCAGGCCGCCCATCGCGAACGTGATCTTGCGCGGGAACGCGTTGGAGAAGTCGTAGGACGGGCTGACCACGTTGGCCGCCAGGTTCGCCGACACGGTGGCCAGCACCAGCGCGATCAGGGCGACGACCACCAGGATCGGGCTGTCGAACCGGGCCGCGAGCTGCGCCGGGTCCCAGATAGCCTCGCCGTAGAGCGCCACCGCGCCGGACGTGGTCAGGATCGCCACCAGCGCGATGAACGACATCGTGGTCGGCAGGCCGAGGATCTGCCCGGTGACCTGCTTTTTCTGGCTGCCGCCGAACCGGGTGAAGTCCGGCATGTTCAGCGACAGCGTCGACCAGAACGCGATCATGCCCATCAGCGACGGCGCGAAGACCTGCCAGAAGTCCGCGCCCCAGCCCAGCTTGGACGGCTCGGACAGGATCGGGCCGAACCCGCCCGCCTTGATCACCACGTACGCCAGCAGGATCAGGAATCCGACCGACACCAGCGGCGCGGTCCAGTTCTCGAACCGGCGGATCGCCTCCATCCCGCGCCAGATGATGAGCATCTGCACGACCCAGAACAACACGAAACACAGCCACAGCGTCCACGGCTGGCCACCGATCCCGGCCGCCTTGGCCCAGCCGTCGCCGGCGAGCTTGCCGATGATCACGAACAGCGCCTCGCCGCCGACCCAGGTCTGGATGCCGAACCAGGCGCACGCGATGAGGCCACGCATGATCGCGGCCAGGTTCGCGCCGCGCACGCCGTAGAACGCGCGGGCGAAGACCGGGAAGGGAATGCCGTATTTGGTACCCGCGTGACTGTTGAGCAACATGGGGATGAGCACGATCAGGTTGCCCAGGGTGATCGTCATGAACGCCTGGACCCAGTCCATGCCCAGCGCGATCAGCGAGGCGGCCAGGGTGTAGCTGGGGATGTTGTGGGCCATGCCCATCCACAGCGCGAAGTAGTTGTACGTGGTCCAGTGCCTGCGCTCGATCGGGACGGGCGCGAGCTCGGGGTTGTAGTAGCGGCTGGCCGCGATTGCCGAGGCGTCGACCAGGTCGACCCGGCCGTCAGGATGAGTTACTTGCGACGATCCGGCCATAGCTCACTCCGCACGCGTCGTGGGGTCCATCCGGGAATCCTCATCGTCGCCCCGTTGACCACGGCAGAGTCACTGTGTTCACCGTTGCGTCAGTCGATGAACAGTATGTCGCTTGCGTGCCGATCTTTCGACCGCACCGAATTCTGCTTTGCCCCCAATGTGGCATTGGTGGCATGCGATGCCACCAATGCCACATTGGGGACACAATCCGACATCACCGGGTGGCGGTCACCAGCGGAAGATGTCGGCGCTCTCGGCTGCCGCGACGCACTGGTTGGCGTAGACGGCCTCGAAGTCGATCCGCATGCCCTTGTAGCGGCCCTTCGCCGTGGCGGTGACCGGGTCGTAGATCATCGGGCAGGCGCCGCCGGTGGTCTGCAGGTTCTCGAAGTTGCCGCCGGCCGCGTCCAGCGTGGCACAGGCCCGCTCCCGGCGCGGGTGCGAGCCGGTCACGTTCTCCGGGTCGTCGCAGCCGAGGGTGCGGGTGTCCGGGACCAGCAGGGTGTGCTCGTCCTTCAGGGACAGCACGAGGGTGGGCAACGCCGGGCTGACGGTGCTGGCCGCGGCCGGTCCGGCCAGGAACGACGCCGCGAGCGCCGCGACACACGCGCCGACTGCGAGGGGTTTGAGGGAAGACTGCATGAACCGGACATCGGCATCGGGCGAACAACACTGTTTTACCTGAACGAGGGTTACTCGGCCGAGTGATGCGCCTGGACATCCAGGGTCAGCAGCGCGACGTAGAGCGACAGCATCGATTCAGGGTCCTCCAGCGACACACCGAGGACCTGCTCGATCCGGGAAAGCTGTTGGTAGTAGGCGGTTCTGGACATGTGCGCGGCAGCGGCGGCGGCGGACTTGTTGCCGCCCTGCTCGCAGTAGTGCCGCAGGGTGTCCACCAGGCGGCTGCCCTGGGCGGCGTCGCGGGTCAGCAGCGGGCCCAGCTCGCGGTCGGTGAAGGCGGTGATGCGCTCGTCGTTGGCCAGCAAGTGCAGCAGGCCGCGCAGTCGGACGTCGTCCAGCCGATGGTAGAGACGGTCCGAAGTGGACCTCAGGGCCGCGTCGGCGACATGTGCGGCCTCGACCATGCTGCGGCGTGCGCCGATCACCCGGTCGACTGTCGTCCCGACGGCCAGCACGACGGGCAAAGCACGTTGTGTCGCCCCGGCCGCGTGGTGGACTTCCTTGGCCAGCTTGCGCAGGACATTGGCCACTTCGGCTTGTGGTGGCAGGGAAAGCAGCACTCGCACGCTCGTGTCGTCCACAACGCCGACCAGTGCGGCCGTCTGGGCACGGCGTGCGGCGAGTGCCGTGGCCTCGGCGAGGTCCCGTAGCACCTCCTGTGTGGCCATGGCGGGCGCGGGGTTGACGCTGGTGCGCGGCCGGACGGCGATTCCGACAAGCCTGCGGTGTTCTAAGGGGACGCCCAGCGCGGCGGCCCGTGCGTTGATGTCAGCGCCAGGTGAGGACAGGATTTCGGTGAGGAGCGTGCGGTGCGCGTGCCGCTCGAGTCCTTCACGGTCGCGTGCGACGAGCCGGTGTACGGCCAGCGCGGATGCCGCGCGTTCGGCGACCACGACGTGCCTGTGCGGGGGCGTTGCCGGGCAGATCAGCACCAGCCGGCCCCAGTCGTTACCGCGAGCGCCGACGACCGTGACCAGCCAGCCCGCCTCGGCGTCGTAGCTCGTCCGCTCGGTCACGTGCACCGCGCGTGAGCGACGCGCCCAGTCGCGCAGCAGCTCGTTGGGGTTGGCGCCTGCTGTGTCGTACGCGAGGACGTCGTGTGCCAGCGTCTCCAGGACCACCGGCAGCCCTGCTGTCCGAGCGACCTCACGCAGCACCTCGGCCGGTTCGGCTCCAGCGACCGTCAGCGCTGTGAACGTCTCGTGGACCTGCTCAGCGGCCTTCAGCTCGGCCACCTGGGCGTCCACGATGAGCCCGACAACCGCCTCCGTCACGGTCACGAACCGCGTCTCCTCGGAGAGCGTCACCAACGGCATGCCGCGTCGCTCCGCGGCGGCGACGAACGCCTGCGGCAGACGGTCACTCCAGTGCCGCAGCAACTCGACGATGATGCCCGCTACACCCACATCCGCGAGCTCATCGACGTAGCGCGCGAGCCCGTCCGGGTCGTCAGGCAGCGCTATGCCCGTCGTGAGGACGAGCTCACCACCGCGCAGCAGATGCGCGAGGTCCGCCACCTCCGCGACATGCACCCACCGGACGGGACGATCCAGTGCACCGTGCCCGGCGACGACCCGCGGCCGGCCCTCGCGGATCACTGGCAGGGTGAGCGCGTCGGCGACCGTCGGGTACATGCACACAATGTAAGCGGTTTGCCGGATTTCCGGTACACGTTGTCGATGGTGGCCGCCCGCGCCGCACACCACACTCGAACCCAAGGGACCCCCGCGTCATGGAGGCTTGCTGTGCCTGTGGACGACCTGCCTGAGGACGACCTGCTCAACCGTCACCGTGCCGTGCTGCCCAGCTGGCTGGCGCTGTACTACTCGGAGCCGATCGAGATCATCAGCGGCGACGGCCGCCGGGTCACCGACTCGCGAGGCCGGACCTACCTGGACTTCTTCGCCGGCATCCTGACCAACGCGATCGGCTACGACATCGCCGAGATCAGCGACGCCGTCCGCGAGCAGGTCGATTCGGGCGTGCTGCACACCTCGACGCTGTACCTGATCCGCAAGCAGGTCGAGCTGGCCGAGAAGATCTCGGAGCTGTCGGGCATCCCGGACGCCAAGGTCTTCTTCACCAACTCCGGCACCGAGGCCAACGAGACCGCGCTGCTGCTCGCGACCCAGTACCGGCGCAGCGACCAGGTGCTCGCGCTGCGCAACTCGTACCACGGCCGGGCGTTCGCCACGATGGGCATCACCGGCAACCGCGGCTGGTCGGCCAGTTCGTTGTCACCGGTCAAGGTCAGCTACGTGCACGGCGGCTACCGGATGCGCGGGCCGTTCGCGAACTTCTCCGACTCGGAATACGTCGCCGCCTGCGTCGACGACCTGCGCGACATCGTCGAAGTGACCACGGCAGGGGACGTGGCCTGCATGATCGCCGAGCCGATCCAGGGTGTCGGCGGGTTCAACGTGCCGCCGGACGGGATGTTCGGCGCGATGAAGGAAGTCCTCGACGAGCACGGGATCCTGTTCATCGCCGACGAGGTGCAGACCGGCTGGGGCCGTACCGGCGAGCACTTCTGGGGGATCCAGGCGCATGGGGTGGTGCCGGACGCGATGACGTTCGCCAAGGGCCTCGGCAACGGTCTCGCGATCGGCGGCGTGGTCGCCCGCGGCGACCTGATGGACTGCCTCAAGGCCAACTCGATCTCCACCTTCGGCGGCAACCCGATCTCCACCGCGGGCGCCAAGGCCGCGCTGGACTACCTGCTGGACAACGACTTGCAGGCCAACGCGGCCAAACTCGGCAGCCAGCTGATCAACGGCCTGCGGGACGTCTCCGTGGAGAGCCCGGTGATCGGTGACGTGCGCGGCAAGGGCCTGATGGTGGGCATCGAGATGGTCGGCCCGGACGGCCGCACACCGAGCCCGGCCGCTGCGGCCCGGCTGCTTGAGGAGACCAAGTCGCGCGGGCTGCTCGTCGGCAAGGGCGGGTTGTACAACAACGTGATCCGGCTGGCGCCGCCGTTGACGCTGACCGAGGAGGAGACCCAGGAAGGCCTGGCGATCCTCACCGAGTCGATCACTGTCGTGGACAAGGAGAACAAAGCGTGACACGCATTACCCACTGGATCAACGGGAAGCCTTGGGACGGCGTGGCTTCGCGCACAGGCGAGGTGTACGACCCGGCGACCGGGAACGTCAGTGGCACTGTCGACTTCGCCGCGCAGTCCGAAGTGGATGCTGCTGTTTCCGCTGCCGCGGCGGCCTTCCCGGCCTGGCGGGACAGTTCGCTGGCCAAGCGGTCGAACGTGCTGTTCAAGTTCCGGGAGCTGCTGGCCGCTCGCAAGGGTGACCTCGCGGCGATCGTGACCGCCGAGCACGGCAAGGTCCTCGACGACGCAGGCGGTGAGGTGCAGCGTGCCCTGGAGGCTGTCGAATTCGCTTGTGGAATCCCGCATCTGCTGAAGGGCGGATTCAGCGAGAACGTGTCCACCAAGGTGGATGTGTACTCCATTCAGCAGCCGCTCGGTGTGGTCGCGGTGATCTCGCCGTTCAACTTCCCGGCAATGGTTCCGTTGTGGTTTGTTCCCAATGCGATCGCCTGCGGCAACACAGTGGTGCTCAAACCCTCGGAAAAGGACCCGTCGGCGGCCAATTTCATCGCCGAACTGCTGGCTGAGGCCGGTTTGCCCGATGGCGTGCTCAACGTTCTGCACGGCGACAAAGTCGCGGTCGACGGCCTTCTGGAACACAAGACAGTCAAGGCCGTGTCGTTTGTCGGATCGACACCGATCGCGCGGTACGTCTACGAGACCGGGACCTCGCACGGCAAACGCGTGCAAGCGCTTGGTGGGGCCAAGAACCACATGGTCGTGCTGCCGGACGCGGATCTCGACCTGGCCGCGGACGCCGCCGTGTCAGCCGGTTTCGGCTCGGCGGGGGAGCGGTGCATGGCCATCTCCGTGGTCGTGGCGGTCGACCCGGTCGGCGACGAGCTGGTGGACAAGATCTCCTCGCGGATGTCGGGCCTGCACGTCGGCGACGGCCGCCGGGCGGGCTGCGAAATGGGGCCTCTGGTGACTCGCGCGCACCGCGATCGCGTCGAGTCCTATGTGGAGGCCGGTGTGGCATCGGGGGCCACACTGGCCGTGGATGGCCGTGGTCACCCGGTCGACGGCGCCGCCGGGGGCTTCTGGCTCGGCCCCACGCTGTTCGACCGGGTGCGCACGGACATGTCGATCTACACCGACGAGATCTTCGGACCGGTGCTGTCGGTCGTCCGCGTGCCCACCTACGACGCCGCCATGGAATTGGTCAACAGCAACCAGTACGGCAACGGCACCGCGATCTTCACCAATGACGGCGGCGCCGCCCGGCGTTTCCAGAACGAGGTCGAAGTCGGGATGGTCGGCGTGAACGTGCCCATCCCGGTCCCGGTCGGCTATTACTCCTTCGGGGGATGGAAAGATTCACTTTTCGGTGACACACACGCTTATGGGCCGCACGGAATTCATTTCTTCACACGGTCCAAAGTGGTCACCAACCGGTGGCTCGACCCATCGCACGGTGGAGTGAACCTCGGATTCCCCCAGAATATCTAGGTCAGCCGGACCGGATTGACGATGTCGGCGGTGATGGTCAGCGTGACCAGCGCGCCGCCGATCATCACCAGGACGAGCGTGACCGTGGCGAGACGTTCGTAGTCGACGGGCCCCAGCGCCGCCCGTCCACGCAGTTTGCGAATCGAGTCACGGACACGCTCGTACCAGTTGACCACGATGTGGCCGCCGTCCAATGGCAGCAGCGGCAACAGGTTGAACACGCCGAGGAAGAAGTTCAGGCCCGCCAGCATCAGCAGGAACACCGACCACAGCCCGGCTGCGACCGCCTCGCCGCCGAGCCGGCTCGCGCCGACCACACTGATCGGCGTGTTCGGGTCGCGTTCGCCGCCGAAAATGGCGCTGACCAGGGCCGGGACCCGCTGCGGGAACTCCACCAGCTTCTGCCAGGTCTGCGCGAACATCTGCCCGGTGAACGCGCCGGCACCGCTGATCGCCTCGATCGGGCCGTAGGAGAAGTTCGTGGTGACGGTCGCGCCGATCGTGCCGACCTGACCGAGGCCCTCCCGGTTGACCTGCGGAATGTTCACCGAGAAGAGCAGCGTCTCGTCGCCGCGCCGGACCTCGATCGCAGTCGGGCCCGACTGCTTGCGGACCGTGCCGACGACCTCCGACCAGGTCGGCGTCTGTGTGCCGCCGACGGACAAAACGGTGTCACCGGGCCGGATTCCCGCTGTTTCGGCGGCGCCACCGGCCACTGAGCCGAGAACCGGCTTCCCAGTGGTGTTCGGCAGGCCCATGGTCGCGGCCATCGTGTACAGGATCAGGAAGCCAAGCACGAAATGCGTGAGCGGGCCGGTGGCCATCACCACGGTCCGTTGCCATGTCTTGAACCGGAACATCGGCCGCTCACCAGGCCGGTCGTCGAGCGTGGTCATCCCGGCGATGTCGCAGAACCCGCCGACCGGGATCGCCTTCAGGCCGTACTCGGTGCCGTTGCGCTTGAACGAGAACAGTTTCGGCCCGTAGCCGACGAAGAACCGGCGCACCTTCATGCCGAAGGCACGCGCGGTGAGCATGTGCCCGGCCTCGTGCAACGCCAGAGACAGACAAACGCCCAGCGCGAACAGCACGATCCCGAAGATGTATGCGATCACCGGCAGACTGTCCCACTGCCGGGGTGAAGCTTCTGTGGGCTCGGCTTGTGTGCAGCCGAGCCCACAGTCACGTCCTCAGTGACCTTCCTCAGTGACCGAACGTGAACCAGTTGACGTTCACGAAGTCGGCGGGCTGGCCGCTGGTGAACGTGAGGTACACGTCGTGGGTACCGGTCACGGCGCTGATGTTGGCCGGGACCGTGCGCCACGACTGCCATCCGCCCGTGTTGGCGAGGGCAAAGCTGCCGACCGGCGCACTCGTCGGACTGTCGAGCCGCACTTCGACCAAGCCGCTCACCCCACCTCCGGCACCGGACGCAACACGGGCGACGAACTGCCGCGCCGGGTTGCTGCCGAAGTTGATGCCCCGGTACAGCGTCCAGTCGCCGTTGCTCACCGCACCGATGTTCTGGCCGCCGCCCGAGTCAGTCGTGCCCTCGACGATCACACCGTTCTGGGCCTGGAACGCCTCGGCCTGCAAAGTGCCGTAGGCGTCCCCACCGCCGCCCGGAGGTGGCTCTGTGCCACCGCCGCCGCGAGACCACACCGCCACATAGTCGGCCACCAACGGCCGGCCGGGCACAGTCTCTGCTGTGGGAGTGCCGAACCCCGCGACACCGTTCGGGAAAGCACCGCCCATCGCGACATTCAGCAGAATGAAGTAGCCGGCGTGGCTGGTCATGTTGTCCCACGAGCCGGCGTCCATCTGGTTCTGGCTCACGCCGTGGAACTGCTGGCCGTCGACGTACCACCGCAACTGGTTGGGACTGACACTGCGATCCCACTCGAACCGGTACGTGTGGAACGCCGACTGGCAGCTGGAACCAGGACAGGCCCGGCTCGCACCGATGCCAGTGGTCTCGTTGCACGGGCCGCCCGGGTTCACTCCACAATGGAGCACACCCCAGACGGAGTTGATCCCGTTGACGTTCTCCATGATGTCGAACTCGCCGATGCCCGGCCAGTTCCAGTAGTTCCCGCGATAGGGCGCGCCCAGTGTCCAGAACGCCGGCCAGTACCCGAGCGCGGCCTGCCCGGTGACATTCGGCATCTGAATCCGGGCCTCGATCCGTAGAACGCCGTTGGCCGGAGCCTTGAAGTCCGACCGCCGCGTCTCAATGCGACCTGAGGTCCAGTTGCCCGCGCCGTCCCGCAGCGGAGTGATCCGCAGGTTCCCGGCGCCATCAAGGGAAAGATTCGACGTGTTGCGCGTGTAGTCCTGGATCTCGCCGGTACCCCAGTTGTCGGGGCCGCCGGGATAGGAATGCCCGGTGTCGATGATCCAGTTCGACTCACTGGGCAGCGTGTTGGCGCCGCCGTCGAAGTCATCCGCCCAGACCAGGTTCCACCCGGCAGGCGGCGGCGGTACCGCCCCGGACGCAGTATCGGCAAGAACAGCCGCCGCAACAAGCAGCCCAACACCGCCAGCCGCGACAAAAGACAACCTCCGCCGTTTGATCCTCGGCGGTCGCAGGGTTTCAACCGGCACAGGCGACCTCCTTGTCACACCGGTTTGTGTGATTATGAGAGCGCTCTCACGCGCTTGTGTCAACCCTGCGGAAGGTTCTTGTCACGGTTCAGGGTCAGGCGGAAGCGGTTTCGGCCCGGATCGGTGGGCGCTCAGGCCTCGGTCGGGGCCTGTCCGCCGTCTCGACTGCGGCTCGCGGCCCGACTTGACGCCTCGGCCCAAGCTGTGACCTGATGCGTCCACCGCCAAAGCCGTGACCAGCAGCTGTCAGTGCGAACGGTCCACTCGCAAATCCAGTTGTCCACAGCCCACCGCAAACCCCTTCTCGATCACGCTCCCCCGATAGACTGGACCAGGGACGCCCCCCTGGGAGTGGCGGGGGCTGTTCTCTTGGGGTGGGGCGGTTTGATGATGCTCGGGTTGTGGTTTTCTGGTGTGGCTGTGGTGGTTGTCTGAGGATTGTGCTCTTGCGGGGCGGCGGGCTTCCCACAGATGGTGGGAAGCGTCGTGCGCCCGTTGGGGAACGGGCGCACGCTTGGTGGGATTTCTGGGTTCAGTTGCCGACTATGTTGGCGATTACGGTTTTGGCGTCGTTGATGGGGATGGCGAAGCCGATGCCGACGCTGCCCGCGCGTCCATCCGATGTGGACACTGGGGAGTAGATCGCGGAGTTGATGCCGATCACTTCGCCGTTGGCGTTGACCAGGGGGCCGCCGGAGTTGCCCTGGTTGATCGAGGCGTCGGTCTGGATTGCCTTGTAGGTTGTCTGGGCGCCGCCGCGGCTGTTGCTGGCGAAGGGGTTCTGCTGGCCTTCGTCGGCTGGGACGTTCACGTCTCGGTTCAAGGCGCTGACGATGCCGGAGGTCACAGTTCCCTGCAGGCCGCCGGGTGAGCCGAAGGCCACCACCTCGTCACCGATCTTCACCGAGCTTGAGTCGCCGAGTGTTGCCGGGATCAGGCCGGAGGCTCCTTGCAGTTGCAGCACGGCGAGGTCGCTGGCGGCGTCTGTGCCCACGACTGTGGCTGGGAAGTTGCGGCCGTCGTTGAGGGTCACGGTTACCTGGGACGCGCCTGACACCACATGGTTGTTGGTCAGGATTCGGCCGTCGGCGGTCAGGATCACGCCGGAGCCGATGCCCTCGGCGTTCGCTGTGCGCACGTTCACCTGGACCACGCTGGGGAGCACCTTGCTGGCGACCGCGCTTACGTCGGAAGGCGTGTTTGTGCCGACGTTCTGGACTATCGGTGTCGACGCTGTGGGGGTGGTCGCGTTGCCGGAGTCGATGAGGGCGCCGGTCACGCCACCTACCGCGCCTGCCCCGATCACCGCGGCGATGGTGAGGGCGACGGCTCCGCGGCGGAAGCGGCGGGGCTTGCCGGGGTTCGCCAGCGCAGGCGGCACCGGCCCGCCCGTCGGTGGTAGGCCGCCACCGTTGTTGTACGCCGGGGGCGGCGTCATCGGCGGGTACTGGGCCGGGCCGTAGTGCTGGGGCGGAGTCATCTGCGGTGTCGTGGTCATGGCACCAACTCTGCGACCAAGAAATGAGAACACCCTGAGGATCGCCAATGGGCTTCCCAAGAAACGTTAGGGTCGCCCTGTGACCCGTGAGACATCGTTCCTCCGCATGCAGGCCCGCACCCAGCGGTTCACGCTGGGCACCCCGAAGGAGATCCGGGTCGCACCGGACGGCAGCCGCGTGTTGTTCCTGCGTTCCCCGTCCGGCCAGGAGCGCCGGCACAGCCTCTGGCAGCTGGACCTGGCCACCGGCAAGGAGTCCGTGCTGGCAGATCCGGCCGTGCTGCTGTCGGACGGCGATGAGGAACTGTCCGCTGAGGAACGCGCTCGCCGTGAGCGCGCCCGGCAGCAGGCCAGCGGGATTGTGGGTAATGCTGCCGACAGCGCCGTACGGATTGTCGCTTTCGCATTGTCGGGCAGGTTGTACGTCACCGACACGGCCACCGGCGAGACCAGGCAGTTGGACACGGCGTCTCCTGTGGTCGACCCGCGGCCGAACCCGACGGGTACGCACGTCGCATACGTGTCGAACAACGCGCTGCGTGTGGTCAATGTGGACGGTACGGGTGACCGTGCGTTGGCTGTGCCCGCGGGCGACGACCGGGCGTACGGTCTCGCGGAGTTCATCGCGGCCGAGGAGATGAACAGGTCGCGCGGCTATTGGTGGTCGCCGGACGGGCAGCGCCTGGTCGTGGCCCATACGGATCGCTCTGACGTGCTGCGCTGGCACATCTCCGACCCGGCGAACCCGGCCGCCGAGGCACACACCGTGCACTACCCGGCTGCGGGCACGCCGAACGTGAAGGTCAACCTGCTGGTGATCGGCCTGGACGGCAGCCGGGTCCAGGTCGACTGGACCGGAACCGAGTACCTGGCGAACGTGCACTGGTCGGCGGGCGGCCCGCCGTTGCTGGCGGTGGAGACGCGTGACCAACGGACCATGCAGATCCGCACGCTCAACCCGGACAACGGCGCGACGGAGCTGCTACACGAGGAAACGGACCCGCATTGGGTTGACATCGTGACGGGCGTCCCCGCGTGGACGGCGGACGGCAGGCTCGTACGGGTCGCGGTCTCCGACGGCGCGTACCGCTTGGTGATCGACGGTAAGGAGGTCACTGACGCGAGCCTGCAGGTGCGTTCCGTGCTCGACACGGCGGACGACGTCATCTTCACCGCGTCGGCCGACGACCCGAGGCAGGTACACGTCTACCGTGCGGGCGCGGACGGTGTGACGCAGTTGTCCTCAGTGGACGGTGTGCACTCGGCGACCCGGTCGGGCGAGATCACGGTCCTCACCTCGTGGCGGATGAGTGAAGCCGGTCCGGATGTCACAGTCCTGCGCGGCCGGGAACAGATCGGCAAAGTCGAGTCGCTGGCGGTGAAGCCGCCGCTGGAGCCGAAGGTCATCGACCTCAAACTAGGGGCCCGCGAGCTGCGTGCCGCGCTGCTGTTCCCAGCTGGTCACGAGCCCGGCAGCGGCAAGCTGCCTGTGCTGCTCGACCCGTACGGCGGCCCGCACGCGCAGCGTGTCCTGGCCTCCCGGAACGCCTACCTGACGTCGCAATGGCTGGCGGATCAGGGCTTCGCGGTGCTGGTGATCGACGGCCGGGGCACGCCTGGCCGGGGGCCGGACTGGGAGCGTGAGATCGCGTTCGACCTCGCCGACGTGACCTTGATCGACCAGGTGGACGGCCTGCACGCGGCTGCCGAGCTGTATCCGGACCTGGATCTGGCCAGGGTCGGGATTCGGGGTTGGTCGTACGGCGGGTACCTGGCCGCGCTGGCGGTCCTGCGCCGGCCGGACGTGTTCCACGCGGCGATCGCGGGCGCGCCTGTGACCGACTGGCGGCTCTATGACACGCACTACACCGAGCGTTACCTCGGCCATCCCGACACTCACCCAGAGGTGTACGAGCGCAACTCTTTGCCGGTTGACGCGCCCAATCTGGAGCGTCCGCTGATGATCATCCACGGGCTGGCCGATGACAACGTCGTCGTGGCCCACTCGCTGCGGCTCTCGTCCGCGCTCGTGGCCGCCGGACGCCCGCACACACTGTTGCCGTTGCCGGGCGTGACGCACATGACGCCGCAGGACGAGGCGACTTCGGAGAATTTCCTTCTGTTGCAGACGACCTGGCTGCATGAGGCACTCGGTAAGGTCCGGTAGCAACTGTGAAAGAAGGGAATATGTGAATGGGACGCTGGGGCATCACGCTGCCGCTGACCGGAGTTCCGCTCGCTGAGCACCGCGAGCTGGTCAAGGAGTTGCCCGACGCCGGATACACCGACGTGTGGACGGCCGAGACCGCGGGCACCGACGCGTTCACCCCGCTCGCCCTTGCCGCCGAGTGGGCGCCGAGACTGCGGCTGGGCACCGCGATCGCCCCGGTCTACACGCGCGGTCCCGGTCTGCTGGCGATGACCGCGGCCACCATCGCCGAGCTCGCGCCGGATCGTTTCGTGCTGGGTATCGGCACGTCGTCGCCGGTGATCGTGACCAACTGGAACTCCCAGGAGTTCACCGAGCCCTTCGCCCGCACAAGGGACACGGTGCGGTTCCTGCGTTCGGCCCTGGCCGGCGAGAAGGTGTCGCAGAAGTATCCGACCTTCGAGATCTCGAAGTTCAAGCTGGAGCGCCCGCCGCAGCCACCGCCGAAGATCATGCTCGCGGCGCTGCGGCCGGGCATGCTCAAGCTGGCCCGCAAGCAGGCCGACGGCGCGATCACGAACTGGCTGGCGCCATCCGACGTGCCGAAGATCAGGGCCGAGGTCGGCCCGGACTTCGAGCTCGTGGCGCGGATCTTCGTCTGCCCGACCGAGGACGTGGCCGCCGCCCGGGGCCTCGGCCGGCTGCTGATCAGCAGCTATCTCACGGTTCCGGTGTACGCGGCGTTCCACGACTGGCTGGGCCGGGGCGAGATCCTCAAACCGATGCACGACGCGTGGGCGGCCGGTGACCGCGCAACGGCCAACCAGGTGATCCCGGACGAGGTCGTGGACGACTTGATCGTCCACGGCAGTCCGCAACAGTGCCGCGAGCGGGTCGCCGAGTACGTCGCGGCGGGTCTCGACACCCCGGTGATCAACGTGCTGCCCACCGGTGACGATCCACGCGAGGCGGTCAGGGCGCTGGCTCCGGAATGACCGAACCGTCGATGGAGGCCAGCGTCGCGCGGTTGTGCTTCCCGCGAGGGGTACCCGGCGCCGTGATCACCAACGGCGGTTCTGAATCCGACCTGCTCGGGTTGTTGCTCGCTAAGAAGGACGCGGCGGGCGCACCCGTTCAGGTCGTATGTGCACGTAGCGCACGGTCCAGCGTGGCCCGTGCGACCGAGCAGCTGGGGATGCCCCCGCCGCTCGTGCTCGACTCGGTCGGCCAGATCCCAGCCAAACTCGGCGAACTGGCCGCCGCGAGCGTGGTCGTGGTGTCCGCGGGCACGGCCGGCACCGGAACGATCGACCCGCTGCGGGAGATCGGCCGGCTGTGCCGGTTGCGTGGTTCGTGGTTACACGTCGATGCCGCAGGCGGGGGATCGGCATTGTTCAGCGAGCGGTTGCGGCCGTTACTGGACGGGATCGAAATGGCCGATTCGGTGACGGTGGAATTGCCCGAACTAGGGGTTTCGACGGGATTACTTGCTGTCCGGGACGTCGGTTCGCTGACCGGTGTGCGGATGATCGGGCATCCGGAGATGGCGGCGGTCTTCCGGGCATGCCGCACACAGATCGGGCCGTCGGCCGAGCGCCGCTGCGACGTCGCCACGGCCCTCGCCGCCGAGATCCGGGCCCGCCCAGGGCTGCGGCTGTGGGCCGAACCCGCCCTGGCCACAGTGGTCTTCCGGCCCGGGACCGCGACCGACGAAGCCGTGGCGGACCTTGCCTGCGACGGCCTGGAACTGACCACAGTGGACGATCAGACCTGGCTGCGGATCGCGGTCACCGGCCGTCGCCCCCTGGATGACTACGTGCGATTGCTCACCACGGATCAGGTCCGGGTACTGGGAACAACCCCGAATGACCGATGAATCCCCCCAGTTGATCACGTAATCTGACATGGCATTACGGAATGTTCGGTTCCATCTAACACTCTGTGAGGTCGCCAGATGGCTCAGGAACAAGCAAACACCCCGCCCGCCAGTGGCCTGCTGATCGGCGTGGAGCCGCTCACCACCGCGGTCGACCGCGGCAAGGCCAACGGTGCCGTGACCGACAACGACGGCAACGACTGAGTGGCCACACCGCTCACCCTGGCTGACCTCGTGGCACCGCTCGAGGTCAGCCAGTTTCTCGGCTCGGTGCAGGGCCAGGCCCACCACCGGTTCCCCGGAACCGCCGGCCGGTTCGCCTCTTTGATGCCGTGGTCGACGCTCAACACTGTGTTGCGTCAGCACCGCCTGGACTTCCCACGGCTGCGTCTCGCTCAGGACGGCGAGGTCGTGCCAACCCACACGTACACCGAGATGGTCACGCCCAAGCGCGGGGCACCCATCCCGAAGCTGCTTTCCGCGCCCCTGACCGAGCATCTGCGTAACGGCGCCACGCTCGTGCTCGACGCCGTCCAGGAGCTTGTCGACCCGGTCGCCGATCTGACCGCCCAGCTGGAGCATGACCTGCGGGAACGTATCCAGGTCAACCTGTACGCCGGCTGGGGCAAGACCCACGGCTTCGACGTGCACTGGGACGATCACGACGCCTTCATCCTGCAGATCTTCGGCCGCAAGCGGTGGCGTATCCACGGCCCGACGCGCCCGGCGCCGTTGCATCGCGATGTCGAGCCACCCGCGCAGCCACCGGCCGAGCCCATCGCCGACTTCATGCTGGAGGACGGCGACGCGCTGTACGTCCCACGCGGGCACTGGCACGACGTTTCCGCGGTCGGCGAGCAGTCGCTGCACCTGACGATCGGCTTCAACCCGGCCACCGGCATCGACCTGGTCGCCTGGCTGGCCGACCAGTTGCGAGTCGACGAGCGATTCCGCCGTGACCTGCCCAGGTTCGCCCCCGCGGAACAGCGTGAGGCGCATGCCGCCCAACTGCGGGCCGGGATCGAGGCACTGCTGACGCCGGACGTGGTCGACCGGTTCCTGAAGGACCGGGACGCCCACGGACCTGCGCTGACGCGGATCGGCCTGCCCTGGGCCGCGACGTCGGACCTGCTGCCCGCCGAGGACGACACCGAAGTCCGACTGCTGACCCCGCGTGCGGTTCTGGAATATGGCGAGGACAACAGGACCGTGACGCTGCTCGCATCCGGCAGCCGCTTCACCTTTGCCGGGGCAGCCGGGCCGGTGCTGTCCGCCCTGGTCACAGGCTCGACAGTGGCGATATCGGAGCTGGCCGGGATTGCCGCGCCGACGCTCGATCGGGCGACTGTAAGGGCTCTGCTCGGTGAGTTGATCACCCAGGGCCTGCTGGCTGTCGGCTAGCTGTGTAAGATTAGGTATGCCTAACGTAAGTCGCTGCGTGGATGGGTGCAGCGTCAGTTCTGGGTATCCGGTCTCATGACCGCCCAGATGTCTGACGCCTCAGCGCCCAGCGGACAGCTGCCGGGCTGCGCAGTGGTCGTGCGCATGCTCGGCGGTAGTCCAGCCGGGACCGCGGCGCACATGCGTTCCTGGATGTTGATCGAATATCCGGGTCCATGGGCGGGCGACGCACTGGAGCAGGCGCTTGCCGAGGCATTTCCCGACCCTGGGCAGCGTGAACACGTCGAACAGTTGCGTGCCGAGGGTCTGCGCACGTTGCTGATCCGTCAGCCGGGCCGGCACGCCCGCGAGCCCCATCTGCCCGGCCGCCGGGTGTTCGTCGGCGGCACCGGCCCGCAGGGCCGCTGGATGGAATGCTTTCGGATCGACGAACTCAGCGAACTCTCCGAGGTGGACCTCGACGCCATCGTCGCAGGCCGCGGCGGCCTGGGCGTGCCGCACCCCGGCCCGATGTTCCTGGTCTGCACCCATGGCACCAAAGACATGTGCTGTGCCCTGCTCGGCCGGCCGCTGGCCGCGTCCCTCGGCGCCAAGTACCCCGGCCGCGCCTGGGAAGTCAGCCACGTCGGCGGCGACCGCTGGGCCGGCAACCTCCTCGTGGTCCCAGACGGTTTCCTGCACGGCCAACTCGACGCCAACGAGGCCGACCAGGTGGTCAAAGCCGCGCTCAACGGCGAAGTCGAGCCCGAAAACCTGCGCGGCCGGACCGCCGCCGCAACCCCGTGGTCCCAATACGCCGAGATAGCCGTCCGCAAACACACAGGCCTGCGCGGCCTCGACGACGTGATCGCCCACACCGAACGTCCAATCGAGACAGACCTCGAGTCCGAGGCCCGCGTCGTAACCGTGTCCGCGGGCCCAGAAACCTTCGACGTGACCATCTCCCGCCGCGCCGAGATAGGCCAGGGCGCCACCCGCTGCAACGGCATGGTCAAGCCCTCCGGCTACATCACCGAGAACATCCAGCTGATAACCGGCTGACTGTCTGTCACCCCCGGCAGGCCTGCTGGAAGACTACTTGCGGTCAGAAACAAGCATGCGTGCTTGATTTTGGCGGGGGTTCGTGCCACGGTGTGGGGGTGAGCGCCGATCCTTTCCGGACGCCTGAGCGGGATGCGCTGAGGCGGACTGTGCGGCGGTTCGTGGCGGGGGAGGTCGCGCCGCATCTTGATGAGTGGGAGCGGGCTGGGGAGTTGCCGCGTGAGCTGCACCGCAAAGCTGGTGAGCTTGGGTTGTTGGGGGTTGCGTTCCCGTCGTCCGTTGGTGGGGGAGACGGTGACTATCTTGACGCGTTGACGGTGGCTGAGGAGATGTTGTACGCGGGGGCGTCCGGTGGTCTGATGGCGTCGTTGTTCACGTGTGGGATTGCGGTGCCGCATATAGCTGAGGCGGGGGACGCGGAGCAGGTTGAGCGGTGGGTCAAGCCGACGTTGGCGGGCGAGCTGATCGGGTCGCTCGCGGTGACGGAGCCGGACGGTGGCTCGGATGTGGCGTCGGTCAGGACGTCTGCCAAGCGCGACGGTGACCACTACATCGTCAACGGTGCCAAGACTTTCATCACTTCCGGTTGCCGGGCGGACTTTGTCACGACTGTTGTGCGGACGGGGGATCCTGGCGCGCACGGGATTTCCTTGTTGGTCATCGAACGTGGCACGCCCGGCTTCACTGTCTCGCGCAAGCTTGACAAGATGGGGTGGCTTTGTTCGGACACCGCTGAACTATCCTTTGTGGATTGTCGCGTTCCGGTGGGCAATCTTGTCGGTGCGGAGAACTCGGGGTTCATCCAGGTCGCGCAGCAGTTCATGACTGAGCGGCTTTCGTTGGCTGTGCAGGCTTATGCGTCCGCGCAGCGTGCGTTGGATGTGACGCTGGAATGGTGCCGGATGCGGGAGACCTTCGGGCGTCCGCTCATCTCCAGACAGCTGGTTCAGCACACCTTGACCGACATGGCTCGCAAGATTGATGTGGCCAGGACGTACACGCGCAGCGTCGCGGTCAAGTACCTGGCCGGCGAGGACGTGATCGCCGAGGCGTGTTTCGCCAAGAACACCGCCGTCGAGACCGGCGAATGGGTTGTGGACAAAGCGGTTCAGCTGCATGGCGGCCTTGGCTACATGCGGGAGGCCGAGGTCGAACGGCAGTATCGGGACATGCGGATCCTGGGGATCGGTGGCGGCACCTCGGAGATCCTGACCGGCTTGGCCGCGAAGCGATTGGGGTTTACGGCATGAACTTCGTTGAATCCGAGGAGCGGCTGGCGCTGCGCAAGGCAGTCTCCGACCTGGGCAAGCGTTACGGCCACGACTACTACGTCAAGGTCGCCCGCGAAGGTGGTCACACCACTGAGCTTTGGCAGGAGGCCGGCAAGCTCGGGTACCTGGGCGTCAACGTGCCGGAGGAGTACGGCGGCGGTGGCGGCGGGATCGGTGATCTGGCCGCGGTGTGCGAGGAACTCTCGGCCGCGGGTTGCCCGTTGCTGATGATGGTTGTGTCGCCGGCTATCTGCGCGACGATCATCGCGAGGTTCGGCACGGACGGCCAGAAGCAGCAGTGGCTGCCGAAGTTCGCCGACGGCACGGTGACCATGGCGTTCGGCATCACCGAGCCGGACGCGGGCTCCAACTCGCACAAGATCACCACCACTGCCCGGCGGGACGGCGGCGACTGGGTGCTCAGCGGCCAGAAGGTGTTCATCTCCGGGGTCGACGGCGCCGACGCGGTGCTGATCGTGGGCCGCACCGAGGACGCGAAGACCGGCAAGCTCAAGCCCGCCCTGTTCATCGTGCCGACCGACGCGCCCGGCTTCACGTACCAGAAGATCGACATGGACATGGTCTCGCCGGACCGCCAGTTCACGCTCTTCTTCGACGATGTGCGCCTGCCCGCTGAGGCACTTGTCGGCTCGGAGGACGCCGCGCTGGCGCAGCTGTTCGCGGGCCTGAACCCAGAACGGATCATGGCGGCGTCGTTCGCCACCGGCATCGGGCGGCTGGCGCTGGGCAAGGGCGTCGACTACGCCAAGACCCGCAGTGTCTGGGGCGCGCCAATTGGTGCGCATCAGGGCCTTTCGCATCCGTTGGCCGACGCGCACATCAACATCGAACTGGCGCGGCTGATGACGCAGAAAGCCGCCGCGCTCTACGACTCCGGCAACGACATGGCCGCAGGTGAGGCCGCCAACATGGCCAAGTACGCGGCCGGTGAAGCTGCCGCGAAGGCCGCTGACCAGGCGCTGCAGGTGCACGGCGGCAACGGGATGGCCAGCGAGTACGGCCTCGGCGCGTTGGTGCTCGCCGCGCGCGTCGGCCGGATCGCCCCGGTCAGCCGTGAGATGATCCTGAACTTCGTCGCCCAGCACTCACTGGGCCTGCCGAAGTCCTATTAGGAGTGTCCGTGCGCCAGCCGCAGCAGGACCGGAGCCGTGCGACCAGGCAACGGCTGCTGGAGTCCGCCATCGAGGCCCTCGCCGAACTCGGCTGGGCCGGCAGCACAGTGGCCGTGGTCGCCGAACGCGCCGGGGTGTCCCGAGGCGCGGCGCAGCACCATTTCCCGACGCGAGAGGACCTTTTCGCGGCGGCGGTGGACTATGTGACCAACGTCCGGACGGACTGGATCCGCGAGCACAGCGCGGATCTGCCGTCCGGGCGTGAACGGACGCGTGCGGTCGTGGACCTGGTGGTGCGGATGTACACCGGCCAGATCTTCCGTGCGGCGCTGCATCTGTGGGTCGCGGCCACGTCGGACGAGCAGCTGCGCGATCTTGTTGTGCCGCTGGAGGCACACGTCGGCCGCGAAGCGCACAAACTCGCCGTCGAGTTGCTGGGCGTGGACGAAACAGCGCCTGGCGTAAGGGAAACCGTGCAGGCGACGCTGGACATGGCGCGGGGCCTGGGTTTGGCGAACCTGCTCACCGACGACAGCAAGCGACGCGCCGGGATCATCGACCGCTGGGCCGAAATCCTGGACACCACTCTGCACGCCAGGGCATAGCGGGGTTCCAGGCAAGGCGCCTTGCCTGGAGCGCACCCGTTTTAGGCCTGTGTCAGGCTCATCCGGTTCTTCTCCACGTCGATGTCCAGGATCTTGACCCGGACCTCGGTGCCCTCGCTCAGCTTGGCGCCGACCAGCAGACCGTGCACGCCTTCGGCCATCTCGACGAAAACGCCGAACGGCATCTCGCTGACAACGCGTCCAGTCAGGACATCACCGGCGTCACGCGCGGCAATGAACGATGCGAAGGTTTCTGTCATGATTCACCTCCTCTCCTCCGCGAGCTCTTCAGAAGAACCCGGAGGAACGGCGGGCCGCGGGCCCGTGAGGTGTTCAAGACAGAACCGGGAAACCCGTCTGTGAATGGCTTATGGCCGACCCGGTAGTCACAGACAGGACAGTATCAGAGAACTCAGAGGCGCTCCAAGGTCACTGGCAGTCCTCTGGCGGCCTGTCTGTGCTTCGGCTGTACATCGGACGGGCTGTCGAGCAGGTCGGCGAGTTCGAAAGGTGCCAGGTGATCACCGAGTGCGGCGGCCAGTCCTCGCACGAGTGGTCTGAGCGAGCCGGGTTCTGGCTTGGCGTCGCCCGTCTCCCAACGGGAGATCTGGAATCGAGACAGGCCGCAGCGCTCGGCGAGGGCTTGCTGAATCAGTCCGGCTCGTTCGCGCCAGTGGCGGAGTCTGCTGCCACTGAATGGAAGACTGAGGCTGGTTCTGGCCAATCTTGGCTCCAGTGATACCGCGCGGTGTCGTTGGTGGTTCTACTGGTTGTTCGTGAGAGGGGCTGCCCATACGAGGTGTGGGGTGGTGTCGGGGTGGCTGGGGAGATACTTCAGGGCGTTTTCCGGTTCGGCCAGGAGGTATTGGTTCTTGCCGTCGACGGTGGTGACGTAGGCGCTCTCATCGAGTGCCATACCCCGACCAATGATTTGGGCATCGATCTGTTCGCCGTATTCCAGCACGATTGCGAACACGCGGGGCGCCTGGTCGGCGACCATCTCCGCCACCAGAGTCGTGAAGTCCGTATCGTCGGCTTGCGGCTGGGAACTGCTGCGGGTGGTGGAGATGTCAGTCGTGTGGACCATGGTGGAGCTCCAGGTGTGAGAGATTTGTTTCACGGTGTCGCAGGCGAGGGAAGGTTCCATCCGATCCGCAACCACTCAGCAGCGCGGACCCACTGGTCGTCGCCGTGGTCGCGGTCATCCGGGTAGGCCTCGGTGGAGATCTCGGCCCATTTCGTCGCACGGAACAGCGCGATGCGGCGGAGCTTGACCGTGCCAACAGCAGCCAGAATTTCCGCCGCACTGTCGCGCACTTCACGTACAGTCCTTTCACGTTTGAGCTCATGACGTGACCGAGTGCGGGAAGCGCAAATCTTGCTGTCCACTGTGCCGCTCCCTTCCCCGACTGGCCGAACGTTGTGATCATCGCCAATGGAAGGTGAGCACCTGGAGTGCATGCTGAGATCACTTTGGCTCTTTCAGGGTGCATTCGCTCGTCGTCCCTCATTTTTCTCGCGGCAGCGCTTACCGTGATGACAGCTGCAGAGAGGTGGGAACCAGATGGCTCGGTCGGTGCCACGAACGCGACTGGAACAGCTCGCGCAAGAGGCGAACCTGTCCGTGCTGGATTTCGTCAAGGGATACAAGGCAGCTGCGGGAGACTGCGGAGAGGGCACCGCTGACGTCTCACATGCCCAGGTGAAGCGGTGGCTGTCCGGGATGTCGGGCAGGCCTCGCGATCCGAGTCGTGCCAGGTCGTCGGAGTTGGTGCGGTCGCCCCGGACAGTCTCGGCTCCGTCGGCGTCCTGGCCGGACTGACCTCGCCGGAAAGTCGTTACATGCCAGCCTCGTGCCAGCGCATCGTCAACTATGGCCCGGCCAAGAAACCATGAGCCACCAAGTACAAGTAGACGCGTCACAAGAACCCATCTTGTCGGAACCACTGCGAACCAGCATGGTACGGGCCGACAACCGTCCGCGTACGCGGCAATGGCGTATTACAACCGTTTCAGGGCAACAGGAAGGCCGTCGGAGGGTGCGGGCAGCGACGTGGAATCCCAGCGGACGCGGTAGTCCTGCGGCACGGACCACTCGTATGTGGTCAGCATCCGGTGCAGCAACGTCTTCACTTCGAGCATTCCGAAGTGCATGCCGATGCACTTGTGGGCGCCGCCGCCGAACGGCATCCAGGCGTAGCGGTGCGACTTGTCCTCGCGGCGTTCCTCGCCGAAACGGTCGGGGTCGAAGTCGTCGGGATTTGTCCAGTAGTCCGGCAGCATGTGGTTGACCCAGGGACCGAGGCCGATCATGGTGTCCGCCGGGATGTAGTGGCCGAGGACCTCGGTGTCCTTGACGGTCTTGCGGGCCATCGTGGGGACCGGGGCCACCAGCCGCAGTGACTCCTTGATCACCAGTTCCAGGTCGCGCAGGCCTTCCAGGGCGTCGATGTCGAGCGGTCCCGGCCCGGCGGCGAAGCACTCCTTGCGCGCCCGGTCCTGCCAGTCCCGGTCCTTGCCCAGGAAATAGGCGGCCGCGGTGGTGGTGATGGTGGACGTGTCGTGTGCGGCCATCATCAGGAAGATCATGTGACTGACGACGTCGTCGTCGGTGAACGCCTCGCCGTCGTCGTCGCGTGCGTGGCACAGGCCTGCGAACAGGTCGTTGGAGTCGCTCGCACGTTTGGCGGGAACGTTGCGGCGGAAGAAGTCCTCAAGCACCTTGCGGCCCTGTAGCCCGGCGTTCCACCGGCTGCCGGGCACCGCGTAGCGGACCAGTGATGTGCCTGCCCGGACTGTGGCCACGAATGCCTTGTTCAGCGCGTCCTTCTCGGCGCCCAGTTCGGAGGCCATGAACACGCTGCCCGCGATGTCCAGGGTCAGCTGTTTCATCGCCGGGTAGACGTGGAACGTGCCCGGCTGCCACGCGTCCACGCCCCGGGCCGCCTCCTCGGCGACGTGTTCGAGGTAGCCCATGATCCGCGGCCGGGTGAACGCCTGCTGCATCAGGCGCCGGTGGAACATGTGCTCCTCGAAGTCGAGCAACATCAGGCCGCGCTTGAAGAACGGGCCGATGAAGTACGTCCAGCCCTGCTGGGAGAAGGCTTTGTCCTTGTTGGTCAGCACGACCTGGATCGCGTCCCCGCCCGCGATGCCGACGAGGTTGATGCCGAACGCCTTCATCCACGACACCGGCCCGTAGGTCTCGTACCGCTTGAGCCCGAAGTCCAGGCCCAGCCGCAGCGCCTCCAGCGAGTGCCCGAGCAGCGGGAGACCACTGTCGCCGGGGATCGGTTTGAGGCCCGAGCCTGCCGGGACCGCGCCGAAGTCCTTTCTGCGCCAGGTGTTCTCGAGCAGCCATTCGTCGAACTTGGTGGCTCCGGGCATGTGCGTCGCTGACATTGCGCCTGCCTCCCGCTATCCATCTAGATATGTGCTGCTTCGTCCAGTACGGCTACCGCCAGGCCGGTGAGTTCGGCCACCAGCCCCGGTCTGGCGGTGACCCGGGGCGTACGGGTCAGGTCGTTGACGATGGTCAACGCGGCGTGCACCGCGATCCGGGCTTCCGGCTCGGGCAATTGCGGTGCGACGGTTCTCAGCAGTGTCACCCATTCGGCGACGTAGCCGCGCTGCACGCGGACCAGTTCCTTGCGGTCGCGTTCCGGCACGTGCCCGACTTCGCTGGCGAACACCGACAGCAGGTCGTCCGACCGGGACACGATGTCCACATAGGATCGGACGAGCGCGGTGAGCGCGTCGTGTGGCGAGCTCGCGGTCTCGATCGCCTGCCGGGCGGCCATCTTGAGCCGGTCGGCCATCCGGTAGCCGGCCGCCATCAGCAGCTCGGCCTTGCCGGCGAAATGCCGGTAGACGCTCGGCCCGGCGATCCCGGCGGCCGCGCCGATGTCCTCCATGCTCACATCGCGATAGCCGTGTTCCCGGAACAACTTGGTCGCGATGGTCAGCAGCTCCTCGCGCCGGGACGGCTGGACCTGGGGCCGCTGCCAGTCCTGGACCGACGGCTGAAAGGAGGCCGCGGGCGTGCTGCGCAGGACCGTGCACGCCAGTTGGCCAAGCAATTGCTCGAACCGGCGCTTGGGCAGGCTCACGTGGTGGTCGGCGACGCTGCCGAAGACGCTCAACGCCGCCCAGGACAGCAGTTCGGCGTCCGGTGGCGGCAGGTCCGGCCGCGTGTCGCGCAGCGCGGTGATCCAGTCGCCCATCAGCTCTGCGCCGCGCTTGCGGATCTTGATCTGGTCGGCTTTGTCCAGGTGACGGCCCTGCCAGCGCCAGAGCGCGGTGACCTCGCGGCGCTCGACGGCCAGTGCGGACACCGCCTCGACCAGCGAGTGCAGTGGCTTTTCGCGGGCCAGTGCCTCGTCGGTGACCAGGCCGAACTTGTCGAGCCCGGAGAGCAGCACATGTGCCAGGACGTCCTGCTTACCGCGGAAGTGCCGGTACACCGCTGGCCCGGTCACGCCTGCGGCCGCAGCGATGTCGTTGACGCTGACACCGTGATAGCCGTGCCTGCGGAACAGCTCGGCAGCAGCGTCCGTCAGCTGCTCCTTGCGGTTGCGCGGCCGGGTGTTCACGGGTCTTGTGACCTCCGTCTCGTAATCGGTCCATAACAAAGCTAGATCAGCTTGTTCTGCTTGACAAGCTGCGGATTCGTTCCATTATGTGAATGAGCATTAGCACCAGCGCGGGTGAGAGGAACGACGGCGTGAGCACAGAAGCGTTCATCTACGAGGCCATCCGGACGCCTCGCGGCCGGGGCAAGAAAAACGGCTCACTGCACGGCATCAAGCCGATCTCCCTGGTCACCGGACTGGTCGACGAGCTGCGCACGCGGCACCCGAACCTGGACACCGACCGGGTCAGCGACCTGATCCTCGGTGTGGTCTCCCCGGTCGGCGACCAGGGCGCGGTGATCGCCCGGACCGCGGCCGTCGCGGCGGGCCTGCCGGACACGGTGGCCGGCCTGCAGGTCAACCGGTTCTGCGCGTCCGGCTTGGAGGCGGTCAACCAGGCCGCGCAGAAGGTCCGGGCCGGCTGGGACGAGCTGGTCATCGCCGGTGGCGTCGAGTCGATGTCCCGGGTGCCGATGGGCTCCGACGGCGGCGCGTGGGCGATGGACCCGGAGACCAACTACGAGACCTACTTCGTGCCGCAGGGCGTCGGCGCGGACCTGATCGCCACCATCGAGGGCTTCTCCCGTGAGGACGTGGACGCGTACGCCGTCCGCTCGCAGGAGCGTGCCGCGAAGGCGTGGGCCGGCGGTTACTTCGCCAAGTCCGTTGTCCCGGTGAGGGACCGCAACGGCGTTGTCGTGCTGGACCACGACGAGCACATGCGGCCGGACACCACTGTGGAGGGTCTGGCCAAGCTCGGCCCGTCCTTCGAGGGCATCGGTGAGATGGGCGGCTTCGACGCGGTGGCGCTGCAGAAGTACCACTGGGTCGAGAAGATCAACCACGTGCACCACGCGGGCAACTCGTCGGGCATCGTGGACGGCGCGGCGATCCTGCTGATCGGCAACGAGGAAGTGGGCCGGCAGCTCGGCCTGACTCCGCGTGCGCGGATCGTGGCCACCGCGGTCACCGGATCCGACCCGACGATCATGCTGACCGGCCCGACCCCCGCCACCCAGAAGCTGCTGAAGACCGCGGGCCTGGGTATCGAGGACATCGACCTGTTCGAGCTGAACGAGGCCTTCGCGTCCGTGGTGATGAAGTTCCAGAAGGACCTCGGTATCCCCGACGAGAAGCTGAACGTCAACGGTGGCGCCATCGCGATGGGCCACCCGCTGGGCGCCACCGGCGCCATGATCACCGGAACGATGGTCGACGAGCTCGAACGCCGCGAAGCCCGCCGGGCCGTGGTGACCCTGTGCATCGGTGGCGGCATGGGCCTGGCCACCCTGATCGAGCGCGTCTGAGGAGAACGGCGAACCATGACCGAGAACATGATCCGCTGGGAGCAGGACGCGGACGGCATCGTCACCCTGACGATGGACGACCCGGACCAGTCGGCCAACACGATGAACGAGACCTACTCGACGTCGATGCACGAGACCGTCGAGCGGCTGTACGCCGAGCAGGACAGCATCACCGGTGTGGTGCTCACCTCGGCGAAGAAGACCTTCTTCGCCGGCGGCGACCTGAAGCTGATGAGCAAGACCGGCAAGGCCGACGCGGCGGCGATCACCGATCGCGCCAACGGGATGAAGGCCGACCTGCGCAAGCTGGAACTGCTGCCGAAGCCGGTCGTCGCGGCCATCAACGGTGCCGCGCTGGGCGGCGGCCTGGAGATCGCGCTCGCCTGCAAGTACCGGATCGCCTTGGACGCCAAGGGAAGCCAGATCGGCCTGCCCGAGGTCACCCTCGGCCTGCTGCCCGGCGGCGCGGGCGTCGTGCGGACCGTGCGCCTGCTCGGTATCCAGAACGCGCTGCTGAACGTGCTGCTGCAGGGCCAGCGCCACAAGCCCGCCAAGGCCAAGGAAATCGGCCTGGTGCATGAGGTCGTGGCCACGCCGGAAGAGATGATCGCGAACGCCAAGGCGTGGATCAAAGCCAACCCGGACGCGGTGCAGCCGTGGGAGGTCAAGGGCTACAAGATCCCCGGTGGCACGCCGTCGAACCCGTCGTTCGCCGCGAACCTGCCCGCGTTCCCCTCGAACCTGCGCAAGCAGCTCAAGGGCGCGAACATGCCCGCGCCGCGCAACATCATGGCGGCCGCGGTCGAGGGCTCCCAGGTCGACTTCGACACCGCCTCGCTGATCGAGACGCGCTACTTCGTCGACCTGCTGACCAGCCAGGTCGCCAAGAACATGATCAAGGCGTTCTTCTTCGACCTGCAGCACATCAACTCCGGCGGCTCCCGTCCGGACGGCTACGAGAAGTACACCGCGCGGAAAGCGCTCGTGCTGGGCGCCGGGATGATGGGCGCGGGCATCGCGTACTCGTGTGCCCGTGCGGGTATCGAGGTCGTGCTCAAGGACGTCACGCTGGAGGCGGCCGAGAAGGGCAGGAACTACTCGGTCAAGCTGCTGGGGAAGGCCGTCTCCCGCGGCAAGATCTCCCAGGAGAAGGCCGACGAGGTGCTGGCCCGGATCCACCCGACCGAGAAGCCTGAGGACGCGGCCGGTTGCGACCTGGTCATCGAGGCCGTCTTCGAGGACCCGTCGCTCAAGCACAAGGTGTTCCAGGAGATCGAGGGCTTCGTCAACCCGGACGCGCTGCTCGGCTCGAACACCTCCACGCTGCCGATCACGGGCCTGGCCGAGGGCGTGCAGCGCCAGGAGGACTTCATCGGCCTGCACTTCTTCTCGCCGGTGGACAAGATGCCGCTGCTGGAGATCATCCGCGGCGCTCGCACCAGCGACGCCACGCTGGCCAAGGCGATCGACGTGGCGCAGCAGATCCGCAAGACGCCGATCGTCGTCAACGACAGCCGCGGTTTCTTCACCAGCCGCGTCATCGGCACGTTCCTCAACGAGGCCGTGGCCATGGTCGGCGAGGGCCTGCCGGTGCCGTCCATCGAGCAGGCCGGCAGCCAGGCCGGATACCCGGCGCCGCCGCTGCAGCTGATGGACGAGCTGACCCTGACCCTGCCGCGCAAGATCCGTGAGGAGACCAAGGCAGGCGTCGAGGCAGCGGGCGGCACCTGGGTCGCGCACCCGTCCGAGGCCGTCATCGACAAGCTCGTGGTCGACCACGATCGCAAGGGCCGCTCCGGCGGCGCCGGGTTCTACGAGTACGTCGACGGCAAGCGCACAGGCCTGTGGCCTGGCCTGAAGGACGCCTTCGGCTCCGGGGCGAAGACGATCCCGTTCGAGGACATGAAGGAGCGGATGCTCTTCGCCGAGGCCCTGGAAACAGTGAAATGTTTCGACGAGGGCGTGCTGACCTCGATCCCGGACGCCAACATCGGCTCGATCATGGGCATCGGCTTCCCGCCGTGGACCGGAGGCGTGATCCAGTACATCAACGGCTACGAAGGCGGCCTCGCCGGCTTTGTCGCACGTGCCCGTGAGCTGGCCGAACGCTACGGCTCCCACTTCGAGCCGCCGGCCTCACTGGTGGAAAAGGCCGAAAAGGGCGAGATCTACAAGTAGCCGAGGTTTTCACCGGGCGGGTGGCCGACATGGCCACCCGCCCGGTGCTGTGACCAGGGAAAACGCGGTGTCATCCACAGAGTGGCGCAAACCGCAAATTCAGGCCCGGCCGAGTGTGATTCATCTGAGATCTCCTGGGGTACCCGAGCCGCGGAAGCGGATGACGGGTGGGGAGACAAACACCATGACTTACACGAAGCGACTGCCCAAGCCAGTGGTCGAGCAGTGGGACTGGCAGTTGCATGGCGCGTGCCGTGGCCAGGAGTCGGCGGTCTTCTTCCACCCCGACAACGAGCGCGGCCCGGCCCGTCGTAGCCGCCAGGCCAGGGCGAAAGCGGTATGCCAGGCCTGCCCGGTGATCGCGCAGTGCCGTCAGCACGCCCTGAGCGCCCGTGAACCATTCGGTGTCTGGGGTGGCCTCGACGAGGACGAACGCCGAGCCATCTTCGCCAAGCGTTCCCGCCAGGAACACCGACGCGCAGCCTAACCCCGAGCAGTGGGGGCGGTCCGGAAACGCCGGGCCGCCTCCACTGTCCATTTGAGCATCGCGTCGAGCATGCCGGCGCGCAGTTCCAGGCCCAGCATCATGGGATCGGTGGGTTTCTCCACAGTGGACTGCTGAGCCAGGAACGCCCGAAGGCCGGTCAGTTCCGTGCGTAGCGCTGTCTCTTCGCGTTCCAGCACGAAAAGCGCGTCCTCGGGGTCCAGTGTGGAGACCAGTAGCGCGCGCAGCATTGTCTCGTCGCGTACGGTCCGGTCGGGTTCGGTTTCCACCAGCCAGCGGCGAAGTTCGGCACGCCCGGCCGGCGTGACCGCGTAGGCGCGACGGCCGCGCGGGCCTTCCTCGACTTCTTCGGCGAACCCGGCTTCGGTGAGTTTCGCCAGTTCGCCGTACATCTGGTTGCGGCGGGCGTACCATGCGCCCCTCATCACCTCGTCGAACTTCTTCGCGAGGTCGTACCCGCTCTGCGGACCCGGCAGCAACGTGGCGAGCACAGCGTGCCGAAGTGACATGTGGCCAACCTTATCCGACAGAGTCATCAAGCTTGACCGGTCGTACATGACCGGTCACACTTGACCTGTGACTGAACGGCGAAAGCGCGCGATCCTGCTGGCCACGCTGGCCGGTGTTCTGCTGGGAACTCTGGACGGCACGGTCACCAGCACCGCGATGCCGCGGATCGTCGCGCATCTGCACGGCGAACAGAGCCTGACCTGGGTTGTGACGGCGTACCTGCTGGCCTCGACCGTGACGATCCCGGTCTACGGCCGGCTGGCCGACCTGTACGGCCGGAGAAACCCGTTACTCACCGGGCTCGGGCTGTTCCTGGCCGGATCGGCGCTGTGCGCGACGGCCCAGGACATGGGTCAGCTGATCGGATTCCGTGTCCTGCAAGGGATCGGTGCGGGAGCGCTGATGACGGTCGGGATGACGCTGGTGCGTGACCTGTATCCGCCACACCGGTCCGGCGGCATGCTGCGGATGCAGACCCTGATGGCCGGGATGATGGTGATCAGTTTCCTCGGCGGCCCGCTGGCCGGTGGCGTGATCACCGACAGCTGGGGCTGGCGCTGGATCTTCCTGGTGAATGTGCCGGTCGGCGCGGTCGCTTACCTTGTGCTGGCTCGCTTGGTGCCCAAGGGAGTTCCCGGCGACGAATCCGGCCGGTTCGATGTGGCCGGGGTACTGCTGCTGACCTTGGGGATCTCGCTGGTCCTGGTCGGCCTCACTGTCGCGAATGGTCTGCCCATCACGGCCGTCGGGGTTGTCGGTCTGGTCGTATTCGTTCTGGTGGAACGAAAAGCCGACGTGCCCGTGGTTCCGTTGCGGCTCTTCGGCAGTCGTACTTACAGCGCCGCGTCGCTTGCGGGTTTTCTGTTCACCGTCGGCATGATGCCTGTGGGTCTGTTCATCGGCCTGTACTTCCAGCAGTCATTGGGATACAGCGCCACGGCGGCCGGTCTGCTGGTGCTGCCGCTGATGGCCGGCATGATCATCGGCAACCGGCTGACCGCCGCGCTGGCACTGCGGACCGGCCGGATCAAAGGCGTCCTGGCCGCCGGTGCCGTCCTGCTCGCCATGGGCGCCGCGCCGCTTGCCCTGCTGGACAACGGGATCCCGCTGTGGATCACGCTCACCTGTACGGCGCTGATCGGGATCGGCACGGCGCCCTCGATGGGCGGCATCATGATCGTGGCACAGACCGCGGTGGACCGGCGCGATGTCGGCTCAGCCACCGCAGGCCTGAGCCTGGTCAAACAACTGGGTGGCACGGCCGGGCTGGCGATCGGTCAGGGTCTGCTCTCCACGCAGGCGATCGGCTGGACCATCGCGGTCATCGGGGTCGCCTGCGGGCTGCTGGCCCTGGTGGCGGTGCTGGCGATGGAGGATCTCGACCTCATGGCGGCCAGGCACTGACGTGACCAGTCCGTCGCGTCAACGAGTATCACATTGCCGACGGACGTCGTAGAAGTGTTATCTGTATGGTGAGTCCATGGTGGATCAGGCACTTCTTGTTCGTGGCGGTTTCGTGTACACGGCCGACGCCGGGGGCATGATGGTGTTGCCCGGTTTTGTCAACGCGCACTGGCATGAGGTGCTGTGCTGGGCGGAACCGGACTCGGCTCAACCGTCACCCTGCGCACCTGTCTCAGTCATCCTGGCCGGGTCCAGGCCGCCGTCCTGATTCGCCGCGCCGCGGGGGACGGGTCAGTTGCCTTCTTCGAGCATTCCGTCCCGCAGTTTCTGCAGGGTCCGCGCGAGCAGCCGGGAGACGTGCATCTGCGAGATGCCGATCTTCTCGGCGATCTGGGTCTGGGTCAGGTTTCCGAAGAACCGCAGCAACAGGATCGTGCGTTCGCGTTCCGGCAGTTCACGAACCAGCGGCAGCAACGACTCGTGGTTCTCCACTCCTTCCATCGCCGAGTCCGGCTCGCCGAGCATCTCGCCAAGGGAGGTGTTGTCGGAGTCCTGGGTGAGCATGTCGTCCAGGGACACCGAGTGGTAGGCGTTGCCTGCTTCCAGGCCCTCGTAGATCTCGTCCTTGCTCATCCCGAGCCGGGTGGCTATCTCGCTGGGGGTCGGCGCGCGGCCGAGCTGCTGGGACAGTTCGTTGCCTGCCGCCGTTATCGCCAGGTGCAGCTCCTTGAGCCGTCGCGGCACGCGTACCGACCAGCTGGAATCCCGGAAGTAGCGGCGGATCTCGCCCATCACGGTGGGCACCGCGAACGACAGGAAGTCGGTTCCCCGCTGCGGATCGAACCGGTCCACGGCGTTGATCAGCCCGACCGTGGCGACCTGGACGAGGTCCTCGCCGGTCTCGCCGCGGTGGGCGAAGCGCCGGGCGATGTGCTCGGCCACCGGCAGGTGCCCGGTGACCAGCTCGTCGCGCAGCTCTGATCGGCGAGGATCGTCCTGGTCAAGCCCGGCCAGCTCGCTGAACAGCGGTGTCAGGTGCTCGTAGCCGTTCTTGGTCCTAGCTCGTGCCGTCACACCTCACCCCTGTCTCTGCCGCGCTTGGTCAACTCGATCAGCACTCGGTACCCGCCCGGGACCTGCTCGACCCGGGTGCTCGCGGTGTCTGCCAGCGTGGTCAGCACGCGCCAGCCGAACGAGGTGGTGTCCAGCAGTGCGTCCACAGTGGACAGCGCGGAGGCTTGCAGGCCGATCGTGTTCTTGCCGACCCGGAACCGGCACCGCAGTTCGGTGCCCGGCCAGGCCGCGCCCACCAGCATCGAGCAGGCCTCCTCCACGGCCAGCTTGAGATCGGCGACGAAGTCCAGGTCGTAGTCCTCGCGCATGGCTATCGTGGCCGCCAGCGACCGGATGATCGGCAGGTATCTGGCCTCCGCGGGCACTCTCAGCTCGATGTCACCCACGTCCACCGAACTGTCCACAAAGGACTTGTTGGTCGCCGTCATGATCACCGCCCCTCGTGTTGTGACTCAGCTCGATGGCTGGTTTCCCCGTCGCCGGGAGCGGCAAACTTCTCGTCACTGTGCGTGAGGAGGAAAAATTCCGGGTCACGGAGACAAAGAGCCGGGTAACTGCCGGAAACGGCAGAGGGTCGCCGACCGATCACCTAGTAGAACCGCATGCCTGGGGAGGTGGACGAATGACTATGGACGAATGTCCGCTTGTGCAGATCCGGGTCCGGGCCCGGGCCCTGGTGGCCATGGCCCGCGACGGGGACACGGCCGGGCTGGTCGACGCCCTCGACCGGCTGACGAGTGAACAAGCCGCGGGTGGGCCGGGTGCGCACCAGATCGTCGGCGAGCTCATTTCGGCCGCCGTGCAGATGGTGGCGCTGCGGGCGGGGGACATGCCCGCACACACCCTCTTCGCTGTCGACATCAGGGACGACGTGGACAACGCGGTGGCCATCGACCACCTCGAGCCGCCCCTGCGAGCCACTATCAGGGCCCTGCTCGCCGAGCTCAACGGCCATCCCGACGATGCCCGGTTCCAGCTGGAGCTGGCGTTGCGGGACATCGACATGGAGGCCACCCTCGAAGTGGTCGTGCACGCTCTACTGTGGACGATAGGGATGCTCGAGTGGTGCGAGGACGAGGGCGTGGACGTCCCTGACTGGCTCAGAGGAGCGGGTTTGGCCGCATAGCCGTTACGGTGAAGAAGTGCCTGGTGACCTGACCGACTATCGTCGCAAACGCGATGCCGCGCGCACTCCGGAACCGGTTCCCGAGGACGCGGCGCTGCCGCACGGTGACGACGACACGTTCGTGATCCAGGAGCACCACGCCCGGCAGTTGCACTGGGACGTCCGGCTGGAGCGGGGCGGTGTGCTGGTGTCCTGGGCGGTGCCCAAAGGGCTGCCGCCCGAGCCGGGAACGGTCCGGATGGCCGTGCACACCGAAGATCACCCGATGGAGTACGCCACCTTCGAGGGCGTGATCCCCAAGGGCGAGTACGGCGCGGGCAAGATGACCATCTGGGACCGTGGCACGTACGAGACGCTCAAGTGGGAGGACTACGAGGTCGACGTCGTCCTGCACGGCGGCCGGGTACAGGGCCACTTCACGTTCCTGCGCAAGGGGGACGAGGACCGCAACTGGATCGTGCGCAGGCGTGGCGCCCCGCAGGATCCCGACTGGCAGCCGTTGCCCGAGCAGCTCACGCCCATGCTGGCCACCATCGGCACGATGCCGCCGTCCGGCCAGGACGACAAGTGGGCGTACGAGTTCAAGTGGGACGGCGTGCGCGCCCTGATCCGGGTCGAGGGCGGCCGGTTGCAGATCTTCAGCCGGGCGGGCAACGAGGTCACCGCGACCTATCCGGAACTGGCCGAGATGGGCAAGCAGCTGGGCAGCGCGCAGGCCTGGCTGGACGGTGAGATCGTCGCGTTCGCAGGCGGCAGGCCGAGTTTCGCCGAGCTGCAGAAGCGGATGCACGTCGGCAACGCCGCGCAGGCGCGCAGACTCGTGGGCCAGACCCCGGTCAGCCTGCTGCTGTTCGACCTGCTGCACTTCGAAGGACGATCGCTGTTGCGGTTGCCGTTCGCCAACCGTCGTGCGTTGCTGGAAAAACTGGCCCTGCGCGGCAGCCATTGGTACACCGCGCCGTCCTATCCGGCCGCGGGCGCGGCAGTGCTGGCAGCCAGCCGGGAGCAGGGCCTCGAAGGCGTGATCGCCAAACGGCTCGACTCGCGTTACCAGCCGGGCCGGTCGCCCGCGTGGATCAAGATCACCGACGTCCGGCCGCAGGAAGTCGTGATCGGCGGCTGGCGGCCGGGGGAAGGACGCCGCGAAGGCGTGATGGGCGCGTTGCTGCTCGGCATCCCCGATGAGGGTGGCCTCCGGTTCGTCGGCTCGGTGGGAACCGGGTTCTCCGACACGGATCTGGAGTCGCTGACCGAGACTCTCCGTCCGTTGAAACGCAAGACCTCGCCGTTCAACGGCAAACTTCCGCCGGAACGTGCTCGCGGCGCGATCTGGGTGCGGCCGGAACTCGTCGGTGAAGTGGTGTTCCGGATCTGGACCCCCGACGGCCGGATGCGGGCCCCGGTGTGGCGTGGCCTGCGTTCCGACAAGTCCCCGCACGAGGTGACGCTCGATGAGTGACCAGCTGGTGGAGGTCGACGGCCGCAGGCTGAAGTTGTCGAATCTGCAGAAAGTTCTTTACCCCGAGGCCGGATTCACCAAAGGACAGGTAATCGACTACTACGCCCGGATCGCGCCGGTGCTGCTGCCGCACTTGAAGGACCGGCCGGTGACGTTGCGCCGATATCCCAACGGTGTTGACGGACAGTCGTTTTTTGAGAAGAACGTCGCCCGGCATGCACCCGAATGGGTCCGTACCGAACGTCTGCCGACCCCAGGCAGTAGCAAAGGCAACGAATTTCTCGACTTCGTGCTGATCGAGGATCTGGCGACGCTGGCGTGGGTGGCCAACCTGGCCGCGCTGGAGCTGCACGTTCCACAGTGGAAGGTCGGCGCCGAGCCGGACCTGCTCGTCTTCGACCTCGACCCGGGTGCGCCGGCGACCGTTGTGGAGTGCTGCCAGGTGGCGCTCTGGCTGCGTGAGGAGCTGGCCGAAGGCGGCTACGACGCCTGGCCGAAAACCAGTGGATCCAAGGGAATGCAGCTTTATGTTCCCCTTCAGTCGGGTGAAATCGATACCTGGACGTATTCCCGCAAGCTGGCCGAGCGGCTGGCCGGGCAGTACCCGCGCCAGGTGGTCGCCACGATGGCCAAGGCGCAGCGCGGCGGCAAGGTTTTCATCGACTGGAGCCAGAACCGGCCCGCCAAGACAACAGTGGCTCCTTATTCCCTGCGTGCCCGGCCGCAGCCGACTGTGTCCACACCGGTGACCTGGCAGGAAGTCGAGGAATGCGATCATGTCGAGGATCTGACGTTCACCGCCGACGAGGTGCGCGCCCGGGTGGACGAACTGGGCGACTTGCTCGATTACCTCTGAGTGCCCGTCATATGACCGGATCATTGCCCTGACATGTCCAGGAAACCACCGTTTCACAATACGCCGGGGATTGCTGTCAAAAGCCCGGTTGGCGGGTACCCGACAGGGAAAACAGGGGTAATCTGCCGGACGGGGATCGGTGGGAAGGGAGTGGTTTCATGGTGTCACGTCAACGCTCTGGTGTCGTGCCGGTCGGTTCGATCAAGCCGCGAATCGCGCCCGAGCAACGGCGAGTCCGTACCGAGCTGCCGCGCCAGGCTCTTGCCCTGACGCCGGGCCTGCAGTTGCGACGCGCCGTCGACTCCGCGTTGCTGGATCTGCAGAAGGTTTCCGCGGCGGAACGAACCGAGATGCTCGGTGCGATGCGCAGAGTCAACGACAACCTGCACGGCGCGCTCGCGCACACCGCCGCGATCGGCGAGACGTGTATGGTCGCAGCCGCGGTCCAGGCCGTGCACGCTGCCGAAGACCACCTTGAGGCATCCGAGCTCAGTCAGGCCCGGGTCGCCTTGACCACTGCCCGTGAGCGTCTTGCTCCTCCTCCTGCTGCAAGGGACCTCCGCTGAGCGATCTCGCCGACGAGAATCTGGCGGCGCTGGCACGCGCCCACGGTGTGGCCACATGGTACGAAGACGCAGATCAGCGCCGCGTCGAGGTGGACAGCGCCGTTGTCCGCCAAGTGCTCGAACAACTCGAAGTGGATACCGGCACGCGGCACGTGACAACGTCGCGTAGTGGTCTGCCTGACACGATCGTGGTGCGCCAAGGCGTCCGATACGAGACCGGCCGGGGCCTCGTCCGGCTTGAGGACGGCACCCGGGTGGACGTCGCCGACCGGCTGCCACCGGACCTTCCGTTGGGCTGGCACATGCTGGAGACGGGCGGGCGGGAGATCCCGCTCGCCGTGACGCCCGCGCGGCTGCCGGACGTGCCGCGGGCGTGGGGCTGGATGCTTCAGCTGTACGCCTTGCACTCGGCCGAATCCTGGGGAATGGGCGACTTCGGCGACCTGGCGGCGTTCGCCCGGGACGCCGAGGGCGCCGGGGTGATCCTGGTGAACCCCGTCCAGGCGATCGTGCCCGTGCTGCCGGTCCAGCGTTCGCCGTACTCGCCGTCGAGCCGCAGGTTCGCGAATCCCTTGTACCTCAAGGTCACCGACACCGGCGAGTTCCACCGGGCCGACCCCGCGGTACGTGCCCGGGTGCTGGCGCTCGCGCCCGGCCCGCCGAAGGACCTGATCGACTACGACGCGGTCTGGGCGGCCAAGCTCGCGGCTCTGGAACTGTTGTGGCCAGGGCACATCAGGGACCTGGAACCCGGCCTGCACGACTTCGCGACGTTCTGCGCGCTGGCCGAACAGCACGGCGGCGACTGGCGTGAGTGGCCGGCCGGGCTGCGGCACCCCGGCAGCCCGGATGTCGCTGCGGCGCGCCGGGATCTGGCGCCGCGCATCGCGTTCCACGCGTGGCTGCAGGAGTTGTGCGAGCAGCAGCTGGGAGCGGCCCGGACGGCTGCCGGCGCGATGTCCGTAGGGATCGTGCACGACTTGCCGGTCGGCGTCGATCCTGGCGGCGCGGACGCGTGGGCGCTGCAGGACGTGCTCGCGCCACAGGTGACCGTCGGCGCGCCGCCGGACGCGTTCAGCCAGCAAGGGCAGGACTGGCGGCTGCCGCCGTGGCGCCCGGACAGGCTCGCGGCGACCGGTTACCAGCCTTTCATCGAAGTGATACGCAGCGTGCTGAAGCACGCCGACGGAATCCGTGTCGACCACGTCGCCGGACTGTGGCGGCTGTGGTGGATCCCGCCCGGCGAGCCGCCGAGCAGGGGCACATACGTGCACTACGACTCAGAGGCGATGCTCGGCATCCTGGCGCTGGAGGCGCACCGTCACTCGGCCGTGGTGGTCGGCGAGGATCTGGGTACAGTGCAACCGCACGTGACCACGACCTTGCATGAACGCGGGATGCTCAGCTCGGCGGTGCTGTACTTCCAGCGTGACTATGAAGCCCCTGGTCACCCGTTTGTGCCCATCCGTTCGTGGGAACCCGCTTCCATGGCGAGCATCTCCACGCACGATCTGCCGACCGCAGCCGGATTCCTGCGGGCCGAGAACGTCCGTGTGCGGGAGTCCCTCGGGCTCGTCACCGACCCGGACAAGGAGTACGAGCGCGTGGCGGCCGAACGCAGGGACCTGATCGAATTCTTGGTGAAGGAAGGTGTCCTGGAGTCGCCGGACGCGCCGGAAAACGACATCCTTGTCGCCATGCACGCCGTGCTCACCCGCGCCCGCAGCGCCCTGTTGCTCACATCACCGCCGGACGCCCTCTGCGACATCCGTCAACCGAACCTGCCGGGCACGGTCGACGAGTACCCGAACTGGCGAATTCCGCTCTCCGTGCCGGTCGAAGACCTGTTTTCGCAGGTAGGCGTCCGGCGGGTGATTCACGCTCTGACCGGGGACGCAAACCCTGCGTGACATCCAGCGTGCCCCTGCCAGCGGGACTGCGGCGTTCTCTAGGGTCGTCGCAAAGCAACTGAGGAGCGATCGTGCGGCCCTGGCCCGGAACCCCTTACCCGCTTGGTGCCACCTATGACGGCGCCGGCACCAACTTCGCGCTGTTCTCGGAGGTGGCGGACTACGTCGAGCTGTGCCTGATCGACGACGACGGGCACGAGACACGTGTCCGGCTGCCCGAGGTGGACGGGTTCGTGCACCACGGATACCTGCCGACCATCGGGCCGGGCCAGC
Source organism: Kibdelosporangium banguiense (assembly GCF_017876405.1). Classification (GTDB taxonomy): domain Bacteria; phylum Actinomycetota; class Actinomycetes; order Mycobacteriales; family Pseudonocardiaceae; genus Kibdelosporangium; species Kibdelosporangium banguiense. Next base: position 12,275,905 of record NZ_JAGINW010000001.1, on the reverse strand, counting down.
TGTACGGCTACCGCGTGTACGGGCCGCACGACCCGGCCAACGGCATGCGCTGCAACCCCAACAAGCTGCTGCTGGACCCGTACGCCAAGGCTGTCGCAGGCAGCAATGTCGACTGGCACGAGTCGCTGTTCGGATATCCGTTCGGTGACCCGGACGGCCGCAACGACGCCGACTCCGCCGGGCACGTGCCGATGGGTGTCGTGGTCAGCCCGTACTTCGACTGGGGCAACGACCGGCACCCGAAGACGCCGTACAACGAGTCGGTCATCTACGAGGCGCACGTACGCGGCCTCACGCTGCAGCACCCGTTCGTGCCGGAGGAGATCCGGGGCACGTACGCGGGCCTCGCACACCCGGTGATCATCGAGCACCTGAAGAAGCTCGGCGTCACCGCTGTCGAGCTGATGCCGGTGCACCAGTTCGTCACCGACCACGCGTTGTTCGAGCGTGGCATGCGCAACTACTGGGGCTACAACACGATCGGGTTCTTCGCGCCGCACTCCGCGTACTCGGCCACCGGTCGCGGCAACCAGGTGCAGGAATTCAAGGCGATGGTCCGTGACCTGCACGAGGCGGGTATCGAGGTCATCCTCGACGTGGTCTACAACCACACCGCCGAGGGCAATCACCTCGGGCCGACGTTGTCCATGCGGGGCATCGACAACGAGGCCTACTACCGGCTGGTGGACGACGACCGCCGGTTCTACATGGACTACACGGGCACCGGCAACTCGCTGAGCGTGCGCAACCCGCACACCCTGCAGCTGATCATGGACTCGCTGCGGTACTGGATCACCGAGATGCACGTCGACGGGTTCCGGTTCGACCTCGCCGCGACCCTGGCCCGCGAGTTCTACGACGTGGACCGGCTGGCGGCGTTCTTCGACATCATCCAGCAGGACCCGGTGATCAGCCAGGTCAAGCTGATCGCCGAACCGTGGGACGTGGGCCCCGGTGGCTACCAGGTCGGCAACTTTCCTCCACTGTGGACGGAATGGAACGGCAAGTTCCGGGACACCGTCCGGGATTTCTGGCGCGGTGAGCCGTCCACCCTCGGTGAGTTCGCCTCCCGGATCACCGGCTCCTCGGATCTCTACCAGGACGACGGCCGCCGTCCGTTCGCCTCGATCAACTTCGTCACCGCGCACGACGGCTTCACGCTGAACGATCTGGTGTCCTACAACGAGAAGCACAACGAGGCCAACGGCGAGGACAACCGGGACGGCGCCGACGACAACCGGTCGTGGAACTGCGGCGCCGAAGGCCCGACCGACGACGCCGAAGTGCTTTCCCTGCGGGCCAGGCAGCGCCGTAACATGCTGGCGACGACGCTGTTGTCCCAAGGCACGCCGATGTTGTTGATGGGCGACGAGATCGGCCGTACCCAGCACGGCAACAACAACGCGTACTGCCAGGACACCGAACTGTCCTGGGTGGACTGGGAACTGGCCGAGCAGAACACCGAGCTCAAGGCGTTCACCGCCGCGCTGACCAAGCTGCGCCGGGACCACCCGGTGTTCCGCAGGCGCCGGTTCTTCGCCGGACGACCGATCCGCAAGGGCGAGGAGCTGCGCGACATCGGCTGGTTCACCCCCAGCGGCCAGGAGATGACCGAGCAGGACTGGGAGTCCGGGTTCGGCCGGTGCATCGTGGTGTTCCTCAACGGTGAGGGCATCGCGGACCTCGACCAGCGGGGCGAGCAGGTCAGTGACGACTCGTTCCTGTTGTGCTTCAACGCACATCACGAGGACATCGATGTGACGCTGCCCAACGGTGACTACGCCGAGAAATGGACCGTGGTGGTGGACACGGCGACCGGCGAGGTCGGCGGCGGGCCGACCGTCCCGGCGAAGTCCACCCTCAAGGTGGTGGCGAGGTCACTGGTCGTGCTCCAACGAGCCGAGGAAGACGAATGATCCCCAGCTCCACCTACCGGCTGCAGCTCGGGCCGGAGATGACGTTCGATCAGGTTGCCGAGATCGCGGACTACCTTGCGGCGCTTGGTGTCGGAGCGGTGTACGCCTCGCCGGTCCTGGCGGCCACTCCGGGCTCGACCCACGGCTACGACGTCGTGGACCCGACCATCGCCTCGCCCGCGCTCGGTGGTGAGCAGGCGCGGATGCGGATGGTCGGCGAGCTGCAGGAGCTGGAGCTGGGGCTGGTCGTGGACATCGTGCCCAACCACATGGGGATCGCGGATCCGCCCGCGAACCCCTGGTGGTGGGACGTACTGGCCAACGGCCGGGAGTCCGAGTACGCCCGGTTCTTCGACATCGACTGGGACACCGGTCCGGTCCTGGTTCCTGTGCTGGGTTCGGACTCGCTCGACGAGCTGTCTATTGAGGACGGCGAGCTGCGGTACCACGAGCACCGGTTCCCGATCGCTTCCGGCACCGAAGGCGGGACGCCGCAGGAAGTGCATGAGCGGCAGCACTACCGGCTGGTGAACTGGCGGCGGGCCAACTCGGAGCTCAACTACCGGCGGTTCTTCGACATCACCACGCTCGCAGCCGTGCGCGTGGAGGACCCGGCGGTGTTCGAGGCGACGCACGCCGCGGTGCTGCGGTGGATCGCCAACCTGGAGGTCACCGGGCTGCGGGTGGATCACCCGGACGGCCTGGCCAACCCGGGGGAGTACCTGCGGCAGCTGCGTGCGGCGGCCCCGTCGGCGTGGCTTGTGGTGGAGAAGATCCTCGGCCCGGACGAGGTTCTGCCGTCGACCTGGCCGGTGGACGGGACCACCGGGTACGACGCGCTTCGGCTGGTGTGCGGGATCTTCATCGACCCGGCTGGGGAGCAGGCCTTCTCCGAGCTGGCCGGCAACCAGGATCTGCACGCCATGGAGGCCGACCGCAAACGGTGGGCTGCGGAGAACCTGCTGCGAGCCGAGGTCAAGCGGATTTCCCGGCTGGGCGTGCCCGAGGAGGCCGTTCTCGGCTTCCTGCCGCGGTTCGGCGTTTACCGGTCCTATGTGGCCGATGGGATCACTTCTTCACTGCCGTCGGGCGGTATCGGTGAGCAAATGCTTGCTTCGCCGGATGGTGAGCTGGTGTCGCGGATCGAGCAGACCGCGGCCATGGTGATGGCCAAGGGCGTCGAGGACACGACTTTCTACCGCTACAACAGGTTTGTGGCGCTGAACGAGGTCGGCAGCGACCCGGGCCGGTTCGGTGTCCCGGTGGCCGAGTTCCACACGAAGGTAGCGGCCGCGGCCGAGTCGAGCATGACCGCACTGTCCACTCACGACACGAAACGGTCGGAGGACGTCCGGGCGCGGCTGGCGGTGCTCTCGGAGATTCCCGACGAGTTCGCCGAGGTCGTGCACTGCTGGACGGCCAAGGTCCCGCTGCCCGAGCCGACGCTGAATCTCCTGGCGTGGCAGACGATCGTGGGCGCGTGGCCGATCAGTTCCGCGCGGTTGCAGGCGTATCTGGAGAAAGCCTCGCGCGAAGCCAAGATCTCCACCAGCTGGACCGAGCGCAACGAGGAGTTCGACGCCGAGGTGGCGGCGTGGCCGGAGCGGGTGATGGCCGAGCTGGGCAGCGAGATCCGCGAGTTCGCCGGCCGGATCCAGCGGCCGGGCTGGTCGAACTCGTTGGGCCAGAAGCTCGTCCAGCTGGCCATGCCCGGCGTGCCGGATGTCTACCAGGGCACCGAGCTGTGGGATTTCTCGCTGGTCGACCCGGACAACCGGCGGCCGGTGGACTTCGAGCTGCGGCGGGAGATGCTCGGCGAGATCGAGGACACGCCACCGCCGATCGACGAGTCCGGCGCTGCGAAGCTGCACGTCGTGTCGCGGGCCCTGCGCCTGCGGTGGGACCGGCCGGAGCTGTTCACCGGCTACGAACCCTTGCACGCCACAGGTTCCGCGGCCGAGCATCTCTTCGGCTTCCTTCGCGGCGGCGGAAATCTGGCGGCGGTCGTGACCCGGCTCCCGGTCGGGCTCGAACGATCCGGCGGGTGGCGCGACACCGAGTTGTCGCCGGCGGGGGAGTGGACCGATGTGCTGACCGGCCGTTCGTACTCCGGCTCGATCCCGGTGTCCGGACTGCTTGATCAGTATCCCGTCGCGCTGCTGGTCCGGGGCGTGTGATGACCTTCTCCGTGTGGGCGCCGGGAAAGTCCCAGGTTCAGGTTAATGTGGACGGTGTCGCCCACGCCATGACCGCCGGTGATGGCGGCTGGTGGCACGCTGATGTGTCCGGCGACTCGTATTTTTTTCTTGTTGACGGCGACGAAACGCCGTTGCCTGATCCGCGTTCGTCGCGTCAGCCGGACGGCGTGTTCGGGCCGTCCCGCCGTTACGACCACAGTGAGTTCGGATGGACCGATCAGGCTTGGTCCGGCCGGGCACTGCCGGGAAGTGTGCTCTACGAACTGCATATCGGGACGTTCACACCTGAAGGCACCTTCGACTCGGCGATTGCGAGGCTTGACCACCTCGTTGATCTGGGGATCGATCTCGTCGAAGTGCTTCCCGTCAATTCCTTCGACGGGACAACAGGTTGGGGTTACGACGGTGTCCTCTGGGGCGCCGTGCACGAGCCCTACGGCGGGCCTGACGGGTTCAAGCGTTTCGTCGATGCCGCGCATGCCCGCGGTTTGGGTGTCGTGCTTGACGTGGTCTACAACCACATGGGGCCGTCCGGTGCTTTCCTTGACCGGTTCGGCCCGTATTTCGCCGGCCGCAACCTGTGGGGTCCTGCGCTCAACGTGACCGGTCCGGGTTCCGACGAGGTCCGGCGGTACGTGCTGGACAATGCTTTGTCGTGGTTGCAGGACTTCCATGTGGACGCCCTGCGGCTGGACGCGATTCACGCCATTTTGGACACTCGCGCCACGCATCTGCTGGAAGAAATGGCTGTCGAGGTCGACGCGCTGGCCGCCGGGCTGCGCCGCCCGCTGTCGCTGATCGCGGAGTCGGATCTGAACGACCCGCGGCACGTCACGCCAAGGTCTTCCGGTGGTTACGGCTTGGCCGCGCAGTGGTGCGACGATCTGCACCACGCACTGCACGTCTTCCTGACTGGCGAACAACAGGGCTACTACAAGGACTTCGCGGCTGACCAGGCATTGAAAACCGCACTGGAGAACGCTTTTTTCCATGCCGGGACGTGGTCTTCGTTCCGTGACCGCACACACGGCCGTCCGATCGACAAGACGCACACGCCTGGTCACCGGTTCGTGTGCTTCCTGCAGAACCACGACCAGATCGGCAACCGTGCCCAGGGTGACCGGATGCCCGCCACGGTATCGCCGGGCGTACTGGCCTGCGGCGCTGCCATCATGTTCTGTTCTCCTTACACCCCAATGGTTTTCATGGGTGAAGAGTGGGCTGCGAGCACGCCATGGCAGTTCTTCGCGTCCTTCCCCGACCCGGGGCTTGCCGAGGCTGTCCGTACCGGGCGGCGCAAGGAGTTCGCCGAGCACGGCTGGGGTGAGTCCGAGGTCCCCGACCCGATGGACCCCGCGACAGTCCGCAATTCCACACTGGACTGGTCGGAGCTGGACAGCCCGGGGCATGCCGGGATGTTCCAGACATACCGGTCGCTCATTGCCTTGCGGCGTAAGCATCCTGAGCTGGCCGACCCGCGGCTTGACCGGTTCAAGGTCGATCAGGACGACCGGGTCGTGACGTTGCATCGCGGTCGTATCCAGCTGGTCTGCAACCTGAGCGCGAGTGCGGTCGCGCGGGAGGCGGGCGAGGTTCTGCTCGCGGTCGGTGATGTACGGATAGGTGAGGACCTGATAGTCGGGCCCGAATCGTTCGCGATCGTCGCATATTGACAGTTTGTCCCTTTAGTCGAGTGATCCATCCCTGTTGTCAGATGTAGTAGGTCTGCTACATTCTGATGGAGAGGTTAGATATGGGGAGGGGAGCGATGGCCGGGGACGAGCCCGTGCTCGACGTCCGCGACCTGCGGATGCGGTACGGCACAACAGATGTGCTGACAGGCGTCAATTTTCAGGCGCACCGGGGGGAAGTGCTGGCCTTGCTCGGGCCGAACGGTGCGGGCAAGACCACAACGATCGAGATCCTCGAAGGGTTCCGGATGCGGTCGGCCGGCGAGGTCTCGGTGCTGGGGAGCGACCCCGCGCACGCCGACGAGCGCTGGCGGGCGCGGCTCGGCGTGGTCCTGCAGTCGTGGCGTGATCACGGCAAATGGCGGATCCGCGATCTGCTGGGGCATCTGGCGACGTTCTACGAGCCCTATCAGAAGCCGTGGGACATCGACGAGCTCGTGAACGCGGTCGGCCTGGCCGAGCACGCCCACAAGAGGGTGAACAAGCTGTCCGGCGGGCAACGCCGTCGCCTGGACGTGGCGATCGGCATCGTGGGCAAGCCGGACGTGCTGTTCCTCGACGAGCCGACGGTCGGTTTCGACCCGGCCGCCCGGCGTGAGTTCCACGACCTGGTCCACCGGCTGGCCGACGACGAGGACACCACGATCCTGCTGACCACGCACGACTTGGCCGAGGCCGAGAAACTGGCCGACCGGATCCTGATCCTGGCCGGTGGCTCGGTGATCGCCGACGGCTCGGCGGACCAGCTGTCGCTGGAGATGTCCACCGAGTCCGAGGTGAAGTGGACGATGCGCGGCCAGCGGTTCGTGCACGCCACGACCGAGGCGACCAAGTTCGTGCACGACCTGTTCAAACAGCACGGTGACGACATCGGTGACCTCGAAGTGCGCCGCGGCTCGCTCGAGGACACATACATGGCGATGGTGGTGGCCTTCGAATCCGGCCAGCACGAGAAGGCAGCGCGTGAGTTCGTGGAGGTGACCCGATGAACCCGCTGGCGGCGGCCGCCCGGTCCGGAACGCGGCGTGGCCTGGTCGAGTTCAGGCAGTCGTTCGTGACCACGACCGACATCTTCGCCGCGGTGTTCCCGACCGTGATCCTGCTGGTCGTGATGATCTTCATGCGCGGCGCGACAATCGGCCAGACCGGTTTCTCGCTGGGCACCATGTCGCTGAGCAGCGTGCTCGGCATGACCGTGGCGTTCAACGGAATGGTGACGGTCTCCCAGCAGCTCGCGGTCGAACGCGAGGACGGGACATTGCTGCGGGCCAAGGCGATCCCGAACGGGATGTTCGGCTACCTGATCGGCAAGATCGTCCTGGTGGCCTGTCTGTCCGTGGTCAGCGTGCTCGCGCTGTTGATTCCGGGCACGTTCCTGTTCGACGGCCTGGCTTTGACGAGCGTCGGCGCGTGGCTGACGCTGATCTGGGTGCTCGCCCTCGGCCTGATCGCCACCATGCCGATCGGTGCCGTGCTCGGCTCGATGTTCGAGAACCCGCGCAACGTCGGCATCATGATGCTGCCGATCATGGGCCTGGTCGCCATCTCCGGGATCTTCGGGCCCCTGGGCGAGATGAGCGGCTGGATGCAGGTCCTCGGCCAGCTGTTCCCGATCTACTGGCTGGGCCTGGGCATGCGCTCGGCCCTGCTGCCTGACAGTATGGCCGCGGTCGAGATCGGCGGATCCTGGCGAACCCTGGAAACCATCGGAGTCCTGGGCATCTGGGCCGTCATCGGCCTGATCGTGGCCCCCATGGTCATGCGCAGGATGGCCCGCCGCGAATCCGGCGCAAGCATGACCGAACGCAGGGAAAAGGCACTCCAGAGGATTACATGAGCGAGGTCATCTACAACCGCATCGCGATGCTGCGCGCGGAACGGGGCATCAGCCGCCGTCAGCTGTCCGACGCACTGGGCGTGCACTACCAGACCGTCGGCTACCTCGAACGCGGCGAATACAGCCCCAGCCTCTACCTGGCCCTGAAGATCGCGGAGTATTTCGAAGTCGCGGTGGAGGTCGTCTTCTCCACCGCGCCCTTCCCCCGGATCGGCGCCGAACGAGCCGGCTGAACTCGTGGGAACCCGGGGCCGCCCTGGTGGCTCTGGCGGGGTATGGGGTTCGAAGTGACGCCGGATGAGCTGCGGCGGGCCGGCAATGGGATTGTCGACGGCGCGGATGCGTTGAATGTGGTGGTCGATGGGCATTCGGGGGCGCAGGATGCCGGGGGACAGGCCAATCGGGGGTTCGCGACGGCCAAGGGCATCGCCGAGTGTGAGACCAGCTGGGAGCAGGTGCTTTCGGTCGCCGGGACGAAGATGGCGGTCGCGGGGGACAAGCTGGTGATGAACGCGCGGCAGTACGCCGGCGTCGAGCAGGGCAACAAGACGCGGTTGAAGGGGGACTGACCATGCTGTCGTTCCCGGAACTGCGGGATGCCGAACCGGCTGTGTTCAGCCGGGCCGCCGGCAAGTGGCAGCGGTTCGCCCAGCTGATCGGCGAGCGCGGGGATGAGCTCGCCAAGCAGATCAAGTCCCTGGAGAAGTGGACCGGCAAGGGCAGCGAGGCCGCCAAGGGCGACCTCAACGAGCAGCGCAAACGCTTGGCTGACGCTGCCGAGCAGATGGGACGCATCCCGCCCGTGCTCACCCAGGTCGGCACGATTCTGACCGCTGATCAGGCCAGACTCCGGGAAGCCATCGCCACGGCGAACGACAACTCCCTGGTGATCCAGCCGGATGGGACGGTTGTGGCGACCGATCGCACCGTCGGCAATACGCCGTACCCCGTGCCGGGGCGCTCGCCGCAGCAGACGTTGCCTGACCAGAAGCAGGTCGCCGCGCAACTGACTCCGGTCGTCCAAGGCATTCTGCGGCACGCGACCGCGGCCGACGAAGAAGCCGCCGCCGCGTTACGCAAACTCACCGCGCAGGCCGCAGGCATGGCCCCCGGCGCGAAGGACGCGACGGTGATCGCGGGGAACACCTCCATCCCTGGCCCCAAGGCCAAGCCTGGTGAAGTCAACGACTGGTGGAAGTCGCTCACCCCGCAGCAGCAGGAGTCGTTGCTGTTCATGCACAGCGAGAAGATCGGCAACCTGGACGGCATTCCCGCGGAGGTACGCGACCGCGCGAACCGGGCGGTACTGGCTCAGGAGAAGGCCAAGCTGATCGAGATGCGCGACCAGGATCCTGGCAAGGCCGCCGAGATCAACGGCAAACTCAAGGGCATCGGGGAGATCGAGGACCGCCTGAACACCAAGCCGAGTGCCGAACACCAGCAGCCGTACCTGCTGAAGATCAGTTCGGACGGCACCGGCCGTGCGATCGTCGCGATGGGCAACCCGGACACCGCCAAGAACGTGGCCACGTATGTCCCCGGCACGTACTCGACGGTCGCCGACATGAAGACCGACCTCACCCGGGCCGACCAGATGGTGCTGGCGGCCAAGAACGCCGGTTCACCGTCCACTTCGGTCATCACCTGGGTCGGATATGAGGCCCCACAGGGTATTCCGGAAGCCGCCCAGAACAAGTTCGCCGACAACGGCAAAGCCGCTCTGAACAATTTCCAGGACGGCCTGCGGGAGACCCATCAGGGCGAGAAGTCCCACAACACGGTGGTCGGCCACAGCTACGGCACTGTCCTCATCGGACATGCTGCCCGGGACGGCAAACTGAACGCGGACGAGGCAGTGTTCGTGGCGAGCCCGGGTGTGGGCGTCACGAACGTCAAAGACCTGCATCTCACCGGTGTTCCCGAGGACAAGGTCGCCGATCGTGTCCACTCCACGACCGCGCAGTACGACCCGATCAACGTGGTTGCCGGGACACACGGTCCGTCGCCCACACAGTTCACCAACACGTTCGAATCGGCACCGGGCCCGCCCAGCGCAGTGGGCTGGAACCAGGCGGTGCACAGTATGTACTGGGAAACCGGCAATCCCGCGCTGACCAACATGGGCAACATCATCGCCGGCAAGCCGACGTTCTGACGGGAGGACCAGTGCTCACCCTCGAGAACGCCACCCATGAGGTCGACGAACTCGTCCGCCAAGTGCTCGCTCACCTGAACCCACTCGGCTCAGTGAAGATCGCAGGCGATCCGACCCCCTGCGACGACCCGACCGATGGTGGTGAACCCGGCCGTGTAACCGCGGTCGCGCAATACGAGGTCTACATCGCCGGAGACCTCTTGCCCCATGTCGACACACTGCACACCTGGCTGACGGGCAACGGGTTCCAGATCCTCAAGGACGCCCGCCCGAACTACCTGTGGGCCGAACGCCTGGCCGACGGATTCCGCATGGCGGTCCAGACCAACGACCTCGGTGCGTTCTTCGTGACGGCCACTTCGCCCTGCGTGTGGCCTTAGGCCTGTGTCGAAGCCGGCGGGGTGAATCCGTGCGAACGGCCCATTCGCACGGGTTCGTCTTGCCTGGGTGGAACTGTTGACGGGGTCGCGTTCGTTCCGTGGTTGAAGTCGTGCACGGGGAGGCCGAGACCGGGATGTGAAGAGGGGCGTCCATACTGGCGGTGCTCAGCGGGCGAAGGGCGTCTGTTCAGTCGAGGATCGCGGTGGCTTCGATCTCGACCAGGTGGTCGGGTACGTCGAGTGCCGCAACACCCAGCAGCGTGGCCGGCGGGACCGGGGTGATTCCCAGCTTTGCGGCCGCCCGCGAGATCCCCTCCAGGAGCGGGGGCATCTTGTCGGGAGTCCAGTCGACAACGTAGAAGTTCAGTTTCGCAACGTCGTCGAAACTACCGCCGGCCTCGGCCAGGGCGGTGCCGATGTTGAGGTAGCACTGCTCGACCTGCGCGGCGAGGTCGCCCTTGCCGACCGTGGTCCCCTCGGCGTCCCAGGCGACCTGACCGGCGATGAAGACCAGCTTTGACCCGGTTGCGATCGACACCTGCCGGTAGACATCGATCTTGGGCAATCCGCTGGGGTTCACCAGGGTGATGGCCATGCCGTCCGCCTCCTTGTCCGGGCATCGTGGGCCCGTGCTCGTCACACCAGACCCTCGTGGTCTCTTGTGGTTACTCAGGAACTGTAAGAGAGTGGTCGCTGACATGGAAGAACGCACTTTTTAGTGACTGGGGAACCTGATGGTGACCAAACAGATCAAGGGCCGATCCGAGGAAACAGACCTCAGGCGCGCGGACTCGTTGGCGCGAGAGATCTTCTCCGACGTCGCCAACAAGTGGGCGTTCCTGATCATCGAGACTCTCGGTGAACGGACCCTGCGATTCAGCGAACTGCGCAACGAGATCGAGGGCATCAGCCACAAGATGCTCACCCAGAACCTGCGCATGCTGGAGCGCAACGGCTTGGTCGAGCGCAGCGCGTACCCCACCGTCCCGCCGCGTGTCGAATACACCCTCACCGAGCCGGGCCAGGGCCTACGCGCAACCGTCGACGGAATGTGTGACTGGACCCACCGGTACTTCGGTCACATCGAGGCCGCCCGCCACCGCTTCGACGCCTGACGGTTAGGCCCCGGCGTGGACGTAACCGGCCCAGGCGGACGGGGTTGACGGCCAGGCGTCACGCATCTGGCGGGTGATCTTGTGCAGGGCCACGGCGCCGGGCAGGCGGGTTTGCTCGGTCAGCGCGGACGACAGTTCCTGGTGGACGCCCGCTGCCGCCGCTGCGGCGACGCCGTCGTTGATCTCCCAGAGGGTGGCGATGACCTGGCTGAAGCCGGCGAGCTGGAATGCCGAAGCGATGTGCACGGCCTCGTTGGCGAACCGGACGCCGCCGCGTGCGGTCGCACATGCCGAAAGGTAGGCCAGTTCCGCGTTCTCCAGCCGCATCCGCGCGATGGTGGCCACGTCCAGCGGGCCGTCCTGCAGCTGCAGATAGCTGGCTGATGGGTCGGCTGGGTCGCTGCCTGCGTGGCATGCGAAGTGCGCGATGTTGACGTGTGGCAACGCGTACAGCACGGCTGACCGGGTTGCCTCCGGTCCGATCAACGGCGGTGGGCCGGGGATTCGGCTTGCCAGCGCCTCCGCGTCGGCCTGGGTGGCGGGCAGGGGTGCGTGGCCGGGTGTCTCCGGCATCGCGACCGCCAAAGCGGACCGCCACGGCGAGACTGTGCCTGAGCGGCTGTACATCAGGGCGCGGATCGTCGGCGTGTACGAGGAGACGACGTGGTCGAAGGCCGACTCGCTGTCCCGGCCGGCCGCGTGCAGCGGCAGGAAGTTCAGCGGCCCGGTCGGCGACCACCAGAGCCGGGAACCTTGCGGCAGCGCCAGTTTGGTCAGCACCGGCTCGGCGATGACGTCCCAGAGCCAGCCGAGTGTCTCCTGCAGCACGGTTTCCCGTGCCTCTGCATCAGACAGTGCGGAGTGGAATCTTTCCGAGCGCTCCTGCAGGTCGTCCGCGTTCAGGCCGGGCAACGCCACCAGGCGTGTGCCTGAGGTGCTCAGCACGATGGCGTCGCAGCGGCGCGGGTTGACGTTGATCGTCACCACAGGGCCTTCGGCGGCCGCGGGCTGCAGGTCCGTCGCCCCCATCGGCAAGGGCATCAGGAACCGGTCGAAGTCCGGTAGCGCCTTGACGCGTTCGCTCAGCACGGTCCATTCCGCTGACAGGGCACGCCATTTCTCTATGTCCTCCGCGGCCGGTGGCGGTGCACCAGGCTGGTAGAAGTCCGTGGCGCGTTGCCGCACCACGATGAACTCCTCTGCGAGCTCCGGGTCCGCACGCCTGAGGTTGTCCAGCTCCCGCCGCGTGTTGAAAGCGTTGGACAGCATCATCGCGCGGCCGTCCTCGATGCCTTCCAGAGCACCGGGACCATCGTTCTGCGCGATCGACTGGGCGGCGTTGTTCGACGCCATCTCGGCGACTGAGCCACCGCCTGTACTCGCCCCGCGATGCGCCCTGGACATGGCTGAGTGGGCCCACATGTTCACGGTCCGCAGGTCCGGCGGCGAAGTCTGGCCGACCACCGCCCGGGCGTGCTCGACGGCCTCGTGGAACACGTCGTCGTCATGGGTCAGATCGAAATGCGTGAACAGCGCCAGAGCCAACGCCTTGCGTGCTTCGACGCCGCCGTCCGCGGCGAACCGCTCGCGGAAGATCCGGACGTTCCGCTCGGTCTTGGCCAGCGCCTCGAACGGCGACAGCATCGCCCCGCCGAGCGCGGTCATCGCCTCGACCGACCGGACCGGGATTCTGGCGTCGTTCAGCAGCTGCGGCAGCGTCTGCATCACCTCCTGCAGGGTCGCCGCCCCGCCCGCGGGATCGGTGCGGTCGAGGGTCACCAGCTTGAGCCCCAGCTGAGTCAGCCGCAGCATGGTCCGGTCGATGTCGTCCTCATCGGCCGGACCATGCTGCTGGACGCGGTCGAGCAGCTCGGTGATCTCGGCGAGTTCGGCCGGGTCGACGTTGCGGACCGGCTCCGGCTCGGGCTGATCGAGGATCCGCTGCATCGCCTCGGCCCGATCGGCTTCATCGAGGTGCTCGACCTGCTGCTCCAGCACGTGCATGGCCTTGGCCATCACCTCGGTCAGGTCGGCCTCGTGCGGGTAGCGCAGCACGGTCGCCATCAGGTCCATCGCCTGCTCGTGCCGGCTCTGCCCGCCGCCTGGTGCCGTGCCCACTATCCGGTGCATGGACGCGATCAGGTTGTCCGGATCGCCGGCCGTCGGCCCACCGGGCAGCGCCGCGGTGAACACGTCGTCCAGCGCCCTCTGGGCTGGCGTCTGCCTGGCTATGGACTGCGCTGTGGTGCGGGCCGCGACCGCACGGAAAAGGATGGCCGCGGCCTCTTCCTGCTCCGCGCTGCCCTCCAGGAAGCCCGCTACGGCCTCCTCGAGCAGCGTGACCGCCTCGTTCAGGTCGGCCTCGGCCACGCCTGCCTCGTGCGCCTCGATCAGGCCGAGACCGAACTGGCACAGCAGGACCGGATTGAGCTGCCACAGCTGCTCGCGGGCCTCGCGCTGGGCGACGATGGCCTCGCGCAGCATGTCCGGTTGTGGCTCGGTGTGGATGCTCGCCCAGATCACCAGCGAGTGGCCCAGCTCGGCGAGCAGCGCGGGCCGTTGCTCGTTGCCTTCGGCGGCGGCCACGGCGGTGCGGAACTTCTCCACCGCCTCGGCCAGCAGCTGGTCGTCCTGACCGAGCAAAGCCTTGGCACGCAACGAGAGCGCCAGTCCGGTGGCGGCACGGACGTAGTCGTCCTCACCGGTTTTCTCGAACGCCTCCCGGAAAACCGTGATCAGTTCGTCGAACCTCGCCGGGTCGGTCTCGTCCTGCAGCTGGTCCATGAGCGCGAATCCGTAGCCGCACAACGCCACGGCCCGCGTCGGCCGGTCCGGCGGGAGAGCGGCCACGACACCGCGCAGCACCTGGACGGCGGCGTTACCCGCGTGCGGGTTTCCGCGTTCGTGCAAGGTGCACAGCAGCAATCCCAAGTCGCCCATGGCCTCGGCGTACATGTGTGCGCGCTCTTCGCCTTCCGGCGGCATCGGCTGCCCGGCGGCCTGCTCGAACGTGGTGATCACCAGATCCGGCACGGATTTGGGGTTCTCCAGGCACAGTGGCCACAGCAGCACCATGCATCGCGCCCAGTCCTCCTGCCCGTCCTGTTCGTTCTGGGCTGCCGCGCGGACGAAGTGGGTCATGCCCAGCAGGTGCTGGACCTCCACATCCACGCCGTCGGGTGTGGCCAGGTAGCCGAGCAGCGCCTCGGCGTCGGCGGTCACCTGCGTGCTGAGGAACTCGGTCAGGTCCGTGTCGCCGAGCGCGTTCAACCGCGCGCGCAGCGCGATCAGCGGGCGTGAGCGGTTCGGGTCGATGCCTGAGATCGTAGAGCTACTCCAGAAGAGTGACGGCAATGTCCTCAGTGGACCTATTAGGGGTTCGCCCGGTCCGGGAACGTGCTGGCGGCGGCGTCCGGAACCGGTTCCGGCGTCCAACCGGAGGGTGATTCTCGTCATGCCGGCGGCGGTCTGGTATACCGGGCTGACGCCGGTCGATGTTCCACCAGCGGAAAATGCCAGGCGTATCGGCCCTGTTCAGGGCTACACTTGAGGGCAAGCCTAACCTAGCGGTAACTCGAATGAGTGATGCTGGTGACAAAGGCGTCACGCGACCATGTGTCGATCGTCGCACGAGTGGAATACAAACCATCAAGGTAACGTTGAACGCTGCGTAACCGGCATAAGAACCGGAAACCACGTTCGAGCCCCGGTCAGTCGCGACCTGACGCGGGGTGGAGACCTGCGCGCCCTGAAAGGGGGAGACCATGTCCGTCGAGACGACCAAGGCCGTTGTCCGTCCTCGGGAAGACGCCGATCTGGTTGGATACTACCTGGCCGAGGTCGGAGCGACACCACTGCTCACCGCTCAACAGGAAGTCGAGCTGTCCAAGCAGATCGAAGCCGGTCTGTACGCCGCTGAGCTGCTGCGACGTGCTGAACAGGGCGAGCAGATCGCCCACGACCTCGCCGAGCTGAAGATCATCGCCCGCGAGGGTGCCCGGGCCAAGGACCACATGATCCGCGCCAACCTGCGGCTCGTGGTCTCCCAGGCCCGCAAGCGCTCGCAGGCGGGGCTGCCGATGCTGGACGTGATCCAGGAGGGCAACCTGGGTCTGATCCGCGCGGTCGAGAAGTTCGACTACTCCAAGGGCTTCAAGTTCTCCACCTACGCGATGGCCTGGATCAAGCAGGCGATCGGGCGTGGGCTGGCCGAGCAGACCCGCACAGTTCGGCTGCCGGTGCACGTGGTGGAGGAGCTCGCGAAGTTCCGCCGGGTGGAACGCAAGCTGGAGACCAAGCTGAACCGCGACCCGACGCCGGAGGAACTGGCCGAAGAGGTCGGCACCACCGCCGAGCGGATCGTGGAACTGCGCCGCGCCGGTCGCGACGCGGTCAGCCTGGACACCCCGGTCGGCGAGGACGGCGACTCCAAGATCGCCGACCTGGTCCCCGACATGGAGGCCGAGAACGCCGCCGACGTCCTCGAACGCGAGGAGCTCTACACCGAACTGCGCAAGCAGATCGCCACCCTGCCCCCACGCGAGGCCCTGATCATCTCGCTGCGCTACGGCCTGCACGACGGCCACGAGTACACACTCCAGCAGGTCGCCGAGCACATCGGCCTGACCCGCGAGCGCATCCGCCAACTGGAAAAGCACGCCCTGGCCGAACTACGGCACCCCAGCCGCAACCAGAACCTGCTCGCCCTCGCAGGCTGACTGCCCCGCTGACTAGTTCCCGCTATGTCCAGGCCGACGGCTACCCAAGCCGTCGGCCTTTGTCATGGAGCTACCCCACCACCTGCGCCAGAACCTCGGCGAAGGCGGTCCTGTCGACGGTTATCGGGTCGGCGGCGAGCCAGGCGCCGATGTCGCGGACGAAGTCGGCCGGGGTCATGGGCGGGATGGGGGTGCCGGTGTAGTCGGTGGTTATCTCGCCTGGTCTTGTCGGGTAGAGCAGCAGGACGCCGCGGACTTCCAGGTCGGGCCAGAGGCCGCGGAACGCCGCGATCTGGCTGCCGAGGCGGGTCGAGCCGCCACGGAACGGGTGGTCGTTGCGCCAGATGTCGCCGTCCTCGTCGATGTCGTAGTGGCCGGGCAGCCACATCTTCGATTCGATCAGGACGAGGCGGTGGCCGCAGAGCACCGCGTGATCGACGTCGACCAGGACTGATCCGGGTTCGGAGAGCCCGTGGAAGATCCGTACACCGGGCAGCTTCGTCAGGTAGGTCGTCAGTAACTGGGCTGTCATCTGCTCGGCGCGGTGGTCGCTGCCGAAGCCTGGGCGGCCGAAGACCTGGTTGCCGCCGAAGCGGACCATGAATGCCTGGTTGGCGGCGCGGCCGTCGAGGTGCCGTTTCACCATCCTGAAGAGCACCGCGCCGGACGCGGCCAACGCCAGCAGCCAGATGACGACCAGCGGGGTCGGCGGCGCCACCAGGAGCAATGCCAGCAGCAGGGCGATCCAGGCCGCGACGGCCACCGCCAGGACCCGTTGGTCGGGCCGGACTGCCTGGGGGACGGCGACTTGGCGTTCGCCCGCGGTGTGCCACCACGGGATCGAGTCGAAGGGGATCTCGGGCTGGGGCGGCATGTAGTCCGGGTTGTCGCGGACGATGCCGCGGGGGCCGCGCCGAACCGCTGCCACCGGCTGCTGGGCCGGGATGGGTTCTTCTTCCTCGTCCTCACCGCTGTCGTAGTAGGCCCGCAGTTCGGGGTCCGACAGGGTCTCGTACGCCTCGCGCAGCAAACGGAACGTACCTGCGGTGCCGCCCGCGTCCGGGTGCATGACCTTGGCCAATGCCCGGTAGGCCGACCGGATCTCGTTCGCCGTAGCGTCCTCGTCGACGCCAAGCAGCTCGTAGAAGTCGACCCGATGCACGTGGACACGATATTCGGTGCTGACACGAACATTTCCGGCGGATGGCTTCAACGAACCGGCGCAGTCGTGGCGTGTGTGCAGTGAACAGGCAGAAGGGGCACACCGTGACATTCGAAGAGTTCGCCGGCGCACGGACGCAAGCGTTGTTGCGCTACGCCACCGTGCTGACCTGCGACCGGCATCTGGCCGAGGACATCGTGCAGGAGGTGCTCGTGCGCACCTACCGCAAGTGGAAACGCATCGAAGGACTGCGGTCGCCGGAGACCTACGTCCGGCGCATGATCACCAACCAGTTCTTGTCCTGGCGCAGGCGCAAGGCGTCGACCGACCTGCCGCAGTCACCTGAGGTGATGGTGGAACTGGGGGCCGCGATGGCGGATCCGGCAAGCCGGTACGACGAGCGGGACGCGCTGCTGGCCGACGTCGCCGCGCTGCCGAAGCGGCAACGAGCCGCTCTGGTCCTGCGCTACTACAGCGACCTGCCTGACGAAGAGATCGCCGAGATCATGGGCTGCGGCACGGGAACTGTCCGCAGCCACATCTCCCGCGCGCTGGCCACGCTGCGCGTCACCCCGTCCGTCACTCACGTCTGAGGGAAACCATGAGCACCGAAGAGATGATCAAGCACGCGTTCGAGAAGCAGGCAGGCCGGGCCGGCGACCACCGCCGTGTGCTGGCCGAGGTCGCCAGGCGGACCAGTTCCCGCAGGCGGATCGGCATAGGGGGGATTTCGCTGCTCACGGCCGGTGTCGCCGCTGTGGTCGTGACGCCCTTCGTGCTGTTCACGGGCGACGGCGGGCAGCCGGTCACGACCGGCCCGGCCGCAACACCGCCTCAGCCAAGCGTGGCAGCGACAGAGACCGAGACAGTTCCGCCTGGGACACCGGTGATGAAATACCAGCCGAGCCAGCTGCCCGATGGCGCGACGGAGTCCCAACGGATGAGCCAGCCGGACGGCACGTTGATGCGAATCTGGAAACTGCCCAGCCAGCCCGCGGCAAAAGGTGAATCCAGGGTCACTCTGACTCTTCAGAAGGCCACCAAGCTGCCTGACCGGACCAACTTCCCCGGTGACATCACCCCCGTCGACATCAACGGTGTGCCGGGGCAGTTGGTCGACGTCGGCGGCAAGAAAGACGAAGGGCAGGGTGGACAGGGGCTCGTCGAGTGGATGGCCGCACCGGGGGAGCGGCTGACGCTCGCGGTGGACTTCGTGCCGAATGCCAGCGAGGTCGTTGTGCAGATCGCCCGCTCGATCCGGCCGGACGGCAACGCCGCGATCGTCCGGAGTGCCGGCTTCGGCTGGCTGCCCGAGACCATGAAGGAAGGCTTGTTCTCGGTCTGGGGCACCACGCCGACGGACTACTCCCTGCTCCTTGACACCGATCTCGCGCCGCAGGCACGGGGCCAGAAGCGTGTGACTGCCCAGATCGACAGGGACAAGCCCGGTAGCGCGACGGCAGGCAACGGCACGCCAGTCACGGTGCGCGGCAAGCAGGGTGTGTTCATTGGCGCTTCCGGTACCGCGGGCAGCGAGCACGGTGAGGTCTGGGTGGAACTCACCGGCGGGCTCTGGCTGGAGGTCAGCGGCCCGGTGTCCCAGGCGGACCTGGTCAAGGTCGCCGACACGATGACGATCAACCTGGACGTGAAGTTCCCCTGGATCGGGAAGCGCTAGTCGTTGTTCGCAGCTGGTCGATCTGGCCGGTGAGGTCACCGATCCGGTCGGCCAGCTCAGGGTGGTTGGCGCGCAGGCGATCCCGGATGCCGGCGAGCGGGGCGATCAGCGCCGCCGGGTCGTCGTCGGACAGCGCCGCGGTGAGTTTCCGGGGCCGAATGTCCGGCAGGCCGATGATCTGACCAGCCAGTTGCCGCAGGACAGCGGAGTTCTTACGGGCCCACTCGCTGACCGCGCGGTCGCCCGCGCGCTGATCCCGGACTTCACGGACGCGGTCTTCACCGACGCTTGTCCCGGATGGCAACGGGCTCAAACGCAAGTAGCGGCGTTCCACGGCCTGCCTGCTGGCCAGGCCGAGCGCCAGGCCGAGCGCCGGGGCGAGACTTGCCCAGCTCGTTCCCAGTTCGCGCGCGGCGGTGATGAGCTGGGGTTCCCAGCGGGCGAGGTCGTCGCGTAGCCCGCGCAGCACGACCAGCGCGGCGAGCAACTCGGCGGCGCTGGGCTGACGCGTGCCTTCTGCCACGCCCCGAACGATGACAATGCTAGAACAGTGGCACGTGCGTAACGACTGGCATCAGACGACAAGGAGGGCTTCACGATGTTGATGCGCACCGATCCGTTCAGGGAGCTCGACCGGCTGACCCAGCAACTGCTGCAGCCCGCGGGAACATGGACCAGGCCCGCCTCGATCCCGATGGACGCCTACCGTGACGGTGACACGTTTGTCGTGCACTTCGACCTGCCCGGTGTCGACCCCCGGACAGTCGAGCTCGACATCGAGCGCAATGTGCTGACAGTCAAGGTGGAACGGCGCCCGGCGCATGGCGGGGACGTGCGGATGCAGGTGTCCGAACGGCCGCTGGGTGTGTTCAGCAGGCAGTTGTTCCTCGGCGACAGCCTTGATGCCGAGCGCGTGGACGCCTCGTACGAAGCGGGCGTGCTGACGTTGCGGATTCCTGTTGCCGAGCGGGCAAAGCCCCGTCGGATCGAGATCGCAGGCGAATCCGGGCCGAAGCGGATCCACGCTTCCCGGTAGTCTACTGTGGACAGTGACAGGGCCGGTCCGCGCGGGGCCGGCCCATGTCCTTCGACTCGCCAGCCGGAATCGAACCGACGTCCTCTCCGGCCCGGGGGCCTGAGTGCTCTCCCACTTGAGCTATGGCGAGGGCCATATTCTCACTCGACTGTGCGCCAGTTCTCTACGCCCTTTCGAGTGCATCGCATCAAAGTGTTTGCCACCATCCGTCAACCGCCGGCGGGTTGTCGATGTCCACGCGTTCACCCGGTTTGGGCACAGCAAGGGTCACACCCTGGGCTTTTGCCTCGCGCCACAGGCGATCCACCGGTTCGGCCCACGCATGCGGCGCCAGAGTGAAAGTGGCCCAGTGCACGGGAATCAGCACGTGCGCATGCACGTCCATATGCGTGGACACGCCTTCCTCGGGCGTCATGTGGATATCGGGCCACATCGGGTCGTACGCGCCGATCTGCACAAGTGCCGCGTCGAAGGGGCCGTGTTTCTCGCCGATGGTGGCGAAACCGTCGAAGTAACCGGTGTCGCCGCTGTAGAACACCCGCCGGGCCGGGCCGGCCACAACCCAAGAGGCCCAAAGGGTTCCGTCCCGCGACAGGCCGCGGCCGGAGAAGTGCTGGGCCGCGGTGGCGGTCAGGGTGAGCGCGCCGGCCCGCGTGCTTTCCTCCCAGTCCAGCTCGACGATCCGGTCGGCGGGTACCCGCCAGCGTTCCAGATGTGCGCCGATACCCAGTGGCACAACGAATGGCGCACGCTGGGTACGCAGCAACGCACGCACGGTCGGCAGGTCGAGGTGGTCGTAGTGGTCATGGGAGATGACGATCGCGTCCAGCGGGGGAAGCTCGTCGATCGGTACCGGTACGGGGTGTAGCCGTTTCGGGCCGACGAGCGCGGACGGTGAGACCCGGTCGCTCCACACTGGATCGAACAGCACCCGGGAGCCCTCGATCTCGATGAGGGCGGACGCGTGGCCGTACCACGTTATGTGCAGGCCGTCGGCGGGCGCTTCGGCCGATGGGCTGACAAGCGGGATGGGTCCACTTGGCTTGCGGCGTGGCTTGTCCTCCCGGTAACGCCGTAGCAGGTCGCCCATGTCGCCGCTGGGCATCGACTGGCTCGGGTGCTCGTTGCGGAACTTGCCGTCGCGGAACTGCGGCGACCGGTTGACCCGGTCGGCCCTGCTGCCCTTCGGCGCCGCGCCCATGGCCGCCGGGACACCCCACACCGCCCTGGCCAGCAGACCGAGCGCGGTCGCGCCGAGCAGGGTCCTGACCATCCTTTTTGTGCTTCTTCCCACTGAATCAGCCTACCCGCGTGCGGGGTAACGTTGCTGGGTGAGCGCGCTACTGCTGTGTGATGTCCAACTCGGGACCGGCGGGCCCCGCGTGGACGTGGCTGTGTCCGGCGGACGTGTCTCCGCGATCGGGCCGGGGCTGCCGCGTACCGGCGAGGTCATCGCGTGTGGCGGGGGCACGCTGCTGCCCGGCTTGGTGGACGTGCACGTGCACGCTACCCAGTGGGCGAGTTCCCGACGCCGGATTCCCTTGGCTGAAGCGACATCCGCGGCCGATGTGGTCACCATGCTCGTGTCGCGGCTCGCAGACCGGCCTTCCGCTGTGGGCGAACTGGTGCTGGGCCACGGCTTTCGAGACGGGGCCTGGCCTGACGTGCCGCACAAGGACTTGCTGGAGCGCGCGTTGCCTGGCCGGCCGGTGGCGTTGTTCAGCAACGACTTGCACACGTTGTGGCTCAGCCCGACCGCCCTGCGGCTGATCGGCCGGGATCACCCGACCGGTGTGCTGCTGGAGAACGATTGCATGGCAGCCACGGCTGAACTGCCGTCGGCTTCGGTGAGTCAGTTGGACGCCTGGGTGCTCGAGGCCACCGATGCCGCCGCCGCGCGTGGCGTCACCGAGATCGTGGACTACGAGTATGCCGACACTACTACCGATTGGCTGCGGCGGCTGACTGAACGGGCGCCGGGTGTGCGGGTGTCCGCAGTGGTCTCGCGTCCGTTGCTGGACACCGCGATCGAGCGAGGGCGCCGGACCGGGGATGTGCTCCCGGGCACCGGTGGAATGGTGAAAGTCGGACCGTACAAGCTGTTCGTGGACGGCTCGCTGAACACCAGAACGGCGTATTGTCACGACCCGTACCCCGGCCAGGATGCCCACGGCCTGCTGGAGTTGCCGTTCGACGAGCTGGTCGCCTTGATGGGCAAGGCATCCCGGCACGGGCTGACCCCGGCTGTGCACGCGATCGGCGACCACGCCAACACGATCGCCCTGGACGCCTTCGCCGAAGTCGGCTGTGCCGGCCGGATCGAGCATGCCCAGCTGGTGCGTCCCGACGACCTGGCGCGTTTCGCCCAGCTCGGGGTGATCGCCGGAGTCCAGCCGGCGCACCAGCCCGATGACCGGGACGTCGCCGACCAGCACTGGGCCGGCCGCACCGCGCACGCTTTCCCTTACGGCGCCTTGCTGGCAGCCGGTGCCACGCTCGAAATCGGCTCGGACGCGCCGGTCTCGCCCCTGAATCCCTGGGACGGCATAGCCTCGGCGGTGACCCGGACCGACGACTCCCGCCCGGCATGGCACCCCGAACAGGCGATCTCCCTGCCGGTGGCGCTCGCCGCGGCCAGCCGTGGCCGGAGCGAGGTGCGCGTCGGGGACGTCGCCGACCTGACCGTGACAGCCGAGGATCCGGCTGGGGCAGCGGATCTCCGCGAAATCCCGATCGCCGTGACCTTGGTGGATGGCCGGATCACATACCGCGCATAGGCTTCAGTTGGCTGCGGCCTTCTCGGCCAGGCTGCGTTCGATACAGAATTCGTTGCCCTCGGGGTCGTGCATGACGACCCATCCGGTGCCGTCGTCGTTACGACGGTCGTCGAAGATCTTCGCGCCCAGGCCTTCCAGCCGGGCGACTTCCTCGTCGCGCGTGGAGTTCGCCTGCAGGCAGATGTGCACGCGGTTCTTGCCGCTCTTGGCTTCCGGGACCTGCTGGAAGAACAGGTTGCTGCCGTCGCCCATGTCGATGGCCACCTCGGGGTCACCCGGCTTGTCCACGTCGTAGATGGGCTTGCCGACGACCTGGCTCCAGAACTGGGCGAGACCGTAGGCGTCGCGGGCGTCGAACGAGACGTTGTGGATCGAAGAGGCCATAACGCCCATCCAAGACGAGACATTTGGGCTAGTCAAACCGGATGACGAGGCTCAAATCCGGCGTGCCGCCGGGCTCACCAGCCAGGCAGGTCGTCCACCGGCTTGGCGTTCGCCTCGTGCCGCGCGATCGTGCCGTCCAGCGCGGTGCCCAGGTCGACACCGGTCTGGTCGGCCAGGCTGATCACGGTGAAGGCGAGATCGGCCAGCCGCTGCTCCCACCCCTCGGTGGGGCGGAACGGCCGGCGGCCGTTGGCGGTGGCCGCGAGCACCTCGTCGGACAGCCGGCCGATCTCGGAGAGCAGCGTCAGGGTCAGCGTGGGAGCGTTGGCGTGCAGGCCGAGCTTGTCCGCGGCCTGGGCAACCTTCGTCTGGACTTCGCGCACACCGTTACCCTAGTCATGTCCAGTCGCGGCTCAGCGCCTCCTCGACGAGTGTTTCGACGATCTTGCTCTCCGGTACGGTCCGGATCACCTCGCCCCGGACGAAAATCTGGCCCTTGCCGTTGCCGGAGGACACGCCGAGATCGGCTTCCCGGGCCTCGCCGGGGCCGTTGACCACGCAGCCCATCACGGCCACCCGCAGCGGCACCGGGAAGCCTTCGAACGCGGCCGTGACCTGCTCGGCCAGCTTGTAGACGTCCACCTGGGCGCGGCCGCACGACGGGCAGGAGACGATCTCCAACTGCCGTGGCCGCAGGCCCAGCGACTCCAGGATCTGGCTGCCGACCTTCACTTCCTCGACCGGCGGCGCGGACAGCGAGACGCGGATCGTGTCGCCGATGCCCGCGGCCAGCAGCACGCCGAAAGCGACCGAGGACTTGACTGTGCCCTGCATCCTGGGCCCGGCCTCGGTGACGCCGAGGTGCAGCGGATAGTCGCAGCGCCCGGCCAGCTTGCGGTACGCCGCGATCATCACGACCGGGTCGTGGTGCTTCACCGAGATCTTGATGTCCTGGAAGCCGTGTTCCTCGAACAGCGAGCACTCCCACAGCGCGGACTCGACCAGCGCCTCCGGCGTCGCCTTGCCGTACTTGGCAAGCAGTCGCTTGTCCAGGGAGCCCGCGTTGACGCCGATCCGGATGGGCACGCCCGCGGCCGAGGCGGCCTGGGCGATCTCCCGGACCTTGTCGTCGAACTGCCTGATGTTGCCGGGGTTCACGCGCACCGCCGCGCAGCCCGCGTCGATCGCGGCGAAGACGTACCTGGGCTGGAAGTGGATGTCGGCGATCACCGGGATCTTGGAGCG
Source organism: Kibdelosporangium banguiense (assembly GCF_017876405.1). Classification (GTDB taxonomy): domain Bacteria; phylum Actinomycetota; class Actinomycetes; order Mycobacteriales; family Pseudonocardiaceae; genus Kibdelosporangium; species Kibdelosporangium banguiense. The sequence continues at coordinate 12,251,613 of NZ_JAGINW010000001.1, read as the reverse complement.
CCGGGCGATCTCCGGCAGCGCGTCGGCGTCGTCCTGCGACGGCACGGCCACCCGGACGATCTGGCAGCCCGCCGCGGTCAGCTCGGCGATCTGCTGGAGCGTTTCGTCCACATTGGACGTCAAGGCGGTGGTCATGGACTGGACCGAGATGGGCGCGTCCCCGCCGACCGGGACGCCCCCGACGAGCACTTGACGGGACTTCCGGCGGATCTTCGGCGGTCCGAGCTGAACCATGGTCACGACAGGGCCTCCAGGCGTTTGAGCACGGTGGTGGTGATGCCGGCCGCGTCAAGGCCATGCGCGCGCAGGATCTGCGCGCGGGACGCGTGGGGCAGGAAGCGTGGCGGCAGTGCGAAGGTCGCCGCGCATGTGCCCGAACCACTGGCGGCGAGGGCCTGGGCGATCCGGCCGCCGAGTGCTCCGGGCGTTGTGGTGTCTTCCACGGCCACCACAAGCCGGTATCTGCCCGCGAGTTTCAACAGGCTGGGATCCAGGGGCGCGATCCACCGCGGATCGACCACGGTCACCGCGACATCGTGCTTGGCCAGTTCGTCCGCTGCCTGCAGGCACGCCTCGGCGAGCGGGCCGACCGAAACCAGAAGCACCTGTGCGGCTGGGTTCTCGCGCAGCATGTCGTAGTGCCCGGTCCGGCGCACCGCCGGGATGTCCTCGCTCGTGTTCGCTTTGGGGTAACGGACAACGGTCGGCCCGTCGTTGACGGCGACTGCTTCCCGCAACAACTCCCGGAGCCTGGCCGGATCACGCGGGCTGGCCAGCCGCAGACCGGGCACGACCGGCAACAGCGAGGCGTCCCACATGCCGTGGTGGCTTGGCCCGTCCGGGCCCGTCACGCCGGCGCGGTCGAGCACGAACGTGACCGGAAGCCGGTGCAGGGCCACGTCCATCAGGATCTGGTCCATCGCCCGGCTCAGGAACGTCGAGTAGATCGCCACCACCGGATGCAGCCCGCCGATGGCCATTCCCGCGGCGGAGGTCGCCGCGTGCTGTTCGGCTATGCCGACATCGAACGTCCGCTCGGGAAAGCGTTGTGCGAACTGTGCCAGGCCGGCGGGCTCGGTCATCGCGGCGGTCAGACAGACGACATCCGGCCGCTCGGCCCCGATCGCCGCGATCTCTTCGGCGAACACCGAGGTCCACGTCGGTGTCCCGACCGGCTGCACCGTGTCGGCCGGTCCGATCGCGTGCAGCCGGTCGGCTTCGTCCTGCTCGGCTGCTTGGTAGCCTTTTCCCTTGCGCGTCAGGCAATGCACGACGACCGGCCGTTCCAGCCGTACGGCCTTGCGCAGCATGGTTTCCAGGGCAAGCATGTCGTGCCCGTCGACCGGCCCGAGATATGCCAGCCCGAGTTCCTCGAAGATGTTCCTGTCGCCCTCGTACCGCAGCATCGCCAGATGGCTGGCGATCCCGCCGACAGTCGGGGCGTAGGAACGGCCGTTGTCGTTGAGCACGATGACCATCGGCCGCTGCGGTGCCGCGCCGATGTTGTTCAACGCTTCCCAGCACATGCCACCGGTCAATGCGCCGTCACCGATCACGGCCACCACACGCCGGTCGCTTTCCTGCAGCGCAAACGCTTTCGCCAGGCCGTCCGCATAAGACAGAGCAGTCGATGCGTGGGAGTTCTCGATGACGTCGTGCTCGGACTCCGACCGCGACGGATAGCCCGACATCCCGCCGGACTGTCGAAGTGTGTCGAACTCCGCCTGCCGGCCGGTCAGGATCTTGTGCACGTAGGCCTGATGGCCGGTGTCGAACAGCAGGACGTCGTGGGGTGACCGGAAAACGCGGTGCAACGCGATGGTCAGTTCCACCGCGCCCAGGTTGGGCCCGAGGTGCCCGCCGGTCCGCGACACCTTGCTGATCAGGAAGTCCCGGATGTCGCCGGCGAGCTGGGCGATCCGGGCGGGGGAGTAATCGGCGAGTTCGGCCGGATCGCCGACCAGGGGGTGCGATGTCGCTGTCATGACGACTGCCTGGCCGTGGGTGGCACGGTGAACTGGATGGTCTCGCGGGCGGTCTCGCGTTCCTCCACTGTGGACGGATTTAAGGCGGCCATCACTTCGTCGACCAGTCCGGGCGGCGCCGAGGCACCTGCGGTCACCCCGACGACCCGCACGCCGTCCAGCCATTCCGGCTGGATGCCGGAGACATCGTCGATCAGGTACGCGGCCGTGCCCTGCCGCCGGGCCAGTTCCATCAGCCGGACCGAATTCGACGAGTTCGCCGAGCCGACCACCAGCACCAGATCGGACTCCTCGGCGATGGCCTTCAACGCTTCCTGCCGGTTGGTCGTGGCGTAACAGATGTCGTCCGACCCGGGACCTTTCAGATCGGGGTAACGTTCCCGCAGCGCGCTCACCACTCCGGCGGCCTCGTCAACCGCCAGCGTGGTCTGCATCAGATAGGAGACGTTGGCCGGATCCTTGACTTCCAGATTCGCAACATCTTCTGCGGTCTCGACCAGCACTGTGACGTCGGGTGCTTCGCCCATGGTGCCGTCGACCTCTTCGTGCCCGGCGTGTCCGACCAGGACTACCGTGTCGCCTCGCGCGGCGAATCGGCGAGCCTCGGCGTGCACCTTGGTCACGAGCGGGCAGGTGGCGTCGATGACGTCCAGTCCGCGCCGCTCGGCCTCGGCGCGGACAGCAGGGGAGACGCCATGGGCCGAGAAGACCACTGTGGACCCATCGGGAACCGCGTCCAGCTCGTCCACGAACACCGCACCTCGCGTCTGCAGGTCTGCCACCACGTGGGTGTTGTGCACGATCTGTTTGCGTACGTAGATCGGTGGTCTGCGGTGCGCCAGCGCCTGCTCGACGACTTCGATGGCACGTTCCACCCCGGCGCAGAACGACCGGGGCGACGCGAGCAGCACCTTGATGTCCATGGAAAGTGCCTCTCGATCTGGATGCTCAGTGGTCCCGGCAGATGACCATTCGGGCCAGCCCGGTCAGTTCGGCGGCCGCACCCGTGCACGGATCGGCCGACCGCAGCCGCTGGATCGCGCGTGCCAGCCGGTCGTCGGCCTGGGCCTGGCTCCAGGCGCGGCCACCAGCCATGTCGATCAGCTCGGCGCACCGCGCGGCCTCTGGCCCCGACAGCGTCCGCTCGACGTGGTAGAGCTCGTGAAGCTCTTGCCCGGCAGGGGTTTGCGATTCCAGGGCGACCACGACCGGCAGGGACTTCTTGCGGTTGTGCAGATCGGAGAACACCGGTTTGCCGGTGACCGCCGGATCGCCCCAGATTCCCAGCAGATCGTCGACGAGCTGGAACGCCAGTCCCAGTTCGGCACCGAACCCGCGCATGTGGTCGACCTGTGCCGAGCGCCCGCCGCCGAACAGGGCCCCGATGGCACACGCGCCACTGATCAACGCGCCTGTCTTGCGACGCGCCATGGCCACGCACTCCGCCAGGTCGACGTCCGTGCGATCCTCGAACTCGACATCGAGCGCCTGACCGTCCACAAGAGCCTGAACGGCGGCGCTGACGATCCGCATGCCCTCCTGCGCGTCCGGGTGCCCGCTTGCGGCGAGCAGGTCGAACGCGAGCGTCAGCAACGAATCCCCGGTCAGGATCGTGGCGTTACGCCCGAAAACGGTCCACGCTGTCGCCCGGTGCCGTCGAGTGACGTCACCGTCCATCACATCGTCGTGCAATAACGAGAAGTTGTGCACGAGTTCGACGGCTATCGCCGCTGGGATCGCGGCGGAGGCGTCACCACCGACTGCCTCTGCCGCGAGCAGGACCAATGTGGGCCGTAGCGCTTTGCCGCTGTCCGCGTCCGACGGGCGGCCGTGCTCGTCCCACCAGCCGTAGTGATACCCGGCGACCCGCCGCATCGTGGCGGGCAGGGAGTCGATCGCGGCCCGTGTGGCCGGTTCGAGCAGAGTCCGGCTCCATGCCAGCACTTCCCGGGGCTGGCGGCTCTCCGTGGTCATCTCACGGGTCGTCATGGCTAGCGTCCGAGCTCGACGCTTTCGAGGATGCCCAACGCATCCGGCACCAGCACGGCGACCGAGTAGTACGCACTGACCAAATAGGACATGACCGCGTTGTCGTTGATACCCATGAACCGGACGTTCAGGCTGGGTTCGTACTCGTCGGGCAGCCCGGCGTGGTGCAGGCCGATCACGCCCTGGGCGTCCTGCCCGGTGCGCATCGCGATGATCGAGGTCCGGCCGGTGTCGGTGACCGGGATCTTGTCGCACGGCAGCAGGGGCACGTTGCGCCAGGTCCGGACGGTCTTGCCGTCGAGTTCCTTCGTGTTGGGGTAGATGCCGCGGCTGGTGCACTCCCGGCCGAACGCCGCGATCGCCTTGGGGTGCGCCAGGAAGAACTGGGTCTTGCGGCGCCGGCAGAGCAGCTCGTCCATGTCGTCGGGCGTCGGTGGCCCGGTGCGGGTGTGGATGCGCTGTTTGAGGTCCGCGTTGTGCAGCAACCCGTACCGCGGGTTGTTGATCATGTCGTGTTCCTGGCGTTCCCGCAGCGCCTCGACGGTCAGCCGCAGCTGTTGCTCGGTCTGGTTCATCGGCTGGTTGTAGAGGTCCGAGACCCTGGTGTGCACGCGCAGGATCGTCTGTGTGACCGAGAGTTCGTACTCCCGCGGGGAGAGCTCGTAGTCCACGAAGGTCGATGCCAGCGGGAACTCGCCGGAGTGCCCGGACGACAGCTCGATCTCGGCCTCGCCCTGCCGGTTGCTCGCTTTGCTCGGCCGGGTGAGGAAGTTCTCGACGTGCGTGCGCAGTGCGTCGGACTGGGCGGTGACGGACTCGAAGGCCTGGCGCGGCAACGACATCATCGTGCAGCGGGTCTTGGCCTTGATCGTGAAGCTCCACTCACGGCGGCCGCCGGCCACCGCCATCTCGCCGAAATACTCGCCGTCGGCCATGGTTTCCAGCTGGGTCGTGGTGCCGTACTCGCCCTCGCCGGTCTTGTCCACCTTGCCGTGCGCGATCAGGTAGAGCCGGTCGGCGGGCATACCGCCCTGGACGATCACGTCACCCGGTTCGAACTCCTCCTGGACGAACCGGCCGGCAAGCGCGCCTAGCACCTCGTCGTCCTCGAAGTCCCGCAGCAGCGCCAGTTCGCGCAGCTCCGGCGGGACCACCCGGATCTGCGAACCGATGCTGGTGAAACTGACCCGGCCGTCGCCGATGGCGTACGTCAGCCGGCGGTTGACCCGGTAGACACCGCCCTCGGCCTGGACCCACGGCAGGACACGCAGCAACCAGCGTGGCGTGATGCCCTGCATCTGCGGGACGGACTTGGTCGTCGTCGCGAGATTGCGCGCCGCCGCTGTCCCCAGGCTCATCTGCGACTGTGGATTCTCGACCTGTGTCACCCTGCGAACCGCCTGTTCCTAGGTTGATCTGTTGCGCTTGTGACTCGTGGGGACCTGCTGGGAGAGAAGAGGTTTAGGTGACGCTGGCCGATGCCGAGTCACTCGACGGCCCTGCCCCGGCATGGCGGGCACATGGGAGGGCCACACATCGGCCAGCGCCCTCTCGACCACCTTGACCGGTGGGGGCACCACGGTGGGCCTGACCCGTTGGGAGCGCCGACGGCCAGGTCAGGGGTTGCCATGGCATCGGCCAAGGTCCGGTGGCCGAGGGGTCAGTCCCCGGTGCGGCCGAGTTCGACGTCCTCCAGTACGCCCAGCGCGTCGGGGACCAGGATGGCCGCCGAGTAGTAGGCGCTGACCAGGTAGGAGATGATCGCCTTCTCGTTGATGTTCATGAACCGCACCGACAGGCCCGGCTGGTACTCGTCGGGCAGGCCGGTCTGGTGCAGCCCGATCACACCCTGGTTCTGCTCACCCACCCGCATCGCGATGATCTGGGTGGTGCGGGTGCCGGTGACCGGGATCTTGTTGCACGGCAGGATCGGGACGCCCCGCCAGGACGGGAACTGGTGGCCGTTGATGTCGACGGGAGCGGGGTAGATGCCGCGCTTGTTGCACTCCTGGCCGAAGGCGCCGATCGCGCGGGGGTGCGCCAGGATGTGGCTCGGGTCCTTCCACACCGTGGCCAGCAGCTCGTCCATGTCGTCCGGGGTCGGCGGGCCGGTCCGGGTCGGGATGCGCTGCTTGAGGTCCGCGTTGGCCAGCAGGCCGAAGTCGCCGCTGTTGATCAGCTCGTGTTCCTGGCGTTCGCGCAACGCCTCGATGGTCAGCCGCAGCTGTTGCTCGGTCTGGTTCATCGGCTGGTTGTAGAGATCCGCGACCCTGGTGTGCACTCGCAGGACCGTTTGCGCGACGCTCAGCTCGTATTCGCGGGGCGAGAGTTCGTAGTCCACGAACGTGCTGGGCAGTTCCGGCTCACCGTCGTGCCCGGACGCCAGCAGGATCTCGGCCTCACCGTGGACGTTCTGCGCTTTTCTCGGGCTGTTCCGATAGGCCTCCACGTGATCACGAAGTGACTCGGACTGCTCGATCAATTGCTGGAATGCCTGACGCGGCAGTGCGAGAATTGTCGCCGAGGTCAGCGCCTTCGCGGTGAACTCCCAGATGCTTTGCTGCTGAATCAGCGACTGGTCGCCGAAATAGTCGCCGTCGATCATCGTGCCCAGCACGGTCTGGTCGCCGTATTCGCCGGTGCCGATCTTGTTCACCTTGCCGTGCGCGAGCACGAAGACATGGTCGGCCTCGTGGCCGAATTCGGCGATGACGTCACCGGGCTGGTATTCCTGCTGGACGAACCGGCCGGCCAGCTCGTGGAGCGCCTCCTCATCCTCGAAACCCCGCAGGGCGGGCAGTTCGACCAGGTCGGGAGCGACCACATGGACCCGGGAACCGACATTGGAGACCGCGATCCGGCCGTCGCCCACGGTGTAGCTCAGCCTGCGGTTGACCCGGTAGACGCCGCCCTGGGCCTGCACCCACGGCAGGACGCGCAACAGCCACCGGGAGGTGATGCCCTGCATCTGCGGTACGGATTTGGTGGTCGTCGCCAAATTCCGCGCGGCCGCGGTCGCCAGGCTTTGCTGTTGCTGCCCGTTTTCCGTACCAACATTCGACTCCACCGTGTCGGTCACAACTCGCCGCCATTCTTAATCGGGTTCATTCGACAGTGGAAAAGGCATGAGGGATTGGCAAATGGTTAGGAGTAATGGAGAACACCTGTCCGGTGTTCCTGGGATGATCCGGTTCGGACGTTGCCTTCGAGGAGGCTAGCACCGCGTTTCGGGCAGGCGCAGTCACCCAAAAGCGTTGCCCAGCTGGTGGAAAACAATCATGGGACGATTCATCTCCGAGTGGCCGAAAGGCCGGAGAAATGAACCCACAGTAGATGCCGGTGAAAAGTGTTCACCCGGCCGAAGCAAGCCGTTGCTGCGAAAGTGTGTACCCCGCGGACCTGCCTTGGCCCGCTATTAGGCCATCCGGGGCAGTATGGTCTGGTCCAGCAAGGCGATGACGTGATCCGCCATCCTTGCGGGATCGCCCTGCTCCGGTCGCAGTACCAGCTCTGGTGCCTCCGGGCGCTCGTACGGGTCGTCCACGCCGGTGAACCCGGTGATCTCGCCTGCCCGTGCCTTCGCGTACATCCCCTTGGGGTCGCGTGCCTCGCAGATCTCGATCGGGGTGTCCACGAACACCTCGGCGAACGGCACGCCGGCCTGCTCGTGCGCGGCCCGTACCCGGTCACGGTCGTGCTGGTAGGGACTGATCAGCGAGACCACCGCGATCACTCCCGCATCGGCGAAGAGCTTCGCGACCTCGCCGACCCGCCGGACGTTCTCGGCCCGGTCGGCCGTGCTGAAACCGAGGTCCGAGTTCAAGCCATGGCGCAAGTTGTCGCCGTCCAGAAGGTAAGCCGGACGGCCCGCCGCCACAAGCCTGCGTTCGACTTCGACCGCGACAGTCGATTTGCCGGACGCCGAAAGACCTGTCAGCCAGATCGTCGCGCCCGTCGTCGTGCGCTCGTCGCGGCGGACCGCGGTGGCATGCCAGACGACCGACGACGTGCTCGGCCCGGTGATCATCCCGGCGGCGACGGTGTTGTTGGTCGCCTCGTCGACCAGGATGAAACTGCCGCAGTCCCGGTTGCGCCGATAGGCGTCGAACAGCAACGGTTGCTGGGTGCGCAGCTTCACGCGGCCGATCTCGTTGAGCGACAACGACTGTGCGTCCTCGTCACGGTGCAGGGTGTTGATGTTCAGCCGGTAGTCGAGTGTTTCGATCCTGGCCTTGGTGCTGCGCGTGGTGTTGACGATCGTGTACCGCGTGTCCGGCGTCAGCTCGCTGCGCTCGGTCAGCCAGCAGACCATCGCGTCGATGTCCTGTCCGACGTACGGCCGGTTGCCGGGACGGCAGATCAGGTCGCCCCGGCCGATGTCCAGCTCGTCGGCCAGTTGCACGGTGACCGCCTGCGGCGGGAACGCCTCGGCGACGGGTTTGCCGCCGGGGCCCCAGATCGCCTGGATCCGGGTGGTGAACCCGGAGGGCAGCGCGAGCACCTCGTCGCCCGGTTTGAGCACGCCACCGGCCATTGTCCCGGCGTAGCCACGGAAGTCGTGGTCCCGGATGACGTACTGGACCGGCAGCCGGGCGTCGATCAGGTTGCGGTCCGAGCTGATGTGCACTTCTTCCAGGTGGTGCAGCAGCGAAGTGCCCTCGTACCAGGGCATCGAGGTGCTGCGGTGCACGATGTTGTCGCCGTGCAACGCCGAGACGGGCACGAATGTCAGGTCGCGCACGTCCAGCTTCATGGAGAACCGGCGGAACTCCTCGCGGATCTCGTCGAACCGCTCCCGTGACCAGTCGACCAGGTCCATCTTGTTGACACACAGCACAAGGTGGCCGATGCCGAGCAGGCTCGCGATGAACGCGTGCCTACGCGACTGCTCCAGCAGGCCCTTGCGGGCGTCGACCAGGATCAACGCGACGTCCGCTGTGGACGCCCCGGTGACCATGTTGCGGGTGTACTGGATGTGCCCGGGTGTGTCGGCGATGATGAACTTGCGTTTGGGCGTGGCGAAGTAGCGGTACGCGACATCGATGGTGATGCCCTGCTCGCGCTCGGCGCGCAGGCCGTCGGTCAGCAGAGCCAGGTTCGGGTAGTCCTCACCGCGGTCCCGGCTGGTGCGCTCGACCGACGCGAGCTGGTCCTCGAAGATCGTCTTGGAGTCGAACAGCAGCCGGCCGATCAGCGTGGACTTGCCGTCGTCGACGCTGCCCGCCGTGGCCAGGCGGAGGAGTTGCGGCATCAGAAGTAGCCTTCCTTCTTGCGGTCCTCCATGCCGGCCTCGGATATCCGGTCGTCCGCCCGGGTCGCGCCGCGCTCGGTCACCCGCGTCGCGGCGACCTCGGCCACCACCGCTTCCGGTGTGGTGGCAGTGGATTCGACGCATCCGGTGCAGGTCGCGTCGCCCACTGTGCGGAAGCGTACGAGCGCCTCGAACGGTTCCTCGCCGGGTAGCAACGTCACAAACCTGGTGTGCGCCAACAGCATGCCGTCGCGGTGGAACACCATCCGGCGGTGCGCGTAGTAGATCGGCGGCAGCTCGATGCGTTCCTCGAGGATGTACTGCCAGATGTCCAGTTCGGTCCAGTTGGACAGTGGGAACACCCGGATGTGCTCACCGCGGTGGTGCCGCCCGTTGTAGAGCTGCCACAGCTCAGGGCGCTGGTTGCGCGGGTCCCACTGGCCGAACTCGTCGCGGAAGCTGAACACACGCTCCTTGGCGCGGGCCTTCTCCTCGTCGCGGCGCGCGCCGCCGAACACCGCGTCGAACTTGTTCTCGTTGATCGCGCGCAGCAAGGCCGTGGTCTGCAGGCGGTTACGGCTGGCGCGTGGCCCGGTTTCGTCGGTCACACGGCCGGCGTCGATGTCGTCCTGCACGCTGCTGACGACCAGCCTGACCCCGGTCGTGGCCACGGCCTGGTCGCGGAACTCGATGACCTCGTCGAAGTTGTGGCCGGTGTCGATGTGCATCACCGGGAACGGCGGCGGTGCCGGCCAGAACGCCTTCGCGGCCAGGTGGAGCATGACCACCGAGTCCTTGCCGCCGGAGAACAGCAGGACAGGCCGTTCGAACGTCGCGGCGACCTCACGCAACACGTGCACCGACTCCGCCTCGAGGGTGCGGAGGTTGGACAGCTCATAGGTCACGGCCACCCGCAAAAACTAGAACAGGTTATTGCACGCGGTCAACGGTCGGAGCAAGCTTGGGGACATGGACATGCTCGCGATCGAGGAGATCCGCCGCCTGAAGTACCGCTATCTGCGCGGCGTGGACCAGAAGCGCTGGGAACAGCTGGAGTCGACGCTGACCGAGGACGCGGTGGCCGACTACGGCACCCACACGATGGGTGAGCCGCTGGTGCTCACCGGCCGTGCCGCGATTCTGGAGTTCATGCGGCAGAACCTGGACGGCGACGGGATCATCACGTTCCACTTCGCCGGCCAGCCGGAGATCGACGTAGACGGTGACACTGCCACCGGGATCTGGGCGTTCGAGGACACCGTGATCGTCAAGGAGCAGCGGCTGATCATCAAGGGCGCGGCGTACTACGAGGAGGAGTACGTGCGTGTTCCCGACGATGGCTGGCGGATCAAACACATCGCCTACAAGCGGCTCTACGAGACGATGGAGTCGATGGACGACACTCCCAGCCTGAAGTTTCTCGCCGGGGTTTGACCGACAGTTAGAACACGTTCTAGCCTGAGCTGTGCTCACCGAGTCATTCGCCGCCGCGATCGCCGAAGCCGAGAAGATCATCACGGACGCGCCGCACGTGCGGACCGAACTGGACCTCAGCGAGGGGTACGAGTACCTCGCCGGCAGTATCCGGGCCTCGCTGCAGATGGCGTGGGCGTACAGCCGCGACTTCCCGTACTTCACCCAGTCCACCGGGCCCTACACCAAGATGGGCCTGGACAACCCGGACACGCTGTACTTCCACGCGTACATCCGGGAGGACGCCGAGTACGTGGTGTCCGGCCGGCGCGGCAGCACGGCAGACCTGAGCTTCCAGGTGCTCAACGGTGACTACTCGCCGGTGGATGTGCCCGACAGTCTGGCCGCGTTCGACGACCGGGAGATCGACATCGCCGCCGACGGCACCTTCGAGATCCGGTTCGGGCCGGGCAAGGCCGGCCCGAACTACTTCCACCTTGGCGAGGGCTCGGCCATGCTCATCGTGCGCGAGGTCTACAGCGACTGGACGAGCGAAGAGCGCGGCATGATCCGTATCCGCCGCGTGGACACGACCGGGAGCGCGCCACCCGTGGCGGGCAAAGACGCGCTGGCCAAGCGGTACGGGGTCGCGGGCAAGATGCTGATCGGCCGGCTGAGGACGTTCCTGGCGTTCCCCAACTGGTTCTACCTCAAGCTCCCGGTCAACACGATGACCGAGCCGCGGTCCACGCCCGGCGGCCTGACGACCCAGTTCTCCTCGGTCGGGCACTACGACCTGGCCGACGACCAGGCGATGATCATCACGGTGCCCGCGTCCGAGGCGCCCTACCAGGGCTTTCAGCTGGGCAGTATGTGGTACATCTCGCTGGACTACATCAACCACCAGACCAGCCTGACCGCCGACCAGGCCCAGATCGATCCGGACGGCAAGATCCGCTTCGTGGTCACCGAGCGGAATCCCGGCCTGGCCAACTGGATCGAGACCACCGGGCACACCCGCGGCTACCTGCAGATCCGGTGGCAGCGGCTGTCGCGTGACCTCAAGCCTGAGGACGGCCCCGAGGTCGAGGTCGTACCAGTGGCCGAACTGCCCCAACGCCTGCCGTTCCACGCCGAGATCACCCCGGAGCAGTACGCGCAACGAATCGCCGCGCGCCAGGCCGCGGTCGCAACCAGAATGGTGGGCTGATGTTGCTGCAGGACAAGGTTGTCGTCGTCTCCGGCATCGGCCCCGGGCTGGGCCGGTCGATCGCGGTGCAGTGCGCCGCGCAGGGCGCGGACATCGTGCTGGCGGCCCGGACCGAGTCACGGCTGACCGAGGTCGCCAAGGAGGTCACGGATCTCGGCCGTCGCGCGGTGACTGTGCCGGCAGACATTTCCTCAGACGAGGACGCGGCTCGCCTTGTTCAGACGGCGGTCGAGTCGTTCGGCCGGGTGGATGCCTTGGTGAACAACGCTTTCGCGATGCCACCGATGGGCGATCTCGACGCGATCCCGTTCGACGGTGTGCGGCAAGGGTTCGAGACCAATGTGCTCGGTGCGTTGCGGCTGACCAACTTGTTCCGGCCCGCGCTGACCGCCAGCCGTGGATCCGTGGTGATGGTCAGTTCCATGGTGATCCGGCATTCCAAGCCGACATTCGGCGCGTACAAGATGACCAAGTCCGCGTTGCTGGCGATGGCGCAGAGCCTGGCGACCGAACTGGGCCCGCAGGGCGTGCGCGTGAACACGGTCGCGCCGGGCTACATCTGGGCCGACAACGTGAAGTTCTACTTCAGCTACCTCGCCAAGGAGCGCGGCGTCACCCCGCAGCAGGTGTACGACGAGGTCGCGGCCGACATCGATCTGCGCAAACTGCCTGAGCCCGACGAGGTCGCCGACGCCATCGTGTTCCTGGTCTCCGACCTGGCCAGGGCGATCACCGGGCAGTGCCTGGACGTCAACGGCGGCGAGTACCACCACTGATCGGAGCAAGCTTGTGGACGGCATCGGTACTCCTCGGACACTGCACGCATCGGCCACCAAGATCACCGGCCTGACCGACTTCGGGCCGGACGACTACCTCGAAGGCCTCTCGGTGCTGCTGGACTCCTACAACAGGGAGGCCCAGCTGACCGAGCTCGGTGTCCGGGTCAACCGCGCGGGTCTGCGCGGCGCGTTGGTGGCCCGGCTGCTCAGCGAGTCGGCATGGCAGCGAATTCCGTCCTATGCGGACGTTCCCATCGAGCGGCCGATCTTCGTCACAGGACTGCCCCGAACCGGAACGACCGCCCTGCACAGGCTGCTGGTCGAAGACCCGGCGCACCAGGGCCTCGAACTCTGGCTGACCGACGTGCCCCAACCGCGGCCGCCGCGTGACACATGGGAAGAAAATCCCATGTACCAACGGATCCAGTCCGTGTACGCACAGCACCACATCGAGCACCCCGAATTCATGGGCGTGCACTACATGACCGCGGATACGGCGGAGGAATGCTGGCGGCTGCTGCGCCAGTCGATGCTGTCGATCGACTTCGAATGCCTCGCCCATATCCCGACCTACTCGTCCTGGCTCGCCGACCAGGACTGGACCCCCGCTTATCAAAGGCACCGCCGCAACCTGCAGCTGATCGGCATGCCGGACGCAGGCCGCCGCTGGGTCCTCAAGAACCCCAGCCACCTCTTCGCCCTGGACGCCCTCATGGCCGCCTACCCGGACGCATTGGTGATCCAGACCCACCGCGCCCCTTCGACGATCATCGCGTCCGTCTGCAGCCTCGCCGAACAGGCTTCCGGCACGTGGTCAGAGGTCTTCCGCGGCGAGGTCATCGGCCGTTCGCAGCTGGATCTGTGGGCCCGCGGCCTGGAAAAGTTCACCGCCGACCGAGCCAAGTACAACCCAGCCCAGTTCTACGACGTCGACTACCGCGAATTCGTCGCCGACCCACTCAGGACAGTGGCCGACATCTACACCCACTTCGGCATGACCCTCACCGACGAAACCCGATCAGCGATGAAAGACATCCACAGCTCAGGCGACCGCCGCCGCTCCCACCGCTATGACCTGGCCGACTTCGGCCTGACCACCGAACAGACCGACGCCCGCTTCGCGAGAACCGCCCACTGATCCGCGACTCGAAGCCGTCCGGCCGGGCAGACGGCATCAATCCGACGAGCGCGTGCTGGGCTTTTTCTGGGCATTGTGCTTCACTCAATCCATGCCCAGAAAAAGCCCAGTGGAGGACGAGGTGGTCGCCGCGGTCGCGCGGCTGCTGCGGCGCGGGCTGCCGGTCACCCCGGCCACTGCGGACGCGGCCCTGCTCGACCTGCGCGGGATCGTTGCCAGGGCGGCTGACCCCGCTGATGAGGCCAGCCGCACCGCGGCGCTGGACGGCACCCTGCGCGGCCTGCTGGCCCGGTTCCCGGACACCCGCTACGCCTCGGCGGCGCGGGCGTTGTTCGGACTGCCGCCGGCCGAGCCGGGCCAGAACCTGACCGTTCGCCGGAATGTGGCGGCTGAGCAGGCTGGACACGAGAGCCACCACTTCCGTAAGCGGGTCGAGCCCAAGCTGATCGAGAAGATCGCCTGGGAGTTGCTGGCCGACGCCGAACGATTCACCCGCTCGGCGCTGATCGCGCCCCGGCTGGCTCCGGCCGTCGGGCGGCAGCCGATCCAGGCGGATCCCTTCGCCTGGGAAGTCGCCGAACATGAGGAGCAGTTGAGCAGGCTGTGGTCGGCGATCTACGCCGCCCGCGCCGAACTGCTCGCCGTCGAGCGGCTGATCAGCCTGCAGGCCGACCGGATGGACATCCTGCGCACGGCGGTGACCGCCGCTTGGCGATGGGCGGCAGCTCGCGCCGAGGCGATCAGCTACACCACTGCGTTCGCCTCCGACCTGGAGTCCTCAGCGGACGAACTGGTCGCTTTGGCCGGCTGGACGCCGGCCCTGACCGCAGCGCAGGCATCGCGGCTGACCGAGGCCGCCGTCGGCGGAGCCAGCCGTGAGCAGTTCGTTGCCGCCCTGCACGACGAAACCGGACTGGGCAACGCCTGGACCCACGGCTTCCTCGCGCGCCCCACATCCCCCGAGAACACCCCCGATGAGCAGAACGGACAACTGTCGTGACCACCACCAACCCGGCCTTGGCCGCTGCCCTGGAGGCGGCGTCGACCGGTGACCCGCGCCGCTACGTCATCACCGGCGGCCCCTCCTCCGGCAAGGACGACCTGATCGAGGCGGTCCACGCCGCAGGGATCCCGTGCATGGCCGAGGAACCCGGCCGAGAGATCTACCGCAAGCACCGCGAACGACTGGGCCGGCACCTGCTCAAGGAGGACCGCCGCGAGTACTCTTTGGAAGTCCTCGACGCGTTCGTCACCGAATACACCGCGCACACAGGCGGAATTCGCTTCTATAACAGGGGAATCCCGGACGGCTATGGCTGGGAAGGGTTCTTCGGGCTGCGACCGGCCCCACAGTTGGAGCAAGCCACCCGGCGCTATCGCTACGACGCGATCTTCGTGCTCGACCCGCTGGACACCTTCGAGGATCCCGACGACATCGTCTGGGCCAAAGACCGCGAGATCCGCCGCGTGCACGAGTTGATCGTGCAGGGCTACTACGACGCCGGCTATGAACCGGTGTTCGTCGCCCCCGACTCCGCCGACGCGCGGCTGGACTTCATCTGCGCCAACCTGCGCCTGCCCAAACCCAGCCGAGGAGCGCGATCTCGTTGAGCCGCAACGGGAAACCGTCGTTGCTGATCTCGCCCAACAGCGTGCTGGCCAACGCGCTGCTGCGCTCGATCGACATCCTGCGCCCCCGCGTCCTGGCCACGCGGCCCTCGCGGATCGAGTTCGTGGTCGGCACCCAAATCAACGGCGCGCCGCACCTGGGCACCAACCTCGTCCAGACCGCAGCGTTCCTACTTGCCAAGATCGCCCGGCGGGAGTTCTCCATCGACACTGGCGTGCGGTTCGGCGCCCTGGACAACGCACCCCACGAGGTGGTGCTCGACCCGGAGACGCATACCGCCTACCAACAGACCTACTACCACGCACTGGGCAAGGACAAGATCAGCGAACTGATCGACGGCTACTACCAGGCGTTCTTCACCTCGCTGTCGCAGGCCACCGACACCGGCTACGAGGTGGAGACCTACACCGACCAGCACAAGCCACCCCGGGTTTCCGGGCCGAGTTCCTGCGCACCCTGGAACGTCTGGAGGACATCCGCTGGTGGATGGCGCCCTCCCATGGCGTCATCCACGTCCGCGTTGCCTGCCCGGACTGCGGCTGGGCGGAGAAACGCGCCGACCGCACCAAACTCGCCCACCTCGACGAGGATGGGGCCACCTTCACCGCGGTCTGCTTCGACCACGGCGCCTATGAGGCGCACATCGACCCCGAGGATGACCAGCCCTACCTCGACCTGGCCACCCTCTATCGCAACCTGGTCAAGGAACGAACTGTCGGCCGGGACGGCCAGACCCTGCATGTGATGATGAAGGGCGGCGACTGGGCCTTCGGCTGCCAACTTGTGGACGGCGCGCTCGGCGCGCTGAACACCCCGCCCGCGCACATGCCGATCCGCGTGTTCACGCCGCAGGTGCTCGCCCCGACCGGGGCGAAGCTGTCCAAGTCTCTGCTGCGCGAGCAGGATAAGGGCGCCTTGCCCGCCGATGTCGAGCCCTGGATGCTCGATACCACCGTATGGCCCGGCTCGATCGACAACTACGTCGACTCGCTGGTCTGGATGGTCAGCGAGCTGCTGACCGATCCCAAGCACTTCTTCCGCTCGTTCACCGTCAAGGAACTCGGCCGGCTCATGACGCAACGTCCCCCAGAACCCGTCGTCCGCGCCCATGAGATGGGCATCTACAAGCGCTACTTCGACCTCATCGCCGCCGGCCGCAAGACCACCGAGATCCGTGTCAACGACTCCAGCCGCCGCAAGATCAAGGAAGGCTCGCTGATCCGGTTCCGCTGCCAAGGCGACGAGGTTCTCACCCGAGTCACCCGTGTCACCCGATACGACACGTTCGACGAGATGTTCGACCACGAGGAAGTCGCCTCGGTCAACCCGCTGGCCACTCGCGACGAGCAACTCGCGAACATCCGCCAGATCTACCCTCCCGAACGCGAAGCCCTCGGTGTCGTTGCCCTGGGCATCGAACTGGTCGACCCACCCTCGTTCTAGGTCCAGAATTTTGCCCAGGTGGCTGGTGGGGAGGATTCGGTGAGGACGTAGGAGCGGAATGCCTCGACTACTGCGGGTGCGTAGTGGTCGGGGCACCAGCCGACGCCGATGGTGCGGGCGCATCGGGGTGCCGAGATTGGTAGCTCGACTATGTCGGGGAGTGGGCCTGGGGCTGGGGCGAGGAGGGCGACGCCGCAGCCGGCGCCGACGAGACCGCGCAACATGGCTGGGTCTTCGCCTTCAAAGGCTACTTGTGGTGTGAATCCTGCTTGCTGGCATAGACGTTCGGTTATTGGGCGGAGGCCGAAGCCGTGGGAGAACGTTACGAATGGTTCGTGGCTGACCTCGGCGAGTTTGACTTTTCGGCGGGTGGCGAGGCGATGGCCGGCCGGGACGACCAGGGCCAGTGGTTCCTCCAGGATCGGCTGCCAGGTGATGCCGGGCTGGTCGAATGGTTGCGCGGCCATGACCATGTCGACTTCGCCGTCCAGCAGGCTTTGCTCGTTGCGGGAGGTTCCGCCTTGGCGGAGCAGGAACTCGACGGCCGGATAGCGGGCTCGGAATCCGCTCAGCAGCACGGGCACCAGTTCCGCGCCGAGTGTGTTGAGGAACGCGAACCGGACTGTGCCGTGGGTGGGATCGGCTGCCGTGCCGATGGTGCGGACGGCGCCGTCCAGTGAGTTCAGGGCTCGTTTTGTGGCGTCCAGCAGGGTGCGGCCATTGCTGTTGAGCCGTAGGACCCGGCCCACGCGGTCGAACAGGGGCACGCCGATCTCGTGCTCCAGCCTGGCCAGACCACGTGACAGAGCAGGCTGTGACACATGCAACTCGGCTGCCGCGGCCGTGACAGTGCGGCCCTCGGCGACCATCACGAACCACCTGAGCTGGTCGATCTCCACATCTATGCTTACCACGCATCGATCTCATCGCCAACGTTCATTGGACGCATGACCGCTGGTTGAGGACAGTCAATGGCTGTGGACTTGCTACTCGTGGCCGCCGTCGGCCTGGTGGCCGGTGCGATCAACGGGATCGCCGGCGCCGGGGCCCTGCTGACGTTCCCGGTCTTCCTCGCGCTCGGGCTGACCCCGCTGCAGGCCAACGTCTGCAACAGCATCGGCGTGGTGCCCGGCAACATCGGCGCGTCGATCAGTTTCCGGCGTGAGCTTCGCGCCCAGAAGCCGTTGCTGCGCAAGGTTATCCCGGTGGCCGCAGTGGGCTCCCTGATCGGTGGTGCGCTGCTTTTCGTTCTGCCCGAACGTGTTTTCACCTATCTTGTGCCGGGACTGCTCGGTCTCGGCGCGGTCCTGGTCCTGCTGCAGCCGTTGATCGCCAGGAAACTGAAGTCCGCGCAAGCACATCGCGGGCCGTTGCGGTCCAGCATCTTCGGCACCGCGATCTACGGCGGCTACTTCGGCACAGGCGTCGGCGTGATCTTCTTCGCCCTGCTCGGCCTGTTCGCCAAAGGCACCACACACGAGATGAACGCGGTGAAAGCCGTCCTGCAGGCCCTGGCCAACGGCGTCGCGGGCATCCTCTTCTGTTTCGTGGCACCGGTGCACTGGCCAGTGACCGTCGTTTTCGGTATCACAACAGCGATAGCGGGACCAATCGGCGCGTATCTGTCCCGGCGGATCCCGCCCGCCCCGCTTCGCTATGTGATCGGAACCCTGGGCCTGGCGGCGGCGGTCAAACTGGCTGTCTGATCGCAGCGGTAGCTTCAGTGGTGACCATCGAGATCATCAAGGCCGCCTGTCCACCACGGGTGCGGCGGCCGGACGGGAGCCTGGCTTGACCAACGCACTGATCATCGGCGACCTTCAGCAGGGCATCACAGGCAGCTATCCGTTCGCCAGACAGGTCCTACCGCCGATTACCGGACTGCTGCCGCGTGCGCGCGTGGCCGGTGTCCTCGTTGTGTTCGTGCACTTCGCCTTTCGGGGCAACGGGACCGACCTGCTGCCGGGAAACGACCTGTATCGGATGTTCTACGACGCCGGGGACGCCTTCCATGAGGGATCGCCCGGAACCGAGATCGACCTGCCGGTCGCCGACGAGGACGTTGTCGTACTGAAACGCCGCGCCAGCGCGTTCGCCGGTACAGACCTTGACCTCGTGCTCCGCGCCCGCGGCGTCAGTACTCTCGCGATTGCCGGAGTAGCGACCAGCGCAATGGTGGCCGCGACGTCCTATGACGCGGCAGATCGCGGCTACCAGGTGACCGTGCTACGTGACGGTTGTGCTGACGGCGATCAGGCAATGCACAACTTCTTCATGGACGCCGTCTTTCCGAGCCGGGGATTCGAGGTCATGCCCTGCGCCGACTGGCTTTAGTCAAACCTTGGCGAAGGCGCCTCTGACAAACAGCTGGTCAGAGGCCCATACGGGCAGCGCACGGACCATTCATGCAACTCGGCGGCCGTGCTCACATAGCGCCGTCACGCCCTGCTCCGCAGCTGCCATAGCGGCCTCGATCCGGTCAGCCAGCAGCGGTTTCACACGCTCGCGAACCTCAGACATTGTGTAGAAACCTGCGGACAGGATCTCGCCGTCTGAGAACACGAACTCGTCCACATCAGACTGATCGAGAACACCGCCGTCAAAGACGAACACCACGCCTTCCGGCCGGGAGTCCTGCGGACGCACATAGTCCACCACCAACAGACGACCCAACGGCCACTCCAGCGTCAACTCCTCGCCGACCTCACGGACAGCCGCTGCCCACGGTGACTCGTCAGCATCCACAGCACCACCGGGAATCTCCCAGTTCGGCTTGTAAGAGGGCTCCAGCAACAACACACGACCCTCACGGTCCCGGAACAGCACACCCGCAACCATCCGCTTCCGGTTCAACCCGGCCACATACTGCTCAACCGGCAACACCTGAGAACTTGACACGTCCGCGACCCTAGCGAGAGCGATGGCAGCAAGAATCATCAGCTCTTGTGCGCCGCTGCCTGACACATCGCCCAGCCAGGCCATCCACGCATTCGAGAATCCGGAATCACGCTGGATCGACGTCGACAAAACCTACCCCCGTCGTGTCAGCCTCTGCGCCGTAGCGCAGGAGTTGGGCATGATCACAGCGGTGGTGTTCGACGTCGGGGAGACCTTGCTGGACCACGCTCTCAACGCACGCCGCGGAGCGTGCGGAAAAGGAAGTGTCCTGCCTCGCGCAACGGCAAGCACACCTTCGCCACCGCCGAACGAACCTCCGGCTGATCGGCCTGGTCACACGGGGCATCTGGTTGGTCCCCGGGTCTGTCCGCCGCCGGTAAGCGTGACGGGCCTGGAGACTGCGGCTGTGCAGGCGATCTGGGCGACTGCCAAGGCGGACAACGAGTTCGGGTCGACCTGCAGGGTGATCGTGCTTCCGGCGATGGTGATCGGCGAGGCCGTGTTGGGGACCTCGTTGGTGAAACCGGCGTCCCGTTCGGCTGCGGTCAGGCTGTCGGCCAGCAGGGAGAGGGAATCGTTGGGGCGAGCTTGGAAAGGAGTCGGCCGGAGTACCGGGGTGGGCGAACCGAGCTGGATCAGGTAGACCATGGCGCCGGTAGACGGGTTGCCGGTGATCGGGTCCGTGGGCTGGACTCCGCAACCGGCCAGCAGGACAAGCAGCGCGAGCAGGAGACGCTTCATCCGGCACCGCCTTGGTTCGGCAGACGGAGAGTGAACACGCCACCGCCGCCGGGGCCGTTTGCCGCCGACAGGGTTCCGTGGTGCAGGTGTGCGTTCTCCCAGGCGATGGCCAGGCCCAGGCCGCTGCCCTCGGAACGGGTCCTGGCCGTGTCGGCCTTGTAGAACCGGTTGAACACGTAGGGCAGGACGTCCGGGTCGAGGCCTGTTCCGTGGTCGCTGACCTCGATGGTGAGCCAGCCTGGTTCGTTGAACAGCCGGACCGTGACTGGGGGAGCGCCGTGCTTGAGGGCGTTGCCGACCAGGTTGGCCACGATGACGTCCAGCCTCCTCGGGTCCACGCGGGCCACGACCGGCTGCAGGTCCACGGTGACCTCGTCGGTCCAGCCGCGGGTGCGCAGAGCCGAGCCGATCGCCGCGCTGATGTCGACGTTGTCGAGTGAGAGCGCGGCCGTGCCGGAGTCGAACCGGCTGATCTCCATCAGGTCTTCGACCAGACGAGTCAGGTTGCGGGTCTCCTGGCTCACCAGACGTGCCGCCTTGCCCGCGTCCGTGCCCAGGTCGATGGCCTCTTCGTCGAGGACGTCGGTGACCGCGATCATCGCGGCCAGTGGAGTGCGCAGTTCGTGCGACACGTCCGCGACGAACCGCTTGGCGTCGGCGACCTGCTTCTCCAAGGCGTCGGCGGTGTTGTTGAAGGTCTTGGCCACCGCTGCCAGCTCGTCGTTGCCGCGGACCGCCACACGTGACGACAGGTCACCCTGACCCAGCCGCAAGGCCGCCGCGTTCAGTTCTCGCACGGGCCCGAGGACGGTCCAAGCCGCGTACAGGGCCAGCAATGTCGCCGCCACCACAGCGAAAATGCCGATCAGCCACGCTCGCGTCGCCAGTTGGCCGATGGCGATCTGTTCGGGGACCATGCTGCGGACGACGTACACCTCGGCTTCGCCCACCTGTGCCCCGATCACGAGGTTGGGCTCGCCGAGGAGCTCGACTCGTTGCCACGCCACGCGTCCGCTGCGTACCCGTTCGCGTAGTTCTTTGCTGACATAGTTCCTTGACCCGGGCGCGGGCCGTCCACGGTAGAAGACGACAACGGTGTTGTCGCGGGAGGACATCCCGTCGAATATGTCGTGCACGCTGACGGCCTTGGCGAGGTTGTCGGTGAACGTCAGTACGGCGGCGTCCTGCGCCTTCTGCAGGATCACGTTGCGGGCGTTGACGTACATAGCGCCCGCGACCGCCGCTGCGGTAAGCCCGGCGAGCAACGTGAACGCGATCAGGAGCCGGATACGCAGACTCCTCATACCGGCCCGAACCGGTACCCGAAACCACGCACGGTCTGGATGTACACCGGCGTGGCGGGGTCATCCTCTATTTTGGACCGAAGCCGCTGCACACAGGCGTCCACCAGCCGTGAGTCGCCGAGATAACCGTGCTCCCAGACCGATTCCAGCAGCTGCTGGCGGCTGAGCACCTGGCCGGGCGAGCTGGAGAGCTCCAGCAGCAGGCGCAGTTCGGTCGGTGCGAGGCCGACCACCTGCCCGCCTTTGCTGATCACCAGGCCGGCCCGGTCGATGGTCAGTCCGCCGTGCCGTTGCGCGGTCTGCTTCGACGGCTCGGCAGCCCGCCGCAGGACAGCACGGATCCGGGCCTCGAGCACCCGCGGCTGGACCGGTTTGACCACGTAGTCGTCGGCGCCCGCCTCCAGCCCGGCGACCACGTCCATATCGTCGCTGCGTGCGGTGAGCATGATGATCGGCAGGTCGCTGCCCGACCTGATCCGGCGGCACACCTCGAAGCCGTCGATTCCGGGCAGCATCAGGTCCAGCACCACCACGTCGGCGTCCGCCAGCCGTCCCAGCCCTTGCTCACCGGTCCCGAAGGCCTGCACGACGTGACCCTGCCGGGTCAGCGCCAGCTGCAGCCCATCACGTACCGCCTGGTCGTCTTCGATCAACAACACCCGAGACATGCCACCAACAATCGCAGGGCCGGCTGGAGTCCGCCTGTCCACCCGCCGATCATGGCCCGGCGATGTGCACAGTGAGTGCGGGCAATGTCATGGTTGTGTCACAGTCTCAGCAGTACAGACCTGTTACACAGTGCGAAACGGTTGCCCACAGTCGCCGCCGACAGTGAACGGTATGACTACACGTGACCGTTTCCTAGCAGCGATGACCAAGGTATATGCCCGGTGCATGCTGCCGCTGGCCCACCTGCGCGCTCCCGGCCACGCTCGCTATGTGGCGTGCCAGTGGGCGCTCGCCGTCCGCTTCCCAGCCGAGAACCTCGAAGGCCTCAACCCGTCGTTGTTCGTCGCGTTCACCACCGCACGCACCGAGGCATTCTGGTGTGACGGCCAACTGCTCGGCGTCACCTCGGGCCACCGCGACGCCGCCCGCCAGCACCGGATGTACATCGAAGACCTCAGCCGTCCCGGCCTGCCCAAGGTGCTGCACCCGTCGGAATCCCCACACGTCAAGGGAATGGCCATCGACGTCAGGCCACGGGAAGGCGCGCTGTGGCTTGAACTCAACGGCTGGCGCTACAACCTCTACCGCACTTACGACAACGAATGGTGGCACTTCGAATACCGCACGCGACGACCAGTGCGATTGCCATTTCCCGGGGTTAGGCTGAGCCATGGTCCAAAGCTCAGCCGCTGACGTCGACACATTCCTCGACGAGGTCACGCCGGAACGACAGGCAGCCCTACGCCGCATTCGGCAACTATGCCTGCAGGAACTGACAGGCTTCACCGAGTCGATGCAATACGGCATGCCGACCTACAGCCGCGACGGCGAAGGCAGCTTCGCATTCGCCAGCCAGAAACAGTACATCTCGCTCTATATCCGCGCCGACGTCCGCGACGCCCACGCCCCACAGCTCGCAAACCACGACATGGGCAAGAGCTGTCTGCGATTCCGCACCCCGGACAAGATCGATTTCGACCTCCTCCAGTCACTGCTACAGGCCACCGCCCGCAAGGTCGACTGATCTCAGGATTCCAGTCCGACCAGCAGGTGGGCGATGTCGAGGCCGGTCAGCAGGTATTCTTCGAACAGTGCGTTGTGCAAGGCCCATGGTGAACGGCGTTGTCTGATCAATTGGATCGCGTCGCGGGGTTCGTAGCCGAGTTCGATCAGGGTTTGGGCGACGACCAGGCCTGATCTGTTGTAGCCCGCGTGGCAGCGGACGAGGGTTGTACGGCCGGTTTTTGTGGCTGTCGCGGCGAGCAGGGCGAGCAGGCGGACCTGGTCGATCTGGAACGCGGTGAGTGCCGCGTCCGGTATTTCGGCGACTCTGTGCTCGATGGTGGCCGGCGGGCCGTGGCCTGAGCGGGTGTAGAGGCTTATCACCAGGTCGAATTCGTCGGTCACAATGGCGGGTTGCAGTTCGCCTGCCGGGTCGGTCCAGTGGTGGCCGCCCATCCAGAGGCCGGGTCTGATCTCGTTCCATGGCGCGCCCGGGCCGGGCACGTCTCGATCCTTCTGACGGGTCCGCATGGCGATCTCCCCTCGGTCATGGGGGCAACGAGCGCTGGGCCGGGAATGTTCCGCTGGTGAACGAATGTCCAGTCGGCACTGGTCCGGCGATCACTTTCGATCATCCTCTTGACCTTCGGCTCCGAGGTGGCCGACTCTCAGGGAGAGAGCGCTCTCACGGATCCGTAACCCTGCACGGAAAATGAGGACGACGATGAAGTCTCGACGAGCTCTCGCGATACTCGCCGGCGCGGCTGCGCTTGCCGGTGTGGTCGCGCCGACCGCGACAGCGGATGAACTCTCGCCTGGCCTGACCGCCGCCATGGAGCGTGACCTGGGCTTGACGGCCCAGCAGGCACGGACCTTGCTTCAGCGCGAGGCGCTGGCGATGCGGTCTGCTCAAGCAGCTGAACTTGCTGCTGGGGAGGCTTTCGGCGGCAGCTGGTACGACGCGGACCGTGGCAAGCTGGTGGTCGGGCTGACTGACCAGAGCAAGGCGGCCGCAGTCCGGGCAACCGGCGCGGAAACCGCGCTGACGCCTATCTCGGCGCGGGCGCTGGATCAGGCCAAGGCCAAAGTGGACACCCAGAAGGCGCCACCGGCCGTGCACAGCTGGTACGCCGACCCGCGATCCGGCAGTGTTGTGATCACAGTCGGTGCCCGGAATTCCGAAGTGGACGCCTTCGTTGAGCAGGCGCGCAAAGCCGGTCCGGTGACGGTCAAGACGACTACCGCCGCGCGCCCGCAGACGTTTGCGGCAGGCACAGTCGGTGGCGATCCGTACTACATCAACGGGAACACGCGGTGTTCGATCGGGTTCTCGGTGCACGGCGGGTTCGTCAGCGCCGGTCACTGTGGTGGCGTCGGCAGCAACGTCGTGGGCTGGGACGGCTCGCAGATGGGCCGGTTCGAGGGCTCGTCCTTCCCCGGCGACGACTACTCGTTCATCCGGACCGGGTGGGGCTGGTGGAACGCGCCGGTCGTGCTGGGCTGGGGACAGGTGTCCGACGCGCTCGTGCGCGGGTCGTGGGAGGCCCCGGTGGGCACCTCGGTCTGCCGGTCCGGGTCGACCACACACTGGCACTGCGGCCAGGTGCTCGCCAAGAACGAGACGGTGAACTACAAGGAAGGCGCGTTCTACGGCGCCACGAAGACCAGTGTCTGCGCCGAACCCGGTGACTCGGGTGGCTCGTTCATCACCGGTGACCAAGCCCAGGGCGTCACTTCGGGTGGCTGGGGCAACTGCGGCAGCGGTGGCGAGACGTGGTTCCAGCCGGTGAACGAGATTCTGGGCAGGTACGGGCTGAGCCTGGTCACGGCCTGAGAGGCGGATCGGCTGGGTGCGGGCCCGTAAGACCCGCACCCAGCCGACAGGGGCCTCAGCCGATGGAGATCCGGTCGAGGTCCGGAGCGCCCAGCCGGTCGTTGAACAGTTTGATGCTGTTGTCGCCTGCCTTCAGGGTGATGGGAATTGTTGCGGTGTAAGGAGTGTTGTTGCCCTGGCCGTCGAGGGCCAGTTCGACGGGCGGGCCGCCGTTGACCGAGATGAAGTACGACCGGGGCCCGTTGACCGTGTAGTCGACGAACAGTGTGTACTGCCCGGCCGCGGCCGCTGGGACGTTGTCGAACTGCACGAACGCGTCCGTCGCGCCACCGATATTGCGGACCTTCTCACCGCCGGAGCACGGACCACAGCTGGTCAGGCCGGTGCTGCCGAACTTGTTGCGGGAGTCCTCGGCCTCCCGCATGAAGATCCGGTCGGCGGGCCTAGGCCGGACCTGGACGTTAGTGGTGACCTGCTTGGCCCGGCCGAGCACCTGGAACGACGCGGTGACCGGAATTGTGGACGGGGCAACGGCCTGGTTCGACGTCAATGCCCAGGTACCGCTGAGGATCTGGCCCAGACGCAGTGTCTGTGTCGTCGCCGGATCGCCTTGCAGCGTCCACCCGGCCGGGACCACCGGCGCGAGCTTGACCGTCTGGATAGGACTGTCCACGTCCAGCCGGAGATCCGCCGTGACCTGGACGGACCGTTGGTCGGGCCCGAGCCACTGAATCCCGTGCGGATTCACGGTCATCGTCGTGGTCGGCACGTACGAAGCCGGTGGCAGAGGCGCGACCGCGATTCTGTCGATCCCGGCCTTGCCGGAAATCGCGACCGTGTTCGAGCCTGCGCGCAGGGAAACGGGGATCGCGGTGGGGATGGGCACGTCGGGCCGGTCTGCCGGAATGGCCACGTTGATCGGGGGTGCGTCGTTGACACGGACAGCCACCGATGTCGCCTCGGCTGAGGTCGTGTTCAGCTCGAGCCGGTAGTCGCCTGCCGTGGGCACAGTGACATCGCGGAACGTCACCCCACCCTTGACTTGCAGCGTTCCGGAGCATGCCTGGCAGACGTCCAGACCGCCGTTGTGGCTGGCGCGCTCGGCTTCCAACGGCACCTGTGCCCACGGGTACAACGGGAATCCGTGCGCCACCTTGATCTCGTCGATCTGCAGCTCGTTGAAGAACCGAGGCGCCTGCGGGCCGCTCCACGTGTTGAGGACGTCCAGCTTGATGTAGCGGGCCTGCTGCTCACCGATGTCGATGAACTGGGTGCCGCGGGCGCTCGGCATCGCGCCGGCCCGGACTTGGCGCCAGCGGACGCCGTCGTCGCTCACTGAGACGCGGTAGTCCTTGATCCGTGCGGAGTCCTCTGGGCGGCCGAACGAGACCCGCGCGTACGTCGGCGACCACTCCCGTTGGTTCACCGCGAGGTACGTGGCGGGCTTGCGCTGCTTGAGATCCAGCGTCACCGACACCGGCAGCTGCGCGTTCGAGTCCCAGTTGGTTTCGAAGTTCCCGTCGGCCAGGTTCTCCGCCGGGAAGCCCGGCTTCGACGAGGAAGCGGTCGCGCTGACGGTGGACTGGTCGTAGTAGAGCTGCTGACCCAGTGTGTCTACTTTGAACACCGTGTCGTAGGTGTCCCAGTCGGTGACGCCGAGAATGGTCAGATAGCCGCCGGACTGGTTGAAGTTCAGACGCTTGCCGGTACGGATGTCGGTCACCCTGGTAATCCAGTAACCGTTGTCCCGCAAGCGAACCATATCAGTCGTGGGTTTGGTTACCACGTGCACGTACTGCGTCCGGCCGCCTGGTTTGACCGTGACCACGCCGTGGGCGCCGTCGTTCCAGAAACCGGGCTGCATGCCGCCGTACATGTAGCCGCCGCCTTCGGTGCCGTACAACGACTCCCGGATCGGCGGCACCCAACCGGCCATGAAGTTGTTGAAACTCTCCTGGCCGGGCGGGAACTTCCCGTTCACCATCGGGGTTTCGGCCATCAGCGACTTCATCGACGAGCCCGCGTTGGTGATGTACCGGCCGGTGGACAACCGGAAGTCGACCGCGTGGTCACCGCCGTCGTACCACCAGTCGCCGGTCGTCGGCAGCTTGTAGTCGGCCTCCACCAAGCGAGGCATCGGCGTCCACGCGGCCTGTGGGTAGTCATAGGCCGGGGTCATGCCGGTCTTCTGCTCGTTGCTGACCGTGTCCATGATCGGCGTGTCCTCGTTGTTGTTGCTCAGCAACCAGGACGGCCGGCGTTCACGGATCTGTTCGTAGAGCTTGTTCTCCTCCCAGTACTCGTTGTCGTTGTCGATCCAGAACCCGGCAAGGCCCTCGTAGCGCTGCATCACCTCGAAGAACAGGTCGTAGCTGAACATGCCGAAGCCGCGCCGCGTGGTCAGGTCGACCTGCTGGCCCTTGTAGGCGGAGTAGGCGGCCGAATCCAGGGTCTGCTTGCCCAGTTCGCTGTGCCACTGCGGATCGTCGGTCATGTACAGGATGATCTTGACGTTCTTGGCGTTGCCCGCCTTCACGAGTTCGCCCAGGAAGTCCCGCTCGGTACGGCAACTGCCCGGGATGTCCGACGGCCACGGCCGGGCGTATCCCAACCGGCTGTGGAACGTCGCCAGCACGATGTAGGACGCGCCCAGCTTGCGTGCCTCGTCCACCCAGTAGTCCGGCGTCCAGCCGCCACCCGTGACATCACGCTCCCACTGCGCGCAGTCCAGATGCCGGGGCGCGGTGAACATCCCCCAGTGCAGGAACAATCCCGCGGTAGCGGCGCGTAACCACTCCTGCCGCGGATTGTTCACCTCAGCACTCGCGCTGGGGACCGCGCCAAGCCCCATGACCAGCAAGAAGCTGAGGACTGCGCAGATCAGGCGCCGTCCGGTCCGAAATCGAGTGCTGCGCTGCAATCGACGACCCATTGTCCTGGCCCTCTCCGAGACATCCGATCGGTCCTGGTTCCAAACGACAGCTAAGGCCATTTGACCGCAAATGTAAACGCATACATCCGATGGATACGCGGTGTAAGGAGGGCGCTCACCGAATGGAGGTTGTGTGGTGCTGAGCGGGACAGTTCGATTGTGTCGTTTGTTGTCTGATTGCCTGCATCTTTCGGACAGGGAGGTCCTTGATGGCTGGACGCTGGCTCGGGGCGGTCATGGCTGCCTTATTGATCACGACAGGGATGGCTGTGGTGGTTACGCCGCAGGCTGTGGCGCTGGAGAACGGACTGTCACGAACACCCGTGATGGGGTTCAACAACTGGAACTCCACGCACTGCCGTGCCGAGTTCAACGAGGCGATGGTCAAGGGCATCGCCGACCTGTTCGTCTCGCGTGGCCTGAAGGACGCGGGCTACCAGTACGTCAACATCGACGACTGCTGGGCCGAGCCGCAACGCGCCAGTGACGGCAACCTGGTGCCCAACCGGACGAGATTTCCCAATGGCATCAAAGCGGTTGCCGACTACGTGCACTCGAAGGGCCTGAAGTTCGGTATCTACACCAGTGCCGGCACCGTGACCTGTGATGGCCAGGGTTTTCCGGGCGGTCTGAACCATGAGGAGCAGGACGCGCGGCTGTTCGCGTCCTGGGGCGTGGACTACCTGAAGTACGACAACTGCGGCGACCATCAAGGCCAGAGCGCGCAGCAGCGTTACACGAAGATGCGGGACGCGCTGGCGGCCACCGGACGGCCGATCGTGTTCTCGATCTGCGAGTGGGGCTCCAACCAGCCGTGGACCTGGGCCCAGCCGGTCGGCAACAGCTGGCGCACCACCGGTGACATCAGCGACAACTGGGGCAGCATGCTCGACATCTTCAAACGCAACGTCGGGCTGGCGCCGTACTCGCAGCGTGGCGCGTGGAACGACCCGGACATGCTCGAGGTCGGCAACGGCGGCATGACCGACGTGGAGTACCGCAGCCACTTCACCCTCTGGTCGATGATGAACTCGCCCCTGCTCATCGGTGCCGACCTGCGTAAAGTCGGGCAGTCCACCTTCGATGTGCTGACCAACCGCGACGTCATCGCGCTGGATCAGGACACGCTGGGCATCCAGGCCGGCGAGATCAGCAACGCCGGCGGCCGGCACGTGCTGGCCAAGCCACTCGAAAACGGCGACGTCGGGGTCGCGCTGTTCAACGAGTCCGGGTCGGCTCAGACGATCAGCACGACGGCCACCGCCGCCGGGCTCGGCAACGCGACCTCGTACCGGCTGCGTGACCTCTGGTCCAAAGTGGAGACGACGACCAGCGGTGCGATCAGCGCTTCCGTTCCGGCGCATGGCACTGTGGTGTACCGGGTCAGCCGTCAGGGCACGTTCGCCACTCCTGCGGCCGGTACGACCCAGGTATCGGACCTGACTCCGGCACTGAGCAGCAATGCTTGGGGCCCAGTGGAAAAGGACCGCAGCAACGGCGAGCAAGGCGCGAACGACGGCCGCACGCTGACCATCGGCGGCATTACCTACAACAAGGGAATCGGCGTGCATGCCCGCAGCGAAGTACGCTATTACCTTGGTGGAAAATGCACTCAGTTCACCGCGACCGTGGGCATCGACGACGAGTCCGGCGACAACGGCTCGGTGACCATGGAAGTCTGGGCAGCCGGGACGCAATTGGCCAACAGCGGGCTGTTGCGTGGCACTGATGGACCGAAGGTCCTTCTCGCCGATGTGACCGGACAGTCCTATGTGCATCTCGCTGTGCTGCCCACACAGGACGGCATCAACTACGACCACGCCGACTGGGCCAACGCCACAGTCACCTGCTCCTGATTTCCTGGGGATCCCGGGTAACCCTCGATCGGCTGATCGCCATAACCTTGGCCAGAAGGTGATGATGGATCCTGGGATCCCCTGGAAGGAGCTCTGGTGGCGGCGAACGCCCGCAAGATCGACCGAGGCGAGACCGAGGTCGCCTGCCCGGTCCGGCATGACGACGACGGGGTCTGGCGGATCACCGGATACGCGGCGGGGCGCGCTTTTCTGAGGGAGACCGCCACTGTTCAGGCCGGTCTGGGGATCGAGACCATCGAGAAGATGCCCGCCAGGATGCGGCGGCCCGTGCTCTACCGGGACGGCCCTGAGCACCGCGAACACCGCCGCCAGACCGCCAGGTTCTTCACTGCGCGCCGCGTCGACCAGTCGTACCGCGACACAATGCAGCGAGTCGCGGAAGCCCAATTGGACCGATTACGCCGGGACGGCTCCGCGGATCTGTCCGAGCTGAGTTTCCAGCTCGCGGTCGAGGTCGCGGCGGCGGTGATCGGTCTGACCGAGAGCAGGCCCGGCATCAAGCAACGGCTGGAGCGGTTCTTCCCGGACAAGTTCGGCACACCCGGTTTCACGAGCCTGCACGGGCTGTACTGGGTCTACCGGCAGGTGACCAACTGGGCGCGGATCTACTTCAACGACGTCCGCCCGGCCGTGCAGGCCCGCCGCAAGTCCCCAAAGGACGACCTGATCTCCCACCTGATCGGCGAGGGCTGCTCGGCCGCGGACATCCTCGGCGAGTGCCTGACCTTCGCGGCGGCCGGAATGGTCACCACGCGCGAGTTCATCGTGCTGGCCGCCTGGCACCTGTTCACCGACGCGGATCTGCTCGCCGGATACCAAGCGGCGCAAGAACCCGAGCGGCTGGCGATCCTGCACGAACTGCTGCGCCTCGAACCTGTGCTCGGTCACATCCGCCGCCGCACAACCGAACCGGTCGACATACCCGGCGGTTTCACCGTGCCCCAAGGCGCGATGGTCCACGTCCAGATCGACACAGCCAATCTGGACACCGACGTCGTCGGCGAGCAGCCGCTGGCCGTCTGTCCGGGCCGGGAGATCACCACCGGCCTGTCCTTCGGCGACGGCGCCCACAAATGCCCCGGCGCGCACGTCGCCATGCTGGAGACCGACATCTTCCTGACCAAGCTGTTCGCCTTGGACGGCATCACGATGCAGTCGCCGCCGACCATGAGCCACAAGCCGGACATCGACGGCTACGAGCTTCGCGGCATGCGAGTCGCGGTCAAGTCTTAGGCGTCCACTCGGCGGTGATCGTGAAGTTCGGACAGGCGGCAGTCAGCCCGGACGGCCGGCTCGCACTGCAGGTCAGCGACAACCAGGTGGCAGTGGTCAAAGCGGACGACAGTCAGACCTGGCCATGCGCGAGCCGCCCTGCTCGTGAGGACTACCGGGTTTTGGCGAAGAGTTCGAGGATCTCGGCGGTGGTGCCTGATTCGCCGAGGCGGGGGAAGACCCGCTCGACGCTGTGCTGGTGGGCCGCACTGTCCAGGTCGGACATCGCGTCCGTGGCGAGGGTGACGTTGTAGCCGTGTTCGTGGGCGGCGCGGGCGGTGGACTCGACGGCGATGCTTGTGGCGATGCCGGTCAGCACTACCTGGGTGATGCCGCGGCGCCGCAGGTGCAGGTCCAGGTCTGTGCCGTGGAAGGCGCCCCAGTTCCGTTTCAGGACAACGATGTCCTCGGGGTGGCCGGCCAGGGCGTCGACGATGAGACCCGCGCCTTCCGGCATGGCACGGGAGCGTGAGCCGGTGGCTGCCTCGGTGCGGCCGGGAGCGCCGGGGTTGGCGTCGACCCGGACGAGTACGACCGGAGCGCCGTGTGTGCGGAATTCGGCGGCCAGTTCCGCTGTCCGGGTGATCACTTCCGCCGCTGTGTACGGCTGGGTGGGGATGGCGGCGACCGCGTTGATCAGATCGAGTGCCACCAATGCGGTCTTCTCGTCGAGGGTGGTGAGAGCCATCTGGGTGTTTTCCTTTTCTCGCTGAAGAAATGATCACGGCTGGGTGAGACGGTCCAACAGGGCCATTGCCTCGATCATTGTCCGGCGTTCTGATTCGGTGTAACGGGTCTGCATTGCGCGGGCCAGCCATTCGGCGCGGGCCTGGGTGTCCCCTTCGGCGCGTTCGGTGCCCTGGGCAGTCAGGGTGATCAGTTGGCGGCGGCCGTCGTCGGGGTCCGGGGCGCGCTGGATGAGGCCGTGCTGGTCCAGTGCCGCGAGGGTGGTGGCCATCGACTGTGGACGGACCCGTTCGGCGGCGGCGAGCGCGCTGGCTGTCGACGCGCCTTCCTTGAACAGCAACATCAGCACTGACAGCTGGGAAGAGGAGAGGTCGTCCTGGGCGACGGCGACCTCCCGGAACCGGCGGCGCAGCCGGGTGAACACGACCCGGAGCTCACGCGCGGCCCGCACGGCTGAATCGTCCATGCCGCCCACTGTAGAACCGTCAGTCCAGACTGTCCAGTTTCAGCTGAACAGTCAGGACTGTCTATGCAGGATGGGTGCCCGAAAGGGCGGCCTTTTCTCCTGGTGGTATCAGGTGGAATTGTGAATGATCGGATGATCGCGTGGTCCGTGGTGGCCGAATTCCCCCGCTCAGCGGATGTGTGCCGAAAGCAATACCCTGGTCGGCCGCTAAAAGCGGGCCAATTGGTCGCGTTATCAGCTCTGTCATCCAAATTGCCTAATTTTTCGATGTATCCACGAAAGAGTGACATCCTCTTGTTCTGTGGACCCGGCCGGACCCAAGGCATTCACGGCGGTCCATGTGGGCGTATTCCTGTCACTTGAGGAGCGTAATTTGAGTAAGTATTCCCTGCGGTTGAAGACGCTGCTGGCGGTGGCGGCCGTCATGCTGGTCGCACCGCCGCTCGCCTCGGCCGCGCCTGCCGCGTCCGATGTCACCAAGGCACCCGAGGTCGGTGCGCTGTCGCAGGCACAGGCCGAGCAGTACTGGACCCCGGAACGGATGCGTAAGGCCAGACCGGTCCGCCAGGACGCCAAGGCGGCGCCGGTCGGTCCGCTGGACGCCAACCCTGTGCTCACTCCCGGCGGCGACCAGTTCGGCAACGCCCAGGTGGCGCGGCCGTACACGGGAGACTTCAAGTCCCGGGTCACCGGCAAGATCTTCTTTCTCAACCCCAAGGACGGGCTGAACTACGTCTGCTCCGGCTCGGTGATCAACTCGAGCGGCAAGAGCGTGGTCGCCACGGCCGCGCACTGCGTCTTCCAGGGCGGCCCGGCCCAGCACCTGTGGAGCCAGAACCTGATCTTCGTGCCGTCGTACGACAACAACGCCCGCCCGCTGGGCACCTGGTCGGCGGCCACGTTCTGGATTCCGACCACGTACTTCAACCACGGCAACGACGGCATCGTGCACGAGGACGACGTCGCCTCCGTGGCCATTCAGGCGCAGGGCGCCTCGAAGATCACCAACGTGGTCGGCGGCCTGGGCTGGGTCTCCAACAACAGCGGTGTGATCAACGGCTTCGTCACCCACGGCTACCCGCAGGAGCGTTACGGCGGCCAGAACCAGTTGCGCTGCGTCGGCAACGGCCGTGACGCCAACGGTGCCAACGGTGTGACCTTCCTGTTCACCAACAACTGTGTCGCGTTCGGTGGCTGGAGCGGCGGCCCGGTGATCAACGCGAGCAACCAGTTGCTTGCCGTGGTCTCCGGCAGTGACCGCTCCACCAACACGTTCTACGCCCGTGCGGCGTCGAGCACCTGGATTCCGGTTCTCAACGCCGCTCAGGCAGCCGGTTTCTGATCCGAATACTCCAGGCCGGGCGTGCGGGGCACGTCCGGCCTGGTCTTGACACAGTGAGTCTATCTACGCAACTCTTGAGGTCAGCGCGGCTTTGGGAGGCGTGATGCGGACAGCGACGACCGTGGAGGCGGCCGGCGGCTGGCGCGAGCAGGCCGACTTCGTCGTCGAGGCGGAGAAGCTCGGGCTCGACGTGTGCTTCGTGGCCGAGGCCTGGGGCTCCGACGCGCCATCCGCGCTGGGCTACTACGCGGCCCGGACCGAGCGGATGCTGCTCGGCTCCGGGATCATCCAGCTCGGCACCCGCAGTCCGGTGGCCATCGCGCAGACCGCGATCACGTTGTCGAACCTGTCCGACGGCCGGTTCCTGCTCGGCCTCGGCGCGTCCGGCCCGCAGGTGATCAAAGGCCTGCACGGCGTCGAGTTCGCCAAGCCGTTGACCCGGATGCGCGAAACGGTCGAGATCGTGCGCCGAGTGTTCGACGGCGGCAAGATCGAGTACTCCGGTGAGATCTTCCAGATCCCTTTGCCCGGCGGGGATTCCAAGCCGATGCGGCTCTCAGCCCGCCCGCACCACGACATCCCGGTCTACCTCGCCACGCTCTCGCCGGCGATGCTCCGGCTGACCGGCGAGATCGCCAACGGCTGGCTGGGCACCAGCTTTGTGCCCGAAGGCGCAGCGCAGGCGTACTTCGCGCATCTGGACGACGGCCTTGCGCGCGGTGGGCGTACGCGCAAAGACCTTGATGTCTGCCAAGGCGCGGAAGTGGCGTTCGCGAAAGACGAAGAAGCCTTGCGTGCCATGGTGGGCGCGCGCAAGAAGGAACTCGCGTTCAGCCTCGGTGGCATGGGTTGCGCATCGACGAACTTCTACAACCAGGCCTACAGCCAGCAAGGCTGGGCCGATGTCGCGGCTGAGGTCCGGGAACGCTGGCAGGCAGGCGATCGCGACGGCGCGGCAGGGCTGGTCACTGACGACATGGTGCTCGGCACGACTTTGATCGGCACGGAACCGATGGTGCGCGAACGCTTGCGAGTGTGGCGCGATTCCGGTGTGGACACTGTGCGGCTGTACCCGGCAGGCGAAACTCTGGACACCCGGCTGGCCACACTCGCCAGGGCGATCGAACTCGTCCGGGAGATCTCGTGACTGGCCGGCATGGTGCGGGAACTGATCGCGAGGTGCTGGGATGAAAAGGACTTCGTTCGCGAGGTGGCCGTGCTCGATCGCACGGACGATGGACCTGTTGGGCGACTGGTGGACGCCGCTGGTGCTGCGCGAGGCCTTCTACGGTGTCCGCCGGTTCGACGAGTTCCAGCAGTCGCTGGGTATCGCCCGCAACACCCTGACCGACCGGCTGACCAGGCTGGCCGAGGAGGGCCTGCTGGAGAAGCAGCCCTACCAGACACAGCCCACGCGCTACGACTACGTGCTCACCGAGAAAGGCCGCGACTTCTTCCCGGTGCTGGCCGCGATGTCGCGCTGGGGTGACCGGTGGCTGGCGGGCGACGACGGCCCGCCGATCACGTTCCACCACGACATCTGCGACCACGACGCGCACGCCGAAGTGGTCTGCTCGTCCTGCGCCCAGCCGCTGCGGTCGGCTGACACGACCATGCGGATCGGGCCGGGTTTCCCGGCGAAGCTCAAGCAGCTTCCCGTAGTCCGGCAACGGTTTCAACTCGACTAGACAGGACTGTCGACAATGGAGTGGACAGGTGCGCGGTACGCCGACAAGCCGACCGTCGAGGTTCGGACGTGGGTCAACGCCACGCCTGAACGGGTATGGGCGATCGTGTCGGACGTCTCCCTGATGCCGGACATGAGCGACGAGTTGCAGGCCGTGCAATGGGTGGACGGCGACCGGCCGGCAGTCGGCGGGAAGTTCGTCGGGCGCAGCAGGCACGAGTCGTTCGGTGAGTGGTCGACCACCTCGCACGTGATCGAGTACGAACCCGGGCGAACGTTTGCCTGGGCCGTGGCGGACCTGGACCGGCCCAGCGCGATCTGGCGGTTCCGGCTGAGCCCCAAGGACAGCGGCACGCAGCTCTCGGAGTGGATGCAGATGGGCCCAGGCCGTTCCGGTCTGTCCTATGCGATCGACGCGATGCCCGAGAAGGAACAGAAGATCGTGTTCGTGCGGATGCGGGAGTTCGAACAGAACATGGCCACCACGCTGGCGCACATCAAGAAGCTGGCCGAGTCCTAGAAGGCTCTCACACTCGCCCGGCGTTGAGGTTCAGCGCCGGTGTGTGCTCGGCCAGCCGGGCCCGCGAGGGAATGAACGCGGCAAGGACGAGCGCGATGACGGCGGCCACGGCACCGGCGACGAAAGTCAGCTGGAAGGCAGTGGCGGTGGGCACGGCGCGAGGTCCGATCGGCATGGTGAGGTTGGTGAGGATCAGCGCCATAGCGGCGCTGGCCAGCGATGTCCCGACCGACCTCATCAACGCGTTGAGGCCGTTGGCCACTCCGGTCTCGGTCGGCGGCACGACACCCATGATCAACGCCGGCAACGCGGCGAACGCCAGCCCGACACCGGCGCCGCTGACGCACGCGACCAGGACCAGCAGCCACACACTCGACATCATGTAGATCCCGGCGACGTAACCGACCGCGATGATCACCAGGCCGGCCATGAGCGTGGTCCGTGGCCCGTGCTGGTTGGAGATCCGCGCGGCCAACGGCGCCAGCAACATCATCACCACCCCGGACGGCGCCAGCACCAGCCCGCCGACGACCATGGACTGGCCGAGGCCGTAGCCGGTCTCGGCAGGCGCCTGCAGCAACTGGGGGAGCACCAGGGCGATGGCGTACATGGCGAACCCGGTCATGATCGACGCCAGGTTGGTCAGCAGCACCGGCCGGGACGCGGAGATCCGGATGTCGACCATGGGCTGGGATACCCGCGTCTCGAACCACATCCAGGCCGCCAGGATCACCAGGCCCGCGATCATCAGCGTGATGACGCGCGTGCTCGTCCAGCCCCAGGCCGCACCTTTGGTCAACGCCAGCAGCACGCACATAAGCCCCGCGGCGAGCCCTATGGCGCCGACGAAATCGAACCGGCCAGGCGTGCGTACGGGCGATTCCGGCACCACGACGATGATCAGGACAAGGGCGATGACGCCGACTCCGGCGGTGCCCCAGAACAACAGGTGCCAGTCGAGATGCTGACCGACCAGCGCGGACACCGGCAGGCCGATCGACCCGCCGACGCCCAATGTCGCGCTGATCAACGAGATCGCGGTGGCCACCCGCTCAGGTGGCAACTCGTCGCGCAGGATGCTGATCCCCAGCGGAACCACGCTGGTCGCGGTGCCCTGCAACGCACGCCCGGCGATCACCAGCGCCAGCGACGACGTCAGCGCGCACAGCACCGACCCCATGATCAGCAACACCACACAGACGACGAGCATCCGGCGTTTGCCGAACATGTCGCCCAGCCGTCCGCTGATCGGCGTCGTGACCGCCGCCGACAGCAGCGTCGCCGTGATCACCCAGGACGCGTTGTCCGGCGTGGTGTTCAGCAACCGTGGCAACTCGGCCACCAGCGGCACGACGATGGTCTGCATCAACGCGCCCAGAATCCCCGAGAAGGCCAGTACCGATACGGCGCCACGAGAGTCGGCGCGGCCGGGGCTTCTCGTCACAGTTGCCGACGCTACACATCCATCGCGAGCAACGCGTTAGGCCATTGGCGGACTCAACCGGTTGTCCCGGACACAGGCAGTGCCCGTCGCAGGGCGACTACCGGACACCGTTCAGGGCAGCTTCTTGCCGACGCCGGCGTATACGTGTGCGTTGAGCTCGTGGTTGTCGGCGATGTCACCGGGCCCGCCCGGGTGCCAGAGGCCACAGCCGACGACGCCCGGCTCGACCAGGTCGAACCCGTTGAACAGGCGGACGACCTGTTCGTGGCTGCGCGGAGTCAGCTGGTCGGCGCTGCGCGATTCCTGGATCATGTCCTTGGCGTCTGCGATCTGGTCCTGCCGCTGGTCGGCGGTGACGTGCGAGAGGGCGAGATAGCTCCCGGCCGGAAGGGCATCGCGGTACTGCGCGATCAGTGCCCAGGGGTCGTCGGCATCAGGCACCCAGTGCACCATCATGACCATCAGCAAGGCGATCGGCTCGTCGAAGTCCAGCAGCCGCCGGGCTTGCGAGCTGCCGATGATGCTGTCCGGGTCGCGCATGTCGGCGCGCAGGATCTCTGCCTTGTCGTTGGCGCCCAACATCAATTCACTGTGCGCCACCGCGATCGGGTCTTTGTCCACATACAGCACACGGGCCTCAGGATTGATCTGCTGGGCCACTTCGTGCACGTTGCCGACGGTCGGGATGCCGGAACCGACGTCCAGGAACTGCTTCACCCCGGCGTTGAGCAGGTAACGCACCGCACGGCCGAGGAAGGCCCGGTTGAGCCGCGCGATCTTCGCCGCGCCGGGCATCAGTTTCTCCGCCTGGTCGGCCACCATCCGGTCCACAGCGAAGTTGTGCGCACCGCCCAGCAGGAAGTCGTACGCCCGCGCCATGCTCGGCACGGTCGTGTCCACCTCGTCGGGAACCCATCCCTTGGTCGGTGTCTCGCTCATGTCCCTGCCACCTCCGCATCCCAAGCAACAGTGCAGACTAACGGCAAAGGGGCGGCAACGTGATTACCCGATCGGGTACTCGCCCATCTGGCCGCAGACCTCTACGGTAGGTGGTCGTCTCGATACGACCGCGAGGAGCGGATATCCCGTGGAATCCACCGGCGCGCCGACCGCACTGCCGGTCGCACCTGGCCGGTGGCCCCTGCTCGGGCATACGCCTTCCTTGCTGTGGCAACGTTTCAGGTTCACGTTGTCGCTGGCCGGGCTGGGCGACGTGGTGAAGGTGTACCTCGGTCCACTGCCGACCTACGTCGTGACCAGGCCGGACCTGGTACACCGGATTCTCGTCACCGAGGGGTGCAAGTTCGACAAGGGCATCATGTTCGACCGGTTCCGGCCGTTCTTCGGCAACGGGATCGCGATGTCCAACGGGCCGTTCCACGACAGCCAGCGCAGGCTCGTGCAACCGGCGTTCCACGTCAAGCGCATCGCCGGTTACGCCGAGGTGATGACGCGGGTGGCGCGGTCGGTGGCCGAGTCGTGGCAGCCCGGCCAGGTTGTCGCGCTCGACGAGGCGATGCAGGAACTGTCGGTGAAGATCGTGGGGCAGACGCTGTTCGCGACCGGACTCGGTCGTGCGGCGATCACCGAAGCACAGCGGTCCATGCCGGTCGTGATCAAACAGGGCATGGTGCGTGCCCTGTCGCCAGGGTTCGTCGGGCGGCTGCCGATCCCGGCCAACCGCGAGTTCGACCAGGCCATCGACCGGTTGCGGCGGATCGTGCTGGACGTGATCGCCGAAGGCCGGGCGCAGCAGGCCGATCAGGGCGATGTGCTGTCGATGTTGCTGGCGGCCACCGACGACGACACCGGCGAGGCCATGACCGACCAGCAGGTGTACGACGAGGTCGTGACGCTGCTGACCGGCGGCATCGAGACCACTGCGCTGGCGTTGTCCTGGATGTTCCACGAACTGGCCCGGCATCCGCTGATCGAACAGCGCTGGCACGAGGAGATCGACGGGCTCGGCGGCCGCCCGGTGACCTATGAGGACATTCCGAAACTGACCTACACCAACCAGATCGCGCGTGAAGTACTGCGCAGGTATCCGATCTGGCTGTTGATGCGGCGCACGAACACCGATGTGCGGCTCGGTGACGTCACGATCCCGCCGTCGACCGAGGTCACCATCAGTCCGCACGCCCTGCACCACGATCCCCGTTATTTCCCTGATCCGGACCGGTTCGACCCGGATCGCTGGGACCCGGCCAACCTGTCGCCACCGCCCGGAGCCTATGTTCCGTTCGGCGACGGCGGCAGGAAATGCATCGGGAACCACTTCGCGCTCGCCGAGATCGCGCTCGCCGCGGCGGCCATCGGCTCGCGCTGGCGGCTGGTTGCAGTTCCAGACAAGAAAGTCCGCGTCAAGGTGACCGGTGCGGCCTACCCGAGCCAGTTGCCGATGACCGCGGTGGCCCGCTGAGCCTATTTGTCCTTTGTGGAGGTATTCGCAGTGCGATCACGCCGTTTTCTGGCTGCTCTGACCAGTGCGCTGGCCGTGGCGGCGATCGGGTTCCCGGTCGCGCCGGCCCAGGCGGCGGTGGCGTGCCAGGACCTCACCCTGCCGGTGACACTCGCCGGCCAGGCCGAGCAGATCTACGGCAGGCTCTGCCGTCCGGCGAACGCGAAGGCAGTGCAGGTACTGGTTCCCGGGGCGTCCTACAACAGCGCCTACTGGGACTTCCCGTACACCCCGGAGACCCGCTCGTTCCGGCTGGCGATGAACAAGGCCGGGTACGCCACGCTCACGCTCGACCGGCTCGGCACCGGCCGCAGCAGCCGTCCCGCCAGCCTCGCGTTGACGTCGTTCACCCAGGCAGGCGTTGTCCACCAAGTGATCCAGGCGCTGCGTGCGGGTGATGGCGCACCGAAGTTCGACAAGATCATCCTCGGTGGGCACTCGGTCGGGTCGGCCATCGCGATCATCGAAGCCGGTACGTACCAGGACGTCGACGCCGTGCTGATCACCGGCCTGACCCACGGCATCAACGCACTCGGCGCGGTGCCGATCCTGGCATCGCTCATCCCGGCCAGCCTGGATCCGAAGTTCCTCACCAAGGGCTACGACATCGGCTACCTGACAACCATTGCGGGAACACGGTTCGCGGACTTCCACAGCCCGGGAATCCGGATCCCCGGTGTCGGCGAGACCGACGAGCAGACCAAGGACGTCTTCGCGACCGGCGAGGTCGTCGACACGGTGCTGCTCGGCGCGATCCTGCCGTACTCCAGGAAGATCAAGGCCCCGGTGCTGCTCGTGATGGGCAAGGACCCGGCGTTCTGCGGCCTCACCGCACCCGACTGCAGTACCGCGGAATCCTTGCTGCGCGCGGAAACCCCGTACTACTCACCGGAGGCCGCCCTGCAGACGTTCGTGCTGCCCAGCTACGGGCACTCGCTGAACTTCGCCCCGGACGCCCCGACGTACCACACCGCGGTGGTGAACTGGGCCGACTCGGTCATCCGGTAGAGACCCGTTCGACTGTCCGCACCAGATCGATGAGATCCGGCACGACCGCGTGCGCGATCGACGGATCATCCGCCTGCCCCAGCCGGTTCACCCACACACTCGGGATACCGAGCGAGTGAGCCGGCTGGATGTCATGGAAGTAACTCTGTGCCGCGTGAACCCAGTTCTCCCTGGTGGCCCCGAAAGACTCGGCGAACTGCGTGAAATGGTTGTGGCTCGGCTTGTACGAGCCGACATGCTCAGACGTGACCACGGCATCAATGTGGACACCGAGCCGCCGCTGAGTCTCACCGATGATGTCCCGATCACAGTTGGTCAGCAGCGCCAACCGCCACCCAGCCGCCCGCAACCCGGCCAACGCCGGCCCGACATCCGCGAACACAGGCCAATAAGCAATGGTCGCGCCCAGCACAGAAGCGTTGTCCGTCACCAACTCCAGCCCAGCCTCGTCCGCAACGCGCCGAACAGTCTCAGCCATCACATCCCGGTACCGCATCGAAGGCTGCTCAGCCTGAACCACGGCCTCAACCCGGATGTAGATCTCCAGCAGCTCCCACCCCCTCCCGGGAAACAACAACTCCAGTCCACCCGAGATGCCACGCCGCCAATCGACCAGCGTCCCGAAACAGTCGAACGTAACCCACCGAACTTCCGCCAT
The DNA here is from genome assembly GCF_017876405.1 of Kibdelosporangium banguiense. Classification (GTDB taxonomy): domain Bacteria; phylum Actinomycetota; class Actinomycetes; order Mycobacteriales; family Pseudonocardiaceae; genus Kibdelosporangium; species Kibdelosporangium banguiense. Next base: position 12,209,973 of record NZ_JAGINW010000001.1, on the reverse strand, counting down.
GAGCCCACCGTAGGCCGTTGGGCAGACAGGTGCAGCGCGGGTGTCCGTGATCGGGTTGGCCCGATCACGGACACCTCGCTTCATGCCTCTGGGAGGCTAGTTGCCGCCCTGCTCGGAGCGGGCGCCGCCTTGGCCTCCGCCGGGGCCGCCGCCCTGCATCTGGCCGCCTGTGCCGCCCTGCCCGCGTTCCATTACTGAGTCGGCGGTTGCGTTGTCGCCTGAGGGGGTGGCGACGACCATTACTGTGTCGCCGGTTTGGATGTCGGAGGCTGAGGCGTTGCCGAAGAGGGTTTCTTTGTCGATTGTGTAGACCTTGGTGTAGCCGTCCGCGCTCTTCGCGGTGAGGGAGGTGTCGCTGACTGCCGTCACTTCGCCGGTTTGCATGATCGCGGTTTTGTAGCCGCCGTTTCCGTCGGAGATTGTGAACTCTCCGTGCAGGGCGTCCATCATGCCTCCGCCGCGCATGCCTCCTCCGCCTGGGCCGCCCATGCCGCCGCCCATTGCTTGCTGGGAGGTGGCTGCGCCTGCGGAGCCGGTCGCTGCGTAGACCGCGACTCCGCCTGCTGCGGCCACGCCGACGGCTATTGCGACCGCGGCCGCGGTTTTCTTGCCGGACCAGCGCTTTTTGGGCTCGGGTTGTCGTCCGCCCCAGGTCAGTTCCTGATCGGCAGGATCGTGGTGGGGTTGCGTCATGGTTCCTCCTGTGGGTTGTTGAGATCCACATTCGGCAGGTTTTCTGTGTCCGCGCTGTGTCCACGTTGGGCGTGGGCTATGAGGATCAGGCCCACAGCGGGCGCACAGCATGGCCACATCGAGTACCCAGCCAGGTCGGTGATCGTCCGTGGCATGACAGCGATCTCGGCATTGCCCACGCCCGCTCGCGCCCCGGTGAGCACCACTGGCCCAGGTCCGGTTCTGGACGTCGTCATCCCCGTCCACAACGAGGAAGCCGACCTGGAGCCGTGCATCCGCCGGTTGTACGCGCACCTCACCGGGCAGTTTCCGTACAGCTTCCGAGTCACGATCGCCGACAACGCCAGCACCGACGGCACGTGGCGGATCGCCGAAGCGCTCGCCGCCGAGTTGCCCGATGTCCAGGCTGTCCGGTTGGAACAGAAGGGCCGTGGCCGGGCGCTGCACACGGTGTGGCTTGCCTCGGACGCACAAGTGCTGGCGTACATGGATGTCGACCTGTCGACCGACCTCGCGGCCCTGTGGCCTCTTGTCGCTCCGCTGATGTCCGGGCATTCGGATGTCGCCATCGGCAGCAGGCTGGCGCGTAGCGCCCGGGTTGTACGTGGCGCGAAGCGTGAATTCATCTCTCGCTGCTACAACATGTTGCTGCGCGGCACGCTGGCGGTCCGTTTCTCGGACGCGCAGTGCGGGTTCAAGGCGATCCGGGCGGACGTCGCGCACGAGTTGCTGCCGCACGTGGTCGACACCGGCTGGTTCTTCGACACCGAACTGCTGGTGCTGGCGCAACGAGCCGGCGCACGGATTCACGAGGTGCCAGTCGACTGGGTGGACGACCCGGACAGCCGCGTTGACATCGTGGCGACTGCCCTGGCAGACCTACGCGGCATCGCCCGCTTGGTCAAAGGATTCAGCAAGGGAACGATCCCGATCGGACAGCTGCGTGACCGGCCACGGAACTCACTGGGGCGCCAGCTACTCAGCTTCGGTGCGATCGGAATTGTCAGCACGGTCGCATACCTTGTGCTGTTCTCCTTGCTGCGTGGGGGACTGGGTGCGCAAGGCGCGAACTTTGTCGCCTTGCTGGTGACCGCGATCGGGAACACCGCAGCCAATCGCCGCATGACGTTCGGGGTGCGTGGATCCGGTGTTGTCCGGCACCAGTTCGAAGGTCTCATGGTCTTCGCGTTGGGGCTCGGTCTCACGAGCGGGGCGCTGGCGCTGGTGCCCGCGCCCAATCACCTGCTGGAGATGACTGTCCTGATCGCCGCCAATCTCGCCGCGACCTTGTTGCGGTTCCTGCTTCTGCGGGTCTGGGTCTTCAACCCGGCTCGTACTCGTTCCTAGGAGAACTCGATGTCTGCCATGACCCTCACGCGTCCGGCGGTGCCACGGCACCGGACCGCGGCGGCCACCCAGCGTTGGGTTCGCCCGTCGTTCTGGGCTCTGCTCGCCGGCACAGCCCTGTTGTACCTGTGGAATCTCGGCAGTTCCGGCTACGCCAACGACTTCTACGCCGCCGCTGTACAGGCGGGAACCCAAAGCTGGAAGGCCTTGTTCTTCGGCTCGCTGGACGCCGGGAACGCCATCACCGTGGACAAACCGCCGGCCGCCCTGTGGATCATGGGACTGTCCGGGCGGATCTTCGGCTTCTCCAGCTGGAGCATGCTTGCTCCGCAAGCGCTTGAAGGCGTTGCGGCAGTGGCATTGCTGTACGCAGCCGTCAAGCGGTGGTCCGGTCCGGTCGCGGGCTTGCTCGCGGGCGCGGCACTCGCGCTCACTCCCGTGGCCGCCTTGATGTTCCGGTTCAACAACCCGGACGCTTTGCTGGTGCTGTTGCTAGTCGCCGGGGCGTACTGCGTGGTCCGGGCGACCGAGAAGGCCAGTCCCATGTGGCTGATGCTCGCCGGATGTGCGGTGGGATTCGGCTTCCTGACCAAGATGATGCAGGCTTTCCTTGTCCTGCCCGCGTTCGGGCTCGTGTATCTGCTCGCCGCACCGACTGGGCTCGGCCGTCGGCTGCTGCACCTGGGTGGCGCTGCACTGGCGGTAGTCGTTTCGGCGGGTTGGTACATCGCGATCGCGGATCTGTGGCCGGCGTCGTCACGGCCCTACATCGGTGGCTCGACGAACAACACAGTGCTGGATCTGGCCCTCGGTTACAACGGGTTGAGCCGCATCTTCGGTGGTGCGGGCAATGGCGGCGGCCCAGGCGGTGGTGGAGGTGGCGGGAACAACACGGCCTTCGGTGGCGAGACCGGCATCGGCCGGATGTTCGGAGCTTCGTTCGGCACCGAGATCTCCTGGCTGCTCCCGGCCGCGTTGATCGGGCTCGTCGCAGGTCTGTGGTTCACACGCCGGGCACCGCGCACCGACCGGACCAGGGCTTCGCTTGTCCTGTGGGGCGGCTGGCTTTTGGTGACAGGGCTGGTGTTCAGCTACATGCAGGGCACCGTGCACCCGTACTACTCGGTCGCACTGGCTCCGGCCATCGCCGCGCTGATCGCGATCCCGGGGCGTGAACTGTGGCGGGGCAGGGCGCATTGGGGCGCACGGCTCGCACTGGCCGGGATGGTCGCCGCCACGGCGATGTGGTCGTTCATCCTGTTGACACGGACCGAATCCTGGCTGCCGGCATTGCGCTGGATCCTGTTGGCCGCGGGCCTGCTGATCGCCGGTGTGATCATGTGGGGCCACAGGTTCACGGCCGTGGTGCTCACGCTGACCCTGTTCGCCGGTTTCGGTGGCACCGCGGCGTACGCGGTCTCCACGGCATCGTTGGCCCACGGCGGATCGATCCCGGTCTCCGGCCCGGTCTCCGGCGGCGGCATGGGTTTCGGCGGTGGCCGAAGCGAATCAACCGACAGCGCACTGGTAAAGGCATTGCAGGCGACCACCGAACGCTGGGCCGCAGCGAGCAGCGGATCGCAGGGTGCTGCGAGCCTGCAGTTGTCCAGCGGCAAGGCCGTCATGGCAATCGGCGGCTTCAACGGCAGCGATCCGTCGCCCACCTTGGAGGAATTCAAGCAGTATGTGGCGGAAGGACAGATCCACTACTTCATCGCCGGTGGGCGTGGGGGCGGTCCAGGCGGCGGCAACAGCGAGATCGCCACATGGGTCGCGGACAACTTCACCTCGACTACAATCGGCGGGCAGACCGTGTATGACCTGACCAGCTAGACGAAACGTCCCAGAAGTCGGCGTAACGGCCGCTGCGACGCAGCAACTCGTCGTGGCGGCCTTCCGCTGCGATCCGGCCGTTACCGTCCAGGAAGACGACGCGGTCAGCGCGTTCGACGGTCCGCAGCCGATGCGCCACCATGACCACTGTCCGGCCTGCCATCAGGCGCTCGATGCCTTCGTGGACAGCTGTTTCGTTGATTGGGTCCAGGGCGGAGGTCACTTCGTCGAGTAGGACGATGGGCGCGTTCTTCAGCAGTGCCCGTGCGATCGAGACACGTTGGCGCTCACCGCCTGAGAGCAGTGCGCCGCCCTCGCCGACAGAAGCCGCCCATCCTCCGGGCAGGCGCTCGATCACTTCGTCCAGACGTGCTGCGGTTGCTGCTGCCCGTACTTCGGCCTCGGAGGCCTCGGGACGGCCGAGACGGACGTTTTCCTCGATTGTGCCGTCGAAGAGGTAGACGTCCTGGAAGACGATGGCGATCTGTGCCATCAACACCTCGGTGCTGATCGCGCGTACGTCTACACCACCTATGCGCACCGCGCCTGCGTTCACGTCGTAGAACCGTGCGAGTAACTGCAGCAGTGTGCTTTTGCCCGCACCTGATGGTCCGGCAACGGCAAGCATCTGTCCTTCTGGGACGGACAATGACACGCTGTCCATCACTGTGCGGTTGCCGTGCTGGAAGGTGACGGACTTGAATTCCAGGTCATGGCGTTTCGGCTGGATCGGTTCGCGAGGTTCCGGCAGCGGCTCTGTGCACAACACGGTGTCGAGTCGTGTCAGCACGGAACGTGCGCTGCGGAGTTTGCCGACGATGTCCGTCAGTGACAGCAGCGGAGCGGTGCAACGGGCGGCGAGTACCAGGATCGTCAGAAGCTCTGCTGCGCCAACGCTTCCGTTCAGCGCGAGGTAGGCTCCCAGGACCAGGACTATGGTGAACATCGCCTGCACTGTGAGGGCCAAGCCGATTACGCCGGGCAGCGCCGACAGCGTTGTGCGGCGGGACGCGCGCTGGACGTCCTGCAACGAGTCGTCCAGCAGGCGGAAGCGTTCCGCAGTCCGGCCCCCGGCCCGCAGTACGGGCTGGGCCTGGAGATACTCGATTACTCGTCCGGTGGCCTCGTGGTCGCGTTCGGCACGTTCGGCGTCGGCGGCGGCCATCGAACGTGCCGTCCAGACCTGGATCGCCGCCACGAGTGGCGCGGCGATCAACGCGGCCAACCCTAGTTGCCAGTTGAAGGCAAGCATGACGGCGACGATCGTCAGGGGAGTAATGCTGGCGGTGATGAACGGCGCCAGCAGGTGCGCGATCACGCTCATCGCCTGTAGCAGGCCACGGCTGGCCATGACGGACACCTGCCCGACGCGGCCCGCGTTGTACCAGCCGATGGGCAATCGGGCCAGATGATCACCAAGACGGTGGTACATGCCGCGCAGCAACGTGATCCCGGCGCGGAACCCGGACAGGTCGCTGGCGTAACGCAGCACCCCGTAGACCGCGACCGCGGCCCCGAAGGCGATCAGCCAGGGCACGGCATCCGCGGGCCGGCTCCCGAACAGCTCCTGCAACACGGGAACCAGCAGTGCGTAGGACAAACCCTCGGCCACCGCGGTTGTTGTCATCAAAGCCACGGTGCGCCGCACCGGTTTGGCGTACTCGTGCCCCAGCACGCGTAGCAGTAATCGAATCATCGGAGCTGCTCTCCTTGCGTTGCGCCGACCTGGGATTGCCAGAACGCGGCGAACTTTCCCTTCTCTGCCAACAGCTGCGCGGGGTTGCCGCGCTCGACGATCGAACCGTCCTCCAGCATCACGACTGTGTCTGCGTCGGCTACCGTCTCCAGGCGATGGGCGATCACCAGGATCGTCCGATCGACTGACAGTGTCGCCAGGGCTTGACGTACGGCCTGTTCGGTCTGCGGGTCGGCGAAAGCGGTCGCCTCGTCGAGCACAAGCACGGGCGTGTCGGCAAGCAGTGCGCGTGCGATCGAGATTCGTTGGGCCTCGCCACCCGACAGCTTGACGTCTTCCCCGATGATCGTTTCGTATCCGCGTGGCAGCTCAAGAATCCGGTCGTGGATGTTCGCCAGCCGGGCGGCGTGCACCACGTCCTCGATGCCAGCCTGTGGCACGGCCAACGCGATGTTGTCCGCGACCGACGCGCGTAGCAGGCGAACATCCTGGAAGACAAAGGAAACCATCCGGTAGAGCTGCCGGCTGCCGAGCTCGCGCAGGTCGACGCCGCCGAGCACGACCGAACCATGGTCCGGGTCGAAGAACCGCGGCAACAGCTGAACCAGTGTGGATTTCCCGCTTCCCGACGGTCCGACGACCGCGGTGACGGTCCCTGGTTCAAGTACCAGGTCGATCCCGCGCAGCACCTCGTGCCCGGCTTCGTAACCGAATCGCACGTCACGCAGTTCCACCCGGTACCCCTGCGCTTCGACCGGGTGCGCTGGCTCCGGAAGCGATTGCACCGCAAGCACATCCCGGATCCGGCCGACCGCGCGCCGGGCCGCCTGCATATCGTCGAACCCGTGGCCGAGGGCCGCCACCGGAGCGGTCAATCCCAGTCCCAGCAAGAGGAAGGGCAACAGGTCCGCAGGGATCATGCCACCGCTCGAGATCAGAGCCGTACCACCGATCAGCACGACCAGCAGCACGAACGGCGGCGACAACGCCAGTTGCATCCCTGCGGCGACTCCGGAGATCCCGCGCACCCAACGGAGAAAGGTGCGGACGAAATCGTCCGCGGCCGCACGGAACCTGCCGTGGGCGCGCTCGCCACCGCCGAACGCCTTGACCACCGCGATGCCTTGGACGAACTCGACGACGGAGTTCGAGATCCGGGCCATGCCCGCGTCGAACTCCTCCTGTTCCTTCAGCCGGACCGGGGTCATCATCAGCGGGACCAGCGCTATCGCCAGCACCACTGGGAGCAACGTGATCAGCGTGAGCCGCCAGTCGACCGTGAACAAGTAGATCAGCGACACCAACGGCACCACGAACGCGGCAACGAGCTCGCTTGGGGCGTGGGCGATGAACGGATGCACGGCACTTACGTCGTCGCCCACGACTTTCGCCAGCTCACCAGTCCGGCGCCGGGAGAACCAGCCGATCGGTACGCGCCCCAGTTGCGCGGCCAGCCGACGGCGGAACGACAGCTGCACCTGGTCGTCGAGCATGTGCCCGATGCCCGACGACGCGGCCGTGAACAGCACGCGGACGAACAAGCCCACCGCACCCGCGAGCACGACAAGCCAGACATGACTGTGATCGATCGGGCTGGGCGACAGCAGAGTGCGGCCCAGCTCGACGACTGCAAGCAGCGGTGCCAACCCCGAGACAGCACCGATGACCTGCAGGATCACAACGGTGGCGAAACTCCCGAGATAGGGACGCAGTAACCCTGCCGCGGTCATTGATCTCACCCAGCCAGGGCACGGCGCAGGACAGCGCCAAGCTCGGCGTTCTGCCGTTGTGACACGTCAGCCGACAGGAGCGCCTGCGACCCGTGGAACGTGCCCGCCCACTGGTGTAGTTCGACCGAGACGCCTGCCTGCATCAGCCGCAGCGCATAGGTGATGTCTTCGTCTCGGTTCGGGCAGAACTCCGCGGTGGCGATGTAGGCAGGTGGCAGGCCGGACAAATCGACGGACCGCGCTGGGGCTGCGTAAGACGTGGCGGTCGCGGAGCCGAGGTAGTGCCTCCACGCCGCAGTGACTTTGTCGCGGTTCATCCAGGGTGTGTCGGTGAAGTGCCGTGCCGACCATGTCTCCTGCCTGTCGTCCAGTCCGGGCTGGTTGAGCAGCTGAAAACGGATCGGAGGCCCCTGCTCGTCGCGTGCCCGCAACGCCACCGCGGCCGCGAGCCCGCCGCCGGCACTGTGCCCTCCGACCGCGATCCGCTCCGGATCGATGCCCAGCTCAGCCGCGTGCCCGGCCGCCCAGAGGAGTACGGCGTAGGCGTCGTCCAGTGCGGCTGGGAACCGATTTTCGGGGGCCAGGCGGTACCCCACGGAGATCACCACCGCGCCGGAGTTCTCGGCGATCCGGGCGGCCCATGGGTGTTCGGTGTCCACGGTGCCCATGACAAATCCGCCGCCGTGCAACCAGATGACAGCGCCCTGCGCCTCGTGCGGGCGATAGATCCGCACCGGCACGTCCGGGTCGGCGGGCACCATGCGGTCGTCGATCTGCATGTTCGTCGTGTCCGGCGTCGGCACGGCGGCGGCCAGCTTTGCCAGGCCCTCACGCGCGGCGGCCGGGTCGGACAGATCGGCCTTGGGGAAAAACGGGATGAATGCTTCCAGCTCGGGATCCATGTCGTCGATCCTCCCGGCCGGACCCGCGAAGATCGCCCGCCATCTGTCGGCCACTGGGCCCCGATCACGCGCCGATCGTCGCTACCCTCGTGTCATGGAGGTCCTGATCGCACGGCTGTCGCACCTGGATCCGGAGGCCGGGGGTGCGCTGCGGGTCGTGATGTTCTACGACACGCTGATGCGCAGGCGGGTGGATCTCCCGGCGCTCGCCCGGTCTTCGGCGGGCCTGGCCGAGTGCGTGGCCGGCCTTCGGCTGCACGGCACGGGGCAGGTGATCCGCTTCTCGCCGGACGGCAAACAGGTCTCCGGAGCGGGCCTGCCCGCGTCCACCACGACGCCGATCACACTCGACGACGAGGAGATCGGCTCGGTATGGCTGGAACGCCCGGACGCGCCCGGCGCGCTCGACGAGGTGCTCCTGGACCGGCTCTCCATCGCCGCCGCCTCGGTAGTCGAGCGGTACGGCCCCGCCCGCACCACCATGGCCGACCCGGCTTTGGTCGAACTCGTGATCAGTTCCGACAGCGACGAAGCAGGCCGAGCCAGGGCGCTACGGCTGCTGGGTTTCGCCGCCGATCTGCCGATTCGCGTTGTCGCCGTGCGGTCGCGGCTTCCGCTCGATCAGATCGGCGGCCTCATTTGCCCTGCCCGCCCGGTAAAGGCCGCGCCGGTCGCCGGCATAGGCGTCATCCTGGCCACCACGATGGATCCAAGTCGGTTCCCGGAAGGCGTGCGTGCGGGGATCGGTGCCGCGCAAAGCCCTGGCCAGTCCTGGCTGGAGGCGCGCACCGCCTTGCGTTTCACCACTCCACGCCAGCCTGTCGTGCACTACTGCGACCTGGGGGCCTTGACGCTGCTGGCCCAGGTACCTCCGGGCCTCGCGCGGGAAAACGCCGACGTGGCCGCGATCGCCCACATGGCAGGCAATCCGGAAGACCTGGAGACCCTGGACACCTACTGCGCCACCGGTTCGCTGCGCCGGGCCGCGGACCTGCTGCACCTGCACCACAGCAGCGTCGCCCGACGCCTCGATCTGATCGGCAGGACATTGGGCATCGACCTGACCGAGCCCACCGGCCTGACCCGAGCCAGGCTCGCCCTTACCACATGGCAACTGCTCAACGACTGACGCCTTTGTTGGCAGGTCACCAGATTTCAGTAAACTCGCGGGTACAGAGAATTGCTTGTCGGCAATCCGCCCGTGTTCGCTCCTCGATCATTAGGCCGATCGGGTTGCCCAATGTAACCGGACAGCGGACGTCGGCGATTAGTGGTGACGTGGCGTCATAAGGAGGTTCATGCTCATTCGCGGAAAACGCGCCAGTGGAGTTGTCGCTCGATCGTTGATCAGAGCGAGCGGCAGGTTATCGGGTCGCGCTGCGGGTGGACAGCCGTTGTGCGGTTACCGCGCCGCGCGGCGTCACGTGCCAGCCTTTCGCTCGGCCATGCCGGTTTTTAACGAGCAGACCGCGTTCGACAAGCGCTTTTCCGCTCCGGCTGACCTGCGCCTCGTGAATTCCCAGCCTGTTGACGATGTCCGTACTGGTGATATGTGGCTGTTCACAGACGAGGATCAGCATCCGCGCGGCCCACGAACCCGGGTCGAGCGTATCGGCGATGTGGTTCTGCCTGGCCCGGTCCAGACCGGCACGAGCGACTTCCGCGAGCGTGACGACAGCGGTCTCCAGCCGCGCGGTCGGCCCGGACGGCTGCAGGCGCATGACCGCCTCGCGCAGAATCTCCAGCGCGGCATGCAGGTTGGCGGCGTCCGACAGCAGGGCGGCATCCATCAACCAGCGACTCACCGCGGCGGTCCACCGGTCGACCATGGCCTGCTCACCGAGGACTTTCCCGTCCCCGGTCTCCTCTCTGAGGCGGTCGGCCCAGACCCTGAGCCCGCGTTCGAGCCCGGCAGCCGGGGAAGCAGCGTCTATGTCCGTCGGAGACGTACCTGTAGTGGAGGCCATCTCGGAACCACCGCCGATCGTCAAGGAAGTGTTAAGCATGGATCCGGCTGACGCGTATGTCAAGCTTTATGACGAGCTCCGCACTGTCGACGCCGCGACCTTGAGTGATTGGTTCGACACACCGCAGGTCAGGGAAATCGCGGATCATGTCCGGCTCGATGTCGAAAAGACCGGCGCGCTGCCGGACCGATGGATGGCTGATCCGCCTGTCCGAGATCGGTCGTTGTTCGGTGTGCTGCTGGGCCTTGATCTGGCATTGCTGCACGCCAGCAAACAGACCGACAGCCTGGCTTTCAACGCCCTGGACGAGTTGCGGGTCAGGCTGACGATGACCGGCCGGCTGAATGCTGACACCAGCGGAGCTCTGTTGTTCAAGCGGACCACATGGCTGCGGCCCAATGAGGACCCCGAAGAGATCGACGGATTTCTCAATCTGGTTCGTGTCCCGGCGTATCTCAGCGCGGATCTGCATGTGCAATTCGTTCCCGAAGCCTATGACCTGCCCGACGTCGAGTCGGTTGTGGAAGGTGAGGAGCTGGAATCACCGCCGCCGCTTGTCCTCGCGCAGCTGCCATTTCTCGCCGAACCCGAGGACGTCGAATGGACCGTCCCCGATGTGAGTGCGGCTTTCTACAACGTGGCACCTGCAAGCGAACGTCTTCTGCCGCATTTGCGCACGGCCCTGGAATCACTTGACGAGAGTGGCGCGGTGCTCGCGATCCTTCCTGAGGCCAGCGTGGACGACACGTTGTTCGACAAGTGGTGTGAGCTGCTCGAGTCCACGCCAAGACCGGACGGTGGCCTGCTGACGTGGCTGATGCTGGGGACCGGTCCGGTGTGGAACGTCGTGCCGCACCCGCGCACAGGCCGTCCGCCGAACCGGGCGGTTCTGCTGCACCGCTCAGGACGTGCCCGGCTGCTCACGACGCAGGACAAGCATTCCGGCTTCACCTTCACCACCGACAAGCAGCGGGAGTACAAAGTCGACCTCGGGGAGGTCAAACGGGACGAGTACATCTCGCACAGCCGCCAGCTGAATCTCCTCGAATCCCGTTACGGTCGTTTCGGGATCCAGATCTGTGAGGACTTCAACCGGTTCGAAAGACAGCAGTACGTCGTGACGGCCGGGGTCACCCACCTTCTCGTGCCGGTTCTGGCGGCAGCCATGTGGACGGGCGGCTGGCAGGCCAAGGCCAGCGAGATGCTCGCGGTCAGTGCCGGAGTCAAGGTCGCGGTCAGCAACAGCCTGGCTGTCGAGCGTTTCTACGCCGAGAAGCCGGTACCGACCCTGCTGACGGTGTCCGGGCCGCCTGGCGTCCCAGAGCAGTACCTGACGACCGGCGATCTGGTGCGGCACCACGACAACCCGAACGGCAGGACGATGCAGGCCAGAGAGGACGCCCTGAAGCCGCGCACGGCAGCATGGTGAGGGCCGGTCCCCGAACGGGACCGGCCTCGCCGGGGCCGGTCAGCCGACGACGTCGTAGACCAGCTTCTGGATTCCGTTGCTGTAGGACTCGCTCTCGACGACCTTGAGGTTCTGGCGGTCCTTGTCGGTGGCGCTGAACAGCCGCTTGCCCGCGCCGAGCAGGACCGGGAAGACCAGCAGGTGGTAGCGGTCGATCAGGCCGGCGTCGGAGAGGTTGCGGTTGAGGGCGGCGCTGCCGTGCACGATGATCGGCCCGCCCTCGGTCTGCTTGAGCGCGGCGACGTCGTCCAGCGACCGCAGGATGGTGGTCTCGCCCCAGTTGGACACCAGGTCCTGCTCCTGCAGCGTGCTGGACACGACGTACTTCGGCATCGCGTTGTAGCCCGGGAACTCCGCGGTCATGCCCGGCCACACCGGCGAGAACGCCTCGTAGCTGGCACGGCCCATCATCATGGCCGTGGCCTCGTCCTGCTCGCGGCCCTTGATCTCGTACGCGGCCTCGACGAACTCGATGCCCTGGAAGGTCCAGCCCGAGTTGCGGTAGCCCGGCTCGCCACCAGGCCCTTCCATGACGCCGTCGAGCGAGACGAACGCGGTGGTGATCAGGGTGCGCATGGGGTTGCTCCTTGGTCGTTCTGACGTGCGGTCATCAGTGCGTCGAACAAGACCCGCCGGATGCGACACCGCCCGCCAGAAATTTTTTCTCCGGTGATCCTGCCCTGCTCAGGGCCCGGTCGCCCAGCCGGACCCGCGCGACGACGCGGAGGTGTGGTTGTTCCCCTCCGACCTGAACTGTGCGTCAGGTCATTTCGTGCTGATCGGCAGCGTCGCGCTGTTGGTCGGCACGAATGCTTGGGCGCGCTGGCTGGGTGAAGAGGACGAGGGTGACGAGTAGCAGGGCGCCTACGCCGAAGCCGAATGCGACGGCGCCGCCGAGTCGCTGGCTGTCCAGGAGATTGGTGTTCCAGGCGAGTCCGAGCGACCGGTAGAACTCTTCGCCGATGACTGTGCTGGTGCTCACCAGGATCGCGGCGAACAGGGCGTGTGCCGCGGTCGCTGTGACGAGCATGATTCGCCTGTGCCGTAAGGGGATCGGCGTCGGGAAGGAATCCACTGCGAGTACGGCCCAGAAGAAGAGGAAACCGGTCGCCAGCAGCCAGACGTTTGTTCCCATCTGTGTCAGCGGCCGGTTCTGGGCCCACTCGAACAGGCCGGAGAAGTACAGGGCGTAGAACGACCCGTTGAACAGGACGAGCACGACTGCGGGATGTGTCAGCAGCCGGACGACGGGTGCCTGCGTCATCATCGTCAGCCATTCGCGCAATCCGGGGGCCGCCCGTGAGATGAGCGTGAATGGTGCGCCCTGGACCAGCGGGATGGCGGCGAGCATTGCCAGCAGGATGTTGCCGATCATGTCTGTGCTGAACATCGCCGGGGCGTATCGGCCGATTCCCGAGGAGGATGCCAGCAGGATTGTGGCGCAGCCGCCCAGCCAGGAAACGGTACGGAAGACGGGCCACGGCTCACGCAATCGCCGGACACCGAGCAGGTACACCACCGCGAGGATCATGGCAGCAGTGCCGAGGATCAGATCGAACCGCCATTGCGTGAAGATCGCCAGCAGAGTGGGCGGTCCGTCGATGACGTAGCCGATCCGCAGCTCGATATCCGGCAGGACAACACCCAGGCTCGGTGGTGGCGGCGTGCGTGAGAGTGCCGTCGCCAGGCCGAGCGTCATCATCATGAGCAGGACTTCGAACGCTGCCAGCTGCACGAGGGCGCGGCCGCTGCCTTTCTCGACCACGTCTCGTACGCCACGCTTTCGTTGGAAATAGCCGAAAACGCCGAGTGCGGCCAGTGCGGCGCCCTTCGCGATCACCAGCATTCCGTAAGCCGTTGTGAACACTTCGGACAGTCGTAGCCGGACGAGAGCGTTGAACACGCCTGACGCGGCCAGCACGAGCCAGCAAACCAGGGCAAGCCTGGAGAACCGGCTCGCTGCCAGGCCGAGATGTTCGCCTTTCTGACGGCCATAGGCCAGCAGGGCTGCGAGGCCGCCCACCCACAAGGCCGCGGCGACCAGGTGCATCAGCAGGCTTGAGGTGGCCCAGTCGTGGTTGCCGCCCTCGGACGAGTGTCCGCTCGAAGCCACCGGCACCAGGTTGAGCAGGGCCACAACGAGCAGCACCGGCGTGGATCGCCATAGTTTGACCGATCTGGCCGTGACGGCGAGCACGATCGCGACAGCCGCCGTGAGCATCCAGGCCCTGGTCGGCTCCACGGCGAACGACAGCCGGACCAGCCGGTCGAGTTCGAGAACATAGCTCAGCGGTCTGCCGTACGCGTCCGCCAGCACGAACGGCACTGACAACAACGCTGCGACGCACCACACGACGGCCGACCAACTGGCGGTGCGCATCGCCGTCCGGGCGGCATCGGACAGTTCGCCGGATTGCTTTGCCGGCACCAGAAAAGCGGCAAGCAGCAGTGCCCCGGCACACAACGCCGCGGCGATCTCAGCCGCTACCCGGGCGACCGGCAGGCCGTACGCCGCCAAGGCCGCGGTGCCGCGTTTGCCCGCCGCGGCGAACTCCTCGCTGAACAGGGAAAGCAGGACAACAGCGACAAGACAGGCCGCGACCCCACCCACGACAAGCAGCGGGCTTGTCCTCGCCTGGCTTTTCCTACTATGCGCTATCGGAGATGGAGCCACGGGCGCAGCGTAGAGCCCACTGGGCGGCCGGCCAACTTCCGAGTTCGGCTTGATCGCACGCGTCGGCATCGGCGCAGGTCGGCAGTGGGTGTGTGGCGCGTGCCAGTGCGTGACGTGCATATATGGCCGGAGATCATGTTTGCCTGCGGGCGTGCGGGGGTATATAACTGTCGGCGGTGACATACCCTATGGGGGTATCTACGGAGAGGGGCTCAACATGGACGAGACACACGCCAGGGCGAGCTGGTCCACCGCCGCGTCGGCCACACTGCACTGCCTCACCGGCTGTGCCATCGGCGAGGTGCTCGGCATGGTCATCGGTACATGGTTGGGCCTGAACAACATCTGGACAATCGTGCTGGCGGTCGCCTTGGCCTTCGTGTTCGGCTACGCCCTGACGATGCGCGGTGTGCTGAAGGCCGGTGTCCCGGTGAAGCAGGCCCTCAAGGTCGCGCTGGCCGCCGACACGGTGTCGATCATCGTCATGGAGATCGTCGACAACGCGATCATGATCGGTGTCCCCGGCGCGATGAACGCCGGCCTCAGCAGCGGATTGTTCTGGGGCGCCTTGGCTTTCTCACTTGCCATCGCGTTCGTTCTCACAGTCCCGGTCAACAAGTGGATGATCGGCCGGGGTCGCGGTCACGCGGTCGTGCACGCCTACCACCACTGAAACCTGGGTAGGGCGGCCCCCGGTGAGGCCGCCCTACCGGTTGGCTACAGCAGGGCCTGCATCTCGGTGATCTCGGCCTGCTGGGCGTCGATGATCTTCTGCGCCAGGGCTTTCGCGTCCCCGCTGGCACCCTTGCCCAGCTCGGTCCGGGCCATCTTGATCGCACCCTCGTGATGCTTGATCATCATTTGTGTCCACATGCGATCGAATTCGGCGCCCTTGGCGGCTTCGAGCTGCTTCATCTCGTCGGCGGTCATCATCCCGCCGCCGCCGTGGTCCATGGAACCGTGATCCGTGCTCGCCGGGGCCGATCCCCACTTCTTGAGCATGTCGGTCAGCTGCTGGATCTCCGGATCCTGTGCCTGCTGGACCCTGGTGGCCAGGGCGAGCATCTTCGGGTTCGTGCTCCGCGACGGCACCAGTTTCGCCATCTCCACGGCTTGGGCGTGGTGCGGGATCATGCCCTGGGCGAAGCTGATGTCGTCGGCGTTGTTTGCGGCTGGGGCGCTGCTCGTGGGCGTGGGCGTGGAGCTGTGCCCGGCCATCGTGGCGTCGTTCCCGCTGCTGCCGCAGCCGGCGATCAAGGCGAGCACGGCAGCCGCGCTCGCACCGACAAGGAACTTCCTCATGGTGTACGTGTCCTGTTCTGCGTATTCGATTGGCTGTGCGAACCCGGACGGCGGCGCGGCAAGGCGCTGCCGTTGGGCCTGTCACAGCCGCAACACGCAGACCGAACTGAGCAGATCCCGGCCGGACGACTTAGGTGGGCGATCCACCCGCTGGATGCGTCGTTCTGGCCGGAGCGAAGGCACATGGACCGGTATGGCCATCGCGAGCAGCAAACCGAGGAGAAGCAATCCGGCGATCGCGCCCATCACCGCCAGGCAGAGATGCAACAGGTCGTGCTTGGGGCTGGGTGCTGGTTGCTCCGGCTCGTGCTGCGCCGGGGCTGATGCCGGCGCGTCCATCGTCATGCCGGACGACTGGTGGTGCGCCTCGGATGTGACGAAGTGATGCATGCTGACCACGCCGAAAAGCAGCAGGCACAACAGGAGCCATCGGGGCCCTGTCCTGAGTGTGCCTGCTGCTTTCATGGTCTGCGACGTAGTCCTGTCCGGGTCGGTGTCTGACTCCTAGATAGGTTAGTACTAGCTGGCGCAGTTGGTGTTGCGGGACCCGTCCTGCGGGTCCCGCAACGCGTTCGTCTTAGAAGGGACGGTTGCTGCGGTGGCGGGCCTTGGTGGGCCGCTTGCGCCACAGGTAGACCGCGCCGCCCAGCAGGACCAGCGCGCCGAGCGCGCCACCGACCAGGGCGCCGGCGGGCAGGTCGGCCAGGAGGTTGGCGGACTTGGTCTCGACCTTGGCCTCGACCGCGGCGTTGACCGAGTTGTTGTTCGGGACAGCGACATACGGGAAGCGCTGTTCGAACGCGACGTCGTTGGCATCCACCTTGTCCCCAGTGGCCAGAGCGTCCACGAGCTGGCCGGACTGGGCGGCGCCTTCCATGGCCTGCACCGCGATATCGATCACGTCATCGGTCAACCGGCGCCCGTTGGGGAAGCCCTGCAAGTCCCCACCGAGCACACCGAGCCGGTTGGGCTTCGCGGTCGGCGGTACCGACATGTTCAGCCGCAGCATCTCCGAGGGCACGAACATGTGCGCGGCGACGTCCTTGTTGTTCAGCTGCGAGTTCAGATCGGCCTTGATCGGGCCACCGGCCTTGGTGGTGATCCCGGTCAGGAAGATCTCCACCAGATCATTACGCGGCGCCGCCGGGGCCTTGATCTTGTAGATCTGCTCGATCAGCTGCGGCAGCTCCGGGGTGGTCACCCGGTCCAGCAGGGCTTTGACCTTGCCGTCCTGATCCGGGGTCAACCCGTTGAACGCGTCCTTCAATCCCGCTGGGGCGACGACCTCGTTGACCAGCGGGTTGCCCAGCCTCGAGACCTGCACGAAGTCACCCTCGGCCTTGGCCTTGCCCGGCGAGAGTTTCAGGGATTGGCGTTCGGTGTCGGCCCAGATCCCGAGCACCGGGTTGCGCTTCGCGTCGCCTTTCAGCGCGAGCAGGTGGGCGGGGATTTGCAGGGCGATGGTGTTGACGTTGTAGCCGCGCAGGGTGTCCTGGCCGACCTCGGAGAGGTTGCCGCCATAGAGCAGGTCGAACACGCGCAGGTCGGCGAAGAAGGAGTCCTCGGCCGGGCCGGCGTAGCTCAGCCCGTCCCCGGGCAGTTTGGCGATCGCCTGGTCACGCACGGTGCGGAAGTCGGGGAAGGAGGCGGGGCCGGTGTTGGACGGTGCCGCCCGCGCGCTCTTGAGCAGCGTTTTGCTGCTGCCGTGCATGTCGATCAGTTCGAGTTTGTAGTTCTGGCGGAACAGCAGGTTCTCGTCGTTGATCGAGGTGACCGCGCCGTTGTTGTAGAGGAAGGTGGCGTTCTTGCGCCGGTCGTCGGTGTCGAAGGTGTAGCGGAAGATCAGGTCGGGTTTGGCGTCGCCGTCGTTGTCGATGTTGATGTCGTAGCGGGCGTTCTCGGCCCAGGGGTAGAAGTTCGGGCCGCCGTTGGCTTCCTGGAACCCGAAGTAGTTCGCCACGACGGTCACCGTGTCCGGCCGGTCCGGACTGACGAACGCGTAGAGATCGGTGTTGTCCACGGTCGGGTCGGCGGCGATCAGCGGCGCCTCCCGGTGGCTGGACGCGCTGGCCGGACCGGGTACAAGCCCGCCCACCAATGCCGCGCCCACCGCCAAGAGGGCAGCTGTAGCACGTGACCGACGTGGTCCACGCACGATATGGGGTTGTGGCATAACCATTCCTTATGGGCAGGTCATGCGCCTCGTCCTCCCTGGACACCTCTTATACGGAGCCACGGGCGATCCGGATCGGTCCGTACGGCAAAAATCTTGATCACCTGCTGATCTGTCCGTCCTGGGGACGGCTGACCAGGTGCTTACCAACGATTGCTGTCCGCGGTGGACGCTTGTATTCGAACGGCGCCCGGCCGGATGAATCGGCTGTAACCGACAAAAGAGTAATATCGCTTGGCCGGGCCGCGCGCCAATCGTTTGCGGGCCAGGAATCTCGTTGTCCTCTCCTATCCGGCAGGGGAGTATCAGTCGTGAGGCGACACTCCGGAGTCGGGATCATGGGTGTCGAGCCGGCCGCACATGCCGAACTTCTGCGTGTCCTGCGGCGGCAGTACGCGGATGTCCGCCTCCAGCAGGTGGCTGATGTCGTTGGCCCGTAGCCGGTCCAGTTGTTCGCCGGTGCGCTGTGCGGCGGCCAACGCACCACTGCGCCAGCGCTGCTCCCAGTCTGCGAGGCGGTCTCGCTTCAACCGCACTGCGGCCTGGTAGAACTCGTCCAGGGGTGCGTAGTCGCCCGACTCGATGTGCCGCCGCAGTTCGAGGAATCCTTCGATCGCCAGGTCGCGACGTTGTTGCGCAGCAGCCTCATCGCGGGGGAGTGAAGCGGCCTTCGTGTATTCGTCGGGGTCCGCCAATGTGGTGGATGGGAAGGTGAACACCGCGTCGCCCGCCTCCGGCAGCCCGCTGTTCTGCATGATCACCACGATTTGCAGGTCGGCGTCGTTCACCAGGCGGTGGATTGTGCCGGGGGTGAACCATGCGACTGTTGCGGGGCGCAGTGGGACCTCGGCGAAGCCGCGACGCGTCAGGGTCTGCACGCGGCCGCTGCCGTTGATTACCACGTAACACTCGGAGCAGGTCAGGTGCACGTGTGGCGACCCGCCACACACGCCATCCGATGTCGGCCAGTCGTAGACGCGCAGCCCGGAGATCCCGGTAGCACCGGGAAACGGCATCACCATGGCTTTTCCTCCACATATGACTCAAGGCGCTCTCTGTCCCACGCGCCGTCAGCGATGACCACGCGGTAGCGCAGGCGTAGCGCGTCTCCAGGTGCCAGCTCTACCGTGTCGAAGAACGCGAACGACGGGTTGACCGCGGCGAACGGGGTGTTGCGCACGAACCAGTGGGTCGTCTTGTTGTCGGGGTGGTCCAGGAAAAGCAGTGTCGACGAGCGGTCCACCTCGTCGTGCTGGCCGACATAGGCCAGCCAGCGCGCGGGACGGCCCATCACTTCGGGGCCGCTGAGCCCATCCGCCGCGAGGATCTCTCCGTCGGTGAAGGATCGCGGGCCACGCCAGAACAAGCCGGTGTACCCGGCCATCTCGCGCCCCTGGGTCGTCGGGCTGCCGAGAACCAACGGCTCGGCGTGCACGTTCGTCAGCTCGGTGGCGAACTCCAGCGTCCACGCCTCATCATCGGCATCACGCACTGTGAACTCGCGCGTCTCGTCTGCCCGATGTTCTTCGGCCTGGGTGTGCCAGGACAGTCTTTCTTCGAAGCGGATCTGTTCGGGTCCTTGATCTGTGAAGGTAAAGCTCTCGTGCCGCATGGTTCCGACGTTCGGTAGGACTACGTAGCCTTCGTCGCGCACATACGTGACGCCGCCCCAGAAGTTCTGCCCGGATACTTCCGACGCGGTCATCTGAATGCCCTTGTGCCACCGGTGATCGTGTGGCCGGTAGACGGTGACGACGTCCCCCGCGAGGGTCCGCACGGGATGCAGGTACGGCTTCGGGCCCTCGAACGGCGGCATGGACGGGCGGTACACGTAGTGGAAGATCTCCACGTCACTCGCGCCCACCACGAGTTCCTTCTCGTCGAGCCGCGTGACCGCGAGGTTCACCGCCAAGGCGCACCAATCCCTTCCATTGTGGTGTAGAACGGGTTTCCTGGGCCGATATTGCCGCGACGCACGGGCGCCCCCGTGAACGCGGACGCATACAGGGCCGCGATGAACTCCATGGTGTTCCTCGCGTCGGCCAACGAGACAGGCGGTGGTTCGCCACCGTCGACCGCGTCGTAGAACGCTTCGACCTGACAGCGGTGCCCACTGGTGACGTCTGATTGCTCCTTCTGCCACAACGGAAGGATGTCTTCGTGGCCAGGTGCCGGGGTGACGCTCCAGTCGGCGTCCGTGTAGCCGTAGAGGTGTTCCACTTCGACCGTGGCGTGTTGGTAGTCGAATCTCAGTGTCGACGTCTCCCGTGGTGACACAACGGAATTCACCACCGCGGCGACCGCGCCGCTTGTGAAGCTGACCAGTGCCAGGGAAACATCCTCGGTATGCACATCGCGCGCCTGCCGTGCGGCCAGGGCGCGGATCTCCTGCCAAGGGCCCAGGATCGACAGCAGCAGATCGAACTGGTGGATGCCGTGGCCCATTGTGGGACCGCCGCCCTCACTGTCCCAGGAACCACGCCACGGCACCGCGAAATAGGCGTCATCGCGGTACCACAGGGTGGAGCATGTGGCCATCAGCGGCCGGCCGAGCTGGCCGGCCGCTGTCATCCGCCTCAGCCGGATCGCGGCAGGGCCGAAACGGTGCTGGAACACGGTCGCGACATGTCCGGCGGAACCCCGCTCCGCCTCCACGAGCGCGTCCATTTCGGCGAGCGAGAGCGCAGGTGGTTTCTCCACCAGCACGGTAACGTCCGCCGCGAGACACTCGAGCGCCATAGGCGCGTGATACTGCGGTGGCGTACATAGATGGACCACGTCCACTGTCTCCGCTTCCAAGAGCGCGCTCACGCTTGAATAGACGTGAGGGGAACCCCACTTTTCAGCGAAGGCGCGCACTCGATCGTCGTCCACATCCACGACTGCGACTAGGTCGGCTCGATCGCGTAGGGCCGCCGCGTGGGCGGCCGCTATCGCTCCCGTGCCGATGATCGCCGCGCGCTTCACCGGGCGGCGTCCACTTCGGATTGCAGCTCGGCGATGAACGACGTGGCCGCCTGCTCGGGTGTGGTACGTCCGAAGAGGACGTTCTCGGTGTGCCGTTTGAGGATCGTCTCGATGGTGCTGGCGCCGTTGGGTGTCACCCGCGGCGGATCGCTGACCGGCAGGGTGTCGAGGAACTCGGCGGCGGCCTTGTCGGTTTCCTTGAGCTGGCCGGTGATCCCCGCCCGGATCTTCTGGTTGGCCGGCACACCGCGTTCGGTGAGCAGGATCTTGGCCGCCTCCTCGTTGTTGGCGAGGAAACTCACGAACGCGGCGGCCTCGGCCGGGTGCTTCGAGCGTGCCGAGACCGACCAGAACATCGAGGGCTTGTAGTAGGCGGCGGGTGCCTTGGCCTGCGCCTCCCCAGGCAGCCTGAGCAGTTTCAGCTTGGCGCCGCTGGCGGCGGTCAGCGCGGTGAGCTGGGTGTTCCACCACAGGCCGAACGCCGCTGTGTTGGTCGCGGTCGCGGACTGGTTCAGCGCGCCGGAGCCCTTCTCGACGGAGACCGCCGGTGGTGGTGCGACTCCGGTGCGGGCGATGTCGAGCAGGTATGACCAGTACTCCTGGAGAACCTTGGCCGGGACGGTCACCTTGCCCTTGTCGTCGAACATCGACGTGCCCGCCTGACGGGCCCGGATGTGCAGGCCGCCGGTGTCGTTGAAGCCGCCCGACTGCACGCCCCACACCGTGCCGCCGCCGGCCTTGGACACTTGGTCGCCTACCTTCTTCAGGTCGTCCCACGACCACTTCGTGTCGTCGGGCAGTGCGATGCCGTACTTGGCAAGCAGATCGGTGTTGGCCACGATCGAGTAGGAGGCGAGCCCGACGGGCACGCCGTACTGCTTGCCGTCGATGGCTCCGGTCGCGAGTGCCTTGCCGTCGAAGTCGTTGGTGGAAAGGTGTTTCTTCGCCTCGTTGAAGTCCATCAACGCGCCTCGCTCGGCGTACGAGGCCAGATACAGCTCGTCCATCTGGATGATGTCCGGCGCGTCGTTGGCCGCCACGGTGGTGGCGAGGCTGTCCCAGTAGCCGTTCCATTCCTTGAACTCGCCGCGCACGGTGATGTTCGGGTGCTGCTTGGTGAAGAGGTCGATGACCTGCTGGGTCCGCTTGTGCCGGTCGTCACCGCCCCACCATGTGAAGCGCAGCGTCACCGGTTCGGCCGACAATTCGTCGCCGGCGCCGGAGCCGGATGAGCAGGCTACGAGCAACGTGGCGGTCAGTGACAGCAGAACCGCCCACGCGGTCCTACACGGTTTCCTGGTGGGCATGGCGACGGGTCCTTTCCGGCTATTTGCCTCCGGTCGTGGCGATTCCCCTGACGAGATAGCGCTGTCCGATCAGGAAGGCCAGGAAGATCGGGACCAGCGAGACGACGTTCATCGCGAACAGTGAGCCCCACGACGTCGAGACGGTCGAGTCGACGAACGAGCGCAGGGCGACGGGCACCGTGTACATCTGCGGGTCGGTCAGGTAGATCAGCTGGCTGAAGAAGTCGTTCCACGTCCAGATGAACGTGAAGATCGTCGTGGTGGCCAGGGCGGGCTTCATCAACGGCAGGATGATCCGCAGGAAGATCCGCGGATGGCCGCAGCCGTCGATACGGGCCGCCTCGTCGAGCTCCCGCGGCAGCCCGCGGATGAACTGCACCATCAGGAATATGAAGAACGCGTCCGTGGCAAGGATTTTCGGCACGATCAGCGGCAGGAACGTGTTCACCCAGTCCAGCTGGGAGAACAGGATGTACTGCGGGACGATGATCACGTGGATCGGCAGCATGATCGTGCCGAGCATGATCCCGAACCACCACCGCTTGCCGGTGAACTCCAGCCGCGCGAAGGCGTACGCGGCCATGGAACACGACACCAGGTTGCCGACGATGCAGCCCACCACCACGATCGTCGAGTTGATCAGGTAGTGCCCGAACGGCGACGCCAGGGCGTTCCAGCC
Source organism: Kibdelosporangium banguiense (assembly GCF_017876405.1). Classification (GTDB taxonomy): domain Bacteria; phylum Actinomycetota; class Actinomycetes; order Mycobacteriales; family Pseudonocardiaceae; genus Kibdelosporangium; species Kibdelosporangium banguiense. Next base: position 12,187,235 of record NZ_JAGINW010000001.1, on the reverse strand, counting down.
CTCCAGGTAGTTCTCGGTGTGCAGCGTGTCGAGGATCAGGCCGGGGGAGCGGAAGATCTCGTCGTCGGGCCGCAGGGAGCTGACGACCATCCACAGCACCGGGTACAGCATCACGAACCCGAGTGCGATCAGGCCGATGTGCTTGGCTGGTCCCGACAGTCGTCGTCGGATGAGCTCAGTCGTCATAGAACACCCAGTACTTCGCCGCCCAGAAGTTGATCGCGGTGAACGCGCCGATGATCAGCAGCAGGAACCACGCCAGCGCCGAGGCGTATCCCATGTCGAACCGGCTGAAACCCTGCTGGTAGAGGTAAAGCGTGTAGAACATGGTGGAGTCCGACGGCCCGCCGGTGCCCGCGGAGACCACGAACGCCTGGGTGAACGACTGGAAGGCGTGGATGATCTGCAGCACCAGGTTGAAGAAGATGATGGGCGACAGCAGCGGCAGGGTGATGTGGCGGAAGCGTGACCACCGGCTCACCCCGTCGATGGCGGCGGCCTCGTAGTACACCGTCGGGATCTGCCGCAGCCCGGCCAGGAAGATGATCATCGGTGCGCCGAAGGTCCAGACGTTGAGCACGATCAGCGTGGACAACGCCGTGTCCGGGTCGGAAATCCAGCCTTTGCCCGTGATGCCGAAGAACCCGAGGACGCGGTTGACCAGGCCGTCGTTGCCGAAGATCTGCGTCCACAGCACGGCGATCGCCACACTCGAGCCGAGCAGTGACGGCAGATAGAAGGCCGAGCGGTAGAAAGCCAGCCCGCGCAGCCCACGATCCAGCAGCATCGCGACACCCAACGCGAAGGCCAGCTGCACCGGCACTGACACCAGTACGTAGGTGAAGGTCACGCCGAGAGCGTTGTGCAGCCGTTCGTCGGTGAAGATCCGGGCGAAGTTGTCCAGTCCGATGAACTTCGGTTGCTGGATCAGGTTGTACTTGGTGAAACCGAGGCCGAACGATGCCACGACCGGGCCGGCGGTGATGAGGACCAGGCCCACGAACCAGGGCGCGAGGAACCAGAACGCGGCCTTGTTGTCCCGCTTACGGGCCGGGATGTCACTACGTCGCAGCCGGCGGAGCTCGTCCAGAGCGCTCATGTTGTCCGCTTCGGCTGCTGGGACGCGCGACGACTACTCGGAACGATCATCACAACTCCGTGGATCGGGTCCGGTGCGGAAAACGCTTTCCACAGTGGCATCCGGGCAACGCCCTCGTCAAGGGCCGTTTTATCGTTTTAATTCAAGCAGTGGCCCGGGTGCTGTCGCGGATCATCAACTGTCCCTCGACTTTCACGTGAGTGACCGCGCCGGGATCTTGCAGCGCGAGGCGGATCGCCTCCATGCCCGCGTACGCCAAGGGCAACGCGACAGTCGTCAGCCTGGGAGTCACGTTGACCGCCAGCCCGATGTCGTCGAACCCGGTCAAGGAGAGATCCGCGGGGACCGCGACACCTGCCGTGCGCAAAGCCGACAAAGCACCGACGGCCATGAGGTCGTTCGCGGCCATGATGGCGTCGAGATCGTCGGTGACGAGTCCTTGTGCCGCCTTGAATCCGCCCTGCCGGCTCACTTCGCAATGCACGACCCGCACTTCGGTCTCAGCGCCCAGCCCCTCGATGAACCCCGCGGTACGCGCGGATATCGCCGCCTGTTCCGGCTCACCGGCGAGGATCGCGACCCGGCGGTGCCCGGTCCGGGCGATGTGGCGGCCGATTTCCCTTGCCGCCCGGTGGTTGTCGAAGCTGATCGAGTGAAACGGCAGGTCTGTGTCGCCGACGATCACCACACGCCCGCCGCTTTGCTGGTAGGCCAGCAGTTCGGCGAGCAGGCGCCCGGACAGGGCGTCCGCGTCGATACGACCGGACGTCAGTACGAGCGCCCGCGGCCGCAGAGCGCGTAGCTGCCGGATGGTCTCCAGTTGGCGTTGCGGATCGCAGTGTGTCGCCGACACCGTTACGAACGCGCCCCTGGTGCGAGCCTGGCGCTCCATGGCCGCCACCACGATGGCGATCGATGGTGTGGTGAGGTCGTCCGCCACAAGCGCCAGCGCATCGCTACCAGTCCGCATCGCCCGCGCGGACGCGTCCGCCGCGTAGCGCAAACGCGCTGCCGCAGCGAGTACGCGATCCCTGTACTCCGGCGCGACCGGCCGGGAACTGCCGCCGAGCACCCGCGAGGCCGTCGCCAGGGACACGCCCGCGTCCGCAGCCACGTCGTGCAGCGTCACGGATCGACGCGGATGCGGCATCGCAGTCCTCTCAGATATGTCAGCCGGCGTGTTCGAACGCGCCGATGTCAGGTCTGCCGTTGTACAGCCGGGTACCGGCGTAGTCGCGGCTGCCGGGGTCGCTGATGGTTGCGCCCGTGTCGATCGCACGGGAGCCGGAGCGAACCTTCAACGCGAATGCGGTATCAAGTCGTGGACCCGACTCCGGTGTGCCTGTCCCTTGGCCGAGCGGGGCGGCGAACAGTGGGTCGGCAACGACGGCTTTGGCATCGCTGGCGGGGACTGGGAGAGCGGCACCGCCGTACAGATTGTTGTTGTACCGCACGGTTGCACTGGTGGTCAGTGCTGCGTCAGGCACAGTCGAGTAGACGACGTTGTTGGTGATGTCGTATGTGGACTGCAGGCTTGTTCCGTAGCCGTAGATCGCGTACTGGCTGCGGTCGTTGTAGATCGTGTTGTTGTAGACCTTGGCCACTGACGCCGGGTCGGAGTGCAGGTAGATCTGATAGCGGATGTTGCGGGCGATCACGTTGTAGCGCACCACGACGTCACCGAAGGAGAACTGGCACAACAGGATGCCGTCGCCGTTGTCGTGCGTGTAGTTGTACTGGACCACTTGGCGCGTCGTGCTTTTGTCCGGGTCGATGCCGTTGGAGTCCGCGCCGCCTGCGCGTTTCTGCGTCTCGGACACCTCGTTGAACTGGATGGTCACGTCGTCGGCGTAGTAGGTCTCGATGCCTGAGGTGCCGGTGCGGTGTACGACGTTGCGCTCGACGACCGCGTGCCGCACGTTGGTGATGTACATGCCGTTGCAGCCGTAGGCCGTGTCCGGGTGGCTGATGTAGTTGCCACGAATGACGATGTCGGTGTGCGGGGCGAACTTCGGGTCGTCCGGGCGGGTGCGGATGCCCCAGCCGGTCGGGACCGCGCCAGGGGCGTCGCCCGCGTACTGCTTGATGGAGATCCCGGCGAACGACGTGTTGGTGATGACCGAGTTCTGGATCGTGACGCGGTGCAGCGTGGTCGGCGTCGCCGGTGGGGCGGCCGGGTCCGGGACGGTCGTGTCGAAGACGATGCCGCCGGTCTTCTTGGAGCGGTCCCAGCCCGTCTTGAAGGTGATGCCCGGCGCGTTGCCCGCGGTGTCGCCGCCGATCCAGTTCACGTGCCCGGTCACGTCGTGGACGTGGACGCGATCGATGACAAAGCCCTCCAGGCGTTGGCCGTTGTCGCCGGTGACGTGGATGCCGCGCAGGTCGCCCAGGTTCGCGCCGGGTGTCCCGGCCGCCGGGGCCTGGTTGGTGACCTCCAGGTTCCGGATGGTCCAGAACTGCTGGTTGGCGAGGCGGACCGCGTCGGCGACACGTCCAGCGCCGTCGACTCTAGGCGCCGGGCCGTTGCCGTAACGGTCGATCGTGATGGGTGCGGTGGTCCCGCCCGAGCCTTTGGGCCACAACTGGCCGGTCCAACGCCCGCCGGCGCGCAGCAGGATCCGGTCGCCTGGTTGGAAGGTCGTCCGGTTCACGCGGTCGAGGGTGCGCCACGCGCGTGTGGCGTCGAGGCCCGACGCGGCGTCATTTCCGCGTTCGGCGTCGACGTAGTACGCGGTATTGGCACGTTGTTCCGGTTCGGCGTAGGCGGCCTGCGGCATGGCGAGAGCAACCGCTGCGGTGAGGATGAACAGGCGAATCCAGCTGGAAGTGAGTGTCACGTTCCTGCTCCTCATGGGCCATCATGGAGCCATGGGTGGGAAAACGCATTCCAACACGTCCGGCCCGGTTCTTCAAGGGCGGGCCCCCACCCTGGCGGACGTCGCCAGGGAGGCAGGTGTCTCGCTGGCCACGGCTTCGCGCGTCCTCAACGGCAGTACGCGCACGGTCGGCAAGGACAACGTGACACGCGTGCTCCGCGCGGCGGACAAACTCGGCTACGCGCCCAACCTCTCGGCACAGGCCACCGCCAGAGGATCGACGCGGACCGTCGCACTGGTGGTGAGCGACATCGCCGATCCCTATTTCTCTTCGCTCGCCGCGGGTGTCCTCGAACGTGCCGAGGACGCGGGCCTCATCGTCACCATGGCTGTGGCCGATCGGTCTGCCGGGCAGGAGCTCCGGATCGTCACAACCCTTCGCGGCCACCGGCCGCACGTGATCATCATCGCGGGCAGCCGCCTGGACGGCCCGCAAGATGACCTGATCGACGAATTGGGGGCCTATACGGCAGCCGGCGGTCGTGTCGCGCTGATCAGCCAACCGGGTCTGCCCTTCCCGACCGTCGCGATCGACAACACCGGCGCCGCAAAGGATCTGGCGCTCGCGTTGGCCGGCCGGGGTTACGGCCGGTTCGCGGTGATCCGCGGCCCGGATGGGCTGCACACCTCACGGGATCGCTGCGACGGATTCCTCGCCGGCCTCGCACAGGCTGGGATCGAAGAGGAGCGCGTTCTCGTAACCGAATTCTCAGAGGACGGTGGATACGCCGCAGGTGCACGGCTGATCGCGGACGGACTCGGCAATGTCGAACTCCTTTTTGCGGTCACTGACGTGATGGCGCTCGGCGTCATGCGAGCACTGCGTGACGCAGGTCTCGTGCCTGGCCGTGACATCGGGGTGGCGGGCTTCGACGACATCGCGGCGGCCATGGACGTCGATCCGGCGTTGACGACCGTGCGTGTCCCGCTGCGCGATATGGGCAGACGCGCGATGGACCTAGCGCTCTCCGGCACCGACCCGGCGGAGGTGGTGTGGATGCCTACGACGTGCGTGATCCGGGGCAGTACTCGCGATGCGTTGGTGTGATCTACACGCACCGTGACGGCCTGGGGCCTGCTTGCCGAAATGCCTCCATTCAGGTCAACCATCGTGGTAGTACTTGACGGACAGCTGCTGCACTCGATGGACGGACCATGACGCCACAACGCCGCCCGATGTTCGGGCCGATCGATCCGTACTGCCTGCTGCCAGTCGTCCCCATGGCCGTCATCGGAGTGATGCTCGCGATCGCTGTCGACGTACTGGCGGGTATTGCCCTCATCGTGGTGGCCCTGCTCATCGTGGCTGTGGACTCCTGGGCCAACCGCCGGGACGCCCGGTCCTACCGGCGACAGGCACAGGACGACTACGACTACGACTATGACCCGGTTGACCGGCGACGCCATCCCTGAGATGACGCCTTCCGGCAGTGCTTCACGAAGATCGGGACTTGCCCTGGTTGTCGTTTGTGGACACGCATCCCGCGGTCGGTGACGTTTGCGTCCGCTCGGCCGGAGTGCCTGTAATCGATGGTAATTCAGGGGAATTCCACCATGTTTGCCGCTGAGGCGAACAGATTGCCGATATCAATTCCGGTGAAGCTGTAAGCGCGACGGCTCGCTGTCGCCGCAGGCCGCCTCGGGTCGTCTCCCCAGCCGTGTGACCTCAGCGTTTCTGCTATGACCCATGCGCGTGTCATGCGGCTTTCGGCTCATGTCGTCCTACTTGGACGCGTTTTTCCGGGATGGTCGATGACGAACCCGGCCGCTTCCGTGCGCTGGATCATGATCGCAATTTGGTGTATTATATACAAAGGATGACGGCTAGCACGCGGGTCAAGCCGCCAATCGTCGTCGCGGACTAGTCTGTTCGACTTTCTGACGTGTCGTACAATCTGCGTAACCGAATGTAATTATCGGCAATCCATTGTTACCGGACGGCAAGATCTCTAAAGTGTCGCCGGTATATCGGGGGGCGATCTTTCAAACATCCACCATCACCGAGGAGAGGCAATGCCTGGACGCGGCGACGCCGTGAAGGCGTCCCGGTCGCGTACGCGGCTCTCGATCATCGCCACTACCGCTCTCGCGCTTGTTCTCGCGGCCTCCGGCTGCAGCGCGATCGGCGGCGGCTCCGAACCGACGAGCTCGGGCACGCCCGGCGGACCGGTGGAGAAGCCGGCGATCAAGGTCGGAGTGCTACCGGTTGTCGACATGGCACCGTTCTTCGTCGCGGTCGACAGCGGCTACTTCAAGCAGGAGGGCCTTGATGTCCAGGTGGTGACCGCGCCGAGCGGGCCCAAGGCCATCGAGTCGCTGATCGGCGGGGACCTGGACATCGCGGTCACCAGTTACCCGGGTGCCTTTGCCGCGCAGGCGAAGAAGGCCGCCGACATCAAGATCGTGACCGACCTGTACGCCGCCCGTCCGGGCCACGGCGTCCTGGTCTCGAAGGGGAAGATCACCAAGCCCGAGGACGCCGCCGGCAAGAAGATCGCCGTCACCAGCACGGGCTCGATCTCCGACCTGGCGCTGAAGTCGGTGCTGCAGCCCAGGATCGCGGACATCAACACGATCAAGTGGGTGCCGATGCCGCTGCCGGACATGGGGCCTGCCCTGGAACGCGGCGACATCGACGGCGCGGTTGTCATTGAACCGTTCGTGACGCTGACGGAGAAGTCGATCGGTGCCATGCCGGTGATCGACATCGCATCCGGGCCCACGGCCGAGCTGCCGATGTCCGGCTTCGCGTCACTGGCGAAGTGGGTCACCGCCAACCCGAACACGGCCGCGGCGTTCCAGCGTGGCCTGGCCAAGGGCATCAAGGACGTGAAGTCCGACCGCGGTGGCAAACTCGAGCCGGTCCTGATCAAGTACGTCAAGATCGACGCCGCGACCGCTCCGCTGGTGCACATCTCCGACTACCCGGAGTCGCTGGACCCGATCCGGCTGCAGCGGGTGGCCGACCTGATGCTGAAGTTCGGTGCCATCAAGGAACCGCTGGACGTGTCCAAGATGGTCGTGGCACCACCGAGCAACAAGTAGTGATCGAACACCGGACGAGCCTGAGACCCCGCGGTCTCAGGCTCGTCCGGTCGTTTGCCGGATCGTCAGTAAAGCGTGCGGGCCTCTTCGACCACGGGAACATGCAGCAGTGTGGGGCCGTCGTCGGTCAGGGACCGCGCCAACGCTTCTCGTAGCCCGGCCAAGCTGTCCACCAGCACGCCCGCACAGCCCATTCCCGCTGCCAGAGCGACGAAGTCGATACCGCCGAGATCGACGCCAGGCAGCTTGGCGCCGTCCGCTCCGGCCAGGATCGCCAGCGCCGCGTACTGCGAGTTGTCCAGGATGACGAATGTGACAGGCAGGTGTTCGCGGACTGCCGTCCACAGTGCCTGGATTCCGTACATGCTGGATCCGTCGCCGATCACCGCGACGATCCGGCGATCCGGGCGGGCCAGCGCGGCGCCGACCGCGGCAGGCAGACCGTAGCCCAGAGTCCCGCTCGCCACCGTCAGGAAACCCGTGTGGCGTGAGCGAATGGGCAGATGGTCGTGCATGATGCCCCGGTGGCTCGGTGCCTCTTCGACCACGATGGCGTTGTCCGGCAACATCTGCGAGAGCACCGTGAACACCTTCTCGGCCGTGATCGTCGGGCCGTCGAGCGAGATCTCCGGCCTGTCCAACGGTTTTGGTGTCGGACGGTCCACCTGTGCGACCAGTTCGGACAGTTGCCGGAGCGCGGGACGCAGCATGGTGCGGATCCCGGTCCCATGTCCGGCCCTGGCCAGCAGATCGTCGTCGTCGCTGAGCACGAACAGTTCCGGCAGCGGGTGCTCGGCCACACCTCGGAAGACGTGGTGGGTGAAGACCGGCGCGCCGAAGACGAGTACCAGGTCGTATTCTTCGAGAGCGGCGGCGATGGATCGTTGTTCCGGGTCCAGAAACCCTTGGAACAGCGGGTGATCCTCAGGGAAGGAGCACCGGGAGGACATCGGGCTGACCCGCACCCCGGCCTGGATGCGTTCGGCCAGCGTGACCATGTCGGCGACGGCGCCCTCGATGTCCACCGCGGGGCCGACCACGATCCCAGGGCGTTTGCTGCCGTCGATGGCCGATACGAGTGCCCGCAAGGCATCCGGGTCCGCTACCGGACCGGCGATCCTCGGCCGTGCGGTGGTCACGCTCGTGGTCTCGATATCCCAGTCGTCAGCGGGGATCGAGATGAAAGTCGGACCGTAGGGCGGTTGCGTGGACAGGTGATAGGCGTGAGCGATCGCCGAGGGGACGTCATCGGGCCTCGCCGGCTCGCAGCTCCACTTCACGTACGGCTTGGGGAAGCTCGCCGCGTCCGTGGCGCCCAGGAACGGCTCGCCTGGGAGTAACGAGCGAACCTGTTGCCCGGCAACGACAATCATCGGCGTGCGATTGCGGTAGGCGGTGAAGATATGGCCGAGACCGTGGCCCACTCCACCGGCGGAGTGGAGGTTCACCAGCACCGGCCCGCCGCCTGCCTGGGCGTAACCGTCCGCCATCGCGACCACAATGGACTCCTGCAGTCCCAGCACGTACCTGAAGTCGTTCGGCCAGTCGCGCAGAAACGGGACCTCGGTCGAGCCAGGGTTGCCGAACACCGTGGTCAGGCCGTAGGCCCGCATCAGGTCCCGGCTGATCTCGCGCACAGTGCGCCCGGTCATGAATATTGCCCCTTTCGCGCGTCCCCCGACGTTCTTCTCGCAGAAGCACTCTGTCATGGCACGCAGGGCGATGAGTTTCGGCCGTCTGGTGAGTCTGCATGGGCGTGAAGGCGACGGACCACCACAAGGAGGACAGCGCGATGACCACACGTACCGGCAGGGTGACCTGTGACCTGACGATCTCGGCCGACGGCTACTCGGCCGGGCTCAACCAGTCCGAGCAGCGCCCGTTCGGTGATGACGGCGGCGACGGCTGGGGCGACAAGCTGCACGCCTGGATGTTCGAGACCGCCGAGGAAAACCGGGCGGAGCTCGAGCAGTTGGCAGGCGCAGGAGCATTCATCATGGGGCGCAACATGTTCGGTCCCGTGCGTGGCGAGTGGGACCGACCGTGGAACGGCTGGTGGGGCGACAATCCGCCGTACCACACCTCGGTCTTCGTACTCACCCACCACGCACGCGAACCGCAGCCGATGGACGGCGACACAACGTTCTACTTCGTCACCGACGGAATCGAGTCAGCACTGGCCCAGGCACAAGCGGCGGCCGGGGACGGCGACGTCGCAATCCAGGGCGGCGCCACCACTGTCAACCAGTACCTCGCCGCAGGCCTGATCGACGAGCTACGGCTGCACATCGTGCCGCTCACGCTCGGCGCGGGAACACGACTGTTCGAGGGCGTCCCGCCGCTGAACCTCGAGCAGGTGAACTCGCGAGCCGCGACTTCGGTCACGCACGTGACCTACCGCGTGCACTGATGCCCATCACGGAGTAATGGCCGGGTTTCGTGCGGCGTCGAGGATCGCCGTGCTCCAGGTGTCACGCGGCAAAGCGGAGGCCCCTCCGATACGGTGCTACAGTCGTGGAGCGGAGGTTCCTCCGCTTACCTCGATGGAAGGAACGCTCATGACCGCACGTAGCACGCCTTCCGTACAGCCCGCCGCCTCCGGAAAGGCTGGGACGATCGCTGGCCGCCCGGTGTCCCGGGTCGGATTCGGCGCGATGCAGCTGGAGCATCTGCATGGCGACCGTGAGGCCGCGATCGCTTTGCTGCGCCGCGTGGTGGAGCTCGGCATCAACCATGTCGACACGGCCCAGTTCTACGGCAACGGTTTCGCTAACGGGGTGATCAGTGACGCGTTCCGGCCTGAGGACGGCGTTGTGGTCGTCAGCAAGGTCGGCGCCGACCCCAACCCCGGCGGCACCATTCCGCTACGCCCCGCCCAGCGACCCGAACAGCTGAGGGCGAGCGTCGAGGACAATCTCAAATCCCTGGGGCTGGACCAGATCCCGGTGGTGAACCTGCGCCGCCTGGACACCCGGCCGGGCCTGCGCGCCGAGGGTGATCAGATCGTCGGCCTCGACGACCAGCTCGCGGTGATGACCGCGCTGCGGGACGAGGGCAAGATCGGCGCGATCGGCTTGAGCGCCGTCACCCTGGACGGACTGCGCCAAGCCCTTCCCGCCGGGATTGTCTGCGTCCAGAACGCCTACAGCCTGATCTCACGTGGTGATGAGCAGATGCTCCGGCTCTGCCTCGACGAACAGATCGCCTGGGTCCCGTTTTTCCCACTCGGCGGCGCCTTCGCCGGCATGCCGAAGGTGACCGATGAGCCGACGGTCACGGCGATCGCGCAGTCCCTCGGCTATAGCCCCGCACAGGTCGCCCTTGCGTGGCTGCTGCACCACGCACCGAACGTGCTGCTCATTCCCGGCACCGCGAACCCCCGCCACCTTGAAGCGAATGTCGCTGCCGCGAAGATCACTCTGGATGACTTCACCATGTCCGCGCTGGATGCCGTCCAGTAGTGGATTTCTGTCACGGGGCGGGAGCGTGCCTCCCGCCCCGTGGTGGGTGTCAGCCGTTGTATTCGCTGACGACGTCGACAACCCAGACGACGCCGAAACGGTCCCGGAGCATCCCGTAGACGGGAGCCCAGCCCGCCGGGCCCATCGGGATCACGACGGTCGCTCCGTCGGAGAGCTTTTCCCAGTAACCGGTGACCTCTTCGACGGTCTCGCCGCGCACCGAGACGAAGAACGAGTTCTCGCCCTGGTTGTAGCCCATCCGCGACGGCACGTCGTAGGCCATCACGTGGAAACCGTTCTCGGCGAGCACCTGGCCCCACATCACCTGGTCGGCCTCGGACTCCTCCTGGACGTTGCCGGCGTCCTTGTACGTGATCACGGCCAGGTGGCCGCCGAACACGGACTGGTAGAACTCCAGCGCCGCCTGCGCGTCACCGCGGAAGTTCAGGTGGGTTGTGGTCTTGACGGACAACGTTGCTCCTTATTTCGACTTGCTGTCTGGGACAACAGTCGCAAGGCAAGCGGCCAGGGTGTGTCCTCTTCTTCCGGCGGATCGAAAAACCTGGCGAGGACCGCCGCGGCAGCAGGAACGGCGTGGTGAGAAGCAGAATCCCGGCCAGGGCGACAGCTGTACGCGGGCTGGTGAGTTGCGCCAGGAGACCCCACAACACGGTGATCACGGCGATGCTGACGCTGCTGGTGATCGACCACGCCGTGAGCACTCGGGCATGGCGGTCGGCATCGGTGTTGTTCAGCCGGTAGGCGGCGAAGACGGGGTTGAAGATGCTCATGCAGATGATCAGCCCGAGCTCGGTGGCCATCACGATCACAAGTCCTGCCGGGCCTGGCTGGATGAACACGAGCCCGATGGGCCAGCAGGCGCGTGACACCCCGAAGACCCGAAGCACTGTCTGTTCGCCGCGACGGGAAGCGATGCGCCGGGCGAGTCGTGACCCGATCAGGCCGCCGATACACGGGACTGCGAACGCCAGCCCGTACTGCCAGACCGGGAATCCCAGCTGCGAGAGCATCAGCACCGACAGCAGCGGCTCGGTCGCCATGATCAATCCGTTGACCAGCATGACATTGAAGAAGAACCGGCGCAGCGTGCGATGGGTGAGGATGTAGCGCCACCCTTCGACGAGGTCGCTCCACCGGCGTGCTGCGGTTCTCCCTGGTTTCGAGGGTGGCTCGGGTTGCCTGATCGCGGCGATGCCGAGCGCCGAGAGCAGGTAGCTCACCGCGTCCACGACGACCGTGATCACCGGCCCCAGCAGCCCGATGGCCGCGCCGCCCAGGGGTGGCCCGATGATCGTTGCCGACCAGGTGGTGGACTCGAAACGACTGGTGGCCACCAGAAGTCTCTCGGCAGGGACGATGGTCCTGAGATAAGCGCCGCTCGCGGCCGTGAACGCGATCTTCGCCGCCGCGGTGGCGACGGAGACCACCAAGAGTTGCACGAAAGACAACGCTCCCAGCCAGTACGCGAGCGGGATGGAAGCCAACGCCGCGAAGCGGATCACGTCCATCGTGATCATGACTGGCCGCTTGGCGCGAAACTCCATCCACGGTCCAAGCGGGATCGCCAGCAGCGCCCCGATCACGAGCCCGGATGACGACAAGGCCGCCACTTGCGCCGAGTCGGCGTTCAGGACCGTGATGGCAACGACCGAGAACGCTCCGAACCCGAGCCCGGTTCCGTAGGCGCTGACCGCGTAGGCGGCCCACAACCACCTGAACGACCGGCCCAATCTCTCCCCCTGTAGATCTCGCGGACAACCCTGTGTTGTCCGCGAGATTGAAGCCGGTGGACCTGCAAGGGCACCAACAACGGATCGGGCGGCGTGTCACAACCCACGGTTGTGGGAGTAGGTTTCGGCGCGTGGAGCTCGATGCGGTTCGTACCTTCGTCGCCGTCGCTGAGACCGGCCAGTTCCAGGCGGCCGCCGACGATCTGGGAATCACCCAGCAGGCCGCCTCGAAACGGATAGCCAACCTGGAACGGGAACTCGAAGTAAAGCTCTTCGCGCGGACCGCCAGAGGCGTCCGGCTCACCGTTGACGGGCAAGCACTGCTACCGCATGCACGCGAACTCCTCCGCGCCGCCGAACGCGTCACAGCGGCGGCGACGCCAGGGCGCAGGGCCCTGCGGGTCGATGTCGTCAGTCGCAGGATCGCGCCCTCCCATCTCCTGCACGCCTTCTACCAGCAGAACCCCGGCATCGAACTCGACGTCGTCGCCCTGGTCAACGCCGATGCCGCGACGGCACTGGCCGAGGTCGACGCCGGCACCCTGGACGCCACTTTCCGATCCCTGCGGGCCTCCGCCCGCAAAGTCCCCAGTGGACTCCGGTCGTCGCGTGTGGTCGATGACCGGCACGAACTGCTGGTCGGACCCCGGCACCCGTTGGCGAACGCCAAGACCGTGACCCTGGCCGAGCTCACCGACCATCCAATCTGGATGCCCGGCATGTCCGACGCGGAACCATTGGGCTACTACGAGGATCTGGCCGGGGCGTTCGGCCTCACCATCGACACGATCGGGCCGATGTTCGGTATCGAGGCGCTGCTCGCCGAAATCGCGGACTCGACGAAACTCGCCATGTTCGTCGGCGAAGGCTCGCGCTACCTCTGGCCGGAAAGCTATGACCTACGCCGGATCCCTGTCGTCAACCCGACTCCTGTCTATCCACTGTCGGTGATCTGGCGTGCCGACAACCCGCATCCCGTCCTCGCCGATCTCATCGAGTACCTCCAAACCAGGTACAAGACGACAGCTGACGAGAACACCTGGACGCCAGACTGGGCCCACTGAGTACCGGTGAAAGCGTTGGCATGGCGCTGTTCGGGTGCTTGACGTGATGCTCGTTACCCGCTTACGGTAAGAAGCCAGCAGGATTGAAACGATTCAATCGCTTCATCGGAGAAGCCATGCCGTTACCGTGCCCTCGCTTGGTCGTGCTGTTTCGTTGTCTCCTCGTCCTTGTCGTGACGCTTTGTGCGGTCGTGGGTCTTAGGCCAGTGCCCGCGTACTCGGACATGTCGTCGTCCGGGTTGCGTGTGGACGGCTTGTCGGCCAATGGCCGGGTCGACCCGGTCGGGATCGATGGCAGGAACCCGTCGCTGGGGTGGCGGTTGGCGTCGTCGGAACGCGCGGTTGTGCAGCGTGCGTACGAGATCCGTGTCGGGCGTGCGCCCGGAGCGAATGACGTGTGGTCCTCGGGAAAGGTGCTCTCCGCCCGGCAGGTGGACGTGGCGTACGAGGGGCCCGCGCTCAAGCCGGCCACGAGGTACTACTGGAGTGTCCGTGCGTGGAACGGCCGGGGCGTTGCCAGTCCTTGGAGTGCGGACGCGTTCTTCGAGACCGGTCTGCTGACGGCCGCTGACTGGGGTGGTGCGCAGTGGATCGCGCGGCCGCGTGTCGACGAGGTGGACAAGTGGACAGACTACGTCGCCAATGTCGACTTCAAGGTCGACAACGCGGCGTTGGGCGTCTTCCTGCGTGCCAGCGATGCGAACAATGGGTACATGTGGCAGGTCAGCGTTGTCGAGGCGCAACCGACTCTCCGTCCTCATAGGAAGGTCAACGGCGGCTACACGCTGCTGGGATCGGTGAACCTGGCAAGCTTCGGCTTCACCAACGACCAACTGCGCACCGGTCGGCACACGATCCGGTTCGACGTGGTCGGCAGCACCATCAAGACAACGCTCGACGGCGTGCTGGTCGACACCCGCTCGGACTCGACATTCGCCAAGGGATACCTCGGTTTCCGCGTGCACGATGCAGCAAAGGAGCAGGGAACGGTCTACGACGCCGTGGTCACCCGTCCGGATGGGACCGTGCTGCTCGACACCGACTTCCCGGCCGGGCGTAACCCCTTCGCGGGTGGGGAGCTGACCGGCTCGGCGCTGGTCGTGTCCGGGACCACGGACGCGCTGTACGACCCCAATGCCCGGTCGATGCCTTTGCTGCGCAAGAGCTTCGACACGGTTGCGCGTAAGAAGATCGCATCCGCCCGGGTCTACGCATCAGGTCTGGGGCTCTACCGGCTCACGATCAACGGCAAGGCAGTCGGGGACCAGCTTCTCACTCCTGGCTGGACCGACTACAACAAGCGCATCCAGTCCCAGACCTATGACGCGACCGCACTGCTTGGCAACGGCGGCAACGTGATCGGCGCCGCTCTCGCGGAGGGTTGGTGGGCCGGCAAGGTGGGGATCGGCTGGAGCCGCCAGTACGGCGACACTCCGGCGCTGGTGGCAAAGCTGCGGATCGTCTACACCGACGGTTCCGTCCAATGGATCGACACGGACGGCTCATGGAAGGTGGGCGACGGCCCCTTCGTACGGGCTGACCTGCAGGACGGCGAAACCTACGACGCCCGCTTGGAACCCGCTGGATGGAATCGGCAGGGCTTCAACGACGCGAACTGGCTTCCCGCAGCGAACATGCAGTCGAAGACCGCGCTGCTGGTCCCGCAGACCGACGAGCCGGTGCGCGCCACCGAGGTGCTCCCAGCGCGCAAGATGACCGAGCCCACGCCTGGTGCGTACGTCTACGACCTGGGCCAGAACATGGTCGGCGTGTCGCGCCTGAAGTTGACCGGACAGGCCGGGCAGACGGTGAGGATCCGGTACGCCGAGGTGCTCAACAAGAACGGAACCCTTTACACGGACAACTTCCGTACCGCCAAGGTGACCGACCGCTATGTGTTCGCCGGATCCGGCACCGTGACCTACGAGCCCACGTTCACCCAACATGGGTTCCGCTACATCGAGATCACCGGCGTCAGCACTCCGCCCGCCCTCGCCGACGTGAAAGGCGTGGTGTGGGGCTCGAACCTGAGGCCGACCGGCACACTGCGGACTTCGGACGGCATGCTCAACCAGTTGGTGAGCAACATCTCCTGGAGCCAGCGCGGCAACTTCCTCTCGATCCCGACCGACACCCCGGCCCGGGACGAGCGGCTGGGCTGGACAGGCGACATCAGCCTGTTCGCCCCCACGGCCAACTATCTGGTGGACACCCGTGCGTTCCTGTCGCACTGGATGGCGGACGTGCGCACCTCCCAGCATCCCAACGGCGACCTGCCGGCAGTGGTGCCCTCGCCCCAGGGCGTGTTCGCGGAAAGCGGCGTCGGCTGGTCGGACGTGATGATCACCGTGCCGTACTCGGTTTGGCGCGCCTACGGTGACGTCAGCATCCTGCGCGAGAACTACGACGCGATGAAGAAGTTCTTCGCGTTCACCCGCAACAGCGCGGGACCTGATCTGCTCGAACCAGGTCGTACGACGTTCTTCACCAACGACTGGTTGAACCTCAACGACCCCACTGTGCAAGGTGTGATCGGCACGGCCTACTACGCCGAAAACGCCCGCATGATGGCGGAATCGGCGCAAGTCCTCGGGGACGCCGCGGCCGCGAACGACTACAAGGCCCTGTCGGCGGACATTCGCCGGGCCTTCACCCAGGCCTACGTGGCCGCGGACGGCACCGTCGCCGGCAACTCGCAAACCGGTTACGCCATGGCCCTGGCGATGCATCTGGTGTCCGATCAGAGCCTGATCGGCAAGGTGGGGGAGAAGTTCGTGGCCAAGCTGGCCCGGACCGACTTCCACCTCACCACCGGCTTCATCGGCACACCGCTGCTGCTGCCCTCCCTGAGCATCATCGGACGCGACGACCTGGCCTACAAAATGCTGCTGCACAAGGACTATCCGTCCTGGGGCTACGAGGTTGCCAACGGCGCCACGACAATGTGGGAACGCTGGAACTCGATCATGCCCGACGGCAGCTTCGGGCCGGTGGACATGAACTCCTTCAACCACTACGCGTACGGCGCCGTGGGGGACTGGATGTTCCAGAACATCGGCGGTCTGTCGGCGCTCGAACCCGGCTACAAGCGATCCCGGATCGCACCGGCGATCAGCGGCGGCCTGACTGAAGGTTCCGGGCAGTTCGATTCCGTCTACGGCCGCCTGTCCTCGTCGTGGAAGGCGCACGACGGCACCATTGACCTCAACGTGACGGTGCCGGTCAACACCACCGCCGAGGTCCACGTGCCAACCAAGACACGTTGGGCCGTAACCGAAGGCGGTCGACCGGCCGCCACCGCGAGCGGCGTGCGCTTCCTACGCATGGAAGACGGAGCAGCCGTGTTCGAGGTCGGATCAGGCTCCTACAGCTTCGGCATCGCCACCGTCCTCGGCGGCATCGGTGAGGCCACCGACGCGACCAAGCAGCTGTGCAGCCAGCTCGGTCGTCCAGACGCTCTCATAGCACAGTGGTGGACGCTGCAGATGCAGTGGTCTCTCGAAAGTGCCTGGAACGCCTACACAATCGGGAAGAACCAGGCGGCAGCCGCCGAAGTGCACCAGGCGCTGGCACGCGTGGGCGACCTCCGTCGCTGGACAGCCTTTCAGCTGAGCAGGGGAAGGATCACAGCGGCCGAGGCAGCGACCATACAGTCGCTGCTCGACCGCATCGACAAAGAACTGTCACAGGCATCCGGGCTTCTCCTGGGAGCCGTAGCCAAGATCGAGCTACCCACAGCCGAGTGGTTCCCAGGCTCGACGATCCCAGTCACGATCGCGGTGACCAATGGTGGAACCGACAACCTGGCCTCGCTGGCCACCACCCTCGCCGCCCCAGCCGGCTGGGACGTACGCCCTCCTTCGGGCAAGCCGACCCTCGTACGCCCCGGCCAGACTGCCCGGCTCCAGTACGCCGTGCGCGTTCCGACCGACGCCGTCCCCGGAACCGTGCAACTACAAGGCACAGTCCGCTACGACTACCGGGGAAGCACCGCGAGTCTGCCTGTCGCAGCCTCCCCGACAGTCCAGGCGCCAGTGACGGTCGCATCCGTCGCCTTGTCGCCCACGAAGGTCCAGCCCGGTGACGCACTGACTGCGTCGGTCAAGCTCACCAACCGCACAACGGTGCCCTTCAAACAAAAACTCACCATCGAGACTCCGACGGGATGGACCACACCGCCTGCAGTGTCCTACGACATCGCAGCAGGCGCCACTGTGACAGTGCCCGTCAAGATCGACGTGCCACTCACTGTCACCCAGGGCGCCGCCACAATCGCCGCGACCATCGGTGCAATGCCTGAGGAACGCGGCAGTGCAACAGCCACCGTCGAACTGGTCAACCCGCCACCGAACATCGTCGACCACGTGGACCTCGGAGACACGGCATCAGAGACCGCCCACGGGCTCACCGCTTCCCCAAGCTCAGGCGTGAACACCGAGGCCGGCCTCACCCGTCGCTACACCAACAACAGCGCATCCGACGGATGGTTCGAGATCGACCTGAACGTCCCCGCAGGCAAGCCCTTCGTGATCCGGGCGATCGAGACCTACGACTCGGCACAGTTCAAGACCTACGACGTCACGCTCGACGGAAAACCCGCACTGCAACGCCGATTCCAACGAACAGAATCCGGAAACGGAACCGTGACATACCAATTCCTGGTGCAGCCGTCCGCGGACACCGCCGACGGCAAGGTCCGGCTTCGTTTCCAGGACGCGCCAGGCGACTACGACCCATCCATCGCAGACGTCTGGTCAGTCCAGCTGAACTGAGGCCTGTCCATTCATGGTCCAGGGTTATCCCGGGGATTCCCGGGTAGGTCCTGGAGATGAACATCCTGGTGCTCAGAGCGTTGGGACTGGGCGATCTCCTCACCGCCGTTCCGGCATTGCGCGGGTTACGGCGCGCGTACCCCTCGGCGGTGGTGACCTTGGCGGCCCCGGCGTGGTTGTCCGATGTGGTGGATCGGATAGACGCGGTGGACCGGCTGTTGCCGACCGAAGGGCTGGTGCCAGTCGACTGGTCAGGACCCGCGCCCGACCTCGCGGTGAACCTTCACGGCCGCGGGCCGCAAAGCACCGGGCTGCTCCATCAGTTGCGGCCGAAACGCCTTGTCACACATGACACATGGGTCGACGATCAGCATGAAGTGGACCGTTGGTGCCGACTGCTGGAGCTCAACGGCATCCCGGCGGATCCGGCCGATTTTCACCTCGGTACAACCGACCACAGTGGACCTGCCATCGTGCACCCCGGTGCCGGCTACGGCGTGCGGCGTTGGCCACCCGAGCGATTCGCGAAGGTGGTCCGTACACTCGGGCCGGATGTCGTGGTGACCGGGAGCTCGGCCGAGGGCGAGCTGGTCGAGTCTGTGGCCCAAGGCGCGCCAAGCCGAATCGGCGGCGACTTGAGCGGCCTGGTGGAACTCGTCGCCAACGCACGATTGCTGGTTTGCGGCGATACTGGCGTCGCTCACGTCGCGACGGCGTACGGCACGCCCTCGGTGGTGCTTTTCGGCCCGGTCCCACCCGCGTGGTGGGGCCCACGAACCGGGCCGCACACAACGTTGTGGCATGGCCACCACGGCAACGCGTTCACTGACCAGCCCGACCCCGGTTTGGCGCAAATCTCGGTACCTGAAGTGCTCGCAGCCGTCGCGGACCTGCTGACGCCGAACGGCGGTCGCACGAGTGATGTTCCGGCACAAGAGATGTGACAAGCTCAACGCCTGCGGCCCAGTGCGGCTCCCAGGCCGATCATGCCGATCGCCAGGACCAGGTGCAGCCAGTTGTCGGCGTCGTTGACCGGGACGAAGTTGGCGTCACTGGTCATGTCGATCAGCAGTCCGTACAGCCAGAGGATGAGGTAGACGACTCCGCCGCCGATGAGGAACGCGCGGGCGCCGCCGGCTGTGCGTGCCATCGCCACGCCCGCGACCCCGAATGCCAGGTGCACGAGATTGTGCAGGATGGACACATTGAACACGCCGAGCAGCAGTGCGCCGGAGTGATGTCCCGCGAAGGTGAGTGTGTCGTAGTTCGTTGTCAGGCCGGGGATGAAACCGGCGATACCGACCAGCAGGAACACCGCACCCACGATGAGGGCGGCTTTCTGGATGGGCGAGCGTACCGATTGCTGTACCTGGGCCATGACTGCCTCCCTTTGGTGGGTTTGTCCTTGCTGCCCGGCTACCCCTTGGCCGGGAGGAAACTCGGTGCGTACTCATGCGAACGGCGGGTAGCCCACATCGAAGGGAGCCGAGCAGGAGGAGGCCCATGACTGACAGGCGGCAAGACGAGAACGTCATCGCATTGCTGGAGCGCCAGCATGCCGAGATCCGGACGTTGTTCGGGGTCGTGGAAGGCGCGACTGGGGACGAGCGCCGGGACGCCTTTCACGATCTCGTCCGGCTGCTCGCGGTCCACGAGACCGCGGAGGAGGAAATCGTGCACCCCGAGGTCCGGGGGATCGCCGGCGGGGACGTGGTGGTGGAGGCCCGCGTCGGTGAGGAGCATCGCGCGAAGCAGTTGCTCTCGACGTTGTACGACATGGGGCCGGACGCCGAAGGTTTCGACATTCTGTTCATGGAGCTGAAGGCGGATGTGCTGGCACACGCGAATCATGAGGAACAGGACGAGTTCCCATTGCTGCTGGCGGCTCATGATGAGGACAGGTTGCGCTCGATGGCAGGCGCTGTGCGTGCCGCCGAGATGATCGCGCCGACCCGGCCGCACCCTGGCGTGGAGAGTCCTGCGGCGAATCTGCTTCTCGGGCCGCCGCTGGCGATCATGGACCGGGCCAGGGACGCGATCCGGTCGGCCTTCAGAGGGTAGTGCCCGATCAGTCGAAGAACCGGGCGAGGTGCATGTCGCACGGTTCTTCGACGTGCCCGCCGACCGGTTGCAGGTCGGCGAAAACGCTGGCGCCGTCGCACCCGGCGTGCGACGGGTACCAGCGCAGGTCCGAACCGCCGTGGCAGATCCCCTTGATCGTCTGGACATCGATCAGGCGCAGGTGGGTGGGGTCGGCCACGGCGTTGACATGGCGCCACCACGGGGACATCAGGTGGGCGAACCCCTCAGGCCGCAGTACCCGGTGCACGTCGTCCATCAGCGGCAGGAAATCCATCAGGTGTTCCAGCACGTGCACCAGGAACACACGGTCGACGCAGCTGTCGGCGAAGGGCAGCCCACCAGCGGCGTCAGCCACCACGCTCACCCCGTTCGCCGCCCGGATGTCGACGCCGACATTCGACGGGTACTGCTTCTGCTCGCCACAACCGACGTCCAGCACCACTGGTGGCCGGCCACCGACGGTCACCTGGTCCCACACGGCGAACACGCCCGCCAGGCGTCCGATGAGCGATCTCGCGAGCAGAAGGTCCGCGGACTGGTCGACGGCACCGGTCATGTGTGCGACCCCACCATCGAAGCGCACTTCGAGATCCAGCGGGCGTATCCGTTCGTCGTACTGGAACATCTCGCGGACGGACTGTGTCAGGAATTCGTCATGCAGGGCCACCCGGCGTTCGGGCATGGCGCGCCTCGATCCTGCCCGGCTACTCTGCGGGCAAACGCTTGTCTGCGACAATGACATTGTGTGCCTGCACTTGCCGATTGGGCACAGTGGTGGGGGATTCCAGGTGCACGGCCGCGCTGGGCAGGATTCCGGCGCCGCCGTACTGCCGCATCACCCGATGCTGCGCGACCACGTCCTCACCGCAGTGGTCGACGGGAAGCTCGGTCCAGAAGCGGAAACCGCCGGTGGCTTCGAGCGCGGACCGGTCGAACAGGACACAGGCACCGACCCAGGCTATCTTGTAGCTGCGTCGTTCTCCTGGCTGTAGTCGCAGGCGGCGGGCCAGGTGGACGAGGTTCGCCGCGTTGTGCAGGGTCCAGCGGCGCCATTGCGGTGAGCCGGGTGCGATACGTTCTGGTTCCGGCGGTCCGGTCCATTCCTCGTACGGCTCCAGTTCCGCGGGCCGTATATCGTCTGAATAGGACAGTCCCTGGGGTGCGAACCCGACCAGACCGCACCGCAGCTCAAGGATCGCCTCGTGCAACGTCCGCAGGGCGCCGGGCTGAAGCCAGATGTCGTCGTCGAGGAACAGCACGTGGGGCGCCTGAGCTTGGCGCAGCAGGAAATGCCGTTGGTGGGCCAGGCCACGCCGAGGCATGTTGCGCTGTGTCATCACTGGTACTCCGCGCTGCCGCAGAACCCGGATCATCGTGCACACGGCAGGCCCGAGTGGCTGGTCGGACTGGTCGCTGAGGATGACGCGGAATGAAGGGAAGTCCTGGGCGGCCAGCCCGGCAAGGGTGGTGGCCAGCTCGGCGGGGCGGTCCCGGGTGGGGATGAGAACGTCGATGCCCTGGCATTCGTGCGGCATGTCAGCGGTTACCCCGGCCAGGCCGGGGAACACCTGCCATGGAGGTGGAATTCCATGTTCGAGATCGGCCCGGTGGGCAGCCGTCTGCGCAATGTCGCGGAGATCGCGGTGTTGCGAGGTGGTGGGCTGGGTGACCTGATGTTCGCCATGCCTGCGATCCAGTCGCTCGCCGACGCATATCCGGGAGCCCGGATCGTTCTGCTGGGAACCCCGCTGCACGCGCAGCTGCTGCGTGGCCGGCCAGGCCCGGTGGACGAGGTGGCCGAACTCCCGGTGGCCAGGGGTGTGCACGAACCGGCCGGTGCGCGGGAAGATCCAGCTGAGCAGGACCAGTTCTTCGAGCGGCCGTTCGATCTGGCGGTCCAGTTGCACGGAGGGGGCCGATGGTCCAACCCCTTCCTGCGACGCTTCAAGACACGGTGGACAGCCGGGTCCCGGGCACCGGACGCGGTGGAACTGGATCGATGGCTGCCTTATCAGTTGCACCAGCACGAGATGATGCGGGCGCTGGAGGTCGTCGGACTGGTGGGAGCCGTACCGGTCTGCCTGCAACCGCGTCTCGCACTCACTCCTGGTGACCTGGCTGAGGCCGGTGCGGCTTTGGCCGGCCTGCCGCCGCCGATTCTCGCCGTGCACCCGGGGGCGTCGGATCCACGGCGTCGTTGGCCCGCTTCGAAGTTCGCTGAGGTGATGTCCGCTGTGGCCGGGCGGGCGAGCATCGTGGTGGTGGGAACCGGGCCGGAGGCCGAGGTGGCCGAACTGGCGGCGGAGCAGGGGATCGGGGCGCGATCACTGGTGGGCGAACTGAGTATCTCAGGCCTGCTCGGCGTGTTGCGGCAAGCGGCAGTCGTGCTGGCCAATGACAGTGGGCCGGGCCACCTGGCGCGTGCGGTCGGCACGCCGACGGTTTCGATTTACTGGATGGGCAACGTGATCAGCGCGGCCCCGCATGGCCGGGCGCTGCACCGGCTGCACATCTCCTGGACAACCCAGTGCCCGGTGTGCGGCGAGACGTGCACGCGACGGGATGTCCCGCGTTGTGAGCACGATGTGTCCTTTGTGGCCGATGTTCCGGCCACCGATGTCATCGCCGATGTGGTCGAGTTGCTCGGAACGCAAAGGCGCTCAGACTGAACGGATCCGGTCGATGACAGCGGTGGTGGAATGGTCGGAGACGTAGTCGAGAATGCGTACCTGCCCGCCGTATGACTGGACGACCCGGGTTTCGGGGAGCATCTCGGGGGTGTAGTCGCCGCCCTTGGCGTATATGTCCGGCTTCAGCGACAAGATCAGTGAAGCGGGTGTGTCCTCGGCGAACTGGGTGACGTGGTCCACACAGGACAGTCCGGCCAGTACGGCGGCGCGGTCGGCGGCGGTGTTGACGGGGCGGTCGGGTCCTTTCAGACGGCGGACGCTGGCATCGTCGTTGACAGCCACGATCAGTATGTCGCCCAGTTGCCTCGCTTGGTTGAGGTAGGAAACGTGGCCGCGGTGCAGGACGTCGAAACAGCCGTTGGTGAACACGATCCGCCGGCCCGCTGTCCGGTGTTCGGCCACGATCCGCGCGAGCTGCGAGTGTTCGCTGGTGCCGTCGTTGCGGCCGAGGCGTTCCATCAGCTCCCGCTGCGTGCACACTGAGGTCCCGGGCCTGCGCACGACCACGTCGGCAGCGGCCTGGGCCAACGACACCGCCTCCGGGAGTTCGATGCCGCACGCGGCGGCCAGTGACAGCGCGGCGACAAAGGTGTCGCCCGCGCCGGTGCATTGGCTGTCCGGTGCCGGCTGCGCCCATGTGCGATACGTGGGAAGGCCCTGCGCGAGCAACACAGCACCCTCGCGGTCGAGGGTGACCACCACGGCTTCGGCGCCCGTTGCGAAGCGGAGCTCATCGCCATGCGAGTCGAAGAAGTCCGGCCGGTGGTCGTCAACGGCCCTGTCGAGCAGACTGACTGCCTCGGCCGCGTTGGGCGTCACGACATCCGGACGGAGTTCCCGCCACGGCGACAGCGCGTGGCCATCGACCACCAGCAGCGGGATCTCTGCTCGAACGGATCGCAGGACATCGATGATTCGCGGACCCAGCACCCCCATGCCGTAGTCGCCGACAACGAGTGCGTCACATCCTCGCAGTGCCTGCCGGAGCCGCACCTCAAGGTGTTCACTGGCTTCGGGCGGCAACGGACTGTGATCGCCGTCGTCGAGACGAAGCATGAGCTGATCGCCAGCGGTGATCCGGCGCTTGGTCGTTGTGATCCGGCCGGGGACGGACACGACATGGTCGGTGTTCACGCCTGCCGAGCGCAGCTCTTCCCGCAGGGCGTCGCCAGCCGGGTCGGTGCCGAGCGCGGCCACCATGACTGTGTCGGCGCCGAGCGCCGCCAGATTCGCCGCGGTGTTGCCCGCGCCTCCCGGGGCGAACGACTCGGCGGTGATGTCGACCACCGGCACCGGTGCTTCCCGGCACATCCGGTCGCACCGGCCGCTCGTCCAGCTGTCCACCATGACGTCGCCGAGCACCACGATCCTGGCCCTGTGCGCGGCGAGCACGCCCGGCAGGTCCGGATTCACGGCCATGACGGCTCTTGGGACGCGCAGGTGACCAGCTCACGAATCTCACAGCCGACCGGCTGGCTGAGCGCGAACAGGATCATCGCAGCCACGTTCCGCGGCGGGTTGAGCTGGGACATGTCCGCAGGCCTGTACTTTTCGTCCCGGCCGTCGAAGAAGCCGGTCTGCATGCCACCGGGAACCAGCAACGTGACACCGACCCGGCCGGCGGTTTCCGCGGCCAGTGCCCGGGTGAAACCGACGATGCCGAACTTCGAGGCGCAGTAGGCGGTCGCTTCGGGCAACGCTCGCAGACCCAGAGTGGACGCCACTGTGACCACCCGGCCGCGAGACCGTTGCAGACAGGGCAATGCGGCACGGATCACGGCGACTGTGCCGAACAGGTTGACCTGCACGACCCGCTCCCAGTCCGATGTGGACACGTCGGTCAGGGCTCCGCAGCTGTCGATCCCCGCGGCGGTCACCACTCCGTCCAAATCGCCATAGCGTTGCGCGGCCTCGACGGTGGCGGCTTCCGCGGCAGCGCTGTCGGAGAGATCCACCGGCAGGAAGCCGGTAACGGGGGCAGCGGGCGAGGCTTTGTCCAGGACGACGGCTTGGCCGCCGTCGGCCATCACCGCCGAGGCGACCGCGGCGCCGAGGCCGGACGCGCCGCCGGTGATCAGGATCGTGCTCATGGCTGATCTCCTTCTCGAAGAGTCTGTTCGTCGATGGCCGCGGCACCGCCACCGGCCAGAAATCTGCTCGCAGCGTCCACACCGGACCGCACTGCGTCTTCGCTGCCGGCACCTGACATCAGTCGCACCGCGACGGTCGCGGCAAAGCAATCGCCGGCGCCGCAAGGATCGGCGACCAGCGTTCGAGGCGCTGGAATGGTGACCGGGTCGCCTGCGCACTTCAGGAGCGCTCCACGCGAACCCATCGTGATCACAACGGCTTCGGCACGCCAGCGTGCCCGCAACAGCTCGGCTGCCTGACATGGATCGGTCGAATCGCTGGCAGCAGTGGCTTCCGCGGCATTCGGGGTGACCATCCGAGTGCCCCGTACCGGGTCCGGGCCGCGTGGATGGGGGTCCCACACGATCGGCGTGCGGTTCGCGATCTGGCTGAGCAGGTCGCGCAGGCGCTTGTCCTGAGCGATGCCTCTGCCGTAGTCGGAGACGAGTACCGCGTCGGCGATCTGGACGGCGTCCAGCATCTCGTCGGTGACGACCGGATCGCCGTGATCACCACCACGATCGACTCGCACGAGTGACTGGCCGGCCGCCCGCAGCCTGGTCTTGACCGGCGTGGCGGTCCAGCTCGGCCCGGCCACGACTGGCATGTCACCGAGTACCTTGCGCAGCCGGTCTCCGTCGGTGTCGTCGGCGATCGCGGTGACCAGCCTGACGTCCAGCCCGCCGCTCGCGGCTATGGTCGCCGCGAGCCCGGCGCCACCGGGGCGGGCGAGTTCGCTTTCCAGGTCGAGCACGGGCACCGGTGCGTCCGGGCACAACCGGGTGACTGAACCGGTCAGATCGATGTCGAGCAGCGTGTCGCCGACCACGGCCAGACTCATGACGCCCGCCGCTTCACGTCCGAAGTGGACAAAAGGATGCCCGCGGCCTCGAATGCCTCGCACAGCATGTGCACCGCGATCAGCTGGGCCTCCTGCACAGTGCATGTGCTGCCCGGCAATACCAGCGTCTCGTCGGCCAGTTCGGCCAGCGGATTGGGACGGGCCCCGGTCATCGCCCACACACTCATACCTTGGTGAGCGCCTGCCCTGGCCGCGCGCAAGAGGTTCTTACTGCGGCCCGACGTGGACAGCAGCACCAGGATGTCGCGTGGGCGGCCGTGCGCGATGACTTGGCGGGCGAAGACTTCTTCGTATCCGTAGTCGTTGCTGATGGCCGTGACGCTCGAACTCTCCGAGCACAGTGCTATCGCGGAGAACGGACGGCGATCCTGGTCGTAGCGGCCCACCAGCTCAGCGGTCAAGTGCTGGGCCTCAGCGGCGGAACCGCCATTGCCCGCGGTGAGCAACCGGCTTCCGGTGGACAGCCGATCGGCCATCACACGCCCCCAGCGCAGCAACGTACTCGCCTGCCCGCGAAGTACGGACAGCGTCTCGGCCAAGGCGTTGACGTGATCGTGGACCGGATTCACGAGCCCTCCCTCACCAGATCGGCCGATCGCGGAACCGCGACGCAGCTCTCGTAGACACGCGTGGTCTCCAGTGCGATCCGGTCCCACGAGTAGCGGGCGACGACACGATCCCTGCCCGCGATGCCATATGTTTCGTTCATCACCTCGTTGTGAAGCAGCGCCGTCAACGCGTCCGCCAGCGCGACGGGATTGCGTGCGGGAACATGCAACCCGGTGCTGTGATCCACAACAGTGTCGAGCAGACCGCCGACCGCGGCGGCGACAACCGGGACACCGCACGCCATGGCTTCCAGCGGGACGATTCCGAACGGTTCGTACCACGGAACACAGACGACCGCGTCCGCCGACCGCAACAGCCCAGGCATCTTGCGGCGGTCGACTTGTCCCATCAGCCGGACCCGGTCGCCCACCCCCAGCCGTCGTGCCCTTGCCAGCAGGGTTTGTGCTTGCGGGCAGTCGCCGAGCTTGCCCTTCACCGGCCCGCCGGCGATCACGAGTTCGGTGTCCGGCAGGAGTGCGAGCGCGTCGATCGTGGTCTGGAACCCCTTGCGCGGTACCAGCCGGCCCACAGTCACGATCCGGGTCTGGCCGCCGGGTTTCGCGCGGTGCCGGGCCGGTTGGAAACTGTCGATGTCGACACCACACGGCACCACGGAGATCCGGGACCGCGCAATGCCCATCCTGATCAGCTCGTCCTGCTCATCGGCGCACGTGGCGGCGATCCGGGTGGCCTGGCGGCCGATCATCCGCTCGATGGCGAGTCGTTCCGGCGGGCTGCTGTCGGCTTTGCCCTGATAACGCCGCTTCACTGTGCCCAATGCGTGGAATGTCTGGACAACCGGGACATCCAGGTCGCGAGTGGCCAGCAACGAGGTCAGGCCCGACATCCAGAAATGGGAGTGCACGACATCGGCAGGCCGGGCATGCAGGTGAGTCCGGAGGTTTGTGGCGAAGTCGCCCATATGGGGGAGCAGATCGTCCTTCGCCACCTTGTCGGGCGGCCCGGCGTCGATGTGCACCACCCGGTAGCCCTGCCGGGTGATCACTTTCCGCGGCAGGTCCGCGGCGTCGCGCCGGGTGTAGACAGTGACGTCGTGGCCGAGCCGGTTCAACGCCGCGGACAGCTCGGCGACGTGCAGATTCTGGCCGCCGGCGTCGACTTCGCCCAGAGCGGCAAGCGGACTCGCGTGTTCGGAGACCATCGCGATCCTCATGAACTCACCTCCATCATCAGCTCGTCCAAGCGGACTCGCGTGTTCGGAGACCATCGCGATCCTCATGAACTCACCTCCATCATCAGCTCGTCCCAGTCATCGAGGAACTGTGTGAGCCCGTAGTGTGCGAGTGCGTACTCCCGGGCCTGTTTTCCCATCCGGCGAGCCGATTCCGGCTCGCCAGCCAGTTCGTCCACATCGATCGAGACGAGCCCGCAGTCCGTTGGTACGGCACGTAAAGCTTCGGTCGTGGCCAGTGCGACGACCGGCATCGCCAGATGCATCGCCGCGATCAGCGAGAGGCCCAGGGAAGTCCATCGGGTCGTGTGCAGGTAAACCCGTCGTCTCGCCAGATCACCGTGTGGCCGAAGCCGTCCGGCGCAGTCGTCGAGGCCGTGCAGGCCCATTCCGAAGATGTCGAGCGGCACCTTCGCGGCGACGAGCAACTGCTCGACCCGGGCGTTGACCTGGTTGACCTGTCGCGTTGTGATCAGTTTGCGGGCCACACCGGACTGATTGGTGAGGACTCCTGTGCGAATGCCCTTGGCCCGCACCATACCCAGGGCCTGCGCAGTCGTGGGGAACGGCTGCACCCGTTCAGGGTCACCGTTGTAGGGCACGTCTTTGATCAGCGTGCCGTCGCGGTCGAAGAGTACCGCTTTGGTCTGCCGTCCCATGCAGACGGACATTGCCGGAGAAGCAGGAGGTAAACCCGGCCGTCAATACTACTACGCTCCGTGTTCGCTGGGCCGTTGGTGTGGACCCGAATCGAACGGGTAGCCCAGGTGGGAATCGGGAGAACCGGCACAGCGGTCCGTGACCGTCAAGGCGGTCGCGGCTTCGCCACAGATCAATCGAACTCCGCGGCGAGCGTGGTGCGGTCGGCCATCGCCTCGTCGCGGTGCTTGGCCGCTCGTCGCCGATGGTCATGGACATCTCCGATTCCCATTTCGGCCGCTAGGTCGTGCCGCGCCGCGGCGCGCTCGTGGGCATCGATTGCCCGGAGATAACCCTCTTTCGCGCTCTTGCGAGCGTCATCCGCGCGGCGCCGCGCCTCCGTCAACGCTTCCGCGGCGGCTTGGAGAGTCTCCTGAGGTGAGTTCGTCAGGTCTCCACCGACAGCCAGCATGGCGCGACGCTGCTGCAACTGCTGTGCCCGCAGCCGCGCCGATGCTGCCCGGTTGCGGGCTCGGACAGTCGGGTCGTCGATGTCCACGGCCCAATGTCTCACGGCAGTCTGCCTGCCGACAGGTGCGCGAGCCGATGCGTGCGATCCGTGCTCAGTCGGTGTTCTCGATGGGCTCCATGACCAGGATGGCGCCTTCGGTCGTGCCGTTGTCCGGGCGGCGCAGGGCGCCGACCGCGATCCTGATCCTGGTCTGGCGTCCACGACGGTTGACCGCGTCGAGTGTGAGGGTGTCCTCGAAGGCCGGGTCGCTCATGGCGTTGCGGACCGATGCCCTCAGCTCGCTGACCGGCAGGCCGATGTCGAGGTTCAGCAGGTGCTCGCCGGCGGCCTCGTCCCGCCGAAGCCCCCAGAGGTCCTGCGCGCCCCGGTTCCAGACCAGGATCCGCATCTCCAGGTCGAGCACGACCACGCCGGGCCGGACCGGACCGAGGATCGACTCGAGGAAATCCTTGACCTCGTCGAGTTCGGCGCTGCGCTCCCGCAGGGTGTCGTTGATCGCCTGCAGCTCGTCGTTGGTCGACTGCAGTTCCTCGTAGGCCGACTCCAGTTGCCGATTGGTGTGCTCGAGTTCGTCGAGCAGCTTGCGGGCCGCGGTGACGTCGTGGAACACGATGGACACGCCGACCAGCCCGTTGTCGTTGTTGACCAACGGGTTGACGTGGATCTCGAACCACACCGACTCACCGGGGCCGCGCTGCCACTCGACATCCTTGATACGCAGCGCCCGGCGTTCCACCTTGGCCTGCTCGACTTAGGCCCGCAGTTCCACCGGCCGGTGGGAGATCTCCAGGTCGCGCAGTGGCCTGCCGATATCGCGGTGCGACAGGCCGAACACCAGTTCCGCCTGCTGGTTGATCAGCGCGACGATGTCCTCGCCGGTGACCACGACCTGGGCGACCGGGCTGGCCGAGAAGGCGTGCTCGGCCAGGCTTCGTGACACAACAGAACCATCGTATTCACCCGACCGCCGGATGGCCTGAATCCGGGCCCGGAGGTTTAGGTCCGGCAAACCGGGGAACGGTGATAGCACTGCACTGTGGCGTTAATGCCCGCTTGGGCGTGGGGGCAGTGGCGGGATTCGGAACCGATTCGAAAGCGGGCGGTTGTGAACGGTGCCGATGACGAGCACCTGACTGGCGATGCCGAGACCGTGCGCCAGGTGTTCGAGGCGTTTCCGCGCATCATGGTCGCGCTGGAGGGGCCGGATCTGGTGTTCGCGGCGGCCAACCGGTTCTGCCGCCAGTGGGCCGGCAGGCAGCAGCTGGTGGGCCGGCCGGCGCGGGAAGTGTTCCCGGACGTGCTGGGGCAGCGGATCGTCACTCTGATCGATCGCGCGATGAGGACGGGGGAGTCGTTGGCGTTGCGGGACTTCCGTCACCAGATCGCCGACGCGCGGACAGGCACACGGACGGAGTTGGTCAGCGACATCGACACGGTGTTCTTCTACTGGCCGGACGGGTCGGTGCGCGGCATCATTCTCGACATCACCACCGCCCAGCAGCGGCTGGCTGACGCCGACGACCGTCGTGCCCAGGCAAACGATGCCATCGAGCAACTGCAGCGGGAGTTGTTGCCGGCGGGGGTCCCGGTACTGCCGCGAGTGCAGCTCGCGGCGAGCTGTCTGTTCGCAGGCACCTCTGGCGGGGACTGGTACGACGCGTTCCCTCTGGACGACGGGCGGGTCGCGCTGGTCGTCGGCGACGTCGTCGGGCACGGAGTGACCGCGACGGCCACGATGGGGCAGTTGCGTGTACTCGTGCGTGATCGCCTCTCGGAGGCCGGCGACTTGCTCGCCGCTGTCGCTGCGGCTGACGCGATGACCAACTGGACCCCGGCCGCACGCGCCGCAACGCTGTGCGCCGTCGTGCTTGATCCGCCTACCAGCTCGCTGCGGTACTGCACGGCCGGGCATCCGCCGCCGTTACTGCTGCCCAGCGGCGGCGGATATCGCTACTTGACGCCGACCGGCGGCGGTCCACTCGGCACCGGCACGCACCGCGCCCTCGCTGAGTCCCGCGTCGAGGAGAGGGACATGCTGTTGCTCTATACCGACGGCATCCTCGAACGCCCCGGCCGCAGCCTGGCCGAGAGCACCGTCGAACTGGCACAGGTCGCCGCGGACATCGCAGCCGCTTTCCAAGACACCACCGTGCCCGTGCAACAACTGACGAGCCAGACCGTCGAACTGCTCACCGGGGTCACCCGGCACACCGACGACATCACCCTGCTCGCCGCCCAGCTGACCACCGTGCCGGCCGGCGCCGACATCGAGATCCCCGCGGACACCAAGGCCCTGGACGACTTCCGTGCCCAGTTCGGTCAGTGGTTGCGCGAGATCCACGCCCCCGACATCGCGATCGACAAGCTCCAGCACGCCGTCGGGGAACTGGTCACCAACGCCATCGAGCATCCACACCTCGACTCACCCGACGCCCACACCGTGCGTGTGTACGCCCACCTCGACGACCACGGCGCCGTCCGGATCCAGGTCGCCGACGACGGCCGTTGGCGGGAACCCATGCCGTCACCCGACCGCGGTCTCGGCCTTCCTCTTGCCGCAAAACTCGTGGACACATTCGTAGTCGAGCATGGCGCCACCGGGACCACCGCGCACGCAGACCTGCGCCTGACCCGTCCCGCGCAACTGATCGCCGCGCCAGCCTGGGCCCCAGCGGCCGACGCACCCCACGAGGCCGACCCGTTCCTCGTCCTGGATCAGCCGTTCGCGTCCACCCCGGCCATCCGCGTCGACGGTCCAGTCGACGCCACCACCGCCCCAGCACTGGACAGGGCACTGGGCACCGCCACCGCCGCGGGAACCCGATCCCTCTCCGTGGACCTGACCGGCGTGAGCCACCTGGCCAGCGCAGGCGTTGCCGTCCTGCACCACCACTACGCGACCGCCGCCGCCAACCACACCGACCTGAGATTGCACTCCCCAGCCGGCAGCCCAGCGGCCCTGATCATGACCCTGGTCGACCTGCCCTACGACACACACGACCTGCCCGCCGGACCCACCAAGGACGCCTGAGCGCAGGGCCGTCGCATGTCAACGCGTTTCATTCGAACTGCAGCCGGTCGTCACGCCCGCCGGGCCCGGCCCCCGTCATCTCACGCCGCTGATCGCGGACTCATGCCCAGCTAAGTCCACTTTGGACGTTAGGTGAGGGCCTGAACCGTGGGCAGTGCCATCACCGCCGCACGCCGTGCCGCATCTCTCTGCTGACGCTGCTGAGCCCAGTCTTCGTTCACCAGTGCATTCGATCATGCCGCTGTTTGCCTGGTGCACTGGATTTCTCGGTCGGCGGAGGTGATTCTCGCCAGAACCGCACAGGTGGCATGGTCTTCCCGCAGTAGTCGAGGTAGGTCCGCGGCCGGTTGCGCACCGCCTGAGCCCGCGGATGTGGGCGTATCGGGTGATGACAGATTCTTGATGCATGGGGTCGCCCAGACTGCGGGCGTGCGTAACTCTGGTAGATGGATCGCGTCGTTGGTCTTGGTGGTGGCGGTTGCCACGGTGGGGGCTCCTGGGAATGGGGTGCCACAGAGTCCGCCGCAGACAGGTGAGACGCCTCGGCTTGTGCAGGCGTCGGACGAGATGACCGCGATGTTCGCCGCGCGGCGGCAGGGATCGCGGGTGGAAGTGGTGGCGGAGCGGACCGAGACACGGACTGTGTTCGCCAATCCGGACGGCACCCACACAGCGGAGATCTCAGCCGTGCCGACCCGGGTGAAGCGCGGCGATGAGTGGAGGCCGATCGACACCTCTCTGGAAGCCGGGCCCGGCGGGTCGATCGTGCCCAAGGCGGCTCTTGGCGACGTGGTGCTGTCCGGCGGTGGGGCCGACACGCCGTTGATCCGGATGCGTTCGGGGAACGCCGAACTGGCTCTGCGCTGGCCGGATGCGTTGCCGGCGCCGATGGTCACTGGCAATTCGGCGGCCTATCGCGAGGTCCTGCCCGGCGTCGATCTGGTGATGCGTGCCGAACTGCGGGGCTACCAGCAGTTGCTGGTGGTCAAGACACCTGAGGCAGCGCGGAACCCCGCGCTGGTGCGTATGGGGATGCCGGTCGAGACGCGGGATTTGCGCCTGACCGCCGACGAGTCAGGCTCGCTGCGCGCGGTCGACGCCGGCGGGCTGCCAGTGTTCGAGTCGCCGCCGTCGATGATGTGGGACTCCAGCAGTACGGGAGCGTCCCGCTCGGCTGCGGTCGGGGTCGAGGTCGCCGGCAACGTCCTGACTTTGGTGCCGGACCAGAAGTTCCTCGCCGACCCGGCGACCGTGTACCCGGTGATGATCGACCCGACCACCCAGCCGGCCGGGACGATGGCCTGGTCGAATCCGGTGTCCGGCAATCCGGGCACGGCCTACTGGAACAGGAGCGCGGCTCCTGACACTCCCGGGTGGGCTCAGGTCGGGCAGTGCTACCGGGAGGTGCCCGACAGGTGCCTCGGAATGGGCGAGGCACAGGCGTACTTCCGGTTCTCCACGGGCTTTCTGCAGGACAAGGAACTCGTCGCCGCGACGTTCTTCACCAAGGTCATGCACAGCCCGGCCTCCGCAACGCACACCCATCAGTTGCACGTGGTCCATCACAACCAGGGCATATCGCCTTCGACCACCTGGAACAGCAGGCCGCCCACCACGAAGTGGACCGATTTCGACGCGCCTGCAGCGCGAACGGGGATCGGCTCGGTGGAACTCAACGTCAAAGGCGCGCTCAACGGTCTCGGCGACACCACCTTCAGCCTGAGAGCCGCCGATCCCAACCTTCAGGTGGCCTGGCGCAAGTACGACCCGCCACAGACCTGGATCCAGGTGACGTGGAACCGTGCGCCCAACACGCCGACGAACCTGCACACTGATCCGCCGCTCCCGCAGGCCTGCCGCTGGTGTGAGGGCAAGCCGTTCATCGGCGACGCCGGCATCAGGTTCATCGCGACCCTGTCGGATCCCGACAACGATCGGATCTACCCGAAGTGGTGGACCAAGATCGGCGGTGGCGGCCCCACGCTGGAAACGGGTGACTTCGCCGACTCCGGTGTCCCGCGCGGCAAGGATCTCGATCTGACCGGCCTGCACGACATGGAGGTCGAGTGGGCGGTGCAGGCCCATGACGGGGTCGCCGAGTCCGCGCCGTCGGGAATGGGACCGTTCGTGGTGGACCGTGTCGCTCCCGGCGTCAGGCCGACGATCAGCAGTGCTCTGTATAAAAAGGACAGCTGGCAGGGCGGTGCCGGTGTTCCCGGGGAGTTCACGTTCGGCGCCAACGGTGTCGACGACATCGACCATTACCTTTACGGCTTGCAGGATCCGCCGTCCACGGAGGTCAGCGCCAACGCCCTTGGCGGCGAGGCGACCGTGACGGTCTGGCCGCCGGGTGACGGTCCTCGAGACCTCTACGTCCAGAGCGTCGACCGTGCCGGCCATCGAAGCCAGACCGAGGTGTACCACTTCTACGTCCGCGGTGGCAATGGTCCGCTTGCACACTGGTCGTTGGAGGGCAAGCCGAACGACGGCGCGTTCCTCGGCAACCGGCATGGCACGTTGAACGGCAATGCAAGCTACAGCACGGGTGCGGTCGGTACCGCCGTCAAACTGGACGGCAACGCCGGCAGCACGATTTCGTTGCCGAAGGCGTTTCCCGCCGACTCCAGTTTCTCGGTGTCCGCCTGGGTGCGCCCGGATGAGGCGGGGTCCAGGAGCATGACGCCGCTCAGTCAGGACGGTGAGAACACCAGCGCCTGGTGGCTGGACTACAGCAGCGACTTGAAGGCGTGGTCGTTCCTGGTGAGCGGGTACAACCGTGGTGAATCGAACCTCCAGGTGTATCGGGCGGTGAACCAGAACGCCGGGCCTGCTGTAGGCGAGTGGACGCACCTGACCGGTGTTTTCGATCGGCAGGCCAACGAGATTCGGCTGTATGTCAACGGTTTCCTGGCTTCCGAGGTCGCAGTCGTGCCGAACTTCACTCCACAACGGACTACTGGAGCGATTTTCGCAGGACGCGTGCAGTGGAACGGCGGGATCGGTAACGAATGGCTCGGCTCGATCGACGAGATCCAGGCATATGACCGGGCGCTCTCGGACACCGAGGTGGGCGCACTGGTCAGTCGGGACAACGTCCGAACTGGACACTGGAAGCTCGACGACGAGCCGATGGTCGGCGAAGCGCCCAACAAGACGGCCCGCAACGCCGTGATCGACGGTGCGGACGGCACGCTGAGCAGAGGCGCCACGCTGGTTGCCAATGGCTCACTCGGCGGGGCAGTCCAGCTGGATGGCCTGGAAGGTCATGTGACCACTGGAAAACCCGTCGTGCGTACCGATCGGAGCTTTACCGTGTCGGCATGGGTGACACCGAAAGCGTTCCCTTCGTCCGGAGGGTCGATGACCGCGGTCAGCCAGGACGGCACTGCCAACAGCGGGTTCTACCT
This sequence comes from Kibdelosporangium banguiense, assembly GCF_017876405.1. Classification (GTDB taxonomy): domain Bacteria; phylum Actinomycetota; class Actinomycetes; order Mycobacteriales; family Pseudonocardiaceae; genus Kibdelosporangium; species Kibdelosporangium banguiense. Next base: position 12,151,993 of record NZ_JAGINW010000001.1, on the reverse strand, counting down.
GCAATACAACGGCTCTGGTAGCTACCTCTTCATGAAGGCGGGCACGGACAGAACCGACAATACGCAGTGGGTCGGGGCCGGTGGCGGCGCGAAGCCGGAGGTCGGCAAGCCAGCGCATCTGACCGGTGTGTACGACGCGTCCACTATGGAGCTGTCGCTCTATGTCAACGGGCAGCGCGGGGGAACGGTGAAGGCTGCTCAGCCCGCGTGGAACGCGACGGGACCGCTCGTCATCGGACGCGCGAAGCTGGTCGGCAGCACGGCCGACTTCTGGAACGGGCAGATCGACGATGTCCGTACATTCAACCGCGTGCTCACAGCCGAGGAGATCCAGGCGCTGGTCTCCCAGTCGGACGTGCCTGCCGCGTCGTGGACGCTCGACGGCAACACCAACGACAGCTCGCCGGGCAACAAGCACGGGACCGTGGTCGGTAGTGCCGAGTGGATTCCCGGTCAGGCCAAGGACCCCGATGACAACGACAAAGCCGTGAAGCTCAAAGGATCCAGCGCCATCAGTGCGCCCAGCACCATCAGCACAACGGAAAGCTACTCGGTGGCAGCATGGGTGAAGCTCGACGATCCGGCCAACTGCTACTGCTCGGTCGTGTCCCAGGACGCCCAGTTCAGCCACGCGCTCAGCATCGGCGTCACACAGGGTGTCGATCCGCTGAACTCCCAACGCAAAATCGGACGGTGGGTGCTGTTCGGGACTGCTGGTGACCGGGAGAAGGACAATCCAGTGGGCGAATGGATCATCTGGGGTGAGGTTCAGCCCGGAATGTGGGCGCATGTCGCGGCTGTGCACAACAAGCAACTGCAACGTCTTGAGCTGTATGTCAACGGCGTGATGATCGCGCAACGCACATTCACCAACCCCATCCACTCCGCCGGCGCGTTGCAGATCGGGCGCGCCATGTGGTGGCAAAACCCCAGCTCCAACAGATACAGCAACTACCTCGCTGGAGCGATCGACGATGTGAAGGTCTACCCGCGGGCGCTGTTCGGCGACGAGATCCGGGTCATGGCCGGTCGTGATCTGTCCCTTGTGCACAACTGGCAGCTGAACGAGGACAGCGGGGCCGGTACGCCGGATTCTGTCGGCAACCGAAGCGGCACGCTGACCGGCAATGCGACCATCCAGCCGGGCCGAGCCGGCAATGCGGTCAAGTTGAACGGCACGAACAGCGTTGTGTCGACCACCGGAGTGGATCTGCGCACGGACCAGAACTTCACCGTCTCGGCGTGGGTGAACCTCGCACAACCCGAGCCGTGCGCTGATGTGTGCACCAGGAGCGCGGTCAGCCTCGACGGTGGTCAGGGGCGCCCGTCAAGCAAGTTCCGCCTGGGGCACCGAAACGACCAGGACCAGGCTCGCGGGCGGGGCAAGTGGATTTTCGAGATGCCGGAGGAGAACGGCACCCCGACGCGCGCGGCGATCTCGGTCCGCCAGGGTCAGTTCGACAAATGGGTGCTGCTCGTCGGTGCCTACGACGCGCTGACCGGGAAGATCGAGTTGTACGTCTACGACGTGCCGGGCGCTGAACCCGATCACGAGTCCGGCCGGCTGGAAAGGCCATGGCACGCCACCGGCGGTCTGCAGATCGGCCGAGGCAGGGCAGCCGGCGCGGCCGGTGAGTACTGGCGGGGTGCGGTCGACGACGTCCGGCTCTACACCGGCAGCCTCAACGCAGACCGGCTGACCGCCCTGTACAAGTCCTACCCGGTGGTGACGGGCTCATGAGATCGCGTTGGACTGTTCGCGGACTGGTCGTCACGCTCGTCGCCACGTTGGTGCCCGCAGTGGCCGCCCCCCATGCGGTCGCCGCGACCGGGCCATCGGTGCCGCTGCCGAACGTCGTGCCGGTGCCGGTGCAACCGGAAACGCGTAAGCCTCGTGAGGAGGATCAAGCCACCCGGCGGGCACGTACCAACAACCAGCCTGAGGTCGTCGCCCCGGCGGGTTCGGGGTCGCCGACGGCGACATCGCTGTCGCCGTCGGCGTCCTGGGAGGTCGCGGCGCACACCGGGGACTTCACGTGGTCGTACCCGCTTCGAGTGCCGCCCGCACCCGGCGGGCTGGAGCCGGCGCTCGCACTGTCCTACCGGTCGTCCTCCGTGGATGGTCACACCAGTGCGACCAACAACCAACCGTCCTGGATCGGTGATGGCTGGGACATGTGGCCCGGTTTCATCGAGCGGACCTACGGCACGTGCTCCGAGGACGACTCCAAGACCGACGACCTGTGCTGGCGCAGCGACAACGCCACTGCCTCGTATGCCGGCGGCAGCGGGATGATCATCTGCTGTGACGCCGACGGCAAGTGGCGGGCCAAGACCGACAACGGGTCGCGGATCGAGCGGTTCACCGGACTGTCCAATGGGGACAACGACGGTGAGCACTGGCGGATCACCACGGTCGACGGCACCCAGTACTGGTTCGGGTCGCAGCAGGACGCCAAGTCGACGTGGACCGTGCCGGTATTCGGTGATGACGCGGGGGAGCCGTGCCATCAGAGCTCGTTCGACTCCTCGCACTGTGTGCAGGCCTGGCGATGGAACCTTGACAAGATCGTCGACCGCAACGGCAACGTGATCCGTTATTTCTACACCACTGAGTCCAATTCGTACGGGTTCAACAAGAAGGACGCCGCGGTGTCCTACATCCGCGGTGGCACGTTGGATCACATCGACTACGGCCTCAACGAAGCCGTAGCGGGCCAGGCGACAGGCAAGGTGGAGTTCGCCGTTGCCAATCGGTGCGTCGCACAGAGCGACTGTGTTTTCGAGCAACGAGGCAACTGGCCGGACACCCCGCTGAAACTGCGGTGCGAATCGGCGACGTGTACCGAACATGGCCCATCGTTCTGGTCAACGAAACGGTTGGACAGTGTCACCACAAAGGTGTGGCGTGGCTCGTCGTACGAACCGGTCGACAAGTGGACGCTCGAGCAGTTGTTCCCCGGCACCGGAGATCTCGGTGCCGAGCAGAAGGAAAGCGCTGTCCTGTGGCTGAAGGGCATCAGGCACGCCGGCCTTGTCGGTGGTTCGCTGGAACTTCCGCCGGTCACATTCGAAGGGACGTTGCTACCCAACCGGGTTGACGGCGACAAGGACGGTTTCGCTCCGCTGAGCCGATACCGGATCAGCGGGGTGATCTCCGAGGCCGGAGGGGTCACGTCGGTCAACTACGCGGAGCCGGACTGCAAGGCCGGTCAGGCGATGCCGGCCAACCCGGAGACCAACACCATGCGGTGTTTCCCGGTGCGATGGGGACCACCAGGCCACGAGCCGCGCATCGACTACTTCCACAAGCACGTTGTCGCCTCGGTGATGCAGACCGACATGCTTGCCGGCGGCACAGAGCAGATCACTCGGTACGAGTACCTGGACGGCGCGGCATGGCACTGGGACATGTCGGAGTTCGCCAAGGACGACAAGAAGACCTGGAACGACTTCCGCGGGTTCGGCCGGGTCCGCACCAGGACGGGAGCCGATACAGATCCTGGCCACAGCGGTAGAACCATGTCCGAGCAAAGGTTCTATCGTGGCATGGACGGCGACAAGCTCCCCGGCAACGGTCGGCGTTCGGCGTCGGTGACCGACTCGGCGGGAGAATCGCGTACCGACTCGGACTGGTTGCAGGGCTTCGGTTTCCAGGCCACGGCATATGTGCGTGAGGATTCGGCTGATGCGCCGGTGGTGAGCAGAACGATCACCCATCCGGTGTGGCAGGGGCCCAAGGCGTCTCGCGGGGAATTCCATGCCTATTTCGTGGGAACAGGCAGGGCACGGGACTATATCGCGCTCAAGTCCGGTGGCTGGCGGACCACGGAGACCATCACTTCGTACGACGACCGTGGCCTGCCTCTGAAAGTCGACGACCTCGGTGACCTCGCCACCGGCTCAGATGATCTCTGCACCACAACGACGTACGCCCGCGACGAGGGCATGTGGCACTTGGATCGGCCGGGGCGTGCGGAAACGGTCGCTGTCAGCTGCGGCGCTACGCCGCGGTTCCCTGAACACGCCATAGCCGGCAGCCGATTCACCTATGACGGCAAGGGAAACCTGATCAAGACCGAGATCGCCAAGGAGCGTCCGGCGGCCGGGCCTGTTTATGCTGTTGCAGGCACTGCTGGATATGACGTGCACGGCCGAATCACCGCGTCCACCGACGCGCTCGGCAACACCATGCGGGCCGCATTCGCCCCGGCGACCGGCGGGCCCGTCACCGGCACGACTGTCACAAGCCCGTCCACGCCGACACTTCCTTCTGGGCTGGTCACCACGACCACAGTCGAGCCCGCGTTCGGCACGCCGATCAAGGTGGTCGATCCCAACGGGCGGATCACCGAGACCGCCTTCGATGCGTTGGGGCGCACGAGCGAGGCATGGCTGCCCAACCGCCCCCGGGTGCGCAACCCTCAGGGCAGCATCAAGTTCTCCTACTTGGTCCGCCGGGACGCTGCCACAGTGATCACGACCACCAGGATCGGCCCGAACGGCTTGTACACCAGCAGCAACGCGCTGTTCGACGGGTTGCTGCGGCCGCGCCAGGCGCAGGTTCCCGCGGTCGGAATGCGTGAGGTGAACGGCGTTGAGGTGCCGTTCGACGAGGGCCGGCTGATCACCGACACCCGCTATGACTCCCACGGTAGGGCCTACAAGACAACACAGCCGTATTTCAACAACGCGCCAGTGGACACCGACCTGTGGTTCGCGTCCGACACCGAGGTACCCGGCCTCACCCGGACGAAGTTCGACGGCGCCGGTCGTGCTGAGGAATCTGTCTACCAGGCCGGGGCGGTCGACAAGTGGAAGTCCACCACCAAGTACGACGGCGATCGCGTGCATACCACCCCACCGGTCGGTGGCACGACGACAACCACGATCACCGACGCCCGTGGCCAGACCGCAGAACTGCGCCAATATCACGGGCGATCCCCTGAGGGCGCTTACGACTCCACCCGTTATCGCTACACCCCTGCGGGGGAACTGTCCGAGGTGACCGGCCCCGACGGTGCTGTTTGGACTTACGGCTACGACCTGCGTGGCCGCAAGATCACCACGACCGATCCGGATTCCGGGACCACGACTACCGGTTACGACGAAATGGGCCGGGTGACGTCCACTCGGGACTCACTTGGCCAGGTCCTTGCCACTGCCTACGACGCTCTCGGGCGTAAGACTGCTCTGCATGAGGATTCGTTGACCGGTAAGAAGCTGGCCCAGTGGAACTTCGACACCGCCGGCTCGGGCAAGGGCTTGCCCGCTTCGTCGGTGCGTTTTGTGGACGGTCACGCCTACACCTCAGAGGTCAGCGAATACACGGCGCTGAACAAACCGCTGTACACCTCGGTCACTGTGCCCGCGGTCGAGGGAAAGCTCGCTGGCACGTACGAGACGGAGTTGACCTACGGCGAGGACGGCAGCCTCAGCAGCGAGACATACCCCGCCGTTCCGGCCGCCAACGTGTTCGCCCAGACCGTCAATCACGAAATGGACAACTGGGGGCGCCCGACAGCGACCCGGACCGGCGCGGGTCGTCAGTTGGTTGCCGAGACCCACTACACGCGTTACGGCGAGGTGAACCGGATAGAACAGGGCGTCACCGGCAACCGTGCGTGGCAGTCGTTCTACTACGACACCAACACCCGCAGGCTCAATCGTTCCATAGTGGACGCCGAAGTCCCCAAGCCGATGCAGTCGGATGTTCACTACACGTACGACGAGGCCGGAGGTATCACCTCGATCGCCGACTTGACGGCCGAGTCACCAGTGGACGTCCAGTGCTTCCGCCAGGATCACTTGCGACGTTTGACTGAGGCCTGGACCGCGGCAGCACGCGACTGGTCAGTGGAACGCGGCTGTGCCGGTACGCCGACCGTCGCCGACGGCCCGGCTCCTTACTGGAACTCCTACACCCATGGTCCGGGCGGAAACCGTCTTTCGGAGACCCAACGGACTGCCACCACTTCGACTACACGCCAGTATGAGTATCCCGCACCCGATCAGCCTCAGCCGCACACCTTGCGGGCGGTCAACAACACCGAGACATACGGCTACAACGCCGTTGGCCAGACAACGAGCCGAGTCAAACCGGGCGCCAACCAGACCCTGACCTGGGACCGCGAGGGCCATGTGTCCTCGGTGACCGACAACGGCAAGACAACGTCATTCGTCTACACCGCCGACGGCGCCCGGTTGCTTCGCAAGGACCCCAACGGGACCACGCTTTACCTTGACAAGCAGGAGATCCGGCTCGCCACCGGCACCTCCACGCCGACCGTCACCCGCTACTACACCCATGGTGCCGGGACTGTGGCCATGCATGACGGCAGCTCCATGAGCTGGCTGGCCGGCGACCACCAGGGCACTTCCCAGATCGTCATGAACCCGACCACATTGGCCGTCACAAAACGGCGCCAACTGCCTTACGGCTCTCCTCGCGGTGCCGAGGCCACTTGGCCCGACGAGCGTGGTTTCGTTGGCGGCGCCAAGGATTCGTCCACAGGGCTGACCCACATCGGCGCCCGTGAGTACGACCCGGCCATGGGTCGATTCATCTCCGTCGACCCCATCATGGATCCGGCCGACCCGCAGCAGATGCACGGGTACGCCTACGCCAACAACAGTCCCATCACCTTCAGCGACCCAACAGGGCTCAGAATCGCTGGGTGTGAGGAATGGGGCCTCAACTGCCGTACAGGCGAGGTGATTCACCCGCCGAACGTAACTAACCCGGACACTCCCAACCCGCACTACTGCGATGGTTGCAACCGCGGACAAGGCTGGCCTACCACAAAAGGCAATTACCCGTCGAAGGTGGGCTCCAAGGGCAGGCCGGCACTCGACTTGTCGAAGATGGCAAAAGCGCCGCCGTTACTCCGGGATCTGAAACGACAATTCTATGAGGACAACGGCGAATGGTACCCGCTTGCCGGGCAGGAGCAGCTACTCGATCCGATACCCGGATATGTCCCGCCGGAGGACCTGAGCGAAACCGCACGCTGGATCATAGCCGGCGCAGCCGTCGGTGCTGTCGTGTGCGCCCTCTCAGTCGTGTGCGGCGCGGTCGTCGTAGGCCTGCTTGAGGCTTCCGGACCTGAGGCTGCTCTCGCGACAGGCGTGGGCGCCGGTGCCGCCACCATCAAGGGTACTTCCAGTGTTGTCCGCGGTTTGTCCGGGAAGTCGACACTTCTGTCGACGGCCCGCAACGAAGCCGTTTTCTGGACTCGAGAGATGGGCGGCGAGCACGTTGCTGCGGAATGGGCCGCCAAGAACGGCGGTACTACCCTGGAGATGGCGATGGCCAGGGACGGCATCAGGCTCGGCTCGAGCCGCGACCCGGCCAATGTGAAGGCGTGGGAGGAAGCCTCAGAGGAATTCGCCAGAAACGCCGGCGGCCGGGTCAGAGTGCTGCGGGTCGATTCCGTCCGACCGGAATCGGTGTGGTTAAGAGAGTACGACGTATTGGTCAAAAACCCGAACGTTACCTCAATAGTCTCCATCAACCCCCGAACCGGCGCGGAAACCGTGCTGTTCACCCGATAAAGGTTGGCCATAGATGGCGCCGCCTGTTCGGTGAGATGAACAGGCGGCGTTGGTCGTCCAGGTGGCGCAATGAGTTCTGCTACTCGCGCGCAGTCTCAGCGTGGCCGAGGGCGGCGCGGATCTCTGGTACGCGGCGGTCGTTGAGTTCGGCCAGCGTGGCGAGTGCGGTGTACCAGATGGAGCGTGCGATCGCTGGATGGCCGGCGTCGGCCAGTGTGGCGGCGAGGCCGGCCAGCAGGATTGCGCCCCAACGGGAGTTGCCTGCGGTGGGGTTGATGGCGATGGCGCGCCGGAAGGCGCGGACGGCCTTGGGGAAGTCGCGTAGCTGCGAGTGGACCTGACCGAGGTGATACCAGCTCAGCCCCTCGACCTCGCTGTCCTGCGCGTCGCGGAGGGTGGCGATGGCTCGCTGGTAGCAGTCGACGGCCCGCTCGAGATCCCCGGCCGCCCGGTGCGCCTGGCCGAGGTTGTCCAGATTGAACGCGACGCCACGGACATTGCCGGCCGCCTCGCACCGGCGCAGCGCTTCGGTCGCGTAGCGGTGCGTGGCGTCGGCGTTGCCGAGCTGGCCGTGGACCATGGCCAGGATCCCCATCGAAATCGTCTCGCCCGGCCGGTGGGCCAAGGCTTGGAAGCAGACCAGCGCCTGCTCGTTGTGTGCCTGCACCGAGTCGAAGTTCGCCAGGTCGAACTGAATGCGGCCCAGGTTGTAGTGCAGGTAGGCCACGCCCATGGCGTCGCCGGCCGCGTCGGCCGCGGCGAGCACGGACGTAAGGATTTCGTTGCAGTCATCAACGGGAATGGCGCGGTGCAGGAACGTGGTCATCGAACACGCGATGCGCCACGCGTGTCCGGTGAAGCCGTGCCGCGTCGCCCAGGCGACGACCGCGCGCAAGCAGTCGAACTCCTGCTCGAACCAGGTCGTTGCCGCTGCGACCGAACACAAGTCAAGGGGTGGCTGGGTCAGTTCGTACGGGCCGACAAACGTCCGGTCGCGGTGCGGCAGCAGCGCGATGTCGCCGCTGGTCGTGGCATGCAGGTACCAGTCGAGCACCCGGCGCACCGCGTCGGGATCTCCCGGCGCGGCCAACTCGGCGGCATACAGGCGGATCAGGTCGTGTGGCTCATAGCGGTCCGGCCGGCGCTGCTCGACCAGGTTGGCGGACACGAGCTGTTCGAGGAGCTTCCTGGTCAGGGGGACCGGCACGCCGGCCAGCGCCGCGGCGGCCCGTACGTCGATATCGGTGCCCGGGTGCAGCCCCAGCATCCGGAACATCGTGGCGGCCTCCGGGCGCAGCGCGCGGTATGACCAGGACAACGCGGCGCGCAGGCCGGAATCCGGGGCGTCCTCCCAGGCATCCAAGGTGCCCAGCCGCGCCTGCTGATCCTCCAGCTCGGCGACGACCTGGGCCAGCGAACCGGCGCGGTGAGCCCGTTCGGCCACGACGGCCAGCGCGAGCGGCAACCGGCCGCACAGCTCGGCGAGCGCGCCGGCGGCCGCGGGCTCCGCGTCGATCCAGCCGTCACCGAGTGTCGAGGCCAGCAGCTCGACGGAATGCCGTGCCGGCATCGGTTTCAGCGTCAGCCTGGTGGCACCGTCCCGAATGGACAGACTGCGCAGCTGGTTGCGGCTGGTCACCACGACCAGCCCGGTGCCGCCGGGCAGCAGCGGGCGAACCTGCTCGGTGTCGCGGGCGTTGTCCAGCACCAACATCGCCTTGCGGTCGGACAATGTGCTGCGCAGCAACGCGGATCTTTCGTCCAAACCAGACGGAATGCGTGCGCTTTGCACACCGAGTGCGCGCAGCAACGTCTCCGCGGCTGCCTCCGGGAGTAGCGGTTGTGTCTGGCCATAGCCGCGCAGGTTGAGATAAAGCTGTCCGCCGGGATAGCTCTTGGCCAGCTGGTGCGCCCAGTGCACGGCCAGCGTTGTCTTGCCGACGCCTGGCGCACCGTCGATCGAGATGATGGTCGGCGCCGCGGCGGAACTGGCCTGCAGGCGGCCGAGCGTGGCCAGCTCCTCCTCGCGCCCGGTGAACCTGGGGATGTCGTGCGGAAGCTGGCGCACGACCTGTACGGCGGGCACATTCTTGGGTTCGCTGCCCTCAAGCAGGATCTCCCGCTGCACTGTGACGAGCGCTTGCCCCGGCTCGATGCCCAGCTCCTCACGAAGGAACGTGCGGGCCTGCTGGTAGGTGTCCAGCGCTTCGCTGCGCCGACCGGCCCGGTGCAGGGCGATGATCTGCTGCCGCCAGAACTGCTCGTGGGTCGGGTGACCGTGGATCAGGTCCCGCAGCTCGGCGATGAGCGGTTCCGGCTGCCCCGAGGCCAGGTCCAGCTCGATCCGGCGACCGGTTGCTGCCAGCCATTGCTCGACCAGCCTGGGTTTGACCTCCTGGTCCAGCCAGGCCGAGTACAGATCGGCGAACGGCTCGCCGCGCCACAGGCCGAGGGCGGCACGCAGCAACAGCAGTTCCTCGTCGCCTGGCTTGGCCAGCGCCACCCGGTCGAGCATGTCCCGGAACCGGTGGATGTCCACTGCCTCCCGCGGCAGGTCCAGTTGGTAGCCGATGCTCGGCTGGGTGCGGATGATTCCGGGGCCGAGCAGCCGGCGCAGCCGCCCGACGTAGAGGTGCACTGACCGCCGCGGTTGCTGCGGTGGTTGCTCCGGCCACAGCTGCTCGATCAGCGTGTCCACGCCGACTGTCTGGCCGGCCGACAGACCTAGCGAGGTCAGCATGACCCGCAGCCGAACTCCGGGAACCGCCACCGTGGTCTCGCCCGCCCGCAGTTCCCACGGGCCGAGCAGTCTGATCTCGTACCGCACCTCGATCCCCCCGGCACCCAGATTAGTCGACAGCGTCATAACCGTGCAGTGCCTCGACTTGCCTTTTCGGGCCAGCATTACTGCCGCTGATGTGCACCGTAGGTACCGACTGGCTTTCGGCCGCGCCGACGCCCGCATAGCATGGCCTGGCGTGCGTCACGCCCCCTTTCCCTTGGAGCAAAGGAACATCGCTTGACGAACGGGTCGTGCACAAGACGGAACGAACCTCAGCTTGATGATCACGACAGGACCGGACAGCCCACCGCTGTGATCCCTTCACCGGGGATGTGCGGGGTCGCGCTGGCCAGGCTCGACTCCCGGGTACGTGTCGTCGAGGCGAACTCGTGGTTTTACAAGTACTTCGAAGGTTCGCCGGAGGGCGTGTGCGGTCGCGGCTTCTACGACTTCGTCGCGCTGGGCGCCCGCCCGAAGCTGCGCCGGCAGTTCGCCGCCCTGTTCGACAGGCGGCAGTCCGAGTTCACCGAACGGATCGCGACGGCCCGATCGGTGAATCCGGCCGACGAGGTCCAAGTGGTCGGCACCGCGGTGTACGGCGACACCGGCCAGGTCGACTCGGTGGTGGTGACGATGCAGGCCAATCGGCTGCCGGTCCGCGACGAGGTGAACCTGTTGACCGAGATGGAGTCGAAGGTTCTCGAAGGCGTGGCCGCCGGTCTGTCCACCGACAAGCTCGCGCCCGCGTTGAATCTGAGCCGGGGCGGTGTCGAGTACCACGTGACCCGGTTGCTGCGCAAGCTCAAGGCGGGCAACCGGACCAGTCTGGTTGCCCGCGCGTTCGCCGAGGGGATCCTGATGGTGGGGTCCTGGCCGCCGCGAGTGGGGCCCTGCGCGGTCACAGCAGGGTGACCCATCAGCATCGCCGGCGGGGTCACTATGCGATATGCGTGCCCCCATCGACCGTCAGGGTGGTGCCGGTGACGTAGGACGCCGCGTCGGAGACGAGGAAGAGCAACGCCGCGGCGAGCTCCTCGGGCTGCCCGACGCGGCCTGAGAGCACCCGCGGCATCATCGCCTCGAGGTAGCCCTCGGCGTAGCCTTCGGTCATCGCGGAGGTGAAAAGGCCCGGCGCGAGGGCGTTCACGCGGATGCCCTTGCCCGGGGTCCACTGCTGGGCGAGATCGCGGGTGAGCCCGAGCAGCCCAGCCTTCGACGCCGAGTAGGCCGCCTGCGGCAGACCACCCGTGACCAGCGCGAGGATGCTCGAGACATTGACGATGGCGCTGCCGGGAAGCATCACCGCGCCTGCGGCCTGGGCCATCCAGTAGGAGCCGTTGAGATTGATGTCGATGACCTCGCGGAACTGCTGCGGTGTCTCCTCGGTCGCGGGTTGTTCACTGCTGATCCCGGCGTTGTTGACAAGAATGTCCACTCGTCCGAATGCGTGCATGGCCGCGTCTACCAGCGCACGGCAGTCCTCCGGCTTGGCAATGTCGGTACGCACAGTGACGGCCCGGCGGCCGAGTTTCTCGACGGCCGTGCGCGTGGCCTGCAGCTTCTCGACGCGCCGTGCCCCGAGCACGACATCGGCGCCGGCCTCGGCCAGCGCGACGGCGAAGGCGACACCCAGCCCGGAGGAGGCGCCGGTGACCACGGCGACGCGACCGTCGAGCCGGAAGCGATCGAGAACACTCATGGCCGGGGAACCATTCTGCGCACGGCACATCTCCCGAAGTGAGTCTTGTTCACCTGCGGTCGGCGATGTAGCTCACCGCGTCGCCGATGGTTCTCAGCTCCGCGATCTTCTCGTCGGGGATCTTCACCGCGAACATGTCCTCGACCTGCATAGTGATCTCGACCATCGACAGGGAGTCGACGTCGAGATCGTCGGTGAAGGACTTCTCGACGGTCACCTCGGCGGAGTCGATGTCGGTGACCTCTTGGACAATCGTGGCAAGGGCGTCGAGGATGTCGGTGTTGTTGTTCACCATGAGGTTTCTCCTTGTCGGAACGTCAGAGCCCGAGGCGCTGCCGGTAGGTGAGCAGGGTGCGCAGGAAGCCGTCCATCTGCTCCTCGGTGTGGCCGGCGTGCGGGAACAAGCGCAGTAGCGCCTGGTTACGTGCGACGGCCGGGTAGGAGAAGACAGGGACGAGATAGCCGTCCTCGACGAACCACTCCCGCATCTGCAGGGCGGCGGCGTCGTTCCCGATCGGTACCGAGAGCATGTACGACTCGGTCGGCGTCGTCGGCGTGTCGATCTCGTGCATCTGACGGCGAAGGCGGGCGGCATGCGCCAGGTAGTCGTCGACGATCTCCGGCTTGCCGGCGAGGGCGTTGATGGTGCGCTCGGCGGCGTAGGCGGTGGGCGGCTGGATGGCAGCGGTGAACATCGAGGTGCCGGAGAGCAGTTCGAAGGCGTCGATGGCCGCCGTGGGCCCGGCGATCGCGCCGCCTTCCAGACCGATGGCTTTCGACAGCGACACCATGACGAAGTCGGCCCGCTCCCGGATCGCGGCCGCCTCCTTGGCATACGGCCGGTGCTCAGGCCCGTAGACCATGAAGCCGTTCGCGTCGTCGATCATGCTGATGGCGCCGTGACGGTCGCACTCGTCGAGAATCTCCACGATCGGCCCCATGGTGCCGTCGGCCGAATAGATGCTCTCGGCGATCACCACGATCTTGCGGGCCCTGATCCGGTCCAGGATGCGTGCCAGGTCGGCGACATCGTTGTGCCGGAACGCGTGCACGTTGCGGCCGTAGTCAAGCCCCTCGACACCCTTCCAGATACTCCAGTGGACGTCCCGGTCGACGACGAAGACGGTGTCGCGGTTACGCACCTCGATCCCGTCGTCGAACTGCGCGGAACTGCTCATGGCGTGGACGAACCCGATGTTGGCCAGCAGCCCCGTGGCGAAGCTGATGGCTCGCTCTTTGCCGGTGTGCCGGGCGATCGTCTCCTCCAGCACCTGGTGCGGGCGGCAGATGCCCTGGGTCATCCTCGATCCGCTGGTGCTCAGGCCGTGGGTGAGCGCGCCCTCGGCGAAATGACGCCGTACCGGGACGTGGCGCTCCAGATCGAGAAAACTGATACTGGCGAAGTTCACCAGCTCGCGGCCGTTGCGCACGATGGTCGGCCCGATGGGACCGTCCACCACCGGTGGGCGGTATGCCGTTTCGTGAGTGTTCGCCTCAACGAAAGCGGCGAAGGCCCACGGGGCCAGGCGGTCCGCAGACGACGCGGTGGTGTGGGACACGGTCATGGTGAGGTTTCTCCTCCACGTTGGGCGCGGGGCGCAAAGGGCTCCAGGGCTGCGGCGAGGTGGCCGAGCGAGGCCGTGCCGGCCAGCTCGTCCGGCGCGATCCCGGTGAAGCCGGACTGGTGCAGCAGCGCCAGCAGACGAGGGATGGCGACCAGGGTGACTCCGTGGTCGGCGAGGCACCGGTTCATGTCCACGGCATCAGGAATGCCGAAGGAGCCGGCCGGCGGATCGCCGGGTCCGGCAGCGGCCACAGCGGTGGCCAGAGCCCGTTCGGCGTCCGTCGCGGGCATGCGCGACGGGACCCGGGGGGTTCCCGTGCCGCCGGGTTCGAAGTCGGTTGGAGACAGGACGTAGCGGCCGGGTGCCAGGATGCCCGGCACTTCGCCGAGGTGGTCCAGGACGTGGTGGTGCAAGTCGCCGGGGGTGACATCGTGGGCGACACGGGCATGCGCGACGAGGTGCGGTTCGTCGCCTTCCCCGCCGGGTGCCACCGTCACATCGAGCACTCCGGGATGGCCGCGTAACACGTCTTCGACCTTGGTCAAGCACGCCCATCCCTGCGGGGCGCGCCACCATCCGGAGGCGGCCGGTGTGAGCGAACGTGTTGGAACCGGGCACTCGGCACCGTCGGCGAGCGCGCGCAGGAGATCACACAAACGGGCGGGCAACGCCATGGCCTGCCCGGCGTCGAGCAGGTGATCCCCGACGGTGACATCGAGGGTGACGACCCCCGCGTCGCGGCTGAAGTCGACGTAGAGCGTTTCGCAGGGCTCGTCGGGCGCGCTGCTGATCCAGGTGACGACCCCGTCCGGCGGTGTGTTCTGTGCTGGGACCAGGTAGTCGCGTGGCCACGAGTAGCAGTTGTATTCGATGGTGGGTACGGCCACGACACCGCGGCGGCGGTCCATACGGGCCTGGGCGGCGACCAGCTCCGCAGGGTCGTACTGACCGTGCCGGTAGGCCGCGGCGGAGGCCGAAGCGACCGAGGCGACCACCTCGCCGAACGCTGCGCCAGGGCGGAGATCGATCTGTACCGGAACCGTCAGGGCCCGGACGCCGATGCTGTTGCGTAGAGCGGCCCGGGCTCGGTTGGAGACCACCACTGACGCGAGGAATCGGTGTTCACCGGTTCGGGTGACGACGTCGTGGGCCAGCGCCGCGAGCACAACGACCTCCGGGCTGACCCGATAACGCCGGGCGACGCGGTCGAGGTCGTCGTACGCGCCCACCGAGCGGTGCTGGAGGCGGTGGCGGCCATTGCCGTTGTCGGTCCCGCCGAACGGGGCCAGCACGCCGGTCGGGTTGCTTGCGAGGCGGATGAGCCACTCACGCTCCGCCGCGCGGGCGCGTTCCGGGTGCTGGGCGGAGATTGTGTCGAGCGGGTGTATGGACGGCTCCGCCGGTGCGTCATCGCCGTGCAGTTGATCGTGCAGCTGGTTGATCAGTACCGCCAGCCCCCAGCCGTCGATCACGACGTGGTGGGCGGCCACCAGCACCGCATACGGCTTTCCTGTCTCGAGCAGGACCCTGGCGCGCCAGGGTGGATTTCGCTCGGGATCGATTGGGCAGGCAGCAAGCGCTGCTGTGGCTGCCTCCAGGGTGCCGGCATCGGCGGCGGGCACGTCGACGTAGTCGACCGGCGGCGGGGCCCAGTCCGCGCGGTGGACGTGTTGTATCGGGCGGAGCGGATCGACAGTGGTGCGCAGCGCCTCGTGGCGGGCGGTGAGGGACGCGAGCGCCGCGTGGATGTCGGCGACGGTGGCCGGGGGCGGGACGTGGCAATGGTCGGCGAGCGGCGTCGGGTTCACCCGCCGTGGTGAGGGAATGGTGCGTTCGAACCAGTGCCACTGCTGGACCCAGGTCAGCGGCCCGCTACGCGTGGCGATGGCGGGGCTCGGTTCCGGAAGATGATTCACGGCCGGGACCTCATACTTCTCGGACTCGGTGATGTGCCATGTTTCGTCCTCGGATCGATGTCAGCTGCCGGTGGACAGCACGACCGTGCTGTTGTTGCTGCCGAACCCGAAGCTGGTCGCTGCCGCGACCAGCCGCCCGGTGGCAGATATGCGGCCAGGCGACAGCCGCAGCCGCTTGGTGGGTTCGGGATCGGTCAGTCCGGCGGTCGGTGGGACGACGCTGGTGCGCAGGGTCATCACCGTCGAGGCGATGGCGGGAAATCCCGATGTGTGCAGCAGGTGCCCGATGGCCCCTTTGTGCGAGCCCACCGGTAGATCCTGGTGGCCGAGTTCGGCGGCGACGGCTTCCAGGGCAACCAGTTCCGCGTTGTCGCCCTGAGGTGTGCCAGTGGCGTGGGCGTGTACATAGTCCAGTTGGTCGGTCGCCGCGTCGGCGAGGGCGGACTCGACGCAGTCCCGGATCAGGTCCGGATCGGACGCCGCGGGTTTCCCGGTACCGACCTTGCAACAGGTGCCCGCTACCACGAGATCGGCCATCGCGCCCCGTGCGGCGGCGTGTTCGCGGCTCTCCAGCACGACCGCTCCGCCGCCCTCACCGATCGTGATGCCCGACCGGCGGCGGTCGAAGGGACGCGCGACTTCGTCGCTGATCGCCCGGACTGCTCGCATGCTGGCGTACTCGTACCGGTTGAGGGCTGTTCCGCCGGCGACGATCACGACGTCGGCCACAGCCGCGGCGATCATGTCGACGGCGAGCCCGATCCCGAACAAAGCCGAGGCGCAGGCATGCGTCACCAGCACGACATCGTCCGATATGGACGGTCCGACGAATTCCGTCCAGCCGGTACCGAACTCGGCGGCGTGGCCGGGAGCCTGGCCGGTGCGGACGAGTCGCGCGTCGGCCGGGACGTCTGGTAGTCCGGCATCTGCAAGCGCCTCCGCCATAGCGGCTTCGAGATACGCCTGTTTGCGCGGTGTTCCCGCGACCACGTCCGCGGGCACCTCACCCACGGCCTCGCCCTCATGCGACTCGGCGGTGAACCGCTTCGGAGGCGCAAGCGCGCTGTGGCCCGCGCACGACGCGGTCCAGAACGTGTCAACGCCTCGGCCGAACGCGGTGACGAGTCCGAGACCGGTGATCACTGCGTCACTCATGTTCCCATCTCCGTGCGGGCCAGTACGTCCAAGAGCGTTCCTGGCAGGGTTTTCCCTGCCGTGACCGGTGGTCGTGGCAGGGACGGCGAGGTCAGCGCCAGCGTCACCACGGTGCACCCAGGGTCTTTCATCGCTGTCTCGTCCAAGGGCGTCACCTCGCACACCAGCACCGGGCCACGTGCGGCGAACCGTTGCGCCATAGCCAGTATCCGTTCCGTGCTCAGTGCGGCGAGCAGGTGGCAGCGACCGTGCCAACCGCTGTCGATCGCGAACTTCCGGACCAGCTCGGACGTTTCCAGTCCGGTGGAGTCGAACGGCCGCGTCTGGCGATCGGGGTTGTCACAGTGGGCCGCGAAGCGGCGAGCCGCCCATTTGCTGTACGCGTCGGCGATGACCAGCAAGGGAATCGTCGGCGCGGTGTCCGCGGGCAGCGTGGCGAGGGCAGCGGTCAACGTTCCGCTGACAGCCGCGGCGGTCGACTTGTACTCGCCGGCAGTCAGCCCGTCGATGTGCTCCAGCTGTGCCGTCGCGCCTACTGTCAGTGTGGAACCCGTTGCCACGTTGGGGAAATCGCCGTCGATATCGTCAATCCCCGGTGGCGTGTCGGTCAGGTGGACATCAACGAAGACGGTGGCTACCTCACCCCGGGCACACGCGTTCCATGCTTCTCGCAATGCGGGTTCGAGATCGCCCTTCGCGGTGACCCGCGGTCCGTCCGGTGGTGGATCGGCCGCGAAGGGGAACCGAGCCGGGTCGAGGCCCTGGTTGGCGAGTTGTGCGTGCAGCCAGCCGTAACCGCCGTTGTGGAGAACGACATACAGGACGCCCGGGGCGTACCGTCGCACGGTGCCGAGGTCGGAGCGGAACATGTTGAAGGCGCCGTCACCCACCAAGGCGACCACAGGACGGTCGGGCGCGGCGAGCCGGACGCCTGCCGCGGCGGCGGCGCCGAAGCCCAGCGTCGTCTGCTCGGACGGGACCACGCTGCCGCCCTGCTCCCCGCAGACGTAGTAGGGCGAGAAGTACGACCACATGTCCTGCAGGCCGTTCTCCTGGACCAGCACCCTGTCAGCCGGTGTTGTCGCGTCGATCGCGGCAAGGACCTCGGCGACGTGCACCTGGTCCTCCGCTCGCATACGGGCCAGTTCGGACGCCGTCGTCGCGGTGGCGGTGTCGCGGCAACGCGCGATGGTCGCTTGCCAGGACTCCGAGGGCGAGTGTTCGGCGAGTTGCTGTGCCCAGGCCGCCAGAGTCGCGGTGCCGTCGCCGACCACCCGGTGTCCGCCGTACTCTGTGGACAGTTCAAGCGGATCGGCGTTGATCTGGACGACCGGGACGCCGGAGCCGATCCGGTCCGGCCAGCCCATGGTGGCCGTTTCCTCCAGCCTGCTGCCGACCGCGATCACCAGATCGGTTTCCCGCCACAGGTCCTGCGTGCCCGGCGGAGTGTAGAGCCCGGCCAGGCCGCAGAACAGTGCGTGCCGCTCGGACACGACCCCCCGGCCGGAAGCCGTGCAGTAGATGGCCGCGCCCAGTGTTTCGGCGAACCGTTCCAGCACGCGGCCGCCGTTTCGATGCCGCATTCCACCGCCCAGCAACAGAATCGGCTGCCTACTCGCCAGAACCGCCGCCCGGGCCTGCCCTGCGAGTGGTGCGGCGGCCGCCGTCCGCAGCACCGCCGAATGCGGGGACCAAGGCCGGTCGAGTTCGACGGGCAGCGACGCGAGATGGTCCGGCAACTCCAGGTACACCGGCCCCGGCACGCCTGAGGTGGCCGCGAGGAAAGCCTTCTCCAGTGCCGGGCCGACCCGGCTGGGATCATCGACCCGATGCGCCCACTTCACCACCGGTGTCACCATCGAAACCTGGTCCAGTTCCTGAAACGCTCCGCTGCCACGCCGATCGGCCGCAGTGCCACCGGCCAGTACCACGACCGGAGCACAGCCGCTGCGTGCTTCGACCAGCCCGGTGATCATGTTGGCCGCGGCGGGTCCCTTACCCACCACACAAACCGACGGTCCACCGGATTGCAGGGCATATCCCGCGGCCATGAACACGGCGTTGCGCTGATCCCGGCACAGCACCATGCGGATGTCCGTGTCCCGCATCGCCCTCAGCACGGCCAAGTCGTCGCCGGGCAGTCCGAACACTGTGGACAGACCCGTGTGCCGCAGGTATTCGACGACGGCGTGCCAGGCGCCGGGGAACGTGGTCACGATGCTGCCTCCTTTGCCTTCCGGAGGTGATCGGCGACGGCATGGGAGACCAGCAACGGTTCCGCGATCCGTGTGCTGCCATATGCCACATAGTTGGCGACGATGCCGTAGCCGCCGAACGGTGCGTTGCCGTTGTCGATGTCCAGCAGCGTCCGGTTCACGCACATCATGTGCCGCTTGGCGAGGAACTCGATGGTCTGCGGATCCGGCCCGTAGACCATGGCCGCCATTGCCCGGTCACTGAGGTAGGGCGTGCGCAGGAACGCGCCCAGTTCGTCCTGATCGGCGTAGACGACGACGTTGAAGATGGGGGAGAACAACTCGTCGAGTTCGATCCGCACGTCACAGGGGCGCACCAGCACGGTCGGTTCCAGATGCCGCTCGCGCAAGTCCAAGCGTCCACCATGGACAATGTGGTCCCGGTTCGTGTGGAGGTATTCCGTCGCGACCCGTAACGCGCTGTCGTAGAACAGCGGGCCGTAGTCGGCATCGCGGTCGCGGTAGGGGCCGTACCTCAGGGCGCCGAGCCGTCCGGCGAGCAGCTCGACAAATCTTTCCGCAACACTCGCGGCCACCAGGAACACGTCCGGGCCGAAGCAGTCCTGACCGCAGTTGAGCATCCTGGTCCGGACGGCGTCCTCGACGGCGAGATCCACATCCGCGCCGGGAGTCACGATGAACGGGTTGACCCCTTGACCGAAGAACAGCATGAGCTGCCCGGGCCGCAGCGTTGACCGGATCTGCTCGGCGTTGGGATAGGAGCCGGTGAAGACGAGCACGTCCGCGTCCGCCGCCGGTCCCTCGACGAACTTGCGCTGGGAGAGCCGGCTGATTTCGATCGGCAGGCCGTGGACGGGGGCCAGTAGTTCGTGCAGCCGCCGGGTCGTCTCGGCGACCTTCGCCGACGGGCGGAACACCACCCGCTCGGTGTAGAGCAGGGGGACCAGCAGATACAGCACATACGAATAGCACAACACGTTCGATGACATGAACACCGCCAACCGCGACACCCGCTCCGGCCGGTGCGCGGCGACCTCGTCGAGGGCACCCGCCAAGGTTGCGAGCGCGCCGGCGAGTTCGGTGCTGGCCGTCTGGTACGGCGAGACCTCGCATAGGATTTCCAGCACCGGATCCGGATTGGCCCGGATGAACTGAGCGACCGCGTGCAGTGCCTCGGCCCGATCCGGGAACGGTACCGAGGGCTGTACCTCGACCCGCGCGGAAACCAGCTCGCGGATGCGCGTCGAGTCCGGCTTTCCGTTGTTGTTCACCGGGAATTCCGGCACAACGACAACCCGGTTGGGAAGTTCGTACGCGGGCATGGTGGCTTGGAACCTGGCGCGCCAGTAGCCACTGTCCCTGCCATCCGGGTCGGCGACGACGAACACGAGCTGGCAGCCCCGGTCGGCGTCGTCCACCGGCACCACTTCGACCGGCGCGCCGGATTCCGCCGCCTTGCGGGCCAGCGCCTCCGGGTAGAGGGTATAGCCCATCCGGTGCACGGCATTCCGCCTGCCGAGAACGAACAGGTGACCGGCGGCGTCCTGGTAGCCGATGTCGTCAGTCCGATATGGACCTTGCGCCAGCGGTGTGACCGTGCCGTCGGCGGCGAGATAGCCATGCGTCACGTCAGGCGAATCCACCAGGATGTGGCCCACCTCGCCGGGCATCGCGTCTGCGCCGTCCTCGTTACGGACCATGATCCGCACGCCGTCCAGTGGGAGTCCACAACCAGCCGGGTCGGCCGCGGTCGCCAGCGCGATGTTGCCTGTCTCGGTGCTGCCGTACCCGTCGAGCAGCGGGCGGCCGGTCACCGCATGGAAGCGGTCAGCGAGACCGCGATCCAGCGGACTGCCGCCGACACACCACATCCGCACCCCGCGCAGCTCCGGCAACAGTTGTGGGCGTTGTTTCAACAGGTTGAGCACGGTCCGATAAGTCATCGGCGTGGCGTCGACGACGGTCGCGCCGAACCTCGCGGCGAGTTCCACGGCGTGGTCGATCCGCCGGTACGGTGCGACGAGCAGGCGACATCCCGACTGCCACCATGACAACACCAGCGACAGCCCGTACTGATGGGAGAACGGCAGCAACGGCATCAGCACGTCATCGGTCTTGTATGCCATCCGCTGTTGTGTCCGCGCAATGTTGTCCAGAAAGGACCCGCCGGAGCGGACGACCCCCTTGGACGGCCCGGTGGAACCGGACGACCAGGTGATCAGTCCGTCCGCCTTGGCGGACCACGCGGCCATCGACAACCTCCCGGCACCGGGTGCCAGCCGAGTCCCGCCTGCGACGATCTCGTCGAACGACAGCCGCCGAGGGCCGGCCACGGTGGTGTCGTCCGAGTCGGTGATCATCCACTGGACTCGGGCAAGCGCGGTGGTGCGTTGGATTTCGCTTGGGGTCTGGCGGTGGTCGGTGAGCACGATCGACGTGCCGAGGTGCACCAGGGCCAGCAGGACGAGAACATATTCCACGGAGTTGTCACCCAGCACAGTGACTCGATCGCTCGGCCGGACCCCGTACTGACGCAATGCCGCCACTATGCCGGCGACGGCCGACTCGACCTCTCCGCGGGACAGTTCCGCGGTGCTCGACGGCCCAGCCAGTACGGCTGTCATCGGATCTCCTCGACGAGCGTGGGCATTTCCCGCGCAATACAGTCCATTAGGGACAGCCGGCGCGACGTATACCGGATGTGCATTCGGATCACCTCGGATGTCCGCTGTGGTTGGCCGTTGTGGTGGACGCGGCCAGTTCGCGGTAGTCGGGATCGGCGAGTAGTTCGTCGTGCCTGCCGCGGGCGTGCACGAGACCGGCCCGCAGCATGACCACCTGGTCTGCTTCGTGGGCGAGCGGCATCCGGTGGGTGACCGCGATGATGACGCGGTCACGGGACTCTCGTGTCAAAGACCGCACCAGGTGCCGTTCGTTGATCGGGTCAAGCTGGGACGTCGCCTCGTCCAGCAGCAGGACTTCACTGTCCCGGGCCAGCGCCCTGGCCACGGCGAGCCGTTGCCGCTGACCGCCGGAGATCCGCAGACCTCGCTCACCGACCTCGGTGGCCAGCCCGTCCGGCAGCGTCGCGATCCAGTCGGCCAGCCCGACCGCTTCCAGGATCCGGCCGAGCCTGTGCTCGTCCACGCCGTCGGCGCCGTAGGTCGCCGCCTCGTGGATCGTGGCGCCGAGCAGTGGAGCTTCTTGCTGCACATAGGAAATTCGCCTGCGCAGGTCGGACAGGTCCAGTTCGCGGATGTCCACGCCGTCGAGCAGGATGCGGCCTCTGTCCGGTTCGGCGAACCGCTCGAGAAGGCTCAGCAGCGTCGTCTTGCCCGCACCGGACGGGCCGACGAGCACCGTCACTCCCGGACGCGCCTCGATCGACACTCCGCGCAGTACTTTCCGCTCGCCGTAGTCGAACGACACACGGTCCACTTTGACCGAGCGGGTCTCGGCGGAAGGCGTGCCCGCGGGCGCGGCGAGGGGGCGTAGTGTCTCGGATTCCTGGGGCATCGACAGCAGCCCGGTGATCCGGCGCAGTGCCGCCAGCCCTTCCGACAGCCGGCTCGCCGAGCTGGTCAACGCTTCGACAGGCTCCTGGATGTAGACGACGTACAGCAGGATCGCCACCAGGTCGCCGACCCCCACCGCGCCGGTGCTGACCCGCAGTACACCGATCGCGAGGATCATCAGGAACGTGAAGTCGACGGCCGCGTACGCAACAGTGTCGGCCAACGCACTGGTCCGCGCGGCCCGGACATTGGCCCGGTACGCGGATTCGGCGTGCCGGTCGAACGACTCGATCTCTGCCCGCTCGGTCCGCGCCGCCTTGACCGTACGGAACGCGAACAGAATCCTTTGCACGACACCGACCATCGCGCCCACATGTTCCTGCGCGTGCTCGGTATCCACTGCGACCTTGCGGAACACACGCGCTTCGGCGAACGCGATGACGGCCAGCAACACAAGCACCAACGCGCCGAGGAACAGATCGATCGACAGCACAAGAACGATGCCGGCGACCACCGTGAGCGGTACGACGATCAGGTCGACGAGAGCCTTGACAGTGGTTTGCTGAACCAGAGTGGTGTCCCCGCCGACACGAGACAGCACATCACCGGTGGGGCTCGCCTCGACAGCGGATACCGGCGCGCCCACGATCCGCCGTGCCATCGCCTCGCGCAGACCGCGCACGAACCGTTCGCTGAGCTTGCCCCGCTGGTAAAAGCCGAAATAGTTGAAGCACAGCCCGAGCAGCGCGACCCCGCCGAGCATTGCGATCGGCCCGGTCAGGCTGCTGTGTTCCGTCACGCCGTCGACTACCTGGCGTGCGGCCAACGGCTGGATCAACGCTGCCGCCCGCGCACCCAGTTCGAGCACGAGCACGACAGCCAGCGACCCCCGATAAGGCGACAGCCAGCGGCGAAGGGACAACACGGACATCAACGGACCTGGTGGCGCGTCAAGCTCCATCTTTCTCCTAGAATCGGCCGCGAGTCGCGACTGTCCGATTAGGTCCCGACGAAAGTTCGGTGCGGAAAGAAAAGTTGTTGCTACTCAAGGATTAGCCAGTTACCTGGGATGGCGTCAACTCGATTCGTGATTCCGCCGCCAAATGTGGCAGTTCTGCTACTAGCAGATCTTTCAGGGCAGATGGCACGGAACGTCACGGCGGAATCCGAACCAAGCCTGGCAGGAGCAGCCGTCCATAGAGGACATGTCCTGGCGTGGGTCGGTATGATCGGCCCTTTTTGGCGTGACCCCAGTGGCTCCCGGGCAGCGGGATGATGCCCTGTCCACTGCTTCGGAGTGCATCCTCCATATAGGACATGGATGCGCAGCTGGAACGCAGACCTGATCTGTGACCGCGATGCGAAGTTCGGTACCGCTTCCGACGCGGTCCTCGCTTCCATCGACATCGAGACCGTGCTTACCGCACCACAGGCCGGGACCGGGAATGTGAAAGAGCGCGACGATCAGCGGGCAGCCCAGAGCCGCCCTTTCTCTGCGGATACGCTGCGTGAGCAGCTACGCGTCGGCGCTTCTCGAGCGCGCCAGTTGACCGCGGCAGTTCGTGCCCTGGACAGAGCCGCGGTCGAGATCAACCCATAACCGCACCCGGCTGATGAGTCATCGGGCTGGGGCTGCCAAGCCTTTGGCAGCCCCAGCAGTAGTTGCACAGGTACGGATTTTCCTGGCACGGCACAGGTTTTCCGGATCACTCGCGAGCGCACCGAACGCTCGACCGGGAAAAGGAACCCCACACCTGGGTCGGGGTCACCAGCCTGCCCGCCCCACTAGCCACCCCGCCCAGCTCGCGGCCCTGCGACGCGGGCACTGGAAGGCACCAGGAGCCCGGGCACAGTCAAGACGACGATCACGCGACCCATGGCAAGACACAAGCAGAACAACCCGGCCCGCACAACACATCGGCCCTCAGCCAAGGTGCCGTCGGTAGCGCTCGACCAGCATTGTCACCGCCGGAGTCAACTCAACACCGGCCAGCGAGGACGGCGTCAGCCACACGGGCTCGGTACCCTCGTCATTGATGGCGACGTCCGTGTGCTCGTCAACCTCGGTGATGAACACATGCCAGCGGTGTATGTCGGCCCCTCGACGGCACGAGTCGCCGACCAAGTCGACGTCGCCGAGCCCGTCGAGGGCGCGCCCGCTGAGGCCGGTCTCCTCACTTAGTTCTCGCTCTGCGGCCGCGGCCGGTGTCTCGTCGACCTCGATGTGTCCTGCGGGCACGGTGAGCCCGAACGGGAACTTCGTTCTGCGGAACAGCAGGTACTCGCCACCTGGGTTACGGACGAAAATTCCCGCGGTCTCGTGCCAGTACTCCCCATCAGCGGCGATCCACCAGCGCAGGGCAGGGTCGATGATCACCGCTCGGGGCCGTGTTGCCCGGCATGCCTGACATTCGTAGCGCCCGCCGCCGACCGGGCGAACCTGTTCGCTGTCACATTCGATGCAGGAGATCCGGGGCGCTATGCGGTCAGAATCCAGCCGTACCATCGCTGACGTCTTTCCTACAGGAATGCTGTCTCGGCGGGCAGATCGAGCAGAACCCGGCCGTGCAGCTCCAGCGCTGAATCCACGTTGAGCGCGGCGTGAAGGCTCATCGCCAGGGCGTCCCGGGTCAGGCGCTGTACCGGCACATCGCGGCGAATCGATGATGCGCCCGAGGCCGACTGGACGAGGTCCACGGCCTCGCGCGCGAGCATTGTGCTGTAGGCGGCGAGAGCCCGGGCTTCGGCGCGTTCGGTGATGCTGTGTGCCTTGCGTCGCATCGCGTGCTCGTGCACCCCGGTCGCGAGGCGGTCGGACAGGGCGATGGCCGCGATAATCTTCATGCGAACTTCGCTCAGTTGCCGATGTGTGATCGACGCGTCCCGTTGCGAGCCGTAGCGGGTGAAGGTGATTCCGCGTCCGTTGACGTGCTGGCTGAAGAAATTCTCCGCTGCCAGCGCGAGCCCGATGGCCGGGCCGGCGTTGAGTGCGGACAACAACGGGTACAGCTCGTAGTGGTAGAAGTCCTCATCGTTGCTCGGGTGGGTCGCCAGCCGTGCCCAGCTCGTGTCCGGGTAGGGGAGGACCCGGTGTCGTGGCACGCGCAACGCCGTGGCGGTCACGCTGTTGCTGCCGGTGCCTTGCAGGCCGCTGGTGTGCCAGTCGTCGTGCACCGTCAGGTCATGGCGCGGTACGAGGACCAGGACGTGCCGTTCGCCCAGTTGCGCGCCGAGCACATCCCAGTCGGCATGCCGGATACCGGAGTTGAACCGCCATGTTCCGGCGAGCGTGTAGTGGTCGCCGTCGTCGGTCAGCGTGCCGGTGGGGCTGGACACGATGCTGGTGCGTGTCGTGGGGTCGTCGAAAACCTCCGACGCCGCCTCGTCGGGGAACAAGCTCACCGCCCATGCGCCGGTGAAGTAGATGGCTGTGCACCAGGCCGCGGAGCCACACCCGGAGGCGATCTCGGTGAGCGCGTGGACCTGTTCGTCCAATGGCGACTGGAGTCCGCCGAAACGCACGGGTATCGGCATGCCGAACACGCCGGTCGCGGTCAGCGCGTCGACGACCTCCGGCGCGATCATGCGGTCTTGTTCGGTCTTCGCCGCGTGGTCTTTGAGCACGGGCAGGACCTGATGCACAGCGGTGATGACGGGGCCTGTGGAACTCATACCTCACTCCTCGGCTTGTCGTGCCGGCACAACAGAAGACCCGGGGCGATGGCGCAACGGCGCCATCGCCACTCTCTCGATCCGGGTTTTGGTCAGCTTGTGGCAGCGAACCTGTCCAGTAGCGTCTCGTCACCCATCACATAGGTCGTATCGGTGATCACGGTGTGGTCGGACGGTCCGCGGCTGCACATGCACATGTGCCTGCCGGTCGACGTCACCCGGACGGCGCGCGCGCCACCGGACACGACGATCTCTTCCGCGATCTCCTTCACCAGGTGCTCTTGGATCTGGAATCGCCTGCTGTAGGCGGTGACGAGCCGGGGGAACTTCCCAAGGCCGAGAATGCGGTCGCCTGGCACATAGTCGATGTGCACCTTGCCGAAGAACGGCAGGAAATGGTGCGCGCAGATCGAGAAGTAGTTGATGTCGTGCACCCGAACGACGCCGTTGTGCTCGCCCGGCACGTCGACCGTGGTCTTGAGGATCGTGCTGGCGTCGATCTCGTACCCGCTCAGCAGCTCCTTGTAGGCGCGAACGATGCGGTCCTCGCATTCCGGCTCGCCGTACCAGGCCAGAGCTCGCTTGTCCTGGATGACGTTCTCTTCAAGCCACTCCGCGATAGTCATCTTCCATACTCCGATCAAGATCGTTTATGAGTTTGTCCACCGTGGTGCCGGATATCGCCCGAATGTTCCCCCGATCATGTGGTAATGGCGGTCGGCAGTAGCGCGCGCGAAAGCCTCATTTTGGATGCCCCGGCAATGTGCGAACGGGGTTAAGCGGCCTGGACGGATTGGTTGGCGTCTGCCGATATTCGGCGACCGCCTACATCGTTCTTGGCCGAGACCTGAATCGGTGGTTTCCGGTGCGACTGCCGTGAACGGCGGTCGCACCGTTGAACTTCACCGTGGTTCGGTTGGGCGCGCCCTGGTTCGTTCCCTGACGCTTACGTCTGATCTTTTGAAGAGCATGCGAAATCCCCCTTGACTCGCAACCAGCTTCGATACAACCCCAGTGACGGACCCTTGTCGACGATAGCGAACAGAGAGCACTTTCCCAAGTCTTGGCCGAAGAAATGTCACCATTTCAGGAGAGGCTGAAGTCCGTCGAGTTCGAACCATGCAGGACCGGCGGCCGCGCCCGAAACGGTGAGTCGCACTGGCACCCAGGGCGAAGATCTCGCCGTAGGCCGACGTGCCATGTCTGAAACGTATTCCCTGTGAACGGAACACAATCGGGCATCAAGTGGTGTAGCCGGCTACCAAGTCCCGCTCCATCCCCAGCCAGCCGCCACGGCGCCGGTCCAGGAAAACCAGTGCCACAGCCAGAATCAGCGCCAGAGCCGCGACGATCGGTGCGACGGCGAACGCGCCCGCGCTGCCGTGCCGATCCGCCAGCCATCCTGCGGCGGCCCGGCCGGCGGCCGTGCCAAGCGGGCCGCCGGCGCAGAGAATCGTCATGGCGACCGCTGCCTTGGCCGGTGGCGCGATGCGTTCGGTCAGGGCGTACAGGCAGATCATGTACGGCGCCACGGTCAGGCTCGCCACCGCGACCGAAACAGGCAGCGAGAACAATGTTCCGCCGGCGAACAGGGTGAGTGTGCCGAGCAGCAACGATCCGGAGAACACCAGGTACCGCCGGCGAAGCGTGAACCGTGCGGGCAGCCAGGCACACGCGGCACCTGCCAGCGCGCTGCCGATGCCGAACTCGGCGTAGATCAGTCCAGTGGCTGCCGGCTGCCCGGTGCTTTCGGAGTACGCGGCGACGCCGGTCTGCAGTGCGCCGAATATCGCGCCCATCGCGGCCATCGCGAGAACCATCGCGGCGAGCGGCAACCGCGGCAACCGCGTGTGCTTTCCAGTGGTGTCAGCCTGGCGCGGCCCGCGCGGACTGGAGTGCAGGAGCGAGAACGGCAGGGTGGCGCCTGCCAGCAACGCGATCGTCGCCAGCATCGGCACGATCGGCCCTAGCGGGGTGGTGATCGGCGTGAGCAGCCCGACGATGGCCGGTCCGAGCACGAAGCCCGTCTCGTCGGCGGCGGATTCGTACGACAGCGCGGTCGGTAAGAGATCAGGCTTTCCACGGCTGTGCAACAGATGTGACCAATGTACTCGCACCAGCGGCCCGACTTGTGGCTGAGTGAGGCCTGCCAGCACCGCTGCCCCCAGCATGGCGGTCCTGCCCGCCTGCGTGGCTGCCATGAGGCCGACTAGCGCGAGGATGTTGGCGATCGAGGTGACCACCCCGATCAGGCGGTGTCCGCAACGGTCGGCCAGTGCGCCCACGATCGGGCCACCGGCGGCAATCGCGATGAACTGGGCCGCACCGGCGGCACCCGCGAAAGTGAAACTGCCGGTCGCCCCCTGCACCATGATCAGTGCGGCCAGTGGCGAGCACGCGTACGGCAGTCTGGCGAGCAGACCCAGCGGAAAGAAGGCTGGACTGACCACTTGCACAAGGGCGCGGTAGGACATCGGGGTCTCCATCGAATATGTGGCTCGAACCAGCCTGGGTATGTCCTCAATCGACCGTACCGCATCCTTGACGCGTAGTTGACTCGCGTGTAACGTCGGCAACGCAAGCAATTCTCGTATAGCAGCGAGAGCGGTTTGCCACCTGGGGCCTCACACATTGACTGATCACGGCGATACCTACCTGCCCGCATTTCCGTCGGCGGCAGTGGTCGGCTAGTGAATTCTATTTGCGCCACCATCATCGAAATAGTGCAATTTCTCAGCAGCATGCGTCCGACAAGTGATCGGCGCTGATTCTCATGCGCGCATGACCAAGAATGGAGAGGCCGAATGCCGCAGTTGGCCATCATCGGCAGCCAGGACGTCGACGCGAGCGAGTGGCTCGACGAGGCGGAGCGTGTCGAGCTCCCCACTGGAGACAAGACCGTGCCCGCGACGCTGGGCAGGCTGAACGGGCATGAGCTGATCGTGCTGCCCCGCAACCATTCGGGCCGGCCGTTGGCACCGCATGCGATCGACTATCGGGGCAATATGGAGGCCCTGGTCAGGGCGGGCGTGCGGAAGGTGCTGACCACGGCGATGGTCGCCTCGCTCCGGCTCGCGATCCCCAAGGACACCATGCTGCTCGTCGACCAGTTCATCGAATTCACCAAGGACCGGCAGTTCACCTACTTCGACGACGACAACTTCGGTTTCGCCGACATGACCGAGCCCTACTGCCCGGTGCTGCGCGAGCAGCTGGGAAGGGCGGCCGCGAACGTCGACATCGATATCGTTCCGAACGCCTGTTACGTGGGCGTGGCGGGCCCGCGCCTCGAAACACGCGCGGAGATACGGATGTTCGCTCTGCTGGGCGCCGATATCATTGGCCACACCGGTACGACCGATGCCGTGATGGCTCGCGAGGCGGGGTTGTGTTTTGCCAGTGTCGCCGGTGTGATCACGCTTGGCGCCGGTTTGATCGACCAGGAGATGCTCGTGGACAACTGGCACGATTCGCGACGCGGGCATGCGGCCCGTTTTCGGCAGATCGTCACCGAGCTGACCCGTACGCTCGAACCGGACGACGACACCCGTACCGGCTGCCGGTGCGCCATCTCCGCGCCGATCGAGAAGTAGCGCTGCGTCTGTCCAAAACAGACATACGCACTGGCGTCATCCTCGAATGCCGAGTGCGGTGGCGAGATTGGCGGCGGTAGTCCGGAACGCGGGCAGGTCGTGGCGTTCGCATTCGGCCAGTGCTCGCGGCCCTTGGCAGGCTCCTGCGTCGGTGAGGTCGGCGAGCAGCACCAGGGTGTCGATCCTGATGTCGGGCCGGCGCTAGCGGCAGGGCATGATCACTTGGTGTTGCGCCATCAGATTGCACTGCTGCAACAGCAACTCGGCAGCACGAGGGTACGGTTCAGCCAGACTGACAGGGCGTTCTCGCCGCGCTTCTCTACCGGCTACCACGCCAGACCTTGCACAAGCTCCGCCTGCTTGTACGACCGGACACCATCTTGCGGCTGGCACCGAGACCTGCTTCGCCGACGCCACGCCAGGGTGTCCCGACCGAACCGCCCCGGCTGGCCCCGCACCATCCGATCCATCCGAATCCTGGTTCTGCGCCTTGCGAAGGAGAATCCGAACGGGGGCTATCGGCGCATCTACGGCCAGATCACCCGTCTCGACATCCGCCGACGCACACGACTCGGCGGCATCCTCAATGAGTACCACCACGCCGCTTGACCAGCACGGATGACATTTGCGGCAAGCGCAGGGACGGTATGACCTGACTTGGGCCACGATTCTGGCCTGTGCGGTAGTGCGCTTCGCTGACCTGCCGGTTCATGGTGGGGGTGTGCGGAATCTGTGCACTAATTCTGGGCCCTAAGGTGGCTCGGTGGCGTACGTCCGGACCGTGAAGACCGCCTCAGGGGCGCGTGCGGTGCAGATCGTGCACTCCTCGCGCAAAGGCTCACGGGACATCGAGCACATCGGGTCGGCCCACGACGAGGTCGAGTTGGAGTTGCTCAAGACCGTGGCTCGTCAGCGGCTCGCGGCCGGTCAGGGCGAGTTCGACCTGGGGCTGGACGCGCCGCCGGAGGCGGGCGGCCCGTTGCCGATCACGGCCTCGCGGATGGGGCACCTGTGGGACGCCCTGGTAGCGGCGTACGACCGGCTCGGGTTCACCGACGCGGCCGAGGGGGACGAGGTATTCCGGCAGTTGGTGCTGGCGCGGATCATCGAGCCGACCAGCAAGCTGGACTCGCTGCGGGTCCTGGAGGAGGCCGGCATCGCGCCGGTGTCCTATCGAACCCTGAAGCGGCGCCTGCCCGCATACGCGACCGAGGCGTGGCGGGAGCGGCTGGCATCCCTGTGCGCTCATCATGTCGGCCTGGGACCGGCGAGCTTGCTGCTCTACGACGTGACAACTTTGTACTTCGAAACCGATACTGGTGACGGGTTCCGCGAGTCCGGGTTCTCCAAGGAACGCCGCCTGGAACCCCAGATCACCATCGGGCTGCTGACCAACGCGGCCGGGTTCCCGTTGATGGTCAATGCGTTCGAGGGCAACAAGGCCGAGACCACCACGATGCTGCCCACGATCAAGGCGTTCATGGCCGCCCACCGTCTGTCCGATGTGGTCATCGTCGCTGACGCGGGGATGATCTCCGAGAACAACATGAAGGACATCGAGGCCGCTGGCCTGTCGTTCATCCTCGGCATGCGCATCCCCGACGTTCCCTACGTCGTCGCGGACTGGCGCACGGCTCACCCGGACACCGAGATCACCGACGGGCAGGTGTTCATCCAGCCGTGGCCGGCCGGACCGAAAGACAACCGCAAAGACCAGATGCGGTACTACCAGTACAAGCACGACCGGGCCCGCAGGACGCTCAAGGGCATCGACGAGCAGGTCCGCAAAGCCGAGCAAGCCGTGGCCGGTAAGACCGCGGTCAAACGTAACCGGTTCGTCAAGCTCACCGACGCCACCAAGACCGTCAACCGCGACCTGGAGGCCAAAGCCCGCGCGCTGGCCGGGATCAAGGGCTACGTCACCAACATCGCCGACCCCACACCTGAGAAGGCCATCGCGGCCTATCACCAATTGTTCCAGATCGAGAAGAGCTTCCGGATGGCCAAATCCGACCTGGCCGCCCGACCGATCTTCCACCGCACCAAAGACTCGATCGAGGCACACCTGACGATCGTGTTCGCCGCCCTGGCCGTCTCCCGCTGGATCGAGGACACCACCGGCTGGTCGGGAGGTTCGTCAAGACCGTCCGCCGCTACCGCACCATCCAGATCCAAGCCGGCGACCACCTCATCACGGCAGCCGACCCGTTACCCCACGACGTCCACCAGATCCTCGAAGCGATCAAGACCCAAGCCGCTACGCACTAAATTGGCCCAACTCGGGTCCTCAATGAGTACCACCACGCCGCTTGACCAGCACGGATGACATTTGCGGCAAGCGCAGGGACGGTATGACGGGCGGCCGTCGCCATCTCATCGCCATTTGATCACCGAAACGAACAAAAGCCCTCTTCCTCGCGAGGAGGAAAAGGGCTTGTCACCTGCACAGATGTGCTGGTGGGCGATACTGGGATTGAACCAGTGACCTCTACCGTGTCAAGGTAGCGCTCTCCCACTGAGCTAATCGCCCGAGGCGCAGGCGGGAATCGAACCCGCGTACAGGGCTTTGCAGGCCCTTGCCTAAGCCACTCGGCCACTGCGCCAGTTCTCTGACGAAAACTGGAGTCCGACCCGAGGGGCCGACGCCGAGCGGACGACGGGACTCGAACCCGCGACCCTCACCTTGGCAAGGTGATGCGCTACCAGCTGCGCTACGTCCGCCTGTTGCCCCAGCTTCGCGGGATTTTCATCCCGTCTCGGTGGTGCGAGGAGAACTTTATCCGACGCCCGAAGGGGGATGAACAGGGGGGTGGTTTACGAGTGTTTGCTCAGGTCAGGTCGTTGGAGATCAAGTGCGTGAGGGCCTCGTCGACGTTGACCCAGGTGTGCTCGTTGCCGGGCACGACCACGTCGTATGTCCGGTCCAGGAAGTCGGCGAGCTCCTGGGCGGACGCCTCGAAGACGGCATGGCCTGAGGGGGAGCTCAGCTCGATGACCACGACTTCGGGATCGTCGGCGGCGGGCCGGATTCGCACGTCACCGTCACCCGCTTCGGCGATGAGGCCGTCGGCCAGCAGGTCGCGCGCGAAGACCCACTCCACCCAGCCTGCGCGGCCGGTGCGGAACGCCGCGACGACCGCGTACGGGTCGCGGGTGTCATAGCGCAGCTCGACCTTCACCGGCACGGCCGGCGTGCGTGGCGCAAGCAGGTCGAAGACCGCTGTTGAGCGGAGCGTCACGTGATCGTTGCGCATCGTCGCTACCCTTCTTCTCCCTTCCCAGTCATTGAACGACTGAGTCCCAGTCCTGTGACGCCACAGCAGTGCCTGTTGATCGCATTTCGGTCGATCTTCACCCGTATGGGCGGCCTAGTTCGACAGGTCGCGATCGTTCGACTCCGCTCTGTAGTCGCCTGGTGGACCTACGGGTACATACTGCTGGGTTCGGCCTGAACTTGGTAGCGCCAATGCGTGAATCTTCCGCGTGAGGTTCGTCCCCGTCAGGCCCCTCGACTGGAACATTCCCAGGTCAAGGCGAAGAAGGGGGGTGCTCGAAACCGCTCGGCGTGATCCTGTACTCTTTCATCTCGTTGGCACAGAGGGTGATTAGCTCAGCGGGAGAGCGCTCCGTTCACACCGGAGAGGTCACTGGTTCGATCCCAGTATCGCCCACAGTCTCGTCAGGGCCGCAACCTGCAGGGTTGCGGCCCTGACGCTCGTTATGGGCACCTTAGCCTGCAGTACGTCGGCCGTGACGTAGCTGAAGTGGTAGCTATCACGGCCTCTGGATCAGCCGCCGACTTCCTTCGGATCGGGCGGCAGAAATAGACCACTGATGTCTTCCGCTGCCTGCCGGTCAAGGCCGGGGATGTCCGCCGTATACAGATCGAGCGTGAACGCGACTGTGGAGTGGCCAAGCCGCGAACTCACGATCTTCGGATGCACGCCGGACCGTAGGGCGACCGTCGCATAGGTGTGCCGCACATCGTGCAGTTTGATCAGTGGCACACCAGCGCGGTCAACCAAGCTGTTGAACATCTCCGTGATGGTGTCGGGATAGATCGGCCGTCCATCCTCCCAGCAGAACACCAGGCCGTGATCCTGATAAGCCTGGCCCCACTCCTTCCTGTTGGAGTCGAGGTGGGCAAGGTGTTCACGGAGGACAGCGACTGTGAACTTGTCCAGCGACAGAAGTCGACGGCTGCCGATGGTCTTGCCGTCGCCGTCCTCAACCGAGCCGCCAGCGACTACGCGTGTCGACGCCATGCGCAGCGAGGCAGCGGTCAAATCGAGGGCGTCCACCCTCAACCCGCACAGCTCGGAGCGGCGCATCCCAGTCGTCGCCACCAGTACCCACAACGCGTAGAACCGGTCACCTCGTGCGATTTCCAGGAAGCGGGTCATCTGGGCCGGCGTCCACGTCCGATGCGGCTTTTTGAGCACTGTTGGCGGCTTCACTCCCACAGTGGGGTTAGCGCCGAGGTACCGCCACACCATCGCGGTAGTGAAGGCAGACCCCAGCATGATGTGCACAGTCTTGACTGTTTTCGGCGCGATGCCGGCCAGGGCTGCCGCCTGTGGTACTCGCCCTACCTCGTAGCGGCGGATCGCCTTGCGTGCGCCCGCATAGGTGATGCCGACCTTTTCAGCAAGCTCCGTCGCCGATACCTCTTGGTGGGTCTTCCAGATCTGATACATCTCCCAGTTCGTGTCCCGTTTCCTCCGTCCACTTGAGAGCAGCTGCTGGTAGAGAGCTGCCACTACAGGAGGTTTGATGTCCTGCAGCTGACGTTGACCGATCCAGGGCAAGACGTAAGCTCGCGCGTGGGCCTCATAGTTCGCTGCCGTCGTCGCTTCAGTCGACGTGCGCACGTATCGAAACCACTCTTCGAAGAACTGGGTGACCGTCCTGCGCGCTGGCTGAACATGCTTTCCTGCCGGGATTGCCGACCGCGCTTCACGCATCGCCTCCCAGGCGTCGTCCTCGGTCTCAAACCCGCTCCTCGTGATGGGCTTGTTCTTGCCAGTCAATGGGTCTGGATCGCCATAGAACTTGTAAGCCCACTTGTTGCCGCGCTGGAAGACGCTGCCCGGATCGCCTCGCCGACTGTTCTTCTTCTGTCGACTCATGCAGCCGCCTCGCCGTCCGGCGGCAGCATGTCGGCCAGTTTCGCGCGGACAACATAGACACGGCGTCCGAACCTCTTGACCGGCAGTTCCCCGGCTGCGGCGTACCGATAGGCGGAAGCTCGCTTAAGGCCCAGAATCTTGGCTGCCTCCTCCACTGAGATGAGTGCTGGCAACGGCGGGATCTTGTCGGGCGTGCTCATCCCGAGGTCTCCGTTCTGATCGGTGCATAAGGCACGCCAGCGAAGGTGCACGTAGGAAGCTGGCGTCTTGGTCGCGCTGGGACGGTGGTGGCGAGGTGTCACGGCCCCCTGCACCTCCTCCGGTTACAGCCGTCCTGACCATGGCTGTAACCGGAGGAGGAGTTAGGGGCGGTTTTGATCCGCAAACCCGCAAAGTAGGCTCTGACCTGGGTAAATACCTTGCGGGTTTGTCTGGGAGGTTGCGGGTTCAAACCCGCAAACCCGCGGGTTTGCGGGTTTTACTGGACTGTCCACAACGTAAACCCGCATGAGTTACACCAGGTCAGACATCGTTTCGCGGGTTTGCGGGTTTGCGGGTTTGATTTCGAGGGACTTCGTGCAGGTATCGCGGTTTGGTCATGCCTGCGGCGAGGCCGGGTTCGATGCTGGCGGTGATCCTGGTGGCGTCAGCGGCTCGGCCTGCTTGGGTAAGGGCGTGTCGTACGTCTTGGATGGTGAGGTAGCCGGCGGCGACGTAGCCGCCGAGTTTGTAAGCGGCTTTGTTCAGGGCGGCTTTGCGGCCGTCTTGCAGTCCGGTGATGTGTCGGCATTCGTTGATCAAGGCGGCGCGTGCGATCCGCTGGGCCCGCGATGGTGAGGCGCCAGCAGTACCGCCGACCCTCCTACCCGTGGCGGGGCAGGGTGGCCAGGGTTGGCCGCGATTGCAGTCTGCGGTGGGGGTGGTGAGGTGTAGCCACCAGATCAACCAGTCCGGCAATGGCATCGGCGGCTGGTCTCGGACGATCCGGTACGTGCCGTGTGGGGTGACGGAGCCAGGCGCGAGTACGTAGCCCCCGTGGGCGCGTATGTCGATCTGCCACCCCAGTCCGGTGACGTGTCCATCGGGGTGCACAGTGCCGCGCGAGGACCGGATGACCGTGTCTGGTGGTGCGGTGAACCAGACGTGCAGTCCGCCGCTGGGAGTGCGGGTGATGCGGGTGTCGAGCCGGTTGACCCCGCTTCGCTGGCGCATGACCTGGGCGAACAGGTCTACACCGCTGGTGGCCGTGAGGGGTCCGAGACCCATGGACGGCGGGAGCAGGGTCGGGGGAATGTGAGCGGCTTTGGTGTCCAGGTCGATCACCAGATATCCGGACGGCCACGGGGAAATCCCGATGTTCGCGTTTGGCCATCGCCACCACCACTGGTCGGTGACGGTCGGGTCGTTCGTAGCGGCCCGGAACCCGTGACAGGGGTCGGTCGGCCAACATGGGCATGTCTGGTCGGGACTACGACAGGGCGCGGTCTGGGGATGACACCGGTCGCAGTTGGCCAGGGTGGTTTTGTTCCGGGGCCGCAGAGGGAAGATGTGTAAGTTCTGAGCAGTC
This sequence comes from Kibdelosporangium banguiense, assembly GCF_017876405.1. GTDB lineage: Bacteria > Actinomycetota > Actinomycetes > Mycobacteriales > Pseudonocardiaceae > Kibdelosporangium > Kibdelosporangium banguiense. Next base: position 12,115,630 of record NZ_JAGINW010000001.1, on the reverse strand, counting down.
AGGCCACGTGCGAGATCTTTCTTGTCCAGCATAATGTTTTCCCCTCTTTCACACTGACCGACAGATGCATGGACTGGCGGCTGGCTACGCCACGCCCCCCTGCCCCGCCACGGGTAGGAGGGTCGGCGGTACTGCCGGCGCCTCGCCGTCGCAGGATCACCCGATCGTGAAACCCGCGCGATACTCGAATAGCTCAGGTTGTCGTTCCGGACCGCTTTGTTGATCTTGTAGCTAGAATTGGGTTCATGCTGGAGACCACACGCGGGGCATTGGAGACTTACGACGGTCTTGTCCGTCGGTACCGGGGGCGGCTTGAGGACGACCTTGAGTTGTGCTGGGACAGCGATACGTTGGCCGCGGGGGATGGCGGCATGGACATCCGGTGGCTGTGTGACCAAAGTTTGGTCATTGAGTCGATGCCAGCAGAGGCGTGTATCGCGCTGACTAATTACGACCGTCTTGTGCGTATTCGTGGCTACGTTGCCTTGCCGAACGATCGGGTGATCTACACCCACGGCCCAGATCAGATGCGGATGGACTGGGATGCCGATGTGGTGGTGTTCGAGCCCGTCACCGACGTCGATGAGGTCGAGACCGTGTCGTTCGCCGACCTGTGCCAGCCCTGGCCTGGCGTGCCTTACGCCACCCGTCCCCCGGTAGGCCAGCGCCCGCGCGTGACGTGATCACTGAGGCTGGGCTTGTCGTTCGACCCAGTAGACGTTGGCTCCGAGGTGGGTATCCGGGGCGCTGCGCAGCACGATGTCACCGCGCCAGCGGTCGGTTTGGCCGGTCAGCCGTCGGCCGAGCGACTTCACGCTCAACAGCTTGCCGCTGTTGGTGGTGGGGAACAGGCCGTTCCACGGGTCGTCGCGGTGGCCGTCGGGTTCGGCGCTTCGGCGGACGTCGTTAGCGGACAACTGGGTGTCGCCGTGCAGGGTGTGCCAGCGCATGAGGAACGCGCGGGCTTCGGCGGCGTCGTCGTCCAGGCCGCGGTTGCTGTCGGCGTTGGCCAGGAACCCGGGGATGCCGTGGTGTTGCAGGAACCCACCAAGTTGTTTGGCCCATTTGGTGAACTGCCGCATTTCCGGCACGTTGTGGGCGAGCGGCGCGCCGTGCGCGGTCCAGTCCAGGATCAGGATGAGCACGTTCCGCAGCACGATGGCGCGGTTGGCCGGGTCCAGGATCCAGGTGTCCAGGTTGGGGATGGTGAACCCGGTACGGGCTTCCGGCCGGGGACAGTCGGGGTCCAGGCGTGACCACACCGAGCGGGAGGCGATGTCGCCGCCGGTGCGGAGGTTGTTGCCGGTGGCCAGCCAGACGCGGTCGTTGGGGTAGGTGGCGGCGGAGTTGGTGCCCAGCCGGCGGTCGGTCCAGGTGTGGTCGGTCATCAGCCGGGCCAGGGTGGCGGAGTTGATGACGGTGCCTTCTTCGAGGTTGTCGAACACGACGGCGCCGACCTGGTCGGCCAGCACGGCGGTGATGGTCTTGCGCAGTTCGTCTTCACTGTCGGTCCAGGTCAGTACGCGCTGGCCGACCATCAGCCCGACACAGCTGGTGAGGATGGTTTTGCCGCTACCGGGCATCGAGGCGTCGATGATGCCGAACGGGACCAGGGTACGGATGAACGGCCGGATGATCGGCGTGATCAGCAACGCGATGTAGTTGGCCCGGTCGGCGTCCGATCGCCAGGGGAAGTCGGCCAGGAACGAGTTGAGCAGGAATCCGCACGCCTCGTCGACTTGCCGGGTGGTCGGGCGTTCCGGGACAGGGTCCAGGTGGTTGTTGCCGGACAGGATGAACCCTGTGCCCGGGTCGTAGCCGGGCTGCTGTAGCAGCGTGCCGTCCGGGCGCAGGACGGGCGTGGAGATGATCCGGAGCAGGGTGGGCAGGTTGGGCCAGGACTGCCGAGCCAGCACTGCGGCCAGGACGCTGCCAGACGGCAGAAACTCCTCATCGCGTGTCTCGCCTTTCTCGTCCACCCGGGTGCGGACCACTTCGGCGTGTTCGGCCAGTAGGCTGGCCAGCAGCGGCGGGCGCAGTGTCGAGATCTTCAGTGGCAACGGCGCGTCCTTGTCCCCTGCTGTCACGTCCCCTGTTCCGGATACGGCTTCCACCACGACCGGCGCACCGTCGTTGACGTAGGTCTCCGGGATGATCCGGCTGTCCACTGCGCGGGTCAGCGCCCGGATCGTCTCGGGACTGCCGCCACCGCGCACCACCGGTCGTCCACTATTTCCGATCGGCCACAGGTGGCCGCTGTCCTGCCGGTGGTGCGCTGTGGTCATGGCTCGCTACCTGCCTTTCGGCGTGTTGTCAGCGGACAGTGAGGCCTGGCGGCAACGTGACCTATTCGTCGTCCCATGCGGCCAAGTCCCTCTCAAGGCGCGCTTTGCCGTCCCAGGCCCTGCCGTCGATCGGCAGACTCTCGGGGCTGTGGAGCAACATGCGGACGGCAATCACGAGGCATTCCGGCGAAGGAATGAACTCACGAACCAGCTCTGCGGGCTGTTCGTTGAAACCGTTGCTCCTCAACGCCGCGTACTGCCACCCGTCAACCTGTGACCAGCAGGCGATGACGCCATACGGCCACTCACTCGTGTTCAGCGACGGCTGGTCATGGGGCTTCCAGGACATCACGGCGTCCAGGCGGACCCCGTCCGAATTCTCGGTGAAGCCGTCGGAAGCGCCCAGTCCGCTCGCGGTCAGGGCAGTGTCCACAGCGTCGAAGTACTCATCGTGGGGCAAGGTGTACGACATGGAGTGGCCTCCGTGTTGTGGTCAGTGAAAGGGGGTGATCGGAATCCTCCGGTCATGCTGCGTTCGAGTCGGTCGGCTGGCAGACCGTCACGTCCCCGGTGAGTTGTGGCAGCAGCCATTGCAGTGCCGCGACGCCCTGCCGGGGTACGACTCCGTTGCCGAGTAGCCGGAGCATGTCGTTACGCGACAAGCCCGGGATGTCGGTGACGTGCCCGGGTGCCAGGCCCATCATCCATTCGACGAATCGGGGGTTGAGCTGTCGTCCGCCGCGTCGTCCGGCCACAGTGGGTGTTGGCGCGGCCCGTCCGAGGATGGTCTCCCATCGCCGGACGGCTGGCTCGTACCGGTTCCAGTCGACGGCGTGGGTGCCACCGTCGCCATCACTGCCGACGGCAGCGCCAGGTCGCCCTTGCTGCCCCGCATGTTCGGCCCGCCTTTGGTCCCATCGCTGGCTTTCCGGGTCGGCAGCAGGTGCACGGTCACTTCGTCCAACTCGCCGGTCCGTTTCGGGTTCAGGGCTTTCCGCCGGCGCGGGTCTGCTGTCCCTCTGGTGTCGCTCAGCCTGGCGGTCGGTGTGGGCAGCAGATTCTGCACCGTTGTGCGCAGGTCCCGTCCTCCGTCGCCGTGTGGTCCCGGCCCGAACCGGTCCGATGTGGTCGGGGTCGGCAGCAGGGCGCCGTGCAGGCAGGTGTCGTCCGCGCGTTGGTTCGGTCCTTTGTGGTCGCGGGCTGTGGGTGTCGGCAGCAGCGATGAAGATTCGGAATCGGGCGTGCGGGGCTCCCACGTCGGAAGCACGTAGGCCACACCATGCCGCGTCATACCCGAGGTCGGCCAGGTCCGCGAGAACGGTTCCCAGTGCCCGCACACAGTCCTCTGCGCGGTTTCCCACACACCACGGGCAGGGTTCCACGTTGCCATCGGCGTTGGCGGAGAGAAGGTTTCGGACATTTTCGATCACCACAATCGGGGGTTGGAGAGCGGAGATGGCGCGGGCCATGTGGAACCACAGGCCTGATCGGGTGTCGTGCCGGAGTCCGGCTTGACGGCCGGCCGATGAGATGTCGGTGCAGGGGAATCCGCCGGTGAGGATGCTCACGGGCGGCACCCGGGTCCAGTCGACCGTGGTAATGTCCCCGAGGTTGGGCACGTCCGGGTGGTGGTGTGCCAGCACGGCCGTCGCGGCGGGGTCGTTTTCGCAGTGCCAGGCCACCGATCTTCCAGTGACCTCGGTGACCGCGTGATCCAGGCCGCCGTGTCCGGAGAACAGCGACCCGATGGGAATGGGTTCAGTCGGCATGTCACGTCCCTCACGTGCTGTCCAAAGGGGCCGGACTGCGTCACGTCCGACGTGGCCGGACGGACTGTCACGTCCCCTTCGCTGGCAGGGGTATTGGTGCGGCACGGTGTGCGCGGCGCGGTGCCGCACCAACAGGTTTGTTGCGTGGTGGCGGTGTGGTCAGACGTGCCATTGGTGTCCGCAGTCCAGGCACGTCGCGATGCCGGCCAGGACGTAGAAAAACGAGTGGGCGCAAGCCATGGCCCCAACCTCCTTGGGGATCAGGCGGCGTTCGTCCCGGGTTGGTCCGGCGGGCGCAGGGGCATGACCAGTTGCACGTGCCTGTGGGCGGCGGCCTGCCCGGTGGTTGGTGCGGTGGGGGTGTCGTGTCGTTCGCGCACGACCATTGCCTTGTGCGGCTCAGTGAGTTCGATGTGGGCGATGGGTGTGGAGATGGCGGTGAGCGCTCCGAGGGCGCGGTGGGCCATGAGGGTGATGGCCAGTGGGGTGCCGGTGAGTTTGATCGGCACGGATTCCCGGCCGCCGCCGTGGGCGGTGTCGCCGGTGCGGATGTCGAGGTGCCCGGTGTCGGTGAACTCGAACTGGACGGCGTCGCGTTCCCGGTCGGCGAGCACGGACACGCGCTTGACCGCCTCGATCAGCGGCGTGACCGCGACGTCCACGGTCCCGTTCGCGGTGTCGGGGATCAGCTTGCGACAGTCGGGGAACTGGCCGTCGATCAGGCGGGTAGTGGCCTGCCGGATCCCGGTGTTCAGGCCGAACACGGTGCCGTCCGCAGTGGCGCCAATTCGGATGGTGTCGCTGCCGGTCATGCCCTTGACCAGTTCCTGCAGGGCCCGGCCAGGTACCAGCAGCCGCACCGCATCCCCGCCGGTCGCCGTGGTGATGGCCGGTTGCCAGGGCAGTTCGCGCATCGCCAGGCGGTAGCGGTCGCTGGCAATCAGCCGTAGCGGGCCGTCGGTGATCTCGACACAGATACCGGTGAACACCGGCAGTGCGTCGTCGGTGCCCGCCGCACCGGCGACGTGTGACAGCCCGGTGACGAGTTCGTGGGTGGGCAGTTCGCCGATTAGTTCGGGCATGTCGGGCAGTGCGGGGAAGATGTCGGCGTCCATCAGGGGCAGGCTGGATTGGCTGCTGCCACACCGGATGTGCAGCATGCTGCCGTCGGTGGTGAGCTCGACCGGCTTGTCGGGCAGCATTTTCGCGACCGCTGCCAGTAGTGTGCCGGAGACCATCGCCCGGCCGGATTGGTTGAGGGTGGCGGGGATGTCGGCGCGGGTGCTGGTGTCGGGGGTGAATCCGGACGCGCGCAACACGTCCTGTTCCCCGGTGTGGGTGGCGTCCAGGCAGATGGCGCCCGCGACCGGGTGGGTCGGCCGGGTTTCCAGGTTGCGTGCGATCCATCCTGACGCGTCGGCGAATTCGTCACGGGACACGGTGATGTGCATGCGGTTTCCTCTTTCTGACAAGGGATCGAGTTGGTGCCGCTGAGGTCGCGGCGTGCATGAAGGCCGATGGCGGGGGCCACCTGGCAGGGTCAGGTCAGTTTCGGCAGCAGCGTGGGCTGGGCGAGTTTGGCGTGCGCGGCCACGAAGACGCTCGTGATGCCCACCAGAATGGTTTCCAGGATCGACACCACCCACAGCGCGGGCGGACATACCGTCGTCGCCCACACGGTGACCAACGCGGCAAGGGGTGCGACGCAGAACACCAAGAGATCCGCGGTGATCTGCATGGCCTTGCGGGCGCGTCGGCGGGTGTATCGGCCGTGCTGGATTTCCCAGACGAACACTGGCTGGTGGACGATCGCGGCCAGACGGGGCGCCAGGTTGGTCTTGATGTAGTTCCCGATCGCGGTGATCTTGTCGTCGTTGGCGGCGTACTTCCATCCCAGGACGATGGTCACCGGGGGCAGTAGCAGGCAGAGCTGGTTGTTGCGGGCCTGCAACACCGCGGCGACCACGGCGGCCATCGCGGCGAGTGTGGTGTAAGTGAGGCTGTCGCGGTACCGGATACGTTGCCGCTGCTCACTTTTGAGGTAGTCGCTCTCGGCCAGCAGGGCCTGGCCTGATGTGATCTGTTCAGCCATGGGCATATTCCTTTCCGGCGGGTGTCCAAATAAGAGCGATGATGGCCGGGGGTTCCCCGGCGCGCGGTGCCTCCAGTGCGGCAATGTCACGTCCCCTTGCTATGCGGGCGTTGCCGCTTTCGGGATGCGGGGACGCTGCATGCCGGCGCGCAGGCCGTTGGTGATGGTGCGGCGGATTTCGTAGTCGGTGCAGGTGCAGTCGGCGGTGAGCATGTGCAGGGCGGCGTGATACAGCTTGGTTTCAGCGTCGGTGTAGGGCAGTGCACCGCCGCCGACGTGCTGACCGAGGTTGCCCGCCGCGCTGTACAGGGTTTTGCTGTGGCTGCCGGACGGTGCGGTTTCGACCCGGCCGCATTCACCGCGCACGGCGGCGGCCGTGTACGCCCCGAGACGGGTGGAGGAGTGTGGCGGGGGTGCTGTGGTGTGCACGACAGGTTTGGGCGTCAGCCGCGTCGTCAACCACCCGCGAAGCGGTGTCTCCGGCAGGTCGTCGACAACCCGGTAGATCCCGTCGGGGGTGATCGAGCCAGGGGCAACGATGTAGCCACCCCACGCGCGGGTGTCGATTTTCCAGCCCAGCCCGTTGCCTTTGTCGCCTTCGGTACTGGGCAGCCGGACATTGTCCGGGGCACGGAAATACAGATGCCAGCCGCCCCGTGCGGTGCGCGCGGTGAGCGTGTCGCCGGGGAACGGCTGGCCGTATTCGGCGCAGATCAGAGCGAAGTGGTCCAGCCCGTCACGGACCCCTTGTGCACGCAGGTGATCCGGCGGGCCGTCGTCGTCGGATTTGGGGATGTCGAGGTCCACCAACACGACCCGGCTAGGACCGGCCGCGATGCCGATGTTGCAGCTGCGGTACCGGTCGCTGGTCCAGTACCAGCGGACTTGGTCCGGGTCGTTCATCGCGCGTTGTTCCCACCCTTGGTGGCCGTGGCGGCAGATCCCGGTTGCGGGACAATGCGTCCGGCCGTGCAGTGCGGGTGGTTTCTTGAGACCGGGCCGGATCGGGAAGACGTGCCAACCGCGTGTGACGGCAGCCAGCGCGGCATCCAGCAATTGCTGATCGGTGTTGTTGGTATCCATGGGCGGCGGTTCTCCTCATGGCGCGGGGTATGAGGTCAGAGCCGCTTGCCCGCTTTGCGTGCCGCTTGACACTGGGGGCAGGAAGCCCGCGACGCCAGCCACAACCGGGTGGCGCTGTCTGCCGGAATCGTCAGCCCGCAGAGCGTGTCCCACGTACCGCTCCAGAAGCGACGCGTGGCCTCGTGAGTGATCTCACTCATCAAAATGTCCTTTCTGGATTCGTGTCATCGCTGGCGGGTCGGGGTTGTCCTCGTCGCCCGTGTGGGGACGTGACCTGTTGTGGCATTCACGCGCAGGCCTCAGTGCCGAATAGGTCGGGTGTGGACATCTGGTGGTCCAGGGCCTGGAGGTTGGCGACCGCGGTCTGCCAGTAGGACTCTTTGAGTTCGCATCCGATTGCTCGGCGGCCGTGCTTGACCGCGACGAACAGTTCGGAGCCGATGCCGGCGAACGGTGTCAGGACGGTTTCGCCGGGGTTGGACCACAGCCGGACACAGCGTTCGATCAGGTCGAGCTGCAGCGGGCAGATGTGCCGTTCGTCGGCGTCTTTCTTGGCTACCTTGGTGTTGAGGGTGTTGGTCTCGCGGATGCTGTACCAGGCCACGGTGGGATACAGCAGCCCGAGGTCGACGGCCGCGGCGGCGGCCTCGTCGTCGGGCAGCCCAGGCCAGATCGGGCGGGCCCACGCGATCCACTCGTCGTTGGTCACATCGGTCTTGACCGGTACGGCGTTCTCGCCGGGCGCGCGAAATACCAGGAGATAGTCCGCGAGCGCGGGCCGCAACTGTGACGAGTCGCGATCTTTGGTGACGAACAGCAGGCTTTGTGATTTCGTGCGGATGGCTTGGGCCTGCGGGTCTTTATCGACGGTGACCTCGCCGTGGAAGATCCACCCGGCGGCCTGGTGAGCGGCGATGACTTCACCGCGGAAGTCCGACAGGCCAATGACGCCGTGCAGCACTTTCTGCATTGTGATCTGCTGGACATGCACCACCGACAACCGGCCGGGACGGGTGAGCCGAAGTTGCTCGCGGATGATGAAGGCGTAGTGCTCGAAGAACTCGGTGCGGCTGCGGGAGTTGGACAGGTCCCGGACACTGGGCGAGTAGTTGTACAGCTGGGCGAACGGTGGTGAGCACACCGACAGGTCGATGCTCGCGGCCGCTAGCTCGGCGAGCCGTTCGCACGAATCGCCCAGCATGAGCCGCCAGGCTGGTCCGGTGGCGTCGTCGGTGCGGTAGTCGGTGCTCACGCGGCGGCTCCGATCGGGTTGTGGGTGCGCATCGCGGTGACGAGCGCGGCCGTGGTGGCGGCTGCGTCGTGTTGCTTGCGCCGGAGGTTGGTGGCGATCTGGCTTTCCAGCGCGGACAGCACGATGTGCGCGTGCACGACGCGGGTTTGTCCGTAGCGGTAGCAACGCCGGATCGCCTGGTAGTACTGCTCATAGGAGTCCGACAGGCCGACGAAGGCCATGCGGGCGCAGTGCTGCCAGTTCAGGCCCCACGCGCCGATGCCGGGTTTGGTGACCAGGCGCGGGATGTCTCCGTCGGCGAACGCGAGCAGCAGTTCGGCCTTCCGTTCGGGCGCCATGCTGCCGTGCACGTTGACCGCGCCGGTGAGTTTCGCGAGCTGCTCGGCCTCGTCGTTGAGGCCGGCCCACAGCAGCCACGGCTCGTCGGGTTCCGCCTCAACCAGTTCAGCGGCGCGATGGCATCGGGCGGTCAGGGTTTCCCGGCGCACCTTTGCGCGACCACCGACACCGCCCAGGTCGGTCGCGAACAGTTGACCGTCGACCTGGATGTCGACGTCGACCAGCTCGGGAATGATCTGCAAGCCGGGCAGGGCGTAGCCGTCGTCCGGGTAGCCGAGATCCGAGGGGCGGCGCAGGGCAAGCGCCCAGCCGGCCATCCACTCGAACAGGGGAGTCCGCGCGTGGCCTTTCACGCGCCACCCGGCCGCGTCGTGCACGAAGTAGGTGGCCAGCATCTCGCGGCGGCTTGCCACGCCAAGGAATTCGGCGTGGTTGGCCAGCTCGGTGACATCGTTGGGTGCCGGTGTGGCGGTGCACGCCAGACGGCGGGAGACGCCCGCGAACAGGATGATCATTCGATCGCGGGTCTTGGTGGTGACGTCCTTGATGACGCTGGACTCGTCCAGCACGACCGCGCCAAACGCGTCGGGGTTGAATCGGTCGGCCATTTCGTAGTTGGTGATCCATACGCCCGGACCGGTCACCTCCTTCTGACTGCGGACGTACTTCGCCTCGATGCCGAGCTTTCCGGCCTCTCTGACCGTCTGCCGGCACACGGCCAGCGGCGCGCATACCAGGGACTGGTCAGCCGATAGCCGCGCCCACTCCAACTGCTGCACGGTTTTCCCGAGGCCTGTGTCCTCCCATAGCGCGCACCGTCCTACTTTGACCGCCCAGCGGACGATCTCGGCCTGCCACGGGTGCAGCATCGGGTGCACGTCCGATGGAGACACTTCGTGACCAACGGCAGGTGTCATGACGAGTTTGGAAGCAAGGAACTCCTGATAGTTCCTGCGTCCCTGCGGGCGGGTCGGTGTGGTCATGGGGTGTCACGTCCCCTTTCGCTCGGGGTTTGAGTGCGGGCAGGTTGCCGTCCACGCGGTCCAGGTCACTAGCGGTTGCGGCCACGTCGACGGGAGCGCCGCCAGGTCTCGTAGGCGCGGCGGCCGGCGCGGAGTTCGCGGCCGTCGCCGTCGCATCGGCCGCACAGGCGGATGGCGCGCAGGAAACTGGAGACGTGGTGTCCCCGGCCGCGGCAGGTGCGGCAGGCGCGGTAGGGGTAGAGCACGCAGGATCCGGCGTAGGCAAGGGCAAGGCCCAGCGCGGCGAGAACGACTGTGGTCACAATGGTGTGCCTCCACAACAAGGGGGACGTGGCAGATAGGTGCGGTGTGGGTTCCGGTGTGGCACGGGCGCGCAGGTCTCCGTGCCACACCGGGGTGCTTGTGGTGTGGGATGGAGCGGGGGGTTAGCAGTGGCACAGGTCGGGGTTCGGGTTCGCGGTGTGTTCGGTGCTGCAGGTGGGGCATGTCCAGTGCTGCAGGCTGTGGCGGGTCCAGTTGACCGAGCGGGCGTAGCGGGCGGCCTCGCCGCGGTCGGGTTCGCGGATCTCGAACGACTCGCCGTCGTCGTTCTCGAAGCTGAGGACGGCGGGCTGCCCGGTTGTGTCGGCGTGGTGGTGACACAACGGCGCGGCGCACACCAGCCGCCAGGTCGCGAACGGATGTCGGCAGATGGCGCCGACTCGGTACCGGGGGTCGTTGTGGTGGGTGTCGAGCCAGGCGACCAACTCGGGCCAGCTGTCGAGCCGGTAGTCCGGGGCGGTCCATTCCGCCGATCGCACGATCCACGCCGGCCGGGTGTGCTGCCAGCTGTGGCGGGCGAACCAGGTCGGCTGCCCGTCCTCCCAGGCCTGGTGTACGCGGGCGCGGATCTCCCAGACCGCAGAGGCAAGGCCCCGGCCGGGGCGGCGTAGTTGTGTGGCGGTTTCGGTCCAGTCCGCGTCCAGCTGGGACAGAAGCTCGGCAGCTTCCCGGGCGTAGGGCAACGGGACCGATGCGATACCGAGGTGCCAGCCGGATTCGGTGTGCAGGATGGACCATCCGCCGGTGTACCTGCAGTCAGCAGCGTTGACCGCAGGGATGATCACCAGCCCGGCAGCGGGCGTGGTTTCGCCGGGGAAGGTCAGCCGCATGTGATCGCGGATCGCGGTGGCCGGCTGCCATGCGCGGTCGGCCGGGGTGAGGGCGGGAGTGGTCATCAGAACCAACTTCCTGACAAGGGGGGTGGTCAAGGGCAGGGTGAACACTCACGCGGGGGTATACGGCCGCGTGAGCGGGTCGCTTGGGGAAGGAGGGCGGCGGCGCCGCACCGTTGCTCTCAGATGGACGGTCGCCGCCAGCCCTGCGCGCGAGAGCCCCGTGTGACCTGTGATGCCACACCTGGGGGTTCGCTGTCTGGTGAGTACGTGGTCAGTCGACAGGGCGGCCGTTGATGTGGACAGACCCGAAGTGTTGGCCGACTTGGATCTGCACGTTCCCGATGGTGATGTTGCGCGTGGCCCCGGCCTGTGTGCCACCAGTGTCGTGGTCGGCGTGGGTGGCGGCTTGTTCCGCGCGTTCGCTGGCGCGTCGTGCGCGCTCAGCGGCTCGTTGCGCGCGTTGCTGGGCCCGGTCGGGGTTTATGGGCTGGATGGTGATGCCCGCAGGGGTGATGGCGACGGTGGCGTTGAGGACGTCGTGCTGGGAGCCGACGCGGGCGTTGCCGGTCACGACGTTGGTGTTGTTGCCGACGGCGAAGCCGAGGTTTGGTTGCGGCTGCCGGGCCTGCTGGTCTGCTTGGTCTGCTATGCGTGCCCATTCATCGGCGTGTGCCTGTGCGACACGGCGTTCGTGTTCGGTCGTCGCGTTTCGGGCCGTTTCCGCCCAGACCCCAGCGCGCTGTGTGTACGGCGCCGATGCTGGCTTCTCGGGTGAGGCAGTTCGATCGGTGTCCGGTGTTGCGGAGTTCTGCGGGGCGACCGCGTTCTCGGCTTGGCGCCGGGCGCGGTCTCGTGTGTCGTTCCGCTGGGCTTGCTGCGTCAACTGTTGCCAGCGTTGCTGGAACTCCGGTACCGCCGGTTGCTGTCCCGGTGTGGGGTTGTCTGGCTCCATGGGTCGTGTCACGTCCCCGGGGTGTGGCGCGCTGTCCGGGCGCAACGGTTCAGGAGTGCTGGAGTTGGTCATCGTGATCACGCGGCGGCCGTTGACGATGCGGTCGGATGTCATGTGGAAGGGTTGGTGCGGGCCGAGTATGAGTTCGTTCTCGTCTCGTTTGGCGGCAACGCCGCTGGCGTTGACGTCCAGTGCTTTCGTGCCGGGCGCTAGCTCGTAGTGGACGGTCACGTCCCCGAATCCCTCCAGCGGGGTCGTGCCTTTGGTGGTGCTTGTGCACCGGGCTTCGGTCACGGTCTGGCCGACCATGGATCCGACCGGGCCGTAGACCTGATCGGCGGTCTCGGCATGGATGGCCCGGGTGGCAGTGGTGGGCGTGTCCACCGTGGACCGATTGATCGCACGCTCTAGGGCCCGCGCGGTCTGGCGCATCTCGCGCGTGTACTCCTTGTCGTCGGCCCCGTAACCGTCGACCTGGTAGCCGTTTTGGATGTAGCGGTTGATCGACGCGGACAGCCCTCCGGTGTATCCGGACACTGCTTGGCGTTCCGCGCGGTAGAGCCCGGCTTGGTTGGGCGTGTCGGGTGTGTCGGCGCCGGCGATGATGCGTTCCGCCGTCACGGTGTCCTGGGCGTCCTCGACTCGTTCGCGGGCGCGGTCGATCGCGGCCTGGTCGTTGCTGGCTTCGGCTCGGGCAAGGGCTTTGCGCGCACGGCACAACTGTTGCCGCGCGGCCTGGGCTTTGCGGCTGGCGCTGTGCCCGCCTGGGCAGCGGCGCCCACCGGGGCGGCACATCAGCGGTCACGTCCCCTCAAAGTCGGTCACATTCGGTGATCGTGGATGGGTGTGATTCACCGCGCGTGATCCCCAGGGAGGGAGACGCGCGGGCATGCGAAAACCGCGTCCAGCGGTCGTCAGGCCGGACCTGGTGAGAGGGCTCCCTGCGTCCCCGGCAGCCAGGTTTGTGCTGTTCGCGCGAGGGAGGCGGGGTGTGGGGAGACGGTTGGGGAGAACTCCCCGCCTCCCCAGGCGGCCGGGCTAGATTTCCGGGCCCTCGCCCGGGTCGGCGAGAGCCGCGAGCTCGTCACGACGCGTGATCGCAGCGTGGACGTCGTCGGCGCGGACGTGCATGTGGCCGCCGGTTTTGTACGGCGTCGCGTCGTGTTCCGCGAGGAACGCGGTCAGCCGTTCGAACGTCCAACCGCGGTAGCCGGCCGGGTCACGTTCGGCCAGTTTCTGCAGCACTTCCTGGGTCCGCATCCGCCGCTGGTCGCCCAGCACGGCGGCCAGGTCGTCCAGCGGGTCGCGTCGGTTTCCGGCGGTGATCTCGCGGGGCGGGGTGTGGATGATCCGGGCGTGCTCGCGCAGCTGCAGCGCGCGCTGGGTGACACGGTGCGCGTCGGCCTGGGGCACATAAAAGCTGCGCAGCAGACCGGGTTTGGCCATGAATCCCCGGCACATGCAGGTACCGACATCCCCGTTGCTCTCATCGGTCTTGGGTTCCAGGCCGACCGCGGAGATCCCGGCCTTGTAGGAGCCGGACCCCAGCACGGAGTCGTTGCCCTGGTGATCACCGATGGCGAAACAGGCCTTGTTGGTCGCCACCGTGATCAGCTTGCGCGGCAAGGCATCCTTCGACGGCTCCGGTGTCAGGAACACCAGGGTGATGGCGTACTTGCGTGCTGTGGACATGACTTTCACGGCCACTTCCAGCGCGGGTTTGCCGTGCTCACCCATGAACAGGTTCTGGCATTCGTCGATCACCATCACCCGTGGCCGCAACCGCTCGTCACGTTCGGCCAGTTCACGGGTGACGGCACGCGCGTCATGCTCGCGCAATGCCTGCCCTCGGACCGTCAGTTCGTCGTAGAGCTCATGCAGCCTGCCCAGGCAGGCCTCCACCGTGTCGTCTCCCGCGCCGGTGACTAGCGACCGCAGCCGCGGTTTCATCGCCTCGTAGTCGGCGTTCTCGGCCATCACGACCACGTCGACATCCACCAACGGGTCCAGGATCGCACCGAGAAGCAGCGTGATGATCAGGGTGGACTTGCCGGACCCCATCATGCCGCCGACGACATAGTTGGCCTCGAACAACCGGCCGCGCACCACGTCGCCCTTGATCGTGACCCCGACCGGGACGCCGGTGAAGTAGTCGCAGCTGGCGTTGTCCAGGTCGGCCAGCAGCGGCCACGGATCGACCGGGCCGGACAGGGCACCGGATTTGGCCACCCACAGATCCAGCACGCCGGCCTGTGGCTCGGTCGGCCACACCTCGGTCGGGAACCGCAGCAAGTTGTGTGCCAGCAACGGTTTCCGCTTGACGATCTCTTCGACCGGGCAGGCCGGCGGGAGGTCGATCTGGGCCCGCCAGCCTTTGCCGTCGATGGTCGGCGGCATCCGGAACCGGATCTGCCAGCCCTCCTTGACCGCCTGGGTGAAGCCTGGAATCCGCAGGTGCTTCAACGCTTTGAGGATGGTGCCCTCATCGGGCAGGGCGTCCATCACGTCCCCCGCCTGATCAGGCATGGCCATCCACTTCGGCTCCCAGGCGGAGTGGGTGCGGCCCAGGTGCCACAGGTAGGCCAGCACACCGCCGGTGGCGCCCAGGATCATCAGCAGCCCGTAGGCGGTGGCGAACCACACCGACCAGCGAATCGCCTGCATCACACCCACAATCGGGTCGATCACGCGCCTGAAGTCGTCGTCGGCGACCGCGAGGATGATGCCCAGGACCAGCAGCAACGCGATCAGCGACACCACCGCGGCACCCATGGCCTTGACCAGCTTCCACGGCGCGGTCACCCAGTCCATCACCCGATCATGGCGGCGTTGTTTCTCGGCCACGTCCTGTTCTTGCCAGTAGCGCAGGCCTTCCTGATCCCCGGCCGCCTCTGCCGCGCGCATCAGCCGCTCGTAGCGGCTGCCGCTGTGGCCGTCACGCCACCGTTTGAGCACGATCCCGGCCCCGGCAACGGGATACCACGCGTTGCGGGCCACGGCTTTGCTCGTGGTCTTGGTGCGGGGATGGGTTACCGCGGTCCGCGCGACCCGCACCGCGAGGGTGATGTCGTTGCGGTAGCCCTGATACCGGGCCAGCGCCTGGGCCTTTTGGCTGGTCAGGCGCTGGTACTCCTCTTCGCTGATCAGTTCACCTTCCAACGGTTCCCCGGCCGACTCGGCCGGGGACACCTCGGGGGTGTGCAGGTAGTGCACGTCGGCCAGGTCATCCGACCGGGGCGTGTTGTCCGTCATGTTTCCGCGTCCTTTCCGGTCGAATCAGGGGCGTTGGTGCTGGTCAGCGACTTTCGGGCGTGCGCGGTGCCGGGGCGTAGGGCGCGGTGTCGGCGGGCAAGCTGGATCTCGTGCCCGGTCCAGCCCGCGCCGGCCGCGAGGGCCAGCACGGCGAACCAGCCGTCCACAGTGACCGCCAACCCGAGCGGAACCCCGACACCGGCCAGTTCCAGCACGTGCCAGCCCAGCCAGGCCACGATCCGTCGGCCCTGCCGGTCGGGCACCACGGCCGCAGGTGTGGGCAGGGCGAGGGGGTGTGGGTCGGGCTGCCACGGCTCCCGCTCAGGCCGTGTCGCGTTGTCGGTCACTGTGGACTCACCTCCAATCGTTGTGCCGCAACGGTTCCCGCTCCGGCCTGGCCGTGTAGCCGCCGGACACCCCGGCGGTCACCAACCGGTCCACCCGGCTCATCCCGAACTCCAGCACCCACGCCAGCCACACCAGCGGCAACCGCACCAGGTGCAGCGCCACGAACACCAACAGTGCCACCACGAACCGCAACAACGCCCACGTGCCATACCGCTGCAGCACCTCAGTCGCCGACATCACGCCACCCGCCGATCCGGCGCGATACCGCTGGCGTCACTCATCGGCGCGGGCGTTGCCGTCCGGTCGGTGCCGGCGGCGTCGTGCGTGGTGGTGTGGCCTGCGCGCAGGGCGTCGCGGACCCGTTGGGCGGTGGGGGTACCGAACCCCTCGAACCGGCGGGTGATGGCCTTCACTGCGGGGTACTGCGGCAACTCCCCGGCAGCGATGGCCGCACGGACCAAGGTCAGCAACTCGGCCGGACGCCCGACCAGTTCGCCCTGTTCACGCCCGGTGTACCCCCCGTACCCAGCGGGGGCAGTACCCTCGCGCAACGCGGCCGGGCCGAACACCATCCCCGCGGCGGTCAGCGCGTCCTGCGCGCCCTGCACGATGCTTTCCGCGTGCGCCACGGCCTCATCCGCCCGCGCGATCGCGGCAGCGCGTTCCGCGTCGACGTAGGCCTGTACCTCGGTGCTGAACCCCCGCTGAACCCGCCCGTCGATGATCGTGATCTCACCCGCACGCGCGGCCTTCCGGTCCCGCGCGGACTCCCGGCGGACGATCACGCGCGCCAGCCGGCGGTCCCGGCGAGTGGAGTCCGGGCCGACACCGAAGCGGTCTTCCCACGCCAGCCGCCACGCGGTGTCCGGCTCGATCTCCCGCGCGGCACGGATACCGGCAGCGGCCAGCGACAGCAACGGGTAGCGCAGCCGACGCCACACCTGCCCCGCCCGGCCGGACACGATCTCTCGATCGAGGCCCTGGCGGATCGAGTGCAGCAACACGCCCAGCAGCGACAGCACACCGAACGCCAGCCCGGCGACCACACCACCGTCACGCAGACCGTGCGCGGCGTTGATCGCGGCGGCGATGCCCGCGAGCATCCACATCCACCGCGGCAGACTGCCCGCACTGCGCCGGCGCTTGATCCGGCGGTGCGCCTCGAACGCACACAACCACGCCCCGGTCTCGATCGCGGCCGGGAACCCGTGGTTCAACGGCGCCGGGAAACCCAAGGTCTCCAGCGCGAACTGGGCCTGCGCCGCCCAGGCCAGCGCGATCGGCAACACGATCATGGTCGCCCACAACGCGGCCATCCCCAGCTCCGGCCACCGTTCCCGCCGGGCAGCCCGGCGGGCAGCGCGTCGCGCGTCGCGTTCGGCCCGGCCGGCGGCGGCGACCTGGGCGGCGGCAGCCCGGTCTCGCCGCGCCTGTTCGGCCCGTGCCGCCGCGTCCTGGCGGCGCTGGTCGGCGGCCAGTGCCCTGTCCTGTCGCGCGAGAGCCGCATGGGCGGCCTCGTCAGCACGGCGGTCCTCACGCCAGTTCATGACAGATCATCTCCCGAGCAGTCAGGGGCGAGAACGGCCAGCAACTGCGCCGGTGGCACGCCGTACTTCTCATGGATCTGTTCGGCCACGGTCGCCGGAAGCAGCGACTTGGCCACCGCGGCCAGCTGTACGAACGCGTTCGCCAGCACGATCCGATTGGCGAACGCCTGCTGCGGCACATAGGTGTGGTCGTCGTTCTCGGCAACGGCTTTCCGAAGCACCATTGCCGCCTCCTCCAAGTAATCCGACATCACAGTCCTTTCCGGACCTTCTCAGGCGACGCGGCCGATGCGGGCGCGCGGTGCCGATGAACAAGGGACGGGACACTGAGCGCGGTAGGTACCGCAATGCACCCGGATCGGGCGGCCGTCACCGAAGATGGCCAAGACGGTCATCACCCCGCAGCCGTACCGGCAGTTGCAGCACGTGCCGTCCGGGTCGGGAATCCTCATGACCGCCGACCGGCCGCACGCAACGCCTGCAAGATCTCCACTTCCGGCCCAGCGGTGACCTTGTGGCCCTGCTCGTTGATCGCCCCGGTGTAGCCGGACTCCCGCAAGTCGAAGAACCTGGTGTCAGACTCGGATTCCGGGCGACCGCCCGGGTTGCGCGAAGCACTCATGATGTGTCCTTTCTGGCCATTTCAGGCCACGAACGCAGCCGTGGAAGGGAATGTGGTGATCGCGCCAGGCAGTGCGACACAGGACGTCTGGTCGGTCAGCGCGGTGAACTCGTCGTCGATCCGGGCGCGTTCGGCCGGCTCGCTGGCGTGCCACCACTGGTCGGTCAACTCCCGCAACCGGTAAGCCGTACCCCACCCCGGGTTCACGGGCGGGGTGCGATCGGGGCGGGGCTGAATGCCGCACAACGGGCACCGGCGCGACGCGCCACCCATGCTCTTGATCTGCCGCTCCCGGGCACGGGTACCTTGCCAGGTACGCGCCAGCGTCCAGCTGATGCCCGCGGCCCGGACCACCTGCAGCAGCCGGGCACCATGCCCGGCGGCGTGCTGAGCCAGCCGCGCGTTGACCCGTCGGGCCCAGCCGACATAGTGGCGGGCATGCCGATACGGCTTGTCGAAGTGCAGCAGATACACCGTGCCCACACACCGCTCCGGCACCCCGGCGGCGGCCGGGCCACCAGCGGGCCGCTCAGCCATCCAACACCGCCGACACCACAGGATTGAGCACCGTGCAGATGGCCGCGACCGCGGCTTTCGCCGTCACTGTCACCGGGATCGTGTCCCGGAACTCCGGCAGCGGCAGGTCCCCCGCCAGGATCGGAACCCGGATGGTGACCAGACACAACGCGGTCAACACCGCGCAATCCTGCGGGTCGTACCAGCCACCGGAGATCCGGTCATGCGCCCAGCCCCGCGCCCGGCGCAGCAGCTGCGCGCCCATCAGGACGTCGTCCCGGGCCACCGCGACCGCGATGGCCAGGCGGTGTTCGTCGTCCCACGTGGCGTCTGCGGACTGGATACGCGGGTGCACCGTCACGTAGCCGGGGCTCATGATCGGCGACTGCGCGATCTCCCAGGCCGCGGCGGAGAACTCCAACGCGTCCTCGGTCGGCTGGTCGTTGTCGAGGTCGCGGAACATGCCGCGCTTCTGCGCCAGATACGCCCCATACCGGGACAGGCCGTCACTGGCCTGGTCGCGGTCGTAATGCTCGTTCGGCCGGAAAGCGATGTGGGTGACCATGACCGTGGTTCCCTTTCTTCATCGGGTTCGGTTGATGACACGGCCGCTCATTGACCGGGCTTCGCTGCTGACGACCACACCGGGATCGGAGCTGATACGCACGTCACCGGACATGGTGTGCGCCTGGACTGCGGTGTCCTGGATCGCATGAACAGTCAGATCACCGGACATCGAACGCAGGCGTGCCGGGCCGGTCAGGGCACCGACGCGGATATCGCCGGACATGCTGTGCGCGATCACATGGTGTCCGACCTGTATCCGGATGTCCCCTGACGCGGTGCGCGCCTCGATCTCCCGCGCGGAATCGACCGTGAGATCACCAGACTCGGTACGAAGCTCCACAGTGTCCAGCGACCCGTGAGTGATCACCGTCGCCGGGGAGTCGCTCGACACCACCAGAGATGACCCCACAGGCAACCGGGCCGTCACCCGGACACCGCCGCCGGAGCCGACCACGGTCGCGCCCCCGGTGATGACCTGACCGTTAACGACAACAAGGCCCCCGCCGGCCACGGTCACACCGGACATCGATCCGACCACGATGCTGCCGCTGGCCCGTGTAAAGCTGACGCCGCCGTGCACAGTGCCGCCAACGATCACCGCACCGCCGGACACCACCGTGCCCACAGGCGCCGGAACAGCCACCTCAAGCTGGCGCGCTGTGTGCCGGACCGTGGCCGAACGGATCAGATCCGCCGCAATGCTGTCAACCGATACCGCCGGCGCCAAGGTGATCTCGGCATACTCCCGGTCTTCGGCGACCACCTCGACAACAGCCACGCCGATCGACAGATCGAGCACAGCCACGCCAGGCTCAGTATGAGTGATGGTGCGCATATCGCTGCCTCCCAACAGGTTCAACGGGGTCAAAGCAAGGCGATGCAGAGCGCGGTCAACGCGGGCAACATCACCGCGAACGTCCACGCAGCGGCGTTCAGGCGGCCTCGCCATCGGTCGTGACCGACGACTCGGTGTGCAACACCCGGACGGCGTTACCCATCGCTCGCCGGGCGACCCGACGATCACGGCGCGCACGGGCGGAACCGTCCAGCAGTGCAGTGGTCGGTTCTGGGCGCGGCTGGCGCAGCGCGGCCAGCTCTGCCGACAGGGTCGGATCGCTGATCAGGTGGTGAAATTCAGGGTCCAGCGAGGTGAGCATCAGATCATCGGTATCGAGGTCCACGGTCAGGTCGGCCTCATCAGTGAGCGCTTCGTCGGCGTACATCAGCGGAAACTCCCTTACGTCGTCAACAGCGAAATCGTTGGGGCCGTTGGTTCCCTAACCCTCGCGGTGGGCACAGTGGAGTTACGGCGCGAGGGAAAGGCACCCAACGGGATGCGATGTGGGACCGGTGTTGTGCACGCGCTTGTCAGCTGCCGGTCTGTCGGCTGACAAGCGCAGCGTCTCGTTCGACTCACGACTACGGCACCTCTCAAACGAGGCGGTTAAGGGCAATGCCGCTGTCCCCTGGCGCATCACGTCAAAACCCGGACATGTCAACGGATCGTGAAGAACAAGGGGGATACGCATCCCAGCGGAGGATGTTTGGCCGTCTTCTCCGTAACCGACTCCCAACTGGTTCACACCGAGGGGAGGATCACGCGCCGTCAGACGACCCTAATGGCGTCAATCCACTGTGGAGTTATCTCACGTGGCGATTGCGCATGCTGCAAGATTTACCCGTCAGCTCCCCGGAACCGGGCTACCTCAAGAACTTGGTGCGCAATGGTCCTAGCACTAAGGACGACCGCCTGACGCCGCGTGAGCGACGCAGTCAACAGGCAAGGGGCGCGCGAGAGGTCAGTCGCGCAATGAACGGAAGAACTCCACTAGGCCGCCAATGACGGTCGTAACGAAACGCGCAGCACCCGCTGGATCGTTGATGATCAGCAACAGGGCTCCAATCGCCGCTAGGAAAGCAACGAACTTCCGTCCACCGCCTCCGCCGTGAGTGAAGCGCGGGATCTGGATTGCTCCGCGAGTCCTGGACATCGCCATCAGCTCCAACCTGTTTGTGGGTTTGCCCTCAAACCCGCAAACTTGAAGCTACACGGGGCGTGTGACCCCCGCAAGAGGTTTGCCCACAAACCCTCAAACGTGCAGTACGGTGTGCCGTATGGAGCCCCAACGGACTGCCGCGCGACAGGCGATCGCCCTTCGCATCGCTGATGACCTGCGCATTCGGATCGAGACAGGCGCCTTGCGGTCTGGCGAGTCGCTACCGACGCTGCATGACATCGCCCGTGACTACGACTGTGGGATCAACTCGGCGCGTACTGCAATCGACTTGCTGAAGCAACAAGGACTGGTGGTTACAGGCAGGGGCAAGCCGCCGACGGTCCGAGCCCGACCTAAGCGTGTCGAGCGCAGCTCGGAACGTCATCAGATGGAGAAGAACCTGGTGATGCAGCCGGAAGACGTTCGCCGAAATCACGGCCTTGCTGAAGACGACATGGCTGCAAGCCTTGATGATTTTGAGTTCGAGGCGAAGTATTCACTGGTTGCTGCCGATCGAGATTTGGCGGACGCGTTCCGAATGCCGGAAGGGGCAGCCTTGTTGCGGCGTGAGTATACGCACCGCGATAAGCGAACAGGCGTGCTTGCAGCCTGGTCCGTGTCATGGCTACCGAATGACTTGGTTCAGTTAAATCCCGAAATAGCCGATCCCGTCAAGGCGGCCTGGCCAGGTGGCACTATGCATCAGCTTTACACAGTTGATGTCGAGGTGGACCGCGTCATTGATCAAGTGACCGCCGCGATGCCTACGACTGTGGAGGCGCAAGCTTGGGACTTGCTCGCCGGTACGCCACTACTATGGGTTCGCCGGATATCAGTTGACACAGCCGATCGGGTCGTGGAAGTAACTGACGCGCAGTTCCCGGCAGACCGCACAATGCTTACATTCCACACATCGCTTACCCGATGGGACACCTCCAAATGACCCGGAAGCTATCCATCATCACCGCCGCGTATTCACCCCTGGCGGACTACTTTTCGGCCACAATTGAAAGCGTTCAAAATCAAGAGTTGCCGTCCGACTGGGAGTTGGAATGGCTTGTTCAAGAGGATGGTGAAACGCCGACGCTCGGCAGCGTCTTGTCGGGTGTGCCCTACGTCGTATACTCGGCCAATAAGGCGCACACTGGGATTGCGGCAACCCGGAACCTTGCGCTAACACGCGCCACGGGTTCCATTGTTCACATCCTGGATCACGATGACGTCATGCTTCCTGGCGCATTGTCACGCCTATTGCCATTGTTTGAAGGCCCTGAGATTCATTGGACTGTTGGACAGGCCGACGATCTACTGCCCGATGGTTCGCGACGGGCCTATGAATCAGCCCTGCCATTCGGGCCAATCCCGGCAGGGACGGTCAACGACTGGGCTATCGCACATGACGGGAACTGGCCTATTCACTGCGCTGGTCTATACCTGCGCACCGAACTAGTTCGCGCGTTCGGAGGCTGGGGAGGAACTCCCGTTGATGACGACATCATTATGTTTAGCGCACTGTCGGAGTGTGTCGGCGGATACAACTCGCCCGAAACTACATGGCTGTATCGTGTGCACGACCGGCAGACACACAGGAGCGCGCAGTGGCGAGAACGTAGCAGTGACGGTCGTCGTATCGCTCTCCAGCGGATAGAAGCGATGCGATCCGTAGGCTTGCAGGTAACAGGAGACCCAGCAAAGTTTGACTCCGCAAAATCGGTGAATGTTGGCCCTGCCGCGAAGGACACCGCCGAAGGACGGCCGTGGTGGAAAGAGAGTCACTGACGACCTCCCCCCTCCGTATTACGTTCATTCTGAACTGTTTCGTCCGCGCTCCGAGTGGCGGCTTTCGAGTTGTCTATGAGTACGCCAGCCGACTGGCCGAAATGGGACACCAGGTCACGGTAGTGCACGAACAATGGCGTGAGGGGGCGCGCAGGCCGTTTAAGCACGTATACGAGGTAGTTCGAGATCAATGGCACCGTGGCCGACCCGGCGGCTTGTCGAAGTCTTTGCGTTGGATGTCGATCAGTCCCAAGGTTCGCATGACGATGGCGCGGCGACTGAGCGTATCGCGATTGCCTGACGGCGACTTGGTCGTAGCTACCTACTGGACAACCGCACGACTCCTCACAGAGCTTGCCCCACGGCATGGTAAGCCGGTACACCTTGTCCAGCTTTACGAAATCTGGGGTGTGGAAGATCCTTCCGAGGTCGACAATGTCCTTCTGCAGGACGTTCCGAAGGTGGCCGTATCAAACCACCTCGCCGGAACGCTACGAAAGCTCGGTGTTCCCGACACTCAAATTGCCGTTGTTCCTAATGGTCTCGATCATCAAGTATTTCACGTAACCGATCGAGTTACACCCCGTGAAGTATTGGTTAGCGTCTTACTTAGTGACAGTGCGCAGAAAGGCTCGAAGACTGCAATTGATGCGCTAATTGCTGCAAGGGAAACAGTCTCAAACCTTACCGTGGTTGGATTCGGGACAATGTCAAGACCACGAGATTGGCCTAGATGGGCACACTATCTGCGCGCGGCCAGCGGGCGTGAACTTGCCGACCTCTATCGGTCGAGTCAGGTGTATCTCTGTAGTTCAGCAAGTGAAGGCTGGGGATTTCCCGTGGCCGAAGCAATGGCTTGTGGCGCGGCTGTGGTGACTACCTCGAATGGTGGCGTAGAGGACTTCTGTAGTAATGAACGAAACGCGCTGATCGTACCAGTAGGTGACGCGACCGCTATGGCTGCCGCAGTAGTCCGTCTTATTCAAGACGAGCAGCTACGCGCAAGACTTGTACAGGCAGGACGTGAAACAGCGTCCGAGATGGACTGGTCACGCTCCACATATATGTTTCTTGCTGCGTTGCGGTCAGCTGCGTCAGTAGGTGGCTGACGCCACGTGGCCCATCGGGCATCCGACACAGCGAAATCTGTAAATCGCACGCTGATCAGCGTCGGTAGGTAAGCATCAGGAAGTCGCCGTCTCGAACTACTGCGGACAGCTGGAAGCGTCGCAGGTCAGGCAGGACCGGTCCGTTCGCGATCCGGCCGCCGTCGCCTGCGGCAGCCTGCGGAGAAACTGTCAGACACAGCTCGTCTACCAAGTCCGCCGCAATGAGGTTGCCAAAAAGCCGTGGGCCACCTTCGCAGTTGATTCGCCTCAGACCGCGCTTGTCCAGTTCGGCTAGTGCGGCAGCAAGGTCTACTTGGTCTTGCCCCACGATCACGACGTCAGCCCCAGCAGCGGTCAGCGCCTCGCGTCTCGATGCCAGCGAATCTGCGCACGTGAGCACGATGGGCGGCACAACAGTGTCAGTCAGCAGCGGTGAGTCCGGCGTGACCGAGCATCTCCCCGACACCACGGCGATCGGTGGCAACGGCGACAACTGAAGCCTGGCACGGCGTTCATCGCGAGCCTCGTTCGGCTTCAGCCCGGGATAGCGCTCTACCCGGGCGGTAGTGGCGCCGACCAGCAGAACATCAGCCAAGTCACGATGAATATTGAGCACCCGCTGATCCCCAGGCCCCGTCAGCGGCGAGGACATCCCACCAACCGTCACAGCCCCATCAAGGCTGCTCACGAAGTTCGCCTGCAGCCATGGCCGGTCAAGCCCGTCCGGATACGCATAGACCTGCTCCAGCGCCAGGTCACTAAGTTCTTCACTGCTCGAATTCGGCCACAGGCTATGCACGAGACCATGAGACCACGTTCTCTTCGACTCACCTGGTTTGGCCTCGACACGGCACTATGACGCGGACGCGCTGTCCGACAACCGATCCCGCCAGCGAGCGAGGTTGCCGCGGGTGACCAGGGTGTCGGGGTGGTCAGCACCCAACCAACCACATTGGCTCATTGTGCGACGGCTGACGGGCCGGCGGTGACCGCGACTGGTGTGTCTGTACCGGCACCTGCGCGGGTCACCGACGGTTTCAGGGTCACGCTTACAGGCTTGAGCGAATGCCGTATCCGTACAGCCCTGTGTATGACCCCACGAACGGCCCAGCCAAGGTCGGTACTCCCCACCATCGATCGATCACTCACGCAGCTGGTAAGCCGCGCGGCCCGATCGGCAGTCAGGACAGATCTTGGTCCGGTCGTTGCGCGGTTGGATGCCCGATGGCCCCGCCAACGCCGCGAAAGTCGGGCGGACTCGCCGACCGTCTGATTAACGCTCAGTGCGTTGTGCAGCCAGCTTGCGAATCAGATCCTGATACGGCCCGTCGTCCAGCTCAGCGCGGTCCGGCAAGGGCGGCGTGGTCCGCAATGCCCAATAGTTGTCCCAGCGCGGCGGCGTACTACCAACGCACGCTGTGCAGACAATCTGCAGGTGAGTGGCGGTCTGATTCGCCTTGTACCCCACAGCATCCAGAGAATGCTCCCCCCGCAGGCATGTCGCGGGGAGGATGCCAACCCGCGCCCCAAGGCGGTCGATGCGGTACACCACATCGCCATGAGGCTGCCACTTCGAACCCACGGGGTCACCAGACAAGACCATGCACGGGATCGTAGCCGGGTTCGAACATAGGTTCGAGGATGGCTACCCCTGTGGGTGTCTGTCGGCAGTCTCAGTCGTAGTCTCGTTCATCTACGTTCAGCGGCGTTCGTCAACGGACCTGCTGCAGCCCTGACCAGGCGATAGTCCAAACGCGACCTTGTATGAACGGGGAGGCGCAGACCTCGAAAGCGTGCGAGGAATCCACGCTCCATACGACAGCTAGGTAAAGCGTGCTCACCAATTGAACACTCCCAACCTACTGACTTAGGCTCGAACCATCCTCTTCAGTCCAGCCCGGTATCAGGGTCGCGATCCGGGTCAATAATCGGCAACAACTCTTTAAAGGTAGCTTCCCATAGTTCGAGCACGCGTCTAGGTTGCCGTGGCGCTAACTTTAATTCATCTACGATAAAACCTCGTAGATTCGATCTCCAAAGATTGGCTTTTCGCTTGCGGTCCAATAGCTCAAGCAGAGACGGCCCTCCACCTTCTTGAATACCCTCAACCATCTCCAACTCGACCACGTCGACAACTTCAAGGGGCATGACATCGTCCCCGATCAGGAGCCCACATTCTTCTACCTTCTCTCGAAGGAGTGTCAAAGATATGGGATTTACAGGGAACCCTTCGGTCAACACGAGTAACGGAAAGAACCTTGTACTAACGGAACAGGGAGTACCTGTTAGCTTTTCTTGCCCTACTCGGAGAGACGTAATCGTTGAATCGATCTGCTCTACTTCGCCAACAAGTTTATCGAGATCCCCCACTACGTCAGCATCCGAGATTCCGGCAACAGACTCCCTACGCAATTGACTTGTAGTCACCTCGATAACGATCCAGGCATCGCCGTAGTCCACCACTGTATCAGCAACACGAACTCCAACAGACGAAAAAGCTCCCCGTAGATCACGGTCGTGAAATACTCTTCGCGCCACAGTTGTGCTTGCTCCAAGACTATCCAACACTTCAGAAGTGTATATTTCCGCTAGACGCCTAAGGCATTGCTCCGCTTGCGCCGCACGCTTCCGATCACGCGCGCCATCAGTAGACGGAAATTTGATGTCATATATTGGAAGCCACCCGAAAACTCTCTTCAAAAGCAATGCCGGATCGATAACAGCCAGATGCCCGTTGTAAAGAGTCACAGCAGGATACCTACCAAATGCACTGAATTCCCAATCGGTACTCTTCAGCTCTTTGAGCACTTCAGCCCTAAACGTAGGTACATCTGCACAAAAAACCGATACGGCTGCCCGGATTCGTTCTGGGGTCCACTTTAAGACGGCAAAGTACTCTTCAAAAGGGCCGGCGCCCTCCTTTGCAGTGGTGGCAGCCCACAAGACCAAGGCAACCGCCATAACGTCGCGCAGGGGAACACCGACTGCGTCTTGGTATACCTTCTCAAGATCAACTATTTCCGACATGCCAACTAGTTCCTGCGGGAGCTGTAGCCAAGTTCGGATGAACCGAGCGAAGAGATTCATCTCAACCGGATCGGCGTTAAACACCTGATTTGAAATCAACTCCCTGCCGAGCGCGCCAGGTACCTTCGTTATAACGTTCTCACTATTCTCAACCTCACGCTCCGGGTTGAGGTAGTCGGTAATAGCCACCATTGCAAGCACAACGTTGCCTATTTCAACGCCAGGAACCAACGAATCGCCGCTGTACAACATTGCATACTTGATCAGGGCCAAGATAGCCTGAGGGACAACTAGACCTCGCGAAGGGTCTCGCAACAGGTTCAACACTCGGGTCTGTGTTGGGCCTATGAACCACTCTTTGGCAAAACGCTCATCCACCTCGCGTCTAGATGCGCTAGGCGCACGAAAGATGCTAAGAACCCTTGCCGCGAAGGAAATAACGGCGTCTAGCGGAATGCGCGACAGCTGACTAATAACAACTGACGACGCAAGTTTAGTTCCAAGTATATCTTTGGCCGTAAGGTATACGACGACTTGATCGATAGGGCTAGGAGGCGTAGCGACATGCTTCGGCAGAATCAAGCCGACACTACTCATCACCCACTCAGACTTAATTGCCTGAACGGCCGTCCCCTGGATGTACGTGTCTCCGTACGACAGCGCCGAAAAGAAAGACGAAGCTACTTGCCCCGGTTCACGACCAGTGAACGATCGGTAGATCTTTTCCAGATTGTCCTCAGGGCTGTCCATCGTTGCCAACCTCGCTCCTAGTCGTACGACTATTAGACTCCCTTCGCCATGACCGCATTGAGGGACACGCCCGGAACAACTTCCTGTCCATGAGCTGGTAGCTATGCACCCTTCCGCTGCGGGGACACCTGGCATGGGCTGGCGTGCCGGCGCCGTCACACGTCCTGCCTCGGACCTACTCCGCCGATGGTGCCTCAGCCGCCGACGCCGGACTGATCATCATTGTGTTTTAGGGTTGCAAAGGGGTGAACCACTTGTCCGCCATGAACGCTGTGTGACCGTAATCGGAGCGATTGACGTGAGCGTTCCGTCTAACGAGTGACCTCGCGTAGTACATACTCCAACTCAGAAGACAAGCTGTATGTGAATATCGTCCGTTAGGCTGGCTCGATGCGGAGCGGATCAGACACCTGTCGAGTATTCCTACCGACGTAACACCATGAGTAACGTGGTGGATTACGACATCACCGGTCGGGGGAGGCTCAGATGAGCGATCTTCTATGGAAGCTGGAGCCTGCGACTGCCGCGAAGCATCAGCTATACAAGCGTTACCTTGACGCATGGTGGCCAATCATGCTTCAGCGGACCCCTGGCGGCCATCTCCGACCGCGAGTTACTTATGTAGACGCTTTCGCTGGACCAGGCCGGTATGAAGACGGTGAGGAAGGATCACCCGTCTTCGTTCTTGATCGTTTGTTGAACCACGCGGCATCAGCCCGAATGCTGCTCGCCCGAGATCGAGTCCGGCTCGTCTTCATCGAGAAGCAACGGAACCGGTTTGAGTATCTACAGCAGCAACTGGCGGAGAGGTTTGGCGATCTTAATCGGTTGCCTGTGCACGTCGAGGTTCGGCACGGCGAAGCCGGTGTCGAAACCGATAGGTCACTAAATGATCTGCGTGCGTGGGGCCACCCCATCCTCGCGGTATTCGACAGCTGGGGAAACGTCAACATTCCGCTGTCACTCATACACAAGCTCGCATGCAACGCGAGCAGTGAGGTGGTCGTAACCTTCGGGCCGAACTGGTTCAGTCGTCGCGAAGAACTCAACGCTGATCAGCTTGACCTGGTGTTCGGCGGACGCGACTACTGGACGTTAGCCGATCGGGAGAGTCGACCGGACGAGCGATGGCGGGCCTGGCTGTCTACGTACCGAGCAGCGCTCGGGCGGGCAGGGTTCGACTATCGACTTCAGTTCGAGGTCGTTCCCAAAACAGGTCAACCCCTCAACCTGGTCTATGGAACAACGCATGTCAAAGGGGTCGAAGTCATGAAGGACGCCATGTGGAAGGTGGACGGTGATGGCGGCATGGCCTTTCGTGACCCCCGTACCCGGGACGCCCAAATACCCGGCCAACTCGACATCTTCGGGACCGGGACGTCTCAAGACCCCGAGTTACTCGAACTCGTCATGCAGCGGCTGGCCGAAGGGCCAGCCACAGTCGATGAGCTGCGGACCTGGTTGCTGTGCGAAACGGCCCGATGGCGTCCCACTCACGCACAGGCCGCGGTGACAGAACTCCGCAACCGGCGACAGGTTGTCGTGGAACCACCGGGCCGGATTGCCAAATCGAGCCGCGTCAGGCTGCCGTAGAGCCGCTACCGGCGGGCATTTCATCCCAGGTTCGTCCGTCCAGCTCACGACCGCCCGCCTTTGGGGTACGGCCGCCCCACTGCTTGAAGAAAAATGGAACCTCGCTGCGAAGGCAGTTGTCCCGGATGTCGAGAATCCATGACGTTTCGACTGGCCGTGCGTGAGCGCCGGACTCGCCTCCGGCGATTACCCAACCAATCCTGGTGAGGTCGAGGTTCGACAGAGGCCCGATTAGCGGCTCACACGACAAGAACCGTACTGCCGCTGGGACTTCCCGGAGATCGTCGACTCGGTCGAGAGCATCACTGTTCTCAACCGAGACCCCCATCCACACGTTGGAGGGCCAATCCAGCTTTGGTGCGAGCCGCCCGAGACGTCGAGCACGCTTGGTCAACACCTGATACGTGTGCTGCGGTGTAGCTGCCATGACGGCGAACACGCGGCGGATGAAGTCGACCGGCACCTTGGCATGAAACAGGTCGGACATGGAATTCACAAACACGATACGCGGTGTCCGCCAGTGGAACGGCTGCCCGAGCGAGACAGCATGGGTGGTCACACCGAATCCTGGTCCGCTCGTGCGCGGATCACCGTCGTTCTGGTACTTGGCTGAGCCCATTGCCTTCAGCCGTTTCGACAGCGTCAACGCGTAACAATGGTCGCAGCCAGCGGAAATCCGATCGCACCCTGTGGTCGGGTTCCAAGTGGTCTCAGTCCATTCAATGCTCGACCGGGCGCTCATCGATACACCCCTTCCTTGATCAGAGCCACACTAGAACATGGGTTCGACCCGTGGTCAAAGTGGAGCCATTCGGCGGCCACGATTCATCCGATCGAATGCGGTTGACCGGGGTTCACGGTGGTTTCGGTTCACTCGATATCAGTCGTGCTGCTCATCGGGAACCGCCGGCTTCGGCTGGGCCCCTTGGATGTGAGGCGCAGTAGGACGTCTGCGTGGCGGCCGGTGTGGCCCGACTCTTAGCCCGCAAGACCGGGTAGCAGCACGGGGAATACACGGGTGCGGCGCTTCAATACGCACCAAGCTCAGGGAGTACCTGCAGGTCAAGGCTGCAGTCGATCACGATAGACGGAACCACTCAAAATTCGTTTGGCGGCGCCGGTTCTACTGGCCACCGCAAGGCTCCTCCGTCATCGTTTGACCCGGGCGCGGACCGCAAGTACGGCTAAAGCGAGGAACAGCGGGCCTAGAAAGCGGCCAGTCATGACTGTCCACGTGCCAGCAGGAGTGAGTTTCTGACCGGCATCGCGGAAGGCCACGGAGCCAAGCGCAAGTTGGAGCGCTTTGCCTGCCCTGGTCCAGGTCCAGCATTGTCCGGGTGGCGGTAGAGTCGCCGGCGCGTCGCGGATCTGCAGTGCAACGGTCTGCTGTGTGGTCGGTGATGACGCTGGAAGCGTGCCGGTGACCAACTGTCCAGGACTGTCTCCCGGAAGCCCCCAACCCACTAGCAGGACAGTGAGAACGATGACGAGCACCGCGAGGCCAACGACGGCACGCAGCGCGCGCTGGCCGTAGCCGGAGACCAGCCAATAGGCGGAGAGCACGACCCGATCACGTAGAGGGCCGGCATGCCTGCGGGCTTCCATCTCCCCGTAGTAGAAGTCACCTGCGCCAGCCTCGTCCTTGCCATCCTCCAACGCCTTGCGCAGCGACCGGTACAGGACTGCCAGCCGCTCTGCCCCAACCTCAACTGCTGCATCTCCACTACCAAGCTGCTGCCAGCCTGCGGCCTTGCTTGTCCGGCCCTGACGACGCCACGCGTGCTCCTCAGCAAGGACTTGGCGACTGGTCCACCGCCACACTGGCAGCCATGTCCACCCGGCGCGCCAGCCAGAAGGTGGCCGGTGAAACGGGCTTCGCCCCTCGATTCGCAGCTTGTCCAGATGATGGGCGCCCGCAAACCTGCACCAACGCAAGTCGACGTCCGTGAGCACCAATTCACTGACGTCCGTGCCTTGCAGCGCCACCAGTCCGGGCACCCACTCGTCGGTCCGGGTGCCGATCCTCTCGCCTTCGATCTGGGCGCGATGTTGGGCAGCTCGGGTTGGCCACCCATGGACCTGGTCTTCAGAAGCCGACACGACAGTCTGGTTATCGGACGTCCGGAAATGCTGTGATCGGCCTTCCAGAGATGACGGGCCGCCAAAGGACACCTGCTGGAGGCTGACGTTCGCGTGCCGTACCCGTAACGTCACCCCCGCCTGAAAGCGCGCACGATCGCATGAAACCCAGCCAGCCTCGAGCTCCACCACCACCAACTGAGAGAAGACCGCGCTAGATAGCCGCACCTTCACTGCTATCAACGGCCCCAGCGTCGCCGCGGAATCAAACCTGGCGAAATCGAACCGCGCCTCGTCACTAAACTTGGCACCCTTAAAACCTGCGGCGGCCTCGAACGTCGTCTCGTCGAACCACGCGGCGGCCTCGAACGTCGTCTCGTCGAACCACGCGGCGGCCTCGAACGTCGTCTTGCCGAATCGCGCGTCGCCCTTGAACGTCGTCTCGTCGAACCACGCGGTGTCCTTGAACGTCGCCCCGGTGAACTGCGTGTCGCCTTTGAACGTCGCCTTGTCGAATCGCGCGTCGCCCTTGAACGTCGCCCCGTCGAACCACGTGTCGCCTTTGAACGTCGCCTTGTCGAATCGCGCGGCGCCCTCGAACGTGGTGCCCTCGTCGAACCACGCGGTGTCCTTGAACGTCGCCCCGGTGAACTGCGCGGCGCCTTTGAACGTCGCCCCGGTGAACTGCGCGGCGCCCTCGAACGTGGTGCCCTCGTCGAACCACGCGGTGTCCTTGAACGTCGCCCCGTCGAACCACGTGTCGCCTTTGAACGTCGCCTTGTCGAATCGCGCGGCGCCCTCGAACGTGGTGCCCTCGTCGAACCACGCGGTGTCCTTGAACGTCGCCCCGGTGAACTGCGCGGCGCCTTTGAACGTCGCCCCGGTGAACTGCGCGGCGCCTTTGAACGTCGCCCCGGTGAACTGCGCGGCGCCCTCGAACGTGGTGCCCTCGTCGAACCACGCGTCGCCCTCGAACTGAGCATGGTCAAATCGGAGAATTCCGAACCGGGCGACCATCCGTTCCCCATCTGCTGCTGAGAGCGCCTTACGGACACTCGACAGCAAGCCAGGGGCGAAGGTGGTGCCACGTGCATCTAAGTCATCACCAGGGTTGATGTCTTGGACAGCCCGCTCCAAGTCCTCTGGATCAAGGTGAGCTAGGCAGCGGGGAAAACCCCTGGCTTGGACGCCGAAACAGCCTGGCTCAATCTCTGCTAGGCAGGTGGGCCAGTCTGGTGTGAAGTCCTTGACGGCTTCGTCAGGTGATGCTGACACTGCGACTTTTCGGAAATCGGGCGCCCGCCGTTACTCGTCAGCATCAGTGAGTGAGTCTGTGGCAACCGCGTGGTCGACTGTTCTCCTTGGCTAGACCAATCCGTCTCTGAGCCGAGCTGCCCCCAACTGATCCGTTCCCGCCGGACCTCGCCACAAACCTGAACAACCTCTCATCCGCCTGGGAGAAATCTGGGAGAAGAGGCCCCGGCAGACTGGCCCGGACGCCTTCTCAAACCAACGCGTACCAACGCCTCTCAGCTGGTCTTTTGCCTATCGGTCGAGGTCAAGGATGGCAGTAGACCTGGTTGTGGTCCAGGAAGTCGCGGGTTCACGTTCGTCACTCGAGCCGGAGTGAGTTGGTGTTGGCGGCCATGCGAATTTACCCGTGGACGGTCATCGGCGCCTGCCCGGTGGCGGCCACAACATTACCGACGGTAGCCGCTTCGGCCGGTAGAGATCGCTGAGGTTCGGACCCCGGGCGCCCGGATCTGCCGGCGGCCGCCGCCGGCCACGACGATCACCTGGGCGATCCGACGGCGCAGCCCGGAACGGTGCACCCGACGTTTCGCTGGTGCACCAACACGTTGCTCTACCACGTCGGTACAGCCCAGGGCAGGCAGCCGCAGCGCTCCGGCCATCATGGACGCGTCAACCACATTGGCTCATTGTGCGACGGCTGGCGGGCCGGCGGTGAGCGCGACTGGCCAGTCTCAGTCGCAGTCTCACTCATAGCCGTCCAGGGCGGTTCACGGCCGGCCGTGCAACCGGGTCTACCTGGCTGAGTGGCCAGGCCGAACTCAGGTGAACACCAATACTCAGACCTCGAAAGCGGGAACAACTTGACTTCTGCCACTAGGTTCGACTTCAAACACGGCCCTTGCTTTATGGCGATGCGAGTCGGTTACTCCGATAGGGCGATGGTGCTCCACCTGTGTACCGCGCTGACCAGGTGTCCCGATACTGGGTGATCGAGTGCGAGAAGGGATTGCCTGATGATCGAGTCGGTGGACTTTGTGATGGCTGCGTTAGCGGCGGGTGCGACTGCCGGGTTGACCGACACGGCATCCCAAGCGGTGAAGGACTCCTATGCGGCGTTGAAGGCGCGGGTGACCGGCGCGCTCGGTGGTGGTGACAGTGCAGTGGTGGACGAGCTGGTGGGCAGGCCGGTGGAGCGTCAGCAGGAGCTCCGGGAAGCACTTGTGGCTGCCGGGGCTGACGCCGATCCCGAGTTGGTCGCTGCAGCGCGCACGGTGTTGGAGACTGCCGATCCTCAAGGGGCTCAGGCGGGAAAGTATGTCGTCGATCTGCGTGACAGCAGGGGTGTGCAGGTCGGTGACCACAACACCATGACGCTGAACTTCAACGAATAGCGTCCCAGATGGGGACTCCAGGCCCGGCGACTGACGGCACGCGAGCAACGTCCGATGTGGACGCGCGGGGCAGCAAGGGCGTACAGATCGGCAACAACAACACGATGTCGCTGTTCCCGCGCCCGGATGTGTCGTGGCCCGTACGTGTCGGGGTGGTGCCTCAGGCGGCCGATTGCTACCAAGATCGCGACGCGCAGCGGCACGTACAGCAGGCGTTAGCTGACGACCGCGCAGCAGTGGTGCCGGCCGCGACGGCGGTGCTGTTCGGGCTGGGAGGGGTGGGAAAGACCCAGATGGCCGCACGTCACGCGCGGGGTGTGTGGACCGACTCGTCTGTGGATGTGGCGGTATGGGTGGCGGCGACCTCGCGTGACGCGGTGATCACCGGTTACGCCCACGCGGCGACTCATCTGCTGGTCGGCGCTGAAGGTGCCACGCCCGAGCAGGCCGCGGCATCGCTGTTGGCGTGGCTTGCGGGGACGGATCGGCGGTGGCTGATTGTGCTCGACGACGTGCAGGCGCCTGCCGACCTTCGCGGCTTGTGGCCGCCATCCGATCGCACCGGGCAGGTGATCGTCACTACCCGGCGGCAGGATACCGCCCTTGCCCGTGCCGACCGGCATCTCATTGAGGTCGGGGTGTTCACGGCCCCCGAATCGAAGGCGTATCTAGCCACGAAACTTCCGGCCGCCGCGAGTACGGCTGATGGGGTCACCCAACTGGAGGGATTAGCCGATGACCTCGGACACCTTCCGCTGGCTCTCGCTCAAGCCGCGGCCTTCATCGCCGACAAACCTTTACTCACGCCAGCCACCTACCGCAGGCGTCTGGCGGACCGCCGCAAAGGCCTGGCCGAGGTGCTGCCTGACGATCAGAGCCTGCCCGACGACCACCAGCAGACCGTCGCCGCTACCTGGTCGCTGTCGATCGAACTCGCCAATCTGCTGACTCCTGTCGGTTTGGCACGCCCATTGCTGGAGATCGCATCTGTTCTGGATCCTGTCGGCATCCCCACCGGCGTGGTCATCAGCCGCGCCGTCTGCGAGTACCTCACCCGTCGCGCTGGACGGGATGTTGACCTAGAGACAGCCGGTGACACGCTGGGCTGCCTGCATCGCCTGAGCCTGATCACATTCGACACCGCCCAGCCAATCCGTGCGGTGCGGGTGCATGCGTTGGTCCAGCGGGCCACCCGTGACGCGGTATCGGCCGATCGGCTGGGCGAGGTGGCAATGGTTGCCGCCGATGCGCTGCTGGAGATCTGGCCGGAGGTCGAGCGGGACGCTGACCTGGTTGCAGTGTTACGTGCCAACACCGCTGCCCTGCACGCCGCCGCCGAATCTCACCTGTGGAACCCCGATCTCGACATCGGCGGCCACCCAGTGCTGTTCCGCGCCGGGAATAGCCTCGGCACGGCCGGACAACTCAGTCAGGCCGTCACTTACTACGAACACCTGCACACCACCGCCACCCAACACCTCGCCGTCGACCATCCCGACACCCTCACCATCCGCCACAACATCGCCCGCCAGCGGGGCGAGGCCGGTGACGCCACCGGGGCCATTGAAGCATTGGAACACGTGCTAACCGAGGAGTTGCGGGTGTTGGGTGCCGATCACCCCAGCACCCTCACCACCCGCGGCAACATCGCCTACTGGCGGGGGGCAAGTGGGGACATCGCCGGGGCCGTCGAAGCATTCGAACTGTTACTGACCGACCGACTGCGAGTGTTAGGACCCGACCACCCCAGCACCCTCACCACCCGCGGCAACATCGCCTACTGGCGGGGCGAGGCCGGCGACGCCACCGGGGCCATTGAAGCATTGGAACACCTGCTGACCGACCGACTGCGAGTGTTAGGACCCGACCACCCCAGCACCCTCACCACCCGCCACAACATCGCCCGCTGGCGGGGCGAGGCCGGCGACATCGCCGGGGCCATTGAAGCATTCGAACACCTGCTGACCGACCGACTGCGAGTGTTAGGACCCGACCACCCCAGCACCCTCACCACCCGCCACAACATCGCCTACTGGCGGGGCGAGGCCGGCGACGCCACCGGGGCCATTGAAGCATTCGAACACCTGCTGACCGACCGACTGCGAGTGTTAGGACCCGACCACCCCAGCACCCTCACCACCCGCCACAACATCGCCCGCTGGCGGGGCGAGGCCGGCGACATCGCCGGGGCCATTGAAGCATTCGAACACCTGCTGACCGACCGACTGCGAGTGTTAGGACCCGACCACCCCAGCACCCTCACCACCCGCCACAACATCGCCCACTGGCAAGACCGCAGGAAACTTCCCTAGTTACCATGATTGAGCACCTAGCTGAGCGGATTCGGCGTCCGTACAGCTGGCGCCGCCAGAGGCGAAGCCAGCTTCAGGTGGCACTCTGCACCCCAGCAAGCGGTGACCACCTCGGGCGGGACTTCACTGGCCCCGACGGCAGGCTGAACGGATCGAGCCTCCGTCCAGATCACGTCGACCCGCGTGTGTCCATAGTGGTCTTTCTCTTAGCGACGGAGAACGAGCGCAGCTGTGGGGCATACACGGGCGCGTTGCCTCATCGGTGGCTGACCTTGGCAGATAGCCGCAGGTCAGAGCCGGTATTGATCAAGAGCGACGGGCCCACTCAAAATCCGTCCAGTGTGCGTTCGAGTCGCCCGGGTTGGTCGGACACAGTCTCAACCGGCTGGCCACCTTGGCGGCCACGGCCGGTCCGGCGCGCGACTCGTGTCACCTCCCCGACGAAGCGGACCGGTACGACCGTGGGGATCCTTCGTGGGAGAAATCTGGGAGACGAGCTACCGATCGACGTGCCCGGACACCTCCGCAGACCAACGCACACCAACAGCTCTCACCTGGGCTTTTGTCTAACAGTGGAGGTCGGGAGCGGTGGTGGCCCTGGTTGTGGTCCAGGAAGTCGCGGGTTCGAGTCCTTTGACTCACCTCAGGCCAGATGTCCTTCTCTTCAGTCAGTAAAAGGACATCTCGTTCGTGCAGACCCAACACCCAAAGATCATTCTGTTTCAGGTGGATACACATGCTCAGACTTCGAAAGCGTGCGATTCAGTCGTCCGACTGTGTGTCGGCAAATAGCTGTTTCCGCCAGCGGGCGATCTGGCTGCGGGTGTTCAGGGTATTGGGATGGTCGGCACCAAGGACCCGCAGGCTGTCGGTGAGCAACTCCTCAAACGCGGCCAAGGCACCCGCCGCGTCCCCGGTCTGCCCGCGCCAGTAGGCGACGTTGCTACGCGTGATCAGGGTCTCAGGATGGTCGACACCAAAGACCCGCAGGTCATCGGTGAGCAACTCCTCAAACGCGGCCAAGGCACCCGCCGCGTCCCCGGCATCCCCACGCCAGCGGGCGATCTGGCTGCGGGTGTTCAGGGTGTTGGGATGGTCGGCACCAAGGACCCGCAGGCTGTCGGTGAGCAACTCCTCAAACGCGGCCAAGGCACCCGCCGCGTCCCCGGTCTGCCCGCGCCAGTAGGCGACGTTGCTACGCGTGATCAGGGTCTCAGGATGGTCGACACCAAAGACCCGCAGGTCATCGGTGAGCAACTCCTCAAACGCGGCCAAGGCACCCGCCGCGTCCCCGGTCTGCCCGCGCCAGTAGGCGACGTTGCTACGCGTGATCAGGGTGTTGGGATGGTCGACACCAAAGACCCGCAGGCTGTCGGTGAGCAACTCCTCAAACGCGGCCAAGGCACCCGCCGCGTCCCCGGCATCCCCGCGCCAGCGGGCGATATGACCGCGGGTGGTCAGGGTGTAGGGGTCATCGGCACCAAAGACCCGCAGCCGGTCGGTGAGCAACTCCTCAAACGCGGCCAAGGCACCCGCCGCGTCCCCGGTCTGCCCGCGCCAGTAGGCGACGTTGCTACGCGTGATCAGGGTCTCAGGATGATCGGCACCATAGACCCGCAGCCGGTCGGTGAGCAATTCATTGTAGGCGGCCAAGGCACCCGCCGCGTCCCCGGTCTGCCCGCGCCAGTAGGCGACGTTGCTACGCGTGATCAGGGTGTTGGGATGGTCGACACCAAAGACCCGCAGGTCATCGGTGAGCAACTCCTCAAACGCGGCCAAGGCACCCGCCGCGTCCCCGGCATCCCCGCGCCAGCGGGCGATATGACCGCGAGAGGACAAGATGTCGGGGTGATCGGCACTCAGATAACGGACAGCGGTGTCCCGTAAACGCTGAAAGTATTCGGTAGCGGCGGCGGCCAGTCCTCCCTCCCCGAGGCTGCGTCCCGCGCGGAACAACACTGCGTGGCCCTCTGGGTCCCAGAGGTACTCACTGCCGGCCGCGTTCAGTGCGTCAGTGTTGACGCGCAGCACTTGGCCCAGAGCCGTGTCGCGTTCAACCTGAGGCCACACCTGGATCAATGCGGTAGCAGCTGTGCGCGTCACAGTGCGTAGACGAGCCGGGGACAGGCCTTCACGTGTCGCGCGCTGCACCAAGGCGTGCACACGGACCGCTCGAGACGCGATGCTGGGCTCCCACGTGATCAGGCTCAGTCGACGTAGACAGCCCAGCCCGTCTCGGCCGTCCTGTTCATTGATGTCGCGTCCCGCCTCCGCGGTGAGCAACTCCCGGACGGCAGGTGCTGTGAACACGTTTGTGGGGATTCCGTTGGCGTCTAACAGGCTTGCTATCTCTAGCAAGACCCCTGCCACCCCTACCGGTTCCAGACTGTTGGCCTGTTCGATCGACAATGACCACGTCGCGGCGATCGTTGCCTTGTGCTCGTCAGGCAGTTCTTCGGTATTGGGCATCAACGAAGCCAGGCCTTGCCGCCGATCGGCCAGCCGCGCCCGGTAGTCGGAACAACTCAACTCCCGATCACGCATGTAGGCGCTGGCCTGCGCGAGCGCGAGCGGGAGGTTTCCCAGATCTCGTGCCAACTCAACGGCATCATCGGCAACGACCTGCGGACGGTCAGCGAACGCGGCGTGTAAGTAGGTGAGGGCTTCGGCAGGGGTGAAGACGCCTACCTCAATCAGGCGACGGTGATGACCACGTAGTGCCGAGTCCTGACGTCGCGTGGTCACCACTGCCCGCCCGCGCATGCCATGTGGGGGCCAAAGCCCTCGTATGTCGTCCGGGCTCTGTAGGTCGTCGAGCACCACCAACCACCGCGCTGACGTGCCGGCCAACCACTCCAGACAGCGCCGCGCACCGTGCTCGGAATCGGGATCGTCGATTCCGGTCACGTCCGCGGCCACACGGGCGTAGCTCGACACGATCGCATCCCGAGAACTGGCTGTGATCCAAACCAGCAGATCCACTTCGCCCGTAGCCCAGACCTGTTCGGCGTACTCGACCGCCAACTGGGTCTTGCCCACCCCGCCTAAACCCAACACCACGTCGGTTCCGGCACCCACATGGGACGCCAGAACAGCGGTACCGACCTCGCCTACCGCCAGCGATACGAGTTGCGCTGCTGCGCGGTGTTGGAACGACGCTGCCCGTGGCGGCACGATCCCGGCTCGATGCGGCATACGGACAAGCGGGCGGACGGCTTTGTGGTTGTGGAGATGTTGGTGCACGTCGCCGGTGATCGAACCTGCCTGGACTACGGGCCCTGATACCTCGCCCTCAATGGCGTTCTGGATTTCGCGATCGGGATGCCGATCGTGGTGAGGGTCCATCTGTGCGGTACTTCCTTGACGTCGCAGCAACCGACTAGACCAATCTGCACACCACTGAGTTAGCGAGTTGGGCAGAGCGGTATCCAACGTAGTAGCCAGGACAGGTCAGAACACTACCCCGATAGAAGGAACTAGTGAGACGAGCTACGAAATAACTGCAGGTCAGTACGTACCTGTTGAGACCGCCCATGACTTGTGAGACTCACACGGCGCCGTTCACACCGGAGAGGTCACTGGTTCGATCCCAGTATCGCCCACAGGCTCAGGCGGTCTGTGTTCGCGGAAAGCGCGAACCGGGTCGCCTGTCGTCATGTTGGGGGGCCGAGCCCCCCAAACCCCCACGTTGCCTTTGGCTGCTTTCCAGCTGGGCTGGGTTGAAATAGGTCTTGTGAGGTGGCCCCTGACCGAGCGGGTCAGGGGCCATAAAGCTGGGGTTATAGGCCGGGGACTTTGTCGTTGCGGAAGAGGTCGACGAAGATTTGGTGGTCCTGGCGGGTTCGGTGGCCGTAGGTGTGGGCGAAGTCGACGAGGTGGGTGACGAAGCCGCGTTCGTCTTTGTCGACTGCCGCGACGATTTCTTCCTCGGTGGCGAAGTTGACCAGGTCGTGGCCGGATTCGTCGTCGGCGACCGAGTGCATTCGGGCTACGGCGCGGCCTAGGTCGCCGATGACGCCGGAGAGGTCTTCGGGTTCGTTGACGTCGGCCCAGTCGAGGTCGGACGCGTAGGGGGACACCTCGGCGACGACCTGGCCTATTGCGTTCAGCTCTGTGTAGCCGAGCCACTGGTCGGCGTGGGCCTGCAGGGCCCGCTGGGATTCGACTGTGCGGTGGCCTTGGTGTTTGAAGTAGTCGCGGACGTTCTCGTCGTCTATGTGGCGGGCCACCGCGGGTACCTGGGCCTGTTTCATGTAGATGATCACGTCGTTCTCGAGGGCTTCGGTGTGCCCTTCCAGCAGGAGGTTGTAGGAGGGCAGGCCGGCCGAGCCGATGCCGACTCCCTTGCGTAGCACCACGTCTTTGACCTGGGCGGCCACTGTCTGCAGTTGGGGCAGGGTGTCCAGGTAGGCCTCGAACGCGTCGAGGACCGATTGCCTGGTCGCGTCGTCGACCTGGAAAACGCCGTCTCCGTCGGCGAACCGGCGGTCGTAGTTGTCCAGCGTGGTGTCCTGTTCCAGCAGGGCGACCCGGGTGTTGAGGCGGGCCTGCTGGAGCACTTTGAGCAGGACGCCGTTGGCGTTGTCCAGGGTGATCGAGCCGATCGCGTCGTCGCCGCCGGAGACGATGGCGCGCAGCTCGGTCAGGTAGGCCGTGGCGAACCGGGTGACCAGATCGCTGATCACCTGATCGGACAACGCCTTCGCGTAGCCGATGAGCGCGACGCTGGCCACGAACCGCTTGAGATCCCAGGTGAACGGGCCGACGTAGGCCTCGTCGAAGTCGTTGACGTTGAACACCAGGCGCCCGGAACCGTTCATGTAGGTCCCGAAGTTCTCCGCGTGCAGGTCACCGTGGATCCACACCCGGCTGGTGCGCGCGTGCAGAAAATCGCTGGCAGCGAACCCGCCGGTCATGTCGGCGTAGAACAGGCAGGCGCTGCCGCGGTAGAACGCGAACGGCGATGCGGCCATCTTGCGGAACTTCCGGCGGAACGAAGCGCGGTCCTGCGCGATCATCGCGCCGAACTCGGCCGACAGGACGTCGACTATGTAAGCCGCACGCTCTTCTGAATTCATGGGCAGAGGCTATCCAGCGGGATCAGGGATCTGCGCCGGTGCCTGTAGTCGTGCGGCGTGCACCCATATGTGGCGCGGAACAGGCGGCTGAAGTGTGTCCGGGAGACGAATCCCCACTTCGCTGCGATCACGTAGGCCAGCCGGTGGTCGAGCAGCGGGTTGTCCAGGTCGCTGCGGCAATGTTCCAGGCGCCGCGTGCGGATCCAGTCGGTGACCGAGATGCCGTGTGCGTGGAAGAGGCGCTGGAGACTGCGCACTGACAGGTGATGGGCCGCCGCGAGTGTCGCGGGGGAGAGGTCCGGGTCGGCGAGGTGCTGGTCGATGTACGAACGAATGCCGTACGCCAGGGTTTGCTGATCACAGGTGCTGATCCAGTCGTTGCCGGTGTGTTCGTGGAGGACGGCGGCCAGCAGGTCTGCCACGACGCCACCGTAGGTCAGCCGCGAGACCTGGACGGGCCCGAGCGGCGTCACCAGCACTGTGGCCCGGAAGTCGCCTTCGTGGTCACTGCGAACGCTGGTGGGCACGTGAGTGCTGTTGGCGTACTCCTGCCACGCGGCAAAACGATCCCGCGCCGGTAAGTCGTCATTCCCCCATGCGATCTTCATCGCCCCTCCTGGCACACGCGGCTGTAAGCACACATCTCCGCCCGTCGGGGGATGTCCAGCAAGGCCTGCCGCAGGTGGACAAACAAAGCGTGGCGCGGATGGGCACCTTGATGGCGCGCACGGTGGCGAGATGATCCACGAGCCCGGCGGGAAGAGAACCAAGATCCGCAACGGCAAGAGCAAGGTCGTGAGCACCGGCAAGCGCCCCAACCGCCGTCCTGCGCCACCCTCGGAGAGCTGCACTCAGTCGACGCCCGAGTACTGTCACACCCCCGGATCGCAGGATCTCGGACCACACATGACGATCGCTCTGTGGTTCGCCACGGTGACAGGTAACCCAGGTTTGGATGGGGCGTGCGTACCTTATTCAGGTCTGGCCGAGTGCGTGGTGCCCATGAACCTTCGCAGTGGCGACAGGCTGACCGAGCAGTTGAAGCAGTGGAAGGCCTTCACCGGTATCGCCGAGGAGGTCGGCCGTTTGGTCGCCAAGGGACAGACGTTCGGGAGCAACGACTACCACTACAGCAAGATGGGCATCGCCAAGGCGGGCTGGAACCTCGTCAAGGACTTGGCGAACGTGGCAGGCGCGGTGCCCCAGATGCTGATCGGCAACGACCCGATCTCCCTGCTGACCGGCTCGTTCGATCTGGACTGGCAGGTCGTCGGCTACGAGAACGACAGACTTGATCCAGTCCTATCGCTTCAGATTGCCTGCCTGAAACCCGGCCGGTCCGGTGTGGACGCGATGCCCACACCGGACCGGAATGGTCTCAGGAAACCGCGTACTTGGCGCGCAGCGCCTTCTTGTCGGGCTTGCCGAGTGCCGTGACCGGCAGTGAGTCCGCGACGATGATGTTCTTGGGAACGTGCACCGATCCCTTTCGGTCGCGCACTGACGACTTGATTTCCTCAGTGAGTCCTTCGATGGATTCGGGGGTCTCGCGCAGCACGACGATCGCAGTCACCGCCTCGCCCCACTTCTCGTCGGGGGTACCGATCACGCCGACCTGGGCGACGGCCGGATGCTCGGCCACGACGTCCTCCACTTCGCGGGGGAAGACGTTGAATCCGCCGGTGACGATCATGTCTT
Organism: Kibdelosporangium banguiense; assembly: GCF_017876405.1. Lineage (GTDB taxonomy): Bacteria > Actinomycetota > Actinomycetes > Mycobacteriales > Pseudonocardiaceae > Kibdelosporangium > Kibdelosporangium banguiense. Next base: position 12,072,799 of record NZ_JAGINW010000001.1, on the reverse strand, counting down.
TGATCCGGTCGACGATGAACCAGAATCCGTCCTCGTCCTCTCGGGCGACGTCGCCGGTGTGCAGCCAGCCGTCGCGGAACGTCTCGGCGGTGATATCGGGCAGGTTCCAGTATCCGGCGGCGAGCAGGGGACCGGCGACGCAGATCTCCCCGGGCTCACCGGGTTTCACCGGATTGCCGTCCGGGTCGAGCAATGCCGTGCGCAGGAAGGCCGAGGGGCGCCCGCAGGAGGACAGCCGTTTGTCGTCGTGGTCGCCTTTGGCGAGGTAGCTGATCGCCATGGGTGCTTCGGACTGGCCGTAGAACTGCGCGAAGATCGGCCCGAACCGGTCGATCGCCTCACGCAACCGGACCGGGTTGATGGCCGCTGCTCCATAGTAGACCGTCTGCAACGACGACAGGTCACGGGTTTGCGAGTCGGGGTGGTCCATCAGCGCGTACAGCATGGTCGGCACCAGCATGGTCGCGGTGATCCGCTGTTCCTCGATGACGCGCAACACCTCGGCCGGGTCGAACCTCGGCAGTACGACCAGGGAGCCGCCCTTGATCAGGGTGGGGCCGAAGAACGCGGCCCCGGCGTGGGAAAGCGGTGTGCAGATCAGGAACTTCGGGGATTCCGGCCACTCCCATTCGGCGAGCTGGATCTGGGTCATGGTCGCCATTGTCCGGGCGGTTCCCATGACACCCTTGGGTTTGCCGGTCGTCCCGCCGGTGTAGGTGATCGAGACGACCTGGTCCGGTGGCAATTCGGCGGGCACCAGTGGTTGTGGGTCGAAACTGGCCGCCGTCGCGACGAGATCCTTGCCCGCGTGGGCCAGTTTCTCCGGCACCGGCCCGATGGTGAGGACCTGGGTCAGGCCCGGGACCTTGTCGAGCAGGCCGAGCGCACGATCGACGAACGCCGGGACCGGGTCGATGATCAGGGTCGTGATGCCCGCGTCGTTGAGGACGTAGGCGTGGTCGTCGAGCGAACCCAACGGATGCAACGCCGAGCGCCGGGCTCCTTGCATCTGGCCGGCGCCGATGATCAGCAGAACCTCGGGACGGTTGAGCGACAGCAGCGCCACCGCTGCGCCCGTACCGGCCCCGAGCGCCTCGAAAGCCTGGGCGTACTGGCTGATCTGCTCGGCTGTCTGGCCGCCGGTCATGGTGGTCTCGCCCAGCACCAGCACCGGCTTGTCCCGGTGGCGTTTCAGGGCGGCGACGGTGAGATGACCGAGGTGGTTGCCAGACCGCATCGTCTGCTCGTTCATTGCATTCCTTTCCCATACAGCGTGACCACGCACGCGCCGCCCAGTCCGAGATTGTGGGCCAGGCCCAGCCGTGCGCCCGGCACCTGCCGGTCGCCGGCCTGCCCGCGCAGCTGCCAGGTGAGTTCGGCGCACTGGGCGAGCCCGGTGGCGCCCAGCGGATGTCCTTTGGAGATCAGCCCGCCCGACGGGTTGACCACCCATTGGCCGCCGTAGGTCGTCGCCCCCGACTCGGCCAGGTGACCGCCCTTGCCCTCGGCGCACAGGCCCAGTGCCTCATAGGTGATGATCTCGTTGATCGAGAAGCAGTCGTGCAGCTCGATCACGTCCACATCGGACACGGTTACGCCTGCGCTGCCGAAGACCTCCTGGGCGGCCTGCCGAGTCATCGGGGCGCCGACCACATCGATCATCGACCCGGAATCGAAGGCGGACGAAGTGTCGGTGACCAGGCTTTGCGCGAGAATCTCGACGGCATTCTCCTGGGCGAACCGTTCGCTGACGAGAACCGCCGCGGCCGCGCCGTCCGACATGGGGGAGCACTGCGATCGCGTGAGCGGGCCGTGCACGGGCTTGTCCGCCAGCACTTCGGCGAGCGTGTACGGCCGTTGGAACTGTGCGAGCGGGTTTCGGGTGGAGTGCTCGTGATTTTTCACGGCCACGCTTGCGAGTTGTTCGACCGTGGTTGCGTGGCGCTGCATGTGTTCGTTGGCCGCGTGACCGAAGAACTGTGCAGTCATCGGCGCCTGCGCCCAGCCGTACTTCGGCACCATGATGCCGATATGATTGTCTATTGTGGTCACACCGGACGCGGTGCCACTCATTGAATCCTTGGTCATCTGCTCGAACCCGACCGCCAGCACGATGTCGGCAAGTCCGGTTTGGACCCATTCGCGGGCGAGTAGCAAGGCCGTGGACCCGGTGGCGCAGTTGTTGTTGACGTTGACCACAGGAATACCGGTCATCCCCACTTCGTACAACGCGCGCTGGCCTGCGGCTGAGGGCTGGAACACGTAACCGACTGCGGCCCGTTGCACCTGGTCGTAGGTGATTCCCGCGTCAGCCAGCGCATTCCCGACCGCTTCGGCCACCATTTGCGGGTAGGTCAACCCGTTGGTGCCGATCTTGTCGAACTTGGTCATGCCGACGCCCGCGACGAAAACTTTCACCGTGTGCTCCCTGGTTTGGCGCTGCCGACCACCCACAGCGCGTGGAACTGGGAGGCGCCGCCCATGGCGTGCCCGATGGCCAGGCGTGCCCCGTCGACCTGGTGCGCACCGGCCGTTCCCCGGACCTGGAGGGCGGCTTCGGCGAACCGGAGCAGGCCGGTCGCGCCGGTCGGATTGCCCGACAGCACGCCACCCGACGGGTTGACCGGGATGTCACCGTCGAACGCGGTGCGGTCCTTCTCCACGAGCCGCCAGCCGCCGTGCAGCTCCGCCAGTCCGATGTTCTCCAGCCAGATCGGCTCGTACCAGCTGTACGGGATGTAGAGTTCGGCGACGTGGATCTGGCCCAGCGGATCGTCGATACCTGCCTGACGGTAGGCATCGGCCGCGCATTCCTGGCCTGCCTTGGGGTTCACCTCGTCGCGGCCGGCGAAATGCCCGGTCTCGGTTCGCCAGGCCATGCCGTGAATCCAGGCGGGCGGACGGGTCGCACTGATGTGTTCTTCACTGGTCACCACGATGGCGCAGGCGCCGTCGGAGGACGGGCATGACTCCAGGTAACGGATGGGATCCCAGAGCATGGGGGAGTCGCGTACCTGCTCGATGGTGATGTCGGGCCGCTGCACGTGCGCGTAGGGGTTTCGGGTGGCGTTGAGCCGATGGTTGACGGCCACTTTCCAGCCGATGTGCTCAGGTGCCTCCGCGCGCCGGATGTACTCACGGATGACAGGCGCGAAATGCCCGCCCGCACCGGCACCGAGTTGGGCGCTGAACGGCAGCCCACGCGACAGTGCCCAGGTGAAGTTGCCTTCGGATTCCTTGGCATAGGCCACAACGAGCACACGCTTGGCCAGCCCGGCTTCGACCAGGTGCGCGCCGTAGATCGCGGCGTGGCCGCCGACACTGCCGCCGGTGAAGACCCGCGTGACCGGCAGTCCGACCGCGCCCATCGCGTCGGCCAGATACAGCTCGGGATTCATCACGCCGTCGAACAGGTCAGGGGTCTTGCTCAGCACAACCGCGTCGATGTCGGCGAAAGTGAGTTCCGCGTCGGCCATCGCCTCGGTCACGGCCTCACGGACCATCGCGCCGATCGTGACCTCACGGCGTTTGGCCTGTTTGCTCTGGCCGATGCCGACCACGGCGAGTGCGCTGCTCATCCGGCCTCCATGAGACAGACGAGATTCTGTTGCAGCGCAGGGCCGTTCGTGGCGTGCGCGAGGGCACAGCCGGCCTCACCTGCCAGGAGCCGGTGAGCCGCTTCGCCGATCCGGATCAGCCCGGTCGCGGTCGCGGGATGGCCGGCCAGCGGTCCGCCGGAGGGATTGATCTGCGCGCCATTCAGCCCGAGCGCGGCGGTCAGCAGCGGCTCCTGATGGCTGTACTCGGTGTGCAGCTCGGCCACTTCCACGTCCTGAGCGGTGAACCCGGCCAGCTCAGCCGCCCGTTTCATGGCGATTCGCGTGGAGTCCGATGTGGTCAGATCCCGCATGCCCGGGTAGTGGGTGTCCATCCGGTGATCGACGCCACGCACCCAGGCCGGGCGCTCGGCGAGTTCGGCCGCCTTGCCGCCTGCGGCCAGCACAATGACCGCCGCAGCGTCTCCTGTCGGGGAGACGTCGTGCGCGCGCAGCGGCGAGCAAACGTATGGCGCTGCCAGCAATTCGTCGACCGTGACGTGCCCGGACGTCTGCGCCCACGGGTTCTCGACCGCCGAGTCAAGGCTGCGGACCACGATCTCGGCGAGGTGCCGTTCGCTGGTCAGTCCGGCCTGGACCATCGCGCACGCCTGGATGCCCGCGATGGCATCGGGATGCGGCCGCAGCGGAGCCAGGAAGTACGGATCGAGCTGTGCGGGCATGACCTGCCCGAGGTCCTGGGCAAGGGACCCGCGGCCGACGCCGTACACCAGCGCGATGTCTCCCTGCCCGAGCTGCAGCCACGCCCACGCCTCGGCGAACGCCCAGGCAGCGTCCATCTCGACGTGCGATTCCGAGATCGGCGGCCAGGCTCCCACCGCGTCCAGCGACTCGATGTACGCGAACGTGCGGCCCTCGAAGAAGTCGTGACTGCCGGAGGCGATGAAGTCGATGTCGTCGCGTTCGATTCCCGCCGCCGTCATCGCCTCGCGGATCACCGGGAGCAGGATCTCGGCCATGTCGTCCTGCCGGTTCGCGGCCAGGCACGGCGACTGGGCGAAGGACACGATGGCCACGTCACGCATCGGGCACCGGCCGGAAATGCAGGATGCTCGTCATCGACGTGGTGAGCTGATCGTCGGGTGCCCACACCGGCTCGACTTCCATCCCGATGTGCACCTCGTCGGGCGGGACTTCGCGCACGAGGTGCATCAGTCGCGTGGCGGCGCCGTGCACCTGGATGTGCGCCACCACGTACGGCGGCTCGATGGTCTGGCCGGGGAAAGGGAAGTTCACGACACAGAACGTCGAAACGACGCCCCGGCCGTCCAATTCGAACGGTTCCGCCAACCGGCTCAGGCAACGCGAACAGAACTCGGGCGAGGGCAGGTACACCTGCTCGCAGACCGGGCACCGGCGCGCCAGCAGGCGACGTTCGGCCAGGCCGCGCAGGAAAACCGAGCGACCGGCGCCCGCGACATAGGTGTAGTCCATCCGGAACGGGCTCGGCATGGTGGTCACCGGTTCGGTCATGCAACCGCCTCGAAGCACTCGATGTCCCGGATGTGACCAACGCGCTCGTCGCGCCACCGTGCCCGCACGCGCAGCCCGGCCCTCATCTCGGAAAAGGTCCCGTCGACAGCATGGAACAGACAACCGACCGTTCCGTCGATCGTGATGAGCGCCCAGGCGAAGTCATGCGGCAACGGGTCACCGGGCCGGGCAGGCACCCAGGTCCACGACGTCACGGTGCCGGTTGCCTCCAGCGGCACGAGCTCCCCGGTCTCCGCACCCGTCTCGGGATCGAACTCCAGTGGCGGGCACAGGACGCCCCGCGCGGACCGGACACCGTAAAGCCGACAGTCCCGCAGGCCACCGAGGAAGGTGCCGATCTTCGGCCCGACCGTGCGCTCGAACGGGAACTCGATCGTGTAAGGAGCACTCAGGCCGGTCATCACACTCCTTGTATTAGAACCTGTTACCTACGCCTGTAGGGGACGTTCGCTGGGAGTAGACGCTATCAATCCACGCTCAACTGAAACAAGTTTCAATATTGCTGCCGGGCCCCGGCGCGGCGGCCGGGACAGCCGGTGGGATTGTGTGACCAGCAACCACAGGAGACTGGGAGTTCTCATGGGCAAGGTCACCGCCGTGGCGGAGCGCACGATCGACGCCCCGGCCGAGAAGGTCCGGGCACTGGTCGCCGACTACGCCGACAGCCGGCCGAAGATCCTCACCGAGCAGTACTTCGACTATCTTCTTGTCGAGGGCGGCACCGGCGCGGGCACGAAGGCGAGCTGGAAGCTGCAGGCCACGTCGAAGCGGGTGCGGGACGTCGCGGCCACGGTGAGCGAGCCGGAGCCGGGCACCCTGGTCGAGAAGGACGCCAACTCCACCATGGTCACCACGTGGACAGTGCGTGAGGCGGACGGCAAGAGCCTCGTGCGGATCGAGACCAGCTGGGAAGGCGTGGGCGGCATCGGCGGCTTCTTCGAGAAGACCTTCGCGCCGGGCGGCCTCAAGCGGATCTACGACGGCGTGCTGGTCAAACTCGCCGAGCTAGCTGCTTGAGGACGAGGTCGATCACCGGCGAGGTCTGTGCTCCTTGCGGCACTGCGGCGAAGATGTGGCGCCGGGGTGCCGGGTCGGTGATCGGCCGGATGACCAGACCATCTGGAAGGGCGCGTTGTGCCAGGCGTGGGATCAACGCCACGCCGTGACCGTGGGCGACAAGTTGGGCCACGGCCTGCCAGTCGTTGGTCTGGTGCGCGACGTCAGGAACGAATCCGGCGGCTGCGCACGCGGTCGTGGTGATCGCGCCACAGCAGCCCTGACCGTCGCCGGATATCCAGGATTCCGCCGCCAGTGCGATGAGGTCGATCCTGTCTTCGGAGGCCAGCGGGTGATCGCTGGGCAATGCCGCGTCCAGTTCGTCCGGGCCCAGGTCAACGCGGTGATACCGAGGATCCGTGGTAGCCGGGGAGCCGGCGAAGCTCACCGCGAGCGCGACCGTGAGATGCCCGGCGTCGAGCTGATCGAACAGTTCGGGTGGTTCGGCTTCGCACAACCGGATCTTGAGCGCCGGCGCTTGGGCGCGGACGTTGTTGAGGAACTCCGGCAGCAGTCCGGTGATCGCGGTGGGGAACGCGCCGATCGTGACCGTGCCGTGGGTGATGTCGTCCCAGGAGTCGAGGTCATGCCGGGCGCGCTCGATATGGGCGAAGACTGCGTCGGCGTGGGCCAGCAACGTCCGTGCGCGAGGCGTCAGCACGACTCGACGGCCTTCGGGCTGCGTCACCGGGAATCCGAGGTGCCGCGAGAGCCCGGCGAGCTGCTGGGATACCGCCGAGGCAGTCAGATGCAACGCCGTGGCCGTGGCGGTGATGCTGCCTCTTTCCCGGAATTCGCGGAGTACCCGCAGGCGGCGGAGATCATCCATGAAGTCCGTGCTTAACGGTTTCATTAATACATCGTAGCTATACCTTACGCGTCGTGAGGTTCAGGCTGAGTACATGGACAAGATCAGGCTGGGCGTCGTCGGGCTCGGCGCCATCGGTGCCGAGATGCTCGACGCGGCCGCGAAACACCCGGATTTCAGCGTGCTGCGTGCCGCCGACCTCGATCAGGGCGTGCTCGACCGCCTTGGGCACGTTCATCCAGGCGTCTTGTTCGGCACGGATGCCTCGGCAGTGGTCCGTGCTGCCGACCTGGATGCCGTGTATCTCGCTACTCCACCGGCGCTCCACGCTCCGCTGGCTAATCAGGCGCTGGACTCCGGCAAGGCAGTGTTCAGCGAGAAACCTTTGGCGATCAGTCTCGCCGACGGGCAACGAATGCGGGACGCGGCCGCGCGAACCGGCCTGGCCAACGCGGTGAACTTCGCATTGTCCGACCGGCACGCCGTCCTCGAGATCGAACGCGGGCTTCGTGGACCGGTTCGCGGCGTGGACATCCGGTTGCAGTTTCCGGGCTGGCCACGGGACTTCCAGTCCACCGCGACCTGGGTCGCCGGCCGGGAGCAGGGTGGTTTCGTCCGCGAAGTGCTGTCCCACTTCGTGTACCTGACCGACAGGTTGCTTGGTCCACTGCGGACGGAGTACGTGAGCGTCGACTTTCCGGGCAGTGGCAGCGAGATCGCTGCGCGCGGCCTGCTTCGGGCGGGTGACGTACCCGTGCACGTATCGGCTGTGGCGGGCCTTGCTGGGCCTGAGGCGTATGAGTGGATTCTTTGGGGTGCCGAGCGTTCCTACCTGCTGCGGGACTGGGGTGAGCTGTTCGTTTCGGACGGCGGCTCCTGGGAACCCGTTACCCTGCAAGGTGAGCGGGGTTCGGAGTTCACGCGGCTCACGCTGTTCGCCGAGGCGATCCGTGGCGGCGCCCCGGCGGATCTGGCTGATTTCGACGCCGCTTTGCGCGTCCAGCACATCATTGAGGCGTTCCACCAATGAGACCGGACAACCGGAAAACTCCTGCTCCTGCCGTGATCATGGGCCTGGGCGGGTGTTGTGGACTTCGGCGAGGTCGTCGGCTGTGACGAGGCGGTATTCGGCGATTCGTTTGCCGACGGCGAAGCGGGGGTTCTGGATGCGGCCCTGTCTTGCCTCGGAGTAGGGGTCGGCGAGTTCGCCGAAGGCGACGCGGGAGATGGCGCGGATTGCGTCGTCGACGCGTTGGGGGCGTTCGAGGTTCCAGGCGTTGCCGGAGCGCCAGTCCCGGACGCGTTCGTAGATTCGGCGGTTGGTGGGCGGGAAGGGGGAGTCGTCGTCGCCGGCGAGCCAGGGTTCGGCCAGGGCGAGGGCGACGTACCACTCCTTGGAGTATCTGGCCAGCTGTCCCTTGCGGATGTGCGGCTTGTGTTCGGTGTCGCGGCGACTGGGGGTGATCGATTCGTCACCGGTTGGCTGGCGGGCGGTGATGGCGAAGGTCAGCAACAGATCTGTGTACAACTCGTGGCCGACCTGTCTGCCGGCGAGTACGACGAGTTCGTTCTTGCCCAGGTCGAGCATGGCTGACATGCCACGCACGAGCGTCACCCGGCGGGCTCCGCCTGGTGCGTCCAGCAGACTCGACAGGCGGCCTTCACCTGCGCCCAGCCATCGCAGTATCGCGGCTTCCTGGCCGACGACCAGTTCGGCGAGTACGCCGGAGACGTGTGGGGCGCAGCCTGGCAGCCGCAGGGCGACGCGGCCGGGCCGCGGCGGACTGCTGTGTGGGTCGCGGCCGAAGACCAGGCGCTCCCCCGACTCGAATCGCACCGGATGCAGATCGCTTCCGCGCACCATGGCCTGCAGCATGCCGCCGATTCTCCATCGAGAACACGGCGTGTGTCAGCGGCAGCCGGTGTTACCCAGGTTGTCCGGAGCCGAGTCGATGAGGTTCACGCACACCTGGCGGGCTGCGTCGTCCGGGTCGAGGTGCCATACGGCGACGTCTGTGTCCGTGCCGCCGCTGGCCAGGCGGGTGCCGTCCGGCGAGAACGTGAGCTCGTTGAGTGACGACCGGTGGGCGTTGAGGTTGGCAAGCAGGCCATGGCCGGGGTCGGCGAGGTTCCACAGCCGGACTGTGGAGTCCTCGGCAGTCACCGACGCGACGGTACGGCCGTCCGGGGAGATCGCGATCCGGCGGATGGTGGACGGGTGCGGGCCGAATTCTTCACGCAGTTTTCCGGTGACGGCGTCACGGATCTGCAGGAGGCCGGTGGTGCCCGCGGTGATCACGGATCCGCCGTCGGGTGTGTAGGCGACGGTGTTGAGTGTGTCGGAACCGAGCGGGATCCGTTTCTCGTCGGTGAAGCCGGGAGCACGCCAGGTCACCATGCTCGCCGCTGTGTCGCCGTCCGGGTCCGTGCCGGCGACCCCGAGGCCGGACGTGCTGGTGAGGGCGAGCAACCGGTCGCTAGTGGGCGAGAAGGTCAGGTCCAGCGGCCAGTGGCGGTCCATGTCGATCACCGTGCGTTCGGTGAGCGTCTCGGTGTCCCAGACAGTGATTTTGAAGTCCTGGCCGGTGAGTTTCGGGTCCGCCGGCTGGTGCACGGCCGCGAGCCACCGGCCATCCGGCGACACCGCCATGGCGCCGCGACCGAGGAACGTCCGTCCGGGAAGCGTGACCGTACGAGGTTTTGCGCCAGGCGGGGTGGCGGTGAAGGTGGCATTGCCCGTGCCGGTGATCCGTGTGCTGTCGGGCAGGTAGGCGACGGCAAGAACTCCGCCGCTCTGCTCGGTTGCCCGGCTGGTCTCGGTACCCGACTTAGTGTCCCATGTGTACAGTCCGCTGTCGGCGTCACCGGCCGTGATCTCCTTGCCGTCCGGGCGGAATGCAAGGCTCATCACGGACGCGCGAGGCTCGGTGTACCAGCTCCTGTTGGTGTGCCAGCGTTGAATCGTGCCGTCGCTGTGTGCGGCGACCGGGGTGCGGCCGTCGCGGGAGACCGCGAGCGCGTTGACCGTCGAGCCGGCCGTGGTGCCCGCATGTGGGCCTTGTGTCAGGTCGCCCAGGAAGGTCCCGTTGCCCGGGTCCCATTCGGTGATCGAGTTGAGGGCACTGTTGGTGTAGAGGGTTCTGCCGTCGGGGCTGAACGCCAATGCTGTCGGTCCTTGCGCCTGGTTTGTCCCTGCCTGGCGCGTGACGTCCGGGAACGCCAGGACCGGCGCGCCGGTGTGCGGATCCCACAGCCGGATCATGTTGTCGGCCAGGCTGGAACTGGCCAGCAGCCGGCCCGAGAAGGTCACCTGGACCGGCACGATGCCGTTGGGCCCGCGGAAAGTCGTGGTGTCGGCGTGTTCGGTACGCCTGCTGACCTGGGTCGCCGTGGCGGTGTCCCACAACTCGACGCTGCCGTCACCGCGGCCGACAGCCAGCCGGTCGCCAGTCGTGCTGTACGCAACGCTCAACGAGTCGCCGATGCCCTTGGCGATCGTCCTGATCAGCTTGCCCGTCCGGGGGTCCCACTCGGCGACGCCGCGTGTGTCGTCCTCCTGTACCGACAAGGCCGCCACGGCTTTCCCGTCGGGTCGCCATGAGAGTTGCGCGATCGCGGGCAGCTTGTCTTCCAGCCGGGACACGAGCTTGCCTGTGGTGACATCCCAGATCCGTATCCCGCTGTTGCTGACCTCGCCGCCGAGTTGCGACGTGGCCAGCAGCTTTCCGTCGGGCGAGAACCGTACCGTGGAGATGAGCCCAGCCCCGGTGATGTCAGTGGGCAACGGCTTGCCGGCCTCGGTGTCCCAGACCATGATCTTGCCCTCGCCGGCGCCGATCGCGATCAGCCTGCCGTCCGGGCTGACGTCGACTGCGGACACATTGGACAGTCCGGATGAGAACGTGGCCGGGTAGGTGATCAGCGGCGCGGACAACAACGCGCCCCGGGCCTCGGTCGTCTGGCTGATCCGCCAGCCCTCGACGGATTTGCGCATGGCCCCGACCGGGTCCACCTCCGCTTCGGCCCGCGCCTCGGCGGCCAGCTGTCGCGATTGTGCATCCTGTCGTTGTTGTTCGGCCTCACTACGTGCGACCACTGCGATCACGCCTGCGACGAGTGCGCCGGCTAGAAGTGTGGCGAGCACGGCCACGAGACCTTGCAGGCGCCTGGTTCGGCGCCGTCGTTCCCGGTCGCTGGCGCGCAGGAACGTGCGCTCGTCCGGCGTGAGGTCGGTCCGTCCACCTGCCCAGTCCTGTGCTGCGGCAAGCCGTGCGCCCCGGTAGAGGTCCGCACGGTCCCGGCCGCTTGTCTGCCACCCGACGGAGGCCGCGCCGAGTTGCTGGCGGACGAGCAGGCCCTGCCGGTCCTCGGCCACCCATCCCCGTAGTCGGGGCCACGCGGTCAGCAACGCGTCGTGGGACAACTGGACATGGTCGCGGTCGATCGTGACGAGCCGAGCGGCGACAAGGCTTTCCATGACACGGTTGGGCACTTCCGCGCGGTTTGCCCAGCGTCGCGCGATGCCACCGCCGTCGAGCAGCGTGACCATCCGCAGCAACGCGGCCCGCAGCGCGTGCCGGTCATATTCCTGAAGGCGGGCGTACATGCTGTCGGCGGTCAACGCCACCGCCCGGTCCACCCCGCCGGTCTGCTGGTATCCCGCCAGCGTCAACCGGTTGCCCATCCTGTTGCGCCACGTCTCCCGCAGCGCGTGGGCGAGCCGGGGCAGGGCACCGAGATCGTTGCCCACGCCGACATCCGTGATGAGCCGGTCAACGAGACCAGGCTCAAGTTCAAGACCTGCGGCTTCGGCAGGGCTCGTGATCACCCGTGCCAGTTCCCGGGAGGTCATCGGTCCCAGCACGTATGGCGTGTCCAGCGACGGCTTCAAGGGCGCGAGAGTGATGAACTGCTCGACGAAGTCCGCACGCGTGGCGAGCACGACACGCGCAGGCCACGCATGCGCGAGCGCGGTCGCAAACGCTTCACGCTCTCGAGGATCAGCGCACTGCGTGAACAACTCCTCGGCTTGGTCGACCACGATCAGCATCGGCGCGTCCACCCCGGCGACGGCCGCCTGGCACATCGCGCCGAACGTCTCGGGCCGCTCGTACAGTTGCCACGCCAGGTAACGCGGGTCGGCGCGAAGGAAAGGCGCCATACGCGCGGCCAGCGTCCCGATCGGGCGCTCGCCGGGCGTCATCGCCAACTGTGGCGCCGTTTTGACGACACGGGCGTGCGCGGCTAGCAGCCCGGCTTGCAGCAACGACGACTTGCCCGCGCCCGAGGCACCGACCACGACCAGCGGCCCGGAGTCCGCCCGCAGCCGGGACAGCCGCGCGAGCAGATCACGTACGGCCTGCTCCCGGCCGAAAAACCACTGGCTGTCCCCGGCACCGAAACTCTGCAGACCCGGGTACGGGCAGTGGTCGCGGATCACGTCGGTGGTGTCGCCTGGTGGCGGCGCTGTGTGCTGCCCATCGCCGACCGTGGCCAGCAGCCGGACGAAGTAGGACTGGCCGTGATCGTCGGTGCTTGGCACGTCGAGGGGCGCGTTTGCCGACGGCTCGGTGAGGACCGCTGTCGCTGCCGCCATGAGCTCGCCCGCGCTCGGGTAGCGGCGGCGGGGATCCTTGTTCATGCCGGTCTGGATGATGAGATCGATCGAGGGCGGGATGCCCCGGCTGAACAGCGAGGCCGCCGGGGGCGGATCGTTGAGTTGCGCGGTCAGCTTGCCGACCGAATCCGTGGCGGGGAAAGGAACCCGTCCGGTGAGGCACTGGAACAGCACGCACGCCAACGAGTACACGTCCGAAGCGGGCCCGGCCTCGCCCTGAGTCAGGCGTTCCGGTGCCATGTAGTCCAGCGTGCCGACGGCGTCGCCGGTTTCGGTCAGCCGGGTGACATCCGGCTCGAACAGCCGGGCGATGCCGAAGTCGGCCAGGTAGGCGGCGCCGTCGGCGTCCAGCAGGACGTTGGCGGGTTTGACATCCCGGTGCAGCACAGAGCGGGCGTGGGCTGCGTCGAGCGCGGCCGCCACCTGGGTGAGGATCTCGACTGCCCGCTCCGGCGCGAGCGGCCCGTCGCCCAGCAGCCGCTTGAGATCGGGTCCGTCGATCAGCTGCATGTCCAGGTACAGACGGCCGTTGATCTCGCCGTGCGCGTGGACCGGCACCACGTGCGGTGCACGGATCTGCTCGGCGATCCTGGCCTCGCGCCGGAAGCGGTTCTCGAACTCCTGGGCCGCCAGAAGCGGCAGACGCTTGAGCGCCACGTACCGCTCGTGCACGGTGTCGAAGGCGCGGTGCACCTCGCCCATGCCACCTCGGCCGAGCAGTTCCTCGATCCGGTACGGTCCGAACAACTCGGGTGCCGCGTTCACTGAGACCGTGTCGGTCATGCTCGACCCTCCCAGTCGTTGCGCGGCAAGCCTATTGCCAAGGGACACCAACCGGAACGCCTACTGGCATTTGGTGAACACCTCACGTACGGCGGCCGTCCGTGCGGCGTCGGCCAAGCCGTCCCACAGGTAGTGCCGCATCGCTTCCACACAGCCGGTCATGTCCGCGTTGTCCGACTTCAACGCCTTGTTGCGCTCCTCGGCCCGCTGGCGCTCGGCTTCGGCGGTCGCCACCTGGTCGTTCACGCTGGTGAGTTCGTTCTGCCGCTCGTCGAACCGCGCCACCGCGCTCTCGTGATCGTTTCCAGCCACCAGGAACAGTGTCACGAAAACTCCTGCCGACAACAGGAACAACGATGCGAGAACCACCAGTGCGGCCACTCCGGTACGTGCCGGAGACGGTGGAGGCAGTGGAGGCGGAGGCGGCGGTATCGGGGCTGCATAGACTGGGAAGGGGCGGTATCCGTTAAGGCCTGTTTCATATCTGGCGGTGTGCATGTCGGTCACCTCCGGCACTTGCTGAAGACTTTGTTTATTGCCGCGTCGAACGCTGCCTTGTCCGCGGTCCGCGCGGCGGCGATAGAGTCCCTGGCGGCGTCGTGGCACGCGCGCAGATCGGTGTTCACGGTGCTCAGCCGGGTCCGCTCGATATCGAGTCTGCCTATTGTGGACTTGATGTCGGCCAGTCGTGCGTTCTCGCCGGCAATGGAGTTCCCGGTCGTGCCGATCCGTTCCTCCACCTGGCGGATGTCGTCCTGTTTCTGTGCGTACAGCACAATGAATAACGCCGTTGCGGCGACCAGTACACCGACCGCGACCGCGAGTGAGATCACTGTTGCGCGCCGCGCGAACCGTTGCTCCATAACGTCCTCCCGTCCTGCGAAACCGGACGAGGGCATCATCGCGTTCAGTTGATACTGCCCAGAAGAGGAACGTTCCGCTGCGAATCGTGACATCGGTCCGTGAGAATCGCGGTATGACTGAGACGGCCCCGGAGGATGCCACCACCGTACCCGTCGATGACGGTCGGCCGCACGCACCGGGCGTGGCCGGGTTCGTCGCTGTGGCGGCGGCGCTCGCCGGCACCGCGGCTTTGGTGCTGTACGGATGGTCCTTGGCTGAAGGCTGGCAACTGTTGATCGCCCTCGCCATGATCGTCACCGGGGTGGTCGTGGCCCGGCCTGCCGCCGACCCGGACGTGCGACGGACCTGGGTGCTCGGCCGATGGGTGCTGACGGGGATCGGCGTGGCCGGCGTGGTCCTGGGGACGTACCGGGCCGGGATCGCCCTGGTCGCGCTGTCCATTCCGGACAGGACTTCCTTGTTCGGCGCACAGCCGGCGATGCCGCCGCCGGTGGTTATTCTCTTACTGCTGTATGGGGTTCCACTGATCGCACTGATCATCCTCGCGGTGCGGGGGCAGGCAACGGGCTTGGTAGGTGCCGGGCTGATCGTGCCGGTGCTGGCCGTGTCGATCCTCGCTGTGGCGGGCGCCGATGTGTCGGTGATCGCGATCGTGTCGCTGGTGGTGGTGGTCGCGTGTGTTCCGGTCGCGGTGCTGTCGGCGTCAGCCTGGGGCAGCTTCGCGATCCTCATCGGTTTGATGGCGGCGTCGTTCGCGGTCGGGGCCGGGGTGTCTCCGTTCGGCACATTGACGACAAGTACGTCTCGTCCTGCGACGAGGGCGACTGAGGCAGAGGAAGCTGCCGGAACGCTCCCGGACGGCTTGGTGCCAGTGGTGCTCGTCGTCGCGCTCGGGGCAGCGGCCGTACTGCTGGCTCTCGCGGTAGCACGCCGGGATGTCGCCGGCGGGCTCGTCGGGGGCGCGCTGTTCTCTGTGCCTCCGGCCCAACTCCTGATCTCCACGCTGATGACAGGGGAGGCTCTGCACACCAGCAGGTCCCTTGCGCTCGCGGCGATTCCGCTCGTTGCGCTGGTGCTCGGGCTGGCCGGGTGGCGGGCTTCAGCCCTGCGGGACGCGATCGCACGGATCTTGCGGCTGCCTGCCGCGCACCCGGCCGGGTTCGCCGCAGCGGCCGGGATCGCCGCAGTGGTGCTGATGGTGCACAGCCTCGCCGCCTTCGGCTTGCCCAGCAGGGTTGCCGGCGTGATCACGCTGGTGGTGCTGGCCGCCGCGATACTGCTGGCAGTGCGGTTGCCGGGGACGCCAGGTGCGGTGCTGGCCGGAGTGTCACTGGTCGGTCTGCAGCTCGGCTCGCCGTGGCTGCGTGTGTTCAACGGCGACCAAGGCGTGAGCAACGGCTTCCTGGGGTGGAAGATTGCCGCGATTGTGGGACTGATCGCCGCCATGGCCGTCGCGGTTGTGCTGATCATCCGCCATCGGCAGGCCGGAGTCTGGGCGGCGGCTGCCTACCTGCTCGCCGGATCTATCGCCGAGGTGCTGTGGACGCTGTTGGGTGCCGAACGGGTGATGTTCGGCGGTGCGGGTGAGATCGAGGCGTTGCTGGTGCTCGTGCTGCCGTTGCTGCTGCTCGGCGTGCCCGCGGCCGTCGCGGCGCTACGTGGCAGCGCCGCCGGTCAGGCAGCCGGAGCTGTGCTGTTGGCGGTGGGTGCGTTCATCCCGTTACAAGCCTTGACCAATGAGCTCCCCACCAAAGGCAACCCTGGCGCCGAGGTCGCGATGCGGATGTCGCTGGCCCCGTTCGTCCCGACCAACGCCCAGGACGTGTCACGGCTGCTGGAAGCCGGCACACCGGCACTGCTCGCCATCCTCGCGATGATGTTGCTTTCCTTGGCACTATTGGTATCCACGGTCAGGCGGCCGTCCGGATCCCTTACCGCCGCCGTCGTACTGGCCCTCGTGGTCGCCGCTCAGAGCATGGTCGTCTGCGCAGCCGAGATATGGGGCGTGGACGGCACTGACCTCGCAGTGGGAATCTTCGCTGCCCTGGCCGCAGCTCTCGGCATAGCCGCAGTGATCGCCACAGCCATTGCCAGCGGCCGGCGCGAAGAGTTCTGGCTCATGTCAGGAAGCGCTCGAGAACGTTCCGAGTGACTTGGGAGACAGTGTTGTCGTTGTTGTTGTAGGACAGGCAGCCGCACCAGGCGATTGAGCCGGTTGAGAAGACTGCGCCGTCGTTGGGGTAGTCCAGCAGGACCATGTCCGCCCGGACGGCGTCGTTGACCGAGCCGCCCTGCGCCGAATCTGACACCATGATCTCTTCGCTGCAGTGCTGGTAGGAGTCGGGGAAGCCGGTGGCGGACGCCAGCAGTGCCGTTCGCCAGGGTGTGCCCAGGGCGTGGTCGGCGCGGTCGATCTCGAAGCCCGCGGCGCCGTGGCTGCAGATCAGGCCTGGGTGGTCGCCGATGAGTTCGTCTTCGCCGATGCCTTCGAATACCCACTTCACTTGTGGGGTGTAGGAATCGGGGCAACGGGTGTAAGGGCGGCCTGGGCCTAGGCCCTGGGCGGTGAAGCCGACGCCCACCAGGCGCTGGGGTGGGCGGTCTCGGTAACGCCACAGCCCGCCTTGTTCTCCGGTGAAGCTCAGGTTTCCTTCGCCGGGTGCGGATTCCCAGATGCGGGTCGACGGGGGACGGCGACGGATCTCGATTGTCCGGCCGTGCTCGGGATCGAGTTCGGTCACCCAGTAGAAACCGTTGCCGGACAGGTTCATCAGTCGCCCGCCACCGTTGAGATAGTCGCGTACGGCGTCCAGCATTGAACGCGACCAGTACTCGTGGTGCGTTCCCGTGAGGACCACCTTGTATGGCGAGAGGAGCTCTGTGCCTTCTCGGTAGAGGTCCTCGTCGGTGACGACGTCGACGTCGTAGCCGAAGTCGTGGAGCCATTTCACCAGGCACAGATCGGCCGCGAGCTGGTGCAGGGCTCCGCTTCCGCTGTCCAGAGCGGGTTCGACGTAGCCGGGTCGCATGGTCAGTACCGGAAGTGCCCGTGATGAGTAGCAGACACCGGAACCGTCGGAATGGTGGTCGTAGAGGCTGTTGAGCCGATTGTCCACAATGAACTTGTCGGCGGGTGTAGTGGGGTAGCCGCGTGCCATGGCTGCGCCGTCTGGTCCGGCGGCTGCTTCGAGCATGCCTTTCAGCCCGCCTGCGGTGAGCATGTGCTGGTTGGCGTAGGCGAGGTAGCTGAAGGTGGGCAACACAAGCAGGATCCTGGCCGACGGTGCTCCGGTATGTGGCCGGACGACAAAGGGGATGTCGTCGGATTCCACGTGCAGTGTGTACACGCCGCTGGGCATGTCGTCTGGTACGCGCCATTCGACGGACGGTTCCCAGCCTGCGTCGTCGAGATCGTCGTCATGGAAGTGGATGGCACCGTACTGTTCTGGCGCGTGCCGCCAGTCGCTTTCGATGCCGTCCCAGTTGTGCCCGGTCATGGCCCTGGTCGGACGCTGCACTGTCACGCCGTGCAGACCCCACACTGAGCGGTCGACGACACGCGTGGAGCTGATCCCCTCGGCGAAGTCCCATGCGGCGAGGAGTCCGGGAACACCGGTCGGGTCGCCGCCTGCCTGGAGATACGCGATCTCCTCGTCGTCGAGATGACGCTCGAACAACCGGGGCGACTCGAGCTTCCCGTTGTACAACGCACATGCCGCAGGCCCGTCGGCATCGCGGAGACGGGCGGCGAGGGTGATCATGTTCGCGGGCAGGTTCGTCCCGTCAACGGCGCTCAACCGGCCGGTGACTCCCTCGGCGAGGTCCGGTGCGTTGCTGCTCACGGGCTCAAGGACAATCGTCGCCATTCCCGAAGCAGCATCATACGACGCGACCACGAAGTACCAAGTGTGCAACGCAACGGGCCGAGCGAGCCGGATTCCACGAGTCAGACCGTTCGGTTCCCTGACGATCAACGAGAGACACCCCTTGCGGAGCAGCAATTCGAACGACGATCCGTCGTCGGCGCCCAGCGCCACCACGGTCTGCTCGTCCTTGTCCGGTGTGGTCGGCCGCATCCACAGCTGAACCGTGAAGCTGCAGACCTGTGCCACTCTGGCCGGCTGGACCTTCACGTACGAGCCGGTGTGCAGCCGCTGCTCGACTCCGCGGAATTCCGCGTCCACCGAGCTGGGCACGGGCAGCCTGGAGTCGTTGTGCAGCAGACGGACCAGAGACGCCCGGAAGGCAGGCGACCGGGAGCTGACCATGAACTTGATCGTCTGGCCCGGTGCCACGCTGAAACGGTCGGGGTAACCCACGATGTCCATGGGAAGTCCTCTGTTTCTCAGTGTCGTTCGCCAGTAGTGGTCCCAGTAGTGCTCGCTGTGAGCCGCACGGTGTGCCTGCGAAGAGCCGCCACAACCGCCGCGACGAACGCGACAATGGGGATGAGCAGGGGAAGAAGCGCTGACGCGGGACCCGTGATGCCGGTGAGGACGCCGAAATTCACGACGGCGAGCACGATTCCGGCCGCAAGGCCCAGCGCGCCGAGCAGTGGCGCCACCAAAGTCCGCCAGAGCGAGGATCCGGCACGGTGGCGGAAGAACGCGATGACAGCCAAGGATGCCGCGGCCTGCAGCACGAGGATGCCCAACGTGCCCAACCCCATGAGCCACGCGAAGAGCTGCTTGAACGGGTCGACGCCAGCGATCACGAAGGCACTCAAGGCAACCAGGGTGAGCACACTCTGCACCACACTCGCGCGGTGAGGGCTTTGGAAGCGGTGGTGGGTACGGCCGAGCTGTGCCGGCAGCAGACCTCCGCGGCCGAGGGAGAACATGTACCGGGTCAACGTGTTGTGAACTGCCAGCATCACCGCGAAAACGCTGGTGACAACCAGGATCTGCATCAGATCAGTGGAGAACTGACCGACGACGGCGGTGTTGATGCCGGTGACAAAGGTGACCGGGTCCGCGGCCGCACGGGCCATGACCACATCCGGGCCGTAGGCTTGGCCGATCGCCCATGTCGTGACCGTGTAGAAGATTCCGATCAGGACGACGGCGACGTAGGTCGCACGCGCAACCGTGCGGCGCGGGTCGCGGGCCTCTTCGCCGTAGATGGTCGTGGCCTCGAATCCGACGAAACACGTGAAGGCGAACAGCAATGCGATGCCCGGGGCACCGGAGAACGTGTTCGCGGGGTCGAAAGCTGTCGTGTCGATGCCACGGCCGACGATCACAAGGTCGAAGACGACCAGGATCAGCACCTCGGCGATCATGAGAACGCCGAGTACCTTCGCGGAGAGGGTGATCTCCAGATAGCCCAGTGCCCCGGTCAGTGCCAGTGCGATCACCGCCGGCACCTGCCAGTCGGCATCCCAGCCCCAGCGGCTCAGCAGGTCTCGTGCGAACACGCCGAACTGGCCCAACAGTCCCAGCAGCAGGCAGTTGTAGGCGAGCAGTGCGATTCCCGCGGAGGCATGACCGGCGCGGGAGCCGAGTCCCAGCGAGATGTAGGCGGTGAAGCCGCCCGCGCTTGTGACGTGACGGCTCATGGTGGCGTAGCCGACTGCGAAGAGCAGGAGAACCACGCTGGCCACCAGGTACATGCCAGGTGCGCCAACGCCGTTCGAGGCGAAGACGACCGGGCCTGCGCCCAATGTGGCGCCGAGCGGTGCCGCAGCGGCCACGACGAAGAAGACGATGCCGGACGTACCAATCGCCGATTTCCTGAGCTGTCCCGAGGTGCTCATCGAAATCCCGCCTCACGCCGCGACGGGCACGCGCAGTTCGCCGCGTACCGCCCGGGAGTAGATACGGCTTGTCGTGGCGGTGGGTGCCACATCGAGGTCGTCCTGCAACCGCCGGACACACAGCTTGTGCCAGTTGCGGACCTGGCCCAGCTCACCTCGCCGGCCGTGCGCGAGCATGAGCGTCTGGTAGGTCTCCTCGTGGTACGGGTCGATCTCGATGATCCGGCGGCACAACGTGATCACCGCGGGATGGTCTCCCCGGCGCAGCGCGTCCGCGCGCAACCAGCTCAACGCGTACAGGACAAGCGCCCGATCGCATTCACGTTGTGCGGTAACCCAATCCGCTGTCTCGGATGCCAGCAGGTCACCGCGGTACAGCTCGACCGCTTGCCGGTAGCACCGTGCTGCGCGGGCGAAATCGCCCGCGTCCTCGGCGATCCGGCCGGCGTCCAGGCACACGTCG
The DNA here is from genome assembly GCF_017876405.1 of Kibdelosporangium banguiense. Lineage (GTDB taxonomy): Bacteria > Actinomycetota > Actinomycetes > Mycobacteriales > Pseudonocardiaceae > Kibdelosporangium > Kibdelosporangium banguiense. The sequence goes on along the minus strand of NZ_JAGINW010000001.1, from coordinate 12,052,342 downwards.
AATTCGTCCACGTCGAGCCAGAGGTCGTCGGCCCGCAGGACGTAACCGTTGGTGTGGCCGGCGATTTCGGCACCGGGACCGGCCCGTTTCAGGACCTGCCGCAGGGTGTGGACAGCCACCTTCAACGAGCTGTCCGTCGTGGACGGTTCGCGGCCGGGCCACAACACCTCGTAGAGTTTCTCGCGGCCGACGGTGTGTCCGCGGTTGAGCAGCAGGTATTGGAAAAGGCCTGCGATCTTGCCGCGCGGCTGATCAACCGGCTCGTCGCCGATGTGCACCGAGAAATCTCCGAAGAACCGCACTCGCATCGTCATGACGCCATCCAGTCCGTGGGCCGGGATCAGTGATTTGTCCCGACGCTAGAAGGGATTCGGCGCTCATATCAAGACAACTGCCCGGCTCGGTGGAAGTGATCGGCGCCGAAGGTGGTATGCGAATGTCACGAAAGTAGTAGTGACCGGCGAGAGGTCGTAGCCAACAGGTGCTTATCGATGCTGCATGAGCGCGGGCCCGAAGGGTAGTAGTTCACTATGAAATTCCTTACACACCCTGATCATCGGACGGCTCCCCTGTGGATTCGAATGCCCCGGTTCGGATATCTGGCCTGGGTGGAGGCGCGTCCGGTCGTGCAACTCATCTTCCAGCTCCGATTCGCCACCGGCGTGGTGTTCGGCACCGGATCGGCCATCGGGCACAACTTCCGTCCGGGAATAGCCGTGGCCGCACTGGGGTGGCTGGCGGCCACCTGGGCGATCTATCTGATCAACGGTGTCACCGACATAGCCGAAGATCGCGAGAACGGCTCGCAGCGGCCCATCGCACAGGGGCGCCTGCCGTTGTCCGCGGCGACGACGATCTGCTGGATTCTCGTGGCGCTGGCTGTCGCGTGTTGTCTCTTCGTGTCCGTCCACATGGCGGTGCTGGTCGCGATCATGCTCGCGGTCGGCTGGGCGTATTCGATGGGGCCGTGTCCGTTCAAGATGTCAATGCCTGGTTTTCTGGCTTCGGTGACCACTCTTGGGCTAGTGACCTATCTGGCAGGCTGGTGCGCGGCGGGTGGCGAATGGAGCAATCCGTTGCTCATCTTCGGCATCGTCATGTCGCTGTGGATGGGTCTGGTCGGATCGACCAAGGATCTTCCGGACACCGAGGGTGATCGTCTGGCCGGCCGCAGGACGCCGCCGATCGTGTTCGGCCAGCAGCGCGCCCGTGCCCTGATCGCGATCCTGGCCAGCGTGGTGGGCTGGACGTTCCTGATCGCGTCGGCGACCGCGCGCTGGGCGGGTGGTCTGCTACCCGCGGCTGTGGTCGTCTGTACCGGTTCGATCGCCGTGTCGGTGGTGTTGCTCTCCGCGATCAGCCGCGGCGATCGGCGCGTCCGGCGCAGGCCCTATAGGGTTTTCATGACCACGCAGTACGCGACACACACAACCCTTCTTTCTGCGAATGTCGTGCCTTAGCATTTCTGGTGCCGCCCGCAGTTGTTTTGGTGTGGCCGAAAACGTCGGGTGGTTGCGAGTTGGCAGGCGGACAAGACAAGATCACCATCGAGTTCACCTCGTCCGTACGGCAAAGGGCGATGGATACGCTGTCCCGGCGTTTGCGGGAACTGCGCAGTCCGCTCATCGAGAGCGGGCAGGCCGCCGACCAGCTTCGTTATCAGCTCGGCTCGGTACTCGACGACGTGGAGAGCATCGGCGATGCCACTGCGGCCGGTGATCTGCGCGCGGCACGGCTGAGCGAGGAGATCGGTGTCGCCCGCGCGATGCGTGGTGTCCATCCACTCGAGTCGGTCCAGGCGGCGATTGAGATGTTCCAGGTGCTGCTTCCCGTGGTGACCCGGGAGTTACGCGATCGTGGTGGCGGTGCGGCGGCGATAACCGCGGCCACCGAAGTGTTAAACCTGGCAATCATGCGCCGAGTCGGCTTCGGTGCGGTGTCGTATGCCAGTTATCTGCTGAAGAAAGTGAACAACTCCCACCGGGACGAACGGACTCGCATCGGGCGGGAACTGCACGACCGCGCCGCGCACTCGATCGGTGTGGCACTGCAGAATCTCGAACTGCACGATGTCTACCAGTCCCAGGATCCCGACCGGGCCCGCGAGAAGATCGAGGCCGCCCGCGGCATGATGCTGGACGCGCTGGACGCTGTTCGCGAGACCGCACAGGAACTTCGCGACTCGACCACCGAGCACGGCGGGCTCTACCAGGCCGTGGCCAACTACGCCGAATCGCACATACCGGCGGGCATCGAAGTGGACGTGGCGGTCGCAGGCGATCTCGCCGCGCTGCCACTCGAAGTGTCCGAAGAGCTGTACATCGTCATCCGGGAAGCCGTCCGCAACGCGGTGCTGCACGCGAGTCCCCACACGATCCGGATCGATGTCGAAGTGCGGGAAGGCAAGACCTTGGCCAAGGTGGAGGATGACGGCAGCGGTTTCGACGTGGCGCTGACGCCCGCGGGAATCGGCCTGCTGTCGATGAGCGAACGGATCGAGCTGCTGGGCGGAGCACTCATGATCACCAGTACTCCTGGCGACGGAACGACTGTCTCGATGACCGTCCCGGTGACGGCCGAGCCATGACGGATCCGGCCTGGCAGATTACAGTCGCGATCGCCGACGACCACACGCTGTTCCGGCTGGGCCTGCGGGAACTGCTGACCACGGACCCGGACGTGCGGATCGCCGGCGAGGCGTCCACGGGTGATCAGGCCATCACCGTGGTCCGCCAACGGGATCCCGACGTCCTGCTGCTCGACGTGCAGATGCCGGGGCCGGGCGCGAAAGCGGTGATCAGCCGGTTGCGGCAGCTGTGCCCGCGGACCGCGGTCGTCGTGCTGACCATGCACGAATCCCCTGCGGTCGTCAGCGAGCTGCTGGAGGCGGGCGCGGCCGCCTACATGGTCAAGAGCATCGGCCGGGAGGAGCTGTTGGCCACCGTTCGCTCGGTGAGCCGTGGACAGCACAATGTCCTGCTTTCCGTCCCGCGCGCCACAATGAAGTCGCTCGAGCACGCGCAGGAGCCGCAAACCCTGCTGTCCAAGCGTGAACTCGAGGTGCTCGAGCTGGTCGCCACGGCACTGAGCAACGCCCAGGTCGCCGCCAGGCTGTTCATCAGCGAGGGCACCGTGAAACGGCACCTCACCAACACCTATGCGAAGCTGCACGCCACATCCCGGGTCGACGCGATCAACCGGGCGATCCAGCTCGGCCTGATCAGGGGCGTCGACCAGGACGGCTAACCAGGGCCTAACCGGGCGCGCATACCTTGCGGGGGACCGAAAAACAATCGGACCCGAGCAGGACTACGCATGAAACCCGCGGCCACTCCGGCGTTCTACCGAGTCGTGGTCAACCACGAAGGTTGCTACTGCATCTGGCCCAACGACATCGCCCTGCCCACGGGGTGGCGGCCGATCGGCTTCTCCAGCACCGCCGAGGTCGCCCTCAACCAGGTCGGCGAGTTGTGGCACCAGAGGATCAGTCAACCGGGTGCGGACAACGGCGACCGGTAGGTGGTCTCATGCCAAGCCATGCCACCGACTTCCGGTTCTGCACCGAGCGGCTGGGCTGCCCGGTACGGCACGACGACCAGACCGGCGAGGCGTTCGCCTCGGCCGGTGCCGGCCTGGACGCGATCGTCATGCCCGCCGGATTCGGCGGCCTGGTCCAGAAGTCCCTTCGGATGTCCATGTTGGACGGACCGGTGATCGCCAGTCCGGACCGGCGTGGGCTGGTCTTTCTCACCCAGCCCGCCAACACGTCGTGCCCACGCGTACCACCGGACCTGAGGCCGTTCGGCGTGTGGCTGGTACCCGCGGGTCACCAGGTGCTGCTGCCACAGCATCTGAACGGTCATCCGGACTGGTCCTGGTGGGTGCCACCGTCGCCGCGCCGATCGCTGATCATCTGGTCCACCGTGATCGGCACTGCCCGGCGGGTCGCCGCCATGTACATGGCCGAGCAGGCATTGGAGACACATCGTGACTGACGTGAAAGTGCTTGTGCGTGCGGTCGACCCGTTGGTCAGCACGGCTGTCAGCAGTCATCTCGACTCGCGGCCGGACGTCGAGGTCGCGGTCGGATCGGATTCGCCGGTGGACGTCGTCGTGCTCATCACCGAGCGGATGACCGCCGAAGTGATCTCGACCTTGCGCCGTGGCAAGGCATTCCTGGACGCGGCAGTGGTACTGATCATCGACGAGATCAGTCGTACCGATCTGCTTACTGCTGTGGAATGCGGTGTCGTCGCTGTGCTTCCGCGCGAGGCGGCCACATGCGAACGCATCGAGGACGCGGTGACCACCGCTGCCACGGGCGGCGGCATGCTACCTACCAATATTTTGGGCCATCTGCTCAAGCACATCGAACACATCCAACGCGATGTCCTGCTGCCACACGGCCTGCACACATCCGGCCTGATCCCGCGCGAGATCGACGTGCTGCGGCTGCTGTCGGAAGGCCTGACCACCGCGGAGATCGCCACCAGGCTGTGCTTCTCCGAGCGGGCCGTGAAAAGGATCATCTCCGATCTGACCAGTCGGCTCGGGCTACGCAACCGGCCACACGCGGTTGCGTACGCGTTGCGTAAAGGCGTCATCTGACCAACAGAAAGGCAAACACATGGATACGACTACCTCCCCGGGACGTCCACTGCGCCGGGCGCTCACTGTCCTGCAGGTACTGGCCGACGCGACGGAGCCGCTCACCCTTTCCGAACTCGGCCAGGTGACCGGTGAACCCAAGTCGACGCTGCACCGGATCACGCGTGTGCTGACCGACCTCGGTCTGGTGGCCCGCATGGAGTCCAAGTCCTACGTTCTGGGGGACTACTTCTTCCAGCTGGCGGCCGGCCGCGGCCAGGCCAGGGTGCAGGACCTCAGCGCGCAGATCACCCCGTTCCTGCTGGAGTTGTTCCACCGCACCCGCAAGATGGTCGGCGTCGGGATGCTGTCGGGCCCGAACGTCCACCATGCCGGGGTCCTGCACGACCACCGCCACAGCCGGCTCGCGGCCGCCTGGCAGCGCCCGGTACCGGCGCACTGCTCGGCGGCCGGCAAGCTCCTGATGGCCAAGACCCCGCGCGGTGCGGCGAGCCTGAACACCCAGGTCGCCTACACACCCTGGACCATCACCAGGCCCGAGCGGATGCGCCGGGAGTTCAGCCAGATCCGGAAATTCGGCCTGTCCTACGCCAGAAGCGAGTACATCACCGGCATGGTGGACGTCGCGGCGCCCGTGTATCTGGGAAACCCACAGCCGGTCGCGGCCATCGTGGTGGCCGGTGCGGTCGACCACACCGATCTGCGGAGTCTCGGGCCGCTTCTGCTGGCTGTCGCCGGTTCCATCGAGGAGAACCTCGCCCAGGCGTGCTGACACCGTCAGCCGCGCAGCATTTCGGCGACGAGGAACGCGAGTTCCAGCGACTGCTGGGTGTTCAGGCGCGGGTCGCACGCGGTCTCGTAGCGGCCCGACAGGTCGGTGTCGCAGATGTCCTGGGCGCCGCCGAGGCACTCGGTGACGTCCTCACCGGTCAGTTCGACGTGGATGCCGCCGGGATGGGTGCCCAGCTTGCGGTGTACTTCGAAGAAGCCCTGGACCTCGTCGATGATCCGGTCGAAGTGCCGGGTCTTGTAGCCGGTCGGGGACTTCTGCGTGTTGCCGTGCATCGGGTCGCACTGCCAGATCACCTTGTGGCCGGACGCCTCGACTTTCTCGATGACATCCGGCAGGACGTCACGCACTTTGTGATTGCCCATCCGGGTGATCAGGGTCAGCCGGCCCGGTTTGTTGCCCGGGTCGAGCCGTTCGGCGTATTCCACGGCCAGTTCAGGCGTCACATCGGGACCGATCTTCAATCCGATGGGGTTGGCCAGCAGTTCGGCGAACGCCAGGTGCGCGCCGTCGATCTGCCGGGTCCGTTCGCCGATCCAGAGGAAGTGCGCGGACAGGTCGTAGAGTTTCGGTTCGTCGCCTGAGGTGTCCATCCTTAACAACGCGCTTTCGTAATCCAGCAACAGTGCCTCATGGCTGGCGAAAACATCGGTCTGGTCGATGGCCGTGTCGGTTACGCCGCACGCCTCCATGAATCGCAGACTGCGTTCGATTTCGGCAGCCAACTCCTCATAGCGTTCGCCCGCGGGCGACATACGCACGAAGTCCTTGTTCCAGTCGTGCACCATCGACAGGCCCGTCATCCCGGCGCCGGTCAACGCCCGCAGCACATTCATGGCCGCGCCCGCGTTGGCGTGTGCCTGCATCATCCGTGACGGGTCTGGCACGCGCGCTTCGGGCGAGGCTTCCTGCGAGTTGACGATGTCACCGCGATAGACGGGCAAACCTTGTGCGTCGGTGGTGTTGGAGCGAGGTTTGGCGTACTGGCCGGCGATCCGGCCGACCTTGACCACCGGCAGACTTGCGCCGTACGTGAGCACCACGGCCATCTGCAGCAACGTCCGGATGTTGCCGCGGATGTGCGGCTCGGTGTTGCCCGCGAACGTCTCCGCACAGTCCCCGCCTTGCAGCAGAACGGCTTCTCCGTTGGCGACCTGGGCAAGGTGTTCGCCCAGTCGGTCCACCTCAGCGGGTACGCTGATCGGAGGCGCTTTCCGCAGCAACGCGCAAACAGCACGCACGTTGTCCTGATCCGGCCACTCGGGCTGCTGCGCGGCCGGCCTGGCCAACGCTTCCGCTACGGCCTCGTTTACGTTTGACGGCAACAGAGGCGGCTCGTCGGCAGTGTGTGCGTGTGCCTTTCCATTGCCCGGGTCGCCGCCTGGCCTCAGTGGTCGTCGCTCCAGTATGGACAGGTGGCCCTGTCCGAAGTTGTGGAATTCCATCGGAATCACCTGCGTCATTGACGTTGGTCACGTGAGCCGCGAGGACGACCTCGCGGCTCACGTGCGGGGGAGCGTTGTCAGAGGTCACGGCTTGCGGCCGATGACCACTCCGTTCGCGGCCGGTGCGGTGAAGGGACGGACCTGCACGTCGACGAATCCGGCTTCGGTCAGCCAGGACGAATACTCGTCGCCGGTGTAGTTGCGCCCGAACGTCTCCACGAGCATGGCCAGGCTCATCAGGGCCGCGTCCACCGGTCCGTCCTTGGTGTCGGCGACCAGCAGTTCGCTGATCAGCAGGCACCCGCCCGGTGCGAGGGCGTCGAAACACGACCTCAGCAGGCGCTTGCAGTCGGGCACATCCCAGTCGTGCAGGATCATCGACAGCAGGATGGCGTCCTGGCCGCCGGGCAGTTCGTCGGTGAAGAAGTCGCCTGGTGCCAGGGAGATCCGGTCGTCGAGCCCGGCGTCCAGCACCTTCTCGTGGGTCAGCTTGCACACGAATGGAAGGTCGAAGATCGTCGTCTGCAACTGTGGATACGCACGGCACAGTTCGATGGCGTACGCGGCGCCGCCACCGCCGACGTCCATCAGCTTGCCGGTGGCCGACAGATCGACGGCCTCGGCGAGAGCACGGGCGGTGGGACGGGAGATCGCGCTCATCCCTTCCCAGAAGCTCTCCAGCATCACCTCGTCGTCCTCATCGAACAACGAGCTCTGCCGCTCGCTGTCCCACGCGGTCGGGCGGTTGGAACCCAGTGCCTCGTCCAGCCGCAGCCAGCCTGGATAGTCGTGCCTGGACACGATCTCCACCCAGCCGCCGACGTAGTCCGGGCGGCCACGGACCAGGTACTGCTCGGTCATGGGCGTGTTGCGGTACCCCTCGCCGTGGCGTTCCAGCAGGCCCAGTGCCGCGCATCCGGTGACCAGTTGTTCCACCGGCCGCTCGTGCAGGCCGAGCAGGAGTGCGAGTTCCCGCGGCGTCATGCCGGGAGCCTTGGCGTACCGCCCGAACACGTCACGTTCGTGCGCGGTCACCAGTGTCTGTGACATCCACAGTCCGGAGACCATGTCCATGATCGGCAGGACCGATGCGGATTTCTTGGCAGTAGTCATGGTCTACCCCTGAACGGTTCGGGAAGCGACGGATTTGCTCCACTGCTGTGCGGTGTTGTTGGCGGCCTTGCCGGCTGCCTGCGACGGCACGATCGGTGTGTCCGCCTTGCGGCCGAACAGCACGTCCATCGGCTCCTCGATATCGCCCGCGTAGCCCATGGCGAAACAGCCCTGCTGGTAACCGATCACCTTGAGCAGGTCCTCCGGGAAGGTGCGGGCCAATTCCGGCGGGGCCACCAGATACTGGTTCTCCTCCTGGCGGACCCAGCCCGCGCAATAGCTCAGAATCAGACCCCGCCGGACCTCGTCGGTCAGGTTGGTGCCGCCGCCGTGCACCACCTTGCCGGTGAAGATCAGTACCGATCCCTTTGTCATCTCGATGGCGATGGTGTCGTCGTCGCTGGCCTCTTCGGCGTCCAGCGCGTCACTTCCCGGAATGAACCGGGTTCCGCCGTTCTCCTCGGTGAAATCGGTCAGTGCCCAGAAGAACTGGCACATGACGTGGTGGTCGGTGGCGAACGGGAAGAAATCCCAGATCAGCTCGTCCTTGTGCAGCTTCTGGGCCACCGAGCCCGGATAGGCGCTGATCAGCTGGGTCTGCGAAAGCTGGAATTCGGTCGACGACTTGAGCAGCTCACCCGCGGCGCCGAGGCACAACGGGTGCACGACCAGGTCGCGTATCTCGGCCGACCGTGCGACACCGCTGCCGGTCCGTTTGGTGGTCTGGCCCGCGAACGCGTCGGGCCCGAAAGGCGTGGCGTCGATGTACGGCATCATCTCGCTCAACAGCTTGTCCACGGTTTCGGGCGTCAGCACGTTCTCGACGATGACATATCCGTTCGAGCGAAGGCTGCTTGTTATCTCGTCAAGAGGCGCGTCCTTGCTGAATCGGTCGTTGGTAATAGTTGTCATGCCTCATGGTTACCGGGTGGCATAGGTGTGTCCGAAGGCGAGAACGGGCTGTTGTCCCATGGGGCCTCTCGTCCGGGCACTTTCCGACCGCCGATCTGCCTGTGGGTTCCGGAAACCGGAAACCGCCGTTGAGTCGGCCGGTCTGTTCTCTTAGCTTCGTCAATGGAAATGCGAATCCGAATCCGACACCTATCAGGTTCGTGATCTTCCCGGCCGTCATCCCTGATCTTGGAGGTATACAACCGTGACCACAGTCAATACAGCAGTGGCGACGCCTGTCGCTTTCGACGGGCGGAACCTGGGCATCGGCGATGTGCGGCGGGTCGCGGAGGAGCGCGTGCAGTGCACCGTGGCGCCCGAGGTGCTGGCCAAGGCGGCCGAGAGCCGCAAGCAGTTCGAGGACATCGTCCGCACCGGCGTGCCCATCTACGGCGTGACCACCGGTTACGGCGAGATGATCTACATGCAGGTGGCCACCTCGAAGGAGGTGGAGCTGCAGACCAACCTGATCCGCAGCCACAGCGCGGGCGTCGGCCCGGTGTTCGCCGAACACGAGGCCCGCGCCATCCTGGCCGCCCGGCTCAACGCCCTGGCCAGGGGGTACTCCGCGGTGCGCCCGGAGGTGCTGGAGCGCCTGGCGTTGTACCTCAACCTGGGGATCACCCCGGCGATCCCGGAGATCGGCTCGCTCGGCGCCAGCGGTGACCTCGCGACCCTCGCGCACATCGCCGCGACGGTGATCGGCGAGGGCTACGTGTTGCGGGACGGCCAGCGGGTCAAGACCGACATTGTGTTGCGTGAGCTGGGAATTGAGCCGTTGGATGTGCGCTTCAAGGAAGGCCTCGCGCTGATCAACGGCACCTCCGGGATGACCGGGCTGGGGTCGCTTGTGGTCGGTCGCGCGTTCGACCAGCTGCGCCAGGCGGAGATCGTCGCCGGGCTGGTGCTGGAGGCCCTGCGGTGCTCCACGAGCCCGTTCCTGGCCGAGGGCCACGATCTGGCCCGCCCGCACCCCGGTCAGATCGACGCCGCGGCCAACCTGCGCACGCTGCTCAGCGACAGCAAGCTGGCTGTCTCGCACGCCGATCTCACCGATGAGGTGCGCGACAAGCGTTCGCACAACGGCAACGGAGTCTCCCGTACCGAGGTCTACCTGCAGAAGGCATACTCGCTGCGGGCGATTCCCCAGGTGCTCGGCGCGGTCCGGGCCACATTGGACCACGCCGCGGGCACGTTGACCACCGAGCTCAACTCGGCCACCGACAACCCGTTGTTCTTCCAGGGCAAGGAAGTCTTCCACGGCGGGAACTACCACGGTCAGCCGATCGCGTTCGTGATGGACTTCGTCACGATCGCGCTCACCCAGCTCGGCGTGCTCTCCGAGCGCAGGAGCAACCGCTTGCTCAACCGTCATCTCAGCTATGGGCTGCCCGAGTTCCTCGTGGCCAACGAGCCCGGCCTCAACAGTGGCTTCGCCGGCGCGCAGTACCCGGCGACCGCGCTGATCGCGGAGAATCGGACCATCGGCCCGGCCAGCACGCAGAGTGTTCCGTCCAATGGGGACAACCAGGACATCGTCAGCATGGGCCTGATCTCCGCCCGCAACGCGCGCCGGGTGCTGGACAACAACGCCAGGATCCTTGCGCTGGAATTCCTTGCCGCGGCACAGGCGGTTGACGTGTCCGGCCGTCGTGACGGACTGAGCACTGCGGGCCGGGCGACGTACGACAAGGTTCGGTCACTGGTCCCGAAGCTCGAGTACGACCGGTACATGTCCGACGACCTGGAAGTCATGGCCGCGGCGATCGCGCGTGGCGAGTTCCTCGATGCCGTCGAGTCCGCCGGCGTCCATCTGCGCTGAAGGAGACTGTGATGAGGACAGCGGACGCCCTGGCCGTTCTGGACGCTCCGCCCGGGGCCGAAGTGGACCCGGACGACCTGGTCCGGGCCGCCATGCACTGGCACTTCTGCCCGCGGACGGGTTCGCCGTTCTGGCTGGACCGCTTGGACCGGCTGGGTTTCGACCCGCGCACGGACGTGCGCACCATAGCGGACCTGCGGCTGTTCCCACAGACAGTGGACGATCTGCGGGAAACCGCGATCGAGGACCTTGTGCCTCGCGGGTACGACGGAACCGCTGAGGTGGTCGGTGTGTGCGAGAGCGGTGGCACCACGGGCAGTCCGAAGCGCGTGCTGTATCTCGCGGACTGGCTGGATCGCGAGATGACGACAGCCATGCGGGCCATGGACGAACGGGGTTATCCGCGTGGGGTCAACTGGCTTTCGATGGGTCCCAGTGGTCCTCATGACTACTTCGAGCTGACCGGGCAGCACGCCCGTCGCCGGTCGGGCGTGCGGTTCGCGATCGACTTCGACCCACGCTGGGTGCGTCTGTGCCTGCGGCAGGGGTGTGCCGACGAGGTCGACCGGTACCTCGAGCACGTCCTGGCCCAGGTCGAGGACATCCTGCGCACTCAGCGGGTCGGGGCGATCCAGGCCCCGCCGCCGTTGCTGGAACAGCTGGCCCGCAACGACAAGCTCGTGAAACTGGTGCGCGATCAGGTCCAGGTGATCACGTGGTGCGGGACCAGCATGGACCCCAACACCCGGGACCTGCTCAAGGACGAGATCTTCCCGGGAATCGGGCTGTGGGGCCTGTACGGCAGCACAATGGCGCTCGGTGCGGTGTTCGAGCGGCCCGAACTGGATGACGGTGACTGCGTGTTCGATCCGCCGTCGGCGTTCGTCACCTTCGAGGTGGTCGACCCCGGCACACGGGATCCGGTCGCGGTGGGTGAGACCGGCCAGGTCGTCATGCACCACCTCAGCAAGTCGGCGTTGCTGCCCAACAATCTCGAACGCGACATGGCGCGCCGGGTGGCCGCACCACCGGGCCAGGTGGGCCACTCGGTCGCCGGCGTCCAGCCGGTCGAGGCGTTCTCCGGAGTATCGGTGATCACGGGAGCGTACTGATGACTGCCATATGTACTCGGACCCGGCCGATCGACGCCCTCGGCCCGGAAAAGCCATACCGTGCAACGAAACGGCAAGCAGTTCTGGACGTCACAGGGCAGGCTGTCGCCGAGTTGACCCTCGCACCGGCGCTGTACGTGGCGCGAGTGTTGGACCGGCTGCGATCACGGCCTGCCGTGTCGGCGTCGTGGACGACGACTGAGCGCTACGAGAAGCTCCTTGCGGCTGCGAAGAACTTCGAAAGCGCGTCGCTGGGCGGGTTCGACCCGGACGAACACCATCGGCTGGTGGCCCGTACGACCGGCTTGCCGTTGTCCGTGGTCCGAGCCGCGACCGAGACCATCGCGGACGCGGCCAGGAACGCCGTTGGTACCGCTGAACGCGCCCGTCCGCGAGGTGTTCTGCTGCCAGGTCAGCATGTTGCGCCCGGGTCGGCGGCCGCGGTGTGGCGTCGCCGGGGGCACCTGCTCAGTGTGCTCGCGTCCGGCAATCATCCTGCCGTCCATTCGCTGTGGGTCGAGGCAGTGGCGCTCGGGTACCGGGTCGCGATCCGGCCGTCACGTCGTGACCCGTTCACGGCCTATCGGCTCGTACTGGCATTGCGGGAAGCCGGATTCGCTGACGAAGACGTGCTTTTCCTGCCGTGTGATCACGGCACCGCGGACGAGCTTGTCCATAGTGCGGACCTCGCCATGGTCTTCGGCGGGGACGACGTCGTGGGCCGCTACACAGGCGGGTGGTCTCGCACACCGGTTCTGCCGCAGGGTCCTGGGCGGGTGAAGGTGCTCATCACCGGGCCCTGGGAGCAGTTTCTCGACGTTCTGGTCGAATCGGTGAGCGGGTTGGGCGGTGTTTCCTGTCTCAACACCACCGCGGTATTGGTGGAACAGGACGCGGCGGGCTTCAGCAAGGCACTGGCGGAACGGCTCGCCGCGTTGCGGCCGTTGCCACCGGAATCTGAGGAGGCCGGGTTGCCGTGCCGTCCGCTCGCCGAAGCCCACGCGGTTGAGGAATTCGTCAGGCAGCAGGCAGCAGGTGCCGTAGCCGTGCTTGGCAAGGAGGGCATCGCGCATGACCTCGGGGACGGCAGTGCCGCGTTGCGGCCGGCTGTGCACCTGGTCGACGATGCCACGGCTGAGCAGATCGGCCTTGAGATGCCGTTCCCTTGCGTCTGGGTTGCTCCTTGGTCGAAGGAACATGGCGTGGCGCCTCTGCGTAACTCGCTGGTGGTGGGTGTCGCCTCGGAGGATGAGGCGTTGGTCAACGCCCTGCTGGACGAGTCGTCGATCCGCAACGTCTACGGCCTGGACCGGCCGACGTGGTGGCTGCCGCCCGGTATCCCGCATGACGGCTTTCTGGCCGAGTTCCTCATGCGCAGTACCGGTTTGGCGAGGAGGGCGTAATGCGTGCCGTTGTCATACACGACAAGGGGGACGTCCGCGTCGAGGACGTTGCCGAGCCTCGTGTCGTTCAGCCCACGGACGCGCTGGTGCGGGTGGTGGCGGCAGCCGTGTGCGGATCGGACATCGCTGTCCTGCGCGGTTTGTCGCCACTGCCTCGGCCGGTCCAAAGTGGTCACGAGTTCGTCGGGATCGTCGAGGACGTCGGTTCGGACGTGACCACGGTGCGGCCAGGACAGTTCGTGATCGCGCCGTTCAACACCTCCGACGGCGACTGTGCCAATTGTCGCCGTGGCCTTCCGATCGCGTGCGAGAACGGCCGGCTGTTCGGCGAGTTCGGGCCGGACGGCTCGGCTCTGGAAGGCGGTCAGGCCGAGTTCGTACGAGTCCCGTTGGCGGACACGACCTTGGTCGTGGCACCGGCTCCGTCCGAGGCCCTTCTTCCAGCGGTGCTGACCCTCACTGACGTCATGGCAACCGGACATGAGGCAACCATGCACGCGGACGTGCGGCCGGGTGTTGCTGTCGTGATTGTCGGTGATGGCGCTGTCGGGCAGTGCGCCATCCTGGCTTGCCGTCGACTCGGCGCGGAACGGATTGTTGTCATGTCACGGGATCCGCGGCGGCAACTCCTCGCGCGCCGGCACGGAGCGACAGATGTCGTAACGGCCCGAGGTGATGAAGGCGTGGCCGAGATCGTGGATCTGCTCGACGGAGGCAGCGGCCACGTGATCGAAGCAGTCGGCTCGCTCGACTCCATGCGACAGGCGATCGGTTGTGCCCGGCCAGGCGGCCGGATCGGCTACATGGGACTGCCGTGGGGCGTCGAGCTTCCTCTGTGGGAACTGTTCGGCAAGAACCTCTCGCTCAGCGGCGGCGGCGCGAATGTACGCGCTGTAGTGCCAGAGTTGCTGCCCGAGGTTCTCGATGGACGACTCGACCCAAGTGGCGTGCTCGACGCTTCTTTCTCTCTCGAGAGTGCGCCCCAGGCGTTTCAGGCCATGGACACGCGGCAATGCGTCAAGGCAGTACTGCGGCCGTGAAGTGCCCGGCCCGTCGAGAGTGACGGGCCGGGCCTGCTGTCAGCCAGGTACCAGGGCACCGAGGAAGGCGGTGTTCGTACTGGTGGCGGAGACCGGAGTTCCTGCTGGGTCGACGCACTGCACCCGGATTCCGGTGTTGTTCCAGAACGCGACCGAGCACGAGACCGGCCCGGCGCCGAACGCGGTCACCTGGACGTCACCGTTGTCCAGGGGCGGCATGGGCGCGGTGAGCGTGGCGGGTACGCCGGGGATTACTCCCCAGGCGAGGCCGGTTGGCCTGCCGTTGGCGAACCGCCATGTGGTGCTTACTCCCGGGCCGCGCAAGTCGAACCACGCATACAACGACTCGAGGTCGTACCAGGCGCCGACGATGTTGCCTTTGGCCACGTAGGTGACGGTGAAGGTGGTGTTGGCGGGGACTCCGGCAGGGGAGTAACACTGGACGCCGATCTTGTGGTCCGGGCCCGCAAGCCAGGAGCCGGCGACCTTGCACCAGTTGGCGTCCTGGCCCTGAGCGGTCACTTGCTCGGTGCCGTTGCTCACGTTGATTCCCGGCAAGGTCACTTCGTAGGAACCCGGGGGACCGACAGACGTCACGGTGTTGACCCCGCCGGTCGAATTGTGCTGTCCGGCAGGCGAAATGTACGCGAATGGGTAGTAGGTGCTCGTCAGGCTCGTGTAGGACGCGGTGAACTGGCTGTCCTTCAGCGCTCCGGCGAGGTCGTAACAGCGCACGATCAGTATTTGGCCCTCCGGCCAGGTTTGGGTGCTGATCAGTTTGCACCTGGTCTTGGCGTCCCACCCGTACGCGGTCACGTGTGCGACGCCACCGCCGGCGTTGAGTTCTTTGAGCAGGACGGCGTACGTTCCGGTGCCCATGTGGGTCACGAGGTTGTTCGGGCCGGCCACCGAGTTGAACTGGTAGGCCGGGCTTGGCGTGTACCAGGTGTCCAGCGGGCTGGCCGCCAAGTCCGCCCATACCCAGCCGTATCCACGTACTGCTGCGGGGCGTGCCGGTGTTGTCACAGGGATGCAGATCCGCTTCATGACTCCTTCCGGGATGTAGCACCTCTCTGCCTCCGCGGACGCCGGACCGGCGGGTAACAGCGCCGCCAGCAGGACGGCGACCAGTGCCGCCCACCATCGTGCGGGATGTCTTGCCTGTTCGGGCAATTCTTGGTGTGTCACGAATGTCCTCCCCGTGCCTGCTTCGGTGCCGTGCTCGGCCTGCGGTCTAGCCTGCGAAGGGGTGTCAGGGTTGAATCAGGGTTCGCTCAAAGCCCTGGCGGAGGCCGACGTGTCCAGTGCTGCCGAACTCCTTGAGCAGGACGGCGACCGGATGCTCGCCGCAGCCGGTGCGTCGCATGTGCTCGAACTTCTCGGCACCGTGGCACCCGCGGACATGACCAAGCGGCTGCATTTGTTGCGTGGCGAAGCACTTGCGCTCTGCGGGCACATCGAAAGCGCGCGAGCCGTCTACGACATGTATGACGATGGCGGTGTACTCGACCCCTCATTGGCCCGGTTGGTCGGCCATCTGGAGTACAAGCAGGGCCGCCCGGCAGCGGCGCTGGCGGCGTACGAACGCGGCAGGTTCGACCGCGGCACGACCGCGCCGGAGGCGTTGCTGCTGGCTTGGATGTCCACCGCGCACTGGGCGCTTGGCAATCAGGACGAATGCCGGCAACTGGCGTCCTCGGCGTGGCGGGTGGCCGGGATCTGCCAGGACAGCCGGGCGCTGGCCGCGGCTCATGTCGCCTTGGGCTTTGCGGCTGAGATGCGTGGCGAGGCGGCGGCCGAGCAGAGTCATTACGAGCGGGCGCTGGAGATCGCCGAGACAGCGGGCGATTTGGTCGAATGTGCCCGGATCAGGACGAATCTGTCGTCACGACTGCTCGGCGAGGGCAGGTTCGCCGACGCGCTGGCGGTGGGTGAGATCGCGGTCCGGCAAGCCGAGACCGTGGACTACCGGACAGTGCTGGGCCTCGCGTTGTGCAACAGCGGAGACGCGCTGAAACGCCTTGGCCGCCTGGATGAGGCGTTCTCTCGGTTTGAGCAAGCGCTTGCTGTGGAACATCGCAACTCCTCGCAGCGCCTGGCCTACCCACTGTCCCGGCTCGGCGACGTGTATCGCCTGCGAGGCAGGACAAATCTGGCACTCGCGGCCTACGAGGAGGCCGTCCGGATGGCCGTCGAACGCCAGGGCCTGGTACCTGCCTTGACCGGTCTGGCTGTGTTGCTGACGCCGTCTGATCCCGTTGCGGCCAAACAGTTCGCGCTCCGCGCCCGGGCGCTCGCGGTCGGCCCGGCGGTGATCAGGACTGTGCTCGCACTCGGCTGGGCCGAGCACACCGCGGGCCAGGACGCCACGAACCTGGCTGCCGAGGCGGCCGAACTGGCCCGGCTGCACCGGGACAAAGCTCGTCTCGCCGAAGCGCTCGAACTGGTGGCTGCGACCAGCCCTCGCCCGGCCGCAGCTCGCCGGGCGCTCATGGAGGCTCGAGATATCTGGCGCGACACCGGAGCACGGCTGGACGAATTGCGTGTGTCGGCCGTGCTCGGCACCTTGCCAGACGCCCACGACACCGAACGCGCCTTGGCCCGTGTCGCCCGCGCATGCCTTGCCAGCCAAGGGATTCGGCTGCCCGGTTCGGGCGAGGCCGTGACGGTTCGGACACTCGGCCGATTCGAAGTGCGTGTCGCGGGCGAGCCGGTCGCAGCCTGGCAGTCCCGCAAGGCCCGTGACCTGTTGCGGATCCTGATCGTCCGGCGTGGCCGTGGAATAGCCCGTGAGGAACTCGGCCGGCTGCTCTGGGGCGAGGACTCCGGCAAGGTCGCCCACCGGCTCTCGGTCGCCCTGTCGACCCTGCGCACCACCTTGGATCCCCAGCTCATCGTCGCCGACCAGGCCACAGTCGCCCTGGACAGAACGAAACTCACCCTCGACATCGAAGACTTCTTCCTCGACGCCGAAGAAGGCCTCCGCCGCACCGACCGCACAATGCTGACCGCCGCCGAGTCCGCCTACACAGGCGACTTGTTCGAAGACGAACCTTACGACGACTGGGCAGTCTCACTGCGCGAGCAAGCGCGTGCGACCTATCTCCGTGTGGCCCGGACACTGGTTCGGCTCGCACCGGACGTGGACGAGGCCGTGCACTACCTACATCGTCTGCTCGCCAAGGATCCCTACGACGAACAGGCCCACGCCGACCTCGTCGACACCCTGACCAAAGCCGGACGCCACGGCGAAGCGGCCCGCGCTCGTACCCGCTTCACCCAGGCCATGCACCAACTCATGACCGGTTGAGCAGGTGCAGCAGACTGTTGACGGTGTCCCGGTACTTCTGGGGATCAAGGTCAGGCTCCCAGGAGCGCTGAAGCAGGAAGCCCTGGATGACGGCGAGCAGGACCCGCGCGAACATGTCCGGGTCGACGCCTGCCGGCAATGGGGCGTCGGCGAGGACACTGGCGACGTCTTTGAGTGGGGCCAGTCCTTCGGTCACTATCTGCCGCAGCCGTTCGTCATGTTGAGCACGGGCCCAGATGTGCACGGCCACGCGACGACGTTGCGCCTCCGCGGGGTCGGCCACCCAGTCGAAGTACGCGTTCATGAACTGCCGCAGTCCGTCGGGGAAGCCGACCGTCATCGCGTCGGCCAGCAAGGCCTTTTCGTGCTCGTGCCGTTCGGTGGCGACCGCCTCGATGATCGCTTCCTTGCTGTCGAAGTAGCGGTAGATGGCACCGGCGCTCATCCCGGACTCGGCGATGATGTCCTGCATGGACGCCCCGTCCGGGCCAGCCTTCTCGAAAGAGGCCATTGCCGCGTCCAGGATCCGTTGGCGCTGCGCGGCCCGGCGTTGCTCAGAGATGCGTGGCATCGGTGCTCCGGATGACGTCGGCGATCGCGATTCGGTAGAGCTGTGAACCTTGCTCGCGGCGGTGCTGCGCGGCGAACCAGGTTTGCCCGGCGTCGAAGGCCGAGACATCCGCACGCAGTCTGAAACCGCGCTCGGCCAGGAACTCGCCCACCTGTGTGGGCAACAACCCGAAGGTCCACGGCTCGCCCGCCCGGGCGACGGCCCGTACCCACCGTCGTGCCTCCGGGAACGGGCTCGGCTCATGCAGCGCACGAGCGTCGACGTAGGTGAGCACAAGTGACCCGCCGAGTTTTCTCAGCACAGCAAGGGTGGCATCGACCGCGTCGGCAGTGAGGTAGTTCGTGACGCCCTCCCACACGAACACCGCCGCAGCCGCCGGATCGAACCCGTTGCCGGCCAAGGCCATCGCCAGGTCGTCCACCTCGAAATCGACCGGCACATAGCTGACGTGGCCGGACCGCAGCCCGAGCCGGTCGACCGCGTCGCGTTTCGCCGACTGGGTGGCGGGATGATCGACTTCGAACACCCGGCATCCGGCCAGCGCCGGAAGGCGGTGAGCGCGTGTGTCGAAGCCCGCGCCCAGCAGAACGCACTGCGTTGCGCCGCTCATCGCCGCCACGACCGCATCATCGATCACCTTGGTGCGTGCCACGGCAGACGACCGTGGCCCCGGCCCAGCCACCAGGTCGTACAGACCCGTCACCAGCCCTCGTAGTACAGGCACCCGGCTGGCCTCCGCCAACACCCGCAACCACAGCCTCAGAAACCCTGCGGCATAAGGATCACAGAACAGCCGCCGCCCAGGCGGGCGGTAGGACTCGAATGCCCGCAGCAGGGCCACGGTCTCAGCGGTGAAACTCGAACGGGACTCCATAGCGAATGAATGTTCGCTTAAACCGTCGCCGCGCGCAACCCCGCGATCGAGGAAACGTCATCCACGCAGGTCAGGCTGTGTTCGGTCCAGTCTTGGTCGGTTGGCGCCGGTACAGGAGCTGTCTGGTGCGCAGGGCGATTTCGAGGTTGAGGCGTTCAGCTGGGTCGTTGAGGCGGTCGCCGAGCAGTTCGGTGAGCTGGTGGATGCGGTAGCGGACGGTTTGGGGGTGGATGCCGAGGCGGTTGGCTATTTCGTTGATTCCGCCGCCGCTGCCGAGCCAGACATGCAATGTGGACATCAGTCTGTCGCGTTGCTTTTCGGTCAGGTCGGCGAAGGGGCTGAGGGCGCGGCGGACGAGGCGGCCGGCCAGGAATTCGTCCGACAACAGGAGCAGGGTCGAGAGGTGGTCCCGGCACCAGGTGATCGGTTGCTGGGGCAGGGCACGGCGCTGGACGAGGGTCAGGGCTGTGCGGGCGCAACGCAGGGAGTGGCGTGCGTTCTCCAGGGGCGCTGCCGGGCCGATGGCGGCGCGGCGTCCGCGTAGTTCGCTGGCAAGGCGGCTGAGGTGCAGTTCGGGCTCGGCCACCACCAGGCATGGCTCGGCGCTTTCCAGGTCGACGAGTACCTGGGGGCCGAGCGCGGTCGCGGGGAGCTGGTGCTGGTCCTCGCGGTATTCCAGGGCGATCACGGCGAGCTGGTCGGGCAGTGTCCAGCCGGTCATGGCGGCCAGTTCGGCGATGCTTTCCCTGGACGCCTGGGGTTTGGCGAGAATCATCTTGAGCAGTTGCTGGCGTCTGCGCTCCCGTGCGCCGCCTGCGCGTGCCTGTGCTTCGGTATAGCCCTCGACGGCGACGGCGGACAGCTCGTCGACATAGGCGAAGATGGCGTCGGCCGCGGCGAAGAGAGTGTCGGGTTCTATGCCGAGGGCTCGGCCTTCGGTGGACAGGTGCCGCCAGGCGACGCGGCCGCCGATGCGGACGGCGGTCTGTAACGCGTCCATCGTGCGGCCCTGCAGGAACTCCACTTTGCCGGTGTAACGGAAGAACTTCAGCCAGTCGCTACGACATGACGGGCTGGTGCCGATGGTGTCGTAGCACTCCTCGATGGCCGTCTGGACACCGCCGACGAGCATCTCGCCGAACTTGCCTTCCAGCGGCTGGCGGTAGGCCGGGACCGCGCGCTGGATCTCCACGATCATGTCGCGGACCATCTGGCCCAGGTGCGGCCGCATCCGCTCGGCGAGCTCTCTCGGCACGGCCGTGAGCGCCTGCTGGCTGGGCGTGCCCACGGCACGGTCGAGCTCAGTCGTCATGTCGGCACTCCTGTGGCAGGAAGTGGATACGTTCTCCCGACCATAAATTCGCCCCCCAATTGTGTCAACGAGAGGCAATTATCCAGTCGTGACAGTCTGTTCGGTGACAACTTGTCAAAACGTGCTAAAGACCCCCCGTTTGGCCTGGTGGAAGGCCTGTTTCGGGGCTACGAATACGGCCGTTGGAATTGTTTGTCCGTGACAGTTTGCATGAATTGTTACTCGCGAGTAAGTTTCATTTTATCGCCCCCTTTTCTGGAGACTTCAGATGCGAAACCGAGAACGTGTGGCGGCCGTGATCCTTGCCATGATCGCGTCAGTCACCATCGCCCCCGCCATGGCTGCCGATCCTGGCCCTGCCGACGACAGTTTCTATGTCCCGCCAACGCCTTTGCCGCCTGGCGCGCCCGGAGACATCATCCGCTGGCGCCTCTCACAGGCAGGCCCGGTCAAGTCCACAGTGAACGCCTGGCAAGTGATGTACCGGTCGACCAACGCGTTGGGGCAGCCCAACGCGGTGACCGGAACAGTGCTGATCGCCAAGCGTGTCAACCCGTCGACCGCCCCCATCGTCGGACTCGCCCCAGGCACCCACGGCCCTGCCTTCAGGTGCGCCCCCTCGCGGATGATCGATGTCGGCGCGTTCTACGAGCAACCCGCCCTCAACGACATGCTGAACGCCGGATACGCGGTCGCGATCACCGACTACGAGGGCTACATGCCCAATCCCAGAACGACTTACGTGGTCGGACAGTCCATGGGACACGCGATGATCGACGCCATCCGTGCGGCCCAACGGCTGCCCGAGGCCGGGCTGTCCGCCAGTGCCAAAGTCGCCTTCCGCGGGTACTCGCAGGGCGGCGGCGCCGCGATGTGGGCAGGTGAGCAGCAACCCGGCTATGCGCCGGAACTCAACCTCGTCGGCGTGGTCGGCGGCGGTGTGCCTGCGGACCTGACGCAGGTCGCGTTGCCGTTGGACGGCAAGCCGGGGTTCGGCCTGCTCATGTACTCGCTGATCGGGCTCGACGCGGCGTACCCCGATCTGAGGCTCGATTCCTACCTCAACGACGCGGGCCGCGCACTGGTCACGCAGATGCAGAATGACGCCTGTACGCTGGAGCTTCTGGTGCGGTACAAGGGGAAACGGTTGATCGACTACACCACCGGCAGCCCGGTGCTCACGCCGTCATGGCTGGCCCGGGTCGCCGAGAACAAGCTCGGCACAAACCCGATCAATGTCCCGGTCCTGCAGTACCACGCCACCAACGATGAACTCGTCGACTACTCGCAGGCGCAGGCCCTGCGCAACGCCTACTGTGCCAAAGGCGTGAAGCTGACCTGGAAAACGCAGGCCACCGACCACATAACCCTGGTGTACTACGGAAACGAGGACGCCAAGGCCTTCATCGCCGACCGCTTCGCCGGCCGGCCTCCCATCACAACCTGCTGACCTGCTGAACATGGAAGTGGGGCCCGGGCACGACGTGCCCGGGCCCCACGGCCTTTGGGTTACCGCTTCTTGGGTTTCATGAGGTGCCTGGCGGCGTTCTTGGGGGTGAGGGTGATCTGGATGGTGTTGCCGGGGCCTGCGGTCAGGGCACTGATGATGTCGTTGAGGAAACCGCAGCCCTTGAGCGCCGCCAGCGTGTACTCACCGGTCAGCTTCCCGCCTGCCAGCGGGTCGAAGTTCGGGCCGGACGTCAGGTTGATGTCCGACGGGGTGGCCGTCTTGCAGTCGGCCGACTGGCTGATGGGGAAGCCGAACACGCTGATCTGCGGCAGTTTCACGGTCACCTTGGAGCTCGCGGTGAGCACGCCGCCGGTCAGGCTGCCGGTGGTCTTGCCCGCCTGCTCGAACTCGATCTTGGCGGTGGCCGGGAGGAAACCGAGGATCTTGAACTCGCCGGTGGTCGGGTTCAGGGTCAGATCCGCGGTGTAGTTGCCGGTCGCCAGGTCGAGCTCGGCGTCGATGGCACCGGCGAGGTTCGCGGTTCCGTTGGCTGCCTTGATGAACGACGAACCGGCCGCGGTGTAGCCGTACTTGATGGTGTTGCCACTGCCGGGCGCGGTGCGGGCGGTGACCGGAGCGCTGGCCGCGGACACGTTGCCGGCTGCGTCCTTGGCCTTGATCGTGAAGGTGTAGCTGGTGTTCGCGGTGAGGTTGCTGATTGTGGCTGACGTGCCGGTGACGCTGGTGGCGAGGGTGGTGCCGTTGTAGACGTCGTAGCCGGTGACGGCCACGTTGTCACGCGCGGCATCCCACGCCAGTGACACGCTGCTGGCAGTCGTACCGCTGGCACGGGGGTTGGCTGGCGCGCTGGGTGCTTCGGTGTCAGCGGCCGGCTGGGTCTTCGCGGTTACCGCAGCACTGGCTGGAGAAACGTTGCCGGCTGCGTCTTTGGCTTTCACCGTGAAGGTGTAGCTGGTGTTCGCGGTGAGGTTGCTGATTGTGGCTGACGTGCCGGTGACGCTGGTGGCGAGGGTGGTGCCGTTGTAGACGTCGTAGCCGGTGACGGCCACGTTGTCACGCGCGGCATCCCACGCCAGTGACACGCTGCTGGCAGTCGTACCGCTGGCACGGGGGTTGGCTGGCGCGCTGGGTGCTTCGGTGTCAGCGGCCGGCTGGGTCTTCGCGGTTACCGCAGCACTGGCTGGAGAAACGTTGCCGGCTGCGTCTTTGGCTTTCACCGTGAAGGTGTAGCTGGTGTTCGCGGTGAGGTTGCTGATCGTGGCCGACGTGCCGGTGACGCTGGTGGCGAGGGTGGTGCCGTTGTAGACGTCGTAACCAGTGACGCCCTTGTTGTCGCTGGCAGCGTCCCACGCGAGCGAGACACTGTTGGTGGTCGTGCCGGTGGCACGCGGGTTGCCTGGCGCGGTTGGTGCTTCGGTGTCGCCGGCCTCCGTGATCGTGATGCTGGCCAGTTCGTTGTTCTGGCCCGGATCCTGGGTGCACTGCGAGTCGAACTCACCCAGGCCGGTCAGTGTCCCGTCCGCCTTGCGGGGGATCAGGTGCAACTGCAGGCCGTTGACGGTGATCTTGGCGGTGCCCGCCTTGCTGAACGTCAGCGACGGTGCCTTGCCGTCGGCCGGGGCCTGGAACTCGCCCTGTGCCGGGATGTCGGTCTTGGCGATCGTGACCGGCACCTTCACCGGCAGGGTTCCCTCGGGCGCCGCCACGGTCGTGTCCGACACCGCGGAACCCTCGAGTGTCTTGGCCTGGACCAGGTTCAGGCCTTGGGTGGCGGTGGCGCTGACCGTGGAGACCGTCTTGATGACCAGTTCCGGGGTCGGCGCGCCGACCGGGATGGTCTTCGGGAGGTCCGTGTCGATCTTCACCTTCACCGGCTGGACGCCGATCAGGGGGAAGGGGCACTGGTAGTTCAGGGTCAGTGAGGCGGGGTCGGCCGTTGCGCTGCTTGTCCCCAGCACCACTGTGCCGGACACCACGGCTGCCGCGGCGGTGAGCGCCACACCCAGCCGGGTGAACCCTCTTCGATTGTTCACAATCTTCCTCCGTGTATCAACGATGATACGAAAACCGCGGGGTAAAAAGCCGCGGCCCGGCAGAGGGCTGGTTCAATCGCCGATTTGCCGGATGGAAGTAGCCTCGCCGTCGCGAGGCTACTGGCGAGTAAAGTAACTGCCATGAGTGAGCGTCGCAAGGGCTTCGCCCGTTCGCCTGCCGATTTGTCAGCCGGTGATATTCACGAGCGTGTGATTTTGGCTCTGATGGATAGACTGCCTGGTCACAGCCTTCTGCTTGGCTGTGGACAATCGCGTCGCCCGGCGTGCTCACGTTGTGACAAAAATCCGGCTTGGGATTGGCGACGTGATTATTCGCCGGTATCGTCCCGGCGGGCAGGGGTTCATTGTTCGGAAGGTGTCGATGCTGCTGGGAAATGTATTACCGGTCCGGGGGTGTACCTGAACGGCGTTACTGGTCGTCGAGGGGGACGCGTTCGGCTCGCAGGGCTACTTCCAGGTCGAAGCGGGCGTCGATGTCGTTGAGGCTGTCACCGAACAGGCGGGTCAGCTGACGCATCCGGTATCGCACGGTTTGCGGGTGCACGCTGAGTATTTCTGCCATCTCCACGGCCGTGCGCTGGGTCTGCAGCCAGATCAGCAGGGTTTCGCTGAGTGTCGCGCGCTGTGTGGGACTGAGGCCGTTCAACGGCGCCAGCACCCGGGTGGAGATCTGCTGGACCAGGAACCGGTCGTGCAGCAGCCACAGTGTCGGCAGGTGGTCGTCGAACCACGTCACCGTGGCGTCCGGCAGTGTGCCCCGGCGGACCAGGTGGGTGACACGCCTGGCCCACCGCAGGGAGATTCTGGCGTCGTCGAGGTCGGTGACCGGGCCGGCCGCGGCCCGCCAGCCGGGCAGGAACACCGGCAGCCGCTCCACCAGTTCCCGGTGTTCCTCGCCGACCAGCAGGCATGGGGCCGCGCCCTCCAGATCGACCAGGATGCGGCTGTCCAGCGACGGTTCCTCTGGGTCCGGCCACGCGTCACGGATGTCGAGCGAGACCGCGAGCACACGTTGCGGCAACGGCCAGCGAGCCGCTTCCGACAATTGCGAGAGTGCTTCTCTTGTGGCCCCCGCCAGCAGCAGTTCCAGCAACTGCCTTCGCCGGCGTTCCAAAGCTCCGGCCTCGCGGATTCGCGCGGATGCCTGCCCTTCGACGGCCAGTGCGGACAACTCGTCGATATACATGAAGATCGCTTCGGCGAGCAGGCACAGAGCGTCGGTCGGGATTCCGATTCTGGTGCCCTCGTCGACAACTCTTCGCCATGCGACCCGGGCGCCGACCCGGTACGCGGTCTGCAGGATGTCCAGAATCGGGCGGCCGGAGACGTCGTCGCGCAACGCGAGCTGACGAAACCGTTCGGCGGCATAGTCCTGCGGTGCCGTCGGGTCGGCCAGACGGTCGACGAACTGCGTGAGTGCCTGCTGGATGTAGCCGGCGATCCTTATGCCGCAGGCGTCGTCCAGTTGGTGGCCGAAAGCCGGGACGGCCCGCTGCAGCTCCTGCCAGATCTCGTCGGTCAGGTCCATGACCTGGGGCCGGAACAGCACGGCGAGCTCGGCCGGCAGCCGGGACCACAGATCGCCCGCGGCCCGGCCGCCGGGTGCGGGAGACCGGGCGGCAAAGGCGATCGGCAGATCGGGGTCGGGTGGTCCAGTCACCGTCGGCCTTTCTCCGGAACGGCTTTCCTTGAACCTAAAATTGATGTGCGTGGTTGTCAATTAGATGTATCTGCGTAATCTGGATGTCATTTTTGTTGCCTGGTGATGGTTTTGGGGGCCGACATTGTCCGGCCAGGCACGATGTCGCTAACTTCGCTATCACGTTCGCTTTCTCGCTCGAGGATAAAACATGAATCGTCTTGCAGTTGTCGGGACAGCTGTCGTCGTCGCCCTGACCGCCGGGTGTGGTTCGAGCCGTGACGAACCCAATGAGGCTGCGATCTCCTGGGCCGAGCAGATCTGTCAGACCATGGAATCCGGTGGCGCCAAGCTGTCCCGGTTGCCGCAGATCGATCCGGCGAACCCACGGCAGGCCACAGCGAGCCTGCAGGCGTATCTCGGTTCCCTGGCCGATTCGATCGAATCGGTGTCCATCAGGCTTGAGCAGGCCGGGCCGCCGCCCGTGACGGACGGTCAGGCCGCGGTCGACCGGGCCAGGACAACCCTGGGCACGATCCGCACCGCCCTGGGCTCCGCCCGCGACAAGCTCCAGCAAATGGCGGCCGGAGACCCGGAGTCGTTCCGCAAGGGGATGCAGGACGTGAGCACAGGGCTCGCTCCGCTGGGCGGCGCGGCCAACCCCATAGCGGACTTGCGGGCGAACAAGGAGCTGGACGCTGCCTTCGCCCACGCACCTGCCTGTCAGCGGGTGCCTGGCCGCAGGGAAGGGTAGGGCCAGGCCTACTTCAGGGCCGACCCGGCGGGCAATCGGCTTCACGTGTTGCACAGTGGACATATGAAGTCCTGGGTGGTGAGCGCTTGCGTGGGATTCGTGCGAGCGTGTGTCGTGGTGGTTGTGAGCATGCTGGTCCCGGCGGTGTGGGCTGCTGCCGTGGTGCTCGGGACCTGGTGGGCGGGCGACCCGTGGTCGTGGATACCGATTGTGTTCTGGGTGTGTTTCGGCACTTTCGCCCTGTCCCGCCCGGTTTGCCGGATGTTCCGTGCGCTGGTTGCAAAGTGGACAGACACCGTCATTCCGGACGGATACCGGCAAGAGGGCCCGGTGACACGGATGTCCACCGGGTACTGGTGGAACGGCATCTCGTACTCGCGCAGCAGTCGCGACGCCCGCCGGGAGTTGCAGTGGCGGACGCGATGGACTGATCCCGCCAACTGGCGTGACATACGGTTTGTGGCGATCGCACCGTTCACAGTGGGGCTGGTCGCGGCCATTCCGCCGGCCGGAATCGTGGCCGCCGTCCTTGGGTTCAGCCAACCGCTGGTCGCGGTGTTCGGCTTGGTCGTGGCCATTGCCAGCGCCCCATATGCCTGGAGATTCGTCGAGCCGGTGGCTGTTCGCTTGCTGCGTGCATCGCCGTCGATGATGCTGCAGGAGTTGACGGCCCAGCACGCCGATACGACAGTCGCGCAGGCCGCCGAGATTCGCCGGATCGAGCGGGATCTGCACGATGGCGCACAGGCTCGCCTGGTCGCGCTCGGGCTCTCGCTGGTGACCGCGGAGAAGCTGATGGAAACCAACCCGGCCAAGGCCAAGGCGCTGCTTCAGGAAGCTCGGGCGGGTGCCGCCACATCGCTGACCGAACTTCGCGAACTGGTCAGGGGAATCAGTCCACCGGTGCTCAACGAGCGAGGACTTGTCGACGCCGTTCGCGCTCTGGCTTTGGACAGCCCGCTCGAAACGAGAGTCACCGCCGATGGTGAGCTTCGCCTGGACCCGCCGATCGAGGCCGCGGTGTACTTCGGAATCGCGGAACTGCTGACCAATGCGGTCAAACACGCCCGTGCCACCCAGGCGCAGATCTCCATTGTCTCCGGCGTGAACGAGATCGTCGTCGATGTCGAAGACAACGGCCGGGGCGGGGCCGGCGTGCACCCGGGCGGTGGAATCGCAGGGCTACGCCGTCGGCTCGCTGCCTTCGACGGCACGTGTGAGATCACAAGCCCGGTCGGCGGACCAACCCGCGCGAGAATGGTGGTGCCATGCGAGTCGTTGTAGCCGAAGACCTTTACCTCCTGCGCGATGGGATGATCCGCTTCCTTGAGGCGTACGGGCACGAGGTGGTGGCGGTGGCGACCACCGGGCCCGAGACGCTCGACGCGATGCTGACGTGGCGGCCGGATGTCTCCATCGTCGACGTGCGCATGCCGCCGACCCAGTCCGACGAGGGCCTGCGGGCCGCGCTCGCCGCCCGCCGTGAACTACCCGGACTGCCCGTCCTGATCCTTTCCCAGCATGTCGAACAGTTGTATGCCCGCGAACTGCTGGCCGACGGCGCCGACGGCATCGGCTATTTCCTCAAGGAAAGCGTGTTCGACGCCGATCAGTTCATCGACGCACTGGAACGTGTCGCCGGCGGCGGGACCGCCATGGATCCGGTCGTCATCACCAAGCTGATGTCCAGCGGCTCCTCGAACAGGCTGTTGGAACGTCTCACCGAACGCGAACACGCCGTGCTCAGCCTGATGGCCGAAGGACTGTCCAATCAGGCCATCGGTCAACGGCTCTTCCTCAGCGAGAGCGCGATCAGCAAATACACCACCTCTATGTTCGGCAAACTCGGCATCACCGACGACGACAGCAGCAACCGCCGCGTCCTGGCCGTGCTGACCTACCTGAACAATCCCTGACGGGACCGTATTTGTGTCGTCGCCGTTCAGCGGCTGACTTCTGGTGCAGCAAATTGAGAAAGTGTCAGCGCTCGACGGAGAACGAAGGGAGACACCGTGAGACGCGCGCTGGCCGCAGTGTTGCTGACCCTTGGCATGATCGTGATCCCGGCAGGCACCGCGACCGCGGCCGCCGGTTGCAGCGCATCATCCTCGAAACAAGTGTCCGGCGGCTACCGAGTGACACTTTTCTGCTCAGGCAAGGGCTATGTCGACGGCTACGGCAGCACACTGACCGACGCCAACCGGGAAGCCCTGCTGTTGTACCAGATCTACACCGACCACGGCATCGACTGCACGGGAAGTTCAATCAAAGGAGTGACCGGCGGCCACCGAACCACCCTATGGTGTTCGCGCGGCGGTTACATCGACGGCTACGGAAGCACATTGACCGATGCCGCAAGCGAAGCCCGCGAACTGGTGCTACTCATGGCAATCACGGGCAAGAACTGCACGGGCTCCTCGACCAGAGGCGTTTCCGGAGGCTATGAGGTCACCTTGTGGTGCTCACGCGGCGGCTACATCGATGGCGTCGGCACGTTTCTGACCGACGCCGCCCGCAACGCCCGCTTCGCCGCAACAATCTCCTGACGCGCATACGCGAGGGCCTACATCGCTGCCCGGGATGACCGCGACCGGAAATCCCGGTCCCGGCTATCCCGGGTGGATGATGGACACCCTGTGCGAGCTTCCGGGAGTTTCCGTGACTGAGCCGACTTGGTATGAGGAAGGATTGCTCGACGAAGTAAGGGAGACCCACAAGCAGCCGTGGTACACAGCCTATGTTTCGAAGGGCTTGGGCTACGTCGATGTGGAGACAGCAGCCGCACAGGTTCTCCAGTTTCTGCCGCTCGAGATTCCGGGCCTGCTGCAGACTGAGGCCTACATTCGGGCCCTCTTCAGCACTACTCACAGCCGAAACGAGCAAGAGACCACAAGCGAGGTGCGCACCGTGGATCACCCTGCACTGGCTTGGCGGAAGAGCACCTATAGCAGCCATGGCACGAGCGGCGACTGTGTTGAGCTTGCCTGCTCACCACTCGCCACGGCTGTCCGGGATGCTCACCGTCCCGGCTGACTCCTGGAGCGTGTTTCTTACCGTAGTTCGGTAGGCGGCCTGGTCAAGGTTGGTTGGTGAGCAGGAGTTTGACCATGTTGTCGACGTGGGCGATGAGGGTTTCGCGGTCGGCGGCGAGTATTGCGGGTGTGCCGATTTTTCTGTGCAGGAAGCCGATGCCGGTGATCAGTGCGGCGAAGAGTTCGGCGCGCAGGGCGGCGTCGGGGCCGTCGAGGCGGGGGGCCAGTTCGTCGTCGAAGCCGCTGATGATCCTGTCGCGGATTATGTCGCGGATTGTGTCGTCGTTGGCGGCGGCGACGAGGGTGGAGATGCTGGTGTTGTCGGAGCCGGTCATGTCGAGGACGCGGGCGACCAGGATGGCGGGCAGGTCGGCCAGCGGTGTTTCGGTCATGAGGGTGTCCGGGGTGGTCGTGGCGTCGCTCGCTGCCTCGGCGAAGAGCTTTTCCTTGGAGCCGAAGTAGCGGTAGACCAGTGCCTGGTTGACGCCCGCGGCGGTGGCGACGTCCCGGGTGCTGGTGCCTTCCACGCCGTGCTGGGCCATCAATGTCCGCGCCGCCGTCAGCAGGGCCTCGCGGGTGGCGGCCGCGTCGCGGCGCCTTGGCCTGGGGTCACTGTCTGTGTTCATCGAGGCTTCCTGGGCGAATTAGTCGTTTGATGACTTTAGTGTAGACCAGCTGAAACGTGTCGTGACGACGATCACTCAAAGAGATGTAGTCAAGCGACGACTTGATGGCTTACCGTGTAAGTCGTCAGTTGACTACAAGTGAGAAGGTCGCCATGTCCGCAGTTGTCACGTCGCCACGGCGCAGCGCCGGTGAGGCCGCGTCCCAGGGGCCGGGGAGCCGGTCCCACACGCCGCCGGGGGCGGTATTGCTTGTGCTTGCGCTCTCGACGTTCGCCGTCGTGGTGATGCAGAGCATGGTGATGCCGATCATGCCGGGCCTGGCGCAGTCGCTGAACGTCTCCATGTCCGATGTGTCCTGGGTGGTCACGGTCAACCTGCTCGCCGCGGCGGTCTTCACGCCGTTGCTGGGATCTCTCGGTGACTCGTTGGGCCGCAAACGTGTCCTGATGCTCACACTGGTGTTCACGACAGCAGGCTCCGTACTCGTGGCCTTGTCGCCGTCACTGCCGCTTGTGCTGGTGGGCCGGGTGCTGCAGGGCATGGGCTTCGCGGCGATGCCGCTGGCGATCGGGATTGTGCGGTCGATCTTCCCGCCTGAGCGGGTTCCGTCCAGCCTGGCCATCCTGAGCGCGCTGACCGGGATCGGCGCCGGGGCCGGCCTGCTGATCTCCGGCGGTTTGGTGAAGGCGGGCGTCACCGCCCAGGGCATGTTCTGGATCTCCGCTGCGGCCACCGCGATCGGCCTGCTCGGCGTCGCGCTGCTGATCAAGCTGCCGGAGCGGGCTACGGGCCTGCACATCGACATCTGGGGCCTGCTGACGCTCGGTGGCGGCCTGGTGTGCCTCGTGCTCGGCATCAACCGGGGCCCGAGCTGGGGCTGGGACTCCGCGACCGTGCTCAGCCTGTTCGCGGGCGGTCTGGTGCTGCTGGTGGCGTGCTTCTTCGTCGAGCAACGCGTGCACAAGCCGTTGCTGGACATGCGGATGATGCGTAAGCCGGTCGTGCTGGGCACCAACCTGACGGCGTTCCTCACCGGCGTCGGCATGTACGGGGCGTTCGTGCTGGTGATCCAGTTCGTGCAGACCCCGAGCCGGTTCGGCTACGGCTTCGGCTCCGACGCGCTCGGTGCCGGACTGACCCTGTTGCCGCTGACCGCGGGCACCCTCGTGGCGGCCGGGGCCGTGTCACTGCTGATCCGCCACATCGGCCCGAAGTGGCCGATGGTGATCGGCACGATCGTGGCGACCTCGACGTTCGTCTTCCTGCTGATCTTCCACACCGACCACTGGCACTTCTACGTGGCCACCGGCCTGCTCGGCCTCGGGCTCGGCCTGGCGATGGGAGCGATGCCGACGCTGCTCAACAGCGGGGTGACCCCCGAGCAGACCAGTGTCGCCAACAGCGTCAACCAGACCCTGCGATCAGTCGGCGGCTCCATCGGCACCGCCGTCGCCACGGCGATTCTGGCCGCCAACACCATGCCCGGCACCCCACTGCCCACAGTGGACGCATACACGACATCGTTCGCGGTCTCCGGTGCCATCTGCGTGGTCGCGATCATCGCCGCACTGATCGTTCCCTACCGTCACAAGGACGCACTGAACTGAACGTGCAATCCCAACGCGACCAACATCAAGAAATCCCTGTTGGGCTCGCGTTGGCGGGAGGTTGGCGGGTTCTGACACCGTCCGGGGGTGACGTCGGCGGTTGAGGAGAGTTCGTGAGCAACCCGTTGGTCGCTGAACGCAAGGACTCCACCCAGGGTTTCAGTGGTGTGCCGTTGCTGGAGTCGGTGAATGACACCAGCAAGGCCATCGAGAGTGGTGACTGGGCTGCTGGTGTGCTGGGGGCGGCCGGGACCGCGCTGGACGCGTTGGGGATGGCGCTGGATCCGTTCGGGGCGATCTTCTCGGCTGGTGTGGGCTGGTTGATCGAGCATGTGGGGCCGTTGTCGGATGCGTTGGATGAGTTGACCGGGGATCCGGATCAGATCAAGGCGCATGCGCAGACGTGGACCAACATCGCCGGTGAGCTGGGGTCGATCAGCACCGAGATGGCCAACCTGATCGCCAGCGACACTGCGTCCTGGACCGGCGAGTCCGCGGACGCCTACCGCGCCCGCAGCACCGACACGGCGAATCTGATCGGGGCGGCGAAGGCGGCCGCGGAGGGCGCGGCCAGCGGGATCGGGACCGCGGGTGAGGTCGTGGCCGCGGTCCGGACACTGGTGCGTGACATCATCGCTGAGCTGGTCGGGCATTTGATCAGCTGGGCGTTGCAGGTGTTGTTCACGCTGGGGATCGGGATGGTGTGGGTGGTGCCGCAGGTGATCGGGGCGGTGGCCAAGACCGCGACCAAGATCGCCGGGCTGACCACCAAACTCGTCCAGGCGCTGGGCAAGCTCGCCCCGATGCTCAAGAAACTCGGCGGCGCCTTCGGCGATGTGAGCAAATCACTCAAGAACGTCAAGCCGGGCAAGGCGGCGCCGCCGTCGCCCAAGCCGGGTGATCCGACGCCGACTCCCAAGGGCCTTGACCTGCCCAAGAGCGGTGACGGCACCTCGCCGTCGAGCACGGGGCCCACGCCCAAACCGGATACGTCGCCGCCGCCGAGGCCCGACACCAACGGTTCGCCGAACCCGCCTGGCTCGAACAACGACATCCCGACGCCGACGCCCAAAGGAAACGGCCCGAACGGATCTACGACACCGTCCGGCTCGCCGCCGACCAACAAGCCGGACAAGCCGAGGGACACGGCCGTCGGCCCCGACACCCGGGTCTGCAAGTCCGACCCGGTGGACGTGGCCACCGGCGAGATGATCCTCACCCAGCGCGACCTGGAACTGCCCGGCGCGTTGCGGCTGGTGCTGGACCGCACGCACGTGTCCTCGTACCGGGCCGGGCACTGGTTCGGCCCGTCCTGGTCGTCCACTGTGGACCAGCGGCTCGAGGTCGACGATCAGAACGTCTGCTACTTCGGCGATGACGGGATGATTCTGGTCTATCCCATTCCCGCGGCCGGTGCTTCCGTGCTTCCGCTGGAAGGGCCCCGCTGGCCGTTGCGGGCCGAGCCGACCGGCACCTACGCCATCGCCGCGGGAAAGCGCGACCTCCGGTTTGCCGCGCCGTCAGGCCCACGGCGGCGCGTGCATCCGTTGTCTGTCACGGAAAGCTCTGACGGCGATCGGGTCGAGATCGAGTACGACGGCGTCGGCGCACCAGTGCTGATGCGGCACTCGAGTGGTTACCAGGTCAGCGTGCGGACCGAGTCCGGCCGGGTGGCCGGGATCGCGGTTTCCGGTGACGGCACAGGCGAAGTAGTAGTCATGCGTTACCGGTACGACGACCGTGGCCGGCTGACCGAGGTGATCAACTCCTCCGGGGCGCCGCTCCGGTTCGACTACGACGACTCGGGCCGGATCACCGGATGGCAGGACCGTAACAGTGTTTGGTACCGCTATGTCTTCGACGCCGAGGGCAGGTGCGTCCGTACCGTGGGAGACGGCGGTTTCCTGGACGGCACGTTCGTCTACGACCGCCAGCGCATGGTCACCATCCATACCGACTCGCTCGGCCACAGCACGGAGTTCCATCTCAACGGGGAAAACCAGGTGCTGCAGGAGATCGACCCGCTGCACAACGTCACCACGTTCGAGTGGGACCGTTACGACCGGCTGCTGTCCCGCGCCGATCCGCTCGGCCGGGTCACCCGGCACGAATACAGTGCTGACGGCACGCTGAGCGCGATAGTTCGCCCCGATGGCAGCCGCGTCCGTGTCGACCAGCACGACGACGACGCGCTTGCTGTGTCGGTGCACGACAAGGACCAGACGTGGCGGCACAGCTATGCGGGAACCGAAGCTCCCGACCCGATGGCCGCGCAGGTCGGGGTCGCAATGCCGTTGCGCTACGACAGCATTCAGGCGAAGGACCCCGCAGCAGAGCCGGGTACCCGCTTCGAGCGGGATATGTTCGGCCGTCCAAGCAGGATGACCACCGCCGCTGGTGGCCAGACTCATCTCAGCTGGACCGTCGAAGGGCGCCTGGCTTCAAGGATCAGTCCGTCCGGTGGCCGTGAGCAGTGGCGATACGACAACGAAGGCAACGAGATCGAGCACCTGGATGCTCTTGGGCAGCGGACTCGCACCGAGTACGGCCCGTTTGACCGGCCAATCGCCACCACGGATGCGGTTGGTGCGCGGACGACCTACAGCTACGACACGGAACTGCGGCTCATCGCGGTCACCAACCCGCACGGTCTGGTGTGGCGCTTTACTTACGACGCGGCCGGGCGCCTCATCGAGGAAACGGACTTCGACGGACGGATCCTGCGCTTCACCTACGACGCCGCGGGACAGTTGCGGACCTCGGCCAACATGCTCGGTGAAATCACTGAATTCACCTATGACCTGCTGGGGCAGGTGATCGAGCGGCGCAGTCCGTCGGGTACCACCAGCTATCGCTACGACCCGCTGGGCAGGCTGGCGTCGGCGGTCGGCCCGGACGCCGAACTGGTCTTCCAACGTGACGAAGACGGTCGTGTGATCACCGAATCCGTGAATGGCCGCACAGTCACCTTCAGCTACTCCGATGACGGCAGGGAAAAGCGTCGCCGCACACCGTCTGGAGTGGACAGTCTGTGGACGTTCGACGGTGCGGGTACTCCGCAGACCCTGAGCACGGCGGGGCATGTCCTGCAGTTCACGCACGACCAGGGCGGCCGGGAGACTCAGCGCGTGGTCGATGGCACGGTCGTGCTCACGCAGTCGTTCGACTCGGAGTACAGGCTGGCGTCCCAGATGGTGGCCGACGTGCAACGACGCTTCGACTATCGCCAGGACGGGAAGCTCATCGGCCTGCAGGACAAGGTCAGCGGGTCGGTCCGGCTTGTCCTCGACCCAAGCGGCCGGATCACCGAGGTCATCGCGCCCGATCGGCGCGAGAACTATCGCTACGACGCCACGGGCAACATCACCGCGTCACGGCTGGGTCCTCACCAGTACCAGGGGAACACGTTGACCGCGGCCGGTGGCGTGACGTTCGGGCATGACCCGCACGGCCGGATGGTGTTGCGCAGGCAAGGCCCGGCGGGCAGCACCGAGCAGACCTGGCTGTACACCTGGGATACCCACGACCGCATGACCGGGGTGATCACGCCCGACGGCCAGCGGTGGCGCTACCTGTACGACCCGCTCGGGCGCCGGATCGCCAAGCAACGACTCGTCCCCGGCGCGGAACCGGCTGTGGCCGAGCAGATCGAGTTCACCTGGGACGGTCCGCTCCTGATCGAGCAGGTACATACCGACGCGGCAGGCCGCCGCCTGGTGACCACCTGGGACTACCACCCGACCGACGACCGCCCGTTGACGCAGACCAGCAGCGATGGCCGGTTCGTCTCGATCGTCACCGATCAGGTGGGCACACCGACCGGCCTGGTCGACACGGCTGGAAAACTGGTCTGGCACAACCGGTCCAGCCTGTGGGGCGAGGTGCTGGGCACGCCGGGAACGCCCCTGCGGTTCCCCGGGCAGTACGCGGATCCGGAGACACGGCTGTACTACAACGTGTACCGCTACTACGACCCGGCCGTCGGCCGTTACATCAGCCAGGACCCGTACGGCCTCGGGCCCGCGCCCAACCCGTTCGCGTACGTGGGCAATCCGCACCTCAGCGCCGATCCGCTCGGTCTGATGGACTGTGGTGGCGGCAATTCCGGCAATACCCCGGGCCGGCCCGGAGCGGGCAACGACCCTGCGAATGTCAAGAAGACGCCTCCGCCTCCGCCCAAGAAGCCGGGCGGGCTCAAGACGTGGCCGCCGGTGCCGGACAAGGCGCCGAACCGCAACGGCGCCAAGACCTTCGGCAAGGACACCGCGGGCAACGAGAAGTACGAGCTGAGCGAAGACGGCACCAAGGTGAAGATCTACCGCTTCGGCGACCAGTCCAAACCGTACGACTGGGAATCGAAGTCCCGCTGGAACAACGATCACAACGACTTCACCCAGCCGGACGACCTCAACAGCTGGGCGATCAAGCAGTCCTCGTTCGGCAGCGGGTCGGAGGGCGCCAACAAGAACCCGTTCATCTCGATCGCGACCGATCCGGGCAGCCTCGCCAAGAGCAACGACCCCTGGGTGCAGAAAATCGTCAAGGAATCGCCGGACGTGCGAGTCATGGAGGTTCCGGCGGAACTGCTGGTCCGGCCGAGACCGACCAAACCGATCTCCAAGGAAGAGACCGAGTGGCTTTTCTACGACGGTGACTACAAGATGAGTGATTTCCATAAAGAATGGCAGCCGAACCCTTTCAAGGGGAAATAGCAGGGTCGTCACCGCACGTCAGGCCGCCTGCTCGCGGTTTCGGGCGGTCAAAGCTGACAGGATGTCGCCTATTTGTGGCGGGGTGTTCGGCGTCGGGAATCATGCAATGTGAGATTGTCGCAATGATCGACCCCGCCTGTCACGTCGTGAATCCCGCAAACGCCGGGCAAAGTGGCTCGTCATGGCGTTCTCTTCGTCAACCCCGCTCCGGCGGGGGCAGGGCAGAGCGGTTCGGTCTCGTCGGCAAGGTCGGGGAACTGGGCGTCCGGGCGGTCGTGCTCCAGCCCGGCGACGACCTGCGTGTGGCCGTGGCTCCGGGCGTTGCGCGTGGTGGATCCCAGACGATGACGCGGCGCGGATTGCCCGGGCCGGCAACGTGAAACGTATTCCTCTTCGGGCAATTCAGCCTTTCCCCGGCCGGTGGCATGGCGATCCGTCCGGATGGTGAGCCGATTCGGCCATCCGGACCCATGGGAAAATGTGTCCGATGTTCACCGCACATGATCACTTGACCCGTACTGGTGATCATCGATTAGGTCTTCGGCGAGGCCAGCGGGAGGAGCGTCGATGCAGCGCAGAGTCAGCAGATCGGTGGTGGGCACATTAGGCGTGCTCGCCGCCGCTGTCGGGATCATGGCCATCAGCCAGTTGGAGGACCAGACAAGGCCGGGGATAGTGGTACCGGCGGTCGAACAGGTGTCGGCGCCGACGCCACAGGTGCCCACTCTGGACGAAGTATCGGTGGAGCCGCTGGGGGTCGTTGTGACAGTCACAACGCCACCGGCACCGCCACCTGCCGAAGCCGCTCCGCCGGCGCCGAAAGCGCCGGACACGACAAAGGCGGCCAGGAAACCGGCCGCCACGACGAAAACCACGCCGAAGAAGGCCCCTGCGCCGAAGGCCGCTCCGGTGGTCCCGCCTCAGGCCGGCACCACGCCGGTCGCGGCACCGCCGCCGGAGGTGCCGGGTCCGCGGGAACCTGATCCGGTAGAACCCCCTCCGCAAAAGCCCGCTCCGCAAAAGCCAGGCGTTCCGACCTGGCCAGGGTGGGACTGGGGCTGGGGTTGGGACTGGGGCTGGGGTTACGGCGGCTGGCCGCAGTGGTGAGCGAGCCAGGCCACCTGGGGTGACCACTGTCCACTTATCGGCTGGGATGGCCGAAGAGAGCAACTGCTGAGTGTGTCCCCAATGTGGCGTTGGTGGCATGCGATGCCACCAACGCCACATTGGGGGCAAAAAAGTGCCTACTGTTGCTGGCTGATGCGGATCATGTTGCCTGAGGGGTCGCGGAAGGCGCAGTCGCGGACGCCGTACGGCTGGTCGATCGGTTCCTGGACGATCTCGGCGCCGGCGGCCTGCAGCCGCGCGAAGGTCTCGTCGACGTCCTTGGTGGACAGATTGACGCCGCCGTATGTGCCCTTCGCCATCATCTCGACGATGGTTCTGCGCTCGTCCTCGGTGATGCCGGGGTCGGCCGCCGGTGGGTGCAGGACGATGGATGTGTCGGGCTGGCCCGGGGGACCGACGGTGATCCAGTGCATCCCGTTGTATCCCACGTCGTTGCGGATTTCGAAGCCGAGGACATCGCGGTAGAAGGCCACTGTGGCCTGCGGGTCGTCCTGAGGGAGAAAGCTGGCGTGAATCTTGAGGTCCATGCCGGTCACGCTACGACTGGGCCGACGAGGGTGCTTCTCGATTCCTGATCGGTCTGGTGACCTGTTTCGCCACGCACGACGGCATGCCCTCGGTGGCAGCCGCGTCCTCACGCCGGTAGACGCTGGGCGGCACACCGACCAGCTCGGTGAATCGGGTACTGAAGGTGCCCAGCGACGAGCAGCCGACTTCGAAGCAGACCTCTGTGACACTCAGGTCGCCACGACGCAACAGCGCCATCGCGCGCTCGATACGACGCGTCATCAGGTAGCCATACGGTGACTCCCCGTAGGCGCGTCGGAACTCGCGGCTGAGGTGCCCGGCGGACATGTTCACCCCGCGGGCCAGCGCCTCGACGTCCAGCGGCTGCGCGTAGTCCCGGTCGATCCGGTCGCGGACACGGCGCAGCCGTGCCAGATCGCTCAGGCGATGCGCGTCGGCTGGTTTGCTGGTCACGTGTGTGATGGTGCCACATACGACTCCGCTAACCGAGCCGTCGACCGTGGCTGTTCAGGCGGGCCCCGACCTCGCTGGGCACGTTCGGGGGATCGCGGTAGAGCTCGGTGACGAGCGTGGCCTCGAGCAGCATGGGCCATTCGACGGGGACGGTCCAGTTGCTCTCGTAACCGCCGGCGAGTATGCGGGTGACAGTCGTCTCGACGACTTCTCCCCGGGTGAGGGGCTGGATCGGGGTGCGTACCGGGTTGAACACGTCGAGGTCGATGGTGGGTTGTTCGCCGAGCAGCAGTGCGGTCATCTCGCGGGCGAGTAATGGGGAGAGTGTCAGGCCGTCCTGGTGGGTCCCGGTCATCATCCACAAGCCACGCAGTTCGGTTTCGCCGAGCAGTGGCATGCCGTCGAGCGTGACGGGCCGGTTGCCGGCCTGGACGTGACGCAGGCTGCTTTCACCCAGGCTGCGGCGGATCTGACGGTTGCCGTTGTTGAGCAAGGACCACGCATCGGTGATGAGCGCGGTCTCGCGGGGTTCAGGGGAGATGACGGTGGTGGCGCCGAGGTAAACCTGGCCGTCACCGCGTGGCAGGACGTGCAAGGCACTCCCGAAATCTCGGCTCGGTGTGCGGATGACGGTGGGCGGGCATGTGCCGTCCTCGGTGTCGACCAGTGCCGCGACGCCGTAACCACTGACCAGGCGAGGAATGCGGGCAGCCTGTTCGGGAACGGAGTCCAGCAGCGACTGGGAAGCCACTCCGGCGGCCAGCACCACGTGCTCGGCGCTCAGCACAGTCCCGGACTCCAACTCGACACCGCGCACCTGGCCCCTGCGATGGTCGACACGCGTGGCATGTTCGGCGATCAGCGTTCCGCCAGCCGCGATGAACGCATTTTCCAAGCGTGCCAACAACTCGGGAGCGTTCACCGCGTGCTCGTGCGGAAGGAACATCGCTTGGAGGGGGCGTGCGGTGGGTTCGGGGTCGAGCCAGTCGATGTCTTCAGGATCGACGTCCTCGAATTCTTCGCTGTAGTCGACGAGCGCGCCACGAATGGCCTTGTAGTTCTGGGTGTCGACCTCCGGCAGGCCGACGGTGTTCAGGATGACCACAGTGCCGTCCGCCGTCAGCAGATCACTGCCATCCGGCAGTCCGGCCAGCCACTCGGGCCACAGTTTGCCTGCCTGGTAAGCCCAATCCAGCTTTGTGCGGCCGTATTTGTCCTTCAGCGACGTCGTGGTCACGTCACCAAAGGCCCCGATCATCGCTCCCGCAGCGCAAGAAGCCCCGCCAGGCCGGTGCGGACGCCCCAGCACAGCCACGCGCACACCACGCCGAGCCAGGACGAGACCAAGCGAGAGACCCAGAGAACCGTTGCCCACCACGACAACGTCATGCACATGGCTGTCGGCAAAGGAAGTCACAGACGATCCCTTCAGAGTCGTGGGCCGTCAGCCGGCGACCGCTACGGCGGTGCGGCTGGCTGCGTAGTAGTCGCGCAGGGACTGGGCCAGGGAGAGGTGAATACGCGAGGAGGCCAGGAGTTCCGGCGGCGGGGTGAACGCCGGGTCGAGCTCGTCGGCGATCCGGGTGTAGGCCCGGCGAAGGTAGTGCTCGATAGTGAAAGGCAAGTCCACCGGCAAGGTCCAGTTGGTCTCGTAGCCGGTGGCCATCATGTGGATGACCGTGTTCTCCACGATCTCCGCGCGAGTGAACGGCTGGATCGGGGGCCGGACCGGGCGGAACACGTCGAGGTCGATGGTCGGCTGTTCACCGAGCAGCAGCGAGGTCATCTCCCGGGCGAGTAATGGGGAGAGTGTCAGGCCGTCCCGGTAGGTGCCGGTCATCATCCACAAGCCACCCAGCTCGGTTTCGCCGAGCAGTGGCATGCCGTCGAGTGCGACGGGCCGGTTGCCGACCTGGATCCGGCGCAGACCGCTTTCACCCAGATTGCGGCGGACCTGACGCAGTCCGCAGTCGAGCAGGAACAACACGTCGGAGATGAGTGCCGTCTCGCGGGGCTCGGGGGAGATGACGTTGGTGGCTCCGATGTAAACCTGGCCGGTACCACGGGGAACAACGTGCAGGCCACACGCGAAGGCACGGTTGGGCGTGCGGATGACGCTGCGTGGTGCGGTGCCGTCTGCGGTGTCGGCAAGGACCGAGACGCCGTAACCGCTGACCAGGCCGGGAATCCGGGCAGCCTGTTCGGGGACAGTGTCAAGCAAGGTCTGGGAAGCGGCTCCGGCGGCCAGTACCACGTGCTCGGCGCTCAGCACGGTCCCGGATTCCAGCTTGACGCCACGTACCCGGTCGCCGGAGTGGTCGACGCGTGTGGCTTGTTCGGTGATCAGTGTTCCGCCGGCGGCGGTGAAGGCTTTTTCCAAGCGTGCCAACAACTCGGGAGCGTTCACGGCGTGTTCGTGGGGAAGGAACATTGCCTGGAGGGGGCGTGCGGTGGGTTCGGGGTCGAGCCAGTCGATGTCCTCGGGGTCGATGTCCTCGAACTTCTCGCCGTATTCAGTCAGTGCGGCGCGGATGGCTTTGTAGTTCTGGGTGTCGATCTCCGGCAGGCCGACGGTGTTCAGCATGACGATGGTGCCTTCCGCCGTCAGCAGATCACTGCCATCCGACAGCTCGGCCAGCCATTCGGGCCACAGTTTGCTTGCCTGGTAAGCCCAATCCAGCTTTGTGCGGCCGTAATCGCTCTTCAGCAAGGTAGTGGTGACCTCGCCGAAAGTGCCGATCATCGCGCCTGCGGCCGACGAGGCGGCGGCGGGCCGGTGCGGACGGCCGAGCACGGCGACGCGGACGCCGCGCCAGGCCAGGGTGAGGCCGAGCGAGAGACCCAGTGCGCCGTTCCCGGCCACGACAACGTCAAAGCGGCGATCGTCCTCAGTGGAGGTTGCGGACACCAGGATTTCCTTCCGTTTTCGGGGATGGCGACAGGCCTGTCCCGGCGAGGCACAGCGTCAGGCCCGCCACCGTCGGGTTCTCCATGATCAGCCGGACGGGCACGCGCAGTCCCAGGTCGTCCCGCAGCCGGGACGCCATCCGTACCGCGAGCATCGAGTGCCCGCCGAGGGCGAAGAAGTCGTCGTCCGGTCCGACCGCCGCCACCCCGAAGAGTTCGCACCACGTCGCGGCGACAGTCGCTTCGATCTCGGTGTGCGCGTCCAGGGAGGTCACGACATCGCTGGTCAGACAGGCCGGCTCCGCGTCGGCGAGCCATCGGTCCCCGACGCGTCCGGCCACGTCATCTGCCGTCGGCGTGAGTTCGGCGGTGAGTTCGCACCAGAGGCCGTCCAGGCGTCGGCGGGCGGCTGAGCACGCGGCGTCGGCGAGATCCATGGTGCCGTGCGAGGCGGAGCGGGCCAGCACGATCGCCATCCCGAGCAGTTCGCCGCCGATCCGCCCGATCAACGCGGTCGTGCGCTGCCGGGAGAAAAGCTCGGCGGACGTCATGTCCCGGGTGAGGGTGTGGCAGATCTGGCCAAGCCGGGCGGCATTGGCCTCGACATACTCCCGGTGGCTGTCGCTGCGTACCTCCGACCAGGGCGGATTGCCGGTGGCCGGTTCGCTGGAGTAGTAGCACTTCGTCAGGTTGGTCTCGGCCGACCAGCGATCGATCATCACATCGACGCCGCCCGCCACCCGCAACGACCGTGCATCCCGTAGGCAGCGCTCGACCGGTAGCGGCTGTGCGCCGCGCGCGGCCTTGCTGCGAGCCGTCTCGTAGCCCTCGCCGCCGAGCAACGACATGGTCCGGTCGATGGCCCGCCAGGCCGCGAGTGAAGTGAGGTTCTTGGCTGCCGTGAGTTCCGGACTGGTGTTGGCGCCGAGCAGACACCACAGCTGGATGCTCTCGATCGCGTAGACCTCTGCCGCTGTTTCCCCGACCGAGCGCCGGATTTCCTCATATTCACCGAGGCCACGTCCGTCGATGCTGCGTCGGGTGACGAACTCCCGTGCCCATCGCAGCGCCGAACGCGCGACCGCCAGCGATGGCGGGGCGATCACCAGGTGCCGCCCGAGCAGGGCGAGGCGGCCCAGATCGATGTCGGGGGCGGCAGAGCCGCTGCCATCCGGACGCATCCGCCAGTCCTGGTCGACCGACTCAGGCATCAGTCGCTCAGCGGCCACACGGACCCCGTCGAGACGCAGCATGCCGATCGGCGCCCCGCGCAAACCCATGAACTCGTGCGTGTGCACCACTTCGAAGCCTGGGCTGTGGGTGTCGACGAAGAACAGCCGGACAGCTGAGCTGCCGTCGTCGTTGACGAGAGTGGCCGAAACGTCGACGAAGTCGGCCACCGCGCCATTGCCGATGAACAGTTTCTCGCCCGTGAGCAGGTACGCCCTGCCGTCCTCCACTGGCACCGCAACGGTTGTACGGGCTTGGTTCGCCGCGCCCGTCACCTCGGCATCGGCGGCCGCGGAGACGATTCCCGCCACCACTCGCTCCGCGATGAGGCTGCGCAGTGGTCCGGGTGGGAGCACCTGCAGGTACGAGCCAGAGCCGAAACCGTTGTGGATCGACAGGGTGAACGCGACTGGCATCGACCAGCTCGCGGCGGCCTCGACCACACGGCAGGCGTTCGGCCAGGACAGCCCCAGACCGCCCAGGGCCGGCTCGATCATCAGCCGGAGCAGCCCGCAATCCTGCAGTTCGGCGAGTAATCCGCCGGGGAGTCGGCCAGCCGCCTCGACCTGCTCAGGGTCGACTCTGCGGTGCAGCAGGCCGGTCAGGAGCGCCACGGCATTGTCCCCGACGAGCCGGTCGGCGGGGTCCTGCTCAGGGAACGGGGTCAGCAGATCCCAGCGTGCCCGGCCCATGTACAGCTCCTGGAGCACGCTCGGCGAGGTATCGGAGGAGGTCATGCTTCTGCTCCCGGAAGTAGAAGTGATCGCCTTGCAGGACCCTCATCTCGAACGGCCCGGTCGTGTAGTCACGCCAGGCGGACAGCAGTTCACCGCGTTCCCCGTCATCGCTGCCACCGAGCACTGTGATGGCGCACGACAGCGGCGGTACGGGCCGGGCGCGATAGCCCGCCAGGATCGTGAGGTCGGCTCGCAGCACCGGCAGCATCAGATCGAGCATCTCCTGGTTCGCCGTGAGCTCGGGCGGAAGCGGTCCGTGCTCTGCCTCGATGGCGGCGACGAGTTCCGTGCCTTCGAGCCGGTGCAGATCCCCGCTGGGGCGGTGCAGGTGTGGCGCACGGTACGCCGACAGGTAAAGCCGTTGCGGGCCGGGCTTTCCTGCGTCCCGGAGCGCGCAAGCGATTTCGTACGCCATCAGTGCGCCAAGGCTGTGCCCGAAGAACACGAAGGGTTCAACCAGTTCGACCTCGGCGACGAAGGCCTCGACCAGTGCTGCCATCGAGGTGCAGGGCGGCTCGTCCACTCTCGTACCCCGGCCGGGGAGTTGTGCGACCCACAACTCGATGTCGGACATGCAGTCGGCCCAAGCCAAATACTCCCCGGGCGAGCCGCCGCTGTGCGGGAAGCAGTACATCCTCGATGCCGCGTGGGGGCGAGGTCTGCGCCGCAGCAACCACTCTTGGCCGTCTTGTGGGGGAGTGACGTCGGCGAGTGCTGCCAGTCCGGCCACCGTGGGAGCACGAAAGAAAGCCCGTGCTGTGAGGCCGTCGCCGAGTTCGGCGCGTACCGAGGCGAGTATTCGGGCGGCGATCAACGAGTCGCCCCCGAGGTCGAAGAAGTTGTCGTGTACCCCGACATCCGGCATGCCCAGTGCTTGCGCGAAAGCGGTCGCCAGGATCTTCTCGGTACGGGTCGACGCCGCAGCGCCCGGTATCACGACGCTCGGGCTCGCGTCGGCGATGATCTCCTCGTCGAGTCGGAATCTGGTGCGCTGGAACGGATACGTCGGCAGTTCCACCTTGCGCGGTTGACCGCGATGCAAGGCAGACCAGTCGATCGTCACGCCGGAAGTCCACAGTCGACCTGCGGCACGCAGCATCGTGACCGCTCCGTCATCGCGGTCGGGCGCCCCGCCTGCTGGGAGGCTTTGCGCGATAGGGCGGGTTGGTTCATAGGCAGGGTGCCGACGGGCAAGCGTGCTGAGCGTGTGTCCGGGCCCGATCTCCAGCAACGCGTCGTCACCTGCACTCAGCAATGTTTGTAACGCGTCGGAGAAGCGGACGGTCTGCCGTAGGTGGGCCGTCCAGTACGCCGGGTCGCAGGCATCCTCTGCCGTCATCACCAAGCCGGTACGGTCGGAAACCCAGGGGATCTGCGGAGGCTGCAATGAGACGCCCGCGACTGCCTTCGCGTACTCAGGAAGTACAGCGTCGACGAAAGTCGAATGTGCGGCAGCGGAAATCCGCAGCGGGCGGACGTCCACATCGCGGTCCTCC
Organism: Kibdelosporangium banguiense; assembly: GCF_017876405.1. Lineage (GTDB taxonomy): Bacteria > Actinomycetota > Actinomycetes > Mycobacteriales > Pseudonocardiaceae > Kibdelosporangium > Kibdelosporangium banguiense. The sequence goes on along the minus strand of NZ_JAGINW010000001.1, from coordinate 12,007,617 downwards.
AGCAGACGCCGCAGGTGCTGCACCTGGTCGACCGGTCCGGTGACCACGCACTGATCGGGACTGTTCACCGCCGCGACAACCAGATCATCGGTGAGCAGCGGCTCGAGTTCGTCGGCAACGAGGGCGACCGCGAGCATTGAGCCGGCCGGAAGTTCGTCGAGTAAACGCCCCCGGGCGAGTACCAACGTCATCGAGTCGGCCAGATTGAGCACGCCGGCAGTGGTGGCCGCGGCGTAGGCACCGAGGCTGTGACCGAGCACGGCGGACGGGACAACGCCACGACTGCGCCACAATTCCGCCAGGGCATGCTGGACGGCGAACAACACGGGCTGGCAGACCTGCATAGTGCCGAGTTTCTCCTGCGCCCAAGTGGCCGCATCTGCTGCTGGGTAAAGCACTGTGTGCAGGTCGATGCCCAGGTCCTCGGCGGCCAACTCCGCCGAGGCGTCGATGGCGGACCGGAACACCGGCTCGTCGCGATACAGATCAGCGCCCATTTCGAGGTACTGACCACCCTGCCCAGGGAACAGGAATGCGACACCTCGTCCATCCAAAGTGGAATGACCTGTGGCGGGTTCCGACAGCGCCAGTGCTGCCTCGGCACGATCCGACGCGACGACGAAGGCCCGCTCTGCGAAACCCCGGCGTCCGGTCTGCAGCGTCCAGGCCACATCGCCGAGTGGCTCTCCTGGCTGGCGCAGGTGCTCTGCGAGCCCGCGCACCGCCGCCTCCAAGGCCTGAGGCGTGCGCGCAGACACCGGCAGCAGATGGTATCTACCGTCCAGCGCCTGTGGTTCCAGGCGCGGGGCCTCCTCTACGACGACGTGCGCGTTGGTACCGCCGAGACCTAGGGAATTCACTCCGGCCCGGCGTGGTGTCTGTCGTCGCGGCCATGCGGCAGGTTCCGCGCTGACCACGAACGGGCCTTCTGGCAGCCGTAAATCGGGATGGGGACGGCGGAAGTGCAGTGTGCCGGGGATGACATCGTGCTGCAGCGCGAGGACCACCGTGATCAGCCCGATTACTCCCGCTGCGGCGTCGGTGTGCCCGGTCGACGACTTCACCGAGTTCAACCGGCAGAAGCCGGTGGCGTCTGTGCCGAGCGCGAAGGCCTTGGTCAACGCGCGAACCTCGATCGGGTCGCCGACTTCGGTCCCGGTGCCGTGCGCCTCGACGTACTCGATGGTGGACGGGTCGATGCCCGCGATGAGATGCGCGGCGCGTACCGCGTCGGCCTGGCCTGCCACGCCTGGTGCGAAGAAGCCGACCTTGCCTGCGCCGTCATTGGTCACCGTCGAGCCGCGGATCACTGCCAGCACACGGTCGCCGTTGGCGAGCGCGTCATCGAGTCGTCGCAGCACAACGACACCAGCGCCGTCTCCTGCCACGGTCCCATTCGCGTCGGCGTCGAACGATCGGCATCGTGCGTCTGCGGACAGCACGCCCTCGTCGCCCTCATTCTCGGCGGGCTGCGGAATGTGGATCGTCACTCCGCCCGCGAGCGCCAGGTCGCAGTCGCCTGCGAGCAGTGCCTGACCTGCCATGTGGACAGCGACGAGCGACGTGGAGCACGCCGTCTGAACTGAAATGGCGGGTCCGCGAAGGTCGAGCTTGTAGGCGACGCGGCTGGTGAGGAAGTCGGAGCCGGACGCGTTGCGGAACTCCCATGGTGTGCTGTCCGGGAAGCGGTGGCGGTGAGCGCGCAACTCGGCCGTGTGTTCGGTTATGCCGCAGCCGCCGTACACGCCGATCGCGCCCGGGTAGGTGGCGGGCTCGCAACCGGCGTTCTCCAAGGCCTCCCAGGCACATTCAAGGAACACCCGGTGCTGCGGATCGAGCATCAACGCCTCACGCGGGGAGTAACCGAAGAACCCCGCGTCGAACAGGTCGGTGTCAGGTACCACGCCATATCCGGAGACATGTCCGTCCACTGTGGTACGAGTAATCGGGTCGGTTCCGGCGCAGAGGTTGGCCCAGAAGTGGTTCACATCACGTGCTCCGGGAAACCGGCCCGCCATCCCGATGACGGCCAGGGATGCCGCTGGATCGGCGTGGTCCGCAGCTGTCTCGGTCACTGGGTCTCCCTGCGGCGGACGACCCGGCGCCGCTGCCTGAGCCTGTCGCGGCCGGCGAGTAACCGGTCGGGTTCCGGTGCGGTGTCAACGGACGCACCGGTCAAGTGCTCGGCGAGCGTGGCCACGGTCGGGAACTCGAGCAACGCGACCAGCGGTGGTGCCGTACCGGTCAGTTCACGAATCCGGCCCTGCACTGTGGCCAGGGCGAACGAAGTGCCGCCGAGGTCGAAGAAATTGTCGTGGCGGCCGATCTCGGCGAGTCCGAGCACGTCTTGCCAGATTCGGCTCAGGCCACGCTCCAGATCCGTGTGCGCTGGTACGTGTGCCTGCGGTTGTGCTGGGGCCGGTATCGCAGGCGTGACAATACCGGCGAACGCGGGACTTTCGGAGAGTGGTGTGCGCAGGTCAGCCGTGGCGAGTAACTGCTCGAACCGCTCGGCGAACCGCTCGATGGCGGTGATGCCGAACAGATCTTTGCGGTAGGTGAGCGTCATCCGGAAGTCGTCGCTGTCCGGCGCGGCACGAAAGATCGTCATGTCGATGTCGACTTTGGCCTCGTCGGGCGGGCATTCGATCGTTGTGGCGCTGGTACCGGCCAGGCTCGGCTCCGCGATCGGCGCCGCCTCGAACGAGAAGAACGCCTGCACGAGTGGGGGATGGGCGGGGTCGCGTTCCGGTGCCAGCTCGGTCACGAGCCGGTCGAACGTCACTTCCTGGTGCCCGAGGACGTCCAGCAGTTCGTCCTGCACGCGCTGGACCAGCTCGCCGAAGCCGGGATCGCCGGACGTGTCGACCCGCACCGGCAGTGTGGTGACGAAGAACCCGATCACGGTTTCGAGCTCGACCCGGTCCCTTGTGCTCACAGGAATGCCGACGAGCACGTCCGTTGCGCCGGACAGTCGTGCCAGCAGAGCCGCGTATGCCGTCAGCATCAGGACGAACGGTGTCACCCGTAGCTGCCGGGCCAGCCCGAGCGAAGGTGTCATGACCGCTGCCGGGAGAGTATGGAAATGGTTGGCGCCCTTGGTGCTTGCCACTTGTGGGCGCGGCCCGTCGGTCGGCAACCGCAGTACCGTGGGCACTCCGGTGAGCCGGTCCCGCCACCACTGGAGATCTTCGGCTGCTGGTGGCCGCCCGAGCTGCCAGGACGCGTGGTCGGCGAGCCGGACCGACAGTGGGGCTCGGTCGTCCTTTCCAGCGTAGGCGTCCGCGAGTTCGTCGAAGAACAACTGGATCGACGGGCCGTCGGTGATGAGCTGGTGCATCACCACGACCAGCACGTGCCGCTCCGGCCCGAGCCGGATCAGCCGGGTACGGGTCAACGGGCCGTCGGCAAGGTCGAACGGCTCGTTCGCCCAGTCCTGGATCTGTTGCCGCGCAGGCACCTCGTCGAGCTCAGTGACTGGCAGATCCACTACCGGCGGCATGATCTGCTGATGGGACTCCGGTTCTGGCGGGAAGGTCGTGCGCAGTGCCTCATGACGTTCCAGGACCCGGCCGATCGAGGTCTCGAGCCGCGGCACGTCCAACGGTCCGTCGAACTGGACGGCGACCGGGACGTTGTGCATCGACGTGCCCGGATACAGCTGCTCCACCAGGTAAAGCGCTCGCTGTGCCGGTGAGACGGGCAACGGGGCGCCGGTCCGGGGCAGCACCGGGATGCGGTCCGGAGCCGAGCGAGTGATTTTTCCCGTCATGCCGCGCCTCCGGCGGTGGTGAGCGCGAGCCGGTCGATCTTGCCGCTGGCCGTGCGGGGGAGTGATGGCACGACTTCAATCCCGGTGGGCACCATGTAGGCGGGAACGCTGTGGCGCAACGTTGTGAGCAACCGGTCCGGCAGCTGGCCGTTGTCCTGTCCGGCATCCTTCGGCACGACGAACGCACGCAGGTGCCGTTCCTCAGCCGCCGTGCCAGCCACTGCGACAACCGCTTGTGCGACGGCCGGATCCGAGTTCAGCACGCTCTCGATCTCCCCGAGCTCGATCCGGAAACCACGCACCTTCACCTGGGTGTCCTGCCGGCCAAGGAACTCCAGCAGACCATCAGGCCGGACGCGCCCCAGGTCACCGGTGCGGTACGCGGGTGAGTCCGGGTCGAGCGGGTCTGTCCGGTAGCTCCGCGCGGTGCGCTCGGGCAGCTCGAGATATCCGGGTCCGACTGCCGAACCGGTGATCCAGAGTTCCCCGGTCGTCCCGTCCGGTACAGGCCGGCCATCCTCGTCGCACACCCGCACCTGGGTACCGCGAATCGGCGTGCCGATCGGTGGGAGATCGACCCAGGACGACACGTCGGCCGGCAGTCGATACCAGGTGGCGACATGTGTTTCGGTCGTTCCCCACTGGTTGATCAGCCGGCAGCCGGGCATCCGGGCGAACATCGCCCGGATGGGGCCGGTGCACTGCACTTGCTCGCCTGAGGTGAGGATCTCGCGCAGTGGGTGCCGGGCCAGGGTCACCGCGTCGGCGAACAGGGCGAGCGACTGGATCATCACGAACGGCACGAAGATCCGGTTGATCCGCTCCCGTTCGATCAGATCCCAGAGCAGCTGCGGGTCGAGCCGTTCGTCCTCGGTGCAGCAGACCACCGTGCCGCCTTCGCGGAGAGTGGTGAGCACTTCCTGGTAGATGACGTCGAACGACGCGGGGGAGAATTGCAGCGTACGGTCACCGGCGCCGCAACTGCTCGACTCGCTCTGCCAGGTGATCAGATTCGTAAGGTTCCGGTGCGCGTACCGCACTCCCTTGGGGCGGCCGGTCGAACCGGATGTGTAGACGAGATACGCTAGATCGTCCTCTGTAGACGTTGAGGGCACCGATTCGTTCACCGCGTAGACGAGCTTGCCGTCGTGTGTCACGGGAGTAAAACCGCCCAGCCGTTCCAGCGGCTGATGGTGGCCGATGACCAGTCGCACGCCAGCATCGGCGCACATGAATCGCAGCCGTTCAGCCGGGTACGCGACATCGAGCGGGACCGCGACGCAGTCGGCCCTCAGCAAACCGACGATTGCGACGATCAGGTCGATCGAGCGTTCCAGGTGTACCCCGATAGTCGTCGCACGGGACGCCCCAAGGGTTTCGAGCTGGTGCACGACGCGCCCTGCCCGTTCCCACAGTTCCCCATAGCTGATCGTCTCGTCCTGGGCGCGGACAGCCTCGTCGTCCGGGGCGATGCGTACCCGATCCGCGACCGCTGAAAGTTCCGGAACCGTACTGGTCATTTGTGCCACACCCCGTCCATGGCCGGGCGCACCGTGATGCGGTGCGGTCGTTCGCTGCGCAGCAGCAGCCGGTTCAGTGCTCGTTGGATCTCGGCGGCCTGTCGCGGGCCTGGGTCGTCCACCGCCACCTCCAGGTCGTATCGGAGCTCGTCACTGTCGTCGCGGTAGACGGTGGTGGCGCAGTGCCGCACACCCGGCACACCGGCCGCGATCCGCCGGACCGAAGGCAGCCACACCTTTTCGCCACCGACGACCACGGAATCGCTGAGGCGGCCACGGAAGTAGTGGTAGCCGTCGTCATCGATCTCGAACCGGTCGCCCGTGGCGACGGCTCCGGTGGACGTCAGCGGGTCAGGGGAGCCCTCGGGCAAACGGCGGCGTAGCACCGTGTCGGACTCGACGAGCAACTCCTCGCCATCACGCAGCCGGGTCTTCACTCCCGGCAGCGGTACGCCGACCGAGGACCAGCGGTGTTCTGGCTCGATGTGGGCAGCGAGCGTGGCGACGCGGGGACCTGCCTCGGTGAGGCCGTAGGTCAGGTAGAGCTCGCGGTCTGCCAGCAATGCCTTGACGTGCCGCGGTTCGAGCGTATCCCCGCCGACGGTGAGGACACGCAGCGAGGCGGGCAGGTCTGGTGGGTCTTCGACGAGCCTGGTCGCGGTGCTCGGTGTGAGCGACGAGACGGTGACTTCGTGCGTCCACACGGTGTTCGCGTAGGCCCGTGGGGTGAACGGCGGACCGGATACCACCAGGCGGGAACCGCGGACCAAAGCCGCGAGGGCCTGTGCGACCAAGGCGTACGAGTAGTGCAAGGGAAGGCTGACCAGGATTGTGTCGTCTTCCCGCTGCCTGATCGCATCGGCGTGCCGGGATGCGTTACGCAGCAACGCGTCGATGCCATGCAGGCAGCCGCTGGCGATCCCGGCGGTGCCCGACGTCATGAGTACGACATCGCCGCGCCGATATCGGACAGGGTTGCCCGGGAACAGTACTGCCTCGGCCACCCCGAGCGGATGAGTACGCGTGGCAAGGTACCGGCGCGGCTCTATCCGGGGTGCGATGAGGCCCGCCGCGCCGAGCCGCTCGGCGATCGCGGTGATCCGGGCGGCGCCGGACGCCGGTGGCATGGGCACAGGCACCGCCCCGGCCAGCAGCACGGCGAAAAAGGTGGAGAGTAATGCCCTGCCGTTCGGCATGGCGATGAGTACTGGCGCGCCGGGTGCCAGATCAAGGGCCGCGAACGCGTCGATGGTCTCCTCAGGCCGTTCCATGGCCGCTCTGTCAGCGTCCACCGTCCTGGACAGGAAGGCGAGTATGGCGTCGTGCTCGAGCGTGCCGTTCATCGGTTCGCTCCAAGTACGACAGTCCGCACCCGGTGCCCGTGATCGCTCGCCGTGTGCGCGCTGAGGACTACGCTCGTCGCGGCACCCGTGCGCAGCCAGAACCTGGCCATGGTGAGAGCCGCAGGCCACCCTTCGTCGGGGGTTGTCGTCATCATGAGGCTAGGCCCGCGGAACTTGTGCACAAGGCAGGTGAGACTGGCGGCGCCGCCGGGGCTGGCCCCTGCGAAGCGCAACGGCGATAACCGTCCACTGGGGATCGCTTTGGCGATCTCCGTCATTGTGTGGAGCGTCGCGTGTGTGCTGACAAGCATGACGGCGACTTCGTCGGGTGACTGCCGGACGGTGTCGGGACAATCGGCGAGTGCTTCGTCGACCGCCTCAAGTACGAGCCAGGACACTGGGTCGACGTACATCGACGGGATTCGTCGACGGCCGTCAGGCTCGGCTCGGTCGGTCCCGCCGTGGCCCAGCACCACGAGGTCATCGGGGACGGCCGCCAACTCGTCGAGTGCGGGCATCACGCGGCCTCCAGTACGAGGCACGTGTTGAACCCACCGAACCCGAGCGTGACGCTGAGACCGACATCGCCTGTGAAAGACATCGCCTCGCTGGTCGGCAGCCGCAACGGGAAGTCCGCCATCGGGGTGGTCAGACCCGGCACAGGCGGTACGCGGTGGTCGCGTAGGGCCATGAGCACGGCGACGGCCTCCAATGCGCCCGTCGCACCCAGTGTGTGGCCGAACGCTCCCTTGGTCGCGAATACGACCGGGCCGTCCGTGCCTGGCCGGAACGTGCGCTGGAAGCTGCGGCATTCGACATCGTCGTTCACGGGCGTGCCCGAGCCATGGGCGTTCAGCACTGCGACTTCGTCGGTGCTGCGACTGGCCGCACGTAACGCGGCGTTGATCGCGCGGACCACAGTGTCCCCGGACGTGTCCGGGGCGGTCGAGCCCGCTGCGTCGTTGGCCGATCCAGTGCCGGTCAGCCGACCGTACACGCGAGCGCCGCGCGCCTCTGCCGAGCGCGTCGACTCCAGGACGAGGAAGGCGGCACCTTCGCCGAGGATCGTCCCGTCGCGAGCGGTGTCGAAGGACCGCAACCGGGTTGGGGACATCGTGCCGAGCGCGGAGTGGCCGAGCCGCTTGGCCGGGGTGAGGACATCGACCCCGCCCACGACACAGATTTCTTCGGCGCCCTCGGCTATCAGCGCCGCACCGAGCAGGACGGCGTCCGAACCGGCAGAGCACGCTGTGCTCACTGTCAGCGGGCTGCGGGGCATCCCGAGTGCGGTGGCGATCTCGCGACCCCACCGGCCGAGCGAGTCGGCTGGAGCGTCCAGGTGGGGCCCGTAGCTGGTCCCTGCCACCAGACGCAGGCGGGGATCGGTGATCCCAAGTCCGGCGTTTCCGATCGCTGCCAGCAGGGTTCGGCGGCCGAGCAGGTGTTGCCGCTCGGTGTGATCGTCGTTCGCCGGCAGGTCAGGCACGACAGCCGCCAAGTCGTTGCGCACCGGGTGAGCGCTGGGGACCGGCCGCACGCCAGACGCACCGGATAACAGCGCCTGCCACACCTCGTCCAGACCGGTGCCGAGAGCGGTGTGCCACGCCATGCCGGTGACCCGAATGTCGTTGGTCACCACCATTGCTCCCCCATGTCGGCGACCTTGCGCCGGACGAGGTTGGCTCGAAAGGCGGCTACTGCTTTGTTCTCGACGACTGCACGGCCGGAGAAGAAGAACGTGTCGTCCATTACGCGGTCGGCTGTCACCGTGATGACAACGTTGTCGCCAGGTACGACGATTCGCAGGAACCGTGAGTTCATCGTGCCGACAAGAGTCAGTTCGTCTTCGGCCAGACGCGACGTGCTGAGCTGGAACAGGATGATGCCCGCCTGGGCAAAGGCCTGGCTGAGATGGCTGGCGGGGAAGATCGCGCGTTCGGGGAAGTGCCCGGCGATCGCGTCCATCTGGGCCGAGACGGCGAGGGCGGCCACCAGCCGGGTGCCGGGCTCATAATCCAGGACCCGATCGAGATACAGCATCGGGTGCCGGTGCCGTAACCAGCTTTTGATCTCGGTGAAGCCCATCGTTCGGGGCCGTGTGCCGTTCGTTGACGGCGCCACACCGGACTCAGTGGACTGCATGGTCTCTGGCCTCCGTGAGGACGTCGTGCAGGGCAGGGGACAACGCGCGAGCCGTGCCGTCGGCGCTGTCGACGAGTCCAAGGACGAGCATGCCGCCGGCGAGCTCCACGCCGTCGGCGGATCGGCGTACGGTCCCGTCGATCCGTACGCGAGCGGCGCCGACGTGACCGACCGCGGTCTCGACGCTCAGCTCGTCGGGATAACGCGCCGAAGCGCGGTAGCGCATACGCACCTCGACCATGAAGAGTTCGGCTCTGTCGCGGGCGAGCACGCCGAGCCCGACGCCAAGACGTTCGAGGTTCTCCAAGAGGGCGGTTTCCAGCAGGGACGCGTACCGGGCGAAGTGCACGACGCCGGACGCGTCCGTGTCGACGTGCTCGACCCTGCGGCGAACCGGAACCAGAGCGGTCATGCCGTCATCCGTTGTGCGGCAGTCGATCCGGCCACCAGCCGGGCGGCGATGGACTCGACGTCGTCTTTCGTCGCGACCAACGGCGGGGCGACTCGCATGGTGGGGTGCAAGTAGCGCAAGCCGTGTGAGCGACGTCCGGCCCCGGACATGAACTCCACGTACACGCCATTGCGGATCATGCAAGCGCGCAGGTCACCGAGCCTCGCAGCGGCCGGTTCGGTCAGTTCGACACCGTGCAGGAAGCCCACTCCGCGTGTTTCCCGGTACAGCTCAGGGAACTCGGCCACCAGTTGCTCACGCAGCAGCGCGCCAAGGTGTTCGCCTGCTTCGGCGGACCGCGCAAGCAGATCGTCCTCGACGATGTGGTCTAGTCCGGCCCGGATCACCGCGCAGGTCAGCGGACGCAGATCGGACGTGGCGACCGCACCGGTCGACCGTACATCGAGACTGCGACGCGCGATGACCATCGATGTGGACAGTGCGCCCATACCAAGGCTTTTGCCGATCACTGTGATGTCGGTCGGGATTGGGCCCTGAGCGTCCGACATCGCGAAGAACCGGCCTGTCTTGGCGAACGTCAGCACCTCGTCCGCTACGAGCAAGGCTCCACTGTTTGCTGTCAGAGCGGCCAGGTCGCGTAGGTAACCCTCTTGCGGAACAAGGATTCCAGCGTCACCCTGGACCGGTTCGACCACGACGGCCAGCACTCGGTCGCCGTTGCGGGCGAACCACTCCCGCGCGGCGTCGATGTGCCCGAACGGAATATGTTCGACGGTGAATCCGAACGATTCCGGGGCGATCGTGGGCAGCCCGACCCGGTAGTGCCGGCGGTTGAGCAACGAGAGCAGACCGCCGGACCAGCCGTGCCACGCCCCTTCGAACGCCAGCACGACGTCACGCCGCTCAGCGCCGGCAACGGCTTTCAGCCTGCGCCGGTCGAAGCGGGACTCCAAGGCCAGGCGCAGTGCGAGTTCCATCGCCTCGGAGCCCGAATTCCGGCCGCTGACGACGTATTCCGCCACCGGGAACCTGTCGGCGAAAAGCCCGTCGGTCCCGAACAGACGCTCCAGCAACAAGGCCCGTTCCAGTGACGCGACCTCGTCGGTCACGTAGCCCGCAGTCCGCACCGCCTCGGCGAGTGCGGTGCCGACCACGGTCGAACCGGCCCCGAGGCAGGCCGAACCGTAGCCACCGCTCGCGTCGAGGACGTCGAACGACCTGCCGGCCTGTGGCCCGGCCAGTTCGACGAAGTGCTGGACGATGCCGCTGGCTCCCGTGCAACCGAACGGGAGTCGTGACCCGCCATAGTGATCCAGCTGGACGACTCGGTCGAACCAGGCCACCGACGGTGGATCGCCGGGGTGGACGCCGGTCGCGTTCGTGACTGACATGCGGGCGTGCTTCCTCTCCATGCCTGCCGAAAGATATTGCGCCGAAAGGGAAAGACCGGGCTCAGGAGCTGGAGACCTCGGAACGGGCCTGCAGATCGCGCACCAGAGTCGCGACGGTCCGGATGCTGGTGAAGTTCTCCGGGCTGAAGTCGGTGTCGGAAACGGTCACGCCGAACTTGTTCTCACACTGCACACGCAGTTCGACGAAACCCAGCGAGTCCAGACCGAACTCGCTGCGCAGGCCGTCGTCCACGCTCATTCGCTCGGGCGGTACTTCGACAAACAGATCGGTGATCAGGACGGAACGGATGGCCGACTCGATGTCGTCGATGATGACTCCTCGGGACGTCAGCTCGTCCCCAGCGGCACTGCCTGACCCGCCGGGTGCGACGCGGTGTGGGCAAACTGCTCGATCTTGCTCGGCACTCATTTGATAGTGATCGGAAGGCGACTGCTGCAACCAAAGGTGAACGGATCAAGATCGGGTCGTGAACAACGTCCTCGATCAGCCTGCTGTGTCGGCCGGACGGGTTAGCCGGTTACGACGTTGCTGGAGCCGTGTGCGTGCCGGGATCCGTTCCGCCGCAACCGGTTGCGCGGCCGGGTGTTGATCCTGTCGGAGGTAAGTGGCGAGTAATCGGACTGTGGGGTTGGCGAAGAGCACGACCGAGGAGACCGGCCGCCCGAGAGCATCGGCGAGCCGTTCCTGCACCTGGCCCAGCAGCAACGAATGGCCGCCGATGTCGAAGAAACTCTCGTCCAGGCCTACATTTCCAACGCCCAGCACCTCGCGCCAGATGGTCTGTACCAGCTCCTCCATGGTTGCCGGTGGTGTGCTCACTACGGCCGCTCTCGGTGTAGCCGGCGGTATTGGCAGTGCGCTCGCGTCGATCTTGCCGCTGAGAGTGACAGGCATGCTCGTGAGCAGGACGTAAGCATCCGGCAGCATCACGGACGGCAGGCTCCTGACGAGGTGCCTGCGCAGGTCAGGCACCTCAACACCGTTGACATCATTGAGAACCGCGTAGGCCACCAGCCGTTTTCCGGATGAGTGATCATCGACGGCGCGCACATGCGCCTGGCGTACGGCCGGATGTGTGGACAGTGCAGCGCTGATCGCGGCAGGCTCGATGCGGTGCCCGCGAACCTTCACCTGCTCGTCATTCCGGCCGACAAAGACGAGACCTTCTCGCTCCGCGCGCACCAGATCACCGCTGCGGTACGCCCGTGACCAGCCGAGCGCGGGTATTGGTACATACCTTCCGGCTTCGTTCGAGGGGTCCAGATATCGGGCCACGCCTACGCCTCCGATCACCAGTTCGCCGACCTCGCCCCAGCGGACCGGCGCGCCGTCCTCGTTGACGACCGCGAGTTGCCACCCGTCGAGTGGTAAGCCGATCCGTACGATTTCTCCCCGGACGAACTGCCATCCGCACGCGACCACGGCTGTCTCCGTTGGCCCGTAGGTGTTCCACACCTCCCGATCGGCGTGCAGGAACCGAGTGGCGAGTTCTGGCGGGCAATTCTCCCCGCCGAGGATCAGCAACCGCACGCCCGGCAGTGCATCGGCTGGCCAGAGCGCTGCGAGCGTCGGCACCGTCGAGACCACTGTGACGCCACGCTCGTTCAGCCACGGGCAGAGTTCGGCGCCGGACCTGACCAGGATTCGCGGCGCGGGTACGAGACAGGCTCCACTGCGCCAGGCAAGCCACATCTCCTCGCAGGACGCGTCGAAGGCCACGGAGAACCCGGCGAGTATCCGGTCACCTGGGCGGAGTGGACTATCCGGCAAGAACATTCGCGTTTCGGCATCGGCCAGTGCTGCAGCGGATCGGTGGGTGACCGCAACGCCTTTGGGGCGTCCGGTTGTGCCCGAAGTGAAGATGATCCATGCGTCGTCATCAGGCGTTGGGCGCCGATGTGTACCACACGCGGGCACTTTCGCCCGAAGCCGTAGCTCCTGCCCTGCTTCGAGGATGGCACATACTCCCGCTTGTTCCCACACCATCTCGGCGCGCTCGTCGGGATCGTCCACGTCAACCGGGACGTACGCTGCCCCGGAGGCGAGTATTGCCAGTATTGCCAGATAGATGTCGGCGGTTCCGGAAGGCATGCGCACGCCGACCCGATCGCCGACGCCGATACCGGCCGTGCGAAGGTGAGCGCGTGTGAGTTCGACTTCTTGCGCCAGCGCGGCATACGTCAGAACCGTCTTGCCGTCGTCGATCGCGGGGGAGTTTGGATGCGCGTGAATTGTCGCGTCAAGAACGTCGAGCAACGTACGCTCGGGTGGAGCGGGACGTGCTGGCAGCACGGCAAAGAGATTGTCCATTGTGGCCCCAAACCGATGGGAAAGCATGCGTCAGGCGGAAAACCGGCCGCTGACAGGAGAGCCGTTTTCCCCTGTGCTGTCAAGGTGAACAGGACGGGTCACCGGCAGGCAAGGTCATGTTCACCGAACGTCTGCCCGTCGTCCGCTCCGCCCGTCACTTCCGGCCGGTTAGCGTCGTGACTCACGATGACGAACGTCGATGAGAACTTCCAGGACGAAGACGAGAGCGGCTATGTGGCCGTCATCGGGATGGCCGGCCGGTTCCCAGGTGCCCGAAGTGTTGACGAGTTCTGGCGGAATCTGCTACAGGGCAAGGAAACCATTGAACGGGCCGAGGCTGTCGAGGCTGGATACGTTCCGGCGTATGGAGTACTGAACGGCGCCGATGAGTTCGATGCGGAGTTCTTCGGCTACACGGCCGAAGAGGCGTTGATCATCGACCCGCAACAGCGGCTGCTGCTGGAATGTGCCCATGAAGCACTGGAACGTGCCGGGCACGGCGGCCCGCAACGCCCGATGACGGGCATCTTCGTCGGAGGGGCCAGCACAGACCACGCCACCCGCCTACGGCACAAGTCCGTAGCGGAAAGCCAGATACGCCTGGGCAACGACCTCGACTACCTCGGCAGTCGGGTCGCCTACAAACTGGGCCTCACCGGTCCGGCAATGTCTGTGCTGACTGCTTGTTCGTCGTCGCTTGTCGCTGTGCACGTCGCCATTCAGTCCCTACTCGCCGGTGACTGCGCTATGGCTCTCGCAGGTGGCACGAGCGTTCTCGCCGGCATGCCCGTGCTGCGCCACGATCCTGGCGGGATCTTCTCGAGGGACGGGCATTGCCGACCCTTCGATGCGGCTGGTGACGGCACGGTCGGAGCCAGCGCGGTAGGCCTCGTTGTGCTTCGGCCTCTTGCGGATGCGCGTGCCGAGGGCGATCACATCCATGCCGTCATTCGCGGAACGGCTGTGAACAACGACGGCCGCAACAAGATCGGATTCGCCGCGCCAAGCGTGGCCGGTCAGGCAGAAGCTGTTCGTGCAGCCCATTTGGTGGCCGGGACAAGTGCCGACGAGATCGGCTACGTGGAGACACACGGCACCGCGACAGCGTTGGGCGATCCCATCGAGGTCGCGGCCCTGACGCAGGCATTCCAGGCAAGCACCGGACGCACCGCGTACTGCCGGATCGGCTCGGTCAAGTCGAACATCGGGCACGCCGACGCGGCGGCCGGAGTCGCCGGGCTGATCAAAACCGTACTGAGTGTCGAGCACGGCGTGCTTCCGGCCACTTTGCACTACACCCAGCCGAACCCGGAGATCGACTTCGGCTCGTCGCCGTTCGAAGTCAACACTCACACGCAGCCGTGGGCTACCGCAGGACGTCCCCGGATCGCCGGGGTCAACGCGATCGGCATCGGTGGTACCAACGCGCACGCCGTGATCGCGCAGGCCCCACCTCCGTCCCCGACCACGCCGGGGCAGCCGCATCAACTCCTGGTGCTGTCAGCGAGAACCGACGACGCCCTTGAGCGTGCGGTGTGGCAACTGGCTGAGCACTTGGCTGATCACCCCGACACGGATCTCGCCGACGTGGCGTGGACGTTGCAGACCGGACGGACACACCACGCCAAGCGCCGGTTCTTCGTGGCCTCGGATACGGCCGAGGCCGTCGCCGCGCTGCGCGGCGACGGCCCTGGCCAGACGTATCCCAGCAGTGCGATAGAGACAGGCGAGTTGTGGGTGTCCGGAGCTGAAGTGGACTTCGAAGCCCTGCACACGGGCGGTCGGCGCCGACGGACGTCGTTGCCGACCTACCCGTTCGAGCGGCAGCGCTACTTCGTTGCGGCCTCAGCACTTTCGTAGTCCCGCAACCGCCGTATCGGTGAGAAGAGCGGGGGAATGAACGACAGCACATTGAGGGCCGCGGCCATCCAGAACACTCCCGGCAGCCCGACCGAATCCACCAGCAGACCGCCACCGGCCGCACCAAGGGGGATCACACCCCATGTGGCGAACCGGAAAACGGAGTTCATCCGGCCGAGCAGGTGCGACGGCGTCACCGCCTGGCACAGGCTGACCTGCAGAACGTTGAAGATGTAGGCACCCAGGAACACCACAAAAAGCCCGAATCCGAAGGATACCGGCCCGATCGACATCGGCAGGGCGATCGATCCGCCGGTGAACAGCACGATCGCGACCATGAAGGCCGTCCCGGTGCCGAACCGCCGCGCGAACGGTTCCGCCACCAACGCCCCGAGTATGCCACCGCCGTTGCCGATCGCCAGTACGACGCCGATCACTGCAGGGGTCATGAGCAGCTCGTTCGCCGCGTAGACCACCTGCAGTGCAAGCACTGCGGCGAACGCGAGTTCAGCCAGGGTCGCGCAGAGTAGCAGCGGCCGGATCAGCGGGTGGCCGAAGACGAATCGCAGACCTTCCTTGATTTCGCGGCGCAGGTTGAGCCGCTCGGCCGGGGGCGCCGCGCGGGGCTTGCCCTTGATGAACAGCACGAAATAGGCAGAGGCCAGGTAGGTGATCGCGTCCGCGAGGATCGCCAGGGGAGCGGTGAGCACCTGGACGAGGAAGCCACCGACTCCGGGACCGCCGATCTGGGCCACCGAGCGCGACAGCTCAAGCTTGCCGTTCGCGTCGACAAGCCTGTTCTCCTCCACCAGATCGGGCAGAATGGACAGCTGGGCCACGTCGAAGAACAAGGTCCCCAGCCCGATGCAGAACGCCACGCCGTACAGCAGCGGCATGCTGAGCTGATCGGTCCACAAGGCGACCGGCACGGCCAGCAAGGCCACTGACCGCCCCACGTCGGCGACGACCATCACCGTCCGCAGGGGCAGCCGTTCGACCCAGACCCCCACAGGCAGGCCGACCAGCACGATCGGCACGTACTCCACCGCCCACAGCAGGCCGATCTCAAAAGGTGAGGCGTCCAGGAAGAACAACCCCACCAACGGCAGTGCGAGCAACGTGACGCTCGTGCCGAACAGGGTGACTGTCTGAGACAACCAGAGATTGCGGAATCCGGCCACCCGCCACAGACTCTCGCGCAGGCCGGGCATCACCGGGCAAGCCTGTCGTCGATCTTTGCTGACATCGGGAAGGGCATCCTCTCGCCGGCGGCCGGGGCAGATTTCCCAGCCGGGATCGAACAAGGATCACGGGGTCAGCGGCCCCGGTCTGGCGCGTCACGCCCGACGCGGACATCGGTACCGTGGACTCCGAGTCCACCACGCGAAGGCTGCTCCCAACCGAACCCCGGGAAGAACATTCGATGATCACAACGTGTACAGATGCGGAGCAGGAGCACAGAGTCCGATATGGACAATCGAGAGCCGGGGACCAGTGGGCGAGGGCTCTGCACAACTTGTATCTGGTCACTCTTGCTGTCGCACTCGTTGCGACTGTGGTGTCTTTTCCGGTTGGAGTGGACTGGGTTGTCGCGGGCGTCGCCGCTGTTGTGCTTGGGGTTGTGGATGTGGCTGTGCGGCCTTCGGTCGGCTACTTCCTGGTTGCCGGGGTGATTGTGGGTGTGCTGACGGCTGTGTTCCCGATGTTCGCGGCGGTGGGGTTCGGGCTGCTTCCGTTGGTGTTCGTACAGTTGCCGCGTTGGGGTGCGGTATTGGTCGGAGTGGTCACGACCGGTTCGCCGTATGTCGTGCAGCCGTTGGTACGGACGCTGATGGCGGGCGCCGGTTGGGAGCGTGAGCCGGTCATCAGGCTGGGGCCGGCGTACTTTGTGCTGGTCGGGGTTGCCTTGCCGGTGTTGACCGGTCTTTTCACAGCCGGTGCGGTGCAGGCACTGCGTCGGCAGAGCCGGTACCGGCAGGCGTTGCTTGACCAGTTGTCGGCCACACGGGCGGAACTCGCGAACGCGTCGAGGCTTGCCGGGCAGGCTGAAGAGCGTCAACGGCTGGCTCACGAGTTGCATGACACGCTCGCGCAAGGACTGTCCGGGGTGCTACTCCAGTTGGAAGCGGCTGAGCAGCACCTTGATGGAGACTCGGCACGGCTTGTCGTGCGGGCTAGGGAAATCGCTGGTTCCTGCCTGGTGGACACACGGCGGGCGGTGGCGGCGCTGCGTCCGGAGCCGTTGGACAAGGCGGCTCTTGCCGATGCGGTGCGGCAATTGTGTGTTCAGTGGGCTGAACTGACCGGTATCCCAGCTGACTGTGCTGTGCAGGGGCCGGTCCGCCGCTTTCGTCCGCAGGTTGAGGTGGTCGCGTTGCGAGTCGTTCAGGAGGCTCTGACCAATGCGCGCAAACACGCTGCCTCCAGCGGGTTGACCGTCACTGTCGAGTATGGCACGCAGATGCGTTTGGTGGTGCGTGACGACGGCTGTGGATTCGATCCGGCCATCGTCACGAGTGGGTTCGGCCTGGCCACCATGCGGGAACGTGTCGCGTCGATCGGTGGCACCCTGTCGGTCAGCAGTGTGATCGGTACTGGCACCACTGTTACCGCGACCTTGCCTGACGTATCCACCGGAGACAGCCTGTGACAGATCCGATCCGCATCCTGCTCGTCGACGATCACGCAGTGATCCGCGATGGGATCTCCGCGATGCTTGCCCCGCACGACGACCTCTGTGTTGTAGGAGAGGCTGCGGACGGCGCCACAGCAGTGAGGCTTGCCGCGCAACTGCTTCCGGACGTCGTACTGATGGATCTGCGCATGCCCGACGAGGACGGCGCCCGCGCAACGGCCCAGATCACTGCACTGTCGCCGCCCCCACGTGTGCTCGTCCTGACGATGTACGACTCCGACGCCGACATCATCCGGGCTATTGCGGCCGGTGCGATCGGATATCTGTTGAAGGACACTCCGCGCCGGGAACTTCTCGACGCGATCCGTGCCGCTGCCGCGGGCAATTCCGTGCTGACTCCTTCAGTGGCCACGAAACTGGTACGTCAGCAGCACAGTTCCCGGCCAGAACTGTCCACTCGTGAGTGCCAGGTGCTTGTTCTGGTGGCCGAAGGCGCTACCAACAAGGACATCGCCGAAGCGCTCGGCGTCTCGCAGGCCACGGTCAAGACCTACCTCACCCGCATCTTCACCAAGCTCGACGTCGCCGACCGCACCGCCGCCGTGACCGCTGCCCTGGCCCAGCAGCTGATCTCACTCGACCGCTGTCGTCCGGATGGCTGACACAGGGTGTCGACTTTCGCCCGTCGCGGGGTGCTCCTGGGCTCGGCGACGCTGTGGCGCATGACATCGATGCCACGACGTGCCCTGCTCAGCGGCGCGATGGCGGTCGCCGCGACCGCCGGTCTCAGCACGGCCCGAGCCGACGGCGCGCCACAGGGCAGGCCTTGCGACGCGGTGGAAGGGCTGCTGCGGCTTTTCGCCACCACGCCGGTGGTCGCGTTGAACGAAGGCGCGCACCACCTTCAGGACTGCTGGGACTTCCTGGCCGCGGTGATGTTCCATCCTGGCTTCCGCGAGGTCGGCGCGATCGTCATCGAACTGGGCAACTCCCGCCACCAGAACGTCGCCGACGACTTCGTCAACGGCGGGATCGTGCGCAAGTCCACCCTGCAGAAGATCTGGCGCGACACCACCCAGAGCCCGTTCGCCACCGGTGACATCCCGGTGATCTTCCGGCTGCTCAGCCTGGCCCGGACGATCAACCTGCACACGCGGCGGGCGAACCCGCTGCGGGTGCTGCTGGCCGACCCGCCCATCGACTGGACCCAGATCCGCAACCGTGACGACCACGGGCGCCTGCTGTCCCAACGCGACGACAGCTGGACCGAGGTGATCACCCGCGAAGTCCTTGCCAGACAACAGCGTTGCCTCACCATCGGCGGAGGCCTGCATTTCTTCCGTAACCTGCCTTTCCTGGGCACAGTCCCGCCCGGAACTCCGCTACCGAGTCACAAGAACGTTTCAGCCCTGATCGAACAGAAACATCCAGGCTCGGTAAGCGTCGTACATACTCACGCAATAGTCGCCCGGGACAAAATCGCTCAGGTCGAACACCATCTGAACGGCTGGGCCCGGCCCAGTATCGCCGCCACCGCCCGCACTTCATATGGGACGGTTGCCGCGGCGGACATCATGAGTGATCTGCCACCTGAGATCCGCCAGCGGTTCGGCAGCCTGACCGTCGCCGACCTCGCCGATCACGTCCTGTTCCTCGGCCGGCGCAGCGAACTCACCGCCGCCGTCACCGACTGGGAAGTCTTCTACGAGCCCACCTACTGGGCCGAACTGAACCGCCGCAAGGCCCTCATCGAGTTTCCCCGCGATCTCGATCAGCTGCGGCAGGAGGAGAATCCGGCCATGTTCTAGAAGGCCATGCTCTGGAAAGGCCTCACCTGGCGACCTCGGCCGGGATCGCGGGGACGCTGGCGGACACGGCGGTGCCGCCGCCTGGCTCGGACTCGACCGCCAGTGCGCCCGCGAGCCGGGATACTCGCTGCCGCATGGTCATCAGGCCGTATCCGTCGGACTTCACCACCTCGGGATCGAATCCGACGCCGTCGTCGCGCACGTCCAACGTGACCAGATCCTCCATATAGGACAGCGTGAGGCCCACGCGTGAAGCCCGTGCGTGCTTGGCCACGTTCGCCAACGCCTCCTGTGCGGTGCGCAGCAGGGCCACCTCGACTTCGGGGTGCATCGGCCTTGCCGTGCCCGTGGTGGTCAACTCGACCTGGACATCTCCCGTGCGCGCCCACCCGTTGACCACCTCGGCCAACGCCTCTGGCAGTGCCGCGTTCTCCAACTGCGCTGGGCGCAACGCGTGTACCGATCGCCGGGCCTCAGTCAGGTTCTCGCGTGCCAGCCGGGCGGCTGTCCCGACGTGTGTGCGCCAGTCTTCTGACTGTTCAGCGGCCTGCAACTGGGTGATGATGGCGGTGAAGCCCTGCGCCAGGGTGTCGTGGATTTCGCGGGCCATTCGTCGCCGTTCGTCCAGTACGCCCGCTTCGCGTGCCTGGATCAGCAACTGCGCTTGCAGGCTGGCGTTCTCGTCCATCGCAGCGGCGAGCTGGTCCACCATCTGTTTGCGCTTGAGGCTCTGCTGGGCCGCGTTGTAGCTGAGGAACGTGATCGCGCAGGCGAGTGTCACGACGAACACCACCACGGCGACATAGATCGCGATGGACTCGATGTTCGCGGACGGGAACCCGCCGACCAACGAAGTGGCCGCGAGAACACCGGTCACTGAGACACCGACGAACTTCCATCGGCCCGGTAGCACCTCGATGGCGTAGATGTAGCCCGCGTAGGAGAAGAAGCCGAACATCGAGTTCCGCAGTCCGAGTACGGCGAAGAAGACGAGCACACCGACCACGAAGACGGCCATCAGTCCGCGCCGTTCCCGCCAGCCCGGGTGCAGCGTGAACCACCACAGCATCCACAGGCCTGCCAGCATGGCGATCCCCAGGTTCACCAGTTTGGCCGGCTGTGGGTCGTCCGTCGTGCCCAGATAGAGCCCGGTTGCGACAAACAGGACGAAGTAGGGGACCGCTGTGGCTGCGGAGGCCAACCTGCGCTGCCACCCGTTCACGCATTACTCCCCTCGGAAGGTCCTGGTCGCGACGGTACCCTCGGGCGGCGCGATCAGCGCGGTGATCGACAGGCGGGTCCGGTCACTCGGATGGCGGCAATCCGCAGGCCTGTGCTCCTCGAACACCTCGCGAGGGGATATCCGATCGAAACCGTCGTTTCCGACGATCGGTTCGGAATTTTCAGTAGGATGCCGCGCAGGTCGGGAGAGGGGCTCAGCACAGTGCGACTTGAGCTTGCCCAAGTGATACGACGGGTTTTCGGCAGGCGCGGGTCGGCGAGTTTCGGTGCCGCGTCGTTGGGAGTGGTGCTGCTGGCCGGTGCCGCGCTGGGAAACGGCCTGGCCAGGACCGCAGTGGACGTGACCGACGGCCTGACGTGGCTGCCGGACAACCCGCGCGGTGAAGTGGTCCAGATCAATCCGAGTTCCGGCCGTCCGGAGACCCGATTACAGGTCAGCGGCGGCGACGCGCAGCTTGAGATCACCCAGAAGGACGGCCTGCTGGTCGTGCTCGACCGGCGGACCGGCCAGATCACCAGCATCGATCTCGCCACCCTGCTGGCCGGCGGTCGCCGCCAGACTGTGCCCGGCACAAGCAAAGTGCTGATCTCCGAAGGCCGGGTCTACGTCGTCGACCGAGCGGCCGGGACAGTGCACAACGCCGAGCCGGTGTCGCTCGTGGACGTCGGTGAGCCGTGGCGGGCCGGAAAACCGCTGGCAGACGCGGTTGTCGACGAGAAAGCCGTGCTCTGGGCGGTGGACCAGGACGGTGTCCTGCACGCGCTCGAGTGGTCGGACGCGGAGTCCCGGTTCGTCGAACGCTCGGCGCGCCAGATCGTCGGTGCCGGCCCACGGACAGTCCTTGTGCCGCACCAGAACGGCGTTACGTTGCTGGACCTCGGCAGTGGCGTGATCGTCCAGACGGGTACCGGACGGGACGTCAACGCCTCCATGCTGCAGCTGCCAGGCGAAGCCCTTGGCGCGCAGACCAGCCCGGCCGGGCTCGTCCCGGCTTCGGTGCCAGGCGAGTCGATCGTGGTCATCGTGGCCGGTGATTCGGTCTTCCAGGTGGATGTCGGCGCGTTGGGCTGTGCCCGGCCCGGTCGCCCGGTTGTCTTCCGGGACAAGGTGTACGTCCCTTGCCTGGGCGAAAGCCGTGTCATCCTGCTCGACCGTTCCGGCGGCCGGGCGGGTCCCGACGTGCGTACTCCCGGAAACGGTGACCCCGAGATCGTCGTCGACGACGGCCAGCTGCTCATCAACGCGCCAGGCGGTGAGCAGGGCGTGCTTGTCGACTCCGAAGGCAACACCAGCCAGATCACCGTGCGCGACCCGGATCTGCCTGTGGTGAACCCGGATCGGCCACCCGCGCCGCCGGAAGTCCCGGCGCCGCCGCCACCTCGCCCGCCGCGCGAAGACCCTGGGCGGCAGCCGGGACGTGGCCCAGGCACACCGCCGGGAACGCCGCCTGGACAACCGAGTTCGCCCTCCACTCCATCAGAACCACCGCCGCCACCACCTCCGTCCGGTCCGGCGCTGTCGGACAAGACACCCTCGGCACCGACCGGTGTCTCGGTCGTGCTGCAGAACCGGAGCGCGAGCGAGGTGACGGTGACAGTCAGCTGGGGTCCGGCGATGGACAACGGCGACCAGATCACCGGTTACGCGGTCGTGGCGAACTTCCCCGGCGGCAGCCGGAACGCGCAGACGACGGCCGTCTCTACGCAACTCACTGTGCCTTGCAGCAGCGGCACTCTGTGTGCGGGCGGACGGCTTGACGTCTCGGTCACGGCGACCAACAGCGTGGGAACCGGGCCTGCGGGCACCGGTTCGCTGAACGTTCCGCCTCCGCAGCAGGGAAACAACCCTCCGCCTCCCCCTCCGCCCCCGCCGTCGGAGACACCACCTCCACCGCCTCCTCCGCCACCACCCCCTCCTCCGCCACCACCCCCTCCTCCACCACCTCCACCACCGCCGCCTCCCCCTCCACCACCACCACCGCCTCCTCCGTCGATGCCAACGGCAGGCGCGACTGTGATCACCACCGTCGCGAGGGTCAGTGTGTTGAGCAGGCGGTTGACGTTGAGCCCACCGGCGGACTGGGCCGGCCACAACGGGACGTGCGAGGTCGTGAACATGACCTACGCGTACCGGTACCCGATCGCTTGCTCCGCGACCACGGTCAACGTCGACGTCGACACCGGCAACAACCGGTTCGTCGTCCGGGCGTACGCCAGCGACGGCAGCCGGTCGGTGGATTCCGCGCCCAAGGTGGTGACCGTGCGGGAACCGACTTGCGGGAAGGTGCAGTGTTTCCGGTCGGAGGCATCCGCCCAGACCGGGTTCGGAGCGGGTGACGCCGGGATCGGCCTGCTGGTCGCGGCCGGTGTGCTGGCTCTGCGCGATCGGCGCCGCGACAAGGAAAGCAGGACCAAGTGACGGCGATGACCAGCGCGCCGGTCGGGGAACACGAGATCGCCGCGTTCCGGCTGCTGCACTCACAGGTGGCCGACGCCGTGGAAACCGCGTTGCTCGGCAAGCGGGACGTGATCGACCTGGTGCTCGTGGCGATGTTCGCGGGCGGGCACGTCCTGCTGGAGGACGTGCCCGGAACCGGGAAGACGACGCTGGCACGGGCGGTCGCGAACGCGCTCGGCGGCCAGTCGCGGCGCGTGCAGTTCACCCCGGATCTGCTTCCGTCGGACGTCACCGGCACGTCGGTGTACGACCCGCGCAGCGGCGAGGTCCGGTTCCGGCCCGGACCGGTGTTCGCCAACGTAGTGCTGGCCGACGAGATCAACCGTGCAGCGGCCAAGACCCAGTCCGCCCTGCTGGAAGTGATGGAGGAGCGCACCGTCACGGTCGACGGTGTGGGGCACCCGGTCGGCGAGCCGTTTCTTGTTGTGGCCACACAGAACCCGATCGACCTCGACGGCACGTATCGGCTGCCGGAGGCTCAGCTGGACCGGTTCATGCTCCGCACGTCCATCGGATATCCCGAGCGGCAGCACGAGCTGAACGTGCTACGGCCGGGCAGCCCCGCTGGGCGAATCGTCCAGGTGCCGGCGGTGACGAGCCCGCAAATGGTGGCGCAGTACAGTCATTTACTCGCCAACCTGCATGTCGCAGAGCCGATCCTGACCTATATCAGCGAAATCGGTGCGGCGACGAGAGCGTCCGACCGGCTGAGGCTGGGCGCGAGCACCCGTGGGCTGCGTGCGCTCGTCCGGTGTGTGCAGGTCTACGCCGCCGCGCAGGGCAGGCATTTTGTTGTGCCCAGCGATGTCCAGCGGCTGACCGGGCCGGTGCTCGCCCACCGGCTGGTGCTCACCAGGGAGGCTTTACTCGCCGGTGCCACCAGTGAGGAAGTGCTCAGCGCCGCCGTGCAGAGCGTTCCGGTTCCGCGGCCGGGCCCGTGAAGTCCGGCAAAGTCCGGCTCACCCTGCGTGGCGCCGGGACGCTCGTGCTCGGGATCCTGTTGACAGGACTGGGAATCTGGTGGCGCTATCCCGGCTTGACCGGGTTCGGGGCGGCGCTGACGGGGCTGGCTGTGGCCGGGTTCGTCTCGGTGCTCCGGTCTGTGCCGGTCGAGGCCCAGCGGGACGTGCATCCGCGTACCGTGCACCGCCGCAGCGTGTGCACCGGCACGCTGGAGCTGGCGAGTGTGAGCCGGCGGTTCCCGGTGCATCTGGACGCGACCGACCGGATCGCTGACGAGCCGGTCGTGGTCGACGTGCCGCCGCTGGGGCCGGGGGAGCGGACCAGCGTCGACTACCGGATCCCGACCGAACGCCGGGGAGTATTCCCGGTAGGGTCGCTAACCTTGCGGCGCAAGGGTTTTCTGGGCATGGCCGATTCCCGGACGGTGCTCGACGACACTATCGAGGTACGTGTGGTCCCGCGAGTGCTTCCAGTTCGCGGTGTGCCCGCAGGTGTACGTCGCGGGCATATCGGCGCGGACGAACGCGTCGAGCACGGCGGCACGGACCTGGTAGGGCTACGGGAATACGTACCCGGTGACGACCTGCGCAGGTTGCACTGGGCCACAAGCGCGCGGGCCGGAGCGCTGATGGTCCGTGAGGATGCCGATCCGGGACGCCCGCACCTGGCCGTGATCCTGGACGACCGGCCGGGCGGTCACTCTGAGCCGCAGGGTTTCGAGGACGCGGTGGAGCTGGCAGCTTCCCTGCTCAGCGCCGGAATGGTGGCCGGGCACCCGGTTCGCCTGATGGCCACCTCGGGCGCGGCCGACCTCGAAGTCCCCGCCGGGGTGATCGAAGCCGGAGGCGCGGACGCCGACATGGTCATGGCCGTGCTCGCCGACTTGCAACCTGTTGATGAATCGGCGAACGCGCCCAGCCAGCTGCCCGCTCGCGACCTTGATGTCGTCGCCGTGGTGTGCGGTGCGAACGCGGACCTGGCGCCGTTGCTTCTCGATGCCGGGCGCGCTTCTGTTGGCGTTGTGCTGGTTGTGGATCCGAACGTGCAGGACATGTCCGCGATGGGCTCTGCGCTTGTTCTTCGTGCGCCCAGGGTCGAAGAACTCATCCAGGCGTGGGACACGGTGGTGGCCCGGTGAGCGCGCTACGCGTCGGCTGGTCTGTCGCGATCCTGGCCATCGGTGCGGTGCAGCTCGCGCGCGGGTGGGCGGGCATCGTTGCGGTCGCTGTGTTCCTGGCCGCGATCGTGATCACTTACGGCCTGGTGTTCACTGGCAGGAAGCTGGGTTTCGGGGCTGGGTACACAGTCCTCATTGTACTGTCACTCGCAGTCGCCGGTGCGTACTTCGCCGCGGGTAGCGTTGTGTCGCCGACCGATCCTACCGAGAAGCTCAGCGTGCTGGACACGTTGACCGGCACTGTGCCACGGCTGCTTTCCATGGCTCGCCCTGCACCAGCGACTGCGATGTTGCTGATCCCAGGCGTGTTACTGGTGATCGTCGTGTCGCTGGTCGCTGCCATGTCATTGCGCGGACGTGCACTGCTGGCTCCCGCAGGTGGCGCCGCTGTCCTTTACACGGCCGCGGCGCTGCTCACGGCGGGGCAGGCGGACCGGACCGGGCTCGTGGCCGTGGTTCTGGTGGCCCTGACCGGGCTCGGCTGGCTGATCATCGACCGGCCCAGGACAGGGCGGCGCTATCTGGTGCTGCCTGCCATGCTGCTCGTCGTCCTGGCCGGGCTCACCACGATTGCCACGATTCTGCCTGCTGCCAACGCCTTCGATCCGCGTCGGCTGGTCAAGCCGCCGGTCACCGAACTGAGTGTGGCCAGCCCGCTGCCCAAACTGACGTCCTGGGCGGCGGCGAGCGGCGCCGAGCTTTTCCGCGTGCGCGGCCCGGAAGTGCCATTGCGGCTGGTCACGTTGTCCGACTACAACGGGGCGTCATGGCGGGCCGCGTCGCTCTACGGCCCGATCGGCGCGGTCGCCCCGCCAGATCTGCCGGACGGCGGGCAGACCTCGAGCTCTGACATCGAGATCACAGTCGAGAAGCTGACCGGCTCGTGGATGCCGACCGCGGGCCGCCCGTCGGCGACCAACGCCGAAGCCGCCGTGGTCGACCCGGATTCCGGCTCGATGGTGCTGCCCGCGGGCCTGGCCGAGGGCATGCGCTACCGGTTGACATCCACTTTGGACACCCCGGACGACGAAAGTCTGCGCGCCGCGACCGTTCCCTCCGGCCCAGCGGCTCGCCGTTACCTTTCCCTGCCAGGATTGCCCTCCGCGCTCGCCGAGTACGCCCGCAGGACGGTCGCCAACTCGCGCACGCCGTTCGAACGGGCGATCGCGATCGAGGAAGTGGTCCGGGCAGACCGGCGTCCGTCGGCGGACGCACCGGCCGGGTCTTCGTACACCAGGCTGGAATCGTTCCTGTTCGGCACAGGCAGCGTCGGCGCGAACGCGGGCACCGCCGAGCAGTTCGCGTCGGCGTTCGCGGTGCTTGCCCGTGCGGCTGGGTTGCCGTCTCGGGTCGTGGTGGG
This sequence comes from Kibdelosporangium banguiense, assembly GCF_017876405.1. Lineage (GTDB taxonomy): Bacteria > Actinomycetota > Actinomycetes > Mycobacteriales > Pseudonocardiaceae > Kibdelosporangium > Kibdelosporangium banguiense. The sequence continues at coordinate 11,981,202 of NZ_JAGINW010000001.1, read as the reverse complement.
CTTCCGGCCGGTGCAGGCAGGCCCGGACGGTACGGCGGTGGTGCGGGGGAGCGATGCCACCGCGTGGCCGGAGGTGTACTTCGACAAGTGGGGATGGGTGGCGTTCGACCCGATGGCGGGCGACGCGGCCGGTCCGAGTTCGGCGGCTCGCCGGGACGTCCTCAACCGGCTCGCGGCAATGCCTCCGGCGCCTCCGCCTTCGGCTGTCCCAGGTGCCGTTCCATCGCCACGGCAACCCACAGCTGCGGCTCCCGTCGCTCCGAAGAACGAGCGTTCGTACCTCCTGCTGCTTGGCCTTGTTCCTGTGGTCATGGTGCTTGTGCTCGGAATGATGCGAGCAGGTCGGCGATCCCGGTTGCGTCGAGCCGGAGCGACCGGGGCGTGGGTTTACGTCCTCGACGCTTTGCTGCTGGCCGGCCGTAGTCCGGCGCGTCATGTCACCGCACCGGATGTCGCTCGCGGGCTGGCCGAGCCGGATGCGGTGCGGCTCGCGGAGCTCGCTGACCGGGCCGCGTTCGCTCCTGGGCCACCGCTTGGAGGCGCGGATGCCTGGCGGCTGGCGGTCAAGGTGCGTAGTGGCGTGCGCCGGGAAGTTCCTTGGTACCGCAAGCTGTTCTGGGCATTGGATCCGCGTCCGCTGTGGCGGCGTTAACGGTCGGTGCAAGAACGTTCTGACACGCCGCGTTCGTTGGCCGGATCGTTGAGCCCGATGGCGAGCACCTGGTAACAGTACTGCTTCGTGCCGCGGTCCAGTCCGTCCACAGTGAACGTCCGGGTACCGGCGGCGATGGTCCGCAGCGGCTGCGGTTTCGGCCCGGTCACGTCGAGTACGACGAACTGCGCCTTGCCCCCGGACGGATCTGACCACTGCAGCTTGATCGTGGTCCCGTTGTCCTCCAAGGCAGTGATCTTGGGTGCGAATGCCGGGTCGTTGACCAAAGACGGTGACGGTGCACTAGTCACAGTGGACGGAACAGGCACGGTTGTCGTCGCGGGTGGTGGTGTCGCTGTGCCGGGATCCCGGTTGTTGAGGAACACCGCGGCAACGCCGATCGCACCACCGGCAAGCAAGGCCAGGGCGGTGAAAACCACCGTACGGCCGCGTTTGCGCTTCGGCAGCTGTGGTGCTTCCGGCTGGACCGGCTGGTACACAGTGGGCATGGTCAGCGGCTCGGGGTCCACCGGTTTCGGCGGGTCGAGGCTGAACCACTCCGGCTGGGGAATGTCGGTCGGGGCGACTGTGGGCTGGTCCGGTAACTGGACGGTGATGTCGGAGATCTCGGATGGGCCTTGGGGCAACGAAGGCGTCCAGCCTTGCGTTTCGGTCTTGATCGCGGTGAGCGCCGCCCGGAGTGCCATGGCGTCGGGATACCGTTCGCCGCGTTCCTTGCGCAGGCACCGGGAGATCACCTCGCGGAGCTCCAGCGGAACGTCCTGACGGCGCAACGGTCGCGGCTCGGACGACCGGAGCCTGCCGAGATAGGACAGCATCGTGTCCTCGTCCGGGTTGTCCGACGCGAACGGCGCAACCCCTTCCAGCAGCGTGAACAGCGTCGATCCGAGCGACCACAGGTCATCCACCGCGGCAGGCGTCTGGCCGTCGACCATCTGCGGCGCCGCGTGCCGATAGCTGACCATCTGAAGCGATGTCGTGTGCCCGGCGTCGGCCATCCTGGCGATCCCGAAATCCGCGAGGACATAGGACGTCGGCAGAATGAGAATGTTCTGCGGTTTGACATCCCGGTGCAGGAAGCCTTGTCCGTGCGCGAACGCGAGTGCGTCCGCCACCGCGACACCCACGGCGATCACTTCGCCGACCGGCAACGGACCGTACTCACGCAACCTGTTGTGGAGCGAACCGAGGTCGTAGTACTCCATGACAATGCATGGGCGTCCATCCGGCGCAGTACCGGTGTCCAGCACGGTGACGATGTGCGGATGCTGACGGCCCAGCCGGACCGTGATCTCCAGCTCCCGCCGGAACCTCGCGACCCGCGACGGATCGTCGACGTTGATGACCTTGACCGCCACGAACCGGTCCAGCCCGTCCTGCCTGGCGCGGTAGACCGTTCCCTCGCCGCCCTCGGCCAGCGCCTGGAAATCGCTGTACCCGGGCAGTCGCATGTCGCCGATCGGAGCGGTCTGCGCGGGTTTCGGTGCCCACGCGCTTGACTCGGCGTCGTTCGGCTCCCCATCTTGCCCGGTCAAACAGCACGCCCGTCGATACCCATGGCGCCGGCCTGATGCACTCGCGCCGTTGGAGGCAATGGTATCGCGCGGCTGGTCAGGCCGTGGTCGTTTGGAGGTCGAGCTTGCCCTGCCTGCTGGCCCAGCGTTCGAAGACAACGGTGCCGAAGGGCGGGATACTCGCGAGCAGGGCGAAGAACGTGATGCGGTTGTCCCAGCGTTGCCGGTTGCGCAACGCCAGGGTGACGACCACGTAGCCGACGAAGATCGCGCCGTGGATCGGACCGAAGATCTGCACGCCGATCTCGTTGCGCACCACCACGTACTTGAAGAACATGCCGATCAGCAGGCCTGCCCACGACACTGCCTCGGCGAGGGCCAGAAGCCGGAAACGTCCGATTGGAGTGGAAAGCATGCACCTCATTCTGTGACGTGATCGCGGTCACCGGCCGTCCGGGGTACGTCATGCGACGCGGCTCAGGCGGGCAGTTCCCGTTTGACGACGTTGAAGATCTCCTCGTCGAGGAACGGTCTGCCGGTGTTGAGCAACCACTGTTCCATGACGCGGTAAGGATCCTTGTGGTATGTCATCTCGCCCGCCCGGGTGGTGCGGACCAGCCCGTTCTGCACCGTCACCGTTGTTTCGCCCAGGTGGACGATGAAACCCCGGTAGCCGAGCGGGTTGGCCAACTGGCCCGGCGTCGCCACCGGCAACGCCGCCAGTTTCTCTTTGAACTGGGCCGTATCCGTTTCCGGCAACCGCCATTCCGGATTCGGCCTGCCGGAGAAGATGTCGAGCTCGACCCGTGCCTGCGTCACCGCGCTCCCCGAGTTGGGCCCGGTGGTCTGCCCGCACGCGGACAGCAACAACGCCAGAAGCAGAAGCACCTGTTTTCCGGGCCGTGCGTTGATGGTGACTCCTACGCTACGAGTGCCGTGCTGTTGTTCTGGTAGAAATAGCCGCAGAAGTCGGTGTAGTTGCCCCTGCAGCAGTTGTTGGGAGCGTACCCCTGGCCGTTGTACTGGTAAATGCTGTTGCCGCAGTCGTCGGTGTATTTCGCCGGAGTGGCACCCGGCTTGTGGCCCCACCACCAGTTCGGCCCGCCGGTCACCAGGCGGTAGAAGTGATAGTCGCGGTTCGGCCAGATCACCAGGACGATGGTCAGCCCATTGGTCTGGCACCCGTCCTTCCAGCCGTCGGAGTACAGTCCGGCGCTCACTCCGCCGCAGGTGATGGATGTCGCGGGATTACCGCTGCGCCGCCCGGGAAGGGCGTACCGCGAATTGGCGATGTGGTTGCTCGCGAAGCAGTAACAGTTGTTCCTGCCGATATACGCCGGATCGTTGAAGGTGCTCGCGTTGGCGTTGAAATAGTTGGAGCCGCAGGCCCACCAGGTGGATCCTTGGATTCCGGTCTCGTCGGGCCCGGTCGGCCCATGGGGATCCTCGGTCGTGTCCTCGCCGCGGGCGGGCGCACTGTCGCGGACCTCAGTCGGGTCCACCGCCGTCCACGACGACTGCACGAGGCTGACGCCCTGCGCGGCGACGGAACGTAGCTCGTCGTCAACGGTGGTGTCCTGGGACTCCGAGGTCCCCAGCAGCCATTCGGCGATGGACGCCTCAGTGGCCGGTTTGCTGCCCACCCGGAACGCGAGCGGCAGCGAGCGGCCCGCGGCGAACCGGGCCCTGCTCCACGCACTGTCGTCCGGCTTGGCCAGCCGGACGAGCATGCCGCGATATCCGAGGCTGAACTGTTCGTCCTCGGTGGCCACCGGCGACAGTTGGGCCGGGTCGGCCACGACCCGCTGGATCAATTCGTCTTCCTGCGAACCGGACAGCGTCCAGGTCGGATTGGGCATCCCGGAGAAGATGTCGAGTTCGATTTCAAGCATATTCCCACCTCGCCGTCCTTGACACAAAAGGCTTCGCGCAGGGGGCAATGGAAATTCGCCGTATGGCGATCCCGGTGACCTCCCTGTCCTCAGGTATACACCGACATTCTTCGGTGAACCAGGGAGTTTATCGGGTGCTCACTCGATTGATCCCGGTATTGACGGCGGGCGACGATGATGCCGCACGAATGCGGGTTTCGCGGCCCGATCTTTGTATCGAACGGATGAAGACCACTTGGCAGTTCGAAACTCGGTGTGCGGCTACGCGTTCGCCCGGCGGAGGCGTTCGGCCGCCTGCGCGCGCACAGCATCACAGGCCACCGGGCGATCGCCGTGCAGGGCCTCCCAGCGGGAGTTGTGGACCGCAGGCCACAGGCTGGCCGCCCACGCGACTTCCTGCTCCTGCACAGTGAACCGGTGCCCCCGGAGATCCTGGTAGGCCGCCAGGAAAGCGGCGGAGCTCTCGATCGGGGCCAGGGTCGGCTGCGCGGAGTTGGCGAACATCCCGCACGCCGCACCCGCCAACGCCGCCTCCGGTTGCCACGCCAGGCTGTCCCAGTCGTGCACCGCCCACACTTCTCCGTTGTGCCAACGCAAATTCTGCGCTTCGAAGTCGGCGTGGCCCAGCACGCACGGCAGCTCGGCGGCCAGCAACCGTTTGCGGGCCCGCTCGGCCGTCTCGATGACGTAGACGGGCACGGCACTCTGGTCCCGCTCATCCAGGAAATCGAGCTTCGGCCACAGCCCGGAATCCGTGTGGTCCCAACGAGCCCAGCGTGGATTCGGCAGCGGCGGCGCAACAGTCACGTCGACCAGCTCGGCCATCAACCGGGCGAAGACCTGCGCGTAGCGCACAGCAATGTCAGGCGAGTCGCCGCGCAGCATTTCACCACCAGCCAGGGACTCCTCAGCGTGCACGGCCAGCGCGCCAACGACAACCACAGGCGTGATCGGCCGCGCACACGGAAACCCCCGCTCCGCCAACTGAACCTGCGCGGCAACACACGCCACGGCCCGGCCGTCATCCTCCCGCGCCTTCACCACGACATCCCGCCCACCAGCCAGCCGCAACCCGAACACCGCCGATATCGACCGCCGCTCGAACAGCACACCGACCGGCTCGTCCCCCAACTGGCCGGAACACCAGCCCGGCAGCCAGTCCGGCAAATCATCCGATGACACAGTTACGAGAGTGCCATGCGCGCGTTGATCTGTCGTGCACACGGAGTATTCCGCGTCCCCAGGGTTGCCACTCCGGGGGCACAGCGGAAGAATTCCCGCTCTCAACAGGGGGTGGGCAAAGTTGTCTTCGGAGCACCGCGAGCTCGGATCGAGCCTCTTCGGGTCGGAGCCATGGCAGCCTGTTCGGGCGAGGGCCACGATCGCCATGGTCGGGATCGCGCTGGCGATGGTGGGCGACGTTGTCGACCTGGTTGTCACCTGGCGCGTGGTGGACGGTTACGAGCGTTATCTGGCGGGGACGGTCAGCTGGCCCGAACTGGTTGCGTCGACTGACTTCGTCACCGCGTTGAACTGGCCGTTGGTGACCGTGGACCTGGTGGCAGGCATAGCGTTTCTCATGTGGATGTGGCGGGCCTACAACAATGCCAAGTTCTTCGGTGGTGCGGCCTCGCAGCGTCTGACCCAGGGCTGGGTGGTCTTCGGCTGGATGCTGCCGGTTGTCAACTTCTGGTTCCCGTACCGGATGATGTCGGACATCTGGCGGGCGAGCCCGCCGGTGCGGCTGACCAGGACCGCACCGATCCTCGGCATCTGGTGGGCGGCCTACCTGGGCGCCACGGTGATCGGCCTCGTCTTGCGGTTCTACCGGGAACCGGACATCGACGACCTCGGCACCTACCTGAGCCTCAGCGTCGCGGGCACAGTGCTGTCGTGCGCCGCCGGCGTGCTGATCTATCTGATCATCAACCAGATCACCGTGTGGCAGAACGAGGCCCGGGACCCCGATATCGGACGTTGACCTGGCGCGTTCCCTGCCAAGGGAGGGCACATGCGGGCACTGGCCGCGCTGGTTCTGCTGGTGTTGTTTCCCCTTGTCGCGGTGTTGCTCGCCGCCGCGAGTGTGGTGCTGGCGCTGTGGTCTCTGACGACCGGCTCCCCGGACCTGGCGCGTGTCCTGGTCATGCCGGGCATGACTGTGTTGGTGGTACTCGTTGTCGCGACCCTGTCGCTGTCGCGGGCGCGCCGCGTCCCTACGGCGGTGGAGGTCTCGGATCCGCAGCTCTGGGCATTGGTGAAGGAGGTGGCGGCCCGGACGGGAACGCCGCCGCCTGACCGGTTACGGCTGATCGCGGAACCCAACGCCTGGGTGTTCCGGATCGGGGCCCTGCGGTACCTCGATGTCGGCTTGCCGTTGCCGGCAGTGCTGGATGTCGACCAGATGCGGTCGGTACTCGCGCACGAAATGGGACACCACAGCAGTGGGCACGTCCCGTTCGCCTCAGCGGTGTACCAGGGCTACGAACTGATGACACGCATTGTTGCGGGGTTGGGTCCGTCGCCGCTGCGGCCGGTGCTGCGCGGGCATCTCGCCCTGTACTGGCGGGTGGCGTCGAAGGTGTTGCGGGACCAGGAAATGGCGGCGGACCGTGTCGCCGTCACCGTCACGGATGCCGCCACGACAGCGAGTGCGCTCCTGGAGATCACCCGATGCGGTGCGGTGTGGGAGAACTACCTGACGAAGTTGGGCGCCCCGGACCGGATTGTGCCCGGCGATGTCTGCGGAGGCTTCCGCGAGTTCTACCGGTCACCGGAAGGAGCCGAAATCCGGGCAGTGCCGTCGGCCAGACAGGTTCCTGGTGACACGCATCCGCCGATGGCACACCGGATCGCCGCGATCGGCGCCGTCGAGGACCGCGTCGGCGATCCGGTCGCACTCGCGGGCTGGACCGACCTGACCCAAGCTGTCGACGAACTCTTGTTCCCCGCGGCCGGCAGGGACCGGCTACCGGTGAAGCAGTATCTGGCGGAGACACGCCGAGACCGCGACCTGCAGACGACGGGTCGCCTTTTCCGTGCCGCGCAACGGATCGGCGGTAAGGGAGACACCGCAGGTGTGCTCGACCTCCTGGAGAACGGCCGGGCGCCCGAGTTGGCAAAGGAAATCCTGCGGGCAGATCCAAGGCCGCGACTGGCGCAGGTCGCCCTTGTTTCCCACTTGGCTGCCGCGCTGGAATTGACCGCGGACGGCGACTCGCTGCAACTGGCCAAAGCGGCTGTCGCCGGGGACGTGCGCGAGGCTCGTGGAGCCCTGACGTCAACCGTGCTCATTGCTCCGCCGCAGCAAACGTTCGCTTTGTTAGGCGCGATGACCGCTGTCGATGTGAACGGCAGGCCGTTCGTGCTGATATTGCTGGAGCACGGACTGGCGTTGTTGCCGACCACCTACATCGATCCGACTGTCGCTCAAACCGTCGAGCAGATCCAGGCATCCGGAGTCCTGCCGGAAAACGCGTGGCGCCTTTGGTATGAGGACTTCGCTGCTGCCCGCGTCGCCGCCGGACGGAAGCTACGGATGGACATCGAACTGCGTGACGGTACGCGCTTGGTGCTGCGCGAAGTCGGTGTCACCGAGGCATTGACGCTCGGTCCTCGCAGTCCACATGGGATCTTGGCGGGCGTCGCCGCAGCGCTGGAGGGTGTCCAGGACAGGGCGCCACGGCGGGGACTGCCGTTGGCGACGCCGAAATCCGCCAAGTTGTCCACCACGATCGCAGCGACGGAGTCGTACGCCAGACGGCTCATCAGCCTGGTGCTCATTCTCGCTGCGGTGCCGTTTGCCGCTGCGGCGGCCACAGGAACCAGTCCTGGCGCCATAGTGCCCGCGCTGGCCTGTGCGATCACCGGGCTGCTGTGGTTCGTCATCGACGCGGCGATGCGCCCCAACCAGACTCGTTGGCGTGGCTTAGGTTTCTCGTTGTCCGGCTTGGTGATCATCGCGGCCGGTGTGGTCGGCCTGACCTATGCCTTCAGGCCGGAACCCGTCGCCGGGTTCGCCGCGTTCGGTGTGGGCCTGTTGGTGCTTGGCGTGTTGCGGTGGCGCGGGCGCTGGCTTCGGATACGCGGCAACGGGTTCAAGGTCACCGCTCTACTGGCCGCGTGTATGGGCGCTGGTCTCATGGTGAGAGACGGCGTGGCGGGTCTCGTGTTGCTGATGATCTCCGCCGTGCTGTTCGGGGTCGGCGAGGCATTCGCCCGGTCGGTGCGGCGTTCCCTGTTCGGGGTGCCGGATCGGGTGAGCGTGGCCGGGGCGATCGCTCTGTTCACCTCGATCACGGGCGTGCTGGGCATCGGGATGGCGGTGTGGGCGATCGTCGAGGCCCGCAGGATGGGGGTCCGGCCGACCCTCGGACTTACGGCGTTGGCACTGTCGATCGCGGTGCTGGTGATTCTTTGGATCGTCCTTGTAACAAACAGTGCGCCGTCGCACTCCTAGTTGGTATCCACGACGAGGGAGGACGAGATGGAAACCGTACTGGGAGTCATCGCGATCATGCTGGCACAGGCCGTACTCCGGCTGGTCGAGCAGCGCGTCACCCGTGAACTGCCGGAAAGCAAGCGGCGATGACCGCGCCTTGGCACGAGCAGGCGATCCACGAGGCCTACGAACGCAACGTGGATCGCCTGGTGGCCTACGCCCGCCGCACCATCAGGTCGCACAACCTGTCGGACGCCGAGGCGGACGCGGAAGGAATCGTGCAGGACGCGTACCTCAAAGCGCTGACCCGATGGGCGGAGATCGAGGAACCGGTGCCCTGGCTGTACGCGGTGATCACCCACCGGGTGCGGGAGATCCGGCGCCGGTCGGTGCCGACGACCGAACTGACCGAGAGCGCGGGTTGGCGCTGGTCGTCGGCTTCGGCGCCGGCCGGTCCGGACGTGGCCGCGGAGTTCCGGGCCGTGCTGGGAGATCTGGCCCGTCTGCCGGAAGCCGAGGCAGTTGTGACGTATCTCGCGCGGGTCGAGGGCTGGTCACACGACGAGATCGCCGAATACCGCAGCATCACCGCAGGTGCGTCCAGGGTGACGCTGCATCGCGCCACCCAACGGATGCGGTTGCGCTGGTCGGCCCTCAACAATTGGACGCGGCCGGCTTGGCAAGGACGTCGTGCCTGGTGGGGGACTGTTTTCGGGTGCCTGCTGGTGGGCATGATCGCGGTGATCCTGTTGCTCTGAGATGGAGTGCCCAGGTTGCAGAGTTGTTGAAATTTCATACACTTGCACTGACGGTGACCATCGTGAGTGAGGAGTGTTACGTGCAGCGACTGCGGGATTTGGCCTTACTGGTGGCCCGGCTGGGCGTCGGCATCGTGTTCATCGCCCATGGCTGGCAGAAGTTCTCCGAGTGGGGAATCTCGGGCACTGCGGAGTCCTTCGGTCAGATGGGTGTGCCCATGCCGACCCTCTCGGCCTGGTTCGCCGCGATCGTGGAACTCGGCGGCGGCGTGCTGCTCGTCGTGGGGCTGGCCCTGCCTGTGGCCGGCGTCCTGCTCGCAGCGGACATGCTGGGCGCGCTTTTCCTTGTGCACGTGGACAACGGCCTGCTGGGGCAAGGCGGTTATGAGCTCGTGCTCGTGCTGGCTGTGGCTGCTCTGGCGGTCGGGTTCAACGGTGGCGCGTTCTCGCTTGACCGGGCCGTGTCGGCGAAGAAGGCGACTGTCTCTGTCTGATCTTGGGCCCAGGTCGGTCATTGCCGACTGACCTGGGCCAAGGATTTAGATGTTGTGAACATCTGGATGTTGTGAATATCCTGATCGCCATGGCGACTCGACACTTGTATGCGGTGCGGCACGGTGCGGCGGATTCGTTCGGTCGGTTGACCGATGCCGGGCAGCGTCAGTCGGAACTGCTGGGGGAGCGGTTGGCAGGTCTGCCGGTCGACGCCGTGTGGCACTCGCCCCTGCCCCGGGCGGTGCGGTGTGCCCAGATCGTGGGTGAGTACCTGCCGGGCGTCGCCGTGCGGGAGGCGGCTGAGCTGCTTGACCACGTGCCGTATGTGCCGGATGAGATGCCTCCGGCCTGGGCGGGGTTCTTCGACGGGTACGACGCGGCGCAAGCCGCTGAGGGTGCGGTCATCGCGGATTCACTGACCGACAGGTTCGCGCGGCCCGCCGAAACCGAGACCCACGAAGTCCTGATCACCCATGCCTATCCGGTGGCCTGGCTTGTGCGGCACGCCCTTGACGCGCCACCGGTGCGGTGGCTGGGGCTGGACTGTGGCAACACGGCGCTGACGGCGATCGAGTATCGCGACGGCCTGGCGCCGACAATGTTGCTGTACAACGACATGAGCCATCTTCCGGCTGAGCTGCGCTGGACGGGGTTCGGGCCCGGCGCCCTGCCGTGAGCGCTATTGATCACGAAGCACGGCATGGGCGGCGCTGAGGCGTTCGGCTTCGTCGCGTTCGGTGTGGTCTCCCGATACGTCGTCGGCCCACTCAAGTAGCCGGTGCAGGTGGGCGTCCGCTGTGGTCGTGACGATGCGAGGGGTGCCGAGGACGACTTCACCGCTGGTCCCATCGATGGTGACAAGGGTGCCTTCGCTGATGGTGCGCCCACCGGCGCTCACCGAGGCGGCGTCGATGGCGAGGCCGGTGATCCCCACGACGGCAGGCTTTCCCATCGCTCGTGCGACAACGGCGGCGTGACTGGCTGGGCCGCCGCGGGCGGTGACGATTCCTGTCGCAGCGGCCAGACCGCGCATGTCGTGCGGGGAGGTCTCCGGACGCACCAGGATGACCGGGCCGTCCGTGGCCATATGCACGGCTTTTTCGGACGTGGTCGCGACCCTGCCGACCGCGACACCGGGACATGCGCCAAGCCCTCGGGCGAGGATGTCGGTCTTCTCCGCTATCCGGTGTGTGCGGACGTGCCGGAGATGCTGCGGTGAGACCCTGAGCAGTGCTTCGTGACGTCCGATCACGCGCTCGTCAGCGAGGTCGGTGGCCACGCGGACAGCGGCACCGCCGACGAAACGGCCAGGCCGCACCTGCAATATCCACAATTCGCCTGCCTGGAAGGTGAACTCGACATAGCACGCGTCGCGGTAGTGCCCCTCGGTTCGGCTCAACGCATCGAGTAGGCCCGCCCATACTGCCGGTTCCCGGTCCGCGAGTTCGTGCAGTGGCCGGGTCAGTGATCTGCCGGAGACGACCTCTTCACCCTGATGTCCAAACAGGACTTCACCGAACGGGACGTTCGCACCGGTGTTGGGATCGCGGCTGAACGCGACGCCGGTGCCGCTGCGGTCGTCGCGGTTTCCGAACACCATCGTCTGCACGATCACGGCTGTGCCGAGGTGGTGCGGAATGTCATGCAGTTCCCGGTAGGTTCGTGCGCGCGGCGTGTCCCACGACGAGAACACGGTCTCCACCGCCAGCTCCAACTGCTGGGCAGCGTCGTCGGGAATCGGCCGATCACTTGTGATCGCGGAGGCGAAGCTGGACAGGAACCGCTGCCGCGAGTCCAGTGCGAACCGCGCGTCACCCGTCTCGGCCGCCAACCCGGCTGTGGCTTCGCTTGTGAGGCCGAGGTTGAGGATCGTGTTCATCATGCCGGGCATCGACACGCTGGCCCCGGAGCGGACAGACACCGCCAGCGGCACCTGTGCTCCTCCGAAGTGGCGTCCGGTGGCGGCTTCGAGGTCGGCGATGGCTGTCGCGAGTTCGTCGTCGAGTCCGCCAGGAAGGCGCCCATCACGCAGGAACGCGCGACATGCCTCCGTGGTGACAACGAACCCGGCGGGCACGGGCAATCCGAGACGGTGCAGGACCACGAGGCCGTGTGCCTTGCTGCCCACCATCTCCGCGGTCTCCTCCAGCAGGGCGGAGATCGGCCGAATCCATTTCATCGGGGGATTCCCAGTGTGGCAAGGAGATCTTCGTGAAGCTCGGCCCATACGCAGTGATAGGACGCGGTGTTGTCGGTCACGTACGCCCGATCTCCCGATGTGGCGCGGGCGAGGGCTTCGGCGAGCCGGGCGCGATACCGGTCGAACCGGGGCAAGGCGGCGGACAACTCGGCGCAGACGACAGCGGCGCGCTGGTGGAACTCAGTGAACCGATCGAGAACGCGGGCGTCATAGGACGGATCGTTGTGGTCGTTGGCGGTCATGACACCGTCGATGGATCGTAGCTGCCACGCGGCGCAGAGGTCGAGCAGTTCCGGGTTGAGCACAAGAAAGCTGTCGAACACCGCTGTTATGGCGGAGCGGGCGCCGGCTGACTCCAGCTCGGCGGTGATCCGCTCGGCATCCGCGGCCTTGCCGGCATCCGTCATTCCCCACCCGCCGAACTCACCGGCCATGTGTGTGACAAGACCGGCGACCGCCAGGTCGATCAGCTCGGACTCCACATCGGACTCACGCAGGCCCGCCGCGGCGGCGATCCGGGGGAGACCGGCGAAACCGATGCAGCGGAGAGTGTGGAGCACCAAGAGATCGGTGCCGGTCGCGGGAGGGGTCATGATTTGGCCTTCCTTGGCTTTGCGCTGGTCGAGGCTGCCGCGTAGGCGGCGCCTCGTCCGTGGGCGCGGGCGACGATCGCGCCGTTCTGGATGCGTACTGCGGCTTCGGTATCGTCATCGGGATCCGGGACTCCGAGCGCTGAAGCGACTGCGGCGTTGTCGTCGAGCACCAAATGCAAGGGCGGCAACGTGAATACGCGCCGCAGACATCCCGTGAGGTCGGTGATTCTGAGGCGTACCAAGCGGCCGGTTTCGGCAGGGTCGTTCGTGACAACTACTACCGTTACCTGTTCGCCGGGTCGCGTGGAACGGATGGCTTCCTCGGCGGCACTGAGGCGACCGGCTCCCAGTACCGCGATCAGGCCGTCGGTGTTGAGGTCGACCTGGGCCCCGCTGATCTGGTCGGTGAGTTCCGCGGGCGGATTCCACGTGTCCTGGCACGGTTGCGCCGGGGCGGCGTAGGGGAGGTGCGGTGGTGCCCAGGTGTCGGCCAGGTCGATCGTCGTCAGATGCTGACACGCGAGCACTACGTCAAAGGGGTCGCCTGCACCCGGTGCGGTTTCGGCTAGGTGGCCTGAACCGTCCAGCAGTGTCAGTACCAGCGCGGCCAGTCGTACTCGCCGCGCTGGCCCCTTACTCGCCGGTTCGCACGACTCCAACGCGGTGGCGAGCAGTAGCGCTTCCAGTTGGGCGACCTCTGCCAGTACCGCCCGTCCGTGGTTGTCATCGAAGACGCCGACCAGCGAGCGCAGTTGCAGGCGTCCGCCTGGAGCTGTGTCGTTGACCATGGGCAGGCGCTCGAGCCAGGTCCGGGCGAATACTCCCAGCGCATCGGCCGGCGGCAACGGCGGTGTTCGGGGCTTGTCGATGTTCTCGACCATGTCGATCAGGACTGCGAGGTAGAGCGCGCGTTTGCTCGGGAAGTTCGAGTACACCGCGCCTCGGGTCAGCTCCGCCCGCTCGGCGATCCGGTCGACCTTCGCCGGGGCGTAGCCGTGCTCGGTGAACTCTTCCTTCGCCGCGGCCAGCACCTTTGCGCGGGTGCGCACCTGCTGCTGTGCTCGCGTCAGCCGAACCATCGCAGCACTCCTTCCCAAGACCTTCGACATCAGGATACTATCAAAATCCGGATGTCGTGAACATCTCTGTTCAGGTTTGGTTGGGCGCCCGGCTTTGCTTCTGCTTTGGTGCTGGTGGCTGGGCTCTGTTCTGGTTTTGGTTCGGTGTCGGTGGCTGGGCTCTGTTCTGGTTTTGGTTCGGTGTCGGTGGCTGGGACGGCTCGATTTGATGACGCGGGAACCCCTGAGGCGGCCACGTCAGGACCAAAGGGCAGGCCCAGTGACGTCGTTGACGGTGAGCGAGACGGTGGACGTGGTGATGCAGCTCCTCGGCGAGCGTCAGGAAGATCTCGGTGTCCCGAAGCTCCACCCACATTTCCGTCGTAACACGTAGCTGGACTTTTCGCCAGGAACACAGTTTCTGCCTGGCTACGGCTTGCGGGCGATTCCGCCGATCAGGAGTTGCCGTATCGGGGCCAGAGGCTGGGTGCGGGGGCCGTCCGGCCACCAGTCGGCGACCGGGACCAGGCCTGGTTCGAGGATTTCCAGGCCGGCCAGCATGTCGGTGATCCGGTCGATGGGCCTGAACTGGATTGTGAGCAGGCTGGCGCTTTGGAATGCCGCTTGCAGCCGCAGGATGCTTTCCGCGAACTCGTGGTCGGGGCCTGGGTCGAGCAGGTGCGCGAACACGACGTAGGAGCCCGGTGCGCAGGCGGCCGTCAACTCCGCCATGATTCGCCAGGGGTCCCACTCGTCGACTATGTAGTTCATGGTGCCGGCGTGGCAGAGGGCTACCGGCTCGCTGAAGTCGATGTACTTGCGGACCGTTGGGTTGCCGATCACGTCCTGGGGGTCGCGGAGGTCGGCCTCCAGGATGCGTGCCTGGTCGTTGCCTGCCAGTAATGCGCGGCCGTGTGCGAGGGTGAGCGGGTCCTTTGCCACGTAGACGATGGTGGCTTCGGTGTTGGCTCGTAGCACTACGTCGTGCATGTTCTCTGTCGACGGGAGGGCTGGGCCGCAGTCCAGGAACTGCCTTATCCCGGCTTCGGCGGCGAGGAACCTGGTGGCGCGCAGCAGGAAGTTGTGAATGTCCTGGGACATCTCGGACAATCCCGGCGCGATCAAGGTCAGCCGGTCGCGCACTTCGCGGTCGTTCTCGTAGTTGTCCTTGCCGCCGAGCATCGCGTCGTACAGACGGACCAGATTCGTGACCTCTTCAGGCACGACGTACTGGTCGTCGTCGCCTGGAAGGTCGTCGTCCTGTGTCATGCGCAGCGTGCCCTCGTCACACTAACAGCCTAGTGCCTGCAACCGGTGCCGGTCGCGCACAGGTCGGTCACTGGCCGCCCAGCGCCGGCCCGAACAGCAGCAACAGATAGCGAATACAGCTCTGCAGCGGCCTGTCCATGAGTGTCGCGCCGGCAAGCAGCGCGATGGCGGTAAGCCCAGCGGCGATCGCATTGGTCCGAACCGGTTTGGCGAACATCGCGGCGATCAGCGTGAACGGCAGCCCGCCGCCGAGATACCCAAGAATCAGTTGGGTAGCCAGGTCGAACCCGGCGTCGAACGTCACCGCCGCGGCAAAGCCCCACCCAATCAACCCGCCGCCACCCACCGCGGCGGTCCACAGAATGGCCGCACGCGTGTCGTTCGGCAGCCACGTCACATCTTCAGTCCGCAACCCAACCGCAAACAACGCGACAAACAGGACAGCAACCAACGCGAGCAACGCGAACAGCATCAGCCCCGACAACCCGGAAAGCGCCCGAAACGGCCGGTCACCGCGCCCAGCCGTCAGAAGAACGGCAACGGTTCCCATAGCCACCGAGCCGGCGAGCCAAGTCCCGCCGAACTGCCATTTCACGAACGCGCACCTTAGCACCCGGTAGAAATGCGAGGCGTGGAACTTGCCGGCCGGGCCTGAGCCCGGCCGGCAACGCTTTGTCAGCTGTTGTCGGCGAAGAATGAGCAGAAGTTGTCGTTTGTCTGGGTTTCGCCGGTGACCTGGTGGTTGACGTCCAGGAAGATTCCCCAGGTGTGCTGGTCGACGACCTTCTTGGTGAGCCAGTAGAAGGTCGAGACCGACTGGCCGGCGGCCATCGGGGCCTGGGAGAACCTGACGTTCGCCTCGTTGCCCAGTTGGCCTGAGAACTCGTCGATGCCGTACACCGGGCGGACTCTGTTCTGGAAGGTCTGGTTTCCGGTCGGCGCGGTGCCCTCGTTCTTGTATGTGACCAGGAGTTTGTACCAGTCGATGCCGTCGCCGTAGTCGACTGGGTCGTCGACGATCGTGCACTGAGTTACGTCCAGGTCGGGGCCGGCCGCTGCCTGTGCCGGGCCGCTGCCGAGCAACAGCGAACCGGTGAAGCCGAATGCGAGTGCCATGCCACCAAGGCTTTTCTTCATGCCTGTGACTTTCCCTTCGAGTTGTTCCGTTCTGTGCGAACAGCTTCAGGGGAAGCGCTGGGCGGGCACATCGGTGGCTATTGCCTACGCGCCCGTTTCAGGGATAGAGCGTCATTCCGGAATCGAGGGCGATCTCGGTCAGTTGGGCGATGGTCAACGGCGGGATGGTGCTACCGGCCACGGTGTCTCGTTTGCCGTCGGAGGGGACGTTCTCGGCGACCACGGTGACGCCTGTTCCGTCGAGCTTGGTGACGTCCACTCGATGTGTCTTCACCGCGCCACGGCCTGACGTTGTGGCCACGATTGTCTCGCCGTTCGGGCCCGTACTGGGAGTGCAGGACTCCTGCGTCTGGTGATCGGTTGGGGGCGCACAGGCCTTCGCCGGGGTGACGTCGCCGCCGAGCCGGCCGATCACCGACCAGACGCTTCCACTTTCCGAGCCGTTGATCAGGGTGGCCCTGGTCTCCAGGTGGTCCGAGCCGCCGCTGCAGCCGTTGGCGTGGGGCTCTGCCTGCGTGGATACGTGGTAGTAGGCCAGTGGCGGGTGCATGATCCCCTCGGGGTACTGGGCCGCCTGGTTCGGGGCGAGCAGGGTGCCTGCCGCGGCTCGGTCGAGCACGGCCTTCTTCAGTACTGCTGACAGGCGGACGGCCGCTTGCTTGATGTCCACCGGCAGCCGGGGTGCGGTCGGAGTGTTGTCCGGACAGTACGTCTGTGTCTCCGGCGAAGGCAAAGGCGACGGTGACGGTGACGACGACGTGACTGGTGGCGGAAGGACCGCGGGCGGGGCCTCGGTGTGGCCGGACAACGTGACCGCGCCGGCGGAGATCGCGATGATCACCAGGGCGACGGGACCCACCCGAAGCCAGGACCTGCGTCGTTCCCGGGCTATCACCCGGTCGACGTCCACAGTGGACGGCGGGGTCGGGCCGATCGCCCGGTCGAAGTCGTCGATGTCCATCTCGTTCTCCATCATGGTTCGACCACCCGGGCCCGCAGGGTGTCCAGGGCCCGCGCGGTCTGGCTTTTCACCGTGCCCGCCGAGCAGCCCAGGATCTCCGCGGTCTCCTCGACTGACAGGTCGCAGTAGAACCGCAGGACGACCGCGGCCCGGCGCCGGACGGGCAGTTCGGCGAGCAGGTCGAGCAGCCCGGCCCGCTCCACGAGATCCGGACCCATGGCCACCGGGACCTCCGGCAGGTCCTCGGTCGGCTCCTCGCGCCGCCACGGCCTTTGCCGTTCGTCCAGCCAGGTCCGGACCAGGATCTGCCGGACGTACGCGTCCAGATGCGTCATCGCCCTGGCCCGTAACCAATGCCGGTACAGCTTCCCGATCGTGATCGACACCAGGTCGTCGGCGAGGAACCAGTCACGGCACAGCAGATACGCGGTGCGCCTGAGCACCTCCATCCGGGCCGTGACGTAGTCGCGGTACGCCGATTCTTCCGGCCGTTGCACCCCAGGGACCTCCCGTGTCGTCTCCCCCCGGTGCATCCACGCTCGGCAGGGCCATCAGGTTTGGCCGCGCGAGCAACCTCGTGCGGTCCGCGTCCCGTTGCAGCAGTGGAGGGGTTTCCCAGAGCGAGGAGACAGAGTGACGAGATCGACCCAACGGCAGGTGGCCGCTGCCCTGGTCACGACAGCGGTGTTAACCGTGATCCCGGCCGGCGTGGCAGTCGCCGCACCGGGAGCGCAGAGCACACCGGCTTCGCCTGCCCAGGTGACGCTGATCACTGGGGACCGGGTGACCGTCCGGACAGGCGGGTTCCAGGTGACGCCCGCGCCACGCGGACGGCCGATGCCGTTCCAGGAGTACACCCGCAACGGTGATCGCTATCTGGTGCCGGACGACGCGGTGCTGCTGATCCAGTCCGGCCGGCTCGACCGCGAGCTGTTCAACATCACCGGTCTGGTCGGCCAGGGCTACGACGACGCGCACACCACGAGCATTCCATTGCTGGTTCAGGGATCGCAGGCGTTGGCGCGCAAAGCGCCGCAGGGCGGCAAGGTTCGCCGGGAACTGCCCGGCCTGGGCATGACCGCACTCGATCAGGGCAAGACCGAGACGGGCTCGTTCTGGCGGACACTTGGCGCCGAAACCTTGGCCGCGGGCCCGGAAAAGATCTGGCTCAACGGGAAGGTACGCGCGACCCTCGACCAGAGCGTCCCACAGATCGGCGCCCCCACCGCGTGGCAGGCGGGCTTCACGGGCAACGACGTACAGGTCGCGGTGCTGGACTCCGGGATCGATACCGACCATCCCGATCTGATCGGCAAGGTGACGCAGGGCAAGGACTTCTCCGGCAAGGGCTCCATCGAGGACGGTCACGGTCACGGCACGCACGTGGCGTCCACGATCACCGGCTCGGGCGCGGCGTCGGGCGGCAAGTACAAAGGTGTCGCGCCTGGTGCCAACCTGGCCGTGGGCAAGGTGCTCGACGATGCCGGTGAAGCGACCGACGACATGGTGCTGGCGGGGATGCAGTGGGCGTCCGCCGAGATCCGCGCCAAGGTCGTCAACATGAGCCTGGGCAGCAGGCGCCCGAGCGATGGCACCGATCCGATGTCGGCCGCGGTCAACACCTTGAGCCGGCAGAACGGCACGCTGTTCGTGATCGCCGCAGGCAACTCCGGCGGGGCTGAGACGATTGCCAGTCCGGGTGCCGCCGACGACGCGCTCACCGTGGGCAGTGTGACCAAAAAGGACAAACTGAGCTGGTTCTCCAGCCGTGGCCCGCGGATGGGCGACGGCGCGCTCAAACCGGAGATCGCCGCACCGGGCGACGGGATCGTGGCCGCCCGCCCGGCCGGCGTCCACGCCGACGACCCGGTAGGGGACGCGTACCAGCGGATGAGCGGCACGTCGATGGCGGCACCGCATGTCGCCGGCGCGGCAGCGATTCTGGCTCAGCAGCACCCGGATTGGGCCGGGGACCGGTTGAAGGCGGCTCTGGTCAGCAGTGTCGCGCCTGTCGCTGAAAGCCCGTTCGCAGTCGGTGCAGGTCGTGTTGACGTCGCACGCGCCATCCGTGCGACGGTGGTCGCGACTGGGAGTGTTTCTACCTATCTCCCATGGCCCAACCAGGGTGCGCAGAAGCGGCAGACGGTCACCTGGCACAACTCCGGCACCGCCCCGGTCACCCTTGGCCTGCAAGCGAACCTGACCTCGGCTGACGGTCAGCAGGCGCCTGCCGGGCTGCTTGGTCTGGCCGCGAACAGTGTCACTGTTCCCGCTGGTGCGAGTGCGTCGGTAGACGTCATCGTGACCGCACAGGACGACCGTCCGGGCACGTACAGCGGTATTCTCAGCGCCCGCACCGCGGATGGTGTGATCTCCACTCGCACAGCCATTTCCGTACGCCAGAAGGAGCAGAGGCACAACCTGACGGTCACATTGCTTGATCGCAATGGTGTCGCTCCGCCGGTGGACCCCGAGCGGCCAGGCATCGCGATCATCAACCTGGACACCGGTGAGGTAACCAGATTGTTCCCGGGCACGATCGATCTGCCCAAGGGCCGTTACACCGTGCACGGCGTGATTGAGACTGCCAGAGCCGGGCAGGAGCCGGAGCTCAGTATGATCAGTCACCCGGAACTGGTGCTGGACAAGGATGTCACGCAGGTCCTGGACGCCAGGGCAGGCAAGCTCGTCTCCGCCGAGCCGGACAACCCCGCGGCCGACGGCGGAACCCACACCATGAGCGCGTTCAGCAAAGTCCGCTCCTGTTCCTGCACATTCGGGTATTTGGTCGAGATCAACCCCAGGCTCTACCCGATGTTCGCGGCGACGGTCCCGGGCACGGCGTCGGACGCGTACGCCTTCGGGCAGCACCGGCGAGCCACCGAACAGGTGCTGGAGCTGTCGGCGAACGACGGCCAGCCGTTCCAGGTCAAGACCGAGTGGTACCAGGCCTCGCTCACCGCGGAGAACCTGACTCTGCCAGTGGTGCACGGCGGTGCGGGGACAGTGGAGGACATCGCCAGGATCGATGCCCGCGGCAAACTCGTGCTGGTCGACATTCCACGCACAATCTCGTACGAAGACATGGTGCAGCGCACCAAGAACATCAAGGACGCCGGCGGCAAGCTGGTGATGGTGAACTTCTTCGACGAGGCCCCTGGCACCTCGGTGCTGGGCGGGGGACCGATCGAGCCGTTGGCGCTGCCGATGCTGTACTCGTTCAAGAGCGTGACAGCCGACAGGTTCGAGGCATACGTCAAGAAGGGCAACGCCGCGGCGAAGTATGTCAACCGGCCGTTCCCGAACTTCCGTTACGAGCTGGCCTACGGCGTCGAGCGTCAGCTCAGCACCCCACAGGTGCACAAGCCGAAGGACCGGGAGCTCATCCCGGTCCGGACCTC
The DNA here is from genome assembly GCF_017876405.1 of Kibdelosporangium banguiense. GTDB lineage: Bacteria > Actinomycetota > Actinomycetes > Mycobacteriales > Pseudonocardiaceae > Kibdelosporangium > Kibdelosporangium banguiense. The sequence goes on along the minus strand of NZ_JAGINW010000001.1, from coordinate 11,960,813 downwards.
GTACCACGACAACGTTCCCGGCGAGGTGCGGTACTGGGCTGCCATGGATTTCTTCGGCAACTCGCTGTACAGCCAGTACACGCAACCGGCTGCCGGGCAGCAGGAACGGATCGAGTACTTCACCCCGGGCAAGTGGGCGGTGTCCTGGTCGACGGCAATGCGGGGCCCGAGTTATGATGACCAGCTTGACCTTCTGCAGGGCAAGTCCTACCGGATCGGGTGGAACAAGGCGGTGGTCGGCCCGTCGTTCCGCGGCCTGACCCGGACCAACGTCGCCGAGCAGCCGCGTCCCTGGGTCATGCGCAAGGACGGCGAGATCAACGGCTGGCTGCCGCTGTGGGGCGACTCGGCCGGCCGGGCCCGCCGGGTGGACGAGTTCCCAGGTCCCGACATCTCCGGGGAGTTCAGTCTGTACCGGAACGGAAACCTGCTCAAGAGCGTGCCGGTGGCGGACCCGGCCTTCATCCCGGTGCCGGATGAGGCGGCCGACTACCGGCTGACCGGTGAGGTCAACCGGAAGGGCGACCCGAACTGGCCACTGTCCACATCGATATCAGGTGACTGGCGGTTCCGTTCGTCCTCGGCGGACGAAGGCAAAGCCCTGCCGCTGCTGAACGTCCGGTACGACCCGGCTGTCGACCTCCGCAACCGCGCGCCAGGCGGGAAAGCCTTCTCGTTCCCGGTGTCCGTGGAGCGGCAGGGCGGAACACCCTGCGTCGCCAAGTTCACGGTCGATGTGTCCTATGACGACGGTGCCACCTGGCAGCCTGCTCACGTCTGGCACATCGGGAACAGCTGGAACGTCGGCGTCAAGCACCCGGCGTCCGGCTTCGCTTCCCTGCGGGCCAACGTGACCGACACGGACGGCAACTCGGTGCAGCAGACCGTGATCCGGGCCTACCAGATCGGAAGCTGAGAAAGTTTCGCGCGGACCGTCAGGACTTTCCTGGCGGTCCGCACCTCGCTGTTCTACTTGGCGTTGGCAAGGGCCGTCTTGGCGTCGCTGAAGAAGCGGGTCACGCCGTCGGCGACGGACATCTTGGCGAAGGCGACCTGTTTGGCGGCGGCGTCCAGGGCGTTCTTCACGTCGTTGTAGCCTGCCGGAGCGGTCGGGGCGTTGGGGATGCCGTCCTTGACGACTTCCTGGGAGACGTACTGGCCATAGGTCACGTCTCGTTTGTCGGAGGCGCTCAGGCTGGGCAGCAGGGTGTTGAGAGCCTTGTCGGAGGGCGGGAAACCGCGCTGGATGCCCATGATCTTGATGGCGTCGGTGTCGGTGGCGAAGAAATCGATCAGTTTGGCGGCGCCGTCCGGGTTCGAGCTCTTCACCGGGACGCTGAGCAGGACACCGCCACTGGGAGCCTGGCCCGTCTTGCCGTTGCTGCCGCGCGGGACGATCACGATGTCCAGTGCGTGCTGGGTCAGCGGCTGGATCTGGGCGAGGCCCCAGCCGGTGGTCATCGCGACCTGGCCGGTGATCAGCGGGTGGTTGCCGGTCGCGGAGTCCGCATTGGACAGCATCTCGGGCGGGCAGATCGCGCCGGACTTGCGCAGGCCCTCCCAGTAGGTGAACCATTCCTTGAGGTCGTCCTCGTTGAAACCCAGGACGCCCTCGGCGGTGTAGAGATCCTTGCCGCGCTGCCGCAGCCACGGCTGCAGCGCGCCGGAGTCGTCCCGGGACGCGTCCAGCGCACCGTATTTGCCTGATCCCATCGCCTTGGACAGTTCACCGGCGATGGTGGTGAAGTCGTTCCAGGTCCAGTTGTCGGTCGGGACCGGGATCTTGGCCTGTTCGAAGACGTTCTTGTCGTACACGACAGGGGCATATCCCGAACCTGAGGGGACGCCGTATGGCTTGCCACCGACGGTTCCGGCCGTACGCACAGCTGGGTACAGGGTGTCCAGGTGGATGGTGTCAGGGATGTAGCGCGACAGGTCGGTGAGCACGCCCTTGGCCGCGTAGGTGCTGACCAGGGCCGTGTCCATCTGGAAGATGTCCGGTGGGTTGCCGCCGGCGAACTCGGTGTTCAGCTTGTTGAAGTAGCCGTCGTAGCCCGAGAACTGAGCCGTGACCGTGATGCCGGTCTTCTGCTTGAACAGATCGAGCGTCTGCTGGTAGGCGCGGTTGCGGGCCTCGCCGCCCCACCACCGGAACACCAGCGCGCCGCTCGACGAGGAACCGCCGCCGCCGCTCGGCGGGGCGAAACCGCACCCGGCGAGCCCGGCCGCGGCGACGCCACCGGCCGCGAGGCCGAGGAACCCTCTCCTGGAGAAGTTTTCAGACATGTGCTGCAGCCTTTCTCTGGCGGTGAAAGGTCATTTGATGCCGGTGTTGGCCACGCCCTCGACGAGGCGTTTCTGCGAGATCAGGAAGACGGCGACCGTGGGCACCAGGGTGATCACGGACATCGCGAGCATGCCGCCGTAGCTGGAGCCGCTGGCCTTGTCCACAAAGGAGTTCAGGCCCAGTGGCGCGGTGTAGCGGGTGTGGTCGGACAGGTACACCAGTTGGCGCAGGAAGTCGTTGAACGTCCAGATGAACGTCAGGATCGTGGTGGTGATCAGAGCGGGTTTCAGCAGCGGCAGGATGACGCTGAGGAATATCCGGCCGTGCCCGGCGCCGTCCAGTTCGGCCGCCTCGTCGAGTTCCTTGGGGATGCCGCGGATGAACTGCACCATCAGGAAGATGAAGAACGCGTCGTAGGCCAGCAGGTACGGCACTACGAGCGGCAGGAACGTGTTGATCCAGTTCAGCTGGTAGAAGATCGTGTACTGCGGGATCAGCGTGGCCTGGAACGGCAGCATCAGAGTGCCGAGCATCAAGGCGAACCACGTTTTGCGGAACGCGAAATCCAGCCGCGCGAAAGCATATGCGGCCAGCGAGCAGGACACGACGTTGCCGACCACGACGCAGGCCGAGATCACGATCGAGTTGGACAGGTACACGCTGAACGACGTGCCGGTCGCGGTCCAGCCGCTGATGTAGTTGCCGAGCGTGAAGCTCGTCGGGAACGGGTTGACCGTGGTGAAGATCTGGTTCTCCGGCTTGAACGACGCGCCGACCAGCCAGACCAGCGGGTAGATCATCACAGCCAGGACGATCAGCAACATCGTGTGGGCGCGCCAGTGGTACTTCACGCGGCGCGGACGGGGCAGGGCGGAAACTGTCATCACGGAACCTCCCTCTCAGTCCGCGTAGTTGACCCAGCGGCGGGCCGACCAGAAGTACAGCGCGGTGAACAGGCCGATCACCGCGAACAACACCCACGCCATCGCCGAGGCGTAACCCATCTGCATGCTGCCGAAACCCTTGAGGTACAGGTAAAGCGTGTACAGCAGGGTCGAGTCGATCGGCCCGCCCAGGCCACCGGAGACCACGTAGGCCGGGGTGAACGTCTGGAACGCGTTGATCGTCTCCAGCACCAGGTTGAAGAACACCATCGGCGACAGCAGCGGCAGGGTGATCTTGAAGAACATCCGGACCGGGCCGGCGCCGTCCAGGGCGGCCGCCTCGTAGAGATCCTGCGGCAGCTGCTTGAGACCGGCCAGGAAGATCAGCATCGGGGTGCCGAACTGCCAGGCGGACAACAGCACCAGCGTCCACATCGCGTACCGCGGGTCGCCGATCCAGTCCGCGCCCTGGATGCCGAACAGGCCGAGGAAGTCGTTGAGCAGGCCCTGCTGGGAGAAGATCTGCCGCCACATCACCGATACCGCGACGCTGGCGCCGAGCAGCGACGGCAGGTAGAACACCGATCGGTAGAAGCCCAGTGCTTTCAGGCCGCGGTTGAGCGCCATCGCGACCAGCAGCGCCGCGGCGAGCTTCAGCGGTACTGAGGTCACCACGTAGATCAGCGTGACTTTCACTGACTGCAAATACCGCTCGTCCTGCAGCAGCATCTTGAAGTTGGCCAGGCCGGTCCATTGTGGAGGCGTGAGCAGGTCGAACTTCGTCATCGACAGGTACGCCGAGTACGCCATCGGCAGCAGGGTGAAACTGAACAGGCCGATCAGCCATGGTGCGAGAAAGCTGTAACCGGCCAGATTGTGCTTGTGCCGCTTGCGTTTGTGCACCGGTATGAAAGCGCCTGTCCTGGCATCCGGCGGTTTGAGCGCGGTGGATGACATCTTTTCTCCTGGGACTTGCCTGTTGATGGCTGCCGTCTGCACACGGCGCTGTCCAGGAGTCCGTCCCAGGGAACTGGAATGCGCTTTCCGAGACTGTAAGGACGACTTATCGTGCTGTCAAGGTCACCTGTCGTACACCGTCCTCACGGGCCAGATGAGTGGCGCCGAGGACGGTCGCGCGGTCGCCGAGGCGGCTCACGACCACCTCGGTCGGCCAGCTGAGCTCGGCGAGCGTGGCCGCGATCCCGGCCGTGAGCAGCGGATTGCCGCCGACCCCGCCACCCAGGACAAGCAGGCCGGGATCGAGCACCGCGCAGACGGACACGGCCAGTTTGCCGATCTCCCGTGCGTGTTCGGCGACCAGCACCTTGGCCAGCGAGTGGTCCTGCTCGGCCAGGTCGAACAGCGCATGTGCACTCTCGGGAACCTGGCCATGTTCTGCCGACCATCGGGCGCGGACCCGGCGCAGCAGGCCGGGGGAGCCGAGGCGGGCTTCCAGTGCCTCATGGCCCGCGGACTGGCCGTCCACCCATGGGTAGGCGAGCCGGGCGACTTCGCCCGCGGCCCCGTTCGATCCGCGGATCAGCTTGCCGTTGACCACTATTCCGGCGCCGATCGCCATACCGGCCTGGAGATACACGAATGTGTCCTGTGAGCCGCCTGTGCCTTCGTGCAGTTCGGCGATGGCCGCGCAGTTGACGTTGTTCTCGGTCCGGACAGGGGCGCCAGGCGGCAAGGCGAGCGCGTCGACGGCGGTGTGGATCCGCTGCTCGATCGTGGGATCGCCGGCGCGGCCGGTCGGTGTGACCACATCGGACACCGCGACCACAACCGCACGAAGTGGACCACTGCGTGTACGTCTGCGCAGCGCGGTACGGATCATGGCGTGTGCGGAGGCCGGCTCATCGGTGTGGTCCTCGTCCAGCAGCCTTCCGTCCAAGCCGATCACGCGGTAGGCGACCTGGGTGGAGCCGCGGTCGATGGCCAGCGCATATCCGGCCTCAGGGCCGAGCTGGTAGACGGCGGCGGAGCGGCCGGTCGCGCCGAACGCCGTTCCGTTGCGCTCGACGAGCCGCAGCGCCTCCAGTTCCGCCACCGCCGTGGAGACCGTGGGCTTGGACAACTCGCATGCGGCCGCGAGCTGCGGCCGAGTGGCTTTCCGCAGCTCTGCCAGCGCGGCGAAGACGTCACTCGCGCTGTCGGAAAGCGCTGACTCGACCATGGTCGCAGACCGTACACCTTGACAGCGGACGGTGTTAGTAAGTTCAATGCTTAACTAACCAAGCGGGTCCCAGCCGCTTTCCCTGCTGTATCCCTCCGTGAGGAGGTCGCCGCCAGCCCACGCACACCCCGGTGTCAGCCATCTCGAGGGAGGGAAACTGTGCCGGAACTGATCTCCGGTGTTCGGGTGGGGATCGATGTCGGCGGCACCAAGACGCACATCCACGCCACCCGCGGCGGCGAGACGATCGCCGACCGCGTGGTCGCCAGCGAAGGCTGGCTGCCCTCGGACGGCCCGGCCGCGGCCGCCTTTCTCGCAGAGTTGATCGGTACGACTGTGCGACAGGCCGGAGTAGACGGGATTGTCGTCGGCGCGCATGGATGTGACAGTGCCCGGGCCTGTGCGGTCGTGCAGGAGGAGCTCACACGTCTGCTGCCGGTCGCGTGCCTGGTGTGCAACGACGCCGAACTGCTGGTCCCGGCGGCCGGTCTGGCCGTGGGCGTGGGACTGGTCGCCGGTACCGGATCCGTGGCCGTCGGGCGGGATCGCCAGGGCGAGTCCGTCTACGTCGGTGGCTGGGGATGGCTGCTCGGCGACGAGGGCAGCGCGTCCGGTCTCACGCGGGAAGCCGCGCGAGCGAGTCTGGCGGCCCGCAACCGTGGCGAGCCACCTGATCTGCTGGCCGACCTGCTGGTGCGGTCGTACCAGGTCACCGAGGTCACCGACCTGCCTGACGCCATGGCGGCCGACCTCGGCGCCGCGGGCTGGGGCAGTCGCGCCAGCCTGGTGTTCGACGCGTTGAACGGCGGGTCCGCGCTCGCTGAGGCAGTCGTGCGGGAAGCCGCCGAAGCCTTGGCCGGTCTCGTGGCGATGCTCGCCACCAGGGATGTGCCGGTGGATGACGTAGTGGTCGCAGGTGGGGTGATTCTCAACCAGCGCAGGCTGTTCGACGCTTTCCTCCGTGAACTCGCGGTGGTCGCTCCGAGCAGCAAGGTGCACCGGTTGGCTGTGCCGCCGGTACATGGTGCCGTGCGATTGGCCGAGCAGCTGAAATGACGAACGTGGTGCTGATCGGTGCACACGGTCACGGCCGGGTGCACTTGGCCGACCTGCTGGCCAGGGACCACGCCGGACTGCTTTCCCTGCGTGGGATCGCCGACTTGCGGCAACCGGAACCGTTGCCGGGCATTGTCTTCGACACCGACGCGGTCCGGCTGATGGACAGGCTCCGGCCGGATGTGGTGGTGATCGCGACCCCGATGCACACCCACGCCGAGCTGGCCTCGCATGCCATGTCGTCCGGCGCGCACGTGCTGCTGGAGAAGCCGCCGGTGACAACGTTGGCAGACCATGAACATCTGCTCGATGTCGCTGCGCGGACTCGCCGGCACTGCCAGGTCGGGTTTCAGGCGTTCGGGTCGTCCGTGGTGCGGGAGCTGATCAGCCGGGTCCGGGCAGGCGAGCTCGGTGACGTGCGACGGATCAGTGTCGCCGGTTGCTGGTACCGGGATTCCGCCTACTACAGCCGTTCTGCGTGGGCAGGACGGCGTGCTTATGGTGATGGCGCTCTGGCGAATCCGTTCGCACACGGGCTCGCGATCGCGCTGCGACTGGCCGCCCCTGATCCCGGCACCTCGCTCAGTATGCGTGCTGAGCCGTATCGTGCCTACCAGATCGGGACCGACGACACGATGAGCGCCAGAATCGATGCGAGCACTGGTGTTTCGGTGACCGTGGCGGTGACATTGTGCGCACGATATGAGTTCGAGCCATATGTAAAGGTCTTCGGTAGCAGGGGACAGGCCACTCTGTGGTACACAAAGGACCTGTTGCGAGTGGGCTCCGAGGAGATCGCCGGTGACCGGGTGGCACTGATCGACGACCTGATCACGAACCTGGACGCCGATCCCGGGCAGGACGTCCTGTGCAGCCCGCTGCGCGCTGCCTATTGCTTCACCTCGGCGCTGGCCGCGATCCAGGACAGGCCGGGTGAGCACGCGATTCCCGAGCGGTACCAACGAATCACGCCGACTGGGCGTACTGTTGCGGGGATCGAGGACGCGGTGGTGGCAGCCACGGAACAAGGGCTGCTGTTCTCCGAACTGAACCTGCCCTGGGCCGTCAAGGAGCTCACATGACGCCGGTGTACCTGCCGAGTCAGCACGCCAGCGTGCACGACCTGCCCGACGACCCGGAAAGCCTGCGGGCAGCGCTCGCCGACGCGGTCGCCACGGTGATCGCCCGTCAGAGCCCGGACGGCAACTTCGAAGACCCGGCCGCTGATGACGATGTCGGCGACATGTCGCTGGGTGTGGTCTCGCTGCTGTGTCTCGCCTGGCATCGAGGTGACCGGCGGGACACCGAACTGGTCGCCGCTGCCCGCCGCGGCCTGGATTTCGTGCTGGCACACCGGATTTTCCGGACCGACAATCCGGGGGAGCTGTTCTACCGGATCCGCGACAGCGGCCTGCCGTACGCTCGATATGTCCTCGCCGCCGGGGAACATCCGTTCGGTGACTGGCCGAGCACGGTGTGGGCGATGCTGCACGCGGTCAACGTGCTGGAACTCGGTCAGGGACTGTGCACGCGGTCGCAGTATGCCGAACTGACCGAGGTGACCAGGGGATTCTGGCACTGGCTGACCGAGGCCAGCCTGTTCAATCCCCAGCAGACCGCCAACCAGGCGATCGGTGCCGTCGCCGCGGGCTTGGCGCTGGGCCGGCTGCTGGCCGATCAGTCGATAGTGGACAAAGCAATGTCTTTGTACCACAACGAGGTACGTGCTGCGTGCGTTACGGACCGAGGCTTCCGGCTGCCGGTCGAGCACGGCGCCGGCCATGACCAGAACTACCTGCCCATCTCGCTGACGTTCCTCGCGCGGGCCTATCAGATCAGTGGTCAGGAGTGCTTCCTGCAGGACGGCGACGAGATCGCCCGGCACCTGGAATGCAGGCTGTCCGCGCGTGGCTTCGACTACGGCGGGCCGCGCTACAGCGAACAGCACTGCGGCTGCGAAGGCATGCTCGGACTCCGGTTCTTCGGCAACCGAATCGAGGCCGACCTCGGCCGTTACCTCGGCGACCGGCGTGTCGCCTACTACTGCGCGACCACGCCCGGCGTACCCAGCGGGCATTTCGCGTTCACCACCGTCTGGTTCTACCAGGACGACCACAAGTGGTACCGGCATCCGGCCGATGACCCGGTGTCGACGCCTTACTCGCTGCGGCACGGACGTGTGTCCGTGTCGTTGACCGAGCAGCTCACGCCGTACCTGATCGATGCCGCCGGGACTGCCGTCATCGAGTCTGTTGTGGACCACCAACACGGGATCGGCCCGTTGGTGCGGTATCCGGACGGAGAATCGCTGCTTCTGGTCCGTCCGCTCGGCCCGGTACGCACGCGGGATGTGGCGATCACCGGCCTCGCGGGCAAGCTGGTGACCAAGCCTGTGGTCACCAGAGACCAGGTCATGCTTGCCGTGCAACACCTTTACGTGTCCGACGGCGACCGGATGTACGTGGTGGCAGTGCTCGATCGGTCGGCACTGCCTGCTGACGTGGACCTGACCTTCCTGGCCGGTCTGCCTTACGCGGCCGAGGAAGGTGAACGTCAGCACAAGATTCTGACGGTGTCGGAGCCGGACGCCACCCCGTTCGACCTTGGTTCGCCAGGCGAAGTCCTGGCCACCAAGGGAATCCTGCTCGCCGGTGGTCTTGCGATCAGCGGAAGCGCACCCCTGCGCGTGGTCAATCCACCTGCAGGCCGGGAATACGTCAACAGCCCTGAGACTATTGGTCTCACACAGGAACAGGTGGCGTTCGCACTCGGCGACGACCCCAGGGGGTACGGCAATCCGGATCACGGATGGCACCGCGTCGCTCAAACCAATCACGTGCTGGCCGACCCGATCCCGGAAACGCCGCACGGCCGAGCAGTGTTCGCCCTGTGTTATGGGCCTGACCCGAACCCGATTGCCCTGACAGCGGAAGCGATCGAGGAAGGTGTGCTCGTGCGTGCGCCGGGATTCGTCGCCCTCATCGGCCACCCGGCCGGTGATGAGCACGGCGATCCCATCCTGCTGCTGAGTGCCCGATGAGCCTGTTGTCCCTACGGGGAAAAATCGTTGCCGAGTACGTGATCGACCCGGACATCGACCCAACACTCGTCCCACGCCCATACCTGCACCCTGTACGCACGCTCACAGGCACAGCGGTCACCGATGTGTTGCCCGAGGATCACGAATGGCACCTGGGCGCCGGCATCGCGATGCCCGACGTATCCGGCACAAACCTCTGGGGCGGCCGCACCTACGTACACGGACAGGGATACGTCTGGCTGCCTGATCACGGCCGAATCGTGCACACCGGCTGGCGTTCCCAGTCGGACAACGCATTTGCCCATGATCTGCACTGGCTCAGTCCGAACGGCACCACCCTCCTGGAGGAACAGCGTGAGATCCGCGCCGAAGCAGTCGACGACCGGAGTTGGCGCCTCACGGTCAGCACTCGTCTGACCAATCCTGGCAAAGCGCTGGTGGAATTGCGTACTCCGGCGCTCAACGGCCGGGGCGAAGGCGCAGGCTACGGCGGATTCTTCTGGCGCCTGCCACCAACCATCGACGTAGAGCTCTCCGCCGGCTCACTGCGCGCCGAGTCCGCGATCAACGGTTCGGCCACACCTGAGTTGACCGTGTCCTCGGCGCGGTACAGCCTGACGTTCAGCGGCCTGGCCGACAACGACCGTTGGTTCGCCCGGATCGCTGAATACCCCGGCATCGGAGCCTCACTCGCGTTCGACCAGCCACTCGTCATCGGCCCCGGCTGCGCACTCAGCCGGACCTACCACGTGGTGATCGCCGACAGGTGAGCTACAAACCGATGTTGGCCTGAGGGCCTGACTTGGTGCGCAGCAACGCGGGAACCTGGGCCGTTGGGTCAAGGGTGTAGGAGTAGAACGAGCTTGGTGTGAACGCCGAGCCACCGCTCTGCTGCTTGCCGCTGGATTTGACCACAGTGCTGCCGGACTGGCGCAGTTGCGCGGCGCTGTCTTTGTAGTAAGGGTCTTTGACGTTCTCGAAGTAGCTGTTCTCCAGGACCATCTTTGTCGCGCCGCGGGCGTAGTTGCCGTACGAGGTGACGTTCTGGAGGTAGTTGTTGTACAGGTGCGCGTAGGCGACGTTGTCAGTGCTGGGGTTGCGCTGCTTGGTGTCGCGGATCCAGTTGTGGTGAATGGTCATTCGCGCGGTGACGTTGGTCGTCCAGCCGATGCCGAAGGACTTGTTGTTCTGTGCCAGCACGTTCCAGGAGACGGTCAGGTAGCTGGTGTCCTTACGGCTGTCGATCAGGCCGTCGTTCATCCGCGTGATGGTGTTGTGGTCGATCCACACGTGGTGCGCGTTGTCCAGCTGGATGCCGTCGTAGTCGAACTCCTTGTCGTCAGGATCGTCCGACGTCATCCGTGTGTCCCTGATGGTCAGGTTGCGGATGATCACGTTGTGCACGCCCGAACCCAGGAAGAACCCGCCGTTGACGATCTGCCCGCTCGTGCCCACGCCCACAATGGTCTTGTTCGAAGCGACGCGTATTTCGGTGCCGTAGGGGGCGACTGTGATCGTGCCGTTCACCCGGATCACGTGTGGGGCGCTCGCTGTGGCGTACTTGACCAGGTCGGCGTAGTTGCCGACGGTGACCGTGGCGCCGCCTGCGCCACCGGTTGTGCCTCCGCTGGTGCCGGCGAACCCGTCGGCTGTGTCAGCCCAGACGCGCACACCGGGATCTGCCTGCGCGGGCGCCACTGCCAGAAAAGCCATGGCAGCGACCGCGACGGCGACTGACCGCCGAATCGGTTCCGGCCAGGATTTCGCTGGAACGAACATGGAAACTCCTCGTTCTGCAGGGAAGTGCCGCACTGTGCGGAAGGGCAAGGCGGCATGTCTGGGAGCGCTCCCAGATTGTGACTGTAGTCACGGCGTTACCGGTTGTAAACCTTTGCGCTCTGGTCGGCGCCGGATCCGGTAAGCGCTTTCCCTGTAGGATGGCTCAGCCCTGGGCAGGGAGCCTGCTACGCGCGGTGGCCATGACCACCGGCACGATGGCCAACGCCAGGATGCCGCCACCGATGGCAAGCAGGGGATAGCCGGCAGCCGCGACGACGAGGCCTGAGGTCATGCCGCCGGCGCCGCCCGCGATGGCGATGGAGACGTCGACCGTGCCCTGGGTTTTGGCGCGTGCGGCCAGCGGGACGGCGTCGGTGATGATCGCGGTGCCGGTGACCACGCCGAAGTTCCAGCCCAGTCCCAGCAGGGCAAGGGCCACCGCGAACAGGGCGACGGATTCGCCGGGGGCGACGGCGGCCACGATTCCGGCGGCCAGCAGGACCAGACCGGCGGCAGCGGCGATGGTGAGGCGGCCGTAGCGGTCGACGAGCCAGCCGGTCACGGGCGACGGCAAGTACATCGATCCGATGTGAATGGCGATGACGAGGCCTGAGGCCGCGGTGCCGTGGCCGTGATCTTGCATGTGGACAGGCGTCATCGTCATGATCGCGACCATGACCAGTTGGGTGAGCACCATGACCAGCGTGCCGGCCAGCACACCGGACCGGCTCGTTCCGGCCGCCGGGCGCGGCACCTCGCTGGGATCGCCCTGCTGTTCGGCGTCCAGGGTGCGGGCCAGCAACAGTGGGTCAGGGCGTAGCCAGACGGCCAGAACCACGGTGGCCATTGCGTAGGCGGCACCGGCGAGGATGAATGGCCCTGCCAGGTAAGGGATTCCGAGTGCGTGAGCGAGGTCACCGGTGACCGGGGCGAGGTTGGGGCCGACGACGCCGCCCAGAGTGGTGGCCACCAGGACGGTGGACACGGCGCGGGCGCGTTGCGTCGGCGCGGCTAAATCGGCTCCGGCGTAACGGGCCTGCAGGTTGGTGGCCATGCCTGCGCCATAGACGAACAGCGCGAGGAACAACAGGACGGCGTCGCCGACGACAGCGGCAGCAACGACGCCCGCGCTGCCGACAGCACCGGCCAGATACCCGGCGGCAAGGCCAGGACGGCGGCCGCGGGCATGCGAGATGCGTCCGACGGCAATGGCTGCCAGCGCGGAACCTGCGGTGGACACCGCACTGGGCAGCCCGGCAAGGCTCGTGGAGTCAAGCAAATCCTGCGCGAGCAGGGCACCGACGGCCACGCCTGCCGCTAGTCCGGCGCCGCTGAGGACCTGCGCGGCGACCAGAACGGTCAGGATGCGGCGTTGTGCCTGGGAGCGTGTCCCGGCCGGCACTGAAGTCGTCACTGGAGAGTTTCTTTCGACAGGCGCCACCCGCACAGTGTCGGACGGGTGGCGGATGGCGCCGGACTCGGGTGATCAGTCCAGATCCAGGCGTGCGATCAGACCGGCTGCGGTGAACGCGGCCACCAGTTCGGCACGGCCTTCAGTGAAGTGGGTCCAGCTGTTGTAGTGGACGGGGACAACCCGGCGGGCGCCGAGGATCTCGGCCGCCTCGGCGGCCTGTGCGCTGGTGAGCACGAGCGGTTCGCCGTCGAAGAGGACAGGGATACGGGGAGCCCCGGCGAAGAGGATGGCGGTGTCCACCGGGCCGAACCGTTCGGCGATCTCCTTGACCGCGTCGAGCGAGGCGTTGTCGCCGCTGACGTAGACCGTGGGCAGGTCCTCTCCCGACAGGACAAATCCGACAACCTCGCCGGTGAGCGGTTCGACCTCCTCGCGCGGGCCGGGTCCGTGGACGGCAGGCACACCCGTCACCGTGATCGTGCCGCCGCCTGGACGGTCCAGCTCGACCGACTCCCAGTCGGCTAGTCCCTTGGCGCCGTTGCCCAGGCGCTGCCCGCCTCCGGGCGTGGTGAGGGTGAGTGCGACGTCGGCGAGCAGGGCCCGGCCGGAGTTGTCGAGGTTGTCGGCGTGCTCGTCGTGGGAGAGCAGGACCACGTCGATGCGGCCGAGGCTGTCCGGTGTCACGGCCGCATGCGCCGTCTTGGTCAGCTGGCCGCCCGGCACCGGGTAGTCGCCGGGGGCGTCGAAGGTCGGATCGGTGAGGAACGTCAGCCCGCCGTAGTCGAAGAAGGCGGTGGGGCCGCCGAAGACGCGGACAGGGAACTGCTCGGTGGTGACCACGAAGAAATCTCCTCACGGATGAAGGCTCATATATCCGTGAGAACAGTAGAGGTTTCTCACGGATAAAATCAAGCCGTACCATGAGACTTATGACCATCGAGCCCGCGGCGGGAGCGGAGAAGTACCTCGCCCTCGACTTCGCCAACAGCGCCGTCGCGCAGCCCGGTGGGCAGTTCATCGACTTGCTGGGCACCCCTTCGGCAACCAACCGGTGGCTGACCGAACGCGGCCTCGCTCCGGCCGAAGCCGGAATACAGGAGATGTGCGCGGCCCAGTTGCGCTCGATGCGTGAACACATCAGATCGTTGCTCGCCGCGCGCGTTGCCGGGATTCCCGCCTTGCCCGCGGCCCTGTCCGCCGTCAACGACGCACTGAGCAGAGTGCCCACGGCCGCGCTGCTGCACTGGGACGAAAAGAACGGCCCTTACCGCGCGGCGGCGTGTCCGCCCAACGAGATCCTCGACCGCGCCCTCGCCGCCCTGGCAACCAACGCAGCCGACCTCCTCACCGGCCCCGACGCCGATTCCCTCACCACCTGCGATTCCCCTCCCTGCAGCCGCTACCTGCTGCGCCACGGCCGCCGCCAGTGGTGCTCCACCCGCTGCGGCGATCGGGTCCGCGCTGCACGCGCCTACGCCCGGCGCACCAAACTGAACGCGGACTGAACTGGGAACCGGCACAGCCGAATGGATCTAGTTCGTCCTGGGCGAGCCTCGGCAGGATTCAGTGCGCATTGTCCACCCTGCAACCCATCGAGGTCTTCATGACGGTCCGAAGAACGATCGTGCCGCTGAGCGCGCTCGTAATGTCCCTGAGCGCCATCCCGACGGCCGCGGCCGCCGCCGACACCAACCTGGCCCTGAACAAGCCCGCAACCGGTTCCGCCGTGTGCGCGAGCTCCGAAGGACCGGAAAAGGCTGTCAACGGCAGCGTTTCCGGCGGTAACAGCGACAAATGGTGCTCCACGGCCAGCAGCAAGTTCCTGCAGGTCGACCTGGGTGCCACCGCGTCGGTCACCAGTTTCGCCATCAAGCACGCCGGTGCCGGCGGAGAGTCGGCGACATACAACACGAAAGCATTCACCATCTCGCTGTCCACCAACGGCACCACGTGGACTACTCCGGTTACCGTCACGAACAACACGGCAAGCACCACGACGCACCCCATCACCGCGACGGAAGCCCGTTACGCCAAGCTGACCGTCAACACCCCGACCCAGACCACCGACTCGGCGGCGCGTATCTACGAGTTCGAGGTCTACGGCACCAGCACCGGAACCCCAGGCGGCGGCACCATCTCGGTGTTCGACCACATCCCCCAATTCGGCATCTACACAAGCAACGACCCGGCCAACTACACCCCGCCTCCAGGCGTCCTGATGTGGAACCGGGGCACCGAGTTCGCCAGAAAGCTGACCGACGCGGAGAAAGCGCTGATCGGCAACGACCTTCGGGTGCGCGTCAGCTACCACGCCCAATGCGACAACTACGACCGGATCGGCACGGTGTTCTACGTCGCCGTGCCAAAGGGCACAACACCGACCGCGGCCACACCGCGAGTCACCCTCCAGGACTTCATCACGCCATTCAGCAACTACTGGCGTGGCACCAAAGCGAACTACACATTCCCGGACGCCGACCTCGGCCCGTACGCCGGCTCGCTCGCCGACCCGAACAAGGACATCTACCTCGGCATAGGCGGCGGCTCAAACCCGTACCGAGGCGACGCCTGCGAGTCACACCCCGAGGTCACCCCCGAATTCAGGGCAATAGGCTTCAAGTACTCGATGTCGCTGATCTCGACCACGGCCCTGGTGGCCAAGGACCACGACGTCACCGGAATGATCTCCGGCATCCGCGAGACAACGAACTCCATCAACGCAGGCCCAATCACCCACACCGCAGCCAGCAACCGAGGCGACATAGCCCTCGTGATAGCCGGCTACGGCTCAGCCGCAGGCGGCGAAGAGTACTCCAACACCACAGTCACCGTTTCGGTCAACGGCACCCGCGTCGGCTCGTTCTCCACCGCCGTCGACTGCGCCGCCCTCGAGCAATACAGCCCAGACGGAAACCCCGGAATCTTCCGCAACAACACAACATCCAACCCACGCAGCTGGTGCCCCGGTGGCCTGATCCCCAGCCGCTACTTCCCAACAGGTGACATAACCGGAAAGAACGTCAGCGTAACCATCGGCATCGCCCGCTCGGTGCCTTACGTCGGCGATTCCGGCTACCGAACAAGCGTCTCCCTCCTGGAGCACTGACCCCACTGCTGGCCCGCCACTCCCGGCGGGCCAGCACAACCAGAAGCTGAACAAAGACCGTAACCCCCACACCCAACGCAAACGCGGCGCCACCAAGCGGCCTGACGAGAGTCGACACCGTGACACAGAAAGCCGCGAAGCTGAACAGACCCATCAGCACCCCAGCCAAGGTCCGCGCAGTCACGTCGGCCCCATGCTGAGCGTGCCCAAAAGCCGCAACAACACTTGTCGCGACAGGAAAAGGCGCCAGCAGACCAGTCCAGTGCGGCCCCAACACACTGGAAGCCGTTGTCACAGCAAGAACCAAAACCCCAGTGGCAACAGCACGCCCAGGCAAATCCCACACAGACGACCGCCGCGGCCTCGCCGAAGGCTCCGACCCCGGCATCAGAACCATCGCCACCGTCGTCGCAGCCAACGAAAGCACAAGCCCACCAATCGTCGTGACAGGAACAAACGACAGCCCAAAATCCACGGCAAGAACAGCAACCCAACTTATCCCAACCGTGGCAAACCACCCGAATCGACGCGCAGCAAACGCAAACACCACCGCAAACACAGCCAGCGCCACAAGCCCAAGCAACGACGAATCAGCCGCCCGACCAACAAAGTCGCCGCCATGAAGACAATAGGAGATGAACAGAATCGGCCCAGCCACAATCGGCAGCCCAACCAGAATCCCCGCAACCCCAGCCCCCCAACGCCACCCAACCAAAGTAGACCCAACAACCAACAGGGGAGCAAGAAACAACTTCATCGCCAGAACGTCCACTTGCCGACAGTCTACCCGAACGCGCCCCACACGCCATTGTCCTGGCAGCCCGACATGAAGGGCCAGTTACCAGTCGCGGAGACGAAGGGCCGGCGGCCCCGGTCAGCAACCCAGCGACCGAGCCAAAGGCTCAGCGGCTCCGGTCAGCACCCCCAGTCGGAACGAGCACCGGTTAGCAGGGACAAGGCACTGCCGTGCCAGGTCGGTGGCCCTGAACGGAACCCGAGCCGGAAGAGCCTGGCGGGCCCGGTTGGCGCCCATGAACGGGAAGCGGGCCCGGTTGCCGAGCTTGAAGGTCTGGCGTGCCGGGTTGGCGCCCCCCGTCGCGAACCCAGCCCCGGTTACCGAGCCCCAGAAAAGCCAAAAGCGCGTCAGCGCAACAAGAGTGTGTCCTGGTGGCCTCATCCTCGGTCGGCCTGGGCGAAGCCTGATCACACATGTCCAGCGCAGCGGCGAGCACCCCAAGCCCGGCGCCCCGCAACGAAACCCGACCCAAACCCAAGTCGCCTTGAAGCGAGAAGCTGAAACACTGGGAGCGTCGGCGAACGAAAGCGTGCGGTGTCCTGGGCATGTGTGGTTACCCTTGGGCAGGCCGACCGAGGATGGGGACGCGAACCGCTCTTCCCCTCATCCGAGGGAGGTTTGCCGCCCGGCGAGGGCATTGTCTTTGAAACAATCACAGCCCCAACATCAGCCCGAGGCTCATCCAGGAAGCCATGCACCACAGGGAACCCACCAGGCAACACCCAAGCCTTACGCCACTCAGGTGAACCCAGTGCGAACGGCCCACCCGCACCGACTCACCCCGTGAAAACCCCAGATCAGACCCAATCCCCTGTAGACTGGACCAGGGACGCCCCCCAGGGATGGGTGGGGGACTGTCTATCCAAGGATAGGGCGAATCAGCCTTGAAGGTCTGGCTCGGTTGGGCTCGGGGCGGAAGGCGGGCCCGGCTGCGGCAGGACCGCGGCCGGGCCTGAATGGTCACGATGCGAGTTGGTCTTTTTCGATTTCTGCCATGGTGTTCATGGCGTGGCCGGCGACGATTCCGCCGTCGACGGGGAGGACGGTGCCGGTGACGTAGCTGGATCGGTCGCTGGCGTAGTAGACGGCGGCGTTGGCTATGTCTGTGGCTGTGCCGTCTTGTTGGAGGGGGCGGATGGATTTCATTGCCTCGCGGAGGCGGCGGGTGGCTTCGGCGCTGTCGGGGAGGTGTGCTGTGGCGGTTGAGACGATGGAGGTGACGATGGCGCCGGGGGCTATGGAGTTGACGCGGATTCCGTGGTGGGCCAGGTCTATCGCGGCGCACTTGGTGAAGTGGATAACGCCGGCTTTGGCCGCACGGTAGGAGAGTTCTCCTGTGCCGGCGCGGATTCCGCCTATTGATGTTGTGTTGATGATTGAGCCGCCGCCGTTTTCGGCCATGTGGCGGGCGGCATGCTGGGTGCCGAGCATGACTCCAAGGAGGTCGACCTCCATGATGCGGTGGAAGTCGGCGAGTTCGTCGTCGAGGAAGTTGGCTCGCATGGCGGTGGGGATACCGGCGTTGTTGAACATGATGTGCAGCCCGCCGAACCTGGCCACCGTGAAGGCGACCAGGTCGGCCACCTCACCCGAGGCGGAGACGTCGGTCTGCTTGAACTCCACGCCGGAGCCCAGTGCCGCGGCCACTGTCGAGCCGAGTTCCCGGTTGATGTCGGCGATGACGACCTGGGCTCCTTCTTCGAGGAATCTTTCGACTGAGGCGCGGCCGATGCCGGAGGCGCCTCCCGTCACGATCGCCACTTTGCCTGACAGTTCGTTGCCCATGATGGGGTTCCTTTCCCTGAACGGGTTACCAGGTGACTGGCAGCGAGGTGACGCCGAAGGCGAAGTGGTCGGATTTGAATTCGATCTGGTCGATGTCCGTGGCCAGCGCCAGCGTGGGAATGCGCCTGTAGAGCGTGCCGTAGACGATCTGCAGTTCGGCGCGGGCGAGTTGCTGGCCGACGCATTGGTGGATGCCGAAGCCGAAAGCGTGGTGCTGACGGGCCTCGCGGTGCAGGTCGAGGCGCTCGGGCGACGGGAAGACGCTGGGGTCCCAGTTGGCTACGGGCAGCGGCACGATGATGCCTTCCCCGGCGCGGATTGTCTGCCCGGCGATCTCCACGTCCTCGGTGGCGATGCGGCGCAGCCCGTGCTGGGCGATGGACAGGTAGCGCAGCATTTCCTCGACGCCGTCGGCGATGACCCGAGGGTCGTCGGAGTCACGGAACACCGCGAGCTGCTCGGGGTTCTGCAGCAGGGCGAACGTGCCGAGGGCGATCATGTTGGCGCTGGTCTCGTGCCCGGCGATGAGCAGCACCACGCCCATCTGGGCGGCTTCGGCCACGGTGAGCTCGCCCGCCGTGACCCGCTCGGCGATATCGAACACCCAGCCCTCGCCGGGCGAGTACATGCGTTCGGCGATCAGCTTGGCGAGATACTCGCCCAGTTCTCGCCCGGCGCGCTCACCTTCCTCCGTGGTGGCGTGCCGGTCGACCGCGACGACGGCATTGCGCTGGAAGAACTCGTGGTCTTCGTAGGGCACGCCCAGCATCTCGCTGATCATCAGCGTCGGCAGGGGCAGCGCCAGCGCGGTGACCAGGTCGGTCGGGTTCGGCCCGAGCAGCATCGCGTCGATCAGGTCGTCGGTGATCCGCTGGATCGCCGGGCGCAGGGCCTCGACCCGCTTGAAGGTGAACGGGAACGTCATCAGCCGCCGGAACCGGGTGTGTTCGGGGGCGTCGGAGTTGAAGACGGTCAACGGCCGGTGGGCCACGTTCTCGGCCATGTTCAGGTTCTGGTGCGGGAAGCCGGGCAGCCGCTCGTCGGCGCTGAACCGCGTGTCGGACAGCACTGCCCGTTGCTCGGCGTGGCCGGTGATGAACCAGTGTGTGCTGCCGTCCCAGATCCGTGCCTTCGAGATGGGTGCCTCGGCCTGGGCTTCGCGTTGCTGGGGCGGCGGGCTGAACGGGCAACCGGCGGCGCGGGCGGTGGGGAACTCGAGTGTCTCGGTCATGACTCCTCCTGAATGGTGATGGCCAGCGCGGGGCAGACGGCGGCGGCGTGCCGGACGTCGGCCGCGAGATCGGCGGGTGGGTTTTCGTTGAGCAGAATGACGATTCCGTCCTCGTCACGCTGGTCGAACACAGCGGCCGCGGCGGCCACGCACTGTCCTGCTGCGACACATTTGGCTTCGTCGATGAGCACCTTCATGGGATTCTCCTTACTGGACTGTGGCGAGCGCGTTGACGATTTCCACGCGGCGCAAGCGGGCCTGCTTGGGCATGTTCCAGCCCACGATGCCGGTGACCCGGCCGTACCGGCTGTAACGAGCGACGAACCGGCCGTCCGCGATGTCTCCGTCCACAATGGTCACGTCGGCGCCTGTCGGAACCGTGCCGTGGACCTGGATCTTGACGTCGAACTGGTCGGTCCAGAAGTAGGGGACCGGGGTGTAGGGCTCGTCGGCGCCGAGGATGGTGCCGGCGACGGCCGCGGCCTGTTCCGTGGCGTTCGTACGGTTCTCCAAGCGGATCAGGGTGCCGAGATGTTCGTCGTACCAGCGGGCGACGTCTCCGACGGCGTAGATTCCTTCCGCTGCCCGGCAACGGGAATCGCAAACAATTCCATTGTCGACCGTCAGGCCGCTGCCCGCGAGCCAGTCGGTGGCCGGGACGCCGCCGACGGCCACCACAACGACATCGGCCGGGAGTTGCTCGCCGGTGTCCAAGCGCACTCCTACGACCCGGCCATCGCGGCTGGGCAGCCCGGTGACTCCGGTACCGAGCCGAAGCCGTACGCCGCGATCGGTGTGCAGGTCACCCAGCAGGCAGGCGACCGCAGGGCCGAGCTGGGCGGCCATGGGGGCCAGCTGTGGGCCGACCATAGTGACGTCCAGCCCCAGGGTGCGTGCCGTCGCGGCGATCTCGGCGCCCAGAACGCCCTCTCCGACGACGACCAGCCGTGAGGCCGCCAGCAGGTCCGCACGCAGGGCGAGGGTGTCTTCGAGCGTCCGCAGCACGTGGACGCCCGTCAGCCCATCCTGCCCCGCAAGGGTCCGGGCTCGCACGCCGGTGGCGATCACGATCGAGTCGGCTCGCAGGTCACGGCCGGATTCGGTGTGCACAGTGCGGGTCGCCGCGTCGAGACCGGCCGCGGGATCGCCGAGAACGAACTCCACGTCCAGTTCGGACAGTGCCGTGGCCGGTCGGAGCGTTGCTCGCTCGGGTTCCCACTGGCCCGACAGGACCTGCTTGGACAACGGTGGCCGGTCGTAGGGCAGGTGCCGCTCTGCGCCCAGAACGGTCAGCTTGCCTTGATATCCCTTGCGCCGCAGTGACTCCGCAGTGGACAGTCCGGCCGCGCTGCCGCCGACGATGAGAACGCTGTTCATGGTTTTCTCCTAGGAAGCTTGACGCAGGACGAGTCCGGAGGCGGCGCCCAGGGCGACGACGCCGAGGCCGATTCCGGTCATGAGGCCGGCCGCGCCACCCACGAGCAGGAATGCGAGGGCACCGGCTGCGAAGTTGAAGAGGAACAGGAACCACAACACGGGCCGCGAGGACAGGAACGACCTGATCGGCTCCCGGCGGGCCAGGAAGTACCCGGACACCAGCGAGATGAGGACCATGGTGACGCTGGCCATGGTCTCCTGTGTGTGGTCGAAGATCAGGTGCGAAACGGACACCGTGCCGAGCAGTCCGAACACGAACACGAGCCCGAGCACCCACGACACCAGCGTTTTCACGATTGCGTCCTTTCCGGACGGACCAAGTGGATTTGCTGGTGACTACTTTTCCCGTGCGGGCTCGTCGGCAGCAGCGGGCACAGTCCCGAATCGATGGTGTAGACCGCTACACCATGACGGTGACGCTCGCCTGCCCCCGTTGGTGTCCTCGGTCGCCTAGCCTCATCACATGCGTGAGACGGTGCGGCGAGCAGGCCGGGCCACGGTTCTGCTGGCCAAGACGGCGGGCATGGCGTTCGGTTCTTACCTGTTCATCACTTTTCTGCTGATCGCGATAGTCGGCACGGTCGTGGTGATCGGGATCGGAGCCCTGCCTGAGTCGGTTCTCATGGTGCGCAAGTTCGCCGCGGCCAAGCGGCGTTACGTGGCCGAATGGACGGGCAGGGAGATCCCTGAGGCGTACCAGCCCTTGCCCACCAAGCTCAAGGACAGTGTGCGCGCGGTCCTCCGCGATCCCTGTACGTACGCCGACCTGCGGTGGATGTTCGTCCACTATGCCTACAGCCTGCTTGCCTACCTGGCGGTGCTGCTGTGGCCGGTCGGGCTGGTCGTGGACGGTGTCTGGTGTAGGCTGTTCCGCCGGAACGCGGTGGTGCTGCCGTTGATCAACCGGCTCGCCGATCTTGACGCCAAATGGTCCGAGGCCCTGCTCAAGCCCCCGCCGAAGGCACGGCTGGCCCAGCGGGTCGAGCAACTGACCGAGACCAGGGCGGGCGCGATCGCCGCGCACGGCGCCGAACTGCGTCGCATCGAACGGGACCTGCATGACGGTACGCAGGCGTGCTTGGTCTCGCTGTCGATGCGTATCGGTCTGGCCAAGCGGATGTACGACCGCGACCCGCAGTCCGGCCGCAAGATGCTGGACGAGGCGCAGGCGCTCGCCGAACAGGCGCTGACCGAGCTACGGACCGTCGTGCGCGGCATCCACCCGCCAATCCTCACCGACCGTGGGCTGGTCGGCGCGGTCCAGGCGCTTGCGGCCGGTAGCGCGCTGCCTGTCGCGGTACGAGTGGACGGTGTCGAAGAGGGGACACGGGCACCCGCCGCGATCGAGGCGGCCGCGTACTTCGTGGTGGCCGAGGCGTTGACGAACGCGACGAAGCACAGCGGCTGCGATCGGGTCGAGATCTGTCTCGTCCAGACAGGCACCAGCCTGCGCGTGGCGGTGCGTGACGACGGGCGGGGCGGGGTCGAGAATCTCCCGGAGGCCTCGGGCAGCGGCCGGGAGACGGATGGGACCGGGCTGGTCGGCATGCGTCGCCGGGTCGCCGCCATGGACGGGACCATGACCGTGATCAGCCCTGCCGGAGGACCGACGGTGATCGATGTGGAGCTGCCGTGCGTGTGGTGATCGCGGAGGACAACGCCCTGCTGCGGGAGGGCCTGGTCCTGCTGCTCACGTCGGCCGGGCACGACGTGGTGGCCGTGCTGAGCGCCGGGCCGGAGATCCTGCCCGCGTTGCTGGAGCACCGCCCGGACGCGGCCGTGCTCGATGTCCGGATGCCGCCCGACTACCGGGACGAAGGCCTGCGTGCGGCGCTGGCGGCGCGTATGGAGCTGCCTGATCTGCCGGTGCTCGTGCTCTCGCAGTACGTCGAGCAGACGTACGCCGCGGAGTTGCTGGGTGGTGGCGCGAGCGGTGTGGGCTACCTGCTCAAGGACCGGGTGGGCCGGGTCGACGAGTTCCTGGAGGCGCTGGACCGGGTCGCGGCCGGTGGCACGGCACTCGACCCGGAGGTGGTCACCGAGCTGCTCGCCCGCCGCCGGGATTCGCCCCTGGACTCGCTGACCCCGCGTGAGCTGGAGGTCCTCAAACTGATGGCAGAGGGGCAGGACAACACGTCCATCAGCGAGACTCTGGTGATCACGGAGCGGTCGGTCAGCAAGCACATCGGCAACGTGTTCGGCAAACTCGGTCTGCCGCAGAGCGAAAGCGGGCACCGGCGTGTGGTGGCCGTGCTGACATACCTGAACAATTCGTGAAGGCAGCCGGATCGAGGGGAACCCCGCAATGCGCGCCAAGCTGAACGCCACGAAAACCCGGGCCGCGTTGCGCAATTCGGCACGCATCTCGCTGCAGATGCTGTTGATCCTGCTGCTGATGGGCGTGGGGCTGTGGCTGCTGGGCTGGATGTGGCCGGTCGTCTGGCCGTTGGTGATCGGTCTGCTGCTCGCGACACTCACCTGGCCGATGACCCGGTTCCTGCGCAAGCGCAGGTGGCCGCCCGCGCTGGCGGCCTCGGTCGTGACGATCCTGTTCCTCGTGGGGTCGGCCGGCATCCTGGCGCTGATCGCGGTGCCGGTGGCGTCCCAGTCCGGTGAGCTGGTCGACGGCGTGGTCGACGGCATCCAGCAGTTGCGGCAGTGGGCGTCCGGGCCGCCGCTGAACATCGGCGACGACCAGATCAGCAGCGCGCTGGACACGGCGGTCGCCCGTATCCAGGACAGCATCGGCAACATCCTCAACGCCGCCGTCACCGGGGTCGGCGCCGTGGCGAACGGCCTGATCACCGCCGTTCTGGCGCTCTTCCTGATGTTCTTCTTCCTCAAGGACGGACCACGGTTCCTGCCCTGGCTGTCGCGGCAGCTGCCTGGCCGTCTCGCCTCGGATGTCCCGGCCGTGGCCGAGCGCTGCTGGCACACGCTCAGTTCGTTCGTAAAGTCCCAGGCGTTCGTGGGCCTGCTGGACGGCGTGTTCATCGGTCTCGGCCTGTGGATCGTGGGTGTACCGTTAGTGCTTCCGCTGGCGGTCCTCACGTTCGTGGCCGCGTTCGTGCCCATCGTGGGTGCGTTGTTCGCCGGTGTCGTCGCGGTCCTTATCGCGCTGGTGTCCAACGGCCTGACGGACGCGCTGATCGTGCTCGCCATCATCATCGCGGTGCAGCAACTCGAAGGAAACGTGTTCCAGCCCATGCTGCAGAGCCGCAGCCTGGGCCTGCACGCGGGAGTGGTGCTGCTGGCAGTCACCCTGGGCGGCAGCCTGACGGGCATCACCGGCAGCCTGCTCGCCGTGCCGGTCGCCGCCATGATCGCGGTGGTGTGGGGCTATATCCGGGAGCAGCTCAGCGATCCGGTGGAGGAGCCTGAAGCGGTACGCGACGAGCTTCCGTAACGCCGTGGAACGTGAGTATTGTTCGGGTTGGCTGAGTGTTAACGTTAACATCATGATCGGTTCGCCTGCTTGACGGATGTGTCGCGCAGACTGCGCGCCTGCTCGACCTCACCACTTGGAACGCCAGGAGCCGCGCATGCCCACCTCGATCATGATCAACCGGCGGGCCGTGCTGCGCCGCTCCGCGCTGCTTTCCGTCGGCCTGCTGGTGGGCCCCGCGGCCGTGCAGGGCCTTGCCGCGCCGGACACCACCTCGCCCTTTGTGGACTGGTACCGGTCCAACATCGTGGCCAACCAGACGCCGGAGACCAACGCGGCGGTCCGCATCCTCTCCGGAATGCGGCAGCTGTGGCGGACCGGGCCGACGTGGGACACCGGCGTCGTGCTGAACCAGCAAGTGTTGCGTGCCAACATGAACCACTGCGCGCGGATCACCAGGACGCGCACCGATGCCGAAGCCAAACGCGCGTTCATCTTCGACCGCCAGCACCAGAGCTACGCCATGATCGGCGGACTGGGCCCGTGGGCGGAGCTCTACAAGGCGGGCGCGAAAGCCGTCACGAGCATCACCTCCGCACCGGACGGCACGCCGCCGGCGAAGATCGACGACGCCGTTCCGCCAGGCGCGCCTGCCGGGTCGGCACTGGGCGCCGGCTCGCAGGATTCCCAGCTGGGCCAGGTGGTTCGCTTGGTCGACACGGTGCGTGGCCCGTTCGCCTCGGGCAACCCGTCCAAGTTCGCCCACCAGTACCCGCGGCCGTGGCGGATGACCCCGGACAGCAAGGTCGTCCCGACCGGCGCCACGGATTCCCTGGGTTACCCGGTGTACCGGTCCGAGGTGAAGGTCGCCCCGCAGCTGCTGCGTCAGCGCAGCACGACCCCGGCCGAGGACGGCGGCTTCCCCAGCGGCCACACCAATGCGTTCCACCTGGCGGGCCTTGCGCTGGCCTACGCGATTCCCGAGCGGTTCCAGGAGCTCGTGGTGCGGGCCCTCGAACTGAGCGATACCCGCATCGTGTCCGGGATGCACTCGCCGCTGGACGTCATCGGCGGCCGGATCCTGGCCACCGCGCTCGCCGCGGCCACGTTGGCGGACCCGCAGAACGCCGAGCTGAAAGCCGCCGCCCGAGCCCAGGCCGCCAAGTACTTCCAGGACAAGCCCGCCAGCGGCGCTGATCCGTACGCGGACCGTAAGGCCAACGCCGCGATCGTCGCCTCGAAACTGACCTACGAACTACCTCGCAACGGCTCGCATGCGGCGATGACGGTCCCCAAGGGTGCCGAGGTCCTGCTGGAGACGCGGCTTCCGTACCTGTCCGCCGAGCAGCGGCGCGAAGTGTTGCGTACTACGGCACTACCGGCGGGATACCCGGTGCTGGACGGTCCCGAGCAGTGGGGACGGCTCAACCTGTACGCCGCTGCCGACGGCTACGGCGCCTTCGACGACCGCGTGCGTGTGTTCATGGACGCGAGCCGTGGTGGTTTCCACGCCGCGGACACCTGGCGTAACCCGATCGCTGGCAATGGCGGCCTCGTCAAGGCCGGAACAGGCGAACTGACCCTCGCAGGAAGCAACCGTTACCGCGGCGGCACGCGTATCGAAGACGGAACTCTCACCGTCGCGTCGCCAACGGCGCTCGGCAACGGTGACGTCGAGCTTCGGGGCGGTACCTTGCGGCTGGCCGAGGAATGCGCGCAGGTGCAAGGCACCTACCGGCAGGCATACGGCACGACGCTGGCCGTCACGCTCGACGCCTGGTACCGGCCCGCACTCACGGTCTCCCGATCGGTCACCATCGACCAGGGCGTGACCCTGGAGATCACGATCGACCCGTCGCACTGCGGTGCTTTCCTGCCGGTCCTGGCCACGCCTTCGCTGCGGGGCAGGTTCTCGTCGATCAAGCTCCTGACCGCGGGCTTCCGAGCGGTTCCGGTGTACCTGCCGACCGGACTGTCCATCCGGCTCGTGCCAATCCGCTGAACGAGTGAAGGGTGGTGGCAGCCTCAACCCCCGGTAGTGAGGCTGTCACCACATTCACCCCCCGCGACCTGCAAGCTGTCGCACAACCACAATCGGTCAGCGGGTGGTGGCACGGCAAGGGGTTGCCCGTCGCCCATTGGCGAGGAAACAGGGAAACCCGCTCCTGGTTGACGGAGTTGATCGTCCCGTGCCACCCTTTCACTACTTAGTTAGTGAAAGGGTGTTTGACTGTGGGGATGAAATCGGTGGTGGTGGCGTGATCTGGGTGACATGGCGACAGCAACGCATGTCGATCCTCACCATCGCAGGCCTCGTTCTGGTGCTGGCAGGGGTGCTCGTCTATGTGCGGGCCGATGTGATGTCCTTGCTGCCGAACAGGGCCGTGGTCAGCGACAAGTATGAGATCTTCCTGAATGCCTTCACGGCTGTGATGATCGTTGTGCCGCCATTGGCCGGTGTGTTCACCGGTGGGCCGCTGTTCGCTCGTGAGATCGAACAGCGCACACACATCTTCGGGCTGACACAGGCGGTCAGCCGGCGGCGCTGGCTTGTCACGAAACTCGTGATGGCCGGCGGAACTCTCGCAGTCTCGATGATCACGCTCGGGATGGTCGCCGCCTGGGCTCT
Organism: Kibdelosporangium banguiense; assembly: GCF_017876405.1. GTDB lineage: Bacteria > Actinomycetota > Actinomycetes > Mycobacteriales > Pseudonocardiaceae > Kibdelosporangium > Kibdelosporangium banguiense. The sequence continues at coordinate 11,933,805 of NZ_JAGINW010000001.1, read as the reverse complement.
CGGCCCGCTGAACTTCCTGACGATGTCGAGCAGGCTGAGCAACCCGTCGTTCGAGATCCAGGGCCTGACTGTGGCCGCGTATTCGCTCGCGGCGTTCACCATCGGCGCGGTTCTGGGACTGCTGCTGCGCAATACCCTGGCCGCCATGGTCGTCACCATCGTGGCCTACGCCATCCTGCTGTCAGTAGCCATCATGGTCCGGCCTTACTATGCCGAGCCCACCCGTGTCGAAACTCCGCTCACATCAGCACCGGACGTGGATCCCTTCGAAACGTGGGCACTCGGTGGCGGCTACCTGGACGCCAACGGCAAGAAGGCGGACCGCGAGCTGTGCCTGCAAGCCGGGAAGGAGACACTCGACTGCCTGCGGGAGCACGGGGTCGTCGGTGTCTTCACCGATGTGCACCTGCCCGGCCAGTTCTGGCGGTTCCAGCTGACCGAGTCAGCCCTGTTCCTGATGCTGAGCGCCGGGCTGCTGGGTGCGGGCGTGCCGATCGCCCGGCGCAGGCTCAGCTGACGCCGGTTCGCAGTGGGGCACCGGCGCGGTGCAGGTGACGCAGGGCCTCGCGATACGAGTTGATCAAGCCGGTCTCGTGGTAGGGCACACCGATCTGTGCGCAGTAGTCGCGGACGATCGGCTGTGCCCGGCGGAGGTTGGGCGTCGGCATGCTGGGGAAGAGGTGGTGTTCGATCTGGTAGTTCAGCCCGCCCAGCGCGAGGTCGATCATCCGGCCACCACGGACGTTGCGGGAGGTCAGGACCTGGCGGCGCAGGAAGTCCGGCCGGTCGTTGCCGGTCAGCGTGGGCATGCCCTTGTGGTTGGGCGCGAAGATGCACCCCATGTAGACGCCCCACAGTCCTTGGTGCACGGCGAGGAAGACCAGAGCCTTGTCCGGGGACAGCACGAGGAACAAGGCGACGAGGTAGCCCGCGAAGTGTGTGAACAGCAGCGCGGCCTCCGTCCACCGGTGCTTCAACTCAGGGCGCCACAGCGAACGAACACCTGACACGTGCAGGTTGAGCCCTTCCAGCGTGAGCAGCGGGAAGAACAGCAAGGCCTGCCGGCGGCCGATCACCCTTGCCAGGCCCCGGCTGGCCCGGGCTTGGCGCTGGGACCAGACCAGAATGTCGGGAATCACGTCCGGGTCGAGCTCCTCGTGGTTGGGATTGGCGTGGTGGCGGGTGTGTTTGTCCATCCACCAGCCGTAACCCATGCCGATACCGAGGTTGCCGAGCAGCCGCCCGGCGATCTCGGTGGGCCGCCGGGCCCGGAACACCTGCCGGTGCGCCAGATCGTGCGCGGCCAGGGCCATCTGCCCGAACATCGCGGCGAAGAACACCGCGACGAGCAACTGCCACCAGGAATCCCCGACGTAGAGGAACGCCGCTATGCCCGCCGCGTACAGGCCGGCCAGCGCACCGAATCTGGCGACGTAGTAGCCGGGCCGCCGGTCGAGCAGGCCCGCCCGCGCCACCAGGCGGGACAACCTGGCGAAATCACTGCCCGTCCTGGGATCCGGCGACAGCGCATCGTCGATGATCATTACCCCAGTCTGGGATCGCCACTCAGCCCGCGACATGGGCCCAGCACCCCGATCGATCGGGGGGAAGACCCTACCGTCACCAGGATTCCCACCGGAGCCGGCGGGCAAGGCCCGCCGGCGTCACATTTCATTGCAGCCGGTGCCAGTAGACCTGTCCGCTCGGACCGGTTATCACGAGGTTGCCGTCGTTCTGTACAAGGAACAGGTTGGCGGCTGTGCCGTTCGTGGCAACGTGCCACAACGCGACCCCGTTCGCGCGGTACAAAACGAAGTTGCCGTCACTCTGGAAAATCGCGAACGCTCCGGGATTGCCGCCTGTGGAGCTGTGCCAGATCGCTTGGCTCGCCTGGTTGTAGAGCACCAGGTTGCCATCGCTTTGCATGGCCAGGGTGTACAGGCCGTTCTGCGAGCGCAGAACCTGGCCCGACGACAGCGATTGACCGCGGATCAGGCGGTCCGGACCGGGCGCGGGCGCCGGTGGCGTCGGGTGGGCGACAAAGAGCATCCGGTTCGGTGAGCCTGGGCCAGGATTGCCGACCAGGCCCATGGTCGCGTTGGCGTACAGGGTGCCGGCGACCTGTTGCGGGTTCAGGCCAGGGTTCGCGCTCAGCACGAGTGCCGCGGCACCGGCCACGTGCGGGGCGGCCATCGACGTTCCACTGAGGACAGCCGCGCTAGCGTCGTTGTCCTTGCCCGCGGAGGGGATGTTCACGCCGGGGGCGAAGATGTCGGTGCAGGCGCCGAAGCTCGAGAACGAGGCCCGGAAGTCGTTGGGATCGGTGGCGTTGACGGTGATCACCTCACCCATCCGGGCCGGGGTGGACGCGCAGGCGTCGGCGCCCGAGTTGCCGGAGGCGACGGTGTACACGATGCCGTCGGCGACGGAGTTTCGGATCGCGGTTTCGATCGTCGGCACGGCTGTGGCGAATCCGAGGCTCATGTTGGCGACCGCCGGGCCGGACGTGTGGTGCGCGGTGACCCAGTCGACGCCGTTGAGGACAGCCGAGGCGTTGATGTTGCCCAGGCAGTCCCCGACCTTGACCGAGACCAGCAGCACGCCTTTGGCCACTCCGAAGGACGCGCCACCGACAGTCCCGGCGACGTGCGTGCCGTGGCCGTAGCAGTCGGTGTTGGGTCCGCCGAACGTGTTGACGCCGAAGAAGGCCCGGCCACCGAACTCCTGGTGGGTGATCCGGATGCCACTGTCGATGATGTAGGCGACGACATTGGACGCGGTGTTCGGGTAGGTGTAGCTGCCCAGCAGTGGCCGGATGCGCTGGTCGATCCGGTCGAGACCGTGTGACGGCGGGTTGAACTGTGTGGCGTCGACGGAGCCGGTGACGTCCTGCTGGACACGCAGCACCGCGGGATCGGCGGCCAGCCGCCGGGCAGCGGCCTCGGTCAAGGTTGCCGCGAATCCGTGTACAGCGTGTCGATAGGTGTGTGTCACGGTGGCGCCATACCGGCTGGCCACTGACTCGGCGGTGCGGGAGCGCGCGCTGCCCTTGAGTTCGACGATGTAACTGTCCTTGATGGCGTTCGGGACGCCCGCGCCGAGAATCGTGCCCTCGGCGGCGGCCGCCGGTGCAGCGAGACCGAGGACCAACACGACCCCGGTGACGATAGATGACCAGACCGGCCACCTGCGAACCTGCGTCATCGGATTCCTCCGGAGTAAGGGAATGCCCGGCCGACGGCCGAAGCGCGCCGACACTAGCCGCGGGCACTGATTTTCCGCTGATTCCGCACTGATTCCAGGGGGATGCGATTACGGCCCGGCCGTCCGGCGCGATAGATCACCCAGGCAGGTCTTCGTTATGAGAACGGGGTTTTGGCTGTGCGGTTTCGGTTGCTTGGGCCGCTGGAGGTGTGGGACGGCGTGGCCTGGTCGGAGGTCGGTCCGGCCCGGCAACGAACCGTGCTCGCGGTTCTGCTGATCGAGGCGGGACGCGTGGTGAGGACCGACCGGCTGGTGGACGAGATCTGGGGTGAAAGTCCGCCCAGGACGGCCACGAACGCGTTGCAGGGGCACGTAATGCGGTTGCGGCGGTTGATGGGGGACAGCTGCCCGCTTGTCACCACGAGACAGGGTTACCAGTTGTTGGCCGAGGACGATGACCTGGACACATCGGTGTTCGGCAGGCTCGTCGAGTGCGGCAAACGGCATCTGGCGCAGAGCAGACCGTACGAGGGCGCGACGCGGCTGGCCGAGGCGCTCGCGTTGTGGCGCGGGCCTGCACTTGCCGACGTTCCGGGATGTCCGACCGTCGACACAGCAACGCAATGGCTCGAACAATGCCGGCTCAACGCGGCGGAGGACCGCATCGAGGCCGAACTCTCGCTCGGCCGGCACGCGGAGGTCGTCGACGAGCTGTACCGGCTGGTCAGCGAAGCCCCGCTGCGTGAACGACTGCTCGCGCAACTGATGCTTGCCTTGGTCAAATGCGGCCGACGTGGTGAGGCACTGGACGCCTACCACGCGGGCCGCAGCGCCCTGATGGACGATCTCGGCGTCCTGCCCGGAACACCGTTACTCGAACTTGAAAAGGAGATCCGGGCCGGCAGCGGGATCACCACGACGGCGGTCCGAGTCGTTCCCGCACAGTTGCCGGCCGACGTCTCCGGGTTCACCGGCCGGACGGTCTACCTGGAAAAGCTGGACAAGAGCCTGCCCACCGGTTCCCACTTGGGGATCGTGACGATCACCGGTGCTGCCGGGGCCGGAAAGACTGCTCTGGCAGTACATTGGGCTCATCGCGTGCGGCACAGGTTTCCCGACGGCCAGCTGTACGTGAATTTGCGCGGATACGCCGACGGTGCTTCTTCGCGCCCGCTCGACGTACTCGCCGGGTTCCTGCTCGCGTTGGGAGTGCCCGCGGAGGACATCCCGATCGACGTGGACCTGGCCGCCGCGTTGTACCGCAGCAAGCTCGCCGACACCCGCACCCTGGTGGTGCTCGACAACGCCGGCGATGCCGACCAAGTCCGGCCGCTGCTGCCGGGTGGTCCCGGCTGCATGGTGGTGGTCACCGGCCGCGATCAGTTGCGAGGCCTGGTAGCGCTGGAGGGCGCGCATGCGTTGACTGTGGAAGCGTTGCCGCCCACCGAAGCGATGACCCTGCTCACTCGGTTGCTTGGCGACCGGGTGACTGCCGAGCCGGATTCGGCTGCTGAGCTCGCCAGTCTCTGCGGATGTTTTCCCTTGACGCTGCGGGTTGTTGCGGCAAACCTGTCCGCTCATCCGCAGCAGCTACTGGCCGACTGTGTGGCGATGCTGCGTGACGGTGACCGGCTTGGCGCGTTGGAGGTGGCCGGGGATCGGCGGGCCGGGATTCGTGCCGCGATCGGTCATTCCTATGCGGCGCAACAGGAATCCGCTCGTCAGGTGTTCCGGATGCTTGGCGTGGCGCCCGGTCAGGACGTCACGGTGGCTGCTGTTGCCGCGTTGTGTGCTGTCCCGCTTGACAAAGCCGCTGCCTTGCTGGATCGGTTGGTCGTGGCTCACCTCGTCGAAGAAGACGTGGCCGGACGGTATTCGATGCACGACTTGCTGCGGCTGTATGCCATCGAGCGTGCCGACGCCTGGGAACGTGATCTCGCGCTTGACCGGCTGCTGAGCCATTATCTCGCCAGTGCGGACGCGGCAGCGCGAATGCTGTACCCGGAGAAGCTCCGGCTGCCCGTGCCCGCACATGATCCCGTGTCATTCGAAGACCACGCGCAGGCCATGGCGTGGCTGGACGGGGAACGCCGCAACCTGGTCGCGGCGATCCGGTTCGCCGCAGGCAACGGTCGTCGAGCAATCGCTTGCTTGCTCGCAGACACGCTCCGCGGCTACTTCGACATCCGTATGTACACTGTGGACTGGCTGGCCGTCGCGCAGATCGGCCTGAACTGCGCGGAGCCGGGCGACGGGCGGGCTCAGGCGGCCGCGCAGCTGAGTCTGGCTCTGCTTGCCTGGAAGCAAAGCCGTCATGACCAGGCGGTCGAGCACTACACACACGCTCTTGCGCTCACACAGAGCGTCGGCTGGCTGGCAGGTCATGGTGCCGCGCTGGGCAATCTCGGCAAGGTCTACGCCGATCTCGGCCGGCTCGAACTGGCTGCGGAGCACCACGCCCAGGCACTGGCGATCGACCGCCGGACCGGTGAACTCACCGCGCAGGCAATCAAACTTGGCAACCTGGGCGAGGTCTGTCTCGATCTCGGCCGGCTGGACGACGCGATGAGCGCTCTCACCGAAGCTCTCGACCTGCACCGGCAAGTGGGTTCGCGGGGCAGTGAGTCCATTGTGTTGCGTGCCCTGGCTCTCGTGCACCACGAACGCGGCGACAAAGCCAAGGCGTTCGAGCTGGCGACCGAGGCGGTCACCGTGGCCCGGGGAATCGGCGGCCAGCGTCAGCTCGTCAAGGCGCTGACTGTGTTCGCCGCGATCCATCACGAGTCCGGTGACGACCGGCAAGCCGCGGCTGCCAACAAGGAGGCCCTGGACCTCGCCCAGGAACGCGGTGACCGGTGCGGCGAGATCGAGGCCCGCATAGGCCTTGCCGCCGTGCACAGGATCACCGCTGATGCCGAGCAAGCGATCGCACTCGCTCGTCAGGCAGGTGCTCGCATTCTGGAAGCCAAGGCCCTCACGACACTCGCCGCCATCCAGCTGGACTGCGGCCGGCCTCAGGAGGCGGCGGCCACCGCGCGGGCCGCCATGGCAATCCACTCGGAAACCGGGCACCGGCTGTGGCTCGCGCGGACACGTGCCCTGCTGGACGGCTAGGCCGTGTCGCACCGCTGCTTCAGGCCACTGGTCTCCATCTGCAGGTAACGCCGGGTGAGCCTGCTGCTCAGCGTTCCGACGAGCACCCCGACCGGTCCCTGCTGGACAAGCCGCAGGCTCACCAGCGTGCCCTCGCCGGACGGCTCAATCCGGTGGTGTGCGGTAGTCGTGGCGCCCGGCCCACCGGCCCGCCATACAAACGACCGCTGCTCGACCAACTCGGTAAGTGTCCACACGGTTGCCGGGAACCACGGCTGGCGTATCCGGATCCGCTGCCCCACATGCAGCGGCCCAGGATCGACCCGGGCAATCGACGAGACCGACGCGGTCCACTGTGGCCATGACTCGACGTCCCCCAGCACCTCCCACACCCGCTCCGGCGCCGCGTCGATCAGTACCGACGAGCTCCACTCCATCTCCCGAGGGTAAATGTCTCCGGCGGTGGACGACCAGGCCGCCCACCGCGAGACATCAGCCGAGGTGGTCGTTCGCGCCGCTGACCCAGGCGATGTAGCGGTCGGCGGACTGGCGGACGGCCTGTTTGGCGTCGGCGAGGACTGTGCCGCCCAGCAGGCTGTAGAGGCGTTCGAACTCGTAGGGCTCGAGCCGGTCGACGATCCGCCGCACCAGGCCGGCCGAAAGGGGGATCTTGTTCGGGTAGCTGCGCATGAACGTCACCCACCCCTTGGCCGGGACGGGGACGATGGTGTCCCCGCTGAGCAGGGTTCCGCCGGATTCGTTGGCGATGTGGGCGACCGCGGCGCCGGGGAAGTGCCCGCCGCCTTCGATCAGGGTGACCCCGGGCAGGACGAGTTCGGTGCCGCTCCACTCCCTGATCACCGGGTCTTCCCGCTGCACCCATCGCCGGTCTGCCGAGTGCACCAGGACCGGGATGTCGCCCAGCCGGTGGCTCCAGCTGACCTGCGAGCCGTACATGTGCGGGTGGCTGGCCACGATCACCGCGGCGCCGCCCAGTTCGGCGATCTTGTCGGCGGTGTCCTGGTCGAGGTGGTTGGGCGGGTCCCACAGCAGGTTTCCCGCGGGCGTCTGGACCAGGTGTGTCCACTGGCCGATGCCGAACTCCGGTTCCCGGTTGAGCCGGTGGACGCCGGGTTCCAGTTCCTGGTGCACGAGTACGTGGCCGTCGGCTGCCAGCTTGTCCAGCGTCGTCCACGCCTGACCGGAACCCGGTACGTACTGCCGCTCGTCGACGCAGATCTGGCAGGTGGTGGGTGGTTGTTCGGTGTCGGGGTGCTCGACCCCGCAGGTCGCGCAGATCCAGATCGTCATGCGCACAGTCTCGAACCTCAAGCCGGCTTGAAGTCAAGGCCTTTGGAAGCGTTTTGGAAGCGGCCGGGCGGACACTGCGCGCGAATCGCTGGGGACGAGGAAAGGGTTCGCACTGATGGGGTATGCGATGCGTCGGGCAGCGGTGGTGAGCGTGGTGGCGGCAGTGGGCACGGTCGTCGTGGTTCCGGCGGCGAGTGCCATGGCGGACAGCGTGTCAGGTTCCTGTCGCGCGGACGGGTTCCGGGGCTCCGCGAAGCTGGTCTACAACAAGGTCGGCGGGGTCTACCGGCCGACCGGGATGACGGTGGGTGCCGGGCCGCATCTCGGGGAGACCGAGCCTGCCCTGGTCCGGGCCCGGATGCGGATCAGCCATGTCGAGGGGCACGAGGAGATCGTCGACTTCGACAAGACCAGAAGGGGCCTGGAGACAGGCGGCTCGGTGGCTGAGCCGGTCGAGGACGTCGCGATCCCGATCACCACGTCGATGACGATGAGTGTGACCTTCACCTTCGTCCGGCCCGGTGGTACCCGGCTGACCTGCCGCGTTGTCAAGGAGGTCGACGCCTTCACCTCCTAACGAGTCAGTGAACATCGGGTGGCCAATTGATGTAGCCCAGCCGTTGATCGATCACGAAGGTCCCGTCGGAAGCCCGGATTTCTATAGGGTTCCGGCGACGCGATCCGCCAATCGCGCCGTTGCGACTTTTCGAACGGGGACACATGCGTTACCGCGTACTGGGGCCGGTGACGGTGATCGACCAAGGCAGATCGGTGCGGCCGGGTGGGCCGAAACAAGCCGCTCTGCTGGCCGTGCTGTTGCTCAACGCCAACCGGGTGGTGGCCGAGGCCCGGCTGATCGAGCTGATCTGGGGCGACCGGCCGCCACCGAGCGTGCGCGGCCGGATCCAGGTGTACGTCTCGGAACTGCGCAAACTGCTCGGCCGGGACGTGATCTCGCGGCGTCCGTCCGGCTACGTGATCGAGGTCGGCTCCGGTGAGCTGGATCTGGACCTTTTCGACGCGGCCGTGACAAAGGCCCGTGGCAGCGGGCCGGACGCGGCCGGGCAGTTGCGATATGCACTGTCGCTCTGGGACGGGCCGCCGTTGGCCGGAGTGACCGAGGCACTGATCGACAGCGCCGGCCCGGCGTTGGCCGAGCGAAGGCTTGCCGCGCTCGACGAACTGTACGATCTGGAGCTCGCAGCCGGACGGCATGCTGAAGCCGTTGGCGAACTGCGGGACGCCGTCGAGCAACACCCTTTGTCCGAACGGTTGCGCGGCCACCTGATGCTCGCCCTGCACCGCTCCGGGCGCACGTCGGAGGCCTTGCAGGTCTACGACGAGACCCGCGCCCGGCTGGTGGAGGAACTCGGGATCGATCCGGGACAGCCGTTGCAGGACCTGCGGACCCGGATCCTGACCGGCGAGGACAAACCCATCGCCTCGGCGGTGGTGCAACAGACCGGCATCCGTCCCGCGGAACTGCCGCTGGACGTCAGGGGATTCGCCGGCCGGACGGCTGAGCTGGCCACATTGAACTCCGCGCCCGACGGGATCTGGGTGATCAGCGGAACGGCCGGGATCGGCAAGACCGCGTTGGCTGTCCACTGGGCGCACAAGGTCCGCAAGCGTTTCCCGGACGGGCAGCTGTACCTGAACCTGCGCGGTTTCGAACGGGAAAGTACGCCGGTGGCCCCGGCCGCGGCGCTGGCCCAGCTGGTGCGCACGCTGGGCGTCGATCCGGGCGAGATGCCCACTGAGCTGGACGAGCTGGCACGGTTGTACCGATCGTTGCTCGCCGACCGGAAAGTCCTTGTCCTGCTGGACAACGCGCGGGACGCCGTCCAGGTCATGCCGCTGCTGCCGTCCTCCGGACTGGTGCTGATCACCAGCCGTAACCGGCTCGGCGAGGTGGTCGCCCGCGCCGGTGCCCGTTCGCTGCCGCTGGGCGCGCTTCCGCCAGAGGACTCGTCCGCCCTGCTCACCGCGGTCCTCGGGGCGGAAGCTGTGGCCGCGGAACCGGAAGCGACCGAGCAACTGGCCCGGCTCTGCGGTCACCACGCCCTCGCGCTGCGCATCGCCGCGGCGAACGTCTCGACCACGATCGCCGGTGTGGTCGCCGAACTCGGCAAGGGCAGCTCGCTTGACCAGCTCATTGTGGACGGTGCCGACGAAGGGGCGGTGACCGCCGCGTTCGCGTTGTCCTATCAGGCGCTCACACCGGCGCAGCAACGTACGTTCCGGATGCTCGGCCTGATTCCCGGCCCGGATTTCACCGCCGAGGCCACGGCCGAGCTGACCGGCGTCGACGTCCGCCAAGCCACCAAGCAGCTCAAAGTGCTTGCTGCGGCAAACCTCGTGGAGCCGTACACACCGGACCGCTATCGCTTCCACGACCTGGTACGCCAGTACGCGAGCGGACTGGTGATGGAGGACGACACCAGGACACGCACCGAGGCGTGGAACCGGTTGTTCGCCTACTACCTCGCAGTGGCCGACGCCTTCTCGCGGCTGCTCGGGCCGAAGATCGTCAGCCTGCCGCGGGAGCCGATCTCCGGCCGGGTGCCGGACATCGAGTTCACCGACGTCAGCTCCGGCCTGGCCTGGCTCGATCCCGAACTGGGCAACCTGACTGAGGCCCTGCGGTACGCCGCGGCGCACGGGCCGTACCCGATGGCCTGGTACCTGGCGGATTCCCTGCGCCGGTTCGTGCACGACCACGGCAGGCGCGCCGAATGGCTGGAGATCGCACCAGCCGTCCTGCGCGCCGCCGACCAGCGCGGGCAGGAGCAGGTCGCCGCGCTGATGCATCTGAGCCTCGGCTCGGCGTACTTCCGCGAGGGCCGCCATGAGCAGGGCATCCACCACATGACGCAGGCGGTTGAGGTCAGCCGGGCCTGTGCCTGGCCGGAGTGCGAGGCCACGGCCGTGGCCAACCTGAGCTCGCTGATGGAGTGGACCGGCAGGTTGATCGAGGCGGTCGGGCACGGCCGTCAGGCTGTGCTGCTGTTCCGCCAGATCGACGCCAAACCCGGTCAGTGTCTCGCCCTGAACTCGTTGGGCTGTCACTACCGGCACCTCGGCTGGCTCACCGAGGCCCAGGACTGCCTTGCCGAGGCGATCACGTTGGCGCAGGCGGAAGGGCTGGTCTTCTGGGAGGCGGCCGGTCTGGCCGACTACGGGCATGTCCTGCTCAGCATGGGCAACATCGCGGACGCGCTGGACGCGTTGCTGCGGTCCCGTGCATTGTTCGACGCCTCGGGTTCCAGTTACGGGCTGGCGATCGCGTTCACCGGGCTGAGCCAGGTGCGTATCGCCGCCGGAAATCCTGCGCAGGCCAGGCTGGACGCTGTGAGCGCGGTGGAACTGGCTCGGCAGGACGGGGACAAGGTCGCCGAGGCGACCGCCCTGATCGCAGTGGGCAACGCCCAGGCCGAGTTGGAGATGTGGCGGCAGGCCGAGGAGAGCCACCGGCTGGCCGTGGACATCACCACCAGGTCCGGCCTGCATTGGCAGCGCGCCGAAGCCATCGCGGGCCTGGTGCGCAGCATGGCCAGGCTGCGGCGGATCGACGAGGCGTACGCCCTTGCCGCAGAGGCGCTCGCGGTGGCGATGCAAGGCAAGTTCGTGCTGATCGAGGCGACCATCCGGATCGCGATCGCCGAGGTCCACCTCGTCGCGGGCAGGCAGGCCGAAGCTCTCGAGCAGGCCATCGCCGCCCGGGAGCTCTGGCTGGCCAGCGGGCACGTCACCGGCCAGCAGACCGCCCAGCGGCTCCTCGATCGCCTGCCCGCGTCGCAGGCCTCGTAGCAGTCTCACCGCCAGCGGACTCGGCCTTCCCCGCTGACCGTCACCAGTTCACCCGCGGCGGTGAACCGGGCCGCGGCGACGTCGTCCTGCGCGCCGGTGGTTTTGCCCGCCGCGTCGACGATCTCGAGCTTTCCCTGTGATGCCAGGGCAAAGGTGGTGCCGGACGGGTGCGCGGTCACGATGGCCTCGCCGGAAACCCGTTTCGACCAAGTCTGTTCGCCGCTCAGCGCGACACCGCGGACCGACGTCGTGCGGGCGTGATTCTGGTCGACCGACCGCTCCACCACCGCGCCACCAGCTTCGCCGAACGCGCACTCCCCGGCACTGCTCAGATCGGTGCGCAGCGGGATCCGTTGCCCGCCATCGAGAATCAGGGCCGGTTCGAGGCCCACCAACGCGACGGCCTTGCCGGTCACGCAGGCGCCCCAAGCCTGGCCCCGGGGTGTCTTGCTCTCCACGATGTGCCAACCGGTTTCGTCGTGCCGTGCCCGCATGAGCGTGGCGGCGGTGTCCTCCCGTGCGCCGGAGAAGGCGACTGCCTCGGTGCGGTCCGCGTTCTCGAACCATCGAAGCCGATTGTTGCTCAATGGAATCTTCTCTTCCGGCATCCCCGGGCGGACCAACCGCATCCACGAGCGTCGCGAGTCACCTTCGACGACTACCGCATCGGTGGGCGACTTCGCAGTCAGCACACGACGGACCGGCGTGGCGGTCAGCCGCAGCGGCTCGCCGTCCGACGTCCACGGCTCAGGATCCTGGCTGTCCACCGGGCCGACGCCGGAGAAAACCGCGTCCGGGCACCGGGCCATGCATCGCGCGTCCGCGTGGATCGCAAGCGCCCGCCGGTCGGTCCACACCTGCTTGCCTGACCGGTCGACACCGATCAGCGTGTCGCTCCTGATGTCCAGCACGATCGCGCCGTCGGAGCTCGCGCCGATCAGGGTGAAGTCCTGCCGCTGCAAGGGCGGCCGGCCAGAGCCGGCCGCCGAAGAGCCGGCGACCAGCATCAGCCCACCGGCCAGCGCGGCCACCAGTTTTACGCCCATGGATCGACGGCCGCGGCGGCGGCCACACCCATGCCGATCTTCCTCATTGGCCGGACTCCCTCTTTCGCTCGTCCCGGCGTGGTCCCAAACCGGTTGCGGGCGACGCTATTGAGCGGTGCTTCGTAACGACTTCCGTCCCGCTTCCATCTGCCTTCCCGCCAGCTTCTCCTGCACGGGGCGGCGGTCACGGCGGATCAGGAGGAACGCTGGGAGCGTCGCGATGGCGGTCAGAATGAAGGTCGCCGGGTAGCCGACCGAGGCGACGAGCAGTCCCGCGCCGAGCGCGCCTGCGGCCATGCCGAGGTCGTAGGCGGCGTTCCAGATCGCGCTCACGGCGCCTTCTCCGCCTGCGGGCACGCGGGCGTACATCAATGTCTGTGTCGCGTTCTGCAGTACGCCGAATCCGGCGCCGAACACGAATGCTCCGCCGATCACCGCGATCGGGCTGCTGGTGGCGGCGATCGCGGCGATGCCTACGGCGGTCAGTGCCAGTCCGGGCGCCAGCAAGTGGGCCGAGCTGTGCCGGTCGCCGATTCGGCCGGCGAACCAACGGGCCACAGTGGACGCTGCGGGCTGGGCGAGCAGTGCGGATGCTGCCACCCAGACCGGCTGGTCGGTGGTGGCGAGTGGGAGGAAGGTGATGAGCACGCCTGCGGCACCGGCCGATGCGGCGAAGATCGTCGCTGGACGCATGAGTACGGCGCTACGCAGACCGGCGAGCACGCCGTGATCGCTTGTTTTCGTGGAGGCGTCGCGTTGGGGGAGTCCTGGTATGGACGGCAAGGCGAGCAGCGTGGCCGCTGCTGTCGCCACGAACACGGGCGTGTATCCCCAATGCGCGGCTGCCCAGACGCCTGCGGGCAACGCGAGCATGCCAGGCACGCCACTGACGATTCCAACGAGCGCGAGGCCTTCGCCGCGTCGCTCGGCGGGGATGAGCGTGGCGGTCAGGGCGCCGCCGGCCACGACGCTGATCGCGAATCCGGCGCCGCGCACCACGTTGACCGCGATGATCACCCAGGTGTTGTCGCTGACTGTCAGGATCAGGATCGGCGTTCCCAGCAAGGCCAGTCCGAGGGCCAGTGCCCACCGGTAGCCCACCCGGGCGATCAGCCGGGGCGTGACCAGCTCACACAACACCGTGGCCAGCAACAACACGACCGTCGACAGCCCGGCCCCGCTGTCTGAGCCTGCCTGCTGCGCGAACAGCGGCACGACCGACAGCGGCAGGAAGAAACCGATCGCCGCGCCGACGATCGAGACGAAGCGCAGCAGCAACGCGCGGGTGACGAGCCTGGGCCGGATCTCTGGGGTGGTGGTCATGTCAGAAGACGCTACGAGGCAACCGGAGCACCGGTAAGGTCCAGTTTCATGTCTGTGGAGTGGGCCGGTTGGGGGCCGGAGCTGTTGCTCACGATCGATCGGGACAGCGGCGTGGGCCTTCGCTCCCAGCTTGAGGCTCAGTTGCGGGACGCCATCCGCTCGGGTCGGCTCGCTGGTGACGAGCGGCTTCCGTCCTCACGTGTGCTGGCCCGCGTGTTGGGGCTGTCGCGTGGTCTTGTGCAGGACTGCTACGCGCAGTTGCAGGCGGAGGGGTACCTGACCAGTCGGCCAGGGGCACCCACGCGGGTTGCGGCGGACGCAGCCCCCGTCCGGGACGCTCCTTCACGGCCAAGCCCACCGTCTGTGCCACGACAGGTGATCGCTGACTTCCGGCACGGTGTGCCTGATCTTGGTCTCGCGCCGCGCGAGGACTGGGCCTGGGCGATCCGGGAAGTCTGCCGGACAGCGCCGAACACTGCTTTCGACTACGGCGACCCGATCGGTGAGCAGCGGCTGCGTGAGGTGCTTGCCGGGTATCTGCGACGGGTGCGGGCGGTCGCGGCGACCAGTGACCACGTCGTTGTCTGCAGTGGAATGGCGCAGGCGTTGGGATTGGTGCTGAAGGTTCTTGCCGCTGAGGGCGTCGACACCCTTGCCTTTGAGGATCCTGGAGCCGGTAACTCGACGACTGAGCAGGCGACTGCGGCAGGCATGGCCGTGGTACCTATTCCGGTGGACGAGGATGGCCTTGACGTTGCCGCGCTTGAGCGCAGCGGGGCGCGTGCTGTGCTCGTCACCCCTGCTCACCAGTGGCCCACAGGTGTCGTGCTTGCCGGGCACCGGAGGCAGGAACTGATCGCGTGGGCGCGTCGGTGTGACGGCGTGATCATCGAAGACGACTACGACGCCGAGTTCCGCTACGACCGTGAGCCAGTTGGTTCGCTGCAAGGGCTTGCCCCTGATTGTGTTGTCTCACTGGGAACTGTGAGCAAATCACTCGCGCCTGCCCTGCGTCTGGGCTGGTTGGTCGCGCCCGATCGGCTGCTCGCGGCGTTGGCGCGCGCCAAGTTCATCGCCGATCGTGGCAGCCCGGGGCTTGACCAGCTGGCGTTGGCAACGCTCATCGAATCCGGGCGCTACGACCGGCATTTGCGGCGTGCACGCGCTGAATACGCGGCCCGGCGGGAAACTCTGCTCACGGCTCTGGCCGAACATGCCCCTGACTTGCGTGTCACAGGGCTCGCGGCTGGTTTTCACGCGGTCCTGCACCTGCCGCCCGGCACCGACGAGGACCAGTTGATCGAGCAGGCCCGGCAGCGCGGCGTCGAACTCTACGGCATGGCCACGATGCGTCGCCTGCCTGCAACCGAAGGGCCGCAACTGGTACTCGGCTTCGGCGACACCCCGCGGCGGGCGATCGAAGCCGGCATCGCGACCATCGCTGACCTGCTCGGACGCTGACTGACCCGGTTTTGTCGGTGGGTGGATGTAGCGTCAGCGCGGACAAGCCAACCGAGGGGGAACGTTGATCGAACTCACTGTTGTCTATTGCGAGGGCTGGGATTACGAGGGTCGACGGCTGGTCGGCCCGCTTCCGGAGGCGGTCGCGCGCGAGCGCGACGAGGCGGGGGAGCAGTACGCCGTTGTGTTCGTCGGGGACGACGGTCAGGCGGCGGCTGTCACGGAGATTTGCTGGCAGGCAAACCATCTTTCGGTGTCTCATGTGGACGGCTCGAGCGAGTTGTCCAGTCAGAGCGTGCATCGGAGACTGGCCGATCGGATGCTGACCGTGCGGATCCAGCAGTGGAATCCCGAGAGCCTTGCCGAGTTCACCGGTACCGGCCGGCGCGAGCTGACCACCAGGGCAGGCCAGGGCACGCAGGTCACCATCGACCAGATCGATGTGGACGAGATCACCTGGCCCATCCCTGCCTTCGGCGACTGGGCCAGGTTCGCCCGGCTCGACGACGCGACTTTCACCCAGGCACCAGATCCTTCGCCCTATGTGCCGACGGAAGAGCGGCCGTGGCAGGCGCCCAAACCGTTGCAGCCAGGTGATTTGGCGGCGATGTTCCGAGCAGCGGGTGAGGTCGTACCGGCGGGCGTGCTCCGGATGCCGAGCGGCTCGCTGATCGTGATCGATCCCGGTTACCTCGGCCTGGGACACCAGCCGCGGCCGTTCACCGCCACGGCTCCGCCCGGTGAATATCCCGTCGAGCTGGCCGTCGTCGATGGCCGGACCGCAGGCGCAAGGGTGATCGTTTCCCATGAACCAGTGGCCACATGGGAACTCGCGTTACGCGAGGGTCAGGACCCCAGGCAGCTCGGGAACAAGGAGTTCTACGGGTTCGGGGTCGATTCCGGTCAGGCTTGCTTCCTCGACGCGGCAGCGATGCCAGGGCTGGACGAGGCAGGCGACGACCTGGTCGACGACCTGACGGACACACCGGAGGACGGATCCGTTTCGTTGGACGACCCGCGCACGGGCGCGAACCTGGTCGCCTTCTGGAGCGGACCCGGCGACGGTGCCTACCCGGTCTGGGTCGGGCGCACGGAGTCCGGGCAGGCCGCGTGCTTCGTCGCGGACTTCCTCATGATCAGACAGGAGGACTGATCAGGCTCAGCTGGTCATGTGGCGGGCGCTGATGGCGCGGGTGGCACGTTCGACGACGATCTCCAGCGAGGCGCCGATGTGTTCGTGCAGCAGGCGCAGGGCTTTCTCCAGTTCGCCGGACTGCACGTTCTCCATGATGTCGATGTGCTCGGCGATGGAGGTCTCGATGCGGCCTTCGACGATGAAGTCGTACATCCGGATGTAGCGGATCCGGCGGTTGACCGACTCCAGCGTCGCGACCAGTTCCCTATTGCCGGAGGAGGCCAGCAGGGCTGTGTGGAAGCGTTCGTCCTCGAGGACGAACTCGGTGGTGGGCGCGGGTGGGTCGGCGCGCAGGCCGTACCAGTACTCCAGCTCCTGTGCGAGGGCGGAAGGGGAGTGTTTGATCGAAGGGTTCTCGATGCACCGGGTGATCCCGCGCAGCTCGACCGCGATCCGGACTTCGTAGAGGTCGCGGATGGCGCCCATGTCCGGCACGACAACGGAGTAGCCGTACTCCTCGCGCCGGATGAGCCCGTCCGCGAGCAGGCGGGTGAGCGCCTCGCGGACAGGGGTACGGGACACGCCGAGGCGCCGGGCCAACGCGGGCTCGGTGAAGCGCTCGTGCACGGCCCATTGGCCGCTGAGTACCTCGTCACGCAGACTGAGGTAGATCGTGTCCCGGAGTGGTGTCGTCATCTCAGATGGTCATCGCGGTTCGGACGGAGTCGATCGCCTCGGCACCGCCATGTCCTGAGGCCGTCACATGGCCTGCAGCCAGGACATAGTATCGCCCGGCTGTGGCCAGGGCGAAGCCGATGTGCTGCTCGACGAGCAGCACGGCGAGACCGGTCGCGGCCAGGTCCTGGACGGTGTTCTCGATCTCGGTGACCACCGACGGCTGGATGCCCTCGGTCGGCTCGTCGAGGATCAGCAGCCGCGGGCCGGTCAGCATGGCCCGGGCGATCGCGAGCTGCTGACGCTGCCCGCCGGACAGCAGGCCCGCGCGGCGTGACAGCACGGGCCGCAGCGCCGGGAACAACTCAAGAGCCTCGCCGACGGGTTTGCCACCTTTGGTCTCGGCGACGAGACGAAGGTTCTCCTCGGCGGTCAGTTGAGGAAAACACTGTTGTCCTTGCGGCACATAAGCCAGCCCACGCCGGACGCGTTCGTGCGGTTTGAGACGCGTGATGTCCTCGCCGTCGAACACGATCCGGCCTGAGCTGGGCTTGAGCAACCCGACGGCCGCACGCAGCAGCGTCGTCTTGCCCGCGCCGTTGTGGCCCATCACGGCCGCGACGCCGTTTGTCGGCACCTCGATAGTCGCGCCGTGCACGACCGTCGTGCGACCGTAGCCCACGTGGATGTCCTGTAGTTCCAGCATCAGGCCTGCACCTTCGATCCTGGTCCGAGGTAGACCTCCTGCACACGCGGGTCTGCCTGCACTTCGGCCACAGTGCCCTCGCTGAGCACCTTGCCCGCGTGCAGCACTGTCACCGAGGTCGCGAACGACCGCATGAAGTCCATGTCGTGCTCGACGACGATCACAGTCCGTTCAGCACCCACCCGCTGTAGCAGTTCGCCGGTCCGGATGCGCTCGTCAGCGCTCATCCCGGCCACGGGTTCGTCGAGCAGCAGCACACGGGCGTCCTGGACCAGCAGCATGCCGATCTCCAGCCACCGTTTCTGGCCGTGCGCGAGCACTCCGGCAAGCTGATCGCGCTGGCCGGCGAGCCCGATGGTCTCCAGCGCTGCCTCGACAGCGGGCGGGACACCGAGGCGGGCCCGCAGCATCGTCAGCGGGCCACGTCCCGCGCCTGCCGCGATGTCGAGGTTCTGCAGCACGGTCAACTGCTCGAACACGCTGGAGGTCTGGAACGTCCGGCCGATGCCCAGCCGGGCGATCCGGTGCACCTTGCGCCCCACCAGTTCGTCACGGCCGAACCGGATCGACCCGGTCGCCGGTGCCAGGCCGGTGACCGCGTCCACCAGCGTGGTCTTGCCGGCGCCGTTCGGCCCGATCAGGAACCGCAGATCCCCTTGCAGCACAGTCATGGTGACGCCGTCGACGGCCTTGAACCCGTCGAAGGTCACCCGCACGTCGTCCAGCTCAAGATAGTCGGCGTTCACGCGGTCCTCCTGCGCAGCGAGGCCAGTGCGGACAGGCCGTTGGGCAGGAACGCCACGACCAGTACGAAAAGCGCACCCTGGAAGTAGCTCCAGAACGAGGGAAAGCTCTCCGACAACGAGGTCTGTGCCCAGGCGACCACGATCGCGCCGAGCGCCGGACCGAGCAAAGTGGACCTTCCGCCGATGGCGACCCCGATCACGAAGGCGATCGACGGCACCACCCCGATCGCGGCGGGGGAGATGATCCCGACTATCGGCACGAACAACGCGCCGGCGATCCCGGCCATCACCGCGGCGACCACGTAGGCGACGATCTTGACATTCGCCGGGTCGTAGCCGAGGAACCGCACCCGTTCTTCCTGATCCCGAACGGCCACAAGCAGTTCACCGTACCGGGAGCGGTAGAGCTGCCAGACGATCACGAGCATCGCCAGCAGCACCCCGGCCGCGATGTAAAAGAGCATGCGCTTGTTCACCGGGTCGAACAGGTTGAACCTGAAGAACGACCGGAACCCGTTGAGCCCGTTCGTGCCGCCGGTGGTGGTCTGCTGCCCGATCAGCAGGATCGCGAACGCCGCGGCCAGGGCCTGGGACAGGATCGCGAAGTAGGCACCCCGGACCCGGCGCCGGAACACCGCGAGACCCAGCCCGAACGCCACCAGTGCCGGGATCAGCACGATGCCCAGGATCGTCACGACAGGCGAGCGGAACGGCTCCCACCAGCCCGGGACCGTGCCCGATCCGTACAGCCGCATGAAGTCCGGCACACCGGTCGGCCCGGCGTCGGACAGCTTGAGGTGCATGGCCATCACGTACGCGCCGAGTCCGAAGAAGACACCCTGGCCAAGGGTGAGCATGCCGCCGCGGCCCCACGCCAGCCCGATGCCGACCGCCACGATGGCGTAGCAGACGAACCGGCCCAGCAACGACAACCGGAAATCCGACAGCACAGCGGGCGCGAGCACCAGCAAAGCCAGTGCCAGCGCGACGAATCCAGCCAGGCGCCAGTACCTCAAGCCAGGCTCCTTGTCCGTACGCTGAAGATGCCCTGCGGCCGGATCTGCAGGAACACCACGATCACGGCGAACACCGCGACCTTGGCGATGCTCGCGGTCGTGGAGTACTCGAACGTGGCCTGCAGCAGGCCGAGCCCGAACGCCGCGATCACTGTGCCCTTGATCTGCCCGATGCCGCCGGCCACGACGACCAGGAACGCGTCGACGATGTAGCTGGTGCCGAGCGTCGGGCCGGTCGAGCCGAGCAGGGTGATCGCCACGCCGGCGATTCCGGCCAGCCCGGAGCCGATGAAGAACGTCAGCCGGTCGGTCGCCCGGGTGGAGATTCCCATGGTCTCGGCCAGGTCCCGGTTCTGCACCACCGCTCGGATTCGCCTGCCCAGCGCGGTTTTCACCAGAACCAGTGCCAAAGCCGTCACCGCGGCGACCGACAGTACGAGGATGAAAAGGCGCGCCGCGGGTACCTGGGTGAAGCCCAGGTCGACGCTGCCTGACAGCCACGACGGAGCCCGCACGTCCACGTTCGGCGCGCCGAATACGTCCCGCGCGAGTTGTTGCAGGATAAGGGAAACACCCCACGTCACGAGCAGGGTGTCCAAGGGCCTGTTGTACATCCGGTGGATCAGCGTGGCCTCAAGCAGCAGCCCGAGCATGCCGCCGATCAGGAACGCCACCGGGATAGAGACGACCAGCGACACACCGGCGTCGCCGATCACGTTCTGCACCACGAAAGCGGTGTACGCGCCGGCCATCATGAACTCGCCGTGCGCCATGTTGATCACGCCCATCTGGCCGAACGTCAGCGCCAGGCCGAGCGCGGCGAGCAACAGCACCGAGCCGAGAGACAGCCCGGCGAACAGCTGACCGGTCAGTGCCTCCACACCGGTCCTCCCTTCGCTCTAAGGAAGGCCGGGCCCGTGGGCCCGGCCCGGCTTCTCAGCTCGACAGGCCCTTGCCCCAGTCGTAGCCCTTCAGGAACGGGTCCGGCTCGATCGGCTTGCCCGAGCTCCACTCGGTGTGGATCAGGCCGTCCGTGCCGACCTTGCCGATCAGCGCGGTCTTGGCGATGTGGTGGTTCTCGCCGTCGACGGTGACCTTGCCCTCCGGCGCGTCGTAGCTCACGCCGCCCGCGGCCTTCTTGACATCGTTGGGCTGGAACGAGTTCGCCTTCTCCACCATCGCCTTCCACAGGAACAGCGAGGTGTACGCGGCCTCCATCGGGTCGGACGTGACCCGCTTCTCGCCGTACTTCGCTTTGAAGGCGGTGGTGAACGCCTTGTTGGCGGGCGAATCGATGGTCTGGTAGTAGTTCCACGCGGTCAGCTGGCCCACGAGGTTGTCCACGCCGACACCGCTGACCTCTTCCTCGGCGATCGACACCGACACGACCGGCATCGCGGACGCGGTCAGCCCGGCGTTGCGGTACTCCTTGAAGAAGGCCACATTCGAGTCGCCGTTGAGCGTGTTGAACACCGCCGAGGCGCCGGCCGCCTTGACCTTGTTGACGATCGTGGCGAAGTCGGTGTGCCCGAGCGGGGCGTACTCCTCGCCCTTGACCTCGATCCCGTTCGCCTTGGCGTACGCCTGGATGATCTTGTTGGCGGTGCGCGGGAAGACGTAGTCCGAGCCGACCAGGAAGATCGACTTGATGCCCTTCTCCTTGAGGTAGTCCAAGGCGGGCACGATCTGCTGGTTGGTGGTCGCGCCGGTGTAGAAGATGTTCGGCGAGGCCTCCAGGCCCTCGTACTGCACCGGGTAGAACAGCAGTGCGTTGGCGCCTTCGAACACCGGCAGCATCGCCTTGCGGGACGAGGAGGTCCACCCGCCGAAGACCGCGGCAGTGCAGTCCGAGCTGATCAGCTTGGTCGCCTTCTCGGCGAACACAGTCGGCTCGGACGCGCCGTCCTCACTGACCACAGTGAGCTTCTTGCCCAGCACGCCACCGGCCGCGTTGATCTGCTCCGCGCCCAGTTGCAGCGCGTCGTGCACTGTCTTCTCGCTGATGGCCATGGTGCCGGACAAGGAGTTGAGGAACCCGACCTTCACCGAGGCTCCGGATGTGTCCACACAGGACGAAGCGCTGGCGGTGCCGCCCGCGGTGTCGTCGACTCGGCTGCCGCACGCCGTGGCCACCAGGGCGACAGCGCATAAGACGAGGATCTTCTTCTGCACGATGAGGCCTTTCATCAGCGAGGTGGCGCTGTGTACAACCCTGTGCACCTCGACGTATCCATGTCCGGAGGCTATGAAGCCCGTGTTTCCGATCTGATCGCCGAGTGTCACCGGCCTGTTTCTCAGAGTTACGGGCATCCTGGGGTCGGAGTTACGTACGACTTGCGTCAAGTGGCCCATAACGCAAAGCGCGAGCCATGCGCAAGACGCCGATCGTCTCGGTCGCCGCGGCCGGTCGGCCGGCCTTCAAGACGTTGGTCTTTCGTTGCGGGTGCTTGCCGACTGGGGTGCGTCCGGCAGCCGTAGTAACCAGCGAGCAGCCTCGCGGCGAAAAGGAGCCGGTCATGAAGAAGTCCATTGTGGCGATCGTGTTGGCGATGCTGGTGGTCGCCGGTGGTGTGGTGATCGCGGTGATGAAGTTCAGCGGCGAATCATCGGCGATGAAGGCCGGGGAATGTGTGGCGGTGGCCAACCACAACGAGGACCGCGCGGATGTCACGACCACCGCCTGCGGCAGCGACAAAGCGGTGTTCAAGGTGGGTAAGATTCTCACCGAGGCCGCCGGGAACTGTCCCGACGTCGTTGACGAATACACTTCGGTCGTGCCCAACGCCGGTGGCGGGAAGCTGTGCCTGCTGCCCAACTTCCTCGAAGGCGGGTGCTACAAGCCCGATGACACCGATGACAGCTGGGGCAAGTCCTCGTGCGCGGGCGAGGACACAGTCAAGGTCACCAAGGTCCTCTCCGGGGTCACCGACGGCACGGGGTGCCCGGACAGCGAGACCGGCCAGGACATGGCCTTCCCCGAACCACCGATCACCTACTGCCTCTCTCCAGTGAAACCGTGAACTCGCCCCTGGTCACGGTACGTAGAGATAAATGTGAGCGGAGCACACGCCCTGATCAGGACGCCACGACTCGCCCCGCGAGTCGTGGCGCTCGGCTGCGAGCTGGTCTTGCTCGGATTCGTCGGTGTCGTCAGCTACATGGCGGCGTTGTACATCGACTGGAGTTCGGCACCATGTGCGACCCCCAGTGCGAGGTTGCTCGTCGCGGGCGGCGCGATTCTGGTGGCCGCTGTCCGGCGGCTGTTGCCGGTGACCGCACTGCTTGCCGCGTCGGTGCTGTTCGGGCTGTACCCGGCGACAGGTGTGACCGTGGCTTTGGCGGCGTACGGCGTCGCTGGGCGAGCCTGGTCGGTCAGGCGGCGGGCCGTCGGGCTGATCGTCGCCGCGTTTGTGCCGTTCACGATCGCGCTGGTCGGGTCGGGGTACCAGTGGCGGGTCTCGTTCATCGTCTTCGGGGTCGCCGCGCTGGTGTGCCTCGCCGGGCCGGTCGCAGTGCAGATGCTGCTGGGACAACGGGAACGGTTGATCGGCGCGCTGCGGGACCAGACGAGGTACGCGGCGTCCGCGGCCAGGTTGCAGGAGCGTTCCCGTATCGCACAGGAGATGCACGATCTGCTCGGTCACCGGCTGAGCCTGATCTCGCTGTACGCGGGCAGTCTCGAAGTCGACGCCACGAAGCCGTCGCATGAAACCGAGCCCGCGCGGCTGATCCGGGGGACAGCGCGCACGGCGATGGACGAACTGCGCGCGACACTGGGGATGCTGCGTCAGCGCGAGCCGGCCGCCACAAAACCCGCGGACTGCACCGGCACATGGTCGGACGTCGCCGAGCTTGTCCGGCAGGCACAAGCCGGTGGCATCCATGTCGAGCTGCACTGGTCGGGCGCCGACCTGGTGGGCGTCGGCCAGCCGATCCGGCAGGCCGTGCACCGGATCGTCCGTGAAGGCCTGACGAACGTGTACCGGCACGCACCCGGGTCGACGGCCAGTGTCTTCGTGGAGCACGGCCAACGCAGCATCCATGTGGGTGTCTTCGACGACGGCCGTGTGGGGATCGGGACGCCCGGCACCGGCCTCGGCCTGGTCGGGGTTCAGGAACGAGTCCGGCTGCTGGGCGGGAGTTTCCTGGCGGGAGCCCTGCCAGGGCAAGGATTCCGGGTCGCGGCCGAACTTCCGCTGGCCATCGCCCCGCCCGCGCCCGTCGAGCCGGACACCGACTCCGAACCGGCCGACAACCGCTGGGCCCGTGCCGGAATGTCGGCGGTGCTGGCGACCGGGTTGATCGGTGCGGTCGCGATCCTGGTGGTCACGTTCAACTCGGTGACGTTCAACGCCCCACCCGAACTCGTCGGCGCCCCTCGCGTCGGCAGCACCCGTGCCGAAGTCACCGACTACATCGGGCGCGACGATGTCCTGGCCCGCCAGGCCGCCCGCGGACTCGAGACGAACCCGCCGCAAGGCGCGGACTGCATGTACACCTATTTCTCCACAGAGGACGGCACGATCATGATCGAACGCTATTGCTTCCGGCAGGACATCCTGGTCGACAAAGCCAGATTCGGTGTGCCCGCGTGACCGCCGGGAAAATCCGTGTCCTGCTCGCCGACGACGAGCGCCTGCTGCGCGCCGGCATCCGCCTGGTACTCAGGCACGCCGAGGACATCGAAGTGATCGCCGAGGCCGACGACGGCAGCCAGGCAGTGGAACTCGCCTGCCAGATGCCCGTGGATGTGGTCCTGATGGACATCCGCATGCCCGGCACCGACGGCCTCACCGCCGCCGAACAGATGGCCGAACGCGCCCCAGGCGTGAAAGTCGTCATGCTGACCACATTCGGCGAACACGACTACATAACCCGCGCCCTGCGCGGCGGAGCTGTCGGCTTCATCCTCAAAGACACCGGCCCCCAGGAACTGATTCAAGCCGTGCGTGCCGCGGCTCACGGCGGCGCCATCCTCTCGCCCCGCATCACCAAAGACCTCATTGACCAACACGTCACCACCAACGACACCCGCACCACCGAAGCCCGCCGCCTGGTAAGCGACCTGACAGATCGCGAACGCCAAGTCCTGGTTCTCATCGGCCTCGGCACCTCCAACGCCGAAGCCGCGCGCCGCCTCTACATGGGCGAGGGAACCGTCAAAACCTACGTCAGCCGCATCCTCGCCAAACTAGGCTGCGCCAACCGAGTCCAAGCCGCCATCATCGCCCACGACGCCGGCATGCTCCCCACCCGCTGACAGAGTCCCCGGCTGCCGGACCCACATCCCCACTGCCACCAACACCCCAAATCCTGAATTCAGTGTTCAACACTCAGCCCACCAGAAAGGCACCGCACAGCACCGCATCCAGCGTCCCGGGTGACGGGACTGTCCCGATCATGCCGCAAGCTGAGTTCAGTGCTCACTTGGACTGAGTGTGACATGCTGAATGCAGCATTCGCCCGATCAACAAACCTGAACGCTGAATACAGCAGCACCCCGCACCCTGAATACAGGCATCCTGAATACAGCTGAGCCGCATCCTGAATACAGCCTGGTCGAGGCCTGTGCTCTACATGCTGAATGCAGACGTCTGAAGTTGAGGATTGCGTGTTGTATGCAGCAGGGCCGAGGGCTGAGTGCTGCGTGTTGAATTCAGGTGGGCTGAGGGCCGTGCTCTGCATGTTGAATACAGGTTGGCTGAATGCTGGGCTCTGCATGCTGCATGCTGAATTCAGGGGGCTTGGTGGAGGAGTCTGGGGCGTTCGGGGTGAGGTGCCCCAGGTGCCGGGGCCTCTGGTGGCTTTGACTGTATATACCGGTGCCCAGGGATCCCGCCGAATCCCTGGGCACCGGGCCCCGAACCTCCTCCGGGGCGAACAGTCATGGCCGGCGGATTGAGGAATTCCTGCCGGATGCGGTGCCCGAATTCACCGCGGGCAGGGCAAACCACTGGCCGTGACTGTCAGCGTGCGGTGCAGTTGCGTGCTGCGGTGGCGGCCTGGTTGGCGCGGTTGGCCTGCTGACTGGCGGCCTGGCGGGCCTTTGCCGCCCGGGTGGTCTGGTTGTTGGCGGCGGCCTTGGCGCGGGCGGCTTGGCGGGCCTGGCGGTTGGCGTTCTGCTGGGCCTGTGCCGCTTGCTGACGAGCCGCTTGCTGAGCGCCGTTTTGGGCAGCGCGGGTGGCTGCGGCGCGGGCTGCCTGCTGTGCTTTCGCGGCACGGGCGGCTGCACGGTTTGCCGCGTTGCGGGCCCTCGTCGCGTTGTTCGCCGCTCGCTTGGCTGCCTGCTGAGCCTTCGTCGCGCGGTTGGCGGCGTTGTTCGCGTTGTTGTTGGCCGCCTGTTGCTGCTGGGCGTTGCAGGCCCGGTTGTTCTGGTTCGCCGCGTTGCCCTGGTTGTTGTTCGCGTTACCTTGGTTGTTCGCGGCACCCGCGTTGCCCTGGTTGTTGTTGGTGGTGGTGTTGTTGGCTCCTTGGTTGTTGGCATTGCCGCGGTTGTTGGCGCCCTGGTTGGCTGCGTTTCCTTGATTGTTGGCGGCGTTGTTCTGGGCTGAGGTACTGGGTGTGGGACTCGGTGTCACAGCGAAACTTGTCCCGGTCGTCGCGAAGCTCAGCGCTGCGGCGAACACAGCTGCGAGCACGCCCCGGGAAATGGTCTTCGTCATGCCCGATTCCTTTCATTGTCGGCCCCGCCTTACCGCGTGGCCAGTCGATCGGAAACACGGGTTCCGGGGTTCGGCGAGTTCACGAAATCCGCAGCCCGGAACGATCGTCCCCGCGGTGTGGCCGATCGGCAGCGAAAGTCGATCCGATCGGCATATTGCGCTTCGCCGTCCTGGCCGTGAGGTACCAGTTCTTTGAGTTCTCTGTGAAGTCCGGCGGGTGCCCGGTCATCTCGGTGAGACTGGAGGCATGTCGCAGACAAAGGTCCTGGTCGTCGATGACGATGAGTTCTTGGCCGACGCGGTGTCCACCGCGTTGCGGTACGAGGGGTTCGACACGGAGATCGCTGGGACCCGGGCGGCGGCCCTTGGTGCTGTGCCACGGTATCGGCCGGATCTCATCTGGTCCGCCGGGAGTTGCGGCCGTTGGACCGGATCGCGCGCACGGCACAGGCCATCGGCAGCGGCGACCTCACGCAGCGCGTCGAGCCCGTGGACCCACGCACCGAGATCGGTCGGCTCGGCCGCGCCCTGAACGACATGCTCGGCCAGCTTGAAACCGCCTTCGGCAAACGACGCGCCTCCGAGCAGCAACTGCGCACCTTCCTCGCCGACGCGTCCCATGAACTGCGCACGCCTGTGGCCACAGTTCGCGCCTACGCCGAATTGTTCCGCCGTGGCGCTGCGGATCGCCCTGCGGATCTGGCTAGAGTTATCGCCCGCATTGAGAGCGAAGCCGAACGGATGGGCGTCCTTGTCGACGAAATGCTCCTGCTGGCCAGACTCGACCAAGGCAGACCTCTCGACCTGCGGCCCACCGACCTCAACGACCTCGCCGCCGATGCCGTCGCCGCCGCCCGCGCCACCGAACCTGACCGGCCGCTGATCCTGATCGCCTGCAGGCGACCGGTGATTCTGCCGTGTGACGCCACCCGAATCCGTCAGCTGCTCGACAATCTTCTTGCCAACGTCCGCGCTCACACTCCGTCGGATGCTGGTGCCACTCTCACGGTCGGCGTCGACAATCGCATGGCCACGATCGATGTCGCCGACACCGGGCCCGGGATCGCCGAGGCCGACCGACCGCACGTCTTCGACCGCTTCTACCGCGCCGCCCACAACCGCGCTGCCGGGACTGGTCTGGGCCTGTCCGTTGTCGCTGCCGTCGCCCGCGCCCACGGCGGAACCGCAAGTGTCCATACTGGACAGAATGGCAACGGGACCCGGCTGCACGTCGAGCTGCCGGTCACCCGGGAGGTAGAAGTCCACGGCCTGGCCACTGCTGCCGGCCAGCAACGTGCTGACGCCACCATGATCAGCCCAGCGCCCGCCTGCCACCATTTCCGGTCGGTGCACACCCGGATCACCGTGAAAATCAGCACCCCGCCGACCGCGACCAGCGCGGACGTCAGCACATGCTCGGTCAGCAGATAGACGATCAGGAACAGGATCCGCGAGGTGAAGGCCTCCGCGATCGTGCGCCACCCGCCCACCATGGCGAACACGTGCAGCGACTTCCGCGTCAGCAGACCGAAGTTCATACGATCAACCCTGCGGTACAGATCTTCAGAACCTCTGGGATACCTCTGCGAGAACTCAAGGAACCTGGATGTTGTTATCAACCGTCGAGGTGACTTCTGGTCATCCACAGGGGTGGAGTAATGCGTGCCGGGTTGATGGACCTCAGAATCCGGGTCAGCTGTGAGAAATCCCTGACCGGAAACTTGATCAGTTCGGCGAGGCGGCGAACCGTCAGGTAGTCGGCGCGTTCTCGCGCGTCACTGGATACTCGGGACACGCGGCCGATGACAGCCGGCTCGCTCAACTCTCCGCTGGATGCGTGCATCCCCGACGCTTTTGTTCGTTCGTAATCGATCTCAGTGCGGCCCTGTGCGTGCCGGACGACTTCTTCCACATCGGACAGTGAACGAGTGCCGGTCAGTTCGCCCACGAACAGATGCGCTTGCGTCACCCTTTCCATTGGGGTGGCGTAAACTTGCCCGGTGGTGTCGTTGAGGATGACCTGCAGTCCGGCGTCTCGAATCTCGGCCGTTCCGCGTTTCCCCGCGACGGCGGACACCCAAAGTCCCGTCGCCTCTGACGGGTGCCATTCGAAGATGGGCAAAATGTGTTCGACCTGATCGGGGCGGAGGTCGGGGTAGCGAGTGCAGTGCAGCGCCCGGCACCGTCCGGCTACCTGCTCCTCTGAAAGTTCGCCATCGGTGCCAGGCCCTGCGATGAGCACCTCGCACGGAAGTCGGGTAAGGGCGCACGCCGCCAATGCGAGAGCATCGGCAAGTGGACTGCGCAGTTCTGGTTCATCGCCTCTGGCAACAAGGTCACCGCCGACGTCAACCAGGACAAGCGACGATGCCCCAAGAAATCGGGCAATCGACTGAAGCTGTTCGGCCATCCCGATGGCGCCGCTGTATGGGTCAAGCAGGAATAGGCGTGCGTCGAGTTCGCGGGCGAGTCGGGGCAGGGTTGAGCCGGCGGGTGGTTTCAGGGTGGTGTTGGGCGTGATCTCCCAGACGTGTGCGGCGTGTTCGTTGAGGTTGTTGAAGTCTTGGGCGCCGCGAGGGCCGGGGAGCGGGTCGATGATCAGGCGGTCCCAGGCGTAGGTGGCGATGGCGGCCCGCTCGCCGGGTGCGTTGCGATTGGCGAGGACGGCGGCGGCGATCGCGTCTCCTCCGCCGCCTGCGGCCACGTACAGCGTTGAGGTCACTCTGTGACGTTAGCCCTGAGAGTCCCGCAAGGATCTGTGCGCGGCGGTATAGTGGCCACTGGCATAGGCCAGTGAGGAGGTGATGGCGTGCCTGAGATTCAGGAAGCTGTGCCGAAATACCTGCAGATCGCCAACTTCATCAAGAATGAGATCGTCCGGGGTGATCGCAAGCCGGGGGAGGAGATCCCGTCTGAGCGGCAGATCGCTTTGGAATGGAGCGTCGCGCGGCCGACGGCGGCGAAGGCTTTGAACGCGCTTCGCGTGCAAGGACTTGTTGAGTCGCGTCAGGGATCCGGGACTTACGTGCGTGATCCACAGGCCGCGATCCGGGCGAGAGAGCGGTACCAGCGAGCGCGGAAGTTCGGGCGGATCCACGCGACCGGTGACTATGCGGAGATCAAGTCCGCGGAAGTTGTCGACGCGCCGGACTATGTGCGGGAAACGTTGGCGCTGAAGGAGAACGCTCGTGTTGTGCGGCGGCAGAGGGTCACGTTCAGCACGGTTGACGGGCCGGTCGAGTCGTCGGTGTCCTGGCTGGACGCGAACCTGGTCGAGGTGGCGCCTCGGTTGGTGAAGACGGAGCGGATCAAGAACGGCACCGTGAGGTACGTCGAAGAGGTGACAGGCCGGAACGCGGCGTACGCGCGGGACCAGGTGGCGGCCCGGCTCGCGACAGACGAAGAGGCGCGGGACTTGAACCTGGGAGGAGAGGGTTCGGCGGTCCTGGTCTATCGCCACACCGTCTACGATACCGCTGATCAGCCGTTGGAGTTCGCCGAAGCGGTATACCCGCCCAACAGGTGGACGTTCGAGCAGAAGTACTCCGTCACCGAGTAGGCGGGTCTCCGCTTGCCTCAAGTGGCATATGCCACTACGGTGGCTAGTGGGCAAGGCCACTTGAGGTGCCGGTGGAGACCGGGTGGCCTTCGAGGCGAGTATCGGCTCGTGAGCGCCACTCCTGACCGGACGGCGACTGTCGACTTGTTCCGCCCCTGTGGTGCCCGCTCGCGATAGTCCATAATAGACAGATGGGTCGCGCGTTGTCGAGCGCATCTTGGACTGTATGAGTCTTTGTCAGGTGGCGAAGGCGGAAGTGTGTTCTTGTGCCCATTGTTGGAAGGGGGTGGCGGGGCGGCCGAGGACTTGCTTGGCTGTGTCTGTTGCTGGTGATCCGCCGGTTGCCGCGGATGCGATGAGCTCGATGATCGCGTCGACGGTTTCCGGGTCGGCGAAGTGACTAAACTGTTGGCGTGCTTGGGTTTCTGAGAGTTCCTCGATCTTGAGGTCGCGGCCGATGGCGGCGCCGACGAGTTCGACCTGGCGGCGCTGGGACAACAGTTCGCTGCCGGTCAGTATTGCGCTGACCTTCTCATTGGCTGTGCCGGTGAGGGCGGCGACTGCGACGGCTGCGATGTCGCGTTCGTGGATTGGCGCCGTCATTGCTTCGGGGTGCACCAGTCGTACGACACCCTCGGCGCGGATGGAGTCGGCCCAGCTCAATGCGTTGCTGGCAAGCACAAGTGGGCGGATCGGCGTCCAGGGTAGGCCTGAAGCGTCCATTGCCTGCTCGATCGAACGGTGCTCTTCGGCGATCCGGTTGCCCACTGCGTCGGGCAGGAGGACACTTCCGGATGACAACAACACAATGCGTTTGAGATCGGCGTCCTGAGCTGCGGTGATGAAACTGTCCGCGCCTTGTGTCGGGGCGTAAAGGAAAACCTGCTGCACTCCGTTCATCGCGGCCCTCAGTGTCGCGGTGTCGGTCAGATCGGCGGTGACGATCTGTACGTCGGCGGGTAAATCCGCCGACTTGCGGTCGCGTACGGACGCGCGCACCGACTTCCCTGCTGTCAGCAACTGGTCGACGACATGCCGCCCGACACTGCCCCGGGCTCCGATCACCAAAGTTGTCACGAGGATGCTCCCCAGCGTAGGCGAATCTGTGCGCGCCTTCGTGGTTACGAACCGTGACAGGCGAAGCGTTCCGGCGCCGCACTTCGCGTACGCCAACGGTAGCAGGTCAGCTGCCGCCGACGATTCGGCGTAGGGCGGCGACATGGCCCTGGTAGGCCGACCGGCCGGTTTTGGTGAGGCCGAGCCAGAGGCGCTGGCGGGTGTCACGGACGGCGCGGCGTTGTTCGACGTAACCGGCGTCGGTGAGTACTGAGATGTGCTTGCTGAGAGCGGATTTGCTGACGCCGAGGACTTCCAGCAAGGTGCCGAACTCGATTTCCTGCACGGGATCCAGGGCTGCGCAGATCCGCAGCCGGACGGGGGCGTGGATCACGTGGTCGAAGCCGTCGTCGGTCGCCGTTGTGGTTGATTCGGAACTCACTGACGCGCCGCCCGAGTGCGGAGTGTGTGTGCGGTGATGGTGAATACGGCGAATCCCAGCACTGCGGCTGTGACGGGCGCCCACCATCCGAGCAATGCCATGAACGAACCTGCGGTCAATAGGAAGACCGTCGGTCCATACAGCAGAGCGGCTTCACGCAATCGCATCGCACTGCGTGTCCAGCCCTCGCACACGCCGCGAGCGCGGCTCGTCCTGATGGTGAGTACGAGTAGCAGCAGTGTGAGCGCGACTGTGCTGGTGAGGCCCAGCCATAGCGGCGACAGCAGGGTGGTGAGTGGCACTGCGGCCATGCCTGCTCCGATGGCGTACCAGTGCCAGGCTGGATAACCGGCCCACGCCACGCGTGCCCGGCTCTGTTCTGTCGATGCCAAGGCGGCCAAGGCTTCGGCCGCGGTGACGTGCCCGTGTGTTTCCATGGTGGCAACTGTAGAGTTTCCGCTCTGGAAACGCAAGCTAGATGTGGACCGCGTGCGAGAGGCGCAGCGGCAGGCTGCTCGGCCCTCGGGTGTTGGCCGGGCGCCACTTCAGGTCGTCCTCGGGCACCGCGAGACTGAACTCGGTGAAGTGTCTCAACAGGACAGTCAGGGCGACCTGTGCCTCCATGCGTGCGAGGTTGGCACCTATGCAGAAATGGGTGCCGCGCCCGAAGGCCATGTGGGCGTTGTCCTCGCGTGTTATGTCGAACCGGTCGGGGGCGGGGAACCGGTCCGGGTCGTGATCGGCCGCCCACAGGCCCAGGGAGACCACTTGGCCCGCCGGGACGGTGACTTCACCGAGTTCGATGTCCGCGGTGGAGAATCGCATGGCGCTGAAGGCAACCGGGCCGACGTGCCGCAGGCATTCCTCCACGGCGTTCGGCATCAACCCGGCATCGGCGCGCAGGGCGTCGAGTTGGTCGGGATGACGCAGCAACATCAGAATGCTGCTGCTGATGAGGTTCACGGTCGTCTCGTGGCCCGCGACCAGCAGCAGGGACAGCATGGTCCGCAGTTCGGTGCTGTCGAGCCGGTCACCGTCGTCGTGGACGGCGACGAGGGCGCTGGTCAGGTCCTCGCCCGGGTTGGTGCGCTTGGTCTCGATGAGCGCGCCGAAGTAGCCGTCGAGGCCCGTCACCGCAGCGCGATAGGCGGCCACCGAGGCTTCGTCGCCCTGGTCGAACACGATCGCGTTCGTCCATTGCCGGAAGGTCTCGTGATCCTCGACGGGAACACCGAGCAGCTCGCAGATCATCAGGACAGGCAAGGGAAACGCGTACGAGCTGACCAGGTCCACCACCTCGCCGGCAGCGGCCTGTTCGCTCATGGCTGTGGTGAGTTGCTCGCAGATCTCCTCCGCGCGTGGCCGTAGGCCATCGACGCGCCGGGCGGTGAAACTGCTCGCCACCAGCTTGCGCAACCTGGTGTGGTCCGGCGGGTCGGTGCTGAGCAAGCTCTTGCTTTTGCGCTGGAACAGCGAACCGAACCGCTGCGGGAGTTCGCCCCGCTCCACCAGATCGGCCTCGATCTCAGGCGCGGACATCACCAGCCGTGGATCGCTCAGCGCGGCGCTGACCTCGCCGTAGCGGGTGACCAGCCAGGCGTCGATCCCGGTGACCAGCCGGCCGCGGTGCGCCGGGCACACCGCGGCGGGAGTGCCGCCGCCGGCCGGATCCGGCACCAAGGGCGCCGGGATACGTGCTGGATCCCCTGGGGAGAACTGGACCGCCATCACACTTCTCCTTCCCCGATGTGATCAGGGCTTACGTCCCACGGCCGCGAGAACCGCGTCGTGCCAAGGTGCGTCGTCCACCACGCGGAGCCCGTCGGGACGCCAGCGCGAGGTGTAGACCAGGCCCGGTTCGACGACCTCCAGGCCGGTGAGCAGATCGCCGATCCACTCGGGCGTTCGCGCGGTGGCCGCGCTGGTGAGCGTCTTGGTCATCTCCAAGACGTTGCTCAGCCTCACCGCGTCTCGCTGGTGGCTGCCGAGCGTGGTGTGCGACAGCACGAGATAGCTGCCGGAAGGGACCGCGTCGAGGTAACGCGCGACTGTCTTGGCGACGAGGTCGTGGTCCGAGACGTAGTACAGCGACGCGGTCATCAGTAAAGCGACGGGCCTGTCGAGATCCAGCAGTTCCTGGATGTGGCGATGGCCGAGTACGTAGTCCACGTTGCACATGTCCGCCTCGATCATGGCGGCGCCCTCGACGTTCTCCAGAGTCAGCACGCTGTGCGCGACGGCCACAGCTTCGTTGTCCACGTAGACGACCCTGCAGTCAGGGGCGACCCGGCGGGCCATCTCGTGCACTCCCTGCACAGTGGGGATGCCCGACCCGAGATCGAGGAACTGGCGTACCCCCTCTTGCGCGCACATCCGCACCGCCCGCTGGAGGAACGCCCGGTTGGACCTTGCCGCCTCACGGATCCACGGCATCCGTTCGATGGCCTGTTGGGCCCACTCACGGTCCACCGCGAAGTTGTAGGCCCCGCCGATCAGGTAGTCGTAGACGCGGGACGGGCTCGCCTGGTTCATGTCGATGATCCGCGACGACTGGTCGGTCCGGTCGTCCATCACGTCGCACGCCCAATCTTGATAAGAGGGGTAAAGCGCATAGCCTAATGGATGATGCCGGGTATTTCGATACCGATCTCGCAGCATACGTGGATGGTTCGTGGTAAAGCGAAGCAGAGTATTTAACCGATCAGGTGATCGTGCCGATCTTGCACAACCAGTAGCCTGCAGGCTTCGTTGTCATCCCCGACCTTGAGAAGGTTCTCAAGAAATGCGATCTTTGCGGGTACTCGTAACCTCTCTGCTCACTGGCTGCGCTGTACTGGCCGGGGTGCTCGTCATACCTGCGTCCGCCGCGGCGGCGACCCCGAAATGTTCGATTGTGTCCCAGCCGGTGTCGGTGATTCCCTTGCTGCCGATGACGGCCAAGGGGCAGCTGTGCGTTCCCGACACCGGTACTCCCAAGACAATGCAGTTGTTGCTGCACGGCGCCACTTACAACCGCGTGTACTGGGATCTGCCTTATCAGCCGGCTCGCTACTCCTATCAGCGCGACATGGCCACGCGAGGACTGGCGACATTCGCCGTGGACGAGCTGGGCGTCGGTGGGAGCAGCCGGCCGCTGAGCACGCTGCTGACCGGCGCCGCGCAGGCGTCGGCGGTTCACCAGCTGGTCGGCGACCTGCGGGCAGGCCGTGTGGACGGCGTGCGGTACGACAAGGTCGTGCTGGTGGGTCACTCGGCAGGGTCGGCCATCTCGGTGATCGAGGCCGCGACCTACCGCGACGTCGACGGCGTCATCCTCACCGGCGTGACCCACCTGCCGAACGTGCCCGTGGTGGTCGGCGACGTGGTCTTCGGCCTGTACCCGGTGACGCTGGATCCCCAGCTCGGACCGCGTGGCGACGACCCGGGATACCTGACCACCAAGCCGGGCACCCGTGGGCCCATGTACTTCGGGCCCGCTCAGACCGACCCCTTGGCGGTGGCGGCCGACGAGGCCTACGCCAAGGACACGGTCTCGGCGACCAGCCTGCTGGACATCATCGGACTGGGGCTGGTGAGCCCGTTGTCACGGGGGATCGACGTCCCCGTGCTGCTGGTCAACGGCACCGACGACACCGGGTTCTGCGGGCTCATCCGGGACTGCTCGACCGCTGAGGCGCTGCGTGCCCAGGAAGCGCCGTACTTCAGCGCGGCCGCGCAGCTCTCGGTGTATGTCCTTTCAGGTGCCGGGCATTCCGTCGCGTTGGCCACGAACTCGCCTGATTACCGGAATGTGACCCGGGACTGGCTCAGCCAATACGTCGGCTGACGATTCTCGCGGCAGGGCCGTTCCAGTCCTGGGACGGCCCTGCCATACGTTATGAGAGCGCGTCTTCGATGAACAACGGTGCGATATCCTCCGGTAGCTGCGCGTGAGCGAAGAAAGCGCCGCAGGCCGAATCCGCACCGGCCGCGCGCCACCAGTCCGCCTGCGCGGTGGTCGCGACTCCGCCGATGGTCACCGCTATGCCCGCGTCACGCAGAATCGAGAGCAGATTCTTCAGCGCTCGCGGCGCCCACAAATCCTCTTCGGGTCGTGTCGGCGCCCATTTCGCGACCGACCTGGCGATCTTCACGCTCTGCACCGGCAGTTCCGCGAGCCGCAAAAGGCACGCGGAGCCCATGCCGGCATCGTCCAGCTCGACGTGGATCGCGCTCTGCACAAGGAGTTTGACGTTGTCCACAGCCTGGCTCACCTCGGCCGACAACGCCTCGAGCGGGATCCCGACCCGGATGCAGTTCGTGCGCAGACCGGTCTCACGGATGATCATCCGTATCGTGCCGGCCAGATCGGGATCGACTGCCTGGCTCGGGGTCAGGCTCACCCGCACCAGGATGTCCTGGTCGTATTTCCGCTGCCACGCCGCCACCTGCGCACACGCGGATCGCAGCAGCCAGTGGCCGAGCGGAACCGCCAGGCCCGTCCGGTCGGCCTGCCGCATGCACTCGTCATGAGGCAGATGACTCAGCAGCGGGTGATGCCAGTCCAGACTGGCCTCGACTCCGGACACCTGGTTGTCGCTCAACCGCACCAAAGGCTGGTACAGCACCTTGATCTCGCCGTTCTGCCACGCCTTGGGCATGGCCACGGCGAGGCCCAGCATCGCACGCCGGCCAGCGCCGCGGGCCACGTCGAAGAGTTCCCACTGCCGCCAGCCCCGGCTCTTGGCCCTGCGCAGTGTGAGATCCGCCGAGTCGAGGAGGTCGGCGGGGGAGATGTGGTGGGCGGGCCGGTCGACGACGCCGATGGTCACCGATCCGGCCACGATGTGCCCGTCGAGGTCGACCGGCTCGGCCAGCCTGTCGCTGATCTGCTGGACCATGCCGGCCACGTCCGGGGTGGTGGCCGAGTTCTCCACGAGGATCGCGAACTCGTCGCCGCCGAACCGCGCGACCATCGCGTTCTCCTTGGCCACGATGTCCTTCAGGCGTTGTGCCACGGTCTTGAGCAGCAGGTCGCCGGCGCGCCGGCCGAGCCCGCAGCTGATCATGGAGAACGCGTCCAGATCGAGGTGGTAGAGGGTCACGCCGGTGGCGGGATCGGCTGTGCGCAGGGTTTTCTCCAGCCAGGTACTGAAGAACTGCCTGTTGGGCAACCAGGTCAGTTCGTCGTGCAGCAGCTGCCGGTTCAGCTGGCCCTGCAGCAGGTGCAGCTCGGTGCTGTCCTCGACGACCATCATGACGTGGCCCTGCCCGGCCGGTCTTCCCAGCAGTGACAACGTCATCGACACCCAGGCGGTCTCGGTGTCCTGGCGGACCAGCCTGCGCCACTCGTGGGTCCGGGCCTTCTCACCGCGCAGCACTGCCTCGTAGTCGGCCCGCAGCGGGCGCTCGTCGTCCGGGTGGACCAGGTCGAACAGGGTCGACCGGACGAGCTGGATCGAGGTGTCGCCGAGGATCGTGCAGAGCGCCCGGTTGGTCCGCAGGAATCTGCCCTGCGGGTCGGTGATGGCCATCCCGCTGGACGAGGTCCGCTCCAGCTGGTCGAAGCGGGCCTCGCTGGCCTGCAGGCCCAGCTGAGCGTTGAGCATCGCCTTGAGGATCGCCTGGCGCAGGGTCTCCTGCTGGTCGAGGGCGGACAGCCGCATCCGCTCGGCGTAGTCCGCGGCCAGGAAGCTCAGCAGGCCGATCACCCGATCGGATCGCTGTGGCCCGGCCAGGCTCAGCAACCCGCTGCCGAGCACCTTGATGGTGACCCGCAGGCTCGCCGGGTCCGTGCATCTGAGGTCCACCAGGTGCGCGGCCACCTCGCTGTGCGCGGTGGGCGGCTCGTGCCCGAGAGCGTCACACAGCTCGTCGACAAGCTTGGCCAGCCGCTGCTCGAGTTCGGCGTAGGTCAGCGGAACGCATGCTGTCTCGCTGAGCTGATGGGCCCAGCGTCTCGCGAGCTTCAAGCGCTCGCGAGCGGCGGCAGTCGAGGCCGGCTCTGCCGGCCCATGGGGCATCGGTGAAGTCATCTCTCGAATTCCCCTCGTGCCGCCTCCCCGCCGGCCAGGTGGTCCTCTGTGGACGCGGCGGCTGGGGGAGCCAGTGGCCATGTCCGGCTCGGATCGCCTGGCATGGCACTGGGGCGGAGGTTCTGGGCGATGGCGACGGGGATATCCAACTCCCAGTGGAGAACCGGATGCCACCCGCACCGAGTGGCTTAACACAAACGGATGAAGCCAATGCGGGCTGAATACGGATTCCGTCTCGGAGTGTAGAAGGCGGTATTACTCTCAGGTGTCGTACGCTCACTTGTTGTCAGAACGTCAAAACGCGGCGGGCGAATCCGGCGGAGAGATCAACATGATCCGCGGCAATGATCGAACCAGGCGCAGTTGTTCGCGCTGCTGGGCATCGCACCCGGAGCCGACATCAGCCTGCCTGCTGCCGCGAGTCTCCTCGGCCTGCCACCAGCCGAAACCAGGATCGTGCTGCTTGGCCTGGAGCAGGCATCGCTGATCACCCAGGACATGCACGGCCGCGGTCGGTTGGTATACCGCCTGGATCGGCGATTACGCGACTGCACGTGCCCACTGTGAGGCCGCACTCGCCTTGCAACGCCACCATGACAACACCGAAGGCGCAGCAGCCACATTGGACAGTCTCGGCTGGATCGACCACCGGACCGGCGACCACCACCGCGCCATCCACCACTACACGCAGGCCCTCATCCTGTTCCGCGACCTGGGAAACACCTTCCAGGCCGCCAACACCCTCGACAACCTCGCCCATCCCCACCTCGCTCTCGGTGACAGCGGGCAGGCCCGTCTGACCTGGCAGGAAGCGTTCGAGCTCTACCGCCAGCAAGGACGAGACCAGGACGCCGAACGCGTACGGCGACACCTCGACGAACTCGAGCGCACCGGCGAACCGGCCGACCCCTGGTCACGGCCGGTGCGCCGGTGTTCATCGCGTTGCCTGTTCGCCCCGATGCCACGGTGGTGCATGGTTGATGTGAAACACTTGAAGAATCCTGGACAGCGCTGGTCAGGGTGCGTTCGGCTGCTTGGCTGCAGGCAATGCCCGATTCGGAGTCGACCATGGACCCACGGTCGCGACTATCCTGGTCCGGCTCACGGATCGGCGATGCGAGGCGACCACGGACGGCGACCACGGACACCGCCTTGGGGGGAGACATGCGGACGATAGGCCAAGGCCGGTACGAACTCGATCGGACGATCAACCACGACGGCAACGGCCTGCTGTGGAAGGCCCGCGACAACGACACCGGACAGCAGGTGATCGTCAAGGAGCTGATCCCGCCCGACGATCTGGAAGGCCAGGCGCTGCACATCCACAGCCAGCACGCCTTCCGCGACGCGCGGCTCGCCAAACGCTTGTCCAGCCCCACCCTGGCGAAGGTCTACGACGCGATCAACGAGGACGGCACGATCTACGTCGTCACCGAACAGGTCACCGCGCCCAGGCTGAACGACCTCGTCGAGGACTCGGGCCCGCAGCCGGAAGCCTGGGTCACGCTCATGGCCGACCAGTTGCTCACCGCGCTGGAAGCCGCCCAGGACGCCGGGATCATGCACCACGGCGTCACGCCGCGGCGGGTCGCGATCATCGACCAGGACGAGGCGACGGTGAAGCTGACCGACTTCGGCTTCGGCACGGTCAGCCGTGACCCCACCGCGGACATGTGGGCGCTGGGCAAGACCTTGTACTACGCCGTCGAAGGCCGTCCGTTGAAGCGGGACCGCCCGATCATGAAGGTGTGCACGGGCCCGTTGGCGCAGTTGATCCCCCGGCTGCTCGAACCCGATCCGGAGGAGCGCATCCGGCCGCACCGGGCACGGCAGGTCATCTACCGCGCGCTCGGTGACAGTCAGTCCCCGGCGACTGTGGAGCGCCTGCGGATTCGCCGGCGCCCGATGCGCAAACGCCTGCAGGATCCCGTGCCTGTGCCGCAACTGCCACAGCTGGCGTCACTCGTCGGGCGGCAGATCAGCAACGGCCGGTACGTGCTCACGCGTGAGCTGGGCCGTGGCGGGATGGGCATCGTGTGGCTGGCCAAGGACACTGTGCTCGGCCGCGAGGTCGCGGTGAAGGAACTCATGGTGCCCGGCGGGATCCCGGTCGACCAACGCGGCGAGTACGCCGAACGTGTGCTGCGGGAGGCCCGGATCGCCAGCCGGCTCGTCGACCCGGGCATCGTCACCGTCCACGACCTGATCAGAGAGCACAACGACACGTTCATCGTGATGGAGCTCGTCGACGCGCCGACGCTGGAGGACCTGGTCAACAAGAACGGCCCGATGCAGCTGCACAAGGTCGCCAAGCTCGCCGACGACCTGCTGTCGGTACTGGAGGTGGCGCACGAGGCGACGATCGTGCACCGGGATGTCAAGCCCAGCAACGTGATGGTGCCTTCGCGTGGGTCGGCCAAGCTCGCCGACTTCGGCCTCGCCCAGTCCTACGACGATCCGAAGCTGACCTCCATCGGCACCATCATCGGCTCGCCCGCGTACATGTCGCCGGAACGCATGCAAGGCGGCCAACCGTCGGACGTGTGGGACCTGTGGGCATTGGGCGCGACGCTCTACTTCGCGGCAGAAGGACGTGGAGCGTTCGAGCGTGCGACGTTGCCCGCCACGATGGTCGCGGTGATGACCGAAAAAGCGGAGTTACGCAGAAGCCGGGGCGCGCTCGCCGACCTCATCGTCGGCTTGCTTGAGCGCGACCCGGCGGAACGGATTCGCATCCCCGCGGCCAGGGCGCTGATCGAACGAGCGACCAGCGCCTCGACCTAACCTGGACTTCTCGGGAACACATAGCGCCGGACTGCTGCCGCGACGGCGACCACGAGCAGCAGTGTGGCCAGCGGTCCGGCGACCAGCCAGTCACTGGCGGGCGTCGCGGGCGTGACGTCCGTCTGGACCACCGCGATGTGGTTCTGCGCGGGCGGTCCGCTACCCGCGCCGTTCTGGGCGAGCGTGAAATCCCGCGGGGCCGGTGGTCCGCCGCCCGCGCCGTTCTGAGTGTGCACGACTGGTGACATCAGGCCGTATTCGATGGCGGTGGGCATGCCGTCTGCCTCCTTCATGAGCCGGTGCCCTAGCACCAGTGTGGCGTCACTGGTGCCAGGGCACACCACCAACCGGCCGTACTCAGAACGAACGCAGTTTGTACGCACGCAGCGCGGTGTAGTCGACCGCGCTACCGTCCGCGAACGTCGCTGATGCCCGCAGGGACACCGTTCCCTTCCACGGATGGGCCATCAGCGCGACCCAGGAATCCCGCCCGGTGGGAAGGATCAGTACCTTCCGCCAAGTAGTCCCTTCGTCGAACGACGCCTCGATGTTGATCTCGCGTACCTTCGGCGAAGCGGAGCCGGGGTAGCGCTGCAACGAAACCGGCAGGGGATAGATCAGACCGCCGGGAACGCTGTTACCGATGTCGGTGTGCGGTGCGAACGACACGCCTGCGAGTGGCATGTAGGTCGGCTTGTCGGTGCCCACCTCGCCGGACTTGAACGTCCACGAGCCGCTGATCTGCGTGCCCACGTCGAATCCGGTCCGCCGGTTCACCTCGTACTCCAGCCGATATGTGCTCGTCGCGGCCGGTACCGGGCCCTGCGAGTCGTAGAAGTACGTCGGTACCTCCACGAGCTTCGTGCCGTCGCGGTAGAACGCCATCCGGCCGCTGTCGAGCAACGAGTAGCCGGTGGTGCCGGCCTGGTCGCCGAACGGCGGCAGGTTGAAGAACATCGTGTTGCCGGTCCGTGCCATGTAGGTCCGCTCGCCGAAGCGCGGCCCGATCACCGCCCGCTGCCACTGTGCCTCATAACGATGGCCGGGCTTGTAGGTGATGTCGTTGGTCCAGTACTGCGACTGGGGCCCGATCTGCTCCCACCGCCGCCGCCACGTCGTGTCGGCGGCGGTGACGTAGATCGTCCGGGTGCCGGGCACGGTGAACCTGATCGGTGCGGACAACGCGCTGCCGCCCTCCGGAGGGAAACCCCAGTTGTGGGAGAAGCCCTGTTTCTTTTCCGGTGAGACGGCGTAGTACTTGTCGGTGACCGTGGCCAGTTCCTGGGGCTTGGCCGCCCGCTTGAAGTTGGTCAGGAACTTGCCGCGCTGGAACCAGACCAGGTCGTACTCGTACGGCGAGTCGAAGAACGTGCCGTCCGGTGTGGGCTCGGCCCAGACACTGCGTACCTCCGAGATGATCCGGCCCTGATCCGGGGTGACCTCGCCGCCCAGGTCGGCGGTGAAGAGCTTGGCGAACGAGTCACCTATGATCCGGGGCGAGGTCTGGTAACCGGAGGGCAGGGTACGCAGGAATCCCGCGCTGGCAAGGCGAGTACGCGCCGACGCACGCGGAACCGTCACCGAGACCGACGTTCCCTTCCGTGCGTCCAGTTCGAGCTGGCTGTCGCCGGCGACCGTGAAACTCGGCTGTACCAACAGAGTCGAGCTGCCGTCCGGCGAGACGATCTTGGACTCGATGTGGTAGCGGCCGGGCCGCACCCGGACGGAGACCGTGCCCGACTCGTTGAAAGGCACCTGGTAGATCTGGTGATCGACACCGACGACGGAGGTCTCGTAGGTGCTCGCGGCCGTGCCGTCGCGGTTGATGTGCCGGATGGTCAGCGTCCGGGACTCATGTCCTTTTGTGACAGTGAGCGGAACTCGCACGGACTGGTCGCCGGTTGCGATGAGAGCGCCGGTGAAGACACCGGTCGCGCTCGGCACCCTGGTGTCAGTGGTGAGTGTGACGTCGGCCGAACCGTTTGCCGGGACAGTGATCCGGCTCGGGTTCGCGGTGAACATGCCTGCGGGCACGGGTTTCCCGTCGGGCGCGGTGACCTGAGTGGACAGATCGAGGGTGACCGCGGCCGTGCCTGTGTTGCGGTAGGTCACGGTCTTGACGATCGGAACGTCGTCCTCGGCGGGCCAAGGCTGCGAGCCGAGGGCGAGGCTGACCGGACCGGGCTGCACGGTCGTGTTGATCGCACGGGCCACGTCGACACGGCCCGCGCCCTGGGCGAAGACGTTGAGCGCGGGGTTGGGCTTGGCCGAACCCATCAGCGTCGCCTTCAAGTCACCGGCCACCCACTTCGGGTGCTGCTGCGCCAGCAACGCCGCCGCACCGGCGACGTGCGGCGTGGCCATCGAGGTCCCGTTCAACTGGGTGTAGCCGGGCGTGGACGCCGGAGGGTAGCCACTGTGCGCGGCCAGGGCGGCGACAATGCCGACACCGGGCGCGGTGATGTCCGGTTTGATGGCGCCGTCGACCCGCGGTCCACGGTTGGAGAACGGAGCCAGGTTGTCCTGCTTGTCGACCGCACCAACGGCGAGCGCCGCATCCGCGGTCGCGGGCGATCCGACGTTCGAGTCGGCGCCCTCGTTGCCCGCCGCCACCACGAACAGCGCACCGGTCTGTGCGGTCAGGCTGTTCACTGCTTCCTCGACCGGATCGATCCCCGGGGAGTCGGGCGCGCCCAGGCTCAGGTTGATCACGCGGGCGCGGGGTGCGGCCCACTCCATCCCTGCGAGGATCGCGGAGTCGGAGCAGTTGCGTGTCGGGCACACCTTGCCGATGAGCAAGGACGCACCTGGTGCCACGCCACGGAACTTGCCGCCGGACGCGGCTCCGCTACCGGCCACTGTGGACGCAACGTGCGTGCCGTGGCCGACCGTATCGTCGGTGTCGGGGGCTTCGGTGAAGTTCTTCGCCTCGACGATCTTTCCTTTGAGATCCGGGTGCGTCGCGTCGATACCGGTGTCCAGCACCGCAACGGTGACGCCGGTGCCGTCATGTCCGGCGGCCCACGCGGCGGGTGCACCGATCTGCGGCACGCTGACATCCAGCGAGACTTCTCGCGCGCCGTCCAGCCAGATCTTGGTCACGCCTTCGGCCGCCCGGCGCGAGACCTGCGATCCGGTCGTCAGCCCGGACCAGAACTCGGCTGACGAGTTCTTGGGGACTCGCAACGCTTCGGCACCGATGCTCGGCAGGCTGCGGCTTACCTGGGCGGTCGCGCGCAAGTGCTTGGCGGCATTGCTTTGCTGGACGATGACGGGCAGTTCGCCGACCGCTTCGTCGTGGTACCCAGCCTTGACCAGCCCGGTGACGTCGAACAACCGACGGTCCACCTGGCCCTCGGAGACCATCCGCATCGCGTCGTTGGGCACGACGTACTGATGGCCGTCCTTCTCGTACTGGCTGAACCCGATGTGCTCGCGGCCCGCGGCAGGGGTTATCCCGATCTGGTTGCCCTCGACGTACACGCGGTCGCCGGTGAGCAACGTGACCCAGTGTCCCTCGCTGCCAGCAGGTGCCGTTCCGGTCTTCCAGCCGCTGTTCTCCTCTGCTGACGCGGCCGGAGCCGCCATGCCCGTCAGCACCACCGAAACCGTGGTTAACATGATGGTGATCAAACGCCGGGATCTGGCCACCGGGTCTCCATTTCTCCTGGTCGGACCCGCTCGACTCTTCCGGCGGCATCGATCTGGCGGGTACTCCCATCCGCCCATAACATCGTGCTATGGATCTTGAGATCCGCCATCTGCGCGTGGTCAACGCCATCGCGGAGGCGGGCAGCATCAGCAAGGCGGCCGCCGCCCTGGGACACACACAACCAGCGCTGACCGCTCAACTCCAGCGGATCGAGCGGGCATTGGGCGGCCGGCTCTTCGTGCGTGACGGCAGCGGAGCACAGCCGACCGCGCTCGGCACAGTCGTGCTGTCACATTCGCTGAGCATCCTGTCGACGCACGAGGAACTCATGCGTGCGGTCCGGCAGAACGACACCGACTCGGCCACCCTGCGACTCGGCTCTGTGCCAGGGCCGTTGACCGCCGTGATGATGACCGCCGCCCGCGGCCTGTTCCCACGAGCCGAGACGTCATTGCTCGTCAACGAGTCCGAGGAAGAACTCATCGAACTGCTCGTCGACGGCAGACTGGAAGTAGGCCTCGGCCTCGACTATCCAGGCTACGAACTGGCGCTGCCCACAGAACTCACCGAGGCGGTCATCGCGATCGAGCCGATCTTCGTACTGCTCTCGGCCGAACACCGGCTCGCCGGCCTGCCCGAGATCCCTCTCAACGCCCTCGCCGAGGAGGTATGGCTCGCCGGCGAGGGCAAGGACATCCGCATGCGCGCCCAGTTCCGGGCGGCCTGCCGACGCGCCGGATTCACCCCCCGAGCCGTCCAGCGGATCAACGCGAGCGTCACATTCCCCCTGATCGGCCAGGGCCACGGCGTCGCACTGGCCCACGCCCTGACCCCAGAAAGAGCCAACGTCGTCATCAGGCCACTCACAGACGACCCAATGTGGGTCCGCCAGCGCCTGATCTGGCCAACCCAAAGCCCAGTCGCCTCGCAGG
The DNA here is from genome assembly GCF_017876405.1 of Kibdelosporangium banguiense. Taxonomy (GTDB): domain Bacteria; phylum Actinomycetota; class Actinomycetes; order Mycobacteriales; family Pseudonocardiaceae; genus Kibdelosporangium; species Kibdelosporangium banguiense. The sequence continues at coordinate 11,889,178 of NZ_JAGINW010000001.1, read as the reverse complement.
CCCCGCAACTCCGCGACGCCCTCACTGAGGCCTACCAGACAGAGACAGCCAAGTCCCCGGCCTACAGCGCCTGGCTACGTCGCCGTGGCCGCGTCTAGTTCCGCACTGAGCTCATCGGGGGTGCTGGGCGGGTAGAACTGTGCGTACCAGCGGCGCAGTGCCTTGATCCCCTTTTCGTGCGGGAGCAGGATGGGCCGCTGCTGGTGGATCTTGTGATCCCAGATCTGGACCTCTTCGCGGACCTCGCGCAGGGCCTCCGCGCGGAACGCGAGTTTGAGCACGGGTGCCAGGAAAGGGAGTCCGGCCGGTTTACGGACGTAGTACAGCATCCGCATCTCGCTCGTACGGTCATCGATGGGCGTGGTGAGAGCGACAGCGGTCAACGAGAGGATAGGGCCGTCGACGCGTACGACCATGACGCCTGGCCCGTACATGAACACGTCGAAGGTGTTGTCGATGTCCCAGCCGAGCACGCGTCGGCGGAACCGGCTGTGGGCCTCGGCGAAAGGGCCGTCGGGCTGAAAGTTCTGGACAGGCGGTTCGCTCTGGCCGTGGATGTGGTGGAAATGCGACTCGTCCACGATGTTCTCTCGCATCTCCTGGACATGGATCCGCGCCCGGCAGACGTCGTCGACCGGTGCGGCGTAGCCCGCGGAGGTCGTCTCCGGGATTTCCGGCACTCGCCAGGACGGCCCGGTTGGTCCACAGTAGACAAAGATGAGCCCGCTGTGCTCGTGGACCGGCAGACCGCCGATGGATACCTTGGGCACCCGGGAGGCGAACGGCGCGAACGTGCATCGGCCGTCCGTGCCGAACCGCCACCCGTGGAACGGGCACTCCACGGACCCGTCCACGACCTTCCCGCCGACGCCCAGGTGCGCGCCGTAGTGCGGGCAATGGGCGTCGCGGACAGCCGCCTTCCCGTCCGTCCCCCGGAACGCGATGAGGGCACGTCCGAAGTAATGCAGACTGACGACCTTTCCCGGTCGTAATTCACGGCTGCGGAGTACGGCGTACCACCCGAATGGAACAGCGGGCATCGGGTATTCGTCGGCACGCGGATCACGGGGCTGGTCGATGAGGTCGTTGCGACCACGGCGAAACGGCACTCGTCGGATACTAGGCGTAGTGATCGTTTCCGGGCAGCGCGCATTCGCGTGCCGAATTGCGCGCTCCCGCCGTTGTCATCTTTGCGGCCCAGCAGGCTTGATCCGTTCGGCGTACCCGGGTGTTGCCGCCTCCGAACCGTTACACCGCAATGACATCAATGCTGCCCGCGATCAACTACTGTCGCGGTTCTGCCAGGGTCTCCGGGGGCCCGCGCACCGCCGACTTTCAAGGAAGAACATGTCCGCTCCAGGCGTTCCGGTCCCCGCGAAGGGGCCGTCCAGAGGCAAGATCATCGCCCTTGTGGCCGTACTGGTGCTACTGGCCGGCGGTGGCGGCCTGTGGTGGTACCTGGGCTCCCGCAGCGACATCGCCGAGGTGGACACCGGTGACTGTGCGATCGTCGACGGTTCGGTTCGGAAAGTGGACTGCGGTTCGCCCTTCGCCACGCACATCGTCGGCCAGGTGCTGCCGCCGGAAGTGGTGGCACAAGGCACTTGTACGGATCCCTACCAGGACTACGACGAAGCCGGCGTACATCTGTGCCTGATACCGGAGATGCCCGAAGGGATCTGTTTCGACGGCACGATCGACTCCTTCGACGTGACCCCGGTGCGGGTCGACTGTTCCAGCGACCGCGCGGCCAAGGTCATCAAGGTGATCCAGGGAAAGGCCGACGAGAGTCTGTGCCCGCGAGGGGCGAACGCGTCGGTGTACCCGGAACCGCCGCTCACCCAGTGCATCGAACCAGTCAAACGATGAGTGTTCGAAACTTTCGATAGCAGCGGCCCGGTACTGATCACGTTGTCCCTCGATCTGGACTCGATGAGCCGGGCAAGTGGCCAGGGCTAATACTTCTCCGCGTCGATGAGTTTCCGAAACATCCTCGAAAGTCGTTGACCACTCTGCGGAGTCGTGCCGATACTGTCTTCATCGGCAGACCTGAACCCACTGCCGATCCGGGTCGCCCGCCGCGTGCTACGACGCCGATACGCGGCGGCCGTCGTTTCTGGCCGCCGACAGCCCTTGCCGGGTCGTATCGCGCTGCCTGGGCAGCCATGCCAGCCTCAACGAGGAGGAAGCATGCACATGGACAACGTCCCTGCACATCCGCTCAGCCGCCGGGGTTTCCTCAGCACGGCCGGTTCCCTGGCGCTGGTCACGTCCGCACTGGTGCTGCCCGGCACCGCCTACGCCGACACGACCATAACCAGGAACCAGACAGGCACGAACAACGGCTTCTACTACTCGTTCTGGACCGACGGTGGCGGATCGGTCTCGATGACCCTGAAGTCCGGTGGAAGCTACAGCACTTCGTGGACCAACTGCGGGAACTTCGTCTGCGGTAAGGGCTGGAGCAACGGCGGACGCCGCAACGTCAACTACTCGGGCAGCTTCAACCCGTCCGGCAACGGATATCTGTGTCTCTACGGGTGGACGGCCAACCCGCTGGTGGAGTACTACATCGTGGACAACTGGGGCTCCTACCGCCCCACCGGGACATACAAGGGCTCGGTCAGCAGCGACGGCGGCACGTACGACATCTACCACACGATGCGGTACAACGCGCCGTCCGTCGAAGGCAACAAGACCTTCCCGCAGTACTGGAGTGTCCGGCAGGCGAAGAAAACGGGTGGAACGATCAACACCGGCAACCACTTCGACGCCTGGGCCCGGGTGGGAATGAACCTGGGTGCCTTCCGCTACTACATGATGCTCGCGACCGAGGGATATCGCAGTAGCGGGAACTCGAATCTCACTGTGAGCGGCTGACCGCCGGCGGCACAGGTACACAGCCACCCCGTCGTTCCGGCATCAGATCGGCTGTTCCCCTGTAGGCGTAGGGATGCTGGAGGCAAGATGCCGGTTGCCGACTACCCGGCCGGTGCCTGGCTGCGGCCGCGGGTGATCGACGACTTCGAGTTCGTCTGGATGCTGCGCGGGCGGGCGGTTTTCCACACCGCGCGCAGCGACATCACGCTCACGCCCGACGTGTTGCTGCTCGTGCCACCCGGCGTCGAGCACTCCTTTGTGTGGGATCCCAGAAGGCCGTCCCGGCACGGGTACATCCACTTCAGACGGGACGGCCTTGCCCGCGATGTGCAGACGCGGCCCATGCGTGATCCGTTGAAAGGCCTGTGCGCGTACCTGATCGCGGAAGACCGGGCGGTCGAGGACACGGTCGACTTCATGCTCAAAGTGGTCAGCCTCGGGCCGCCGGACGAGCCCGGGCCTTTGCTCGGGCCGGCTCTGCGCGCCGCCATCGGCTACCTCCGCCGGTACTGGGCTCAGATGCCGCTGCGGCGGGTCAGCGTGACCCAGCTCGCCGACGCCGCGCACGTCTCCCGCGGCTATCTCAACCGCTTGTTCCGCGACACCTTCGACATGAGCGCGGCGGCTGCCTTGGAGCAACTCCGGTGTGCACGAGCCGAGAATCTGCTGGCGCGTACGGATTTGACGATCGACGGGATCGCAAGGCAGTGCGGCTTCGCCGATGTCAGCCACTTCTCACGCCGATTCACGCTGCTGCACGGCATCCCGCCCAGCGCGTACCGTGTGTTCGCCACCACCTCAGTCCTGGATCACCCCGGAATCCGTCGGCTCAACCACCTCGTCGCCGAAACTGCCTGATCAGCGTGTCTCGTTGAGATATGCCCGGCGTTCCTCGAGGGTGATGTTGTCTCGGCCGGCGCCCCGAATCCCTTCACCACAACCGGATCGCCGGAGCCAGAGGCGCGCCAGATCCTTGTTGTGCCGTCGTTGCCGTTGCTGACGACGTCGGATCCAGTTGGCGTTCGCGTCGCCCCATGATCCCCCCATTTGATCACGCGGTCGATTGTTGCCTGGTGCAGCAGTTGTCGCCGGGCAACTCGGTTGCCCAGCCGAATCCCAGCCAATCGATTCCGGTGACTCGATAACGGAATTCCGGGTGTTTCCGAATCAAGTTTCCCGCGGCTGGGCGGCCACTCAGTGCCGGCTCAGTGCTGCCTCAGCACCTCTGCCTACGGTCCGAATCGATGATCAGCAAGCTATCCGAAGAGGAGCGGCATATGTCTAGAGCGATGTCCGGCCGGGCCGGATTACGCGGGATCGTGCTGGTCGCGGCTCTGATCGCGGCACCGGTTCTCGCGGCGGTTCCGGCTGTGGCCGACGGGAACCACTGCACGCCGTCCGCGGCGAACAAAGGGCTGGCGGACTTCCACATGTCCGAGCGCGACTGGATCCGCACATTCGAGATCGTGAACATCCGTGCCGAGGTCTTCGTGCCGACGGAGTCGTTCGACAGCGGCCACAACCCGTCGGAGTCCGCGTCGACGTTCCGCGTGGCTGCCACCCGGTCGGACACTGTCGCGGTCCAGAAGACGGAGCCCGGCCCCTTCGGTTTTTTCGGACCGCTGCTCGCGTCGTACTTCGACGGGATCATCGGGGCGCTGGGCCGTAAGACCGGAAAGACGACAACCAGCAGCACCACCACATCCAGCACCATTACGGCGGAATACCCATGGCCGGGACGAGGCCGTGTCTCCACCGCGAACGGCGTGTACGTGGTCGACGCCGATGTGATCATGCGGGTGTTCTACGCGAGAAACCGGGACGGACACCTGGCGTGTGATCTTCAGGGTGGCCCGACCGCTCCGATCTTCCAGCGTGTTCCCACGATCGTGCACGGTTTCGGCAACCAACGGGAATACCCGGTGATCAATCGCGGTGGCGTCGTCAACGCGTTGAACTACCGGCAGGACGACATCCACAACGGCGGGATCATCGCCATCTTCGGCGAGTATTTCCACGAACGTGGCACCACCGACACCGTCGAGATCACTCAGGGCGGCCGGACGTGGACCAGGACCGCCGGTTCGGAGAACTGGTACAACGGCGACCGGCAGATCAACCTGACACTGCCCGGTGACATGACACCTGGCGAGGCCACGATCAAGGTCAGGGCACAGGAAGGGCAGCTCTCCTGGCCACGGCAGATCACGGTCCTGCCGTAGGCGGCACAACCCGAGGGGTGGAGCAGGCGGGCCGGGCGCGCACATCGTCAGTCCCGGCCCGCCGGTCCCGGATCGGCGATGCGGTAACCCACGCCGGGCATGGTGACGATGATCGGCGGGCTGCCGAGTTTGCGGCGCAACCTGCTGACGGTCACCGTCACGGTGTTGGTGAACGGGTCGGTGTTCTCGTCCCAGACCTGTTCGAGCAGGTCCTCGGTGCTCAGGAAGGCCGGCCCGGCGGTCAGCAGGGCTTCCAGGAGCGCGAATTCCTTGACCGAGAGGTCTAGCCGATGGCCGTTGCGGGTGGCTGTGCGGCGCACGGGATCGAGTTCGATGCCCGCGGCGCGCAGGGTCCGGGCACGGGCGGCCGGGCGCCGGCGTGCGAGGGCGCGTATCCGCAGAATGAGCTCAGGGAAGTGGAACGGCTTGGCCAGGTAGTCGTCGGCGCCCAGGGTGAGGCCGCTGACCCGGTCGTCGGGGGAGCCCGCAGCGGTGAGCATCAGGACCATCGCGCGGTCGTCGCGTTCGGTGATCATCTGGCAGAGCATGTCACCGTGGATCGCGGGCAGGTCGCGGTCGAGAACGACCACGTCGTAGGAATTCACGTCGAGTTTGGTGGCCGCGGCGAGGCCGTCGTGGGCGACGTCGACCGCCATGCCCTGATCACGCAGGCCTTCGGCCAGGACATCGGCGAGTGCTCGCGCGTCCTCGACTACCAGGACCCTCACGACTGGGCACCCGGCAACGTGATGACGACGCGCAGGCCGCCCTCGGGCCGAGCCTGCAGCCGCAGGCGGCCGCCGTGCGTCTCGGTGATGGCCGCGACGATCGAAAGGCCGAGGCCGGAGCCACGCTCCGAGCCGGTGCGGTCGGCGACAAGCCGCTGGAACGGCTGAGCGAGCTTCTCGACGTGCTCCTGGTCGAGAACGTTGCCGCCGGTCTCCACCACGAGTACCGCCGAGCCGTGCTCGTTGTCCGACGCCAGCCGGATCCAGCCGCCGTCCTGGTTGTGCACGATCGCATTGTCGATGACGTTCTCGACCATGCGGGCCAGCAATGTGGGACTGCCGTGGACCGGCGCGGTGTCCCGCAGGCCGCGGGTATCGAGCATCAGACCTTTCCCGGTGATGTCGTCGGCCCGTGCGGCCAAGGCCTTGATCGCCATGTCACGCAACGAGACCCGGGCATTGTCGGCGAGCACACCGTGCTGTGCGCGGGCAAGGACGAGCAAACCCTCCAGCAGTTGGTCGACCTGGTCGAGTTCAGTGCGGATCCGGTCGGCGAGCGCGACCGTCTGTGGCGGGGGATTCGGTTTGGCCATGGCGACGTCCAGCGATGCCCGCATGGTGGTCAGCGGTGTGCGCAGTTCGTGGGAAGCGTTGGCCACGAACCTGCGCTGGGCGGTGAAGGACGCCTCCAGCGGGCGCAGCACTCGCCCGGCGATGGCCCTGCCCAGCAGGACCGAGACCACCGCCATCACGACCAGGGCGATCACGGAGCCCACCAGCAGTTGACGGGACTGGATCGCCTCGCTGTCGGCCAGTTGCGCCTCAAGCTGCTGGATGCGCAACTGGCCAGAGGGGACCTGGCCGGGCGCGGGCTGGCTTGAGCTGCTGTTGGCGAGCAGGTTGGTCAACGCCAGGAGACCTACGCCGGACAGCAGGAACATGACGGCGTACAGGACGGTGAAACGCAGTCGCACTGTCCGGCCCGCCAGTGCTGATCGTCGCTGCATGCAGTCAGAATGCCCTGCCGGACATAACAACGGCATGACAGCGGCAGTTCGGGCCGGGTTATGGCCGGCACCGTAGAAATCCGGCGCATGCGAGAAACCTACGAAACGCTGGTGCGTCAGGAGTGGACCGGCTTCCGCAGCCGGGGCCGGCTGATCGCGATGACAGCCGCGATGCTCGTCACCGCCCTGGTCGGAGTGCTGTTCGCGATACTCATCAGCACGCGTTCGGTGTGCAGCAACGGTCCGGTCGAGATCCCGTGCCCCGCCGACCCGGTGGGGCCGCAGGGCCAGGCCGTGAACGACACGTTCTACTTCGCACACCAGCCCTTGGCCGACAACGGCAGCATCACCGTGCGTATGACCTCGATGACCGGCACCATCACCTACCCGCCGCCCAACCACGACCAGATCGTTTCCGGCCTCGTGCCGTGGGCGAAGGCAGGCGTCATCATCAAGGACGGAACCACACAGGGCTCGCAGTACGCCGCGCTCATGGTGACCGCCAGTCACGGCGTGCGAATGCAGTACGACTACACAGAGGACATTGCCGGAAGCCCTGGCGGAGTGTCGCAACAAGCACCGCGCTGGCTCCGCCTGACACGTTCCGGCAACACCATCACGGGCCACGAATCAGCCGACGGGTCACAATGGACAGAGGTCGGCACGGTGCAGCTTCCTGGTCTTCCGCAGACAGTGCAGATTGGACTGTTCGCGGCTTCGCCGGGAGACCTGACGATCAAGACCGTCGCCCTCGGGGCGGGCATTTCCGAATCCCGGTTCACCCAGGCCTCGGCTGTCTTCGACAACCTCAAGGTCGAAGGTGCGCCCGCCGGTGACTGGCAGCACGGCAGTGTCGGGCAGATGGGCCAGACCGACTGGGAGAAATACCACCGGCCGCCGGGGTTTGTCCAGGCCAACGGTACGTACACCATCACCGGCACCGGAGACATCGGCCCGGCGGATTCCGCCGGCGGTCATCCCATGGAGGAAAGTCTCATGGGCCTGGTCGTCGGCCTGATCATCGTGCTTGTGGTGGCGGTGCGATTCGCGGCTGCCGACCGGTCGCGGTTGACCGGCCGGAGACTGGCGGCGAAAGCCATCGTGATCGGCGCGGTCACCTTTGCCTCCGGGCTCGTCGCGGCCGCGGTCGTGACGGTTCTCGGTCCGATGATCATGAGCGCCAACAATCTCACCGTTGTCCTGGTGTCGGTGTTCACGCATGTGCGAGTCGTGGTGGGTGTCGCGGCCCTTCTTGCTGTGGCTGCTGTCTTTGCGCTTGCCATTGGCGTGCTGGTGCGGCGCACCTGGGTGGGGATCGTCGTGGCGATCTCGACGTTGGTCGTGCCGTACCTCCTGGCAACGCTGCCGCTCCTGCCCGACGCCGTGGCCGATTGGCTGCTGCGCCTCACTCCGGCCGCGGCGTTCGCCGTCAAGCAGACCATCCAGGAGTATCCACAGGTCGTGGCCCACTACGCGCCATCGGCAGGCTACCTCCCGCTGCCCGGATGGGCCGGGTTCGCGGTTCTCTGCGGCTGCACGGCAGTCCTGTTCGGACTCGCGCTCCGCAGGCTCAGCGGCGCAGTCCAGCGATGAGGAGTTCGACCAGTCGACGCGCGTCGTAGCGCGAGTCGGTTTCCGCCCCGATGCACAGATTGCCGACGCCGCGCATGAGTTCGTAGGCCTGCAGATCGGATCGAATCTCACCGGCGGCGGCCGCGGCGTCGAGCAGTTGGGTGCACACGGGCACAAGCCGGTCGAGAAAGTAGGCGTGCAGTGTGTCGAAGCCGGCGTTGTCCTGCTGCAGCACGCCGGCGAGTCCGTGCTTGGTGACCAGGAAATCGACGAAGAGGTCGATCCACTGCGCCAGAGCGGCATGTGGACTCGCACTGGCCGCCAGCAGGGCAGGCCCGGCCTCGGCACACGCCTCGACCTGGTGGCGGTAGACGGCGATGATGAGATCCGCCCGGGTGGGGAAGTGGCGGTAGATCGTGCCCATCCCGACGCCGGCCTTGGCCGCGATGTCACGCACCGGCGCGTCCACGCCTGACGTGACGAAGACCGCGGCGGCCGCGTCGAGCAGGGTCTTCTCGTTACGCCGGGCATCGGCCCGCTTGGGCCGTCCCTCGTCGCCGTTGTCCACCACGCGCATCCCTCCGCTCACGAACTTGCCAAACGGAACACTGCTCCGTATCGTTAGCGGAGCAACGTTCCGTTTGCTCATGATGACAGAGCGGCGGACCTGCGATCAATCCCACGACGGAGGATTCAATGCAGTACCGAACTCTGGGCCACACCGGTGTACAGGTCAGCGCCCTCGCGCTCGGCGCGATGAACTTCGGCAAGATCGGGCGTACCACGCAGGACGAGGCCACTGCCATCGTCGACGCCGCCCTGCAGAGCGGGATCAACGTCATCGACACCGCGGACATATACAGCGCGGGCGAGTCGGAAGAGATGGTCGGCAAGGCCATCGCCGGCCGGCGCGACGACATCGTGCTGGTCACCAAGGCGAACAACCCCATGGGTGACGAGCGCGACCACCGGGGCAGCTCGCGCCGATGGCTGGTGACCGAATTGGACAACAGCCTGCGGCGTCTCGGCGTCGACGTACTCGACGCGATCGACTCGATCGTCGCTCCCGGCGTCGATCTGGCTCCGGGCGAGAAGTTCGACACTCCGCCCGCGCTGCTGGAGAAGTCACTGCGGCGCCGCTGAAAGGATTTTTCATGCCCAGGCCCAGTTTCGGGATCATGACCGCCCCCTCACAGGTCGACTACCAGGAAGTCCTGCGGGTCTGGCGGGAGGCGGACACGATCCCGCAGATCGAGCACGCGTGGTTGTTCGATCACCTCATGCCGATCTTCGGCGATCCGGCCGGATCGGCGTACGAAGGCTGGACACTGCTCTCGGCTCTTGCCGCGCAGACCCAACGACTGCGTCTCGGCGTAATGGTGACCAGCAACAGGTTCCGGCCGCCCGCCATGCTGGCCAAGATCGCCACAACCGTCGACATAGTCTCCAATGGACGGCTCGACTTCGGCATCGGCGCCGGCTCACGCCCCAGCTGGCCGCAGGCCCAGCGCGAATACGAAGCACACGGCTTGCCTTTCCACGACGCCGCGTACGCCGTCGGAAGCCTCGCCGAAGCCTGCACAGTGATCCGTCGATTGTGGACCGAAGGCGAACCGTTCGACTTCGACGGCACCTACCACAAGCTCACCGGAGCATTCGGCAACCCCAAACCCGTGCAGCGCCCACACCCGCCGATCCTCATCGGCGGACGCTCGTCCGCGACACTGCGCGTGGTCGCCGAACACGCTGACATCTGGAACATCCCGGGCGGGGACATCGAAGACGTGATCTGCCGCAGCGCACTGCTGGACCGCTACTGCGCTGAGATCGGCCGTGATCCCGCGTCGATCACCCGCTCGATCCACCTGTCCGTTTCCTACGACGAGCCTGGCGTCACCCAGGACGCGATCGGCGAAGCGACCGACGCAGGCTTCCAGCACATAGTCCTGGGGCTGTCAGCGCCCTACCCAGCCGACGTCGCACGATGGGTGGCCGACAAGCTCATCGCATAGTTGCACGGTTACCGGTTGCGGATGTCGTCGGCTCGCGGGTCGCCGAGCTTGTCGTACAGCGTGATCGCGGCGCGCCAGTGCTCGGCGGCCGCTTCTGCCTGGCCGGTGTGATCGAGGACGGCTGCGAGGCGCTCATGGGCCGTTGCCTCGCCGTGCCAGTACTCGACAGCGCGATGGATGTCGAGTGCTTCCTCGGCTTCTGCCATCGCCTGGTCGAACTGGCCGAGGCTGTCGTGCAGCTGGCTGAGGTCGTTCAGCGCGTTGCCGACGTTTCGCTGGTCACCGTGGTCTCGGCGGATCTCCAGCGCCCGGTCCAGCTGGGGCAGTGCCTGCTCGAACTGGCCGAGACTGTGGTTGGCGCGGGCGAGCAGGGCCAAAGCCGTTGCCTCACCCCAGGTGTCGTCTTCCTCGAGGTGGATCGCCAATGATTCGTTGAGCGTGCCGATGGCCTCGGCGTTGCGGCCGAGCAAGTTGTAGACACCGCCGATGTCGCGCAGAGCCCACGCTTCGCCCCACCGCACCCCTTCCGCACGCCAACCGGCGAGCGCCAGCTGGAAGTACTCCAGTGCGGAGTCGTACTGCCGCAGGTCGCGGTAGGCAAGCGCGATGCTGTTCTGCAGCCACACTTCGGCGAGCCGGTCGCCGTCGTGCCGCACTGACGCCAGACCGACCAGATGGGTGGTCACCCAGTCGGCCAGCGGCCTGCGGACAAGGCAGAACGCGAACAGCCCGACAGGCATCTGCCAGGCGAGGGTGTGCTCGCCCACGTCGGCCGCCTGCTGGACGGCGGCCACCAGATTCGCCTGCTCGGAATCACACCAGTGCAGTGCCGTCAGCCGATCGGGAAAGTCCGGTGCCGGGGCGACGGGCTCCGCGACGCTGATCGGGATACGAGAGAAATGCGGGGTGATCACCTGGGCTGCGGCCTCAATGGAATACGCGTACCAGGTGAAAAGGCGATGCAACGCGGCCTGGCGGTCTGTTTCGGACTCGTCGTTCTCGGCGCAGTGCGCGGCGTAGACACGCAACAAGTCGTGAAAACGATAGCGGTGCGGGCCGTTGACCTGCAGCAGATGCGCACCCACCAACGCGTCCAACACCCGCCGGGCCTTCACCGCCGGGAGCCCGGCCAGCACAGCCGCGGCGGCACCGCTGATGTCCGGGCCGGTGACCAGGCCGAGTAGCCGGAACATCCGCGCGGCGTCCGCCGGGAGTGCACGGTAGGACCAGGAGAACACCGCGCGCACGTTCGTGAACTCGTCGTCCCCCGAGTCCAACGCGTCAAGTCGCTCGCGCTCTTCGGCGAGCTCCTCGACGAGGTCGGCGACCGTGAGATGCGGGCTCGCCACCAGGCGTTCGGCCGCGATCCGCAGGGCCAGGGGCAGGTGACCGCAGTATTCGGCCAGCTTGGCGGTGCTGGCGGGATCGTCGCGGACACGGTCACCGGCGACCTGCTCGAGCAGTTCGATCGCCCGGTCCGGTGGCAGGGTGTCCAGCGGCATGCGGTGTGCTCCTTCTTTGATCATCAGTCCGGTCAGCCGGCTGCGACTGGTGATCACTACGCGGCAGGTCGGCGAGCCAGGCAACAACGGCCGAATCTGCTCGGTCGTCGCTGCGTTGTCCAGTAGTACCAGGATCCGCCGGCCGTGCAGCATGGAGCGGTAGAGAGCTGCCTTGGCGTCCAGCGCGACCGGGAGCCGTTCCCCGGTCACGCCCAGCGCCCGCAGCACATAGTCGAGCCCCTCGGAAGCGCTGAGCGAACGCTCCACGTGGTAGCCCCGCAGGTCGAGATAGAGGTCGCCGTCCGGGAACCGGTCCCGCACCTGATGCGCCCAGTGCGCCGCGAGCGACGTCTTGCCCACCCCACCGGCCCCTGCGATCACCTCAGCCGGTGCCGCCCGGTCATGGGGCGTGTCGAGCCAGACGTGCAACCGTTCTATGTGTTTCTCCCGATCGACGAAGTGCCCGACATCAGGCGGCAACTGCCGTGGAATCGGCAGTTCGGCAACAGCGATGTGATGTATGTGCACGCCACCACTGATGTCCCGAGCCTGCACGACATTGACAGCTGAACCGGATAACTCGTTGTGCGTATCGCCTTCGCTCACGTTGGCCTTCCTGGTCAACATCAAGAAACAAAGGAGGTGCGTTTCCCGAACGTACCGAGCTGCCAACATCCATGTACTCGACTTGACGAAGAAGACCCGCGATTACCCCAAACGTCTGTCCCACTACTCCCAATGCAGGAACAAAGAGTCCGTGAACCATTCTTCGTTGGTTGACTCGCGCGGCGGTGAGCGGGAATGATCTACGCACACAAATGAATCCGGAAGTCAGCGCCGTGGTGGTAGGTGGGTGCGCTGGAGTGTTCGTGCTGGGCACGGACACGGCCAACACACCCAGGAGGTCAAGTGTCCCACCATGATCCCGACGTGGACGTAGTCGTGATCGGCGCCGGTATGGCGGGTCTCGTATGTGCCGATCGTCTTCGCCGTCGCGGAGCCGAAGTCCTTCTGCTCGAAGCCTGTCATCAAGTTGGTGGCCGCACGGCCGGAGCCGAGGCCGACGGCGAGATCGTCGACCTCGGTGGCCAGTTCGTCGGACCGGGCCAGGACCGGGTGTACGCGCTGGCCGCCGAACTCGGCGTGGCCACGTTCCCGACCTACGCCTCTGGACACAACATGCTGGAGACCGAGACCGGTCGGTTGCGGCGGTTTCGTGGCATGGTGCCGAAACTCGGGCCGTTGACGCTGCTCGATGTCGCGCGGGCCCAGTCCCGTCTTGACCGGCTCGCCCGCACGGTCGACACCGGGAGTCCGTGGCGTAGCCCGAACGCGGCAGTGCTCGACGGGCAAACCCTGCAGTCCTGGATCGACCGCACAGCAAGGACCCGCGGCGGGCGCCGGTTCATCGCCCTTGCCTGCCAGGCCATCTGGGCGTGCGAACCGAGTGAACTGTCGCTGCTGCACGCCTTGTTCTACGTGAAGGCCGGCGGCAGCCTGTCGGCGTTGACCGACGTCGAAGGCGGCGCGCAGCAAGATCGGTTGGACGGTGGGGCGTACGGCCTGGCCACGAAGCTCGCCGATCGGCTGGGCACCGCACTCCGGCTCAACGCACCGGTCCAGCGGATCGAGCATGACGACTCCGGTGTTGTGGTGGCTGTCGAAGACGCAACCGCATGGCGTGCCAGCCATGTCGTGGTCGCGGTTCCGCCTCCGCTCGCGGCCCGGATCGCTTACGACCCACCGCTACCGGCCGCACGGGACAACCTGCTGCAGCGATTGCCCATGGGCAGCGTGACCAAATGTATTGCCACATATCCAGAACCGTTCTGGCGGCGGGCAGGTCTCAGCGGCTCCGCCCTCAGTCTGCGCGGGCCGATCGCGCTGACCGTCGACAGCAGCCCGCAGTCCGGCCGGCGCGGCGTACTGATCGGCTTCGTCAACGGCGCGACCGCCCGAGACCTCGCCGCGCACTCGTCGGCCGACCGCCGGTCGATTCTCCTTGATGCATTTACCCGCCTGTTCGGCCCGCAGGCTGCCACCCCGGTGACCTTCGTCGAACGAAACTGGAACGAGCAACCATTCGCCCGGGGCGGTTACTCAGCGGTGTTCCCGCCGGGTGCGTGGACTCAACTCGGCCACGCCCTGCGCGCTCCCGTAGGCCGAATCCATTGGGCTGGAACAGAAACCTCGTCGCGCTGGTACGGCTACATCGACGGCGCCGTGCGATCGGGAGAAGCCGCGGCGGACGCGATCGCCGCTCAGAGCGGGCAATAGTTGTCAGGGTGCGGCGGTGATGGACGTGGTCTCCCAGGCGAATCCGTCCGGATCGGTGAACGGCTCGGCAGCGCCGCCGACCGCGATCCGGTGCGATCCCGTGCCGTCGGGGGAGACGCCGGCGTCCTTGGCGAGCGCCCGGCGCCGGTACAGCGCCAGTTTGACCGGGCTCGACCCGCTGGCGAACTCGACGTACATGCGGCCGAAGCTTTTCGCCACGGTCAGGCCCTGGTCGAGGTAGAACTGCTTGCTCGCGGCCACATCGGAGACGCCCAGCAGGAGCACGATGTCGTCGATCTGTTTGGTGGCCGGGCCGGTGTCCTTCTTCTTGGAGGTCGCGACCTTCCAGATCGTCCCGTCCGGGGCCTGCACCGCGCCGCCGTAGCCCCACATCGATTTCGCGGCGGGCTTGAGAGTGGTAGCCCCGGCGTCGAGGGCGGCGTCGATCAGGGCGTCGACGTCGGCCGGCTGGGAAACCGTGAGTGACAGGGTGAATCCGCGGAAGCCCGTGGCGGGCTCCTGCGAGGCGCGCAGCCGCAGCGGGGCGCCCAGCCCGAAAGCGGTGTTGTAGAAGCGTTCGGCGGCCGCGGGGTCGGCCACTTCGAGGGTGATGGTGTCGATGAATGTCATGGCAGTGACGTTAGGTGCGACCCGGTGACCAGCGCTTCTTGATTCCTGACCAGATCTGTCCTGACGGCTACCGCAGCCACCGCAGGGCGGCGTCGGCCGGATCCTCGGGAGTGCTGCTGAAGGCGATGGCTGCGCCGGGCGCGTACTGCCGGACCAGGTTGACCACCTTCTCGAAGAACTCGAGCAACGGCTCGTGCTTGCGGATACCGCCCCCGATCACCACACAGGCGTAATCCTGACGGGTCAACGCTTCCACGATCGTTGCCTCGGGATTCTCGTCGAGTACCACCAGGCACCAGTCGGCCTCGATACCGTGATCGGCGAAACGGGCCTGGCCGCGTTTCAAAGCCGCCTGGACCGGCTCGGGATCCCAGCCCTCGATCCTGGCTGGATCGAGACCGATCACCAGCACTCGCCCCGGCGTCATGAGTTTCACCGTAGTCCAAATGGCACTGTTCAGTGCCGGCATGACCGGAAATCGCGCACACCCGCTGTCGGAATTGGTAAAGTTTTCGCCACTGTGAGTGACCTGGATGGGAGGCTGGGTGAGTTCGGACGGGTTTGCAGTCGATCTTGAAGCTCTCAGTGCGGTACGCGACCGGGTGGGCCGATTGGCCGGAGAACTGGCTGGTCCGCCCCGTGAGGTCCCGGGTGCCGACGTGTTCGGGCACGGCCGGCTGGCCGAGGCGGTCGACAGGTTCGCCGCCGAGGAGAAGCTCGGCCTGGGGCGGCTGACCGCCGAGGCGGAGGCGATCCGCGATCGGCTCGCCGACACTGTCAGGGCCTATCAACAGGGGGACGAGAGCGGCGCCGACCGGTTCAAGGGCATCGGGCCATGACGCCGAAGACCGCCAGGGACCTGGTACCAGGCGACCCGGGGGAGATCTGGCTGCTCGCCGATTCCTACAACCGGATGGCCCACACCTGCGAGGAAATCGGCCGTGGTTTCCGTACGATAGACGACGGCGGATGGTCCGGTAGAGCCGCCGAGGCGTTCCACGCCCAGTTCGAGCAGCAGCCCAAGCGTTTCCTGACCATGGCCGACTCCTACGGCCAGGCCGCGGTCGCGCTGGACACGTACGCCTCCGCCCTGGCATGGGCACAACGCCAAGCCGGTGAGGTGATCGCGTTGGCAGACAAGCAAGATCCCGGCTCGCCGGAACCGCCGAGCCCGACACTGGCAGAGCAGGCCGAGCTCACCGGCGTCATCACCGGCACCGACGAGCCGCGACCAGTCCGCGTCGATCAGCAGGCACTGGCCCTGTGTACGTACCGCCGCGCAATCGCCATGCTCGACACGGTCGGGAACGAGTCGGCGAGCACGATCCAGACGGCCGCCGAGTTGATGCCCGCGCCGCTGCCGGTCTTGCCGCCCATCTCGCAGCCGACGCCGGCTGCCGATCTGGCGGTGCGTGCCGTGGTGAGCCCGCAAGAACCCCGGACCTTGTTCGACCCCAGGGCATTGCGCGACGACCTGCAAAGCTGGGCCACCGCCATCAAGACAATCCGCAAGCGGTTGCGTTCCGACGGTCTGGACCGTCTGTCGCCACGCCTGAGCCAGCACATCTTCGACGGCCACTACCGGCCAAGCAAGCAGGAACACACTGGTTACCACCACCGTGAAGGCGGCGTTGACCGTGGCGTGCTGCGGGTCGCCGAGATCATCGACGGACCGGACCCGCATGGCGTCTACGTTGCCCGCGTGAACGGCCCGCGCACGACCCCGAACAAGATCAAGACAAGTACGTTCTTCCCCGACTCCTGGTCGCGCGCCAAGGTCCTGCAGGCTGTGCGGGGCGCCTTCCGCGACGCGATGCTCAACGGCGGCTACGACCCCGTCAAGTGCCAGTTCCGCGGGGAATACCAAGGGGTGCAGATCGTGGGCCTGCTCAAGCGCGGCCCGGCAGAACCCCGGCTCTGCGACGTCGTAACGGCGTATCCTCGTGGTGTGCGGAAGCGACGGAAACGCTCATGAGCAACGCGACGACGCACGTCTACTTCACCGTCGTCGACGACGAACTGCAGGTGTCCGTCCCGCAGGAGCTGGCAGCCCTCGGCGACTTCTTCGAGTCCGAAATAGGCACCAGCAATGCCATGCGCGGCCTGATCGAGCATCACATCCGCCACGAACGCACATGGCAGTTCACCGGCAACGTCTGCCATCTCCATCTCGACGGCGAGACAGTCACCATCGAGCACGACTACAACGGCACGTGCACGACCCTCACTCGCGCTGACCTGCGTGCGCTGCTCACCGATCTCCGCGTCCTGCTCACTGAATAGCTCACCCCGCGCTTTGCCGCTCGGGCTTGATAAGCGCGACGACTCGCTGCTCGTCGCGTGAGTAAGGGCCGCCGATGTATTTCGTCGAGATCCGGATTCGAGGGTCTCCGCGGGCACCAGTGCTGACGTCTCATGTAGCGGACATGATCACTCCCACATCGGCAGGGAATGTCCTTCGTAGCGAGGACCGAACCCGCCGTGAGGCAGGATGGCGTGGATGGCTTCGAGGTCCGCTTCGGTGAGGGTGATCTCGGCGGCGCCCGCGTTCTCCTCGACGCGCACCGGGCTGCGGGTACCGGGGATCGGCACGATGTAGTCGCGCTGGTGGAGCAACCAGGCCAGGGCCAGCTGCGACACCGTAATGTCCATTGTGGACGCCAGGTCGGCGAGCCTGGCGACGGCGTCCACGTTGCGCTCGAAGTTGCCCGGCTGCCAGCGCGGGTCCACGTTGCGGTAGTCGGTGAGGTCGTACTGGCCCGCGGGCTTGGCGGTGCCGGTGATGAAGCCGCGGCCCAGTGGCGAATAGGCGACGAACCCGATGCCCAGTTCCTCGAGCGTCGGGAAGAGCTTTTCGACGTCGCGTTCGAACAGCGAGTATTCCGTCTGCAGCACCGAGACCGGGTGGACGGCGTGGGCACGGGCGATTGTCCGCGGGCCCGCCTCGCTGAGGCCGAGGTACTTCACCTTGCCCGCGTGGACCAGCTCACCGACGGCACCCGCGACGTCCTCGATGGGCACCTCGGGATCCACGCGGTGCTGGTAGAGGACGTCGATGTGGTCGACCCGGAGGTTGCGCAGGCTGGCGTCGACGACCTCCCGGATGTGGACCGGGCGGCTGTCGAAGCCGAAATCGCGGGTGAAGCCGAACTTGGTCGCGATCACGACCTCGTCGCGGAATCCGGCCACCGCGCGCCCGACCACCCTCTCGTTCTCGCCCCACCCGTACAGCTCGGCGGTATCGAAGAAGGTGACGCCGAGGTCGTGGGCGCGCCGAATTGCCGCGATGCCCTCCGTCTCGTCGCCAGGCCCGTAGGCCATCGAGATACCCATCGAGCCGTATCCGATCGCGGAGACCGTCAAGCCTTGCGTGCCGAGTGTCCTGCTGTGCACAACGCGTTCCTTTCGCCAAACCGAACCGTTTGGTTTGACAGTACGAGCGGCGACCCAGACTGTCAAACCAAACGGTTCGGTTTGTTAGTCTCGTCGCATGTCCCCCACACGCGGAACCGACTCGACCCGCGAACGGATCGTGGCCGCGGCCACGGCGGAGTTCGCCCGTCACGGCATCGCGGGGGCCCGCATCGACCGGATCGCCAAGAACGCGAAGACCAGCAAGGAACGCGTCTACGCGCACTTCGCCAGCAAGGAGGACCTCTACCGGGTCATCTCCGCCCAGGAACTGGCCGCGATCGCCGAAGCCACCCGGATGGACCCTGCCGACCTGCCCGGCTACGCCGGTCGCGTGCACGACTACTTCAGGGCCCATCCCGAGCGCCACCGCATCATGCAGTGGGGTCAGTTGGAACTGGGCTCCGCCGGTTCGCCGCCGGACGAGGCGATACGCCAGACCGTCGCCCACAAGGTCGAGCAGGTGCGGCAAGCCCAGGAGGCGGGCCTCATCAATGCCGGGTGGGCACCTCTCGACGTGCTCGTCCTCGTCAACCAGATCGCCACCTCGTGGGTCGGGCAACCGGGCTTCGACGCGGAACAGGACCCCGGCGTCGCCGCGGCCCGGCGAGCGACCGTCGTAGCGGCCGTAGAACGGCTCTTCCCAGCAGCGGGCGGCGCACCAGAAGCCTGATCCGCCGCGGAAGACCTGCTTGGCGACGGGCCGTCGCGGACATGGCCTTGGGCCAGTCTGCGCAGAAGGGCAGGTGTGTGATGGCTTCTTTCGGCTCGTCCTCGGTGGCGCCGTTTGTTTTGCCAGGCCGAGATGAAAAGTGAGCTGTTCGGCGTTACCGCCGACAACCAGATCAACACAGATGAGTGAGGCCCGACGCTATCAACACCTCCTCGCACACTTCTCCTACCTGGCGACAAGTGCGAAGTCGGTGACGACGGCCTCTTCTCGGACATACGTGCGGACCTTGGAATTCACGGACTTCCCTGCGCGGCGATGCGACTGCCACCGAGCCGTCAGCGTTGTAGCGCCACGGCAAACCCTCCGTCGGCGACCTGGGTACCCCCGCAGGGGCGTAGAAGGCCGGGATCCCGCAGAGCCCGAACCCGCCGACGGCGAGACTCGCGCCGTCGGCGATGCCGTCGAGGGTGACCACCTTGTCCATGGGTCAGTCCTCTGCGGAGCCGAGGGCGGGAATGACGGTGCCCCGGACCTCACCGAAGCCGATGCGCCCGCCGCCGATACCAGGTGCCGTGGCGGTGATGACAACCTCGTCGCCGTCGACCAGGAACGTGCGCTCTTCGCCGTTGACCTCGACGGGTTCGCTGCCACCCCAGGTGAGTTCGATGAATGCCCCGCGCTGGTTTTTGTCCAGGCCGGAGTTTCATGCTAAATCACCTGTCGGCGCGTTTGGACTGTTCAGGATCGCATCAAATGGACTGCGTAACAGACCTCTCGGGTTCCTACCGTCGTCCGGGAGCGAGTCGCGCCGGCGCGGCTCCCCGAGCGTCAAGAGGTGATCGTGGAGAGCCCCGTGACCGTTGTCGGGCGCGGTCCGGTCGGAATGACGACCGCGCTGCTCCTCGCACGCTGGGGCGTGCCCAGCGTCATTGTGGATCCGCAGCTTTCGGACGAGGTGTCGCCTGGCTCCAAGGCGGTCCTGATCGCCGGCCACGTCATGTCGGTCTGTGAACCGACCGGCGTCGGTGAGCGCATCGCCAGGGAAGGGGTGGCGTGGCGAACGAGCAGGACGTTTATCCGCGGCCGTGAGGTGGCCACGACCGTGGTGCCGCACGAGGAAGGGTTGTGGCCCCGGATCGTGAACCTGTCCCAGCGCCGTGTCGAGGAGCTGTTGCTCGAGCGGGTCCGCGCGGAGCCACTGATCACGCTGCGGCCGCTCGCCCGGCTCGTCGGCCTCACCGACCACAGTGACCGGGTGACGGTCCGAGTGAACGACGGCGAGGGCGTCGAGGAGTTCGACACCTCCTGGTTGGTCGGTTGCGACGGCGCGCGGTCCACCCTGCGCAAGCTGCTCGGTGTGCCGTTCGAGGGTTTCGGCTTCGAGGAGAACTTCCTCATCGTCGACATCCGCGCCGACCTGCCGTTCCCGGATGAACGGCACTTTCACTTCGACCCGGAGTACAACCCCGGCCGCACCGTGCTCATCCATCCGCAGCCCGGCTCGACATGGCACATCGACTGGCAGGTCGGCCCCGAGGTCGACGCCGAGGACGAGCAGCGCAGCGGTCGTCTCGACCAACGGATCCGTTCGGTGGTGGGTGATGCGGACTACGAGCTGCTGTGGTTGACCACCTACAAATTCAAGCAACTGCGGGCGCGCGAGTTCCGCCGCGGCCGTTGCCTGCTCGTCGGTGACGCCGCGCACTTGACCAGTCCCTACGGCGCCCGCGGGATGAACTCGGGAATCGCGGACGCGGAGAACGCGGCGTGGCGGCTGGCGATGGTCATCCGCGGTCACGCGGATGTCGCCCTGCTCGACCGCTACGGGCCCGAGCGCGAGCACGCCGCGGACGAGAACCAGCGGATCACCGGGGCGACTGCGCGGTTCATGTGCCCGCCGACGCGGACCGCACGACTACGCCGGGCAGCCGTGCTCGCTCTGGCCCGCCGGTTCGGGTTCGCGCGACGCTGGGTCGATTCCGGCCGCTTCTACGAGCCGGCCACCTATCCCACGGAGCTGCTGGGCACCGGGCAGGCGACCGAACCCGGTGCTTCTGTGGTGGGTCGCCCCGTGCCCGATGCCAGGGTGCGCACCACCGATCCGAAGGTCGATCGGCTCGATCAGCTGCTCAGACGAGGTGTCGTGCTGCTGGGCTTCCCGGGTCGCGATCCCGCTGCGGTGGAGCAGGCGATGACCGCGGTGTTGGACCGATACCCGGTGTCGTACCCGATCACTGCCCTCCAGGTCGTCTCGTCGACGCCTTGCCTGGCCGTGGACCACCGGTACCAGCAGGTGCAGGACGTCTTCGAGGACCTGCGCGCTACCTGGTGGCCGGAGCCGTGCGTCGACGGTGGTGGCCGCGTTCTGGTGATCAGGCCGGACGCGCACGTCGCCGCGTCCACCGTGCCGGACTCCGGCCGGCTCATCGCGGCGCTCGACGCGGAGTTCCCGCCGCCGGTGTGAGCAGCAGATCGGCCATCGTGGCGATCGCCGTGTTCATCCGGTGAGCCGGGATCCCGCCGAACCCCAGGACGACCGTGCTCTGCGAGTACTGCGCTGGAACCTCCCCGGCGCAGTACCGGTGCAACGAATAAAGCCGTATGCCCTGAGCGTCACACGCCCGTTCGATCTCCTCGCCCGATACCGGTACTCCCAGCTCGACCATCAGATGCAGGCCGCCCGCGATGCCGTGAACTCTCGAGTCGGGGAAGTGCTGCTCCAACGCGGAAACCAGCGACGTCCGGCGGCCGTGGTACTCCTTGCGCATCCTGCGCAGGTGCTGCTCGAACGCCCCGGACTCGAGGAAGCGGGCGAAAGCGAGCTGGGTCAGCACCGACACACCGACATCGACCGACTGGCGGGCTCGTCTCAGGTGCGCGGCCAGCCGGGGCGGCGCGACCATCCAGCCCAGGCGCAGCGCCGGGGCGAGGCTCTTGCTGACCGTTCCGATCAACAGGACGTGGTCTGGTGCGACACCTTGGATCGCTCCCAGCGGCGTGCGGTCATAGCGGTACTCGGAGTCGTAGTCGTCCTCGACGACGAGCGCGTCCCGCTCCGCCGCCCATTCCAGGAGTTGCCGCCGTCGGTCCGGGCTCAGCACGGTGCCGGTCGGAAACTGGTGGACCGGCGTGACGAGCACAGCTCCCACGCCGGAGCGAACGACGTCCTCGACTACCAGGCCGTCGCCGTCCACCGCCAGCGCGACCGTCTCGATGCCGGAGCCCGCCAGCGGCTCCCGCAGCGGGATCCAGCTCGGGTTCTCAACCCCGATCCGGGTCACACCGCGCGCGGTTAGCGCACGAGCGACCAACGACAGGGCGTTGACCGAGCCGGTCGTGACGGAGATGTCGCCGGCCTGTGCCTGAACTCCGCGGACCCGGCCCAGGTAGTCGGCCAGCCCCGAGCGCAGCGCGGGCAGCCCCTCAAGATCGCCGTAGTCCAGATCGGCGGTAGGCGCAGCCAGGAACGACGCGCGCACCGCCCGCAGCCACGCCGCACGCGGGAAGTGCGCGAGATCTGGGATGCCCGGCCGGAAGTCGAACCGCCAGCTGCGTGCCTGGACAGCCACCTCCTCAGCAGCAGGGGACGCTGCGGGGAGCTGGTGAACACGGGTTCCGGAACCGACTCGCGCGTCGAGGTATCCCTCCGCGATGAGCTGCTCGTACGCCTGCACGACGACCCACCTCGAGCAGCCGAGCTGACGAGCGAGCAGCCGGCTGGCAGGAAGCCGGGCCCCCGGCAGCAGCCGCCCTGCACGGATCGCCTCTCGCAACGCCCTGACCAGCTGCTGCATGCCTGGCGGACGGGTGCCCACATCGAACCGCAGGAGCAGTTCCGGCGGCTCATTGGTCTGTTCTACTGGCACGGTATTGGACTATCACCCGCACCACCTGCTGTCTACGTTCGGCTTGTGAGCGCCAGACCGGGGCGCCGAGACGAGCGAGAGGTACGACGTGTCCAAGCGCACCATCGACAGCGACAAGCTCCCCAGGGCCGCGGCCGAGAGGTTCCACTACTCCATCGGCGTCCAGGCCGGTTCAACGCTGTGGATCTCCGGGCAGGTCGCTCTGCGCGACGGCGCGATCATCGGCGAGAACGACGTCGAAGCCCAGACGGTCCAGGTGTTCGACAACATCCGCGAAGTGCTCGCCGCCGCCGGAGCCGGGTTCGACGCACTGGTCTCCACCACGACCTACATGACCGCCCGCGCGTTCTCGGCACCGATCAACGACGTGCGCGGCCGCTACTTGACCGGCCCGGTCAACCCCACCAGCACCCTGCTCGTCGTGGCAGGCCTGGCCCGCCCCGAGTTCCTGGTCGAGATCTCCGCGGTAGCAGTGCTGGACGCCTGAACTACCCCTGGACGCGGCCGGAGGCCGACACCCGTTTCAAAGGAGAATGCCGGTGACGGCACTGCAGCAGAACCTGGCGGCGGCGCTGCACGCCACAGGAGCCCAGACGTTGTTCGGACTGGTGGGCGGAGGAAACTTCGCGCTCGCCGGAGTCTTCCGGGAGCACGGTGGCCGCTATGTCGGGCTGCGGCACGAGATGAACGCCGCGGCGGCAGCGGACTCGTATGCGCGGACGACGCAAACCGTGGGACTGGTCACCGTCACTCAGGGCCCAGGGCTGACGCACGCCATGACCGCGATTGTGGAAGCGGCCAAGTCATCCACCCCGATGCTTGTGCTCGCCGCCGATACCCCTTTGGGCGATCGTTCGTCCAACCAATCAATTGATCAACGCACGTTCGCCACAGCCACCAGCGCTGGACACGAGCGGTGGGTGCGACCAGACGACCTGGACGAGTTCGTTCGCCGGGTGACCGCACGTGCGATCGCAGAGCGCCGCCCGATCATCGTCGGCTTTCCTCCCGAAGCCAACACCGACCCCGACAGTGCGGCCAAGCCGGTGCCAGCGGTCGCACCAGCGGTGTCGTCGCCCGCGCCACCCGTGCCCGCCGACGTCGAAGCGGCGGCGTCATTGCTGTTGAAGGCAAACCGGCCATGCGTGCTCGCCGGCCGCGGAGCTCACCTCGCCGGCGCCGGACCGGCCCTGGCCGAGATCGCCCAGCATCTCGGCGCCGTCCTCGCGACCACCGCCATGGCGAACGGGCTGTTCTCCGGCCATCCGCTGTCGGCAGGCGTCTGCGGTGGATTCGGCGACGCCGACACCGCGGACCTCCTCTCCACAGCCGACGTGGTGCTCGTGGTGGGCGCGAGCCTCAACTCCTGGACCACCAGGCACCGCAGCCTGTTCCACGACGCGAACGTCCTGCACGTCGACGACCGTGCCGACGCCATCGGAGCTCACCGCCCAGCGGACCTGGCCATCGTCGCCGACGCCCAGGCGTTCGCCAATACCTTGCGCGACAACCTCATCGGCGCGTGCGGACCGAACAGGAGCAGGTTCCGGG
Organism: Kibdelosporangium banguiense; assembly: GCF_017876405.1. Lineage (GTDB taxonomy): Bacteria > Actinomycetota > Actinomycetes > Mycobacteriales > Pseudonocardiaceae > Kibdelosporangium > Kibdelosporangium banguiense. The sequence continues at coordinate 11,864,847 of NZ_JAGINW010000001.1, read as the reverse complement.
CCACAGCCGAGGCTCTCGCCGCAGGTCCGGACCGGACGTTTCCGCCAGTCGCTGACGACGGATTGATGGACCCGCGTGCTCTCGTGGTGGCGCTGGACCAGATTCTGCCCAGGGAACGCTGCGTGACGGTGGACGGCGGGCATTTCTCCGGCTGGCCGGTCATGCACATGAGTGTCATCGATCCGGCGAGCCTTCTCTACCCGCACGGGTTCCAGACGATCGGGATGGGGATCGGAAGCCTGGTCGGCGTCGCCACCGCTCGCCCCGATCGCCTGCCGGTCGGCATGGTCGGTGACGGCGGACTGCTGATGAGCCTCGGCGAACTGGACACGCTCCTCGCCGAGCGAATCCCCGCGCTGGTGGTGGTGTTCAACGACCTCGCCTACGGCGCGGAGATGCACCACTTCGCCGGGCGGCCCGACTCGGACCTCGCACTGCTTCCTGAACAGGACTTCGCCGGGATCTTCCGGGCGATGGGCGGGCACGCCGGCACCGTACGAACTCCAGCGGACCTGGCGGCGATCCGGCCGTGGCTGGCGCACAGGGCCGGACCGATGCTGCTGGATTGCCGGATCTCCCGAGCTGTCGTCGCGCCGTGGCTGGCTTCCGCTCTCGGGACCCATCGCGAACCAGTCGGAGGGATGCGATGAGCCGAGCGGAGGAAGCACAGGTGCGACTGCGGCCCGCGCTGGCCGGCGTCCCCTCGTACCAGGCCGGTCGGCCGGCGCCGATCGTCGATGGCCGCATCGGCTACAAGGTCTCCTCCAACGAGAACGCCTACCCGCCCCTGCCCTCAGTGCTGCAGGCCGTGCGAACGGCAGCCGCGTCCATCAACCGATACCCAGACGCCAACGTCACGCGCTTGCGCACGGCGTTGGCCGGAACCCTCGGCGTGCCGATCGAGCACATCGCGACCGGCACCGGCTCGGTCGGCGTACTCGGCCAGATCATTCAGGCCACGTGCGATCCCGGCGACGAGGTCCTGTACGCCTGGCGGTCGTTCGAGGCGTATCCGGTCGTCGCCGGTATCGCCGGGGCCTGCTCGGTGCAGATCGGTCTCGACGGCCAGGCCCGGCACCGGCTCGATGCGATGGCCGGGGCGGTCACCGACCGAACCAGGGTGATTCTGCTGTGCACGCCGAACAATCCGACCGGACCGGCGATCAAGCACGACGAGCTGAGCGAGTTCCTGGATCGCGTGCCCAGGAACGTGCTGGTGGTCATCGATGAGGCCTATGCCGAGTTCGTCACCGATCCGGACGCCGCGAACGGGCTGAGGCTCTACCGCGACCGTCCCAACGTCGCGCTGCTTCGGACATTCTCCAAGGCATACGGGTTGGCGGGGCTGCGCGTCGGTTATGCCGTGGCTCACGAGGCTGTCGCCTCCGCGTTGCGCACCACCGCGACATCGTTCGGCGTGAACTCGCTCGCCGAACAGGCCGCCCTCGCGAGCCTTGCAGCCCGCGAGGAACTGCAGCAGCGGGTGGATGCCATCGTCGCGGAACGCGCCCGCGTGCTCGCCGGCCTCAGAGACTGCGGCTGGGAGGTACCCGATGCGCAGGGCAACTTCGTGTGGCTGAGCACCGCCGAGCGCAGCAACGCGTTCTCCGCACTCGCGAAGAAGTGCGGGCTGACCGTGCGCCAGTTCGGAGACGAGGGCGTGCGGGTCACGATCGGTGAGGCAGAAGCGAACGACCTCCTGATCACTGTCGCGCGCCAGTTCGCGGGTGCTCCGGCGCATTCGCTGTCAACGCATTCATCACCAGGCAGGAGTAGTTGATGGTCAAGGCATTTGCTTCATCAGCCGACTTGACGGAGAAGACCGCGACGCTCGAAGTGCTCGCCGACGGCGTGTACGCCTTGACCGCGGAGGGCGACCCCAACGTCGGTGCCGTCGAGGGCGAGGACTTCCTGGTCGCCTTCGAGGCACGCGCCACGCCCGCCGCGGCGCACGACTGGCTGTCCCTGCTGCGCCAACACACCGACAAGCCCGTCAAGTACCTCGTGCTGTCGCACTACCACGCGGTGCGCGTGCTCGGTGCCGCCGCGTTCGACGCCGAGGTGATCATCGCGCACGACAACACCCGCCGGCTGATCGCCGAACGAGGGGAGCAGGACTGGGCCAGCGAGTTCGGCCGCATGCCCCGGCTGTTCAAGCAGCCGGAGACGATTCCCGGCCTCACGTGGCCGGACGTCGTCTTCTCCGACCGCGTGAGCATCGATCTGGGCGGCGACCGCGGCGAGCTCACGCTGCAGCACTGCGGCCGCGGCCACACCGCGGGCGACATCGTCGCCTGGCTGCCGCAGCAGAGGATCATGTTCGCCGGGGATCTCGTCGAGGCACAGGCGGCGCTCTACACCGGTGACGCCTTCCACCGCGAGTGGTCCACAACCACGCTCGACCGGGTCAAGGCCTTCGGGGCCGAGACGCTCATCGGTGGCCGCGGCGGCGTCACCTGCGGCCGGACAGCCGTGAACCAGGCGATCGAACAGACCCGGTCGTTCCTGAACACCATGCTGGACGAGGTCGGCGCCGTGCACGCACGGAGTGGAACGTTGAGGGAAGCCTTCGAAGCCACCCACAAGGCTCTGGCGCCGCAGTTCGGAGCCTGGCCCATCTTCGAGCACTGCCTGCCGTTCGACGTGTCCCGCGTGTGGGACGAACTCGACGGCATCGACTGGCCCCGCATCTGGACCGCCGAGCGGGACCGCGAGGTCTGGGACGAACTGCAGGGAGAGTGACCGCCGCAGTCGCGAACTGTGCACAGGCATACCGCTTCAGCGCGCCGATGCGCGCCTGCCCTTGCGGTTGGATGAGGTGCGGAGCGCGAACCACATCATCGTTGTTCCCAGGAACAGTGGCGAACCACGACTTCGCCGAGCAGGTGCAGCCCGCGGTGCATCGCCTAGTCCGCGCCCGGCACCGGGATCGCGGCCGGTGATGTACCCGTCGACCGACACCGCGAGTCCGCTGATGACCTTGCCCATTCTTGAGGTCCTTCCATGGGTTCCTTTAGGAGACTCAGTGACCGGGGCAGCTCAAGTTCCCTAAGGGAACCTAGATCGTAAGACTGATCCCGCCGTCATGACCGGGCGCTACCTCTGTCGCGGCGCCGATCTATGCTCTGACCTGCTCAGACACCGAAACTGTCAGACCCCTCCAGTAACGTGAAATCAAGGGGTCCCCCTGGGGAATTCCTCATGCGGCTGTGCTTGGCCGCGATGCGATGGCTGTTCACGGTGCCTCTTCAGGCTGTGGCGATTTCCCGTTGAAGGGTGGCATTTTCGCCACTGGTCCGCCTGTCGGGGCGCGGGCTAACGTCGGGGCTGAACTCATTCGGTTTTGCTTGAGGGGCAACACATGCACGCACAGATCGTCCTGTTCGACGGCTTCGACCCGCTCGATGTCATTGCGCCCTTTGAGGTTCTGCACGCAGGCGGGGTGACAGTGGAACTCGTCTCCGCCGAGGGAGCGCGTGACGTGGTCAGCGGGTCCGGTGGATTGACGTTGCGTGCCAACGCAATGCTCGACCCTGCTCGGGTTGGCGTCGTCCTGGTACCTGGCGCTGCCGGCCTCACCGAGGACCCCGGCGACCGGCAGGACGAGTACATCCCGGTGCTGCTGGGCCGGACTCTGACCACCGCGCTGCCGGCGTTGCTGAAAGATGCCATGGACAACCCATCGGTGACCGTCGCGACGGTCTGCGGCGGGTCGCTCGTGCTGGCCATGGCAGGCCTGCTGGAAGGCCGCTACGCCACAACCCACCACTTAGGTCTCGACATGCTCGACGCCACAGGCACTCACGCAGTGCGCGCCCGCGTCGTCGACGACGGCGACCTCGTCAGCGGCGCAGGCGTCACATCCGGCCTGGACTTGGCCCTGCACCTGTTGGAACGCGAGATCGGGCCACAGGTCGCGCACGCAGTCGAGGAACTGTTCGCCCACGAACGCCGTGGCATCGTCTGGCGCAACCAAGGCCCAGTACTCACGAGCCTGTGACACCACAAAGGAAAGACGCACACATGAATCCAGAAGGCACCTGGGACCTGTCCATCGCCACCCCCATCGGCAAGATCCAAGCCGTGGTCGACCTGCACACCCAGGCCGGAACCTGGCTCGGCCGCGCCCACGGCACAGGCGAGGAGATCCCCCTGCGGGACATCGACGTCAACGAGAACCGCTTGACCTGGAAGCAATCCATCACCAAGCCACTACGCCTGAACCTCACGTTCGACGTAACCCTCGACGGCGACACAATGACCGGCACCTCCAAAGCCGGCCGCCTGCCCTCGACCAAAGTCACCGGCCGGCGCCGCCCGCACTGAACGCCCTCAGTGCACCGGACGCGCACTCTCGAACAAGAAGCCGACATCCCGGTCGGCCGGAATGGGAGGGTTGGTACCCGTGATCAAGATGTCGTTGCCGGGCTTTCCTGTACACGAAACGAGTGAGACCACAGGTCGGGACCGAACACCTCGTAGTGGATCCGGTGCGCGGGCACGCCACGGTCCAGCAGCGACGCCCGGATGCCGCGCATGAACGGGATCGGCCCGCAAAGGTGCGCGGTGACATCGGATGGAAGTTCGATCTCGTCGGGCCGCACCGGGCCTTGCTGATCGCCGGACGGGGCATTGGTGTCGTAGAAGGTGAAGTGGCGGAAGGAATCCAGCCGCGCGCCGTAGTGACCGATATAGTCCGCGAGCGCGTGCCGGCCGGGTTCGCGCTCGGCGTGCACCACGGTCACCTGCCGGTCAGGCTGGTGGCGGGCCACATGTTCCAGCAGTGCGGCGGTCTGTGTGACGCCGATGCCCGCACTGGCCAACAACAGGGGACCGGTGTCGTCGCCCAGCACCGCGTCGCCGAACGGATGGCTGACTCTGACGACGTCGCCGACCTTGGTGCTGCTGGTCAGCAGACTGGAAACCGTGCCGTCCGGGTTTCCGTCGTGGCCGCGGACCCGGCGGACAGTGATGCGCAGGGTGCCGTAGTCAGCGGCCTGTGACAACGTGTACTGACGCGATTGCCGGGTGCCGTCGGGCAGATCCACTTCGATGGTCACGTATTGGCCGGGCAGGTGCTGAGGCACTGTCCCCGAAATGGGCGTGAGCAGCAACGAGACCACGTCTGTGGCCTCCTCGCGGCGGCCGATGACCCGCCACGGTGACAGTGGGTTCGCCGGGTCGACGCCGGTTTGCTGGTACAGCCTGGTTTCCGCGGCGATCAACCGGACCGCGAACAGCCAGTAGACCTCGTCCATCGCGGCTACGACTTCAGGCGTGGCAGCCTCGCCGAGCACCTCGCCGATCGCGCCGAGCAGATGTTGACCGACCACTGTGTACTGTTCGGGCCGGATGCCCAGCGACGCGTGCTTGTGCGCGATGCGGTCCACCACCGCATCCATCGCCGGGACGGGTTCGCCCACCAGATAACCGGCGTAGGCGGCGACCGCGCCGGCGAGTGCCTGTTGCTGTTCGCCGTTGGCCTGATTGCCGCGGTTGAACAGGTTCAGCAGCTCCGGTCTCGCCGCGAACAGGGATCGGTAGAACTCGGTCGAGATCGCCATGGCGTGGGCCCGGACAGCGGGCAGTGCGGCCTGTACCACCGTGAAAGACCTGTGGGAGAGCATCGCAACCTCCTCGGGGGAGCGGGTTCCACTCCATTTAAACAGGTATCTCAGATACTTGTTATGTGACGATGATTGCCTTGCGCTGGCATCGGTGCGTTGAAAACAAGTACATGCTGTACCTGTTGAGCTAGGCTGACGGGCATGCATCTCGGCAGAGCCACGGACATCGCCCTGCGGATCCTGATGCTGGCGTCGGCCCGGCGCGAGCAGGTGACGATCGACGGCCTGGCGCAATCACTGAACGTGCCCCGCAACCACGTCGCCAAGGTCGTGCAACGCCTGCAGCATCAAGGATGGGTACGCACAAGCCGTGGCCGTGGCGGCGGTCTGACCGTCGCCGAGACCACCCTGGAACTCTCGGTCGGCCTGATCGTCCGGCACTTCGAAGGGCCAGGCGAGGTCGTCGACTGCAACGGCCCGCCGTGCCCGCTCAGGAGCGCATGCCGGTTGCGCAACGCGCTGCGTACGGCCCAGGAGGCCTTCTTCGCGTCCCTCGACCAGGTATTGCTACGAGACCTGCTGGCGGATCCGACCGGCGCCACGCTCCTGGCCCTGACCTGATCGCAGTCTTTTCGGCCGGGGTGTCGATCCGAGGCTGACCCGTTCGACCTGAGGGTGAGCGGGTCCGAGCGGGACCCGGAGACATCCAGGGAGCCAGGACGATGAAGTACATGCTGATCATGCGCGCCACCGACGAGGCCTTCGCCGGCATGGGCGAGATCGACTTCGACGAGATGCTGGAGACCATCGGCAAGTACAACCAGGAGATGATCCGGGCTGGGGTCCTGCTCGCCGCGGAGGGCCTCGACGAGGCGACGGAAGGCGTGGTCGTCGACTACTCGGCTGAGCCGCCGCTGGTGACCGACGGGCCATACGGTGAGACAAAGGAGCTGTTCGGCGGCTTCTACATCCTGAATGTGGCGTCGAAACAGGAAGCGGTCGAGTGGGCCAAGCGCTCCCCGATCACCGGCGCGGGCTTCAAGACCGAGATCCGCCGGGTCGCCACAATCGACGAGTTCCCCCAGGACAACGAGTGGATCAAAAAGGAGCGGGCGTGGCGCGAGGCCACCGGCCAGCTCTGACCAGCCGTAAAGCGTCAGGCGCTTGTCACGTGTCCCGTGGCAAGCGTCGCGGCCTTCGATGATTACCCGTAATTGCTGGCATCTTGACGCATGTCCGGGATCTTCCTAGTCTTCGCAGCCGCCGTGGTGATCCGTGACGGCCGCGTTCCGCTTCTGCGCCGCAGTCAGAATCAGCGGTTCACTCGACCGGTGACCGCGATTATCGGGCCGCGATGGATTGGGGGAGCAGGTTTTTGAGTTTCTCGGAGGGTTCGAGGCCCAGTTCTTCGAGGAGTATGCGGCGGCATTGTTCGTACTGGCGCAATGCTGAGCCTTGGTTGCCGGCGGCGAGGTGGGCGTTGACGAGGACGCGGTGTGCGCTCTCGCGCAATGGTTCTGCGCGGACGGCGGCGAGACCGGCGGCGACGGCCTCGCCGTGACGGCCGGCTGCTGTCAGGCGCTCGGACATTGCTTCCAGGGCGTGCAGGCGGAGTTGGTGGTATTGCTCTTGTTCGATCAGTACCCAGTCGTTGTCGGACCAGTCGGGCAGCAGGTCCGCTGAGAGGTCTGCTCGTGTCTGGGTGTTGAGGATGTCGTCGCATCGGCAGGTGGTGTCGAGCAGGCGGTGGGCACGGCTCACCGCGTCGTGGATGTCGACGTTGATGTTGTTGGCGATTGCCATCTCCTGCGCCGACGCTTCGATGACGTGGTGGCCTGTGCGGGATGTGCGCCAGAGTGAGGATCTGAGATTGGCGTTGGCCCGCGCCATTGTGTTCTCCGGCCAGAGCATGCTGGCCACGTAGGCGCGGGTTCTCGGTCTGTCCTGCAGCGCTAGGAAGGCCACGAGCCGTTGCGCGCTCCACGCGATCGGGACGCGGCTCTGGCCCACCGACAGTGCGAACCCTTTGAGCAGTCGCACCGTGATGACCTGTTCGACTTCTGCGCTCATCGGTCCCCCCGGGCGATGTCGGCGTCAGTGATCCGTCAGTCGAAATCCCTCGTTGCCATATTACGAGCAATTCATGATCGTGTGTGAGACTTCGACTAATCGTAGGGACCACCAGCGAATATCGCCCGTATACGAATCTGTCTGGATACACCGGAACCCTATGCCCGTGCCGTCACCGGGGCGTCACGACAGCGTCACCCGCCCGGCCCCAGCAGCTCTTCCAGCCAGTTCTGCACGACGGTGTGGACGTCTTCGACGCTGGTCACGGCTATCGGGGGCGCCTTGTGCGGACCGATTGCCCGCAGAATTCGCACGCGCAGGCCGTCCTCGACCCAGACCCTGAGTATCAGAGTCCCGGTGCGCTCCGAAGGGGCATCCACAAAGGAGAACAATGCCGTATCGATCGTCACCCGGGCGTTGTCGGCGTGTGTCGTATTACGTCATCCCGGCAGGGGAGAACGGGCCGGTGACGCTGTCGTGACGCTTCAAACGCGGGCCGGGAACGCGGGCCCTGCCACCCTTTCCGCTCAACGCGTGGGCAACGCGCAGCGGGGAGGAATCGCATGGGTGACTTCGGCGTCATCGCCGATGTCTCGACGATCATCGTGGAGACCCTCAAACAGGCGCTGCGCGGCCTGAGCCAGGCCGAGCCGCCGACCGCGGAGCTCAACGACCTGTCCGAGACCGTGACGACTCCGCCGCCCAAGCTCACGGTGTTCCTCTACGAGATCTGCGAGGACCCGACATCCCGCAACCGGCCGCCGGTGCGATCCCAGCCGCCCGATCCGCTGACCACTCGCAAGCCACCGATGGCCTTGCTGCTGCGGTATCTGATCACGCCGTGGGGCGGTGACCCCGAGACCCAGCACCGCATGCTCGGCCGGGCCCTGCAGACGTTCTACGACGACGCGATCCTGGACGGCACGCAGCTGACCGGCAGCCTCGCGGCCAGCACGGACTCGCTGCACGTCACGCTGACATCGCTGACGCTGGACCAGAAATCCTGGGTCTGGTACGCGATTCAGAAGCCCTACCGGATATCGCTGAACTACGAGGTCCGGGTGGTCAACCTGGACGCGGTGGCCGAGGTCCCGGTCCGGCCGGTGCAGAACCGGATCATCGACGGGGCGAGCGCGCCATGAGCCCGTTCATGCCGCTTGAGCGGTCCACGCTCGCCAGCCCGGCCTGGTTCGTGCCGTTCGACGACTTCACCAGGCGTGTCCGCAGCGCGGGCGTGAAGATCCAACTGGACCGCCTGGACGACGACGTCTGGTCGCCGCTGGACATCGAGGCGATCCGGACACCCAGCGGCTGCTTCGCGTACCCGGGCCTGGGCCGGCCAGACGGGCCTCGGTACCGGGCCCGCTTCACCGCTACCGGTTACCAGCCGCTTTATCCGGCGGACGGCGAACCGTTCTCGGCCGACGTCATCGGCGTCCAGTTCCAGGTGCCGCCACCGGCCGTGGCCACCCAGCCGCGGCTTGTCCGGTTGCTGCCAGGCGTTTCTTTCCCTTACGCGCCAGGAATCCGCACAGTCCACGGTTTCGTGCGTAGGCCAGGCACGACGACGCCGGTGGCCAACGCGCTGGTCGAGGCGCGCGGACAGACCTTCCACGACCGGGTGCCCTGGCTCGAACGCACGCTGACCGACCCCACCGGGGCATTCCGGCTGGCCCTGCGGTGGGACGGCGAAAGAACCGACGAGGAGACGTTCCGGCTGCAGGCCACCGAGCGTCCCGGCCGGGCCGGGGAGCTGGTCGTACGACTGCCACGGGACGCCGGGCGCAGCCAAGTCATCGAGATCCCTGAGCAGTGAGGAAGTGAGGAGCCAGCCATGCCCGAGTATCTGAGCCCCGGGGTCTACGTCGAGGAGATCGACGCGGGGCCGCGGCCGATCGCGGGGGTGAGCACCAGCACGGCGGGCATGGCCGGGGTCACCGTTCGCGGCCCGTCGGCCGGGAAACCCAAGCTGGTCACGAACTTTCTGGAGTTCCAGCGCACCTTCGGCGGTTTTGTGCCCGAGCCGGACGTGCCCGTGCGCGACAAGTGGGCCAACAATCCCACCGAGGGCGGCCGCTGGTGGCTGTTCCCGTTGGCGGTCAAGGGTTTCTTCGACAACGGTGGCCAGCGCCTGTACGTCAAGCGGGTGGTCAGCGAGGGTGCGACCGCCGCTACCGGCGCGCTCGGCAATGGCCTGGTGAGTCAAGTGGTCAAGGATGCCGCCGCGGGCGCGAAGACGCTGGAACTGAGCCATCTGATCGGTTTCAAGGGCAACGACCGCGTCGAGATCCTCCGCGGTGACGACAACCAGCTGATCGACAGTCCGACGATCGCCGGTTACAACGCCTCCAGCCGCCAGATCGAACTCAGTGGCCCACTGACCGCCGGGGTCAGGTCAGCGCGCGGGGACTATGTCCAGGTCAGACGGGATCCGGCGGAGACGTTGAAGTTCACCGCCGTCAGCCCAGGCTCATGGGGCAGGGAAGTCCAGGTCAGGGTCCAGCCGATGGTCGGCGCGACTCTGCCGGTGCTCGCCGATCCCCAGCAGGGCGCCCAGTTCACCACACGCCTCACCGCGCCCGCGGACAAGGACAGTCCGACCGTCGAGGTGGCCGAGGTCGCAGGGCTGGTCGCGGGTGACGGCTGGGTGCAGATCGGCCGGGGCGTTTTCAAGGTCACGGCAAGCGCACCCGCGAACGGCAAAGTCACCTTGACCCTCGCCGAGCCGCAACATCCCGCGTGGGCCAAGGACCTCATGGTCCGGCGGGTCCGCAGCGCGAGCCCAAACGGTCCACAAGAGACACTGCGGATCGGCGGCGCGAGCCGGTTGTACGAGGGTGCGGTCGTCCAACTCGACCACGATGGCGCGCTGCTTGTCCTGCGTGTGCGGTCGGTTCTGCTGGACGTCGTCACGTTCGACGCCGACGTTCCCCAGAACGTCCTGGAGACCGACCGGCTCTACCTGGTCGAGGCCCAGGTCGACACCCGGTTCACCGATCCGGGCGGCACCACGGTGACCGAGACGTTCGGCAACCTCCGGCTGCTCGGCGAAGGCCCGTCCACCCTGGTGAACACGCTGGCGAGCCGGTCGCAACTGGTACGCGCGGAGGCGTTGACGGGACTGTCCGACGATCCGGCGAAATTCCCGGTGGCCAAGTCCGGTGCTTGGCTGAAACTCGCGGACGGCGGCGTGGACTCCTACGACACGCTGAGCGTGGACGACTTCGTCGGCGTGGACGGCGGCAGTGGGCAGCGCACCGGCATCGTCGCGCTGGAGGACATCGACGAGGTGGCCGTCTGCGCCGTGCCCGGCATCTGGTCCGGCACAGTCGAATCCGCGTTGATCACGCACTGCGAGCTGCTCAAGGACCGGTTCGCCATCCTCGATCCGCAGGACGGCCTGGACATCGAAGGCATCCAGACCTTCCGCGAACCGTTCGACACCAAGTACGCCGCGCTGTACTACCCGTGGCTGGTCACCCGTGACCCGTTCGGCAACGGCAACCTCGAAGTGCCACCGTCGGGGCACATGGCCGGGATCTACGCCCGCACGGACGTGGACCGGGGCGTGCACAAGGCACCCGCGAACGTCGTCATCAGGGGCATCCTGCCGGTCGACGGGCTCGCCCAGGACGTCACCAAACGCCACCAGGACCTGCTCAACCCCAAGGGAATCAACGCTTTGCGGTTCTTCCCCGGCCTCGGCCAGCGGGTATGGGGCGCACGCACGCTGTCGTCGGACAGCTCGTGGAAGTACATCAACGTCCGCAGGCTGTTCCTCTTCGTCGAGGAGTCGATCGACGAGGGCACCCAGTGGGTGGTGTTCGAGCCCAACGACGAGTCGCTGTGGGCGCTGGTGCGCCAGACGGTGACGAACTTCCTCACCACGGTCTGGCGCAGCGGCGCCTTGGCCGGCACGACCGCCGAGGAGGCGTTTTTCGTCGCCTGCGACCGCACCACGATGACCGAGGACGACCTGGCCAACGGCAGGCTCATCTGCGTCATCGGCATCGCGCCGGTCTTCCCGGCCGAGTTCGTGATCTTCCGGATCCAGCAGAAGACCCGCGAGACCCAGCTCGCCTGAACCCTAAGGAGAGGCAGCGATGCCGCCCGTGACACGGGACGATCCCTATGCGTCCTACAACTTCCAGGTCATCGTGACCAACGTCAGCGACGACGGTGTGGCGGTGAGCGGGTCCTTCACCGAGGCCAGCGGGCTGGAGCTGGAGATTCCGCCGATCGAGTACCGCACCGGCAGCGAGGACATCACCGTCCGCAAGATCCCCGGCCTGAAGAAGTTCACCAACATCACCCTCAAGCGTGGCATCACCGGCCACGTCGGCTTCTGGAACTGGGTCGTCGAGGGGCTCAACGGCAAGGTGCGCCGGACATCCGGCTCGATCGTGATGCTGGACGAGAACCGCCAGGAGACCATGCGCTGGAACTTCGACCGGGGCTGGCCGACCAAGTACACCGGTCCCACGTTCGCGGCGACCAAGAACGAGATAGCCATGGAGACGCTCGTGATCTGCGTCGAGAGCCTGCTGATCGACGCATGACATGACCATTGGAGAAGCCCTCCCGGGCGTGACCCTGACCTTCGTGCCGCGCGGCTCGCAAGAGGAGCCGTTGCGCACGGATGTGGCGGCGTTCCTCGGCCGCACTCGCCGAGGCCCGCTGGGCGTACCGGTCCGGGGGGAGAGCTGGAACGACGTCGTGGGCACCTTCGGCCAGCCGGACGGCTCGTCGGCCACACCGTACGCACTGCGCGGCTTCTTCGAGAACGGCGGCCGCACAGCCTGGGTGATACGTGTGTCCGGCCCTGCGGAGACCGCCAGTGCGCAGTGGCTGCAGTACCAGGTGATCGCCAGCAGTCCGGGTGCTTGGGCGAACGGTGGCCGCGTGGCGATCCGGTTCCAGGCGAGCACACTTGCCGGGCCGCCGACGGTGAGCGTCCGCGTGACCGTGCCCGGTGAACCGGCCGAGACGTTCGCCGGGATTCCGCCTTCGGAGGTCGTCACGCGACTGGCCACATCCCGGCTGATCAGACTCGTGCCCGTCGAACAGGCCCCGCCACCAGCCCCGGCACGCCGCGACGAGCGTCCCCGGCCAGGGGGACCCCCGATTTCTACGTTAGCGGAGGGGTCTGACAGTTCAGGGGCGATCTCGCGGTCCTGGGACCTGATACTGGCGGGTGGCAGTGATGTTGCGCCTGGTCAGGCCGAGTATTCGGCGGCTGTGCAGGCTCAGGCTGATCTGCCGGAACCGGCGTTGGTGGCGCTGCCGGACCTGGGCGCGGATCTGACGGGGGAGACGCGCGGGGAGTTGGCGCGTGAGCTGATGCTGACCGCGTTGACCTCCCTTGACCGCCTCGTGGTACTGGACGTCCCGCCGGACAAGTCCTCAGTGGACGAAGCGGTGAAATGGACGGAGTCGCTGGGGGACAAAAAGTTGCTGAGTACAGCAGCGGCCTACCACCCGGCTCTGGAAGTGCCCGGGACACCGGGAGCACGGACGGTTCCGGCCTCCGGGCACGTACTCGGGGTGATCGCCCGGCTGGACGCGGAGCGAGGAGCGCATCACACTCCGGCCAACGCGGTGATCCTCGAAGCGGTCGACCTGGCGGTGGAATTCCCTGAGCCGCAACAAGTCAGACTGTTCGAGGCAGGCATCAACCTCGTGCGGTGCACCCGGGGCCGAGGGCTGCTCGTGTGGGGCGGCCGCACGTTGTCCAACGGGTTCATCGCGCACCGCAGGCTGGTTCACCTCCTGGTGCGGGCGATCCGGCGGGTGGCGGGCCCATTGGTGTTCGACGTCAACTCACCCGAGTTGAGACTCACATTGGTACGAGCGCTGACCTCGGTGCTGCTGGCGGCCTTCCGAGCCGGTGCGCTCGCTGGTTCAAGGGCAGAACAGGCGTTCCGGGTGACCTGCGACGAGTCGAACAATCCGCCGGAACAGGACCCGGGGCAGGTGGTGTGCGAGATCGAGGTCGCGCCCGCGGCCCCGATGGAGTTCATCAGGCTGCGCCTTGTGCTCGGCCAGGACCGGGACCTGGAGGTGATCGAGGCATGACGCTGGACCCGTTGCCCAAGTATCGTTTCATCGTCACACTCGACCCAGGTGACGCCTATCTTCCTGCGGCGCAGGCAATACTGCTGCCGTTGGTGGCGTCCGCGGGGTTCCAGGAAGTCACCGGCCTGGGCGCGCAGCTTGAAGTGACGAGCTACGCCGAGGGCGGTCGTAACGACACGACACGTCAGCTTCCGTTGCGCCACAAGTGGAACCCGATCACGCTCAAGCGTGGTGTGGTGCGTGACCCCGGGCTGTGGTCGTGGTACCAGGCCGGGCTGGCCGACTCGCTCGGCGCCCGCCGGGACGGTGCGGTGATCCTGCTGAGCCCGGACGGTGTTCCCGCTGCGGCGTGGGCGTTCCACGGTGGGCTGGCGTCGAAATGGACGGGTCCTGATCTGCATGCCGAACAGAACGCGGTGGCGGTCGAGTCACTGGAGATCGCACACGAGGGACTGACCAAGGTCCTGGTCTGAAAGGGAGGTGACCGACATGCCGAAGGTGACCATTCACAATCTCGAAGTCAGGTTCCAAGTGGACGGTAACGACGGTGCCGTGTTCACCCGCCTGTTCAACAAGCACATCCAGGCGTGGTCGCGGTTGTACGAGCAGGAATGCGACCGGGCCAAGAACAGTCAGCGGGATCGCAAGCTCGTCGAGGGAGAGGGCTGGCATTGAGCATCACGCCTGTGTCGTTCGCCCGCCAGAACGGGGCGCTCGCCCGGCTGGAGATCGTCCGGCCGGTGATCGCCGACGAACGGCAGCGCCGGATCCCGTTGCGGTTCAACCCGACCGACTACAAGCTGAGCAAGAGCAACACCTTCGCCGAGATCGCGATCCCAGGGCTGGAGACACCGCCGCTGCAGTACGTCCGGGGCGGCTCGGAGACGCTCAACCTGCAGGCCCTGGTCGACACGTCCGACACGCTGGAGAACGTACGAGTCCGTTACGTCGACGCGCTGCGCAACCTGATGCGGCCCGACAGAAGGGAACACGCGCCGCCGATCGTCCGGTTCGTCTGGGACGAAGCGGTTTTCACCGGTGTGATGGAGAAGCTGGATGTGAACTACCAGTTGTTCCGCCAGGACGGTGTGCCGTTGCGTGCGCAGCTGGATCTGTCGCTGAAGGAATACCGCCCGGCAGCCGTGCAGGTCGCAGAAACGCCGCTTTCGTCGCCCACTGTCGAGAAGAGTTACGTGGTGCGCCGCGGCGACACGCTCAGCAGCATCGCCGCGGCCGTGTACCGGCGAGCCGACGCATGGCGGGAACTGGCTCGTGCCAACGGTATCAGCGATCCCCGTGACCTGCGGCCAGGACGGGTACTGACTGTGCCCAGGTTGCCCTGATGACCACGCCGGAAGTCGCGTCACCGGACCGATACGCACCCGAGTTCGAGGTGCACATCGAGGGCTTGGAGATGGACCCGACCACCAAGAACGACATCATCGACATCAAGGTGCACCGCGATATCGACGAGATGTCCGGGTTCGACCTCGAGCTGAACAACTGGGACGACCGGACGCTGAAGTTCAAGCACAGCGACTCGGCCAAGCTGCAGCTCGGCGCCCGGGTCTCGGTGCGGCTCGGCTACGCCGACAAGCTGATGACCGTTGCCACAGGCACGATCAGCACGCTGAGCCCCAAGTTCCCGGACGCGGCCTCGCCGACCATCTCGATCAGCGGGGTGGACGGGCTGCTGAGGTTCAAGGAGCGCAAGCCGGCCGAGAACGAGGAGAAGATCTACCTCAACGTGACCGACTGGCAGATCGCCGAGAAGATCGCCCGCCGCAACAAGTTGCGGATCGAGGTCACCCAGGAGGGACCGACACACGACCGGGTGGTGCAGAAGAACCAGGACGACGGGGCGTTCCTGATGGAACGGGCCAAGCGGCTGGACTTCGACTGCTACATCCTGCCGGACCCGCAGACCGGCGAGGAGACCCTTTACTTCATCAAACCGACCGACGGCCGCGACGGACGCCCGATCCGCTTGTTCCAACTCGCCTACGCTCCTGGCCTGGCCACAGGGCCGACCGCGGTTCCCGCCGACTTGATCCCCAACCTGCTCGACTTCACTCCGACGCTCACTGTGTCCAAACAGGTCAGCAAGGTCACCGTGCGCGGCTGGGATCCCCGGACCAAACAGGCGATCGCGTTCACCGCGAGCGCGGAGAACCTTCCGGCAGGCGAGAACAAGGCCGACGGGCAGAGCGGGCCGGAGGTCGCGCAGAACACGATGGGCGGCCGTCAGGAGGTCCTGGTCGACGCGCCGGTCACCAGTGATCAGGAGGCCCGCGAGCTGGCGATCAGCCTGCTGCGGGAACGCGCGTACGAGTTCATCACCGCGACCGGCCGGGTCGCCGGGCTGCCCGAACTGCGGCCGGGCGACAACCTGGAGATCTACGGCCTCGGCAAACGCTTCTCCGGCACGTACTTCGTCAAACGCGTCGAGCACGCGTTGAACACCAGCGGTTTCTTCACCACGTTCACCGGACGGCGGATCCACCAAGGGGACAAGAAATGACCAGGACCGCGCCGCGTTCGCGCACCACCGACCAGCGCTACTACGGCGTCGTGGAGGCGATCGTCGTGGAGAACGAAGGCGACGACGAAGGCCGGATCAAGGTGAAGTTCCCTTGGTTCGACGGCAGCAGCGTCACCGACTGGTGCCGGGTCAGCCAGCTCTACGCGGGCGGCGGTTATGGCTCGGTGTTCGTGCCGGAGAAAGACGACGAGGTGCTAGTCGCCTTCGTGCACGGGGACATGCGTTTCCCGATCATTCTGGGCGGCCTGTACAACGGCGTGGACAAGCCGCCGACCGCGCGTACCGACGGACGCGATCAGAAGATCATCCGCACCAAGCACGGGCACGAGGTATTGCTCGACGACACGGAATCCAAAGCCGCCGTACGGGTGAAGTCGGCGGCCGGGCATGTCATCGAGATGGACGACCAAGGCAAGGCGATCCGGATCACGGCGGCTGCGGGCGGCAGTGTGACCGTGACCGCCGAGGGGGACATCACTCTCAAGGCGCCCAAGGTGACCATCGATTCCGACCGCATCGAACTCGGCGCCGGCGCGAACGAGAAACTGATACTCGGCGAAACATTCCTGAGGGCCTACAACTTGCACACGCATGCGTCCGCTGGTGCGCCGCCGGCGCCACAGCTCACCGAAGCTGCTGTGCTGGCCAAGCAGGCGAAGACGATATGAGCGACTTCCTTGGCACGGGATGGCGGTTTCCGATTCTTCCCGATGAGGCCGGACGGCTCGGGTACGCCGTGGGCGAGCAGAGCATCGAGCATTGCCTGCGCGCGCTGTTGCTGACAGGCATCGGTGAGCGCGTCATGCGGCCCGATCTCGGCACTCGCGCACAGGAATCCGTTTTCGCGCCGGGCAGTGTGCAGAACCTGCGCGATCTGGAGAACTCGATCGCCGAGGCCGTCCGCACCTTTGAACCACGAGTCGACCTGGACGAGGTCCGCGCCGAGGCCGATCCGGCTGACGAGTCGCGGATCACGGTGTCGGTCGTGTACCGCGTGCGGCGCAGCAACACCAAGGCGAACCTTGTCTTCCCGTTCTACGCCGGCCTGACCGGGAGCACGCCGTGACCCTGCCCGCGCCGAAGCTGGACGACCTCACCTGGGCCGACATGATGGCGGCCATCCGCCGCCGGATTCCGGCCGAGTCGGGCGGGACGTGGACGCTGCACGCGCCGTCCGACCCGGGCGTCACTCTGCTGGAACTGTTCGCGTACCTGCTGGAACAGCGGCTGTACTGGCTTGATCAGGTGCCGGATGCGCTGGTGGTCGCGATTCTGCGGCTGCTCGGCATCCAGACGCCGCGCCCGGCCCAGGCCGCGGCCACTGTGCTGCAGCTGACGGCCGGCGCGGAGGTGGTTTCCGTTCCTCAAGGGACGGTCATGTCTCGGGATCCGTCTGGGCGCATGACATTCACACTGGAAAACGACGTCACCATCCTCCCCCTTGACGGTGAGGTCTCAGTGTGGACGGATCGTGATCGCACCGCGGATCTGAGGGCCCGCCGCGGAGTCCCGTTGCTGACGAGCGACGGCTCCGCGGCGGAGGCCCGGTTCACCTTGCCACTGAAAGGTTCCCACGCTGTCACAGGCTGGCTTTCGTTGTTGCTCGAGCTGGACGTGCCAGCCGCCGCACCGCCGTCGTGGTCGCCTCGCGCGGTGAAGAACGTAGGCGCGCCTGCGGACCTGACCTGGTCGTACTTCAGGCCTGGGCAGGACGCACAGCCCTTTGCCGAAGTTGAGGACGGCACGGCTGGCCTTCGGCGTTCCGGGATCGTCCGGCTGCGCCTGCCAGACGGATGGACCACTGAAAATCGCGGGCTGCTCGTCTCAACCCGGGCAGCGACATTTTCGGCATCACCTCGGCTGCTTCAAGTGGCGGTCAACGTTTCCGCCGCACGCAACATCGAGAAACGTGTCGCCACCTGCGCCGACCTTGAGGACCAGATCAGCAAGTGGCTCAAGCTGCCCGGCCAGTACCTCGTGCTGCCGGACGCCGTCGGCCGGTTGCTCAACGCCCGTCTGGTGCTGGCGGGGGAGAAATGGGATCAGGTCGCGGACTTCACGTTCGGCGCATCTGCCGATCGGACCTTCGTCGTCGACCGGACAGAAGGGGCGCTGGTGTTCGGTGACGGGCTCACCGGGCGCATCCCGCATCAGGCCGAACGGGTGTCCGTCAACTACACGATCGGCGGTGGCCGGGCCGGAAACGGTGGCTTGACAGGGAACTGGCTTCCGGTGGATTTCCCGGTGGCCTTGGCTGGTGCGAATCTCGTGCAGGCGGATGGTGGTGAGGATCCGGAAACCGTTGCGCAAGCGCGTGAACGTGCGGCCGGATCGTTGGGCGAAGTGACTCGTGCGGTCACTGCGGACGACTACGTGACGCTCGCCCAGACGACACCTGGAGTCGCTGTTGCCCGCGCGTACGCGTCACTCGGCGAGCACCCAGGATTTCCATGCACGCCGGTACCCGGTGCTGTAACCGTCCACATCGTACCTTCCGTGCCCAGGGACGACTTCGATCGAGAAGACTTCGTTGCCGCACCGAAGCCCGATCCGGCGATGCTGTGCGAGGTCGCCGATCGGCTGGCTGAGGCTCGATTGCTCACGTCCGAGGTCTTCGTGCGGGCTCCGGCATACCGTGCGGTGACATTGCGTGTCGACCTGTCCGGAAACCCGGCCGATCGCAGTCGAGTGTCTACAGTGGTCAGTTTGGCGCTGCGCCGTTACCTCGATCCACTCGTCGGCGGTGACGACGAGGCGGGCTGGCCGTTCGGCGAACCGCTGCGGCCATCGGCGTTGCTACGAGCCGCACAGCGTGCGCTGGGGGATCTTGCGGATGTGGCGGCTGTTGCGATCAGCCTCGACGGGCCTGACGAGGAATGCCGTGACGTGCCACTGCGAGCCGGTGAGCTTCCAGTGGTGAAGTCGGTGCGGACACGGATCATCCCCGCGGTCGAACCAGGGGAGGGGCTGACGTGACCAACGACGTGTGGTGGGAGCGGGATTCGGACACCGAGGGCCGGATCGTTCCCGGACCTGGCCCGACAGGGATCCAGCCAGAGCTGGTGGACGCGACCCGTGAGGCGGTTCGTGCCGACGTCCGCGGCCGGATCGCCGGTTACACCCCGGACTGGACCAATCCGGATCGGCAGGACGCCGGTGTCGCGCTTGTCCGCCTGTTCGGTACCCAGGTCGAACCGGTGCTCGGGCGGGTGAACCGGCTGCCGGAGAAGGTGCTTGCCGAGCACCTGCAGACGGCTGGGGTGCGGCGCGGCCCGGCCAGTGCGGCGATCGCCTTGCTTGAGTTCAAAGTGACTCCGCCGGACGGCGCGTCGGTGCTGGTCCCAGCCGGTTTTCAGGCGGCCGCGTCCGGTCGTGACGGCCAGGTGATCTACGAGACCGATCAGGATCTGTACGCCACTCCGGCGACGCTCGGGGCGATCGCCGTGCAGGAAGCCGGATCGCTGGAGCTGATCCCGATGGGACCGGCTGGACCTGGCCGGGCATTCCCGCCGTTCGGCCGTGAACCGCGCCCCGGCAATGGCCTGTGGATCGGGCTGTCCGGCACTGCCAGCCCGTATCCGTTGCTGTCACTTGGGTTCGTGGTCGTCGCTACGCCACCGGCACCTGCGGATTCCGGCGGTCTCGTGCCGCTCGCGTCGCCGCCTGCTCCTTTGCTGAAGTGGGATGTGTTGGACGGCAACAAATTCGTACCTGCCGAGCTCGTCGGTGACGAGACAAACGGACTGCGCGCGAGCGGCACCTTGCAACTGCGCGTCCCACGCACTTGGGCTCCTGGCAGGCCGCCGGGTGCGCGGCCAGGACCGGCAATGCGGTGGCTGCGGCTGCAGATCGCCCACGGCGTGTTCACCGGCCTGCCGCCGATGCTCTCCGGGCTGCGGCTGAACATGGTCGCGGCCACGGCTGCCCGCACGATTCTCGACGAACCGCTGCAACCGATCCAGGACCCTCAGACGACCGCCCGGCGCCGGATGCGGCTCAGCCAGGTACCGATCCTGGCGGGCAGCGTGGTGATCGAGGTGGACGACGACCCCGGCAGTGATGTCTTCGGCACCACTGCCGGTTCCAGCGCTCGCTGGCAGGAAGTCCAGAGCCTCGCCGGGTTCGGCGTCGACGACCGGGTGTTCGTCGTGGACTACGCGACCGGCGAGGTCACGTTCGGGGACGGTGTCAACGGTGCCGCCGTCCCGCCGGGATTCCGCAATGTGCGTGCTGTCCGCTACCGCGTGGGCGGTGGCAGCGTCGGCGCTGTGCGTGCCGGAGCTGTCAACGGCGTGGTCACCGCGTTGCCGTTTATCACAGGCGTAACCAACCCATTTCCCGCGTCCGGCGGAACAGATCCCGAACCTGACGCTGACGCGATGCGGCGTGGCGTAGGAGAGCTGCGTTCGCGCGGACGGGCCGTGACGCCTGCTGACTACGGTCTGATGGCCACTCGTGCTCCAGGCGCGTCTGTGGCTCGTGCACACGGGGTCGCGGGTCTGCATCCTGAGTTCGCCGGTAAGCCGATCCCTGGTGTGGTGGGGGTTCTGGTCGTACCACCGGCGGACGACAGCGGCGAACCGCCGGTGCCGACGGCTGCGACTCTGCGGGCCGTGGCGGATTTCCTGACGCGTGAGGTGGCTCCCGCCGGGATCACCGTGGTCGCGGCGCCGCCGCAGTACCAGCAGGTCACGGTCGAGGCATGGGTCTCGCTCGACCCTGATCTCGACCGCGCCGATGTGCTTTCCCGGGCAGGCGATTCGCTGACGACATACCTGGATCCGGTGCGTGGCGGGGAGAACGGCGCGGGCTGGCCGTTCGGCGGTGCCCTGCGGCACACACCACTGGTGCGAAGACTGCTTTCCGTGGACGGAGTCCTTGCCGTGTCACAACTCTCGCTCACTGTTGACGGGCTTCGGTTGCCGCCTTGCACGGATCACGCGATCGCGCCGAACACGTTGGTCTGGTCGCGCCGTCCGTTGCTGATCCCGGTTGGAGGCCGGTCATGACGTGCGCGCCCGGCCCCGCCACCTTCCGCCTGCTCGACGCTTATGTCGGCTGGGATCAGGACCAGCAGAACGTCGAGCGCATCGTCGGTTTCACCGACCCGGCCGGGATCCGGCTGGCGCACAGCGGCTCGTCACCGGAAGGCCCGACGAGAAGCCAGTTGCTGCCATGGTTCCCCGATCGTCGGCTCGCACCCGGTTGTCAGCCGTGCGCGTGGTACCTGCTTGCCGGAGCCCGGCTGACGCGCAGAGATGAGTGTGCGGGAGGCTGGAAACCTGTCTGGTCGCGCGCCTGTGACCCAGGGTTGTTGCGCGATCCGATATCCGTCGCGGCGCGAGGGCATCGTGTCGCTGTCGTGGATTCCGGTCGTGTGCTGGTGTGGCGCAACGAAGGCGAGCAACTCGCCGGGGTGATCAGGCTCGGGAAAGCGAGCTTGGCCGCACTGGCGCCGGACGACGAGGTCCTGGTTGCCCGCGACGGCAGGACAGATCTGGCGCGATTCAGCTCGGACGGGCGGTGGCTCGGGGCACTGCCGACCGGAGCCGACGGCCGGGTCGTCGGAATACGATCCGGTCCCTGCCGGAGCATCTGGCTGCTGAGCGAAGACAACACGGGATTTCACATTCATGTCAGCGAATCCGGCGGCAAGTTCAACACGGCCACACTGGGACAACTGGCGGCCGCGATCCCGCCGAGTTCCCTCGTCTCCGCGGGCGATGAGGGATTCTGCCTGACGGAACCGGGGCACGACGGCCCGGTGACGTCCTGCTACACCTGGCAGGGCGAACCACGGCCCGAAGAACCGCCGATGCCACAGCAGTACGAGCGCACCGGGTCGATGGTGACGACGAAGATCGACAGCGGCATCTCGCGGTGCCGCTGGCATCGCGTGCGCGTGGACGCGCAAGTGCCCACCGGGACAGCGGTGACAGTCCAGATCGTGGTGTCCGAGGACGACAACTACGCGGACAGCGACTGGCAGACGGCTCCGCCAGGTACTACGGACTTCCTCATCGACCAGCCACCCGGCCGGTTCCTCACGCTGCGCCTAGGGATGTCCGGCGACGGTTCCGCGACCCCTGTGGTCAGTCGTATCCGGCTGGATTTCCCCCGGGTCACCAGCGCGGATCTCTTGCCACCGGCCTACCGGCAAGATCCAGTGGCCGACGACTTCACCGAGCGGTTCCTGTCCTTGTTCGACGCCACGATGGCGGAGATCGACCGGGTGATCGAGCGGTATCCGGCGCTGCTGGACCCGGCCGGTGTCCCGGACCGGGCACTGCCGTGGCTGGCGGGCCTGCTGGGACTGTCGTTCGAGGCAGGCTGGGACGCTCGGACAAGGCGTGCCCTGTTGAAAGCGGCCCCGGCGCTGTACCGGCGCCGAGGCACGCCGTGGGCGATCGAGGAAGCCGCACGGATCGTCTTCGGGGTCACGCCGGTGATCAACGAACTGGCAACCGATCGCCGCTGGGCGCACACCGGCGGCAAGGGTCCGGGGCTGGGTGCTGTGCGGCTGTTCGGTCGTTCCGCGTCCAGGTTCCGGATCGGCGGCTCGGCCCTGGGCGCCGCGCCGCTGCGCGCTTTCGGCAACCCGGACAGCGACCCGATCACCGAACACGCGTATCGGTTCCGGGTGCTGCTTCCAGCGGGTTCCGCGGATGAGAAGGCGTTGCGGCGACTGGTCGAACGCCAGGCACCTGCACACACAGTGGGTTCGGTGCGGACCGGCGGCGTGGGTTTTGTCGTCGGCTCGCGATCGACGGTCGGGGTCGACACCGCGTTCGTCCCGTTGCCGCCGCCGGTATTGGGTGGTTTGCGACTCAATCGCGACGGGGTGATCAGACCAGGGCCACGAGGACCGCGCCGCGGGGTGAGCGTCGGAGTGGTCTCCGCCGTCGGTGTGCACACACAGATGTCTTGAGAGGACAAGGGGATGACGGAGACACACACCGAAACAACCGGTTTCGACGCACCACCACTGCGCCGGCTGCGTTACTTCCACGGCCAGATGCTCAGCGCCAAGGACTTCCAGCGTGAGCAGGAGTACATCCGCGAGAAGCTGAAGCTGCGTGTGCGGTGCCTGCTCGGCTACGGCGTGGTGTGCGGCCTGTACGTGCACGCGGCGGGTCCGGACGAGGAGAGCGAGCCCGAAGTCACCACCGACCCTCAGCCGATCAGGCGGCACAAAGCGAAAGTCCGGATCAAGCCCGGCCTTGCGGTGGACTGCGAGGGCAACGAGGTCGTCGTCCGGGGTGGCTGCGTGGTCAACCTGTGGGAGCAGTTGCCCGCCGACGAGCGTGAGAAGGACACGGTCTGGGTTGGCATCGACTACTGCGAACGCGCTGTAGAGCCCACACGCGCGGTCTACAACGACGGTTGCGCTGACGAGTCCGACTGCGAATACGGCTGGACCGAGGAAACCTACGCGATACGGGTCACAGGTTGTGAGCCGCCGAAAGACGAGCGCTGTGACACGTGCTGTTCGCGTTGCGAGCACAAGACCTTGTGGCTGGCCAGGATCGAGGACGTGGACTTCCACGAGCCGTTGCGCCAGGACCAGATCCACATGAACATCCGGCGCCCGTTCGGCAAGTACGTCCCGACCGTGATCACCGGCGTCAACTGGATCCACGGCCACACCTACACCGTCGACGAGGCCAAAACCCTGCTGGGCACGCAGAACGAGAGCGGCGGCCTGGTCGTCCGGTTCTCCGGCGATGTGCGGGTGGACTCGCTGCAGCCCGGCGTCGTGGAGATCCAGGTGATAGAAGGCGGAGCCGGCCGTAACGCGTCCACCTGGTACATGGGCGGCAGGTTCGACGAGCCCGGGGACGCGGATCACGAGTTCACACAACACTTCCGCTACCGGCAGACCACCCGTGAAGTGCTGCAGGACGGCGACCGGGTGCTGGTGAGCGTCCGTGCGGCGTTCATCCTCGATCGTTGCTGCCGCCCGGTGGACGGGACCAACGTCGGCGGCAAGGTCCCCACGATCGACCCGGTGACAGACGAGTCGGCACTGACCCATCGGGGCTGTGAGCTGCCGCCGTCCGGCATCGGGCCCTGGACCTCAGGCACGGGTGCGGGCGGGGACGTCTTCGAGAGCTGGTTCTTTGTGAAGGAGCGCTGATCATGCGAACAGACTGCGGATGCGGCTGCGGAGGGACGTCGGCGCGGCCGTCCGCCTTCGTGCGGCCCCGCTTCTTCGCCGGCCAGTTGCTCACCGAGGACGACCTCGGCCTGCTGGTCGACTACATGACGGGCAAGAGCAGGCTGCACAACCGGTCCATGTTCGGGCCGGGCGTGGTGTGCGGCCTGGAAGTCGGCTGCGACCCGTGCGGCGGCGGGAAAGTCGTGGTGCACCCCGGCCACGCGCTTGACTGCACCGGCAACGACATCGTGCTGAACTGCAAGGAACAAGTCGACGTGCAAGCGCTTGTCCGTGAACTTCGGGTCAGCTCGCTTGGCGTGGACTGCGGTGATCCGTGTGATGACGACGGTCGACGCCGCTACGGTCTTTTCGTTCGGTACGAGGAACTTTCGGTCGAACCGGTCGCGCCGTACGCCACGGAGGAACCGTGTCCGTCGCCTGGGTGCGTGCCTTCGCGTATCCGGGAAGGTTTCCGGTTCGTAGTCAAGTGCGACGACGGTGAGGACCACCGGCACAACCCCGGTACTCGCCTGCTGGCGCGCCTGGGTGATCCGCGTAAGTACAGTCCTGTCCGCGACCGTTCGCGACGGTTCGAGTTCTACGCGGACGCGATCCTCTACGCCACACTCGGTTCAAGCCGGACCTTCAAGTTCGACGCGACCGAAGCCAAACAGTACAAAGACAGCCTTGAGTGGTTGCGCAAGAGCGGTGAAGGGACTCCGGATCCCCTGGCGGCCCCTGAGATAACCGAACACGTGCGGGCCTTGGCCGGTGCGATCGCCCGGTTCGACACGCACGACACGGACGGGCAGAAGAAACTCCTGTCCGACTATTCGGTCCTCGACTCGGTCAGTGCCGCCCGCACCGAGCTGGAGCGGGCGTGTGGCCGGCTCACCGGAGTCGATGCGAAGAAGGCGTGGCCGGACCCGCTGCTCCGCTCGATCGCCGGCGCGGTCGTCACCGAGACCCAGGCCCGGGTCGTGCCTGACGGCGGTGACCGGTCCGCACCGATCGAGGCGCGTCTGGTCGCGCAGGGAACCCCGATGAACCAGGCGTTGAAGGTCGAGTTCTGTTCGGATCTCAGCCAGATCAGAGAGTGGCTGCTCGGTCGGCTCGAACGGACGTCCGCGCTGGCCGACTGTTCGCTGCGGGCCGCGATCGCCCAGATCAACGTGCCGCACCTGCTGCCGCCGCCGGAACCGGGCAGCGATCAGCGGCTCGAGATCGCCGAGTCACAGCAGATCGGTGAAGCGGCGGCAAGGCTGATCATCGCCGTGCGGCGCTTCGTGACCGACGCCGCGTGCTCGACCCTGAACCCGCCTTGTTCCTGCTGCACGGACACCGATGTCCTGCTCGCGCACCTTGAGCTCGATGACTGTGACGTCGTGCGGATCTGTTCGGCGACAAGGGAACAGGTGCTGCCAGGCGGGTCCCAGTACGGCGAGTGGCTGCCCAAGCTCTACCGGCTGCGTGAGCTGGCCGAACGGCTGTGCTGCCAGCCCGTGCCCGAATTCAAGGCGCCGTCATTGCCCGGCAACGAGCCAGTACCCGGCAAGCACTATGACGACTCGCTGCTGCGGAGATGGCCACAGACCGGCGATCTGGCGGCGATGCTGAGACTGTTGCTGAGGCCGGCACCAGGCGAGACGCCACCGAAGGCGTTGCATGATCAGGTCTACACCACGCCGAGCGAGGTGACCGACAGCCTGCACGAGCTGGCCGCACTCAGAACACAGGTGACGGAACTGACGGCCGCCTTGGAAGGGCTGCGGGCACAACTGGGCAGTGCTCAGGCCCAGGTGACCGAGGTACGGGAGCAACTGCCCGAACGCCTGGGCTCCCGGCTTGAGCAACTGGAAGGCGCGGAGGAGCCCGAATCCGCGAAGCCGGCCCGGCGGACTCGGTCCACTCGTACTCCGAAGTCCGGTGAGTCCACATGACAGGACCATTGCGACCCGCCTTCCACGAAGGCCAGGTCCTCGCCGCAGCAGACCTCTCGGCCACAGTCACGCACGCCCGCGCTGCGGCCGCGCGGCATTCCCGCTACCTGCACGATTGGGGCGTCGCCGAAGGGTTGGAGTTGCTCACCGAGAACCGCACCGACCCAGTCACCAACGCCCGTTTCGTCGAGGTGAGGGTCTCACCTGGCCTTGCGATCGACGGCAACGGCAGGGAAGTGGTCGTCCCGGAGACAGTTGTGCTGCGGGAGAGCGACTTCGAGGAGGTCAACGGCGCGGACCCGGCCACCACGTCACCCTATCCGGTGTTCCTCACCGCTCTGGACCGGGAACCGGGCGGCTCGGCTCCCCAACTGGACTCGTGCGGCGGGAACACCGCGAAGACTCGCGTGGAGGAGTCGTATCAGATCCTTTTCGGACGCCTCGGTGACGAGCTGACATTCGCCGATCCACCGCCGCCGCCAGTCGGTGCTCTACCAGCCGAACCGCCTGCCCCATGGCGTGTACTTCTTGGGTATGTGCAGTGGACCAGCGGTCACTTCACTGCTGTGTCGGTGACGGCTCGTAGTGTTTCGGTGCGGTACGTGGGCGTCCGGGCGGACACAGTTGCGGCGCGGTCAGGCTCGTTGACCTTGCGGACCAAGCCCGCGGTGCAGGACGGCCAGCCTGCCTTGCAGCTGTCCGGAGGTGAGCAACCGTCCCTGATCTTCGGCCTCTACCAGGGCGGCACAGTCGCGCCGCTGATGACCATGCAGGCCAACGGAAACCTGAACATCGAAGGGAGTTTCTCCGGCCGGATCTCGGCGGGCAGCGTGCTCGTGGCCTCCGGAACCGCGACCGACGGAATGATCCTGCCCCTGCCTGCCGGCGTCACCGCGGAGCAGGTCGCCACCGGCCAGGTGGTCCTGCACACCCAGCTGACTCCCCGGGTGCCCCCGATCACGGGTCCCAAGACGATCCAATGCCCGGTTGAGGCCACTGTGGACAGTTCACGCCGGGTGCGTTGCCTGATCCGGTTGACCGAGCCGTTCTCGGAGCGGCCAGGGGTCGTTGATTTCCTTGTCCTGGCAACGGTCACGGCGACGAAAGGCGGTGGCCGACAATGAGTCTTTCCGTGGTGTATGTGCAGGAAACAGGACACGTGGTGGGTGCGCTGGCGGTGACAGGTGGCGCGCCTGCCACCGATGTCGCCTCACTCGTGGGGGCCGAATTGCCGATCCGTATCGGTCTCGAGACAGGGCTCATTCTGAAAGCAAGTCAACTTGCCGTCGCCGCGGTAGGCGACGAGCCGGCAGTGTTCGTCGATCCGCTCACCTTCGGTGTGGACACGGCCAAGACCGCTTTGCGTCAGCTCTTGCCGTGGTCGATTCCGTTGCCATTGACGGAATCCACGTTAACGATCGAGCTGGTCGCGACCGTCGGCGCCGATACGCCTGTTCTTGTGATGATCGGCGATGACCTGTTCACCAGGACGATACCCAAAGGCGAAAATTCCGTGATCGTGCCGGTGGCCCTGAAACAGGGCGACAAACATCCCGTACTGGTTCTTGTGGCCGGGCAGGTCGGCAGATTCGAGGAGCTGACAGTCACAGAATGAGCACTCCCACCGCGCAGTCCATCTCCGAGATCATCGTGCAACACTGCACGGTGACAGTGGTGCGGCGCGGTGGGTGGAGCTGGGGCCCGGACCCGCACGCCCTGGTCCAACTGATCCTGGACGGCCTGCCAGACCTCCTCGAAAGCCATTTCTCCGCCCAGCTGGCCGCCGACAGTCCAGACCTGGAGATCGTCGAGCCCGTAACCATCACTGTCCGACTAGGACAGATGCCTGCGGGCAATTCTGCATTTGAGCCTGTCGAGGTCTTCATGTCACCCATGCAGGCTGTTGAGGATTCGGTGCCGTTTGAGGATTCCTTTGTCGAGTTCGACTCATGGCTGCCACAGTCGGTCGCCGGACTGTTCGCCGAACTGGCCGAGCGGGGCGACCTGGAACCGCTGCTGGCTTTGTTGCCTGAAGAGTCGATTCGAGTTTATCTGCTCGCCTTGCTCTCCGCTGAATCCGCGGACGTTTCCTCTGTGGCTCGCAGATTGATCGCCGAACTCATCTCACGGCGAGGCGATCAGCCGGCTGATCTGGTGGATTTCTCGCCCGAGAACGTCGCCCGGCTGGTCGAATCTTCTTCGTCAGCCGATGCACCGTTGTCTTCGACTTCCTCCTCGTCCTCGGCTGCGTCGGGGGAATCCGTCCATGTCGATGTTGTACGGGCGAGGGGCGAGACGCAGGTCTGCTCGGTGTTGCCGTTCTTGCTTGCCGGGCCGCTGGCGCGGATCGGCTATCTCGATGCGATCGGCCCGGCTTTGGCCGGTCTTGACATGGCCGACGAGGCGCCGCTGTTCGCAGCCGCTTTGGCATACAAGGTTCTGGGCGTCACCTCGCGTGGATGGCGATACTCCGAACAGGACAGTGCCGCTGCGGCCACCTTCGCCGGACTCGATTCCCCGATGCCCGAACTGACCGACTTTGCCCGCCGGGTAAGGCCCGCGCTGCCCGTTCTGGACGCGGTGCTCGCGCTTTCGCTGTGTCGTGGGCACGACCCCCGCGATCCGCTCTTGATCACAGGTGTGGATAACGGGGTTTTGCTTGTCGACGCGCAAGGCATGTTCCCGATCGCCTGGGCAGCGGATGTGCCTGGGCTGGTGCCGCATTGGCAGGCCTGCGGACGGCCACCTGTGCTTGTGTGCGATAGCCAGTTGCCAGCGGGATGCCTGCGGCAACTGGCGGCGGCCGGCGTGCGGTTCATGACAGATGTCCGTCCGCTGCGCGGTGATCCAGTATCGCGGCTGCCATGGCGCACTCCTATGTGGACAGCTGGCGTGCCTGATTTGCGGCTGGCGGTCGAGCTTCCCGGTCATGCCGCGCGGCTCGATGGGCTGATGCATGCCATGGTCGTGGAGCGGCGGGCGGTACCGCTTGCTTCAGACAATGCCTTGGAGCGTAGCGTCACGCTGGCTGCGTCGCTGGGGCTCGGCACGATTGCCTGGATGCTTTGGCGTGACCGGGAAACGCCGGATCCTGTGCTGGCGTTGACACGGTTCACCGACCTTGATGCCTCCGTCCGGTTCTCGTCCGATGCTGTGCGTGTGCGCATTCCGTTGGGCAGGCGGCATGCGGATCTCCTGCGGGGCGGGCTGCTTTCCGATGTTCCCGGTGTTGTCTGGCTCGGCGGCCGGACCCTGACGTTCTCCGGTGGGTGAGATGAGCGAACTCGCGGTCGAGCACCTGCGCATCCGGCTGGGCGGCGTGCACCAGGCGTTGCGCGTTGCTGCCGAGCGTCAGGCGCAGGCCGCGGCCCTGCTCACCCGGCCGGATCTCACGTCGTTCTGCGTGACCGATGAACAGGTCGGCGTGTTGCTTGATGAGGTGGATTCGTTCGCCGAAAGCATGGTTCAGCCGGATGAAGCAGTGCTGCCGGAGCCTGAGGCCGAACGTGATCTGAGGCGTCAAGCCGCGGCTCAGGGCGTCACGCTTCCGCTGGACGCGCTCGCCACGAAGTTCGGCCTGTCCCGGGACGATCAGGACGCACTGTTGCTCGTCGCCGCGCCCGAACTGGACCGCGGTTACGAGCGGATCTACGCGTATATTGTGGACAATTTGAACCGCCGGATTCCCAGCGTGGAACTGCTTGTAGTGGTCGGCGCCACAACCCCGGCCATGCGACTGGCCCGACGCCGTGCCCTCGGCCCGGCTGGTGCGTTGCGCCGATTCGGGTTGTTGCGCGCCTATGGTGAGGCTCCGGTCGAGCTTGCGCAGGAACTGGTCCTGGGGCCCGGGGTTTTCGAGTTCCTGCTCGGCTGGGGCGGGGATGCCGGGCTGGTCGGTCACGATCCCGGCGAGGTCGTTTTCTCAGAGGCCCTCTCCGCGCATCTGTCGTCGGACCGGCTCGTCAGGCTGGGCCGTGCACTGGGCGCGGGCGACATCGACTTGGCGGGGCTGTGGGGCGATCCTCAGCTCGACGTGGTGCAGGCGCTGGCACGCGCGGCCGGTAAACCCTTGCGGCGCTTGACCTCTGACGTGGAGAGTGATCTCCGGGCGGCTGCTGCCCTGGATGCCATCCTGTGGATACCGACAGATTCCGTGCGCGACTCGCCACTCGAGGTCTCCGCCGCACTACTCAGATCGCGGGTCCCGGTATGCCTGACCGGCGCCACGCCTTGGCGACCGGCCGGGCTGCTCGCTGCGCGGGCGTACGCCGAATGGACCGTGCCCGTGCCGGGACTCGGCGACCGGCGCGCGATGTGGTCGGCGGCGCTTCCACACCTGACCGGAAGCGTGCTGGAGGATCTCGCCGCCCGCTACCGAATGAGCGACGGCGAGCTGCGCGCTGTTGCTTCCGTCGCCGACACCGGGGCGCGTCTGGCCGGCAACGGACGTCCGCTCGCTGATCACGTCGAACCGGCGATCGCCACTGTGACTCGTGGCCGCAGCGGCAGCGGCGTGCACTCGATCGTGCCGCGTAAAACAGTCGAGGACCTGGTGCTCCCCGAAGGCCAGATGAACCAGATCATGGAAATCGCTTCGGCTTTCCGCGCGTGGCCGCGGATCGCGGAGGCGTGGGGTTTCGCCCGGCGCTCCGCACACGGCGGCGTGAAGGCGCTGTTCACCGGTGAACCCGGCACCGGCAAGACCATGTCGGCGGAGATCGTGACCGGCCTGCTCGGCCTGGAACTGCTGAAGGTGGACCTGGCGCAGGTCGTCTCCAAATGGGTGGGGGAGACCGAGAAGAACATGGAGGCCGCGTTCCGCCAAGCCGAGGACAGTCACGCGGTCCTGCTGTTCGATGAAGCAGACGCCCTGTTCGGCAAACGCGGCGACGTCCGCCACGGCACAGACAGGTACGCCAACCTGGAGGTTGGCTACCTGCTGCAACGCCTCGAAGCCAGCGACGGCCTGATCATCCTGACAAGCAACCTGAAGGAGAACATCGACCCAGCCTTTACCCGGCGCTTCCACTTCGTGGTCCACTTCCCGAGACCGGGCGCCCCGGAAAGGCGGCGCCTCTGGCAGTTGGCGTTCCCACCCGAAGCCCCCCTCGACACAAGCGTTGACCTGGACGTCCTCTCCCGCCTCGACATGACCGGCGCAGCAATCACAGCCGCCGCCCGCACAGCCGCCCTGTCCGCCGCCGACAGCTCAAGCCCAGCCATCGAAATGCGCCACATAGTCCGCGGCGTGGCCCGCCAGTTCCAACGCGAGGCCCGGCTGCTCCGCCCATCCGAACTCGGCCCACACGCCGACCTACTCGCCGACCACGGCTCCCCGGGGTGACCACATGCTGCCAGCCGAACTACCCCTGTCCCTCGCCCGCGCCGTCGTCCCCGCCCCACCCGCCATGGCCCAGGAAAGCCACCGAGCCATCAACACCCACCAAAGCCGCACACCCCACGTCGTAATCCCCTCCACCACAAGCAACGCCCTCGTCGCCCACAGCATCCACACAAACCCATTGGTTCATGGCACACCCATAACCCTCAAGACCGCCCAAGACCAAGCCGGCAACGCAGCCGTAGCCAGCACCGCCATGCACATCGTCCCCGTCGCCATCCCCAAAAAGGAAAGCCACCCCGGCCGTTAAGCGTGGATCTCTGGCTGTCTCTGTGAGCTCACCCGTAAATTTCCTGCTCGGTGACGGGGCCGAGAAAGGCGGGCGGGTCAATTATCCCCTGGATGTCCATGTCTCGGAATCGGGTAAGGAGTGGGCCACCGAAGATAGGCGGGCGATGCCAGGGGAGGACCCGGTTATTGGCCGTACAGTACGGCGCGTGCACCATGCCAGACTCTCGTACGATTTGGAAGTTCCGCTCCGTGAGCAGTTCCCTGCCATCGCTCTGCACTGCCCATGTACCTGTTGTCCCCTCGGACAGGAACATTGTGCGCGGCACGATGATCGGATCAGGCAGTTGAATCGCGTTCGTAATGACGAAGAAACCTTCGTATCCTGTTAGCGGATCGAAGGTCACCCCGCTGGTTATCGCGTCGAGCAGTTGCCGCATTCGCCTGCTGGCGACTGTGGCAAGGGTCCGTTCGTCGCATGCGAGGACCAGATCCTCTGCTGTCGCGTTTACTTCGGCGAAGTCGTCAAGGCCCACGTAGGCAGCGAGGTTTTGCGGATCGTCGCCGGGGCCAGGCTGGAATTCAAAGTAGACGTCGAACGGGATGCCGCGCTCATTCAGCTTCGCTTCGATGGTCACGAAAGCCTCAATGGAAGGGGCGAGCCAGGACAGCGGGTCCAGGTCAGGCTGCGCCCCCTCGGCTGTCAGCAGGCTCCTGACATCGGAGCCAATCGGGGTCTCGAACGTGACGACGTGACGGATGTCCATGGCGGTCAGACAATCTCCTGGTAGGGCCCGCGGCCGTGGTTTCGGAGAACGACGTCGAGCCCGTGCGCTCGTATGCATCGCATTCCCCAGTCTATATGCGCCTGTTCCCCCTGTCCCTTAAGGAACTGCCTGAGTGGCTGACGGCCGGTACCGCGTTGTGGCCTGCCGAACCATGTTCGGAAGTCGACCTGGTTTATCCGCGCCCCGACAAGGGCGAGGTTATCAACGGAATTTGGCCCGCCTGCGGACGCCTCGTGAATGTGGTGCCAGTTCTTGCCCGGTGGAACGTTGAACTTCCCATGAGCGCGGTAACTCAGAACTTGGCTGGCGTCAGCGTATATCGGCCAGATGCTGAGGTCCTTGATCGCCTCAAACGCCTTGCCCACCTTGTACACCCTGCCCGGCTTGTACTCCCGCCACCTGGCGTCATAGCTGTCGACACGGATCGTTCCAGAGACGGGGCCGCTGTGTATATGGCCAAGGTAGCTGAACGTCTCGGTGGTCACCGACGTGATCTCGCTGATGGCCCAAGCCCTGCCCCATTTGACCTCTACAGTGTCACCGACAGATACCTTTGGTGGTTGTTTGGTCTGGACCTTGGCCTTGGCGGCTTTGGTGAGCTTGGGGTTGATCTCCCCGTGTATTGCCCAGAAGTCGCCTTGGCGCACCGGCTCGAGGACCGTGAGCCGGTAGCGAAGCCGGATCGCGAGAAGCATCGGCTTGATCAGAGCGGCGGCGATTCGCCGGCCGCTGAATCTGTTCACTGCCGACAGAGCGGCCGCCACAGCCTTTTCGAGTCTTTGCTTCTGGCTACCCGACTTCTTATCAGGCTTGGGTTTTCGGGGCCTGTCATCTTTGCGCTTGGGTTTCTTGGGGCGGCGGGGTTTGTCGGGGCGCTTCTTCTTGGGGAGGGTGGGTTTCTTTTTGTCGGGTTTGGTCTTTGACTTTGGGAGGAGTTTCTTGAGGAGGCCGACGATTTTGTCTATGACCCAGTCGATGGCGCGGCCTACTGGTTTGGACATGGCTTGGATGATTTGCTTGACTTTGGCGGCTATTCCGCCGAGGCCTAGGAGGGCGGCCAGGAAGCCGAGGAGGACTGGGATTGCGCGGGCGAGGGCGCGTTCGATCAGGCTGGGGACTCCGCCGCCTGAGCCCTTGGCGATGGCGATGACCGCGTCCAGGACTGCGTTGACGAAGTCGAAGATCTGCCGTGCCTGGGTGACGACGAACTTGACTATGTCGATGATCAGTTTTACGGCGCGGACGAATGCTGAGGCTGGGTTGAGCAGGGAGAGGACCCAGGTTATGCCGGCGATCACTATTGTCGGGGTCACGTACTTGATGACCTTGTCCAGCAGGTCTTTGCGGAGGTCGCCTACGCGGGTCTTGAGGTCCTCCCACATTCCGGCGACACCCTGCTTCTTGACCTGGGCGGCCAGGGGGAGGGCCTTTTCGGCTGTCGCGGCCGCTTTGGGAGGCAGTCTGCGGGTGATGCGGGCCCAGATCGCCGCCGGGGTCAGGCCCAGCAGGCCGGCGAGCATCGTGAGCACGCCGCGGGCGTCGAACTTCGATGGCAGCTGCAAGCCGGCTTCTGCTGTACGGCCGAGCAGCCAGGTCATGATGCCTTGCTGGAGGTGCTTGCCGATGTTGGCCATGAACTGTTTGAGGCCTGCGCCGACTGCTCGCACCAGGTTGCCGAGGAAGCCGATCGGGTCCGCCAGGATGCCGAGTACTGCTTGTGCCGCTTTCGCCAGGATTGAGAGCAGGAGCCGTTTGAGTTCCAGGATTGTGTTGATTACGGCTTTGACCGCGTCTATCGCCTTGGCGATCAGGCCTTTGTTCTTTTCTTTCTCCGCGGCTATTTCTTCGTCGACTGACTTCAGGGTTTCGGTGTATTTGGTGGCCAGGGTGTCCACCAGTTCGGTTCCTTTGTCGTCCACCGATTGGGTCAGTTGGTCGAACTGGTCGTCGAAGCCCGCCGCTGCTTCTTTTCCTATCGCCTGCAGGTCTTGGGGGAGTTTTTTGACTTCGGCCTGCAGGTCCGTCCGGCCTTTGGCTATCCGGGTTTTGGCTTTGTTGAGTTCCAGGCCGATTGTGTCGGCCACGTCGGAGATCACCTGGCGCATCTTGGTGACGTAGTGCGCGCGGGCGTCCTCGAAGATCTTGTCCGCTTCGGCTGGGAGGCCGGTGAACTTGTCGTCGAGCCAACGGGCCCAGCCCCAGGCCCCGCTGTAGCGCTCGTCCTTGTATTCCTCCATTTTCTGTTTGTGTTCGGCCGTGAACTCGTCGCGGGCTTTTTTCTCGCCGTCGGTGAACTGCTTGTCCACCTTGGCGTCCAGGCCGGACAGGATGGCTTCGACCTCGGTCTTCATCGTGTCGAAGACGCCCTGCAGGATCGCGGTGACCTGGGCCCGTTTCTCCTCGTCCTTGCTCTTGGCGCCGGTCTTGCCCGCGCCGACCTGCCGCCCGATGCCGACGCGCTTGGCACCCATCGCGCCCATCGCCGCTGTGCCCAGCTTCTTGGCTTTGGCGGTGGACTCGTGCAGTTGGGCCGACTCGTTCTTGCGGAGCTCGCCGGGTGTCACCTCGGAGTGCTGTTCGGCGGTCTTCTTCTCTTTCAACGCGTTGTTGAACGCCGGCTCGTTGGACTTCTTCAGCTGCGCCTCGGTGACCTGCGCGTCCGACATCTGCTGGTCGACCTTGGCGGGACCGGCGGACATGTCGGTCGCCGACGGCGGCAGTTTGTCGGGCACGGCTTGGGCCGGGTTCGGGGTCGCCGGTGTGCGCGGCGGCTGGTCGGCCGCCATCGGTACGACTTCCTTCGTCACCGCCGCGGATGTGTCCGGCGGCGCCGCGGTCGTGGTGGCGATCTGCTCGGCCGAGTCGGTCTTGCCTTCGCCGACTTTGCCCTGCACCTCGGCTTTGACCTCTTCGGGCTTGCCGGAGTCGGCGAACTTGTCGGCCTCGTCGAGGTTCTTCGGTGCCTTGGCGGCGATCGCGTCCTCGACCGCCTTGACGAACGCCGCCTTGTCGAACTCCTTGGGCTTGGCCTCGTTCATCTTCTCGGCGTTGGCGGTCTTGCCCTGCGCCTCTTCGTCATCCTTCGGGGGACGGGCCGCGGCCTGCGCGGACGTCGCCTCCGCGCGGGCCGGTGGATGCGAGGTCGCCACCGACCGCTTCTTGCGTTGCACGTCCTTCTTCAGCGACCCGAACTTCGGGTCTGTCTCAGGGCTTCGCTTGGCGACTGCGGGGCCTGACTCCGCAGCTGCCGCGACCGCGCCATTGCCCACCATGTCCTGACCGGCCGGCCGTAACCGGTCCAGCGTCGGTTTTGCCGAGGCTTTCAGGGCAGCCGACATCGCCGAGTTGGACGGCGGGAGCGGGAGTGCCAGCGGCTTACGGCGCCCTTTGACCACGACAGGGGCAGGTTTTTTCGTCACCGTGGGCCTCGGCATCAGGGCCTTGGGTGGCGGTGGCATCGGACGAAACCCCTCCCGCAGGTGTCAGGCCTGAGGGTCGCAGGGCGGACGTGCCGCAGCCGTCACCCGAGCGTCGCCGAAGCGTCTTCCCGAGATGTGTAGCGCTCCAGTTCCCAGGGATCGTGGGCGCTGAAGAGCGAGACCTCGTCGCCGTGGTCACGCACGAGCGCCCGCAGCTGAATCTGGGTGCCGACCCGTAGTTCGTGATGGACTTCGGAGCGGGTCTGGACGATGTCGAGCACGGGATGCGGTTGCGGCTCGGCGTCGAGCTCCCGGTGGTAGTAGTAGGCGTCGCCGCAGTGCAGAAGCCAGCGATCACCGTCGTGCACAGCGATTCCTGTGTGGCCCTCGGTGTGGCCGCCGAGCGGCACCAGTTGGATCTCCGGCGGCAGGCCGTGTGGCTGGATCGCGGTCAGCCCGAACCAGTCCGAGGTCTCCTCCAGCGGGTAGGTGACCCAATTCGGGCCGTGTTCCCAATGTGCGGGGCGGTAACGGAAGCTCGGCGCTTGTGCCATCGCCGCCTCGAGCTCGGCGGCCAGGACATGCACCTGGGCGTCCGGGAAATCAGGCAGGCCACCACAGTGGTCGACGTCGAGGTGGGTCACGATGATGTGGCGCAGGTCGTCGGGCGAATACCCGAGCTGGGCGATCTGGCGA
The DNA here is from genome assembly GCF_017876405.1 of Kibdelosporangium banguiense. Taxonomy (GTDB): domain Bacteria; phylum Actinomycetota; class Actinomycetes; order Mycobacteriales; family Pseudonocardiaceae; genus Kibdelosporangium; species Kibdelosporangium banguiense. Next base: position 11,827,963 of record NZ_JAGINW010000001.1, on the reverse strand, counting down.
ACGGCGGTCTCCTGCTCGGCGAGGACGGGCTGAGCCATCTCGACCCAGGCGGTGCCGAGAGTGGTGCCGGGGTCGCGGACGTTGCCCAGGCCGAGACCGGTGTCGACGAGCACCAGCCCGTCCTGATCGGTCTCGACCAGCAGACAGTGATTGACCGAGTGCGCGGGCGGCAGGCCTTCGTAGGTGGCCTCGATCTGGCGCACTGACCCGCAGTTGAGGTGGTGGATCTTCATGTCCGCTACTCTGCGACTTGAAGCGCGGTTCAAGTCAAGCGGAGGCCGGCAGTGCTCGACATCGCCGAAGTGGCCGAGAAATCCGGCCTGGCGCCCTCGGCGCTGCGGTTCTACGAGAAGCGAGGCCTCATCGCCTCGGACGGCCGCAACGGCCTGCGCCGCACCTACCGGCCGGAGATCCTGGATCGCCTGGCGCTCATCACCTGCGCCCGCGGCGCCGGCTTCACGATCGCCGAGATCGCCAAGTTCCTGGTCGCCACGCCCGGCGACACCGAATTGCGGGCCCGTATGGCCGAGAAGGCCAAGCAACTCGACGACGACATCGCCCGGCTCATCCGGATGCGCAACAGCCTGCGCCATGCCTCGACATGCCGGCATGAGCCACTCGTGGAATGCCCCGGCTTCAAGCGTGAGTTCGAGGCGCCGGCACGGAAGTCTCAGGCAGCAGCTGGGTGAGGACGTCGTCCAGGGTGACCAGGCCGATCAGATCGTCATCCGTTTCGACCAGCGCGAGGTGGTTACGGGTTTCACGCATGGTGGTCAACGCTGCGTAGATCGGCGCGTCGGCCTGCAGCATCAGTACTGGCCGCATCAGGCCTGTAGCCGTTGCGTCCGGAGCCGGTAGCAGCGCATCGCGTACGTGCACCACACCCATCGGCCGGTCGTCCCCACGAACCACCAGGCGCAGGTGGCCACTGACTTGTGACGCGGCCCTGATCTGCTCCGGGGTCGCGTCCGGAGGTACTTCGGCCAGTTCCTGGCTGGGCCGGACGATCTCGTGCAACGGCCGGGAGTTCAGCTCCAACGCTGTGGCCAGTTGTTCGTGGCGCTCGTCGTCGAGCGCGCCGGCCCGTGCCGAGTGGTCCAGCAGTTGACGCAGGTCCTCCGGGCCGCGTCCGGTGCTGAGCTCGTCGACCGGCGGGATACCGGCCTTGCGCAGGCACCAGTTCGCCATGTCGTTGAGTGCGACCAGGATCGGCCGCGTCAGCCACATGAACACCCGCATGGGCAAGGCAAGCAGTGTCGCGGACTTCTCCGGGTGGGCGATGGCCCACGACTTCGGCGCCATCTCGCCTACGACGAGGTGAATGAAGGTCACCACGATCAGCGACAGGACGAATGCGACCACGTCGGCGGTCACCTCGGGCAGGCCCCATCCGGTCATCAGCGGCGTCATCATATGGTGGACGGCGGGTTTCGTGATCGCGCCGAGCGCCAATGTGCACAGTGTGATGCCGAGCTGGGATCCGGCCAGCAGCAAGGACAATTCGCGCGAGCTGCGCAGTGCTGCCCGCGCCGAGGCGCTACGCTCGGCTGCCTCCTCCAGCCGGTAACGGCGTGCCGCGACGAGGGCGAACTCCACGGCCACGAAGAACGCGCTCAGCCCGATGATCACAGCGGTGATCAGCAGGGCCATTCCGGTGCTCATCCCGCTCATCGCGTCTGAACCTCTTGCAGTGTAAGGAAAACCGTCTCCGGCACGTGCCTGGCCACGCTGCGGACGGTCGCCGTGATCTCGAATTCGGGCTCGTCGTTGCGGGCGGGCAGCACGATGGTGACTGTGTCCTCAGGGTTGGGCAGTCGTTGCAGTTCGTTGATGACAAGTCCTGCGATGGTCTCGTAGACGCCGTCGGGCAGGTCGTGCCCGATGAGCCTTTCCACCTCGTCGATGTGGGTGGCGCCGGACACCAGCCAGCCGTTCTCCGCAGGTTGGGCGATGTGCTCGTCGTCGTGTTCGTCGGTGATCTCGCCGACGAGTTCCTCGGCGATGTCCTCCAGCGTGATCACACCGGCCAGGCCGCCGTACTCGTCCACGACACAGGCGAACTGCTCACCCGCCTCGCGCAACTGGGTCAGCACCGCGGGCAGCGGCAGCGAGGCGGGAACCATCACAGTCGGCCGTGCCGCCTGGAGAACTCTGGAGTCCTTGTCTTGCAAGGAAAGTACGTCTCGCAGGCAGATCATTCCGGTGACATCGTCGACGTCGGCGCCGAGTACCGGCAGTCGCGAATGGCCGGACGCCATCAGCTCGACAGCCCGGCTGACCGGCTCGTCACCGGAGATCGTGGTCACTCTCGGACGCGGGATCATGGCGTGTTCGGCCGTACGCTCGTGCAGATCCAGCGTTCGTTCGAGCAAAGTGGACAGTTCGGCGGGCAGATCCCCGCTTTCCCGGGACTCCGCCACGATGTGTTCCAGATCCCGCGGTGTCGCGGCATGCTCCACATCGTGCACAGGCTTGATGCGCAACAGTTTCAGCAAGAGGTTCGACGCGTGGTCGAACAACCGGATCAGCCAGCCGAACAGCTTCAGATACAAGCCGGTGGACAACGCCAGACGGCGCGCGACCGGCTCCGGCCGGGCAATGGCCAGGTTCTTCGGCACAAGCTCCCCGAAGATCATCTGAATCACCGTGGACAGCAGCAGAGCCAGCACAGTCCCGACCGCGATCCCCACCCCGGACGGCACACCGACGCCACCGAGAAGTTCACCCAGACTGTCGCCGATCATCGGTTCAGCGACATACCCGACCATCAGGCCGGTCACAGTGATTCCCAGCTGCGCGCCGGACAGCATGAACGACGTCCGCCGAGTGATCCCCAGCGCACGCGAGGCTCCAGTGTCACCACTCGCGGCACGAGCCTTCAACCGGGAGCGATCGACCGCCATGTAGCCGAATTCCTGCGCGACGAAGTATCCAGTCGCGACAGTCAGCAGGACAACGACAAGAACACCCAGCAGGATGTTGAGCAGGATCATCATCGCGACCGCTCCATGATCAGGCGGTCGCGGCCGGTACTTCGGGAGGGGTCCATGACTTCTTTCGATAGGGGGCAAGGGCCTCTCAGAAGTAGGAACGTACAACATCACGGCAAAGTTCCGTCAACGCCCTGCTTGGCGCGAGGGGTACCTGTCCTAGCGGGACGGAAGGGGCGTTGACCAGGGCTGGAGGTACTACCGGGGGATGCCGGCCCGGATGTCCTCGGCCAGACGGCAGCAACATTTTCCGCCGTTCAGGCACTTGGTGGCACGCGCCTCCCGCGACATGGTCATGGCTTTGGTTCCGCCCTCGTAGACGACCTGGCCACCCAGCACTGTCGTGGTGATGGGCAGGTTCACGAGCTCGTGCGGGTCGGCACTGAGCACGTTCCCGCCGACGATGCAGATGTCGGCGGCTTTGCCCACTTCGAGGGTGCCCTTCCATCGTTCTGCGTGGTCCTGCCAGGCGGGAGTACGCGTGTAGCTGGCGAGTGCTTCCCGGACTGTGATGCGTTCCGCTTCTCCGGCGACACCGCCGAAGCGGCCTTCACGAAGGACGGCGGATTGCACGCCTTGGAGCCAGGTTGGGAAGGTCACCGGTGCGTCGGACGAGCTCGACACCTGTACGCCGAGGTTGAGCGCGCTCCGGTACGGCCATTGGTAGTCCGTGCGCTCGGGGCCGAGGACAGGGTCGAGTGTGCGGCCCAGCAAGTATTTGATCGTCGCGTTCATGTTCACGCCGATGTCGTTACGGGCCATCGTTTTCAACGTTGCCAGGGGCGTGAGGTCGCCGTGGATGACGTAGTGGCGTGGATCGCCGCCCTTGCGACGCATTGCCCTGAGATAACCGTCGACGACGGCATCGATTGTGGCGTCGCCGGTCGCGTGCGTGCCTATCTGGAATCCGGCGTCGTGGGCGATCTTTATCAGTTCGCGCAGGTTCGCGACCTGTTCCGCATTGGTGGCGCCGGCTATGACCAGGCTGCCGTTTGTGCCGTCGAGGTAAGGCTTGTGCAACCATGCTGTCTTGGCTGCGGTTGGGATCCCGTCGCCGAATATCTTGACGCCCGCCACTCGTAGCCACCGTGGGTCGACCCCGCGCAGTGGCCTGTACCGGGATAGGGTGTCGCGTAGCTGTTGAGGTGCGGTACCGGCGGAAAGAAGCGTGTTCAGGCGGATTCTCAACGTTCCGGCGCGGGCCTTGTCGGCATACATCGCCAGTAGGTCGAGGCCGATTCCCGGATCGGTGATACTCGTGATGCCCTGCGCGTGCAGGAGCCTGATTCCGGTATCCACGCCTTGGGCGATCTCATCTTTGGTGAACGGCGGGATAAGCGCGCGCACGAGACCCTGTGCGGTCTCGCGCAGGACACCGGTCGGCTCGCCGCTGGCATCCTTTTCGATTACGCCACCCGGTGGGGGAACGGTGTCGCGGGTGATGCCGGCCAGTTGCAGCACACGCGTGTTGACAGTCATTGCGTGGCCGGAGAAATCGGTGAGGAATACCGGGTGGTTGCCGGACACCGGGTCGAGGTCGGTTCGCCGTGGTGGGCGTGGCAGTCGGTTGTCATTCCATCCCTGGCAACGGATCCAGGAGTCCGGGGCCGGTGCGGCGGCGACCGCTGTGCGGACCACGGCGACCAGTTCGTCGATCGTCGCGGTGTCGACGTCGTAGGAGAACGGCGGGAAATCGAGGCCGAACGCGTTGAGGTGCAGGTGGGAATCGTTGACACCAGGCAGAACGGTTCCGCCGCCGGCGTCGATCACCTGTGTGCGTCGACCGGCAAGGCGCCGGATGTCCCGGGCGTGTCCGACAGCCTGCACAACGCCACCGCGCACCGCGATTGCCTCCGCGACACGGAAAGCCCTGTCCAGAACGAGAACCCGGGCGTTGTAGATGATCAGGTCGGCATCCTTCTGCCCGTGACCGCTGTCCGCGTACGCCTGCTGCGCGGGAAGCATGCCACCCGCCAGGCTCAGTGCGGCCCCGCGCAGGAAATGCCGTCTGTTACCCATGTCGGTTCCTTTCAGCAGTTCGCACACATGTGTTCGGGATTCGGGTTACGCGCCCAGCCCGCGTTCTGCGCAGCCGTGGCCGCGGCGCGAGCGGACTTGTCGGAGGAGTCGTAAACGACCGAGCCATCTACCAAAGTCATGGCGACAGGGATGTCCGAAATCGCATGGGCATCCACTGCCAGACGGCCACGCTCGTCGAGCAGGGTTCCGTCCAGAACGCACAGATCCGCAGCCATACCTGGTTCCAGCGAGCCTTTCCAATGATCGGCATGGTCCTGCCATGCGCCCGCAGTGGTATATGTGCGCAATGCCTGCTGCACGCCGATTCTTTGCTCTGGACCGGAAACGGTCCCTGAGTTGCCTTCGCGCAGCAGTATCGTCTCCAGCCCCTGCAACCAATGCGGTGACACATTCGGTGTGTCGGACGCACTTGTCACCTGGACTCCGGCGCGCAACGCTGATTGGTAAGGCGTCTGATAGGCAGCCCGTTCCGGACCTACCACCCCTGGCTGGGTATCGGCGATCAAACGTTTGATGTTCGGATTGAAGCTCACACCACAGCGATTGCGCGCCAGCAGACGCAGCGTCTCGGGCCACGCGAAGTCCCCGTGGATCACATAATGGCGCTGGTCTGAAGGCCGTGACGAGGCGTAGGCCGTAGCTACGGCGTCAATGGCGGCGTCGCCCGTGGCGTGTGTCCCGATCTGCAGGCCTGCCCGGTGTACCAAGGCGACCATCGCTGTGAGCTCGGCGACCTTCTCCGAGTCGGACGCCCCGACGGTCAACAGCCCGCCCCGGCCACCGCCGACGTACGGCTCGCGCATCCACGCGGTACGGCTCCCGATCGGCACGCCGTCGGCGCGCAGCTTCACGCCGGCGATGTTCAACCATCGACGGTCGATGCCCTTGAGAGGCTGTTGCGCCGCAAGGATTTCACGAACCTGGGCGACCGAAACCGGGTAGGTGTCGTCTGGCCGGCTGAGCAACGCGGTGACCCGTATTCGCAGCGCGCGCCGGCGTGCCTTGTCCGCGTACAGCTTCTGGGCCACCGCGCCGATGCCAGGCTCGGTGTAGCTGGTTATCCCATGGCTGAGCAGGAGGGAGATGTTCCGTTCGATCGCGTCGGCCTGCTCTTGTTCGGTGAACGCCGGAATGCGCTCGTTCACCAGCCGCGCCGCGCCTTCGAGCAGCAGGCCGGTCGGTTCCCCGGCGCTGTCGCGGACGATGACGCCTCCGCCCGGGTCAGGCGTGTCACGGGTGATACCGGCGATCCGCAACGCGACGCTGTTGACCCACAGCTGATGGTTGGACCAGTCCAGCAGGGCGACCGGATTGCCGGGGGAGATCTGGTCGAGGTCCTGGCGCGTCGGTGGCCGGCCCTCGGCGAACTTCTTCTCGTCCCATCCCTTGCCGCGAATCCAGGCGCCGGGCGCGACCTGCGCAATGGCCGCGGCGACCGCCTCGGTGACTGCCGAGATGGCAGGTTTGCCGACGTCGACGGTGTACGGCGGCAACGCCAGTCCTGTCCGCAAGCCGTGTGCGTGCGAGTCGTTGACACCGGGCATGACTGTTCGTCCACAAAGGTCAATGACATCGGTCCGACGCCCGATGAGACGTCGTACGGACCTGTTGTCACCGACCTCGATCACTCTGCCGTCCTTGATCGCCACGGCTTCGGCGATCCGGAAGCCACGGTTCAGGGTCAGGACGCGGCCGCCGGACAACACAAGATCCGCCGCGCCGCCCTGCTGGGCGTGGGCGGTCCCGGTCAGGCCCGAGGCGGTGATTCCGGCGACGGCTGCGCCTTGGAGCAGTCTTCGCCGATTCCACACAGGACTGGTCATCCGGCGCTCCTCGCGAGCAGGGCCGACGTACTGGTGACGATTAGGATGTTTGGAAGCAAACGAACTGTCAAGTGTCCGGCCGCAAGGAATCTGGTCAAGTTGTTCGGATGCGAATAGCATCTCCGGGATGAGCGAGTCCCAGTCCGGGCCGGTCGCGCTGATCACTGGCGCCGGCACGGGAATCGGTGCGGCCACCGCACGCATGCTGCACCAGCGTGGCTATCGGATCGTGGCCTGCGGTCGCCGTACCGAGCCTCTGGCAGTGCTGGAGGCGGAGATCGGCGCGTTCGTGAGATCTGTCAACGTGGCCGACGCTGATTCGGTCAAGGCGCTCTCGCGTGCGGTTGAGGACCGTTTCGGCCAGCTTGACGCGGTTGTGCTGAACGCAGGCGCGATTTACTCCGCTGAGGTCGACCATCAGGGTGACGCCGAGTGGGCGGACACCATGCGGACCAATTTGGACGGTGCGATGCATGTCGCCCGCGCCTGCCTGCCGCTGCTGGAGCGGGCCGGCGGGGCGATCGTCGCCGTGAGCTCGGTCGCGGCCAGGGTGGCGTCCCGGGGGAGCGGGGCGTATTCGGCGTCGAAAGCCGCGTTGACCATGTTCATGGCCACCGTCGCGTACGAGTTCGGCGCACGCGGTGTCCGGGCGAACACCGTTGCGCCTGGCTGGGTGCGTACCGAGATGGCCGACGCCGAGATGGACGCTGTCGCCGGAGACCTGGGGCTCACGCGGGAGGAGGCCTACGGGCGCGCCACCTCGCTCGTCCCGCAGCGGCGCCCTGCCGAGCCCGCTGAGGTGGCTGAGGCAATCGTTTGGCTGTTGTCGCCTGCGGCTTCCTACGTCACGGGCGCCGTTCTCCCCGTCGACGGCGGACTGGGGGTCGTCGACCCTGGCATGGCGCCGCTCGACGGTTAGGTCCTCTTAGACTCATGGTGGGCGACTGCCCGTGATGACCTGAGAGGAAGCAGATGACTGGATCGCACACCCTCCAGGCCACTGAGAAGGCGATCGAGGACCGGCTGGCCGGCATGCAGATCGACACCGGCGCGATGTGGGCCGTGTCGAACCTCTACCGCGCGACCACTTCCATCCGTAACCACCTTGAGCAGACCGTGCTGCGCGACACCGGACTGACCTGGACCGGCTTTGTGGTCCTCTGGGTGGTCTGGATCTGGGGCGACATCGAGACCCGGCACGCCGCCGCGGAGAGCGGGATCTCCAAGGCGACCTTGACCGGGGTGGTGAAGACGCTTGAGTCCTACCGATACGTCCAGCGCGCGCGGCACGAGTCCGACGGACGCCGTGTCGTGCTGTCGATGACCAGGTCCGGCAAGAAGATGATGGAGAACCTGTTCCCCGCCTTCAACCGGCAGGAGGCGTACGTCGTGCGCGGCCTGAGCGACGTCCAGCGCAAGGAACTCGCCGCGTCCCTGCGGGTGATTGTCGAACAACTGGAGGAGCCGGACCGCGACTGACGGGTTTGGTGGGAGGCGATCCGCCGGTATATCGTACGGGTCCGAACGATATACCGGGAGCGGCCTATGCGAGCGCTGTGTGTCCTGCATGACGCCTTGTCCGAGACCGGCCTGATCGGTGCCGCGCTGCGGGATCAGGGGTGGCACGTCGACGAACTGGTTGTCGTGCCCGCGGACCGGCACGCCTCGCCGGATGTGGAGGCGTCCTTTCCGGACAGCTCGGCCTACGACCTGCTGGTGCCGATGGGGGCGCCGTGGAGTGCGGGCCTTGACGACGGGCGGATCGGCCGATGGCTGGCGCCGGAGCTGGAATGGCTTGCCGACGCGGTCGCGGCCGGTGGAGCGGTGTTCGGAATCTGTTTCGGCGCACAGGCGTTGGCACGTGCGCTCGGTGGTTCGGTTGGCAGGGCGGCTCATCCGGAGATCGGATGGGTCCGGATCGATTCGGTCGTGCCGGAGCTGATCGAGGCCGGACCGTGGTTCCAGTGGCATTTCGATCGGTTCACGCTGCCGCCCGGCGCGGTCGAACTGGCCCGCAACTCCGTGGCAGTGCAGGCGTACCAGGTCGGGCGCAGTCTTGGTGTGCAGTTCCATCCGGAGGTGACCGCGGCTGGGATCGCGCGTTGGGTGGACAACGGGGGCGCCGAACAGGCGCGTGCGCTCGGTATTGACCCCGTGGACGTACTCGCCGAGGCGGACCTGCAGGCGGAGGCGGCGCAGCGGAGGGCGGCTGCCCTTGTCGGGGCCTATTTGGCCAAAGTCTTTCCCGGCTGAAAACCGACCGTTGCGGTAGAACGTTTGGGGCCTTACGATTTGCCGATCCGGGGGCGGACCACCAGGGGCCGAGGAGGCGCCATATGGCTGACAGCGCTGGATCAAACCGTCGTCTTGGTGGGTCCTTGACCCTGGTGGACGCCATCGCGCAGTCCGTCGGGGTGATGGGACCGGTGTTCTCCATCGCGTTCCTGGTTCCGCTGCTCGTCGGGTTGAACGCGTCAGGCAGCGGTGCGGGCGCTGCGGCGCCGCTGTCGGTCGCGATCGGGGCGATCGGCGTGCTCGGCCTGGGCTGGATCGTCGCCCAGTACGCCCGCCGCATCCATTCCGCCGGGTCGCTCTACGACTACGTCACCGACGGGCTCGGCAAACGCGTCGGCGCGGCGGCCGGATTGCTTTACTACGTCGGCATTCTCGTGCTCGGCGTCGGCATCCTGGTGATGATCGGCGGCACGATCCACGACACACTCCAGGCCGAGTTCGGGATCACCCCGCTGCCGGAAGTGGTGTGGGACCTGATCCTGCTCGTCGGCCTTGGTGTCGTGCTGTACATGGGTGTCGCGCTGTCGACCCGGACACAGCTGGTGCTCGCGTTGGTCTCGTTGGCCGTGGTGCTGGTGTTCTTCATCGTGGTGATCGTCAAGGTCGGCGACGGCAACCAGGTGGTCACCGCGTTCAACCCGGGCACGTCACCGCAAGGGCTCAGCGGCGTGCTGTTCGGGGTGCTCTACGGCGTGTTGCTGTTCACCGGTTTTGAGACAGCGGCCAACCTCGGCGAGGAGACCAAGCATCCGAAGCGCGACATCCCACGCGCGGTGCTGATCTCCGTGCTGACGGTTGGTGTCTTCTACGTCATCGGTTCGTACAGCCAGGTCGCCGGTTATCAGTTCAACCTGGACGCGTTGGGCAGCAACGCAGGCGCACCGTTGTTCGGCCTGGCCGGTCCGGTGTCCGACGGTGGCTTCGGGTCCGTGGCTGTGCGGCGGCTGCTGGAACTGGTGGTCATCCTCGACATGTTGGCTGTGATGATCGGATGTTCCGTCGCAGCGTCGCGTGGGTTCTTCGCACTCGCTCGAGATCGGCGGCTGCCTACCGCGTTGAGTTCCGTCAGCGGACGCGGAACGCCTTTGGTGGCAAGCCTTGTCGTGGTGGCCGCACACCTGGTGGTCATCGTGATCACGGCTGCGTGGACCGGGCTCTTCGCCCAGGAGAACATGCCGCACTACGTGGCCATGTTCAGCTGGGGATCGACGTACGGCGGATTCTCGCTGGCGGTGATCTATCTGCTGATGTCGGTCGGGGCGTTGCGAGGGCTGCGCGACCACAGCAAACTCTGGGCGGTCTATTTGGCTGGTGCCACGGGCATTGTGGTGACCGGCGCGGCCATCTTCGGCGCGGTGTACAAGGTCGGCGCGCCGATCATCTACGCCCCGTACGCGGCGATTGGAGTGTTCGCGATCGGCTTGGTGCTTGCGTTCCTTCACCGGGAGCAATCGATCGACCCGGTGACCGCGGCCGTCCCCACCGCGCGGGCGTAAGCGGCATGCCAGTGCCACGGATGCTGTTGATTCTCAGCGAGAACTGGACGTTGACCTCGGGACGCGACCTGCCCACGCTCGTGCGGTGGGCACGTGAGGCCGAGGATGCCGGGTTCGACGCTGTGATGATCAGCGAACACCTTGTCCTCGGCCCGGATGCCAGTGACAAGGGCGTCATGGCCAACCCGCGTGAGTACGCCTTGCCTGGCAACCAGGATCCGTACACGCCGTGGCCCAACTCGCTGATGCTGCTGTCCGCGATCGCGTCCGTGACTTCGCGGGTGCGTCTGGTGGCTGGTGCGATCCTCGCGCCGTTGCGGCATCCGATACTGCTCGCACGCGAGTTGGGCACGTTGGACCTGTTGTGCAAAGGGCGGCTCGTCGTCCAGCCGACGGTCAGTTGGAGCCGTGACGAATACGACGCGCTCGGGGTGCCGTTCGAGCGGCGGGGGAGGATTCTCGACGAACAACTGGCCGTGATGGACCTGCTCTGGCACGCATCGCCGGCCACTTACTCGGGGGAGTTCTTCTCCTTCAAGGACATCTACTTCGAACCGAAGGCGTATCGCCCCGACGGGCCACGGATGTGGTTCGGCGGTCAGCACCTGCACGACCGCCTGCTGGACCGGATCGTCCGATATGGACACGGATTCCATCCGCTCGGTGTTCCGTCCGAAGCGGATCTGGCCCGGCTGAGGCAAAGCGTGACCAAACAGGTGGAGCTGATCGGCGGTACGCGGGCGGTGTTCCCGGACGACGACTCGTGCGCGGACATCGGCCAGGCCATGGCCGGCCTGCCCGAGCAGATGGCCAAGGGGTTCACCACGTTCTGCCTCAAGCCGTCCCAGTTCACCGACGACCCGGCCCAGGTCGGCGCCCTGTGCCGGGAGGTGGTGCGCCGGGCGGAGGCGATGGCCTGAGCGACCGGGTCTAGCGATCCTCTTAGGACCCCATAGGCGAAGATGGGCGCATGAACTCGTTGCTGCTCGCTGCCGCGTTGGCGATGGTGGTCCGGTCGCTGGCGGCGTCCCGGCTGGATCGGTGGAATCTCGGCGCGCCGGTCGTGATGGTGCTGGCGGGTGTCGTGGTCGGTCTGCTGAACGAGAGCTCCATCGAGGCTGTGCTGAACACCGAGGCAGTGCAGCACGCGGCGGAGATCATCCTCGCGGTGTTGCTGTTCGTCGACGCCACGGAGGTGCGCGGGGGACGGTTGTGGGGTGCTTACCCCGGCCTGGTGGCCAGGGTGCTGCTCATCGCTCTGCCGGTGAGCCTCGGGCTGGCGATGCTCGTGGGCTGGCTGCTGTTCCCCGCCCTGCCGTGGCCGGTCCTGCTGCTGGTCGCGGGCGTCACCGTACCGACCGATTTCGCCCCGGCCGAGCAGTTGGTCCGTGATCGGGCGCTGTCGATGCGGGTGCGCAGCGTGCTGAACGTGGAAAGCGGCTACAACGACGGGATCATCTCACCGCTGTTCCTGTTCGCGTTGATCCTGGCGGGCGACCAGACCCAGGAGCGGACGCCGCTCGACGCGCTGGCGACGGCGTTGCCCTTCGCGATCAAGGCCGTCGTCGTCGGTTTCGTGATCGGTACCGCCCTCGCCTGGTTGATGGACCGGGCACACCACGCGGGATGGGTGACCGGGCAGTCCGGGCGTATCGCGATTCTGCTGACGCCGTTGCTGACTTACACAGCCACCGTCGCGATCGACGGCAACGGGTTCGTTGCTTCGTTCGTCTGCGGCATCGCCTTCCGCTATGTGCACCGTCTGCTCAAGGCCCGCCGTGTTCGCATGAGCTCAGGCGATCGCACGGAAATCCGGCGAGACACCACGAACGAGGACTTCCACCTGCTGGAGGACACCACCTCGCTGCTGACCATGACCATGTGGTTCGTTGTCGGGATCACGGCCGTGCTGGCCTACTCGTTCGGTGTTTCGTGGCAGGTGCTGCTCTTCTGTGTGGCGGCGCTCACGGTGATCCGACTGGTGCCCGTGTTCCTGTCCCTGCTCGGATCGAGGTTGTCCGGGCGTGAGCGCATGCTCGTCGGGGCGTTGGGACCGCGTGGCACGACGACGATCGTGTTCGGGCTCCTGGCCTTCAACCGGCTGCCGGATGGGACCGCTGCCGACACCATCCTGTTCATCACCGTGACGTGCGTCCTGGGAAGCGTCGTGCTGCACGGCATGGGGGCCAGGCCGGTGACGTTCCTGCTGACCAGGACGCGCTAGGACTCCAGGAAGTACTTCAGCCCGTCGGGCAGCGGCCGCAACAGGCCATCGCGTAGCGCCAGCGCGGTGGCCTCGGCACGGGAGCCGGTGCCTGTCTTGCGCAGAATGTGGTCGATGTGGCTGTGCACGGTCCGTGGGGACAGGAACAGGCCTTCGGCGATGGTCCGGTTGGCGTGTCCCATTGCGACCCGAGTGAGCACGTCCAGTTCGCGCGGGCTCAGCCGGAACGGAATCGGGCTCGGCTGGGCGTGCACGAGAACGGCCTGCGACCCGGACAGCAGCGACTGGCGGCAGAGCACAACGCGGTACCAGTCCTGCCGCACCGGCCAGAGCAGCCGCAGTCGCTGCCCGTCCGAGGCTTCGAATCCGGCAAGCAAGTGACGGAACGGCTCGTCGGTCAGGACCCGGGGACGTTCCCGGTCGGGAAGGTCGATGACCTGGCCCTGGACCACCAGGGATGCGCATGCGTCGGTCGGCAGGTCGTCGACCCGCTCGGCGTTGTCCGCGAGCGCTGCCAGTGCGGGCATCACGGTGGCGAGCAACCGGCGTGCCTCGGTGCCGAACGCTTCCGGCCGCTCAGCTGACACGTGGATCATGCCGACGTAACGGCCACGATGCCTCAGCGCGCCGGACATGCCGTCACGGAAACCCGCCGGATGGACGTATTGCTCGTAGAACCAGCTGCGCCGGTAAGGCTGCCCTGGTTCGTCTGAAATGGACGGCGGCAGTGCCTGGTTCACGACTGTCTCGTACCAGGGCGTGTTGATGAACTCGACCGCGAGCGAATGCGCTTGCGCGGTGGAACATTCGAGCCCGGCGAGCTGGAAGTGATCGCCGCTGACCGGGTCGACGGCCATCAGCATCGCGGCATCGTTGGCCAGCAGCCCGCCCAGCACGCGTAAGGACTCCGCGCATGCCGCGGGCCGGTCACGTTCCCTGGTCAGCATGCCGATCTGGGTGGCCGCTTCGACCTGCCGGTAGTCGAGCATGTTCGCGCCTCCGGTGACGACCCCCGAGGACGTTTGGCCCCTAACGATAGGGCGGGTACGGCTGCCGGGCAAGCACGAAACTCGGCATTTGTACGGATGGTGGCGCCGGGGCCACGCGGCTTGACTGTTCGCCACGCCAGCCACCGACTCGAGGTGCACGATGACACTCTCCCGCAGACGGTTCCTCACCGCGACCGGCGCCGTCCTGGCCGCCGGGGCGTGCAGCGCGCCGCCGTCGACCCAGTCCGCCACCAGCACCGCGGCCCAGCCGAAGACCCTGACGAAGATCGGCTTCGACTACCCGTTCACCCAGCTCCCGCTGTACGCCACCCTGGTCAAACTCGCCACCGCGGCCGCCAAGCCGCACAATATCGAACTGGTCACGACCAACGACGCGAGCCGAGCCGACACGCAGGCGTCGAGCCTCACCACCTGGGTCGGCCAGAAGATCCCGGCCATCGTGTCGTTCCCGATGGTCTTCGAGGCGACCGAGGGCATCGCGCGCTCGGCACTCGACGCCGGGCTGATCTGGGTCACCTACGGCGGCTCCCTGCAGCACCAGAGCGCGGACATCCAGTTCAGCTTCCTGGAGGGCGGCACGCTGCTCGGCGCGGCGGCGGCGAAATGGGCCAACGAGAACCTCGGTGGCAAGGGCAAGATCGCGTTCCTCACCGACGGAACGATCCAGCTGGGCCGCGACCGCACGAAGGGCATGGTCGACGCGTTCACCAAGGCCGCGCCCGGCGTGGACGTGGTCGCCCAGGAACAGGCCATCGACCCGGACACCGGGTTGTCCAAATCCACCGCGTTGCTGGCCAAACACCCCGATCTCAACATCATTCTCGGCATCACGGACGCGGCTGCCTACGGCGGGTACAAGGCGCTGCTGCAGGCGGGCCGGTCTGCAACGGACGCGAAGACCTTCGTCGGCGGCCAGGACGGCTCGGCGCCGTCGTTGATGGCGATCAAGCAGGGGACTTTCTACCGTGCCTCGGCCGCGCTCGCGCCGGACGACATCGCTTCGGCCGTGGTCAACGTGCCGCTCGCGGTGGCCGCGGGCAAGCCGAACCCGAGCGTGAACGTGCCCATCACGCTCGTCGGCCAGGCGGACGGCGCGAAGATCGACGGACTGCTCGCGCAGGGCGCCTGATGAGTCTGCGGATCACCGGGCTGGTGAAGTCCTTCGGCGGGGTGCGTGCCCTCGACGGTGTCGACCTCGCCGTACCGGCCGGCCAGGTGCACGCCCTGCTCGGGCACAACGGGGCCGGGAAGTCGACTTTGATCAAGTGCCTCGGTGGTGCGTTCGCCCCGGACTCCGGGGTCATCGAGGTCAACGACACCCAGCACACGCGGCTCAGTCCGCGCGAGTCGATCGCGGCCGGTATCGGGATCATCTTCCAGACGCTCAGCGTGGTGGAGTCGCTCACCGTGGCCGAGAACATCTTCCTCGGCCAGGAATGGACCCGCCTCGGCATGGTGAAGCGCGGCAAGCAGGAGGCCATCGCCGCGGAACTGCTCAACCGGGTGGCGGCTACTTGCTCCCCGCGTGATCGCGTGGGAGATCTGCCGATGGGGCAACGGCAGTTGGTCGAGATCGCGAAGGCGCTCAGCCGTAGTGCCTCGGTTCTGATCCTGGACGAGCCGACGGCCGCGCTGTCCGGTGCCGAGCGTGATGCCCTTGCGTCACGTGTCGACGACTTGCGCAATCAAGGGTTGGCCATCGTCTATGTCACGCATTTACTGTCCGAAGTGGAACGACTCGCTGACGAAGTGACGGTGTTGCGTGACGGGCGCGTCAGTCACCACTCCACCATGTCCGGCCGCACTCGGCGGGAACTGGTGGACGCGATCGCCGGCGGCAACGCGCAACCGGCCCGGCCTTCCGCGGTCGTGGCCGGTCCTCGAAAGCTGGTGGTGGAAGGGCTGAGTGGTCCAGGCTTCGGGCCGGTCAGCCTGAACGTGGCAGCGGGGGAGATCGTCGGCGTCTACGGCCTGATCGGATCGGGCCGAACCCGGATGCTGGAAACCCTCTTCGGCCGCCGTCCCCGGACAGCCGGCACAGTCCAGGTCGCCGACCGGGTTGTCACTCCGCGCGATCCGGCTGAGGCATTGTCGGCCGGAGTCGCCCTGGTCCCAGCCGACCGCCGCGCCCAGGGCCTGTTCGCAACCCTGAGCGCGCAGGACAATGCCCTGCTCCCAGCGATCCGCCCACTGGCCCGCTGGGGAATCCGCGCCCGCAGGTCCGAACGCCGGATCTTCACCGAACTGGCCACCGCCGTCGGCCTCCGGCCAACGGCACCGAACCGTCCCGCATGGACATTCTCCGGCGGAAACCAGCAGAAACTGATCCTCGGCCGCTGGGTGAACTCATCCCGGTCAACCTCAGTCCTGCTCCTGGACGAACCGACCCAGGGCGTGGACGTCGGCTCCCGCCAGGAAATCTACCGAGTGATCACCCACCTGGCGGCAGAACAGAAGACAGCAGTCCTGTTCGTCTCCTCCGACCCAGAAGAAGTGGTGGCCCTCGCCCACCGCTGCCTGATCATGACAGGCGGCCGGATAACCGGCGAACTCACCGACATCACCGAGGAAGCACTGCTGTCCGCGGTGCACAACACGGAGGCCGCATCATGACTGTTGCCGCCAGGACTTTGCCGAGTGTCAGTTTGGGTGCTGTGCGGCGGCATCCGTTGCTTCCGGTTCTGATTTTGCTGGCTGTTCTGTTTCAGGTTACTACTGGTAGTTTCTTTGATCAGGCCAATCTGCGGGGGATTGCGACTGATGCGGCGGCTGTGGCGATTGTTGCTGTGCCGCTTGCGTTGTTGCTTATCAGTGGGTATATCGATCTGTCTGTTGGGTCCACTTTGGCGCTGGGTGGGCTGGTGGCCGGGTGGCTGGCTGGGGCTCAGCAGCAGTCGTTGGTGGTTTCTGTGCTGGGTGCGCTTGCGGCTGGGGCTGCTGTTGGGCTTGTCAATGGGGTGTTGTGTTGCTGGTTCGGGTTGTCCTCGTTCATTGTCACGCTCGGGATGCTTACTGCGCTGCGTGGGATTGACCAGCAGCTGTTTCCGTTGCCGTTGAGTGGTTTCGGTGACGGGTTCGCCTGGCTGGGTGGGGCGAGGTTTGCCGGTGTTGCTGTGCCGGTTGTGATCGCGGTGCTTGTTCTTGTTGCCGGGGCTGTGTTTCTTGCGACTACGCCTGCTGGGCGGCATGTGTTTGCGATCGGGGTCAATCGGGAGGCGGCGTACCTCTCTGGCGTGAATGTTCGGCGTACGCCGTTGGCTTTGTTCGTTGTGACTGGTGCGGCGGCGGCGCTTGCGGGGGCGATCAAGGCGTCTGTGCTGGACAGCGTTGTGTCAGGGACTTCCGGCGCGGGATTTGAATTGACTGTCCTTACCGCTGTGTTGCTGGGTGGGGTCGCACTCAGCGGTGGTTCCGGTTCTGTTCTCGGGGTTCTACTGGGTGTGCTGTTTCTCGGCTGCCTGCAGAACGGGCTTACTTTGCTGGGGGTGCCGACGTTCTGGCAACAGATCACCCAGGGAGCGGCCCTGGTCGCCGGTGCCGCGCTCGCGTACTTCGGCCCCAAGAATGCCAGATAGGAGTTTGTCGTGGCAGAGGCTTCGATTGTCCTTGTCAACGGCCAGGTTCTCACCATGGATCCGGAGTTCTCGGTCGCTGAGGCCGTCGCCATCCGGGACCAGTGGATCGTCGCGGTCGGTGACAGCATCAAGATCCAGTCGATGGCGGGTCCGTCGACCCGCGTGATCGATCTGGGTGGGCGAACCGTCTTGCCCGGGATCAACGACTCGCATCTGCATGGTGCGGCGTACGCGATGACCAAGCCGCCCTTCGCGCTCGATGTCGGGTACCCGACTGTCAAGTCTATTGAGGACATACTCAGCGTTGTGCAGGAGGCTGTGAGGACCGCTGAGCCGGGGGAGTGGATCATCGGGCTCGGCTGGGATCCCGGCTACCTCGCCGAGTGCCTGGCCGACCCCGGCCGGCTGCCGAACCGTCACGACCTGGATCGCGTGTCGCCGGACAACCCGGTCTGTCTCAACGACTTCTCCGCGCACATGCTCCTGGCCAACACCCTGGCGCTCAAGCTGTCGAATGTGGACAAAGATACGCCGGAGATCGATCTCGACGAGCACGGTGAGCCGACCGGGATCCTGCGCGAGGCCGCCCAGCGGCACGTCCAGGCACAGCTGCCCACGCCGACCGTCGAGCAGCGTCGCAAGGCGATCCAGGCCATGATCGCCAGTCTGCATTCACGCGGCATCACCAGCTATACCGAACCTGGTCTCGGGGCTGGTGGTGCGGAGACGCTGTTCGGCGGCCTCAGCGGGGACAACCTGACCGCGTACACCGAGATGGTGGCTAATGAGGAGTTGGCCGCCCGGGTCAGTGTGCTGCTACTGCCCGCGCCCATGGGCGGCTCGGTCGCGGAGTTGCGGCGCGGCCTCGAGGAATTCGAGCCGCCTGCGTCGGTGGATCCACGGCGGTTGCGGGTCATCGGCGTGAAGATCTTCGGCGACGGCGTGCCGCCCAACCGGACGGCGTGGATGAGCGAGCCGTACGCCGAAGGCGGGCACGGTTCCCTGTGTGTCCACGGCAGCACGCCCGAACTGCGTGTTTCCGAGTTGCAGGAGATGATCCTCGTTGCGCACCAGCGCGGCTATCAGGTCGGCGTGCACGTCACCGGCGACCTGGCCATCGATACGGTCGTCGACGCCTTCGTCACCGCGAACAACACACACCCCAGGTCAGGCGCGCGGCATTACGTGATCCACGGCGATTTCGTCAGCCCGCAGAGCCTGGCCAAGCTGGCAATGCACGGCTACGGCGTCAACATGAACCCCAGTATCAAGTGGACGATCTCGGACCTCATGGACTCCGTGGTGGGCGCCGGCCGCTCGGCATACCAATGGCCAGTCCGTTCCGCGTTCGAGGCCGGTGTCTCGGTTTGCGCGAGTTCGGACGCGCCGGTCACCGAGCCGGACTGGCGTCAGGGCGTCGCCGGGATGCTGCTTCGGGAATCGAAGGCCAGTGGCCGGTGCAGTGGCCCCGATGAGTGTGTCGGCCTGGCCGATGCGCTGCGTGCGTACACCATCAATCCCGCGCGGCAGGACTTCGCGGAGTCGTGGAAGGGATCGATCGAGATCGGCAAGGTCGCGGACCTCTGCGTGCTCGACCGTGAGCTGGTCGCGACCGATCCGCACGACATCCCAGGGCTGTCGGTCGACCTCACGGTTTTCGACGGGCAGGTCGTGTTCGAGCGCGCTCAGCCGGTGTAACGACGTATCTTACGGGCACGACCTCTCGACGAGAGGCCCATCGGACGAGTTGTGCCCGGGAGCGTGCGAGTGTCGAAGGTTTACGCTGTTCACAGCCCGGAGAAGGCCGCGCTGGACGTCGTCTTCGTGCACGGCCTGGATGGGGACGCGTACAAGACCTGGATGCGCAAGAAGGAGACGGAATCCTTCTGGCCGCAGTGGCTGGCGAGCGAGTTCGACGATGTCGCGGTCTGGACTGTCGACTATGACGCCTGGTCGAGCGGGTGGCGGGGCCAGTCCATGCCCATCCAGGACCGGGCCGTCAACCTCATGGCCCTGCTGGAGACCAAGGGAATCGGCGAACGCCCGATCTGTTTCGTCACCCACAGCATGGGTGGACTGCTGGTCAAAGAGATTCTCATGCACGCTTCCGACGGCCGCACCGAGTTCGCGGCCTTCGCGCCGGCCGCGAAGGGAATCGTCTTCCTGGCCACCCCGCATACCGGATCAGGTCTCACCAAAGCGGTCAACGCGTTGGGGATTCTGTATCGAGGCACCGACGCCGTCGAGGATCTCAAACGCAATGCGGCGTATCTGCGGCATCTGAGCGACCGTTATCGCAACTGGGCCGACGAGACGAAGATCCGCAACCTGGTCTTCTTCGAGACCCACAAGACCAAGGGCCTGCAGGTCGTCGACGAGACATCGGCGAACCCAGGCCTCGCCGGGGTCACCCCCATCGGCGTGGACGCCGACCACACCGAGATCGGCAAACCGGAAGACCGCGACTCACTCGTCTACGGCCAGATCAAACGCTTCATCACCAAGCTGCGCACGGCCGAACCCGCGGATCAGCCCCGCAAGCCTCCGGAGCCGCGGATTCCTGCCCGCAGTGGGGTGACCAATATCATCAGTGGTCACGTGACAGGGCCAACGTTCCAGGCGAGAACCATCGGAGGCGGTATTCACCAACACTACGGCGGTCCTGTCGAGAAAGTGGCCCCGTCATTCGAGGTGGGAAGCGGCGAACCCGGCTGGTCGAACAAGTTCCGGCGAATTCATGCGGAGGTCGGCCGCATCGGTCGCCCCACTTCGGAGCTGCGCCGGGAAGGCCCGGGTGTCGTGCAGGACTTCGAGAACGACGGATGGGTACTGTGCGCGCTGCCTGACCAGGACGTCACAGCTGTCGCGGAGGACGTGTGGTCCGCGTTGCGTTATGTGGGTGGCCGTGCTGCTGGCATGACACCGTTTGAAGCGACCGGCTTTCCCGAACCAGGACAGATCATTGGAAACGACGCCACCCAAGTCGCTTTGACCGGTGGGGCCTGGAAATCCGGGGTGCTGAAGCGGGACAGCCAGGGCTGGCGATGGGAACCGGTGCCGAAGCCGTTCATCAAGACCCACACGCCTCATACGTTGATCTGGCCTGGTGTCGCGGCGCAACCGATGGTGCGGGCGCTCACGACGTTGCCATGGGCCGACGAATGCGAGATCACTCCTGAACGTCGTGCTGAGATCGTGGAGGCGTTGCCGTCCAGCGAGTTGACAAGGGTTGTCGGCCTGCTGTTTCCGCAGAGCACCGGCATGTCCTGGAAGCGCGGACCGAACGGCAACACGCTGAGCACGTTCAGTTATGTCCTCACTCCGGATGGGCAGCCCGGGGTATCCGCCGAGGTGATGGTCTCGCTGCCCACCACGACACGGTCCTCATTCGTCTCGTGCGCGGAGCTCAGGTTTGAGAGCGGCAGGCTGTCACCGAGGCTGACGTGGTGGGAGATCGTCGAGTTCCTCGCCGCTGCCTCCACGACCTCCGCCACGCTTCTGCCACGGATCGCCAGCGACAATCCGGCTCACATGCGATGGACCAGTCCGCCGCAGATCGAGTTCCGGCTGACTTCCGCCTTGTCGTTGGCTGACCTGATCGACTTCACTCCCTTGGGTGAGAGTGACGCTCGCAGTCCGACGAAGATGGTTGTGACCGTCAACTCCGCCACAGGGCTGGACCGCGATTTGACCGCACAGGCGATCACGCACATGGCCCACAGCAATGGTTATGTGGATGCCACTGTCAGACGCCTGCGGTCCTAACCGGGATCCAGACTCGCATCGGGCCGGGTTTCCGGTTGCCCCATAGGAAGTAGGGGATGGCGACGAGTTCTGACGGCTCGCCGTGCGACTCGGCGTGGCCGGAGTACAGTGCGTCCGAAGTGGACTGCTCGATACTGCCACCGACAATGAGGGAAACTGGGATATCCGGCAGGTTGCCGGCTGTGATCGGCGCGGCTGGGCCGATCCGCACGTCCTCCAGTACAACGTCTTCCGGCAGGTCGGACTGTTCCACGGCGTAGACAAGCGGTCCGCGCGTCACGGCCACGCAGCCGCGCACGGCGTCGATCCGAGGGTGCGGCCGGACAATGCGGGCAGGCATCGGAAGGTCGAGCGTCACGGTGACCCCGGCGGACCAGTCACGCTGAAGCCGGACATAGCCGTCGTTTGTGTCGACAGGCTCGCCGTCAAGCTGGGCGTCGGCTGCCCAGCCTGGAATTCGCAGGGCCAGTGTGAGCGGTGCCTGCGTGGTTACCGTCAGCTCGACTCGACCGTCCCAGGGATAGTCCGTTCGTATGGCGACATGAACGGGAGATCCGTCCACTGTGGTGTTCAGTTCACCTGCGGTGTACAGGTGAATCTGGAGTCCACTGTGGTCTGTTGTGGCTGTGTGACCGGACAGCGAAGCCAGCAACCGGGCGAGGTTCGGCGGGCAGCACGCGCACGAGTACCACGGCAGGCGCTGTGATGGTGCGTCCTCGTGCGAACCGTCGTGGCCGGTCCGCAAGTGCAGCGTGTTGGAGTAGAAGAAATGCGTCCCGTCCAGGGCTGTCGATCCCGCGATCACGTTGTACAGCGCGCATTCCATCTCATCGGCGTACTTCGAGTCGCCCATCGCCAGCAGCATGCGCCAGTTCCACTGGAAGCTCGCGATCGCGGCACACGTCTCGCCATACGCCCGATCTGAAGGAAGCTCGTACGTATCGCCGAATGCCTCGTCGCGATGCCGCGATCCCTGAGCGCCGGTGATGTACGTCTTTGCACCGAACGCGTCGTCCCACAGCCGCTTGGCGGCTTCAAGGAGATCGGAGTCGTGCGACTCGACCGCGACGTCCACCATGCCGGCGAGCAGGTAGAGCTGGCGTACGACGTGCCCGGCGACCGTCTCTGCCTGCCGTACCGGAACGTGGTCCTGCAGATAGGCCGAACCGAACCGGCCGCCGTCAAGCAACCCGTGCCCACGCAGGTCGATGAACCGCTTGGCCATGTCGAGGTACGGCTCGTGCCCGGTCACCCGGTACAGCTCCACCAATGCCGTCTCGATCTGGGGATGCCCGTCGATGTCGTCGACTGTGCTGAACCGTTCGACGATCAGGTCCGCGAAACGCCGGGCCACCGTGACGAGCTCCGCGCCCACCCCGGCCCTGGCGGCGGCGACGGCGGCCTGGATGAGATGGCCCGCACAGTACAACTCGTGGCTCCAGTGCAGCTTCTGCCAGCGCTTTTCCGGGGCTACCACGGTGAGATACGAGTTGAGGTAGCCGTCCTCGCCCTGGGCCTTGGCCAGCAGTGCCCCAGTGCTGTCGACGAAGGCGAGCAGTTGCGCGTCGTCTGGAGTCCGGCCCAGCTGCCAGGCCGCGGCCTCAAGGGTTTTGTAGACGTCGCTGTCGGCGAACCACATGTTCTGGTAGTCGCCGTCTGCCTCACCGATGACCCGGCGCAGGTTGTCGAGGGCACCCGAGGCGTCGAGCTGGCTGATGCAGTACGGCAATGACCTGGTGGCGTTGCGCCGCTGCCATACGCCGAGGAAGCTTTCGGGAGCGAAGACGGCGTCGTTGAGCGAAAGTGGCCGCAGCGCTGCGGTCGCGAAGGACGTGGGCTGGACTGGGCCTGCAATGGGGTCAGTCAAGAGGAGCTCTCTTTCAGCCCTTGAGGGCGCCCGAGGTGAATCCACGTACGTAATACCGCTGCAGCACAAGGAAAACAGCCACGCACGGCAGTGCGGAGGTGACCACACCCGCCTGCAGCGCGCCGAAGTCGACCGAGCCGAGGTTGCCGGACTGCAGGTTGAACAGCGCGACCGGGAGCGTGAACTTCGAGCCGTCGGTGAGGAAGATCAAGGGAGCGACGAACTCGTTCCACGAAGCCAGAAATGAGAACAGCGCGACCGTGACGATGCCGGGCAGCACGCCTCGCAAAAGCACGTGACGCAATGCTCCGCCGACTGTGCAGCCGTCGATGAGCGCTGCCTCCTCCAACTCGACTGGGAGTGCCTCGAAACAGTTGCGCATCATGAACAGGCCGAACGGCAGTTGCAGCACGGCGAGGACCAGTCCGAGGCCGACGAGCGAGTTCTGCAGGCCGATCCAGCCGAGCAGGATGTAGAGCGGCACCAGGATCGTGGTGTACGGGACCATCAGAATTGCCAGTGTGACCAGGAAAAGCAGGTTCCGGCCGGGAAAAGCGAGCCTGGCCATGGCGTATCCGCCAAGTGTGGTCGTCACGACGGTGACAGTCACCGCGACGACCGCGACCACCGTTGTGTTGAGCAAGTAGGTACCCAGACCGCTGCCGAAGACGGCGAGGCGCTCGTAGTTCGACAGTCCCCAGCCCTCGGTCCCGTTGGCGGCTTGGCGTCCGCTGACCGACGAGTAGAGCGTCCACAGCAACGGCAGCAGGAACAGCACGGCCAACGCGCTGCTGGTGACGTAGAAACCCGTGGTTCGCAATCGAGGCATGGCCTTACCGCCCATCACGGCGAATCAACCGCATCTGCGCGATGTTCAGCACGATCAGCACGGCGAGTGTCGCCACCGACACCGCGGCCGCGCGGCCCAGATCCTGTGACAGGAACGCCTCCCGGTAGATGTCGATGACTACGGTGGCGGTGTCGTGCCTGCCGCCGGTGAGGATGAAGAACTGGTCGAACGCCAGCAGTGAGCCGGTCACCGACAGCACCATGGTCAGCGCGAGCGTCGGCCGCAGCAACGGCAGCGTCACGCGCCACATGATCTGCCACCGGCTGGCGCCGTCGATGCGCGCGGCCTCGTACAGCACCGGGTCGATGCTTTGCAGGCCGGTCATCAGGATGAGCATGTAGAACCCGGCGAACCGCCAGGTGATCATGCCGACGGTCGAGCCGAGCGCGTTGGTGTTCGACCCGACCCAGTCGACGTGCCCAAGGCCGAGCAGCTGAACCAGCTCGTTGAGCGGGGACGTGTCGGTGTTGAACAGTCCGTAGAACAGCAGACAGGTGGAGGCGAGCCCGACTGCGCTGGGCAGGAAGAAGATGGTGCGGAAAACGCCCGCGCGGGGCCGTTCCTGCTGCATCAGCAGCGCCAGGCCGAACGCCACAAGGCCGAGCACGACCGTGGTGACCGCCGTGTACTTCAGCGTGAACCAGACCGCCCGGAGGAACAACGGATCCCGCAGAGCCTGGTAGTTGTCCACCCCATTGGGTGCCGACGCACCCAGCAACGGCCAGTGGTTGACCGACATCCACAGCATCAGCCCGAGCGGGAGGACGAACAACACCGCCACCAGCACCGCCATCGGGGCCGTGTACAGCATCCCCAGGTGGCGCCGATGCCGGCTGATCGACCTGCGCCGCCGTGATGCCGGCGCAGGGGAGGCCTGCGCCGGCAGCTTGGGTGGCGACAGCGACACCATGTCAGCCGCCGCTGGACAACGACTCGGTGATGGCCGCGTTGTGTTGCCGCAGCACCGATGCCACGTCACCGGTGCCGAACACCGCGTCGATCACTGTCGCGGTCCAGGGACCGTTGGCGTCGTTGAACGTCTTGCCGAAGTTGACCGAGATCGGCGTCTGGCCCTCGCCCGCGAGCCGGTTGAACACACCCAGCCGTGGGTCCTGCTTGGCGTAGGTGTTGTCGGCCAGGTCGGACCGGACAGTGATGTTCTTGCTCTTCGCCACGACCTCCACCTGCGCCTGCTCCGACAGCGTCCAGGAGATGAAGTCCCACGCCGCCGCGGCGTGCTGGCTGTTGGAGCTGATGCCGAGTACGTCCCCGCCGACGAACGACGAACTGCCGCCGGTTAGACCGGGGATCGGCGCGACCCCGACCTGCAGGTCCGGGCCTTCCTTGATGCCCTGCAGCCCGGTGGCGCCCATCGGCTGGATGCCGATCCTGCCCTCGCCGAACGACTGTGTCCACGTAGGACCCGACTCGTTCTTCGCCGTGGCAGGGACAACACCGTCCGCGTACAACTGGCGCAGGAACGAGTACACCTTGGCCGCTGTCGGGTTGTCGATCGTGGACGCCGTGCCCTGCTCGTTGAGCACCGTGCCGCCGGAGGCCCAGATCATCGGCCAGCTGGTGAACAGCTGACAGCCAGGGCATGCACCGCCGAAGAAGTAGCCGCTGACGCCACCGCCCAGTGCCTGGATCTTCTTGGCTGCGGTGGCCATCTCGTCCAAAGTGGTCGGTGGTTTCTCCGGGTCGAGGCCGGCGCGGGTGAACAGGACCTTGTTGTAGAAGACCGCGGACAGGTCGATGTCGTGCGGGACCCCGTAGTTCTTTCCGTTGTGGGTGGCCGTCTTCATGTGGGCGGGTGCGAGGGTGGCCTTGAACGGCAACTGGTTTATTCGCTCGGTGATGTCCAGGTAGACGCCCTTGGACGAGTAGTTGGGCGCGTACACCACGTCCGCCGCGAGGATGTCCGGTAACTGTTTCGCGCCCGCGGCCGTGCCGACCTTCTGCTGGTACGAGTCGGCTGGGAAGGCTGTCAGCTGCACCTTGTTCTTGTGACTGGCGTTGTAGGCGTCGACCAGGGTCTGGCTGAAGGTGACCGTCGGTGACCTGGTCCACATGGTCAGGGTCGTCCCGTCGTCCACTGTGCCGGTGCTCCCGGCTGACGACTCGGTGGGACCGCTCTGACAAGCGGCGAACAGCAGCGCGCCGGCTAAGAGGACGACTGCGGCCTGGGGGCGGGTGTGCGAACTCATGGTGTCTCCCAAGGGAGAGCGGCGGTTTCGAGGAGGCGACATCCAAGGAAAAAGGAAACCGGTTTCCTCGTCAACGTAGGCGTGTCGTCACGGCACTGTCAAGGGTCCGTGTCCAGCATGTGACCACGGGTTTACGGTAGCCGCGAGTGACCGGGAGGTACTCTGTGAACATGCCCGGACGGAAAACAGAGGAAAATGTCGGAAACACCGGCAGACCGGCGACGATCAGTGACGTCGCCCAGCTCGCCGGTGTCTCGATCGGGACCGTGTCCAAAGCGCTCAACGGCCGCGGGTCGCTGCGTCCGGAAACCAGGCTCCGGGTGCTGTCGGCGGCCGGGCAACTCGGCTTCCAGCCGAACAAGGCAGCCGTGACGCTCAATTCGGGCCGGACCTACACGGTCGGCATGATCA
Organism: Kibdelosporangium banguiense; assembly: GCF_017876405.1. Taxonomy (GTDB): domain Bacteria; phylum Actinomycetota; class Actinomycetes; order Mycobacteriales; family Pseudonocardiaceae; genus Kibdelosporangium; species Kibdelosporangium banguiense. The sequence continues at coordinate 11,801,410 of NZ_JAGINW010000001.1, read as the reverse complement.
CTACCGACACCATCGGCCGCTTCAGTATCCCGCTCATGATGGGCGCCGAGGACGCACTGGGAGCGGGCGAGATCTCCGTGTTCCTGTGCGACGCCCGCGACGACCCGATCCGCGAGCAGTACTACCTGCGGACGCTGCTGTCCCGCCGGGTCGACGGCATCATCGTCACAGGCCGACGCACCCAGGCCCGCCCGCCGATCGGCGCCGACCTGTCCATCCCGGTGGTGTACGCGTTCATCAGCTCCACCGATCCACAGGACTGTTCCGTGGTCCCAGACGAAGCAGGCGGCGCCCACCGCGCAATCGACCACCTCCTGGCGGTGGGCAGGCGCCGGATCGCCCACATCACCGGCCCCGAGCACCACCACTCAGCGACAGGCCGCGCCGCCGCAGCCACCGAGCGGCTCGCCGAAGCCGGCCTCACCCTGGTCGGCGCCCCACTGTTCGGCGAATGGAGCGAAGCCTGGGGCAGACAGGCAGCGAAGATCCTGCTGGGCGCGGAAGGCGGAATCGACGCCGTCTTCTGCGGCAGCGACCAGATCGCCCGCGGCGTGGCCGACGCACTGCGCGCGTCCGGCCGCCGCGTCCCCGAAGACATAGCCCTGGTCGGCTTCGACAACTGGGACGTGATGGCCCTGGGCTGCCAACCCCCACTGACCAGCGTCGACATGGAACTGGAAAAACTCGGCCGAACCGCGGCTGACCTTCTGTTGGCCGCGATCGGCGGCGATCCCTCCCCAGGCCGGCACACCCACCCCTGCCGCCTGGTCATCCGCGAATCCACCGCCGTATCCATCTGAACCCCGACAGCCAGTTCGTCAGACATCCCGGTGTTGCTGGGTCTCCTTGGCACGCAACCACATTCCAGCTGTCGGAGTCACGGAGACCGCCCGGCCTCGGAGGGACAGCAGGGCATCCCAAGCTATTGACTCCAATTCGCTGGTCGGGGAGATGACCAGCTCATAGTCGTCTATGAGAGGAAGCAACGCCTGCACGGTCAAGTCGTCCATCAGACTGGTGGCCGCCTGACGGACCTCATGGACTGGGTCAAAGCGAACGATAATCGTCGGCCCGTTCAGCACGGTTGCGAAGAGCTTGTCCCTGGAGGTTCCGAATGACACGAACAGACGGTGGTGGCCCAGTTGGCTAGTCACGGCGGTGCGTGACGGGATCTGTAGTGGTTGCTGCCCCTGGGGCCGGACATCAGCCAGTCGGCGATCCAGTTCGTCGACAGCCCAGCCTTCCAGAATGTTCCGCTGGCGCAGTGCGCTCAGGGTCCGCAGTTCGGTGAACTCGTCGTGTGCGTACTTGGGGTCGTAGCGGTAGACCGGCTCTTTGAGTCTTTCCAGCGCTTCGAACAGACTCTTGTTGTTCTGTTGTAGCGCGACATCGACAGCCAGTTGTGCCAGCTCGAGTCCGTACATGGCGACGCCTGCGGGAAAATCGAGGGTTCCCAGTCTGTCGGGGTGACTGGTGAGTTCGGCGAACCCTTGCTGTGCCTCGGTGAGCACCGCGTCGGGATCTTCGCGCGCATCAGCGAGCTCGGCACGGCACAGCCGGAGCAACATCCGGCAGTCGATGGGTGTGCGAAAGTCGAGTCGCGGTACTGCATCGATCAGCGCTTCGGCCTCCGCGAGAGCCTGACGCCGGATGGCGACGCGCGCCGCGAGCAACCGTGCCACGGCCGATTCGTCATGCAGACCTAGTTCCGAAAGCCGGTCGGCGAGTTCCATCGCGTTGTTCTGGATAGTCCGGCGCAGCGGTCGGGTGCCCGCCACGATTTGGGCGACACGGATGCGGATCGAGGTAAGCGCCGCGATCGATGCCCATGGCTCGATTGTGCGCCGGGCAAACCGGCGCCGTGCGGACACTGCGTGGACCTCTGCTTGGGAGAGATCGTTTTGAAGAAACTCGGCGACAGCAAGCTCGTGCTCGGCAAGCGCCACGTCGACACCGGCTCGCGCGGCTCGCAAGTCCGGCAGGACACGATTGATCTCGGAGGCGGCCTCCTGGCCGAGGCCCGCAGCCAGAAATGCCTTGGCCCGCTCGTGTGGCAGGAACGGCGGTACAGCTGAACCGGCTACCCGCAGCACTTCTTCAGATCGGTCGTACCAGGTGAGCGCGGATGGCAGATCTCCGGTGATTCGCGCCGCTTGACCGAGGTACGCGTATGCTCTGGCACGCGGCTCAGGCTCTGCTCCTGCTGCGGCCGATGTGAAATCCTCAACCGCGCCCTCGATGTTTCCGTCGTCCAGCTGGGCAGCTCCGCGGTAGAGAAGTATTGTCCGCGCGACTTCGGCTCGAGGACTTGGCACTTCTCGCGGCCTGGACAGCATGACGTCGTAGAGTTCAAGCGCCTCGGCTATCCGGCCCGTGCGATGCAGGTGCAGCGCGCGCGCGATCTCGAGTGAAGTCGAGAAGGGGTCGCCTTCCATCCGTACTTTTGTCTGGCGGACCAGACTGAGAACCTCCTCTGGCGTGCTCTTGAGCTCGGCGTCCGGGGCACCGGCGATCGCATCGTCGGCGTCGAAGCGGTAGATCTCCGCGAGGGTTTCGAGGCCGGTCGGCGAATGTACCCCGGCCTCCAACAAGTCTGCGACCCGATCGCCGAATTTGCCATCCAGGGCGTTCGCTGCCAGCTCGACGGGGTGGTTGAAGGCGTTCAGCACTTCTGGGGTGTCGCGTTCGTCGAGACCGATGTGCCGGAGTGCTGCGATCATGATTCTGGGCTCGTGTTCGCCTACCTCGGCAGCGAGATCGCGCACCAGTCCATGTACATTCCGGACTGCCCGCGCACCGATTTTGTCGTACAGCTGGACGGCTTCGGCGACAAGTTGGTCCACACTGAACGGTTCCGGTTCGATCCCTACCCGGGCCAGGCGCAGACTGTAGACGAGCAGCCTCAGGCGGATCAGCCAGAACTCGGTCGTGGGTGGTGCAGAGTCGGTGGTCCGCAGCGCCTTGACCGCTTCCTCCTGGGCGGTGTGGAGCTCGCCGAGTTGGTCGTTGAGCCTGATGACGTGGAACGTCATCGTGTAGAAGTCCTGCGGTGATCCGGAGTTCGCCGCTTGCTCGCGTGCGGTCAGTGCCTCGTGGAGCGCGTGTTCGAACTCGTTCGCGGCTTCCAGGAGCTGGATGGACATGTCCGCGAGAGCCGGCGACTGGTCACCGGTTGCGGCCCTGTGCTGTTCGATCTCGCGCAATGCGGGATGGAACTCTCTGTCCTGGAACAACTTACGGGCTCGGCGCAGTATGTGTTCGCGCCGGTCGGTGATGTCCGCGGCAGCGAGGTCCTCATCGGACACTCCGAGGTTCGGGGCCTTTGCTGCCAGGTATGCCTTTGCGGCGGGCGGCAGTTCGTCGATCGAAGGCGTCAGGCCTGCCAGTGCGGCTGGGTCCCAGTGCTTTTCGAGCGTTGCCCGCTTCTGGCCCAGCATCATCCGGTGGTAGAGCTCTTCGGTGCGTGCTGTCGGTCCCTGCTGTCTCCGGTAGTACGCGACAGCCCGGCGGTGGATGCTCGCGACGGTTTCCGGGGCATCAGCTGTGAGCCGGGGCAACATCATCTGACGGACGTCCTTGCGGTGGACGAGTTCGTGTGGGGTCCGGTCGACGAGCATCGCTTCCCGGGCAAGCTCGTCGAACAGGGCTTCTGCGGCGGCGCGATCGGGCACTGGCACGTGACACGGTCTGGCAAGCACTTGCTGGATCAGCTCCGGTGTGACGCGGCGCAAGGTGAGACCGGGATGCGCGAGCCTGCGAACCTCAGGGTTGTCGATGTAGCCGAGCAGGCGGTGGTACAGCTCGCCCTCGATCGCGCCGAGGCGGACCGCGATGTCCCGGAAGGCTGTTGGTGCGGGCTGCTTGCGGAGGATGCCTGCTGCCAGCCGGATGCACAGAGGGCTAGGTCGCACCGCTTCGACCACGCGCTCAGCCTCGTCGGGTGGCAGGTCGAACGGCAGCAGCGATCGCAGCAACACTGTGGCCTCAAGCGGTTCCAGCAACGGGACTTCCACAATGTCGAAGCCGAGATTGGCAGCGGGCGACCGGCCTGCCAGCACAACGGACAGTTTGGGGAGCCTCCTCGCCAGGTCGCGAACGAACTGTGCGAACGATTCCTGGACCTCCCGGCTTTGGCGCTGCACCTCCTCGAAGGTGTCCAATACCAGCAGTATTCGCGTGTCCCACACGGCAACATCGAGCAGACGTAGCAGCTCTCCGTGTGTTGCACCTCTGCTTTCCGAGCGGCTGCTGGTATGAAATTGCTTGTCGCCTGTGCGCAGCCGCCAGCCGGCCTCTCTGATCAAGACGTCGAAGCGGCCGTTGTCGATCTGCAGACTCAGTTGCCGCGCCAGAGCACTGACCACGGTCGCCGGTGCGCTCGGATCCAAGGCTGTCTGGTCGAAGTTCAGGTAGCACACCGGTACCTGGATGGCCCGGTTGATGATGTGCCTGGACAGCAGGGAGGACTTCCCGATCCCGCCGATGCCGTGGATGAGCAGGGGCCGTCCCCCAGGATCAGCGAGGTGGGCATCAAGCCGCGCGAGAATGTCGTTGCGGCCGATGAAATGGTCGCCTACCAGGCCACGCAACGGTTCCAGCAGGCTGTCCAGACCTAGCCTGCGGTCGATGTCGCCGTCAGTGGACAAGTGGTGGCCGAGCCACCGGGACAACCAGGCCAACGCGCGCAGCTCGGCTGGAGTCAGATCGTTCAGCCGGATGGTGCCGCCACTGATGGCATGGTCGATGGCCTGTTGCCGGTCGTCCGACGGCCGATGGTCGAGCAGTTCCCACGCGGTACGTAGCTCGTCGAATGTCGCCTGAGCTGCGATGGAACGTCGTACCGAGTCGTCCAGTGCCCAATGTCGTACGCCATCGACCAGCACTCGGGTTGATTCGGCGAACAATGCTGAGCCTTCGTCACCAACGCCCAGCCAGGACAATTCATAGTGTGACAGCAAGCTTGCTCTGAGACGCAGCTCGTCGAGGTCGATGGCGACCGACGTCGTCATGCTGTCGCCTCCGGTGCGAAGCGCGCGTGCGCGGCCTTGCCTGCGGCTGCTCCGACTGCGCGCAGGTCGGAAAGATCCGATTGGGCGAGGACGCCGGTCACCATGGCATCCAGTTCGCTGGGCTCGAGTGCGCAGCCCACGGCGGTCGCGATGTCGGTGAAGAATTCGCGTAGATGGCCTTCGGTGATGCCGCTGAGGGGTTCCACCAGCAGCACTTCGAGTACGTCGGGGCTGAAATCGCCAGGGTGACCGGTCACGATCAGCCGTGTGTCGTGCAACTGGCCCGCCTCGACCTCCTTGGCCAGCTGCGCGACCGCGATGTGCACGCACGGCCGGACCCAGGGTCGGTCGAGGCCGTCGATGAAGATCCACCGCTGGCGCTGCGGCAACGAGCGGAATCTCCCCACAAAGCTGTGCACGAGTTCCCGGACCGCCCGGGACTGCTCGACGTGCTCGACGGGACCGTCGGCCCGGGGAATTCCGAGCCGGGTGGCGAGTGTGGCGAGCAGTCCGGCCGCGTTCACGTCGTCGTACCAGTCGTTCTCCACGTCGACAGCGACGAATTCGCCGTTGTGCACGAGGTGCCGGATGAGGTGACGGCTGTAGGACTTGCCGGTTCCCGGCCCACCGGTGATCGCCAGGACCGGGAAGTCCTCCTTGATCATGCGGATCATGCTCCGGCGAAGCCGCTCGCGATCGATCAGTGCGCGCCTGCATCCGGGGCCGACGAGCATTGCCGTGTGCCGGTGGAGCGGTGTGTACCAAGTCGCGTCCACGCGCCTGGCCGCCAGGACGCGGTCGAGTTTCCCGGCCACAGCCGGTATCCGCTCGCGGACCTCGAAGATCAGCTTCTCCAGCTTGCCCGCGTCGAACGCGTCCCGGGTGAGCGTCCGCCAGATCATCGAGGCGGGCTGATTCCAAGCGACTTCGGCGGGCGCCATTCCGACCGCGCGCCAGACATCGACCAAAACAGCGTTCTCCCAGATCGCGCCCTGCAGCGTGCGGTGCAACAGCTCCGCAGTCGCGTCGCTCCAGTCAGGCGATGTGGTCCACAGCATCAGTCCGTATGTTTACACGTTGTCCGATACCGCCAGACGGCACCTCTCAGGTGTCACCCGATCGGCCGAAGACCTGGACTTCGGCCATGTTCAGTTCCTGGGGTGTCGAGGTCGTCAGCCAGACCCGTACGTAGCGTGCGGAGGCGGGCAGATTGATCGTGGTCGGGCGTTCGGCCTGGGCGGTTTCGAGGTGGCTGACCACGCCTGGGGTGGTCAGGGCTTGGCTGAGGGTTGCCGGGAATGGGGTCGGCGATGCCAGTACGTAGTAGTTCCGTACGCGTTCGGCGCAGCAGTCGACGCGGTTGTAGACCCTGATGGTCTCGATGTTGGCGACTGCGCCCAGGTCGACCTGCCACCATGGTTGGACCTCGGCGCCTGATGTGGTCGAGAAGTCGGAGAGGTTGCCGTCCACGGATCGGGCAGCGGTGTATTCCGGTGCGTAGTCCGAGATCTGGGTCGCCTGCTTGCCCTGGGAGAGGTTGGTCAGGGGGATCTGGCCGCTGAACTCGTCGTGTTTGGCGCGTACTCGGTCGAGGAAGACGTCGATCACGCCGTCGCCGATCTGGACGACGCCTTCGACGCGGTTTTCGCCTGGCACTGAGCGGATCTTGCCTGCCGCGCTTGCCTGGGTGTCCATTCGTCGGCGGGCCTGGGCGGCTGCGGCGCGGTCGCCTGCGGCGATCGCGTCCAGTGTGTTGAGGCCGCTGTTCATGGCGCCTGCCCACAGTTCGGTGGCGTCCAGCCAGTTCGACGCGTCGCTGAGGAACGCCTTGTCGCTCACTGAGGCCCGGATTGCCGTCGGGGCCTGCGTCATGCGCTGGACGTACGCTCGAAGCCTGGGATCACCGGCCCAGAACGAATCCACCAACGCGCGGAGCGCGGGCGCCTGCGGCTGCCACGGTTGTGGGCCGAAGGTCGGCGCGAGATGGTTGAGGTCAAAGAAAAGCAGCAGTGCGTCGGGGTTGGCTGCCGACAGGTACTTCGCCGCCTGCGTCCAGCTGACGTCACGGTTGTAGGCGCGGTCGTTCCACATGAAGTCGGCCATGGTGAAGATGGCGACCTTGCTCGCCGCGGCCTGGTTCATCGGGTTCGCCACGATGCCCGCCAGGTGATCGGACAGCCCTGCCTCACGATGGTCGTACGGCGCGAGCAGCAACCGGCCGGCGGCCTGGGCGTAGTCGTTCACCGGGTAGTTGTCCCAGACGAAGACGTTGCGCCCGAACAGTTGCGAGGCACTGCGCGCCTGGGCGACGGTGATGCTGGGCGGAATGACGTCCGTCCCGGTCCACATCACCAGCACAGCGGGGTCGAGCGTCGTCCGGATCACCTGCTTGTACGCGGTGTCGGTGAGGTCGCCGTACTCGGTCGGGACCATCTGCAGCGGATACGAACCGGGGTGGGTGGCGAGGAAATTCCGCTGTACGTCGTTGAGCAGCGAGACCTGGGCCCGGGCGGCCGCCGCACGCCCCGGCGATCCGTATGTGGTCTGATCGGCCGTGCAGTTCCAGCGGGTGTAGCTGATGTCGTCCAGCGGAATGGAGAAGGCACGCACGCCGAGGTCGTACATCGCTTGCAGCTTGCGGGTGAGTGCCGCACGGTCGGACTGACTTGAGTAGCAGATGGAAGTCCCGGGCGAGATCGCGTACGTGAACCGGACGTGGTGGGACGCGGCCACATCGACCAGTTGGTCGAGTTCGGCGAGCTTGGCCTGCGGGTACGGATCACGCCAGCGATCGCGGTGGTAGGGATCGTCCTTGGGCGCGTAGATGTAGGTGTTCGCCTTGACGTCGCCGTAGAAAGCGAGCTGGTCAAGCCGCTCCTGGTGGGTCCAGGGCGAGCCGTAGAAGCCCTCGATCGTGCCGCGCAACGGCATGGCGGGGTAGTCGCTGATCGTGACCCCGGCGATGTGCCGCCGGTACGGGCTTCCCACGAACAACTGCCGCAAGGTCTGCACGGCGTAGTACTGACCGGCCGGGTCGGTGCCGCCGAGCGCGACGGTGCCGACCAGTGATCCGTGTCGGCTGGTGACGGCGATCGCGCTGCCTTCGGGGTGCTGGGGGACCAGCGTCCGGCCTAGTGCCGATGCGATGTCCGGCCGATCGGCAGGTCCTAAGTGGATCGTCAGCGGGGTGCTGCCCGAGGCGTTGGCGCGGACGTTGACACTGCGCACACCCTGCTGGCGCAGGACGCTGTCGAGCAGGCTGAGCGCGGCCGGATCGGTGGCGGCCGTGGCGACCACTTCCACCTGGCTGCCCACGACGATGTCCGGGCCGCTGCGGCGGATGTCCTGCGGTGCCGGTGTCACCTGCGGGACCGGCCCGGATTCGGCGGCCTGGACCTGGGTCGCGGCCGCCATGGTGAGCGCCAACGTTACGGAGACGAGGAACGGAACCGTTCTGCTGCGCACGCGACCTCCAGGATCGGCTGGACCTGATCACCTCGATTCAGTGTCACAGCTGATCCCGCCGGACGGCTTCCGCCAAAAGGACTGTTATTGTCCAACCGGTCGGCTAATCCATAAGGGACTGTCAGCCCGCGGTCGTGGCCTGCTGGATGTTGATCGGTGTGTTCGGTTTGCCGTCCTCGGGCCCCAGGCTGTCCGGCCCGGCGCTGACACCGCCCGCGGCCACCTTGTCGATGACCGCCTGGGCAGGGGCGCTGTAGGCGCCGAACACGGAGTAGTTCGGGGGCAGCGGGGTGTTGCCGTACACCAGGAAGAACTGGCTGCCGTTGGTGCCGGGACCGGCATTGGCCATGGCCACGGTGCCGGTCGGGTAGGTCACTCGCTCCGCGTCGATTCGTTGCAGGTCCTTGGGCAGTTCGTCGCCGAACTTGTAGCCCGGCCCGCCTCGGCCGGTTCCGGTCGGGTCGCCGCACTGCAGCACTTTGAACTCGGCAGCCGTGGTGATCCGGTGGCAGGGCGTGCCGTCGAAGTACTTCTTGCCGACCAGGAACAGGAAGCTCTGCACGGTGCAGGGCGCCTTGGCGCGGTCCAGGGCCAGTGCGATGTCACCCTGGTCGGTCTTCAACGTGACCTGCACGGTTCCGCTGGACTGGGCCTTGCCGTTGGTGGGCTGGCCGACGTCCTTGGCCGCGGGGTCCTCGGGCATTCGCGAGTATGAACACGTGGCCGCTGAGGGCAGCGCGTCGGTGGTACGAGGAGTGGCCTTCGTCGAGCCTCCAACAGCAGTACCCGCGGTTTGCTCGGCCGGCCACAGCAGCCAGGCCGCGACTCCGCCCAGCGCGACCACCACCGCCACCACAACCCCGATGATCAATCCTGTTCTGGATTTCGCGGGCGGTGTCGTCCCGGAGTGAGACGGCTGTTGCGGCGGATACGTCACTACGACTCCCTGGGGCTCACTTCGTCCGGCCGGATCATGGTACGGCCTGGGCCTGGGAGCGGGCCGCACTGCGACGCACCCGCTCCCGTGCCCTGTCACCAGGGGAAGGTGGCTGCCTCCACGTGGGCGCTGGCGGGGTTGAAGTAACTGAGCATCAGCTGGCTGCTGGTGGACAGCTGCACGTGCCCGGTCAGCGCGCGGCAGAGGTCGTTGCCCGCACCTCCCGAGCAGGGGACTTTCCCTGTGCTGCGGCGGGTCCACGGGCCCGCCGGGCTGGTGGCCTGCCAGAGTTCGAAGCCACCGGCCACGTCCTTCTGCACGATGGCGATGAAGCCGCGGCCCACCGGGCTGAAATCGTGCATGGAGACTGCCGAGGGCGCGGACGCGATGACATTGCGCGCGTCCGCGGGTTTGTTCGACGTACCGCCTTGGGTGTTGGTGTACCAGACGTACGCCGAAGACGAGCGCCACGACTGAGGGTTGGCCGGTACGCGTGCGGCGTAGGTGTTTCCGGTGGCACACACCCCAGAGAACCAACTTGTGCACTCGTAGCCGTACAGGTACAGATTCCCGCCGGAAATCACTGGCGAGCCAAGGATTTGCGCGGCCGGGAGCTGTGTTCCCGTGGTGGACATGACAGTCGTCCGTGCCAGAACGGTGTTGGTCGTGGGGTTGTACTCAGCGATTCCGTAGCGCTGGGTGAGGAAAGGTGTTGCGGTGTTTGTGACACACAGGTCGGAGTACGTGATCAGCAGGTTGCTCGACGCCGGGTCCCGGGTCAGGCCGGTGATCCAGGAAGCCGGGTACTGGGTGGTGTTCGGTGTGCACGGCTGCCCTGCTGGGTTGAGCAACCCGGTGGGAGTGGGCAGGAACTGTTCTGGGCCACCGTTGTAGGGCTGAGGACGTGGCGCTCCGGGCGGTGTCGGTAGTTCATTCAGTTTCGTGGGTACCAGACCGGCGGTGTGCGGCCCGACTGCCGCGGTGGAGCCGGTGATGAAATGCCCGCCGTTGAAGTCGTTCCACGCGGTGTCGCAGAAGAGCCAGAAGCTTTGGTTGCCCGCCAGCGACTGGGAGTAACCACAGTCCCGGTTCAGGCTGACGCCCCAGTAGGTCTCGAAGTTGGAGGTGACTTTCGCGGGCGGGGCGACATCGGCGGCGGCGACCGCCGGACTGACCAGAAGCGCCACGACTGCGGCTAAGGCCGCCCTTGCCATATTTCGTCTTCGCACCAGGCATGTCCTTCCATGATCATGTCGGATCACGCGACCATACCGGCGATCTCCCTCTCTCGGGGGAGATCGGGATTGGCTCTGTCCGGCGATGTCCCCGGCACCTCTGAAGATCAGGATTACGCCCGTCGACCTGATCGAAGGAGCCTTCACCATGAATGTTCGTACTGCCACCGCTGCGGCCCTGATCATCGCTGCCCTGGCCGGCGCTTCGCCTGCGATCGCGGCGCCTCTGCGGACTGCACACTCCTGCGAGGCCGCGCGGCCACTCGACACGACTGCGCTGCAAGTGGCGATCGCTGGTCTGCTAAGCGCAGACGTGACTGCGGCGCTGGTCCGTGCCACCGGGCCGGACGGGTGTTGGGAATCCACCGCCGGAACGGTGGACCGGCGCACCGGGGCTGCTGTCCCGCAGGAGGCACGGTTCCGGATCGGCAGTGTCACCAAGGTGTTCACGGCCGTTGTCGTGCTGCAACTGGTCGCCGAACACCGCATCGAGCTGGACGGCGCTGTGCAGCGGTACCTTCCCGGGCTGCTTGCGCAGGGCTACCCGACGGTGACTGTCCGGCAGTTGCTGAACCACACAAGCGGCTTGCCCAGCCCGGTGATCTCTGACGAGAGCGTGGAATACCAAGTGGCGCACCGGTTCGACAGCTGGACCCCGCAGCAGTACGTCGACGCGGCGTTCAAACAGGAGCGTGAGTTCGACCCGGGCACGAAACAGCAGTACCGCAACATCGGCTACATCATCGCCGGCATGCTGATCGAGAAGGTGACCGGCAACAGCTACGAGCACGAGGTCCGTGACCGGGTCATCCGGCCGCTGCGGCTGACCGGGACCTCCGTGCCCGGCGACGATCCGGGCCTCTGTGGTCCGCACGTACACGGCTACCAGGTGATGAGCGACGGCACGCTGCGTGACGTGACTCGCTGGAACCAGTCCTTCGGCTGGGCGGCCAGTGCGATCATTTCCACCACCCGTGATCTTGACGTCTTCACAGAGGCACTGCTGGGCGGGCGGTTGCTGGCGCCGGAGGTTCAGCGGGAGCTGTTCATCGTGCCCGCCGTGCCCGATGTCAGTGGCAAGGCCGCGAGCTACAGCGTTGCGTTGCAGCGGTTCAAACTGCCTGGCGTCGGTGAGGTCTGGGGCAAGAGCGGCAGTCGGTACGGCTATCTCGCGGGCATCGGCGGAACAGTGGATGGCACGCGACGGCTCGCGTACGGCATGACAGCGAACGACGCCAGGAACGGTGACAACCCGACGCCGATCACCCAGCGGATCGTGCTCGCCGGGATGACGCTGTCCGCACGCGCATGACCTGGCGTGCGTCGGGCGCAGGCGAGGAGGCAAGATCACGTCTTGTGTTCATGCGCCTGGGCACCTTGCCGGCGGCCGGTGTCAATGTGGCCCTGGCTGCGGTCGCGTTGGTGGCTGGGCTGTGGCCGTTCTTCTCCCGGGCCAATCCCATTGGTGTGCCGTGGCATTGGTGGGGTTACGTGGTTGTAGTCGTGGCTGCGGCGGCTGTGTTGTGGCGGCGGCGCGTGCCAGTCGTGGTGCTGCTTGTGAGTCTGGCCGCGGCAGGTGCTTACGACCTTGCAGGGAGCGTTCCGGCACAACCTGTGTGGTACGGCGTGTTGGTCGCTATCTACACCGTCGCCACTCGGTCGGCGCCGGTGCCGCGGGTGATCATGCTGGTGCTCACGGTAGGCGGCAGCATGCTGACCGCGTCGTCGGAAACGGCTGTCCGTAGTGGAATCCTGTTCGTCGCCGCCTACGCGATCGGCCGGGCCACCACTGTTTCCCGGGCACACGCCGAGTTCCTTGAGCACGAACGGATCGCCGAGGCCGAGCGGGCAGCTGCTCGTGAGCGGGCCAGGATCGCCCGCGACATGCACGACATCCTGTCGCACGCGGTCAGCCTCATGGTCGTGCAAGCGGAAGCGGGTCCAGTCGCGCTGCCCGCCAACCCTGCCCGGGCCGAGGCGGCGTTCGACGCCATCGCCTCGGCCGGTCGGGACGCGATGGCACAGCTGCGCCGTATCCTCGTTGTGCTCAAGGAAGATGACGGTCCGCACGCCCCGCAACCCGCCCTCGGAGACCTTCCAGCCTTGGTCGAGCAGGTCTCGCAGGCCGGCCCAGCCGTCACACTGGAGGTCTCCGGAGATGCCGGCACACTGCCGGCGGACGTCGAGGTCGCGGCGTACCGGATCACCCAGGAAGCCCTCACCAACATCGTCAAACACGCGGACGCCCGGCACGCCGATGTCCGCCTTCACCGGCAGGACAACACTTTGACCATCGAGATCAGCGATGACGGCCGCGGTGCGGGCAGTCCGGCCCCTGGCGGCCACGGCTTGATCGGCATCCGGGAACGGGCCACGGCCTGCGGCGGCACCGTGACAGCGGGACCACGCCAGGACGGCCCAGGCTTCCGGGTCCAGGTCTGCTTGCCGGCCGGGGGCCTGGCGTGACCGTGCGGGTAGTCGTCGCCGACGACCAGGAACTGGTGCGGGCCGGATTCGCGATGATCCTCGATGCCCAGCCCGACATCGAGGTCGTCGCCGAGGCGGCCGACGGCGTCGAGGCAGTCGAGGCGGTCCGTGCCCACGAGCCGGACGTGCTGCTGCTCGACATCAGGATGCCAAGGATGGACGGCATCGAGGCGGCGAAGATCGTGCGCGCCGAGACCGCCTGCCGGGTCCTGGTGCTTACGACCTTCGACCTTGATGAGTACGTGTTCGAGGCACTGCGTGCGGGCGCCGGCGGGTTCCTGCTCAAGGACGTTCGTCGCGACGACCTCGTCCAGGCGGTGCGGGTGGTGGCGGCAGGCAACGCGCTGCTTGCTCCGACGGTCACCAAGAAGCTGATCTCCGAGTTCACGTCGCGTCCGGCCGCGGCACCCACGCCGTCACCCGCACAGCTGGAGGTGCTGACCGGGCGGGAACGGGAAACCCTGGCGATGATGGCCCGTGGGTTGTCCAACGCCGAGATCGCGCAGGCCATGGTGGTCAGCGAGCACACCGTGAAGACGCACGTGAGCAACGTGCTGAGCAAGCTCGGTCTGCGTGACCGGATCCAGGCGGTGATCCTCGCTTACGAGACCGGCGTCATGACGCCTGGCCGGTCGTGAGGCCGAATCTGTTCGGGCGCTTGTGCTGTGGCATTCAGAGTATTCGCGGATTCCTTCCAGGTCCGTAGTTTCGAACACGCTCAGAAAATTTTGCAGAGGGCCCGTAACGGGTTCTGCCGGGCGGCCGACTGTGTGGGCGTTGGGCTCCTTCTAGTCGATCTGACCATGCGATTCTGACCGGGAAAGCGCAGAACTGGAGACGGTTACCCGCAGGCGGGCGATCACTTGAGAAAGACTTGAGCTTCGAGTGTGATCGGGCCGGCTTCTCCCTGGTGCTCTTTTCTGGTTTGCCGCTGTGCGTCGACGCGGGGCGAGCGGGGTTGGGCATGTGGAGGAACAGTGTTGCGAGACGAATCGACGCCCGGTTACGAGGACCTGTTCGGTGAGCCGGCCTTCAGCCTGCACGACGACGCCCGGTCGGTGTACTCGCCGGCGGCGTACCTGGTTGAGCTGCTTGCGTTGCTGGACAAGGACTTTGTCCGCTCACCGCTGGACGGGCGGCGGCCGGATCTGAAGGCGGTCGTGCTCGACGCGGAGAACACGTTCACCGAGACGCCGTATCTGGACATCGTCAACGAGATACTCGAGCGGTTGGTCGGAAATGCGCCGTACACCGCTTTGCGAAACCGCAGGCATCCATTCGGGCTGCCGTTCTCGTTACCGGCTGTGCGGCTCACGCGCTACTTACCTCAAATCCAGCTCAAGTCTTCGGAGTTTTATCAGCTCTTCGCTCCTGCGGCCGATCATGACGTCGCCGCCCGCGAATGGCTGGAGATGTCACCGGAAGACGTCGCGGTTGTCACGACCCTCTCGGAAACGGAAGCCGTGCTCAAGTCGCTTTATGGTCTGGCGAACGCCGAATCGTTCGAACAATTGCGCGGTACCGAGCAGTTCGCCGAGGCGTGCGGGCTGACCGGCGTCCAGATGCAGGAGCTGATCGAGGCCAGTCCGGGCGTCACGCTGAGTGCGGACGGAAAGAGCCTGCAGTGGGGCGCGTCGGTGCCGATCGACTGGCTCGACCGCACGCACCGGTTCGTCCGGCTGGCCCGGATGACCGGATTCGGGTTCGCCGATCTGCGCCTGATCATCGACTCGTGCTGTGGCGGCCGGATCACCCTGGCCGCGCTGCGGTCGCTGGCGATCGTGACGCGCCTGCAACAGGTGCACAGCCTTACTGTCAAGGAGATCTGCCGGTTGGTCGTGTCGGTCGAATCCGACGAGGTGCGGGGCTGCTCCGGCGACATCCTCGCCGATCGCAACAAGGACTACCGGTTGCGGCTGGCGGCCTGGATCGACGTGCCGGAAAGCGAAATCGCCGCTGTCGTCCGGCGCTACCGCGAGCGGTACCGCGCCGCCGAGCCCAGTCCCTTCGACCAGGGCGACATCGGACTGCCCGCGATCGGGCTGCTGCACCGGTGCGGCCATCTCGCGAGCACACTGGGCATCAGCGTGGACGAGTTGTTCGACGTGCTGGTCGCCTTGGACAGCGAGCCATCGCTGCGGCGCTACACGACTTTCGCCGTGCTGGGCGAGGTGGACCCCGAGCGGCGCGACGCCTTCGAGATCCTCGCAGGCGGCGATCCCACCGAAAGCCTGTGGCTGGCTCAGACCCTGTTCGCGGTGGTCACCTGGATGCAGGCCGCCGGGCTCGCCGGCCAGGAACTGACCGGCATCCTCGGCGGGCGCCCGGACCCCGGCGGTGGCAGGCAGGACTTCGTCGACGGCATCAACCAGGCTTTCGAACCGGTCGCACACGCCCCGGCGCTTTTCGAGGGCGGCCGCTTCAGCGAGCGCGCGGCCCAGGTCATCCACGATGTCCTTACCGAATACGGCGAAGGTGTCGTCTCCGCGGCGGATGGCCGGTTGCTGGATCTCGATCTGTCAGTGGCCGCGGCCGCTGCCTACAGTGCCGTCACCGACCTTGGTGTGGTTGTCGCCAAGGACTTCCGCGGTCTCGGTCTCGGCGAACGCCTGCAGGCCAAGATCTTCGGCAACCTCGTGATGCTCGGTCATCTCGACGCCGATGGCACGCTCACGATCGAGACCACCGATGGGCTGACCCTCGCCACTGATTTCACCGCGTACAGCGAGACGCTGTTCAAGGCGATCGGAGCCGTCGTCAACGGCACCGCGTCGTTCTTCCCTTCCGACCTCGCCGGGATCCCCGATCTGCCCGAGGAACACCGGGTCGAGCTCTACGACAACCTGATCTACAACGGCTACCTCGACCAAGACGGCGTCATCGCCGACCCGGGCTTCTTCATCGAACCGGACAACGCTGGGCTCTTCAGGATCAACGCCGGCCTGGCGGACGCCACCGAGGCGGTGATCGCTTTGCTGGCCGAACGAATCACCCGGTTCAGCTCCGACGCGTTGCCGATCGACCTTGAGATCTTCGCCGAACTCCGGTTCACCGATGCCCAGCTGACAGCCTTGGCCGAGAGCCTGACGTTCAACGGCTACCTGGACGAGCACGGCGGCTACCGGGACAAGCCGGCCCTGGCCGCCTTGGCATTGACCGACTTCGGCCTCGCGCTGGAGTTCTACCCGCAGCGGCGGGCGATTCTCGACGCCGTCCAGGCTCAGATCAAGGCGTTCGAGACCGGGCTGCGCACGTTCACCGTCGAGGATTTCGCCGCTCTGGCCGACGATGTCATGAGCCGCCGTGTGATCGTCGATCACCTCGATGCGGGTCTTGACCGGGCCGGGTTCACGGCCGCCGAACAGAGCATCGTCCTGCGGCAGATCCAGGTGATCCGGCAGGATCAGGCGCCGTACCGGCTCGACCCGGCCGCCCTCACCGCTCTGGGGTTCACCGTCGAGGAACGTGACACACTGCTGGCTCTGCTCGTCGGCGCCGGATACCTGACCGAAGACCTTGCGGTGGCTGAGGAATGGCTGCCGTACTTCCGGAACGTCAACAGCGCCTACGACTTCGCGCTCACCAGCCTTGAGGACCACAGCACCGACATCTTCTTCCTGCTGCACGCGGTCGCTGTCGAGCTGGCAGCGGCCGTGAACGAGATCGTGGACTCGCTGACAGTCCGAGCGCTGCAACAGAAGCAAGCGCTTTACAGCGCGTTCGGCGACCTCTTCGGGGTCCCGGCCGACGCTGCCGCCGCGATCTGCGAAGCCGTGACGGGCGGTCCGGCAGAGGCCTTCGACGCCCTGGTGGCGCCCGTGCTCGGCGCCGAGACATGGCCCGCCGACGCGCGTTTGCGGCTCACCCATCGCCGCGTCCGGCGGTTCGCGCTGCTGGCGGCGAAGCTCGGCCTCAGCCCCGCCGAGATCACCGCGGTCTTCACCGACCAGGACCTGGTCGGCAAGTTCCCGGAGAACCTGACGCTGCCGCCGGGCGTCCGCCGGTTCGACGCGTTGCTGGAGACCAGCTACAACACTGACAACAAGGTCCTTGTCTTCACCGGGGACACGTACTGGACCTACGCTGCCGACACCTGCACGCTCACCAGCCAGAAGGCGGCCCAGCTCACCGAACTCTCGGCCAGGTTCCAAGGGCTGACCGAGATCGACGCGGCCTTCCGGCTGCCGACCGGCGAGGAATGGATCGTCGGCCACACCCAGGACGGAACCTCGCGCGCCTTCACCCGGCAGCCCGGGGGCACCAGGTGGGCACCGGCCGACCAGACCTGGGGCAAGATCAAGAACAACTTCACCGACCCGGCACGGATCGACGGCGCGTTCGTCGACACCGACGGCCGGACCTATCTGTTCAGTGGCGATCAGTACATCCGGTACTCGTCAACGAACTACACCTACGTGGACGAGGGCTACCCGCGGCCCGTCACGGAATGGCAAGAGCGCGAAGGGATCGACAGCATCCCCAGCGGGCCGCTCGACGCCTTCCAAGCACCGGACGGCACGATCCATGTGCTCACCGGCGCGACCGGTTGGGGCCGGGTGCGTAACACGTTCGAACACCTGGAGAAGCTCGATGCCGCGCACACCGACGGATCCGCGGTCCAGCTGTACTCCGGCGGCCAGACCGTCCAGTATTCCGACAGCATCGAGAAAGGAGCCGGGCACAAAGCTGCCGGACACAGAGCTGTCCTGGAACTACGCCAGCGAACGGGAGATCCCGACCAAACGGGAGATCGCCGAGAGCACGAAACCGGTACCCGATCCCCGGACCGTCGACAAATGGCGGACAAGTCTCGCTTTGCCCAGACAGGACATGACCAAGCCGGCCGCCCTCGACGATGCCGGGAAGATCGGGGCTCTGCTGGACCGATGGCCGGTCTACTGGCTGCAACCCGACTACAAGGAGGCCAAGGGACTCCAGGAGTCGCTTGCCGGCAGCAAGCAGGACACGGCCGTCATGCAGGCGGGACTGGCGAACCTGCTGGAGCAGAGCGAACGCCAGTCGATCATCAGCGATGCGCTCAAAGCGCCCGATGGCCGCCAGGTCCTCGCCATTGTCGCCGGCGACCCCGCGCGTCTTGAAGCGGTCTGCCTCTGGCAGGTCGTCACTGCCACCGACAAGCCGAAAAGCAGTGATCAGGATATCGCCACCTGGAACAAGGGCTGGAAGTCCATGTACATATCGGAGCTCACCAGCGCGCCATGGAACGTCGGATGGCCGACAGGGCAGACCGGGGTCAACGGTGCCGCCCGCGCGTTGATCGAGGCCGCGAAGGCCAAAGCCGTCAAGGAGGGATTCGACGGCATCGGCCTGACCGGGCTGCTCAACAACCTCGACTTCTACCGGAAGGTGGGTTTCAAGGCCCGGGACGGGGGCCTCGCCATGGTCATGAACTTGAAGTAGTCACGTCCGACCCCGGCAGCCGCGGTCTGCCGGGGCTACGGTTCGTCCAGGAACGCGCTGGTCGTGCCGCCGAGGGGCATCGCGGGCAGGCCGAGCTTGCGGTGGTCCCAGGAGCGGACTCGGACCGGGTCGACACGCACGACGATTCGCTTGTTCATCATCGCCTCCACGAATGGGCGGGTCTCCTCGGTGTACGGCCCTTGATATCGCTCGTACACATTGATGCCCGCGGCCCAGTACTCGTCGTCGGCGGTGTCCTCGATGAGGTGGGCCGTGCCCTCCACCGAGACCCCGCGCAGCTGGTCATAGGTGTCGCCGGCTTCGACCATGCACACCACGGTCGGGTCGCGGCGCAGGTTCACGGCCTTCTGGGACTTGGCCTTGGTCTCGAAGTAGATCCGGCCGTCGAGGTAGCCGAACCACATGGCCACCAGATGCGGGACGCCACTCGGGCCGTTGGTCGCCAGGGTGGCCACCCGGCTGCGGCTGAGGAACTGGGTGATCTCGGCCTCGGTCATCCGCACCGTTGCCCGCTGGTTTGTGCCCACTCGCTGACTCTATCGCCTGATTCAATCAATTGATAGAGTGTGTGGATGGCGACCGGCACGGCTGACCAGACCGCAGTGCCGACCGAGCAGCGGCTGGTCGCGGCGGCCGAGAAGCTGTTCGCGCAGAAGGGGATCGACGCGGTCTCGTTGCGCGCGATCATGGCCGAGGCCGATACCAACGTGGCGTCCGTCCACTATCACTTCGGGTCCAAGGACGCGCTCGTCAAAGCCGTCATCGCGCACCGCGGCCGGGAGATCGCCCGTCAACGCGGGCGGCTGCTGGACGCCCTCGAAACCGCACCTGACCCGACTGCCCGCCGGCTCGCCGAGGCCGTCGTCCGCCCCATCGCCGATGCCGACGCGGCCTGGGTCCGCTTCATCTCCGGCATCATCGCGACCGGCCACCCCGCGATGAAGACCGTGGCCAGGGGTTTCGCCCACCAAGGGCGCAGAAGCACCGCCCTGCTGGCCCGGATCTGCCCGGCCGTGCCGCCTGCCACGATCAGGTTCCGCCTCGCGCAGGCCATGACGCTGGCCTTCCACGTCCTCGGCGACCTGGACAACGCCCAGGGCATCCTGGCCCTCAGCGGCGCCCCGTCCACCCCGGATCAGATCGTCGAGCAGTTGCTGGACGTGATCACAGCGATCCTCGCCGGCCCACCGGAGCAGGGACACCTTCATGCGGGATCCGGCGATCGGCTCTGAAGCCATCGGCCCTGGAAGTAAGGTGTCCCATGTGACCAGTGGCAGTCGGTCGGCGACCATCGTGCGGGTGTTCGACGCGTTGCTCGACGGCAAGGACAACTACGAGGCAGACCGGGCCGTTCGGGACCGGTTGCTGCGCCTCGACCCGTCGTTCGCATGCGCGGCCTGGGACATGCGCGCCTTCCTGGCTCGAGTGGCCCGCTACCTCGCTGGTCAGGCGGGTATCAGCCAGTTCCTGGACTGCGGTCCGGCACTGCCGGTCGGCGAGAACACGCACGAGATCGCCCTGCGGCTCAACCCCGAATCCTCGGTGGTCTACCTGTCGGCCGACCCCCTCGTACTCGCCTACGGCCGCGCGCTGCTCGCCGACAACGACCGCACCCACATGGCCAAGGTCAACATCACCCGCGCGGAGACGATCTTCGCCGACCCAGTGGTCGGCAAACACATCGACTTCGACCGCCCGGTGGCCATGATCCACGTGGGCACCCTGCACCACTACCCCGACCGCTTCGACCCCTGGCAGGCGATTGCCGACTGCGTCGAGCGCTTCGCCTCAGGCTCGTACATCGTGCTGGGCCATATGGTCGATCCCGGCCCCGGCCATGAACTCGCAGATTTCCCAGCCCAGGTGAGCGAGATCTACGCCGACGCCGTCGACGGCTACGGCGCCTGGTTCCGCCCACTCGACCGCGTCAAAGCCATGCTGGACGGCCTGGAGATCCTCGAACCCGGCTTCGTCCCGATCGCCGACTGGTGGCCCGACGGCCCCCGGACCCGCCCGCAGAGCCCCATCCAACGCCTCTTCATCGGCGCCGTCGCCCGCAAACCCTAGAGCACGTATGAGGCGATCATCTTGCCGAGATGTGCGATGTCCCGGGGATTGCACGGAGCGAGCTTGAAGACGGACGCCTTCTCAAAATCGATCATGCCGCAACCCTGGAGGCTCCGGCGACCGCTAGAAGATCGCGATGAGTAACACGATCACCGCGACCGCGATGACGATCGACAGGATCGGTATGCCGCCGTGTGAGCTGCGGTGATGGCTGCGGACTGTGGTGGTGCGAAACCAGCTGCCCGGCACGTGCCGACGGTGGCGGCGAACCCAGGCCATGTCTGCCTCCCTTGTCTGCTTGTCGAAGGGAGTACCCAGAAGTGGGGTGGTCATTCGGCTGGGTGGTGCAGGACGTCCAGCAGGTTGAGGTGCACGGGTGGTGGCAGTGATTCGGCGTTGTCGGCGCGCAGGGAATGGAGCAGGAGTGCGACAAGCCTGCGAGACGCGGCCACGGCTGAGTTTGCTGAGCTGGTGACTATGCCGCGGTTTGCCATCAGAAGCAGGATGAGGTCGTCGGGCACGAAGTCGGGGCGTAGCCGCCCGATTTGCTTGGCGCGTCTGATCAGTTCGGTGAAACCCTGGATTGCGCGGTCGCGTTCCCGTTCTATGTCGGCTGCGTGGGGGAAGGTGGCGACGAATGCTGTGCTGAAGCCTTGGTCGGCTGCCTGCAGGGTGCAGACCTTCTCGATCACTGTGCAGAATCCGCGCCATGGGTCGGGGTCGGCCAGTGCGTCGTCCACGACTGACACGCAGGTCGCGAACTGGTCGGCGAAGACCTCGGTGACAAGCGATTCCTTGGTGGGGAAACGGCGGTAGAGCGTCGCGACTCCCACGCCTGCGTGCCGGGCGATGGCGGCCATCGGCACGTCGAGCCCGCGTTCGGCGAACAGGTCGCGGGCGACCTCGACGATCCGGTTGCGGTTGTGCAGCGCGTCGGCGCGTAGCTTCAAGCGAGAGGCCTCAGTGCTCATGCCTCTCACTTTACGGTCAAGTGGATGGGGTATTCCACTTGCCGTGTAGCTTGGGTGCTGTGAAATCGCTGCCTAAGAAGACGGTCAACCGTGTCAATGCCTGCGTGAGCACACTGCGGTCGTCCCGTAGGTTTGGACGGCTGGTGAGCAAGCGCCTCACGATCGTCACCTACACGGGACGGCGCTCCGGGCGTACTTTCAGCACGCCCGTTGCCTTCCGTCGGGTGGACGACATCGTCACGATCGGCGTCCAGATGCCTGACGCCAAGAAGTGGTGGCGCAACTTCCTTGCGGAGGGCGGCCCGATTTCGCTGGAACTGGACGGAATCGACCGCGCCGGGCATGCGATCGCCCGGCGCGACGACAAAGGACGCGTGACAGTCACCGTGCGGCTGGAAGACTGAACTACTCCGGGGTCACATAACGGGCGTTCCGGTCCACGGCCATGTAAATGTCACGCGCGACGGGCTCGCGTAGTTCTTCCGCGATGTGTCCGAGCAGACCGGCAGCACGGGCGAGCAAAGCGAAGCCGCGCAACAGCTCCACCGGCAGCCCGAGATCGGCCAGTGCGGCGCCGCAGACGCCGGCGCCGTTGAGAGGCAGTGCCCGACCGAGTACTTCGGGCGCCGCACGGCCGATTGCCTCGAACAGAGCCAGATGCGGCCCGTACAGGCCTTCCTCACGCGCGATCCGCAAGATCACCGGTGTACGCGGGTCCTGTTCTTTGTGGACTGGGTGGCCGAGACCGGGAACCAGCTTGCCCGCTGCCTTGCGTTCGGTGAGTGTCTTGTGCGCCAAGGCATCCCACTCCTGGTCGGTCGTGGGCGGCGGGTCGGCCGAGGCCAACGTGTCCGCGAGGAAACGGCCGGTGTCCTCGGTGACGCCCAGGAACCGCGATCCGCCGCCGAGCAGGCCCGCTGCCAGCGCTCCCTGGATTGAGTCCGGTGCCGACAGCAGGGTCAGACGGGCCGCGATGGCTGTCGGGGTGAATCCGTGATCGGCCAAGGCGACCAGGACTGTCTCGAACACCCGTACCTCGCCTGGGCCTGGGCGGCGCCGGGTGACCAGCCAGAAGGCGAGTTCGCCGAAGCCGACCTGGCCCATCAGGTCCTCGGCCAGGTCCTGGCCGAGCAGCGTGATCCTGGTGGCATCCGACGTGCCGAGGCCGGTGGGATACGTCATCAGTGGGACTCCTCAAGCCATGCGCGGATCTCGGCGCCGTGTTCGTCCAGAGTGGGCGGTGGCAGTATGTGCCGGACCTGGCTGGCGCTGAAGGTGATCGGGTTGCGGATCATCGGCAGGTCGTCGTCGCCGACCGCGACCACGGGGTCCAGTCCCAGGTCTTCGGCGAGCGCGACGCCCGCGTCCACGTGGTTGATCGGACCACACGGCACGCCCGCGGCGGACAGCTGTTTGAACCATTCGTCAGCCGGACGTTGTTTGAGGCGCGCGACAAGCAGCGGCCTGAGCTCCTCGCGGTTACGCGTGCGAGCTTCGTTCGAGGAGAATCGTTCATCAGATGGCAGGTGCGGCAGGTCCAGTTCGGCGCAGAGTTTGCGGAACTGGCCGTTGTTGCCCGCGATCACGATCAGATCCTTGTCCGCGGTGGGCAACGGTTCGTACGGGAACAGGCTCGGGTGCGCGTTGCCCATCCGGTGTGGCACCACGCCACCTGACACGTAGGCCGACGTGTGGTTCACCAGCGCCGACAGGGCCGACGACAGCAGGTTGACCTCCACATGCTGCCCGGCGCCTGTGGCATTGCGATGGTTCAGGGCCGCGAGCACGCCGATGGCCGCATGCATCCCGGTCATCACGTCGAACACGGAGATTCCCGCGCGATACGGCGGCCCGTCCGCGTCGCCGGTGAGGCTCATCAGCCCTGACGCCGCCTGGACGAGCAGGTCGTAGCCGGGCAGCGAAGCGCCCGCCGCGGTGCCGAAACCGCTGATGGACGCGTAGATCAGCTTCGGATTGCGGCTGCTGACCGTCTCGTAGTCCAGGCCGAACCGGCGCAGGCCACCCGGTTTGAAGTTCTCGATCAGGACGTCCGCCCGGGCCGCGAGCTCCTGGGCGAGCCGCAGATCCCCGGGGTCGGCGAAGTCCAGTGCGACGGAACGCTTGTTCCGGTTGATCCCCAGGTAGTAGGTGGACGTCCCGTCCCGGTCCGGTGGCACCCAGGTCCGTGTGTCGTCGCCGCCCGGCGACTCCACTTTCACGACCTCGGCCCCCAGGTCGGCGAGCAGCATCGTGGCGTACGGGCCAGCCAGGATCCGGGAGAAGTCGGCGATCAAGAGCCCGTCCAGGGCGCCGCGTGCAGTGGTCATCGCTCCCCATCTCGGACATGTGTCCGTTCCGTGGATGTCCTACGTTAGTCGATTGAGGGCTTGCTTCACCACGCGCTCGGCACAAGAATGTACGCACAGCGGACCATCGTCCGGAGCGAGGAGACCGATGGCTTTCGTCACCGAGGACAACATCACTGAACTCGCGGCCGAGCGCTGGGGCACGGCCCACCAGCCTCGTACGGCCGAACTGCTCACCGCGCTCGTGCGGCACCTGCACGCGTTCGCCCGGGAGATACGGCTCACCGAGCAGGAGTGGGCGGCCGCCATGGACTGGCTGGCCGCGGCCGGGCAGATCTCCGACGAGAAACGGCAGGAGTTCATCCTCACGTCCGACGTGCTCGGGCTGAGCATGCTCGTCGTCCAGCTCAACAACCAGTTCTCCGGCAAGGCGACGCCGGCGACCGTGCTCGGGCCGTTCCACATCGACGGCTCCCCGCCCGTGGAGTCCGGGCACGACATGTCCGAAGGCATCCCAGGGACGCCCCTGTTCATCACCGGAACGGTCTCCGACGTCGACGGAAACCTTTTGCCAGGAGCGATTCTGGACGTATGGCA
The DNA here is from genome assembly GCF_017876405.1 of Kibdelosporangium banguiense. Taxonomy (GTDB): domain Bacteria; phylum Actinomycetota; class Actinomycetes; order Mycobacteriales; family Pseudonocardiaceae; genus Kibdelosporangium; species Kibdelosporangium banguiense. Next base: position 11,776,894 of record NZ_JAGINW010000001.1, on the reverse strand, counting down.
GGCCGATACGGACGGTGCCTACGAGGCCCAGTTGCCCGACATCGACGAAGCCCGGCTGCGCGCGAAGTACCGCGCCGCCCCGGACGGCAGCTACTGCGTGCGCACAATCGCCCCGCTCGGCTACGCGATCCCGATGGACGGCCCGGTCGGTGCCCTGATCAGGCAGACCGACATCAGCTACTTCCGGCCCGCGCACATCCACTTCCTGCTCGACGAGCCCGGCCACCGCAAGCTGATCACGCACCTGTTCCAGGAGGGATCGCAGTACCTCGACAGCGACGTCGTGTTCGGCACCAAGGACGCGCTGGTGATCCCGTTCGCCGAGAAGCCAGCGGGCCCGGCACCCGACGGGAGTGACATCGACCGGCCCTACCTGCACGCCACCTTCGACTTCGTGCTCGAGAAGTCATGAGTGCCCTCGGGGCGTTGCTGCTCCGGCTGCTGCTCGCCGGTCTGCTGTTCGGTCACGCCACACAGAAACTGTTCGGCTGGTTCGGCGGCACCGGTCCCGCGGGCACGGGCGAGATCTTCGAGAAATGGGGATTCGTGCCGGGCCGCCGGATGGCTGTGCTGGCCGGATGCACCGAACTGCTTGGCGCGGCCTCCATCGCGGCGGGCTTTCTGACGCCAGGTGGCTGCGCGGTCGTGATCGGCACGATGACGGTCGCGGCCGTTGCCACCGCGCCGAACGGTTTCTGGGCTCAGAAAGGCGGCTGCGAGGTGCCGTTCTGTTACGGCGCGCTGGCCGTTGTCGTCGGCTTCGGCGGTCCAGGCGAATGGTCACTGGACCACGCGTTCGGCCTCACCGCGCTGGCCGATCCGTTGTGGGGACTGGCCGCGCTGGTCGTAGGCCTGGCCGCAGCCGCAGTGCCTCTCACCATGCGTGCCCGCGTACTGCGGTCCCGCGGCTCAATCACAAAGAGGTGAACCAGATGCAACCTGGCAGACCGATCCTGTTCCGCAATGCCACAGTGCTGTCCATGGACCCGGCCATCGGTGTCCTGGAGGGGGGCGATGTCCTGGTCCGGGGCGAGCGGATCGAGCAGGTCGGACGCGAGCTGCCGGCTCCGGACGACGCGGAGGTCATCGACGCGACCGGCGGGATCCTGATGCCGGGCATGATCGACACGCACCGGCACATGTGGCAGACCGCGCTGCGTGGGTTCGGTGCGGACTGGACGCTGACGCAGTACTTCGTCTTCTACTACCTCAACTGGGGCAAGATCTTCCGCCCCGAGGACATCCACGCGGGCAACCTGCTGTCGGCGATCGAATCGCTGGACGCCGGTGTCACCACGACCCTGGACTGGTCGCACGGCCTGCAGACGGTCGAGCACGGCGACGCGGCGGTGGAAGCACTTCGCTCGGTACCCGGCAGATTCGTGCTCGCGTACGGCAATCTGCTCGGCGCGCCCTGGGAATGGTCCAACTCGGCCGACTTCAGATCCTTTGTGGACAGGAACTTCGGCTCGCGGGACGACATGCTCGGCCTGCAGATGGCCTTCGACGTCACCGGTGAAGCGGCCTTCCCGGAGAAAGGCGCTTTCGAGGCGGCCCGTGAGCTCGACCTGCGGGTGACCACCCACGCCGGAGTCTGGGGCGCGACGACCGACGAGAGCATCCGGCTGATGTGGGAACACGGCTTCATGACGCCGGGAGTCACCTACGTCCACGCCAGCACCCTCAGCCCGGACTCCTACCAGCGGATCGCCGCGTCCGGCGGGTCGGTGTCCATCGCGACGGAAAGCGAGCAGAGCGCGGGCCAGGGCTACCCGACGAGCTGGCAGCTGCGTAAGTACGGCATTCCCGCGTCACTGTCGATGGACACGAGCGTGTGGTGGAGCGGAGACCTGTTCTCCGCCATGCGCGCGACCCTGTCCGCCGACCGGTCCCGTGAACACCTCGAAGCCCAGACGGGCAGTGAAACCGTTGTGCACAACCAGCTCCGCGCCGAGCATGTGGTGGAGTGGGCGACCATGGGCGGCGCCAGGGCACTCGGCCTCGACGACGTCATCGGCTCGCTCACCCCGGGCAAGAAGGCCGACATCGTCCTGGTCAAGAACGACCGTTCACCCACGATGTTCCCGATCCTGCACCCGTACGGCCACATCGTCTTCCAGGCCGGCCGCGGTGACGTGCACACCGTGCTGGTCAATGGCAAGGTGGTGAAGTACCAGCACGAGCTGGTCGGCATCGACCTCGCCAAGGCCCGTAGCGCCGTCACGGCCACAGTGGAGTACGCCCAGCGGGAAATCGGGCCGCAGGAATGGCATTCGTGCATGAACCCGGAGATCCAGCAGACCGACGTGATCCCCAACCCGTACACGTACTCCGACTACCAGGGCGAGGGCGTCGCGGTGAAGAGCGACTCGTGATCGGTAGTCTGGCAGTCCAGTAGGTCGTGGAAGGACAACGGATGCGGCGGGACACCAGCCCGGATTTCATCGAGGCCCTCGCGCGGGGGCTCGATGTGCTGCGTGGGTTCGAGCCGGGCAGGCCCCGCATGACGCTGAGCGAGGTCGCCGCCAAGGCAGGTCTGGCCCGACCCACCGCCCGCCGCATCCTGATCACGCTCGAGTCGTTGGGCTACGTCCGCTCCGAGGACGCCGGGTTCTCGCTCACCCCGCGTGTGCTGGAACTCGGCATGGCCTACGTCGGCTCACGCAATCTCTGGGAGCTCGCGGAGCCGCATCTGCGTGACCTCGTGGCCCACACCAACGAGTCGTGTTCCATCGCTCAGCTCGACGGCTCCGACATTGTTTACGTCGCCCGGGTCGCCGTACCGAAACTGGTGGCCCTGTCGGTGACCATCGGTACCCGCTTCCCAGCCGTGCAGACCTCGCTGGGCAAAGTGTTGCTCGCCGCGCTCGACAAGGACCAGCTCGACGAGCTGCTCGCCACACCCAGCAGGTCGGGCATCGGTCCACGCTGGAGCCCGGCCCGTGACGAGCTCGACGAGGTTCTCCGCGACGTGCGCGCCAAAGGATGGGTCGCGACCGACCAGGAACTGGCGCTCGGCATCCGATCGGTCGCCGCGCCCATCCGCAACGGCCACGGCCACACGATCGCGGCGGTGAACGTCAACGCCCACGCCGCCGAAACCTCGATCGACCACCTCGTCGAGCATCATGTGCCGCTGCTGCTGCGCACCGCGGGCGCGATCAGCGCGGACTGGGCAGCCTGGGAAGCCCGGCCCATCGCGGCCACCGCAGGCTGACCGTTCCTCTACAGTGGACCTGATCGTCCGGTTGCCGCGGCGTTGCGCGCGTTGCGGACACGGTCCGGATTGACCTACAGACAGTGCCGGCCTCGATAAATGACACACAAAATAGTCCTTTATGGGTGGTCGATGTCCGCCTTGCGTTCGGTAATCCGTTAACGTGAAAGGCATTTCATTGGATGATCCCTGTCCTGGACCGTGGCCAGTCTGTGATCTGTGAGCCCTGGCACATTGTTTGCCCGCAGGCCTAAGGTGTTCGCCGGGTTGATCGCGTGAGTGGTGCGGCAGAGAGGTGACTGGAGAAACGCACCGGCGAATCGATGTTCGCCGGGCGTGTTGTGGCGCGCGTTTGTTCTGGGGAAAACCACGGCGGGCTTCAAATCGAGATTCCTCAAGGGAGAGGGCCAGATGGAGACCTCGAACATCCGGAGTGCCGGCCCGCCGTTACCCACGGCTGGGCAGAGGGTGTGGCGAGCGGGCCGCCGGCTCGATCCGATGCCCATTCGCACGCTGCCCGAGGCGCCACCGGCGATGCATCTGCTCGGGCCGACGGTTTTCCTGGTCGCGCTCGGTGTCGGGATGGGCGAGTCGTACATGTGGCCGAGGCTGGTGCTGGTCTTCGGCCCGGAGATCAGGTGGCTGTTCCTGATCGGTGTGACGTTGCAGGCCGTGGTGATGCTGGAGATGGCCCGTTATGCGATGGCCACGGGCGAGAGCATCTTCACCGGTGCGGCCCGTGTGTTCAAACCGATCATGTGGTTCTTCTTCGTTGTCGCGATCATGGTCTACATCTGGCCGGGCCATCTGTCGGCCGGTGCCGGGGCTCTGGAAGAGATAACCGGCATACCGTGGGTCGTGACAGCCTGCGTTGCCTTGATCGTGGTGGGCATTCTGTTCAGCCTCGCCAGGGTCATCTACAACCTGCTGGAGAACGTGCTGGCGATCCTGATCGGGCTGCTGGTCGTGGGTACGGCCGTGATCGCCTCGATGGTCGGCAACTGGGACGACCTCGCGTCCACCGTCACCGGCATGTTCAGCTTCGGGTATCTGCCTTCCGGCGTGCTGACTGATGCCTGGTTCCCCGTTGTGGTCGGCGCAATCGCTTTCGCTGGGCCGTCGGGTATGCAGCAGATGTGGTACACGCTGCATCTGAGGGACAGCGGCGCCGGTATGGGCGCCTACGTGCCGAACGTGCGCGGCCTGCGGCACGCGGGTGACGAAGAGCGAATGCCCAGCCATGGCTTCATGTTCGACACCGACAACCCCGACGAGATGCGCAAGTGGCGCGGCTGGCGCCGCTGGGTCACCTTCGACGCCCTGCTTCTGTTCTGGGGCATCACGATGCTCGTCACCATCTCGTTCACGGTGCTGGCTCAGTCCGCGGCCCGGGTCAGCCCGAAGGTCCGGGTACTGATCGAATCCGGCGAACGGGAAGCCGCGTTGTCGGCGATGTCGGACGCGTTCTCCGCGGCCGGCGGTACGGTCATCGGCGCTGTCTTCTATGGATTCATCGCCCTGATCGGTCTCAACGCGACACTGAGCCTGTTCGACTCGTTCTCCCGCGGCCAGGCGGATATGACGTACTTCTTCGTCAAGGGCGCCAGACGGTTCAAGATGTCGCACCTGTACGCCGGGTTCCTCTGGGGCGTCATCACGTTCGGCATCCTGATCCTGCTGTTCGGCCCGATGGACGGCCCAGGCGCGATACTGGACATCCTGGCATTCCTCTCCACGTTCGCCATGGGCGCCTACTGCGTCGTGTTGTTGCTGGTGAACAACAAGATGCTGCCGAAACCGATCCGGCCGAAGTGGTACACGAACCTGATCATCGGCTTCGGCGCGGTGTTCTACCTCGGGATGCTGTTCTACTCCCTGTTCCGCTTCGGAGTGGTGGTCGGCTGATGACGAAATACCGGATGGCGGAGCTGGGCCTGCCCGGTTTCGCGGTCGGCTTCATCGCGGGCACAGTGGCGGGCGCCATGGCTTTGGTGGTCGGTCAGCCCATCGGCTGGGCGTTGGTCACAGCGGTCACGCTCGCCGTGCCGCTGGGCCTGCTGGGCGCGGGCTACAGCCTGCTGGTGGCCTTCGGCCGGGTGCGTCTCGGCGGATTCGCACCCGCCTTCCTGTTCTGGTTGTTCGCCTTTCCCTTGGCGCGGCTCCTGCAGGAAGTCCTGACCCGCCTGGTACTGACCGGCAAACCAGGTTTCCCGCCCCAAGCCTGGGGATTCCTGGCGTTCCAGGCGATCATCAGCGCGGGATTCGCGATCGGATTCCTCTGGATGCACGAACGCCTGGCACCACGCTGGTGGCACCGGATAGCCGACCACAACCCCACCGCACGCAGGGTCTACGAGCGCTATGCCGCACACGCACACGTCATGTGGGAGGCCCGTGCCCGCAGGCGGGCGATGAGCAACTCGCGCTGACGGGTTCCCCACCGTTCGGGCCGGAGCCCGAACGGTCTCTGTGGCTTGCGTCGTCGCCTGTGACCGACCCTCCCACCGATGAGGGCGGACAGTGGCCGTTCTGATACCGATTCGCGCCCGAAATCTCGTATCAGATTCGCCGGGTCTGCCCTCTTTTGTCTGCATAAGGAGTGACATCTGAGGGCAGGGGAGGGCCTGATGAGTGAGCTGAAGTCTGTGGACCTGGTGCTGGAAGGCGGCGGCGTGAAGGGCATCGGCCTGCTCGGTGCCGTTCTGGGGCTCGCGGACGCGGGATACCGGTTCGAGCGGATCGCCGGCACGAGCGCGGGCGCGATCGTCGCCGCGCTGGTCGTGGCCTACCAACGGGCCGGCCGCGACCTGCACGACCTCGAGCCGATGATGCGCGGACTCGACTACACCCGATTCGCCGACGGAGCAGGGCTGGCGAAGGTGGCCGGCAAGGCCGGCGCCGCGGTGGAGGTCGTCATGCACGGCGGCGGTCACTCCGGCGACTACCTGACTGAATGGCTGGGCGAGGCTCTGCAGGACGTCGGCGTCAGCACATTCGCCGACCTGCGAATCGCCGACCCGGACAGTTCCCTACGCGACAACCAGGAATACGCACTCGTCGTGCACGCCACCGACCTGTCTCGCCGCCTGCTGGTCCGGCTGCCCTGGGACTACCCGCAGTACGGCAAGAACCCCGACGACATGCGGGTCGTGGACGCCGTGCGCGCGTCCATGTCGATTCCCTTCTACTTCCGGCCGGTGCAGATCGAAACGCAGTCCGGCACGGCGACCTGGGTGGACGGCGGCCTGCTGTCGAACTTCCCGATCACGGTGTTCGACCGCTCGGACGGGGAGGAACCCCGCTGGCCGACCTGGGGCATCAAGCTGAGCCGGGACGCGCAGGGCTTCGGCCAGGACAAGCCGGTCCGCACCGGCCTGCGGATCGCGATCAGCTCCCTGCACGCGATGACCGCCGACTGGAACCGTTACCGCTACGAGGAGGACGGCGTCACCAGGCGCACTCTCCACGTCGACACGGACGGCGTCTCCGCGACCGACTTCGACATCTCCGCGGAGAAACAGCAACTGTTGTTCACCAACGGAACGCTGGCCGTCCGGAGCTTCCTCGACAAGATCAACCTGGTCCCGGCCGGGTAACCACACCATTTGGACGGAGGGAACATCGTGCCCACCCGAGCGCAGGACGTCTCGCCCAAGGTCATGCTCGCCACAGTCGGCGGCGCCGTCTCCACGATCTTCTGGACCGTGGCCGACGGCACCTTCTGGCACGGCGTCTTCAGCACCGCCACCATGGTCACCCTGACCACGGCCACCACCGCGGTGCTGACATTCGTGATCGGCTACCTCGTGCCGGACCCAGGCTGGCGCAGGGCAGGCAGATCGTAAAAGGAGTGAACCCCGAGCGTCGGCCGGCTTTCGCTGTTGTCCGGCAACGAAAGCCGGCCGGCTGCCGCTAGGTCCGGTACCGGAACAGGATCCGGCCCCGGTTGAGGTCGTACGGGCTCAGTTCGACGAGCACGCGGTCATACGGCAAGATCTTGATGTAGTTCTTCCTGATCTTCCCGCTGATGTGCGCGAGCACCTTGTGCCCGTTCTCCAGTTCGACGGTGAAGCTGGCGTTGCGCAGGCACTCGGTCACGAGGCCCTCGACCTGGATGCCGTTGCTCTTGCCTGCCATCAGCGCAACACCAGTTCCAGGTTGCTGCTGGCCCGCCGGGCGCCGAAGCCCTCGAACAGCGCCACAGCCGCATGGTTGGCCTCGTTCACGTCGGCCGATGCGGTGTCGATTCCCTTGCCGTGCAACCGTCCCAGCACGTCGGCCAGCAATGCTCGCGCGATGCCACGGCGTTGCTCTTCCGCGCGGACCGCGATCAGGCCGATCCGGGGGCTGCGGGGCCGGCCCGTCACCCGGACCAAGCCGACGTATCGATGACCGGCTACGGCCGCCGCGTGTTTCGACGGGGCGCCCGCCGGGTGTGGCAGTACTTCGGCCGGCATGGACAGCCAGCCGACGCTCGCTTCGACCTCGGCGCGGATCTCGCGGTCCAGTTCGCGCAGAGGCCCCTCGTCCGCTTCGCCGACCGGCACGATCGTGACGCCGGCGGGCTGCGGGACTGAGTGGACGCCGGTGGGCACGTCGTACTCCCATTCGCGGCGGCGTGTGGTGAAACCGGTGCGCTGCCAATGGGAAGTGAGGTCGCGGTCGGCCTCGTCGACCACGGTGTAGAGGGGCGTCGGCAGTTCCGCCAGCATGACGCCGGCGAGTTGGTCGAAGACCGTGCCGTGCCAGGAGTCGATGCTGAGGAACAGCCGGCCGTCGGGCCGTGGCGACGCTTCGCCCCGGCCGACCACCCGATCGTCTTCCAGAGCGTGCCAATGCCGCTCTGCGACGCGGGTGATGACGATCGCAGAATTCATGGTGGTGCCTTTCGGGAGTGCCAAGGCGCTCCCGGCGACACCTATGCCATTCGCCCGGCCGCGACGACGATGGGGAGCACCCACTTGCGTACAGCGTTCATGGGTCTCACCTCCTCGCGTGATGTCACGGCGTCGCGGACGCTATCAGCTGCGCCGACGTGCACCCAACCCTTTTTCAGACCGCAGCCCAGCCGTTGTCCACAGGAAGCACGACGCCGGTGATGTTGCTGGCAGCGTCCGAGGCGAGGAACACGATGGCGTCGGCCTGTTCGCGTGCTTCGGAGATGCGCCCGATGTTGCGGGCGTAGGCGGCTACGACCTTGGGACCGTGGGTGTCCATTTCGGCGTCGACGGTCAGGCCGGTCATCGTGCCGCCGGGTGCGATGGCGTTGGAACGAATTCCGGTGTCGCGGTACATCACGGCGACCGACTTGGTGAGTCCGATGATGCCGTGCTTGGACACGGTGTACGCGGTGCCTGCCGCGCTGCCGCGCAGCGCTGCCTCTGAGGCCGTGTTGACGATCGCGCCTTTGCCCTTGGCCAGCATGTGGGGGAGCGCGGCACGGGTGAGCAGGAACGGGGCCGTCAGGTTGACGCGGATGACCCGCTCCCACTCGGCGTCGGAGACGTCGGCGGTGGCCGACATCCGGTCCATGATCCCGGCGTTGTTGACGAGTACGTCCAAGCCGCCGAACGTCTGGACGGCCGTGGTGACCACCTCGTCGACCACGGCGGCGTCACTCAGGTCGCCGGTCACCGCCACGGCGGTGCCCCCGCTCGCCTGGATCTCGGCCACCACGTCCTTGGCCGTCTCGGCGTTGAGGTCGGCCACCAGGACTTTGGCGCCTTCCTCGGCGAACCGCAGAGCGGCGGCCTTGCCGATACCCGAGCCCGCACCGGTCACGACGACGCTGCTGTTGTTCAACCCACTCATCTCGGCTCCTGTCCGCTGTGCCCCTCTTTGTGCAGGTTACAGATTTATGGCACATGGTGCCAGTAAGGCGCACCGTGACAGAAAGTGCTAATCTGGTGACATGTCCGCCGAGAACCCGGGCCGGACCGGCCGGCCACCGTTGACCGAGCGGCGCAAGGCCCAGACCCGTCTGGAGATCGCCCACGAAGCGGTCCGCCTGTTCACGGCCAAGGGCGTGGCCGCGACCTCCGCCGAGGAGATCGCGGCGGCGGCGGGCATTTCACTGCGCACCCTGTGGCGTTACTTCCCGTCCAAGGAGAGCTGCGTACTTCCCTTGCTGACCAGCGGAATCGAGGTCACGGCGCGGTGCATGCGCGCGTGGCCTCCCGGCGAGGCGATGACCTGGCTGCTCAAGGAAATGGAACGCTGCTCGCAAGACCTCGTCACCCACCTGCCCACACTGTTCGACCTGGTCCGGCTGACCCAGTCCGAACCAGGGCTACGCGCGGTCTGGCTGCAGGCCCACCAGGACGCCGAACCGGTTTTCGCGGCGGTCCTCGCCCACCGCGCCGCCCTCCCACCCGACGACCTGTCGGCCAGAATGCAGGCCGCGATGATCAACACTGCCCTGCGAGTGGCGATGGAACACCACGCCTCGAAACCCGGCCCACCAACCGAGGAAGCCGTACTGCGGACAGTCCGGACCGCGTTCCTGACTGTCGCACAAGGACTTCCCGACTGAAACCGCGTTGCGCCAAGCCGGCGATCGGACCACCATCACGGCATGATCGAGCGCGTCCTGTTGGCCCGGCACGGCCAGACCGAATGGAACCTGCAGGGCCGAAGGCAGGGACAGCTGGACTCTCCGCTCACAGAGCAAGGATTCGAGCAGGCTCGCCGCAACGCGGAACTGCTGGATGCCGTCGACATTGTGTTCACCAGCCCATTAGGACGAGCAGTGTCCACCGCCAAGATCTTCGCCGAGCACCTCGGCGCGACCGTCATGGTGATCGACGAGCTGGCCGAGCTGCACCACGGCCGTCTCGCCGGCCTGACAAACAACGAGATCAAGCAGCAGCACAACAACGAATGGCACCGCCGCACCCAGGACAAATACCGCTGGAGATTCCCCGACGGAGAAAGCTACGCCGATGTGGACGAGCGCGCAGCCACCGCACTGACCCTGATCGAAGGTCACGCGGCCGACCGCCCCCTGATCGTGTCCCACGAAATGATCGGCCGGATGCTGCTGCGCCGACTACTCGACCTCGACCCAGCCGACGCCCTACGCCGACACCACCCCCACAACGTCATCTACGAGGTAATCCCAGGCTTCGCGCACCTCCAAGAACTCCAGTCACCGAACCCACTCCACGACGACCCAACCCCGGCGCCCTGACCCAGCCCCCGCGCCACCCTGGCTTCCAGTCTCAAGACAAGCGCCATCACATGTGAAATTCCCCCAAAGGGGAACCCTTGTTGAACACATTACCAAGGGGGTCCGACAGTTTCGGTGTTTCCGCAGGTCAGGGCGGGTGGGGGCGGTCGGGTGGGCGGTCGAGGCCCGAGTGGTCAAGAGGGCGGCCAGCGTATCCCCGGCCTGAGTCTATTTGGGGCAGACGGCTTGGGGGCTGCTTGTCAGATCTGACTGTAGCTTCTGAGCCCGACCAGCGTCGTGAACGTGATCCTGTTCGTACCGGATGCGGCCGGCAGGCCGAAACGCTTGTTCACCAGCCGGTCGAACGCATGGCAGCCACGCGCCTTCGGCACCGCGAACTGTTCGTCCTTGATGCTGAACCTCAGTACGGTCGGATTGGGAGAGACCACGTCGGGTCCGCTCGTCCGGATCGGCCTGAACTTGATCGGATCCTGGTCGCTGCCGATCGTGCACGTGCCCGGCAGCAGCGGCGAGATCACCCTGAGCTTCAGGTGCTGCTCACCCATCTGGTCGCCGACCGACAGGAAATCGGCGAATCCCGCGTACTCGATGCGGATGTCGGCCCGCAGCAACGGATTGTGCTCGTCGGAACCCGGGATTCCGAGCAGGCCGCCGGGTACCCGGGCCGGGTCGGCCCGCAGAGCGCCGAAGACCTGAGCGAACTTCCCATCCAGCCGGCCCTCCGCGAACGTCAGCCGCATAGCCCCCGACGGCTGTGCGGGAAGCGTGCCCAACTGGACCGTTCCACTCGACATCAGCACCTCGCACCGCCACTGTGCCGGATCGGCTCCCGCCGGAATCGCCGGACAGTCACTGAAATCAAAGGTGGGCACAGGTTCCGCGGCCGCCGCCTGTCCAACCGGGACCATGATCACCGCGGCGGCTGTCAGCACAACCGCGGCAGCACGTCGAAAAGCTCGCATTGTCGTCATACCTGCAGAGACTTCCGGTTCGCAGCCCGCCGATGATCCGGCAGATCCCGGATTCGCCCCCTGGATCACCCCGAGGCCCACTGCGGGTTCTGTGTCAAATGACATGTTTGGTGCCGCACTTTCTGTGGTTGCTTGTGTCGCGACCCGTGTCGGTGGTGGCAGTCCGGACGATGACGCGTCCCAGTTGGCCGCGCGAACCCTGATCCCGTCAGTGGTCTGGATCGCGGGCTGGCTCGCCCTGATCGGCTGGGGCCTGTGGACAGGTGTGCCCCTGTTGTGGCCGTGATCTGTTTTTGTCGGACCCCTGCGCCATGATGTCGCTGTCGGTTTCCGAGTGCGGGGGTTGATCATGAGGACGTTGTTCGAAGGCGACGTGTGGGTCCACTATGGACAGATCTATGTAGAGACCGCTGAGGAGTTTCCGGGGTTGACGGAGTGCTTCGCGGGTCAGCGCAACGGGTTGTGCGGTGCGGCCGTGCCCGGGCATCTGTTCCTGATCACCGGGTTGCATACCGGTGAGGTCGCGTTCGCGGTCGAGGTGCACGAGTCGGTGCCGGCGTTGGATGAGTCCTGGCAGGACGTTGTCGAGGTCTCGTTCCGGCCGGAGGGCGAGGCCGCGCTGGTGCAGTGGGCAGGGGAGAATTCCTGGCCGCTTGACCTGGCTGAGACCGACTATCGGGTGCGGTACTGCGGCAAGGGGATGGATCAGGCCAACCGTAAGGACACGGTCCTCGATGACGAGCCGGTGATCGACCGGTACCTGCTGCAGTTCTGGCCCGCCCCGCCGGCACCTGATCAGGTGGTCAGGCAGACCAGCGAGGTCGCCGCGTACTGGCACGGCGTGGCGCAGGATCAGCCACCGCCGCCGACACCGGAGGAGAAGGCCGAGGCCAAGCGCCTGGCCGCGCTCGAACAGCGGTGCAAACATGAGGAAGCCAAGCTGAAGGCCGAGCAACGCGAGTGGGGAGGGTCGTTACCCAGCGAACGTCTGAGGCAGTTACGCGGTACTGCCCTCGTCATCGCGCCTATGGACCGTCCGCTTGTCGACGCGTTAGGCGCGGCGGATGCGCGCACCCAACGGGAGGTCGCCCGCTGGGTGACCAGGCGCGCCTTCGTTGAGGCACAACTCAGTGAAGTGGACTGGATCGCGGCCGCCCTCGCCGCGGTCGACCAGGGCGATCCGTTACCACCGCCGTTCGACAACGACGAGGAGGCATGGCAACGGCTGTTCACCGACCCGCATGTGCCGCACACGATGGTGACCTCGCCCGACGGCCGGCTGGACAACTGTTCGCAGCAGGCCATGGCGTTCCCTGCGATGTTCTCGGCCAGGGTCGAGGATCCGTTGGCCGCCGCGTTCGACGCGCTCTGGGCTGGAGCGGTCGCGTTCGGGCACGGGCGGCACAACGTCTTGTTCACCGAGGTCAAGGAGGTGTTCCCGATACTCAGGCAGAGCTGACCGCACAGGCTGTCGCGAGAGGTCCGCCGGAACTGTCGGTGGTCGCTGGCAAGATGCCGGCCGTGGTGGAACCGATGAAAGACGCCCTGCCGATCGAGGTCTCGACTGAGGACGGGGCCAAGCGCTTCGGGCTCACCGGAGCGGAGCTACATGCGCTGGTGGACGGCCTCGGCGGCGACGGCGACCGGTTTGTGGTCGTGGAGCGAGTGCCTGCGTCGCCAGAGGTCTACGTCCAGACCTGGCGGGAGGGCACCGGGTCGTATGGCGTCGAGTTCCGGGATGGCAGTGCTGATCGGCACTTTCACGTTGAGATAGGCGGCGTACGGATCTTTGCCCGGGTCGCCCGACGACTCGCTGACAGTGGGCCGCGAGGTCGCCGCCGCGCTCACAGCGGGTGGATTACCTGTGGTGTGGAACGATTCCGCGGATACACGCATCCACGTCACACCGTTGGACTGGAAGAAGCGGATACCTCAGGGCTGAAAGGCGAGCCCGCCCGCGGGGGGTTTGGGGCGGGCTCGCCGACCGGGGGTGTGTTTCAGTTGGTGTCGAGGGCGATGGCCAGGTCGCCGAGCGGGATCGGGAACGCGCCCACGCTTGTTGTGGCGCCGGTGAACAGGTTGACGGTGTAGAGCGATGATGTGGAGGCGCCTGCTGGGTTGAGAATGGCGAAGCCGGTCACCGAGGTCGTCTTTCCGTTGGTCAGATCGCTGTAGATGTCGAAGCCCGCGTTGGGCAGCGCGTCGAAGCCGATCGAGCCGATCGGCGCCAGCGTGCCGATGTTGGCCGGTGACTGGATGACGATCTCGTCAGTGGCGGTGGCGACGTCGTACAGGGTGGTCGCGGTGTCCGGGCTCAGGTCGTTGTTGGTGTACGCGGCGCCGGTGACTCCCCTTGTCGGCCCATACGGCGGCGGGGTCGTCAGGGTGCCGTCCTCGATCGTGGTGTGGTCGTTGAGGTTGTGCCGCAGGTTCTGGCCGTTGTCGCTGATCACCCGCAGCCGGTCGGCCGCCGGGTTGAAGTCGACGCCGAAGTTGTTGCCGTACAACGGAACCTGGAGCTGTGAGACCTTGGTGACCACCGGGTCCGAGACCTGCGGCGGGGTCTTGATCGTGTAGATGCCGCCCTGGTTGCCGACCGCGTACATCAGGCCGTTCTGCACGCGGAAGTCGATCCCGATCACAGCCGTGTCACCGACGAGCCCCAAGATCAGCCGTACCCAGTCGAGGGTCTGGGGTTTGTCGGTGGTGAAGGTGGCCATCAGCTTGCCGTCGGCCGAGATCCCGAACGCCCGCAGGCTCTGCACCTGAGCCCAGCCGGTGCCGGCGGCCGGCGTCCCGACGACCGCGGTCGCGGCCGACAGGGCCACGGCCACCGCGGCGATCCCCTGCTTCATACGTGCTTTCACAGGTCGTTCCCTTCCGAGCGTCTGGTTGTTGCCGGAACGGCGAGGATCAAGCTATTGGGCGCCACTGGACATCCATTGGACGCGGGCTGAACTAGTCACATCGGCTCTTGCAGGCGTCCCGGACAGCCGCCAGATTGGAGGCATCAGACCGACCAAGGGGACGACGTGATCAGACGTTGGGTGCTCGCACTGTGTACCGGGGTTCTCCTCACGGGGCTCCCGGCCACAGCCCAGGCCGCGCCGCTGGAGTGCTCCTCGCCCGTACGGACGACCGAAGTGCTCCTGAAGTACCAGGACTCCTTCACCTACATCTTCAGGGTTTCCTGGTGCGTGGAAGGAAAGCAGATCACCGGGATCGCCACGGAGGTCGTGCACGAACAGGACGGCAAGACCTGCACCTGGACAGGTCGGATGGAGGAGTGGATACGGCGGGACCAGCTGACCGGCTCGTGGACAGCCTTCGACATGAGCGAGTTCTCGTGCATGAAGAGCGACGGATCCGGGACTCAGGCTGTGAATCCGTGGGCCATGGTGACGGTGTACCCCGACAACACGCCGCCACTGCGACGGGACGGAATCGAGAGATAGCTCAGGTCCGGTCGAGAACGCCGAGGGAGTGGGTTGCACCCAGGCGATGACCGGTCTCGTGGTGAATGGCAAGTGCCCGGCGGGCGTGCTCGGCCGCATCCGCCGCCCTGCCCTGGGCCAGCAGAACACCAGCGAGAGCGGTCATCGCCTGCCCTTGCAACGCCCGGTAACCCGCCTGTTCGGCAAGTGCGAGAGCGTGCCGGGCGTGACTGATCTCCGCCGTGGCCGTGGTGAGACCGATGAGGATGTCGATTTCGGGGTAGCGGTCGCCGGTTTCGCGGATCAGCTCGAGTGCCTGACGGTAGCGGCGGATCGCGTCCTGCCGATGGCCGAGACGGTGGTGCACAGCGGCGAGCGTGGCCAGTGCCTCTGCTTCTGTGCGTGGCTCACCGGATTGCTCGGCCAGGGTGAGGCCGGTGCGTGCGTAGTCGGCGGCTTCGGTCATACGTCCGAGATCGCAGTACGTCGCGGCCAGCCGGCTGTGCGTCTCAGCCTCGCAGGCGCGGTTACCGGCTTCGCGATGCAGGCTGATCGCACGCGTAAGCAGCACGGCAGCTTCGGCAGGCAGCCCGCGGACGCGTTGCACCTGGCCGAGATTGCCCAGGTTGATCGCCTCGCCGTACCGGGACCCGATCTGGCGGTACCGGCTCAACGCCTGCGCGTAGTGCTCAGCCGCTTGTGACAGCCGGCCCAGTTCCCAGTGCACGTTACCGAGATTGCCGAGCGCGACCGCTTCGCCTATCGGCTGGCCGATGGAGCGGCTGAGGACCCGTCCACGGTCGAATCGGACAGCGGCAGCCGTGAGGCGGCCTGCCTGCCAGTACGCGCACCCGAGGTTGCCCAGCACGGCAGCCTGGGCCTCGACCCATTCGGCTTGCCGGGCAAGCAGAAGCGCTGACGTGTAGTGCCGGACCGCCTGCCGGTATCGGCCTTGCCGGAAGTGCAGGTCGGCGAGGCTGAGCCGGGCCGCGGCCCGGGCCCGGGAGTCGCCGGTCTGCTCGGCCGCCGTGAGTCCCGCCGCGGCCGCGGCCTGCCATTCCACCCGGCGCATGCACATCCAGAAGTAGCCGCGCAGCGCGTCGGCAAGCGGCCACGTCATGGCTGGTGGCCCGGCCCGGATGGCCGTGACGAGGTTGCCCAGTTCGGCGTCCAGCCACGCTGCTGCCCCGCCGAATTCCGTGACACCAGAAGGCATGCGAGCGTCGATCTCGGGCACCGGCAGCCGTAGCATGTGTGGATAGAGCAGCCGGGCGGCACCGTCCACCGCGTGCAGATACCAGTCGTACAGCCGTTTCAGGGCCGAGTCGCGATCCTGTTGGGGCTCTTGCTGTTGCACCTGCTCGGCCGCGTATCGCCGCAGCAGGTCGTGGAAGTGGTAGTGGCTGGGTGCCTGATGTTCGACGAGGTGCGCCCCGGCAAGGCGATCCAGCAGACGGCCGGTCTCTCCCAGATCCGCGCCGATGAGCGCGGCGACCGTCTCGACACTGAACTCCGTACCGGGAAGTAAGCTCAACAAGCCGAAAAGTCTCTGTGCTTCGGACGGCAGTGCGGCATACGAAAGGTCGAAGGCCGTTCGTACCGCGGTTTGCTCATCGCCCTGGACTGCGAGGGCGGCCAACAGGTTGCCTTCACGCAATTCGGCGACGTAGTCCTGGATGCCGCAGCCAGGACGGTCGGCGAGGTTGGCCGCCGCGATTCGTAACGCGAGTGGCAGGTATGCGCACAGCTTGGCGAACTCGACAGCTGCCTCATGCTCGGCGTTCACGCGTTCCGCGCCCAGGATTCGGGCCAGCAGATCAAGGGCGTCGTCAGGGCTCAGGACGTCGAGCGTGAGCTGACGGGCGCCGTGCATGGCGACCAGGCCCGCCATCCGGTCTCGGCCGGTCACCAGCACGAGGCAGCCCGGACCGGATGGCAGCAGCGGCCGGATCTGGTCCGGACTGGCGGCGTTGTCCAGTAGTACCAGCGTTTTCTGATCGGTGGTCAACGTCCGGTACAAGGCCGACGCGGTCTCCAGGTCCAGCGGCACGCGCTCGGCCGGAATGTCCAATGCGGACAGGAACTGGGCGAGGATCTCGATCGGCGTGGCCGGCGGGCCGTGTGCGTGCCCGCGCAGATTCGCGTAGAGCTGCCCGTCCGGGAACCGGTCTCGCACCCTGTGCGCCCAGCGCACGGCCAACGCCGTCTTGCCGACGCCTGCGGTCCCGGAGATCGCGGCGATCGTCATCGCCTTCTCCCGTTCCGGCAACAGGTCGTCCAACATGGACAGCTGAGACGTCCGGCCGGTGAAGCCGTGGGGCACGGCCGGTAGTTGTTTCGGGACCCGGGGCGCGGGCCGGGATTTCGTGGTGGCCGTGCCTGTGGTCTCCCCGTCGTGCAGAAGCGCCGCGTGCGCCGCGAGCAACTCGGGGCCGGGGTCGATGCCGAGTTCCTCGATGAGCCGGTCGCGAACCTCGTGGTATGTCTGGAAAGCCTTGGCCCGTTGCCCGACGGCGTGGTACACGCGGATCAGCCTGGCCTGGACGGACTCGTCCAGCGGCTGGTCGGCGGCGGCCTCGGCGACCTCGGGCAGGACGTCCGCGGCGGCCCCGATCGCGATCATCGCGTCGCCGTGCCTGGCCAGCACTTCCCGGCGTTCGGCGACCAGCGCCACAACCTTCGGATGCGTGGCCAGGAAAGGAATGTCGGCGAGCGGCCGGCCGCGCCACAACCGCAGCGCCTCCCCGAGCAACGTCGCCACACGGGCCGTGTTGCCGTCGCGATGCGCGTCGTTCGCCTCGTCGATGAGCCGCCGGACATGCACCAGATCGACGTCCACGATGTCCCGGTGGACCGCGTAACCGCCGCTCACGTGCGGCAGGACCGTACTGCTGGAACGCGGCGGACGGCCAGGCTCCAGCACCCGGCGCAGGTGTTTGATGTGTGTCTGCAGGACATTCACCGCACTTCGTGGCGGCCGGTCACCCCACAGCGCGTCCATCAGCTCGCGCCGGGGCACCGCCTCGCCACCGGCGAGCGCGAGCAATCCCAGCACCGCTCGCCGGGCAGGCGGACCGAGATCGAGCTCAACGCGGTCGTTCCACGCCCGCAACGAACCCAAAACCTGGATCCGCACAGACCCCCCTGCCAGTGTGGGCCTTGCAATCGTCAACAGGGTGGAACGTAATTCACAGACCAGTGCTCCACAAGGAAAGTCACGGAAAGAGGTCCACTGCGACAGCCATTGGGTCCGCTCAGGCTAAAGCCCGCCCAACCAGTTGGGCTGATCCGGTCGCGCCCCGCAGGTCGCATCAGGCAGGACGTTCGCCGATCGTCGACCGGCGAACCCGTTGCCGGAGTGGCCGATCGGAGACACCTGTGACCAGACTGCCGGTGCACTGTCCTCATGGAACACGGAGCCGGGCGGTGCCGCCACCCGAGGCAGCCCTCCCCGCACCATGAATTCCGGCAAGGGGAACCCTTGATGAACACATTACCGGAGGGGTCTGACAGTTTCGGGGTTTGCGCAGGTGGGAGGGGGTGTTCGGGGTGGATGGTCACCAAGGCGGGCAGCAGGGGAGCGACCCAGGCGGGCACGGTGGCGGCATGGCTATCATCGCGACAACAATCGAACGTGCGGTGAACAACCGTTTCCGGTATCGCCGCGTGAAGTACCTGGTCGCATAGTTCTTCCAGTCGTCAGATCGGTGGAACCGCGTACCAGGAATAACGCCATGTAGACATGCACTGCCTGTTGGGTAGAAGGCAAACTCGCAGGTCAGAGGCTCAGGCGCGAGTCCTGATGTTATCTCTTTTCGCGTCGCGCCGCCCACTGGAAACCATGTTCTGCATCATTTGTTGTGCCCGCGTTCGGGTAGTGGTAGGGAAAGGTGTCGGCTATTCGGAGGGCTGGCTGCCCCGGACCAGGGGAACACGCCCGGGAGGCGGATATGCCGTTGCGGGGCGCCGTGGGGTGCCCGATTCGTACATAATGTGCACCCGGCTTGACGCGGCTCGATGAGAGGTAACGATGGTGGCCACGAGTTCACAGGTGCGGCGGAGCTCCGTACCGCCGGTCGTCCAGGCGCGGTGGGCGCTGTGGGCGTTCGTCATTGTCAACGTGGTGATCGTCGAGGTCCTGTTCATCACCGCGGGGACCGGCAAGAACAACATCCTCACCATCGCCAAGTTCTTCGGCCTGCACGCCGCCCTGGTCATGATGTTGCAGCTGTTGCTGGTCGCGCGGCTGCCGTGGCTGGACCGCCGGATCGGGATGGACCGCCTGACGTCCTGGCACCGGTGGGTCGGCTTCGGTCTGCTCTGGACCGTGCTCACGCACGCCACGATTGTTGTGCTCGGCTACGCGACGCTGGACAACGCCTCGATGGGCAAGACGTTCCTTGCGTTGGCCGGCGTACCCGCGTCGCTGCTGGGCATGATCGCGGCCGCGCTCATCGTCGTGGTCGGGGTTTTCTCCATGCGCTATGCCCGGCGGCGGTTGAAGTACGAGACCTGGCACGGTCTGCACCTGTTGCTGTACTTGGTTTTGGGGCTCGCGTTCGTCCACCAGCTGCTGGAGACCACGACTTTCAAGTCCTCGGTGTTCGCGATGGTCTACTGGTGGGCGCTGTGGATCTTCGCCTTCGGGTCCCTGATCGTCGGCCGGATCGTCGTTCCGTTGCGGCGCAACGCCTACCACCAGTTCCGGGTCCAGGCCGTGGTGCCTGAGGCGCACAACGTGACATCGGTGTACGTCACCGGCCGCCACCTCGACCAGTTGCCCGCCCAGGCCGGGCAGTTCTTCATCTGGCGCTTTCCCGGGCACAACCACTGGTGGCTGGCCAACCCGTTCTCGATGTCCGCGGCTCCCAACGGCCGCACGCTGCGCCTCACCGCCAAGGCGGTCGGCACCACCAGCGCGGGCCTGCGCAACCTCCAGGTCGGCGCCCGCGCGTTCCTGGAAGGCCCGTACGGAGCGTTCACGTCGATGCACCGCACGCGCCACGGCGTCGTGCTGATCGCCGGCGGAGTCGGCGTCACCCCCGTGCGGTCCCTGCTGGAAGAACACACACCAGGCGACTTCGTCGTGCTCTACCGCGTCCGTGACCCCAAGGACGCCGTCCTGCTCAACGAGTTGCAGCAACTGGTGGCCGCGCGCCGTGGCCGTCTGCACGTGCTCACCGGCCGCACCGATCAGG
The DNA here is from genome assembly GCF_017876405.1 of Kibdelosporangium banguiense. Lineage (GTDB taxonomy): Bacteria > Actinomycetota > Actinomycetes > Mycobacteriales > Pseudonocardiaceae > Kibdelosporangium > Kibdelosporangium banguiense. Next base: position 11,756,885 of record NZ_JAGINW010000001.1, on the reverse strand, counting down.
GCGCGCGTCCCTTCGAACCGGACCAACTGCGCTACCTGGTCCCCGACATCACCGAACGGGACATCTACGTCTGCGGCCCACCGGCCATGACGGCAGCTGTCCTAAGTGGCCTCCGCAGCCTGCGCGTCCCCAGCCGCCAGGTCCACGCCGAAAAGTTCAGCCTGGCCTGACGGCGCCGGCCGCTTGGCAGGCAAGCGGCCGACGCTCCGGCTCAGGTGCCGTCGATCAGGAACTCTGCCAGTTCCGGGCTGAATTCTCCGGCGGGGATGGTGCGGATGACTCCGCATGTGCCGTCGGAGTCGCCGGGGACCTTGATCCAGAGCAGCATGTCGGCGCCGCCGCCGACCTGGGACGGGGTGCCGAGCTTGCGGCCGGGAGGGTTGCACCAGTCGCCGTTCGAGCCGTTGCCGTTGCGGCTGGTGTCGACCACGAATGGCTTTGGGTAACCGTATTTGCTCGACAGTGCTGCGCTTACGTTGTTGCCGTAGGTGTTGGAGGCCTGGGTCGAGTGGAAGTTGGACACGTTGACGGCGAAGCCGCGGATGGTGCTGACGCCCGCCGCGTGCAGCCGGTCGGCCATGGTCGCGGCCGGGATCCAGGTGGCGTTGCCGCCGTCCATGTACGCCCAGGTGTTGGGGGCCTTCTGGGCGAACTGGGCCGCGGCGAACTTCAGCAGCTCCAGGCGGGTCTGGCGCTCGGCCTGGGGCAGGCAGTCCAGCTGGGCCAGCGCGTCCGGCTCGATGATCACGACGGCCGGCTTGCCGCCGATGCCCGCGGCGAAGTTCGAGATCCACGTCTTGTAGGCGTCGACGCTGCCCGCCCCGCCACCAGAGTGCCCGCCGCAGTCCCGGCCGGGGATGTTGTACGCGACCAGGATCGGCAGCTTGTCCACGACGTCGGCGGCGTAGGTGAAGGTGTCCACGGCCGTGCGGATGTCACCGCTCCAGTTGCCGAACCAGCGGCCACCCGCCTTGGTCGCGATGGCCGCTTTGATCTTGTCCACCCGGGGTTTGTCGCCCGGGTTCTGCCTCACCCACTGCGCCGGGTTCGAATCGGGATCGACATAGAAACCGTTGGTCTTCTCAAGAGGGTTGCCGTCGGCGGCCTGCGCCACCGGGACGCTGAGAGCCAGCATCGAGGCGGCCAGCAGCCCGAGGATCTTGATACGCATGCGCCGCAACATGGCAGCGACGCGTACAAGAATCGTACAAACAGACATAAGTGGAACTACTCATGGGCCGCCGTGTGGGCGGCGCCGTCAAAGTGTGGTCGCTGAACTGGCGCGACCTGGGCCCACTGGAGAAGTCCTGCAGCGCTGAGGCCGCGCTCGCCGGCTCATAGGGACCGACGCGCTACCGCATTGGCGTCAGTTGATGTCGAACTCGTTGCCTTCCGGGTCCTTCATCCCGACCGCGTAGTGGTCGAGCCCCTCGTTGGGCAAGGCGCCGGTGATGGTGGCGCCGAGGCCCGCCAGCCGGTTGGCCTCGGCGTCGACACGCTGCCGGCGGGTCTCGATCGAGTCGGTCCGCGCGCCGCTGGCGTGGATGTCGAAATGCAGCCGGTTCTTGACCACCCTGGGGTCCTGGACCTGCTGGAACCAGATGCTCGGGCCGTTGCCGTCCGGGTCGCTGATCCGGTCCGCGCCGTCGTCCAGGTCCTCCTCGGGTATCCCGAGGTCGCGGTAGAAGTCGTTCCAGGTGGCGAAGCCGGCCGGCGGCGGCGCGAGCTGATAACCCAGCGCGGCGGCCCAGAAGCGGGCCAGGCGGTCCGGGTCGGCGCAGTCGATCACCAGCTCGAAGCGGACGGGCATCGGGGTTCCTTCCACAGGTCACGCCGGGTGCGCCGGCCATCCTGCCAGGTGGCTCGCGGAGTGGTCCACGCAAGCCGATGACTATTCGGCGACTTTGGCCAGGAATCCGGTCAGGTTGGCCATGGTTCGTTCGACCTGCATGTCGACTGTGAGCGACTCGTGGAAGCGGGCGCCGGGGCCGGCGTCCTTCTTGCCGCGCAAATAGAGCGAGCAGGCGAGGTCGCTGCAGATGTAGGCGCCCACGGAGTTGCCCTGCTGGCCATTTTTACCGGCTTTGCGTGCGGTCATCAGTGAGACGCCGTCGCCCGGGTGCGTGGTCAGGCAGAGCGAGCACATGCTTCGTTTGACGTGCCCGGCTCGTGGTGTGGCCCGGCGCAACGCGACCCCGACGAGTCCGTTGCCGGATTCGGTGACGAGGTAGGCGCGGTCTGGCGCCCCTGGGTCACACCAGCCGAGGAAATCCAGGTCATCCCATGGCTGCGCGGCCAGGTCGCGCGGTACGGCCAGGCGCTGGGCCTCGCCCTTGGTGCAGTTGACGAACGACGCGCGGATGTCGCTCTCGGTGACTGGCTTCATGACAGTCGACGCTAACTTTCCTAGATGTCTTAGGCAAATGAATATAGGCTCTAGGCAGAAAGGTGGTCCATGGCACGAGTGGGGATGACCGCCGAACGCCTGACTCAGGCGGCGGCGGAACTGGCCGACGAGATCGGCTTCGAGAACGTGACTGTCTCGGCGCTCGCGCGCAGGTTCGGCGTCAAGGACCCAAGCCTGTATTCCCATATCAAGAACGCGCAGGATCTGAGAGTCCGGCTGGCGACACTGGCCCTGTCGGAGCTCGCCGACAAGGTCACCACCGCCATGGCCGGCCGCGCGGGCAAGGACGCCCTGGTGGCCTTCGCGAACGCCTACCGGGACTACGCGAGGAAGCATCCCGGGCGATACGCCGCGATGCAGATCCACATCGACACCGAGACATCAGCTGCCCACGCGGCACGCCGTCACGCAGAGCTGACACGCGCGATCCTGCGTGCCTACAAGCTGTCCGAACCCGATGAGACAGACGCGGTACGTCTCCTGCACAGCACGTTCCACGGATACGTGAGCCTGGAGGCCGCTGGCGGATTCCGCTTCTCGCGTCCGGCCGACGCCTCATGGTCCAGAGCGCTCGACGCCCTCGACACCCTGCTCACAAACTGGCCGCGCTGAACCGGTGCCGGTCCCCGACCGGTAAGGTGACCTGGGTTTCGTTGAAAAGTCAGCGGGCTCACCGAAATGGGATTTTGGTGAGCTGCTGTCGTGCTCGCCGCTGCAGCAGCACAAGGAGCGATCAGTGGCGGGTGATGCACCCATGGCGGAGCGTTTGGACGAGGTCAGAGCGGCGATGTCGGCTCTGACCAGCGCGTTGGAAACCACGTCGGACGATTTGGCAATGCTCGAGGCCGTCTGCGCCGAGGCGATCCGGGTCGTGCCGGGTGCGGACATGGCCAGCATCACGGCCATCGACGACGACGGCCCGCGAACTGCCGCGTACACGGACAAACGGGCCCTGGAAGTCGACCAGGCGCAGTACGTTGCCGGCGACGGCCCATGCCTGCGAGCCGCGGCGACCGGCAGGACAATGCGGTTGTCGCTGGAGACCGCGAGCGAGCTGTGGCCGGGTTTCGTCGTCCAGGCGAAGCAGTTCGGCGTGGGCAGCTACCTCGCCGCACCGCTGCGAGTGGACGAGCACCTGACCGGGGCCATCAACCTCTTCGGCTTCGACAACCACGGCTTCCAGGAGACGGACTCCAAACTGCTGGAGCTCTACACCACGATCGTGGGCTTCGGGCTGAGAACCACCCGCCGGTACCGGGAAACCCTGGCGCTGGCGCAGAATCTCGATGCCGCCATGCAGTCGCGGGCCGTCATCGAACAGGCCAAAGGCATCCTGATGGCCACCCACAAGATCGACGACAGCCAGGCGATCGAGCGGCTGATCGCGCACTCCCAGCAGACCAACACCAAGCTGCGCCAGGTCGCTGTCGACTTCGTCCGCGAGGCATCCACTCCCGCGAGCGCGGTTTGAGAATCCCGGCAGGGGAAACCTCTTGGGCAGGCCTGGCATACGGGCTCAGGCTTCGCCGGTCCAACAGTGGGCCGGCGAAGCCGGTGAGATCTCCCGTTACTTGATGGAGAACGAGTCGCCGTAGACCTTCCAGTTCAACGGCGTATTGAGGTCGAAGTTCTTGTTGCGCAGGAACACCCGCTGCGCGGTGTCCACGCGGCTGGTGTCGGAGTGCGCCTCTTCCTGTTTCATCGCCCATACGCGGGCGTCGAGGAAGGCGTTGAGGTACGCCGTCTCGTCGCCGCCCTGTGCCGGTGGCTTCGCCTTGGTCAGGGCCCGCTTGCGGATGTTGGTGAAGCTCGTCTTGTCCGAGCCGTCACCGTGCATCACGATGGCGTCGTAGTAGATGAACTGGCCGAGGGTGCGCAGTCCGTCCTGCTTGGCCCGGCTGACCGACGGGTTGAAGTACACGCGGTCGCGTTCGGACTCCTGGGAGTCCTGGAAGACCTTGTCCTTCGCGGCGGTCTTCCAGTCCTTGGGGTAGTTGGGGTCCAGGCCTTCGTGCGAGTCGCTGCCGTCGACCTTCTTCAACGCTGGCAGGTACTTCGCCAGGATGTTGTTGGGTGAGCGGCGGGTGTACTCCTGGACGAGCTCGAGCATGTCGTGCGTGCCCGAGCAGAAGCCGATGATGCCCGCGGTGTAGCCGCGGCCGTCGTCGATGTCCTCGATGTACTTGAACTGGGCCCGCCAGTCCAGCGAGGAGTTCTCCGCGCTGGACACGATCTTCATCGCGATTTCCTTCTTGGCCGGGTCGTCCAGGCCACCGGCCGCCGCTCCCGACGCGGTCACTGCCGTGGCCGACAGGCCCATGCACACGACGGAAACCATTATCGCAGCCCGTTTGTGCCACTTTGCCGTGAGTTTCAAGCGTAATCCTCCTTGCAGGGCAGGATGTTCGCTCCGCCGGGCGTCGGGCGGCGTCACGCTCGAAGGAGCGGGCCCGACAGACACGGGCCCTGCCGGTGAGTCAACAGCTCCCGGCCTAATTCGTCAAGATTCCTTCCGAATTGTCGGGTTGCCCCGGACCCGTCCTGCTCCCGCCGGCCGGTCGGCGTATTCTCCGGCGTGATGAGCACCCGTGACGTATCCATCCGCGACGACTCGATCCGGCTTGGGCAGTTTTTGAAACTGGCCGGTCTGGCCGAGGACGGCAGCCATGCCAAGGAACTGATCGAGACGGGGGACGTCGCGGTCAACGGCGAGCGTGAGTACCGCCGCGGCAGGCAGCTGCGCCTGGGTGACGTGGTCGCGGTCGGCGGCGCGCAGGCCCGGCTCGTGAGCTCGTAGAACCTCGTGGAACAGATGACGCTGGACCGGTGGGCTGTGAGGCGGACCGGCCCAGCGTGCTGTGGCGGGTACCCGGCTGGTGTCGCCGGGTGATCAGGTAGTCGGCCGGCAACGCCGTTTGGTTCCCAGGACCGTCACCGACTGCCGGCGACCCACTCTTCCAGGCCGCGGGCACTTCGGGGCAGCGCGGTGGACAGCACCTTGTTACCGTCGCGTGTGACGAGGACGTTCTCCTCGATGCGGATGCCGATGCCGCGTAGCTCCGGTGGCACGGTCTCGTCGTTGGGGTGGAAGTACAGGCCTGGTTCGACGGCCAGCGTCATCCCTGGCTCAAGGGTGCCGTAGTGGTAGGCCGCCGCGCTGGAGTTCGCGCAGTCGTGCACGTCCAAGCCGAGAAAATGGCCGACACCGCAGACCACATAGCGCCGGTGCTGCTGGCCGTCGGGGCTGAGTGCCTCATCGACCGAGACCGGCAGCATGCCCCAGCCGTCCAGGCCCATGGCCAGCGCCAGCATGGTCGCTTCGTGGAACGCGCGGAACGGCACGCCCGGCTGTACCGCGGCCAGCGCGGCTTCGGTCGCCTGCTCGACCAGGTCGTAGATCTGGCGTTGGGCCTCGGTGAACCTGCCGGCCACCGGCAGCGTCCTGGTGATGTCGGCGGTGTACAGGGTGTCCACCTCGACCCCGGCGTCGAGCAGCAAGAGCGCGTCCGGGTCGACGGGCCCGTTGTTGCGCGTCCAGTGCAGCACGGGGGCGTGTGGCCCGGCAGCGACGATCGAGGCGTAACCGGGGGCGTTGCCCGCCGCACGGGCCCGGCGGTCGAACGTGCCCTGTAGCCAGCGTTCGCCACCGCCCTTCACGGCGGCCGGCAGTTCCGTCACCACGTCCTCGAAGCCCTGGACCGTGGCGTCCACTGCGGACTGCAGCTGGCCGATCTCCCAGTCGTCCTTGACCCGCCGAAGCTCCGCCAGTGTCTGCCGGATCGCCGCGGAGTTCTCCGGGCTCACCAACGCGTCCAGCAACGGATCGACACCCGTGGCCGCGTACACACGGGGGAGCGCCCCGCGTAACGCTGTTGGCAGCGACTCGATCGGCCGGCAGCGCATACCAAGCGCTTGCTCCCATTGCTCGGGCCCGGGAACCGGCCCGATCCACAGCTCGCCGTCACGCGCGTTCGCGAAATAGTCGGTCTCCGCGGGCCCGGCCGGCTCCGGCAGGAACAACTCGGCGTCCCCGTCCGCCGACATCACCAGCACGGCGCCTTCGGCATGACACCCTGTGAGCCAAGAGAAGTCACTGTCCGGCCGGAAGTCGTACCCGGTGTCGTTGGACCGGACCGGCGCCCACCCCGACGCGACCGCCACTCGTGCCCCGGGCAACGCCTCCCGCAATCGGGCCCGGTGCGCTGCGGCCGCTTGCGCCGCTCCATCCGCCAGACGGACGGTCCGATCCACCGGTCCCCACCCGTGCGGGATGCTCGTGCGAAACCCCCGGGCATTGAGAAGTTCGTACCGGTCGGGGCGCGCGGGTCTGCTCACAGCAGCCAGGATCTTCGACCCGCCCGGCCGCCGGGACCTCCCATATTCCCCTAAGACCACGTTATGACTCGGGCCGCGGCTGTTGCGTATCGCGAAACCCGACCAACCGGCCTATGTGGACGATACATGTCGGAGGCCCCGGCGTGAAACGTTGTGGAGGACTGCGCCGATGCATCAGGCGAGCCGGTCCTATGGGGGGTCCGGATAGTGATGGACGGCGGGGTGTTTTGTTGTGCGCATCAGACGCTTAGTTCATGCTGCGGTCGTTCTGGCCGTCGCGGCGGGCCTTGCGGTGGCAGTGCCGAGCGGGGTGGCGAGCGCGGTCACGTTGTCGAACGGCTTTCTGCTGGAAGACACTCCGGCGGGTCTGGCGGGGGACCCGCTCACCGATTTCGCCTTCCTGCCCGACGAGAGCATGATCGCGACGGGCAAGAACGGCCGGGTCAACTGGTTGCCGAAAACCGGTGCGCCCAAACAGATCGCGACGATCCCGGTGGTCACCACGGGCGATATGGGCCTGCTGGGTGTCGCGATCGCGCCGGATTACGCGACCAGTCGGACGATCTACACCGCGAGGAGCGCGCCGGGCTCGGGTCAGTACGGTGTACTGAGGCTGAGCCGCTGGACAGTCAGCGTCGACGGGGCCGGAAACCCGGTTGGTCTGACGAGTGAACGAACTGTCGTGGAGACCTCCGCGGGCAGCAGTATCCACCCGATGACCACAGTGATCGCCGACGAGGACGGCACACTGTGGGTCAGTATCGGCGATTCCGCCGTTTTCACCTCGGTCGACCCCCTCGCGCTGCGGGCGTTGGACATCAACGATCTGCACGGCAAGGTGTTGCACATCAAGGCTGACGGCACAGGCGTGCCGACGAACCCCTTCTACGAGCCGGGCAACCCGAACTCCACGCGCAGCAAGGTGTACGCGAGCGGGTTCCGCAGCCCGTTCCGGTTCAGCCTCGAACCGAACACCAAGCAGCCGATCCTCGGCGATGTCGGGTGGAACACGTTCGAGGAGATCAACCTGCTCAACCCCGGCAACTCGTACGGCTGGCCGTGCTGGGAGGGCACGCAGCGCACACCCAGCTACGGCGACTTGCCGGGCTGTTCCGGCGTCAACGGTGTGGCTCCACTGAGGACATATCCGCGCGCCGACGGTTCGGCCGTCGCCGGTGGCCTGATCTACCAGGGCAAGAACTATCCGGCGGAGTACCAGGGCCGGTACTTCTTCGGCGACTACGCATCACGTCGCATGTGGACCATTCCCTTCGAGTCGCCGGGCGCGGTCACGGCTCCGCTCGGCACGCCGTTCGGCCTGGAGATCGGCAGCGTCGTGAAGATCACCGCCACGCCGGCGGCAGGCGACATCGTGTTCGCCGACATCGGTTCGGGCAACATCCGCCGCCTGGTGTACGCGCCGGGCAACAATCCGCCGACCGCCGTGATCGAGGCGAGCAACGACCCGGCGACGCGGCAGGTCACGTTCGACGGCGAGGAGTCGTCGGACCCCAACGGCGACGAGCTGACCTACGCCTGGGACTTCGGTGACGGCACGACAGGCACCGGTGCGGTCGTCGACCACACGTACGCCGGGACTCCGGAGAGCTTCACGGTCACCCTGACGGTGACCGATCCGCTGGGGGCGGCAGGGTCCAAGACCCTGCAGGTGTATCCGGGCAACAACCCGCCGGAGCTGGCGTTGCAGCCGCCGGATCCGAATCGGACGTTCGCGGTCGGGGACGTGATCGAGGCGTCGGCCACGGCGACCGACCCGGAGGACGGCCCGTTGCAGGTGTCGTGGGCCACCGAGGTCATCCACTGCCGTGGCGCGGGGAACTGCCATTCGCATCCAGGAACCCAGTTCAGGGACATGACACCGTTCCGGTTGCCGTTCGAGGGCCATCCCGGTGACACCCGCCTGGAGATCACCGCGACCACCACGGACAGCAAGGGCGCCACGGACAGCAAGACGTTCGTGGCCAAGCCCAAGCAGCGCCGGATCACCGTGCAGAGCAACTCCCCGGCCGAATTCACCATCGGTGACGAACAGATCAACTCCGGTCTGTTCACCGTCGGCAGTGCGCTGACGATCATCGCGCCGGAGGCGGCGGCCGACAAGGTCGCGACGTTCGACCGGTGGTCGGACAACGCGCCGCGAGTACGGACCCAGACCGTGCCGGACGCGGACGTCACGCTGCAGGTCAACTACCTGACCCCGATCGACCGCCGCTACAACAGCGAAGCCGCGCTGCGGCAGGTGTTGGGCGCGCCGACCGGTGTCGAGCAGGGCGACGCGCAGGTTCGGTGGCGCACATACCAGGGCGGCCGGCTCTACTGGTCCCAGGCGACCGGTGTCCACCTGGTGATGGGCGAGATCCTCGCCAAGTACCTCGCCGCGGGTGGCCACCAGGTCTATGGCCTGCCGACCACCGACGAGCTGACGCCGTCGGCGGACAACCGGGGCCGTTACAACCTGTTCGAAGGCGGCCGGTCGATCTACTGGACGCAGGCCACCGGCGCTCGCCTGGTGTTCGGCATGATCTACGAGAAGTGGCAGGCCCGGGGCAACGTGGCCTTCAACGGCTACCCGGCCACGGACGAGCTGCCCACGACGGGGAACTACGGCCGGTTCAACGCGTTCGAACGCGGCTACATCTACTGGAGCCCGGCCACGGGCGCCAATGAGCTGCACGGCGCGATCTACGACCGCTGGGCGTCGCTCGACTGGGAACGCTCGGTGGTGGGCTACCCGACGACCGATGAGACCGGTACACCGGATCGGATTGGGAAGTTCAATCATTTCCAGTTCGGGTCGGTCTACTGGCATCCGAATATCGGTGCCTACGAAGTGCACGGCATGATCAAGCAGAAGTGGGCGGCTCTGGGCTGGGAGTTGTCGCCGTTGGGTTACCCGACGACCAACGAGACCGGTACACCGGATCGGATTGGGAAGTTCAATCATTTCCAGTTCGGGTCGGTCTACTGGCATCCGAATATCGGTGCCTACGAGGTCCACGGCATGATCAAGCAGAAGTGGGCGGCTCTGGGCTGGGAGTTGTCGCCGTTGGGTTACCCGACCACCGACGAGACCGGTACACCGGATCGGGTCGGGAAGTTCAATCATTTCCAGTTCGGGTCGGTCTACTGGCATCCGAACACCGGCGCCAACGAGGTACGCGGCCTGATCAGGGACCGCTGGGCGGCGCTCGGCTGGGAGCTGTCCTACCTCGGCTACCCGACAAGCGACGAGCACAACTGGAACGGCCTGCGCCGCTCCAACTTCCAGTACGGCTACATCACCTACAACCCGGCCAACGGCCAGATCATCGACCGGCGTTACTGACCAGCCGGTGTCATGCGGCTGCCCGGACCTCCCCCTTGGGTCCGGGCAGCCGCTTTTGCCTTTTTTGCGAACTGTGACCCAGTCGACGGCGGCCCGCTGACCTGTCGGCTTGACGGCGGAGTGTCCGGTAAAGATACTGAACCGGTAACGCATCTGAACCGACTGGGAGGGGTTGTGCTCGATTCGGTGATCCAGCGCACGACCGCGCCCGGCGAGTTCGAGAGCCTGCACCACGCCGCCCGGGAAAGTGCCGAGCTGGCAAGGAGGCTGGCCGCGACCACCGAGCAGCGGCGGGCGTTGCCGGTAGAACTGGTGGACAAGCTCGCGAAGGCGCAGTTGCTGCGCTCGGGCGTGCCGCGGCATCTCGGTGGGCCCGAGGCGCCACCGGCGGTCAGCCTGGAAACGGCGGAAGCGGTTGCCCGTGGCGACGCGTCGGCTGGTTGGTGCGTATCGATCGCGGTCACCAGCAGCCTGCTTTCCGCTTACGCGCCAAGGCAATGCGCTGAGGAAGTGTTCGGTGACCCGACGACGGTGGCAGCGGGTGTCTGGGCCCCGAAAGGCCGGGGCCGCCAGGTGGACGGCGGGGTCGTGCTGTCCGGGCAATGGGCGTTCTGCAGCGGGATTCCCCACGCCGACTGGCTTTTCGCAGGTTTCGTGCTGGACAGGCAGCTGAGGGTGGCCGCGCTGCCCAAGGCCGATCTGGAAGTCCTCGACACGTGGCACACCAACGGCTTGCGTGGCACCGGAAGCCATGACTGTGTCGCGAACGAGTTGTTCGTCCCGGACCATCGCGTGTTCTCTGTTGTGGACGGCCCGCCGGCACAAGCCACGCGACTGCACCGTTTTCCGTTGTTCGGTTACTTCGCGCTGTCGATCGCGGCCGCCGCGCTGGGCAATGCCAGGGGAGCGATCGACGATCTGGTGGAACTCGCCGCGGGCAGGAAATCCCTGGGGTCGAGCCGCACTCTTGCCGAGCGTTCCCACACGCAGGCGGTTGTCGCGGAGTCCGAAGCCGCGCTCCGGGCGGCGCGTTTGCTGATGTACCAATCCATCGACGATGCGTGGCAGGCTGATCAAGCCACTGACGACCTCAAGGCCGGCATCCGTCTGGCGGCGACGCACGTGGTGCGCACGTCCGCGAAAGTCACAGCGGCGATGTACGACCTTGGTGGCGGTGCCACGATCTACCAGGGTTCCCCGCTTGAGCGCCGGTTCCGCGACGCACACACCGCGACCGCGCACTTCCAGGTCAACCAAGCCAGTTACGAGCTGCCCGGCAGGCTACTGCTGGGACAGCCCGCGCAGACAGGGCAGCTATGAACGAGATCGGAGTGGCAATACCTTTCTGGCTGGACCGGCCGGACACCGAGGCACTGGACATCGCGGTGACCGCCGACCGGCTGGGCTATTCGACGCTGTGGGTCGGCGAGATGGTGACGTTCGACGCGTTCTCCCTGGCGACCGCGATCGGGTCGCACACCAGCCAGATCCGCCTTCGGGTGGGGCCGTTGGCCGTCGGCGTGCGTACCCCTGTCGGTATGGCGCTTGGGTTGTCGTCCGTGGAGCGACTGACCGGCAGCCGGGTGGATGTGGCGCTCGGCGCGTCCAGCCCGACGATCGTCCACGACTGGCATGACCGCCCATGGGGTAAGTCCGCGGTCAAGATGCGGGAGTCCGTGCAGGTTCTGCGCACGATCCTGGAGGACGGCCGGGCTGACTATGCGGGCAAGGAAGTCCGTACACGCGGTTTCCGGTTGCGGCACGCGTTGCCGAATCGTTCGGTCACAGTCGCGGCGTTCGGTCCGGAGATGACCAAGGTCGCCGCTGAGGAAGCCGACGAGATCGTCCTCAACATCGTCACGCCTGGGCTCGTCGCGCGAGTCCGCGAAACGGTCTACGCGCACGCGAAAGCGGCCGGCCGGACCCCGCCGAGGATCGCGGTCTGGGTGTCGGCCGCGCTCGACCCGGGCCCGGCGAGTATCCACCAGTTGGCCAGACAGCTTGTGGTGTACCTGAAGCAGCCCGGCTACGGCGAGATGTTCACCGAGCTCGGCTACGGCGAACTCGTGCGCCGGGCCCGATCCGGCGCCTGCTACGCGGACTTGGCCCGTGATCTGCCGCCTGAACTGCTCGCGCGGGTGTGCATGATCGGGTCGGCCGAGCAGATCGCCAGTCGCGTCGAGGCCTACCATCGCGCGGGCGCCGACCACGTCGCGCTTGTCCCCAGTACCGCGGAAGATCCCGCGGGCCACTGTTTGCTCAGCGCCGTCGCCAAGGAGATGAACCTGTGACCAGTAGTGCTCTGGACCTGTGATGCTGTCGGCCAAGGACGTCAAATACCGCTTCGAGGCTGATTCTGTGGGCCGTGCTGTGGCACTGGTAGGAGAGCGCTGGAGCCTGCTGATCCTGCGGGAGACCTACTTCGGGGTCCGCAGGTACGCGGAGTTCGCGCGCAATCTCTCGATCCCGAGGCCGACCTTGTCGGCCAGGTTGCGGACACTCGTCGACGCGGGCCTGCTCGACCGCGTGCGGTACGCGACCGACCCGGACCGGCACGAATACCGGCTGACCCAGGCCGGCCGGGAACTGTTCTCGGCCATCGTCGTGCTGATGCGATGGGGCGACAAGTACCTGGCCGGACCGGACGGCCCGCCACTTCTGTTGCGGCACATCGACTGCGGCGAGATCGCCGAGTCCTATGTGGCCTGCCGGCAGTGCGGCGGCGAGATCACGATGGAAACGGTGACCCCGGAGCCTGGCCCGGCATTCCGCGAAGAAGAGGCCTGATAGGCGGCACACAACAAACGGGATACCCGTTGCGCGGGCCTGAAAACGTACGGTTTCTGTTGAGCGGGCCGGGTGGCCGGGTGCGACCATCGAGCTATGAACTATCCGGAACCCGATCCGCAGCGGACCAGGGCGTTACCGAACCAGGATCCGGCCTACACACAACCGCCACCGCAGCAGCAGCCGGTCGTACAGCCTGAGCAGGAGACTGCGCACAGTCAGGCCAAACGGGTGCGTACGGTGCGGATGGTGTGCACGGCCATCACGTTCGTCTGTGCTTTCTTCGCGGTGATACTCGGTATTCAGATTGTTCTCGTACTCGCGGACGCGAACCCCGCCAACGGTGTGGCGTCGTTCGTCGAGGGTTTCTCCTCGGCGGTTTCCCTCGGTTTCGACGGGCTGTTCACGCCTGACTCGGCGAAGGCCGCAGTGCTGTTCAACTACGGGGCCGCGGCGATCGTCTGGTTGTTGATCAGCACTGCGCTGACGTACCTGATCAGGAGGTTCGCCCTGCCCGCGAACAGGATCACCGAATAAAGCGCACCTCTGGGCCGGCCCGTCTGCACCAGGTGCAGCTCCTTGACGCCCACCGGCTTACCGGCCGGTCGGAGCCGGTAAGCCGAGGACTGTCCCGGCTGAGGCCGGAACGGCGGTCAGCAGAAGCACGGCGACGACAAGACACCAGAGTTTTCGCATGTCCGCAGCCTGCCGCAGGATGATTCGCCGCACATCCTGCCTCAGGACGTCAGACCCAGGTATGACACGACCCGAAATCGGCTAACCCCAGGGCATGACCGATGACCTGAGTGACTTCGTGCTCGCCCGGCTGGCCGACGACGAACAGCGGTTCAACGCCGGTGAACTGCCCTATCTGGACGAGGCCGAGCGGCACGGCCGGATCCGGATCATGTACACGGAGGACGGTACCGGCCTGCTCGCCGTGGCCGGCCCGGTGGAGGCCACCGGGCAACGGGTCCCGGTGCCGTTCCCGGACAAGGTCGCTTTCCTGCGGACTGAAGCGAAAGTCATGCAGGACAAGGATGTCCTGGAGCTGGTGGCGTCGGTCTACAACGCCCACCCGGACTGGCGGGAGCACTGGCCGGCCATGTGAAACCGCCCCCGGCCGGCTGCCGGAGGCGGTCGGCGGAGTTCGGATCAGGCTTGCGGCTGCGTGATGTTGACCATCCACTCGATGCCGAACCTGTCGGTGAACGAGCCGAACTCGTCGCCCCACGCCTGCTTCTCCAGCGGCACGTTCACGGTGCCACCTTCACTCAACCTGGTGAAGTAGCCGCGCAGTTCCTCAGCGTCGTCACCGCTGATGCTGACGGAGAAGTTGTTGCCGGGCTTGACTTCCCCGCCGGGAGGGCCGTCGGACCCCATCAGCGTGTAGCCGCTGGAGGTGTCCAACTGGGCGTGCATGATGTTCTTGTCGAACGGGGTGGGCTCCGGAGTGAATCCCTCGAACGTGTTCAGGACCAGGTCCCCGCCCAGCACCTCCTGGTAGAAGGTCATCGCTTCGCGGGCGGTGCCGGGGAAGTTGAGATACGGGTTGAGCCGTGACGCCATCAGATGCTCCTCGAAGGGGGTGGGAGCAGCATCGTCGCAGACCAGCGGCAGTCCGGCAACGCAACTGGACCACGAAAACAGTGTCAAACTGGACCTCGCGAGTGGACAAGTCACGGTTAGCGTCAACCCATGACACAGCGAATCGGCACTTCACCAGGTGCCCTGAAGGCCGGTAAGGCGCTCCTGCGGTCCCTGCACGTCCCGGGCAGGCCGCTGATCCTGCCCAACGCCTGGGACGCGGCGTCCGGCCTGCTGGTGGAGGAAGCCGGATTCCCCGTTGTGGCAACGAGTTCCGGTGCGGTGGCCGAATCACTCGGATACGCCGACCATCAGGGTGCTCCGGTGGACGAGGTCTTCGCCGCGATCAGGCGGATCACCCGGACGGTGTCCGTACCGGTCACGATGGACGCTGAAGGTGGCTACGGCCTGTCAGCCGGCGAACTGGCCGATCGGCTGGCAGAGGCCGGTCTGGCCGGCTGCAACATCGAGGACACCGACTACGCCGGAACCGGCCTGGTGGACATCGTCGTGCAAGCGGACAGGCTCGCTGCCCTGCGGGCCGCCGACCCGGATCTGGTGATCAACGCCCGGATCGACCTGTTCATCGCCGCCAAGGATCACCGAGCGGTCCTGGACGAGGCGATCGAGCGGGCGCGTGCCTACCTGGCGGCGGGTGCGGACTGTGTCTACCCGATCCTCGTCCGGTCGGCTGACGTGCTGGAATCCTTCGTCGGCGCGATCAGCCCGGCCGCGGTGAACGTGGCCTACCTGCCGCACGGGCCGGACCTGCCCGCGCTCGGCGCCCTCGGGGTCGCACGCGTTTCGCTGGGGACAGGCCTGTGGTGGAACCTGCAGGCCGTGCTGCGGGCAAAGCTCGCCAAATTCGCCGCAGGCACACCACCCTACTGAGAACTGACATTCACTCCTGAGACCAAGGCAAAATCACCCGTTCGAGGTATACCAGTCCGTAGAACAAAGCAATGCTCATGATTGCGAGCAGAGTCATCGCCGCGAATGCCAGTGCGGTGTCCACACTCGCCCCGGACTGCACGATGACGTAGCCGAGCCCAGCCTTGGCGCCGACGAACTCCCCGATCACGGCACCGATCACGGCCAGCGAGATCGCCACCTTCAGCCCGACGAACACCTGCGGCATGGCGTACCGCAGCCGGAGTTTGAAGAACTCCTGGCTGCGGGAGCTGTCCATGCAACGCATCAGGTCGACCAGTTCGGTGGGAGTGGACTTCATCCCGGTGGCCGTGGAGATCACGATCGGGAAGAAACAGACCAGGAACACCATGATGACCTTGGGCAGCGTGCCGAATCCCAGCCAGACCAGCAGGATCGGCGCGATGGCGATCTTGGGCACGGCGTTCACCGCGAGCAGCAGCGGGTAGATCATCCGCTCGAGGATCCGGGAAGAGACGATCAGCAACGCGATCGGCACACCCACCACAATGGACAAAGCGAAGCCCTGGACGGTCTCCAGGAGCGTCACCCATGCCTGGTCGAGCAGGAACCGCTGGTGCAGCACGTACGCGTCGAACACGTCTTTCGGGCTGGGCAGCAGGAACTTCTCGATCCCGAACACGATCGTGGCCAGCCACCACAGGCCGATGACGGCCGCCAGACCCAGCAGCGGCAGCACAATCCGCCCCACCCGGCTCACGCGGGCGCCAGCATGTCGTGCAGCTCGTTGCTGATGCGAGCGACATCGGCGGCGTGGGCGCCCCGGCCCAGCGACCGGGGCCTGGGAATGCCGACCTCGACGATCTCGGTGACCCGGCCCGGCCGCGGGCTGAGCACCGCGACCCGGTCGGACAACAGGACGGCCTCGTCGATGGAATGCGTGACGAACACGATCGTAGTCGCGAGTTCCATCTGAACCCGTTGCAGCTCTTCGGAAAGCTCGGTCCGGGTGAGCGCGTCCAACGCGGAGAACGGCTCGTCCATCAACATCACCTTGGGACTCTGGATCAGCGACCGGCACAACGAGACGCGCTGCTGCATCCCGCCGGACAGCTCGCGCGGCAGCCGGTTCTCGAACCCGGTAAGCCCCACCATCCGCAGCAGATCGTGCGCGCGG
Source organism: Kibdelosporangium banguiense (assembly GCF_017876405.1). Classification (GTDB taxonomy): domain Bacteria; phylum Actinomycetota; class Actinomycetes; order Mycobacteriales; family Pseudonocardiaceae; genus Kibdelosporangium; species Kibdelosporangium banguiense. The sequence goes on along the minus strand of NZ_JAGINW010000001.1, from coordinate 11,740,355 downwards.
CCGGTGTACTCACGCCGGTCGAGCCGGAAGATCTCCACCGGCAGCATCACGTTGGCCAGCACCGAACGCCACGGCATCAGCGCCGACTGCTGGAACATCACCGAGACATCCCGGCTGGGTCCGGTGACAGGGCGGCCGTCGACCGTGACGGTGCCCGAGGTCGGCCGCAGCAGCCCGGCGATCAGCCTCAGCAGCGTCGACTTGCCGCAGCCAGACCGGCCGATCAGCGTCACGAACTCGTTGGCGCGGACCGTGAGATCGACGCCGTCCAAGGCCTGCACCGGCCCCGACCGTGCGTCGAACACGTGCGAAACGCCGTGCAGCTCGATCATGAGCCGGCCACGATGTCCTTGGTCGCGATCGACCCCTCCGGGATCGCGTTCGCCTCGGTCAGCAACTGGATCGTCTTCTGCACCCGCAGTTCGTCGACGCTGCCGATCGGGCCGCCGGCCGGCCGCACCGCCGGTCCCATCAGAGTGACCTCCGCCGCGGCGACGACCGGGTCCTGGGTCGGCTGGTGCTTGCGCAGGATCTCGCCGGTCTCCTCAGGGTGGTCGATGGAGTACTGCAGGCCCTTGAGCAGCGCGGCACGGAAGCGTTTGACCAGATCCGGATTCCTGGCCGGCAGATCCTTCGACGTCACGAGCGCGTTGCCGTAAAGATCGGGAAGCAGATCGCCGTACGGCAGCGCGGACACCTTCCGTCCCTGCGCGGCCTTCTCGATCAGCGGCGTGCCCACAACAAACTGCCCGATCCCGTCAACCTGCCCGGACACAAGCAGCTGAGGCAAAGCCGGGGGAGCGGCAGGCACAAACTCGACCTTGGCCGGATCGATGCCGGCGGCCTTGGCGTAAATGGGAAACATCACCTGATTGGTGGAACCCGGCTGATCGCCAATACGCTTGCCGACCAGGTCGGCGGGCTTGCTGATGCGCCGGTCAGCCAGCGTGACAATCGCCGACAGCGACTTCTGGTGCACCATCGCAACCGTGGTGACCGGCAGCTTCTCCTTGGCGGCTGTGATCACCGTGGCGGTGAAATCACCGACCCCGAAGTCCGCGCGGCCACTCGCGACCAGCTTGAGCACCTCGACCGTCGCGGAGCCCGGATTGATCGTGACATCAAGCCGGGATTCACTGAAGTAACCCTTCTCCAGCGCGACGTAGGCGTACGCGTCCCTGCCGAAGGTATTGAACGAAGTCAGATAGGTGATTTTGTCCGTGCCACCGGCCGCGGGAACCTCACTGGCACTGCACGCGCTCGCGGCGGCCAAGGCGGCGGCCAGCAGAATCGCTGAGGGACGTGTCCGCATCGGCTTCTCTCCCCCTGAATAGGACCTGTGAAATCCTGACCATATCTTGGGTGAGAGGAAACGCGGGATGGCCAAGGACAGGATCGTCACCGGACCGGACGGTTCCACCATCGAACTCGCTGACGTCGGGCAGCGCGTCATATTCGAAAACGACCAGGTCCGGGTATGGGAGATAACCCTCGCGCCAGGCGAGCACCAGACCTGGCACCGGCACGAACATCCATACCTGGTGATCGCTCTCGGCGGCGCATCCAACCGCATCGACCCACTCACGGGTGAGCCGCGCCTGGTCCACGAGGAGCCCGGCGGTGTCGTTTACCGGGAACCCGGCGAAATCCACATGCTGACCAACCAGGGCTCGACAACCTACGTGAGCCGCCTGATCGAACTGAAACTCGGGGTGAGTCCGAACATGCTGTGACTCCGGGATCGCCTGGATGGGGTAGCGCTTGGGTGGCGCAGGGTGTATGGCGATTGGGTGAGTCTTCGGCTGGTGTTGGTGCTTTTCACTGAAAGGCGACTCGGGTTTGGGGCAGGTTTCGTTGCGGGGCGCCGGGCTTGGGGTGCTCGCCGCTGTGCTGCGGTGCCCTGGACTTGTGTGGTCAGGCTTCGCCCAGGCAGACCGAGGATGAGGACACTCAGGACACATTTCTGTTGCGCTGACGCGCTTTGGCTTCAAGGGGTGCTCGGTAACCGGGGCTGGGTTCGCGACCGGGGGCTAACCAGGCACGCCAGATCTTCAGGCTTGGGTGGGGAGGCGGGAGTTGAGGGCGGCGAGGTAGTCGCGGCCGTACTTGCCGTTCTCCAGATTGGCCAAGAGGGGTGCTGGTAGGTCCTGGGTGTACTCGGGGCTTTGGGAGGCTGCTGCCAGGGCGATGGTTGCGACTGTGTCCACGTCGCCGGTGAATGCGATGCAGGTGTGCAGGAGCCTGCTCATGCTTATGTTGGAGGATAAGGCTGTCAGGGCTGCGGTTACGCTCATTCGGCCTTTTGAGCCTACTTTTCCGTGCCATTTCTTTGCCCAGCTTCCGGTTGGCAGGACGCTGTCTATCCATTCGGCTACTTTGGATGGTGGGCCTAGGGTTTTGTGGCAGTAGTGGACGGCGAGGGCTGCTGCTTGGGCTGAGGCTATGCCGTCGGGGGTGTTGTGGGTGACCTGGGCTTGGATGGCTGCGGCGGTCATGACTTCGGCTGGAGTCGGGAGCAGGCCTATGGGGGCCGCGCGCATGGCCGCTCCGCTTTTGTCGCTGTCGGGTTTTATCTGGCGCAGGAAGTCCTTGCCTGATTGGGTGTTGAGCAGGAATTGGTGGAAACGGCCCGCGTAGCCTGATCGGGGGTCCCGGTGGAACGCCTCGACGAAGGCGTCGGCGAGGTTCTCGGGGGTCCATGGCCGGTCTGAGAGCATCAGCTCGGCTATGGCTATGGTCATCTGGGTGTCGTCGGTGTAGTCGCCCGGACGGATGTCCGAATGAGTGGGGTGCTGGACGTAGTTCTGCAATGTGTTGTGGTCGGCGACGAACTTGCGGTCCGCGTATTCGAATCCCGCGCCGTATGCGTCTCCGACAGCCAGTTCGACGAGCACGCACGCACTGTACGGCAACGCCTGTCCTGTCCACTTCGGATGGTGACAACCATGTTCAGGTAGTGGCGACCTTGTGCCTACTGCGGAGTAGGCACTTGACGGGATGCCTCCGGCACATTCGCTATTGACCATCCACAGTGGTCCCGTTACTCCTTGTGACGCAGGAGCATGGGAGGAGACTAGGTGAGGCGCAGGCGTGGCTGGGCTGTCCTGGGGGCGTCCGGGGTAATGGCGGTCATTGTGGGGGCCATGATCGCGAACGACAGCAACGAGCCGGAGGAATCGGCCGCCCCCAAGATCATTGTTCCGTTGGCCGAGGACGCGGTCGTGGATCTGCCGACGACGACGCAGACCCGGCCGTCGATGGTTTTCATCGACGTGCCACCGGTCGCGGTGACATCCGAAACGGTGGTGTCGACACCTTCGCAGCAACCGCCGGCTATCCCGGCGCCGAAGAAGGCGGCGACCAGCACACCGCCGCCGCCACCGAAACCGGTGTTGCCGGTCCCGACGGTGAAGGTGCCGACGACGGTACCCAAGCTGGATCGCTCGCAGTCCTTTTGGGGCCTCTATCCCGGCGCCATGTACAACTACGGCTACTACGGTGGCTATGGCTACTACGGCGGGTACCCCCAGGATCCTTATGGTTACCCGCAGGGCGGCTACTGGGGCCGGTAATAACGAGTGGACGGTACTGCGACCATCGTCATGAAGTTCATGACGGAGGTAGCCGATGCGCAAGATCCCGACTTTGTTCACTCGCGATCCCGAGAATCTACGCAAGGTCACCCGCGACGTGCACCCCGACTGCGGTTGGGTGCTCGACGGCGAGGGTGAGCCGACGCGTAAGTACGACGGTACCTGTGTCCGGCTCGACGAATCGGGCACCTGGTGGGCACGTCGTGAGGTCAAGGCGGGTAAGACCGCGCCGCAGGGTTTCCAAGCTGTCCAGCAGGATCCGGCGACCGGCAAGACCGTTGGCTGGGAGCCGGCCGGGTTGTCTCCGTTCGCGAAGGTGTTCGATCAGGCGATCGCCGGCGAGCCGGATCTTCCGGCCGGCACGTACGAACTGTGCGGGCCGAAAGTGAACGGCAATCCAGAAGGGTACGAGGGACATCGCCTTGTCCGGCACGAGACAGCCGAAGTACTGGCCGATGTTCCGCGTGACTATGACGGTTTGATGGCCTGGCTGCTCGACCATCCACAATACGAAGGACTCGTCTGGCATCATCCCGACGGGAGGATGGCCAAACTCAAATACCGTGACGCGCTGGCCAGTAAGTAGGTCACCGGAAAGCGGTCACAGTTTGTTGCGCAGGTTCCGTTCTCGCAGCGCGACGTGCAGCCGTGCGATCGTGCTGCGAGAAATGGGCAACGGGTGTAGCACACGGACCCATAACGGCCGTTCATCGGTCAGCAACCGATACAGCTCAAGGCCCTCGACGTCCGTCAGCGCGAGCCTGACGGGCAATTTCTGCTCGTACGCCATGGTTCAAAGGCTACGCCGCCAGGCAGGTCCGCAAAATCACCTGCTTGTGTGAGACCTTCTGATGTGGACGCTCCGGCACCGAGCCGGAATGCGGAATTCCACTTGTTGCCACGTGGGGCGCCGGCATCGCCGGGGAGCGGACCGACGCCACCACGTAGCGCACCGCCGGTTCGGGCGGCGGCTTTCGGTCATTCCCAAGTGGTGTCGACGCCCGCCTTGGGAATCGCAATGAAAACGCTATCCGCAGCCGCGTGTTGTTGTCTGTGGACCAAGAGCGGCTTGCTTCATCACGTTTTGATTGAGCGTTTGACCAGCACTTTTGCCGGAACGGGGAAATGTCGATCTTCGGCTGGCGACTGTGCGTCATAGCCGTTAGTCCGGCCGGGGGACGAACCTGGGATACATTCGCACGCATGGAACAAGCCACATGGACACGCGTTGACGCAGGTCAGGGCGCGCCCCTCGACATGCTCACCGCGCGGTTCACCCGGCATGTCTACGCGCCGCACGCGCATGACGAGTTCTCCATCGGGGTGTGCACCGACGGCCTTGAAGTGATCGACATCCGCGGCGCACGCCACTACGCGGGTCCCGGCAGCATTGTGGTGATCGAACCGGGCCTGACCCACACCGGCGGGCCTGCTGGGCCGGCCGGATTCGCCTACCGAGTCCTCTATCCGCAGTGGACCAGCATGTCCGAACTGGACGTCCCGCACTTCCGCGATCCGGTGATCGAGGATCCGCAGCTGGCGGCCGAGATCCAGCGAACCCACACGGCCCTGGTCGACTGGCGGGACCCGCTCGAAGCGGAGTCCCGTCTCTCCTGGGTCCTGGCCAAACTCGTGCGCCGGCACGCGGTCGGCGCCGCGACGCCGCCGGTAGCGGCGAGTTCCGGCGTCGCCCGTGCCACCATGGACCGTCTCGCTGACCGGATTGTCAGCCCTCCCGCGCTGCACGAGATCGCTGCGGACTTAGGCCTGTCGCGCTTCCAGTTGTTACGTACCTTCCGGGAAACAGTCGGTATGCCGCCGTTCGCCTGGCTCTCGCAGTACCGCGTCAACCGGGCCCGCGCCCTGCTCGCCGAAGGCCACCGTCCCGCCCAGGCCGCCGCGCTGACTGGCTTCGCCGACCAGGCGCACCTGACCCGGTGGTTCCGCCGGGTGCTTGGGGTCACCCCGGGCGCGTTCCGCGACGCAACAGCGTTCAAGACTTGAGCCGCCCGCCTCGGCGAGGCTGTAGCGGTGACACGTAATGGTTGGATTCTGTTCGGCCTGATGAGCGTTATCTGGGGGCTGCCTTACCTGATGATCAAGGTGGCGGTCGAAGGTGTCTCGGTGCCGGTGCTGGTGTTCGCGAGGACGGCGGTCGGCGCCGTGCTGTTGTTGCCGTTCGCGTTGCGGCGGCTGGACTGGGATGTGGTGCGGCGGCACTGGATGCCGATTGCCGCGTTCGCCGCTTTCGAGGTGATCGGGCCGTGGGCGTTGTTGTCCGACGCCGAGCGAGGGCTGTCCAGTTCGATGACCGGGCTGCTGATCGCCTCGGTGCCGATCATCGGGGCGGTGCTGGTGAGTGTGCTGGGGGAGCGGCTGGGGCCCAAGCAGTGGATCGGTCTGGCAGTCGGATTCGGCGGCGTGGCCGTGCTCGCGGCGCCGAACCTGAGCGGCGGCGACGCCTGGTCGGTCGTCGAGGTGCTGTTGACCGCGTTGGGATACGCCATCGCGCCCATGATCGCGGCCCGCAAACTCCAGGAAGTGCCAGGACTTGTGCTGGCGACGTTGTGTCTGGGCCTCGCCGCGGTTGTCTACGCCCCGTTCGCGATTCTGCACTGGCCGCAGCGAATGCCGTCCGCTGATGTGCTGTTTGCCCTTGGCGGGCTTGCGGTGTTGTGCACGGCCGTGGCGTTCTTGTTGTTCTTCGCATTGATCCGGGAAGCGGGGCCGTCCCGGGCGTTGGTGATCACCTACGTCAACCCGGTGGTCGCCGTCGTGGCCGGTGTGGTGGTGCTCAGCGAGCCGCTGACCACCACCACTGTCGTGTCGTTCGTTCTGATCCTTTGTGGATCCATTCTGGCGACGTCGAGGACGCCGGAGCGTGTGGCAGTGGCTCAGTAGAACCGGCGGAGGCTGGGCCAGATCTTGGACCAGGGCGCGGTCGTCCCCGAACACAGGGTGATGGCCGTGCCTTGTTCCTCGTTCTCCAGTCCGATTCCGTTGTCGTTCTTCGTGACCACGCGGCATCCAGTGAGCGAGGGCGACAGCGTGGGCTGACCGCCGACAACGATCACGGCTCCGGTCATGGTGTCCGGCGGCGGGCCCCAGTCCGCATAGGACATATGACCGGAGTACGGCTTGGGCAGCCCGATCGCCGGGCCGTAGTGCTCAATCGCACCGGCCTGGCCGTAGTTACTGGTGAGGATTACCGACTTGGCACGCTGTTCAGCCGGGATCTGCAGCCACACACCGGCTACGCTGTCCGTCAGCTCGGGCCAGCCGACCTGCTCGCCGGGCTCCTTGTTGATCGCCAGTACCGGCCCGTTGAGTGAACTCGGTGGCAGCAGCGGAAGCCCGGTGACCAAGGACATGGCAAGCCCGATCACGCCGAACACCGTGACAACGCCTCGCCGCGACGCTTTCCGCCCACGGCTGAGCCAATCCAGGGCGGGCCGCACGCCTGCGGGCAGCAACATGATCAGCAACGGCACCGAGTAGTACGGCTTTCCGCCCAGCGCCAACAGTTCCACGCACACAACGGGATAGCTCACCGCGAGCGCCCGAGCCCAGCGCAGCCCGGGATCACGCCACAGCCGGACCAGACCGGCCGCCCACACCGGCACGAGCACCGGCGTCAGGTACACCAACTGCATGGGAATGAACAGAATCCGGTTCTCCACGCCGTCGTCCCCGCTGATCCCGGACGCGACCGTGAGCATCGGCCAGTCATTCGCGGCCTGCCATAGGAAAACCGGTGCCGCGAGCACCAACGCGACCGCGACCCCCGCCGCCAGCCAGACACTGCGAAGCACACCGCGCGGCCCGAAAGCGAAAACGCCCGTCGCGAGCCCGGACACCAGCAGCAAGATGAGCCACTTGTTCGCCAGGCCCAGGCCGATGACCGCGCCGACCGCGAGCCACCAGCGTCCATCGCCGGTTCGCAGCAGGCGCAACACAGCCAAGCCCAGCAACGCCCAGATCAGCATGTCCACTGTCGTTGTGGACAGCATGTGCGCCACGGCCACGGCGAACGGCCCGAGCGATGCCAACGCAGCCGATACCCATTGGACGGTCCGGCCACCGCCGAGTTCCCGGGCGATCAACGCGATCACCGCGATGGTTCCGGCAGCCGCCAGTGTGGCGACAACCCTTAATCCGACCGGCGTTTCGCCGAACAGCGTGATCGACAGCCGCGCCAGCGCGGGCGTGATGGGTGGTTGATCGGTGTATCCCCAGGCCAGCTGTTTGCCCGCGGCGATGAAGTACAGCTCGTCGCGGTGAAACCCGTACCGTCCGGACAACGCGCTCAGAACCGCGACCTGCACAGCGAGCACGATGGAGACTTCTCGCCACGCGAATCGGGGCAACTGTGCGGTTTCCGGCGTTCGCAGGGCAGTATCGCTCATATCAGGCCCTCCCCCAGAGGCAGCCGTCGACTGCGGCAGAGCGTACCGGTCCAATGTCACATCTCGGCATGCTTCTCGCGGTGCGCGAGCCGTCACGGCTGGCTACGGTTTAGCCCATGGCTGACATCGACCTGACCGACCTCGCCGGGAAGCACGGCGGCTCTCAGCCCTTGCGGGGCTACCTCGCGAAACCTGCCGGCGACGGGCCGTGGCCCGGTGTGGTCGTGATCCACGAGGCGCTCGGGGTGAACGACGTGACTCGGCGGCAGGCAGACCGGCTGGCCAAAGCCGGATACCTGACCCTGGCGGTCGACCTGTTCAGCGAGGGAGGCGTGCGCCGCTGCCTGGTCTCCACCATGCGCTCGCTGACCAAGGGAGAGGGCAGGCCGTTCGCCGACATCGAGACAGCCCGTGACTGGCTGCTGGCGTCCGATGAGTGCACAGGGAAGATCGGCGTCATCGGCTTCTGCATGGGCGGTGGCTTCGCGCTGCTGACCGCGGCATCCGGGTTCGACGCGTCCTCGGTGAACTACGGCTTCCTACCGCGTGACCTGGACGCCACACTCGCCGGCGCGTGCCCGATCGTGGCGAGCTACGGCTACAAGGACGTCCCCCAGCGCAAGATCCCGGCCAAACTGGAGCGGGCGCTGACCAAGGCCGGTATCCCGCACGACGTCAAGCAGTACCCGACCGCGGGGCACTCCTTCCTCAACGACGCCGAGATCGGCCCCAAATTCCTGCGCCCGGTGATGCGGGTCGCCAACATGGGCCCAGAGCCGATAGCCGCCGCCGACACCTGGACCAGGATCGAGTCATTCTTCGCCGAACACCTGCGCTGAGAGTTAGCATCCCCCATGGCCACCTGGGATGATGTCCGCCGAATCGCCATGGCACTGCCGCAGTCGGAGGAACGCGCCTCAGGTGACGGCCTGCTGCAGTGGCGCGTGAAGGACAAGCTCTTCGTCTGGGAACGCCCACTGCGCAAGGGAGATCTGGCCGCTCTGGGTGATTCGGCCCCGGACGGCCCCATCCTCGGTGTGCGAGTGGCAGACCTGGGCGTCAAGGAGGCCCTGCTTGTCGAGGACCCGTACTTCACCACGCCCCATTTCGACGGCTACCCCGCTGTGTTGGTGCGACTGACGGAGATCGACATCCCGGACCTCGAGGAACTGGTGGTCGAGGCCTGGCTGGACCGCGCCCCCAAGCGCCTGGCCAAGGAATACCTGGCCGGCCAGGCCTAAGGCAGTTCGCCGGAGTAGATCTCCACCTCGACGAGTGCGTGCTGGCCGGTGCAGCCTTGCGCGAGATTGGATGTGCCGCGGTCCGCGGTCAGCACGTTCGGGTTTCCGGCCGCGCACAACGGCTCGTCCAGGCTGTCGACTGGGGAGAACCAAGCCCCGGTGGGCAATTGCACGACCCCTTGCCGGACTTCGGCACTCACCACGGCTCCGGCGAGGCATGCGCCAAGATCGTTGAAGACGCGGACTACGTCACCGTCGGTGATTCCCCGGGCGGTGGCGTCGGCTGGGTGGATCCGGATCGCCTCTCGTCCGGCGACCTTGCCGGCCTGGCTGGTGGGGCCGCCGTCGAGTTGGCTGTGCAGGCGGGTGTTGGGCTGGTTGGCGATCAGGTGCAACGGGAATCTGCCGGCGTCGGCCCAGCTTGACGGGGCCAGCCACACTGGATGCCCAGGGCAGTCCGCGTATCCGAACCCGGCCACTGTCTTGGATGTGATCTCGATCCGGCCGCTCGGTGTCGGCAGGGCGGCGCGCTCGGGATCGGCCCGGAAGTCGGCGAAGAGGACGTGTTCTGACTCGTCCACCGGCAGTTCGAGGGCGCCCGCCTCCCAGAATTCCGAAAAGGACGGTTCGGTGCGCCACGCGGAGTACAGATGTTCCAGCCATTCCCGGGCGGTGCGGCCCTCGGTGTACGCGTCCTCGACGCCCAGTCGCGCGGCAAGGCCTGCGAAGATCGCGTAGTCGTCACGGGCCAGCCCGGCAGGCGCGGCGATCTGGTGCATGGCGATCAGGTGGCTGTCGCCTCGCCCGGCCCCGAAGTCCTCTCGTTCCAGGCTTGTGGTCACGGGCAGCACGATGTCTGCGTGCCGGGCGGTCGCGGTCCAGAACGGTTCGTGCACGACGATCGTTTCCGGGCGTCCGAAGGCACGCCGTAGCCGGTTGAGATCCTGGTGATGGTGGAACGGGTTCCCGCCGGCCCAGTAGACCAGCCGGATGCCGGGATACCGGCGCTCAGAACCGTTGTACGAGTACTCCTCGCCCGGATGCAGCAGCATGTCCGCGATCCGGGCGACGGGAATGAACTCGGTCACCGGGTTGACGCCCTGAGGCAGCGCGGGAACCCCGGCTCGGGAACCATCGGTGCCGACGTCGCCCATCGAACCGTATCCATGGCCGAAACCGCCGCCTGGCAGCCCGATCTGGCCGAGCATCGCGGCGAGCGTGATGCCTGCCCAGATCGGCTGCTCACCGTACTCGGTCCGTTGCAGCGACCAGGTCACGGTGATCATCGTCCGGGAGGCGGCCATTTTCCTTGCCAGAGCGACGATGTCGGCGGCCGGGATCTCGGTGATCGCGCTGGCCCAGGTGGCGTCCTTGGGCACACCATCGAACAGGTATCGCTCGAACTCGGCGTACCCGGTGCAGTACCGGTCGAGGAAATCCTTGTCGTGCAGGCCTTCTGTCACGAGTGTGTGGGCGATCCCGAGCATCAGGGCGACGTCCGTGCCGGGCCTGATCGGCAGCCATTGCGCGTCTATTGTGGACGGAAGGTCGGTCCGGATCGGGCTCACCAGTGCGACTTCGATACCGGCCCGGCTGAGCTCGGCGAGATGGCCTGGCGTGGTGTGCCGGGTGACGCCGCCGGGTGTGACAAAGACGTTCTTGGCCGGGACGCCACCGAAGGCGACGAGCAACTCGGTGTTGGCGGTGATCGAACGCCAGCTGGTGCCGCGGTGCACCACCTGCTGGTAGTCGCCGACGATGTGCGGCAGCACCACCTGGGACGTGCCGAAACTGTAGGTGTTCCGGCTCGCGGTGAACCCGCCGATGGTGTTGAGGAACCGGCGCAGCTGGCTTTGGGCGTGATGGAACCGGCCTGCGCTTGCCCAGCCGTAGGAACCGCCGTAGATCGCCTGATTGCCGTGCTCATCGCGGATCCGTGCCAGCTCTCGCGCGGTCAGGTCGAGTGCCTCGTCCCAGCTGACCTCGACGTACGAGTCACGCCCGCGCCGGTCGTCCGACCCTGGGCCGTTCTCCAGCCAGCCTCGCCGGATCGCAGGTGCCGTGATCCGGCTGGGGTGCGTCAACGCGGTGGTCAGGTTGTCCAGCAGGGGAGTAGGCGCGGGATCTGCCGGATGGGGAACGATCGTGAGCCGCCCGTCGGCGTCGGCCTCGGCGAGAAACGCTCCCCAGTGTGACGTGTTCGGCCGCAAGGTCATGAACGGATCTTATGAGCGCCCAGGCAGCGAAAGGGTGTTTTCCGGGGTCAGGGGCGTTCCGCAGCGATCACACAGCAGGTGTGAATCTGGATGGCCGCCGCATCCGGTGTGCTCGACGATCAACGGCGGCCCGTCCGGTTTCGAGTAGTGCTCGTCGCCCCACATCATCAGTTGCACGAGCGTCGGCCAGAGCTGCCGGCCTTTGGGCGTGAGGTGGTACTCGAAGCGCGGTGGGTGGTCCAGGTACTGCTTGCGCTCCAGCACACCTTCTTCGGTCAGGTGCTTCAGCCGGGTGGTCAGGACGCCTCGCGGGATACCGAGCTTGCGGCGGATGTCGTCGAAGCGCCGGATCCCGAGCCCTACGTCGCGGATGATCAGCAACGACCAGCGTTCGCCGACCACTTCGAGTGAGCGCGCGATCGAGCACACCTGGGTGTCGTAGTCGCGATGCAGCACGCAGTCAGTGTACCTGCTCAGTTCGGTGAAAAGACTGACCAGTGCGGCAGAAGGGGGCTGTGCGGCCTTCCCGGCCGTGATAACTCAGTGTTGACAGATCGCAGCACCCAGCGAACGATAGCCGGCTGCAATCGTTTGCTGTGGTCAACCGAGTCCGAGGAGACCCTGCGATGCGCGACAAACCCGCCCGGCGACGTCTGCTCGCCCTGCTCGCGTCCGTGGCGCTCGTGGCCACCGGCTGCGGCAGTTCGGGCGGCGGGAGCCCAGGCGGCCCGATCGTGATCGGCACGTCGCTGCCGCTGACCGGGCAGTTCTCCCAGCCGGGCGGCGAAGCCAAGCGCGGTTACGAGATCTGGCGCGACATGGTCAACGGCAGCGGCGGAATGCTCGGCAGGCAGATCGACCTGCGTGTCACCGACGATGCCGGCAATCAGGACACGATCATCGCCGACTACACGAAACTGATCACCCAGGACAAGGTGGACCTGTTGCTGGGCAGCTTCTCCTCGCTGCTGAACTACGCCGCCTCGGCGGTGGCCGAGCGCAACCGGATGCTTTACGTCGAGCCGGCCGGCGGCGCGCCGAACATGTTCACGCGTGGCTTCAAGATGCTCTTCTTCACGCAGCCCGCGACCGCCCCGCATCACGCCGACGGCATCACGGAGTGGGTCAAATCCCTGCCAGCAGACCAGAAACCGGCGACCGCGGCGTTCCTGACCCAGGACGACCCGTTCACCCGCCCGGCCATCGAGTCACTGCAGAAGCAGCTCGAAGAAGCGGGCGTGAAGACGGTCCACAGCACGATCTACCCGGCCAACACCACGAACTTCCAGCCGATCGGCAGCGCGATCGCCGCGCAGAAGCCCGACCTCGTCGCGCAGGGCGCGCAGTTCGAGGACGGCATCGGCGCGATCCGGGCGTTTCGGCAGATCGGGTTCTCCCCGAAGATCATGTTCCAGACGAACGCGCCGGGCAACGGCAAGCAGTACAGCGACGGCGTCGGCATGCCCGCGACCGAGGGCGTCTTCTACAGCACAAGCTGGAGCGAGACCGCCAAAACCCCGCTGAACAGCGAGTTCGTCGCGGAGTACCGCAAGCGCTTCAACTCCCCGCCGACCGAGGACGCCGCCGACGCGTTCGCGGCGGGCCAGGTGCTCAAGGCCGCGGTCACCGGGGTGGGCAAGATCGACCAGGTCGCGCTGGCGGACTGGCTGCGGGCCAACGAGGTGCCGACCATCCTTGGCCCGTTGCGGTGGGCTGCCAACGGTGAGCCGCAAACCTCGTTCATGCTGGCCCAATGGCAGAACGGCAAGGTCGAGGTGGTCTCGCCGAAACAGGCCGCGACCACTGAGAAGGTCGTGTTCCCGAAGCCGGGCTGGACATGACGCAGCTGTTGCAAATGATTGCACTAGGGCTGCTGATCGGCGGCGTATACGCCCTGATGGCGGCCGGGCTGACCCTCGTCTTCGGGATCATGGGCATCGTCAACGTCGCCCAGGGTGCGTTCCTGGTCCTGGTGGCGATGCTGACGTGGAAGGCGTGGCAGCTGACCGGGCTGGACCCGATCCTGCTCGCGCTGGGCACCACGCCGGTGATGTTCGGCCTGGGCTGGGTGCTCTACCGGCTGGTGATCGTGCGGGTGCGGGGCACGGCTGCGGCCATGTCGATGCTGCTGACGTTCGGGATCGCGCTCACTGTCGAAGGCCTGCTGAACGTCACGGCGGGTAACTATTTCCGGTCGGCCACGCCGTCGTACTTCGCCGAGTCGTTTCACCTCGGGGCGATAGTCCTGCCCAAGGCTCAGGTGTACGGCTGCCTTGCGGCCCTGATTGTGCTCGGTGTGTTGTATCTCGTGCTCAACCGGACATGGACCGGGCGTGCGATCCGTGCGTGTTCGCAGAATCCTTCTGGTGCAGCGCTTGTTGGGATCAGTGCGTCTTCCATGGCCGCGTTGTCGTTCGCGATCGGTACGGCGACCGCGGGGACCGGCGGGTCGATTCTGTCGGTGCTGTATCCGTTTTTCCCCGCCTCGCACTACGAATGGATCGCCCGGCTGTTGGGGATCATTGTGCTGGGCGGCATGGGATCGCTGCGCGGGGCGTGGGTCGGCGCGATCATTCTTGGACTCGCTGAGACGGCTACCGCGACGTACGGCTCGCCTCGCTGGTCCACGCTCGTGTTCTACGCGGTGATCCTTCTTGTGTTACTCGTCCGTCCACATGGGCTGTTCGGCACCCGGTTGCGAGAGGACGCCGCAACGTGAATCCGCGTGTTGGGCACGGGATTGCCGCAGTGGTTTGCCTTGCACTCATTCTGGTTCCGCTCATCGATCCGGCGGCCACGTATGAGCAGACCGTGTTGCTGCTGGCCTTTCTCGTGGCGATCCAATCCATCAGCTGGAACATCATCTCGGGTTTCGCGGGCTACATTTCCTTGGGGCACAGTGTCTTTCTCGGGATAGGCGCCTACACCGCGGGCATTCTGTCCACTCGATGGGAGGTCAACCCGCTGGTGCTGGCGCCGCTCAGTGGCGTTGTCGCGGTCGTGGTGGCTTTGCTGGTGGGCAGCGTTGTGTTGCGTGTCAAGGGTCCCGCGTTTGTGATCATCACGATCGCGCTGTTGCTGTTGTTCCAGATCCTGGCTGTGAACCTGCCCGGGCTGACCAACGGGTCGGACGGGATCACGCTCGAGCTGCCGTTCTGGGATCCGGAGATCCAGAACATCCCCTTCTACTACATGTTCCTCGGGCTGATGGTGCTGGCTTTCGGCTTCAGCGTGTGGATCCGGCGCACCAAGTTCGGCACCGGGCTGGTCGCGATCCGGGAGGACGAAGGAAAAGCCGCCGCGATCGGCATTCCCGCAACCCTGTACAAGAATCTCGCCTATGCCGCGAGTTCCTTCTTTGTCGGGGTCGCGGGCGCGGTGTACGCGTACTTCCTGACGTTCCTGAACCCGTTGGGTGCCTTCAATATTCTCGTCAGTGTGACAGTGGTTCTCGGAGCACTTGCCGGTGGGCGGGGAACCTTGTGGGGTCCGGTCATTGGTGCGTTCATTGTTTCGTTCGCCAGCGAGGCCGCGACTGTTTATGGCGGCGGATCGCAGAGCAGGCTGCTGCTTTTCGGCCTGGCGCTGGTGATCATCGTGCTTTTCATGCCTGCTGGACTGCTGCCCGCGTTGCAGCGCCTGCTGCCCAAACGCCCCATCGAGTACACAGACCACGTTGGTGCGATGGAACATCGCCCGATCGAGGTAACGACTCGGCCGATTGAAGACAAAACCGGGCCGTTGCTGGAAATTCGGGACGTGCACAAAGCTTTTGGTGGTCTGCATGCGGTCAACGGCGCGAGCCTGGAGATCCCGCGCGGCTCGATCACAGCCCTGATCGGGCCGAACGGGTCCGGCAAGACGACGTTGTTCAACCTGATCACCGGAACCGGAGGGGCGCACACCGGGCAGATCTGGTTCGACGGCTCGCGGATCGACGGGTTGGCGCCGTGGACGCGAGCGCATCGCGGCCTGGGCCGGACATTTCAGGTAACCCGATTGTTCAAAAGCATGACCGTCCTGGAGAACGTGGTGTCGCCGCTGGGTTCGTTCTCCCCGTCGGTGCTGGCTTCCGGCGCGGTTTCCGGACATGAGGCGGATCGGGCGCGCGACCTGCTGTCGTTCGTCGGACTTGGCCGTTTCGAAAACGAACGGGCCGGAGCCTTGTCCTACGGTCAGCAGAAACTCGTCGAACTGGCGCAGGTGCTGATGCTCGAACCCCGGCTGGTCCTGCTCGACGAGCCGGCCGGCGGCGTCAATCCCGGCCTCGTCGACCGCATGGCCGACGTAATCCGTGCGGCCAACCGCCAGGGCATCACATTCCTGGTGGTGGAGCACAACATCCCGATGGTGCTCGACCTGTGCGACCCTGTCTTCGTGCTCGCCAGGGGAGAGGTGATCGCATCCGGGCCGCCGGACGTCATCCGCAACGACGCGGCTGTTCTGGACGCATATCTCGGCGAGGTGCCCACCTGATGTTGACCTTGCTCGATGTGTACGCCGGATACGGCGGCGGCGACGTGCTGCAAGGCCTGAACATCACAGTGGAGCCGGCTTCGGTCACATGTGTCCTCGGCCCCAACGGCGCCGGAAAGTCGACAGTCCTCCGCGTGATCAGCGGTCTGATCAGGCCCCGACAGGGCACAGTCCTGTTGGGATCGACTCGAATCGAGAATCTGACCGCCCCGCAGATCCTGGAATTGGGAATCGCCCAGGTCCCACAGTCGGGCGCGTTGTTCCCACGAATGTCAGTGCGGGAGAACATCCTGCTGGGTGGTTACCTGATTCGCCGTCAGCGCAAACTGCTCGAGGAGCGCTATTCAGCGGTCGCTGAACTAGTGCCCCTTCTCACGCAACGCCCGAACACTCCGGCCGGCAACCTCTCCGGCGGCCAACGCCGAATGCTCGAAATAGGCCGCGCCCTGATGCTGGATCCAGCCGTGGTCCTCCTGGACGAACCCTCCCTCGGCCTCGACCCCAAAAGCCTCGCCGCCGTCACCGCCCTGATCCGCAGCATGCGCGACCAAGGCAAAACCATCCTCCTGGTAGAACAGAACGTCCGCCTCGGCCTCGCCCTCTCAACCCACGGCATGGTCATGGAAGGCGGACGCGTCCGCCTCACCGGCACAGCCAGCGAGGTAACCAACCACCCCGAGATAGCCTCCCTCTATCTGGGAGCCCTCCAACCCCAATCATCCGACACAACCCAGCCACCCACGCCAAAACGCGCGCCACCCACCGCGTCAGGAATCCGCCAGGGGAACCCCTGATTTTACGTTACGGCAAGGGTCTGACAGTTTTTCGTTTTCCCTGGTGGAGGGCAGGTTCTGGGGCCGAGCGATCTCACGCGCGGCGCTGGATGCCCTGTTGCTGGAGTCTCCAGCGCTGGCAGCAACACGTTTCCGGCAGCCGGGGCTGGTGCCTCAGCGAGGCGGGGCTGTTGATTCGCGGAGGACCAGGGTTGCGGGGAGGGTGATCGACTTGGCGGGGAGAGCTGGGTTGGCGAGGCGGTCGAGCAGCATGCGGGCTGCCTCGGCGCCGATTTGGTAGTGGGGGACGCGGACTGTGCTCAGGGGTGGGGTGAGGCGGTCGACGAAAGGCATGTCGTTGAAGCCGACCAGGGAGATGTCCTCGGGGCAGCGTAGGCGGCGTTCGCTGAAGACGTCGAGGCAGCCCAGCGCGATCATGTCGTTGGCGGCGACTATGGCGGTCGGCAGTTCGCGGGCGTCGAACATCGCGCGGATTGCTTTGGCGCCTTGGATTTCGGTGAATTCGCCGGCGATCATGACCAGGCTGGGGTCGGGTTCGATGCCTGCGTCGTCGAGGGCCTGGCGGTAGGCGCGGAGCCGGGTGCGGCCGGTGGTTGTGTCCTGGGGGCCGCCGATGTGGCCGATTCTGCGGTGGCCGAGTTCGATCAGGTGGCGGACTGCCATCGCGATGCCGTCGTGGTCGTCGCCGGTCACCGACGGGATGTCGGACTGGTCGACCCGGCGGTTGACCAGGACCATCCGTACGCCCTGTTGGTGGGCCTCGATGAACAGGTTGTCGTCGCGGCGGGCGGTCGCGATGATCACGCCGTCGACCTGGCGGGCGCGCAGGGTGTCGAACAGGGTGCGTTGCCGTTCGAGGTCGTTGTCGGTGTTGGCGATCAGGGTTGTGTAGCCGGAGTTGGCCAGTACGTCCTCGATGCCGCGCACGATCGGCGGGAACAGCGGGTTGGTCAAGTCCGGCAGCAGCACGCCGACCGACATGGACCTGGACGTCTTCAGGCCGCGTGCCATCGCGTTCGGCTGGTAGCGCAGCTCGCGGGCCGCCGCCTGCACCCGGCGCATCGTCGCCGGGTTGACCAGGGACGCCGTAGCCGGGTTGAGGGCCCTGGATGCGGTGGTGACGTGCACCCCGGCGCGCTGCGCGACCTCTTTGAGGGTAGGAGAGTTCGACATACGGCAGCACCAGAGCCCTCGGCGGCGGAAAACGATTGCATCAGGAGATTAACACGGCTCAACCACAGAATCGCCTGGCTGCGGCCGTGAGCACGGATGCGCACTTGATCGTGTCGGCGATGCTGACCCACTCCACATCGGCGTGCGCGCCTTCGCCGCCCGGCCCGTAGAGCACTGTGGGAATGCCCGCACTCGAGATGAACGCCGAGTCCGCCCAGTAGCTCGCACCGGTGATCTCCGGGTTGCCCGCCACTTCGGCCAGCAGCTTGACGATCTCGGCGTCCTGCGGGGTCTGCATGCCGTCCCGGGCCTGCGTGGTGCGGCTGGTGGCCTTCAGTTCCGGATCAGCTCGCATGCACGAGTCCAGCAGATCCGCGATGTCCTGTTCGACGTCCGCGAGCGTCTCGTAGGGGAGCGTCCGCCGCTCGACGGTCAGCACGCAGCGGTCGGGGATCGTGGTCTCCTCACGGCCGCCGCTGATCAGCGACGCGTGCAGGCTGCCTGAGCCGAGCAGTTCGTGGCTGCGATCGCGCAGCGACCGGTCCAGCTTGTCGAGCGCGACCAGGATCGGACCGGTCTTGAGAATCGCGTCGACACCGAGATGCGGCCGGGAGCCGTGCGCTGCTTTGCCATGCACCTCGATCTCGGTCCACGCGAAACCCTTGTGCGCCACGGCGATCGTCAGCTCGGTGGGTTCACACACGATGGCCGCGTCGGCCTGCAGGTGCGGCAGCGTCTCTTGGATACCGACGCTGGAGTGCTCCTCGTCGCTGACCGCCGCCACGATCACCTCGCCCGCCAAGCCGTTCGAGTCCCGGCAGGCGATCAGGGCCGCGGCCAATCCGGCTTTCATGTCGTACGCACCACGGCCGTAGAGCCGGTCGCCCTCGATCCTCGGGACCAGTGGATCGGTCACGCCGCCCAGGCCGACCGTGTCGAGGTGCCCGCACAGCAGCAGTTTCCGGCCTGGACCGCCGTTGGACCGGACGATCACGCTGTCGCCGACGATCTCGGCCCGCAGCCCGGCGTCGGTGGCCCAGCCCGCGACGAACCGGGCGATGGCCGCCTCCCCGGCCGCGCCCGGCACCAGTGAGGCGTTGACCGAGTCGATCTCGACGAGCCGCTTGAGCAGCTCAATGACTTCTTCCCGCATACGGCCAGTGTCGCAAACCGAATGCGGGCGGGCATGAGGTCCGGCTAGGGTCGGGGCGTGCCGGATGCCGCAACGTTGCTCGCCGCGTATGACGACCGCCTGCGTCCCGCCGAGGCCACGAACCTCGAAGCAGGCGCCTGGGCCGAATCCGACGGGCCGATCGTCCGGATCGTCGGCAAGCGCCGTGGTTTCATCAGCGCACCCAGGGATCTGGGCGTCGACGGCGCCGAACTGGACGCCCTGATCGCCCGGCAGCGCGATTTCTTCGCCGCCCGTCGCGAAAGCGTCGAGTGGAAGACCCGCAGCCACGATCTGCCCGCAGGCATTCCCGGACGCCTGCTCGCCGCCGGTTTCCAGCCGGAGGACGAGGAGACCGTCGTGATCAGCCTGACCGAGACGCAGGCCGCGCCGCCGGTGCTGCCCGACGGTGTCCAGATCAGACAGACCGACGCCGATGCCGACATGCACCGGATCGCGGCGATGGAAAGCGCGGTCTGGGGCGAGGATCTGAGCTGGCTGGGCGAGAACCTCATCTCCCGCAAGGCGCATCTGGCCGTGTTCGTGGCGGAGGCCGACGGGCAGGTGGTGTCCGCGGCCTGGCTGGTCTTCAAATACGGCAAGGACTTCGGCGGGTTGTGGGGCGGCTCCACGCTGGCCGAGTGGCGAGGGCGCGGCATCTACCGCGCCCTCGTCCGGCGGCGCGCGCAGCTCGCGGCCGAGATGGGCCTGCGATACCTGCAGGTCGATGCGTCCGAAGACAGCCGTCCGATCCTGGAACGGCTGGGTTTCACCGCTGTCACGAAGACAAGGCCGTACGTCTGGACCCCGTGAACTGTCAGTTCGGGACGGCGGTGAACAGTTCGTAGCTGTGGCCGTTGGGGTCGCGGACGTACACGCCACGGCCGCCGCCGAGATGGTTGATCTCCCGGTCCCAGCCCAGCACCTTCCCGGAGCCGTACTCGATCTCGGGGAACCGGGCGAGGTGCGCCATCACCGCGTCGAAGATCTCGTCGTCGACCAGGAAGGCGTAGTGGCCGGGCGTGGCGGGGCCGCGGTCGTCGAAGTCGAGTGTCAGATCGGTGTTGACCTGCACCGGGACGAACGGGCCGGTGGGCTCGCCGACCTCGAGGCCGAGCAGGCCGGCCAGGAACCGCGCGGCGACTGCCTTGTCCTGCGCGGGAACGATCGTGTGGTTGAGGACGATCACAATGAACTCCATTCCGTGCGATACGCACTCAATATACGTGCGCATCGCACGGAATGTAAACTGGCGGCATGACTGATGGTGGGCCGGCGCTGTTCCGGCTGGTCCGGTTCTTCTCGCGGCGCTGGGCCACTCAGGCGTCGGCGGAACTGACCGGTGAGATGCGCCACGTTCAGCACATCCTGGTCGTCGAGGCGGTCGGCGCCATGCGCGGCGAGGCGACCGTGAACGCGGTGGCCCACCAGTTGGGCCTTGACCACTCCGGCGCGAGCCGGATGGTGATCGCCGCCGCGTCAGCGGGCTATCTCACCCGCGAGGAGTCCGAAATGGACCGGAGGCGGACGGTGGTCCGGTTGACAGATCAGGGCTCGCAACTGCTCGCCGGAGCGCGGCGGTGGCAGGAGCGGGCGTTCGACGAGCTGACCGCGAGCTGGGACGAACAGGACAAAGCCCAGTTCACCGGCTACCTGAAGAGAATCGCCGGGGAACTGGGGGCTTAGAAAGGCCTTGGCCCTTGGTGGGTCGCCATTGGAAGAGGGGCGTTGCGGGGCGCCCAGATGCTGGCGTGCTGCTCCACCTTCCACTCTGGACCTTCCAGGCGTCGACCGTCCTGTCTGATCGCAATAGGTTCCACGGCATGCTTCGCATCAGACTTGACTTATATAAGAGTGCGTCGTTCCATGAGGGCATGCATGCGTTCGATGTCCTCGGGGATCCCGTGCGGCGGCGGATTCTTGAGCTGCTTGCCGAGGGAGAGCGGCCGGCCGGTGAGATCGGTGCGGTGGTGCAGGAGGAGTTCGGGATTTCCCAGCCTGGGGTGTCTCAGCATCTCCGGGTGTTGCGAGACAACGGGTTCGCCAAGGTCCGGCCGGACGGTACGCGGCGGCTGTACTCGGTGGATCCGGCTCCGCTCAAGGAGATCGACGTCTGGCTTGATCGGTACCGCCGGTTCTGGAACGCGCTGGGCAAGGGTGAACGCCGGCGCTAGTGTCCACAAAGGCGGTTTCACTGCGGAGGGAACTCCGCTCGCACGCCGAGCAGCCGGATCGGGCGGTTGTGCTCGAAACGGGTGAGCACTTCCAGTGCGGCGCGTGAAATGTCGGCTGCTGAGCTGGTCGGCTCGGGCAACGTGATGCTCCGAGTCTGGGTGAAGAACGGGGCGAACCGCACTTTCACCGCGACCCGGGCGGCGGGACGGCCCTCTTCGGCGACGTCCTGGGCGACGCGTTCTGCCAAGGCCACTATGTGTGCGGAGATCTCCTCGTGCGAGGTCAGGTTCTCCTGGAATGTGACCTCCCGGCTGCGGGATTTCGCGACATACGGCGTCGCCGTGACGTTGGTGTCGCCTGCGCCAAGGGCAAGCGACCGGTAGTAAGGACCCATCGCCGGGCCGAATCGGGCAGCCAAGCCGGCCGGGTCGGCGCGGGCCAGGTCAGCGACCGTATGCAGGCCCATCTCGGTGAGCTTCTTGGTGGTCTTCGGGCCGATTCCCCACAACGCGTCCGTCGGCCGACCGGCCATCACGGCAACCCAGTTTTCCCTGGTCAGCCGGTATATCCCGGCTGGTTTGCCAAATCCTGTGGCGAGTTTGGCTCGCAGCTTGTTGTCGCCGATGCCGACCGAGCAGGACAGGCCGGTCTCCTCGGCCACGCCTCGCTGGATGTCGGCGGCCAACGCCTCAGGATCGTTGGTGTGCGCGCCGACGAACGCCTCATCCCAGCCGATCACCTCGACGACCACCGGAAACGTCCGCATCCTCGCCATCACATGCTCGGAGACCTCCTCGTACGCGGCGTTGTCGGCCGGCAGGAACACCGCTTCCGGGCAGCGTTTCGCAGCGATCCGCATCGGCATCCCCGAATGCACCCCGAACGCGCGGGCCTCGTAGGACGCGGTGGCCACGACCGTGCGTTGCGTCGGGTCGCCGTTGCCGCCGACGATCACCGGTTTGCCACGCAGCTCAGGACGGCGGCCGATCTCGACCGCCGCCAGGAACTGGTCGAGGTCGACATGCAGTACCCAGTCCGAGCTGGACACCGTGGACATACGACTCAGTATGCGGTGAGTGACGCCTGCCGCGCGCGGGTATGCCGGGCACATGACGCACTTCGACACCCCGGAGTTCGACCCGGAACACCCGCAGCCCGCTGAGGAGGTCCCGATCGAGGCAGCCGAGGCCGACGTGGCCGAGCAGCGTGCCGAGGTGCCCGACGAACCCGATATGCCGCAGGGAGGCCGAGTGCTGTGACCGACCCGGAGGACCTCGACGAGGACCGCCTGCAGATGGATCCGCTGGAAGAAGGGATGGATCCGCCGGAACACTGGTCCGGTGCGGACAAGTACGGGACGACACCGTACGAACAGAGCCACCCGCGTGGCCTGGACCAGCGGCTGGACGAAGACCAACCTGATGTCCAGCCCCGGTACGACGAGCCGGACCACGAGCGGGCCGTGCAGACCGGGCGGTCGGCCGACGAGGCAGGGGGATCGATGGCCGAGACGATCCGGACGCCTGAGCAGCCGCCGCAGTGACTCAGGGCTTCTGGCCGCGCAGGAACAGTTCGCCCATCTTGTGCAGGTACTCGCCGAACTCGGGTGGCTGAACGACGTCGAAGTCGGCGCCCACGGCCCCGATCACCATGGCGGGCCAGTCGAACCAGTCGACCTTCATGATGAGCCGGCTGGTCGTCTCGGTGATGGGCTCGACCGTGCCCCAGTGCGCCACGGTCTGCTTGACCTTGGCGGCGGGCGCCTGGATCTTGACGATCACTTCGTACTGCGCCGCCCTGGTTTTGAGGCGGTCCTGGACGAACTTGCCGGCGTCGCCGCCCGGCAGGTCGCGTTGCCGGAACCGGGCTCCGGTCGGTTTCGGCTCGACCATGCGGTCCGCGCGGAAAGTACGCCAGTCGTGGCGTTCCACGTCCCACGCGACGAGATACCACCGGCGCCCCAACGAAACCAGGCGGTGTGGCTCGACATGCCGCTTGGTTTCCTCGCCGTCGTGGGCGGTGTAGCTGAAGCGGAGCCGTTCGTCGTCGCGGCACGACGACGCGATCACGGTCAACGACAGTGCGTCGACCGTTGAATTGCTGCTCCCACCCCAGAAAGCGGGAACGGTGAATGACCGCAACGCCTCCACACGCCGCCGCAGCCGTGGCGGCATCACCTGGATGACCTTGGTCAACGCGCGCATGGACGTCTCTTCGATACCGTCCACCGCGCCGCCTGCGGCTGTCCGCAACCCGACTGCGATCGCGACGGCTTCCTCGTCATCCAGCAGCAATGGCGGCATTGCCGCGCCGGACTGGAGTTGGTAGCCGCCTGCCACACCGCGGCTCGCGTCGACCGGGTAGCCCAGTTCACGTAGCCGGTCGACGTCTCGCCGGAGGGTTCGTGGGCTGACCTCGAGCCGGTCGGCCAGTTCGCCGCCCGGCCAGTACCGGTGGGTCTGCAGCAGGGACAGCAGCCGCAGCATCCGTGCGCTCGTGTTCGCCATGGGAAAAGATTCGCACACGTTGCGGTCAGAAACTGGCCTGAATGACTTCTAACGTTGCCGTCATGACCGAAGCGATGATCCATACAAGCGGATTGACCAGGCACTTCACGGTGCGTAAGGAGACAGTCGAAGCTGTCAAAGAGCTGGACCTGCATGTCGAAGCCGGTGAGATGGTCGCGCTGCTGGGACCGAACGGCGCGGGCAAGTCGACCACGCTGCGCATGCTGACGACGCTGTTGGCACCGACTTCGGGAACAGCACGGGTCGCCGGTTTCGACGTGACCGCCGACCAGCGCGCCGTGCGCAGCCGGATCGGTTACATCGGCCAGGGCAACGGCGCCGGTCACAGCCAGCGCGGCCGGGACGAGCTGGTCAGCCAGGGCCGTGCGTACGGTATGAGCGCGGCGGCGTCCAAAGCCCGCGCGGCCGAGCTGATCGAGTCGCTCGACCTGACCGCGGTCGCCGACCGGATCGTGTCGTCGCTGTCGGGCGGCCAGCGCCGCAGGCTGGATATCGCGATGGGCCTCATTCACGCCCCTGACCTGCTGTTCCTCGACGAGCCGTCGACCGGTCTGGACCCGCAGAACCGGGCCAACCTGCAGGAGCACATCCGGCGGCTGCGGGCCGAGCACGGCACCACCATCGTGCTGACCACGCACTACCTGGAGGAAGCCGATCAGCTGGCCGAGCGCGTGATCGTGATCGACCACGGCCGCAAGATCGCCGACGACACCCCGGCCAAGCTCAAGGCCGAGCACGCCAGCGACCGCATCACCCTGACCTTCGACAACGCCGAGCAGGCCGAGCGCGTCACCGCGCACCACGCTCTGGGCATCGCCGAAGGCGCACGCGTCCAGCAGAACGGTGCCCAGGTCGTGCTGGAGATGACCGGCGGCGCACAGATCGCGCCGAAGTTGTTGCGCAGCATGGACGACGCCCTGATCGAAGTCGCGAGCGTAGAGGTCGCCCGGCCCACGCTCGACGACGTTTTCCTGAATTTGACCGGCCGCAGCCTCCGCGAGGACGGCGTTTCCGCGAAGGAGCAATCATGACCACGTTGGTTACTGACACGATCACGGTGTTCAACCGGGAGCTGCGGCCGGTGCTGCGTAACCCGTTCTCGGTGATCTTCACAATGGTGCAGCCGCTGTTCTTCCTGGCCTTGTTCGCACCTCTGCTACCCGGCGACTCGTCGCTGCAGTGGTTCGTGCCCGGCATAGTCGTGATGTCCTGCCTGTTCGGCACGTCGACGACCGGCTCGAACCTGCTGTACGAGATTCAGACGGGCTCGCATGAACGGCTTCTGGTAACGCCGCTACGCCGGTCTGCGCTGATCATTGGGCGGTCACTGAAAGAGATCGTGCCGATGCTCGCGCAGACCGCCCTGCTTGTCGTGGTCACCGTTCCGTTCGGGTTCGACCTGCATGTGGCGGGTGCGTTGATCGGATTGCTGATCCTCGCGGTGTTCTGCGTCGGTCTGGGCGCGTTGTCCTACACACTGGGGCTGGCGTCCAAGGACCGGGAATGGATGTTCTGGAGCGTGCAGCAGACGCTGATCTTCCCGTTGTTGTTGCTGGCCGGGATGATGCTGCCGATCGACAACGGTCCACAGTGGCTGCAGACCATGTCGAAGTTCAACCCGCTGACCTATGTGGTCGATGCCGAACGCGCACTGTTCAACGGAACCATCGCCTCAGGCACAGTCCTGGCCGGTTTGATCGCGGCTGTGGCGATCTGTCTGCTGGGATTGCTGGTCGGCACAAGGGCCATGCGCCGCGCCTGAAATATGTGACACGGCGGCCCGGCCTGGGGGTTGGGCCGCCGGTTCAAGGGAAAACGTGGCGGTGGATCGCCCACCGTGATGCGGCTTCACGCAGTTTCAACGTGACTTTGTTGGCGTGCGCGTCCACGGTTTCCTGCCAGTACCGGGCCTGTGCGACGGCGAACAAGTCCAGTGCGTCCGCGCAAGCCGTTGCCCAAGCGGGGACCTTGGCGGCCCATTGTTCGGCGGTGTGGGGCGTGTGGCCGGCGAAGATCAGCCAGACGACCCAGCACGCCGCGTCGATCCACGGCGCGCCACGGGTGGCCATCGGCCAGTCGACCAGATACGTGCCGGTTTCGCCGGTCAGCATGTTGCTGGGATTCATGTCGGAATGCACGAGCGCGCTGCCTTTGAACAACGCGCCGTCGGCCCGGTCATCGAGATACTTGCCCCAGCGTCGGCTCGCTTCCTTCAAAGTCAAGGCAGGGCAACGGATCCGGCTGAGCGCGGTGAGGGTTTCCACCACCAGCGGGAGATCGGGCGAGGCCGGGCTGTGGTCCACGGCGCGCCCGTCCACGTGCTCGAACCCGATCAGATCCCAGCCACCCGCAGTGACCTGCCACAGCATCCGCGGCCCGAGCGGGACGACATACGGATTGACGGCAGCCTCACGCTGCTGAGTCCATACGTCGTCACGGTCCTGGCGCATCCCCTTGACGAAAACCGGTCCGCTCTCGGTGTCGAGCCTGACGGCGATCTGGCTGGTGTAGCCGTCAGGCGCGGACGCCGCGCGCAGGATCGGGCCGGTGAGTTCGGTCACGGCGGCCATGGCTTCACTGGTCAGATCGTCCCAGATGTGCCTGCGGCCCATGCGCGGAGCGCCGACATCCTGGACCTTGTGCACACCGGCAAAAGTACCCGACCCGGCACCCTGGCTCGTCCTAGGCGGGCTCCAGTTCGGCGGGGACGCGGGCGAGGATTGTCTGCAGGGCCTCGGTCAGGGCGGTTTCGGCGTTCTGTGGGGTGTCTTGGCGCCAGGCGATGTGGGCGTCGGGGCGGATGAGCAGGCAGCCGTCCTCGGGGAAGGCGGTGAGCCTGTGCCAGTCGCCGTAGGCGTCGCGGGCGTTGGGGGCGTCGATGCGTAGGACGTGCAGGTCGATTCCGAGGGTGGTTCTGACGGACTCGGCGGCGGCGAGCCAGGTTGTGCCGGAGAGGCCGGTCAGGAGAGTGAAGTGGCCGTGGCCGACGAGGTCGAGGGTGCAGACGCGGTGGCCGTCGGTGCCGACCAGCCAGACGTGGGGGAGTTTGGCGCCTGGTGTGATGCTGGGCTGGTGGAACAGTTCGGCGTCCTGGCTGAACGATTCCGGGAAGCCGGGGACCACGGCGGACGAGACGTAGCGCTGGTTCATTTCCACGCCGTGCGCGTTGAATTCGTAGTTCTTCAGCCGGATCGCCTTTTCCAGGGCGCGGCGCCGGGTGGCTCCGGTGGCGTCCTCGGTGAGGCAGGCCGCGAGCCCGGCCGCGATGCCGTCGGAATCTGTGTCGCCGGCGATGCTCAGGGCTTCGAAGATCGGGCCGAACTGGTCGCGGCTGAGGTTCGCGCGGTCGACGATCTGCTTGCCGATCGGGGCGCGCTCCTGCGTGTACGTGTCCAGCAGGGCGGGGCCGGCCTCGCCGCGGACGACCATGGCGAGTTTCCATGCCAGGTTGTAGGAGTCCTGGATCGAGGTGTTGGAGCCCAGGCCGTTTGACGGTGGGTGCCGGTGCACGGCGTCGCCTGCGCAGAAGACGCGGCCGCTGGAGTACGAAGTGGCGTAGTTGTGGTTGACCGTCCACAGTGAAGTGGACGTGATCTGTACCGGCAGGTCCTGGTCGCCGACCAGATCGCGGACGATCGCCTCGGCTTCGGCGTCGGAGACCGAAGGCGGTGGCTGGTCGATGTCGTAACCCCAGACCAGCAGCCACTCGTTCCACGGTCTGACCATTCGGACCAGGCCCATCCCGATACCGCCCAGATGGGCGCCTGGACGCATCACCCAGTACAGGACGCTGGGCCGATGCGCGACATACCGGCTCAGGTCCGCGGTGAAGGTGATGTTCATACTTCCGGCTTTGCCGGTCTGACCCGCGATCGGCAGACCGGCCTGCTCGGCCACGCGGCTACGGCCGCCGTCGGCGCCGATCAGGTACCGCGCTCGCACGAAGTACTCGTCGCCGCGTACCCGGTCCAGCAGCCGGACCGTCACGCCTTCGGGGTCCTGCACGAAGTCCAGGAACTCGGTGTCCATCCGGACTTTCGCGCCCCGGGCCGCGGCGTTGGTGATCAGGATCGGCTCGAGATAGGTCTGCGGCAGATCGATCATGTGGCACGGGCTGGACTCGTTGTACTCGCTCGCCGAGCGGTCACCGGTGCCCCAACTGGTGATCCGGCCCAGCTCGGCACCGGCCAGCGACGTGCACAACACTGTGTCGCCCATCAGCGCCGGGGGAGTGCCGTGCAGCAGGGCCTCCTGCTCGACTCCCAAGTCGCGCAACACTTCCATGGTGCGCTGGTTGGTGATGTGCGCGCGGGGACTGTTGGCGAGCCAGCCGTACTTGTTCACGACCAGCGTGCGGACACCGTAGGTCGCGAGCGCCAACGCGGCTGTGCCGCCGGCCGGCCCGCTGCCGACCACCACGACGTCAGTGTCATACGCCATCGGTACTCCTGGAGATGTGGAAGACGAAATCGACTCGGCGCCAGCCCGCAACCGGGCGTCCGTCCGGGGCAGGGCCGTGCTGGACCGGGAAATCCACGATCAGGCCGTCTTTGACGCCGAAGACCGTGTCGGAGTCCAGATACTCGCCGCCGGCGACGAACAGCTGCGTGACCAGCGTGTGGAAGCCGGGTTTGGCGATCATGAAGTGCACGTGCGGCGCCCGGAACGGGTGCCGGCCGACCGCGTCGAGCATCGCGCCGACCGGGCCGTCGGCCGGGATCGGATATGCGGCCGGCAAGATCGTCCAGAACGTCAGCCGGCCGTCGGCGTCGGTACGGAACCTCGCGCGCAGTACCGGTCCGTCCAGATCGGGCAGCTGTACGTCGTAGAAGCCATCCTCATTGGACTGCCAAACGTCCACGACCGCTTCCGCGACAGGCGATCCGGCGGTATCCGTGATCCGGATGTCGGACCACAGTGGAGTACCGGGCAGGCCGTCGGCGATGTCGAATCCGTGCGGGCGTTCCGGCGGGCCTTCGGTGTAGAACGGTCCGAGCACGGCGGACGGAGTGGTGTCCGGGGTGCGGGAGTTCGTCAGGACGTCTACCACGCTGGACACGCCGAGCGTATCGGAGAGCAGGATGAATTCCTGCCGGATCTCGGTGGTGATCTGGCCGGTCCTGGTCAGGAAGTCGATGGCGGACATCCACTCCTGCTCGGTGAGATCGTTGCGCAGGACGTAGGAGTGCAGTGTGCGCACCAGATCCTGCATCAGCGACCGGACCCGCGGCGATGCTCCTTCGAAGCTGTCGACCACCTGGGCGGTCAGTTTACGCACGTCGGGCAGGCCTCGCTGGGGCGGGCGCGTGCCGGACCAGGCCTCGTGCAGCAGGGCTCCGGCTTCCGGATCGACCTTGTCCACATCGGACTCGGCGAGACCGAGGTCCCGGAGTGCGCTGGGGCCGCCGAGCTCGACGATCAGGTCGTACACCCCGGTGGGCGCGTCGCCGACGCCCAGGGCTTCGGCGATCCGCGCCAGGACTTCCGGAGCCTGGCGGGCCATCACATGGGGTAGGACCACAGTATGAGTCTCGGCATGTGGCAGGCCGAACGAGCCGCCGAGAGTGTGGCAGAGCTTGTGATGCAGTCCCATCCGGACCGTGCCGAGGCAGGTCCCGGCCAGCCAGGCCGCCTGCAGAACATCAGACCGTGCGGTTACGTCTTTCCGGTCAGCGACGATCTTGGGCAGGCCGCCGGCCAGCCGCCGGATGGCCTCAAGGGCGAGCTGGTCGGTCACCGGGTTGGCATCCGGTGAGTAAAGGGCCTCGACCGCGTGTGCCATCGCGTTGATTCCGCTGGTCACAGACATCTCG
The DNA here is from genome assembly GCF_017876405.1 of Kibdelosporangium banguiense. Lineage (GTDB taxonomy): Bacteria > Actinomycetota > Actinomycetes > Mycobacteriales > Pseudonocardiaceae > Kibdelosporangium > Kibdelosporangium banguiense. The sequence goes on along the minus strand of NZ_JAGINW010000001.1, from coordinate 11,710,769 downwards.
ACGGGCAGATCGAGGGTGAGGTCCACGTCGTAGACGATGGTCTCCGGCAACACGGCCGCAGATCGGAGCGTGGTCTTACGCCCGTCGGCAGTCTGGCCTAGGACCGGAGTCGCCTCCGAACCGGCGTAGGTCGTAGGCACCGCGATCTGAGGCAGATCCGTACGCAGAGCGAGCGCCTTGGACAGGCCGATCGCCGAACCACCGCCGACCGCCACCAGGCAGTCCACGTCGTGGTCACGCAGCACAGCCAGCGCCTTCTCGGTCACCTCGACCGGCGTGTGCATCACCGGCTCGGCGAACTCGGCAGCCAGCAGCGAACCAAGCGGCGACACCGCCTGAGCGCGACGACCACCACCGATCAACAGGACACGAGAGGCATCGAGCGCGCGTACCTCGTCAGCCAGCGAGGTCAGCGTGCCCGAGCCGAACACCACCCGGGCGGGCCCGGCCGAGTAGGTGAATGACGTCATTCACCGAGTATCGAGCCACAGCCGCAAGCGCGCCTGCACGTTCCTGCTGTGTCCTCTGCACAAAACGCTCAGGCCTTACGCAGCGCACCCGGCGTCGTGCCCAGATGAGTACGCATCACCCGCGTCAGATGTTCCTGATGAGTGAACCCGCACCGCACAGCGATCTCGGCGATCGGCGCCGCGCTGGTCCGCAGCAGAAGCTCCGCCTGCCGCAAACGCATCCGCAGCAGGTACCGATGCGGCGCAACGCCCGCCGTCGCCTTGAACTGCCTGGAGAACTGACTGACCGACAGCCCGGCGACACCGGCCATATCGGTCAGCGGCACCGGTTCGGCCAGCCGTTCCGCCAGCAGATCCCGCACCCGCCCGAACTGCCGCTCGGACAACCCAGCCGGTTTCGGCCGCGGAGCCGACCGCCCCAGACTGTGCTTGTGCGCCAGCTGCGTGGCCACCATCGTGCTCAACTGGTCCACATAGGTACGCGCGCTCGGCTGCCAATCCCGCATCGCCGAGTCCAGCGCCAATGCCAGCTGCGCCAACAGCGGGTCGGTCGTCCCCAGCTCCTCGGCCAGCCGAACCGGCTTGTCCCGGTAAGCCTGAAGCGCCGCATCCGAAAGATAGAGGTGCAACGTCTCCAGCTCGCCACCCAGCTCAACCGACAACCGGCCATGAGCAGGCTGCAAGAACATCTCACCGGCCTGAACCGTCTGGGGCGCGGCCCGCCCCCGCCGCACCGAAACCGGCCCGGCCAGATGCAGAATCAGCTGATGGCTCGCGGCCCCGCCGAACTCGGCGGCATAAGGCCGCTCCCGCTGCTTGGAAACATAGACCTGCTCCCACCCAAGCCCCGCACTCGTGCGCTCGGGCCGAACCCAGGGCAGAGCCAGAATACCGTTGGTATCAGCCAGGCCCAGCTCCGCCATCAGCCCAGCGTAGTGGAACTGCGTTCGAGACTATGCCCACAGTGAGTCTCAACTGTGACGAAAACAACCCGCAGCATGGATGACCGGGTCGGCGTTTCCGAAAGTTGCCATGGTCGGAAAAGCACGCCGGTCCGAGAGTTGCGCCCGCCACGAAAAGCGCGCAGTCCATCGCATGGGGAATCCGCCAGAGGGACCCCTGATTTCAACGTTACTGCAGGGGGCTGACAGTTTTGGTGTTTGGCCAGGTCAGGGTGGGGTTGGGGCGCAGTGGGCTGAGGGGAAGACCGGTGCGTGCAACCATCTGGTGGTGGTGCTTCGTCATGGGTGCATGGGGACACGGCTGGGTATTTTGTCGGTGCTTGTGATGGTGGTTGTTGCGGGTTGTGGGGCGAATGAGATTCCGGTGGAGGAGAGGCGGACGCCTGGGCCGCCGGTTTGGGTTGAGGCTGTCTGCCCGCCGGGGTCGGTGGAAGGCGTGTTGGGGGCGGAGCCTGTGCGGCGTGGGGGTGTGCCGGCTGATTTTGTGACTGTGGCGGTGATGCAGTGCCGGGTTGATTTTCGGAGTGTGGCTGGTGAGGGGCAGTGGGCGGTTGCCGTGACCGAGAAGGCTGAGACGCCGGCGGCTGATCTGGTGGCGCAGTTGCGGCGGCCGTCGGAGCCGAGCAGTAACAGGCCGTGCACGGCAGAGGGGATTGTCCTGCCGTACTTCACGCTGATCAATGCCGAGGGGAAGGCCGTTCTGCCTGAGATTCCGGCCGATGGGTGTGGGAAGCCTCGGATTGAGGCGCTCAGTGCGCTGAATGCGTTGCCGTACAAGCCTGTTTTCGAGAGTCCGGTGCGGCAGGTGCAGAGTCAGCAGTCGATCGACACCGGCTGCGACCAGGCCTGGAAGGATCTCCTGACGATCGACTTGAACTCGTACAAGCCTGGCCCGGCCACGAAGGTGTGGCCGGCGGCCGGGCAGGTCCGGGTCTGTGTGTACCAGTCCGAAGGTGGGATCGGGAAACTTGTTGCCGGTCACTCGGTCACGACGGACCAGGTGTCCGCTTTGGACAGTGCAGGACCGGCGGCGCCGTGTCAGGCCAAGCACACCAGGTTCGCGACGTTGACTGCTGACAACGCGCAGGCGATGGCCGAACTGGACGGCTGCCATCGGGTGATACGTCCGGACCAAACGCTTGGCCAACTCGACGCGGCGTCCGTCGCCGTACTCGCCAAGTAGTCACCGCAGGCTGCGGATCACGAGATTGGTCAGCGGCACCAGGAGCCACATTATTGCTGCGATCGCCGGCACGGCGAGCAACGCGTGCGTGACCCAGGCTCCGAGGAGTGTCGGGCCGCCCCACGCCCCCGCTTCATGTCCCTCAACCCAGAAAGCGCCGTACGTCGTGATCCGGCCGATCAGGTAGAACACAAGCAGTGACAGCAGAACGGAAACGAATGCCGCTGCCATCGTAACCGGACGCGGTGGTCGTCTGCCGGGGGATCCGAGCCGGTGGGCCCATTGGCGGCGCTTGCCTGGCCCGACGTACATGAACACCAGCCGCCGCCAGCCGTCCGCACCGAGCGGCCGCAACAAAGAAGAAGTGGTGGTCGTTGCCATGCCCTTGAAACTATGGGCCGGCAGCGACCACCACCATCCAGTCAACCGGTGGGGGACAACCCCCGGGTCAGCTGGTCTCCCCGGTCAGCGCGAACGAACGAAGCCGTTGCGTGGCAATGACTGTGCCCAAAGCGATGAACGCGACCGCGAGCACGGACGCTGTCACCGCTGACAGGTTCGAGTTGAGCAGCAAGGTGTCGCCCGAGAGGCCGTCCGCGAGCGTCACTGAGTACTGCTGGATGCTCAGCACGCGCGCCCCCGACACGAACTTCACCAGCAGGTTCTCCCACAGCATGATGTAGATCAGGCCGATCGCGACCGGCCGCCGTGACATCAGCGAGAGCGCCAGGAAGAAAGCGGTGTACGCCAACGCCCCCACCAGCGCACCGAGCCCTAGCCCCAAGCCCAGCGCCACCGAATCCACCATGATCCCGCAGATCGCCAGCGGCACAGCCGTGGCCACTCCCGTGACGCCCCACGCCACGACCAGCTTGGCGATGATGATCTCGCTGCGGGGCAACGGTTTCGCCAGGATGTGCGTGATCGTGCCGTCTTCGATCTCCAGGCCGAGCACGCTGCTGCCGACGATCAGCGCGGTCAGCGGCAGGATGACGCCGAGGCCGAGTTCGCCGAGGATGATCGGCGCCCACTGCTCGGCGGAGTCGCCGGTCGAGAGGCCGATCAGCGTGAGCCCGATCATCAGCGCGGGCATGGGCAGCAGCAACAGGACCCGCCGCCGGCCGAGCAGGGCCCGTGCGGTCAGTCCGGCGATCGTGAGGTTCATGACGCCACCAGGTAGGAGAAGACGTTTTCCAGGGACTCGTCCGACGGCATCACCGCGGTCAGCCGGATGTCCTTGTCCCGCGCGACTTTGCTCAGCGCGCGGGTGAAGGTTCCGTAGTCGTTCGCGCGGACCTGCAGGCCGGTCGGTTCCAGCTCCACGCCGGACACCGAATCCAGTTCCATCAGCACCGCACCGAGTTTCCGGTTGTCCGAGGACTGGATCATGAACACGTGCGGCCGGTTGGTCATGAGCCTTCTGATGTGCCGGTAGTCGCCGGACGCGGCCAGCCGGCCCGCCACGATCACCTGCACGGTCCCGGAAAGCTGTTCGACCTCTTCCAGGATGTGGGAGCTGAACAGAATCGTGCGGCCCTGCGAAGCCATGCCGTGCAGCAGGTCCATCATGTGCAGACGCTGGCGCGGGTCCATGCCGTTGAACGGCTCGTCCAGCAACAGTACCGCGGGATCGTGCACGAGCGCGGCCGCGACCCGGGTGCGTTGCCGCATTCCCTTGGAATAAGTGGAGATCCGCCGATCCTTGGCGTCGTTCATCTCCACGATCCCGATCGCCTTGGCGGCCGCTGCCGCCGGATCGGGCAGGCCGTGCAGCTTCGCGCTGGCGAGCACGAACTCCCACGCGGTGAGGAAACCCGGGACGCTCTCCCGCTCGGTGACCAGACCGAGATCCTTGTACACGTCAGGGTTACGCCAGCTGGGGCGCCCGTTCACGGTCACAGTTCCCTGTGACGGCGGCAGGAAACCGGCCATCATGTGCAGCACGGTTGTCTTGCCCGCGCCGTTGGGTCCGAGCAGGCCGGTCACACCAGGACCGATCGTCAGGGTGACGTCGTTGACCGCAACCACGTTGCCGTACCAGTGCGACACACCGGCGAGTTCCACAGTGGACATATTTGTCTTCGCGGGTTCCGTAGCGATGGCGGTCATGCCTTTACCTTCTTGTAACGCCACATCAACAGGGCGGTGCCGAGGGCGGTGAGCAGGAGGGCGGTGATGCCGTAGATCGGTCCGGCGGAGCCGATCCGGGTCATCTCGTCGGTCACCTCGCCGCCGGAGCTGAACAGCCAGGAGTCCACGCCGTTGAGCAGGCTGACCGGGTTGATCAGGCCGGCCAGTGAGGAGCCGTCGCCCTCGCCGAATGACTGCAGCGCGCCCGCGACCGGCGCTGTGAGCAGGAAGACCCCGATGATCAGGCCGGTCGCGAACACCCGGCGGCCGGTCAGCGATGCCAACGGCAACGCGATCGCGGCGACCACGACGGCGTGCACCAGAGCCGCACCGACGCCGGGCGCCAGGTCGCCGAGCTGTGTGAACACCTCGCCGATGTCGGGCGCGCTGAACGCCATTCCGACGAACATGATCAGCAGCGGCCCGGCGAACATCACGAAGATCGCGGTGATCAGCGCGGCGAACTTGGCCAGCGCGTAGTCGGTCCGGTGTGGTGGACGCGAGAAGTACAGCGGCAGCAAGCTGTTGCGCAGATCGCGGGAGACCATCTCGGGTGCCACGATCGCGGCGAACGCGGTGATTCCGTAGCTGAACGTCGACACGATCCCGACGTAGGTGATCACCGGCTCAGGCAGCTGGCTGCTGACCACGACCAGAATCAGCGACGCGATGCACCCGAGCGCGAACATCCCGGCCGGCAGCAGTTTCGCCTTGGCACTGCGGCCGATGCCGAACGCGCTGCGGACACTGTGGACATAGATCGAGCGCGCCGCGTAACGGCGGCCCAGTCGGACACCTTCGTAACGCTGGTATCCGATGTCATGGATCACGCCTGCCTCAGGCATTGCTGACCTCCTCCCGGAACAGGTCCGCGACCTGGTGGCGGTGCTGCTCCAGGCGGTGCAGCGAGAGATCCAGGTCGGCCACGGCGTCCCGGATCGTGTCGAACGTGCTGTCCCCGGCCAGCGTCACCATCAGCACGCGTTCCTTGCGCCGCACCGAAAGCCCGGACCCGGTCAGCCGGTCGGCGAGCATGTCCTCCCCGTCGTCGACCTCGATCATCAGCATGTCGCTGTGCTGGGTCATCGACGACAGCGACGCCGACCGCAACAGCCGGCCGCCCTCGATGGCGACCAGGGAAGTGCAGATGCGCTCGATCTCGCCGAGCAGGTGCGAGCAGATCACCACGGAGATCCCGAACTCCGTGCCGATCCGGTGCACCAGCGCCAGCATCTGCCTGCGGCCTTCGGGATCCAGCCCGTTGGTCGGCTCGTCGAGCAGCAGCAGTTCCGGGTCGTGCACGAGTGCCTGTGCGAGCTTGACCCGCTGCTTCATACCGGTCGAGTAGCCACCGATCTGCCGGTATCGCTCCTCGTACAAACCCACGTGCCGCAACGTCTCCGACGCGCGCTCTCGTGCCGCTGCGGGCGGCAGCCCGCTGACACGGCCCATGTGGGTGACGAACTCGGCCGCCGACAGGTCAGGCGGGAGACAGTCATGTTCAGGCATGTACCCGACGCGCGCCCGTACGGCGTCGCCGTCGGCGAGCGGATCGAGTCCCAGTACCCGGATCTTGCCGCCGGTGGGCTCCAGCAGGCCGAGCGACAGCTTGATCAGCGTGCTCTTGCCCGCGCCGTTGGCCCCGACCAGCCCGACTATGCCGGGCTCGATGTCCACCGTGAGATCGGCCAGGGCGGTGACTGTGCCGCCATACCGTTTCTCGAGTGACTCGGTCTCGATGAGATTCACAGGTCAGCACGTTACGGACCGTGTCGTGATCGGACATCCGGCACGGCCCCTGAAAACCCGCCGTTCCGCCCCTAGGGGACGTCCCCTCCACAGCGCTGAAGATCTGTCTTTCGGCAGACGACATCACCGCTGCCCCGCGGCCAGGCTGCAGTCATGATCAAAGCGTTCATCACCGCCGCCGTGCTCGCCACAGCGGTCGTGCCCACATCGGCGGCCGCGGCCGCGGCCGACCTCGACTGGCGGGACTGTGGAAACGGGCTGCTGTGTGCGGAAGTCGCCGCGCCCGCGGACTGGTCGCGGCCGGCCGGGGACCGGATCAAGATCGGGCTGGCCAAACTGCCTGCCCGCGACCAGTCCCGCAAGATCGGCACCCTGGTACACAACCTGGGTGGCCCGGCAGCGGTGATCGAATACCTGCCAGCGCTCAAGGACGCCTACGCCGAGCTGACCGAATGGTTCGACGTGGTCGTGTTCGATCCACGCGGCATGGGCGCCAGCAGCAACGTTTCGTGCCCGCAGCCGCCGCCGTACACCCTGCAATGGGCTTATCCCAGTCGTTCGGACTACACCGGGTTCGCCGACGCGAACCGGTTGTTCGCCGCACAGTGCCCGCCCGCGCCGTTGCGCCTGGACTCATGGCAGGTCGCCCATGACATGGAGGCGATCCGGATCGCGTTGAAGCAGCGCAAACTCAACTACTTCGGCAACTCGTACGGCACGGTCTTCGGCCAGGCGTACGCCGAGCTGTACGGCCGCAACGTCGGGCGGATGTACCTCGACAGCGTGGTCGACCATACGAACCCGGACTTTTCTTCTTGGACGGCAGCGAAAGCGGCTACCTCGGAGCAGAACCTGCGGGAGTTCACGCGGTGGTGCGAGCGTGAGGAGGCGTGTGCGCTGCACGGCCAGGATGCCATGGCTGTGTGGGACCGGGTGGTCGAACGGGCCATGCGCGAGCCGATTCCGGCGCCTGGGGCGGCGATGCCGGCGAGTGCGGCGTTGATCGTGGGGCAGGCCAGAGTGCAGGACCACAGGAAGTGGCCGGAGTTCTCTCGTGCGCTCGCCCAGGCTGACGCGGGGGATGGCAGCGCGTTCGTGCCTCCGCTCCCGCCGCCGCCCGGTTCGCTGGGCTCGGACATGTCCAGGGTCATGTACTGCGCAGATTTCCCCTACGAGACCAGGTATGACGCCCTCAAGCAGGTCGAAGGCAAGTTGCGGGCCACGGTCGCCCCGCACATCGGCTGGGCACACGCGTGGAGCCACGCGGCAGTGCACTGTGCGGGTCTTCCAGCCAGGCATACGTTCCCGCCACACCGGATCCAGCCTGCGCAGCTGCCGCCGGTCCTGATCGCCAGCGGAAGCGACGACCAGACGACGCCACCAGAGCACGCTCAGCGCGTCGCCCGGCAGTTGCCTGGTGCGCGATACCTGCCTGCCAAGGGCAATCACGCGCTGTACGTGAGCGGAAATCCCTGCGTGCGGCAGTATGTGCACCAGTACTTACGAACTGGTGCGTTGCCTGGCGAGAGCACGCGCTGCTGACTGGGTGAAAGTGCGCTGCCATGCATGACCGTGTCCGTGATCCGGCTGTGGCGACGGCTTGTGCCGTCGTGGTTTTCGCGCTGGCTGTGGCGGAAAGAGCACCAGCGTCTCTGCTGGTGCTCGCCGTCATGAGCGTGGTTACGGCGGCGCCGCTCTTACTTCGTCGGCGGATGCCGTTGACCGTCGCGGTCCTTACCGCTGAGCTGATGCTGGTCGTGCTGTGGTTTCCGCGCTGGTCGGGTGGTTTGGCCGCCGTGGTCGCCTTCGGCTCGGCGGCTTACCACAGCCCTCACATCGGCCGTGTGTTCGCGGTGTCTGCCTTCTGCTTCGTCGCACCAGGCCTGGTAGGAGCCCGATCGGGATCCAGCGTTTCCGCGCCCTCGATCGTCGGATTCGGCACGACCCCGTTCACGCAGGCTCTCTTGATCGGTATCGCCCCTGTGGCCATGGGCTATGCGTTGCGGCTGCACCACGAACGCGCCGCTCAGTTGGTGCGCCTGCAGCAAGTGGAGGGACAGCGGGCGATCGCGGACCAACGCACCCGCATCGCGCGTGAAGTGCACGACGCGGTCGGCCATCATCTGACCGCGATCCAAATGCAGGCGAGCGCGGCTCGGCATGTCCTGCGTGAGGTTCCGCCGGTGGCTGACCGCGCGTTGCACACCATCGAAGGCTCCGCGACCTCCGCCTTGCGTGATGTCCGCACAATCCTGGCTTTGTTGCCTGCCGACGGCACCATGCTGATCCACGCCGAAGCCCTCGCCGCCCGGCTGGCCACGCCCTCGTGTGACATCAGTGTCAGTGTGGAGGGTTCGCTCAGCGGTCTTCCGCCCGCTGTGGATCACGGCGCGTACCGGCTGCTTCAGGAGGCCCTGACGAATGCCGTGCGGCACTCCGGTGCCACGCACATCAGCGTGACCATCCGCCGTACGCCACAAACCGTGACCACGACCGTCGAGGACAACGGGCCGTCCACAGCTTTTTCGGCTGAGGGACAAGGCATCCGTGGCATGCACGAACGCGCGCAGCAACTCGGCGGCTCGGTCAGCATCGCGTCCAGGCAACCTCACGGCTGGCAGGTCGAGGCCGTACTACCCGTCTCAGGAATCACACCATGACCATCCGCGTGCTGATCGCCGACGACCAGCCCGAAGTCCGTTCCGCTCTCCGGCTCGTCCTGGACGCCGAACCGGATGTCGAGGTGGTCGACGAGGCCGGGGACGGCGCCGAGGCGGTCCGGCTCGCCCGGCAGTCGAGCCCGGACGTCGCCGTGATCGACATCAGAATGCCCCGGCTGGACGGGATCGCGGCGATCCGTGCGCTGACTGACTGCGCCACCATCGCACTGACCACGTTCGACCTCGACGAGTACCTGTTCGGAGCGCTGCAGGCAGGCGCGACGGGTTTCCTGCTCAAAGACAGCGGGCCACTGCTGCTCCTGGACGCCGTCCGCGCCGCCCACCGCGGTCATGGCCTGATCGACCCGCGGCTGACCCGCCGGGTCATTCGCCGGTTCGCCGCGTTGAGCCCAAGCCCTGCCACGGCCGCGCTGAGCCGCCTCACCGCCCGCGAACACGACGTCCTGCTGCACCTCGCCGACGGCCTCAGCAACGCCGAAATCGCTCGCACGCTGTGGATCGAGGAGGGCACAGTCAAAACACACGTCGCCCGCATCCTGGCCAAACTCGGCTTACGCACCCGGGTGCACGCCGTCATCTACGCCTACGAACACGGTCTGACCAAGTAAAAAGCCGGTGCGAACTTCGGAAAGTCCGCACCGGCTTCTGGTCGGCGTCGATCACCAGTTGTGATACTGGGTCTGCGCGTTGAGCTCCTTGAGGTGCACGAACTTCGCGCTCAGCACCCGCGGGTCGGTGATCTCCAGGACGTCGAGGCCCTTCTCGATGTCCGAGGAGTAGATCTGGCCGTTGTAGTAGTACGCCGACCATGGTCCCGCGGTGGTGTCCAGCGTGGTGTTGATCGGGCCACGCTCGAAGAAGCCCAGCTCCTTGGGCTTGCGCGAGTCGGTGAAGTCCCACACCGAGATGCCGCCCTGGTACCAGGCCTGGACCATGATGTCCTTGCCCAGCACCGGGATCAGGTTCCCGTTGTGCGCCACGCAGACCTCGGTGTCGGCGTTCGGCCGCGGGATCTTGAAGTAGCTGCGGAACTCCAGCTTGCGGTTGTCGCCACGGCCGGTGATGTCGTAGACGCCGTCCGCACCGCGCTCCGGACCGATCGTGTCGTTGCAGGTGGCCCGGCCGCCGCCGCCCAGTTCGTCGGTGAAGACGACCTTGGTGCCGGCGTTGTTGAACGTCGCCGAGTGCCAGAACGCGAAGTGCGCGTTGTCCTGCACGCGGTTGATCATGCGAGGCCGCTCACGGTCGGAGATGTCGAACAGCACGCCGTCACCCATGCAGGCGCCTGCTGCCAGGTCCTTCGCCGGGTAGACCGTGATGTCGTGACAACCGGTCGTCGCCGATACCGTCGGGTTCGGCCACGGCGCGGGCGCGCCGGGGTTGCCGCCGTCCGGGAACAGCACCGGCTTGGCCACCACCGCGGCGGCCGCCGGGTTCTTGACCGGCACCTTGATGATCGAGATCAGGTCGTGCGGCGGCTGGCAGTCGGGGAACTCCGGCCGCGGTGAGTACGACGAGACGTACAGGTACAGGTCCTTGCCGCGCTTGTCCGGCACCAGCGTGTGGGTGTGCGAACCGCAGTTCGTCTCCACCGCGGAGACGTACTTCGGCGACTTCGGGTCGCTGATGTCGAAGATCTTGATGCCCTCCCAGGAGGACTTCTCCGAGGCGGGCTGCGAGACGCTGTTGCACGACGCGTCACTGCGGGACGAGTCGGTGGACAGGAAGACCAGGTTGCCCGACACGGACACGTCGTTCTGTCCGCCGGGGCAGGAGACCTGGCTGATGATCTTGGGTTTCCGTGGGTTGCGGATGTCGTAGATGGTGAAGCCGAAGTAGTTGCCGACAATCGCCTTGTCGCCACTGAACGCCATATCGGTGTTCAGCGCGTCCGGGGTATTGAACGGTGCCTGTTTCGGCAGGTTGGCCAGCTGGCGCATGTTCCAGCTGTGCCGGATCTCGTCGATGCCCGGGATCTCGTAGCTGTCGCCGGGCGCTGCCGAGGCTGGTGCGCTGATCACCATCGGTAGCGCTACTGCCGCGGCCGCGAGCAGAGTGAGCGCTCTACCTTTCGCCCCCATTGCAGGCTCCTCTCGCCCACTGCTGGACACGGTGGGTGGCCACAGTATTGCGGATCGTTTAGCTGCGGAAAGCATCCGAAAGTAGGAAACCCACACGATGGCGCTCCGGTACGTTCAGGGCGTGCGCAGGATGTGGGTCGCGGGCGCCGTGCTGGCGCTGGCGTTGACCGGTTGTACGGAGCACCCTTCGGAAGAGGGCCCGAGCGTGATCGTGCCGGGTCTTCCCGGGGAGCCTGCGAAAACGCTGCCGCAGTCGGAGGCGGCGCAGGCCGCGCCGAAGCAGCAGCCGAACGCCGCGGACTTCCGCTACGTCAAGATGATGATCAAGCACCATGAGCAGGCGCTGGAGATGACTAGCCTGGTGTCGTCCCGCGCGGTCAACGAGACGCTCAAGTCGTTCGCCAGCCGGATCGCCGACACGCAAGGTCCTGACATCAAGGCGATGAAGGCGTGGCTCACGCGTGCGGGTGGCGGCCCGGCGCACGACGAGAGCCACGACCAGATGCAGGGCATGGCAACAGCCGAACAACTCGCCGCGTTGAAGGCGGCGAGCGGTCCGGCGTTCGACAGGATGTTCCTCGAGCTGATGACCAAGCACCACGAAGGCGCCGTGGTCATGGCCACTGATCTGCTCCAGACCGGGTCGGACGTGTTCGTCGAGGAGATGGCCCAGGACGTGATCTCGGCCCAGCAGAAGGAGATCGGCCAGATGAAGACGATGCTTGGTGCTTAGCTCGGTGTCGTTGTGGTCGGCGGCGTGGACGGTGTGGAAGGGTTCGACGGGTTGGCCGGCGCCTGCCGTGGCGGACGCTGCTGCCGTGGGCCCCTGTCACCGTCCCGGAAATCGCGGTACGGACCGAAGTCTCCGCGCGGGCCGCCTGGGCCACCGCGGAACTGTCCGTGGTTGCTGAAGCCGCCCCCGCGCGGTCCGTCGCGGTCGAGCAACGCCACGGCGCCACCACCGACGACCAGGCCGACGAGGCCCGCGGCCACGATTTGCGTCGCACGGTGCCGGGCGAACCGTCCGAACCCTCCTGGCTGACGCGGCGGGGCAGGCGGCACAGGTGGCGGTGGGGGAGGCGGAGCCGCGGCCCCGTGCTCGGTGGTTGTCTCCTCGGCCGCAGGTTCCTCGGGCTTGTTGGGCGGTGTGGTGGCCTGTTGCGCGGGAGCTTCGGATGGCCCGTCCGGAGCGGTGGGCTGCGCCGGCTCTTCCGGCTGCCGCGGTTTGATGGGTTCGTCGGACACTGGGTGCTCCCTGACTAGCGAAAATTCGGTGACCAGTCCAGGTTCACCCGCGTTACTGTGCGTCAGCTGTGTGAAACCTGTCCAAGAGGTATCAGCGGGACCCACCCAGGGCAGAACCCACTGGTCGGGGACTCGATACCATGCGTTCCCAGTACTCAGACTTCGTGAAGGAGCAAGACCGTGTCCCAACCTCCCGCCGTCCTGGCCGCACCTCCACAGCGCGTGGTGGTTACGGCAGGGACTACGGCGAGCACCGCCGTGCGGGAGGCCGGGCTGCCGACCAAAGGCCCGGACGCCATCGTCGTCGTGCGCGACCCCGAGGGCAGGCTGCGTGACCTGTCCTGGGTGCCCGAGGCAGACGTCGAGGTCGAGCCGGTCGCGGCGAACACCGACGACGGCCGCGGCGTGATCCGGCACTCCACCGCGCACGTGCTGGCCCAGGCCGTCCAGCAGATGTTCCCCGAGGCGAAGCTGGGCATCGGCCCGCCGATCAAGGACGGCTTCTACTACGACTTCGACGTGCCCAAGCCGTTCACCCCGGAGGACCTGCAGGCGCTGGAGAAGCGCATGAAGCAGATCGTCAAGGGTGCCCAGCGGTTCTCCCGGCGCGTGGTGGAGTCGGTCGATGCCGCCAAGGACGAGCTGAAGGCCGAGCCGTACAAGCTCGAGCTGGTGGATATCAAGTCCGATGTGGACACGTCCGAGGTGATGGAGGTCGGCGGCGGCGAGCTGACGATCTACGACAACCTCGACCCGCGCAGCGGCGATCTGGTCTGGGGCGACCTGTGCCGTGGCCCGCACGTGCCCACGACCAAGTTCATCCCGGCGTTCAAGCTGACCCGGTCGGCGGCCGCGTACTGGCGCGGCAGCGAGAAGAACCCGCAGCTGCAGCGGATCTACGGCACGGCCTGGGAGTCCCAGGAGGCGCAGGACGAGTACCTGCGGCTGCTGGAGGAGGCCGAGAAGCGCGACCACCGCAAGCTGGGCAACGAGCTGGACCTGTTCAGCTTCCCCGACGAGATCGGCTCCGGCCTGGCGGTGTTCCACCCCAAGGGCGGCATCGTCCGGATGGCGATGGAGGACTACTCACGCCGCCGGCACGTCGAAGAGGGCTACGACTTCGTCTACTCGCCGCACATCACCAAGGGCGCCCTGTTCGAGGTCTCCGGGCACCTGGACTGGTACCGCGACGGCATGTACCCGGCGATGCATCTGGACGCCGAGCTCAACGAGGACGGCTCGGTCCGCAAGCCGGGGCAGGACTACTACCTCAAGCCGATGAACTGCCCGTTCCACGACCTGATCTTCCGGTCGCGCGGGCGTTCCTACCGTGAGCTGCCGCTGCGGATGTTCGAGTTCGGCTCGGTCTACCGCTACGAGAAGTCCGGTGTGGTCCACGGCCTGACCCGGGTGCGCGGCATGACGCAGGACGACGCGCACATCTTCTGCACGCCCGACCAGGTCCGCGATGAACTCAAGTCGCTGCTGACCTTCGTGCTGAACCTGCTGCGCGACTACGGCCTGGACGACTTCTACCTGGAGCTGTCGACCAAGAACGAGGAGAAGTACGTCGGCTCCGCCGAGATCTGGGAGCAGGCCACCGAGACGCTGCGCTCGGTCGCCGAGGAGTCCGGCCTCCAGCTCGTGCCCGACCCAGGCGGCGCGGCCTTCTACGGCCCGAAGATCTCCGTGCAGGCGCGCGATGCGCTGGGCCGTACCTGGCAGATGTCCACCATCCAGCTGGACTTCAACCTGCCCGAGCGCTTCGAGCTGGAGTACACGGGCCCGGACGGCTCGCGCCGGCGGCCCGTGATGATCCACCGTGCCCTGTTCGGATCGATCGAACGGTTCTTCGGCGTCCTGACCGAGCACTACGCGGGCGCCTTCCCGGCCTGGCTCGCGCCGGTGCAGGTGGTCGGTATCCCGATCGCCGACGAGCACGTCGAACACCTGCAGCAGGTCTCGAAGGCCCTGCAGTCCCGCGGCGTACGCGTCGAGCTGGACTACTCCGACGACCGGATGCAGAAGAAGATCCGCAACCACACCCTGCAGAAGGTCCCCTTCATGCTCCTCGCGGGCGCGAAGGACGTCGAAGCGGGCGCGGTGTCGTTCCGCTTCCGCGACGGCACCCAGATCAACGGCATCCCAGTCGACCGCGCAGTGGAAACGATCATCGCGTGGATCGATCGCCGCGAGAACAGCTCGCCGACGGCCGAAACCGTCCAGGCGACGCTGTGACAGACCCCGAACTGGTCGAGCAGCAGGGCGTCGGCGAACCCGACGCCCTGCAACGCCTCTGGACCCCGCACCGGATGGCCTACATCAAAGGCGAGAACAAGCCCGAGGACGGCGCCGCCGAAGGCTGTCCGTTCTGCCAGGTCGTGGAGCTCGACGACGTCTCAGCGTTGATAGTGGCCCGTGGCGAACTCGTCTACGCACTGCTGAACCTGTACCCGTACAACCCAGGCCACCTCATGGTCGTGCCCTACCGCCATGTCGCCGACTACACCGAACTGTCAGTCGCGGAGACCCTGGAACTGGCCGAGTTCACCCAGCGAGCCATGCGTGTCGGCCGAGCCGTCGCCGCTCCGCACGGCTTCAACATAGGCATGAACCAGGGCGTCATCGCCGGCGCCGGAATCGCCGCCCACCTGCACCAGCACCTGGTCCCCCGCTGGGGCGGCGACGCAAACTTCATGCCCGTGATCGGCCACACCAAAGTCCTGCCCCAACTGCTGGGAGAGACCCGCCAACTACTGGCCGACGCGTGGAAAACCGAGTAGAGCGCAGCGGGCTTGTGATCGGTTTTCCAACGGCGACCCAGCAATCCGGAGCCTTTTAAGTACACCTTGAACGGGCGGGGTCCGGCTCGGCTTTGCCGGTTTGGTCAGGCGATGGCGCGTCGAGGGGTGAAATCGAACTCGCCGTCGGCTGCTCCGGCGAGGAAGGCGGACCACTCGCCTTTGTCGAAGCGCAGCTCGACGTCGGTGGTTAACGACCTGACGAGAGTGTCGGTGCCGGCCTTGGTGATGGAGGCGATCCCGTTCGCGCTTGTGGCGCTGTCTTCGGAGGCGTCGCGGACGAAGGCCGTCCAGGCATGGTCAGGGAAGGCGATCGTCCCTGCGGCTGGGTGCTTGCTGTGCCGGATGACGACGCCGTCGGCGGCCGGGGCGACCTCGACGCAGTTGCCGGTGCCAGTGCTGTAGCTGCTCTTGCGCCACGTGGTGGGGGAGTCGGTGGTCATCGTAGGTCCTTGATCACATCGTGGATGAGGTCCAGTGATTCTCGTGCAGGCAACGCCTGACTTTGCACTGAGCCGAACGCGTGCAGGTAGCTACGGATCACGCCGTCACGCTCGTGCACTGTCCAGGATGTCACTCCGTCGACATAGATGGCTTCAGGGTCGGCCTCATCGGGCCACTGGATGATCACGAACGAGTCGCCGAGGGCTGCGTGCGCGTCGGCGGTGAACGGGACGATCTGAACGGTGACATCATGCTCGCGGACCACGCGCGTGATGTGCCGCAGTTGCTCGCACAGGATGGCGGGGCCGCCGACCTGCTGGCGGATGGCGGCCTCTCCCACGATCGCGGTCAGCCGCTGGCCCTCGCGGAGCCGTTTCTGGCGTTTCATTCGCAGTTCGAGGTAGCGGTCGATGTCAGAGACTCGAATGTGGGGCGAGACAGCGGTGATGACTCGCTCGGCGTAGTCGCGGGTCTGGAGCAGGCCGGGGATGACCTCGCCTTCGTAGGTGCGGATCCAGGAAGCGTCGGTTTCCAGTTCGATGAGCATCTGCACTGCTTCGGACAGGATGTCGCCGTAGTCCTGCCACCAGCCGGGTTCTTCGGCTTTGCGGCGCAGCGTGTCCAATTGGGACGCCACGTCGGCGGGAATGCTCAGCGCATCCACAGTCCGGGCCAGAACGCCCTGGGACACGGCCAGGTCGCCGCCTGGGGCATGGCATTCGACGACCATGCCGAAGTCGTCTCAGTCGAACGAGGGCTGCGAATATGCCTGCCGGCGCCGGAAGACGTGTTGTACATGTTCAAGGTCGGCAGCCGCATCCAGGCTCGCCTCGTGTGGGTCAACCCGCACGAGGCCCCGCTCGATGGCGAAGCCGACTGAAACGGTGCAAGCGGATGGCGTGCCGTGACCGCACGCCATCCCCGGCTGCCAAAAGGGTGGCCGGCATGGTGACCGGCCACCCGAACTTGTTGCGTTGGCACGCAAATATGGAGTTTTCAGAGAGGGAGCTCAGTCGGACTTGCGGCCGGCCTCGATCTCGAGGTTGATCTTGATCTTGTCGCTGACTACCGCGCCTGCGCCGCCGCCGTGGACGCCGAAGTCCTTGCGGCTGATCTCGGTGGAGGCGGAGATGCCGACGACCGGGGAGCCGTCCATGCCGTCGCCGAAGCCGTTGATCTCCAGGTCGAGGGTGACCGGCTTGGTGACGCCGCGGATGGTCAGGTTGCCGTCCAGCAGGAAGTCCTCGCCGTTCTGGCGCACGCCGGTCGACACGAAGGTGACCTCGGGGTGCTCGTCGGTGTGCAGGAAGTCCTCGCCCTTGACGTGGGCGTCGCGCTGCTCCTGGCGGGTGTGGAAGGAGCCGGCGTCGATGGTCGCGGTCACCTTCGAGTCGAGCGGGTTCTCGGCGGTCACGATCTCGCCGGAGAAGGTGTTGAACTGGCCGCGGACCTTTGAGACACCCAGGTGGCGGACGGTGAAGGAGACGTCCGAGTGGATCGGGTCGATGGCCCAGGTTCCGGTCACGTAGCCGGGGATGTTGATGGTGGGGGTGCTCATGGCTCTGTCCTTCGGATTGGCTGCTTGAAACTTCAACCAGACCATAGCGCGACTTAGTTTAGAGTTCAACCATGAGGTAGAGTGGGGACCATGACAGAGGTCCGGTGGCTCGATGCGCGCGAACAGTCCGTCTGGCGTGTCTTTCTTACCGCCACCGGCTCCTTCATGGAACACCTTGACCGGCAGATGCAGCGTGACTCCGGCATGCCGCTGGCCTACTTCGAGATCCTCGCGGTGCTCTCGGAGATGCCCGGCCGTTCGCTGCGGATGAGCGAGCTGGCGGCCATGTGTCGTTCGTCTCGCAGCCGCCTGTCGCACGCGGTGTCCCGGTTGGAGGAAGCCGGATGGGTACGGCGCAGGGCCTGTGAGAGCGACAAACGCGGTGCGTTCGCCGAGCTGACCGACGAGGGTTTCAAGGTTCTGGAGAAGGCCGCTCCCGATCACGTCGGCGCCGTCCGCCGGCACCTGTTCGACGTGCTCACCCCCGAGCAGCTCACCCAGCTCGACGGCATCATGACCGCCATCCAGACCGGGCTCACCCCGCAGTGTGACCAGGCCAAGGCGGAGCTGCGGGCCGAGTTCTGAGCGTGCGTCCCAGCGGTTAGGCTGCGTGTGGCCAGTTCAGACCACGATCCAGGGTGCCCGCCGAGTGCTGAATATCTTCGCCCGTGCGTCAGTCTCGCGCGTGACTGATCCGATCGGCGCATGGCTTGTCAAGATCGGCCTGACGCCCAACGCGATGACGGTGATCGGCACGCTCGGTGCGGTCGCGGGCTCCCTCTGGTTCTTTCCCCGCGGCGAACTGCTCACGGGCACGTTCGTTGTCTGGGGCTTTGCCATGCTGGACCTGCTCGACGGCGCCATGGCCCGGGCCAAGGGCAACGGCACCAAGTTCGGTGGCGTGCTGGACTCCAGTTGCGACCGGATAGCCGACGGCACGCTCGGCGCCGCCGTGGCCTGGTACTGCCTGGTGGTCGCGCAGAACATGACGCTGGGTGCCGCCGCGCTGATCTGCCTGGTCAGCGGGCAGGTCATCTCGTATGTCAAGGCCAGGGCCGAGGCGTCCGGCCTGCACGCCGATGTCGGCATTGTCGAGCGCGCGGAGCGTCTGATCATCACACTGGTGGGGACGGGCCTGGTCGGTCTGGGCGTGCCGTACGCACTGCACGTGGCGCTGTGGCTGCTCGCGGTGCTCTCGGCGATCACGGTGTTCCAGCGGCTGGTCGCGGTCTGGCAGGCGGCGCAGGAGGAAATGGCGTGAAGGAACGGCTGGTGGATGCCGCGTACGCGGCTGGGTGGGGTCTGGTCAAGTCGCTGCCTGAGGGCTTGGCGCGTAAAGCCTTCCAGAGCGGCGCGGATCTCGCGGCGCGCCGCAACGGCTCAGGCCCCCAGCAGCTGCGGCGCAATCTCGCCAGGGTCGTGCCCGGTGCCGGGCCACAGGAGCTCGACGATCTCGTCCAGCAGTCGCTGCGTTCGTACGCGCGCTACTGGAAGGAGACGTTCCGGCTGCCGAACACGCGGGCCGAGGTGATCGCCGAGCGGATGAACGAGCACGTGACCGGCCGAGAGAACATCGACGAGGGGCTCGAACGCGGCAAAGGCGTCGTGATCGCCCTGCCGCACACCGGCAACTTCGACGCATCCGGCATCTGGGTGGCCCAGAACTACGGCAGGTTCACTACAGTCGCCGAGCGCCTCAAGCCGGAATCGCTGTACGAGCGGTTCCTGGCGTACCGGCGGTCGCTGGGGTTCGAGGTGCTGCCGCTGACCGGCGGGGAAACGTCGCCGTATCGCGTGATGGTCGAACGGCTCAAGGAGAACGGGATCATCTGCCTGGTCGCCGACCGGGACCTCACCAAGATGGGCGTCCCGGTGACGTTCTTCGGTGAGGAGACCAGGATGCCGGTCGGCCCGGCCCGGCTGGCCGCCAGTACCGGCGCGAGTCTCATGGTCGTGGACAACCTGTTCGTCGGGGACGGCTGGGGTGCGCGGTTCCACTCGCCGCGGCTGGTCGAGTCGCGCGCGCATGTCCAGGCCGCGACCCAGGCACTGGCCGACAGCTACGCCAAGGACATCTCCGAGCACCCGGCCGACTGGCACATGCTGCAGAAACTGTGGCTGGCCGACCTCTCCGACGCCCGCCGGGAGGCGCTGGGCTGATGCGGATCGGCGTGGTGTGCCCGTACTCCTTCGAGGTGCCTGGAGGAGTGCAGGCCCACGTCGTGGACCTGGCCAGGGCGCTGCGCCGGATGGGACACGAGGTGGACGTGCTCGCCCCGGCCGACGAGGACACGCCGTTGCCGGATTTCGTCCAGCCCGCGGGCCGGGCGGTCGGCATTCCGTACAACGGTTCCGTGGCCCGGCTGTCGTTCGGGCCGGTGTCGTACGCCCGGGTCCGGCGCTGGATCCGTGAGCACGACTTCGACGTCGTGCACCTGCATGAGCCGATCGCGCCGAGCCTGTCGTTGCTGGCGCTGATGATCGCCGACGGCCCGATCGTGGCGACCTATCACACGTCCACCACGAAATCCCGGGCGCTGAACGCCTTCCAGGTCGTGCTGCAGCCGTTCCTGGAGAAGATCACCGCCCGGATCGCGGTGTCCGCGCTGGCGCGTCGCGTGCAGGTGGAACACCTCGGCGGCGACGCCGTACAGATCCCCAACGGCGTCGACATGGGCTTCTTCGCCGACGCCAAACCGCTGGACGGCTACCCGCGCGAGGGCCCGACGATCGGGTTCGTGGGCCGGTTCACCGAGCCCCGCAAAGGCATGCCCGTCCTGCTGGCAGCGCTGCGACGGCTCGTGCCGCTGCTGCCGGATCTGAGGCTGCTCGTCGTCGGCCGCGGTGACGCCGACGACCTGATGCGGGCGGCCGGTCCGGAACTCGCCGACCGGATCGACCTGCTCGGCCAGGTCGACGACGAGACCAAAGCGCGTGCGTTGAGCAGCGTCGACGTGTACTGCGCGCCGAACACCGGCGGTGAGAGCTTCGGCATCATCCTGATCGAGGCCATGGCCGCAGGCACACCCGTGGTGGCCAGCGACCTGGACGCGTTCCGTCGCGTGCTCGACGACGCCACGGCCGGTGTCGTGACGCCGGTCGGCGACTCGACGGGGTTGGCGAATGCGCTGCACGAGGTGCTGACTGACCCGTCGCGGCGTGCTGCGCTGGCCGCTGAGGGCAGTAGGCGGGTGGCGGCGTTCGATTGGTCGGTAGTCGCGGACCAGGTGCTACGTGTGTACGAGACAGCGATCGCGGCTGACCCCAGGCATGTCGGTGAGGCGCTGTGATTGCCCTGCTGATCGTCGCGGGCGTACTGCTCCTGATCCTGGTCGCGTGGTTGATGGCAACCGCGAACCGTTTGGACCGTCTGCACATTAGGACTGACGCGGCATGGGCAGCGTTGGAGGCTGCGCTCGGCAGGCGTGCTGTCGTGGCCAGAGCCGTTGCGGCGACGGTGGATACGGGCTCGTTGCGCGAGATCGCCGACCACGCCGAACACGCGGCACGGCCTGACCGTGAGGCCGCGGAGAACGAGCTGAGCAGGGAACTGGCCGCGGTGGAACGGGTCAGACTGCCGTTGGCGCTGGTCGCCGAGCTCAGCGATGCCGAACAACGCGTGGTGATCGCGCGCCGCGTGCATAACGACGCCGTACGGGACACGCTGACGCAACGCCGTCGCCGGACGGTCCGTTGGCTCAAGCTGGCAGGCACCGCGCCGCAGCCGGAGTACTTCGAGATCGCCGAGCCCGAGCTGAACGGCGACGCCGCGCCTGTGCCACGGCCGTCAGCGCGCGTGCTCCTGCTCGACGGCGAAGGCCGTGTGCTGCTGTTCCACGGGGGCAACCCGAGCGACGAGAACGACACTTTCTGGTTCACCGTCGGCGGGGGAGTCGAGCCACACGAAGACATCCGCGCCGCCGCAGTCCGGGAACTGTTCGAGGAGACCGGGATCAAGCTGGCCGACGACGAGCTGACCGGGCCGGTGTGGCGGCGGCGCGTGGTGTTCAGCTTCGACGGCCGCAGTTACGACGCCGAAGAGTGGTTCTTCGTCGCCACCACACCGACGACCACAGTGGACACTTCAGGCTTCAACCGGATCGAGCTGGACACGATCGACGAGCATCGCTGGTGGAGCGCAGCCGATCTGCGCTCCACCACCGACACCGTCTACCCCGTCCAGCTCGCCGACCTGCTGCCCGAGTTGCTCGCCGCCGAGTGGGACGGCCGCACGAAATCCGTCCGCTGATCGGTTCGCTAGGTCATGCTGGCCACCAGGTTCTGCGGCAGCGGGTCGAACCGGCTGAACTCCCGGGTGAACGTTGCCGAGCCGGAACTGAGCGACCGCAGATCGATCGCGTACCGGATCAGCTGTGTCGCAGGCACTTCCGCACGGATCACGCTGTAGCCGGGCGTGGTGTCAGCCTCGGTGCCCAGCACACGGCCGCGACGGCTGGACAGGTCGCCGAGCACCGTGCCCAGGTGGTCGTCCGGCAGCCGGACCGTGACCAGATCCACCGGTTCGAGCAGCGTGATCTGGGCGCTCGCGGCGGCCTCCTTCAACGCGATCGACCCCGCGGTCTGGAACGCCGCGTCGGACGAGTCGACGCTGTGCGCCTTGCCGTCCACCAGCGTGACCTTGATGTCCACCACGGGATATCCGGAGTGCAGGCCGCGTTCCAGCTGTGCCCGCACGCCCTTTTCGACGCTCGGGATGAACTGGTGCGGCACGGCGCCGCCGACGATCTTGTCGACGAACTGGAACCCGGATCCACGCGGCAACGGCTCGACCAGGATGTCGCACACCGCGTACTGGCCATGCCCGCCGGATTGCTTGACGTGCCTGCCTTTCGCCTTGGCCGGGCCCGCGAACGTCTCCCGCAGGGCGACCTTCACCGGCTCGGTGTCGACTTCCGCGCCACCGGACCGAAGCCGTGCCAGCACGACGTCCGCGTGGGCCTCGCCCATGCACCACAACACAAGCTGGTGCGTCTCGGCGTTGCGTTCCAGCCGTAGCGTCGGGTCACCGGCGACGAGGCGTGCGAGGTTACGAGCCATCGTGTCCTCGTCGCTGCGGGTCTTGGCGACCACCGCGACGGGCAGCAACGGTTCAGGCATCTGCCACGGCGCCATCAGCAACGGATGTTCAGGCGCGGACACGGTGTCACCCGTCTCGGCCGAGCCGACTTTCGTCAACGCGCACAGGTCACCCGCGACGCAGTACGGCACCTCTCGGAGCGTCGCACCCAATGGGGAGTAGATGTGCGCCACGCGTTCGTCGACGTCGTGGTCCTCGTGACCGCGTTCGGCCATTCCGTGCCCGGACACGTGCACCGGACGCTCCGGCCGCAACGTTCCGGAGAACACGCGCACCAACGACACACGCCCGACGTACGAGTCGACGGCCGTGCGTACGACTTCGGCGGCAAGAGGACCGTCGGGGTCGGCACGCAGGGTCTCCGGCGACTTGCCGTTGGGGTCAGTGACGGATGGCAACGGGTGTTCCAGCGGTGACGGGAACGCGCGCTTGATGCCGTCGAGCACCTCGGCAAGCCCGACGCCGGTCGCCGAGCAGACGGGGATCACCGGGTGGAAGGAGCCGCGCACGACCGCCTTCTCCAGGTCTTCGATCAAGGTGTCCTGGTCGAGATCCTCACCGGCCAGATACCGGTCCATCAGGGTCTCGTCCTCGCTCTCGGCGATGATCCCTTCGATCAGCTCGTTGCGGGCGTCGGTCATCCGCTCCAGGTCGGCCTCCTCCGGCTGGCTCATCCTGGGCGGGTAGCCGTCGGAGTAGTCGTACAGCTGCTGGGTGATCAGCCCGACCAGCCCGCCCTTGGCCGGCAGGTACAGCGGCAGCACCCCGGCGCCGAACGCCTGACGGCACGCGGCGATCTCGGCCTCCGGGTCGGCCCGCTGGTGGTCCAGGCGCGCCACGATCACGGCGCGCGGCATCCCGACCGCCGCGCATTCCTCCCACACGGCCACCGTCGAGGCGTCCACGCCCTCGGCCGAGCAGACGACGAACAGCGCCGCGTCGGCGGCCCGCAGGCCGGCCCGCAGTTCACCGACGAAGTCGGCGTATCCAGGCGTGTCGATCAGGTTGATCTTCACGCCGTCGTGCATCAGCGGTGCGACCGACAGGCCGACCGATCGTTGCTGGCGGACAGCCGCCGGGTCGTGGTCACAGACCGTGGTGCCTTCGGTGACCGAACCCGCGCGTGTGAGTACTCCTGCCGCGGTGAGCAGGGCCTCGGTCAGTGTTGTCTTCCCTGATCCGGACGGCCCCACCAGGACGACATTGCGCACTTTGGCCGGGTCGTCCACAGCGACCGCGGCTCCGGCGTCTCCGTTCTCGGTGTGCTTTCCTGCCATAGCACTCAACCTCCCGCACGCACAGTATTCAGTTGCAGGACACAATGTGCTCGATCTCACACCCCTATGCAGGTCGGGGACAACCCCAGCGGCGGTCCTCCATCCGGTGGAAGTAACGCCCGCCCGGCAGCCGTACGACCGTACCGCCGAGTGGTGACGGGGGCCACACGCTGCGGATTTGCCGAAGTGGCCTGGTGAGATCGCGCCGGATTGGCCCGGTTGACAGGGCCACGTCGAACGTAGGATTCAGGTGAACCAATAGTTACGACGAGAGGACCGAGTCCGTGACCACCAGCCCAGAATCCGTCCCGCAGACCGGGACCGCCCGCGTGAAGCGCGGCATGGCGGAGATGCTCAAGGGCGGCGTGATCATGGATGTGGTCACCCCGGAGCAGGCCAAGATCGCCGAGGACGCAGGCGCGGTCGCCGTCATGGCGCTCGAGCGCGTGCCGGCCGACATCCGCGCGCAGGGCGGCGTGTCCCGGATGAGCGACCCCGACATGATCGACGGCATCATCGCCAAGGTCTCCATCCCGGTGATGGCCAAGGCCCGCATCGGCCACTTCGTCGAGGCCCAGGTCCTGCAGTCGCTCGGGGTGGACTACATCGACGAGTCCGAGGTGCTCACCCCGGCCGACTACGCCAACCACATCGACAAGTGGCAGTTCACCGTGCCCTTCGTCTGCGGCGCGACCAACCTGGGCGAGGCACTGCGCCGGATCACAGAGGGCGCGGCGATGATCCGCTCCAAGGGCGAGGCCGGCACCGGCGACGTCTCCAACGCCACCACGCACATGCGCAAGATCCGCGCCGAGATCCGTCGCCTGCAGAACCTGCCGGAGGACGAGCTCTACGTCGCGGCCAAGGAGCTGCAGGCCCCGTACGAGCTCGTGAAAGAGGTCGCCGAGCTGGGCAAACTGCCCGTCGTGCTGTTCACCGCCGGCGGCATCGCCACCCCGGCCGACGCCGCGATGATGATGCAGCTGGGCGCCGAGGGCGTGTTCGTGGGCTCCGGCATCTTCAAGTCCGGCAACCCGGCCCAGCGCGCCGAGGCGATCGTGAAGGCCACCACCTTCCACGACGACCCGGACGTGATCGCCAAGGTCTCCCGCGGCCTGGGCGAAGCCATGGTCGGCATCAACGTCGAAGAGCTGCCCGAGCCCCACCGCCTCGCCGAGCGCGGCTGGTGAGGGAGTTCCCTCAAGTATAGCGAATGCTATACTTGGGGAGTGGCTGCGGCTGAATGGGACGTCTACCTTGTCGATGAGGTGCGGGAGTGGATCGAGCAGCTTGATGCCTCGACGCACAGGCGGGTCGTGCAAGCCATTGATGCGCTCGCTGACTATGGCCCCAGCCTCGGGCGGCCCCTGGTCGACACCATCACGCACTCAAAGATCCGGAACCTCAAGGAACTCGGCCCTGAACAGTTCGGATTCTCTTCGTCTTCGATCCGTGGCGGGCCAGCGTGCTGTTGGTCGCGGGTGACAAGGCGGGGCAGTGGAATGCGTGGTATGAGCGAGCGATCCCGCTGGCCGAGCAACGCTATGAGATTTATCTGAAGGAGCGCGAGGCGGAGGCGGATAGGCGATGAGCGGTTACACACGGTGGAACGACATTCGAGCAACACATGTCGAACGTGCTGGCGGGGAGGAAGCTGTCGCGGTAGGCAAGCAGGAGTTGCTGGCCGAAGTGCTTGGCAACCGGCTGGCCGAGATCCGGCATGCGCGGGGACTGACCCAACAAGTGGTCGCCGACCGTATGGGCGTGACGAAGGGACGTGTCTCGCAGATCGAACAGGGCATGATCTCCGGCCAGGATGTGCTCGTTCGGTATGCAGCCGCGCTTGGCGGACGCCTGCATCAGGCCATCTATTTCGATGACGGAGACATCTCGGCCATCGCCTAGACGGCCGCCGGTCTGTCTATGTCCTCAATAGACTCCCGGCACACTCGATACGATGCGATCATGCGCATAGTCCTGGCCGAGGATTCGACCTTGCTGCGAGAAGGCCTGGTACGCCTGCTGGCCGAGGAAGGCCACGAAGTCCTCGCGGCCGTGGACAACCCGGTGGAACTGGTCGCCGCGGTCGCCGACAGCCAGCCCGACGTGGTCGTCACCGACATCAGAATGCCGCCGACGAACACGAACGAAGGGCTGCGCGCAGCCCTGGAGATCCGCGAACGCTGGCCTGCGGTCGGCGTCCTGGTGCTGTCGCAGTACGTGGAGAACAGGTACGCGGCCGAACTGATCACCAGCGAGACAGGCCAGGTCGGCTATCTGCTCAAGGACCGGGTTGTGCAGGTGGAGGAGTTCCTGGACGCCCTGCAGCGAATCGCGTCCGGCGGCGTCGCATTCGACCCAGAGGTCGTTCGCAGGCTTCTGTCCCGCACCAAGCAGACGGACCCGCTGGCCACACTCTCCCCACGGGAGAGGGAAGTACTCCAGCTGATGGCCGAGGGCCTGACCAATGCCGCTATCGCTGAGCGGCTGCACTTCTCCCAGAGCGCGGCCGAGAAGCACGTGAACTCGATCTTCGACAAGCTGGGCCTGACAGGAACCAAAGGCACAAGCCGCCGCGTCCTGGCAGTCGTCCGCTATCTCAGCACTTAGGACTGAGGTTTACCGCAGTACGCCAGAGCAAACACTGCACTACGGTCGAATCCGTGTACCAGGACACCCCGCCGAACCGGCTCACCGCAGCCTCGATGCTGCGCCAATGGACCGAATTGGCCGGCACGGTGTTCGTAGGAGCATGGACCGCGCTCATCGAGCTCGGTTTCCTGGCCGTCCTGGCCATCGCCCCCGCACTCGCCCTCATCCCAGGCCTCCACACCAACAGGCTGACCAAAGCAGCGGACAGATGGGCGATGAGGCTGACCGCGCTGGAGCTGCGCCGCCTCAGCATGTTCCGCCAAAAACTGGACACAGACGAGCTGACCCCGACAGGAAGCTGGCGTTACATAGCGGTGCGCTGGCTGGTCGGCGGCCTCGGCGGCGGCGTCCTGCTGATGTTCCTCCTGTGCCTTACGGTCGCCGCCTCAATGCTGTCCGCCTGGATATTCAACGGAGGCTGGGGCCTGATCTCCAACGAAGGCAGAGTGGACGGCGAACTGATAGCAATAGCAGTCGTCCCAGGCGCAGTCATCCTGTTCGTCACAGCAGCTGGTATCAGTGGTGTGGCCACTTTGGACAGAATGCTGGCTGTGCATCTACTGGGCACAAGCACCGAACAGATGCTGCGACGCCGAGTGGAAACGCTCGCAAGCACCCGCGCCCAGGTAATCGACGCAATCAACGACGAACGCAGAAGGATCGAGCGAGACCTGCACGACGGCGTACAGCAACGCCTGGTGGCCCTGGGAATGCTGATAGGCCGAGCCCGCCGCTCAACAGAACTGGAACACGCGGCCGAACTTCTGCGGCAAGCCCAAGCCGCATCCCAGGACGCAATCGCCGACCTCCGAGGAGTGGCAAGCCGAATCTACCCGGCGGCACTGGACGAAGCAGGCCTGCACGTAGCACTGGAGTCATTGGCCGAGAACGCCAGCGTCCCCATAGAACTGACATTCCGACTCCCAGAGGAACCAAACAGGTCACTGGCAACAGTAATCTACTTCGTGGTGTCCGAAGCGGTGACCAACGCGACGAAACACGCCGAGCCGGCCCTGGTCCGAATCGAGGTGCGCGGCCAGGGCGGCGAGATTCAGGTCCAGATCATCGACGACGGCCCCGGCGGCGCGAATCCCACGGGCACAGGGCTTTCCGGACTGGCCCGGCGGGTCGCCGCCGCCGATGGGACGTTCGGCGTGCACAGTCCGGCCGGTGGCCCGACTGTGGTCTGCGCGCACCTGCCGGCCGGCTGACTGTGGTTTACCGCAGCAGAGACCTGTGGATATCACGCAAACGGCTGGGTGGCATGCCGCATTGCCGGTGTGCTGGGGAATTCATAGGTTTCAGGTATCCATTTCAGACACTGTCAAGGGGTACCGAACAATGTCGCAATTCCTGCTTGCCGAAGCCGCCACCGAACCGCTGGGCGGCCTGGCCGGGTGGGCGGTCGACCTGATGGACGTGCTGGGCGGTCCGGGGGCCGCGCTCGTGGTCGGCGCGGACAACCTGTTCCCGCCGATTCCCAGTGAGCTTGTGCTGCCGCTGGCGGGTTTCTCGGCCAGTCAGGGCACGTTCAGCCTCGCCGCGGCGCTGATCTGGACGACGCTGGGATCGGTGGCCGGTGCGATCATCGTGTACCTGCTGGGCGCGTGGCTCGGCCGGGAGCGCACTCGCAAGGTGATCGCCAAGATCCCGCTGATGAAGGTGCGGGACTTCGACCGGTCTGAGGCCTGGTTTGCCAAGCACGGCACCAAAGCGGTGTTCCTCGGCCGGATGATCCCGTTGTTCCGCAGCGTGATCTCGTTGCCGGCCGGTGTGGAGCGGATGAACATCGCCAAGTTCCTGCTGCTGACCACCCTGGGCAGCCTGATCTGGAACACGATCTTCGTCATGGCCGGCTACGGACTGGGCGTGAACTGGCACAAGGTCAGCGACTACGCCGACATCTTCCAGAAGATCGTGATCGTTGCGGTCGCCATCGCGGTCGCGCTGTTCGTCGTGGTCCGCCTCAAGAACCGCAAGCATGCCGGCCGCGACCAGGATGCCACCCAGATCATCCCGCCGGTCGACCGCCGCGGTTGATCCCGAGCGGGCAGCGACGCCTCCACGGGCGTTGCTGCCCCTTCAGTTTTTGACCGCCCGCACGAAGACGGTCGCGAGTTCGCTCGCGAACCCGGCGACATCGGTGTCCGGGCGCGCGAACAGTTCGCGGGCACAGTTTCCAGCGCGGCCATCAACGCCAACGCCATCACCCGCGGCTCGAACGCATCCGAACCAGTGCCGGTCGGCCAGCTTGACGCAACCGTTTGGTTGCCATAACGTGAGTAGCAACCAAACGGTTGCTACTCATTGGAGGCCTGTCATGGGATTTCCCGATCGCATCGAACGGACCATGGAGATCGCCCACCCGCCGGCCAAGGTCTGGGCCGCGCTCACCACGGCCGAAGGTCTGGGCACGTGGTTCGGCAACGAGGCCACGATCGACCTGCGGCCGGGCGGTGAGGCCACGATGAGCTGGGACAACGGGCACAAGGCCACCATGCGGGTGGAACGCGTGGACGAGCCGAACGCGTTCGGATTCACCTGGCATATCTACGGGCTGCCCGAGGATGACCCCCGCCGGACGTACGTCGAGTTCACGCTCGAACCTGTCGGCGCGGGCACGCGGCTGACTGTCGTCGAGAGCGGCTTCTCCCAGTTGCCTGAGGACGCCTACCGCACGGCCTTCGACGGCAACACCCAGGGGTGGGCGAGCGAGCTGGGGGAACTGGTCGAATACCTCGATGCCGCCTGACATCGAAGCGATCGCCGAGCAGGTCTTCGCCGCACTGGCCGATCCGAGCCGGCGCGCCATCCTGGGCGCGCTGGCCAAGGACGGGCCGGCCACGGCCACCGACCTGGCCGCCCGGCTGCCGATCACGCGGCAGGCGATCGCCAAACATCTAGCCCTGCTGACCGAAGCCGGCCTGGTGACGGCCGAACCGGGGGAGCGCCGCCGCGTGCGCTACCGGTTGCGGTCCGCGCCCATGCAGGTCGCGCAGCAGTTCCTGGCGGCGTTGGCCCGAGACTGGGACAGCCCGCTCACAGCGCTGAAAGACCATCTCGACCGGAAGGCGGGAGACGCATCATGAAGACACCCACGATCGTCACGTCAGAGCAATGGGAAGCAGCGCGTCAGCAGCTGCTTGTCAAAGAGAAGGAACTGACCCGCGCCCGGGACGCGCTGGCGGCCGAGCGCAGGCGGATGCCGTGGCTGGCGGTGGAGAAGCAGTACGCGTTCGACGGGCCTCAGGGCAGGCTCAGCCTGCTCGACCTGTTCGAAGGCCGGCGCCAGCTGATCGTCTACCGCGCCTTCTTCGAACCCGGCGTTTTCGGTTGGCCCGAACACGCGTGCCGCGGCTGCTCCATGGTGGCCGACCAGGTCGCCCACGTGGCGCATCTGAACGCCCGCGACACCACCCTCGTCTTCGCCTCACGCGCGCCGCAGCCGGACATCGAACGCCTGAAGGCACGTATGGGCTGGACGATGCCCTGGTACACCATGACCGACGAGTTCGACACCGACTTCGGCGTGAACGACTGGCACGGCACGAACGCGTTCATCCACGACGGCGACAGCGTGTTCCGTACCTACTTCATCAACAGCCGTGGTGACGAGGCGATGGGCAACACCTGGAGCTACCTCGACATCACCGCGCTCGGCCGGCAGGAGGAGTGGGAGGACTCGCCCGACGGCTATCCGCAGACCCAGCCTTACCAGTGGTGGAACTGGCACGACGAGTACACGAACGCGGAGCCCGCGGCGGAGTGGCTGGCCAAGATCGCCGGTTCCGCCGAAGACCCCAACGGCCCACGGTCCGACGCGGACAAGCAGGCAGCGACGGGGTGCTGTCGGCCGACCACGGAGTGACGATCACGGCGGGCACGGCGAGGCGGCGTCACCCGGTCTTCTAAGCTGGTGGGCAGGCGTTTCGGGAGGGAATCCAGGGTGACGGCTCAGCCAGTGATCGGTGTGCTCGCGTTGCAGGGTGACGTGCGGGAGCACGCGGCTGCCCTGACCGAGTGCGGCGCGCAGGTCCGGCCGGTGCGCCGGGTCGAGGAGTTGGACGGGCTGCACGGGATCGTGCTGCCGGGCGGCGAGTCGACCACGATGTCCCGCCTGCTCGAGACGTTCGAGCTGCTCGAACCGCTGAAGGGCAGGATCGCCGACGGCCTGCCCGCCTACGGCTCCTGCGCGGGCATGATCATGCTCGCCAGCAAGGTGCTGGACGGCCGGCCTGACCAGCACCAGCTCGGCGGGATCGACATGATCGTGCGGCGCAACGCGTTCGGCAGGCAGGTCGACTCGTTCGAAGGCAACCTGGAGTTCACCGGGATCGACGGCGGCCCGTTGCACGCTGTGTTCATCCGCGCCCCGTGGGTCGAATCGGTGTCGCCTGAGGTGGAAGTGCTGGCGACAGTGCCGGACACCGAAACGGCCGGGGCCGCCGCCGGTAGGATCGTCGCGGTTCGGCAACGGTCCGTGCTGGCCACTGCCTTTCACCCGGAGCTGACCGGTGACGGGCGGGTACACCGGCTGTTCACGGAGATGGTCCGGGCGACCATGACTGGCGCGAAGACGACGGAGGAGAGATGAGCGGCCACTCCAAGTGGGCGACTACGAAGCACAAGAAGGCCGCCCTCGACGCCAAGCGTGGCAAGCTGTTCGCGAAGCTGATCAAGAACATCGAGGTCGCCGCGCGGACCGGCGGGGGCGACCCGGACGGCAACCCCACGCTGTACGACGCCATGCAGAAGGCGCGCAAGAACTCGGTCCCGCTGGACAACATCGAGCGTGCGCGCAAGCGCGGCGCCGGTGAGGAAGCGGGTGGCGCCGAGTGGCAGACCATCATGTACGAGGGCTACGGCCCGAACGGCGTGGCGCTGCTGGTGGAGTGCCTGACCGACAACCGCAACCGGGCGGCGGGCGAGGTCCGTACCGCGATGACCCGCAACGGCGGCTCGATGGCGGACCCCGGCTCGGTGGCCTACCTGTTCAACCGCAAGGGCGTGGTACTGCTGCCCTCAGGTGACCTGTCCGAGGACGACGTGCTGATGGCGGTCATCGACGCGGGCGCCGAAGAGGTCAACAACCTCGGCGAGAGCTTCGAGATCGTCTCCGAGGCGACCGACCTGGTCGCGGTCCGCAAGGCAGTGCAGGACGCGGGCTACGACTACGAGTCGGCCGAGTCGAGCTTCCTGCCGTCGGTGTCGGTTCCGCTGGACGTCGACGGTGCCAAGAAGGTCTTCAAGCTGATCGACGCGCTTGAGGACTGCGACGACGTGCAGAACGTCTTCGCGAACTTCGATGTAAGCGACGAGATCATGGAGGCGGTGGGCTGACCGCCGACGAAGCAGTACCGACAGGGCCCCGGGCACTGCCCGGGGTCCTTGTTTGGCGTCTGTTCGTGGCGTTCTGCGGTTTCTTCGGGTTCTTCGTCGCTGTCAGCCGCCTGAACGACCCGCTGATCGCGCTGAGTCAGCAGGCCAGCCTGCTCACGGGCCTCGGCTACACCTGGCTGGCGGTGTATCCACTGGTCAAAGGCCGCCCGGAGCCGCGTTCGCCGTGGCTGCGCGGTGCGTTGACGGTCCTGCTGATGCTGGTCTGCGTCACCTACATGACGCTGCTCGGCGGCAACCTGAGCCGGGTGGACTCGCTGTTCGAGCACATGATCACGCCGGTGGCCGTGCTCGCCGACTTCCTGCTGGTCGGCCGCAACCAGCGGGCGGTGAGGTGGTGGTACCCGGTGACGTGGCTCGGCTACCCGTTGCTGTACCTGATCTACTACGTGGCCGCCGACCTGACGCTCTACGGCCGGTTCCTCAACCCTGGCCGGCCGAGCTTCCCCGGCGTGGTGGCCGGGTTCATCGTGGCGCTCACGGCTCTGGGCTACCTGCTGTACGCGTTCGGGCGAGCCAAGACCCGGATATCACCACCGGGTTACGCCCCGAACGGGTGACACATGCAGAATGGGCATGTGACCACCGCGCCCCTGAACCCCGATGAGCAGCGATTCCGCGACTGGTTACTGCACGAGACCGAAGTCAACGGTTGCGCTGTCATCGAAGTCCCTCCCGACGACGAAGGCGCCGGGTACACCTTCTCGGTCGGGGCGTGGCGCCGGTTCGGCATCGCCGAGGCCGTCGTGCTGGGCCTGCCCCTGGACATGGGCCCGGTGCTGGTCAACGCCTACCTGGAGCGGGCCAAGGCCGGTGAGCGGTTCCTGCCCGGCCACCTCTACGAGAACTTCTTCGACAACGTGCCGATCACGGTCGAGCGCGTCAACAAGGGCCACTACATGGAGTACTTCGGCAGCGCGTTCGTGCTCTATCGCAAGGGCGATTTCCCGGCGCTGCAGCTGATCCTGCCGACCGCCGAAGGCCACTGGCCCTGGTCACCCGAAGCCCCGGACGGCTTCTCGGACTGGCAGCACGTGCTGACCGAAAGCGGCCGCCCGGAAAGCTGGATGCCCGGCTTCAACGGTCCGTGACCGATGCGCGCGGTATATCCGTATTGATCACTCGGATCGCCGTGCGGAAATGCGGTAGGCCGGATCAATAGTGCGGGCGACTCGTCCTGCGAATGTCCCGGTCTTCGATACACACCCGCTGTGGCACGGGCCAAACCTACCGGCCGAGAACTTTTGTGGCCGTCTGCCGAACTAAACCGCGGTTACGTGCGTAGTGAACCGTGCACTACGAGGCCCGCGCCTGAAAAGGCGCGTATCGCGGAGGAGATGCATGGTCACGACCACGGATTATCTGGTGATCGGTGCCGGACCGGCGGGGCTGCAGCTCGGGTACTTCCTGCAGCGTGCCGGTCACGACTACCTGCTGCTGGAGGCGGGCCCGGGCGCGGGGCACTTCTTTGAGACGTTCCCGCGGCACCGTCAGCTGATCTCGATCAACAAGCCGCACACCGGGATCGACGATCCCGAGTTCAACCTGCGGATGGACTGGAACTCGCTGCTCTCGGACAACGACGATCTGCTGTTCACCAAGTACACGCCACGATATTTCCCGGACGCCGGCGACATGGTCCGCTACTTGGCCGACTACGCCGAGAAGCTCGAGCTCAACGTGCGTTACAACGCTCGGGCCGTCGAAGTGAGCAAGGACAAGAACTTCCGGGTCGTCGACAGCAACGGTGCGGTGTACGAGGCTCCGCATCTTGTCGTCGCCACCGGCCCGTCCAAGCCGTACATACCTGATATCCCTGGGATCGGGCTCGCTGAGCAGTACGGCACGGTTTCCGTTGATCCACAGGACTTTCTCGATCAGCGGGTACTGATCATCGGCAAGGGCAACTCGGCGTTCGAGACCGCCGACAACCTCGTCGAGACCGCGGGTGTCATCCACGTCGCCGGTCCGCACTCGGTCCGGTTCGCCTGGCAGACGCACTTTGTCGGGCATCTGCGGGCGGTCAACAACAACTTCCTGGACACCTATCAGCTCAAGTCGCAGAACGCGATCCTGGACGGCGACATCGTCGGGATCCGCAGGGAAGGCGACGGTTTCATCGTCTCGGTGAGCTTCTCGCGGGCCAACGAGATCGTCAAGGACATCCCGTACCACCGGATCATCGCGTGCACCGGGTTCCGGTTCGACACCTCGATCTTCGCTGAGAACTGCCGTCCGGCGCTGGTCATCAACGACCGGTTCCCGGCGCAGACCAGTGAATGGGAGTCGGTCAACGTGCCGGGCCTGCATTTCGCCGGAACGATGATGCAGGTCCGTGACTTCAAGAAGTCCACGAGCGGGTTCATCCACGGATTCCGTTACACCGTCAAGGCGTTGCACCGGATTCTGGAGCGCAAGTACGAGGGCCGTGACTGGCCGCATGTCTCGCACATCGCCGACGCGAACACGTTGACGGACGCGATTCTCAATCGGGTGAACCGCAGTTCCGCGCTGTGGCAGCAGTTCGCGATGCTCGGCGACGTGATCGTCCCCGACGGGCGCGACGCGAGGTACTACGAGGAGATGCCGGTCGACTACGCGCACGACAGCGAGTTCGCCCACCGGTACTTCACGATCACCCTCGAGTACGGCCCGGACCACGACAAAGTCGATCCCTTCGACATCAACGTCCGGCGCGTGGCCCAGAACAACGCCGAGCAGGCGCACGACGCGGCCTACCTGCACCCGGTGATCCGGCACTTCGAACGGGGCGCGCTGCTCGCCGAGCACCACGTCGCCGAGAACCTGGAGAACGACTGGACCGACGAGCACGCCCATCGCAAGCCGGTGACCGATTTCCTGGCCGAGCGGCTGCTGCAGACTGTGCTCACGACAGCGGACTGACCGATGTCAGGACCGTTGTCACTACGCGAGTTCGAGGCGCTGGCGCGGGACCGCCTGCCGCTGTCCGCGTATGACTACTTCGCGGGTGGCGCGGACGACGAGGTGACGCTGCGGGCGAACGAGTCGGCATTCGCTCGCCTCCGGCTGTTACCCCGGGTCCTGCGCGGGAACGCCGCACCGGACTTGCGAACATCGTTGCTGGGTGCGGACATCGCCATGCCGGTGGTGATCGCGCCGACGGCGTTTCACCGGCTGGCCGATCCCGAGGGCGAGCTGGCGACCGCGCGGGCGGCCGCCGAGGCGGACACGCTGATGATCGCCAGCATGGCCTCGACGGTCGCGGTGGAGGACATCGCCAAGGCCGGCGGTGCCGATCTGCCGCTGTGGTTCCAGCTCTACATCCAATCCGATTCCAAGGTCACCGAGGCGCTTGTGCGGCGCGCCGAGGACGCGGGCTGCCGGGCGTTGGTCGTCACTGTCGACTCGACAGTGTTCGGGCGGCGGGAACGCGACCACCGGCACGGTTTCCATGATCTGCCGGAAGGCCTGTACTGCGAGAACATGCGCGGTCTGGCCGGGGACGGCGGCGTGCGGCCGATCGAGATGATCCGGGACCTGGACTGGGAGCACGTCCAGCGGCTGCGGTCGGTGACCGGGCTGCCGATCGTCCTGAAAGGACTCATGCATCCGGCGGACGCCGTGCTCGCGGCCGCGCACGGGGTCAGTGCGCTGATGGTGTCCAACCACGGCGGGCGGCAGTTGGACACCGTGGTCGCCACGATCGACGCGGTTGCGGATGTTGTCGCGGCCGTGGACATTCCCGTGCTCGTCGACGGGGGCGTCCGGCGCGGTACGGACGTCGTGAAAGCGCTTGCTCTGGGCGCCGACGGGGTGGCGATCGGGCGGCCGGTGTTGTGGGGTCTGGCCGCTCGTGGTCAGACCGGAGTCGCCCAGGTCCTGCGCATGCTGCGAGACGAACTCGATCGGGCGCTCGCGTTGTGTGGATGCTCGTCGGTGCACGACATCCCGCGCGATCTCCTCCGGGAGGCGCCGTGCTGATCACGATCATCGCGGCGCTCGTGGTGTTGCTGGTAAGCCTGCCGTTCTGGCTGCCGGATCTCGTTGTCAAGCTGCGGGTACGGATATTTGCCCGCGTCAACGGCGACGAGGGCGTGCAGGTCGAGGTGTCGCAGTTCCGTTCGCTGTACGAGCATCCGGCCGCCGACGGTCGCAGCAGGGGAGCGGTGCTGTCGGACCTGTTCTGGTACTGGCTGGCGCCGGGCCCGCAGGTGCACCAGGAACATCTGGAGCCGGGGGAGCGGTACACCGAGGTCGCCAGGACCACCCGCCGCATCCTCGCCGGAGCGCACGCGAAGGCGGGCACGGTGGTGTCCGGCTGCACCGATCATGTCCTCAGTGGACTGACCAGGAAGGTGAACACGGTCCGGCTACGGGATCTGATGATGCCGATCTGGGCCGAGTTCTACTACGAGATGGTGTTCGCCGAGCCGTGCCCTCGCGACGCGCGGGATCTCATCGTCGGCAACGCCAACGACGTGGTGACCGCGTTGAAGTGTTGCGGTCTGCGGCACATGGCCAAACGCGAACGGCTGACCAGTTACCTGATCGGCCGGATCGAGGCAGGTGAGGTGCCGCATCGGCTGCCCGAGGGATTCTCAGTGCGTGAACAGGCCTGGTACCTGCAGGGCACGTTCTTCAACACGGCCGTCGTCCAGTCCAGCGAAGCCATGGCACACCTGCTGATGGCCATCGCGCAGCATCCTGATGTCCAGCGCGGCCTGATCATCGGCACGGCCGACCTGGACAACGTGATGGACGAGACGCTGCGGCTGTACCCGCTGTTCGGCATCGCGCACCGGATCACCAGCGCGGACATAGCCGTGGAGAGTCACACCATCCCGGCGGGCTCGGTGTTGTTGTTCAACTATCCCGACTTCCACCAGTCCGGGTTCCAGGAGCCCGGCCGGTTCCGGCCGGAGCGGTGGAAGGCGTTGCCGGTCAAGCAAGCCAACCACGTCCCGTACGGCATCACCGCCAACCGGGCCTGCCCGGCGCGTGGGCTGATGCCGGTCACGATGCGCGTGGTGGCGATGCGGACGCTGGGCCGCTTCGAGTTGCGGACCTCGGCCGCGCACACCAGATCCATCCCCAATCGAGGGCCATGCCTGCTGTCCGACCGGCGGTCATCCGCGAAGCGGGCGCTGGGGGCGCGGCTGGCCTTCATGAGGCTGCGTGACCGCTGGGAGGACGTGTCACGCAGCCTCACCCAGCTCGTGCTGGGCAGCTACATGGTTTGGGACGCCCGTCGGCACCAGCTGTGCCGCCGCTACTTCGATGGCCAGCCGGCCGTGGAATGAGGGACCCCAGATGGACATCGCAACCACTACAGCGCGGTTCTTCCTGGCCGCGGTCATCATCCTGATCACCTGCCGGCTGGTGGCCATGGCCGCCCGCCGACTCGGCCAGCCACCCGTCGTCGGCGAGATGATCGCGGGTGTCCTGCTCGGGCCGTCCTTGCTGGGGCTGGTGCTGCCGGGCGTGCAGAATGCCCTGTTCCCGGACGCCGTGCGGCCGATGATCTACGTCGTCAGCCACATCGGGCTGGTGGCGTTCATGTTCGGGGTCGGTCACGAGTTCGCCCAGCAGAAGGTCCGTGGCCTCGGCCGGCCCGCGGCGACGGTTTCGCTGGCAGGGGTGACCGCGCCGCTGGTCCTCGGCGTTGCGTTCATCCTGCTGGTCCACGGGCATGCCGACATTCTCAAAGACGGCGTCCCGGTCGGCGTCTCGGCGCTGTTCGTCGGTGTGGCGCTGGCGATCACGGCGTTCCCGATGCTGGCGCGGATCATCAGTGAACGCAACCTGACCGGCTCCAGGCTCGGGTCGCTGTCGCTGGCGGCGGGCGCGATCGACGACGGCGTGGCGTGGATCCTGCTGGCGCTGACGATCGGGCTGGCCACCGGCGATCCGAACAAGATCCTGGTCACCGGGGGCGGAACGCTGCTGTTCGTCCTGGCGCTCTGGTTCGGGGTCCGGCCCGCGCTGAACTGGATCATGGCGCGGCCCGGTGCCGCCGTCGAGCACCTGGTGCTGGTGACGGCGGTCGCGCTGTTCGCGGCAGCCTGGTGGACCGACCTGATCGGGCTCTACTCGGTGTTCGGCGGGTTCTGTCTCGGCTTCATCTTCCCGCGCACTGAGATCGGCAACCGGGTGGTCGCGGCGATCAGCCCGGTCACCAAGATCGTGTTCCTGCCGCTGTTCTTCGCGTACTCCGGCCTGAACACCGAGTTCGGGCTGCTGTTCACCCTGCCACTGCTGCTCGTCTCGCTCGGGTGCGTCGCCGTGGCGATCCTCGGCAAGTTCGGGGCGTGCTGGTTCGGTGGCCGGCTGGCCGGGGAGGAGAACTCCGTGGCGATCCGGGTCGGCGTGCTGATGAACGCCCGTGGCCTGATGCAGTTGATCGCGCTGAATGTGGGGCTGCAGACCGGGATCGTCACCCCGGCACTGTTCAGCGCGCTGGTGCTCGTCGCGATCGTGACGACCGTGATGACCGCGCCATGGCTGTCCTGGCTCGACAGGCGAGCCGAACGGCGTCAGGCCAAACGGGAGATGTCCTCGGTGGCAGCGGGATAACCGGCGGCGAGGATGCCCGCGTCGGCATAAGTGATGATGTCGTCGCTGTACGGCGGCGACATCATCGTGCCGAGCAGGCTCCACTCGCCGGTCGTCTCGGTGGCCTGCCAGGTCCCGGTGGGCACGATCACCTGCGGACGTTCCCCCGCGGCCAGATCCATGCCCAGCAACGGCCGCTCGACGGTCCCGTCGGGGTGCAGCAGGAGCATCCGCGCGGGCGCTCCCGCGTGGTAGACGAAGATCTCCAGGTTCTCCAGCTTGTGCAGCCGCGAGAACTGCGGCGCGACAAGCATGTAGTAGATCGCCGACGCGTTCGGATCGCCGTTGAGGTTCTCCTTGTACAGCCCGCCTTCCACGGGCAGTGGCTGCAGGTCAAGCGCCTTGATGATCTCCTCCGGGGTCATGCATCCAACCAACCACAAGCGTGTCTGCGCGGTTGCGGACCGGCCACCCGTTACGCTCTCGAACAAGCGTTCAGAGAGGTGATGGTGTGCGGGTGCTCGGTGTCGACCCGGGCCTGACCAGGTGCGGTGTGGCCGTGGTCGACGGTGGGACTGGCCGCAAGGTCACGTGCGTCGCGGTCGACACGGTCCGTACGCCGGTCGAGGCGGCGTTGGCGGAGCGGCTGCTGGCGGTGTCGGACTTTGTCGAGGGCTGGCTGGATCTGCACAAGCCGGATGTGGTCGCGGTCGAGCGCGTGTTCAGTCAGTACAACGTCCAGACCGCGATGGGCACCGCGCAGGCGGGCGGCGTGGTCGCGGTCGCGGCAGCCCGGCGCGGCCTGAAGGTCGAGTTCCACACACCCAGCGAGGTCAAGGCTGCTGTCACGGGCTCTGGGCGTGCGGACAAGGCGCAGGTGACCGCGATGGTCATGCGCCTGCTGAGGCTCACGGAACGTCCCGGCACGGCGGATGCCGCCGACGCGCTCGCGTTGGCCATCTGTCACATTTGGCGCGCGCCGATGCGGTCCCGGCTGGAGGAGGCCGAGCGGCGCGCGGCCGAACTCGCCCGGGTGCACAAGGCGCGGCTGGCTGCAGCAACCAAGGCTCGGAAAGCAGGAGGAACGAAGCCGTGATCTCGTCGGTACGCGGACCGGTGCTGTCGGTCGGGCTCGACCACGCCGTGATCGAGGTCGGTGGCGTCGGCTTCGCTGTCCAGGCCGCGCCCTCGACGCTGGCCACGCTCCGCAGAGGCGAGGAGGCGCAGCTGTTCACCGCGCTGATCGTGCGCGAGGACTCGCTGACGCTGTTCGGTTTCGCCGACGCCGACGCTCGTGACCTGTTCTGGATGCTGCTGACGGTCTCCGGTATCGGACCACGGCTCGGTCTCGCCATGCTCGCCGTGCTGGAGCCCGACAAACTGCGCGCGGCCCTGTCCGAGGGCAATGTCGCGATGCTCACGCAGGTGCCCGGCATCGGCAAGAAGGGCGCGGAACGGCTGATCATCGAACTGCGCGACAAGGTCGGGGCGTGGCAGAGCGCGGGCGAATCGCCCGTCGCGCCGTCCGCGAGCGCGGTCCGCGGCTCCGTGGTGGAGGCCCTGGTCGGCCTCGGGTTCGCGATGAAGGCCGCTGAGCAGGCAGTCGATGGCGTGCTTTCCGAAAATTCGGCTGCCGACACCGCGGGTGTGCTGCGCAAGTCCTTGGCCATCCTCGGCCGCAAGCGTTAGGAGGCCGGGCGTGCACGACGACTATCGCGGCCCGGTGGCCGACGAGGACGACGCGCTCTCGCCGCTCGCCGAGCCCGAGGACCGTGACGTCGAGGCGACGCTGCGGCCCAAGCGGCTGAGCGAGTTCGTGGGCCAGGCGCGGGTGCGTGAACAGCTCGAACTCGTGCTCGAAGGCGCCATGCGCCGGGGCGCACCGCCAGATCACGTCCTGCTCTCCGGCCCGCCCGGCCTGGGCAAGACCAGCCTCTCGATGATCATCGCCGCTGAGCTGGGCAGTGCCATCCGGATCACGTCCGGGCCGGCGCTGGAGCGTGCCGGCGACCTCGCCGCCATGCTGTCGAACCTGGTCGAAGGCGACGTGCTGTTCATCGACGAGATCCACCGGATCGCCCGGCCCGCCGAGGAGATGCTCTACCTGGCGATGGAGGACTTCCGGGTGGACGTCGTGGTCGGCAAAGGCCCCGGCGCCACGAGCATCCCGCTGGACATCGCGCCGTTCACGTTGGTGGGAGCCACCACCCGATCAGGGGTGCTGACGGGTCCGCTGCGTGACCGATTCGGCTTCACCGCGCACATGGAGTTCTACGAGCCGCACGAACTGGAGCGGGTGCTCACCCGCTCGGCCACGATTCTGGGCGTCGACCTGCGGCCGGACGGCGCCGTGGAGATCGCCAAACGGTCCCGTGGCACACCCCGGATCGCCAACCGGCTGCTGCGCCGGGTCCGGGACTACGCGGAAGTGCGTGCTAACGGAGCGGTCACGATTGATGTGGCGAAAGCCGCGCTCGAGGTCTACGACGTCGACGAGCTGGGCCTCGACCGGCTGGACCGGGCCGTGCTGAACGCGCTGGTCAGGTCGTTCGGCGGTGGACCGGTCGGTATTTCGACTTTGGCTGTCGCGGTGGGGGAGGAGTCAACTACCGTGGAGGAAGTGTGCGAGCCGTACCTGGTACGTGCTGGCATGCTGGCAAGGACCCCTCGTGGCCGAGTAGCGACTGCGACCGCGTGGGCGCACCTCGGGTTGCAAGCCCCGAACGACGCACCAGGTCAGGCGGCGCCTACGCTGTTCGAAGAGTGACCGCGCGCACAGCGCGTAACGCGTTGGTGGCACACTCGGCGGCAGGCAACCAGAACAATCGGGCATTTCCACTCCAACGGGATGTCCGCCGAACGGAGAGAAATGAACCTCGGGCAACTGCTTCCGTTTCTGCTGATCGCGGTGCTCATCGTGCCCATGGTGCTGATGAGCCGCAAGCAGAAGAGGGCGATGGCGCAGCAGCAGGAGCTGCAGAACTCGATCGGCGTCGGCGACCGGGTGATGACCACCTCCGGCCTGTACGCCACTGTCGCGGACACCGACGATGAGGCAACGGTTGACCTGGAGATCGCCGACGGCGTGGTGACCACCTGGCTGCGTGCCGCGATCCGCGAGAAGGTCGGCCCGGAGGTCGAAGAGGAGATCGAGGACGACGAGGACATCGTCGAAGAGGTGGAAGAGGACGAGAAGAAGCAGGACCCGACTCCCAAGTCCACCGCCGAGGTCGCGCCCGCGCTGGAGCAGACCAAGAAGAGCTAACCGCTTTCGTTGAGGGAAAACACCAACCTCATCGGACGCGCGGTACGCTGCGCCCTCACCCATTAGTGACTGGGTGCGGGCGCAGCGTCATGGTTGTGTGACCAACCGCCCGCTCCCCACCTGACTAGACGACACAGAGAGACGGACAGACGTGGCACCATCGGCTGGGCACTTCCGCCCCGTTCGTTATCTCGCCTTCTTCGTAGCCATCATCGCGGTGCTCTACGGCTTGGTGTTCGGCACAGGTGACCACAAACCGGTCCCGAAGCTGGGTATCGACCTCAAGGGTGGCACCCGTGTGGTGCTGACCGCGCGAACCCTGGACGGCAACGCGCCGAGCCCGGAATCGCTCAACCAGGCACGCCAGATCATCGAGAACCGTGTCAACGGCCAGGGCATCAGCGGTGCCGAGGTCGTCCTGGACGGTAACAACATCGTGATCACGGTGCCGGGTGACGGCGGCGAGAAGGCCAAGGAACTGGGCCAGACCGCGACCCTCGGTTTCCGCAAGGTCCTGCAGGCGGTGCCCAACACCCCGCCGCAGCCCCCGGCTTCCGGCACGCCTCCGACGAGCGGTACCCAGCCACCGCCGTCCGGTAGCCAGCAGCCGTCCACGCCGTCCGGCAGCACCCCGCCGAGCGCGGGCGCTCCCGCAAGCAACCAGCCGCAGGGCCGCCCCGCCCCCGTTCTGGGGCAGCAGCCGTCCGGCAGCACCCCCACGACTCCGAGCGCCCCGCCGAGCACAAGCACCAGTGCCCCGGCGCCGCCGCCCGTGAACAACAACGACGGCTCGATCAGCCCCGAGGTCGCGGCGGCCATCCAGAAGGCTCGTGCCGCGCGTCAGAACCCCGCGCTGGCCGGTGCCGAGGACGGTGGCAACGCCCCGCAGGCCGACCCGGCACTGCAGCAGCAGGCTCTGGCCGCGCACAGCTGTGACGGCGACGACCCGCTGGTCGGCAACGACGACCCGAACCTGCCGCTGATCACCTGCGACCAGGACAAGACCGAGAAGTACGTGCTCGGCAAGCGGTTCCTCAAGGGCGAGGAGATCAGCGGCGCGAACGCCGGCCCGAACTCCCAGGGCGCCGGCTACGTGGTCAACCTGACCTTCAACGGCACGGGTGCCGACATCTGGGCCAAGTTCACCGCCGCCAACGTCGGCCAGCGCGCCGCGTTCGTGCTGGACACCGAGGTCGTCT
This sequence comes from Kibdelosporangium banguiense, assembly GCF_017876405.1. Lineage (GTDB taxonomy): Bacteria > Actinomycetota > Actinomycetes > Mycobacteriales > Pseudonocardiaceae > Kibdelosporangium > Kibdelosporangium banguiense. Next base: position 11,668,043 of record NZ_JAGINW010000001.1, on the reverse strand, counting down.
CGGCCCCGGAGATCCGGGGCGCGATCCCCGGCGGCAACACCGAGATCAGCGGCAACTTCAACCAGCGCACCGCGACCGCGCTGGCGGACGTGCTGAAGTACGGTTCGCTGCCGCTGTCGTTCCAGTCGTCGGACGCCGAGACCGTCTCCGCGACGCTCGGCCTCGCGTCCCTGCAGGCAGGCATCATCGCCGGTGCGATCGGCCTGCTGCTGGTGTTCATCTACTGCCTGTTCTACTACCGCCTGCTCGGCGTTCTGACGATCCTGTCGCTGGCACTGTCGTTCGCCATCGTCTACGCGATCATCGTGCTGTTCGGCCGGTTCATCGGCTACAGCCTCGACCTGGCCGGTGTGGCGGGTCTGATCGTCGCCATCGGTTTCACCGCCGACTCGTTCGTGGTGTTCTTCGAACGACTAAAGGACGAGATGCGAGAAGGCCGGACATTCCGGTCGGCGGTGCCACGAGCATGGGTCCGAGGCAGGCGCACGATCCTGTCGGCCGACGCGGTGCTCTTCCTGTCCGCCGCGGTGCTGTACCTGCTGGCAGTCGGCCAGGTGAAGGGCTTCGCGTTCACCCTGGGCATGTCCACGGTGCTCGACCTGATCGTCGTGTTCCTGGTGACGCACCCGCTGGTGGCGCTTGTGTCGAAGTCCAAGAAGCTGTCCAACCCGGCGCTCGTCGGGCTTGGTGCGGCGCACCGCGCGAGCCACAAGGCGAATCTCAACAAACCGGCCACCGGCCGTACCGGTCCCACAGTGAAGGAGGCCTGAGGTGGCCGGCGAGACCCCACCCCAGACGCCAGCGAAGAAGGCCAAGTTCTTCGACCGGCTCTACGTCGGCAACGGCGCGCTGGACGTCATCGGCAAGCGCAAGCGCTGGTACGTCTTCTTCACGGTGCTGGTGCTGGTCAGCATCGCCTCCATCGCGATCAAGGGCTTCAACTTCGGAATCGACTTCGAGGGTGGCACCAAGATCCAGCTGGATGCCAAGAGTTCGACCTCGCAGGTGATCACTCCCCAGCAGGTCATCGACGTCTACAGCAAGACCCTCGGCCACGAGCCGGAGTCGGCGCAGAGCGTCGGCATCGGCGACCAGGCCTCCATCCAGGTCCGGACCCAGACGCTCAGCCAGGGCGACATCAGCCGCCTGAAGGCCGCGCTGACCAACGACCTCAAGCCGCAGGGCGCGATCAGCGACAGCGCGGTGTCCGGCACGTGGGGCGGTGAGGTCACCAGCCAGGCACTGTGGGCCCTGCTCGTGTTCCTCGTGCTGGTGACGATCTTCCTGGCGTTCTACTTCGAACGACGGATGGCCGTCGCGGCGCTGGTCTCGCTGTTCCACGACGTGATCGTGACCGCGGGTGTGTACTCGCTGGTCGGTTTCGAGGTCACCCCGGCCACCGCGATCGGCCTGCTGACGATTCTGGGCTTCTCGCTGTACGACACGGTGGTGGTGTTCGACAAGGTCAAGGAGAACACCCGGGGCCTGCTCGGCCTGACCCGCCGGACCTACGGCGAGGCGGCCAACCTGGCGGTCAACCAGACGCTGATGCGGTCGATCAACACCGCGCTCATCGCGTTGCTGCCGGTGCTCGGCCTGCTGATCGTCGGTGCCGTCCTGCTGGGTGTCGGCACCCTGCAGGACCTCGCGCTGGTCCAGCTGACCGGCATGCTCGCCGGTGTCATCTCCTCGATCGGCCTGGCCACCCCGGTTCTGGTGGACCTGACCATGCGGGACCCGAAGTTCCAGGCGCAGGCCAGGCGGGTCGCCGCCCGCCGGGCCAATCTGGCTGCCAAGGCCGCGCACGAGTCCGGTGACCCGGAGTCGTTCGACGAGCAGACGCTGGACGAGGAAGTCCGCAAGGAGAAGGCACTGACCGCGGCGAGCGGTGTCCCGGTGCGCAACCGGAGCAACGCCGAGCGCCGTAAGCAGAGCCAGCCGCAAGGCAAGCGTCCCAGCGGGAAGCGCCGCCACTGATGGATGTCAACGAGGCACTCGCCCTGATCCGGCGAGTGCCTGATTTCCCAGAGCCGGGCGTGCTGTTTCGCGACATCACGCCCATGCTCGGCAACGCTGAGGCGTTCCGCACGGTCGTCGACGCCATGGCCGCCACACTCGACGACGTGGACGTCGTGGTGGCCGTGGACGCCCGTGGCTTCTTCTTCGGTGCCGCCGCGGCGTACTCGAAAGGTCTCGGCGTGGTGCCGGTCCGCAAGGCCGGCAAACTCCCCGCAGTTGGTGGCCGCGCCGGGTACTCACTTGAGTACGGCTCGGCCGAGCTGGAGATCCCCGCGGACATCATCCAGCCGGGGCAGCGCGTGGCCATCGTCGACGACGTCCTGGCCACCGGAGGCACCGCCGCGGCAGCATGTGAGCTGGTCGAGCTTGCCAAGGCAGAAGTGGCCGGTATCACAGTGCTGCTGGAGATCGGCGCACTCGACGGTCGTCAGCGACTTGCCGGACGTAAGATCGACGCGCTGCTCACCGTGTGAGACTGGCCGTCCAGCGCGCACGAAGATGTTCACCAGCGCTTACGCGTTATTCTCAATGCACGCGGACCACACTCGTGGCCCGCGAGGTTCGGGATATGCGGGAGCGTGTGAGTGAGTCACGACGTGGAGTCCGCAGCGAGCCTGAAAGCAGGGGAGCAGGCGACAGCTGTCCCCAGGCCGCCGTCAGCGACCCGTCGTGTCCGTACGCGACTGGCCCGCCGCATCACAGCCCAGCGTGCCGCCCCGGTCAAGCAGGTCCTCGAACCGCTGGCCGCGGTGCACCGGGAGCTGCACCCGAAGGCCGATCTGGGTCTGTTGCAGCAGGCGTACGACGTCGCCGAGGAGAAGCACCGCCACCAGCGCCGTAAGTCCGGCGACCCTTACATCACCCACCCGCTCGCGGTCGCCACGATCCTCGCTGAGCTGGGCATGGACACCACGACCCTGGTCGCGGCGCTGCTGCACGACACGGTCGAGGACACCGACTATTCGCTGGAGCTGCTGCGCTCGGACTTCGGTGACGAGGTCGCGCACCTGGTCGACGGCGTGACCAAGCTGGACAAGGTCAAGCTGGGCACGGCCGCCGAGGCCGAGACCATCCGCAAGATGATCATCGCGATGGCCAAGGACCCGCGAGTCCTGGTCATCAAGCTGGCCGACCGCCTGCACAACATGCGCACCATGCGGTTCCTGCCGCCGGAGAAGCAGGCCCGTAAGGCCAAGGAGACCCTCGAGGTGCTGGCCCCGCTGGCCCACCGGCTGGGGATGGCCACCGTGAAATGGGAGCTGGAGGACCTCGCGTTCGCGATCCTGCAGCCCAAGAAGTTCAACGAGATCGTCCGGCTGGTGGCCAACCGGGCGCCCTCCCGCGAGAACTACCTCAACGCGGTGATCGAGGAGCTGGACAAGCACCTGGCCGACGCCAAGATCAAGTGTGCGGTCGAGGGCAGGCAGAAGCGCTATTACTCGATCCACCAGAAGATGATCGTGCGCGGCCGGGACTTCGACGACATCCACGACCTGGTCGGTGTCCGGCTGATGGTCGAGGACGTCCGTGACTGCTACGCCGCGATGGGCGTCGTGCACGCGATGTGGCAGCCGATGCCCGGCCGGTTCAAGGACTACATCGCCCAGCCCCGGTTCGGGGTGTACCAGTCGTTGCACACCACCGTGATCGGCCCGGACGGCAAGCCGCTCGAGGTCCAGATCCGTACGCACGAGATGCACAACACCGCCGAGTACGGCATCGCCGCGCACTGGCGGTACAAGGAGACCCGCGGCACGCACGAGAGCAAGGGCGGCGTCGAGGTCGACGAGATGGCGTGGATGCGTCAGCTCCTCGACTGGCAGCGTGAGGCCGCCGACCCGGGCGAGTTCCTCGAGTCCCTGCGCTACCAGTTCTCCACCCGCGAGATCTTCGTGTTCACGCCGAAGGGCGACGTGGTCACGCTGCCCGCCGGGTCCACGCCCGTGGACTTCGCCTACGCCGTGCACACCGAGGTCGGCCATCGCTGTATAGGAGCCCGGGTCAACGGCCGCCTGGTCGCGCTCGAGCGCAAGCTGGAGAACGGCGAGGTCATCGAGATCTTCACCTCGAAGGCCGAAGGTGCCGGGCCCAGCCGCGACTGGCTGCAGTTCACCGCCTCGCCGCGGGCCCGCGCCAAGATCAAGCAGTGGTTCGCCAAGGAACGGCGTGAGGAGGCGATCGAGGCCGGCAAGGACGCGATCGCCAAGGAGGTCCGCCGGGTCGGCCTGCCGATGCAGCGCCTGGTCTCGGTGGACGCGATGACCGCGCTGTCGCGTGAACTGCGCTACCCGGACATCACCTCGCTCTACGCGGCCGTGGGCGAGGGGCACACCTCCGGGCGGCACGTCGTGCAGCGCCTGGTGGCCCTGCTCGGCGGCGTCGAGCACGCCGAGGAAGAGCTCGCCGAGCGGGCGACCCCGTCCACGATCACCCGCCGCCGGGCGTCCGGCGACGCGGGCGTGGTCGTGAAGGGCGCGTCCGACGTGTGGGTCAAGCTGGCCCGTTGCTGCACGCCGGTGCCAGGCGACGACATCCTCGGATTCGTCACGCGTGGCGGCGGTGTCAGCGTGCACCGGACCGACTGCACGAACGCGGACGAGTTGCTGGCCGAGCCGGAGCGGCTGGTCGACGTCGAGTGGGCGCCTTCGGCCTCGTCGGTGTTCCTGGTGGCCATCCAGGTCGAGGCGTTGGACCGGCACCGGTTACTGTCCGACGTCACCAAGGTCCTGGCCGACGAGCGGGTCAACATCCTGTCCGCGTCGGTCACGACGTCCCGCGACCGGGTGGCCGTCTCCCGGTTCTCGTTCGAGATGGGCGACCCGAAACACCTCGGACACGTCCTGAAAGCAGTCCGCAGCGTCGAAGGCGTCTACGACGTGTACAGGGTGACGTCGGCGTCCTGAACCAGGGTGCTGAGCGTCGTACCGGCCAGGGTTTTCACTTCCCGGGACAGATGCGCCTGGTCGGCGTACCCGGTCAGGTGCGCTGCCTCGGCGAACGGCGTGCCCGCGTAGATGAGGTCCATGGCCTGGTCGAACCGCAGTACGCGGTGCAGCATCTTGGGGCCGTAGCCGAAGGTCGTGAGGCAGCGGCGGTGCAGGTGGCGTTCGCTGAAGCCCAGCTCGCCCGCCATCGCGCGGACGTCCCCTGACCGGCGTGCCAGCTGTTCGACGACTCTCGCGAACGGATCCGGCTCGGCGTCCTGGACGGCGTGCAGCAGGACTTTGCCGGGCTGATCGGTGTGCAGGTCGTCGATGAGCCGCTCGACCTTGTCCCGCGCCCAGAGATCCTCCAGCCCGGCCCGGGTGTTCTTGAGCACGTGCGCCGGGATGTCCAGGAAAGCCGGCGCGGCCCCCGGGCGGAACCGGACCCCGACCTTCGGCCCGGTGGACTCGCTGAGGAACGCCGCGGTGTCCGGACCGGCCACGATCAGCCGCTCACCGCTGAAGATGATGTCCATGCACCCGTCGGGCACGACCCGCTGGGTACCTACCCGCGTACTCGTCCACACACAGTCGACGACATCCGCGAGCCACAGCGGCCGGTACTCCCGATACACGAACCCCATAGTGCCAAAGGCCCGTCGTGAGCGCGGAACGCTCACGACGGGCCCTTGTGCCGCTCAGGTCAGGAGACGGTGGCGGTCTCGATGCTCACCGGGGTCTTCGGAGCGCCGTCCTCAGGGCCGTTCTGCCCCGGGGTGATCCCGTTGGCCGCGATCTTGTCGAGCGTGGCCAGGCCAGGCGCGTCGATCGAGCCGAAGACGGTGTAGTTCGGCGGCAGCTGGCTGTCGCCATAGACCATGAAGAACTGGCTGCCGTTGGTGTTCGGGCCCGAGTTGGCCATCGCCAGCGTGCCCCGCGGGTACGGCACCGGCTGGCCCTCGGCCGGCGGCTTGGGCAGGCTGCCCAGCTCGTCGTTGATGGCGAAGCCCGGTCCGCCGCTGCCCTGGCCGGTCGGGTCACCGCACTGCAGGACCTTCAGGCCGGCGGACGCGGTGATCCGGTGGCAGGGCGTGCCGTCGTAGTACTTGGCCTTCACCAGGTGCTCGATGGCCTGCACCGTGCACGCCGCCTTGGTGCGGTCCAGGGTCAGCGGGATATCGCCCTGGCCGGTCTTGAGGTTGACCTTCACCGTGCCCGCGTTCGGCGACGGGTCGACATCCGGCGGGGCGTCCACCGGCTTGGAGGCCGGCTTTCCGCCGGTGACGTACTTGCAGGGACCGCCCGTGGTCTGCGTCGCGGGCGTCGACGGGTCAGGCGTCTCACCGTTGGCCGCAGGGGTGTTCTCGCCGGTGTTGAGCACCACCAGGAGGTAGATCAGCCCGACCACCACGACCACGCCACCGACCGTGATCGCTGTCGCGACGATCCGGCGCCGTTTGGCGCGCTCGGCCCTTCGGGCGAGCTGGCGCTCCAGCTTCCGTTTCGCCTGCTCCCGGCGTTGCTGATTCGTCGGCACCTGCACCCTCCCTGGGCCCTCACATTGCTCGCGGCGCGCAGTCTATTTGGCGCCCAGGTAAGACCAGCGTAGAGGTGGCGCTCCACTAGTGTTACGAACACACACCAGTTCAGCCCGGAGGGCGGATTTCGTGCTTGTCGTCGGGTTCCCCACCGGGGCGCTGCAGGCCAACTGTTATCTGATCGCGGCAGGCAAAGGCGCCCCTTGCGTGATCGTCGACCCAGGTCAGGACGCCGCGGACGCGGTGGCCAAGGCCGTGCGGGAACACGGTTTGTCGCCAGTCGCCGCGGTACTCACGCACGGGCATTTCGACCACTGTTTCGCGGTGACGCCGATCTGCGACGGTGACGGCATTCCGGCCTACATCCATCCGGACGATCGGGATCTGTTGTCGGATCCGCTCAAAGGCGTCAGTACCGACACGGCCGCGTTCTTCGGCGGGAAACTTCAGATGCGGGAGCCGCGCGAGGTGCGTGAGCTCGCCGACGAGGCTGTGCTCGACCTCGCAGGGCTGTCGATCACGGTCGACCACACGCCCGGGCACACCCAGGGGTCGGTGACGTTCCGCTGTGACACCGAGGAAGGCGGCCGGCTGTTGTTCGCCGGGGACACGCTGTTCGCGGGGTCGATCGGCCGGACCGACTTGCCGGGCGGGGACGTTCGCCAGATGGCCTCCTCGTTGCGTACCAAGATCCTCACGCTGGCCGACGACACGGTTGTGCTGCCCGGCCACGGGCCGACCACGACGATCGGCCGGGAACGCGGCACGAATCCGTTCCTCGCCGGGCTGGAAGAGGGCTCCGAGGACTCCACCGCCCAGGGCCCGTTGCGGGGTCTGTGATGGAGCAGCTGCCGTTGGACTTGTTCGACCGCGCCGCAGCCGCCAAACGCCTGCGGATGGCGATCGTCGCGATCCTGATTCTGGCCGCCGCGCTCGGCGGGGTGGTGGGTCTGATCTTCGGTCAGGTGGCCGGTTTGGTCACGGCCGGTGCCGTGGCGGTCCCGCTGGGGCTGTTCAGCTGGTCGCAGGCGCGTCGCCGGCTTTGGCTGGAGGGCACGAAGATCGTGCTGCGGACGTTCGGCAAGCGTTCGGTGGACCTGTCGAAGGCCGAGCGGATCGAGCTGATGGTGATGGACGTCCGCAGCGTCCGCACGGTCAGCCTGCTCGTCTCCGAAACGCCGCGCAGCCGCGGTATCAACATGGCGATGGCGTCCTACTCCGGCACCGGCGGCGCCGAGCTGGGCATCATGGCGCTGCGCAAGCTCGCCGACGCGTTGGCGTCCTCGGAGAGCACAGGATCGCTGGTCTTCTCGGAATTACTGGTCGCGCAGTTGCGGGCCGAAGCACGCGGCGCAGGCCTGGACGGGCGTCCGCTCTACCAGCTCGCGAAGGCCGCGCCGCCCGGCAAGCTCGCGACGAGGCTCAAGCCTGAGGCGGTCACGAAGTTCGTGACGTCGCTGGAATAGCCGGTTCGCGGCTGGCCACCAGCGCGGCGACAAGCGTGGTCACGGGTACGCACGCGATCAGCCCGATGCTGCCGACCAAGGTCCGGACAATCTCCTGGGCAATCGACTGCGAGCCCAGGATTGTGCCGAGCCCGGCGTCGGACAGGTACGAGTACAACAGGATCGGCAGCGCGGCCCCGGCGTACGCCATGGCGAGCGTGTTGACCGCTGACGACACGTGATCACGGCCGATCCGCAACCCGGCTGCGTACAGCTCACGCCAGCTGAGCAAGGGGTTCGCGCGTCGCAGCTCCCACACCACGCTGGCCTGCGTGACGGTCACGTCGTCGAGTACGCCCAGCGCGCCGATGATCAGCCCTGCCAGCAGAAGCCCACGGGTGTCGAGGCTCTGCCCGAGCGTGCCCAGCAGCAAACCCGTGTCCTCGTCGAGGCCCGTCAGTTTGGTCAACGCGCTGAACAACGCGCCCAAGCCCCCGATCAGCACCAGGCTGATCATCGTGCCGAGCACAGCCGTGGATGTCCGCGCCGACAGCCCGTGCGTGAGGTACAAGGCCACGAACATGATCAGCCCGGCACCCGCGACGGCCACCAACAACGGGCTTTCACCAGCGAGAATGGCGGGCAGGACGAACATCAGCAGGACAACGAAACTCAACCCCAGCGCGATCAGCGCGGCCACGCCCTGATAGCGCCCGAGTACCAGGATCGCCAGCGCGAACAACCCGGCCAGCACGGCGAGCGGCATTCCGCGCTGGAAGTCCACAACCTTGTACGAGTCGCCGTTGGTCGCGTCGGCACCCGAGTAGGCCATCACGACCTTGTCGCCGACCGCGAATCGGGGAGAGCTGGGCTCGATCGGAGCCCGCGTGGTGATCTCCTTGCCCGACGCGGCACCGTCGCTCATCTTGACCGAGATCAGCAGGCACGGGCCGTCGGCCGAGCCGACCTGCACACCGTCTTCACACGACCCCTGCGACACCGCCGTGACATCCCCGGACACCGGCTCCTGCTGGCCCACCTTGGGCGACGGCGTGCCACCGAACGGGTACAGCAGGATCACGCCCGCGACCGAGGCCAACGCGAACGGCAGCAACAGCGCTGTCAGCAGCCTGCGGACCTTCTTCGAGGCCGGTTCGGCAGGTCCGTGTCCATGACCGTGCCCGTGGCCGTGGCCGTGGCCGTGGCCGGTGGGCTTTTCCGGCTCCGCCTTGATCCGGGGAATGGGCATGGTGTCGTCGTGCACGGCCCCATCCTGCCCGTTGTGCCTCAGCCGAGCGGATCGGCGTACCGGAAATGCCTGGCGAGCATGTCCTCGACCGCATTGATCGCCTGCTCCAGGCGGTTTTGGCGGCTGCCGGTGAGCCGGGCCCACGACACGCCCCGTTCGTCGAGCCTGCGCTCGAACAACCCGGTCATCCACTCCCGCAAGTGTTCCCCGTCGCGCCATCCGTCCTGTTCGAACGGAACGTCCTGATGGTCCGTCAACAGGTACAAAGCGGGTTTTCTCCCGCTGACCGCCTCGGTCACCTGTGGGTACGCGCATCCCAGGTACCGTTCACACCAGACAGTCGCTGCCCAGGGATCGTTGTCGCACACCAGGATCGGCCCGGCTCCGGCAGCTTCATCCTCGGCCTTCGCCTGCCGCGCGGCGATGTCCACGAAGTCGCCGACCGTCCACACGAGATCCTCGATTCCGGCTCGCTCGTCGAACGCTTGTGCGGCAATGAGTTTCTCTTCGGTGTGCAGCCGACCGTGCTCGGGAACCCATGCCGTTCGGTAGTGTTCGGCGAGCGCACGGGAAAGCGTTGTGGTTCCGGTTGATTCCGCTCCTACGACAACAATCCGTGCGGCCAGTCCGGCTTGCGTCGCCGGTGCGAGGTCCGTCCAGCGTCCCATCGGGTCCGCGCGGACAGCGGTGCCGGACATCGGATGCACGGTGCGGTCCAGGTCGACCAGAACATGCTGGGCGCCAAGGCGTTTGGCCAGTTCCTGACCGTAGTCCTCGGACGTGAACACGGCGTCGACGGCCGCGCTTGCGGGGTCGCCTTCCTGGATCGCGCGCCGCGACAGCACTGATCGGAAAATTCCGACGTGCGCCTCCCAGATCGCGTTGTCGTCATAGTCGGTCTGGTAGTCGTCTATGTCGCCGAGCACGACCACACCCTCGTCACCGCTGTGTTCCCGTGTCATCCAGGAAACCCGGTCGGCCAACGGGATCGACTCCACGCTGGACGCCAGCACCGCGACCGTGGTCCGGTTGCTGGCCGCCGCCGCGGTTCTGACCAGATGGTGGTGCCCGAGGTGCGGCGGGTAGAACTTGCCGAGGACCAGCGCGTGCTCGAACTTGCTCATGCCGTCACCATCGCTCGCAGGTCGGCCCGCCAGTTGCGCAACCCGAGCACACAGAGGGCGAGGAAGCCGACGTAGAGGATGGCGGTCAGCCAGAGTCCCTTGTAGGCGTACAGCGGAACGTAGATCACGTCGGCGGCGATCCACAGCCACCACGACTCGACTTTCTTACGTGCCTGCCCCCATGTCGCGAGCAACGACAACACCGTTGTCACCGCATCAGGGAACGGCACCGTGGAGTCCGTTTGCGTTATCAGGATCCACGTCAGTAGCGCGGTCGCGGCAATGCCTACGCCGAGTAGCGCCAACCATTGCGCGCGGGTTGTGCGGCTGACCGGCAGCGCGGTGTGCGCCTGCCCGCCGCGTAGCCAGGACCACCAGCCGTACAGCGCGAGCGCCATGTACACGACCTGTAGCCAGCCGTCGGCGTACAGGCCGCTGGTCATGAACAACGCGAGGAACGCCAGGTTGTTCAGGATCCCGATCGGCCAGTTCCACACGTTCTGCCTGGCCACCAGCCAGACACACAGGGCGCCGGTGACGAATCCGGCGATCTCGCCCCAGCTGGTGCTCACACCGCCGAGCGTGACCGCCGGCGTGTGGAACGGGACGAGGATGGCGTCCAGCAGCGACATGGGCCTGATCTTGTCAGCCCGGCTCGAGTTGGCCGACGACACGCAGGGGGTTTCGTGTCGTCGGCGCCGACGGCAGTGTCCCGCGGCGACATACAAATCCGATACAGTTTGACAGCGCCTCGAACATGTGTTCGACTGGGGATCATGCGCTGGGACGCTCAACGGGCCGATCGCGGGCAACTGGCCCTGCCTGGGCTGGTGCGTACCGTGCGCACCCCCGAGTTCGCCGACATCGTCTTCCATGAGGTGTACGCCAAGTCGGTGCTCAACCGCGTGCCAGGCGGCTCGTCGATGCCGTTCCAGTGGACGATCAACCCCTACCGCGGTTGCTCGCACGCCTGCACGTACTGCATGTCCGGCGACACCGAGATCCTGATGGCCGACGGCAAAACTGTGCAGCTGGCGGATCTCCAGGTCGGCGACGAGATCTACGGCACCCGCAGACTCGGCTTCCAGCGCCAGCTGGTGCCCACAAAAGTGCTGGCGCACTGGACAACCGTGAAACCAGCCTACGAAGTCACACTCGAGGACGGCACCCGCCTGATCGCCAGCGGCGACCACCGGTTCCTGACCGAGCGCGGCTGGAAACACGTCACGGAAGGCATTACCGGGCAACCATTTCTGGCTCCCGGCGTCAAACTCGTCACTGACGTGGACGGCGTCGTCGAGCCACGCCTTGCGGTAACCGGCATCGAACTGGTCGCGAACTCGATGACGCTGTACGACATCACAACCGGCACAGGCGACTTCATCGCCGACGGTGTGGTGAGCCACAACTGCTTCGCCCGCAACAGTCATACCTATCTGGAGTTCGACGCGGGCCGCGACTTCGACACCCAGGTAGTGGTGAAGATCAACGCGCCCGAAGTCGTCGCCAAACAGCTGCGTTCCCCACGCTGGCAACGAGAACACGTCGCAATGGGCACGAACACCGACCCATACCAACGCGCCGAGGGCCGCTACAAACTGATGCCCCGCATCATCGAAGCGCTCGCCTCAACCGGAACCCCGTTCTCGATCCTGACCAAAGGAACGGTCCTGACCCGCGACATCCCCCTGCTGACCCAGGTGAGCAAAGACGTCCCAGTCGGCGTCGGCGTATCACTGGCCCTGCTGGACAAGGATCTGCAACAGCGCCTCGAACCAGGCACCCCCACCCCGCAGGCCCGCCTCGACATGATCAAACGAATAACCGACGCAGGCCTGCCCTGCGGAGTACTGGTGGCCCCAGTAATCCCCAAACTGACAGACTCGCATGAGCACCTCGACGCCCTGCTGACCAAAATCGCCGAAGCAGGCGCAACCGGCGCCACCATGATCCCCCTGCACCTACGCCCAGGCACCCGCGAATGGTTCGCCGCCTGGCTCACCCGCGAACGCCCCGACCTCCTGGACTCTTATCGCGACATCTACGCCCGCGGCAGCTACGCCAACCGCACCTACCGCGACCGCCTCGCCGACCGCGTCAAACCCCTGATCCGGAAACACGGCCTCACCGGCAGCAGCATGCCCCGCGGCAGCACACCCGACCCCAAACCATCCCCACCCGTCGCCCCCGAACAACTCGAACTCCTGCTCCAACAGGACAGTCTTGCCAACTAGCCGACCGGCCGTCGCGCTGGTTCAGCCGGCCTGGAGTCGCGCGTTGATCTTGGCGACCGCGTCGTCACGTGCCGAGGTGTCCTTCGACCACATCGACGCCGCGCGGCTCGCAAGAACCATCAATACCAACGCGCGGCCGTCGCGAGTACTGACGCGCAGCCGAGGCGGTCTGTCGGCGTAGGCGCTGACCTCGTGGATGTCAGTCAGCGGAAAGCTCCGCGCCTGCCCAAGGCCGCCCACCGGCTTGAACATCACCGCGTCACCGGTGAGCACGAGCGTCCCGCCTACCTTGGAGAGCCGTCCAGCCAGGGATCTCCCCTCGGAGAAGGGCATACCCGCCACCCACTCCGTGGCCTCGTACGCAGTGCTCACCGAATCCCCGATTACTCATGCGGCCGACCTGATTCCAAGCCGATCGTAGTGGGGGAGCGCCGGCGAACGGACAGTGCGGGCCGGACGTACCGCCAGCTGAAGCCGAACGCCGCGGGCCAGCCCGGAACACCGCTGTCCAGTTCCGGACAGGACGCTGCCCGAGCCATCGCGGGCAGCCTCATTCGCACCATGAATTCCGGCAAGGGGAACCCTTGTTGATCACATTACCGCAGGGGTCTGACAGTTTCGGTGTCTGCGCAGGTCAGGTGGATTGTGTGCAAAGCAGGGGGCGATCAGCCGGACATGTGGGCGATCCAGCCAGGGCGGCTAAGGTACCCAGCCCCACTTGACGCCGAACATCCCTGGTCCGAAGTTGAGCACCACGGCATGTGTCCGGCCGACGTTGTCGACGACGAGGTCGCGGCGGGTGGTGCTGTCGGGGTCGTCGGCGGGGTTGGCGATCTGGTGGCACCAGGCGGGTGGGTCGGCTGGGTCGAATCGCATCTCGATGACGTAGTCGCGGACCGGGAGCCGGAACTTCCGGCAGAACATGTCGGCGGTGCGCGGGTATGGGGGACCGGCTGAGGCGACCTCGTACTCCATGATCACGGTCTCGCCGCGGGATAACGGCCGGTCGAACAGCAACTCGGCGACCATCAGGCCGGCTGCGGGGTCCTCGGCGACGCGACCGAGCTGGCATGACTGCAGCGGTATGACCCTGGGTAATGGGGCGCCTGGCTGGGCGGCGTCGTACACCGCGATCCATCGGTCGGCGCCGTCGTGCTCGGCGCGTAACACCTGACGGACCCGGATGCTGCGTTCGCCGCGGTCCGGGCCGATCTCGACGCGGTCGTGCTGGCTGATCCTGGCCAGTGAGGTGTCCGATGCCAGGTCCATCCGCGACAACAGGGGAGCCAGTTGTTCGCGGTTGTCCCACAGTGCCTCGAGCGGCAGTGCGGTCGGCGTGCGTTGGGCGCGTCCGCGTGGGCGTGGCGGGCCGAGTAAGGCCGTCAAGGATCCGGACTCGACGCCGAGTACTTCCTCGAGGTGTTTCAGGGCGCTCATCGACTCGGGGCGTTCCGGCCTGCGACGACCGGACTGCCAGTAGCTCAGCGCGGTCACGCTGATGGTCAGGCCTCTGGCTCTGAGCCGGTACTGGATCCTGTCGAGACTCAGGCCGCTGGCGCGAATGGCCGCGCGCAGGGCGATCGGGAACGCGTCACCTGCCAGCGCGTCGACCTCGTCGATCGCGCTGGAGTCCCCAACCGGCCAGCCACCCATAGTCAGGCTCCCCTGGCTATCACATCCGTTACCGAACACTACTTCGCAGTAACAGCCAGAGGTACCGACAAGAGTCGGTCTTTGTAGCGTCCAATCGGTAGCCGAGCGTGAATGACCTGGGGGTGTTGGCTAGCCTTTTCCTCCGAGAGGGACGTACCAGTCAGCAAGGAGTGCACAACCCGTGATCCGCACCCACGAGGCCGGGACTCTCCGGTCCGAGCACGCCGGGCAGACCGTCACGCTGAGCGGCTGGGTGGCCCGCAGGCGCGATCACGGTGGGGTCATCTTCATCGACCTGCGGGACGCCTCCGGTGTCGCCCAGGTCGTGTTCCGTGAAGGCGAGATGGCCGAGCGCGCGCACAAGCTGCGTGGCGAGTTCTGCGTCAAGATCGTCGGCGAGGTGTCTGTGCGGCCCGAGGGCAACGAGAACGCCGAGATCCCGACCGGTCAGATCGAGGTCCTGGTCACCGAGCTCGAGGTGCTCAGCGAGGCCGCGCCGCTGCCGTTCCCGCTGGACGAGCACCTGACCGTCGGCGAGGAGGCGCGGCTGCGCCACCGTTACCTCGACCTGCGCCGCACCGGCCCGACCAAGGCCATCCGGCTGCGCAGCGAGGCCAACCGGATCGCCCGCGAGGTGCTGCACGCGGAGAAGTTCCTGGAGATCGAGACCCCGACGCTGACCCGATCCACGCCTGAGGGCGCGCGTGACTTCGTGGTCCCGGCCCGGCTGCAGCCCGGTTCCTGGTACGCGTTGCCGCAGTCGCCGCAGCTGTTCAAGCAGCTGCTGATGGTCGCCGGGATGGAGCGGTACTACCAGATCGCCCGCTGCTACCGCGACGAGGACTTCCGCGCCGACCGCCAGCCCGAGTTCACCCAGCTCGACATCGAGATGAGCTTCGTCGAGCAGGACGACGTGATCGCCCTGTCGGAGAAGATCATGTCGGCGCTGTGGCGGGAGCTGGCGGGCTACGAGATCCCGCTGCCGATCCCGCGGATCAGCTACGCCGAGGCGATGGCCCGCTACGGCTCGGACAAGCCGGACCTGCGGCTGGGCGTCGAGCTCACCGACCTGACCGAGTTCTTCAAGGACACGCCGTTCCGTGTGTTCCAGGCGCCGTACGTGGGCGCGGTCGTGATGCCGGGCGGCGCCAGCCAGCCCCGCCGTCAGCTCGACGCCTGGCAGGAGTGGGCCAAGACCCGCGGCGCCAAGGGCATGGGCTACGTGCTCGTCACGGAGGACGGCACGCTTGCAGGCCCGGTCGCCAAGAACATCTCCGAGGCCGAGCGCGAGGGCCTGGCCAAGGCCGTCGGCGCCAACCCCGGCGACTGCATCTTCTTCGGTGCGGGAGACCCAGGCTCGTCGCGTGCACTGCTGGGTGCCGCGCGGCTGGAAATCGGCAAGAAATGCGGCCTGATCGACGAGTCCGCCTGGTCGTTCGTCTGGGTTGTGGACTTCCCGATGTTCCAGGCCGTCGAAGGCTCGGACGACGTCGCCGTCGGTTCCGGCAAGTGGACTGCGTTGCACCACGCGTTCACCTCGCCGACGCCGGAGTGGATCGACCGTTTCGAAGAGGACCCGGGCAACGCCCTGGCCTACGCCTACGACCTGGTGTGCAACGGCAACGAGCTCGGTGGTGGCTCGATCCGTATTCACAACCGCGAGGTGCAGCAGCGCGCGTTCGGCGTGATGGGCATTGGCGCGGAGGAGGCCCAGGAGAAGTTCGGCTTCCTGCTGGACGCGTTCTCCTACGGCCCGCCGCCGCACGGTGGTGTGGCGTTCGGCTGGGACCGGATCTGCATGCTGCTGTCGGGTTCCGACTCGATCCGCGACGTGATCGCGTTCCCGAAGTCCGGCGGCGGTTACGACCCGCTCACCGGTGCGCCCGCGCCGATCACCCCGGAGCAGCGCAAGGAAGCGGGCGTGGACTTCAAGCCCAAGCCTCAGCAGGCGTAACAGGTGCTCCACCTGCGGGGGTGGTGTCGCCGCCGGAACGTACCGGCGAGGTGCTGGACCTGCTCAAGTCCGAGCCGGGGGCGACACACCTGATACCGCTGCGCGGCGCCGCGGTCGAGCCGGCCGGGGACCTCGGTGAGGCGACCGGCCTGCTGGACGTGAACGCGGTCCGCAACGGGCACAACGTCGATTTCGTCTACCAGGTCGGCGTTTTCTCCCTGATCGTGGCATTGTTGGCAGGAGCGGCCGGAATGCTGTCGATGACCTCGGCCAAGTCGGCCGCTCTGGTGGGCGTGTTCATCTCGGTGACGACTATCCCGGCGGCCGGGTACGCGGCGGTCGCCGCGGTGCTGGGGGAGTGGGACCGCTGCCTGTTCTCGATCGGGCAGCTGGTGGTCAACCTGGTCGGCATCGTGCTGGCGGCCGCGGTGGTGCTGTTGTTGCGTAGGCGGACATGGACCGCACGTGACAACGGACGTCCGCTGTCCACTGGGTGAGATTGAATGCTGTCAAGCGAGAGCTTGGCTCTCTATCGTTGCGGGTAGCTGCTGTCGGGGCCGCGTCGAAGTGAGACGACGACGCGGTAGTAGGGTCGGAGGAGATGAGTGTGGACATCGCCGCCGACCCGCCCGATCTCGACGACACCCCCAACCCGGCCATCCATGAGGCTGTGACCGCGGCCGAGGCCGTGCTCAGGCGCCGGTACGGCGCGAAAATCCAGCTTGCCGAGCCAGAGGACCTGGGCGGCAGCAAATTCTCCACGGTCGTACGTGTGCGCGTCGCCGCGACGCCGTTCTCACTGCCGCGCACCCTCGTGGTGAAACGTTATGAGCAGCCGACGCCGTCCGAAGCGTTCGTCCGTGAGGCCGTCAGTTATCAACTGTTCACGGCGTTGACCGCGGATGAGCGCATGTGTCCTGAGCTGTATGCGCACGACGGCGCCGCCGGAGTAATCGTTATCGAGGACCTTGGCCGCGCTCCGACCCTGGCCGACAAGCTGCTCGGTGACGACGCTCGCGGCGCCGAGCGTGCGCTTTTGTCGTGGGCACGGTCGCTAGGTCGCCTGCACGCCACCACAGCAGGCCGTGAGGCTGACTTCGACGCGTTGATGCGCCGGTTGTCCGCAGCCCGCGTGAAGGGCGATCCGTTAGCGGTCAACGGTCCGGCCGCGATCGAGCGCCTGCCGCAGTTGCTGGAGGACGCGCTGAACGTGCGCACCCCGTCGCACGTGTTCGAGCGCGCGGAACGCACCCGCTGGCTGCTGGCCACCAGCAGGCACCGTGCCTTCAGCCCGTCAGACCTGTGCCCGGACAACAACTTGATCACCAGCCGGGGCGTCCGGTTCCTCGATTTCGAGGGTGGCTGCATCCGCAACATCATGCTGGACGCGGCGTATCTGCGGGTTCCGTTCCCCTCCTGCTGGTGCGCGTTCGCGTTGCCGGCCGGCATGACGGACGCGATGTTCGCCGCGTGGCGTGCCGAGGTCCGCGTGATGTGGCCCGACCTGGCCGACGATTCCGTTGTGCTGCCTCGCATGCTGGACGCTCAGCTGTTCTGGGTCTGGGCGTCCACATTCTGGTTCCTGCCCCGTCCGGGCGAACCCGACGGCCCGCTCGACAGCCACCTGCCGTCGCCCCGCCGCAGCGTCGCCCTGGCCGCGCGCTGGCAGCACCTGTGCGAAGAGGCCAAACGAGCCGGCGCGGACGCGGTCGCCGAGCATGCGGCATCCGTGGTGGACGCGCTGACCCGCAAGTTCGGCCCGGATCTCAAGCTGCCCATGTACCCGGCGTTCCGATAGTTCAGTGAGCCGTCTTCGGACGGTCAACCCGGCGTCACCGGTGGTGAGCCCGCAGCCGCGATCGTTGTGCCGTGAGCGTGCTGGAATGCGTGACCCCGGGACTGCGGCAGCCGGAATGGCAGGCCGGCAGCCTTGTCGTGCTCGGCGACTCGACGGCGGTCGGGCTCGGTGACCCGTTGCCCGGCGGCGGCTGGCGTGGCGTGGGCTCATTGCTCGCGACCGCGCTCAGCGGCCATGACCATGTCCGTTTCGCGAACCTCTCCTTCACCGGCGCGCGCATGGCATGTGTGCGTGACGTCCAACTGCCCGAAGCGGTGGCGCTCGCGCCGGACGTGGCAGTGATCATCGTCGGGATGAACGACACGCTGCGGTCGGACTTCGACGCGGCCCGCATCCGGGCCGACCTGGACCACGTGGTCAGCACCCTGACTGAGGCGGGCACAGTCGTGCTGACTGTGCGTTTTCACGATCATGCCAAGGTTTTCCGCTTGCCTGGCCCACTGCGCCGGGCATTGCGCAGCCGGATCAACGAACTGAACTCGGTCATCGACGAAGTGTCGGCCGAGCACGACGCGGGCTGCCTGGACCTGGACCTGCTGCCCGGCGCCTACGACATGCGTGCTTGGAGCGTCGACCGGCTGCATCCGTCGGAGCTCGGCCACCGGATGCTCGCCCTCGGATTCGCCGAGATCCTGGCCAAACGCGGCTGCACGATCCCCAACCCCGTCAGCCTGGTGTGTTCCGGAGGCCGCCGGGTAGGCGCTGCCGGACACGTGATCTGGCTGGTGGTGAAGGGAATTCCGTGGCTGTGGCGGCGCGGCCGGGACCTCGTGCCATACGCCGTCTCGATCATGGTGAAGGAACTGAGCCGCTAGAGGAAGTCAACGTGGTCAGGGGCTTTGTCGCGCTGGTCATTTACGCCCCGCAACACGCCCGGCATCGCCCCGGCCGCAGCGGTGCCCGGCCCCGAGCGAAGAAGCCGGTTGCGTGGGGCGGGGTGGAATGGCCGGCTTCCGGCGACAAAGCCCGTCCGAGCGAAGCGAGGACCATCAACACTGTCGGATCCCCTCGCTAACCTGCCGGGCATGCGCTTCATCGAACTTCAGTCGCTGGCCGATGTCTTACCCGCCGGGCCAGTCGGCGGTCCTTGACCAGGTAGCGTGTTTGCCGTGGATGAGGGCCTGTTCGACGTGTCCGGACCATCCGACCCGCCACCCCATCCGGGTGCCGCGGCGCGGGTGGCGGCGAACGCTCCGTTGGCGGTGCGGATGCGTCCGCAGTCGCTTGACGAGGTCGTGGGCCAGGACCACCTGCTTGGTGCCGGATCGCCGTTGCGCCGCCTGGTCGAGGGCGCCGCGCCTGCCTCCGTGCTGCTCTACGGGCCGCCGGGGACGGGCAAGACGACCCTGGCCACTCTGGTCTCCCAGGCGATCGGGCGGCGGTTCGTCGCGCTCTCGGCGTTGACCGCGGGCGTGAAGGAAGTCAGGGCGGTCATCGATGAGGCCCGACGAAGGCTGACCAGGTCAGGCGAGTCGACCGTCCTGTTCATCGACGAGGTGCACCGCTTCTCGCGCACGCAGCAGGACGCGCTGCTGGGTGCGGTGGAAGACCGGATCGTGCTGCTGGTCGCCGCGACCACCGAGAATCCGTTCTTCTCGATCGTGTCGCCGTTGCTGTCGCGCTCCCTGGTGCTGCAGTTGCACCCGTTGACTGATGAGGACGTCCGTGTCCTGATCAGGCGCACAGTCGAGGACGAGCGCGGCCTGGCCGGTGCGCTCGGCCTGGCCAAGGAAGCCGAAGACCACCTGGTCCGGCTGGCCGGCGGCGACGCCCGGCGGGCCCTGACCGCGTTGGAGGCCGCAGCCGATTCCGCCGCCGCGACCGGCCTCGCGGAGATCGATCTCGCCACCGTCGAGGCGACCGTCGACAAGGCGGCCGTCCGGTACGACAGGCAGGGCGACCAGCACTACGATGTCACGAGCGCGTTCATCAAGTCGATCCGCGGCTCGGACGTCGACGCGGCCCTGCACTACCTGGCGAGGATGATCGAGGCGGGGGAGGACCCCCGGTTCATCGCGCGCCGCCTGGTCGTGCACGCCAGCGAGGACATCGGCATGGCCGACCCGACCGCGTTGCAGATCGCCGTCGCCGCGCAGCAAGCCGTGCAGTTCATCGGTATGCCCGAGGGACGTCTCGCGCTCGCCCAGGCGACGATCCATCTCGCCACAGCACCGAAGTCCAACGCCGTGATCGTGGCGATCGACGCAGCGCTGTCCGACGTCCGGTCCGGCGCAGCGGGCACAGTCCCGGCGCATCTGCGCGACGGCCATTACGCCGGTGCGGCCCGTCTCGGCAACGCCAAGGGCTACCGCTACCCGCACAACGTGCCCGAAGGCGTTCTGGCGCAACAGTATCCGCCTGACGGCCTGGTCGGTCGCGACTACTACGAACCCACTTCCCGTGGTGCCGAACGTCCGCTTTCGGAGCGCGTCCCCAAGCTCCGCAAGGCGATTCGAGGCGAGTGAAGTAAAGAACCCTTCGGCTGCCCTTGACCATCACCATCTATAGTGGACAGCTGGTGTTCATGTCGGCGTGGTCGCACCGGCATGTTCCCGGATGAGCATGTCGGCATGGAAATCCCCCGTGTAGGCGTTCCTGATCACCTGGCTGCGCGCCTGACCATGGCCGAGCAGCACGAATACCTCAATCGCAGGTCCCTGCTCGGTCGTGGCGCCGCCGTCGCTGCGCTGGCCGTCGCTGGTCCGACGTTGCTGCCTGGCCTGGCGTACGCGTCCGGCGACCGGGTCACGCCAACCGGCCGGCACATCGCCTTCGGCCGTGACCCGCGTACGCAGATGCGCGTCGGCTGGCAGTTGCCCGCGCCCGTACGCAAGCCGTTCATCCGTGTCGGGTCGGACCCGAACGACCTCGGCCACCGCGTCCCGGCCGAGATCCGCGCACTGCATTCCGAGGTCAAGGGTGTGATCGCGCCGACCGACCAGTACTACCTGCACGCCGAGGTCGGTGGCCTTCGGCCGGGCGCGAAGTACTACTACGCCGTCGGTCACGAGGACTACGACCCCAAGCACGCCGACGCCAGCTTCACCACGGCTCCGGCGCGCTACCTGCCGCACCACAAGTTCACGTTCACCGCATTCGGTGACCAGGGCGTAAGCACGGCGGCGCTGGCCAACGACGGCCAGGTCAACAAGCAGAACCCGGCCTTTCACTTGCTCGCAGGGGACATCGCGTACGCCGACCCGACCGGTGCGGGCAACCCGATCGCGGGCACCGCGGACGCCACGCACGACGTATTCGACCCGAAAGTGTGGGACGCGTACTTCAGTCAGATCGAGCCGGTGGCGCAGGGTGTGCCGTGGATGGTCACCACGGGCAACCACGACATGGAGGCCCTGTACGCCAACCACGGTTACGGCGGCCAGACCGCGCGCTGGGACTTCCCTGGCTCGGGACCGCGATCGTGCCCTGGCGCGTACTCGTTCATCTACGGCAACGTCGGCGTGGTCTCGCTGGACGCCAACGACGTGTCGTACGAGATCCCGGCCAACCACGGCTACACCGGCGGCGACCAGACCCGCTGGCTCAAGCAGCGGCTGGCGTTCCTGCGCGCGCAGCCGGATGTGGACTTCATCGTGGTGTTCTTCCACCACTGCGCGTACTCGACCACCAACAGCCACGCCTCCGAGGGCGGCGTGCGCGACGCTTGGGTGCCGTTGTTCGACCGCTACAAGGTCGACCTCGTCGTGAACGGCCACAACCACGTCTACGAGCGCACCGACGCCCTACGCGGCAACCGCGTGACGAAGGCGGTGCCCATCGGCAGCACGGCGCACCCGGAGACCGACGGCACTGTGTACGCGACGTGCGGTGGCGGCGGCCGTAGCCTCTACAACTTCCCTGCGCCGGACACCTACGAAGGCCACGAAGGGCCGCACCAGGACGTACTGTCGTATCACTGGGCGCCAGGCAAGTCGAAGGTCACCGAGACCGTCCAGTGGTCGCGCGTCCGGTTCACCGGCTACGCGTTCATGGCCATCGATTCCGAGCCCGCGTATCCCGGCCGCAAGTCCAGACTGACCGTCCGGGTATTGACCTCGATCGGCGCCGAGATCGACCGCTTCACGCTGGAGCGCACGGCGGGTACGCACTTCGGCATCAACCTCGGTCTGGGCGGTGACATCGGCGATCTCTGAGCTCGTGGCCCGGCTCCGTGCACCGGCGCCGGGCATGCTCACCCCACCCGGTAGCCTTGCTGCACTATTCGCACAGCCGTACGGGAGGGCTTCGTGTCCGCAGGGGAAATCGCCGCGGTCGTCGCCGCAGCCGCGTTCGTGCTGCTGGTGCTGCTGCTGGTGGTTCCGTTGATCAAGCTCGGACGCACGCTGGACGAGGCCACGATCGCCATCCGTAAGGCGCACGAGAACACTGATCCGCTGTTCAACGGTGCCAACACGACGCTGAACCACGTCAACACCCAGTTGGAGCGCGTCGACGGGATCACGGCGAACGCGCAGGCGGTCAGCGGCAACGTCTCGGCGCTGACTTCGGTGTTCACCGCCACGCTCGGCGGTCCGCTGGTGAAGGTCGCGGCTGTGTCGTACGGCCTGAGCAAGGCGATCAGGGCCCGCCGCAAGCGTAAGGACGAGCGCGAGGGCAAGCACACGCGTCGCCCGCGCCGCCGTGGGGGCCGCAAATGAGCAGGCTCTTCTGGCTCGGAATCGGAGTGGCGGCCGGTGTGGTCGCGTCACGTAAACTCAGGGAGAAGGCTCGCGCCGCCACACCGGCAGGCGTGGCCGAGAACGTCGGCGACGCGATGCGTGAGCTGGCGGGTGCCCTGGGCGCGTTCGGTGCGGACGTGCGAGCGGGGATGAGTGAGCGTGAGAAGGAGCTGCAGGACGTGGTGAACGAGCGGTCGGGTGTGCGCCTTCCTGGTGCACGCGGCGGCGCGCGAGCGCGTCGGGCGGACGACTGAACTGTCGTTCCGTCGCTCCGCCGTGTCCCCCGCGACCTGATCCCTTCTTCATCATCTAGGACTAGCTGTGCAGACGCATGAGATCCGCAATCGATTCCTGAACCACTTCAAGAACGCCGGGCATACCGAGGTGCCGAGCGCCTCGCTGATCCTCGACGACCCGAACCTGCTGTTCGTCAACGCCGGCATGGTGCAGTTCAAGCCGTACTTCCTCGGTGAGGCCCCGCCGCCGTACCCGACCGCCACCAGCGTGCAGAAGTGCGTGCGCACCGGCGACATCGACGAAGTCGGCAAGACCACCCGGCACAACACGTTCTTCCAGATGGCCGGCAACTTCTCCTTCGGCGACTACTTCAAGGCCGGGGCGATCGAGCACGCCTGGAACCTGATCACCTCCTCGGTCGACGACGGCGGTTTCGGGCTGGACCCGGACCGGATCTGGACCACGGTCTACCTCGACGACGACGAGGCCATCGAGCTGTGGAAGAAGGTCGCCGGCCTGCCCGACGAGCGGATCCAGCGCCGTGACGGCCGGGACAACTACTGGGACATGGGCGTGCCCGGTCCCGGTGGCCCCTGTTCGGAGATCTACTACGACCGCGGCCCGCAGTTCGGCAAAGAGGGCGGCCCGGTCGTCGACGAGGACCGGTACCTGGAGATCTGGAACCTGGTCTTCATGCAGGACGTCCGGGGCGAGCAGAGCCCGAAGTACGGCCACAAGCCGATCGGCACGCTGCCCAAGAAGAACATCGACACCGGTATGGGCGTCGAGCGTGTCGCCTACTTGCTGCAGGGCGTCGACAACGTCTATGAAACGGACCTCGTCCGCCCGGTGATCAGCAAGGCCGAGGAGATGTCCGGCCGTCGTTACGGCGCCGACCACACCGACGACGTGCGGTTCCGCGTCATCGCCGACCACGCCCGTAGCGGTGTGATGCTGATCGGTGACGGCGTGACGCCAGGCAACGAGGGCCGTGGCTACGTACTGCGCCGTTTGCTGCGTCGCATCGTGCGGTCCGTGCGTCTGCTCGGTGTCGACGAGCCGGTGCTGACCGAGTTCGCTGGGGTCGTGCGTGACGCCATGGGCCCGTCGTACCCGGAGTTGGTGCGCGACTTCGAGCGCATCTCGGCCGTGATGAAGACCGAGGAAGACGCCTTCCGCGCCACGCTGACCACCGGTTCGCGCATCTTCGACCTGGCCGCCCTGAAGACCAAGGACAGCGGCAGCAAGGTCCTGGCCGGCGACAAGGCCTTCCAGCTGCACGACACCTACGGCTTCCCGATCGACCTCACCCTGGAAATGGCCGCTGAGCAGGGCTTGCAGGTGGACGAGACCGGCTTCCGGGAGCTGATGGAGGAGCAGCGGCAGCGGGCCAAGGCTGACGCCGCCGCCCGCAAGACCGGGCACGGGGACCTCTCGGAGTACCGGAAGTTCCTTGAGCAGAACGGCGAGACCGAGTTCCTGGGCTACACCGATCTGCAGGCCACCGCCCGCGTGATCGGCCTGCTCGTGGACGGCCAGCCGGTCACTCGTGTCACCGCTGGTCAGGACGCTGAGCTGGTCCTGGACCGCACGCCGTTCTACGCCGAGAGCGGTGGCCAGATCGCCGACACCGGGCTGCTCGTCGGCTCCGGTGCCGAGATCCAGGTCAACGACGTGCAGAAGTCGGTCCCGGGCCTGTTCGTGCACCGCGTGACCGTGCTGTCCGGTGAGATCGGTCTGGACGCCGAGGTCACCGGATCGGTGGACCGTGACCGCCGCAAGGCCATCGCCCGCGCTCACTCGGCCACGCACCTCGTGCACGCCGCTGTGCGCGGTGCCTACGGCCAGCGCGCTGCCCAGGCTGGTTCGCTCAACGCCCCTGGCCGCATGCGGTTCGACTTCACCACGCCCGGCTCGGTGTCCACGGACATCCTCACCGAGGTCGAGGAAGAGGTGAACGACTACCTGCAGACCGACGTCGAGGTCAACACGTTCGTCACCAACAAGGCCAAGGCCCTGGAGCTGGGTGCCGTGGCGCTGTTCGGTGAGAAGTACGGCGACAACGTCCGCGTGGTCGACATGGGTGAGTACTCGCGCGAGCTGTGCGGTGGCACGCACGTCGACCGGATCGGCCAGCTCGGCCTGGTCAAGCTGGTCGCCGACGCCTCCATCGGCTCCGGCGTGCACCGCGTCGAGGCCCTGGTCGGCTCCGACGCCCTGCGCTACGTCCGCAAGGAGCAGCTGCTGGTGTCGCAGCTGGCCGACCAGCTGAAGGTGCCGTCGGCCGAGCTGCCCGGCCGGATCGAGGGCCTGCTCGGCCGGATCAAGTCCGCCGAGAAGGAGATCGAGCAGCTGCGCATCGCCCAGGTGCTGCAGTCCGCCGGTGACCTGGCCGGCAAGGCCCAGGACGTCGACGGCGTGCAGCTGGTGGCCGAGAGCGTGCCCGAGGGCGTGGACGCCGGCGGGTTGCGGGCGCTGGCCATGGACGTGCGCAACCGGATCGGCGGCAAGGCCGGTGTGGTCGCTCTGTTCGCCCCGGCCGGTGACAAGGTCAGCTTCGTGGTCGCCACGACAGGCGTGGCCCGTGAGCAGGGCCTGGCCGCCGGCAAGCTGGTCGGCTCGTTCGCCCCGGCGATCGAGGGACGCGGCGGCGGCAAGCCCGACATGGCCCAGGGCGGCGGCACCAAGCCGGCCGGTGTCGAGGAGGCCATCGTGCTGCTGCGCAGGGAGCTGGGCGGCGCGTGACGCATGACGGTCCGGCCGCGGATCGCCCGGGAGAACATGATCCCGGGCCTGGTCGGAGGCTAGGCGTCGACGTCGGCTCGGTACGGGTCGGCGTCGCGCTGAGCGATCCCGCGCCGGTGATCGCCAGCCCTCTCGTTACTCTGTCACGTGACGAGCGGTCGGGTAGTGACCTCGACCGGCTCTCGGCACTCGTTACGGAACACGAAGTGGTCGAGGTGGTGGTCGGTTTGCCCAAGACGTTGGCTGGCCGGCACGGCCCGGCGGCGATCGGCGCGGTCGCCTATGCCACAGCACTGGCTGAGCGGATCGGGCCTGTTCCGGTCCGGTTAGGGGACGAGCGGCTGACGACAGTGACAGCGTCACGAATGCTGTCGCAGCGCGGTGTACGCGGTAAGAAGCAGCGCGCCGTGGTCGACCAGGCCGCCGCCGTGGAGATCCTCCAGGCGTGGCTGGACGCGCGCGCGGCCGCTGTGCGCAGGAACAACGACCGGGTCGGGAAAAGTACACCGGAGGGTGCGGAGTGACCGACGGACTCGGGCTGTTCGACAACTCGCGTGGTCAGAATCGGCACGACGACGATTACGACGACTACGACTATGACGACGAGCCACGCCCGCCGCGTAAGAAGCGGCGTCGCAGCCCCACATTCTGGGTGATCGCCATTGTGGTCGTCGCCCTGATCGCCGGTGGCGCGTGGTACGGCGTCACGCAGGTGCTGGGCTTCGGCGGCTACGACGACTACGCCGGTTCCGGTGAGCACGATGTGGTCGTCGAGGTGAAAGCGGGCCAGGGGACGGCGGACATCGGCGCGGCGCTCAAGGAGAAGGACGTCGTGGCCAGCGGTCGCGCGTTCTCCGCCGCGGGCGAGGACCAGCCGAAGGTCAAGTCCATCCAGCCGGGCTACTACCTGGTCAAGACCAAGATGTCCGGCAAGGCCGCGGTGGACCGGATGATCAGCAAGGACGCCCGGGTCGGCCAGCTGCAGATCAAGGCGGGAACCCGCCTCGACGACATCAAGCTGCCCGACGGCAAGGTCGTGCAGGGCGTGCTGACGCAGATCTCCAACGCGGGCACGGTGACCATCGACGGCAAGAAGACCGGCCCGACAGTGGCGGACCTGCTCAAGGTGGTCGAGGCGACCACCGATCTCACCCAGCTCGGCGTGCCCCAGTGGGCGGCCCCGTTCGCTGTGAAGGCCGAACCCAAGCGCAGGCTGGAAGGCCTCGTCGCGCCCGGCGTCTACAACGTGCAGCCCGGCCAGACCGCCGAGGAGCTGCTCAAGAAGGTGCTGACCGACTCGGCGTCGATGTTCGACGGCTGGGGCATGCCCAAGCTGGCCGAGAAGTCCGGCTACACGCCGTACCAGGTGCTGATCATAGGGTCGCTGGTCGAGCACGAGGGCATCGAGAAGGACTTCGGCAAGATCGCCCGGGTGGTCTACCGGCGTCTGGAGACCAACGACCGGCTCCGGTTCGACTCGACGGTCAACTACCTGCTGGACGCGCCGATCGTGACAACGGACGACAAGGCACGCGGCACACAGAGCCCGTACAACACGTATGTGGTCGCCGGACTTCCGCCGACGCCGATCTCGGCGACCAGCGAACCCGCGTTGAAGGCGGCGGCCGCGCCAGAACCCGGTTCCTGGCTGTTTTTCGTGAAGTGCCAGAAGGACGGCACGTCATGTTTCGCGGACACGCCGGAACAGCATGACCAGAACCGTCAGACAGCGCGTGCCAATGGCGCCTTCTGAGCGGCGCGCTGGGATCGTCGGTACGAACATCGGGTACTCGCTGTCGCCTGTCCTGCATTCGGCCGCCTACGGGGCATTGGGACTGGACTGGACGTACTCGCGGCTCGAGTGCGACGCCGAGGGCCTGCCCGCGCTCGTCGAAGGCCTCGGCCCGGAGTGGGCCGGGCTTTCGGTGACCATGCCGGGCAAACGTGCCGCCCTGACAGTGGCTTCGCATGTCACTGAACGCGCTCGTCTTGTGGGCGCTGGGAACACGCTCGTGCATCAGCCTGACGGCAGCTGGCACGTCGACTGCACGGACGTGGACGGCGTTGCCGGAGCACTGTTGTACGCCGGTGGCTACCAGCCAACGCCTGGCGCGCATGCGGTCCTGCTCGGCGCGGGTGGGACAGCACTTGCGGCGATCGTGGCGCTCGCCGAGGCATCGATCGATTCGTTCGCTTTGGTGGTGCGTGATCCAGCGTCAGCGGCTGATGCTTTGCAGTGCGCGGAACGACTCGATGTGAAGATCGAGGTACATCGCTGGGCCGACACGGACTTCGGCAAGCTCGTCGCGGCAGCCGACGTCCTCGTGAGCACAGTGCCCGCTGGGGTCGCCGATGTCCACGTCGAGGACCTGGCTTCTGCCCCGTGCGTGGTCGACGTGATCTACCACCCCTGGCCGACCCCGCTCGCGGCTGCCGTCCAGGCCCGTGGCGGCCGGACCGGCACCGGCCTGGACATGTTGCTGCACCAGGCGTTCGGCCAGGTCACCCAGTTCACCGGGATGCCCGCGCCGCGTGAGGTCATGCGGGACGCGCTGGTGGAGGCAACCGGAGGGACACTGCCGTTGCCGCTGGCCTGAGCCACCCGAGCCGTGATAGACAGTAGGTGATGCTCACGATGCGGTGGGTGTCTGGAACGGAGGGTGTTCGTGGGTACAGCGTTGACCATGGGCCTGCTGGCTGTCGTGCTTGTCGTGATGGCCGTGTTCTTCATGGGCTTTTTCGCGTTGTTCGCCGGTGTCGCGGCGGTCGGGGCCATCGTGACCGCGACGCAGCGCACGACCACCAGGCGCAAGCTCGGCCAGTAAATCGGTTGCCCCTCTCGATAACCTGAAGCGCTGTTCATCGAGAGGACGGCATCATGTTCGTTGGGGACCGGCCGCAGCCCTATGCGGTCAAAGTCGTTGTAGCTGAATACGACCCGCGTTGGCCCGCGTGGTTCGAAGAAGAGCACGACAAGATACGTGCTGCCCTAGGACCTGCGGTTGTGGGGATCGAACACGTCGGGTCGACCTCAGTGCCCGGTCTGGCGGCCAAACCCGTCATCGACATCGCGCTGGCCGTGCCCGATTCCTCCACAGAGGACGCGTTTGTCCCTGCTCTGAAGGCAGTCGGTTTTCGTTTCCACATCAGGGAAGCCGAGCATCACGAGCACCGGGTGTTCTACCGGCGTGTCGAGTTCGGGCACGACCGCAACGTGAACCTGCACGTCTACACGGCCGGCTGTGTGGAGTTCGACCGCTACCTGGTCTTCCGGGACTGGTTGCGCGCCAACGACAGTGACCGGCTGCTGTATGAGAAGACCAAGCTGGAACTGGCGAAGCGGGACTGGGCGTATGTCCAGGACTACGCCGACGCGAAGACCGGCGTGATCCAGCAGATCCGGGACCGCGCCGGTGAGCGCGCCTCCGCCTGTCCGCGTTACTGATCCATCTCCGTCTCGATCAGCGCGGCCACAGCGTCCAAACTGGACTGAGCGTGTTCTCCCTCGGCGGCGAGGATGACCTCGTCGCCGTGCATCGCCCCCAGCGTCATCAGGTTCAGCAGGCTGGCCGCCGCAATGGGCTCACCGCCGTCCTTACGGATCGTGACGGTGGCCGGTTGCTCGGCGGCCAGCTTCGCGATCAGCGCGGCGGGCCTGGCGTGCAGGCCCACCCGGCTGGCGACGCGGACGCGGACCTCAACCACGGCGAGGCGGGGGTGAGTGCGGCGGCTGGGGCTGCGGCCGTGGCGCGCGGACCCGTTCGGTCGGCGTGTCCATCGTGCTCTCGACGTCCAGCGGTTCGTCCTCGCGGCCCGGCGTGCGAAGGTTCCACTTCGTGATCACAAAGCGGAACACCACGTAGTAGATCACCGCGAACACCAGGCCGATCGGGATGATCAGCCACGGCTTCGTCGCCAGGTTCCAGTTCAGCGCGTAGTCGATGGCACCCGCGGAGAACCCGAACCCATCATGCACCCCGAGCGCGTTGGTCACCGCGAGCGACACACCGGTGAGCACGGCGTGCACGATCAGCAGCGGCCAGGCGACGAAGATGAACGCGAACTCCAGCGGCTCGGTCACCCCGGTCAGGAACGACGCCAGCGCCGCGGACAGCATCAGGCCGCCGACGATCTTGCGGTTCTCCGGCCTTGCCGTGTGGTAGATCGCCAGCGCGGCCGCGGGCAGCGCGAACATGAAGATCGGGAAGAAGCCGGACATGAACGTGCCTGCGCTCGGATCGCCGGCGAAGAACCGGTTCAGGTCACCGGTAACGCCGTTGGTCTCGCCGAACACGAACCAGACGAACGAGTTGATGATGTGGTGCAGGCCGAACGGGATCAGGAACCGGTTGAGCGCACCGTAAACCCCGGCGCCGACGACGGTCGATCCGGAAACCGCCTCACCGACATGGGTCAGGCCGGTGTTGAACCAGCTGTAGATCAGGCCGAGCACGACGCCGACCAGCAGCATCGCGATCGCGGTGATGATCGGCACGAACCGCCTGCCACCGAAGAACGCCAGGTAGGCAGGCAGCTTGATGCGGTGGTACCGCTGCCAAAGAGCGGCGGTGATCAGGCCGGTGACAATGCCGCCGAGCACGCCGTACGGGCCGTTGTTGAAGCTTTTGCCCTCGGTCAGCGCGGGGTCGATGATCGCCAGCAGGACATTGTGGAACACCAGGTAGCCGACCGCGGCGGCGAGCGCTGCCGAGCCGTCGGCGCGTCGGGCGTACCCGATGGCGATACCGATCGCGAACAACAGGGGCAGGAACTGGAACAACGCGTCGCCGCCTGCGCCGACGACCTTGGCGATCTCGTCGAATGCCTTGCCCGGGATGGCGGCGATCAGCTCGCCCTGCCCCTTGCCGCTATTGTCGATGAAGCCGAGTCGCGACAGCAGGGCCGCGGCCGGCAGGACCGCGATGGGTAGCATGAGGCTTCGGGCGAAGCGTTGTAATCCCGCCAGGCCACGGCCTGACTGCTGGATCTGTGGTGCGCTCACTGGAATTCTCCCGTATCGGGGCCGGGTGTCCTGACGCGTGGGCAGCCTGGTCTAGACCAGGTAGGTGGCGGACTATGCGCCTGACATGTGTTAAGAGTCAACGCCCGTTACAGCTTTGTGTCAATGCGTGACGCAGTCGGTGTCCGGCGCGTACAAAAGTGCGCAGGTTGACCGACCGGGAGGGAACAACAGATGCCAGACGAGCGGGCGGCGAAGATTCTCGCCGCCATCGGCGGGGCCGCCAACGTTATCGAACTCGAACCGTGTATCACGCGGTTACGGTGCGAACTCAAAGACGATTCCCTGGTGGACGAACGAGCGTTGCGTGCACTGGGCGTGCACGGTGTGGTCAGGATGGGTGGAGCGGTACAGATCGTGGTCGGCCCGGAAGCCGACACCATTGCCAGTGATATCGAGGATCTTCTGTGACTTTGCGCGTTTCCAGTCCGGTCGCCGGTGCCGTCGTGGCCCTCTCGGCGGTTGCGGACCCGGTGTTCTCTCAGGCGTGGGTCGGTCCAGGGCTGGCTGTAGAGCCCGCTCTTGTCGCCGCTGACGTCCTTTCTCCCATTGACGGGGTTGTGATGGCTTTGCACCCGCACGCGTTCGCCGTGGCGGGGGAGAGCGGTCAGGGTGTGCTGGTCCATTTGGGAATCGACACGGTGAAACTGAAGGGTGAGGGCTTTGTAGTGCATGTGGTGAAGGGTGAGAGTGTCCGGGCGGGACAGCCGATCATCGGATGGGATCCCGCGGCCCTTGCGGCGGCCGGCTTTTCCGTGGTCTGTCCAGTTGTGGCACTGGACGCCCAGAATACGGCGCTCTCGGACTTCGCGCCGGAAGGGCCGGTGGCCGCCGGTGATCATCTCTTCAGCTGGAGTGCTTGACTGGCAGGGTGACAGACGAAAACAGGTGGAATCACAACATCCACTACCACCCGCTCGTCCTGGCGTCGGTACAGGACGGTGCGCGCACCGCGCTGGACGTGGGTTGTGGTGAAGGAATGCTTACCCGCGCGCTGCGCCGGAAAGTGCCGGAAGTGGTCGGTCTGGATCTGGACGAGCCGAGCGTCGAGCTGGCAAGAGGCTTCAAAGATGATATTTCATATGTAGTCGGGGATGTACTGACCCACGACTTCCCGGCCGGCTTCGATTTCATAGCCTCGGTGGCGACCGTGCACCACATGGACGCCGAGGCGGCCCTGACTCGCTTGAGGACACTGCTGCGGCCCGGTGGCCGGCTGGTGATCATCGGTTGCGCCCGCTTCGAGTGGCGTGGTCTGCCCTTCGAACTGGCAGGCGTGGTGGCGCACCGGGTGTACAAGCGGACACGGTCCCATTGGGAGCATCCGTCGCCGACAGTCTGGCCGCCCCCGGAGACCTACTCAGGCATGCGTTCACTGGCGACCAGACTCCTCCCAGGCGCCAAATACCGCCGTCACGCTCTGTGGCGCTACTCCCTGACCTGGGCAAAACCCAACTAACCCGTGCGAACGGCCCATTCGCACGGGTTAGTGCTGGCCCCAGACCAACTTCCCAGGCAACCTGAACCCATGGCCCCAACCCTCCTCCTGACCGGACTCCTCGCCGGATCCCTGGGCCGCCTGTTGCTCAGGCGGCTCAGCCGCGGCGCGGAAGTCCGGCCCGGCTGGTGCGAAGCGGGCTGCGGCGTACTTTGGGCCCTGCTGGGCCTTTCCGTTGACAAACCGACGTTGTGGCTGCCCGTGATGCTGGCCCTGTCCTGGTTCGCAGTCCTGCTGACCGCGACGGATCTGCTGCACAACAGGCTTCCCGACGCCCTGACCTTCGCTGCCTACCCCGTCTTCGCCTTGCTCATAGCACTTTCAGGCACATCCGCCCTGCTTCGCGCCTCAGTCGGCGCAGCACTCTTCTTCTGTCTACACGCAACAGTCCACTATGTCGCACCTCATGCGATGGGAGGAGGAGACGTGAAACTGTCCGGAAGCCTCGGCGCGATACTGGGCGCAGTCAGTTGGCCCGCCCTCGTCATCGCCCTAGCCTTGGCCGCCGTCATCACCCTGGGCCTCCGCGCCGTATCGCTCAGCCGCTGGCGCGACCGCGTCCCCCATGGCCCAGGTCTCCTCGCCGCAACCTGGATTCTCGCCTTCTTACCCGGAATGTAATCCAGCCTGTATTCTTTCCGCTCGCGCAATTCGCCGAACCCTTTCGTCTGGGCTGTCCTCCTCTGTGGTAAGGAGCTTTATCATGCCTATTTTCCCGGTCCCTGTTTGTTTCATGGATCGATCTCGGCTCGTGGGCGGTGAGCTGGGTCAATGCATGCCACTTGGACTCCTTTATGCGGGTCTCTGTGGAGGTGGTCTTTGTCGTCGAAAATAGGTCGCCACGATCGAGTGAATCCACCCCCCTTTCCTTCTCCCTGAAAGATAAAATGAAACCATGACCGCAGAACTCCTGATGAACTTCCGCGACACCAATCCGCCTGCGGATATCCCCATTTCCGCGATGACCGCCTCGCAATGTCTGGATGTGATCGCCGATGCCGACCGGATGAAGTCCTTCTACGACGCGCGCATCGCCCAGGCGTTGACGCGGTTCGCCGAGTTGAGACCGCCCAGCAGGCAAGGCATGGACTTGGCCGACGGCGCCAGGGAAGAGGTCTCCATGGAACTGGGGATCACGCCCCAGGCCGCCGACACACAGATCCAACAAGCCCGAAAGCTTGTCACCCGTCTGCCTGCGACGTTGTCCGCCCTGGCAGACGGGCACATTGACCACAGGCGAGCCGTCGCACTGGCAGACCTGACCAGCGATTTGTCCAAAGAGGATGCCCACAATGTCGAGAAACAAGTCCTTGCGCAAGGAAAGCGTCCCAGTCACGGCAAGTTCCGTGACGCCGTCCGGCGCCACACGATCAAGGCCGATGCGGACGCGGCTGCCCGCCGCCGTGCCGCTGCCCGCAAGCGCCGGGATGTCTTCTGCCGGCCTTGCTTCGACGGCATGAGCGAACTCAGCGTCAACCTGACGGCCGAAGACGCGGCCGCCGTCCACAAGCGCATCGACACACTCGCCCGGGAGGCCAAAACGCCCGGCGACACCCGGACCATAGGCCAACGCCGCGCCGATGTCCTGGTTGACCTGATCCTGGGCGAGGGCAAGAAACTGTTCAACGTCACGGTGAACGTCACCGTCCCCATGACAACCCTCATGGGCCTCAACGAACATCCCGGCGAGCTCTCCGGCTACGGCCCCATCACGGCAGAACACGCTCGCGAACTGGCCACCAACGCCACCTGGCGCCGAATCCTCACCGACCCAGCCGGCCAAGTCCTCGAGGTCAGCCGCCGACGCCACGCCTCACCGGCTCTCGCCGACCACATCCGGCTCCGCGACCGCTACTGCCGCGTCCCCGGCTGCAATGTGCTCGCCGAGGACAGCGAAATCGACCACACCGTCCGCCACTCCGACCAAGGCGAAACCAGCGCCGCCAACACAGGCGCCCACTGCAAGTACCACAACCTCTGGAAGGAACGCAGCCCCTGGACCGTCGACCAGCCCACCCCCGGCACCTTCACCTACACAAGCCCCGAAGGCCGCACATACACAACAGAACCTGACCCCTACCCCTCACCCGATTCCCCAACCCCACCAACCCTCTCCATAGTCCGCTGACCCAACCCAACCCAAGCCCGACTTGTACATTGACAACTCCACAGGTGCGATACGAAGTTACACATAACGCAGTGAACCGGACGAGGAGTGCAGTTCGGTTCCCGGTCAGTGATCAGGACCGGTTCCCCGGGGTGCGTGCGTCGCTGGTAACGGCAGGGTGCGAAGCAACCTGGCATCGGCCCCAAGGGTTTCGTGGCCCATCACGAACTACAGGGCAGGGGAAAGCGTAGAAGGACGAACGAAAGTGAACCTCCGATGAGGGCCTCAAGAGATGTCAGCCGCGTCCATGGTGAGCAGTCGGCGGTGAGGGTCGGGAGGGAAGACTCCCAGCGGTCCGAGGTCTCCTGTGAGCTGAGGATGGATCAGACAGACCCTGCCCAGGACGTGGCGGACCTGGAAACGGTTCGACGGGTTCGCGGAGTCCTGACACAGTGGCGCACTATGGCGAACTTTGAGCTTGTGACCGCTGCGGACGTCCGGCTCATGCAGGGGTTGGCGCAGCATGTCACCGCCGCTCGGCCGGATCTGGTGAACAGCGATGCGTCGTTCGGTGAGCTGGCCTGGAACTGGGGCAAGGGGCATGCCAGTGATGGGGCTGGCTGGCGGCGTCGGCTGTGGTTCTCTGGCGGGGATCTGGTTGCGTGGGGCTGGGTCTGTCTTCCGCATCGGGTGAGGCGGAGTGATGGGTCGGTCAAGGATGTCACCGGTGCCTATCTGGCGTATCAGGTTCATCCTGACCATGCTGGGCTGGTTGATGAGGTGATCGACTGGTACGACGCCACGGCAGTGGATCTGGAGCGGACGGTGCTGCCGGGCGCTGCCGATGAGTTCGCCCTGAAGCGATGGGCGGCGCACGGGTATGTGACCGATCCGGCTTCGCTCGGCGATGCCGGGTCCTGGACCCAGCTCAATGAGCGGGACCTCATCGACGTGGAACAGCCGGTGCTGCCAGATGGATTCCGGTTCCGCACCGCTGACGAGGCTGGGCCGGAGGCTGCGGTTCAGGCTCATGTGGACGCCTGGGCTCCTTCGTCGTACACGGCCGAAAGCTACGAAGGCGTCCGGCAGATGGTGGCGTATCGCGGCGATTTGCACCTCCTTGTGGAGGCGCCGGACGGGACGATGGCGTCCTCGACGATCATGTGGCTCGACGAGGTGAACAAGACCGCTGAGTTCGAGCCGGTCGGGACGCATCCGGGCTACCGGCGTCAGGGGCTGGCAAGGGCGATGCTTCTGCACGGGATGCATCTGGCGCGGGCGGCTGGGGCCACTCATATGACCGTCGCCTGCTTGGGTGCGCCGGGGCGTTCCCAGGCACGCGAGCTGTACTACGGCGTCGGGTTCCGGAAACTGTCGTGGGACGTGCCGCTCATCAAAGCCAAGACCGCAGTTTCTTGATCTTGACACTGTTCGTCACGGAGGCACGTTGTCGATTCGCATCACCGCACTGACTGATCCTGATCGTGGCCTGTCCAGTTACCGCTTGGCGTGGCTGGCGTCCGACGATGCTGGAGTTCCTGTCGGGTCGGCGTTCCTACGCATGTTCACCTCAGCTGGGCAGAACCATCTGGCTGAGCTCTCGCTTGATGTTCATCCGGCTGAGAGGCGTAATCGCGTCGGCTCCCGACTACTCGAAGCTGCTGTGGCGGTAGCTCGGGATGACGGCCGACGGTGTGTGGTGGCTCAGGCGCGGGCGGACTCGCCGGGGGATCATTTCCTGTCGGGTCACGGTTTTCGCAAGGTCCTGGCGTTGACGTTCGCCCGGCTGGGACTGGCTCAGGCGGACACCACCGAGATCACCAGGCAGCCACATCCCGGTTACCGCTTGGTGTGGTGGAACGGCACCGTTCCCGATGAGCTGGCCGACACGTTTGCCGCCTCGCGCCGGGCCATGGACGACATGCCGATGGACGACACCGACTACGGCACAGTCTCCTGGGACGTGGACCGGGTCCGGGCCGCGGCGAAGGCCATCGAGAAGCGCGGGGATCTGTTGCAAACCGTGGTCACCGTGGATGAGTCGGATGGCTCGATCGCCGGGTTCACCGAACTGGTTGTTCCCGGGAGCGGTAAGGGCGACGGCCAGCATTACGGCACCGGGGTCCTGCCCGAGCATCGTGGGCACGGTCTCGGCCGCTGGATGAAGGCCGAATCGATCCGCCTGGCCCAAGAACACCACCCGGACCTTGCCGGACTGCTGACCGACACCGCCGACAGCAACCTGCATATGCGCGGCATCAACGACGCGCTCGGCTACACACCAACGCACACAACCTTCGAGTACCAGCTCGATCTGTAGGAACGACGCAGCCGGAATTCACCCGTTCCACCACGTCCCCGCGTTGTCGGTAGAAACAGTGGGCGAGTGCACCGCTGGGATCGCTCTGGTGTGGCAGCCGTCGCGGAGGCGGAAATCGGTCGCAGGGTGGGCTGGGCGCTGCTAGCTTGCGGGCCGTGGATCTTTTCGCGCGTTCGTGGGCGGCGTTGCTCAAGGCGGTGGCCGAACTCTCGGACGAGGACTTCGCGCGGCCGTCCGGCTGTACCGGCTGGCTTGTGCGGGATCTGGTGTGCCACTTGGTCATCGATGCTCAGGATGTCCTGATCACGCTGGTGACTCCCACCGAGGCGGAAGTGACCCGCGATGCGGTGACCTACTGGGAGGTCGCCGGAACGCCGCCGACTGGCCAGGATCCGCTTGACGCGCTGATTGTCCGGCTGGCTGCGGCGTATGAGCAGCCGTGGCTGCTGAAGTTCCACCTTGATGACGTCGGCTCCGCTGCCGGGCGCGCTGCCGGACTGGCTGACCCGGACCTTCGGGTCAGCACCCGTGAT
The DNA here is from genome assembly GCF_017876405.1 of Kibdelosporangium banguiense. GTDB lineage: Bacteria > Actinomycetota > Actinomycetes > Mycobacteriales > Pseudonocardiaceae > Kibdelosporangium > Kibdelosporangium banguiense. The sequence continues at coordinate 11,630,906 of NZ_JAGINW010000001.1, read as the reverse complement.
CAGGTACTCACTGCGGGGGACTACCTTTCCGCGTATGTCATCGAGTGGACTCTGCACCACCTTGACCTGATCGCGAATCTCCAGGGTGCGGCGGAGCCACCTGCCGAAAGCCTGGCCAGGTCTCGCGAGATGCTGGAGAAGATCGCCGGGGCCGCGTTCCCCAAGTCGTTGTCCGACAAGGACGCACTGCTGGTCGGCACTGGACGACGTGCTCCGGCCAATGCGGAGAAGGCCGAACTGGGTGAGCTGGCCGCCAGACTCCCGTTTGTTCTCGGATGAGCATCTGACATCACCAGCGGGATTCGAAACTATCGGAACCGTGCGACTCGTGATTGTGGTGTGTGATCTGGATCTTTGTGGGGTCACGCTGAATGTGGTTGATCCTTGACGGTCGGTGCGACGCGGTCCTACAGTCTGTTTCGGGTATCAATTCGAAAGTTTCGATCGAATCTCCTCCTCACCCTGCACGGAAGGAGAACCCGGTGAATAGTGGCCTGAGCCGGTCGAAGATCGGTTCGATGATCGTCATTCCGGTGCTTGCGATCGCGGGAGCGGTGTCGGTGACCGCGACGACCGGACCCGCCTACGCCGACAGCGTGGCCGCCGCGCCGGTCGAGGACGAGGGCGCCGACTGCCCGGTGACGCTGCCTGGCTCGTTGCCCGCCAACTCCAAACTTCCTGATCCTTTCAAGAAACTGGACGGGACGCGGATCTCCGCGAAGTCGGACTGGCGGTGCCGGCGGGCGGAGATCAAGAAGCTGGCCGAGAGGTACGTCTACGGCGAGAAGCCCAGAAAGCCCGCGACTGTCACCGGAACTGTCTCGCGCACCGGCGTCACAGTGAATGTCACGGACAACGGCAGGAGCGCCAGTTTCTCGGCGCGGGTCGAGCTGCCGAGCGGATCCGGGCCGTTCCCGGCAGTTGTCGTCGTAGGCGGATTCGGTGCGGACACGGCCACCATCAAGGCCTCTGGTGCTGCCGTCATCAACTATGACCCGCTCGCGGTCGGCAGAGAGGGAACACCTCGCAACAACAAACAAGGCGCGTTCTACAGCGTCTACGGCTCCTCAAGCAGCACGGGACTGCTGGTCGCGTGGGCCTGGGGCGCGAGCCGGATCATCGACGTCATCGAGAAGTCGGGCGGCGGCATCCTCAAAGCGGAGGCGATCGGCGTCACGGGATGCTCGCGGTACGGAAAGGGCGCCATGGCCATCGGTGCGTTCGATCAACGCATCGCGCTGACCATGCCGATCGAGTCCGGCAGTGCCGGTGCTCCCATTTTCCGCGGGATTCCCGGGGAATCAGGCGCTCAGCCGCTCAGCAGCGCGTACGGTGAACAACCCTGGCTGGGCGATGCTTTTGGTTCATTCACAGGAAACCCGGCCGCACTGCCGGTGGACACGCATCAGACGGTGGCGATGGTGGCGCCACGAGGGCTGTTCATCATGGAGAATCCCCACATCGACTGGCTGGCCGCCAGGTCCGGGAGCGTGGCGGCGCTGGGTGGGGCCGAGGTCTACAAGGCGCTCGGCGCGGGGGACAACATCACCTACTGGTCCGACATCCAGGACGGTAGCCATTGCGCCGCCAGGCCCGAGTGGCGGACTCCCTTGCAACAGAACATCCAGAAGCACCTGCTGAAGACATCGAGCGCACCTGGCGTCTTCAGGATCTCGGGCAAGAAGGCCGGAAACCTGGCCACCTGGCGGGATTGGCAGACACCGAATCTCTCCGGCGGCCCGGCCGATCCGCTGCCACCAACGCCCAACGGCTGCATAGGTACCGGCACTGGCACTGGACCGACCCCCACCTGTACCGCCGGATAGCTCCTGTCCCGATGCGGACGCGGCAAGCCTCCGCATCGGGGCCTTCGTCCTTCGACGGCAAACAGAGCCATCGTTTGCGCGATTGTGCTGCCACCCTCGTGCGGCGTACGACTGTGGACTCACGATCGTTCAGCAGGCTTCATTGCTCGATGCGAAGGAGCGTTGATGTCCGGTTTCGATGTTGTGATCGTTGGCAGTGGCGCGGCAGGCCTGGTGGCCGCCTTGACCGCGGCGGAGCGCGGGCTCAGGCCGCTGGTGGTGGAGAAGTCCGATCTCCTCGGCGGGTCGACGGCACTGTCCGGTGGCGGGTTGTGGGTTCCGGGCAACTCCCTGTTGCGTGGCACGGACTCTGCTGAGGCTGGGCTGCGTTACCTGGCGGCGACAGCGGGCGCGGACAGCTCGGCGCAACGTCAGGAAGTGTTCGTGCGACGTGGTCCGGACATGATGTCCTTTCTCGTGAAGGAAGGCCTGCGGCTGAAGTGGGCGAAGGGTTACCCCGACTACCACCCGGATCTGCCGGGCGCCAGCACAAGCGGTCGTTGCGTCGAGGCGAGTGTGATCGACGGGGCGAAACTCGGGACGTGGATGAGCAAGCTGCGGTTACGGGCCAGTGCGATCGATGTGCCCTTGTACACCACCGAGATCCGGTGGCTGGGCCTGGCGAAGCGCACGCTACGGGGGTTCCTCACCGAGCTGTGGGTGACCAAGATCCGCAAGATCGGCCGTAATCCCGCGCTGACCGGTGGTGCTTCGCTGATCGGCCAGCTGGTGTTGCTCGCGACCCGTCGTGGTGCCGAGGTTTGGTTGAACACGACGCTCACGGAGCTTGTCGTGCGAGACGGGCGGGTGACCGGGGTTGTCGTGTCAAAGGATGGCGCGTCCCAGCAGATCGACGCCGAGAGCGGCGTGTTCCTGACCGCGGGCGGGTTCTCGCACAACGACGCGCTGCGCCAGCGGTATCAGCCTCACCCGACCGGCACCAAGTGGACGAACGCGTCGCCCACCGACACCGGGGAGGTGATCTCGATGGGCATCGGGCTCGGCGCGGCGACGGCGTTGATGGACGAGTCCTGGTGGACACCTGCGGTCGGTCTGCCGAACGGCTTCGCGGCCGGGACATTGCGTGAGCGTTCCTTTCCGGGCTCGATCATCGTGGATGCCGGAGGCAAGCGCTTCATGAACGAGTCCATGTCCTACAACGAATGCGGGCACCAGATCTACCAGCGCGGCACTGTGCCCGCATGGATGATCATCGACGACCAGCACCGCTCGTGGTACCCGTTCGTGACGTTCAAACCCGGTGACACGCCGGACACCGGGATACTGACCCGAGCAGGCTCCATCGCCGAACTCGCGGCGAAGATCGGTCTGCCATCCGAGGCGCTGGAGCAGACGGTCAAGCGCTTCAATGGGTTCGCCGCGTCCGGCGTGGACGAGGACTTCAAGCGCGGTGGCAACGTCTACGACCGGTACTACAGCGATCCTCGGGTGCGGCCGAACCCTAACCTGAGTGCGCTGGACACACCGCCGTACTACGCATGCAAGATCTATCCAGGTGATCTCGGTACGAAAAGCGGCTTGCTGACCGACGAACACGCACGGGTGGTGCGCGAGGACGGCTCGGTCATCGAAGGGCTTTACGCGGCGGGGAACACATCGGCTTCGGTGATGGGCCGGTCGTACCCTGGTCCAGGGTGCACTATTGGTGCCGCAATGGTTTTCGCCTACCTGGGCGCACAACACGCGGGGCAGCGCGTGGCGGCCTGACGTTCACTCCATCGAGCGGGTCCGGCGAACAGAGCCGGTCGCCTCTAACTGCTGGTCCGCGGATTCACCCGGCAGTTGTTGTGCAGGTACTGCGCGGCCCCGTCCTGGAAGTCGTAGATCGCGACAGTCTGGGTGTCCTCAAGCGGGTCGTTCGAAGGCATCAGGAAATGCGTCTCGCTGACGGGAAGCAGTTCGTAGGTGATGCGATCCGGTTTGCCGAGGAACTCTGCCTGCATGGGATCGATCACGAATGTCAGGCAGAGTTTCCCGGCTTCGGCTGCCACTTCGTAACGGGCGCCAGGCCGTTCGTAGACACCTTCGTACCTGGACAGGTCGAGGTTCAGTCCTGGGTCGGGTTTCGGCAGGCCCGGAATTGTGACCATGTCGAGGCCGGTCAGGATTTCGTTGAACACCTTCTGGTAGAAGGTCTCTCGCGGGCCGCCGTTGGTCAGCATCGTGATGGCGATGCCCGAGTCCGGCAGGATCCGAAGGCGAGCGTTCTGACCGACAGTGCTCCCGTCGGTCGCGTAGACCGTTTCGCCATGCCAGTCGCACACGATGAGGCCGAGGGCCCACTCCGGTCCGAACATGTACGGGTCTGGAATGGACACTCGAGAGGTCATCATCTCCCGGAGGAGCTCGGCCGAGATGATGCGCGTTCCGTTCGGCGCCACGCCTTTGTTGAGCAGGACGTGTGCCATGGTGAGCACTTCTCGGACTGTCGAGGTGATGTTCCCGCCTGGTCCGAAGGAACGCGGCAGGTGACTCACCGGCGTGAGGATGGGGCCTTCGTCCAGAGACCGGATCACGTGCCCTGTCGCGGCCCGGTCTTGGTCCACCTGGTCATGCCGGCTGTTGGTGTCGGTCAGTCCCATCGGGACGAAGAGCCGGCCGGCCATGATGTCGTCCCACCGCTTGCCGTCGGTGACCTCCATGATCCGGGCGAGGATCGCGTAGCCCAGGGCCGCGCTGTAGCCATGGGTGTGGCCCAGCGGGTGAACCTGCGGCGCGTCGGTGATGTTCTCGACCATCCGCTCGTACACGTCATCGCCCTCACCGGGATCGCCGATGTCCTCCTCGATACCGTTGGTGTGGTAGAGCAGATGGCGGGGCGTGACCTTGGCGCTGACCTCCGCGTCGGCGACCCGGAAGCCGGGCAGGTAGGTCCGCACCGGCTCGTCCAGGCTGACTTTCCCTTCCTGGACGAGTTGCATGAAGGCGAGGGCAGTCCATGTCTTGGTCATGGAACCGCATTGGTAGACGGTGGCGGGCGTTGCCGGTTCGCCTCTCGACACGTTCTTGGTTCCGATGGCGAACTCGGTGATCTCGCCATTGTGGAGAATGCCGATCGCCGCACTCGGGATCTGGTACTCGGCGAGCAGTTCTCGGACGCGAGCCCGCAGTCGCGTCACGTCGATACCTCTGGTCACTCTCTTCTCCTGCTACTTCGGCAGACCGACCGCGTTGGCGGCATCGGCTTCGAAGTACTCTGTTGTGGCGTAAGGGCCTGCGTGCGGCTCGAAGAAGTCCCTGGCGCTCTCGACCGAGTCGTGAACGATGATGTTCACGGCCTTCGCGCCGTCCGTGCTCGCCACCGCCAGCGTCCACTTGGCTGACTTGGGCAGTGCGCGGTGCGCCTTCTTCAGCGCACCCCAGAACTTGTCGTTGTCGGAGATCGTGGAAACAGCCACGACGTGCATCTTTTGTCCTCTCAGGTGTTCTCGGTGGTGATCGTCTGCCGGACCTGTGCCATCAGGTCTTCCCGGTCGATGCCGGCCAGGGCCAGCGCCCGGGGGACAGTGCCGACTTCGGCGAACAGAATCGCCAGCAGCACGTGCGCGGGCTGCAGATCCTTCTTGCGGAAGGAGGTCATGATCCGCTCCAGCACGAGCTTGACCGACGTGCCGACCGGGGGATGGGTGGGAAGCAAGCTGGGCCGCGGCATCTGGAAAGCGGTGCGGGACACGCCGACCACGCTCAGGCTGTGGTCGAATTCCCGTTCCAGCGCTGCGCGGATCGTGGCCTGGTCAAGCCCGGCCGAGCCCAGGATCCGGTGTGTGGCCGGTTCCTGTTCGGCTGCGATCGCCAGCAGCAAATGCTGTGCCTCGACCACTTTCGAACCGTCTTCACGGCATTCGTGTTGTGCCCGCACGATGATTCCGTGCATGTAGGTGTCGAACGCGTTCATCCCTCGCGTCTCCTCAACTTGACCCCGGCGATGATGAGCCGCTTGGCGTGTTTCTTGTAGACCGCCTGGCGCGTGACCCCGAGCGCCTCGGCGACCCGGGGCCAACCCCATTCCGCCCGCATCGCCTGCTCCACAGCCGCGTCCTCCAACTGATCGGCCAGTTTCCGCAACGCGACCACCGCGGCGAGCGCGTCAGCAGGATCGGGAGGAACAGGGGCTTCGGTACCAGGCACGTAAGCAACTCTAGTTGACTAATCGAGAGTTAGTCAACCAATGTTGCTAACGCGTGCGACTGTTCCGGCGGGCTCCTACCGGCGGTTGAGCAGGCCGGTGACGTTGTCGTAGCCGCTGTGGCCGACGAGCTGGCCGTTGGTGATCATGCTTGCGGGTATGTTGAAGCCGTACCGTTGCTGTGCGGCGTGGCCGCCGGCTTTCCGGTCGAATGCCTGGCAGCCCACCATGGAGGTGTCGTCGCCCTCGAGGACGTGGAACCCGTCCGCCCCAGCGGAAGTGCCGCCCACGTCATAGAAGGACGCGCTGTCGGCGGTGCATCCTGTGTAGACATTGCGGCCCCACTCGATGTACCAGCCGTGCGACCGGGTGTCCTGGGACTCGCAGCCGATGAACTTGTTGCGCACCCCCTTGACGTGAAAGCCGTAGTCGCGGCAGTACCACGCCTTGCAGGACTGGAAGAAGTTGTTCGAGCCGAACACGCCGAATCCGGCAGTGGAGCCGGTGGACGTGCTTGTGGTCGCCTCGCAGGCGATCCACCAGTTGTCCGGTGCCTGGACGTTGTAGCCGTAGCGGCCCGCATCGCGCACGCGGACACGGCTGCTCACGCACGACTGGGTGTCCTCGCCGCGGTAGTTGATCCCGTCGAGCACGGGCTGATAGATCCGCAGGTTGTCCAGTCGGCAGATCGAGTCGGGCTCCCAGTAGTAGTTGCCCGACGTGCCGACGACATTCAGATCGATGCCGGTCTTCGCCTTGCCGTCACACTCGATCATCAAGTCGGAGATCTGCACGGCCTCGATCGCTCCGCCGTTGCCGATCGCGACGGCCGCGTTCATCACAGTCGTGGCCAGCAACCGGGTACGTCGGCCCAGTCCTCGGACGACGGCTCCCGACGGAGGCACAAGGGTTTCGGTAAGTCTGTAGTCGCCGTCGCCAAGCTGGATGGCGCGCGCACCGGCGTCGAACGCCGCCTTGATGGATTCGCCCGGTGGCACATACGTCCACGGCCCCATCGGGCTTGCCTGCATCCCGGCCGGTTCGGCCCCCGCGACACCGGCGAGACCGACCATCCCAGCCATGCCCGCCGCCGTGCCACCGAGCAATCTTCTGCGATTAACCGATAAATCTGCCATGGCCCGCAGTATCACGATCGGTGATCAACTAACGCAAGATCAAGCCATTGGGTTTGTCCTCAACGTTCGCCATCGGACGCCGCCGAACGAGAACTGGCCCGGCTGCGGGGCAGCCGGGCCAGGTGGTGCGGTCGGGACTCAGGCGATGTCGAACCGGTCGAGGTTCATGACCTTGTCCCAGGCGGCCACGAAGTCGCGGACGAACTTGGCCTTGGCGTCGTCGCTCGCGTAGACCTCAGCGACGGCACGAAGTTCGGAGTTCGAGCCGAAGACCAGGTCGGCGCGGCTGCCGGTCCACTTGACCTCGCCGGTGTCGCGGTTGCGGCCCTCGAAGGTCTCCGCGTCCTCCGACGCCGGCTTCCACTCGGTGTCCATGTCGAGCAGGTTGACGAAGAAGTCGTTGGTCAGTGTTCCCGGCGTCGAGGTGAGGACGCCCAGCGCGGACTGCTTGTGGTTCGCGCCCAGGACACGCAGGCCGCCCACCAGGACGGTCATCTCGGGTGCGCTCAGGGTCAGCAGGTTGGCGCGGTCGATCAGGTGGTACTCCGACGGCAGGTTGTCGCCCTTGCCGCGGTAGTTGCGGAATCCGTCCACAGTGGGCTCGAGCGCGGCGAAGGAGTCCGCGTCGGTCTGCTCCGCCGACGCGTCCGTGCGGCCCGGGGTGAAGGGGACCTGGACGTCGTGGCCGGCGCTCTTGGCAGCCTGCTCGACGGCGGCGACCCCGCCGAGCACGATGACGTCGGCGAGCGAGACCTTCTTGCCCCCGGTCTGGGAGCTGTTGAAGGACTCCTGGATGCCTTCCAGGGTGCGCAGCACCAGCGTCAGCGCGTCGGAGTCGTTGACCTCCCAGCTGCGCTGCGGCTCGAGGCGGATGCGTGCCCCGTTCGCGCCACCACGCTTGTCACTGCCACGGAACGTCGAGGCCGACGCCCACGCGGTGGAGACGAGCTGGGAGACCGACAGGCCCGAGTCGAGGATCTGGCCCTTGAGGGCGGCGATGTCGTCCGCCCCGATCAGCTCGTGGTCCACAGCGGGAACGCGGTCCTGCCAGATCAGCTCCTCCTGCGGCACCAGCGGGCCGAGGTAGCGCTCGATCGGGCCCATGTCGCGGTGGGTCAGCTTGAACCAGGCGCGGGCGAACGCGTCGGCGAACTGGTCCGGGTTCTCCAGGAAGCGCCGCGAGATCTGCTCGTAGACCGGGTCGAACCGCAGCGAGAGGTCGGTCGTCAGCATCGTCGGGGTCCGGGTCAGCGAGCCGTCCTCGGGGTCCGGCACGGTGTTCGCCCCGGCGTCGTCCTTCGGCTTCCACTGGTTGGCCCCGGCCGGGCTCTTGGTCAGCTCCCATTCGTAGCCGAACAGGTTCTGGAAGAAGCTGTTGCTCCACTGGGTCGGCGTGGCGGTCCAGGTGACCTCGAGACCACTGGTGATCGCGTCGCGGCCCTTGCCGGTGCCGAAGGTGTTCGTCCAGCCGAAGCCCTGCTCCTCGATGGAGGCGCCCTCAGGCTCGGGGCCGACGTACTGGTCGGGGTCGGCCGCACCGTGGGTCTTGCCGAACGTGTGGCCGCCGGCGATCAGCGCGACGGTCTCCTCGTCGTTCATCGCCATGCGGCCGAACGTCTCGCGGATGTCGCGGGCCGCGGCGAGCGGGTCCGGGTTGCCGTTGGGGCCCTCCGGGTTGACGTAGATCAGGCCCATCTGCACGGCGGCCAGCGGGTTCTCCAGCTGCCGGTCGCCGGTGTAGCGCTCGTCGCCCAGCCAGGTGCGCTCAGGACCCCAGTAGACATCCTGGTCGGGCTCCCAGACATCGGCCCGGCCACCGGCGAAGCCGAAGGTCTTGAAGCCCATCGTCTCCAGCGCGCGGTTGCCCGCGAAGATCATCAGGTCGGCCCACGAGACCTTGCGGCCGTACTTCTTCTTCACCGGCCAGAGCAGGCGGCGCGCCTTGTCGAGGTTTCCGTTGTCGGGCCAGCTGTTGAGCGGTGCGAAGCGCTGCATGCCGGCACCGGCACCACCGCGGCCGTCCTCAATGCGGTACGTGCCCGCGCTGTGCCACGCCATGCGGATCATGAAGGGCCCGTAGTGGCCGAAGTCGGCAGGCCACCACTGCTTGGACGCCGTCAGGACCTCGTCGACGTCCGCGGCCAGGGCGTCGAGGTCCACGGTCTTGAACTCCGCGGCGTAGTCGAAGTCCCCGCCCATGGGATTCGCGACATCCGAGTGCTTGCGCAGGATCGTCAGGTTGAGCTGGTTCGGCCACCAGTCGCGGTTGCTCCCGCCTTCAGTCGGATGGTTGAAGCGCCCAGCCGAGACCGGGCATCCGCCCGCACTTTCCTCGTTCATCTCGCCGACGACGGCGTTAGGGCTGTCAGACACTGAAATCCTTCCGGGATCAGAGGTGGTGCTCAGGAACTGAGCGCTGTCGAGCACCCGGGGCACAGGCCCCAGTAGATGACCTCGGCCTCGTCGATCGCGAAGCCGTGGTCGTCGGATGCGGTCAAGCAGGGCGCGGTGCCAACAGCACAGTCGACATCGGCGATGACACCGCATGACCGGCACACGACGTGGTGGTGGTTGTCCCCGACTCGGGCCTCGTAGCGCGCCACGGAACCTGGTGGCTCGATCCGCCGCAACAGGCCTGCGGCGGTCAGTGCGCGCAGCACGTCGTACACGGCTTGGTGGGACACCTCGCCGAGATCCGCACGCACAACACCGATGATCGAGTCCGTGTCGGCATGCGGATGGGCGTGCACCGCGGACAGCACTGCCACCCGCGGGCGCGTCACACGTAAAGCCGCCTCCCGCAGCATGCGTTGGAAGTCCGAAGTCGTGGGCACGGTGCCGGAGTCTGCCGCATTTTCTGGAATCAATCAAGTTTAGGCTGCCTGGCCTGGGGTGATCATTGTGGCGGTGCCGGATCATCCACTGTGGAGCAGCGTGGCGGAGTTTCCGGTGTGGCGCCGCGACGCAGCTGGACAGTCTCCCCCAGGGTGGGGCCGAACTGGACCGGCGTGACAGGATTCAGCTGTGCTGCGCTGGATAACCGCTGGGGAATCGCATGGTCCGGCATTGGTCGCCGTGCTGGAAGGCATGGTGGCCGGGGTCGAGGTCACCACCGACGAGCTGACGGGCCAACTGGCTCGCCGCAGGCTGGGGTTCGGGCGCAGTCCGCGCATGGGCTTCGAGACCGACGACGTGGAGTTCCTCGGTGGTGTGCGGCACGGTCGCACCCAGGGCGGGCCGATCGCCGTGAAGATCGAGAACTCGGAGTGGCCCAAGTGGGAGAAGGTCATGTCCAGTGACCCGATCGACCCGCAAGTACTTGCCGGTCTGGCCCGCAACGAGCCGCTGACCAGGCCTCGGCCCGGTCACGCCGACCTGGCCGGAATGCAGAAGTACGGCTTCGGGGAGGCCCGTCCGGTCCTGGAGCGGGCCAGTGCCCGGGAGACGGCCGCGCGCACAGCGCTGGGTTCGGTCGCGAAGTGCTTCCTGCGGCAGCTGCTCGGCGTCGAGATCATCAGCCATGTCGTGTCGATCGGTGCTGCTGAGGCGCCTGAGGGTGCTGAGCCCACGGCCGCGGACCTCGCCGCGATCGACGAGAGCCCGGTGCGGGCGTTCGGACAGGAGGCGACCGACGCGATGGTCGCCGAGGTGGACGCCGTCAAGCAAGCTGGTGACACGGTCGGTGGCGTGATCGAGGTGATCGCGTTCGGGCTGCCGCCGGGCCTCGGCTCGTACGTGCACTGGGACCGCAGGCTGGACGCGCGGTTGGCGGGCGCGTTGATGGGTGTGCAGGCCATGAAGGGCGTGGAGATCGGCGACGGTTTCACCACGGCCCGCCGGTGGGGCAGCAAGGCCCACGACGAGATCGACCGGGGCAGCGGCGTCACCGGCGTGACAAGGCGCTCCAACCGGGCCGGCGGCCTGGAAGGCGGTGTCACCAACGGTGAGCCGTTGCGCGCCCGGGTGGCCATGAAGCCGATCTCGACCGTCCCCAAAGCACTGTCCACTGTGGATGTCGTGACCGGTGAGCCCGCGGTCGCCATCCACCAGCGGTCGGACGTCTGCGCGGTGCCGCGTGCCGGTGTGGTGCTGGAGTCCGTGGTGGCCCTCATCCTGGCCGACGCGGCGCTGGAGAAGTTCGGTGGCGACTCGATGCCCGAGACGAGGGCGAACGTGGAGTCCTACCTGAAGGCACTGGAGGAGCGCTGGTGAGCACGAACGGCCCCGTACTGGTTCTGGTCGGGCCGCCTGGTTCGGGCAAGAGCACGATCGGCCGGCTGGCGGCCGAACGCCTGGGCGTCGGGTTCCGTGACTTCGACGACGACATGGAGGCCGAGCACGGCAAGGAGGCCGGCGAACTGGTCGTCGACTTCGGCCGTGAGCGGTTCCGGGAGTTGGAGCACGAGCTGCTGGTCCGGGTGCTGCCGGAACACGACGGCGTGCTCGCCCTCGGCGGCGGGACGCCGACCGCGCCCGGTGTGCCTGAGCTGCTCAAGCCGTTCCACGTGGTCTTCCTGGACGTCGACCTGGACCACTTGCTCAAGCGGGAAGGCCTGGTGGCGTTGCATCCGTGGCTGCTGCCGAACCCGCGTGCGCACCTGCGCCAGATGCTGACCGAGCGCAGGCCGGTCTACACGTCGGTCGCGAACGCCACTGTGCAGACCAACGGCCGTGACCCGCAGGACATCCTCGAAGATGTCCTCGCGGCCATGCCGGTGAAGTGAGGGCGATATGGAGCCGGTGAGGATCGCAGTCGCCACGCAGCAGCCGTACGAGGTCATCGTCGGCCGCGGACTGCTCGGTGACCTGGTCGAGAAGGTGCAGGGCGCGTCGAAGGTGGCGATCATCCACCCGCCGACGCTGACCGCGACGGCCGAGACCGCGCGCGAGGAGATCACCGCGGCGGGCGTGGACGCGCACCGCATCGAGATCCCGGACGCCGAGGACGGCAAGGCGCTTCCGGTTGCGGGCTACTGCTGGGAGGTGCTCGGCCGGATCGGGCTGGACCGGCAGGGCATCGTCGTCGGGCTCGGTGGTGGCGCCGTCACGGACCTCGCCGGGTTCGTCGCGGCCACGTGGCTGCGTGGCGTGCGGCTGATCAACGTGCCGACGACGCTGCTCGGCATGGTCGACGCCGCGGTCGGTGGCAAGACCGGCATCAACACCGACGCGGGCAAGAACCTGGTCGGTGTGTTCCATGAGCCCAGCGCGGTGCTGGTCGACCTGGCCACGCTGACCACACTGCCGGCCAACGAGCTCGTCGCGGGCATGGCCGAGGTGATCAAGGGCGGGTTCATCGCCGATCCGCGCATCCTGGAACTGATCGAGGCCGATCCCAAGGTCGCGGTCGACCCGGCGGGCGACGTGATCGCCGAACTGGTCGCGCGCAAGATCCAGATCAAGGCCGATGTCGTGGGTCAGGACCTCAAGGAGTCCGGTCTGCGCGAGATCCTCAACTACGGCCACACGTTGGGCCACGCCATCGAGCGGCGGGAGCGCTACCGCTGGCGGCACGGCGCGGCGATCAGCGTGGGGCTGGTGTTCGCCGCCGAGCTGGCGCGACTGGCAGGCAGGCTCGACGACGCGACGGCGGACCGGCACCGGAGCGTGCTCGAGTCAGTCGGGCTGCCGACCCAGTACGACGCGGACGCGTTGCCGCAGTTGATCGACGGCATGCGTAACGACAAGAAGACACGCGCAGGCATGCTGCGGTTTGTTGTCCTGGACGGCCTGGCCAAGCCGGGCCGGCTGGAAGGCCCGGACCCGGTGTTGCTGGCAGGTGCGTATTCAGCTGTGGCAGCCAAGCCGTCGAACGGAGGAGTTCTGCTGTGAGGGTGCTGGTGCTCAACGGTCCGAACCTTGGCCGGCTCGGCAAGAGAGAACCAGCGGTGTACGGCTACACCACACACGAGGACCTGGCCGCCCTGTGCGAGAAGGCCGGGACCGAGATGGGCGTCGAGGTCGAGGTCCGCCAGACCGACCACGAGGGCGAGATGATCGGCTGGCTGCACGAGGCCGCCGACGAGAGCCGGCCCGTCGTGCTGAACGCCGGTGCCTGGACGCACTACTCCATCGCGATCGCCGACGCGTGCGCCCAGCTGACCGCGCCGCTGGTCGAGGTGCACATCTCCAACGTGCACAAGCGTGAGGACTTCCGGCACCACAGCTACATCTCCGCGGTGGCCAGCGGTGTGATCGTCGGCCTCGGCGTGCAGGGCTACCCGCTCGCGATCAAGTGGATAGCCGAGCAGTGAGCCAGCCGACCTTCGAGACCAACCGGCTGACCCTGCGGCCGATGCGGGCCGAGGACCGGGACGCGGTGATCAAGATCTTCGCCGACCCGGAGAGCAGCCGGTACCTCACGCGTGACATGTCCGACCAGGTCAACGCGGCGACGAGCTTCGAGCGCTGGCTGGGCTGGGGCGCGCCCGGCGGGATGGGCAGCTGGATCCTCGATCTCAACGGCACCGTCATCGGTGTCGGCCGGTTCACGCCCTCCGACCGGCTGCCCGGCAAGGTCGTCGAGGTCGGCTGGTTCGTGGCGCGGTCGCACGCAGGTCAGGGGTATGCGAGTGAGGCATTGCGGACCCTGCTGGACTACGGCATCCGCACGCTCGGCCTGCCGGCGATCTGGGCGTTGATCCACGTGGACAACGAGCCCAGCTACCGCCTGGCGGCAGGGCTGGGTTTCCTGAACGTCGCGGACTTCTACCAGCCGGCCGGTCCGGGCCGCATCCACGTCCTGCTGCCGCCGGGCGGCAGCACACTGCCCGAGCAGCCGACGCTCCGCACCGAACGGCTGGTCATCCGGCCGCTGCGGGAGGACGACCGCCGCGACGTCCGGGACATCTTCAGCGATCCGGCGATCACGCGTTTGCTCAGCAAGAACGCCAATGAGCCAGGCTGGATCGACGAGACGGTCGACCGCAGGCTCGGCTACGACGGCCCGGCGGGCATGGGGCACTGGGCCTTCGTCGAGGACGACATCCTGGTCGGCGTCGGCCACCTCCGCCCGTCCTGGGAGCTGCCTGGGGGAGTGCCGGAGATCGGCTGGTTCCTCGGGACCGCCCACCAAGGACGCGGTCTGGCGACGGAGGCCGCGGCCGCGTTGCGTGACCACGGGCTGTACACGCTTCGTCTCCCTGCGGTGTGGGCGTTGGTGCACAGGGACAACACGGCGAGCACGCGGCTGAGCGAGCGGCTCGGGTTCGTCGAGGTCGGGACCGGTCAGCACTACGGCGATTCGCACCGGGTTTGCGTCGCTCTGCCCCGGGCAGCCTCCCGCTGACCATAGACTGTCGCCCTGTCGGGTGACGGAAGGTCTATGTGTGCGCCGGTTGTTGTTGCTGCTACTGATCTGCGTGACGGTCGCGTCATGCACCGAGGCACAGCCACAGGCCGAAGGCACCGACAGTGCGGTGATCGGCGGGGCCCCCGCCAGACCTCGGCAGGTCCAGACCGATTCTCCCGGACCGCGGGCGTTGTCCACCGACAGCCCGCGTGACGACGGCGGCATCATCGTCGCGGCGGGGGAGAACGCCCAGTACAACTACGCGCCCTCGGCCATGGTCGAGGGCGGCCGCATCCGGATGTGGTGGTGCAGCCAGCTGGTGAGCGCGGCACCCCCTGGCGACGACGTGCTTTACGCCGAGGCTGCCACGCCGATCGGGCCGTACACGACCCCGCGCGCGGTGTTCGGCGGGGCAGGCGCAGGCTTCGACGGTCGGCACACGTGCGACCCGTCAGTCATCCAGGTCAACGGCACCTACTACCTGTACTACACAGGCGCTCCCAACGATCACAGCGTCGGCAACGCGATCGGCCTGGCCACCAGCCCCGACGGCCTGACGTGGACGCGTGCCAAGGGCGGCGAGCCGGTTGTGTCCTCGTCGTACGAAGTGGGCCGTAGCAACACATATGGCGCCGGTCAACCGTCAGCGTTGTACCTCGACGGCTGGTTCTACCTGATGTTCACCGACACCAACGCCCGTGGCGCGCACGATAACGGCGCCGGCCAGTTCGTGCTGCGCTCGCCGGATCCGATGTTCGCCACCCGCGTGGAAACGCTCACTCCCAAGGGTTTTGTGCCCGGCTACGGCCGTGACCGCTCCATTGTGGACGCGTTCAGCGCGGACTGGATGTGGATCGACGCCCTGGACGCGTTCGCCATCGCCCACGAGACCGCTGGCGGCACCACGCTCACCTTCTGGGACCGGGGCTTCACCAGCCATCCGTACCAGCCGGTGCTGGTCCCGGGGCCCTGGGAGGAAGGGCCAGGGCTCGCACGCCGCCCGGACGGGCACGCGCCGATCTCCGAGAAGGATCCGTGCGGGCGGGTGTCGGTCAACGTCTTCCGGGCCACCCGGGACCGGGCCCAGCCCACGGACCTGCGGAGGTTCGGGCTCGACCTGAAGGACATCGGCGGTTGCGAGACCCGTGTCTCGGCGTTGGCCACCTTGAACGGCTTCGCGATGCCGTCGCCCCAGCGGACCCTGGACATGGTGATGGGCAGCGCGGTCTACCGGGTGGACCGGCGGTCAGTGGCCGAGGCGTTCGGCGCGGCCGTGGTCGAACGGAGGCCGGCGGTCCTGGACAACGTGACTCCCTCGGCCCATGTGGTGCCCGGCGCGGAGGCGGTACGGGCCGCTGACCGGGGAGTCGGCCTGCTGCTGGGTGGCAAGTTGTACCCGATCGGGTCTGCCGAGGTGGCGGGCGTGAACTCGTCGCGGGTGGTCGACGTGCTGCCGGCGACCTGGGATTCCTACTTACGCGGGCCGGCTTTGGCCGTCGTGCGCTGAGCGTCGCCCTGGGAAGTGCCGGCCTGGGAAGTGCCGCGCTGGGCCGCGATCCGGCTGCCGACCAGTAGTCCCAATCCCGCCGGAACGAGGATCACCAGCGCGCCGAAGGCGGCGTCGCCGGTCAGCGCGCTGCCCAGGGAGCTCAGGCCGGTCTCGTCCACGAAGATCGCCTTGCCGATCACCCGCAGCAGGCCGCTGGCGAACCCGGCGATGACGGCCGCCAGGACCCAGATCCGGCCGCGGTCGGCCAGCTGGTGCCAGCCGTCCAGCGCAGCCCACAAGGCGGCTGCCCCGGCGACGACGCCGAGCACGATCGAGCGGATGACGCTCAGCGAACTGGTGTGCACCGCGATCGCGGCGAGCCCGACGTCCGCCCCCGCGAGCACGAACGCCAGCACAAAACCTCGGGTCAGCCAGAACCGCACGACGAGCACAATAACCTCCATCGGCCCGGTCCGGGGATCACCCGCGAGATCCGCCGAAAGACATCCCAGGAGCGTAGATGTCAAGCGGCAAGCGACTCGATGTGATGAGACCAGGCGGTTGTTTCGTCGTAGAGGGTGCCGGTTTTGAGGCAGCCGTGGAGGATGCCGACGAGTCGGTTGGCGAGTTGGCGCAGGGCGGCGTTGTGCTCGCAGCCACGGGCTCGTTGCCGGTCGTAGTAGGCGCGGGCGCCGGGAGAGTGTCTCAGTGCGCTGAAGGCTTGGGTCATGAGAGCGTCGATGAGCCGGTCGTTGTGGATGAAGCGGGCCAGGGCGACCTTCTTTTTGCCGGACGCGCGGGTGATCGGGGAGGTGCCGGCGTAGTTCTTGCGGGCTTTGGCGGTGGTGTAGCGGTGCGGGTCGTCGCCGAACTCTGCGAGCACCCGGGCGCCGAGCACCTGTCCCAGGCCGGGCTGGGAGGTGATGATCTCAACGGCCGGGTGCTGGCCAAAATAGGCCTCGACCTGCCCTTGCATGGCGTTGATCTGGGTGTTGAGTACGGTCAGGACCGCGATCAGTGCCTGGACGGAGGCGGCGTAGGCGGCGGTGACGACCTCGGGCTGGCCGAGGTGCTCAGCGCGCAGCGCGGCCTGGATCGCGGCTGCTTTGTCGGCGATGTTCTTGCGGCGGGCGCGTGTGAGCGCGGCGCTGATCTGCGCGGTGGTCAGCCGGGCGGCCTGCGCCGGGGTCGGGGCCTTGGCCAGCAACTGCAGGGTGTCGGCGGCGTCCAAGTCGGTGAACGCGACCAGCGCGGCCGGGAAATAGTCGCGCAACGCGTGACGCAGACGCTGGGTGTGCCGGGTCCGTTCCCAGATCAGGGTTTTGTGGGTGCGGGTCACGACTTTGACGGCCTCGCCCTGCGCGGTGTCCCCGGCGATCGGCCGCAGCTCGTGGGCGTGGGTGCGGACCATGTCGGCCAGCACGTGTGCGTCCCCCGGGTCGCTTTTGGCTCCGGAGACCCCGAGCCGGTCACGAAACCTGGCCGCCTGCAGCGGGTTGACCGCCAGCACGGTGTATCCGGCGGCCACCAGCGCCCGCACCCAGGGGCCGCGGTCGGTCTCGATGCCCACCAGCACCTCGACCTCGTCGGCCTCGTCTCCGGCCAGCCCGCCCAGGATGGTGTGCAGCCGGGCCATTCCCGCCACGCCCTCGGGCAGCCGGGCTTTGGCCAGCCGGCGGCCGGAACTGTCCATCACCTCCACATCGTGATGATCCTCAGCCCAGTCATCACCTACGAACAACCTCAACAAGCTCTCCCGTCTCCACACTGTCGATCACCCGGTGCAGCCTGCGAGAGAACCATCAGCGACCTAATCAAGCAGTGCTCACGCCAACCAGCAGCAGGCACGACATCCCATCAGCGATCAACTCTCTCGGCCATCCGGCAGGGGCACGATCTTTCGTCAGGACTCATACGTCCAGGAGCACAAAGTGCTCACCTGCCGGCGGCTACCACCAGGAGTCTGCCGGATGGCAACTCCCAGAACTGATTAGGAGCAAACGACCTAAGCTCCCAGATATGTCTGACGCCTACGCCCGCCGCCGGGAAGCACTGCGTACTCAGCTCCGGGAGCGAGGGCTGGACGCCCTGCTCGTGGTCGACCTGCTCAACATCCGCTATCTCACCGGGTTCACCGGTTCCAACGCCGCGCTGGTCGTGCACGCCGCCGACAGCCCCGGCGAGGAGAAGCACACGGTTTTCTGCACCGACGGCCGATATCTCACGCAGGCTCAGCAACAGGTGCCGGACCTTGACCGGGTCATCGACCGCGCCAGTGCCATCGCGCTCGTGCGCCAGGTCGCCTCGCAGCCGGCCAAGCACCGCAGGACGGGGTACGAAAGCCACCACGTCACCGTCGAGGACCTCGACGGGCTGGCGGACGCGGCCGCGGGCGTCGAGCTGGTCCGGGCGCCGGGCATGATCGAGAAGCTGCGGATCGTCAAGGACGACACCGAGGTCGAGGCGCTGCGGATGGCCTGCGCCGCGGCTGACCGGGCGCTGGCGGACCTGATCGAGCACGGCGGGCTGCGGCCGGGCCGTACCGAGCGGGAAGTGGCCCGGGAGCTGGAGGACCGGATGCTGGCCAACGGTGCCACCAAACCGGCGTTCGAGTCGATCGTCGCCACGGGCGCGCACTCGGCGATCCCGCACCACCGGCCCACCGACGCGGTCCTGCAGAGCGGCGACTTCGTCAAGATGGACTTCGGTGCCCTGGTCGACGGCTACCACTCGGACATGACCCGCACCGTCGTGCTCGGCCGTCCCCAGGACTGGCAGACGGAGATCTACGAACTGGTGGCCGCCTCGCAGGCGGCCGGCCGGGCGGCGTTGAAGGTGGGCGCGGACGTCAAGGACGTCGACAACGCCGCGCGTGAGGTGATCGAACGGGCCGGCCGGGGCGAGGAGTTCCTGCACGGCCTCGGACACGGCGTGGGCCTGCAGATACACGAGGCACCCAGCCTCTCCAAGCTGGGTGACGGTACACTTTCGGCCGGCATGGCGGTCACCGTGGAGCCCGGCGTGTACCTGGCCGGCAAGGGCGGTGTCCGTATCGAGGACACGCTCGTCGTGCGGGAGGCCGGTCCCGAGCTCCTCACCCTGACCACCAAGCAGCTCATGGTCGTGTGAAGCGAACACGTCCTAGAACTTTGATAACAGGAGAGTCGAACCCGTGGCCACCACCACCAACGACCTGAAGAACGGCCTGGTCCTCAACATCGAGGGCCAGTTGTGGACGGTTGTGTCGTTCCAGCACGTCAAGCCAGGCAAGGGCCCGGCCTTCGTCCGGACCACGCTCAAGGCTGTGCTGTCCGGCAAGGTCGTCGACAAGACGTTCAACGCGGGCACCAAGGTGGAGACCGCGACCGTCGACCGCCGCTCGATGACGTACCTCTACGCCGACGGCCAGGACTTCGTGTTCATGGACGGCGAGACCTTCGAGCAGATCACGGTCTCCCGGGACGTGGTCGCCGACGGGGCGAACTACCTGTTGGAGAACACCGAGGTCGTCGTGGCCACCCACGAGGGCGTGCCGCTGTACGTCGAGCTGCCGACCTCGCTCGAGCTGGTCATCCAGCACACCGACCCGGGCCTGCAGGGCGACCGGTCCACCGGCGGCACCAAGCCGGCCACGCTGGAGACCGGCGCGGAGATCCAGGTCCCGCTGTTCCTCTCCACCGGTGAGAAGGTCAAGGTCGACACCCGGGACGGCCGTTACCTCGGCCGCGTCTCCAGCTGAGATGGGTGCTCGGAGCAAAGCCCGCAAACGCGCGGTCGACCTGCTTTTCGAAGCGCAGCTCAGGAACGTCGACCCGGTCACGTTGCTGGCCGACCGGGTCGGCTCGCCTGACGTCCCGCCGGTCAACGACTACACCGTCACGCTCGTCGAAGGCGTGCAGACGCAGCTGACCCGGATAGACGAGCTGCTCGCCGAGCATTCGGAGGGCTGGACGCTCGACCGGATGCCCGCGGTGGACCTCGCGGTGCTCCGGCTCGGTCTGTACGAGCTGCTGTGGGCTTCGGATGTGCCGGACCCGGTGGCCATCGACGAGGCTGTGCAGCTGGCGAAGATGCTGTCCACGGACGACTCGCCGCGGTTCGTCAACGGCCTGCTCGGCCGGATCGCCACGATCGCCGACAGATTGCGCGCCACCCTCTAGATGTAGATGCGCGCCACGAATTTCACGCTGCTGTGCGCGGGCACAGCTGATGACCGACGTCATCGCCGACCGGCTGCGCGCCACCCTGTCAGGCAGGACCCCCAGCGCGCAGCCGGGCAGTGTGTCAACCCGGGCTGAGCCTTTCCCCCTTGAACTCAGTCCTCTTTGGAGGGCCTGGCCTCCGGCGGCAGCACGCCCCAGTCGATGAGCTGCTCGGTCAGCTCACCAGGGGTCATGTCGTAGATGATGGCGAGTGACCGCAGGTCCTCAGTCCGGATGGACAGCACCTTGCCGTTGTAGTCCCCTCGCTGACTCTGGATGGTGGCCGCGTAGCGTGCCAGCGGGCCGACTTTCTCGGCCGGTAGCTGCTGCAGTCGCTCCAGGTTGATCACAATCTTGGTGGCGGGCTCGGCGCCGGAGGGGACCCTTCCCTCAGGCAGGAGCTCGACCACCGGGACCCCGTAGAAGTCGGCCAGCTCGGCCAGCTTCTGCACGGTCACCGCACGGTCGCCGCGCTCGTAGGAGCCGACGACGACCGCCTTCCAGCGTCCGCCGGACTTCTGCTCGACGCCGTGCAACGACAGGCCCTGCTGCTGGCGGATGCCGCGGAGCTTGGCCCCTAGCGCCTTGGCGTAATCGCCCATGTGGCGGTTCTCCATTTCATTCACCCCGGCGGCCGGGAAGGGGTGCCGACGGGTCTCTGCTTAGATCGATACGCAGAGTAATGGTTACTTGTTGTGGTCGGCAGGTCAAGCACCTCCCTCGGTTGCAGTATCGAGATCCACCCGAAGACCACCCGGAAGGTGTACCGCGAAGTCCTGGTAACGTCCCTGATGACCCTGGTAGTGAGGGTCCTCGACATCCTTTAACGACCCGTCCAGAGAGGCGGGGAAGGAGGTCCACGCCTGTGCCACGGACCCGTGGCGCGGCGGATCCCGGCGGGCGGCGCGAGCTGCTCTCGGCCGGGGACGTCGCGCGCACCGTCGCCCGAATGGCCCATCAGGTCATCGAGAAAACGACTCTCGGTGCTGCTGATGCTGCTCCAGTCGTGCTGATCGGCATTCCGGCCAGGGGCGCACCGCTCGCGGAGCGACTGGCAGCACGTATTGCGGAGTTCAGCGGAGTCCACGTCCCCACCGGGGTCCTCGACATCACGCTTTACCGCGACGACCTGCGTCGGCGGCCCAATCGCCCGCTCGAGCCGACGAACCTGCCCGAGGGCGGGATCGAGGACAAACTCGTCGTGCTCGTCGACGACGTGCTCTATTCCGGGCGAACCGTGCGTGCTGCCCTGGATGCGCTGCGTGACCATGGCCGTCCCCGGGCGGTCCAGCTCGCCGTGCTCGTCGACCGGGGCCACCGGGAGCTGCCGATCCGCGCGGACTACGTGGGCAAGAACGTCCCGACCTCCCGGAGCGAGGACATCGTGGTCAGTCTCGAGGAACTGGATGGGCACGACGCTGTGGAGCTGGTCGGATGAAGCACCTGCTGAGTTGTGAAGGCCTCGACCGCGACACGGCGACGGCCGTCCTGGACACAGCGGGCGCGTTGAAGCAGGCGTTGCTGGGGCGCGAGGTGCGCAAGCTGCCGACGCTGCGCGGCCGGACGGTCATCACGATGTTCTACGAGAACTCCACCCGCACCCGCGTGTCGTTCGAGATCGCCGGCAAGTGGATGAGCGCCGACGTCGTCAACGTCTCGTCCAGCGGGTCGTCGGTCAGCAAGGGCGAGTCCTTGCGCGACACGGCGCTCACGCTCGCCGCGGCCGGCGCGGACTGCGTCATCGTGCGGCACCCCGCGTCGGGTGCAGCGCATCGGTTGGCGAACTGGCTGTCCGGCACGCACACGTCCGTCGTGAACGCGGGCGACGGCATGCACGAGCACCCGACGCAGGCCCTGCTCGACGCGGCGACCTTGCGCGAGCGGCTCGGCGGTCTCAACGGCCGGCGCGTTGCGATCGTGGGTGACGTGCTGCACAGCCGGGTCGCCCGATCGAACGTGCACTTGCTCACAACGCTGGGCGCGGAGGTCGTCCTGGTCGCGCCGCCCACGTTGCTGCCGACGGGCGTGAACAGTTGGCCTGTAACGGTGTCCCACGAACTCGACGCCGAACTGTCCGCTGTGGACGCTGTCATGCTGCTTCGCGTGCAGGCCGAGCGGATGCACGGCGGCTTCTTCCCCTCTGCACGGGAGTACTCGATCGCATACGGTCTCTCCGAGGCGCGCATGCGCCTGCTCCCCGAACACGCTGTCGTGTTGCATCCCGGACCGATGCTGCGCGGCATGGAGATCGCGTCGGCAGTTGCGGACTCGCCGCGAGCGGCGATAACCGACCAGGTCCGGAACGGAGTCCACGTCCGCATGGCTGTGCTGTACCACCTGCTCGCCGGAGAGGAAGAAGTCGCTTGACGACGACGCTGGTCAAAGGCGCCGTGCCCTACGGCGAAGGTGCGCCGGTCGACATCCTTGTCGAGGACGGCCAGATCGCAGAGATCACTGCGGCCGGTGACACCGGCGAGCGGCCCGGGGACGTCATCGAAGCCGATGGGCTCGTCGCGTTGCCGGGATTCGTCGACCTGCACACGCACCTGCGTGAGCCGGGCCGCGAGGACACCGAGACGATCGAGACGGGTTCGGCCGCGGCCGCGCTCGGTGGCTACACGGCTGTGTTCGCCATGGCCAACACCGACCCGGTGGCTGACAACACTGTTGTAGTCGAGCACGTGTGGCGGCGTGGCCGTGAGGTCGCGCTGGTCGATGTGCATCCGATCGGCGCGGTGACAGTCGGGCTCAAGGGGGAGCGGCTCGCCGAGATGGGCGCGATGGCGCGCAGCCTGGCGGGCGTGCGGATCTTCTCCGACGACGGCATGTGCGTCGCGGACCCGTTGATCATGCGCCGTGCGCTGGAGTACAGCCGCGGCTTGGACGTCCTCATCGCGCAGCACGCCGAGGAGCCGCGGCTGACCGTCGGCGCCCAGGCCCACGAAGGCGAAGCCGCCGCGAGGCTCGGCTTGGCCGGCTGGCCCGCCGCGGCCGAGGAGTCCATCGTGGCCCGGGATTGCCTGCTCGCCGGGCATGTCGGCGCGCGCCTGCACGTCTGCCACGTCTCCACTGCGGGCACTGCCGACGTGCTGCGCTGGGCGAAGGCTCGCGGCACGCAGGTCTCCGCCGAGGTCACGCCGCACCACCTGCTGCTGGATGACGACCGGCTGGAGACCTACGACCCGGTCAACAAGGTCAACCCGCCGCTGCGCACGTCCTCGGACACGAAGGCACTGCGCGCTGCCCTGGCCGAAGGCGTGATCGACTGCGTGGCCACCGACCACGCGCCACACGCCCCGCAGGACAAGGACTGTGAGTGGTCCGCTGCCCGGCCGGGCATGCTCGGCCTGCAGACCGCGCTGTCGGTGGTGATCGAGACGATGGTCCGGCCCGGCCTGCTGGACTGGCGCGGAGTGGCGCGGGTGATGAGCGAGCGGCCCGCCGAGATCGCCGGGCTGCCCGACCAGGGCCGCCCGATCGCGGTGGGGGAGCCTGCCAACCTCGTGCTGGTCGACCCCGAAGCCGTGTGGACCGTGAATGGCGCGCAACTGGCCAGTCTGGCGGGCAACACCCCCTACGAGGGGATGCGGCTTCCCGGGGTGATCAAGGGGACCCTGCTGCGCGGCAAGGTGACCGCCAGAGACGGGCGGGTCGCCTCATGAGAGTCGTGCTGACACTGGCGATCGTGGCCTTCTTCCTGCTGTGTGTGCTGGCCATGTGGTGGGGCTACCGCAACCGGGCCCGCCGGCAGGACGCCGTGCTGCCGGAGTTCCCGCAGCCGCCGCAGGCCCTCGGTGAGGACCTGCTCAAGCCGGCGACCGGCGTGTACATCAGCACGACCACGACAAAAAGCTGGCAGGACCGGGTGGCCATCGGCGACATCGGGTTCCGTGCGGCCGCGACGCTGCACCTGACCGGGGACGGCGTGCTGTTCGACCGGGAAGGCGCCGACCGGGTGTGGATCCCGGCAGGCTCGGTGGTCGGCGCCCGGACCGATCGGGCGATCGCCGGGAAGGTGATGGCCCGCGACGGACTGCTGGTGGTGCGCTGGCGGCTGGGCGAGCATGAGCTCGACACGGGTTTCCGCGGCGATGACAAAGACGTGTACGCAGACTGGGTCGAAGCGCTGCAAGGCCTGGCAAACGGAGGGGCAGCGAAGTGAAACCAGCTGCATTGGTTCTTGAGGACGGCCGGGTTTTCCGGGGCGAGGCGTTCGGCGCCGAGGGCACCACGCTGGGCGAGGTCGTGTTCTGCACGGCGATGACCGGCTACCAGGAGACCCTGACCGACCCGTCCTACCACGGCCAGATCGTGGTCGCGACGGCGCCGCAGATCGGCAACACCGGCTGGAACGACGAGGACGACGAGTCCAAAAAGATCCACGTCGCCGGGTACGTCGTGCGTGACCCGGCGAGGATCCCGTCGAACTGGCGCTCCCGCCGCTCGCTGAACGACGAGCTGGTCAGCCAGGGAGTCGTCGGCATCGCGGGGGTGGACACCCGCACGATCACCCGGCACATCCGTGAGCAGGGCGCGATGCGTGCCGGGGTGTTCTCCGGTGACGCGCTGACCGACGTCGACACGATGGTTCAGACGATCCAGGACAGCCCGAAGATGAAGGGCGCGGACCTGTCGGGCGCGGTCAGCACGGCCGAGACGTACATCGTCCCGGCCGACGGCGAGACCCGTTTCCGCGTGGCCGCGCTGGACCTCGGGATCAAGTTCAACACGCCGCGGATGATGGCCCAGCGCGGCATCGAGACCCACGTGATGCCGGTCGGGTCCACTCTGGACGACCTGCTGGCGATCGAGCCGCACGGCGTGTTCCTGGCCAACGGCCCAGGTGACCCGGAGACCCAGGCGCACGCGATCGCACTGACCCAGGGCGTGCTCGAACGCCGCATCCCGCTGTTCGGTATCTGCTTCGGCAACCAGATTCTCGGCCGCGCGCTGGGCATGGGCACGTACAAGATGACCTACGGCCACCGTGGCATCAACGTGCCGGTGATCGAGGCGGCCACCGGCCGGGTCGCGATCACCGCCCAGAACCACGGCTTCGCCCTTCAGGGCGAGGCGGGCCAGAAACTGGACACGCCGTACGGCGTGGCCGAGGTGAGCCACTACTGCCCGAACGACGGCACCGTCGAGGGCTTGCGGTGTGTGGACGTGCCCGCGTTCAGCGTGCAGTACCACCCGGAGGCGGCCGCCGGGCCGCACGACGCCGCGCCGCTGTTCGACCAGTTCGTGACTGTGATGGGTGAGGCCTGAGATGCCCAAGAGGACTGACATCAAGCACGTGCTCGTGATCGGCTCGGGGCCGATCGTGATCGGGCAGGCGTGCGAGTTCGACTACTCCGGCACCCAGGCCTGCCGGGTGCTGCGCGAGGAGGGCCTGCGGGTCAGCCTGGTCAACTCCAACCCGGCCACGATCATGACCGACCCGGAGTTCGCCGACGCGACCTACATCGAGCCGATCACGCCGGAGTTCGTGGAGAAGGTCATCGCGGCCGAGCGCCCGGACGCGATCCTGGCGACGCTGGGCGGGCAGACCGCGCTGAACACCGCGGTCGCGCTGCATGAGCGGGGTGTGCTGGAGAAGTACAACGTCGAGCTGATCGGCGCCGACATCGACGCCATCCAGCGCGGTGAGGACCGGCAGAAGTTCAAGGACATCGTCGCCCAGATCGGCGGCGAGACCCCGCGCAGCCGCGTCTGCCACTCGATGGACGAGGTCCGCGAGACCGTCGCCGAGCTGGGCCTGCCGGTGGTGATCCGGCCGTCGTTCACCATGGGCGGCCTGGGTTCCGGCATGGCACACACCCCCGATGAGCTGGAGCGGCTGGCGTCGTTCGGGCTGTCGGAGTCGCCGGTGACCGAGGTGCTCATCGAGGAGAGCGTGCTCGGCTGGAAGGAGTACGAGCTCGAGCTGATGCGCGACCGGCACGACAACGTGGTGGTCGTCTGCTCGATCGAGAACATCGACCCGATGGGCGTGCACACCGGTGACTCGGTGACTGTGGCCCCGGCGATGACGCTGACCGACCGGGAGTACCAGCACATGCGGGACGTCGGTATCGACGTGCTGCGCGCGGTGGGCGTGGACACCGGCGGCTGCAACATCCAGTTCGCCATCCACCCGGGCAACGGCCGGATGGTCGTCATCGAGATGAACCCGCGCGTGTCGCGGTCCTCGGCGCTGGCCTCCAAGGCGACCGGATTCCCGATCGCCAAGATCGCCGCCAAGCTGGCGATCGGCTACACCCTCGACGAGATCCCCAACGACATCACCGGCGAGACGCCCGCGTCGTTCGAGCCGACGCTCGACTATGTGGTGGTGAAGGTGCCGCGGTTCGCCTTCGAGAAGTTCCCCGGCGCGGACAAGACGCTGACCACCACGATGAAGTCGGTCGGCGAGGCGATGTCGCTGGGCCGCAACTTCACCGAGGCGCTCGGCAAGGCGTTGCGCTCCATGGAAACCAAGGCGGCCGGCTTCTGGACCACGCCCGACCCGGCCGGCGCCACGCTGGAGTCCACTATGGAACAGCTGGCCAAGGGGCATGACGGACGTCTGTACACGGTGGAGCGTGCGCTGCGCCTGGGTGCGAGTGCCGAGCAGGTGCACGAGGCCTCGGGCATCGACCCGTGGTTCGTCGACCAGATCCTTTCGCTGGTCGAGCTGCGTGCCGAGATCCTGGCCGCCGCGGTGCTGAACGAACCCTTGTTGCGCAGGGCGAAACGCGCCGGTCTGTCCGACCGGCAGATCGCCGCGCTGCGGCCGGAACTGGCCGGCGAGGACGGCGTCCGCACGCTGCGCCACCGGCTCGGGATCCGGCCGGTGTTCAAGACAGTGGACACGTGCGCGGCCGAATTCGCTGCCAGGACGCCGTATCACTACTCGGCCTACGAGTCCGATCCGGCCGCGGAGTCCGAGGTCGCGCCGCAGCGGGTGAAGCCGAAGGTGCTGATCCTGGGCTCCGGGCCGAACCGGATCGGCCAGGGCATCGAGTTCGACTACTCGTGTGTGCACGCGGCGATGGCGTTGCGCGAGGACCAGTACGAGACCGTGATGGTCAACTGCAACCCGGAGACCGTGTCCACCGACTACGACACGTCCGACCGGCTGTACTTCGAGCCGCTGACGTTCGAGGACGTGCTCGAGGTCGTGCACTCCGAGCAGCAGTCCGGCACGGTCGCGGGCGTGATCGTGCAGCTGGGCGGCCAGACACCGCTGGGCCTGGCGCAGCGGCTGGCCAACGCCGGGGTCCCGATCGTGGGGACCCTGCCCGAGGCGATCCACCTGGCCGAGGACCGCGGCGCGTTCGGTGAGGTGCTGCAGGCCGCGGGCCTCCCGGCGCCGCGCTACGGCACTGCTACTTCTTATGAGGGCGCCAAGCGGATCGCCGACGAGATCGGCTACCCCGTCCTGGTGCGACCGTCCTATGTGCTCGGCGGGCGTGGCATGGAGATCGTCTACGACGACTCCACGCTGGCCGACTACATCGCCCGGGCCACCGAGGTCTCGCCGGAGCACCCGGTGCTGGTCGACCGGTTCCTCGACGACGCGATCGAGATCGACGTGGACGCGCTGTGCGACGGCGAGGAGGTGTTCATCGGCGGCGTGATGGAGCACATCGAGGAGGCCGGCATCCACTCCGGCGACTCGTCCTGCGCGTTGCCACCGATCACGTTGGGCCGCACCGATCTGGAGAACGTGCGGCGCTCCACCGAGGCGATTGCCAAGGGCGTCGGCGTGCGTGGCCTGCTGAACGTGCAGTACGCGCTGAAGGACGATCAGATCTACGTGCTGGAGGCCAACCCGCGCGCGTCGCGGACGGTGCCGTTCGTGTCCAAGGCGACCGCGGTCCCGCTGGCCAAGGCGGCGGCCCGGATCATGCTGGGCGCGACCATCAAGCAGTTGCGTGACGAGGGCATGCTGCCGCCGTCCGGCGACGGTGGCGAGCTTCCGTCCGACGCGGCGGTCGCGGTCAAGGAGGCCGTGCTGCCGTTCCACCGGTTCCGCACGCCTGAGGGCCACGGCGTGGATTCGCTGCTGGGGCCGGAGATGAAGTCCACCGGCGAGGTGATGGGCATCGACACCTCGTTCGGCAAGGCGTTCGCCAAGTCGCAGACCGCGTCCTACGGCTCGCTGCCGACCACCGGCCGGGTGTTCGTGTCGGTGGCCAACCGCGACAAGCGCGCGATGATCTTCCCGGTCAAGCGCCTCGCCGACCTCGGCTTCGAGATCGTGGCCACCCAGGGAACGGCGGAAGTGCTGCGCCGCAACGGGATTCCGTGTGCCGAGGTGCCCAAGCACTTCGAGACCTCGCAGCCGGTGCGCAACGCGGTGAGCGTGATCCTGGACGGCGAGGTCGTCATGGTGATCAACACGCCGTACGGCAACAGCGGCCCCCGCGTGGACGGCTACGAGATCCGGACCGCGGCGGTGGCGCGCGACATCCCTTGCGTGACCACGATCCAGGGCGCCGCAGCGGCCGTGCAGGGCATCGAGGCCCTGATCCGGGGCGAGATTCACGTCCGTCCGCTGCAAGCCCTGCAAGAGGGCCTGAAAGCCCAGCGACGCGCATGAAGGTGTGCCCCCAATGCCACATTGGGGGCATCTGACGCCCCCAATGTGGCATTGGGGGCACAAGGGAGATGGGTATGAGGGCGCCGTTCGGAGCCAGGCTGACCACGGTCGTCGAGCAGCGGGGCTCGCTGTGCGTGGGCATCGACCCGCACCCGGGTCTGCTGGAGAAGTGGGGCCTCGCCGACGACGTGGCGGGCCTGGAGCGGTTCGCGATGACCTGCGTGGAGGCCCTCGCCGGCGAGATCGCGGTCCTCAAGCCGCAGTCGGCGTTCTTCGAGCGGCACGGCTCGAAGGGCATCGCGGTGCTGGAGCGGGTCCTCGCGGAGGCGCAGGAGGCGGGCGCGATCGTCCTGCTGGACGTCAAGCGGGGCGACATCGGCTCGACCATGACGGCCTACGCCGACGCGTACCTGACCGACGGGTCGCCCCTCGCGGCCGACGCCGTAACGCTGTCGCCGTACCTCGGGTTCGGCTCGCTGGAGCCCGCGCTGCAGGCCGCCGAGAAGTCCGGCCGGGGCGTTTTCGTCCTTGCTCTGACCTCGAATCCTGAAGCACCGGAGGTACAGCATGCGGCTAATGGCGGACGGACTATCGCGCAGACGGTCGTAGACGCTGCCGCCGAACGCAACGCCGGAGTGACCCCGATCGGGGGAATCGGTCTTGTCGTCGGAGCCACCATCGGCACGCTCGGGGTGGACCTGGGCGCGCTCAACGGACCAGTGCTCGCGCCGGGTTTCGGCGCACAAGGGGGCACGCTGTCCGATCTGCGGACAGTCTTCGGAAACTCCCTGCGTAACGTGCTTCCGACCTCGTCAAGAGGGGTGCTTGGGGCGGGCCCGGACGCCTTCGCGCTGCGTAGCGAGGCTCTGCGTACCCGTGACGCGATCGTGTCGGCTACGGGTCACCATTGATGTACCACGCGTGATCTGCGCAGGATCGCGGACCCACGTTGTCCTGGACCCGGGCGTGTCGGTACGGTCGCCAGCACCCGATCCGGAAACACCCACCCCACGGAGGAAATCGTGGCCCTTCCCCAGCTGACCGAGGAGCAGCGGGCCGCAGCGCTGGAGAAGGCGGCTGCCGCTCGTCGGGCCCGGGCTGAGCTCAAAGAGCGCCTGAAGCGAGGCGGCACGACCCTCAAGGACGTGCTCGCACAGTCCGACAGCGACGAGGTCTTGGGCAAGATGAAGGTGACCGCACTGCTGGAGGCCCTCCCCGGCGTCGGCAAGGTGCGCGCCACCCAGATCATTGAGCGGTTGCAGATCGCCCCAAGCCGCCGTCTCCGGGGCCTCGGCGACAGGCAGCGCAAGGCGCTGCTGGCCGAGTTCAGCGGCGAGTGACTTCTCGTCACTTGAACAGCAGCGAGCCGGGGACGGGTGTGCGCGCCCGGTCCCGGCTCACTGTTGTGTCGGGACCATCCGGCGTCGGCAAGTCGACTGTGGTCGCCGAGCTGCGCCGGATGGATCCCAGCATCTTCTTCAGCGTTTCGCTGACCACCCGGGCGCAACGCCCCGGTGAAGTGGACGGCAGCCACTACCACTTCGTCGACCGTGCTCGGTTCGACGAAATGGTTGCGGCACAAGCCTTCCTGGAATGGGCCGAGTACGCCGGCAACCGCTATGGCACCCCTCGCCGTCCTGTGCTGGAGGCCATCGACTCGGGGCGGCCGGCCATTCTCGAGATCGAACTGCAGGGAGCGCGGCAGGTGCGTGCCGCGATGCCCGAGGCGCAGCTGGTGATGCTCGTACCGCCGTCATGGGAGACCCTCGTCGGCCGGCTGACCGGCCGGGGTACCGAGGATCCCGCGGTGGTGGCGCACCGGCTGGCGGTGGCGGAGAAGGAACTGGACGCCCAGGGCGAGTTCGATGCGCTCGTGGTGAACACCGACGTCAAGCAGGCCGCGGGGGAGTTGCTAACCTTGATAACCGGTACCGCTGTCTGAAAACCGCACAGGAGTTCTTTTGACCACCGAGCTGGGCGCATTGGGTGAGCCGACGACCAATCTCGAAGGCATCACCAACCCCCCGATCGACGACCTGCTTGACAAGGTCTCTTCGAAGTACGCGCTGGTGATCTACGCCGCCAAGCGCGCCCGTCAGATCAACGACTACTACGCGCAGCTCGGCGAGGGCCTGCTCGAGTACGTCGGCCCGCTCGTCGAGCCGGGTCCCCGCGAGAAGCCGCTGTCCATCGCGCTGCGCGAGATCCACTCCGGCCTGCTCGAGCACACCGAAGGCGAGTGACCACCGCGGGCCGTCCCCGGGTGGTGCTCGGGGTCGGCGGTGGCATCGCCGCCTACAAGGCCTGCGAGGTCCTGCGCCGGCTCACCGAGTCCGGCCACCAGGTGCAGGTGCTGCCCACGACCTCGGCGCTGAACTTCGTCGGCAAGGCGACGTTCGAGGCGCTGTCCGGCCAGCCCGTGTACACCGGGGTCTTCGAGGACGTGCCCGATGTGGCCCACGTCCGGATCGGCAAAGAGGCTGATCTGGTGGTGGTCGTGCCGGCGACCGCGGACCTGCTCGCCAGGGCCGCCCATGGCAACGCCAACGACATGCTGACCGGCACTTTGCTGACCGCGAGGTGCCCGGTTCTGATGATCCCCGCGATGCACACGGAGATGTGGGAGCACCCCGCGACGCAGGACAATGTCGGGTTGCTGCGCTCGCGCGGCGTGATCGTGACCGAGCCCGCGAGTGGCCGGTTGACGGGCAAGGACACCGGCAAAGGCCGGTTGGCCGACCCCGCCGAGATCGTCGATCTGGCCCGGCTGCTGCTCGCGCGCCCGGACGCCCTGCCACGCGACATGAGCGGCAAGCGGGTCGTGGTGTCGGCAGGTGGCACCCGTGAGCCGCTGGATCCTGTGCGCTACCTGGGCAATCGTTCCTCCGGCAAGCAGGGCTACGCGCTGGCTCGTGTCGCCGCGCAGCGCGGCGCGCAGGTCACGCTGGTGTCCGCGCATACCGTCGCGTTGCCGGAGCCCGCGGGTGTCGACATCGTCAACGCGGGCACAGCCCTTGAGCTGCGCGAAGCCATGCACAAGGCGGCGGGCGAGGCGGACATCATCGTGATGGCGGCCGCCGTGGCCGACTTCCGCCCGGTCAGCCGGGCCGATCACAAGATCAAGAAGTCCGACCGCGATCCGGATCCGGTCGCGCTCACCCGTAACCCCGACATCCTGGCCGAACTGGTCGCCGCTCGAGCGGCGGGCAAGTTTCGCTCGATCATCGTCGGATTCGCCGCCGAGACCGGTGACGAAACCGGCGACGTGCTCACGCACGCGCGTGCGAAACTCGCTCGCAAGGGCTGTGACCTGCTGGTTGTCAACGCCGTCGGCGAGGGCAAGGCCTTCGAGACCGAGGACAACGCCGGTTGGCTGCTGGCCGCGGACGGGACCGAACGGTCTATCGCACTGGGCTCCAAGGCGCAAATGGCGGCCGGAATATGGGACTTCGTGCTGAACTCCGGCACGTATCCCACGGGCCCCGCAGGTGTTCAGTAACCTGGTGCGTGCGGCTTGTCGGGATGAAGTGAGGGGTAATGGCGACTAACAAGGCCAGCCGGCTGTTCACATCGGAGTCGGTGACCGAAGGACACCCAGACAAGATCTGTGACGCGATCAGTGACTCGATCCTGGACGCGTTGCTCCGCAAGGATCCACGCAGCCGGGTCGCGGTCGAGACGCTCGTGACCACGGGCCAGGTGCACGTGGCCGGTGAGGTCACCACGGAGGCGTACGCGGACATTCCCGCGATCGTGCGGGACAAGATCCTCGAGATCGGCTACGACTCGTCGGCCAAGGGCTTCGACGGGAACTCCTGCGGAGTCAACGTCGCGATCGGCTCCCAGTCCCCGGACATCGCCCAGGGTGTCGACACGGCGTACGAGTCCCGGGTCGAGTCGGCCGACGACGAGATCGACCGGCAGGGCGCCGGTGACCAGGGCCTGATGTTCGGCTACGCGTGCACCGACACGCCTGAGCTGATGCCCTTGCCGATCGCGCTCGCGCATCGGCTCTCCAAGCGGCTGACCAAGGTCCGCAAGGACGGCGTGCTGCCGTACCTGCGGCCCGACGGCAAGACCCAGGTCACCATCGAATACGCCGGTGACCAGGCAGTCCGGCTGGACACCGTGGTCGTGTCCTCGCAGCACGCGGACGGCATCGACCTCGAGCGGCTGCTCGGCGTCGACATCCGCGAGCAGGTCATGGAGCCGGAGATGGCCGGCCTGACGCTGGACACCTCCAACGTCCGGCTGCTGGTCAACCCGACCGGCCGGTTCGTCATCGGTGGCCCGATGGGTGACGCGGGCCTGACCGGGCGCAAGATCATCGTCGACACCTACGGCGGCATGGCCCGCCACGGTGGTGGCGCGTTCTCCGGCAAGGACCCGTCAAAGGTGGACCGTTCGGCCGCGTACGCGATGCGCTGGGTCGCCAAGAACGCGGTCGCCGCGGGCCTGGCCACACGCGTCGAGGTGCAGGTGGCGTACGCGATCGGCAAGGCCGCGCCGGTGGGCCTGTTCGTCGAGACGTTCGGCACCGAGGTCGTCGACCCCACCAAGATCCAGCAGGCCATCTCCCAGGTGTTCGACCTGCGGCCGGCCGCGATCATCCGGGACCTGGACCTGCTGCGCCCGATCTACGCGCCCACCGCGGCGTACGGGCACTTCGGCCGGCCGGAGCTGGACCTGCCGTGGGAACGCACAGACCGTGCCGAGGCGCTGAAGCAGGCCGCCGGTCTCTAGCAACGATGGCCCTGGTAAATACCAGGGCATGGTCAACGCGGGCACCCGGAACAAGGGCGAGCGGCAACCCGCCGCCACGCTCCCGGTTGCCCGCGTTTACGTCGACGTCCCGCTGACCCACCTCGACAAGCCGTTCGACTACCTGATCCCTCAGCAGCTCGACGAGCAGGTCGTGACCGGCTGCCGGGTCCGGGTGCGGTTCTCCGGCCGGCTCGTGGACGCCTATGTGATCGAACGGGTCGCCGAGTCCGAGCACCCGAAGCCGATGTACCTGGAGAAGGTCGTCTCTTCCGAGCCGGTCCTGGCGCCGCAGATCGCCCAGCTGGCCAGGACTGTGGCCGACCGGTACGCGGGCACGATGATGGACGTCCTGCGCCTGGCGATTCCGCCCCGGCACGCCCGCACGGAAGCCTCCCTGACCGCGGACCCGGTCACCGTCCAGCCGCCTGCCGAGACCGGCTGGGGCCGATACCCGCGCGGTCCGGCGTTCCTGGACGCCCTGAAAGCCGGCCGCAACGCGCACGCCGTGTGGCAGGCCCTGCCCGACGACGACTGGCCGAAACGACTCGCCGAGCTGGCCACCACGGTTGCCGCGACCGGCCGTGGCGTCGTCATGGTCGTCCCGGACTACCGCGACGTCGCCCGTCTGCACGCCGCGTGCCTTGACCTGGTCGGGAAGGACGGGGAACCGGCCGTTGTGGCGTTGTCGGCCGATCTGGGGCCGTCTACGCGGTATCGGCGGTGGCTTTCGGTCCTGCGCGGCTCCGCGCGGATCGTTCTCGGCACGCGTGCGACCGCGTTTGCGCCTGTCACAGACCCAGGGCTGGTTGTCATCTGGGATGACGGCGACGACCTGCACGCTGACCAGCGCTCGCCGTATCCGCATGTGCGGGAAGTTCTGACCTTGCGAGCGCACCAGACCGGGGCCGCGCTGCTCATCGGCGGGTTCGCGCGTACCTCCGAGGCTCAGTTGCTGCTGGAGACAGGATGGGCGCACGAGCTTGTGGCATCGCGCGACGAGCTCAGGCGGTCCGCGCCACGCGTCACCGCGATCGGCGAGACCGACGTCCAGATCGCGCGTGACCCAGCCGCCCGCGCGGCACGGTTGCCATCCGTCAGCTTCGAGGCCGCACGCGACGCGCTCAAGGCCGGGGCTCCCGTATTGGTGCAGGTTCCCCGTCGTGGGTATGTCCCCGCGCTTGCGTGCGCGCAGTGCCGTGCACCGGCTCGTTGCCGGCGGTGCGCGGGGCCGCTTGCGTTGCCAGGTGGCCATGACGACGGCATGGCGAGGCCTGCGGGCTGCCGGTGGTGTGGTGCCACTGAAGCTGCTTTCCGCTGCGGCAACTGCGGATCACGTCGGCTGCGTGCGGTTGTCGTCGGTTCCAAA
This sequence comes from Kibdelosporangium banguiense, assembly GCF_017876405.1. Classification (GTDB taxonomy): domain Bacteria; phylum Actinomycetota; class Actinomycetes; order Mycobacteriales; family Pseudonocardiaceae; genus Kibdelosporangium; species Kibdelosporangium banguiense. The sequence continues at coordinate 11,596,059 of NZ_JAGINW010000001.1, read as the reverse complement.
CGGACCGCGGAGGAGCTTGGGCGCGCGTTCGCCGGTGTCCCGGTCCGGACATCCGGCGCCGAGGAAGTGCTCGCCACAGTGTCGGACGCGCCCGCGCTCATCGTGGCCACGCCCGGCGCCGAACCGGTTGCCGAGGGCGGCTACGGCGCCGCGCTCTTGCTGGACAGCTGGGCTTTGCTTGGCCGCGCGGACCTACGCGCGACCGAGGAGACCCTGCGCCGGTGGATGGGCGCAGCCGCGTTGGTGAAACCCGCGTCCGACGGCGGCCGGGTCGTTGTCGTGGCCGATTCGTCGTTCGCGCCGGTTCAGGCCTTGGTGCGATGGGACCCGGCTTGGCACGCGTCGCAGGAACTGGCCGCCCGCGCCGAACTCGGGTTCCCTCCCGCGGTCCGGATGGCGTCGGTCGATGGATCGGCGAACGCCCTCGCCGACTTCCTCGATCAGCTCCAACTGCCGGAATCCGGCGAGATCCTCGGCCCGGTGCCGATCAACGAGACCACCGAACGTGCCCTGATCAGGACACCACGCGTGGACGGCCGCGCCCTGGCCGCCGTGCTGACTGTCGCCCAGGCCGGGCGCACAGCCAAGAAAGAGCCGGAAGCGATTCGCGTCCGGCTTGACCCGCTTGAACTCGTCTGAGCTGGATTCCACCCCAGTTCGCCGTTCACCGCGTGCGGCATGACGAGATGCGGGCGACCCAGGGGCCACCCGCATCCGCAGAACATGTGCCGTTACTTATGCCGCAGGCGGAAGGACAGGAAGCACGCCCCGCCACGGTCGTCTGTCTCGAAGAAGACAGAGAGTCCCTGTGTGGAGTCGATTGTCCTGTGCTGATTGCTTCCGCGCGGGTCGGCGCCGGGGCACTGGCCGCCGTCGCCGTTGAATTCCCACAGCACATCGAGCGCTATGTCATTTCGCCCGGAGATCGCCAGGGTGAGCTCGCATCCGCCGACCCTGTTGTCCGAGTTGACGATGATCGGGTCCATGAAGAAGTACTGGAATGCGAACGGGAAGTACGGAATCGGCACGTTACTCGCCGTGCCGCCGCACTGACCGGTGTTCCCGGGGATGAACCAGTAGGAAAGGACAAGCCCGTTGAGCGAACCGTCGGCATTGTTCAGCCCGAACTTCAGCTCGCATCCACCGGGACGGCTGTCGGTGTCGACCACCATCGCCGTCGTCCACTCGCCTACGTCCTTCCATTCGTGCGGCTTGGGGTCGCCGTATTCGAAGCCGCATTGCCCGTTGTCGCCCTGGTCCTTGTGCCAGATTCCGAACTGGGCTGCAGCCAAGGGGCCGACCGGAGCCGCGCTTGCCTGCGGTACGCCCACCACGGCCATCGCGGCGACGCTTATCCCGAAGGCCATGACTGTCAGTTTTCTTCGCAACCCTCGCACTCGCATTTGAAACTCCCGTGTCGGGGGTGGTTCACCTTGCGTGGAAAGCGAAGCAGCATCCACCGGCCCAGCAGGCCCGTGTGGGACAACCTGGGAAATGTTGGGAAGTCCGGCGGCAGAAGGCCAGGGAATCAGAGCGGCCCGGGCAGCGTTGACCGGGAACATGGCAGACGAGACCGTAGAGCTCAGCCCCACGGAATGGGTACAGGGCCAGACCAAGAGGATCCTGGAGACCGGGACCACCGAGGGGATCGACATCCTCGGGTCGCCGGTCGTGCTGCTGACCCTGCGCGGCGCGAAGACCGGCAAACTGCGCTACACCCCGGTGATGCGGGTGGAACACGACGGCAAGTACGCGGTCGTGGCATCCAAGGGCGGTGCCCCTGAGCACCCCACCTGGTACTACAACATCAAGGCGCACCCCGAGTTCCCGCTGCAGGACGGGACCGTGACCAAGGACTACGCCGCACGCGAGGTCGAGGGCAGCGAGCGGGCCGAGTGGTGGGAGCGGGCCGTCGCGGCCTACCCGTCCTACGCGGAGTACCAGGAGAAGACCGACCGGCAGATCCCGGTGTTCGTGCTCGACCCGAAATGACAGGCGTGCCCGCGGCGCTGGAAATGCGCCGCGGGCCTTTCTCACCGGGCGATCGTCGGGAAGCTGCGCGACCAGCGCTTGTCGTCGACCGCATGGACGACGAACCGGGCAAGGTCGGCCCGGGTGACACTCGTGCCACCTATGGGATTGACGCCGTCCTCGACTCGGTAGACGCCGGTCGGTGGCTCGTCGACGATGCGTGCGGGCCGGACAAAAGTCCAGTCGAGCGGGCTGTCCCGCACGATGTCCTCCATCAGGCGCATATCGCCATAGAGTTCTCCTATCAGGGTGCGGGCCACGACGCGGTACCAAAGCGGATGGTTCGGATCGTTCTTGCGCGCGCCACTGGAGGAGAGCGCGACGAGGCGGTCGATACCACTGGCGACCATGGCGGCGACGAGTGTGCGGGCGCCCGAGGAATAGAGCCCGTCGGCCTTTCGTCCCGCCGGCCCGATCGCCGAGATGACGGCGTCGTGGCCGGTCACGGCGGCGCGAACGCTGTCCAGGTCTCGTATGTCGGCTCGGACGACTTTGAGCGGTGCATTGCTGACCTGCCGGAAGGCGGCTGGATCACGCACGGCCGCGGTGACAGTGTGGCCGGCGCGCAATGCTTCCTCAACGATGACTTGGCCCGTGGCGCCGTTCGCCCCGAACACAACGAGGGCGCTCACCGGTCGCCGCCCTTGGTCAGCGAGCGCGGGATGACCGGCACCAGGATGGCAGAAATGAGACAGGCGGCTATGGCGAGAAGAACTCCGGCGACGAGGCCTGCGACGTCACCGTTGAGTCCGAAGTAGAGGGTTCCGGCCACTGCCACTCCCAGCGCGGTGGCGAGCTGCTGCGCAGCGTTGAGGCTGCCGGAGGCGCTGCCGACCTCGCTGGGGCCGGCCGTGGCCAGCACCGCCTGGATCAGCGGGCCGAACAGCAGTCCGAGTCCCAGACCGGTCACGAGCATCGGTGGTACGGCCCCCAAGGGCGGCGCGGAGAACACTGCGGCGCCTGCGACCCCGAGCAGGCCCAGGATCTCCACTCCCAAGCCCACGTACAGGATCGAGCGGCCGAGCCTGCGGGTCAGCCGCGCGGCGGCGAGCGACCCGAGCATGATCCCCGCGGCGACCGGGGACAGCGCCACGGCGGCCTGCAGGGCGGAATAGCCGAGATCCAGTTGCATGCGCAGCGAGAGAACCAACAGCAGTCCACCCAGACCGGTGAAGAACACGACAGCCACGACGAGCCCGCCGACGAAGGCGCGCTTGCCCAGCAGGCTCGGCACCAGGATCGGGGACGGACTGGTGCGTTGGCGCCGGCCGAGCAGGGCGAACGCCAGCACTCCGGCTGTGAGGGCGGCGAAGCTCCACCATGGCCAGCCGTTCTCGCGTCCCTGGATGAGCGGGTAGACCAGTAATGCGGATCCCGCTGTCACCAACGCCACGCCCACAGGATCGATCCGGGCGCCGGGGTCGCCGGGATCGGCAGGCATCCAGCGCAACGCGCCGAAGACCGTGAGCGCACCGAGCGGAAGGTTGATCAGGAAGATCAGCCGCCAGTCGAGCCCGCCCAGATCGAGCGCGATCAGTCCGCCCGCCAGGATCGGACCGCAGATCCCGGCCAGGCCCATTACCGGCCCGAACAGGGAAAACGCCCGGCCGCGCTCGTGGTCGCCGAACACCCCGGTCAGCACGCCGAAGCCCTGCGGGATCATCAGCGCACCGAGAGCGCCCTGCACGACTCGGGCCGCGATCAGTACGGACGGATTCGGAGCCGCCGCGCACGCGGCGGAGGCAAGCGTGAATCCGATGGCACCGATGACGAACAGCCGTCGCCGGCCCCACCGGTCGCCGAGTCGCCCTCCGACGACCAGCAGCACACCGAACGCGAGGGTGTAGCCGGCGGCGAGCCACTGCAGTGTCGCCTCGCTGCCGCCGATCCCGGCACGCACCGAGGGCGCCGCGACGTTCATGACAGTGGAATCGAGCAGGTCCATGACTCCGGCGAGCAGGACGACGGCCAGCACGCGCCATCGCCACCGGTAGGGCGTCGCGGTGCGTTCAGCTGCCAGCAGGGTGCTCATGTCTTCTCCTAGCGAACGGTGTTAGTAGCGAACGATGTTCGTGACGAACAGTGTACGTAACGAACGATGTACGTCAACGCTAGGCTTGGTGAATGCCCGGAAGCCCCCGAACCCGCCCCGCCAAACCGGCATTGAGCCGGGAGTCGATCGTCGCCGCTGCTCTCGACCTGGTCGATGAGCTCGGATCGGCTGCCGTGAGCATGCGTCGCGTCGCCACGGCCGTCGACACCGCTCCGGCATCGCTCTACGTCTACGTCGCGGACCGACGCGAACTGATGGCACTGGCGCACGATCTGGCGGTAGCCGACGTGGACCTGCCGACCGATGCCGACGGGAACTGGCGGACCCGGCTCGTGCTGCTCATAAAACGCACAGTGGACGCTCTCGCGGCCCACGGAGACATCGCCGCGATCGGCCTGACGGATCTCACGCCAGGCCATAACTCGCTACGGATCACCGAGGAGATGCTGCGGTTGTTGCGAGTGGGGGGCGTCGCGGACGAAGCCTGCGCCTGGGCTGTCGACCTGTTCGGGCAGTACATCGCCTCGTCGGCCCTGGAGGAGGCGACATGGCGCCGCGAACAGCCTGCCGGCGCCGTCACCGCGCAGCTCGACGCCGTCCACACCGCACTGTCCGTCGAGGACTATCCGACGATCCGCGCCCTTGCTCCCTTGCTGACCAGTGGTGACTCCGCATCCCGGGCGACCTGGAAACTGCGGGTCCTCATCGACGGAATCCTTGCCCAGGGAACGTAGTCCTAGCGAGGATGCAACAAGCCACTGTAGAGCGTGTTGCCTTTGGCGTCGTAGATGACCACCGTGAGTCCGTCGAGGCGTTGCTTGTCGATGGATCCTGTTTCGTCGAGCAACGACGGCGGAAGCACCGACAGGAAGGTGCCTGCCCGCACGTCGGTGTTCAACTCGACCGACCCGTCCAGGACAACGCTCATCGCGGTCGCGTTCGGCCGGACGGTGCCCGCGATGAGCAGGCCGCTGTCGGTTTCCGCGCCTGCCGGGAGCAGCAGCGCGTCGACGTACTGTACTGGCTGGGCCAGGAGGTAGTGGCGGAACTGCATGTCCGGCGGAGTGCTCACGGAATCCGTGCGGCCGCTGGGCTGCCACTGGCAGAGCGACGCTGCCTTGCTGTTGGACGCCATGATGAATTCTTCGCCGTTGATGGCGGCCGACGCCCCAGGTTGCCAGCTGTCCTGGTCCGGCACCGGATCCTGGGCTGCTTCGAGGCATTTGCCCAGCGCCTGTCCCCGCGGGGATGTCCGATCCGCCGGTGGGGACACCGGTCTGTCCACAAGAGACACCGAATAGGGTGGAAACGAGGCTATCTCCCGGTATGGGAAACGCGGATCGTCGTCATCGAGAGGCTCCGCGGGTTCGTCGACGGGCAGTTCCCGTACCGACAGCTTGAGATCCGGGCCGGCGGACATCGCCACGTTGGTCACGAACAGGCCCATGACCGGGGTCGATTCGACGGCTGTGCTCGTCGTGCCGTCGGCTGCTTCGACCTCGAGGCCACGCCATGTGGGGTCGACCACCCCGGCGATCGTGCCGTTCGGTGTCGCGAACAACACACCGGTCCCGGAATCGGTCGCGTAAATCGGTTCGGCGTCCGGGTCGGAGACGGTCACGGACGTCAATGTGCTTTCGCAGAACAAGGTTTCGTCCGCCGCGCGGACCGCGGTCACCGAGATGCCACCGGCGCCTGTGTTCGCGAACTGGCTGGTCCACTGTGTCCGGGCGGGCGACGTCCGGCCGGTGGTCGCCAGGGCCTGGTAGCACCGGTCCATCTCGGCGCTGGACTCCTGGTCGTCGAGCACCCGGGTGACGACCTGCTGCGGTGGCGCCCACGCCTGGTCCGCCGGTTCGTTCACCGGGGTGGGCACGGCGCGCCCGAAGATGACCGCGAATCCCGCGATCACGGTGACGCTGACCGCGGCCGCGATGGCCATCTTGGCCCGGCTGTACTGGGGCCTGGCCGGAACGTCGAGGTCGCGCCACAGCCGGCGGCGCAGGCGGTCACGCACCTCCGGCGGCATCTCCCGGCGCGGAGGCTGGTTGAACTCGGTCATGGCGCCTCCCCCAGGGGATCGCCGCCGAGCGTCTTGCGCAGCCGGGAGCGGGCGCGCGAGATCCGCGACCGGATGCTGACCTCTTCCAGTCCGAGCACCGCGGCGGCCTCCGCGATCGGCAGCTCGCCGATCAGGCACAGTTCGACCGCCTGACGCTCGGATTTCGGCAACCGCGCGATGGCGTCCAGCACGACGCGCATCCTCGCCTCGCCGTCGACCTTGTCGGCCACCGACTCGGCGTGGTCCTCGATCGCCTCCTGCGTGGGGACCCGGCGCAGCATCCGGGTGAATCGCCCGGAACTGCGGTATTCCGACCGCGCCAGGTTGCCCGCGACCGCGTAAAGCCAGGGCAGCGCGCTGTCGCGGACCAGGGTGACCTCGTTCAGCTTGCGCCACGCGGTCATGAACGTGACCGACGTCAGGTCCTCGGCCAGCGACCACGACCCGGTCAGCCGGTACGCGTGATTCCACACTGCCTGGGCGTGCCGTTCGAACAGCTCGCCGAAGGCCGCCTTGTTCCCCGACGCAGCACGACGCCACAGCGCTGCGTCGCTGTGCTGGTCGAGCTCGACCTCGGGTTCGGGCGCCATCCTCGCTCTCAGGCTCTTGGTGGTCACATGTGAATGTGTCCGTGGGTGACCTCAGCGTTGCAGATCCGAAACTCACAGTTGGTTCAGCCCAACGCCGCATGCATCAGGCGCGCGCTGCTCCTACTGTCGAAGATAGGACAGCCGTCACCGGAGGCAGGCGTGAGCGAAGCCCAGCTCGGCACCCGTGAGCACATCATGTCCGCCACCGAGGCGGCCCAGTTGACGGTAGGGGTGGAGGAGGAGTTCCTGCTGGTCGACGTCAAATCCGGCCGGCTGGCCGACCGCGCCCAGGACATCCTGGCCGGCTTCGGCGGGGACTACGACCTGCAGGCGGAGATCACCCTGAGCCAGGTCGAGACGGCCACGGGCATCTGCCAGACCATGGGTGAGCTGCATGAACAGCTGACGAACTCGCGCCGCCTGCTCTCCGAGCAGGCCGAACGCCACGAAGCATGGCTGGTCGCCTCCGGCGCGCCCGTGCTCGGCCGGGGATCGCCGGTCGTGACCCCGTTGCCCAGATATCACCGGATAACCCGCGAGTTCCGGGCCCTGATCGGCGACCTGCCGGTCTGCGGCTGCCACGTGCACATAGGCCTGCCCGACGACGACGCGCGAGTGGTGGTCAGCAACCACCTCCGCTTCTGGCTGCCGACCCTGCTGGCGATCGGCGCGAACTCGCCATACTGCAACGACGTCGACACCGGCTACGCGAGCTGGAGATACCTGATGTGGGGCCGCTGGCCCTCAGCGGGCCCGCCACCCTGGCTCGACTCACCCGCGACCTATTACGCGGCAAGAGAACACGTGATAGCCAGCGGCGCGGCCATGGACCTGGGCATGCTGTACTGGGACATCCGCCTCTCAGCCAATCATCCGACGATAGAAGTCCGCGTCTCGGACGTGGCCGCCACAGTCGAGGACGCAGTACTGCTGGCAGCACTGGTCCGCGGCATCGCCACAACAGCATTGGCGTCTGGCGCCCGCGGTTTGCCTGTGCCACAACACATGTTGCGCCCCGCCCTGTGGCGCGCAGCCCGGGATGGCCTGGAGGGCCTAGGAGTCGACCTCCACACCGGCGATCTCGCTCCTGCGGCGGATCTCGCCGCGGCTTTGGTGCGTTGGATCAGACCTGCGCTTGAGATGACCGGCGACTACGACCTGGTGGACGACTCCATGGCCAGGCTCGTTCTCGACGGCTGCGGCGCAGCCCGTCAGCGAGCAGCCTTCGCCCGCCACGGCGGCCTGGGCGAAGTGGTCTCATTCCTGGCCGCCCAAACCCGGCCACATTGACGGCCGCGGGCGGGATAGCAGCCTGGCTCTCGGCGGCGGCAGCGGCTTGGCAAGGGGTGGTGGCTTGCCCTCCAGCAACCGGGCGATGTCCGATCGCATCGCGTCAGGGGACTGATACCGCTCCTTAGGCCAATTGGTCAGTGCTTTCATGGTGATCGCTTCGAGATACCGATTGATGGCAGGATTCAGCTGCCGGGGTTGAGCAGGCTCCAGAAGCCGATGTTTCGGCCTGGCTGTGCCTGAGTGAGTCCCATATGGCTCCTCGCCGGTCAACAGCTTGTAAAGCAGCGACCCGATTGCCTGAACCTGGTACTGGAGATCGGCTTTCCGTGCGGCCACGTCGTCGGCTGAGGCACGCCATTGGTCTGGCTTTGTGTTCCCGGCGGTCGACCTGTCGAATGGGCGGGCTGTACTGAAACCTACCAGCTTGATCGCATTGCTCCTGGTGAGCATCACGTTGGCCGGGCTGACAGCGTCGTGCATGAGGTCTTTCTGATGGATGGCAGTCACCGCCTCGCAGACACTCGCGGCAACTTCCATTGCAAGCAACCCATCCAGTGGCCCGTCGGTTTCGACGATGTCGGCCAATGTCCGCCCATCGACGTACTCCATCGCGATGAATGGCAGGAGCCCGCTACTGGTGGGAGTTTCGGCGATCTCGTGGACGGCGGCGATAGCGGGATGCCGGACCTTCGCGGCCAGTATCGCCGAACGTCGGAACTGTTGCTGGGTATGAGAATTGTGGGCCAGATCAGCCCGCAGAATCTTGATCGCCACGGACCGGCGGAGCCCGGTATCGAAGGCTCGGTAGACCACGGACACATCGCCCGTGCTGAGCTTCGTAACCAGTTCGTAGCGGTTTGCGATCAACTTTGGTACACCGAGATCCCCGAATGGGTCCGGATCGGTTGTCAGTTGCACCGAATGTGTGTCATCCGGCCTGTTTACAGGTGTCCCAGGCTGGTCGGGTAGTGCTGCCAGCAGTTTCCGGTAGCGGCCGCCGAGCTGGGCCAGGACCACAATCGCGACATGCAGTGGGGAACCCTGGTCGATGGTTGCTCCGCCCCGCAGTGCCTGTTCCGGATCGGCCAGCAGGGCGGTGATGTCGAAGCCTTGCCTGGCTTGGGATGCGACGAATTTGTTGGTTTCCTGGACCACTGTGAGCAGGTCGCGGCGCTGCAGATAGCCCAGGAGGTGCTCGCGTACTCCAAGCAGGAAGTCGTAACGGGCGTTGTCCGGATCGACTGGCAGATCCAGTGCGTCCGACCTTTTCAGCAAGCCTCCCAACAGGACCTGGGTCAGGTCTCCGTCGTCGGCGTCGGGCAGCATCACATCCCGGACGAACTGCATTACCGGCAACGTCAGCCATGCCGCGGAAAGCAGGCACGCGAGCCGGAACGCCTGTGGCGAAGCCCCAAGCCGGTACCGCTCGACCACTTCCCGGGGCTCCAGCACGACATCCGGGGCGGACGTCGCCATCGGCGGAGTCAGCAGTGCGACCGGGGTCCAGCTGGATGTGCCGGCGACCACCTTGGCCCATGACGCGAGCCAAGGTGCTGAGAACCGGACGACGGGGATCGTCCCTCCAGTATGGACTGTCCACGAGCGATTCGGGGCACCCGGGTTCCAAGACCTTGCCTGCCCGCGTACGACTTGGATGCCGGTGCCGGGCCACATCTGGGGTGGAAGGACGTTGCATACCGCGACTGGCCGGGTTGAGCCCCACTTTTCCAGTAGGGCAAGCATTTTTCCGGTCCGCCAGTCGTCGCTGATCCCGTCGGTGATCAACAGGACTGCTTGCCTGTTCGCCGGTTCGGTCAGGATTCGGTCGATCGGGCGTTCGCGGATCAGACGGAACAGGCCGAGTCTTTCCGTCGTCATGCGGAACTGGCGGATGCGGTCCCGCCAGATCGCCATCGTGGGCGACGGGTCCACCACCAGAGTCAGGTTCAGCCATCGTTCGGTGTCCGGCCGTAGCACGGGGCTCCAGACGCCCTCGTCGGCGATCCGGGTGACGGTGGCGTTCTCATCGAGGACGAAACGGGTGCGGGCGGGGACTCGACGGCCGAACGGGCGCAAAGCCCTGGCTATCTCGATCTGACGGGCGGGCCGGACAGCACGGGCACGTTGGACTGCTATCCCTTGCACGCGGTCCGGTTGACCGAGAACCCGCGGTGGGCCGCCCGGCGCGCCGATGTACAGGCCGCCGCCCGGGGCCTCATGGTGTGGCGGATCGGCGGCCGGCTCGCCGGTTTCTTCCGGAGGCTGGATGGCCTCCGGTTCGGCGGACAGTGCCATCACTACCGGTTCGCCGGAGGGCTCGACAGCGACGTGGTCGGCGAGCCAGAGTGCGTCCCGCAGTTCGTCCGCATCCGGTGTCACCCCGGCGTTCGCCAGGACGGCCAGCAGTTCGTCGATCATCGGGGCTCGGAATCCGCCACCGGTCGCAGGACGGCGTCGACCATGTCGTTGAACGATCCCGGATCGCCGGTGGCGTGCCGGGAGCCTGATGTGGCCAGGTAGACCGCGTTCAGCAACTGATCCGTGGTCACTTCGGCGTGTTTGCGGCGTTCGAGGAAGTCCACTATGTGCTGCTGCGCCGCAACGGCCGCGTCCGGTCCGAAGTGCGCGGCCAGGATCGAGTGGATCTGTTTCGCGCTCGGCTCCCGCATGTCCAGTCGCAGGCACCTGCGGAGGAATGCCGGTGGGAACTCGCGTTCGCCATTGCTGGTGAGCACGACGAACGGGAACGCGTTGCACGCCACCTGCCCTCGTGTCACGGTCGCGTGGACATCGCGGTCAGCGGTCATCACCTCTACTTCGGCGACTTCGCGCGGCAGACGGCTGAGCTCGTCGATCTCGAATTCGCCTTCTTCGAAGACGTTGAGCAAGTCGTTCGGCAGGTCGATATCGCTCTTGTCGATCTCGTCGATGAGAAGGACACGAGGGCGCGCATAGGGGAGTAGTGCGGTGCCGAGTGGGCCGAGCCGGAGGTGCTGGCCGATGTCCTCGGCCATGTCCTCGCCGCTGTCCGTGCTGTCGGTGCGCCTGCGCAACTGCCGCAGGTTCTCTTCCCGTAGCCGGCCGATCGGGTCGTAGTGGTACAGCCCGTCGAGCAGCGTGGACCGGCTGGTGATCGGCCACCGCAGTACCGGGCCCAGCTTGAGCTCCTTGGCCACGGCGTAGGCGAGGGTCGACTTGCCTGTTCCCGGCCTGCCGGTGATCAGCAGCGGCCTGCGCAGGTACAGCGCCGCGTTCACCATCTGGATCTCCTCGGGCATGGAGGTCCGCGTGTGCCCGCTGCCGAGCCGCCTTGACGTGCTCGCGTCCTGGTCGATCGCTGGATTGGCGACATTCGGTCCACCGTCGAAAGCACGCCAGTTCGGCGGTGATGGCAGGTGCTCTATGCCGTCGTGGGGGATGCCTGTCCCCTGATAGATCGGCCAAGCGGTCATCGAGTGCCTCTCATATGGGTGGTAGCCAGGTCGGGTCTGGTGGTATCCGGTGCGGGTTGTCCCACAGCAGCACCACATCCCGGCCCGGGTGGGAGGTCAGGGCGTGCCTGGCGCTCGCGGCTTCGCGCTGTTCACGAACCACGTCCTGCAACCGGGACACCGGCCGTTCGAGCAAGATCGAGTTGAGTGGTGTGGTGTTCGTGTACCGATACGGCGTGGCCCTGTGCCACAGCACGACCGGTATCCCCGCGTCGAAAACCGCGGTCAGCGTGGCAGCCAGTGCCTCGGGCGGCGTGTCCACCGCACGGATGATGCCGACGCACAGAACATCCTGCAGTGGCTGTACCGAACCGGCTGTCACCAACTGGAAGGCGCCGGCATCGAACCGGCCGTCGGATTCCTTGAGCCTCTTCCACTTCTCGACATGCGCGGCGGAGATCTCCCGGCCCAGCGGCCGGACGATCACCGGGCACAGTGTGCCGATCGGATAGGCCCGGCCGGTGAGGTCGACCATCAGCTTGTCCACCGGGGCTTCCAGCATCTGCACCGGCATGGTGAACTCGACGATGGGCTCGCCGCCGCGCACGGACTCGATCTCCCGTAGCAACCTACCGAGCTGCTCGGCGATACGTTGCCAGCTCCAGGGTTCGGTGCTGCTCGCCGCGGCCTGCCAGCCCTCGCTGTTGGAGTAGAGCCACACCGTGACGTGGAAGTCCGGGGTCAGCAGATCGGGGAGCACCCGGACAGAGATGATCGTCCGCTTGACGATCTTGCCTATCCGGTCCAGCTCGTCGACGTTCACCGTCCAGTGTGGTGCGTTTCGGCGCAGCCAGCTCCACAACGCGTTGCCGGTCACCTTGTCCGGGCCGCATGCCAGCCGGGCCAGGAACTCGCACAAGGGAAAGGCGTTGACCGCGCCGCGGAGTGTCTGGACGGCACGCCAGAGGTCGCCGGGGTACGGCGGCAGGCCGGCAACGCCGCGCCGGACGTCGTGGTAGATCTCGGCGACCGACTCGGTCTCGGTCGCCCCGCCGAGAATGCGTTGCAGTTCTGTTTGCTGATCGAGCGTCAGGTCAAGCAGGTGCGGCGACGAGGTGAAGCACTGGGCTGTGGCGTTGAGCAGGCTGGTGAACTTCTCCCGGAGAGCCGGCCATTCGTCCCGCGCCGTGGTGATCAGTTTTTCGAGATACCCGGCGAGATGTGCCTGCTGGACGGCCGCGGTCCACAGTTGGCGGGCGTTGTTCCAGCCCAGCGGGAAATCCAGTTGGGACATCCCGGTTCTCCGCCACACATCCTCGGCGGCGGCGGGTTTGGGGTAGGCGTGGGCCAATGCTTTCACCAGGGTGTCGGCGGCCGGGTCGCTCCAGTCGGGAGCATCAATCCATCTGGTCACGGATCTCTGTGCCCAACTCGGCGATGCGGTCGGCTATGCGCGCGATTGCCCGGCCCTGGTTGCGGAACTCGGTCTGGGTGCCTTGGGCGATCTCGACGGATTTGTGGTGCAGGGCCACTACGCGCCACTGTTCGTCGAAGACCGGGGAGCCGGACGAGCCTTGTTCCGTGTCGGTCCAGTACTGCACGACCTGGGCGTCGGCGTGGCGGACGAGGTTGTGCAGCATGGCGATCTTCTTGGGCAGGCCCTGGGGGTGCTGGACTATGTAGACGCGATCGTCGGCGTTCACTGTCGCACCGGTTGTCAGTGGCAGGATTGGTGCGTCGCTCGGTATCGGGTCGTTGGTGGTGATGATCGCGAAGTCGTCCGCACGGCTGCCTTGGATTGATGTGATGTCGCAGTCGACGAGGGACGGTTGGCGGACTTGGCCGGTGATGTCGATTTCGAAGCCGAATTCGGCACGCACCCAGGTCGCGCGTTGGCCGGTTGTCCAGTCGTGCAGCACATGGTGGTTGGTCAGCAGGGTTCGTTCACCGATGCGGAAACCTGTGCCGTGGAAGAAGTCCCGGCCGATGGCGACGCTGAGGCGGCAGACTGCCCTGGCGCAGTGCACGCCCTGCTCGAGGAACACCACGTCCAGCAGGGTGTCCTGGCCTTCGACTATTTGGCGTTCCCGGCCGTCGGGGGTGAAACCCTTCCATGCCGGTTCCTCCGGCTCGGGAGCTTCGACCAGGGGTACCTCGCTGAGCAGTTCGTCGATCCGGACCTGTAAGGCCGGTACACGGTCCGTGGCGAGGGTGAGCAGCCTGGGCAGTGCCTGCTTGCCTGCGGCGTGGTCGAAGAGGTCGGTCCACAGGCGCCTGGCCGGCTGGTTGAGGTTCAACTCGGACGGTTCGATTCCGGCCGCTCGGGCTACGTCGACCACGTCGTCGTGCCGGAAGAGCGCACTGGCCACTGTGTCGCGCAGGCTGCGCACCCGTGGGTCCGACCAGGGCAGGGGAAACTCGTTCAACAGACCTGGCACCCTGCCTCAGCCCTCCCCGTGCTGAAACCTATGAAAGGTTGACGAGTCTAGGCAGGTGACTGGATCTTGGGGTCGCCGGGCAGGTGGCGAGAGCAGCCGATGATGGGATGTCCTGACTTGTATACATGATGCATGCACCGTTCGGGTGACGGTTTGCGTCGGCTTTAGCTCGCGGGTGTGTTTGCGTCAATCCTGAATTCAGGTCATTGTGATCCGCGATTATGCGACGCTCCGGGGTCATTACCGGCAAGTAAGTGCACTCTGACAGTGGTATCGCCGGTGATCAAATCCTGGCAATGTAACTGGGGGTTTTGTTCAGACCACTGTGGATGGCGAGATCTGAGCGAAGTGAGTCCGACGTTATGGCCGATTTATCCCTGCATGAGCATGTCTCTGGTCAAATTTCACGTCTCTGCGACGTCGCTGGGCTGACTGGTCACCGGGAAGGGGCCGCCGAGCTGATCGGTCTATTGCTTGGAGCGGCCGGTGAAAACAGGATCGGCGTGTTGTCGTCCTGGCCTTCCGGTGTTTCCGACGATACCACGCCTGTGGAATTCTCCGTCGCATTCGACACGAATGGAAAATATGCTGTACGGGTGCTCGGCGAAACTGTCGGCACGTTCCCTGAGTGGCATTTCCTTGATTCTGTCGCTGACCGGCTGCGGCTGGCCACCGATCGGTTCGAGGCGATCAGGGACCTTTTCCTGGCCGGCGAGCGGCAGGGTGAGTTCCGGATCTGGTACTCGCTGATCTTCCGGCCGGACACGCCGGCCAGGCTCAAGGTGTACCTGAATCCGCAGGTCAGCGGCCCTTCGCGGGCTGTTGACCTGGTGGTGGAGGGGATGCGGCGGCTGGGCATCGAGCGGGCCTGTGCGCCGGTTCTGGCAAGTGCGCTGACCCGGGGAACGCTGGACCGGTTCTCCTTTTTCGCCCTCGATCTGGACGGCACGGCGCAGGCGCGGGTGAAATTGTACGTCACCCATGAAGCGGCCGAAGTCGCCGATGTCGTCCGGGCGGCGAGCCTGGTGGCCGGTATCGACCCGATGAGGATCCAGGAGTTCTGTGCCATTCTCGGCGGGGGATACGGGCCTTTTCAAGGCCGGCCGTTGATTTCGAGTTACTCGTTCGTGGGCGGGGACGACGACCGGCCGAGTAGTTACGGCCTTTATCTGCCGATCCGGTCGTATGTTCCCGACGACGAAGTCGCGCGGGCGCGAGTGCTGGCCGTTCTGGCGCAGTACGATATGAACAGCGCCATCCTCGACGAGTCCATTGCCGCGGTGTCCGCGCGCCCATTGCGGGCCGGGGTCGGACTGATTCCGCATATTTCGCTGCGGCTGGGTGCCTCGGGATCCGGAATCACTGTCTATCTGTCCTCCGAGGCTTATTCCGTCATGCCACCGCGGGGAAGATCAGTTCTCGGTCTGGTGTCGTCAGCTCAATGAACCACTGAGGGAGTAGTCATGCGGGCCTTCCCGCCGTATCGGGCTCAGGTCGTCACCGGGATTCCGATCACCACTCGCGAGCAACGGGCTCAGGCTTTGGCCGACGCCGGGTACAACGCGTTCAACCTGCGGGCGAACATGGTCACCATCGATCTGCTGACCGATTCCGGCACGGGCGCGGTGTCCACCGGCCAGGAGTCGGCGGCCGCCGCGGGAGACCGGTCGTATGCCGGGTCGGACTCGTTTTTCCGGTTCCGGCAGGCCATCACGGATCTGACGTCGTTCCCGCACGTTTTTCCCGCGCACCAGGGACGCGCGGCCGAGCGGGTGTTGTTCGCCAGTCTGCTCAAGCCGGGACAGATCTCGTTGAGCAACACCCATTTCGACACCACCCGGGCCAACATCGAACTGCTTGGTTGTACGGCGCGAGATCTTCCGTGTGCGCAGGCCGCTGATCTCGACAGCCATGAACCGTTCAAGGGCAACATCGACATTGCCGAGTTGGAGCGGACACTGGCCGGTCCGGACGCTGACCAGATCGGCATGGTGCTCATGACGATCACCAACAACGGCGGTGGCGGTCAGCCGGTTTCGATGGCGAATCTGACCGCTGTCAGCGAGATCTGCCGCCGGCAGGGTGTCCCATTGATCCTCGACGCGGCGCGTTTTGCCGAGAACGCATGGCTGGTGACGCAACGCGAAAGCGGATATGCCGGCAGTTCGCCCAGGGAGGTCGCCGAGGCCGCGTTCGGACTCGTAGACGGCTGTGTGGCCAGTCTGAAGAAGGACGGCATCGCACCGATGGGGGCGTTCATCGGGCTGCGGGACACCGAACTGGCCCGGCGGTGCGAGATGAACCTGATCGCCACCGAGGGCTTCCGGACCTACGGCGGCATGTCCGCGCACGACCTGGAGCGCACTGCGGTGGGGATCGGCGAAGTCCTCGACCCGAACTACCTCGCCGCCCGCGCGGCCGAGGCGAGTCGCCTTGCCCAGCAAGCCAATGACGCAGGTGTCGACATTGTGCAGCCCGCCGGGGTCCATGCGCTGTATCTCAACGCGGGAAGACTGCTTTCACACCTGCCACCGAGCCGTTTTCCCGGCCACGCCTTGGCTTGCGAGCTGTACCTGCGTGGCGGGATCCGGTGTGCCGAGCTCGGTTCCCTGTATCTGGGCGAGTTCGACGACGACAACGAACTTGTGACAGCGGCGCCGTTCGAGCTTGTCCGGATCGCACTGCCACGCCGTGTCTACGGACAGGCACATTATGACTATGTGGCCGACGTTCTGGCCGACATCGCGAAGGATTCCGAGCGGGTACCGGGGTATCGCGTCCTGGAGGCGCCGCAGCTGCTGCGGCACTTCAACTTGCGACTGGCTCAGGTGTGAGGCCCGGGTGGGAGACACAGTGGAGGCCTCCACTGTGTCTCCCACCCGGGATCATCTGACCGGCAAGGCACTCATCGCGTGCTTCACCAGTTTGATCAACGCGAGCTTGCTGGAGTCCCGTTTGCGGGCGTCACACATCACGATCGGCACGTGCGTGGGCACGGCCAGCGCCCCGCGGATCTCGTCCTCGGTGTACGGCTGGGCGCTGTCGAAGCAGTTCACCGCGACGATGAACGGGATCTGGCGCCGCTCGAAGAAGTCGATCGCCCCGAAACTGGTGTCCAGCCTGCGGGTGTCGACCAGGACAACGGTGCCGATCGCACCGCGGGCCAGTTCGTCCCACATGAACCAGAACCGTTCCTGCCCGGGGGTGCCGAACAGGTACAGCACGTGTTTCGGCGAGATGGTGATCCGGCCGAAGTCCAGCGCGACGGTGGTGGTCGTCTTGCGCTCGACGCCTTCCAGGTCGTCTATCCCGTCGCTGGCCTCGGTCAGGATCTCCTCGGTGGTCAGCGGCGGGATCTCGCTGACCGAGCCCACCATCGTGGTCTTTCCCACGCCGAAGCCACCGGCGATGATGATCTTGACCGGGGTCGGGATGCTGTCGGTCCCGCTGTCGTGGTCAGAGTTTGGAAAGGCCATCGAGCACCGCCTGTAGTAGTTCATGATCCGGTGTTCCGGCCGGCAGCTGGGAGACCGATCGGACGATCACCACGCCACGTTCGATGAGGTCGCCGCACAGCACGCGTACGACACCGAGCGGAAGGCTCAGGTGGGCGGCCAGTTCGGCAACCGACAGCGCCCGGTGACACAGCCGCCTGATCTTGAGGTGTTCCGGGGTGAGCCCGGCCGGATCCGCCTCGGATCGCAGGGTCATCACCTGGGTGGCCAGGTCCAGTTGCGCACTGGCCGAGGACGACGGTGTCCGGCCTGCGGTGATCGCGTACGGCCGGACCAGTGGCCCGGCGGCTTCGTCGTACCATCCGTCGTCCACGCGTCACGACCTTTCCGCGGCCGTTTTCATTGCCTCGCGTGGGGCCGAGGCCATGAATTCGCCGACGCGCTTGACGAGACGGTTGATCTCGTAGGCGATCATTTCCACGTCCACTGTCTCGGCGGCGAGAACAGCCAGGCACGCGCCCCGGCCCGCGGCCGAGACGAACAGATAGCCGCGTTCCATCTCGATGAGGTTCTGCAGAACAGGGCCGCGGGAGAAATGCCTGCTGACGCCTTTGGCCAGGCTTTGCAGGCTGGACGCGATGGCTGAGAGCTGGTCGGAATCGTCCTTGCTCATCCCGGCCGATTTGCCCAGCAGCAGTCCGTCGGCGGAAAGCACGATGGCGTGCTGGGTGCCGACCACCCGGCTGACCATGTCGTCGAGCAGCCAGTTCAGATCAGTTTTCTGGTTCATGCTAGCGATTCCCCTGCTGGATAACCTGAGTCAGTCTGCTGACATATCGGATTCCCGGCCTCGCAGCGTTCCTTTGTGGAAAGCCGAGAGGGTGCGGGACTGGTCGAACTCGCGAGCATTTCCGGACTCGACGTCGTCGTCGCCGTGATCGTCGTCAGGATCGTCACGCAGTTGGGTGACAAGATTCTGTTGCGGCCGCCGTTGGGGTAACGGCGCGCGCTCACCTTGCGGGGTTTCGTCCGGTGCGGGGCGAGGCTTCGGCCGGGGTTTTTCCGGTTTTTCCTCCGCTCGCGCCAAGACACCGCTTGAATGGATCGCGGCCCGGGGTTCCGGCCATTCGATCGGGGGTTGCGGATCGCTCACCACGATTCTGTCCTCGGTCTGGCCGTCGGCGACAAGTACCTGGGTCGGGATCAGCACAGTGGCTCGCGTCCCGCCGTAACGCGATGGCGCGAATGTCACTGTGATGCCCAGTCGCGAGGCGATTCGGGCGACCACGAACAAACCGAGACTGGTGTCCGCGCGCAATGCCATCGCGTCGAATTCCGGGGTTTCGGCCATCATCGCGTTGGCCCAGTCCCGGACGGTTTCGGTCATGCCGAGCCCTTGGTCGGAGACCTCGATCACGACACCCCGGGCCACGAGCGTGGCCGTGACCTCGACCTGCGAGCCGGGCGGGGAGTAGGTGGTGCCGTTGTCGACCAGCTCGGCGACCAGGTGGATCGTGTCGGCCACGGCCGAGCCGGTGATCGAGACCTCCGGGATCGCCTCGACCCGCACCCGCGAGTACTGCTCGGTCTCCGACACCGCGGCCCGCAGGACCTCCATCAGCGGCACGGGGTTGCGCCAGCGCCGGCCGGGCTGCTTGCCGCCGAGGATGATCAGGTTCTCGGTGGTCCGCCGGGCCCGGGTGGCCAGGTGATCGAGCTGGAACAGCGACGCCAGCTGGGCGGAGTCCTCCTCGCGTTTCTCCATCTCGTCGAGGATCTGCAGCTGGCGGTGCACCAGGACCTGGTTGCGGTGGGCGATGCCGAGGAACACGTTGTGCACACCGCTGCGGGCCTTGGCCTCGCTGACCGCCGCGGACACCGCGGTCAGCTGCGCGATGTTGAGCGCCTCGGCGACCTGGCCGATCTCGTCCTTGCCGTGGTCCAGCCTGGGCAGCTCGGCGGCCACGTCGACCTGCTGGCCGCTCTTGAGCCGGTCGACGATGTCGGGCAGCCGGTTGCCCGCCAGGTCCAGGGAGTCGTTACGCAACCGCTCCAGCCGCGTCATCAGTGTCCGGTCGACCAGGGTCCGGGACACCCGGACCGCGATGATCACCGACGCGACCGACACGAGCAGGGCGATGACACTGCCGATGATGGCGTTTCGCAGCTGGCTCTCGCCGGACGCGATGGCCGCGGCCGAGACCTTGTCCGCCTGATCGATCGTCAGTGTCGTCATCGCGGCCGCGACGTCGTTGCTCACCTTCTGCCAGTCCGTCTGGCCCACCGGCAGCCCGGCCTTGTCCTTGGGCGTCCACGGGCCACGCTTGACCAGCGCGTCCTCGGCCGCGGCCAGCCGCTTCCACGAGTCGCTGGCGATCAGGTTCTGATACAGGGCCTGGGAGCTGGGCTCCAGGAACTGCGCGTTGCGGCTCAGGTCGGCCCGGTAGACGCCCATGAGCTGGGTGAACAGCATGAACTCGTCCGGCGTCAGCGTGCCCGACGCGTAGCCGCTCGTGATCAGGGATGCCTCGCGCGACATGTTGTCCGTGCTGCGGAACACCGTGATCGCCGCGATGGCCCCCTGGACGGCGACCTCGTCGGGCACCACGCGGGCCTGCACTTCGAACAGCCGGAACGCCGTGTCGAGAATGCCGTTGTAGAAGTCGTTGGCCTGCGCTTTCGACACGCTCTTGAAGCCGATCTGGGCGCGAATGACCGGCAGCTGGTCGAAACCGGACTTCAGTTCCCGCATCCGGTCGGCGATCTGGGCGGGCGCACTGTCGATGGCGGGGCCGAAAACCGTCTGCAGTTCCCGCAGCCGCTCGTCGGTCAGCTTCTGGCGGTCGGCCAGATCCGCCTGGCTGACCCCGTTGTTGACCAGGAACTCCACGCCGACCTGACGTTCCTGCTGGATGGCGGCCAGCGCACTGAGTGCCGGAATGGACACCTGGCGGACCGAATCGGCGACGACTTTGGCGTAGAGGCCGTTGAAGACGAAGTACGACGATACCGCGATCCAGAGCACCAGCAACGTGATACTGGGAATCAGAACCGTGCGGGTCAGCCGCTTCCGGATGGATTTGTCCTGCCCCGCTGAGGGGTCATCGGTTTTCTGCACGACGCTCCGCAAATTCCGCAGTAGATTGGGGAACTCGGTGGCACTGGATCGTCGACCGCACGACTGCCAACATCGCCTTTCGCCTGTCCGCAGGTACATACCGAGCGCGGGAGTTCTACCACAGCGCGGCGGTACCTCGCGGGCCGATCTTGATGTATACAATCGCCGGGCGGGATGCCTGACAAGATCGTTGCTGGGTATCCGTGTTCACTAGTCCGAACGAGTGAATGTGAATAGCGGTTCCGCATGTTTGCGCACGACGGATAGGATTACTCTGAATGGCCTAATCCGGTCGTCCGATGCCGGCGTGGCCGAATATCGGCGCATTTCATTCAGAAATCGTTTTCCCGAGTACGTGGAACACGCGGTCAGTCGGCGCCGGCCGGCCAGTCCGGCGGCAGCCAGTTCACCGCGTACCAGAGATCCATCCGGGGCTGAACCTGGGACAGGTCGACGTGCAGGGCCCGTTCGATCTGGCCGATCCGGTGCCGCACCGAGTTGCGGTGCACCTGGAGCATGGCCGCACTGCGGTCCCAGTTGCCGTGGTTGGCCAGCCAGACCCGAAGTGTCTCAACAAGATGCGTCGCCCCGGGTGACTTGATCTCGGTGAGCGGCGCGAGGGTACGCCGGGCGTAGGCACGGGCCTGAGCAGGGTCGACCAACGATGTGACGCTCCCGGATTCGTCGTCGGCGCTGACTGGCTGGCCGCTCGCGGCCGCGCGGCGCCGTAGCGCGACTGCTTCCCGCTCTGCTGAGCGCAGATCGCCGACCGACGTCACGCCGCTCATCCCGATGAGCCACCCGCGTTTGTGGAGAGCGTCCAGCGCCGCATGCCCAGGAGCCGACCGTGCGGCGACGATCGCGCGGAAGCTGCCGCCGGTCAGATCCACCAACGGCGTGCCCAGAAGTTGCACGAGCTGCGCGAAGTCGCCGTCCGGGCTGACCCGTGGCCGCCGCCGCACGTCGACTCCGGCAAGTACGCGGTAATCCTGGCCTGCCCGGTTGTCCAGCAAGGCGGCCAGTAGGTCCCCAGTGGACTCCGCGGCCGAACCCGCGGCCAGCAGCAGCCGCGCGGCGAGCCGGGACGCGTACCCGCGCGACGAGTCGACTTCACGCCGCAGCAGGCCGAGCATCGCCAGCGCCATCGCGACGACGGCACGGTCCCCGACGCTGAAAGCACGGCTGCGTCCCACGATGAGAACCGAAGACGGCTCAACCGGGTGCAACACCGCGTGATCGTCGCCGACGTGCGTGCTCGCGCTGCGGGGACCGGAACCGCCGCGCAGCTTGCCTGCCAGCGCTCGAAGATCTTCGGACGGCTCGGGCGCGAGGCCGGATCGGGTCACGACGGCGCCCTCGGAGTCGAGCAGCATCGCCCACCCGGTCAGCGATGTGGCCAGCGCGCGAACCGTCGTCTCGGTCGGCCGGGGCCGGGCGGCGGCGCGTGTCAGGGCGCGCTGGCTGTCGGCGATGACCCGCAGTTCGGCGTTCTGGGCTTCGGCGAGCGCGTTGCCGACAGCCTGGCTGACGGCCAGGAACGGCGTCCGCTCCGGGACCGCCAGCAGCGGCAGGCCGCGGTCGCGGCACGCCTTGACGAGCTCTTTCGGGACAGCGTCGTACACCGGCGTGACGCCGAAGCCCAACGCGCTCACACCGGCGTCGACCAGGCTTTCCACGTAGGCGTCGATCTCCGCGGGAGTCTTGGGGAAGTTCACCCCCGCGGTCAGCAGCAGCTCCTGGCCGAGCAGGTAGGGCACGGGGTCGCGCAGCTCGCTGACGTGTGCCCAGCAGATCGGCCGGTCCAGCTCGGATTTCCCGGCCCGGACCTCCAGCCCGAGCTCCGCCCGGCCGGTCACCGCACGCAGCGGAATCGTCCTGAGCACCATGGCGCGCCTCCCTGGGCCATTTCATCCAATGGTGGTGGCCGAGATTGTGCAGAACAACCACTGAATGGACCAGGCCTGGGTCTCTACGGTAATCGGAACGTCACTCCAGGCACCGGAGAACAGCATGGTCCTCGACTACACGGTGATTGTCGCCTACCTCCTCGGCATGGTCGCGATGGGGTGGTGGGGAATGCGCCGCGCCACCACCAAGAGCGAATATCTGGTCGCCGGCAGGCGGCTCGGCGGGTTGATGTACTCGGGCACGATGTCGGCCATTGTGCTCGGCGGGGCGTCCACGGTCGGCGGCGTCGGCCTCGGCTACAAGTTCGGGATCTCCGGAGCCTGGCTGGTTCTCGCCATCGGCCTGGGGATTCTGCTGCTTTCGGCGGCGTACGCGCGGCGGATCTCCCGGCTGAAGGTGTACACCGTCTCCGAGATGCTGGATGTCCGCTATGGCGGGAATTCCGCGGCGGTGTCCGGCACGGTGATGTGGGGGTACGCGCTGATGTTGACCGTCACTTCGCTGGGCGCGTCGTCGACGATCTTCCACGTGCTGTTCGGCTTCGACCGCTGGGCCAGCATTCTGCTCGCCGGTGGAATCGTCGTGCTGTACTCGGTTCTCGGTGGTATGTGGTCGATTTCGATGACCGACATCGTCCAGTTCGTGGTCAAGACCGTCGGCATCCTGATCCTGCTGCTGCCGTTCGCGGTGATCAAGGCCGGTGGTTTCGAGGGAATGCGGGAGCGGCTGGACGCGAGTTTCTTCGACTTCACCTCGATCGGCGGCGAGACGATCGTGACCTACCTGGTGATCTACACCCTCGGACTGCTGATCGGACAGGACATCTGGCAGCGCGTGTTCACCGCTCGCACGCCCGCCGTGGCCACCTGGGGCGGGATCACCTCGGGCCTCTACTGCGTGATCTACGCCTTCGCCGGCGCGTTGATCGGGATGGCGACCAAGGCGCTGTACCCGGCCTTGGCCAGCAAGGACGACGCCTTCGCCACCGCGGTGGAGGGCTTGCTGCCGACCGGTGTGCGTGGGTTGGTGCTCGCGGCAGCCTTGGCGGCATTGATGTCCACGTCCAGCGGTGCGTTGATCGCTGCCTCGACCGTTGCCGCGAACGACATCTGGCCCAGGCTGACGCGTCGTGCCGCCACAGCCAAGGACAACGTGCACTCCAACCGCATGTTCACGCTCGTGCTGGGGATCGTCGCGATCGTGCTCGCCGTGCTGATCGAAGGCGTGATCGCCGCGCTGACGGTCGCGTACAACCTGCTGGTCGGCGGGCTGCTGGTGGCGATTGTCGGCGGCATGATCTGGAAACGCGGCAACCGGCAGGGCGCGCTGGCATCGATGGTCTCCGGCGCGATCACCGTGGTCATCGTGATGTTCACCGCCGGGCTGGAGGCCAACGAGGTCATCTACTACGGCCTCGGTGTCAGCCTCGTGGCCTACGTCGTGGTCAGCCTGCTCACGCCGCCGACCGACGCGGCCGTGCTTGAACACTGGGAATCAAGGACCAAGGAAGTCAAGGAAGGGGTACCCGCGTGATCGGCCCGACTGACAGCTCTGTGGTGCCGCGGTTCGCCGGGCCGGCGACTTTTGCCCGGCTGCCCAGGCTGGACCAGGTGATCTCGGCCGACATCGCGGTGGTGGGAGTCCCGTTCGACACCGGTGTTTCCTACCGCCCGGGCGCCCGGTTCGCGCCTGCTGCGGTGCGCGAGGCGAGCAGGTTGCTGCGGCCGTACCACCCAGGGCTGGACTACTCGCCGTTCGAGTCGGCGCAGGTGGTGGACGCGGGCGACATCGTGTGCAATCCGTTCAACATCGGCAAGGCGATCACCGAGATCCAGGAGCAGGCCACAGGTCTGCTGGACACCGATACGCGGCTGGTGACGATCGGCGGCGACCACACGATCGCCCTGCCCTTGCTGCGTGCCGTGGCAGCCAAGCACGGGCCGGTGGCGTTGCTGCACTTCGACGCGCATCTGGACACCTGGGACACCTACTTCGGCGAGCCGTACACCCATGGGACGCCGTTCCGACGTGCGGTCGAGGAAGGCATCCTGGACACGTCCGCACTGTCGCATGTGGGCACTCGTGGGCCGCTGTACGGCAAGGCGGATCTGTCCGAGGACAAGCGGCTGGGCTTCGGCGTTGTCACGTCGGCCGACGTCATGCGGCGTGGGGTCGACGAGGTGATCGAGGCGCTGCGGGACCGGATCGGCGACCGCCCGCTGTACGTGTCGGTCGACATCGACGTGCTCGACCCCGCGCACGCACCGGGAACCGGCACGCCCGAGGCGGGCGGTATGACCAGCCGTGAACTGCTGGAGATCCTGCGAGGCCTGGCGGGCACGAACCTGGTTTCCGCCGATGTGGTCGAAGTGGCGCCCGCGTACGACCATGCGGACATGACTTCCGTTGCCGCGTCGCACGTTGCGTACGACTTGGTCACACTGCTTGCCATGGGTGTGAAGCAATGAGCCGTACTGGCGGCGACCTGGTCGTCGAATCCTTGACCGCACTGGGCGCGCAGACTGTGTTCGGGCTACCTGGGCAGCACGCGCTGGGGTTGTTCGACGCGT
This sequence comes from Kibdelosporangium banguiense, assembly GCF_017876405.1. Lineage (GTDB taxonomy): Bacteria > Actinomycetota > Actinomycetes > Mycobacteriales > Pseudonocardiaceae > Kibdelosporangium > Kibdelosporangium banguiense. Next base: position 11,571,110 of record NZ_JAGINW010000001.1, on the reverse strand, counting down.
TGCGCCGGTCTTCGCTGCGGTACGTGGGCAGCCGGACCGAGGTGAACGCGGCTTTCGCGGCCGACGGGTACGCGCGGATGACCAGGAGCGTGACTCCGCTGTTCGTGTCGACCGGGCCTGGCGCTCTGCAAACGCTTGCCGGGTTGCAGGAGGCAGTGGCGGCATCGGTGCCGGTGTTCGGCATCAGCAGCCAGATCCCGTCGGCCGGGCTGGGCGGCGCACGGCGTGGATTCCTGCATGAACTACCTGATCAGCGGGCCAGTTTCCGGGACATCGTGAAGCACACGCGAGTAGTGCGGTCCGCTTCGCAGATCCCGTCCGCGATCGCCGAGGCCTGGCAGATCGCTGCTTGCGCGCCAACCGGGCCGGTGTGGCTGGAGATCCCGCAGGACATCCTGCTGGCAGACACTGACATCCCAGCTGTGACGGAATTGTCCGGAGAGCCACGCGCGCTCGTGCCGCGTCCGGAACTGATCGCCGAGGCGTGCCGACTGTTGTCCGAGGCGTCCCGGCCGGTCGTGCTGGCCGGCGGGGGAGTGGTACGGGGCGGCGCTGAGCAGGAACTGCTTGCACTGGCTGAGAAACTTGGCACCCCGGTGGTCACGACATTCGGTGGACGAGGCGCGTTTGCCTGGCAGCACCCGCTTTCATTGCAATCGTGGGTGGAGGACTGGCACACCACCGAGGTACTGCAGGACGCCGACATACTGCTGGTCGTTGGCTCCGGCCTGGGCGAACTGTCGAGCAACTACCACACGTTCGCGCCTCGAGGGCGTGTGATCCAGATCGAGGCGGATCTCGGCAAACTCGAGTCCAACCACCCGGCTCTGGGGATCCACTCCGATGCCGCACTGGCATTGCGCGCCTTGGTCTCCGGCGTTGCGCAGCGCACGGCACCCGTGCCGGACCTGTTGCCGAAGATCCAGGAACGTCTGGACAGCCAGGATCTGAAGCTGGAACGGGATGTGCTGGCCGCTGTCCGGGAGGCGCTGCCGGACGACGCGCCGAGCTTCTGGGACATGACGATCCTGTCGTACTGGGCCTGGTCCGCGTGGGATCCCAGAGGCGGTGCGATGAACTCCGCGCAGGGTTCCGGCGGCCTCGGGTACGCCTACCCGGCGGCGCTCGGCGCAGCGTCGACTGTGGACGGACCCGTGCTCGCGGTCTCCGGCGACGGCGGTGCGATGTATGGTATTTCGGAGCTGGCCACCGCGCGTCAGCACAACCTGCGGGTCACCTGGTTGATCGTGGACGATGGCGGTTACGGCATCCTGCGCGAGTACATGACCGGCGCGTTCGGCGAAGCCAACGGGACTGAGCTGGCGCGGCCCGATTTTGTCGCGTTGGCCGAGTCTTTCGGCGTTCCCGCGACACTCACGTCACCCGAGCGGCTGCGCGCCGACCTTGCCAAGGCATTGAGCAGCGACGGCCCTCAGGTCGTTGTCCTGCCTGCCTTGTTGCGGATGTTCGCCCCGACGCACCTGGAGCAGCAATGAGCGTGCTGGAGTTGGTCAACCCGGCGACCGGCGAGGTTTCCGGCACCGCGCCGATCGGTCGTGAGTCCGAAGTCGACGCTGCGGTTCAGACTGCTGTCAAGGCGTTCGCGGCTTGGCGCCGGAGCACGCCGCAAGAGCGTCAGGTCGTGTTGCTGGCCATCGCGGATGCGCTGGAGGCCCGCGCCGAGGAGTTCGCCGACCTGGAGTGCCGGGAGACCGGTAAGGACCGGGCAGTGGTCCTGGAGGAGGAGATTCCCCAGTCCGCGGACGTTTTCCGGTTCTTCGCGGGCGCGGCACGTACTCTGCAAGGCGCCACAGCGGGGGAGTACCTGGCCGGCCACACGTCCAGCGTGCGGCACGAGCCGCTTGGGGTGATCGCGCAGATCACGCCGTGGAACTACCCGCTGATGATGGCGGTCTGGAAGATCGCGCCCGCACTCGCCGCCGGGAACACGGTCGTCCTGAAGCCCGCGGACACCACGCCGAGCAGCACAGTCCTGCTCGGGTCACTGGCACCGGCCGGTCTGGTCAACGTCGTGACCGGCGACCGCGACACCGGCCGTCTGCTGGTCGCGCACCCCGTTCCGGCGATGGTGTCGATCACGGGCTCGACCCGTGCGGGTATCGAAGTCGCACGGACCGCCGCCGAGACTCTCAAGCGCACACACCTCGAACTCGGCGGCAACGCCCCTGTCGTGGTGTTCGACGATGTCGACGTGCCCGCAGCTGTCGAAGGCATCGTCGGAGCCGCGTTCTACAACGCCGGTCAGGACTGCACGGCGGCGAGTCGTGTGCTGGTGCAGGAGAATGTGCACGACTCGTTCCTTTCGGCTTTGGTTGCCCACGTGTCCAAGGCGAGCACTGGACCGTTGAACAGTGCGGCCCAATTGGCGCGCGTGACCGGCCTGTTGGACCGTCTTCCTTCGCACGCTGTCGTCCACTGTGGAGGGAAACAGCTCGGCGAGACGGGCTTCTTCCTTGCCCCGGCTGTCGTGTCCGGTCTGCGCCAGGACGACGAGATCATCCAGGAGGAGGTCTTCGCCCCGGTGATCACCGTGCAGCGGTTCGCCACTGACGACGAGGGCGTGGCCATGGCAAATGGCGTGCCACAGGGCCTGGCTTCCTCGGTGTGGACCCGGGATCTGGCTCGGGCCGCTCGCGTGAGCACCGAACTGGACTTCGGATGCGTGTGGGTGAACACGCACGGCCCGTTGGCGTCCGAAATGCCGCATGGCGGGTACGGCCAGTCCGGATACGGCAAGGATTTGTCGGTCTCCGGGCTGACCGACTACACGCGCGTCAAGCACGTGATGGCCCGGTTCGCTTGAGATCATTGGCGGCTGGGGGCAGAGTGGGGCCTTCAGCCGTCTGTGGGAGGTCATGTCGTGCGCAGATCCGCCACCCTGGTCGCGTTGCTCACCGTCACAACCGTGCTCGTCAGTGGTGCGGAGTCGGGGGCGACACCGACCAGGCCCAAGGTGCCCGAGGCAATCGGCTACGGCGGCGCCGTGGCCAGTATCGACTCGGACGCCACCGCGATCGGCATCTCGGTGCTGCGCCGAGGCGGCAACGCGGTCGACGCGGCCGTCGCCACCGCGGCAGCGCTCGGTGTCACCGACCCGTTCTCCAACGGCATCGGCGGTGGCGGCTTCTTCGTGTTCTACGAGGCCCGGACCGGCAAGGTGCACACCATCGACGGTCGTGAGACCACGCCGATGTCCGCGACCGAAACACTGTTCCAGGAGAACGGTGCGCCGCTTCCGTTCGCCGAAGGCGTCACCAGCGGGCTCAGCGTCGGCGTGCCTGGCACGCCCAAGACGTGGGAGCGCGCGCTCCAGCTGTGGGGCCGCAAGTCGCTCAAGGACGTGATGAAGCCCGCTGAGGAGCTCGCGCGCTCGGGCTTCGTGGTCGACGCGACGTTCCGTGGCCAGGTCGCCAACAACGCTGCGCGGTTCGCCGCGTTCCCGTCGACCCGCGCGCTGTACCTGCCTGGCGGGCAGCCACCCGCCGTGGGTACGACATTCCGTAACCCCGATATGGCCGACACGTACCGGGAGTTGGCCAACACCAACCTGAGGTCGCTGTACGACGGTCAGATCGGCAAGGAGATCGTGCAGACCGTCCAGCAGCCGCCCAAGGACCCGGCGTCAACACTGAATGTGCGCCCCGGCAAGCTGACCCAGGCCGATCTGGCCCGTTACGAGGCCCCGCTGCGTGAGCCGTCCAAGACGAACTACCGTGGCCTGGACATCTACAGCATGGGCCCGCCCTCGTCCGGCGGCACGACAGTCGGCGAGGCGCTGAACATCCTCGAGCCGACCAACGTGAAGAACCTGTCGCAGACGGACTATCTGCACTATTTCCTGGAGTCGACCCGGCTCGCGTTCGCGGACCGCAACCGCTGGGTCGGAGACCCCGCGTTCAGCAACGTGCCGACCAGCGAGCTGCTGTCGCAGAAGTTCGCCGACTCCCGCGCGTGCCTCATCAACCCGGCCAAGGCCCTGACGAGCCCCGTCGCACCCGGCGACCCTCGCAACCCAACCCCTTGCGCCACCACCGGCCAGGGTGTGGCCGCCGAGATCGGCAGCCAGCACACCACGCACCTCACCACGGCAGACGCCTGGGGCAACGTGGTCGCCTACACCCTGACCATCGAATCCGAAGGCGGCAACGGAATCGTCGTGCCAGGCCGGGGTTTCCTGCTCAACAACGAGCTGACCGACTTCAACTTCGCGCCCCTGTTCCCAGGAGTGCCCGACCCCAACCTCCCCGCCGCCGACAAGCGCCCCCGCTCCTCCATGGCGCCCACCATCGTGCTGCGCAACGGAAAGCCCTACTTCGCCACCGGTTCCCCCGGCGGAGCCTCGATCATCACCACAGTCGCCCAGGTGATCACCGGCCGGGTGGATCGCGGCAAGTCCCTTGTGGACGCCATCGCGGCTCCCCGCGCCTCCCAGCGAAACTCGGCGGCAGCCCAGGTCGAACAGGCCTTCCTGGACCAACCTGAAACCGCCGAACTGAAGAACCGCGGCCAGGGCTTCAGCACCGCCCCAGGGGAAATCGGCGCCGCCACCGGCGTCGAACGCCTCCCCGACGGTCGCTGGCTGGCTGCCGCCGAACCAGTCCGCCGCGGCGGCGGCTCAGCCGCAGTCGTTTTCCCGTTCCGCTGGTAGGTATTTCTCCTCAGTCTGCCCGGTGCGCTTCGGCGTGCCGGGCAGACTTTTCACTGCTTGGTCCAGGTGATCGCGCCACAGCTGAGGCATCGAGAGGTGTTTCCCGCAGGAGGGTTGACAGTTACCGACGCGGTCACGCTGTCCTGAGGTATGTCGATGGTGATCGTTCCATCGCCGACATACCCCCGGCACTGTTCGCCGACTGTCGAGTAAAACGGCACGGCACCCATGTAGTGCCCACCCGACCCGGTGATGCGAGCACCGCCGGCCGGGCAGGTGTTCTTCTGGCCCACGCTGATGACATTTTGAATCCAGTTGTCACCGTCGCCGGGAACAAACTCGACGATGTTGCCCAGATTGTCCTGCCACTGCCCTTCCAGAGGATCGGTGCCCTGCGAAAGGGCCACTCCACCGGCGATCCCGCCTGCGATGATCGCGGTGCTCACCACCGATGCGATGACAGGGTGCGAGCTCGCCGCGGAGGTGACCTTCTCGGTGATGTTGACAAAGAATCCGACCGGGATGAATATGAAACGTCTCTTGTTGACGGAATTGTCGACGTTGAAGCGTGCCTTGGTGGCGGTGATATTGTGGAACGTCGTGGCCTGATCGCCCGATGAAACCGGCCCGGAGTTGTTTCCGCCGATGCTTATCGAGCGGTCCTCGTTGCTGGGCAGGCGGTCGTTCTCCGGCAGGTGGACGACAAGCCGTACAGGAAGCCCGGCGTCCTCGCGAAGCGCCGTTTTGACCTGGAGACGCAAGCCGGCCTGGAAGTCCGGATCGTCATGTGACGAGGTGAGAGTGACCATCCCGGCCTCGACTGCCGGATTGGACGACAAATCACGAAGAAGCCGCAACCCGGCCTGCACGTCCTCGTCGGAAGCGACGTCATCAAGATGAGTCATGACAGCAGACCCATAAGCGCTCACGGCTGCGGAGATGTAACGGACAACCTGACTGGCGAGAACATTGTCGTCCACAGCGACTCCACCTATCGGAGAAACAGTCAACGACTTCTCGCGTCCGCGTAAACGATCGTTACGCCCTCGATCGGCTCATCACCCGGTCAGCCGAATTTGAATTGTTGGTAATTGACAGTCCATGGAATCAGCGTTCCCGAGAGGACTATGACAAGGCGAAGGCGGTGAGGGTTGTGTCGAGCATCGCCAACTGTGTGGTGGGTGGGTAGGCGGCCGGGTCGGTAGAGGCGAGTGCGGCCGTTCCTTCCACCATTGCGATCAGGGCGTATGCCGTTGTCGCCACTCGGTCCTTGGGCCAACGGGGTGCGACTGCCGAGACAAGCCGGATGATCCGTTCCCGCCATGCCTGGTTGTTGGCCTGGTGCAGTGTGGTCAGTTCGTCGTCGCCGACGGCGGAGGCCAGGAAACCCACCCAGACGATGGCTTCCGCTGTGGTTTCGGCGTCCAGTGCCAGGGCTTGTGCGAGGACGGCGCGCAAGGCGGTCTGAGGGCTTGCCGACTCGGTTTCGAGGGTTTCGACTCGGTCGCGGGTTCGCTCGTGCAGCAGTTGCCGGGCGTGCCGTAGCAGGGCCCGGCGGTTGGGGAACCGGTGCATGACCAGGCCTGTCGTGCAGCCTGCCGCTGCGGCGACCGCGCGGATCGTGAGTCGCTCGAGTCCCTGGCCGGCCAGGACGTCCCACACCGCTTGGGAGAGCTGGGCCTGCTGGGCTGACGGGTCGGCTGTTCGTGACATGGATGGCTCGTTTCCTCGTAACATCTGTTACGGTAACAGATGTTACGGCTGGATGGAGTGGACAGTGTCGAAACTGCAGCAGTGGATGATCGAGGTACGGCCCTGGGATGACCCTGCCGGTGTCGAAATGCGCCGGCAGCAGCGTGACGAGCTCGACGCTCGCTATGGCACCGACGACCATGAGCCTGGGATGCCGCCGTCGGCAGGAGACGTGAATCTCTTCCTTGTCGCAGTCGATCGTGACACCGGTGAGGCGATCGGTTGCGGTGCTCTGCGCCGGCTCGATGCTGCCGCTGCGGAGATCAAACGAATGTATGTCGTGCCACGGATGCGTGGCAGCGGAGTGGCGACCGGCCTGCTGCGTGCCCTGGAGTCGGCCGCCGTCGAGCGGGGATGGCGCACGGTGCGCCTGGAGACGGGCACTGAACAGCCCGATGCCCGGCGTTTCTACCTTCGTGAGGGCTACCGGGAGATCCCTGCTTTCGGCAGCTACGTCGGCTCGGTCCTGTCGGTTTGCTACGAGCGCGAACTGTAGGTGGCGGCGGCGACGCGGGCGAACGAGTGGATCAGCGGCCCGGGATTGGTACCGGTCCAGGCGACCACCAAAGAGCTGGGTGCCATGTCGGCCAACGCAACCGCAGTGAGTCCTTCGGGAAGGGGATGGCCCAGCGTTGTCAGGCCGACTGTGCCGTTCCAGAGAACAGCTTGAATGCACTCGTGGACTGTCCGGACGATGAGGCCGTCGCGGGGTTGGCCGCCGCTCCAGTAGGCCTGCCATATCGGGTCGGTTCCCTCTGGGAATCGGAACCATGGGCGGTCGTCGAGGTCTTGCAGGCGAAGGCTTTCCCGGCCGGCGAGGGGGTCGTCGGCTCGGAGGACCACACCGACCGGGTCGGTGCGCAGGACTTGTGTAGTGATTCCTGTGGTGTCAAACGGAGTCCGTGTCAGGGCCACGTCGACGAGACCGGCTCGCAGGCCGATGGTGGGATCGGTCAGGTCTGCCTCTCGGATGTGGACATGCACTGAGGGATGGTGTTTCCGGAATGCCGCGGCCAGGCTGGTGCCGACTTCCTCTGCGCTGTTGGCAAGGGTGCCTATGGTGATAGTGGCTGTGCCTGCTGCGGCGGCCACGCGTGTGCGGGCTTGGTCGGCCTGTGCGAGCAGTGTGAGGGCCTCGTCGTAGAGCGATGCCCCGGCTGGGGTGAGAGCGACTCCGCTGGGAGAACGTTGCAACAGCACGCATCCGAGGTCGGTTTCGAGCTGTTTGATGGCCCGGCTCAGGGGTGGCTGGGTCATGTGCAGGCGGGTGGCGGCCCGGCCGAAGTGGAGTTCCTCGGCCACCGCTACGAAGTACCGAAGCTCGCGTAGGTCCATCACCAGCGAAAATACCGGATCGGTATCGGGGCGTGCGAATCGGGCTTGGACTGCCGGGCTCAGTCCGCGATGGACTGGCGCCATGGAACCAGTTGTACAGATCAAGGACGTGCAGGAAGTCGCGAAGGACGTGGTCGTCGTCCCGAACCGGCATGTGCAACTCGTCCCGAACATCGGCGTCATCGGTGGCCGGCATGCCGTTTTGGTTGTGGATACGGGTATGGGCCCGCGCAACGCCGAGACCGTGCTGGCGTTCGCGGCCGACTATGCGCAGGGCCGCAAGCTGTATCTGACCACCACGCACTTTCATCCTGAGCACGCCATGGGTGCCCAGAGTTTCGCCGGTGAGGCGACGTACCTGGTCAACCAGGCGCAGGCTGATGACCTGGCGCAGAAGGGGCCGGGCTACATCGAGATGTTCAAGGGCCTCGGCGAAGGTGTCGCACGCCAGCTTGAGGGGGTCGAGTTTGTGCAACCGGACATCGTCTACGACGAGGCCTACGACTTGGACCTGGGTGGCCGGGTGGTGCGTCTGCAGGCGACGGGCCGGGCGCACAGCCGGGGTGACCAGGTGGTCAAGGTGACCGACGCGGACGTCCTGTTCACCGGGGATCTGGTGGAAACCGGTCAGTTCGCGATCTTCCCGTGGTTCCCGCCGTACGACACCGATGTTTCAGGTGTGCGCTGGCTCGCTGTGATGCAGCGTCTCGCCGCTGATGCTCCGCAGGTTGTTGTGCCCGGCCACGGCGATGTAGGTGGCGCGCAACTGCTTGCGGACGTACACGACTACCTGGAGTTGCTGCGCCACGAGACCTGGGCTCGCCGCGATTCGGCGATGAGCGAGCAGACCATGGTCGAGGAGATCGAGGCGTTGATGATCGAGCGGCACCCGGAGTGGGAGGGCCGGGATTGGATCGGGAAAGGCGTGCGCTGTCTGTGCTCCGAACGGTTGACGACCACCGACCGTCACCTTTAGTGTTTGTTTCGTAAACGTTTTCATTCCGCCGCTGGGTCGACTTCGGAGACTAGGAGTTCTCAATGGCGAGATTCGGCACGGTGGCTCTGGCCTGCGTGATAGCCGCGGGCCTGACGGCGCCGGCGGCTGCGGCGGCGCCGCCCGTGTTCAACGTCAAGTCGTACGGAGCGGTCGGCAACGGCAGCACCAATGACGACGACGCGATCGACAAGGCGATCAACGCGGCGAGTGCGGCCGGTGGCGGGACCGTGGACTTCCCCGCCGGCCGCTACCGGTCGCGCACCATCCACCTGAAGAGCAACATCACGTTCAACCTCAACGCGGGCGCGACGCTGCTCGCCGCGGGCAGCGGGATGGACAAGGCCGAGTCCAACGAATGGGACGAGTACCAGGACTACGGCCACAGCCATTTCCACAACGCGCTGATCTTCGGCGAGAACGTCGAGAACGTGGCATTCACCGGCGCGGGGACCATCGACGGCGACAACAAGCTGACCACCGGCGACCCCGGCCAGGGCGTGGCCGACAAGGCGCTGAGCCTGAAGTACTGCAAGAACGTCAGTTTCCAGGACATCACGTTCCGCCAGGGCGGCCATTTCGCGATCCTGATGAACGGCTGTGTCGGTGTTCGGATGGACAACACCAAGATCCTGTCCGCCGACGACCGGGACGCCTTCAACATCATCAACAGTTCGAACGTCGAGATCTCCAACTCGCGCATCGAGGCCAGCGACGACGCCGTGGTCTTCAAGAGCGACTACGCCCTGGGCCGCACGTTCGTGAGCGAGAACAACATCGTGCGCGACTCCACCGTGCTGTCCGCGGAGAACAACGCCCTGCAGTTCGGATCGGAGACGTGCGGCAGCTTCCGCAACATCACGTTCAAGAACCTCAACGTGACCGGTGCGGGCAAGGCGGGCATCGGCATCGTCACGATGGACGGCGCCACCATCGAGAACATCACCTACGACAACATCAAACTCACCAAGACGGCCTCGGCGATCTTCATGAACATCGGCAAGCGCTCGCGCTGCCCGGGCAACCCGCCGGCCGGCAAGATCCGCAACATCACCCTCACCAACATCACCGGCGCCAACCTGACCACCCCGCGGGACGTCGCGGGTGACGACGAGTACTCCAGCTCACTCAGCGGCCGGACCGACTCACCGATCGAGAACGTCACCTTCGACGGCCTCAACCTGGACTTCCCAGGCGGTCACCCGGCGTCCGACGCCAACCGCGTCCCGCCGGAGAATTCGACCGCCTACCCGCCCCGCACCTTCGGCGTCCGGCCTTCCTACGCCTTCTGGCTGCGGCACGCCAAGAACATCAAGTTCCTCAACAGCACGGTGTCCTTCGCGAAGTCCGACGGCCGCCCGGCGTTTCTGGCCAACGACACCACCGGCGTCAGCATCGACACCGTCAAGATGGAACGCAGCACCGGCAGCTACGACGTGACGTTCCAGAAGAGCAGCGGCCAGCAGGTCACCGGAAGCACCACCACCCCGAGCGGCACCCCACGCGTGCGAGTTCAATAGCCGGAGGGGAGAGCGGCCGGTCACCGCCGGTGGCCGGCCGTGGGGGCGCGCTGCACGACTGACTAGGCAAGTTCGTAGAATAAGCCGTCGTGACCATCCAACCGATCAGGCTCTTCGGCGACCCGGTGCTGCGTACGCGCGCGGACGAGGTCGTCGATTTCGACAAGGAGCTCCGCACGCTCGTCCAGGATCTGTGGGACACCATGGAGTCGCAGGGCGGGGCGGGGATCGCGGCGCCGCAGCTGGGCGTGAGCCTGCGGGTGTTCACGTATCACTGTGACGGGTCCGCGGGTCATATGGTGAACCCGACGTGGAACGCCATCGACGACGAGTGCCAGGACGGCGACGAAGGCTGCCTGTCCATCCCGGGGTTTCAGTGGGAGACACGCCGGATGCGCAATGTCGTGGCGTCCGGCTGGAACATGTACGGCGAGCCGATCGAGGTGCAGGGCACCGATCTGCTGGCGCGCTGTATCCAGCACGAGACGGACCATCTTGACGGCGTGCTGTTCCTCGACCGGCTGGACGCCGAGACGCGCAAGCAGGCCATGCGGGAGATCCGGCAGGCATCCTGGTTCGACGGCAACGTGCCCACCATCAAGCAGGACCCGCATGCCCTGTTCGGAGGCTTCTGACGATGCGGCTGGTCTTCGCCGGGACACCGGCGCCCGCGGTACCCACGCTCAAGGCGTTGATCGAGTCCGGCCGCCACGAGGTCGTCGCCGTTGTGACCAGGCCGGATGCGCCCGCGGGTCGTGGCCGTCATCTCGTACGGTCGCCGGTCGGCGCGCTGGCCGACGAGCACGGCATCGAGGTGCTCACGCCGCAGCGCGTCAAGGACCAGGACTTCCTGGACCGGCTGACCGAGCTCGCGCCGGATTGCTGCCCGGTGGTGGCGTACGGCGCCTTGCTTCCGCAGATCGCGCTGGACATTCCGGCCCACGGCTGGGTGAACCTGCACTTCTCGCTGCTGCCCGCGTGGCGTGGGGCGGCCCCGGTGCAGGCGGCGATCCGGGCCGGGGACGAGATCACCGGCGCGAGTACGTTCCGGATCGTCAAGGAGCTCGACGCGGGCCCGGTGTTCGGCGTGCTCACCGAGCCGATCCAGGACACCGACACGGCCGGTGAGCTGCTGGACAGGCTGGCCGAGGCCGGTGCCGGGCTGATGGTGTCCACTTTGGATGGCATCGAGGACGGCTCGCTGCGCGCGGTCGAGCAGCAGCATGCCGACGGCGTGAGCTACGCGTCCAAGATCGCGGTCGAGGACGCGCACATTGACTTCAACGCTCCGGCACACGTGGTGGATCGCCTGGTCAGAGCGGTGACGCCGGACCCAGGCGCGTGGGCGGAGGTCCGGGGCGAGCGGCTCAAGCTCGGCCCGGTCAGGCCCGTGGACGGCGATGCCCTGCCGCCCGGCGAGATCAAGGTGGAGCGCAAGCAGGTGCTCGTGGGCACCGCGACCAAGCCCGTGCGGCTCGGCGAAGTCCAAGCGCAGGGCAAGAAACGAATGGCTGCAACCGACTGGGCACGTGGTGCTCGCGTCGAGCAAGGGGAACGATTGTCTTGACGCACCGACCGTCCCGGCCACGGCAGGCGCACCCGCCGCGCCGCCGCGAGTCCTCCGCACCCCGGCCACCAGCTGAGGATCCAGCCCGCCGCGCGGCGTTGGACACGTTGCGCGCGGTACGTGACCGCGACGCATACGCCAACCTCGTGCTGCCGGGCCTGTTGCGGGAGCGACGGATCCAGGGCCGGGACGCCGCGCTGGCGACTGAGCTGACGTACGGGACATGCCGCGCGCAAGGCCTGCTCGACCAGGTGATCGCCGAGTGCTCCGACCGTCCACTGTCGCAGGTGGACAAGCAGCTGCTGGACGTGCTGCGGTTGGGTGCGTATCAGTTGCTGCGCACCAGGATTCCACCGCACGCTGCAGTGTCGTCCACTGTGGATCTAGCACGAGCTGACGTCGGGTCGAGGCTTGCCGGATTCGCCAACGCAGTGCTGCGTAAGGTCGGCGAGCACACTGAAGCCGAGTGGGTCGCCAAGCTGGCGCCCAACCGTGAGGAAGACCCGATCGGGTACCTTGCCACGGCGACGGCCCACCCGCGCTGGATCGCCCGCGCGTTCGCGGACTCGTTGGGAGACAAGGGCGACGGCCTGAAAGCCGCACTCGAGGCCGACGACGAACGCCCGGCCGTGCACCTGGTCGCCAGGCCCGGGGAGATCACAGCCGAAGAGCTCGCCGCGATCACCGGCGGCGACGTCGCGCCCTACTCGCCCTACGGCGTACGCCTGGAAGCGGGCGGCGGCGACCCAGCAGACATGGAACCCGTCCGGGAGCGGTTCGCCGGAGTCCAGGACGAAGGCAGCCAGCTCTGTGCGGTCGCCCTCACCCGCCCCACACTGACCGGCCCCGATGAGCGATGGCTCGACCTGTGCGCAGGCCCAGGCGGCAAAGCCGCAATGCTGGGCGCCCTCGCCGGACTGTCCGGCGCGACCGTGGACGCGGTCGAGAAAGCCCCGCACCGAGCCAGGCTCGTGGAGAACGCGACCGAAGGCCAGCCGGTGACCGTCCACATTGGCGACGGCCGCGAAACAGACTTCGAACCAGGCACATTCGACCGGGTTCTCGTCGACGCACCCTGCACCGGCCTCGGCGCGCTCAGGCGCAGGCCCGAGGCACGGTGGCGGCGTCAGCAGTCCGACGTCGGCGACCTCACCAAGCTGCAGCGCGAGTTGCTGCTGTCCGCGATGGACCTGGTCCGCGTCGGCGGCGTGGTCGCGTACGTCGTGTGCTCGCCGCACCTGTCGGAGACAATCGGCGTGGTCAGCGACGTCGTGCGCCGGACCAAGGCCGAGCAGCTGGACGCCCGCGAGTTCTTCCCCGGCGTCCCCGACCTCGGCAATGGCCCGGACGTACAGCTCTGGCCCCACCTGCACGGCACCGACGCCATGTACTGCGCCCTCATCCGCAAGATCTAGCTTTTGTTGTGCCCCCAATGCCACATTGGGGGCATCCAACGTCCCCAATGTGGCATTGGGGACACACTTCAAGCGCTCTGTGCGGGGTGAGTCGCCCACACGAGGTATGCGGACGTGTTGGCGGGGCTGGGGAAGTACTTGAGTGCGTTTTCCGGCTCAGTCAACACGTACTGGGTTCGGCCGTCGACCGTCGTGACGTAGGCGCTCTCGTCGAGAGCCATGCCCCATCCGGCGATTTGGGCATCGATCTGTTCGCCGTACTCCAGGACAACCGCGAACACGCGGGGCGCCTGGTCGGCGACCATTTCCGCGACCAGTGCGGGGAAATCGGCGTCGTCAAGTGATGTGTCTGTCGTGTGGGTCATGGTGGTACTCCAGTAGAAGGTGGTAGTCAGATTCGGCGCCGCGCCCGGGATCCAGTCGCGGCCAGGCAGCCAGGGCATCGGAACCTGTGACCCCGCTCGACTTCGGTCAGTCGGTCCACTTTGAACCGCTGTGTGCAGCCCATCGGTTCGAGCACAGGGAAGCCGGCAGCCAGGTCGATGTGCGCGAACGCGTGCGCAGTCCGGTGCCCTGCCCGGGTCTTCCAGGTCCAACGGCAAGTCATGTCGCGCTCCGAAACTCTGCGAGCAGTTCGCTGTGAAAGTAGACTCGCGCCAGAAAATTGGCTAGCGCTTACGAGCGCTGAAAGTGGAGGGCCCTCCGTGTCGCATCCCCGTGACCGTGCGATCGGTGCTCAGCTCCGGGCGATTCGCAAAACGCAGACCGATCTGAAGCTGGAGGACGCCGCGGAGCTTCTGCAGTGGTCGCCTGCCACATACAGCCGGATCGAGACCGGCAAACGTCATGTGACCAGTGAGGAGGTCATGGCGATCCTGGTCGCGTACAAAGTGCCGGTGGCCCAGCGGGATGAGATGGTCGCGAAGGCCAAGAACAACATGCAGCCGGGGTGGTGGGATGCGCCGCTGCCTGGTGTGTCGCCAGACTTCGGCACTCTGGCGAGCTACGAAGCGGAAGCTGATCGGCTGACCGACTGGTCACCGCTCTTGGTCCCCGGCCTCATGCAGACTCACGGCTATGCGCGTGGCTACATGCTCCAAGCGGGCGGTGCGCCACAGGATGTCGAAGTCCGATGGATGGCCAGATTTCAACGCCAGCAAGCACTCCGGCGTGTGAGGTACACCGGATACATTGGTGCGGCGGCGTTGCATACCCGGTTTGGGACTGAGAACGAGTTCACGGAGCAGCTTCAACACCTGCATGTCATGGCGAGTGCCGTGAACACGAGTATCCGGAACGTGCGGCGCACTCAGCCATGCTGCATTCGTTCCTGCTGATCGAGTTCCCTCAGGCCGATGCGGTCACCTACATCGAACTCGTGAGAGGCAGGGGCGTATACCTGTCGCAGGGGGAGGTGGCCTACTACTCGCGCATCAGTGATGAGCTGGACCGAATCGCCCTTTCAGCCCGTGAAAGCAGGGATATCCTACGAGCGATCGTCAGAGAACGAGAGGGTTGAGTGATGGAGTGGCGTAAGTCGTCGCGGTCCGGCAATGAGGGCAACTGTGTCGAGTTAGCGGGCACTCTCACTGCTGTGCGCGATTCGAAGCAGCCTGCCGCGATGCTGGTCGTTGATGTGCGTGCCCTGGTGGAGGCCGTCAAGGGCGGCAAGTTCGACCAGTAGCTGGCGTGTGTATGTCCCCAATGCCACATTGGGGACATGCGATGCCCCCAATGTGGCATTGGGGGCACACCTTTATGCCCCGAAAGCCACTTTGGGGGCACGCGAACTGCGCGTTAGAAGGAGACGCGTTCGACGCTGTCGGCGCGCAGTACTGATTGCTGCTGGAACTGTCGCTTGTAGTCGGTCCGGATTTCCTCGATGTCCTTGTTGGCTTTCCGGTTTGTGTACGGGTACAGCAGGATCAGCTGGTAGGAGTTCTCCTTGCCACCCATCCACTGGCCGTGGGCCTCCAGCCAGGTCAGGCCGTCGGGGAACGCGGGGGTGACTTCCTTGTCCAGGAACAGTTCGAACTGGGCGGGGGTGATCACCGTGCCGTCCGGGCGGCTGCCGCCGAAGAACAGCTCGGTGCGCTTGTAGGAGTCCCCAGGCGTCTGCTCAACAGCCACAGGAGCAGCGGTGGAGGCCGCGCTCGCGCCCAGCATCAGGGCGGCCACTATGCCTGCGATCGCGGTACGTCGTGTCGTCATGGCGTTATTCAAACGCCCACGTCATGGCTCTGTCCTGTTGTTTCGAGCAATGTCCGGACCCTGGGATCTGCCCGGTCGGGCAGTGGTGGCACACTGGTCGCCCGCGAAATCAACCTGGGGTGGGGTACGCGATGCCGTTTTTCGCAGGCGGGGCCTTCGGCCTGATCGTCATGGGACTCTGGATCTTCTGTCTGGTCGACGTGATCACCACAGTCGACGGCACGACCCGCAATCTGCCCAAGATGGGCTGGTTGCTGATCGTCCTGCTGCTGCCGCTGATCGGCTCCATCCTGTGGCTGGTCGCCGGGCGGCCGGAGCGGGTCGGCGGTCCCTATCAGGGGCCGCGGAGCCGGTTCCCGGAGTACGAGCGGCCCGGCCGTCATGTCGCGCAGAGCCCGGAGGACGACGCCGAGTTCCTGCGTAAGTGCCGTGAACGGGCCGAGCAGCAGCGCAAGGCCGCGAAGCCAAGGGAAGAGTCATAGGTGTCCTGGGGCTGGTCGCCGCCGCGTGTTTCGGCGTCGACCAGCGCCTTTATGACGAGATCGCCAAGCCGGCAGTCGAGCGCGGCTGGCGTCTCGCCGTGACCTTGACGCCGACGGCAGAGCGTTGGCTGAAGGCGTCCGGCGAGTTCGACCGCGTTGCCGCGCTGACTGATCTGCCGGTTCGCAGCACGTCGAGGCTGCCCGGGGAACCACGCCCGCACCCGGACCCGGAGGCGTTCCTGTTCGCCCCGGCCAGTGCGGGATCCACCGCCAAACTCGCGCTGGGCCTTGCCGACAATCAGGCGCTCACCGCGCTGTGCGAGGTGGTCGGTGACCCCACGGTCCGGGTTGTGGTCTGCCCGCAGTTGAGTGAGCAGCAGGCCAGGCATCCGGCGTGGCCACGGCATCTGGAGACGCTGGCGAGCGTGGGCGTGATCGTCCGGCGGATCATGCCTGACCAACCGTGGACTGGCGCGCTGGACGCCCTGCACGTGCCCACCACGCCCGAACCATAGACTTCAGGACGTGTCTGCAGATCCGATGATCGCGCCGAGCATCCTGGCCTCCGACTTCGCCCGCCTGGCCGACGAGCTGCATGCCATCGCGGGTGCGGACTGGGTGCACGTGGACGTGATGGACGCGCATTTCGTGCCCAACCTGACCCTGGGACTGCCGGTGGTCGAGGCGTTGCTGAAGGTGACCGACATCCCGATGGACTGTCACCTGATGATCGACGACCCGGACCGCTGGGCGATCGACTACGCCGAGGCCGGTGCGTACAACGTCACCGTGCACGCCGAGGCTGCGGGCGACCCGGTCAAGCTCGCCGCGAACCTGCGCGCCGCCGGTGCCAAGGCCGGTCTGTCGATCAAGCCGGGCACTCCGCTCGAGCCCTGGACCGAGGTGCTCAAGCACTACGACACGTTGCTGGTGATGTCGGTCGAACCGGGTTTCGGCGGGCAGTCGTTCATGCCGGAGGTCCTCGACAAGGTCCGCGCGGCGCGCAGGCTGGTCGACACCGGGCACTTGAAGCTGCTGGTGGAGATCGACGGGGGAATCAACACCGACACCATCGAGTTGGCAGCACAAGCAGGCGTCGACTGTTTCGTGGCCGGATCAGCCATCTACAGCGCGGACGAGCCCGCCAAAGCCATCGAAGCACTGCGTGACCAGGCGTCACGCGCCAAGGGAGGGAACTAGATGTTCACCGGGATCGTCGAGGAGCGCGGCCGGATCGTGGCCGTCGAGCCGCTGCCGGACGCCGCGCGGCTGACCGTGGCGGGCCCGCTTGTGACATCGGACGCGAAGCACGGCGACTCGATCGCGGTCAACGGCGTGTGCCTGACGGTCGTGGACGTGTCCGACGGAGCGTTCACCGTCGACGTGGTCCACGAATCGCTGCTGCGCTCGAGTCTGGCCAAGGCGCAGGCCGGTGACCAGGTCAACCTGGAGCGCGCGATGGCGCTCGGCGACCGGCTCGGGGGGCACATCATGCAGGGCCACGTGGACGGCACCGGCGTGTTCGTCTCCCGGGACGAAGCCGGGCTGACGACCTTCGAACTGCCCGCTGACCTGGCTCGATACGTGGTCGAGAAGGGCTCGATCGCGATCGACGGCATATCGCTGACCGTCGCCTCCGTACAGGGTGACAAGTTCACCGTCGCGCTGATCCCGACGACGCTGGAGCTGACCACCATGGGCCTGCGTCAGCCGGGCGACGTGGTGAACATCGAGGTGGACGTGCTCGCCAAGTACGTCGAGCGGCTCGCTGTGCCGCACATCGCAACGGCAGTGGCCGCCGGACAGGGCCACAATGGGCCTCGGAACTAAGGGAGGCGCTGTGGCCGGCTTGAACGACATCGAACGCGCGATCAGGGACATCGCCGACGGGCGGCCCGTGATCGTGGTCGACGACGAGGACCGCGAGAACGAGGGCGATCTGATCTTCGCGGCCGAGAAGGCCACACCCGAGCTGGTCGCGTTCATGGTCCGGTACACGTCCGGGTACATCTGCGTGCCGCTGACCGAGACCGACTGCGACCGGCTCGACCTGCCGCCGATGTTCCACACCAACCAGGACCGCCGCGGCACGGCCTACACCGTCACGGTCGACGCGAGCGACGGCATCGGCACGGGCATTTCGGCTGCCGACCGCGCGCACACCATCCGGCTGCTGGCCGACCCTGACTCCAAGCCGACCGACTTCAGGCGGCCCGGACACGTGGTTCCCTTGCGTGCCAAGGAAGGCGGGGTGCTGCGCCGTCCAGGGCACACCGAGGCCGCGATCGACCTCGCGGTGATGGCCGGGCTCAGGCCCGCCGGTGTGCTGTGCGAGATCGTGTCCCAAAAGGACGATGGCGATATGGCCCGGCGCGACGAGCTCGAAGTGTTCGCGGCCGAGCACGACCTCGCGATCATCTCGATCGCCGAGATGATCGCCTACCGGCGGCGCAACGAGAAGCAGGTCACGCGAGTCGCCGAGGCCCGGATCCCGACCGCGCACGGATCATTCCGCGCGGTCGGTTACGACAGCCTGCTCGACGGGATCGAGCACATCGCTCTCGTCTACGGCGAGATCGGTGACGGTACTGAGGTGCTCGTGCGTGTGCACTCCGAATGCCTGACCGGTGACGTGTTCGGCTCCCTGCGCTGCGACTGTGGGCCCCAGCTGGACGCGGCGCTGGAAGCCGTGGCCTCCGAAGGCCGTGGGATCGTGCTCTACATGCGTGGCCACGAAGGCCGCGGTATCGGCCTGATGCACAAGCTGCAGGCGTACCAGCTGCAGGACGACGGCGCCGACACCGTCGACGCGAACCTCGCGCTCGGCGTCCCCGCCGACGCACGCGACTACGGCACTGGCGCGCAGATCCTGTCCGACCTGGGCGTGAAGACCATGCGGCTGCTGACCAACAACCCCGCGAAGCGCGTCGGGCTCGAAGGATATGGTCTGACCGTGGTCGACCGCGTGCCGCTGTCGGTGTGGCCGAACCCGGAGAACCTCCGGTACCTGCGCACCAAGCGTGACCGGATGGGCCACGAGCTGGGCAACCTCGAGCACTTCGAAGGAGAGACGCAGCAGTGAGTGGTGAGGGCCGGCCAGAGGCGTCCGTGCCGCAGTGTGAGGGCATCCGGCTCGCGATAGCCGCGACACGGTGGCACGGCAAGATCACCGATACGTTGCTGGAGCGCGCGCTGGCCGCGGCCAAGCAGGCCAAGATCGAGGAGCCGACCGTGGTCCGCGTGGCCGGCGCGATCGAGCTGCCGGTGGTCTGCCAGGAGCTGGCCAAGCACCACGAGGCCGTGGTCGCGCTGGGCGTGGTCGTCCGGGGAGGCACACCGCATTTCGAGTACGTCTGCGACGCCGTGACCGCCGGGCTGACCAGGGTGTCGCTCGACGAGGCCACGCCCGTCGGCAACGGCGTGCTGACCGTGAACAACGAGGAGCAGGCCCTGGACCGGGCCGGGCTGCCGGACTCGGCCGAGGACAAGGGCTTCGAGGCCACCGCGGCGGCGCTGGAGGCCGCGATGGTGCTGCGGGGCCTGCGTCAGCCTTGGACAGAGCGAGGATTCGAGTGAGTACCTTCCAGTTCCGGCCTCGCAAGATCCGCTACGTGGCGTCCGCGCTGGCAGTGGCGTTCGTGGCGGTCTTCACGGTGGTCGCGATCCTGCTGCGCAGCGAGTGGACCGGCGCGTACTTCCAGCTTTCCGACCAGATCGCCATGGTCGGCATCGGCGTGATGCTCGCGCTCGGGGTGCTGCTGTTCGCGCGTTCCCGTGTGCGGGCCGACGAGGCCGGCATCGAGATCCGCAACCTGGTGGGTACCAAGCGGTTCGAGTGGGACCAGGTCGAGCACGTCAGCTTCCCGGACGGGGCCTCCTACGCCCGCCTGGAGCTGCCGGACGACGAGTACGTGACGATCATGGCCATTCCGGCGGTGGACGGCGAACGGTCGGTCGGCGCCATGCGCGAACTGCGCCGCCTCAAGGCAGGCGCCGCTCAAGACGCCTGAAACATCCGAGGGTTAAGCCAAATTGTTCAGGTAGTTTCCTATTTGATGGTGTCTTGATCGATCCTTGACGCTGTAGACATCGGATCTCTAACCTGATGTGGTCCTGTCGTTACAGCGAGGGATCAAGTATGCGCGTTCAACGAGGAACGTCCCTGACACTCATCGCAGCCGTGGTGTTATCGCTCGCCGCCTTGGGTGGGAACGCCCATGGCGAGCCGCGGACCGGCCATCGCGCGCCGCAGAATACCGGGCTGAGACTCTGGTACGACGAACCCGCGACCGACTGGGAGTCGCAGTCGCTGCCGATCGGCAACGGCGCACTCGGCGCGAGTGTGTTCGGCGGTCTGCAGAACGAGCAACTGCAGTTCAACGAGAAGAGCCTGTGGACCGGCGGTCCCGGTTCGCCCGGCTATGACTTCGGCAACTGGCGGTCGCCGCGGCCCGGCGCGATCAAGCAGGTGCAGGACCGGATCGCGGCCGAGACGCAGGTGGCGCCCGAGTGGGTGGCCGGTGTGCTCGGCCAGGGCAAGACCGGTTTCGGCGCCTACCAGACCTTCGGCGACCTGCGGATCTCGCAGCCGCAGGCACCGCCGGACGTCACCGGCTATCAGCGCAGCCTCGACATCGCCAACGCCACCGCCGGGGTCACCTACACCTCCGCCGGCACCACGTTCACCCGTGAGTACTTCGCCTCCGCCACCGACGAAGTCCTTGTGGGCCGGATCAGCGCCGGCCAGGCCGGGAAGATCGGCTTCACGTTCTCGTTCACCGCGCCGGACAACCGGTCCCGGACGTTCACCGCGAGCAACGGCCGGATCACCTTCGCCGGCAACCTCAACGACAACGGCATGCGGTTCGAGTCGCAGCTGCAGATCCTCAACGAGGGCGGCACGCGTACGGACAACGCCAACGGAACGGTCACCGTCTCCAGTGCCAACGCCGTCACGTTCGTGATGGGCGCGGGCACGAACTACTCCGATGTGTACCCGACCTATCGCACGAACGACCCGCACAACACGGTCACTCAACGAGTCAACGCCGCGTCCACGAAGTCGTTCACTGCCTTGCGATCCGCGCACATCGCGGACTACCGGAACCTGTTCGACCGGGTCGCGCTCGATGTCGGTCAGCAGCTGCCGGACATGCCCACCGACGACCTGCTTCGGGCCTATCGCGGGAATCTGGCGCCGGCGGCCCGGAAAGCGTTGGAGGTACTGCATTTCCAGTACGGCCGGTACCTGCTGATCGCGTCTTCGCGTGCGGGCTCGTTGCCCGCGAACCTGCAAGGTGTCTGGAACAACTCGACTTCGCCGCCGTGGAGCGCCGACTACCACGTCAACATCAACCTGCAGATGAACTACTGGCCGGCGGAAACCACGAACCTGTCCGAGACCACAGAACCGTTCTTCGGCTACGTGGACTCGATGGTCGCGCCCGGCCGCAAGACCGCGCAGGAGATGTTCGGCAACGACGGCTGGGTCGTGCACAACGAGACGAACCCGTTCGGGTTCACCGGCGTGCACAACTGGGCGACCGCGTTCTGGTTCCCCGAATCGGGAGCGTGGCTCGCGCAGCAGTACTACGAGCACTACCTGTTCACGCGCGACCAGAACTTCCTGCGCGACCGGGCGTACCCGATGATGAAGTCGTTGGCCGAGTTCTGGATCGACGAGCTCGTCGCCGACCCGCGTGACGGCAAACTCGTTGTGTCACCGAGTTTCTCGCCTGAGCAAGGGCCGTTCTCGGCGGGCGCGTCGATGTCGCAGCAGATCGTGTGGGATCTGTTCACCAACACCGCTGAAGCAGCGACAACATTGGGGGACAGTGGTTTCGCCACGCAGGCCCGTAACATCCTCAACCGGCTCGACCCGGGCCTGCGGGTCGGCAAGTGGGGCCAGTTGCAGGAATGGAAGCAGGACTGGGACGACCCGAACAACGACCACCGGCACGTGTCGCACCTGTTCGCGTTGCACCCGGGCCGTCAGATCACCCCGCAGAACAACCCGGATCTCGTTGCGGCGGCACGGACTTCGCTGACCGCCCGTGGTGACGGCGGAACCGGCTGGAGCAAGGCCTGGAAGATCAATTTCTGGGCCCGGCTGCTCGACGGCAACCACTCGCACCTGATGCTGGAGGAACTGCTCAAGAACAGCACACTGAACAACCTGTGGGACACCCACCCGCCGTTCCAGATCGACGGCAACTTCGGTGCCACCGCGGGCGTCGCGGAGATGTTGCTGCAGAGCCATCGCGGTGTGGTCGACGTCCTGCCTGCAGTGCCTGACTTCTGGGATACCGGTTCGGTCCGGGGACTCAAGGCACGCGGTGACGTCACCGTCGACACGGACTGGGTCGGCAGCGTGCCCACGCGGATCGCGCTGAAGCCAGGGCGGGCCGGTCAGCTGAAGGTGGCCAGCGACATGTTCACCGGGCGGTTCCGGCTGGTCGATTCCCAGACCGGTCAAACCGTGCAATACCAGCGTTCGGGCAAGGAGATCTCCTTCAACGCCGTGGCAGGACGGACCTATCTGGCTACTTCGGCCATATCGGTCGCGGTGGACGCGCCGGATCTTGTCGTGGCCGGCACCCCGTTCGAGGCCAAGGTGACAGTGTCCTCGCTTGACGGCCCGATCCCGTCAGCGCAGCTCACCATGGCTTTGCCACAAGGATGGAGCAGCACACCCGCGAGCCACACCGTTCCGTCGATTCGCAATGGACAGTCGCAGACCTACGCCTTCACAGTCAGTCCGTCGGCAGGCGCTGCGAAATACCAGGGCTTACGCGCGGTACTGACTGGAAGAGACTGGCGCACAACAGGCAGCACGCTGGTGCGGATCGATCCGCTGCCGCCGTGCCCGATTCCGCCGTCGAACATGCCGATTGTGGCGTGGGATCCGGTTTCCGGCGGCGTGGTCGACGACAAGTCGACGTTCAACCGCGATGCCACCATCGACGGCACGCCCTCGTATGAGGCCTCCGCGCCGACAGGCTCCGGGTTGGTGCTGAACGGGACATTCCTGCGTACCGCCGGCACTTCGCTCGGATTCCTGCGGGAAGCCACTTTCGCCGCCGAGGTGAAAGTGGGCGGTTCAGGCTCCTACCGGCGGCTGTTCGACTTCCAGCCCAGCGGCAACCCCGGTACCGACGGCATCCTGATCGACCTCACGCCGTCGAACAATGTCCGGTTCATCGGCTCCAACCAGAACGTGACCACCAACGCCGTCGTCCCCACCGGGCGATACGTGGACCTGGTGGTCACGATGACCGACAGCGGCCAGATCGACGTCTACATCGACGGCGTTCGCGCAGGTGGGGCCAACGTTCCCGACGCGGGCATCAACGGCTGCGCCACCCGTCAGCTGAGGTTCGCCGCCGACCAGGACGGCGGTCAACGCCTGACCGGCGCGGTCGACCGAGCGGCGATCTTCGCCAAGGCCCTCACCGCCGAGGAAGTCCCCACTTGGCGCACCCGCGCTTTCGGCTGATCTCGTGCGGCCGCCCACATCCCGCTTTGGTTGATCAGTGCGGCCGCCCACATCCTCCCGGTGGGCGGCCGTCGGCTCAGCTCAGCAGGTCAGAGATCAGTTTCACCATCGCGCCGGGGTCCTCCACGTGCGCGTTGTGGCCGAGACCAGGCAGGACCGTGGCGTTCTCGTCCACTTCCCTGACCTGTTCGGGGCTGCACATCTGGTCGTGCTCGCCGACGGCCAGCACGGCTTCGGCCTGGCTGGCCGCCAGCAGGCCCGGGACGTCCGGACGGCCGACCGCGAAGGTCCTCGGGTCACACGCCAGCCGCCAGCCGTCTGGCGTGCCGACCAGGCCGTAGTCCACGCGGGAATCCTCGATGTCGACCAGCCCGCCCAGGCCCGACACCTTCAGGTAGCGCTCTGCGGCCTCGCTGCGGCCCATGTAGAGCTTGTTCGGGCGTTCGGCGTACGCCTTCGCCCCGGAGAGCTCCGCGGCCGACCACGCGACCTTGATGCCCAGCCCGCACGCCCGGTCGACCGAATTGCCGAACCAGCCGCTGGCCAGCGTCAACCCCAGTACGCCACCCAGCGAATGTCCCAGCACCACAACGTGCTCGTGGTCCTCGATCAGCTCGGCGAGCGCGGCGGCCATGTGCCCGAACGTGTACCGCTCCAGCGGCGCCGACCCGCCGTGACCGGGCAGGTCGGGGGTGATCCAGCGGCACGGGCCGTCCGCGAGTTGTTCGTGAACGCCTTGCCACACATCACCTGTCGCGCCCAGTCCGTGCAACAGCAGAACGACTGCGTCGCCGGAACCGCCACGCTGAACCCTCAGCCGGTCTTCCATCCGACAGATAGTGCCACAAGACGGGGCACCTACAGGCTGGGGAACCAGTCCGAGGTGACCACGGGGTGCTCCGGCTTCCAGCCGGTGGCCTCGGTGAGCTTGGTCGACACCACGCGCTGCGACCGCGCCATGATCTTCAGGAAGCCGAAGGTCAACGGGACCGTGCGTGCCTTGCGGGCCCCGGCCTTGTGGGCCACCACGGCACCGAAGTCCTTCTTGCGCAACGGCGTCGCGCCCACGTTGTACACGCCACTCGGGGCTGAAAGCGCTGCCACGATCGCGGTACCGACGTCGGAGGGGTGCACCGGCGTGATCCAGCCGTCCTTCTTGCCGAAATACGACGGGCCACGGCCGCTGGCGCCCTTGAGGATCCACCTCGTCAGCGGCTCGTCGCCGTGCACGTTCGCGATCCGCAGACGGACCGCGATCCGGCCCTCACTGGCGAATGCCTCGACATTCCGGTGCGCGATCAGGGAAGTGTTCGGCGCCCCGACCGGGCTGACCGGTGCGAGCTCGTCCAGCTCGTTCTCGCCGCCGTCGGCGTACACCAGCGCGACGCCTTCCTGCACGAGAATCCCCACATCGGCGGCCTTCGCCGCGGTGACAAGGGCTTTGCTGCCCTCGATACGGATACGCCCGTTCTCCGCCCAGCTGGACGACCGGATCAGCTTTCCGCCGACGGGAACCCGCGTCGCCACGTTGATGACCGCGTCGTGCCCGTGCAACGCCTCGGTCAGCGAGTCGACGTCGAACAGGTCCGCCACAACGGGCTCTGCCCCGAGCTTCTTGACCGCGGCAGCGCGTTCGTTGTTGCGCGCCAGCCCAGTCACCTTGTGCCCGGCCGCGAGCAGTCCCGGCAACGCGGCCCGCCCCAGCACTCCGGTCGATCCGATCAGCAGAACTCGCACCGCGGCCTTCCCTTCCACCACGCCTGATGTCGACCTCGTCGACCTCATGGTGGGACAGGCCACAAGAACTGTCAGCCCCTGTCCAAACGCTTATCCGCCGGTCACTCGCGCGGAAACGACAGCAGCATCTCGTCGGTGAAGATCTCCAAACGGCCGCGGCCGTTGCGCTTGGCCTGATACATCGCGACATCCGCGCGCCGCATCAAATCGGCGGGGTCGGGCATTCCCGGTGTGCTCAACGCTATTCCGATACTGGCGTTGACGCGCAACTGCCGACCTGCGATCGGCATCGGTTCGCCCAGCGTACGGAGAATCCGCTCCGCTACTCGGACCGCGTCGGCGATCGTGGAAACGCCGTACAACAGCACGGCGAATTCGTCCCCGCCGAACCGCGCGGCGACATCGATGGCGCGCAGCTGCGATTTCAACCGCCCTGCCGTGATCGTCAGAAGATCGTCACCGGCGGCGTGCCCGAGGGTGTCGTTGACCGCTTTGAACCTGTCCAGGTCCAGGAAGAGCAAAGCGACCCGTTTGGCCTCGTGTTCGGCCGCGCCGAGCCGTTTGCTCAGCTGTTCCAGGAAAAGCCCGCGGCTGGCCAGGCCGGTCAGGGAATCGTGGAACGCCTGGTACATCCGGTCGACGGTGTTCGCGTCGGTCAGCGCCAGGCTGACGTGTTCGGCGAACGCCCGCAAAGTCTGCACATCGGAGGCCGAATACGCCCGAGTCTGCCGGTGCGAGCCCACCATCAGGCTCCCGGTGACCGTGCCGCTGTCGTGCACAGGGGCGGCCATCGAGGCGCACAGCCGACCGTCGGTGAGCTCCGCGATGAGCGACGACGTCTCCCCATAGCCGTGCAGCACGACCACGTCGTCGGTCAGCATCGCCTGACCAGCGGCGCCCGCCTCGGCCAGCGGGACTTTCGGGCGATACCGGGCCACTCCGGTCCGCAGCCCGACGTGCGCGACGAGCTTGGTGTCCTCGCCGTCGGGTGTCTCACGCAGCCACAGCCCGACGATGTCGTCACCGAGCAGGTCCTGCGCGGCCCCGGTGATCATGTCGAGGATCTGGGCGAGCGGCCGGCGCCGGGAGATCGCGCGTTGGATGTCGAACAGGTGCTCGACCAGGCGCTGCCGTTGCCGCAGGGACTTCAGCAGCTCGGCGTTCTCCTGGGCCTGGCGGTCGCTGCGTTGCATCGCGCGCAACATGTTCAGGGTCAGCTCCAGCAGCCGCGCCATCCCACGGACCAGGTTCTGTTCCTGGACGGTGAACGCCTCGTCCCACCGCGCGAGCACGAGGCCGCCAGGATGCGTGCCGCCCCACTTGGCCGTGACCGTCGCGCAGTCGCCCACCCCGGGAACTTTCAGCTTCTCCTGCTCGTGCCGGGCCACGGCGACCAGGTCGCCGTCGGGTGCCTGCCCGGCCGGAAAGCCGACCGACGCCGCCACATGATCACCGAAGACCACCGCGGCGACCTCGGCCTCCAATGCCTGGGCGGCCCGTTCGGCAGCACCCCGTACCGCGGACTCCTCATCCGGGTACGACGAGATCACGGCCAGCAGCTCGAGCAGCTGCTGACCCAGGTGCCATCCGTCCTCGTCGGTCATCTCAACCGATAGCCAACACCGCGAGGGTCTGGTTGTGGAAGCCGTCGATGCCACGAATCCGCGCGATCTCGCCATAGGTGTAGAAACCGGAGAACGGCGCGTTGCGGGCCCACTTGGCGATCCGCTCGTTCTCCCGCCGGATCCCCTCGCAGCCGAGCACCGCCCGCAGGGCCGCGCAGCTGAACGCCAGGATCCCCGCCGGTTCCCGGTCGCCGAGATCGCCGAGGACGGCTTCGCACACGGTGTCGGTGGCCGCCAGGATGGAGTCCTCGTCGCCGGTCATCGCCCACGTCAGTCCGCCGTGGTCGATCGCGGTGCCGCTGCCGATGGACCGGCCCTCGATGTCGATCTCGGTGGAGAGGTTGCGGGCCTCGACCCCGCTGCGCCGCTGCACTCCCAGTGGCCGGGACATCGCGAAGTCCATAAAGGCCTGGCGGTCGGTGTACGCCTCCGGCGGCGCGCCCAGCCGGTCGAGGTAGACGTCCATCGCGGGCCGGTCGTCCAATGTGTACACACGGCCGTTGCCCGCGCTGGTGACGATCATCGGCTCGCCGATCTTGCGCCAGCCGTGGCCGACCGCGACCGCCAGCGGGGCCTCTGAGGCGATCGTGGCGCCGACGACCGCGTCGGTCATCACCTCGTCGTCACGGATCACAATGGTGTGTGCCATCCGCCAGCCGTCGCCCGCGGCACCGCCGATGAGCGGGATGCTCGCGCCGACAACGCCGTAGCAGCCGCGCAGAATCGCTTCCTGGTCACGGATCTTGCCGTCGGTCAGGATCATCAGGATCCGGTGCGGCAGGTCGGGGACTTTGCCCGTGCACTGGGCGATCTGCGCGCCGGCGTCCCGCTGCCGCCCGGACACGGACTCGGCGGCCGCCGTGCTCACCGCGATCCCGGGACCGCCGATCGCGGTCACCAGAACGGTTCCGTCGGTCGGCCCGCCGGGCGCGATCTCGCCGTGCGTGGAGCACCCGATCAGCGGGACATCCGGGGCGATCTCCCGGATGGCGGTCACCACCGCGCCCGGGTCGTGCGTGATCGCGAAGTAGACGATGATCAGCTTCGGGTCCTTGCCGATCAGTGCCTCCGCGGTCGCGGTCGCCGCGGCCGACCGGGAATCGGCGTCCGCGCTACGGCCGACGCCCATCCAACGTCTGCTGTCAGACCCGGGTTGATCCATCACGCCTCCCCGAAGGCTGGTACGCCAAGTGCATCACCGTAGTGGGCGTGCCCACTCCGAGTAGCATTGCCTGGCCGCCATACCCGAACGGAGCAGCGAACGAGGATTCCCGCGCCGCTCAGGTGAAGTCGTCGGGTCGTAGGACCACAGTGGTGACCTGCCCGGACCGATCGAGCTCGGCGATCACGGTGACCGCACGCTGACCCTCGCCCGGTTGGGTGTCCGGAAAGATCACTCGCCGCCCACCGGCCGGCTGGCGCGGCACGTCACGCCCTGGACCGAACCCGGCGGCCAGATCGTCCACTGTGATCGGCGAATCCAGCGGTACACGCACGTGGTCGATCGCGCCCTCCCGGCGGATCACCTCGGTACCGGCCGGCACCGGCCCGCCCGCGTGCACGAGCGAACGCAACATGATCAGCTCATCGACCGTGATCATGGCCCAGTCCCTCCCGTCGCTGCCGGAACCGGACGGCCGGCGCGGCGCAGTAGTTCACACGGATCCTCGTCGGGGGTGGGGATCGGGTTGGGCGTGCCGCCGGTGACGCCGGATTCGGCCATCGGCCCGGTGGCCCAGGCGTCATTCTCCTCCGGCAGTTCGCGGTACGCGTCGTGGGCGACGTCGAACTCGGCTCTGGCCTGCTCCAGCAACAGATCGTTGGCCGGGGACGGCGACCTGCGGCACCGGCACTCCGCCGTGGTGACCGCCCAGCCGGCGTTCTCCACCCGGGTCAGCACGGCCTCCCGGTGCGCGGCGCCCGAGCCGTAAACGCTTTCGTACCAGCCGGACGCCACGACTGCTTCGGTTGTGCCACGCCGGATCGGCGGGGCGTTCTTGGCGTCCCGGGCGACCCGCGCCGGGATGTCGAGGTTGCTTGCGATCCCAGCGGCGCTGTAGCCCTGCCCGGCGAGGTACCGCGCCATCGTGAACCACTGCTCGGTGTGCCGGGCCTCGTGGTAGACGGTATTGGCCAAGTCGGTCGCCGCTTCCTGGGTGAGCCCGCTTTGGTTGAGCAGCAACCGGTTGAGCCGCATCGTCCACGTCGGGAAGTCGAACGATCCCTGCTCGCTGGGTGAATCACCGTCGTAGAGCTGCACGGTCACAGTGGTCACACCGGCGTCGGCGAGCCGCCGGTTGACCGCTGCGACCAAGGCATCGGCCCGCGCCTGGGCTGTGCCCAATGTGTCCCATTGGTCGAACGCCTCGGTCTGAGCCTCGCCGCCGAACGTCGCGCCTTCACCCGCTCGGGCGAGTCCGGTTGGGAACAGTCGCGGTGTGGACCGTGGCCCGGCCTTGCCGTCGATCACCAGACTCGGGTCGTTGCTGCCTTCGTCCCGCTGGAACCGTGCGACCGCTTGCGCGAGGTCCGCATCGATTCCTGCTGCCGGGTCGAGCCCTAATCGCGTGCGCAGATCGGTGATGACGGCGGGCGTGTAGAGCCAGGGCTGGCGCCGGTAGAAGGCGAGCGCGTCGGCGACCTGAGTTTCGTCCAGCGGATCGCTGGACGGGGGAGTACCGCCGGTCGCCTGCCGCTGCACATAACGGTGCACAGCCAGGTTGCCCGCGTACGCCTGCAGGACCTGGAGCGGATGCTGATCGGCTACATGCTGTACGGGAGCCGCTGCGGCCGGTGCGGCGGCGGTAGTGTTCTCAAGTGGTGGCCGCTCGTGCGCCATTCGCGGATCCTAACAGCGCGAACGCGGCCGGAATCTGCCCGGAAAGGCGGCTGATCCGGCAATATTCCCCGGTAGTTCGCCGGTAGACGGTGGTCACTCGTCGGAGTGTCGGTGGTAACGCCTAGGCTTGTCAGGTGGCCGACGTGTCGACCTTCCGCGGTGAAAGCGACCGCCATAGTTACCGCCCTGCGCCCGGAACGATCCCGGACGCCCCTGGCGTGTACAAATTTCGCGACTCCGGCGGTCGCGTGATCTATGTCGGCAAGGCCAAGAGTCTGCGCAGCCGGCTCAATTCGTACTTCGCGGACGTCTCCGGCCTGCACCCGCGTACCGCCCAGATGGTCACCACGGCGGCGTCGGTCGAGTGGACGGTGGTCGCCACCGAGGTCGAGGCCCTCCAGCTCGAGTACAACTGGATCAAGGAGTTCGACCCGCGGTTCAACGTCCGTTACCGCGACGACAAGTCCTACCCTGTGCTCGCGGTCACCCTCAACGAGGAGTTCCCGCGGCTGCACGTCTACCGCGGTGCCCGCCGTAAGGGTGTGCGGTACTTCGGTCCGTACGCGCATGCGTGGGCGTTGCGCGAGACGCTGGATCTTCTGCTGCGGGTGTTCCCCGCGCGTACCTGTAAGCCCGATGTGTTCCGTAGGCAGGCGCGCATCGGCCGTCCATGCCTGCTGGGTGACATCGGAAAGTGCTCGGCGCCGTGTGTGGGGCGGGTGAACGCCGAAGAGCACCGGCAGATCGTGGACGACTTCTGCGAGTTCTTCGCCGGCCGGACCGACGGGATGATGCGCCGGCTCGAGAAGCAGATGCACGGGGCCGCTGCCGAGCTGGAGTTCGAGCGGGCCGCACGGCTGCGTGACGACCTCGACGCGCTGAAGCGGGCGATGGAGAAGCAGGCCGTCGTGTTCGGCGACGGCACGGACGCGGACGTGGTCGCGTTCGCACAGGACGATCTCGAAGCTGCGGTCCAGGTCTTCCACGTGCGTGGCGGCCGGGTGCGCGGCCAGCGTGGCTGGGTCATCGAAAAGGTCGAGGAGACCGGGACCGCGGGCCTGGTCGACCAGTTCCTCAGCCAGTTCTACGGCGACCAGGCGGAGACCGACGAGCCTGCCAATGGCAGCGCGGTGCCGAGAGAGGTGCTCGTACCCGAGCTGCCCGACGACGCCGAAGCGATCGCGGAGTGGCTCAGCAGCATGCGCGGTTCCCGTGTGCAGCTGCGTGTTCCGCAGCGCGGTGACAAGCGTGCGCTGATGGAAACCGTGGAGCGCAACGCGAAGGAAGCGTTCGTCCAGCACAAGCTCAAGCGCGCCGGTGATCTGACCGCGCGGTCGGCGGCGTTGCAGGAGCTGCAGAACCAGCTCGGCCTGGACACCGCGCCGCTGCGCATCGAGTGCGTGGACATCAGCCATATCCAGGGCAGTGATGTCGTCGCCTCGCTGGTGGTCTTCGAGGACGGACTGGCCCGCAAGTCCGAGTACCGCAGGTTCGCCATCCGGGAGGCGGCCACCGAGGGCGACGTGGCCTCGATCGCGGAGGTCGTCCGGCGCCGCTTCTCCCGGATGGTCAACGACCCTGTGCCAGATACGTCCACACCGGGGATTAATCCGGAGACGGGCAAGCCGAGGAAGTTCGCCTACCCGCCGAACCTGCTCGTGGTCGACGGCGCGGGGCCGCAGGCCAACGCCGCCGCGGATGTCCTGGCCGAGCTGGGCGTCTCCGACGTCGCGGTGATCGGCCTGGCCAAACGACTCGAGGAGGTCTGGTTACCGGCCGACAGCGAACCGCTGATCCTGCCGCGTACGAGTGAGGGCCTGTATCTGTTGCAACGGGTGCGCGACGAGGCGCACCGCTTCGCCATCACGTACCACCGGCAGAAGCGGGCGAAGCGGATGACCACTTCCGCGCTCGACGAGGTGCCGGGTCTCGGCGAGGCCAGGAAAGCCGCCTTGATCAAGCATTTCGGCTCGCTGAAACGCCTGCGTGCGGCGAGTATCGACGAGATCAGCGGCGTGCCGGGCGTGGGCCGGCGCACCGCGGAGTCCGTCGCCGCGGCACTCGCCGGGGACAACGCGCTGGAAAAAGAGGGGAACGATGTCTGAGTCCGGTATCGAAGTTGCGGTGGTGACCGGCCTGTCCGGGGCCGGCCGCAGCACCGCGGCCAAGTGTCTGGAGGACCTTGGCTGGTTCGTGGTGGACAACCTGCCACCCGAACTGATCTCGACCATGGTGGAGCTGGGCGTGCAGGCGCGCGGCGCGATCACCAAGGTCGCGGTCGTGATGGACGTGCGCAGCCGCGCGTTCACCGAGGACCTGTCGGCGGTGATCAAGGATCTGGACAACCGCGGCTACAAGCCCCGCGTGCTGTTCCTCGAGGCCACCGACGAGCTGCTGATCCGCCGGTTCGAGCACGTCCGGCGTGGTCACCCCATGCAGGGTGACGGCCGGTTGATCGACGGCATCAAGGCCGAACGGCACCTGCTGACGCCGTTGCGCGAGGAAGCCGACCTGATTCTCGATACGACGTCGTTGTCCGTGCACCAGTTGCGCGCCAAAATAGAGGACGCGTTCGGAGGCGGCGCGGAGACCCAGACCCGGGTCACCGTGTTGTCGTTCGGCTACAAGTACGGCCTGCCAATGGATTCCGATCTGGTGATGGACGTGCGGTTTCTGCCCAACCCGTTCTGGATCCCGGAGCTTCGCGAGCAGACCGGCCTGGATGCCGAGGTCCGCAACTATGTGCTCTCCCAGGAGGGTGCCGAGGATTTCCTCGAGCGTTACCACGAGCTGCTGCGGCTGATCGGGGCCGGCTACCGGCGCGAGGGCAAGCGGTATCTGACCCTGGCCATCGGCTGCACCGGCGGTAAACACCGGAGCGTGGCGATGTCCGAGGAGCTGGCGACTAGATTGTCCAAAGAGGATGGTATGGCCGTGAAGGTCGTACACCGGGATTTGGGGCGTGAGTGAGCGATAGGTCCATGGAGCCGGCGCTGGACAGTCCGCGGGTGGTCGCACTCGGCGGTGGTCACGGGCTGCACGCCACACTGGGTGCGCTGCGTGAGATCACCACCGAGGTGACAGCCGTGGTCACAGTCGCGGACGACGGCGGCTCCTCGGGCCGGTTGCGCCGGGAACTGGGCATGCTTCCGCCCGGCGACCTGCGCAAGGCGTTGCTCGCCCTGGCCGGCACCACCGACGAGGCGAAACTCTGGAACTCGGTGTTCCGTCACCGCTTCGGCGGCACGGGCGCGCTGGCCGGGCACGCGATCGGCAACCTCGTGCTGTCCGGCCTGTTCGAGGTGCTCGGCGATCCGGTCACGGCCCTCGACGAGGCCGCGCGGATGCTCGGCATCACCGGCCGGGTGCTGCCGATGTCCTGCGAACCGCTGGACATCGAGGCGGATGTGGAAGGCCTGGACGAGGATCCGGATGCGGTACGACGGATCCGGGGCCAGGTCGCGGTCGCGACCACACCGGGCCGGGTGCGCCGGATCGGGCTGCAGACCAGTGCCGGAGATGTGCCCACTGCATGTCCGGAGGCACTGGCGGCGGTCCGTGCGGCGGACATGGTCGTGCTCGGTCCGGGATCGTGGTTCACCAGTGTCCTGCCGCACCTGCTGGTACCAGAGCTGCACCGGGCGCTTGTCGAGACCGAAGCGGCACGTGTGGTGGTACTCAATCTTGTACCGCAGCCGGGCGAGACAGCTGGATTCTCGCCCGAACAGCATCTGGACGTACTCTGCGAACACGCTCCTGAGCTCCGCGTCGACGCGGTCATCGCCGACGTCAACTCGGTGCCGACGCCGGACCGGTTGCGGCGCGCCGCGGCCGCGCTCGGTGCGAGGGCGCACCTTGCCCCGGTGGCCACACCGGGGGCGACGGACCGCCACGACCCAGGTGCGCTGGCGCGGAGCCTGCGGCACGCGTTAGCCGGAACGGTGAGCGAGCGCGGCCAGGAGATGGTGGGATACGCAGGGCGTGAGCCCCGCGGGGGAGAGGAGGACACGTGGCGATGACCGCGGCAGTCAAGGACGAGCTGAGCAGACTGGCTGTGTCCAAGACATGCTGCCGCCGTGCGGAAGTCTCCTCCCTGCTGAGGTTCGCAGGTGGGTTGCACATCGTCGGCGGCCGAGTGGTGGTGGAGGCCGAGCTCGACACAGGCTCGGCTGCGCGGCGGCTGCGCAAGGAGATCCACGAGCTGTACGGGCACCACGCGGACGTGCACGTAATCACCTCAGGTGGTCTGCGTAAGGGCACGCGTTACGTGGTGCGCGTGGTCAAGGACGGTGACGGCCTCGCCCGCCAGACCGGCCTGCTCGACCCACGCGGCCGCCCAGTCCGCGGCCTGCCCGCAGCGGTCGTATCCGGTGGCGTGTGCGACGCGGAAGCAGCCTGGCGCGGTGCATTCCTGGCGCACGGTTCCCTCACCGAACCCGGCCGTTCCTCCGCGCTCGAGGTGACATGCCCAGGCCCCGAGGCAGCCCTGGCCTTGGTAGGCGCGGCCCGTCGACTCGGCATCCAGGCGAAGTCCCGCGAAGTCCGCGGCGCGGACCGGGTCGTCATCCGTGACGGCGACGCAATCGGCGCCCTGCTGACCCGACTGGGCGCCCATTCCTCGGTACTGGCCTGGGAAGAACGCCGGATGCGCCGCGAGGTCCGGGCCACAGCCAACCGCCTGGCCAACTTCGACGACGCCAACCTCCGCCGCTCCGCCCGCGCCGCCGTCGCCGCCGCCGCCCGCGTCCAACGCGCCATGGAGATCCTCGGCCCCGAAGCCCCCGAACACCTGACCGCCGCAGGCAAACTCCGCCTCGCCAACAGGCAGGCCTCCCTCGAGGAACTAGGCCAGCTCGCCGAACCCCCCATGACCAAGGACGCAGTAGCCGGCCGAATCCGTCGCCTGCTCGCAATGGCCGACAAACGCGCCAAAGACCTGGGCCTCCCCTCCACCGAATCAGCCGTCACAGCCGAAATGCTGGAGGAAGAGGTCTGAGGCCGTAGGCCGATAATTGCCGGATGGGATCCGACGGCGGCACGCTCAGACCGCGGCCGTTGCCGCGTCCCGAGTTGCCGCCGGGGCCGCTCCGGGATCTCAAAGACGCGGTTTACGAGCTGTATCTGGCCGCTTCCCCGCTGTCGCTGGACGTCATCCACGCCCGGATTCACGCCTTGGCGGACGCCAGTGACGTCAGGCCTGAGGCCGACCCGACGTCGACACCGAAACGGGACGTGATCAGGGACGTGATCAGCGGTGGCACCCTGCCGCCGAACGTCCGCCACGTGGTGGCCGTCGTGGCCGCGCTGTTGCATCACGAAGCCGGACCGGCGGTGGTGCAGGGACACCCTGAAATCGAGCGGGTTCGCAAGCTCTGGCGGCACGCGGCTGCACAGCGCCCGCTGGGCAGGTTGATCAGCGAGGTCTCCCCGGGCGATCTGGAAGTCCATGTGGCCGGTCTCGGTCAGGGGCACGACACATTGCCTGAGTTGCCGCCCTACGTCGTCCGCCCGCATGACCGGCTTGTCAGGCACGCCGTCGAGCAGGCCATGGCCGGCAGGTCGGCGATCGCCATCCTGGTCAGCGACTCGACGTCCGGCAAAACCCGGGCGTGCTACGAAGCGCTGCACTGGACGCCGGACTCCCGGACGAAGAGCCTGGCCGGGAGCGGCTGGCACGTGTGGCCTGCGATCAGTCCGGCAGATGTCCAAGCGGTCATTCGCGACCTGCCACATGTCGGCCCCCGGACTGTGGTGTGGCTCAACGAGATCCAGCGTTATCTGCACGAGCCGGAGTCACAACTGGCAAGGCAGGTCGCGGACGGTTTGCGTGAGCTGCTGGCGGCGCGTGCCCGTGGGCCCGTGCTTGTGCTCGGCACCTTATGGCCGGATCTCTGGTCCCAGTTGACTCGGCGCCCGCAATCGCGCGAGGAGGACACCTTCGCGTCGATTCGTCTGCTGCTGGACGGCCGCTGCATCCCGCTGCCTGACACGTTCACCGATGAGGAACGTGAGGCAGCGCGCAACACCGGCGATCCCAGACTGATCGAGGCTGCCGATCGCGCCGAGGACGGCGCGGTGACCCAGTACCTGGCCGGAGTTCCCGACCTGCTTCAGCGCTATGAGCTTGCCAGGCCGGCTGTCAAGGCTGTCATCCACGCTGCCATGGACGCCCGGCGACTCGGCCACAGCGAGTGGTTGACCGCCTCGCTGCTGCGGGACATCGCCTTGTCCTATCTCGACAGACGCGAACTACGCAAAGTGGAACGCACGCCGGATTGGTTCGCTGAAGCCATTTCCGAACTCACGCGGCTGGGCGACGCCGACACGAGTGTTCTCACGGCGGACGCACGGTCCCGATACCGGCTGGAGGGCTATCTCGATCAGCACGGCGGACGTAACCGGATGTCGGTCGTTCCGTCGGAGGGTTTCTGGGACGGCTGCATCGAACACTGTGATCAGCCGGACGACCTGGCCAGTCTTGCCAAGAGCGCGCAGTGGCGGCACAGGCTCAAGATCGCGGCCGCGCTCTACTCGAAGGCAAGCCGCGTCGGCCATCCCTACGCGCCGGTGATGCTGGCGGAGATGCGGTCGGAATCCGGCCACAGCGTCGTCGACGAAAAGCTCTATCGCGACGCTGCGGACGCCGGCCACCCCTATGCGTTGCTGTTCCTTGCTGAAATGAAAGAACGAGCGGGCGACCACGACGGTGCCGAACGGATCGCCCTGAACGCGGCACGCAACGGCAGGCCTGCGGCCTTGGCTCGCCTCGTGGAGTTGCGGGAGCGGGCCGGTGACCGTGAAGACGCCGAGCGCCTGGCACATGAAGCCGCCGACGCCCGCCAGCCCACCCTGCTGGGAAACTTGGTGATGATGCGCGAGCGCGCCGGTGACCATGAGGACGCCGAACGTCTGGCGCAGCAAAGTCTGCGCAGCGGGCCGCCCACCGCGTTGACCAATCTGGCCCGGATGCGGGAACGTGCGGGCGACCGGCAGGCTGCGGAACGCCTTGCCGGGCAGGCCGCGCGTGCTGGGCACCCAGACGCGCTCGCAATGCTGGCTGAGATGCGGGCGGAGGCCGGTGACCGACAGGATGCGCAACGCCTGACGGAGTCGGCCGCACGGGCCGGGCATCCGGACACCCTCGCGACGCTGGGGATGATGCGTGAGCAGGCGGGTGACGATCAAGGTGCTGAAGAGCTGTACCGCAAGGCGATCGAGGCCGGGCATCTCGACGCCTTCACGAACCTGGCGATCATCCGCGAGCGCAGTGGCGATCGGCAGGCCGCGGAAGACCTGGCCCTGCGGGCAGCTCAGGCTGGGCATCCGGACACCCTCGCCAGGCTGGGGATGATGCGTGAGCAGGCGGGTGACGATCAAGGTGCCGAGGAGCTCTACCGCAAGGCGATCAACGCCGGACACCTCGACGCCCTCAACAATCTCGCCATCATCCGTGAACGCGCGGGTGACCGGGAGGACGCGGAACGGCTCGCGCAGCAGAGCCTCCGCAACGGATCACCGACCGCGCTGGCCCGCCTGGCCAGAACACGGGAACGTGCAGGCGACCACAGGGGCGCCGAACGCCTGGCGGAACAGGCCGCGCAAGCTGGACACCCCGACACTCTCGCGACGCTGGCGATGATGCGGGAGCAAACCGGCGACCACGCGTCAGGTTGGTGCCGGATCACATTGTGAAAGAACCACTCGGACGCGATCAGCGCCAATGTGCCACCGGACGTGGCGAGCGCTGCTCTCGCTGGTTTCGCATCGAGGATGCGGAAGGCATGGATCAGTGCACTTGTCATGCCGTGCTCGTCCATGTGGACATCTCCCGCGTGCAACACCACCCTGAGCCTGATTCCGGCTTCTGGCGAGCGGGTCGCGTTGTAGTCACGCAGTCCCGCCAGGAGAACGTTCGGCCATTGGTCAGCCAGCCGGCTCTTGGGGAACTCAGGCGGTACCAGAACCATCACGCCGTCCCCACGGTCCTCCACGTGGCAGTGCTTCAAAGGGATGCCGGACTCGTCGAACGCCTTTTCCAGGATGCGGTAAAGCCCCTCGCGTACGGCAATCTGGTGGAGCTGCGTTCGTGCCGGGTCGATGAAAGTCGCGACGTCGACGACCACGATGGTGCGGTGCTCAGTCGTCAACGATCTCACCATCCCGCACGCGAATATGACCCGGTCAGCCTACTCCGGTCGGCACTCGTCGCTCTGGTGAACCGGCTGGCGGGCACTCGTCGGAACTCGGCCCCCACCTGGTGCCACGTCCAGACGATGGTCATCGACCTGACCCGCTCCGAACCAGGGAGATGGCCTCGATGTCCGCCTCTCGCGCCCGGCCCGCCGCAGTAGTCACAACCGCCGCATCGATCACCATCGCCAGCGTGGCGCACCCACTACTGGGCTATGTCCTGGCCGCCGTCGTGCTCTGCCTTGTCGTGACTGCTGCGGTCGTCATTGTGCCGGCGGCCTGGTCGCGTAAGAAATACCGGCGTGATGCCGCGCTCGCCGTCTTGGACCGTTTGCTCGGCTGTGTCCGGTTCCGAGTTGCGGGAAGTTGCCTGGGCGCGGAGGTTGACCTGGAGCGCGCTCCAGCCGATAGCGTCGCCCGGGAAACAGAGAGAGGCGATTCATCGTGCGACTTGGCGTCCATATCACGAAGTTCGACGAGCCGGCCGGCGAGATAGGGGCCGAGCTGGCTGCTGCCGCGGTGGCTGCGGAGGCGGCCGGGGTCGGTTGGATCTCGGTGATGGACCATTTCTTCCAGATGGAGCGCAACGGCGGTGCGGAAGCGGGCATGCTGGAGGCGTACTCCGCGCTGAGCTTCCTTGCCGCGCACACGTCGACTGCGCGGCTGGGTGCCCTGGTGACCGGCGTGACCTATCGGCATCCTGGTCTGTTGGCGAAGATCGCGACGACGCTTGATGTGTTGTCGGGTGGGCGGGCGATCCTTGGGCTTGGCGCCGCGTGGTACGACCGGGAGCACCATGGTCTTGGTGTTCCCTATCCGGCGACGGCTGAACGGTTCGAGCGTCTTGAGGAGACGCTGCAGATCTGCCTGCAGATGTGGGACCCGGACAACAACGGCCCGTACGAGGGCATGCACTACCAGTTGGCCGAGACTCTGTGTGTGCCGCCGCCGGTGAGTTCGCCCCGGCCGGAGATCATGATCGGTGGGGGCGGCGAGCGGAAGACGCTGCGTCTGGTGGCGCAGTACGGCGACGCCTGCAACCTGTTCGCGGCTCTCGGGCCTGAGGAGATCGGCCGCAAACTCGACATCCTGCGCCGGCATTGCGAAGACGTTGGCCGTGACTACAACGAGATCCACAAGACTGTCACCGGTCAGGGCACCGCCTTGAGCGACGCGGGACTCGACGCGTTCACCGAGGACATGGCCACCTACGCGAAGCTCGGCATCGACACCGTGACTCTGGTGCCGCCCGTAGGCCGTGCCTCCCAATGGATCGAGCAGCACGCCGGCTCAGCCGTCACCCGGCTCGCCGAACTGTCCTGAGAGGACTGATGAGGTCACCCCGTCCTGCTGCGCAGCGCGCGTAGCAGGTGCTCGGCGAGATCGTCGAGGTAGCCCGGATCGATGGCGACGTGGCGGACGCCCAGTCGCCAGTAGACCGGCGCGGCGATCAGGTCGAGCGCGAGCTCGATGTTCACCTCGCCGGACAGTTCGCCCCGATCGATCGCGCGCTGCAGGGTGGCCGCGCCGAACGCTCGCCTGGGGCGGCCGATGGTGGTCTCGATCGCGTTGGCCAGCGCCGGATTCCGGACTGCCTCGGCGGTCAGGTCGGGCAGGATCGTCGCGATCCTCGGGTGGGTCAGCCACTCGTGGATCGCTCGCAGGTTCGCCTGTCCCATCGGGGTCGCCGATCCTGCGCCTGTCGTCGAGCCTTTCCTGCGACAGGCAAGGAGTTCCGGGGTTCGGCGAGTGGTGCTGCTGAGCTCGTCGGCGGTCGCTGAGGGCTCAGGTTTGGGCGCTCTGCACGGGTTGGTGCGTACGATCATGCCGGAGTGGACGGTGCTGCGGCCATCCTGGTTCATGCAGAACTTCGTTGGTGAACATGTTGTCGCTGAAGGAATCCGCGCCAACGGTGAAATAGTCACCGCGACAGGGTCGGGGCGAGTGGCCTTTATCGACGCCACCGACATAGCCGCCGTCGCTACCCAGGCCTTGCTGGATTCCGTGCCACACAACACAGAGCATGTCCTGACTGGACCCGAGGCGCTCAGCTACTCCGATGCCGCGGCCATCATCAGCGAGGTTACCGGTCAGCCGGTGCGCCAATCCTGTCAGCGCAGCGGAATTCGCCACCCGGCTTGTCCACGCCGGTGTGCCCGCGCCGTTCGCCGAAATCCTTGCCAGCCTTGACGATGGCATCCGGCAAGGCGGCGAGGATCGGGTCACCAGCGCGGTTCCCGACATCACCGGACGGTCGGCTCGCTCGTTCCGCGACTTCATCGCCGGTTCTCATGCGGTGGAAAACCGATAGGGGAGGCAGAGCGCACGCGCTACCCTGCCCCGCATGGAATGGGTACGGATTGCGGTTTACCGGAACGTCAAGGGAGCGCCCCGGCCGATGGCGGCAGTCCGGGCCTGACTGGCGGAACGCGGCATCGACTGGATGCCGATCAGGGGTGAGGAAATCCGGATCGACCTGATGTGCGGTCCCGATGGTTGCTGGGTGGGCATCAGTCTGAGCGCGGATGCCTTGTGGCGGTTGGGTTTGCATCCGGCGCAGCCCACGTCCAAGATCGTCGGGCCGTCACCGCCCGCGTGGTGGCGCTTCGCGGCCGACTGGAATGCGTAAAGGTGGGGCATACCTGGTTACTCTGGTGGTCGCGGGCGCGCAGGACTGCCTGACGGGCGTCCGGCCTGTCAAGGCGTTGGCGAAGCTGTTCGCGAACTGCGAGCTCGTGATGATCGAGCAGTGCGGGTCACTACCCGTGGATCGAGCGGCCCGCCGAGTTCCGGCGGGCCGTCGATTCCTTCCTACGCGGTCACGATCGAGTCGCCGCTGATCTTCACCGGGATCGGGGTCAGGCCTGAGGTGGCCGGGCCCTTCTTCATAGCGCCGGTCTTCGCGTCGAAGACGCTGCCGTGGCCTGGGCACGTGATTGTGCCGCCTTCGGGCTTGGCCACTGTCACGCCTGCGTGGGGGCAGACCGGGTCGAGGCCTTTGACCTCGTTCTCCGAGGGCCGTACGAGCAGGACCTTGCCTGACGGGCCCGTGACGATCGCGCCGCTGCCGACGGGGACATCGGCGAGTTTGGCCAGCGCGGTGCCGCTGGAGCCGCCGCCTGCCGGGGTGTTGCCGGCGGAACCCGCTG
This sequence comes from Kibdelosporangium banguiense, assembly GCF_017876405.1. Classification (GTDB taxonomy): domain Bacteria; phylum Actinomycetota; class Actinomycetes; order Mycobacteriales; family Pseudonocardiaceae; genus Kibdelosporangium; species Kibdelosporangium banguiense. The sequence continues at coordinate 11,530,130 of NZ_JAGINW010000001.1, read as the reverse complement.
GTGGGCTGCCTGCGGCGGGTGTCCCAGACGAGCAGGCGGCGAGCGAAACCGGTGCGACCAGACCGGCTAGCAGGCCGCACACAACTGTGCGGCGTGTTGGATCTGGCAAGACGATGCCTCCTGCGGTGGGGGTTGGCAACTGTTCGTTGGAGTGTGAGTGGATGTGTGCGTTGGTGAGTTGTGGTGGTGTGGCGTGTCGCCGTGGCGGGTGAACATCCGTTCGATAGCCTGACTGTCGGTCGAGTGAGGGGGTGTTTCCGGGATGGGTGTGGTGATCCGGGCATTCCGGTTCGCACTGGACCCGACGCCTGTGCAGGCGGCCGAGTTGCGGTCGCATTGTGGTGCACAGCGATACGCGTTCAACTGGGGTTTGGCGTTGGTGACCGCGGTGATGAACCAGCGGACGGCCGAAGCCTCTTACGGCATCCCGGAAACCGAACTGACGCCGAGCGTGTCGTGGTCTGCCTATGGTTTGCGGAAGCTGTGGAACCAGGCCAAGAACACCATCGCGCCGTGGTGGGGCGAGAACTCGAAAGAGGCCTATGCGTCCGGTGTGGCCAACCTGGCGACCGCGTTGAGCAATTGGAACGCCTCGCGCACCGGTGCCCGGCGTGGGCCGAAGGTCAGGTTTCCTCGGTTCAAGGGCAAACGGCAGGCGATCTCGTGCCGGTTCACCACCGGCAGCTTCGGCTTGGTCGACGGTGACCGCAGACATGTGCGGCTGCCTCGGATCGGCACGGTGCGCACGCACGAGTCGACCCGCAAGCTGGCCCGGCATGTCGAGCGCGGCACCGCCCGCATCCGCTCGGCCACGGTCTCCTACCGGGGCGGGCGCTGGTTCTGCTCCTTCTCCGTGGAGATCGACCGGACCGACCCGCCACCGACCCGGCCGGCGTCGGTGGTGGGCGTCGACCTTGGCGTGAAATCTCTGGCGGTGCTGTCCACTGGTGAGGTCATCGCCAACCCGCGCCACCTCGAGGTAGCGCTGTGCGAGTTGCGGCGCTTGCAACGCCAAGCCGCACGCCGTACCGGTCCTGACCGCCGTACCCGGCAGCGACCTTCGCGGCGGTGGCTGCGTACCCAGGCCCGTATCACCACGCTGCACACCGCTGTGGCCAATGCCCGCCGGGACGGCCTGCACAAACTGTCCACCCGCCTGGTGAGAACGCACGGCACGGTTGTGGTGGAGGATCTCAACGTCGCGGGGATGCTGCGGAATCGGCGACTGGCCCGGCACGTCGCCGGTCTGGGCATGGGCGAGTTCCGCCGCCAGTTGGAGTACAAGGCGGGATGGGCTGATAGCCGGGTGCACCTCGCGGATCGCTGGTACCCGTCGTCGAAAACCTGTTCGGCGTGTGGCGCGGTGAAAACCAAACTGCGTCTGTCGGAACGGATCTATCACTGCGACCAGTGTGGACTCGCGCTGGATCGTGACCTCAACGCCGCCCGCAACCTCGCCCGGCTTGTGAACGAGGCCACCGGCGGCATGTCCTCCCCGAGTTGCGGGGCGACACGAAACGAGCCCGATGGAAACCCACGTCAGACCCACACTGTGTGGGCAACGGGTACCGCCACGGGAAGACCCGACCCACCCAGATCGGGCCAACGCCGCCACCGCAAGGTGACGACTGCTTGAACACAACGAACTCACATTCGCTCACACTTCAAGTAACGGTAGGCGTCCGGTAACCGGAGATCACGCTCCGAGTTCCGATCCGGTTCAACCATCCGTGTTCTGATTCGATAAAGTGACCTGGTCGGCACTATGGCATCGGCGCCATGACCAGGGAAGTAGGCTGGGCCGGCCCGACATTCCTGTACAGCACGAACAGAGGAGCGCACCGTGACGGTCCGAGTAGGTGTCAACGGCTTCGGTCGGATCGGCCGGAACTTCTGGCGCGCCGTTCAGGCGAGCGGCCACGACATCGAGATCGTGGCGTTCAACGACCTGGGCGACGTGGCCACCATGGCCCACCTTCTCAAGTACGACAGCGTCCTGGGCCGGCTGACCGACGAGGTCACCGTCTCCGACGAGGGCATCGTGGTCGGCGGCAAGACCATCAAGGCGCTGGCCGAGCGCGACCCGGGCAAGCTGCCCTGGAAGGACCTCGGCGTGGACGTCGTGGTCGAGTCCACCGGCTTCTTCACCAACGCCGCCGACGCCCGCAAGCACGTCGACGAGGGTGGCGCCAAGAAGGTCATCATCTCCGCCCCGGCCAAGGGCGAGGACCTGACCGTGGTGATCGGTGCCAACGAGGACAAGTACGACGGCTCGCAGACGATCATCTCCAACGCCTCCTGCACCACCAACTGCCTGGCCCCGCTGGCCAAGGTCCTCCACGATGCGTTCACCATCGAGAAGGGCCTGATGACCACGATCCACGCGTACACGCAGGACCAGAACCTGCAGGACGGCCCGCACAAGGATCTCCGCCGCGCTCGTGCCGCCGCGCTGAACGTCGTCCCGACGTCGACCGGCGCCGCCAAGGCCATCGGCCTGGTCCTGCCGGAGCTCAACGGCAAGCTGGACGGCTACTCGCTGCGTGTCCCGGTGCCGACCGGCTCGATCACCGACCTCACGGTGGACCTCGGCCGGGAGGTCACGGTCGACGAGGTCAACGCCGCGTACCGCGAGGCCGCGGAGGGCAAGCTCAAGGGCATCCTGCGGTACAGCACCGACCCGATCGTGTCGGCGGACATCGTGACCGACCCGGCGTCGTGCATCTACGACGCCCCGATCACCAAGGTCATCGGCAACCAGGTCAAGGTGTACGGCTGGTACGACAACGAGTGGGGTTACTCCAACCGCCTCGCCGACCTGGTCACCCTGGTGGCCTCGAAGCTGGGCTGAGACAACACGATGAAGACCCTGGCTGATTTGCTGGCCGAGGGTGTGGCAGGTCGGCGCGTGCTGGTACGCGCCGACCTGAACGTGCCCCTGGACGGCGAGACGATCACCGACGACGGCCGTGTGCGTGCGTCGCTGCCCACCATCCAGCAGCTCACCGGCGCGGGTGCGCGCGTGGTGATCGCTGCCCACCTGGGCCGCCCGAAGGGCGCACCGGACCCCAAGTTCTCGCTCAAGCCGGTCGCCAAGCGACTGGGCGAGCTGCTCGGCCAGGACGTCAAGCTGGCCGAGGACGTCACCGGCGAGTCCGCGAAGTCGGCCGTGGAATCCCTGCGGGACGGCGAAGTCGCCCTGCTGGAGAACATCCGGTTCGACGCGCGCGAGACAAGCAAGGACGAGGCTGAGCGCGGCGCGCTCGCCGACGAGCTTGCGGGACTTGTGACGGCGTTCGTGTCCGACGGCTTCGGCGTTGTGCACCGCAAGCAGGCGTCGGTCTACGACGTCGCCAAGCGTCTCCCTCACTACGCGGGTGGGCTTGTGCTCGCCGAGGTCGACGTGCTGCGCAAGCTCACAGAAGACACTGAACGCCCGTATGTAGTCGTACTTGGTGGCGCGAAGGTCTCCGACAAGCTCGGTGTCATCGCCAACCTGCTGACCAAGGTCGACCGGCTGCTCATCGGCGGCGGCATGGCGTACACGTTCCTCAAGGCTCAGGGCCACGAGGTCGGTCAGTCGCTGCTGCAGGAAGACCAGCTCGACCAGGTCAGTGGTTTCCTCACCGAGGCCGAGAAGCGCGGCGTGGAGCTCGTGCTGCCGGTGGACGTGCTGGCCGCGACCGAGTTCGGCCCGGACGCCCCGCACGAGGTCGTGCCCGCCACCGGGATCCCGGCCGACCGGCAGGGCCTGGACATCGGCCCGGAGACCCGCGAGCTGTTCGCGAGCAAGCTGGCCGACGCGAAGACCGTGTTCTGGAACGGCCCGATGGGCGTGTTCGAGTTCGAGGCGTTCTCCGGCGGCACCAGGGCGGTTGCCCAGGCGCTGGTGGACAGCGACGCGTTCAGCGTCGTCGGCGGTGGCGACTCCGCGGCCGCGGTACGTCAGCTCGGCCTGCCCGAGGACGGCTTCTCCCACATCTCGACCGGCGGCGGCGCGTCGCTGGAGTTCCTTGAGGGCAAAGAACTGCCCGGTGTCCTGGTCTTGGAGGACTGAGCACACATGGCCCGCACGCCGCTGATCGCCGGCAACTGGAAGATGAACCTCAACCACCTCGAGGCCATCGCGCTGGTGCAGAAGATCGCTTTCTCACTGCCGGAGAAGTACTACGCCAAGGTGGAAGTGGCCGTCCTGCCGCCGTTCACCGCGATCCGCGCCGTGCAGAACGTGATCGAAGGGGACAAGCTCAAGATCAAGTATGGCGCCCAGGACCTGTCCCCGGTCGATTCGGGCGCCTACACCGGTGACATCTCCGGCCTGATGCTGAGCAAGCTCGGCTGCCACTACGTGGTGGTCGGCCACAGCGAGCGCCGCGAGTACCACCTGGAGAGCGACGAGCTGATCAACAAGAAGGTCAAGGCGGCGCTGAAGCACGGGATCACCCCCATCCTGTGCGTCGGCGAGAAGCTCGAGGTGCGCGAGGCAGGCGGCCAGGTCGAGCACGTCACCGAGCAGCTCGTGGCCAACCTGAAAGGCCTGAAGGCCGAGCAGGTGGCAGGAGTGGTCGTCGCCTACGAGCCCGTCTGGGCGATCGGCACCGGTAAGGTCGCCACACCGCAGGACGCACAGGAGGTCTGCGGCGCCATCCGCAAGAAGCTGGACGAGAAGTACGGTGCCGAGGTGGCGAACACTGTCCGTGTGCTTTACGGCGGCTCGGTGAAGTCCGGCAACGTCTCCGATCTGATGGCGATGTCGGACATCGACGGAGCCCTGGTCGGCGGTGCCAGCCTGGACGGCGAGGAGTTCACGAAGCTGTCGGCAATGGCGGCCGGCGGGCCGTTTGTGTGAGGATTGTTTCTGTCACGCAACTGTTGTGCATTTGTACGGCCCGTGGTCAACGGGAGACACGTACGAGGTAACCTGTGAGTCCTGCCGTGCGACAGCGAGGATGAAATGGAACTGGCTCTGCAAATCGGTTTGATCGCCACGAGCGTGCTGCTGATTCTCCTGGTGCTACTGCACCGGGGCCGTGGTGGTGGTTTGTCCTCCCTGTTCGGTGGCGGAATGCAGTCGAGTCTGTCGGGCTCCAGTGTGGTCGAGAAGAACCTCGACCGGGCGACTCTGGTGGTCGGCGTGATCTGGCTGATCTGCATCATCGGGCTCGGGTTGCTGATCAAGATCGCGTGAGCAGGCGGAATCTGGGGATGTCGAATGTTCGGCGTGATCAGACATTTCGCAGTTGCCATGTGATGGGGGTGTGAGGGTCGATGGCTGGTGGAAACGCGATTCGGGGTACCCGGGTCGGTGCTGGACCGATGGGCGAGTCGGAGCGCGGTGAGTCCGCTCCGCGTCGCCGCGTGTCCTACTGGTGTGCGAACGGGCATGAGTCCCGTCCGTCGTTCGCGGTCGACGCAGAGGAGCCGGAGTCGTGGGACTGCCCACGCTGCGGTCTGCCTGGCGGCCGCGATGAGAAGGCACCGCCCAACGCGCCCCGGAACGAGCCGTACAAGACGCACCTCGCGTATGTGAAGGAGCGCAGGTCGGACGCTGACGGCGAGGCCATTCTCGCCGAGGCGCTGGCCAAGCTCCGCGCCCAGCGCGAGGGCTGACAAACCAGAAGTTGTAACCCTCGTGAGTGCGAGCACTCACGAGGGTTACGGCTGTGTTCAGGATTCCAAGGGATAAGTCACGCAGACCCGGAATCCGCCCTCGGGGGTGTGCCCGGCGTGGAAGGTGCCACCCAGCAGTACCGCGCGTTCCCGGACGCCCAGCAGGCCGTGCCCGCCGGAGGGCAGCCGCCCGGACAGGCTGGCGGAGTTGAGGTCCGGCTGGGCGTTGACGATCTCCACGATCAGCGCGGAGCCGCAGGGGAACAGCCGGATGACCGCCTTCGCCCCGCCCGAGTGCTTGTGGATGTTGGTCAGTGCTTCCTGGACGGTCCGGTAGGCCGCCCGCGACACCGCCGGCGGCACGGAGTCCGGCACCACCTGCTCGGCCAGTTCGACCGGCACCTCGGAGTTGCGCAGCAGCTGGGTCAGTTCTTCCAGGCCGGGGTGCACGCCGTCGTCGACGGCGCCGGAGCGCAGCACACCGACCAGGTCACGCAGTTCGTCCAGGGTGCGCTTGCTCAGCTGTCTGATCGTGTTGGCGCCCTGGCGGGATTCCTCGTCGTGCGCCGACACTGCCAGCGCGCCTGCCTGCATCGCGATCAGGGTGACCTGGTGGGACACCACGTCGTGCATCTCGCGGGCCAGGCTCGCTCGTTCGGCGGCGCGGATGGTCTGTTCGTGCAGCTGCTGCTCGCGTTCCCGGCTCTCGGCCAGTTCGACGAGCCGGGCGGACAGTTGTTTGCGCAGCGCCAGCAGCAGGCCGATCGCGATCGGCATGCCCGCGACCAGGATGCCGTACATGCCGTTGAGCACGTGCTTGCGCCAGCTCAGCTCGACGAAGTCGCTCAGCGGCCACGTCACGTACCGGCTGAGCCAGACGAGTGCTCCGGCGAGCATGGTCTGCCACATCCAGAGCTTGCGTGCGGCCAATGTGCCGAGGGCGATCATCGCGGCCAGCTGGGCCCACCCGGCCAGGAAACCGGGCACGGTGATCAGGACGGCTAAGAAGGGGAACCGTCTGCGCAGCACCATCGCGGTGCAGGCGACTCCGGAGAGCACAATCGAGTAGGGCTGGGCTTTCTCAGGGATGACCAGCCAGACGTCCAGCACGGCGACGATCACCGCGAGCGCGTCCAGCGCGATCCCCTTCGCCACCGGATGCCGGTGGATCTTGCGGAACCGGTCAAGGCTGGCGTATGGATTTCGGGCGCGCGTGACCTGGTGGGTCACTTCCCCCGCATGCCCGGCTGTCAAAGTGTGCGTGACCACCGTGGAACCCCTTGGTTTGGCCTGCGTGTCCTCATGGATCGGCAGTTGCAGTGCGCTGCCCCCGGTCGCCGGTGACCGCATGGGGGAGCCGCCGTCTCGTTGCCGGGGAACATCGCTCGGGCTCGTGGCCCCGCCATGCTCCTCGGCCGGCCGGTGTCTCTGTCTTGGCATTGGCTCGGCCTTTCTGACGAAGCGGCGTGGGGTGTACGCCCTCCGTCACCATCTAAAGACAGTCCGATCCTCGAACGCGGACGCCCGGTCGGCAAGGAATGTGCGAACGCACATTCTTGATGGACGAACGTCGGTAGCGCGGACGGCCCACGGTGTGGTGTCCGTCCAAGGTCGGACCGGAAAATCAACCGCTGAACCGATGGCAGTGCGCAAATCGGGCGAGATGATCGTCACGTGGGGACATTGCTCGGATACGCCCGTAGTCACTGGATCGCGCTGACGGTCGGGCTGGTGATCGCGCTCGCCTCCGCGGCGAGCGGTCTGGCCCAGCCGCTGGCGACGAAGGCGGTGATGGACGCACTGGCCGATGATCAGTCGCTGACCGGCCCGGTGACGGTGCTGTCGGTGTTGCTGGTGGTCAGCGCGCTGCTCGCGGCGGCCTACACGTACTTGCTGGACCGCACGGCCGAGAAGATCGTGTTCTCGGTGCGCCGGATGCTGATCGCCCGGCTGCTCCGGCTGCGGATACCGGAACTGGACATGAAGGCGCCCGGCGACCTGACCGCACGGGTGACGTCGGACAGCACGCTCCTGCAGAGCGCCACGACAACCGCCCTGATCAGCATCGTCAAAGGCACCGCGGGCGGGGTCGGCGCCGTCGTGGTGATGTTCGTGCTGGACGCCAGGCTCGCCGGGATGACCATCCTGTCGCTGGCGACGGTCGGCGTTGTCGTGGGCGTGTTGCTGCCGAAGATCCGCCGGGTCATCACCAAGGCGCAGGAAGCCGTCGGTGAGGTCGGCGCAGGACTGGACCGGGCCCTGGGCGCGGCCCGGACGGTCAAGGCGAGCGGCGCCGAGCAGCGTGAGGAGAAGGCGGTCACGGAGGCCGCGCGCAAGGCGATGCACGCCGGGTTCCTCGGCGCCCGGTACAACGGCATGGTCGGCGGCATCATGACGCTGGCGTTCACCGTGCCGTTCCTGCTGGTCCTCGGCGCGGGCGGGGTCTGGGCGGCCACGGGATCGCTGGAGTTGTCCACGCTGATCGCGTTCCTGCTGACCGTGTTCTACCTGACCGAGCCGCTGTCCGAGCTGGTCCAGGGCTCCACGACGTTGCAGCAGGGCCTCGGCGCGGTCCGCCGGATCCAGGAGGTCGAGGAGTTGGCGGTCGAGCTGGACGTCGACCAGCCGGTCACCGCCCTCACCAGCGAATCGGCGCCCGCGGTGTCACTGCTCAACGTGAAATTCCAGTACACGGGCCGATCACCGGCACTCGACGGCGTCAGCTTCTCGGCGCCCGCAGGTGGCCGGACCGCCATCGTCGGGCCGTCCGGGGCGGGCAAGACCACACTTTTCGCCCTGCTCCAGCGCTTCTACGAACCGGCAAGCGGCCGGATCGAGCTCGGCGGCGTGGACATCGCCCAGATGCCGCGCGCGGAGGTCCGTCGTCGGATCGGCTACGTCGAGCAGGACGCGCCCGCGCTGTCCGGCACGATCGAAAGCAACCTCCGGTACGCCGCGCCGGATGCCACCGACGCCGAGATCACCGAGGTCCTCGAGCTGACCAGGCTGACGGAACTCGTCGAGCGCCTCCCGGACGGCATCAACACCATGGTCGGCACACGCGGCCTGGCGTTGTCCGGTGGCGAACGCCAGCGATTGGCGATCGCCCGCGCGCTGTTGCGTAAGCCGCAGGTGCTGTTGATGGACGAGGCGACCTCACAGCTCGACGCCCGCAACGAGATGGCTCTGCGCGAGGCGATCGAGAAGGCGTCGGAGTGATGCACAGTGCTGCTGATCGCGCACCGCCTCTCGACCGTGGTCTCGGCCGACCGGATTGTCCTGCTCGAGCGTGGAAAAGTCGCGGCGACCGGGACACATGACGAGCTGCTGGCGGGTTCACCCCTGTACCAGGAGTTGGCGGCATCACAGCTGCTTGTCCCGGAGGTTGTTGAACAATGACCGGGTGAGCATCGCGGTGAGCAGGCTGGATATCGCGGTCTGCCCCGAGGTGGTGTTCAACGCCCTCTACCGGGACTCCGCGTACGCCTTCTGGCTGGACAGCGCGGCGGGCGGGCAGTTCTCGTTCATGGGCGAGGCGTCCCGGGTCGCCCGCGCCTGGCCGGACCGGGTCGAGGTCGATTCACACGTCGTCGGCGGCGGCTTCTTCGACTGGCTCGCAGGTGAGCTCTCTGTCGTCGAGGTGCCCGATGTGCCGTTCGGCTTCACGCTCGGCTGGGTCGGTTACCTCGGCTACGAACTGAAGGCCGAGTGCGGTGGCTCGCGGGCCTTCTCGTCGCCCGATCCCGACGCCGTGCTGATGTACGTCGGCAGTGCGATCGTGTTCGACCATGTGACATCGGCGGTGTACCTGATCTCGGAGGATTCGTCCTGGATCACGCAGACCTCGGCCTTACTTGAGGACTTGCCTTCGCCAGGCCTGGTGGTTCCGGCTCAAGCCTCGTCGGTCCGCGCGAGGCACAGCCGTGCCGAGTACATGGCGATGATCGAGCACTGCCAGGACGCGATCCGGCGCGGCGAAAGCTACGAGGTCTGCCTGACCAACATGGTGTCGGCAGAAGTAGATCTTGACCCGTGGCAGGCGTACCGGTTGTTACGCCGTCAAAGCCCGGCACCATATGGCGCCTATTTACGGCTGGGCGATATGGCGGTGCTCAGTTCGTCGCCCGAACGGTTCTTGCGGATTCAGGCTGACCGAAAGGTGGAATCCCGGCCCATCAAAGGCACCCGGCCGCGCGGCAGGACCGCCGAAGAGGACACCGAACTGCTGAAAGACCTCGCGACCAACGAGAAGGACCGCGCCGAGAACCTGATGATCGTCGATCTCGTGCGCAACGACCTCAGCCGGTGCGCGGTGGTGGGATCGGTGCGGGTGCCCGCGATCTTCGAGGTGGAGACGTATGCGACCGTGCACCAACTGGTCAGTACAGTCCAGGCCCGGCTGCGGCCCGAGGTATCGCCGGTGCGTTGCGTGCAGGCCGCGTTCCCCGGCGGATCGATGACCGGCGCGCCGAAGATCCGCACGATGGAGATCATCGACGCGCTGGAACGCGGCCCTCGTGGCGTCTACTCCGGAGCGCTCGGGTACTTCTCACTGTCCGGGGACATCGACCTGTCGATCGTGATCAGGACTTTGGTGGTGCGTCCCGGTGCGGCGGCCTTCGGCGTGGGCGGCGCCATCATCGACCCGTCCGAACCCGGCGCCGAGTTCGAGGAGACCGTCGTGAAAGCCACGGCGATGCTCTCGGTCCTCGGCGCCGGATTCCCAGAGCGCTAGTTCCAGCGAACCGAGTGGATGCCACCGGATTCGCCGACGATCACGCCCTTGGTGTTCGAGGCGCGTGCCTGGCCGTCGTTGTCCTGCGGCAACATGCCCAGCTCGCTGATTGAGCCGTTCGGCGTCCACTGCACGGGTATGTAGCCGTTCGCGCCCTCGGAACGCCCGACGATCAGGCCGTTGTCATTGACGTTGTAGGCGTCGCCGTACGGCCTGCCGGGCAACGTGCCGAGGTTGGTCACAGTGCCGTCGAGGTTCCACCGGACAGCGACCCGGGTCGCGATCGTGCTGTCCATTTGCGCATAGCCCACGATCACCCCCTGTTTGTTGATGCCACGGGCTTCGCTTGAGAAAGCACCGGGCACTGCGGGCAACGCGACGGCCACGCCATCCTTGCCCCACTTGACGGCGTGGTCCTGGTACTGCGCGCTGATCGAGCGACCGACGACCACACCGTCCTCGTTGATGTCATTGGCCCAGCTGTACGCATCGTCCCGCAGCGGCAGGAGTTTCTCGGCTGCCGGACGGATGACGTCCGACGCCTTGTGCGGGTACGGCAGGTACCTGCGCGGATTCCACCGGACGGCGAGATCCTGTCCGGAGAACAGTTTGTACACATTGCCGACCACGGCACCGGCATCGTTGATATCGAAGGCCAGGGCCTCGTCATATCCAGGCACGGACGCGAGGATGGCGATGGTGCCGTCGGCGTTCCACCGGATGGCTTTGCTGCCCGACGCGCCGACGGCGACCCCGGCATTGTTGATCCCGAGTGCGCGGGCGTTCTGGTCGCCTGGCACCGGAAGGAGATCCGTCTTGCTGCCGTCGGCGTTCCAGCGCACACCGTGGACATTGCCGGCGTAGTCACCGGAGTAACCGACGCTCTGGCCGGCCTCGTTGATGTCGAAGGCCGATGCCTGCGTCGATCCGGGCAACATCGGCAGTTCGGTGATGACCGGTACGGCGGCCGCCGGTGCGGCCATTCCCACCAGCAGCGCGGCCGTACCGGCCAGCATTGCGACGCGTTTGAGCATACGAAACCCCCGTGCTCCCTCAGCCGAACCCACCCTTGGTGTCAACATAGCGAGCGAACACGGGAGTTTCGCTGACCCATTCAGGGCAACATGGTCATGCTGCCGTCTTGAGTGCTACCTGGACAGTGGCTTGTTGTGTCACCCCGTTCACTGTCAGTCCCAACGAGAACGTGGCCGGGCGGATCGCGGTCACGACGCCCGTCGCCGGGTCGAGCCGGGCGACGTGCCATGGCTTCAACTCGGTCCAGTCGCCGATGAGCAGGCTGGGGGAGCCGGACCACTCGTGGCTGACCGGATACGAGACCGGCACCTTGCGTGTGCCCTGCATCAGGAATGCCGAGACCTGGACGGACTCGCCCGCCCTGATGGCGGCCGGTGCCTCGATGGTGAGCGAGTCGACGTGCGGGCGGATCTCTGCGGCGAGCCAGTCCTTGTCGCGCTGCGGGTCGACGCCGAGCAGGCTCCAGCCGGTGAAGCCGCCGAGCGTGCTGTCACCGCCAGGAGCCTTGGCGGAGTTGCCATTGATCAAGTACGGCACACCGTCCACACGGGACGCGTGGAACACGCCGACGTGTGCGCCGATGAAGGCCGCGCCCTTGCCGGTACCGGCGCGGAAATCGGCGAGCCATCCCTCCAGAGTGGACGCTTCGAGCCGGTCGCCGAGCTGGCTGCCCTTCGCCGGGTTCGGATCGCGCGGCGGGTGATGTTCCATCACCACAACGGAATTCACCGACTTGTCGCGTCTGGCGGTGTCCAGAGCGTTGCGCAGCATCGCGGTCTGGTCGAAGCCGCCGCCGCGGATGGTGCCGGTGGACGAGTCGAGCAGTACGAACCGGGTGCCCTTGTGGTCGAACGTCCGGCTGGTCGTGCCGAACTCCCGCCGGAAGTTGTCGATCGTGCCCGGCCCCATGATCTCGTGGTTGCCCGGGACGTAGTACCACTTCAGCGAGTCACCGAGTTCCTCGTTGAGAATCCGGTGTGCCAGCGTGAGATCCGCGGGCGCGGCCTCGTCGACGAAGTCGCCGTTGATCACCAGGAAGTCCGGGTTCTGGGCCTTGATCTCCCGCAGGGTCCGGCGGGCGGAGCGGACGAGGTCGCTGTCGGGGTTGCGAGCCACGAACTGCGAGTCGGACATCACCGCGAACCGCCACAGCCGGTCACGTACAGTCGGCACGACAAACGGATCTGGGACTGTGACCTCGGCGGGGATCTCCACGTCCGGCGGGACCTTGGCGACGAACGAGTCGATCAGCACCTCACCGGTGTACTGCCGGTCCGCTTTGGTCTCGATGGTGTAGAACCTGTTGACCGTCAACGGGAAAGCCATCCCCGTCGGTACGGCGATCTCCAGGTACCGCCATCCGGTCCACGTGATGTACGGGCCGTACAGCGACCGCGACTGGCCTTGACCGTCGGTCACCGTGAACGCGGTCCATTCACCCTTGCCGTTGCCGTAAACCCATGCGCCCAAAGCCAACGGCTGGCCGGAGAGCTTGATCGGCTGGGGCGGAATCGCGTACGCGGTGCGTGTCCCGGTCGATAGCGAGAAGTCGTAGGACAGCTTCAGCCCGGCTCCGTTCTGTCCATTGGGGACAGGAGCGACCGAGCCGGTGCCCCTGGCTGAGCCGAAGGTCCACGACGCGCCGTCGTCGAAGGCAGCGAAGTTACGCTCCTCCAGGCCGACCGTGACCGCGATCTTGGTCGAGAGCTGCCCGACGGTCGCGGTGACCACGGCGGAACCCAGCGGTTTGATCGCCTTGAACCGCAGTCCGCCGTCCGCGGCCGGGGTGATGTCCAGCAGCGACCTGTCGTAGTCCAGCCGGAGATCCGCGGGCTCGATGGGTGCGGTGAACCCGTCGTTGTCGTATCCGACAATGCCGAGGTCGCCGGTGGCGCCTTCGGTGCCCAGGCTCAGCCGTGAGGTCGTGGGCGACAGCCGGGTCAACGGCCCGAGCACGGTCATCGCCAGGTCTCCTGATATCCGGCCGTTGCGGGCGGACACCGTGGCTGTGCCGGACCTGGTCGCGTGGAAGACGCCGTCCTCGCGGATCCAGCCGTTGCCACGGGCCAGCCATGACGCTTTTCCTTGCGCAGGGCCGAAAGTCTCGTCGTAACCGTGTGCGATCAGCTGCCGCGTCAGGCCGGGGAACACGCGGTCCGGGCGTCCGCCGGGGATGGTGCCGGCACCAGGCGTCTTCTCCGGGTCGCTGGCCGTGGTCACCCAGAACCCAGTGAGCTTCCCGCTTCCGGCGGGCGCGTAGAACGCGAGTCCGTTGGGGACAGGACGTTCGCCGCCGTCCGACGGCTTGTTCTCCACATCGAGCTCGGTCGTGCCGGGCTCACGCGCGAGCATGGTCGACGACCCGCCGCCGTCAAGGTTCAACGCGTTGTGCGCGCCCATCTCCTTGAGGATCGTGGCCATGTCCTTCAAGTTGAGACCCAGCAGGTACGGCGCCTGCCGGCCGTCCACGGTCAGCAGGAACATCTTCTTGCCGTCGGCCGAGAATCCGACCGCGGTCCGCGGGTGCAACGGGTCGTCCGGCGCGACGATCTGGCCGTTGCGGATCAGCAGCTGGTTGCCCCCGATCAACGACTTCGGCACGCTGCCGTCGTTGGTACGCGACGAGTACGCCACCTTGACCTTGTCGCCAGGCTTCAACGCGGCGAGCGTGTCCGCGCCGGTCTCACGGCCGACCAGGGCGTAACCGTTGGCGGGCAACGGATCGGCGCCCGGCTTGGGCCGGACTTCGGTCACAGTGTCGTTCACCACGACCGTCTCGGCGACGCGGGCAGCGCCTTGCGTGCCACGGTCGCGCGAGTACGTGCCCCACATCGGGTTGAACACGCCGATGCCGTTGGCGTCGATCCGCGCGCTGTTGAGCTGGGTCAGCCGGGCACTTCCTGCGGGCAGCGTGAGAGTGCCGTCGAAGAAGACCTCCATGACCCGGCCGATGCCGGCCGCGTCGATCCCGACCGCCCGGTTGTGCCCGGTGTTCGGCGACTTGACCAGGGTGCCCGCCTGGATGCCCGCGCCTTCCGGGGCGTTGGAGTTGTTGATGTCGAAGAAGTCCCCGTTCACCGCCGCGATCGCACGTTTCGCGCTCGCCTGGGCCGACAGCGGCTGCGCGCTGCTGACCTGCCCGGGGTGCAGGTAGTCGACAGTCGTGCCCGCGCCGAGGTCCACGGTCAGCGAGTCGCCACGCACCCAGCCTCCGGCGTCACCCGGCTCATACCAGTCGAACGAGTTCAGCGTGACGCCCGGCGCCACCGGGCGGCTCGTCCGGGAGGTCTCTATCCGCTTGGCCGGATCGACCGCGGACCGGATCGACGCGACATCCGGCAGGTCAACGACGGGGTCGGCGACTGCAGGGGTCGCCAGCCCGAACACGAGTAGCAGCGGTACGGCGGCGGCACTTCTTCGAAGCGACACGGGGACTCCCACGGGCCGTGAATACTTTACGAGATGACAGCCAACCCGGTAATCAGTTGCCCAGCCAACCGCCTTTCGGTGTAGTCCGGCGGAAACTTGGGTGAATGCTTTCGACGTCGCTATGACTGGCAGTGGCCGGTTGACACGATCCGGGCCATGAGACGGATCGGATGGTGTACCGCCATCACTTTGGTAGCCGGATTAGCCGCGGCCCCGGCACAGGCCGGCCAGCGGCACGAGGACTTCGACATCCAGGCCCACCGCGGTGGGCTGGGCCTGCGTTCGGAGAGCACACTCAGCTCGTTCGGCAACGCGATCCGGCTCGGCGTGAGCACGCTTGAGCTGGATCTGCAGATCACCGAGGACGGCCAGGCCGTGGTCACCCATGACCGCCGGGTCGGCGCCAACAAGTGCGCCGACACCGCGCCCGCGACGCCCGGTGACTCCGAATTCCCCTACGTCGGCAAGTACGTCAACACGTTGACGCTGGCCCAGGTCAAGACCCTGGACTGCGGTTCGAAGAAGCTGCCGGACTTCCCCGGCGCCGTGCTGTCGCCCGGTTCCCGGATGCCGACCCTGCGCGAGGTCTTCGACCTGGTCAAGAAATACCGTGCGGACGACGTCAAGCTGAACATCGAGACCAAGGTCGAGGCCGGCGCGCCAAGCGAGACCGCGCCGCGTGAGCAGTTCGTGCAGGTCACCGCACGCGAGATCCGGGCGGCCGGGTTCGAGAAGCGGGTCAGCATCCAGAGCTTCGACTGGGGTGCGCTGATCCGGATGCGCCAGGTCGCGCCGAAGCTTCCGGTGGTCGCGCTGACCAACTTCGACTTCCTGCAGACCGGTCAGCCCGGCAGGTCCCCGTGGCTGGGCGGTCTGGACATCGACGACTTCGGCGGCGACCCGATCAGGGCGATCAAGTCGTTCGGCGCGTCGGCGTTCTCCCCGGTGCACGGCTTCCCACAGGCCGGAAAGATCACCGATCCGGACTACCGGCCGTACGTCACCAAGGACATGGTCCGTAACGCCCACCGCAACGGCATCAAGGTCGTGCCGTGGACCGTGGACGACCAGCCCACGATGAACAAGCTGATCGACGACGGCGTGGACGGGATCATCACCGACTACCCCGACCGCCTGCGGGACGTGGCCAAGAAGCGTGGCTTCAAACTGCCACGCGGTTACGCCTCACCGCTGGACGTACAGGCGCACCGCGGTGGCCGTTCGGTCCGGCCGGAGAACACACTGGCGGCGTTCGAGTACTCCCTCGGCCGGCCTGATGTGTCCACTTTGGAGCTTGACACCGGCGTCACCGAGGACAACAAGCTCGTGGTGATCCACGACCGGACGGTCAATGGCTCACACTGCGTCGACACCGCGCCAGTGCGGCCCGGCGACCCGGAGTACCCGTACGTGGGCAAGCAGATCCGGCAGCTGACCCTGGCGCAGATCAAGACGATCGACTGCGGCAGCAAGACGCTGCCGGAGTTCCCCAAGCAGGTGGCCGTGCCAGGACAGCGGATCCCGACCCTGGACGAGGTCTTCGCCCTGGTCAAGCGCAGCGGCCGGACCGACATCCGGTTCAACATCGAGACCAAGATCAGCCCCACCGCCAACGACACCGCGCCCTACCAGCAGTTCACCTTCCAGTTGGTCGCCGCGATCGAGGGCGCCCGCCTGGCCGACCGCGCCACCATCCAGTCCTTCGACTGGCGCACGATCCGGCTGGCCCGTGCGATCGACCCGCGCATCGAGACTGTCGCCCTGGTCTGGCAGTACGGCCCGGAGGAGTGCAAGACAGTGGCCGACGAGTGCTCACTGATGGCCGCGTACGGCGATCCGTCGGTCAAGAGCCCGTGGACTGGTGGCCTGGACTGGTGGAAGTACCGGGATCTGGGCGCACTCGTTCGTGCCGCGGGTGCTTCGACGGTGTCGGCGAACTGGCAGGTGCACGATGAGAAGCAGACCAAGTTCGCCTCTGACGACTGGTACCTGCGCACCGACCCGAAGTACTACTTCGGCCCGGACGCGCCTGCGCTCGAGTCGCGCTACGGCCTGAAAGTCGTGCCGTACACGGTGAACGACGAGCCCACGATCCAGCGTGTGATCGATCTGGGCGTCACCGGCATCATCTCCGACGACCCCGACACACTGATCGCAGTCGCCCGCCGCAACGGCCTGCGCTGAGTTTGTGTCCCCAATGTGGCATTGGTGGCATCGCATGCCCCCAATGCCACATTGGGGGCAAACCCAAGAGGGGAGGTCAGTCGTTTTCGTCGCCCTCTTCCGCGGCGGCGGGCGGTGGAGTGGTCGTTGCGGGGGTGCTGGTCGCCGTTGGCTTGGGCTTCTTGGGTTTCTTGTGCGGCTTCGGCCAGTTGACGGGGTCGAGGTACCAGGGCAGCCATTCCAGTACGACTGTCGTCTCGGTGGGCGGCGGAACCAGGGCGACGGGCACATTGACGTAGTCACCTTGTGCGGGTGGTTGCCCGGTCGGTGTGGATGTGGCCGAGGTCCTGGGCGGTTGCTGCCGCTGCTGCACCGGCTGGCCGGACGCCGCGGGGACCTCGATGATGTTGGGCGTGACCTCGGTTGCCGGCCTGGAGGTCACCTGGACGCTGTTGGTCGACCGCGGCTGGTCGAGGCGGGCGTCGCGTGGTTCCACCTGGGGCTGCGACTGTTTCGGTATGTTCAGCACGACCGTGATGCCGGTCGCGACAATCGCCGCCGCGACCGCCGCGACGAGCACAGTCCGTGTCTGCACTCGTGATTTCGCCGACGAACCACGCAGCATGTCCACGCAGGTCGCCGCGTCCGGCCGGTCGTCAGGGTTGGCGCTGGTCATGGCCAGCAATGTTGCCGCGTGCGGCAGATCCGGTGAGATCAGTGGGGCGCGGTTGAGCCGTGCCAAGGCCGTTGTCGCGTCGTCGCCTGGGTATTCGGTCCGGCCGGTCAGTGCCTCGAGCAGGACCAGGCCGAGAGCGTACACATCGGACGCTGTGCTCGGCTCCTGGCCGTTGGCCTGTTCCGGGGACATGTAGGACGGTGCCGAGGTCGCCGAGATGCCGACATCGGTCAGATACGGCTCCTGGCCGGGGCCGAGGAGGATGTTGCGCGGCTGGATGTCCCGGTGTGCGACACCTTGGGAATGCGCGTAGGCCAACGCCCGGCCAAGCGCCGAGCCGAGTTCGGTGACCTCGTTGGCAGACAACGGACCCTCAGCCAGACGGCTGCGTAAAGTGGTGGCCGCTATGAACTCCTGGACCATGAACGGTTCGTCACCGGACACACCCGCGTCCAGCACCTGCACCAGCCCAGGGTGGTCTAACCCGGTCAGCGCCGCCGCGCGCTCGACGAACTGATCCGGGTCCTCCTGTGCGGCGAACAACCGGATCGCGACAACCTGGCGCAGGTGCAGGTCCCACCCACGCATCACTCGCCGGCCCAACGGCGTGATCAGCCGATATCGGCCGGCGAGCTCGCGAATCCCCGAGTCCTCGGACATCGTTCGAAGCTATGTCACGCATCCGGCAGGGCCAGAGGTTATGTACAGGCCGCAATCAGGCCAAAGGCGGCTGGAACATGTGCGGGACCTTGGTCGCCGCGGCCCGGTCGAGCAGCCACAACGTGCGCCTTTGGCCCTGTGCACCTGCGGCTGGGATCTGGACCTCGCCCGCGCCGCCCAGCGCCATCGCCACCGCCGCGGCCTTCGATTCGCCGCCTGTGAGAAGCCACACTTCACTCGAACGCCGGATCGCGGGCAGCGTCAGCGACACCCGGGTCGGCGGCGGCTTGGGGCAGTTGCGGACCGCCACGACCGTGCGCTCGGTCTCGTAGACCGCGGGAGAACTCGGGAAGATCGAGGCGGTGTGGCCCTCCTCGCCCACGCCCAGCAGGCACACGTCGAACGTCGGCACGTCGCCGTGATCCTCTGGCCTGGCCTGGGCGGCCAGCAGCTCCGCGTACGCCGACGCCGCGAGATCCGGGTCGTCACCGAACTTGCCGTCCGACGGCTCCATCGCGTACACCCGCGACGGGTCGACGTGCACGTGATCCAGCAGTGCCTCGCGCGCCTGGGTCTCGTTGCGGTCGGGGTGCCCGGTCGGCAGGAACCGCTCGTCACCCCAGTAGAAGTCCACACGCGACCAGTCCACGGCGTCCTTTGCCGGCACCGCCAGCAACTGGGAGAGCACCGCGGTCCCGGTCCGCCCGCCGGTCAGCACCACCGAGGCCGAGCCCTTCGCGGCCTGCGCGTCGACCAGCCTGGTCACGAGCCGCGCCGCGGTGGCCGCCGCGAGCAGATCCGAGTTGGCCTGAACCACAACCTGGGGTGCCGCTGTCATGCCCGACATCCTCTCAGAGTCGCGCGAACCAGGAGCGGACCGCGTCGACCCCGCCTGTCGCCAGCGCGACCATCAATGCCACCCGCGCATGAGCGGGCCGCAGCCCCTGGGCGCTGATCGCGCCGACCTTGCCCGCGAGGCCGGTCGAGGCCGCCCCGCCGGCCCGCGACGCGATCACCACCGGAATGTCCCACCCGGTTAGCTCGCCGATCGGGATGAACAACTCGACCGGGACGTTGCCGTCACCGGTGCCTTCCAGCACGATGCCCCGCGCACCCGCGTCCGCCGCCGCGGTCAGCATCTCGGCGGGCATTCCCGGATAGGTCTTGATCAAGGCGACATCCGTCTCCGGGATGCCGTCGGCATCCGGTTGCCGGGCCGGGGGAGTCGCCGTGATGGTGACCTCCCCGGCCCGGCTCACGTGTCCCAGCACCGGATCCGAGGCGAAGCTGGTGGCCGTGGCCAGCGTCGCCCAGCGAGCGGCGTGCAACTGCCGGTCGAAACACACGAGCGCGCCGAGCCCGGCGGTTTCCGGAGCCGCCGTGATCGCCGCGACAAGGTTGTCCGGGCCGTCACTGCCGGGCTCGTCGAAGTACCGCGTGGCACCGGTGAACACAATCCCGCCGCGATCGACGGCAGGCCCAGCCATCAGGTCGGTGAGGAACGCGGTTTCTTCAAGCGTGTCAACACCATGCGTGACAACCACACCTTCGAAGCCGTCATCCAGCAAGGCTTTCCGGGCTCGCCGGGCCAGCGCCAGCATCGTGCCTGGCGTTGTGTCCCAGCTTGGTTCTGCCATGACGTCCTCGGCCGTGACCTCGACGCCAGGGACATCGGCCACGGCCTTGAGCAGTTCAGCTCCGGTCGCGACCGCGTCCTGCATGTAGGCCATCGTGTCGCCGGTGGCCACAAGCAGCACGTGTTTCATCAGAAGGTTCCCGTCATGATCGTCAGCAGGATCGCGGTCAGCAGACACATCCCAGCCCACCAGAGCATCCGGCGCGACATCTAGTTGTCCGTGGCCCGCTGTTCCAGGCGTTCGATCCGCTCGATGACCGGCCGAAGTTCCTGCTTGATCACGTCTGCCAGGCTGTTGGCAGGCTGGGCACGCAGGTGGGCGTAGCCGACCAGCGCCGCGGCCACCGTCGCACGGGCCGACTTGAGATCCGCGCCCACCTCACGAAGCGTGGCCCCGGCAGTGCCGTCAGGCTCGCTGAGCAACCCCAGCAGCAGGTGCTCACAGCCGACATAGTTGTGCCCCAAGGAAATCGCCTCGGTGACAGTCAGCTCCAGAGCGTTGGCCGCCGCCGAGCTGAACTGCGTCGCCGAACCCGAACCCGTCGGCAACGTCAGGACCTGAGCGACATGGGCAGGCGCGATCTCCAGGGCCTGCAGGACCCGCAACGCCAGGTTCGACCCCTCGGCAAGCATGGCGTGTAGCAGGTGTTCGGTCCCCACAAACTCGGCGCCATCGGCCTGAGCCTTGCCGACAGCCATCTTGATCACAGTCTTGGCCCGATCGGTGAACTGGGACAACCCGGCCGTCGGATCAGCCGACAGCACAGCCGCCCGAATCGCGGTCACCCGCTTCACCGACTGCTCGAGCGCACGCTGGCAGATCGCGGACAACGGCAGATTCGCCGCCCTCACCGCATCAGCCAGCTCATCAGGCAGATACACATTGACCTTTGGCATACCCCCATTCATACCCCCATACGGGGTTATGGTCAACGAGAAAAGGGCCGCCCAGGTGGACGGCCCTTTTCGGGAGTGACGGATCAGGCTGCGACGGCGGCGGCTGAGGTGGCTGGCTCGAGTGCCAGGTCCAGGACCTCACGCACGTCGCTGACCAGGTGCACGGTCAGCTGCTTGAGCACAGTCTCCGGCACGTCCTCCAGGTCCGGTTCGTTCCGCTTGGGCAGCAGGATCGTGGTCAGGCCCATCCGGTGAGCGGCGAGCAGCTTCTGCTTCACGCCACCGATCGGCAGGACCCGTCCGGTCAACGACACCTCACCGGTCATCGCGACTTCCGAACGCACGGGGCGCCCGGACAGCAATGACGCCAAGGCGGTGGTCATGGTGACGCCCGCGCTCGGACCGTCCTTCGGCACCGCACCGGCAGGCACGTGCACGTGGATGTTCCGCTCAGCCAGGTCACCGACCGGCAGTTCCAACTCGGCGCCGTGCGACCGCAGGTACGACAACGCGATCTGCGCCGACTCCTTCATGACGTCGCCCAGTTGCCCGGTCAGCGTCACGCCGGTGTGTCCGGTTTCCTTGTCTGCCAGCGAAGCCTCGACGAACAGCACATCGCCGCCGACGCCTGTGACTGCCAGGCCCGTTGCAACGCCAGGGACCGACGTGCGTTCGCCCGACTCCGGCTTGAACTTCGCGCTGCCGAGGTAGTCCTTCACCTCGGCCGGTCCGATGTGGACGGACTTGAGGTCCTCGCCGAGCGCCAGCTTCGTGGTCACCTTGCGCAGCACCCGAGCGATCGCCCGCTCCAACTGCCGGACGCCGGCCTCCCGCGTGTATTCCGCGGCCAGCAGGCGCAACGCGTCGTCCTCGAACGTCGCGTCCTCAGCGGTCAGTCCGGCGCGGTCGAGCTGGCGGGGGAGCAGGTGGTCACGTGCGATGACGACCTTCTCCTCCTCGGTGTAACCGTCCAGCTGCACCAGTTCCATCCGGTCGAGCAACGGTCCCGGGATCGACTCGAGCACGTTCGCCGTGGCCAGGAAGACCACGTCGGACAGGTCCAGCTCGACCTCCAGGTAGTGGTCCCGGAAGGTGTGGTTCTGTGCCGGGTCAAGCACTTCCAGCAGTGCGGCGGTCGGGTCGCCGCGGTAGTCCGCGCCGACCTTGTCGATCTCGTCGAGCAGCACGACCGGGTTCATCGACCCGGCTTCCTTGATGGCACGCACGATCCGGCCCGGCAACGCGCCGACGTAAGTCCGGCGGTGGCCACGGATCTCGGCCTCGTCCCGGACGCCACCCAACGCGACCCGGACGAACTTACGGCCCATGGACCGCGCGACCGACTCACCCAGCGACGTCTTGCCGACGCCAGGAGGGCCGACCAAAGCCAGCACGGCACCGCTACGACGCCCGCCGACGACACCGAGCCCACGGTCCGCGCGCCTGCGCCGGACCGCCAAGTACTCGATGATCCGTTCCTTCACGTCGTCCAGGCCCGCGTGGTCCGCGTCCAGGATCGCCCGCGCGCCCGGGATGTCGTAGCTGTCCTCGGTGCGTGTGCTCCACGGCATGTCCAGCACGGTGTCCAGCCAGGTCCGGATCCAGCCGACCTCGGGGGACTGCTCGGAGGTCCGCTCCAGCTTGTCGACCTCGGCCAGCGCGGCCTTCTGGACGTGCTCGGGCAGGTCGGCCTCTTCCACGCGGGCGCGGTAGTCCTGCTCCTCGGTGGCGGGCTTGCCGTCCAGCTCGGCCAGTTCCTTGCGGATCGCGGCCAGCTGCTGGCGCAGCAGGAATTCGCGCTGCTGCTTCTCGACGCCTTCCTTGACGTCCTTGTTGATCGTCTCGGCCACGTCGAGTTCGGCGATGTGCTCCTGCGCCCAGGTCACGAGCTTTTCAAGGCGCTCGGTGACGTTCGCGGTCTCCAGCAGCCACAGCTTCTGCTCGTCGTCGAGGTACGGCGCGTAACCGGCCAGGTCGGCCAGCTGAGCGGGGTCGGTGACCTGGTTGACCTGGTCGATCACCTGCCACGCGTTGCGCCGCTGCAGAATGGTGGTGACCAGGCCCTTGTACTCCTTGGCCAGCTCACGCGCCTTCTCGTCGACCGGCTCGTCCAGCTCGGTCGCTTCCACCCAGAGCGCGGCGCCCGGCCCGCTCGTCGCGGCCCCGATCCGGGCCCGGTGCGTGCCGCGCAGCACCGCGGCCTTGCCTCCGCCGGGCAGGCGGCCGATCTGTTCGATCTCACCGACCGTGCCCGCCTTGGCGTACTTCCCATCCAACCGCGGCACCAGCAGGATCTTCGACTGCCCAGCCGCCTGGGCAGCGTCAACGGCGGCCCGCGCCTCGGCATCGGCCAGCCGCACCGGCAGCACCATCCCAGGCAGCACGACCACGTCATCCAGCGGCAGAACGGGGAGGTTCAACGTCTCGCTCACGGCTGTCACACCTACTTCCAAGAAGATTGAGTCTGTCTCGCTCAACTACGTAGGTCGACGAACAATTCCGCCGTTCGCTCACGGCGATCGGCCGGGATTGTCGGTGGGTGGGTTTACAGTGCGCGGGCAGATGCAGCCTGGGTGCATGAGAGGGAGACATGACCACACTTCAGAACCGGCCGAACACCGCACTTCTGGTCGTCGACGTGCAGAACGCCGTCGTGGAGGAGGCCCACGAGCGGGACGCGGTCGTGGCGAACATCGGCAGTCTCGTGAACAAGGCCCGGGAGGAACAGATCCCGGTCGTCTGGGTGCAGCACTCCGACGAGGAGCTGGTTCAGGGGAGCGAAGAGTGGAAGATCGTCCCCGAGCTGGTCCCGGGTGACACCGAGTCGATCGTCGGGAAGAACTACGGCGACTCCTTCGAGGACACGAATCTCGAGAGCATCCTGGCCGATCTCGGAGTCGGACGGCTGGTCGTCACCGGCGCGGAGACCGACGCATGCATCCGCTCCACCATCCACGGCGCGTTGACCAGGGGATACGACACCACCCTCGTCAGTGACGCCCACACAACGGGCGACAAGTCCGAATGGGGAGCGCCGCCGCCGGAGGTGGTCATCTCGCACACCAACCTGTACTGGAGCTTCCAGACAGCCCCAGGCCGCAAGGGCGGCACAGTCGAGACCAAGAAGGTCGAGTTCTGAGGCCACAATGAAAATCCCCGCGAGCCGGGTGGCTCGCGGGGAATGAACTCAGCCTGCGGGGGTGGGTTCGGGCTCCGGTTCGGGTGTCTGGTTTCCCTGGACGATGTCGTTGAGGCCGCCGAGGGTGGCCTCGTAGATTTCGTCGGGGTCGAGCCGACGCAGTTCCTCCACCAGGCAGTCCTTGACGCTGCGGCGGTTGAGGACCACGCGGCGGGCGGGCTGGCCGGGTTGCTCGAGGGTACCGACCTTGCCGTCGGGGCGGGTCAGCACCACCGGGCCGGACGGGCGTTCCAGGGTCACCTGGAAGATCCCGGGTGCCTTCTTGTCCGGGGTCGCCCGGCGGACTGGGACCTGCAGGAACGATGCAAGCCAGCCGGCGAGCAGGTCCGTGGAGGGGGAGTCCGCTTCGCCCGCGACTGAGGCCGCGGTGATGTCCTCGTAGGGCGGCAGGTCCAGTGCCGCGGCGAGGTACGCGCGCCACTGGGTCAGCCGGGTCCAGGCGAGGTCGGTGTCGCCGTCGGCGTACGTGACGCGGCGCTGTTCCAGGGACCGCAGCGGGTCCTTGTCGGTTGCCGCGTCGGTGATCCGGCGGTGGGCGAGCATGCCGATCGGGTCGTCGGACGGCACGCGCGGTGCCTCGAACGGCCACCAGGCCACCACTGGGGCGTCCGGCAGCAGCAACGGGATCACACATGTGTCGCCGTGCTCCACCAGTTCGCCGTACAGCCGCAGCACCACGACCTCGGACGCGCCCGCGTCGCCGCCGACGCGGATCTGCGCGTCCAGCCGGGCCGCCGCCTCACGGGCGCCCCGGGCCACCACGATCACGCGGCAGGGGTGCTCGCGGCTGGCTTCGTTGGCCGCCTCGATCGCTTCCTCGGTCTTCTCGCCGTCGTCGGTGACGATCACCAGGGTCAGCACCCGGCCGAGTGCCACCGCGCCGCCTTGCTGGCGCAGCTCGACGATCTTGGAGTTGACCTTCGCCGTGTTGGTCGACGGCATGTCGATGATCACGGGTGCCTCCAGGTACGACCCGTGCGGGCCAGCATCTCGTCGGCCGACGGGGGACCCCAGTCGCCCGGTGCGTACGGGTCCGGCCTGCTGCCCTGTGCCGTCCAGGACTCCAGGATCGGGTCGAGGATCTCCCAGGAGCGCTCGATCTCCTCGGCCACCGGGAACAGCGACGGCTCACCCAGCAGCACGTCGAGGATCAGCCGCTCGTACGCCTCCGGCGACGACTCGGTGAACGCCCGGCCGTAGCTGAAGTCCATCGTGACGTCCCGGACCTCCATCGTGGTGCCCGGCACCTTGGAGCCGAACCGGATGGTGATGCCCTCGTCGGGCTGGATCCGGATCACCACGGCGTTCTGCCCGAGTTCCTCGGTGGAGGTCTGGTCGAACGGCAGGTGCGGCGCCCGCTTGAACATCACCGCGATCTCGGTGACCCGGCGGCCCAGCCGCTTGCCGGTCCGCAGGAAGAACGGCACGCCCGCCCACCTGCGGTTGTTCACCTCAAGGGTGATCGCGGCGAACGTCTCGGTCTTGGAGTCCGGCGGGTAGCCGTCCTCCTCCAGCAGGCCGGGCACCTTCTTGCCGCCCTGCCAGCCGCCGGTGTACTGGCCACGCGCGGTGGTCTTCTCGTACGGCTGGGCCGCTGTGGTCGCCGAGAGGACCTTGATCCGCTCGGTGCGCAGCGACCGCGGCGAGAACGACACCGGGTCCTCGATCGTGGTGAACGCCATCAGCTGCAAGAGGTGGTTCTGGATGACGTCACGCGCCGCGCCGATGCCGTCGTAGTACCCCGCGCGACCGCCAAGGCCGATGTCCTCGGCCATGGTGATCTGGACGTGGTCGACGTAGTTGGCGTTCCAGATGGGCTCGTAGAGCTGGTTGGCGAACCGCAGCGCCAGGATGTTCTGCACGGTCTCCTTGCCGAGGTAGTGGTCGATGCGGAACACCGACTCCTCGGGGAAGACCTCGTTGACGATCCCGTTGAGCTCACGCGCGCTGGCCAGGTCGTGCCCGAACGGCTTCTCGATGACCACGCGCCGCCAGCTGTCACCGTCCTGATTGGCCAGTCCGGAGCGGGCGAGCTGCTTGCACACCACCGGGAACGCGTCCGGCGGGATGGACAGGTAGAACGCGTGGTTGCCGCCGGTGCCGCGCTCCTCGTCCAGTGCGCGGACCGTCTCGGCGAGCCGGTCGAACGCGGTGTCGTCGTCGAAGGTGCCTTGCACGAACCGGATTCCCTCAGCCAGCCGGTCCCAGACCTCCTGGCGGAACGGGGTCCGCGCGTGCTGCTTGACCGCCTCGTAGACGACCTGGGCGAAGTCCTCGTCCGCCCAGTCGCGGCGGGCGAAACCGGTCAGTGCGAAGCCCGGCGGCAGCAGACCCCGGTTGGCGAGGTCGTAGATCGCGGGCATCAGTTTCTTGCGGGACAGGTCGCCGGTCACCCCGAAGATCACCAGGCCACACGGCCCGGCGATCCGCGGCAGGCGCTTGTCCCTCGGGTCGCGCAGCGGGTTCTGCCAGTTGCGCTCACTCACGGCCTGTCGACCTCCTGGACGGCTTTCACGAGGTGGGCCAGACCCGCGGCCCGGTCGGTCAGGTGCAGCCGCAGCACCGGACGGCCGTGCTCACGCAGCACCTGCCCGTCGCCCAGTGCCTGTGCGCGCTGCAGGACACCCAGCGTGTACGGTCGGTCGGGGACCTCAAGGTCCTCGTCCACCGCGCCGGTGATCTGCAGGAACGCGCCGTTCTGATGGCCGCCCTTGTGGTACTGCCCAGTCGAGTGCAGGAACCGTGGCCCCCAGCCGAAGGTCGTCTGGAAATCGGTGCGCTTGGCCAGCTCCGGCCGCAGCAGCGCCGCGGAGGCGTCGTCGAGCCGGTCCAGGTAGGCCTGCACCGAGATGTAGCCGAACGCCGGCACCGAGGCCACAAAGGACCGCAGCACCTCGGCCAGATTCTGCCCCGTACCGCCGTACACCTCGACCGGTCCGTCCACAAGGGACGGCTCCTCGTCGGTGCCGGCACCTGGGGGCTGGTCGAGCAGGGCACGCGCGGCCTTCTTGGCGGCTTCCACGTCCGGCTGGTCGAACGGGTCGATCCCGAGCAACCGGCCGGCGACCGCGGTCGCGTACTCCCACAACAGGAACAGCCCGCCCAGCGAACCACTCGAGGACAGCCGGGCCGGACCGGCGGGCGTGCCGATCGCGGTGGTGGTCGCGTCGTCGCCCGCGTCGGCGAAGCCGGGCGCGTCGATGCCTTCGGTCGCCACCGGCAACAGACCGGTGCCCTGCTTGCCGGTCGACTCGGCGATCAGCTGCTCCACCCAGTCGGGGAAGCCCTTCACGCTGGTGTTGGTGTTGGCGAAGACGACCTTCTCGGCGCCTTCGGAGTGCCGCACCGACAGCGCCGCACCCAGCACCAGCCCGGCGTTGGTGTCCTCGTCCTTGGACAGCACCGCCGCGGCGGCCGCGGCCTCGTCCAGCAGGGTCGCGATGTCCGCACCGGCCAGGCCGGACGGGACCAGGCCGAACGCGGTCAGCGCGGAGTACCGGCCGCCCACGTTCGGGTCGGCCAGGAACACCTTGCGGTATCCGGCGTCCGCGGCCAGCTTCTCGAACGGTGAACCGGGGTCGGTCACCACGACGATCCGCGATGCCGCGTCGATGCCTTGTGCGGTAAAGGCTTTCTCGAAGATCCGGCGGTGGCTGTCGGTCTCGACCGTGCCGCCGGACTTCGAGGACACCACGATCACGGTACGGGAAAGGTCGCCGGCCAGAGCGTCGGCGACCTGTGCGGGATCGGTGGTGTCGAGGACTACGAGGGGTACGCCGGCGGTCGCCGTGATGACCTCAGGTGCCAGCGACGAGCCGCCCATCCCGGCCAGTACGACCCGGTCGACGCCCTCGGCGTGCAGGTCGGCACGCAGGGCGGCGATCTCGGCCAGCAACGGCCGGGACGTCTCGTGCAGACTCACCCAGGCCAGCCTGATGGCCGCCTCGGATTCCGCCGCAGGACCCCAGAGCGTGGGGTCCTGCGCGGTGATCTTGCTGGCGACCTGGTCGGCCACCAGCGTCCGCACCAGCGTCGCCGTCTCCTCGGCGAGCTTGTCGTCGACGATGTCGACGGAGATCTCGATCATTGTGAGCGCTCAGCCCTTTGCCTTCTCGAGTTGGCCCGTCACGGTCTCCAGCAGCTCGGTCCAGGACTTCTCGAACTTGTCCACGCCCTCGTCCTCGAGCACCTTGAACACGTCGTCCAGGTCGATGCCCGCGTCCGACAGCGCGTCGAAGACCTCCTGAGCCTGTTCCTGGGTCCCGGTGACCTTGTCGCCCTCGATCTTGCCGTGGTCGGCCGTGGCGTGCAGGGTCTTCTCCGGCATGGTGTTGACCGTGTTGGGCGCGACCAGCTCGTCGACGTAACGCGTGTCGGAGTAGGCCGGGTCCTTCACACCGGTGGACGCCCACAGTGGACGCTGCGCGTTCGCGCCCGCGTCGGCCAGCGCCTTCCAGCGGTCGGTGCCGAACGCGTCCAGGTAGGCCTGGTAGGCCAGCCGGGCGTTGGCGATCGCGGCCTGGCCGCGCAGTGCCTTCAGCTCGGCTGTGTCGGCCGCGTCGATCCGCTTGTCGATCTCACTGTCCACACGGGACACGAAGAACGACGCCACCGAGTGGATCCGGCTGATGTCGTGCCCGTTGGCCTTGGCCTGCTCGATGCCCTCGATGAAGGCGTCCATCACGGCCTGGTAGCGCTCGATGGAGAAGATCAGCGTCACGTTCACGCTGATGCCCTCGGCGAGCGTCTTGGTGATCGCGGGCAGACCGGCCAGCGTGGCCGGGATCTTGATCAGCAGGTTCGGCCGGTCGACGGTCTTCCAGAGGTCCTGCGCCTCGGCGATCGTGCGGTCGGTGTCGTGCGCCAGGCGCGGGTCGACCTCGATCGACACGCGGCCGTCGACACCGTTGGTCGCGCTGTAGATGTCACGGAACACGTCGCACGCGTTGCGCACGTCCGTGGTGGTGATCTCGCGGACAGTCGCGTCCACATCGGCCCCGCGAGCCGCCAGCTCACGGACCTGCTCGTCGTAGGACTCGCCCTTGCTCAGGGCGTTGGCGAAGATCGTCGGGTTGGTCGTCACACCGGTGACGTTCCAGTCCCGGATCAGCTCCGCCAGGTTTCCGGTGTTCAGGCGCTCCCTCGACAGGTCATCCAGCCAAATGGATACGCCGGCGTCCGACAGTGCGTTCAGTTTCTCGTTACTCACTTGCCCTCCTCCACTCGCTGCAGCGAGCGCCGTGCCGCGTCGACAACGGCTTCGGTCGTGAAACCGAACTCGCGATACAAAGTCTGGTAGTCGGCCGATGCCCCGTAGTGCTCAATGGACACACACTCGCCGGCGTCACCGACGAAGCGGTGCCACGGCTGCGCGATACCTGCCTCGACAGACACACGTGCGCGGACCGCCGGAGGGATCACCTGATCGCGGTATGCCGCGTCCTGCGCGTCGAACCACTCCACACTCGGCATCGAGACCACACGTGTTGCAACGCCGTCGGCCTCGAGGACCTTCCGCGCCTCGACCGCGATCTGCAGTTCCGACCCTGTGGCGATGAGCACTACCTGGGGGGTGCCGTTGGCCGCGTCGGCGAGCACGTAACCACCCTTGGCCACCCCCTCGGCGTCGGTGCCTTCCAGGACCGGCAGGTTCTGCCTGGTCAGTGCCAGGCCGACCGGGCCCTCGGGACGCTCGATGGTCGCCTTCCACGCGGCGGCCGTCTCGTTGGCGTCACCGGGGCGCACGATCGTCAGGCCGGGGATGGCCCGCAGCGCGGCGAGGTGCTCGATCGGCTGGTGCGTCGGGCCGTCCTCGCCGAGGCCGATGGAGTCGTGCGTCCACACGTAGATCGCCGAGGTCTTCATCAGCGAGCCGAGCCGGACCGCGGGCCGCATGTAATCGCTGAACACCAGGAACGTCCCGCCGTACGGCCGGGTCGGGCCGTGCAGCGCGATGCCGTTGAGGATCGAGCCCATGGCGTGCTCGCGGACGCCGAAGTGCAGCGTGCGGCCGTAGGGCTGGGCGTTCCACTCCTTGGTGGAGATGTCGGCCGGGCCGAACGAGTCGGCGCCCTTCATCGTGGTGTTGTTGCTCTCGGCCAGGTCGGCCGAGCCGCCCCACAGCTCCGGCAGCACGTCGGCCAGCGCGTTGAGCACCTCGCTGGACGCCTTGCGGGTGGCCAGGCCCTTGGCGTCGGGCTGCCAGGTCGGCAGCTTCTCGGCCCAGCCCTCCGGCAGCTCGCGGGCGGTCAGCCGGTCCAGCAGCTCCTTGCGCTCCGGGTTGGCCTGCGCCCAGGCGTCGAACTTCGGCCGCCACTGCGCTTTGGCCTGCTCGCCGCGCTTGACGACCTCGCGCGTGTGGGCGAGGACCTCCGGCTCGACGACGAACTTCTGCTCCGGGTCGAAGCCCAGGATCTTCTTGATCTCGGCGACCTCGTCGTCACCCAGCGCGGCGCCGTGCGCCTTGCCGGTGTTCATCTTGGTCGGCGCCGGGAAGCCGATGATCGTGCGCAGCAGGATGAACGACGGGCGCCCGGTCTCGGCCTTGGCGTTCGCCAGGGCCTCCAGGATCCCGGTGACGTTCTCGCCGCTCTCCACGACCTGCACGTGCCAGCCGTAGGACTCGTAGCGCTTGGCGGTGTCCTCGGACAACGCGATCGTGGTGTCGTCCTCGATGGAGATCTTGTTGTCGTCGTAGATCACCGTGAGGTTGCCCAGGCGCTGGGTTCCCGCCAGCGAGGAGGCCTCGGAGGTGACGCCCTCCTCGATGTCGCCGTCCGAGGCGATCACGAAGATGTCGTGGTCGAACGGGCTCTGGCCAGGCGCGGCGTCCGGGTCGAAGAGACCACGCTCACGCCGGGCGGCCATCGCCATGCCCACCGCGGAGGCCAGGCCCTGGCCCAGCGGGCCGGTGGTCATCTCCACACCGCGGGTGTGGCCGTGCTCGGGGTGGCCGGGGGTCTTAGAGCCCCACTTGCGCAGGTGCTCGATGTCCTCGATCTCCAGGCCGTAACCGGCCGTGAACAGCTGCAGGTACAGCGTCAGGCTGGAGTGACCGGCCGACAGCACGAACCGGTCGCGGCCGATCCAGTCCGGGTCGGCCGGGTCGTGCCGCATGACACGCTGGAAGAGCGCGTAGGCCACCGGCGCGAGGCTCATCGCGGTACCGGGGTGGCCGTTGCCGGCGTTCTGAACCGCCTCGGCAGCGAGCACGCGGATCGTGTCGACCGCCCGCTTGTCGAGGTCCGTCCAGTCAGCCGGAACGTTTGCTGTGGTCAGGCGGGTGATGTCGTCTACGGACACGGGCTACTGCTCCCACTTTCGCTGCTCGTGCGGGAACACGCTTGGCATGCGAAACAAGTGTTCCCGCTGGTCTTCCCTCGTCCCGTGCGCCAGCGTAGTCACCCGCGGGGTTGTTGCTAGTCCAGAGTCATCTGGACGGAGGGTGTGTCCGCGCTGAACGCCACCCGCCATGGCTACCCGTATGTAGCCGGTCTACTATTCCCATCCGTACCCGAACTGTTCATATCCACCATGAGGAGCGACATGTCGCCGGTGTGCAGCGCTCTGGGAGCGCCGTGAGCATCACCGTGCCGTCTGTCGACGCCCCCGCCACCGCTCCGCGACGCAGGATCAAGGATGTCGTCCGCGCATACGTCGCGTTGACCAAGCCCCGCATCATCGAGCAACTGCTCGTGACCACGATCCCCGCCATGCTGCTTGCCCAGCGCGGCATCCCGTCGCCGTGGCTGGTTCTTGCCACGATGGTCGGCGGCACGCTCGCGGCGGGCAGTGCGGGTGCGTTGAACTGCGTGGTCGACGCGGACATCGACGCGGTGATGAAGCGCACAAGCGCCCGTCCGCTGGTCAAACACGAGGTTCCGGTCCGTAACGCGCTGATCTTCGGTGTGATCCTGGGCGTGCTGTCCTGCGGTTTCCTGTGGCTGACCACCAACTGGGTGGCCGCGGTGTTGTGCGTCGGCGCGATCCTGTTCTACGTCTTCGTCTACACGATGTGGCTCAAGCGGCGCACATCACAGAACATCGTCTGGGGCGGAATCGCGGGATGCATGCCGGTGGTGATCGGCTGGGCCGCGGTCACCGGCGACGTGGGCTGGCCCGCGTTCGTGCTCTTC
This sequence comes from Kibdelosporangium banguiense, assembly GCF_017876405.1. GTDB lineage: Bacteria > Actinomycetota > Actinomycetes > Mycobacteriales > Pseudonocardiaceae > Kibdelosporangium > Kibdelosporangium banguiense. Next base: position 11,497,955 of record NZ_JAGINW010000001.1, on the reverse strand, counting down.
GGCATCATCTTCTTCTGGACGCCGCCGCACTCCTGGGCATTGGCGATGAAGTTCCGCGACGACTACGCGGCGGCCGGCGTGCCGATGCTGCCCGCGGTCGCCACGCCACGGCAGGTCTCCTTCCGGATCGTGCTCTACTCGTGGGCGATGGTCCTCTGTGGACTGCTGCTGGTGCCCGCGACGAGCTGGGTCTACGCGGTCTCGGCCGTGGTCCTGGGCGGCTGGTTCCTGATCGCCGTGCACCGCCTGCACAACGTGTACCGGCGCGGCGGCGAGACCAACCCGATGAAGGTCTTCCACCTGTCGAACACGTACCTGTGCGCGGTGTTCGTGATGGTCGCGGTCGACTCCGCGATCGGCCTGCCCGTCACCTCCCTCTTCGCCTGAGGTTTTGCCCCCAATGCCACATTGGTGGCATCGCATGCCCCCAATGTGGCATTGGGGGCATCCCAAGCCCACTTGGTGGTGGGTGAATTTCCCATAACCTGTCGTGCGTTGACGAATACGAGAACATTCGGTCTGTACCTCTGACCCTGCAGTCAAGGAGGACAGCACCGATGAAGTTCCACAAGAGCGCGGTCGTCGCCGTCACGGCGGCGGCCGCGTTATCTGTTTCCGCGGTTCCGGCCCAGGCGGCCACCACAGTTGTCGCCTCCCAGCTGGCGGTGCCGTGGGGCCTGGGTTTCCTGCCGGACGGCAGTGCCCTGTTCACCGAACGGAACACAGCCAAGATCAGGTCACTGCGTAACGGCACGGTGACCGACGTCCAGACGGTCCCCGGCGTGAGCGCCCAGGGTGAAGGCGGGCTGCTCGGGCTCGCCGTGTCGCCACAGTTCGCGCAGAACCGGACCGTGTTCATCTACTACACGGCCGCATCGGACAACCGGATCGCCAGAGTCGTGCTCGGCCAGGCACCGGTGCCGATCGTGACCGGGATCCCCAAGGCGAGCATCCACAACGGCGGCCGGCTCGCCTTCGGCCCGGACGGCCTGCTCTACGCCGGTACCGGCGACGCGGGCAACTCGGCGAACTCACAGAACCGGGCCTCGCTGGGCGGCAAGATCCTGCGGATGACGCCGGAGGGCCAGCCGGCGCCGGGCAATCCGTTCAACTCGCTGGTGTACTCGTTGGGCCACCGCAACGTCCAGGGCCTGACCTGGGCCGCCGACGGCCGGCTGTTCTCGGCCGAGCTGGGCCAGAACACCTGGGACGAGCTCAACCTGATCCAGTCCGGCCGCAACTACGGCTGGCCGACGTGCGAGGGCCGCTGCGGCAACCCGAGTTTCGTCGACCCGCTTGCGGTGTGGTCGACATCGCAGGCCTCGCCGAGCGGCATCGCCTTCTACAAGAACAACCTCTACATGGCGGGGCTGCGCGGCACGCGGCTGTGGCTGATCCCGGTGACCAGCACCGGAGTCGGCACGCCTCGTGCCCTCTACCAGGGCCAGTTCGGGCGGCTGCGGACCCCGGTCGCCGGACCGGACGGCAACCTGTACTTCACCACCAGCAACCGGGACGGCCGCGGCAGCCCGGTAGCAGCCGATGATCGAATCATCCGGAGTGACGGAGCTTAAGCAACGTTGTCACCCCCTCTGGCGTCCTCTCTGATGGGACGTGAATTCTCCTTACGGGGAAAGGAAAGAGGGGGTAAAGGATGCGGAAGCACCTGGTCATGGCCGCCGCGCTGAGTGTGGCGGCGGTCATGATCGCAGCCTGCGGGGATGCTCAGCCCGCGGCGGAGAAACCGTCCACAGTGACCGTCCAGGGCCGTCCTTCGCCCGACGCGCTGCCGACTTCGCCTGATGTGTCACCGTCTTCGCCTGCTGTGGCGCAGGTTCAGGCGCCGGCGACCGTGGACGGCAAGGCACCGGTGATCCGGCACATCAAGACCGACAAGCCGTACGTGTTCATCACCATGGACGACGGCGCGGTCAAGGATCCGGCCGCGTTGCAGATGATCAAAGACTCGGGCGCGCGGCCGACGCTGTTTCTGAACAAGAAGTACTTCGTGGAGAACCCGGACTACTTCAAGGCATTACAGGCGGCCGGGGCCGACATCAACGACCACACGATGACCCACCCGAACCTCCGCGGCAAACCGTACGAGTTCCAGCGCAACGAGATCTGCGGCGACGCGGACGCGATCCAGCAGACGTTCGGCAAGCGCCCGACCTTGTTCCGGCCGCCGTTCGGCAACTATGACGACAACACCCAGAAGGCCGTCGCCGACTGCGGGATGAAGGCGATCGTGCTGTGGACCGCGGCGGTCAACGACGGCGTGGTCCAGTTCCAGGCGGGGGACAAACTGAAGGCGGGCGACATCGTGCTGATGCATTTCCGGCACACGTTCGCCGAGGACTTCCAGGCTTTCCTCAACCGTGCGAAACAAGACGGTCTCACTGTTGTTCCATTGACCGATTTCCTGGCCTGAGCAGGTATCTTGACCGGCCATGGAATTACTGCGCAAAGTCGCGCGCTGGATCGCCGCCCAGCCTTGGCTCGGCCGGATCCAGCCGGCTGTGCTGAACCTGGACAAGGTGCTCTACCGGCTGACGAAAGGCCGTGTCACCGTGGTCGGCATCGCCGGCATGCCGTCGCTGATCCTGACAGTCACCGGCCGCAAGACCGGGCTGCCCCGCCAGGCGGCGCTGCTCTACGTCCCAGACGGCGACGACATCCTCCTGGTCGGCTCCAACTGGGGCGGCCCAGGCCATCCAATGTGGACAGTAAACCTGATGGCAAATCCTGAGGCAGTAGTGAATATCAAGGGCCGGACCCATGAGGTGAAGGCGCGGCTGCTGTCGGAAGAGGAACGCACCGCGATCTGGCCGCACCTGACCGAAACGTGGCCGGCGTACGACGCCTACCGGTCCAAGACCGACCGCGAGCTCCGGGTTTTCCGGCTCACTGCGCGTTGACCGCGTCGAGCAGTTCACCCACTGAAGGGTCGTCCAGCGCCTCGACCACGCACTGCCACAGTTCGAGGTTGGCACTGGCCCAGTGCGAGTACATCGCTTTGGCCTGCGGGCTGTAGAAGTAGAAGCCCTCGTCATGTTTGCCGCGCTGTTCGCCGACGATCTTGTTCGCCAACTGGCCGAGGGTGATGCCGTTCTCGGAGAGGTAGCGGTGGGCCAGCATCACCGGGGTGACGGGCAGCGCCTTGAACAGGGTGTCGGCGTCGCTGAGCGCCTGCGCCTCCTTGGAGATGTCGCGGTGCCGGGTGCTGATCTCGGCCTCGACCACGATGTCGTCGATCCATTCCGCGACCGGCTCGGCGACCCCCGCCGCGGCCAGGATCCGCATCCTGATTTCCCGGCCTTCCGCAGCATCGGAATTGCGCTTCACGATGTAGTTCAAATCATGCACAAGCGCGGCCGTCTCGACCACCGCCGGATCGGACCCATTGGCTCGGGCGAACGCCCCCGCCTTGGTCCGCACGAAATGGACATGGTGCCACCCATGGAACGGCAGGTTCGCCGCGAACCGCTGGCATAGTCGTCGCACCCTGCGTTCCACCTGGTCAAACGCGCCGGCGGCAACACTGCCGACAGCGACCGCACTCTTCTCGCCGAGCATCGAGGCCTCCTAGCGATCCCTCCCTCAGGTGAAGGCATCGTAGGTCGTGAGACGCCCGGAATATGCGGTCATGATGACACTCAACCGGGTTGCCCCCGAATTTCGAGGTGAGCGCGAAGCTGGCGGAGCCGCCGCACGAATGGCGCGCCAAGTGGAGCGCGTTCCAGCCTGCGCTGACTGAGCCGCCCGCGATCGCCGGTCGAGGGTGGCGTCAGATGCGTTCGGCGAGGTGACCCAGGCGTTCCTCCACTGGTACGTGTCTGCGGCTGATGTTGGTGACGGGGTCGAACGACAGGCTCCAGCCGCGTACCGGCCGTGACTTCACCAGGAATGTCATTGTTCCGTCGGCGGCTTTGGGGATGCGGTGGAACTCATCCGACAGCATCGTCGCGGACTCGCCTGCCTCGCAGGGGCCGCTGCGCACCATGGTCGCGGACTTGATGGTCAGCCCGGCGAGGTCCATCTCGGTGTCGAACCGCTCGTGCACGTAACTGCCGCGCAGGATGGTGGTGCAGAAGTGATAGCGGTGGTTGTGGATCGAGTCGGCGTACCCGATGCGCCAGTCCTTCTGCGGTTTGTACTCGTGCAGCCAGAAGGAGAACTTGTCGCCCGGGTCGTTGAGCAGGCACCAGGCGAAGTGCGTTGTGGTCTCCCGCGATCGGGAGATCACCGCGGCGGCGACCTCGCCGGACAGGGTTCGCAGGTGGTGGCGCAGTTCGTCGCGCAGGCCCGGCCGGCCCGCCCAGGTGGTGAACCGGTCGCTGACCGACGCCCAGTCGGTCAGGTCGGCGGCACGTATCTCGCTGGCCAGTTCGGCCAGCGCTGAGGATCTCGTTCGCATTTTCAGCTCTCCAGCCCCGCGGCTTTGGTGAATTCTGCGCGGAAATCGTGGAACTTGCGCTCCAGATCTGCGTACCCCTCCTCGGTGAGGGGTGTTCCGGTTATTTTTCCGAACAGGGCCAGGAATTCCGAACGAGTGGTGTCCGGGGTGATCGAGAATTTCTGGGCAGTTCGCGTGTCGCGCATTCTGTGGAACTCGGCGCGTTGCATGCCGTAGATGAACGAGCCTTCTGAGAAACGCAGTGTGCGTGGGTAGAGCGAGGTGGCCCCGCCGACGTCGCTGTAGAGCGTGAGCCACACGCTGTCGTCGAAGATCTCGGTCCGGTCGAGCGGCGGATCGGAGATCACGGCGATCTCGATGGCCGTGCAGCGGCTGCGTGCCAGATACAGGCCCACGATGCCGATGGAGATCTCCTCGACGAGCCGTTTCCTGATCTTGTCGTAGTCGCCGGTCGCGCCCTCGTGCCGCAGCAGGTAGCGGGCCCGGCCGCTGATCGCGGAGTGCTGGCGCGGGTCGGCGACCACCGTGCGCAGCTCCCACTCCGAGTGGGTCAGCAGCAGCCTGGCGGCGGCGTGCCGGCCGGCGAAGCCGCGGAAGAAGTACTGCCTGCTGCGCTTGAGGTCGGCCATCAGCAGCCGGTTGAACTCCGGATCCGGGGTCGTGGTCGCTTCGAAGACATGCGTCGGGAAGAACTCGTTGTTCAGTGCGCGGTACTCGGACGACAAATCCCGCAATGCCCGTTTGCTTTCCTCGATCAGCGGCGTGACGAGTGCTTTGTGCGACGCCGAAGCGGTGATGAGGGTTTGTCCAAAACCGACGATGGCGGAGATCATCGTGCCGGTGCCCAGCGCAGTCAAGAGATTCTTGAAGAGGCCGGCGTCCATCGCACTGGATATCCACAGGCTACCGATCGAGATCACCAGCAGGATGGCCAGCAACAGGCCGGTCCTGGTCCAGAACATCTCCTGGACCGGATTCTTGCGGATGCCGTTGGCGTCCGCGGACACCGGGTCACCTCCTCGATGGGCACCCGAACGGGCGAATGCGTAGTGTACCCGTTTGTGTGCGACGAGTAACTGTACGCGCAATACCGTGACGGTGAAATCGGAAAAACGGGGGATCTTCACCTTCGCCGGATGGCTCACCGCGACCAGCCAGGCACCCGATGGAACCAGTGCGTGACCCGGTTGCCTAGGGTGACGCCCATGCGCATTGCAGGCAAGGTCACGATGGTTACCGTGGCGCTGGTGGCGGCGGCCACCTTGAGCGCCTGTGCCAACTCCGAGCAGGACTCTCCCGGCACCTCCAACCGCAACTCCGCCCCGCCGCCGCTGCCCATCACCACGACGGCGACGACCACCTCCGCGGCCAAGCCAACCTCACCAGCCACGTACAAGCCTGGCCCGGGCGAGTGCACGGCCGAGGATGTCAAGATCGAGAACGCCGAGTTCGGCAAGAAGCCGACGATCACCCTGCCCACCACCTGTCAGCCGCCGAAGGGCTTGGTGATCAAGGACCTGGTGCCCGGCACCGGCCCGGAGATCAAGCAGGGCAGCGTTCTCGAGGCGAATTACCTGCTGCAGACCTGGTCGGACAAGCAGATCGTGGACAACTCCTTCGACCGCGGCCAGACGTTGTCCGTGCAGGGCATCGGCTCCGGTCGGGTCATCAAGGGCTGGGACCAGGGCCTGCTGGGCATGAAGGAAGGCGGCCGCAGGCTGCTCATCATCCCGCCGGACCTCGGCTACGGCCCTCAGGGAAAGCCTCCGGTCAAGCCGAACGAGACCCTCGTCTTCGTCACCGACGCCGTCAAGGTCACCGGCTGACCCACGCCGCTCACCAGCGCGCCCGCCAGAATTCCCGGCGGGCGCGCTTTTTCTTATCTGCAACGGATCTGAGTCTGAATGTGCACGACCGGTCCTCTATCCACTTACCGGACGGGCTGAGACGATCTACACCCGTCAATCGGCGAATCGGTCACCTTGACTGCGCTGGATGACCAATTGTAATGGGTCGAATGCAGTAAGGTTGTCATGTGAGGTAAAAATGTGTTTGACAACTCCACTCGGTCGGGCCAGTGAACTGCCTTCGTGGTGTCGCTACCGTTGGTAACTGGCCATAAATGCTGACGGGTTGTCGGTCGTTGGCTAATCGGGAGTTAGGTCAACGCAAGGGGTTGAATTGAACACCAACAGGGGTCGTTGGGTTCTTGCTTTTGACGGATCATGTCACGCCTGTCGGAGGGTGTCCGAGGCGGTCGAAGCGGCGAGTGGTGGGAAACTTGAAGTATTGCCGTTGGCTAATCCGGATGTGCAAGAGTGGCGAACGATAGCGCAAGGCTCCCCGCTTCGTTGGGAACCAACTCTTATTTACGTCAATGAAGGTGTTCCTCGCGCGTGGTCGCGGCAAGCGATGGCGGTTCCGTTGGTCCGGAGGCTCGGACCGCGCTCGACTGTGCGGGTGTTGCGTGCGCTGGGCAGTCTGCGTTCGCCTCAGCGGGAGCAGGGCCGCGGTATCTCACGTGCGGCGTTCTTGCAGCTAACTGCCGGAGTCGCCGTGGCTGGCGGGCTCATGTTGGGCAACTCGCCAGCCGCTGCCGCGACAAGCAACGATGTTGATGTCTGGATTGATGCGAATCGGGGTCGGTTGCCTGCTACATATGATGAAGTCGTCAAGCATCCGCTCGAGTACCGGCAGGCAATCTTTCGGGAACTGTCTCCCGAGCAGCAGAGTAAACTGTGGGTCGATCACCTGAATCGCTATGTGAAAAAGAATCCCGAGCTGTCGGCCGGTCAGTTGACCGCAATTGGTGCTGCCATCGCATTGGCGGGAGATGTTGCGACTTTCCGTGATTATCGGGATGCGGCCGTGCAGGAAAGTGTGGACAGGCTGGATGACGAGTTGCTGAACGAGTTCGGCAAGATCGAGACGGCTAAGCTCGTCCGGGTACTCGGTGAGATGCCGGAATCAACTGGAATTCGCGCAGAAGACCTGCTCAAGAAGGATTTTCCTTGCTTGTGTAACGTGACCGACGACTGGTGCAGTGGATGTCCCGGGCAGAAATGTCTTGGTCCGTGTGCGCCTAAGCCCATCGGGTGCGGCACCCTGGGGGTGAAGTCCTGTAACGGGCGGTGTGTATGTCCATAATGGGCACGCTTCGTTAGGGAATTCCTGACCCAGCAGGCGAACGCGTCTGATTGTCACGGTGACACGTTCGCCTGCTGATTACTCCGCTCATACCGTGGTCAGGGATGAGCAGGAGTTTGGCCGGTGGTTTGCGGCCTTGGAGGTCGGTGTGGCCTGGGCAGCCTCGGCCGCCGAGACGCAGCCTAGCCCCGGCCACCGACGGAAACAGGTTGCCGACGACAGCTGTCCACAGTGGCCAGACGGCTCGCATTCCGAGTCAGGAGAACTTGTGGGCGAGCTCGCGGAAGTGATCCGCGGCCAGGCGCATCTGCTCGTCGCTGACGGCCAGCCCGGGGGTGCCGCTGAGCCGCTCGGTCTGCTCGGCAAAGCGAAGGTATTCCCGGCTCGCGTACTCCCGGCAAGCCAGGCACGTAACCCGCTCAGGTAGCGGAGACGTCATGGCCCGCGGTACGCCTTCCAAGCCGCACCCAGTCTCGACAACCGCTGGAAGATCGCTTACCAGCCCGAACGTCGACGCGATCAGATCGCGGCTCATGGCGTCGGCATTCAAGCGCGCCCCGACATGGATATGAGGATCAGTCTCGCCCATCCGCACCCCGCTCGCGTCGTCGCCCTCAGGCAAGTCTGCCACCTGCCCGACCGGCCTGCGTGAGCCGGACTGACTGGTCGGGACTGAAGGGTGGGTGTTCCCGTAGGCAGTCACGGCCGGCGAGCCCCGGTTGCGCCGGGGCTCGCCTTCATGTCACGGGATGAGCAGGAGCTTGCCGGTGGTTTTGCGGCCCTGGAGGTCGGTGTGGGCCTGGGCGGCCTCCGACAGCGGGTACCGGCCGCCGATGCGGACCGACAGGCTCCCGGCCAGGACCGCGTCGAAGAGTTCGCCGACGCGCCAACGGACTTCTTCCGGGGTGGCTGAGTAGTCGCCGGTCTTCGGCCGGGTCAGGAAGACCGAGCCCTGGGCGTTGAGCCGCTGGGGGTCGACGGGCGGGACGGGCCCGCTGGAGGCGCCGAACAGCACCATGTAGCCGCGCGGCCGGAGGCTGGCGAGGCTCTGGTCGAACGTGGTCTTGCCGACGCCGTCGTAAACCACGTGCATGCCCTCGCCGTTGGTGAACGCGCGGGCGTGTGAGCCGAAGTCCTCGTAGCCGACCACTTCGTCCGCACCGGCTTCCCGGGCGAGTTTCTCCTTCTCCGGCGTGGAGACTGTGGCCAGCACGCGGGCGCCACGGGCTTTGGCGAGCTGGATGAGCAGGAGGCCGACGCCACCTGCCCCGGCGTGCATGAGTACCGCGTCGCCGGGCTGTACCGGGTAGGTCGACGCGACCAAGTAGTGAGCGGTTACTCCCTGCAACAACAGGGCTGCCGCGGTCTCGAAGGAGACGCCGTCCGGGATCGGGAGTGCTTCTGCTGCCGGTAGCAGGAATTTCTCGGCGTAGCTGCCTTGCGCCGTGTACCAGGCGACGCGGTCACCGACAGCGAGATCCACGCCTGGACCGACCGCCGTGATCGTGCCCGCGCCTTCCAGCCCGACGCCGAAAGGGGTCTGGATGGGGTAGAGGCCGGAACGGTGATAGGTGTCGATGTAGTTCACACCCGCTGCCGCGACATCCACCGCCACCTGGCCTTCGCCCGGCGCCGGCACCTCCACGTCGGTCAGTTCCAGGGCCTCGGGCCCACCGGTCTGCCGTACCCGCACTGCGTTCGGCACGTCTTCTCCTCCAACACGTGAGTCCTGTCCTGGAAGCAACCACACCATGACCGGAGTTGTTCCGCGTGCCGGTAGAAGGTGAGAGTGCTACTCGGTGGCGACCCGCTTGCGTGCCAGCCGCTCAGCGGTCGGCCAGCGGACGTCCCAGGCCCAGCCGAGTTTCTCGAACAGCCAGATGGTCCGTGCGGCGATGTCGATCTGTCCACGCAGGACGCCGTGCCGGGCACAGGTGGGGTCGGCGTGGTGCGAGTTGTGCCACGATTCGCCCATCGACAGGACTGCCAGCGGCCAGAAGTTGGCGGCCTTGTCGCGGCTGGCGAACGGCCGGGAACCGACCATGTGGCAGATCGAGTTCACCGACCAGGTCACGTGGTGCAGGAAGGCGATCCGGACCAGTCCGGCCCAGAAGAACGCGGTCAGCGCGCCCCACCAGGACCAGCTGATCAGGCCGCCGAGCACGGCCGGCAGGACCAGGCTGCCCGCGGTCCACACCCCGAACAGCTTGCTGACCATCCGGATGTCCTTGTCACGCAAGAGATCCGGGGCGAACCGTTCGTAGTTGGTGACCTCCCGGGAGAACATCCAGCCCATGTGCGCGTGCCAGAAGCCCTTCAGCAGCGCGCCCGGCGACGTCCCGAACAGCCAGGGGGAGTGCGGGTCGCCTTCACGATCCGCGTACGCATGGTGCCGCCGGTGGCTGGCGACCCAGAAGATGATCGAACCTTGCACCGCGAAACTGCCCGCGATGCCGAGGGCGATCCGCAACGCACGGTTGCCTTTGAACGCCCCGTGCGTGAAGTAACGGTGATACCCGACGGTCACGCCGAGCGTGGCGATGACGTACAGGCTGACGGCGAGCACGATGTCCAGCAAGGTCAGACCCCAGCCCCATGCCAGGGGCACGGCAGCGATCAGCGCCAAGAACGGCACCAACAGAAACGCTTTCAGCACGAGCTGCTGAGCGAAGGTGCGGCGTTCGCCGAGCAGTGGTGCCGGTCCCGGAACGGTAGTCGTCACAAATCAGACATTAGGGCCGCGGAGTGAAGCGAAGATAGTCTCAGAGCGACGTGGCGGCGAACTGCTCATTGTGGTACGGCTCCACAGTGGCCGGTTCGGGGCGGTCACGCGTCGACACCCACAGCGAGGCGAGCGCGACGGTCACGAGCATCGCGCCGAAGACGTGCAGCACAACGAGCACGGCCGGGACGCCGGTGAAGAACTGTACGAACCCGATAGTCCCTTGCGCGAGGACAACGCCGACAAGCACGAAGTACCGGCGCCAGACGTCGCGCGGTGTCGGCCCACGCCACAGCATGAACCCGACGAGCGGGAGCACGCCGAGGAACACGTACAGGATCGCGGCGTGTACGTGTGCGAGCGTCTCGACGTGCAGGCCCAACCGGGCCACGTCCTTGTCGCCCGCGTGCGGCCCCGCGCCAGTGACCATCGTGCCCGCGATGAGCAAAGCCGCGAGCGCAACGCCCTGACCGATCAGCAGCCGCGGTACGAACGGATGGGTACGCACCTGCACAGGTCCGTCGCCTTCACGCAGCGCACGCACCAGCATCACGGCGAACCACGTGAGCACAGACGAAGCGATGAAGTGAATCGCGACCGTCCACCACAACAACCCCGTACGAACCGTGATCCCGCCCAGCACAGCCTGGACGACGACGCCGCCCATCATGGCGAGCGACAGCCAAATGACGCGCCGCCGCGTGGGACGCATGAACAGCGCGGCGAGGAAGCACAGACCGCCGATGATCCCCACGACACCGGACAGCATCCGGTTGCCGTACTCGATCCACTGGTGCAGCATGCTCAGCTCGGGGTGCTCGACCGGGACCATGCTGCCGGGCAGGCAGTTCGGCCACTCGGTGCAGCCCAGGCCCGAGCCGGTGACCCGGACGATCGAACCGGTGATCGCGATCGTCACGTTGGCCACGACTGCGGCGACAGCGAACCCATGGCGCCATTGGACGATCCGCGACTTCAGCACTCACCGATGGTAGGCAGGCGTTGCTGAGAGCTTGACATCAGGTCAGGCGTGTTGTGCGCCCCGCCACGATGGACGCCACCGCACCCCACGCGAACAGCACGGCAAGCGACTGCCAGCCAGGCCCGGCACCGTTCAACGCCTGGTTGAGGCCTTCGGTCAACGCACCGGACGGCAGCAGTTGCACGACTGCGGCGATCCCGGACGGCAGCGAGCTCGCCGGCACGATGATGCCGCCGGCCAGCAGCAGCACGAACCAGATGATGTTGGCCAGCGCCAGTACGAGCTCGGCCCGCAGCGTCCCGCCGAGCAGTACGCCCAGCGCGCCGAACGCGAACGCGCCCAGCACCGCGAACAAGACTGTCCACAACAGACCGCCGATCCCCGGCGCCCAGCCGAGCATCAGCGCGATCACGCCGAGTACGACAAGCTGGATCGCCACCACTGTCAGCCCGGCCAGCACGCGGCCGCCGACCAGCATCCAGCGGGGCAATGCGGTCGCGGCGAGGCGCTTGAGCACGCCGTAACGACGGTCGAAGCCCAACGCGATGGCTTGCCCTGTGAACGCCGACGACATGACGGCCAGCGCGAAAATCCGGGGGACGGCCGAGTCGACGCGTGGTGAGGGCATCGAGATGATGTCGATCAGGGTGAGTCCGACGAGCAGAGCGACCGGGATGAGCAGCGTCAGCAGGATCTGCTCGCCGTTGCGCAGCGTCAGCTTCGTCTCGGTGCGCGCGTGCGCCAGCAGCATGTGCAGCTTGCGGCCCGCGCCGGGAGCTGGGGTGAAGGTGCCAGCGGTGAAAGGCGAGTCGACACCGTTGGACGCGGCTGTGGCCGTCAACGCAACTCCCGTCCGGTCAGTTCGAGGAACACGTCCTCAAGACTGCGCCTGCCGACATGCAGCTCCTCGGCCAGTACTCCTTGCTGGGCACACCACGCCGTCACGGTTGAGACTACCTGCGGATCGACGCGGCCGGTAACGATGTATGTACCCAACGCGGCCTCGGCCACGTGGCACCCTTCCGGCAACGCAGCGGTCAGCAGGGAGGTGTCCAGCCCGGCCCGCGCCTTGAACCGCAACTGCTGGCAGTCCGGGTCCTCGGTGGTCAGCTGCGCCGGGCTGCCCTCGGCGACCACCTTGCCGTGATCCACGATCACCACGTGGTCGGCCAGGCTTTCGGCCTCTTCCATCAGGTGCGTGGTCAGCAGGACGCTCACGCCGTCGTTGCGCAGGGCCTGCACGAGGTCCCACACCAGCCGCCTGGCCTGCGGGTCCATCCCGGACGTCGGCTCGTCGAGGAACACCAGCTCAGGCCGTCCGACCAGGGCACAAGCGAGCGACAACCGCTGCTGCTGGCCGCCGGAAAGCCGTTTGTACGGCGTGCGCAGCGCGTTGCTGAGGCCCAGAATGTCCAGCAACCAGTCGGGATCGAGCGGATTGGCCGCGCAGGAGGCCACAAGTTTGAGCATCTCGCCCGCTCGCACGCCCGGGTACGCGCCGCCACCCTGGGGCATCACGCCGATCCGGGGCCGCAGCTTGTCGCCGTCGGAATGCGGATCGAGGCCCAGGACCCGGATCCGGCCCGCGTCGGCTTTCAGGAAGCCTTCACAGACCTCGACCGTGGTGGTCTTGCCCGCGCCGTTCGGACCCAGCAACGCGAGCACGTTGCCGTGCATCAGCCGCAGCTCGAGGCCGTCGACCGCGGTCGTCGAGCCGTAGCGCTTGACCAGTCCGGACACCTCGACGGCAGGACGGGTTTCGGACGCGCTCACATCCGCAGAGCCTAGGGGTTGCTCGTCGTGATGTCCCCAGGCCCCTGGGTAGGAGCGACGCCGGTCACCTTGCGCGGCAGGATCGGCACCTTGCGGTTCAAGAAGAACAGCATCACCAGCAGCACCACGATGGCCGCGATGTAGGCGAACACCAGCACGTACGTCCGGCCGGTGAACGTGCTTCCGGTGGGCGGCAGCAGGACGGCCGCGACCGCGCAGCCCAGCGTGGCCAGGTTGCGGAACCGCTTGGTGCCCGCGAGCGACGCGGCCAGCGGGATCGCCGGGAACAGCAGGTACCAGGGCTGCATCGCCGGGTGCAGGATCAGCCACGCGGCCAGGGACGCGCCCAGGCCGGTCATCACGCTGCGCCGCCCGCTCAGGCTGTCCCACAGCAGTTTGACCGTGATCAGGGCCGCGGTGACGTAGCCGAGCAGGGTGAAGATCTCCAGCACGGCTGTGGTGTGGTTGCCCAGGCCCAGCGTTATGCCCAGGATGCCGCCCAGGTTGCCCAGCTCGGAGATCGGCGACATCCAGCTGCGCACCAGGCTCGGCGTGTCCAGCGCGCCCACCCAGCCGAAGCCCAGGCCGGTGCCGAAGCAGGCGATCGCCATCGTCACGCCTGCCGTGGCCACAAAAAGGAAGCCGACGGCGAAGAACCGGGGTATCCCACCGCCCCATCTGCGGGTCACCGTGACGCCGACGAAAGCAGCCGCCACCAGCGCGGGCAGTTTCACCGCCGCGCCGAGCGTGATCACCGCGACGCCGAGCAGGACGAAGGTCCATTCCTTGCGTAGCGATGCCAGCGGTGGATCCCCAGGCCGTGGCAGGTAGCGCAGGGCGATCTCGAAGCCGGCCATCATCAGGCCGATCGCCAGTGCCTCGTTGTGCACGCCCGCGACCAGGTGGAACAGCACCAACGGGTTCGCGGCGCCGAACCACAACGCGGTCACCGGCTGCACACCGAACCTGCGCGCCAGCCGCGGCAGCGCCCAGACGAACAGCGCGATGCCCGCGATGGCCAGCAGGCGCTGCATGAGCACGCCCGTGATCACGTGGTTCCCGGTCACGGAGTTGAGCAGATGCCCCAGGTAAAGGAAGAGCGGGCCGTACGGCGCGGGCGTGTCACGCCACATGTTGGACACACCGCGTACCAGCGGGTCGTCCTGGCCGAGTGCCTGGCCGGGCCCCAGTTCGTACGGGTCGAGCCCGCGCGACACGATCGAGCTCTGCGCGAGGTAGCTGTAGACGTCCTTGCTGAACAGCGGCATGACGAAGATCAGCGGCGTGCCCCACATCAGCAGCGTCCGGTTGAGCTGGGCCCGGCTGATCAGCCGCGGCCTGCCTGGGTGCGCGAACCGGCCGAGCAGCAGCCAGCTGCTGATGATCATGCCCATGCCCAGCAGCGCCAGCGCCAGCGAGACACCGAGCATGCGGGCGAACAGGCCGAGCACGGGAACGCTCGGCAACGGGTTGTAGACCGGCGAGGCGCCGGCGCCGAGCGCGCCGAACGCCAGCAGCAGCGAGCCCATCGTGCCGAACCGCCGGATCAGATCCAGCCGGCGGCAGTCGTCGTCGTTCAGCGGCGGGGGCTGCTTCACGACAGCCGGTACCGCGACATTGACCGGCACAGGATCGCTCACCACCACGTCCGAAGCGTATCGACCGGCCCCGGCTGAGGGGCCAGGACTCCGGCAATCTTGGGCTGGGCCGGCTGCGCGGGCCGGCGGGAATCAGCCCTTGACCTGAACGGCTGTTCGCCCTTGAGACCGGCAAGCCCACCGCCCGCTCCGGCCGGCTTGGGAGCGGGCGGTGGGCACGTCCTCGCGCATTCAGCCACAGGCGGCGGGATCCACCTGGAACACCGCGGCGTCGGACGTCCCGGCCGCAGGCGTGCGGGCGGTCTCGACGGCGACACCATTGCGAACGGAATATCTGATCCGCTCGCCGGAATAGACCATTGTGGTCTCATTGGTCAGCTGGGCATTCACGACGACCAATTGTCTGCGTTTGCCGACTGACTCGCAGCCATAACGGTTGATCTCGCGGACGCTGCCGCCTTCGATCAAGTACAGCCGTGTCCCGTCGGTTTTCCGCACAGCTCGCAACCGGCCGCCCGTGAGCCCCCAGAGCGAGGAGAATTCGGTGCTGGCTCCAATGACCTCGATGGCGGCGACTTCTTCTCTGCCATCATTGTTGACGTCCGTCACCCGTAACGGCTGGACGCCGTAGTAGGGGTCGACAGGCAGCCGGGCGGAGTATGTCCGGCCCCGCACGGTGGCGGTAAGCACCTGCTCGTTGGGGTTGCTGCCGTCGACCTCGGCGGCCACAAGATCTGCCCGCCCGTCACCGTTGAGGTCGGGCCGGGCGACCACGCCAGGCTGCGTGGCGTACGCCGGTGTGCCGAACGCGAGAAGCCCGGTAAGTCCGAACAGGGCAATGACAGTCTTCATCACGAATTCCCCTCGTGAATTGGTACCGCGTAGGGCGGTCCCATTCTTCACGCAATTCCTGCGCCTACTGTGATGGACGTCACAGTGTGATCCATGTTGTCGAATGTGACGCGGATCACATTCGCCGTTCGCCTTCGCGTGGCGGGTCCGTCCGCGCGTGATCGACAAGGCGGCTCTTGGGTCGGATGGCGTGTTCGCGGCCCTGGCTCGAGGCGTTCGGAGAAGGTGGCGAGGGTGTCCAAACATGACCTGGGTCACTGTTGACCCTCGTTGAGCAGGGTGCGGGCAATTAGGTAACATCAATGTTGTGAAAAAGATCGGGCCTGCTCAACAGGCGGTGGACGGCAGCACGAGGCTTGCTGTCGCCCGGCTGTTGCTTGAGCAGGGACCGGTCAGCGCGGTGGCGATCGCTGAGCAACTTGAGCTGAGCGGACCGGCTGTGCGTAGGCATCTGGACGCGTTGCTCGCCGACAACCAGGCGTGCACCCGGGACGCTCCGCAGGGTAAGACCCGGGGGCGTGGCCGGCCGGCCAAGCTTTTCCTGCTGACCGAGGCGGGGCGGGCGCGGTTCGGTCATGCCTACGACGACCTGGCGGTCGCTGCTATCAGGTTCCTGGCCGAGACCGGCGGGGAGGAGGCCGTGAAGGCCTTCGCGGAGCGACGGATCAAGACTCTCGTCGATCCCCACCGCACCGCCGTGACCTCGGCTGACACTCCGCTTGAAAAGGCGGAGGCTCTCGCCGCCGCGTTGAGCAGAGAGGGCTACGCTGCCTCGACTCGCAAAGTCGGGGCGGGGGAACAGCTGTGCCAGCACCACTGTCCGGTGGCGCATGTCGCGGCGGAGTTCCCCCAGCTGTGCGAGGTCGAGACGGCGGCGTTCGCCGACCTGCTCGGCACCCACGTACAGCGGCTGGCGACCATCGCACGTGGCGACGCCGCGTGTACCACGCACATACCGGTGGAGCCTTATTCCACCTCCTCAGGCCCACCGACTCCGGATGGAGGGAATCCCGCATGACTGCCGCTGCTGAGCAGCGCACACCCACCACAGCTGTGCCGATGACCCAGGACGAGACTCTGGCGACCCTTGGTCGTTACGAGTACGGCTGGGCTGACGCTGACGTGGCCGGGTCCAGCGCTCGCCGTGGCCTGAACGAGGACGTCGTTCGGGACATCTCCGCCAAGAAGAGCGAACCCGAGTGGATGCTGGAAAGCCGCCTCAAGGGCTTGGCGCTCTTCGACCGCAAGCCGATGCCCAACTGGGGCGCGGACCTGTCGGGCATCAACTTCGACTCGATCAAGTACTTCGTGCGCTCGACCGAGAAGCAGGCCCAGAGCTGGGAGGACCTGCCCGAGGACATCAAGAACACCTACGACAGGCTGGGCATCCCCGAGGCGGAGAAGCAGCGCCTGGTGGCCGGTGTCGCCGCGCAGTACGAGTCGGAGGTCGTCTACCACCAGATCCGCGAGGACCTGGAGGAGAAGGGCGTCATCTTCCTCGACACGGACACCGCGCTCAAGGAGCACCCGGAGCTGTTCAAGGAGTACTACGGCTCGGTCATCCCGCACGGTGACAACAAGTTCTCCGCGCTGAACGGCGCGGTCTGGTCCGGCGGCTCGTTCATCTACGTGCCGAAGGGTGTGCACGTCGACATCCCGCTGCAGGCCTACTTCCGGATCAACACCGAGAACATGGGCCAGTTCGAGCGGACGCTGATCATCGTCGACGAGGACGCCTACGTGCACTACGTCGAGGGCTGCACGGCGCCGATCTACTCCTCGGACTCGCTGCACTCCGCGGTCGTGGAGATCATCGTCAAGAAGGGCGGCCGCTGCCGCTACACGACCATCCAGAACTGGTCGAACAACGTCTACAACCTGGTCACCAAGCGCGCCAAGGCCGAAGAGGGCGCGACCATGGAGTGGATCGACGGCAACATCGGTTCCAAGGTCACCATGAAGTACCCGTCGGTGTTCCTGATGGGCGAGCACGCCAAGGGCGAGGTCCTCTCGATCGCGTTCGCGGGCGAGGGTCAGCACCAGGACGCCGGCGCGAAGATGGTGCACATGGCGCCGCACACGTCCTCGACCATTGTGTCGAAGTCCGTGGCCCGGGGCGGTGGCCGCACTTCGTACCGCGGCCTGGTCCAGGTCAACAAGCGGGCGCACCACTCGAAGTCCACTGTGAAGTGTGACGCGCTGCTGGTCGACCAGATCTCGCGGTCGGACACCTACCCCTATGTGGACATCCGCGAGGACGATGTCCAAATGGGACACGAGGCCACCGTCTCGAAGGTCAGCGAGGACCAGCTGTTCTACCTGATGTCCCGCGGCCTGACCGAGGACGAGGCCATGGCGATGGTGGTGCGCGGCTTCGTCGAGCCCATCGCCCGTGAGCTGCCAATGGAATACGCGCTCGAGCTGAACCGCCTGATCGAGCTGCAGATGGAAGGGGCCGTCGGCTGACATGGCGGAGCTAGTCAAGGAGCACTCGCACGGTGCGGGTGCGGTTATCCCGGCTGCCTCCAGGGCCGCCCAGTTCGCGTCGTTCGATGTGGACGCGTTCGAGGTTCCTGGTGGCAGGGAAGAGATCTGGCGCTTCACCCCGTTGAAGCGTTTGCGTGGCCTGCACAGTGGCGCCGTCGCCGATGGCGCGGCCAGTGTGTCGGTCGACGCCGGTGATGAGGTCGTCGTGGAGACCGTTCAGCGTGGCGACTCCCGGCTCGGCACGGCGGGCACGCCGGACGACCGGATCGCGGCGCAGGCCTGGTCGTCCTTTGTGGACGCCACGGTCGTGACGGTTCCCAAGGAGGCTCGTCCGGCCACGATCACCATCACGGTGGACGGCCCGGGTGAGGGCAAGCTGGCCTACGGGCA
Organism: Kibdelosporangium banguiense; assembly: GCF_017876405.1. Classification (GTDB taxonomy): domain Bacteria; phylum Actinomycetota; class Actinomycetes; order Mycobacteriales; family Pseudonocardiaceae; genus Kibdelosporangium; species Kibdelosporangium banguiense. The sequence goes on along the minus strand of NZ_JAGINW010000001.1, from coordinate 11,479,587 downwards.
CCTGCAGGTCCGCGCCGAGCAGTTCGCCGAGGCCGTCGTGGTCGTCGACCACCGCGGTTCCGGGACCTACGCGGACAACGTGGAGTTCATCGTCGCCGACGGCGCACGGCTCACTGTTGTGTCCGTTCAGGACTGGGCCGACGACGCGGTGCACGTGTCGTCGCACCACAACAAGCTGGGCCGCGACTCGACGCTGCGCCACACGACGATCACCATCGGTGGCGAGGTCGTGCGGTTGTCGCCGACCGTGACGTACACCGAGCGCGGTGGCGATGCCGAGATGCTGGGTCTTTATTTCGCGGATGCCGGTCAGCACTTCGAGAACCGGACGTTCGTGGACCACGCGGTGCCCAACTGCAAGTCCAATGTGGTCTACAAGGGCGCGCTGCAGGGCGAGGGCGCGCACACGGTGTGGATCGGTGACGTGCTCATCCGCGCGGCCGCCGAGGGCACCGAAACCTTTGAGCTCAACCGGAACCTGGTGCTCACCGACGGCGCCCGCGCCGACTCGGTGCCCAACCTGGAGATCGAGACCGGCGAGATCGCCGGCGCCGGCCACGCCAGCGCCACCGGCCGGTTCGACGACGAGCAGCTGTTCTACCTGCAGGCCAGGGGTATTCCCGAGGAGCAGGCCCGCCGGCTGGTCGTGCGGGGCTTCTTCCACGAGATCCTGGTCAAGATCGGTGTTCCCGAGCTGCGCGAGCGGCTGGAAGCGGCGATCGAGGCCGAGCTCGAGGCGGTCGGCGCATGATCCGGGCCTGTGCACTGTCTGATTTGGACGACAAGAAGCCTCTTGCCGTCGAGGTCGGCGACGTTGCCGTCGTGCTGGTGCGCGAGGGCGACGAGGTGCACGCCCTGCGAGACGAGTGCTCGCACGCTTCGCTGTCGTTGTCGGAGGGCGAGGTCACCCGCAAGGGAATCGAGTGCTGGCTGCACGGTTCGTGTTTCGACCTGCGCACCGGGCAGCCGTCCTCCCCGCCCGCCACCGAACCCGTGGATGTCTACGCGGTTCGCATCGACGGCGACGACGTCTACGTCGACCCCACCACCACCCTGAACTGACTGCGTTAACTGGAGAAGTAGAGCCAATGGCCACCCTGGAGATCAAGGACCTGCACGTCTCGGTCACCGCCGACGAGGTCGAGAAAGAGATCCTGTCCGGCGTCAACCTGACGATCAACGCAGGCGAGACCCACGCGATCATGGGCCCCAACGGGTCCGGCAAGTCCACTTTGTCCTACGCGATCGCCGGTCACCCCAAGTACACCGTGACCTCCGGCCAGATCCTGCTGGACGGCGAGGACGTGCTGGAGATGAGCGTGGACGAGCGCGCCCGCGCCGGCCTGTTCCTCGCCATGCAGTACCCGGTCGAGGTCCCCGGCGTGTCGATGTCGAACTTCCTGCGCACCGCGGCCACCGCCGTGCGTGGCGAGGCCCCGAAGCTGCGCACCTGGGTCAAGGAGGTCAAGACCGCGATGTCCGACCTGGACATCGACCCGGCCTTCGCCGAGCGCAGTGTGAACGAGGGCTTCTCCGGCGGTGAGAAGAAGCGGCACGAGATCCTGCAGCTGGGCCTGCTCCAGCCGAAGATCGCGATCCTCGACGAGACCGACTCGGGCCTCGACGTGGACGCGCTGCGCGTGGTGTCCGAGGGCGTGAACCGCTACCGCGCCTCCGGCGAGGCCGGCGTCATGCTGATCACGCACTACACCCGGATCCTGAACTACATCAAGCCGGACTTCGTGCACGTCTTCGCCGGCGGCAAGATCGTCGAGTCGGGTGGCCCCGAGCTCGCCGACCAGTTGGAGAGCGAAGGCTACGTGCGGTTCACCGGCAAGCGCGAGGAAGCCGTCGCACAGTGACCGACACCCTGGATGTAGCCGCCATCCGCAAGGATTTCCCGATCCTGCAGCGGACGGTCCGCGACGGCAAGCCGTTGCACTACATCGACTCGGGCGCGACTTCGCAGCGGCCGCGTCAGGTCCTCGACGCCGAACGCGAGTTCCTCGAGACCTCCAACGCGGCCGTGCACCGCGGCGCGCACCAGCTCGCCGAAGAGGCAACGGACGCCTACGAAGGCGCGCGGCAGAAAATCGCCGACTTCGTGGGCGCCAACGCGGACGAGCTGGTGTTCGTCAAGAACGCCACCGAGGGCATCAACCTCGTGGCGTACGCGATGAGCAACGCGTCGGTGGCGGGCCCGGAGGCCGCGCGGTTCCTGCTCGGCCCGGACGACGAGATCGTCATCACCGAGATGGAGCACCACGCGAACCTTGTTCCGTGGCAACAGCTCGCGCTGCGCACGGGTGCGACGTTGAAGTGGTTCGGTGTCACCGACGAGGGCCGCCTGGACCTGTCGAACATCGACGAGCTGATCAACGCCCGCACCAAGATCGTCGCGTTCACCCATCAGTCCAACGTGCTCGGTACCGTCAACCCGGTTGCCCGGCTTGTGACGCGCGCCCAGGAAGTCGGTGCGCTGACGGTGCTGGACGCGTGCCAGTCCGTACCGCACCAGAAGGTGGACTTCCACAGTCTGGGCGTGGACTTCGCGGTGTTCAGCGGGCACAAGATGCTCGGCCCGTCGGGCGTTGGCGTGCTCTACGGACGGCGGTCGCTGCTTGAGGCCATGCCGCCGTTCCTGACCGGTGGCTCGATGATCGAGATGGTCCAGATGGCCAAGTCGACCTTCGCGCCCCCGCCGCAGCGCTTCGAGGCAGGCGTGCCGATGACCTCCCAGGCTGTGGGCCTGGGCGCGGCCGTGGACTACCTCTCGGTGGTCGGCATGGACCGGGTCAACGCGCACGAGCACGCGCTCACCGAGGCGGCCATCAAGGGCCTGCTGGAGATCCCGGGCGTCCGGATCGTCGGCCCGACTTGCATGGAGGACCGGGGCGGTGCCGTGTCGTTCGTGATCGACGGCGTGCACCCGCACGACGCCAGCCAGGTCCTGGACAACCTCGGCGTCGCGGTCCGCGTCGGCCACCACTGCGCGTGGCCGTTGCACCGGCGACTGGGAATTCCGGCGAGCATCAGGGCGTCGTTCTACTTGTACAACGACCTCGACGACGTAACCGCGCTGTTGGACGGGGTCCGGGAGACCAAGCGGTTCTTCGGGGTGAGCTGACGATGCAGATGGAGCAGCTGTACCAGGAGATAATCCTGGACCACTACAAGAACCCGCACGGCCGCGGCCTGCGGGACCCCTTCGACGCGGAGTCCTTCCAGGTCAACCCGACCTGCGGGGACGAGATCACGCTGCGGGTGAAGCTCGACGGCGAGACAGTCAAGGACGTCTCCTACGAAAGCCAAGGCTGCTCCATCAGCCAGGCCTCGACGTCCGTGATGAACGACCTGGTGGTCGGACGCACCGTGGGCGAGGCGTTCAAGACCCTGGACGCCTTCACCGAGCTGATGCAGAGCCGTGGCCAGGTCGAACCGGACGAAGACGTACTGGAGGACGCGGTGGCGTTCGCCGGCGTTTCGAAGTATCCGGCCCGCGTGAAATGTGCTCTCCTAGGGTGGATGGCATTCAAGGACGCGGTGTCCCGGGCGGAGGCGGCATAGATGGCAGCACCTTGGAATGACCACCTTCTGACGCTGGAAGAGTACGACGAGCTCCCTTACGACAACAGCAGGCACTACGAACTTCATGAAGGCGTCCTGATCGTGACTCCGCGGGCCATCCCGTTGCATCAGAAAGTGGCCTATCACCTCGAGAAGGCACTGGATGCTCAACTGCCCTACGACTGGGACGTTTTCAACGATGTCGAAATCGTTCTCCGGTCGACCTTCCCGTCCATTGTCCGAGCGCCGGACGTGGTGGTCGTGTCGGCCGAAGCGGCCGAGGCCAATCCCCCTCGTTTCACCCCCGACCAGGTCTTGCTTGCGGTCGAGATCATCTCGCCAGGGTCTCGGAATACCGACACCATCACCAAACCGGTGGAGTACGCCGCAGCGGGAATTCCACACTACTGGGTCATTGACCTTGACCCGCCGTTGTCGCTGACTGCCTACCACCTGGCGGGTGACCTTGGGTATCAAGAAGCGCCGGCTGTGACCCAGTCTTTTAGCACGAGCGAGCCGTTCCCACTGGACATCGACTTGACCGCGTTGCCGGTCTTGCGGGCAGAGCGCAGGAAGAAGGCGGACCAGTGACTGACACCAACGAGACTGAAGTGGTGCGGGGCGCCGCCGGCATGCCGGAAGCCCCGGTGTCCGCGGACGTGGCCGCGATCGACGACGTTGAAGAGGCCATGCGTGACGTGGTCGACCCCGAGTTGGGCATCAACGTGGTCGACCTGGGCCTTGTCTACGACATCAAGGTCGAGCAGGACAACACGGCGACCATCGACATGACGCTGACGTCGGCGGCCTGTCCGCTGACCGACGTGATCGAGGACCAGACCCGGACGGCTCTGACGGGCGGGCCGGGTGGCGGGCTTGTGCAGGATTTCCGGATCAACTGGGTCTGGATGCCGCCGTGGGGTCCGGAGAAGATCACCGAAGACGGTCGTGAGCAGCTTCGCGCGCTCGGCTTCACGGTGTGATCGAACGAGGGTGACGGTTCTTCCTGACGTCATTGCCCCGGGTTTGTCCGTGTTGTTCTGCGGGATCAACCCGGGGCTTTTGTCTGCGCAGCGCAAGCAGCATTTCGCTCGTCCTGGTAACAGGTTCTGGCCGGCGTTGCATCTTTCGGGGTTCACGCCGCGCCGGTTGCATCCGTCTGAGCAGTTCGAGCTGCTGGACTACGGGCTCGGCATCACCAACATGGTGGCTCGTGCCAGTGCGACCGCTGCTGAGCTGTCCAAACAGGAATTCGTCCAGGGGGCCGAAATCCTGACCGCCCTGACTGAGAAGTACGCTCCGCAAACGGTTGCGATCGTCGGGATCGGTGCCTACCGGACCGGCTTCAACCGTCCCAAAGCGACAATGGGCCCTCAGTTGGAGAAGCTCGGCCCGGCCCGTCTCTGGGTTCTGCCCAACCCGTCCGGCCTCAACGCCCACTACCAACTGCCCGCACTCGCCGACGAGTTCCGCCGCCTCCGGGAGGCTGTCCTCGATTGATTACTGTTCGGGGATGGCTGAAGAACAGTACGACGAGGAAACCACCACGCGGGGACCGTTCGACAGGTGGTGCGTCCTGATCGAGGAGACCGTCGGCAGCGGTTCGTACGTGCGCTGGGAACTCACTCACATCAAGTCGTTCGGCAATCGCGCCGACGCGCTGGAGGAAGCCGCGAACCTGGCGAAAGGCCACGCGCCCGAGAACCCGGCGAAGCCGCGCGGCCGCAGGATCTTCCGGTCGGGGGAGGACCTGTGGATCGTTCAGGTTCGGGGTGCCGCCGACCAGAACTTCCATTTCCGGGTGACCCTTGCGAAACCTGAGACGGCGTAGCGGAAAGGGCTTCACTCCGGGTTGTCACGCAGCGTGTTCTCGATCATCTCCCGGGTCGCGGCAGTCGCTGGATGCCCCGCACCCAGTATCCGTGTTCGGTCGGCCAGCAGTTCCCGCAGGATGCGCAGCGCACCGGGGACGTCAGGGACGTCAATGAGCAACGTGGCCAGGTCGTGACGGGCGGCCAGTGCTTCCAGGCGGTCCGGATGCAGAAACCTGCCATAGTCGGCGATCAGCAGAGTGAATTCCCTGATCGCCTCCGTCAGGTATCCGGCCTCGCCGAGCAGCATCGCGATGTTTCGGCGGGTGGTCAGTGTGCGCTCACTGGCGGCGCCCAGCCTCGTCATCTGCTTGGGCAGCAACTGCAGGTATTCCGCGAGTCCGGCCAGGGGATCGAGCTCGCCCACCCAGCTGGCGTGGTTGCTGAGCGTGATGAGCGTCTGGTGATCCAAGGGCCCGCATACCCGGGCGACGAGCGGAACGAGTTCGGAGAACGCCTGGATCGCGCCGGGGATGTCGCCGGCCTCGCCGCGCCAGCGGGCCAGATTGGATCGCGACATCAGGGTGTTGCGATGGTTGGCGCCCTGGATCCTGGTGCGGAGTCCGACCAGGTGCTCATAGTCCCGTACGGCCCCTGCGATGTCGTCGGCGCGGCCACGGTGACCAGCCAGATTGCCCATGTGGTTGAGCGTGGTGGGGTTCTCGATGCCCAATGTGCGTCCGCAGTCGGCGACGATCTGTTCCATTTCGGCGACCGCGAGCTTGGGCTGCCCTGTCTCCTCGAGACAGGTCGCATAGCGGGCCCGGGCCAGATACGTGTCGACGTGCGTGGCCCCCAGGCGCTCGCACGCGGTATCCGCGAGAATTTTGAAGTAGGCGGCGGCGTCGCCGGCATGGGAGAAGCGAAGGAGCATTTCCCCGACGCCGAACAGCACCACGTGTCCGTCGGGCGTCCAGAGCGCATCGCCGCCATGCCCGATCAGTACCTGCGCGTTCTGCCGTAACGAGTTCAGCAGATCTCGGTTCGTGCTGTTGATCCGGTCGTTTCCAGCGGCCGCGATACCGTCCGCGGCCGCGTGGACCAGCTGGTGCCAGGCCTCCGGCGCGGTCAGTTCAGTCCGTGCTGCTTCTCTGGTCGTCCGGTGCACCAGCGCGTGCATGCGAACCATGAGCCCGTCGACGGTGACGAGGTTCAGCCGGTGCAGCACCCATAGAGCCTCGTGCACGGCGTCCGAATCGACCCTCTGGCCGAGATACCGGGCCACCTGGGCGTTGCGCAGCACGCTGTCAGGGATGCCGGTCGGGTCCAGCAGCGACGCCACCGCCAAGAGCGGGCGGGCCAGCCCGGGGGGTGTCAGGGTGTCGGCAAGCTCGATCGACAGCGACCAGATCTCCGCCACCGTGTAGGGCTGGTCGTCGGGGAGGAGCTCGGCCGGGCCGGGCAGCACATCCCTCAGCGTCCTGCGCTGGTCGGTGAGCCGGTCGAGGTACTGATGGCCGGACAGCCGCCGGCTGAGCTGGTAGGCGGTGGCCTGGGCGAGGGCGATCGGGAGATGCCCAAGCGCGGCAGCGAGCTCAGCGGCGCCGTCGCCGAGTTCGGGCGATCTGGCGAACTTGTGGGCGAGATAGGCCGCGGACTCGTCGGGGGTGAATACGTCGACCGTTATTACGCCGCGGTCGGTCCGGTTCCAGGACTCGTCGCGGTAACGGGTGGTGACCACGACCCGGCCTGCCGAACCGGGTTCCGGCCATAGTCCTTGCAGGTCCGCGGGATTCTGCACATCGTCAAGCACCACGACCCAACGCTCGCAGCCGCGCGCCAGCCACGCCTGCAGCTGTTGAGCCGCATCAGCCAGCGGGGCGTCCGCATCGGCCAGGCCAAGTTCGAAGGCCGCCGCGGCATAGGCGGACAGGACCGTGTCACGTGACCCGGCCGAGGCCCACAGCACCAGCCGGATCTCCTGGTCGCCGGCAATCCGGCGAGCGAAGTCGGCGGCAAGCTGGGTCTTGCCGACCCCGCCGGTGCCTTCCAGCACGAGGGTGCGCTGGGTCAGCTCGATGGCTCCCGCGCAGCGCGTCGCCTTGTCCAGCTCCACCACGATGTCGCGCTCCTGGAGCGGGTCGGCCGTCATCGGCAACGGCCACCCGATCCGCACCGGCGACCCGGCGCCCTCAGTCGTGGCGGCTACGAGCAGCAGGTCCTCATAGATGACGCGTCGTTGTTCCCACTCCGCCAGCAGGGCCAACAACGCGTGCCTGGGCGGCTTCGGGCCTCCGTGATACTGGCGCCACGCCACACAGGCCAGTACGAACATCTTGACCGGCCAGGCCGCCGGGCCTTTGACAGTCTTGCAGCTGAGCAGGTCGTGAAGCGTCGATCGACTCAGTTCCTTCGGCGGCGGAAGCCCGGCTTTGTCGGTCAGATTGTTCAGGACGGACCAGTACTTGGACTTCTTTCTCGTACTGGCTACCAGATCCCGGATCGAGGGCGATCCCGACTGCCGCCGCAATCGATCCAGCTCAGTGCGGAACCATTCCCTCGCGACATCTGCCGACACACAGACCTCCGTGACCGCGCGGCTGTGACCGGAGCACGCCGGGCGGACCAGTGAATCTACTCGCACGGCCTGATGTGATCGTCACCGGTTTGTGCGGAGGTAGCCGGTGAGCATCGCTACGAGCTCGTTCTCCAGCCGGGTGATGTCGATGGAGTTGGTCATGGCGATGAGCTGGTGCACGGTCAGCTCCATGGTGAACGCCACGAGCCGCGCGGCGGTGTCCTGGTCGTGGACCTGGACTTCCGGGTGGCGTTCGAACAATTCCCGCAGGTCGGCGATCATCTCCCACTCCACCTGGGTGACCCGCTCCAGCACCTCGCTGGAGCGGGGTGCCTGCTCGATCATGATCCGCAGCAGTTGCGGGTCGTCGAGGTGGTTCTCGATCACTGTTCGCACGAGCACCCGGATGATGTCCTCGAGTGGCTCCGTCCGGTCTTTGTACTGCCGCAGCGTTTCGGTGGCCTTGTCGCCGTCGAGGTGACGGGTCAGCAGTTCGGCGAGGATCGCGTCCTTGTTCGGGTAGTACTGGTACAGCGAGCCGATCGAGACGCGCGCCCGCTCGGCTATCCGATTCGTGGTGCCCGCGGCGTAGCCGTACTCGGCGAAAATGTGAGCAGCGGCCGTGAGGATGCGCTGCCGGGTGAGTTCGGCTCGGACCTGGCTGGGCTGTTTACGTGGCTGAATCCGGCGCTGCTCCGACGTCATGACACCCCTTGTGAACCGGCGCGAAAGCGAGTAGCGCGCAAACCGAATGATTGCTCATAATTGTGCCATGACCAGCAGTAATGTTGTACTGGCGAGTCGCCCGAGACGAATTTCCTTCCCAGAGGTGCGCGCCCGGCTCGGCGAGCCCGAGGCCATGATCAAGGCCAAGGTCCATGATCGGATCGACCGGTATTCCCGCCGCTTCATCGCCCATTCCCCGTTCGTGGCGATGGCCACGTCGGACGCGACAGGCCTGCCGGACTGCTCGCCGCGTGGCGACTACCCGGGATTCGTCAAGGTGCTCGGCGAGCGCATGCTCGCGATTCCCGACCGGCCCGGCAACAAGCTGGCCGACTCGTTCCGCAATCTCGCCGAGAACGACGGGATCGGGCTGATGTTCGTCGTCCCCGGGGTGCGGGAGGTGTTGCGTGTCAACGGTCGTGCGTATCCCACCGACGAACCGGACGTGCTCGCCCGGATGCGGATCGAAGGCAAACAAGCGGACCTGGCACTCGTCGTGGATGTCGCTGAGGTCTTCTTCCACTGTGGACGTGCGCTGATCCGGTCGCGGCTGTGGGATCCGGCGAGCCAGGACCTGGCCGGGGAGCTGCCGTCGGTCGGCGAGATCGCGGCCGAGCAGATGGGGCTGGACGTCGACCCGGCGACGATGGACAAGCTGTTCGAAGTCGGCTACCGGCAACTGTACTGAGGGGAATCCACTGATGCAGCGAACAGTTCTTGAACAGGTGGAGCCGGTCGCCGGGGACACCGTCTCGCTCGTCCTGCGCGGTGCCGATGGCCCGCTGGCACCGTGGGAGCCAGGTGCGCACGTCGATCTGGCCCTGCCCAACTGGCTGACCCGGCAGTATTCACTGTGCGGGGACCCGGCCGATCGCGACAGCTACCGTGTCGCCGTCCGTCATGACCGGCTCAGCCGTGGCGGCTCGGAGTACGTCCACCTTTTCCTCCGCACGGGTCGTACGCTCGAAGTCTCGGTGCCACGCAACAACTTCCCCCTGCTTCCCGCGCCCGAGTACCTGTTCCTCGCCGGAGGGATCGGCATCACTCCCATCGTGTCGATGCTGGCGGCGGCGGTCGAGGCGGGAGCTTTGGCAACGTTGGTGTACGTGGGCAGATCGGTGGCCACCATGCCTTTTGCCGACGAACTCCGGGCTGTCCATGGTGATCGGGTGCGCGTCTACGCCACCGAGGAGGACGGCAGGCCCGACTTCGCCGCGCTGGCGGCAGCGCTGAGCCCTCAAGCACTGGTGTACTGCTGCGGCCCAGCGTCGATGCTGGACGCGGCCGAAGCGGCGTTTGCCGTGCAGCAGCTGCACATCGAGCGTTTCAAGCCGGCGGTCAGGGAGTTCGCGCCCGCCAAGCCGTTCACAGTGGACTGTGTCCGGTCGGGACAGACTGTCGAGGTCGGTGCGCAGGAGTCCATGTTGGACGCTTTGAACTACGCCGGGTACCGGGTGCCGTCCGGCTGCCGCGAAGGGGTTTGCGGCAGCTGCGAGATCGCCGTTGTCGACGGGGAGCCGGAGCATCGCGACGACATCGGCGCGCCGCCCGGCCGCATGTACAGCTGTGTCTCCCGCGCGTTGTCGTCCCGCCTCGCTGTCGACCTCTGACCCGAAAGCGAGGAATGGGAACTTCATGCCCAAAGCACCCGCGGTCATCGGCAGCCTCTTCGAATCCGTTTTCGGACGGCCAAGTCACGTGCTCGATGTCGCCGAACCCGCCCCCGGCTTTCTCGAGCTCGAGGTGCGTGCCGCCCCGCCGATCGGCGGCTGGCATCCCGGTCATGAGATTCAGCTCCGAGTTGCTCCCGGCCTGACTCGCCGCTACACAGTGCGGGCGGTGAGCGGTGCGGATGCCGACCGCATCGGAATTCTCGTTGCCACCGATGCCGAAGGCCCTGGCACCACCTGGATGAGACGCCTGCGGGCCGGCACGGGGACAACCCTCCTGGCTGGCCCTCACCTGCCGCTACGCCAGAACGGAACCCGGCGTCTCTACCTCGGCGACAGCTCCGCTCTGGGTGCGATCAACGCCTATGCCCAGAGCAGCGACGGCCACGTCGTAACCGTTGAGACGTCGGCAGAGGCCGTCTCGTCCCTCACCAGTCGTTGGCCCCGCTATACGTTCCTGGCCGCTACATCGACGCCGGGTGACGCACTACAGGCCTGGCTCGAACGCGCTGTCGACGACGGCACGCTCACAGGCCTGGACGCGGCTGTGTTGCTGGGGCACGCGCAATCCATTCAGCGCCAACGGCGTGTACTCATCGATCGTCAAGTCATGCCGCGTCGCGCCCTCACGACGAAGCCATACTGGGCGAACGGCAAACAAGGTCTGTAAGCGGCTGTTCTTGACGGGATCGATACACCGGCACGCCCACGTGATGGGGCAGCGATGCTCTAGCGTTCGGATGTGACAGCGGAGCGGGAGCGGGCCGATGGTGGCTGATATGTCGCCAGTGGGGCGAATCGGCGTGCTGCTCGTCGCGACTCGAGGTGCCGGCGGGCCTGGTGAGGTCCAGCTCAAAATCCGCGGCGGTACCGAGACATTCCTGGCCTATTCGGACGAACCGCTCCCCAAAGGCGCGACCGTGCTGGTCGTCGGGCAACGCGGCGCCCGCACGGTCGACGTCGTTCCGTGGTCTGATCCGTCGACAGTCAGCTAGGGGAGATACAGATGTTCGGATACCGCGTCCCAGCGCCTGATCAGGCGATGCTCATCTCCGGGGGCAAGATCAAAGGTGCCACGGACGCGCCGTTCCGGGTGGTCACCGGCCATGGCGCCTTCATCATGCCGTTTTTCCGCAAAGTCCGGTTTCTCTCGTTGAGCATGGTGGAGGCCGAGATCGCCGAGACCTGCGTGACCAAGCAGGCGATCGCGCTCAACGTGCGCGCGGTGATCGCGTTCAAGGTCGGCAACGACACCGAGAGCATCATCAACGCAGGCCAGCGGTTCCTCTCCGACCAGAGCCAGATGTCGGTGCTCACCGGCCGGATCTTCGCCGGGCACCTGCGGTCGATCGTCGGCTCGATGACCGTGGAGGAGATCATCACCGAGCGGCAGAAACTGGCGATGGAGGTGCTCGACGGCTCGGCCGCCGAGATGGCCAAGATCGGCCTGACCATCGACTCCCTGCAGATCCAGTCGATCGACGACATGAAACTCGGCTACATCGCCGCGATGGCGGCGCCCCACAACGCCGCCATCCAGCGCGAAGCCCAGATCGCCCAGGCACAGGCCGACCAGGCCGCCGCCGAGGCGGCCCAGGAGTCGCAGCGCAAGCAGGCCGAGTACAGCCGCCAGACCTTCATCGTGCAGGCCCAGTACAAGGCCGAAGTGGACAAAGCCCAAGCCGAGGCCGCGCAGGCAGGTCCGCTGGCCGAAGCCATGGCCCAGCGCGAAGTGATCGCCGCCCGCACGGAACTGGCCGAGCGCGAGGCGACCCTGCGCGAACAGCAACTGGTCGCCGAGGTCGTCAAACCGGCGCAGGCCGAGGCCGAGAAGGTCCGTCTGCTCGCCCGCGCCGACGCCGAAGCCATGGAGATCCAGGCTGCGGCGGCCTCGTCGAACAACCGGGTCGCCCTCGACCAGCTGATCATCGAGCAACTGCCGAAGATCGTCCAGGAAGCGGCCCGAGGTCTCGCCGGTGCCAACGTCAACATCATCAACGGCGCCGACGGCCTCGGTGAAATGGCAGCCGGCCTGGTCGGCCAAGGCCTGGCCATCCTCGACTCGGTCAAACGAGGCCTCGCCGGCACCGAATCGAACACAGAAACCCCGCCCCCGGACCAGATCAGCGGCAAACCGGCCTAACCGGTCACCAGCGACACTGCTGCCTTCTCGATCGTCTCCTCGTCCAGCAGGACGTGGTTTGCTGCTGGGCCAAGGGGGATGAAACTGTCGTCGCTGGTCACGCGTTGCAGGGCGCCCCGATAGCCGCCGTCGATCAATGCCGTGAAGACGGCCTCGGAGACGCCGCCGGTGCGGCGGGTTTCGTCGGCGACCAGGACTCGGCCGGTTTCCGACGCGTGCGCCAGGATGTCGGCCACGGGCAGAGGCGCGAGCCAGCGCAGATCCAGGACTCGGGCTTCGATGCCTTGGGAGGCAAGCCTTCGGGCGACGCGGAGGCTCATCGGGACGCCGTTGGCGAATGTGACGATGGTCAGGTCTGTGCCCGCGCCGTAGACGCGGGCGCGGCCGACTGGGGCGGATTCCGATGAGGATGCGAGCCAGCCGTTGTCGCCGGGGGAGTACAGGTCTTTTGTGTGGTACAGGGCGATCGGTTCGAGGAAGACGCAGACCCGGCCGTCGGTGCGGGCGGCTGAGGCGCAGGTGTAGAGCATGGCGGCGGCGTCGTCGGCGCGGGATGGCGCGGCGATGAGCAGGCCGGGGATGTCGCGCAGGGCGGCGATCGAGTTGTCGTTGTGGAAGTGGCCGCCGAAGCCTTTCTGGTAGGCCAGGCCGGCGATCCTGACGATCATCGGGTTCCGGTACTGGTTGTCGGAGAAGAATCGCAGGGTCGCGGCCTCGCCCCGGATCTGGTCCAGTGCGTTGTGGACGTATGCCAGGTACTGGATCTCGGGGATCGGCAGGAAACCGGTCAGGGACGTGCCCAACGCCATGCCCAGAATGGACTGTTCATCCAGGACTGTGTCGAACACGCGTGCGGAACCGAACTTCTTGTGCAGGCCCCGGGTCACGCCGTACACGCCACCTTTGCGGGCGACATCTTCGCCGAAGACGAGCGCGCCCGGGTCGGAGGACATGATCCAGCGCAACGCCTGGTTGATGCCCTGCGCCAAGGTCCCGGAGACCGGGACGAACGGCGCGTCCACAGTGGATGCCACGAGTGGCTTCATCACCGCGGCGGAACTGGCCAGTTTGGGGCGTTTGACCGCTTCGGCGGCTAGTGCAGCCACTTCGGCGCGCTTGGCCTCGTAACGGGAAAGGACATCCGAGGAAGTCAAAGTCCCTGAAGTAACGAGCAGGGAAGCGGTCCGTACCAACGGGTCGAGTGAGTAGTCCGCGGTGATCTCCCCGGTGGAACGGTACGCCGATTCCACATCGGACCCGGCGTGACCCATCAGGCGGACGGTGCGTAAATGCAGGAAAGCAGGCGCTCGGTTGGTCCGGACCCAGTCCGCGGCCTCCTGTGCGACCGGGACCACTGAGGACAGATCGGTCGCATCCGCGTGGAAGTACTTCAGCCCTGACGAGTGCGCCGCCGAGATCCAGCCGGGTGGCGTCCGCACGCTGATTCCGATTCCGTTGTCCTCGCACACGAACAGTAACGGCAGCGGGAGTCGTTGGTACGCGCAGTGCCGGGCGGAGTTCAGTGCGCCGACCGCGGTGGAGTGATTGGCCGAGGCGTCGCCGAAGCTGCAGACGACGATGGCGTCCGACGGCGCGGACAGTCCCAGCTTGGCCGCGCGGTCCAGCCCGAAGGCCAGTCCGACCGCCCGCGGCAGGTGTGAGGCGATCGTGGAGGTCATCGGGATGATCGACAGCGCTTTGTTTCCGAACACCTTGTGCCGGCCGCCGGAGATCGGCTCGTCGGCCGCCGCGGTGATGCCCAGAAGCATGTCCGTCAACGCATTTGTTCCGGTTACCTGACGTGCCCGCGCAATGTAAAAAGCACCCGATCGATAATGCAGCAAGGCTGGATCAGAAGGCCGCAACGCGGCCGCAACAGCCGCGTTCCCTTCGTGACCCGACGAACCGATGCTGTAGAACCCGTCGCCCTGCGCACCCAACGCCCGGGCAGCCAGGTCGACGTGCCTGCTGCCCAACTGAGCGTCGAACAGGTCGAGAAACGGCAGGTCACGCCGGGGACCTGCCGGTTTCATGGCGGCTACCGCGTGGACGAAGTGCTCGTCGATGGGCTCACTCACCGTACCCAGGATGGCCGCACCCCCTGAGAGTATGCAACCAACCGGTTTGTCAAGAGCGAAATGTGTCAAGAGGGGTGGACGAACTCTTCAGTCGGCGTGAAATTTGTGTCACAACGTGGAACAGGGGTTGAGAGTAGTTCCTCATTTCGCTTCCATGAATTCATCAGGTGTGCCACCGAGCAGAACGGAGCCTGCGATGACCGCCATGCGAGACAGACTGTCGTACGAGGAGGACGCCGAGACCGCACCCGAGTTCGAGCTGCCCAGCCAGTTCAACGCTGCGCAGCTGGACGACGATGACGCCTTCGAGCCCACCATCGTCCGCGGCCGCGAGTAGCCCATCACCCGCAAGACCGGCGCAACGACGCCACCAGACCGTCCGGATTGGACAGCACTGTCCGGTCGAACGGTCCGGACCCTGCCTGGCTTCGCACCCAGTTGCCTAGGCGAGGGTCCCGAGGGAAACCTCACCGGCAGCACTGCCACGCCACGAGCTGACGGCAGTGCCAGGTCGGTGGGAATTTGTATCTCCCCCACAAGCCGCGTTCCCGTGTCCGCTCCGGCTCGCGGCGTCCGGTGGATCGATACAGCGATATTCACACGATCCGGTGATCTCAGCCTGTCTGCATCAGCAGTGCGCGAGCTTTGCGTAGTTCGCGAGGCATGTTCCAGGACAGCACGCCGACGAGCTTGCCCTCGCGGGTGTAGTGCGCCATGAACTTGCCTGATTCGGGGGTTCCCTCGGTGACGGTGACGTCCCCGGTGAGCAGGCCGAACGCGGCGATCTTGGTGTCGTACTGGTCGGTCCAGAAGTACGGGATCGGGCAGAAGGGCACTGAGGCGCCGAGCAGGTTCCGGGCGGCGGCCATGCCCTGTTCGGTGGCGTTCATCCGATGTTCGACACGCATCTGTTCGGCGTAGCCCTGGTGGTGCCAGCTGGCGACGTCGCCGGCCGCGTAGACGCCTGGCGCGGCGCGGCAATAGGCGTCGCAGACGATGCCGTTGTCGAGAACCAGGCCGCTGCCGGAAAGCCAGTCCGTGGCGGGCTCGGCGCCGATGGCGACCAGCACGACGTCAGCGTCCAGGACCGTCCCGTCGGACAGGACGACGCCGGTGACGTGCGAAGACCCCTGGAACGACGAAACCCCGACTCCGGTGCGGACCGAAACACCCTCGGCCGTGTGCAAGGACGAGACCAGACCACCGATCATCGGCCCGAACTGCCGGACCATCGGCTGCGGCAGCGGATCGACCAGGGTGACGTCCAAACCCAGCCGCCGCGCCGAAGCCGCGGCCTCACAGCCGAGAAAACCCGCTCCGACAACAACAAGCCGCGAAGACGAAGCCAGCGCCTTCTTCAGCGAGACCGCGTCGTCCAGCGTCCGCATCACGTACACGCCGGTCAGGTCGTGCCCGAAAGGCAGTAGCCTGGGCCGTACGCCGGTCGCGATGATCAGCCCGTCATAGTGCAGCGAGTCGCCGGAAGCCAGCTGCACGACCTGCGAAGAGGTGTCCAGGCCGGTCGCCCGGACACCAAGACGCACGCCGATGTCGGACTCGGTGTACACGGAATCCTTGCGCAGCGCGATCCTGTCGGTCTCCCACGCGCCTGACAGGACCTGTTTCGAAAGCGGTGGCCGGTCGTACGGCAGATGCAGCTCGTCCCCCACCAGCGTGATCTGCTTCTCGAAACCCTCCCGCCGTAACGTTTCCGCTGCGGTGAGCCCCGCGGCGGCGGCTCCGACGACTACGATCCGGTCCATCATTCCTCCCAGGTGACCGGCAATTTCTCCACACCGTAAACCAGGGCCTTGTCCTTGAACTCAACGGTGTCGAACGGCACAGCCAACCGGAGTGTGGGGATACGCCGGAACAGCCGCGCGTAGACCTCCTGCAGTTCGACCCGCGCGAGCTGCTGGCCGACGCACTGGTGGATGCCGAAACCGAACGCCAGGTGCGTCTTTGCCTTGCGCTGCAAGTCGATCGAGTCGGGGTCGGAGTACACGGCGGCATCGCGGTTGCCGGAACCCAAAGCGGCGACAAGCCATTCGCCGGATTTGACCGCCAGCGAACCCACTTCGAGGTCCTGCGTAGCCTGGCGCAGCAAGCCGAACTGGATGACCGACAGATACCGCAGCATCTCCTCGACCGCCGACGGTGCGAGGTCGGCGTCCGACCGCAGTTTGCCGAGCTCAGACGGGTGCTGGAGGAGTGCCGCGGTGCTCAGGGCGATCATGTTCGCGGTCGTCTCGTGCCCGGCGATCAGCAGGGTCGTGCCGAGCTCGACCATCTCCGGCACGGTCAGCGGCTGCCCGGATTCCCTGCTGCGCTCGATCATCCGGCTCATCAGGTCGTCTTGCGGCTCGGCGAGCCTGGCCTCGAACAGGGTCCGCATGTAGGCCCGCATCTGGCCGTACGCCGCGAAACCGATCTCCCGGTCGAAGTCGATGCGCATCACGGCGGCGCTCTGCTTGTGGAACGTGTGCCGGTCCGCGTAGGGCACGCCCAGCAGCTCACAGATGACCAGCGACGGGATCGGGAGCGCGAAGGCCTCGTAGAAGTCGGCTGGCTTCGGTCCCGCGAGCAGCGCGTCGATGTGCTCGTCGACGATGCTCTGGATGTACGGCCGCAGCGCCTCGACCCGCCGGACGGTGAACTCGGCGGTCAGCATCCGCCGGAGCCGCGCGTGCTCCGGGCCGTCCAACTGCAGCATGTTGCCTGGCATGACCTCGCGCGCCAAGTCCGCACCAGGGGTGATGTGCATCGAAGGCGCGCAACGGGAGCTGATGCCGGGCGCGGACAACACGGTCCGGACATCGTCGTAACGGCTGACAACCCAGGCGTCCACACCGGCGGGGGTGGCGGTCTTGGTGGCGGATTCCTGGGCGCGCAGCTCGGTGAACTCAGGCGGGGGCTCGAACGGGCAACCAGGCGCACGTGTGGCAGGGAAGGCTGGAACTGTCATCTGGGAGCCCCTTTCAAAAAGTGGCAGTGTGTGCCACAAGGCCCAGACTGTCACCAGGCAATGACTGTCGCAAGGTCGCGTGATCTGGCCCACAGGGCAGGACCTTGCGCACTGTTACCCTGACGGCGAATAGGGCCTGGTAGGAGGAACGACTTGGGGCTGCGCGAGCTCAAGATGGCGCGGACGAGGCAGCTGATCGCCGACAAGGCGTTCGAGCTGTTCGTCGAACGCGGTTTCGACCAGACCACGGTCGAGCAGATCGCCGCGGCCGCCGAAGTCGGCCCACGCACGCTGTACCGCTACTACCCGACAAAAGAAGCGCTGATCGTCAAGTTCGTCGAGGCGCACCTGCTGGTCGCGGTGGAACGCCTGCGCGAGCAACCCGACGACGCACCGCTGTCGGAAGCCTTGTACGCGTTGATAGACAGCGTGATCACGACGACCATGGAGAACGCCGACCGCGTGCTGGCGATCTACGAGATGGCCGGACGCGCCCCGGGGATCCAGGCGCAGTTCAGCGAAGTGTGGAAACGTTGGTGCGACTCGGTTTCCGACGAGGTCGCACGACGCTACAAAGGACGGTCACCGGAACTTGCCGCCCGCCTTGCCGCCGCGAGCGCCAACGTCGTGATCGATGTGAGCATCCGGACGTGGGCGGAAAGCGGCGGCACGGCGAACATCCGGCGAGTGGTCAACCGGTCGTTGGAGCTGATCCGCGCGGGCGACGTCCCGATCGCGGAACCTGCTGTCAAGCGATAGTTTTTTCGGCCCAGTCGGCGAAGCCGGTCAGCGGGATGTCGAGTGCCTGAGCGAATTCCGGCCGGGCCGGCTGCCCGACCTCGTTCTGCCATTCATGCGGCCTCACAAGGAATTCCGGCATTCCGGCGGCCACCGCCTCGCTTGCGCTCATCTCGGGGGCGGTCAGGGTCGTTCCAAGGGCGTGGGAAAGCACCTCGGCGATGCGGCGCATCGACATACGGTCACTGGCGAGTTCCAGTTCGACCTTGTGGAACCGCTCCGGATCCGCGAAGGCGGCTGCCGCTGCGGCGCCGATGTCGGCGACGGCCACAAGGGACAGTTCCGTGTCGGGTTTGATCAGACCGACCAGCCCGCCTTCAGGCCTGTTGGGCATCAGCAGCGACGGTGGCAGGAAGGTCTCCATGAAGAACGCCGGTTTGAGCAGCGTCCAGTAGCGGAAACCGGCGTCACGCACCCGATCCTGGAGGGCTTTTTTCGTCCCGAGGGAGTGCTCCATCGCCGCCCAACGGCCGTCTGCCCAGCCCGGAGCGTCGACGTGCTGCCCCACGCCGGACGCGGACGTGTGCACGAACTGATCGACTCCCGCGTCACGGGCGGCGTCGACCAGGTTGCGCCCCTGGACCCATTCGGAGTCCCCGGCAAGGTCGTTGAGGTCGGGCATCTGCACGGAGAAGACGGCACGTGCGCCCTCAGCGGCCCGGCGGATGGAGGCCGGGTCGTCGAGGTCGCCAGTGACCAGTTCGGCGCCGAGCGCCTCGACGGCCTTGGCGCGTTCAGTCGCCGGGTCACGAACAAACGCTCGCACGGGGCTGCCCGCTGCGAGCAAGGCGCGCGCCGTGGCACCGCCTTGCTTGCCGGTGGCGCCGGTGACCAGAACAGGTTCGGTGGCCATGCTCGCTCCTTGGCTTAAGTGGCGGGGCCCGCCATTTACGTTCGCTACGATATGGCGGTCCCCGCCACTTGGCAAGGAGGTCACGTGATGACGGCTCAGCGCGCGGACGCTCGGCGCAACTACTCGCGCATCCTGGCCGCCGCCGAACAGGAGGTTGCCGCGCACGGCGTCAACGCGTCCCTCGAGCAGATCGCCCGCACGGTCGGAGTCGGCTCGGCAACCGTGCGACGGCACTTTCCGACTCGGGTCGCCTTGCTGCAGGCGGTTTTCCGTGAGCGGATCGAGGCCCTGTGCGACAGTGCCCGGGAGCTGACGGAGGCGCCGGACGCGCGGGCGGCCTTGCTGGAATGGCTTGTCGCGGTTGCCGACTACGCGATCGAGGCACGTGGCCTGGCGGCTGCCCTGGTGCTGGACGAGCCGGTCGAGCGGGGACATCCGAACGCCTGCACAGCGAAGCTCGCCGAAGCAGGCGATCCTCTGCTGGAGCGCGCCGTGCAGGCCGGGACCGTGGCTCCTGGCCTGACGACCGCCGACCTGCTCACGCTGATCGTCGGAATCCTGCTGGCCACCGAGCATGGCCCGGACCAGGCCGATACCGTTCGCCGGCTGTTCGGTGTGGTGGTGGCAGGCCTCAGCCCTTGTGGATGACCGACGGGCTTCGGTCGAATGTGGACAGAATGGCGGCGACTTCCTCGGTACGGCCCAGGAATGTGCCGTGGCCACCGGACGCTGAATACACCTCGAACGGGTTGTCCGGGGTGAGGGCGTCGGCTTCCTTGATGTACATGTCCTGGACGGCGGGCGGCATGCTGCGGTCCTCGGTCAGGCGGATGTAGGTGCGGGGGATGCGGCCCCAGGTGTCTTTGCCGGCGGTGAAGGCGAAGGTCGGGTTGGTTTGCCAGAAGACCTCGTCGGGTTGCATGCCGTTGAGGATCTGGACGAAGAGTTCGTCGTCGGGCACGCCGAGGGCGGACTTCAGGCGCTCGATCACGGCCCGGTCGGTGGTTCGCCAGTTGAGGCGGATGTAGCCGAGTTCGGCCGGGTTGCCCATGATGATCGGCTTTGTCGCCGGGAAGAGTTCGCTGGTTCCCCATTCGGGGGCGGAGAGATATCCGGCCGCGGGTTTGGTTACGGGGATGTGGGCGGCGATGTAGACGATGTGGTCGATCAGGTCGGGGACTTCGTTGCCCGCGCCGGTGATCGCGAGGCCCCCGAGGCTGTGCCCGACGAGGATCACCGGCCCGTGCTCATGCACCCTGCGGACAACGTCGACCACGCTCTGCACGGTTTCCGGTCCGGTCACGCCTGCCAATGGCGACGGTTCGGCTGCGAATGCGGCAAGGTCCTGCGTTTGGTAGGCCATGGAGAATCCCGCGCCACGGCCGGGAAGATCGACCGCGAGCGTCCGGTGGCCACGCAATGCCATTTCTCGCTGCATTGCCGCCCAGATGCCCGCGTTACCGGCTGAACCATGCACGAAAACGTAAGTAGGAACCATGGCGTCGAGTATGCCGAAATGACGGCACACAACGGCTGGACCCGCGCTTTTGGGCGATAAATCAGACCTGAAAGGGTGTTCCGGTGAATGTGAGTGAAAAGACTCGGTAAGCCACCCCTGGCTCTGGCAAAATGATAGCACAGAAAAGCGGGCCCGGTCGGGCCCGCTTTTCTGGGTCGGATTTGTCAGGCTTGTGCGGCTGCCTGCGTGGCCGGCATGCCGATCGACAGCTTGGCCAGCAGGTTGCGGGCCGCTTCGGCCTGCCGCGGCTGGCACAACACGTCGTAGCGGCGGGCGACGATCTGGCTGTGCGACACGAAGTCACGGCGGCCACGAGTGGCGCTGTAGTTCATGGCCGCGAACACCATGCCGAAGACCGTACCGGCGACCAGGCCGGTCAGGATCGGTCCCCACGCGAAGCCCGGCGTGAAAAAGCCGAGCAGCAGGCCGACAAAAAGGCCGAACCAGGCGCCGCTGGCGGCACCCGTGCCCAGCACGCGGCCCCAGCTCAGCCGTCCGGCGACGCGCTCGACCAGGAGCGGCTCGACACCGACGATGGTGACGTCCTGAACCGGGAACTTCGCGTCCGCCAGGTAGTCGACGGCCCGCTGGGCCTCTTCGTACGTGTCGTAAGAGCCGATCGGCCAACCTTGCGGCATCGTCGGCAACGAAGGGATGGCGTTGGTGGGACGAAAGGCTGTGGTCATCTTCCTCACCTCTGGGGTGTGTGGTCCTTACATCCCATTGAACGTGAGGTGGTCGCGAGTTGTGCCCATTGCCGGATACCCACAGCGACCTATCAGGAGCCTCTCAGAAAAGACCCCGGAGGAAGTTGTCCCAGGCAGGGGGAGGTACGCGGAGAGTAGGCCCAGGGTTCTTGGAGTCACGCACAGCGACGACAGGGGAGGAGGTCAAGGACACCTCCACACAATCGTCGTTGCCGCCTGCGCCGCTGAAGCTGCTCCTACGCCAAACCGGCCCCATGGTGGCCTTTCGTCACAACTGGGCGATCACCTCCTCGGTGAACGCCCGCGAGTCCTCCGGGCTGAGCGCCATCTTGGCGATGTGCTCGAAGTCGAGCCTACAGTCCTGGACCGCCTCCAGGTCATCCAAGTGTGCTGCTCCGGCCGCATGTGGGATGTACGCGATCGACCTTTCGTTGGGATCGGAATAGTCGAGAACCACGAATGACCCGTTCCAGCCCACATATGGACCACGGTCGACAGGCACTATCTGAACTGTCACATTCGGCAGTGCCGCTCGCTCCAGTACCAATTTCAGCTGCTCTACCATGATCTTTCGGCCGAAATTCATCCGCAGGCAGCGCTCATCCACCACCGCGTGCAGCTTCAGGGGGTCGTCGCCGCCGAGTCGCTTGGCTCGCCGGAGCCGGACTGTGATTTGTTTGGTGAGCCATTCCTTTGAATGGCCTCTCCTGGTTCCCTTGGTCAGGAGCATTCGCATGTATGCCTCTGTCTGCAGCAGTCCTGGAATGAGGTCCAGTTGGAAGTTCTGGACCAGGCAGGCGTCGTGTTCCAGCGCCACGTACCCTCGGTTGTCGATGCCGAAATCTCGCCACCAACCCCTCTGCCTCGCCCTCTTCCACAGGTTGAGCATCGGTTCCCAGTCGTTCACGATGACCCCGTAGAGATCCAGCATCTCTCTGAGTAGCGAGACCTCGGGAATCTGGCCTGTCTCGATACGGCTGAGCTTGCCGTGGTCCATCCACAGTTTGTCGCCGGCCTCCATCTGGCTCAACTTGGCCTTGATCCGGAGTTCCTTGAGATTCCGAGCCAGCTGGCGACCGGCTAGGTTCGGAATTGCACGCTGTCCTGGGGGCACGTCGCCGACACTAAATGCCCCCTCTGACAGTTGACATTCTCAGCACAGCGCCTGGTCACACTGCATTCACGACTTCACCCGCGACTCACCGGATCGGGTGTTACCCACATGGCCTAGTCGTCACGCCTGGCGCTCAGGAGCGCCAACGCGCCGTCGAGCAACGCGTCGTGCAGCTCCTTTTGGGGGACATTCGGGAAGAAGCTGATCGGATCAGTGGCGGCGGCGAACGCCTGGGCCGCACGCAGCCGGTCCTGCCAGTCAGGCTTCGGCGGCGCGAGCAGTTCGGTGGCCTGGTTGACGATGTCGAGCATCTCCGTCATCGTCTTCGTGCTTTCCTCGCCGTAGACCGAGGCGTCCCGCAGCAGCAACGTCATCGTCTCGCGGTGCTTCAACATCACCGTGATGCAACCGCTGAGCACGTCCTTCGGTGTCGCCGGGTTCAGCAGCACGTCGTGCAGTTCGTCGATCGGCGGGCGCACCAGGCTGTCGAGGATCTCCGCCTTGTTGCTGAAATGGTGGTACATCGAGGGTTTCGTGATCCCCACGCGCTCGGCGATCTCCCGCATCGACGTGGCTCCATAGGTCCGCGCCGTGAACAGATCCCTCGCCGCCTGAAGAATCCGGTCGCGCGTATCCCCACTCACCGCGCCAACCTACCACCCGCCCGACCGGTAGGTAGGTGGCGAGCGCTACGAGGCTTGCTGGGTGACGCGAGCGAGGACGGTCTGGTGCAACGCTGGGGTCTGTGCTCCCAATCTGCTCAGGACGTGAATCGCGACCCCTTCGCGTTCGGCGAGCAGGCCGAGTAGCAGGTGCCCGGTGTCGATGTGCTGGTGCCCGAGGGCCTGCGCCTCCTGTGCGGTCCGATCGAATATGACCTTGGTTCGTGGAGTGAAGGTGAAGCCTGGCCGAGGGAAACGGAAGGCGCCGGGACCGAAGTTGTCGTCGGCTCGACGCTGGATTTCGGCAACATCGATACCGATCGAGGACAAGGCGTCCTTGGCCGCCTGGCTCCCGGTCGCGGGGACCCCCTTCTCGGCCAGCAGGCGGATGGTCTCCTCGCGCACCTGCTGCGACTCGATGCCGTGCTCGCGGAGCAGTTCGCTGGCCATACCCGGGGTGCTGGTCAGCCCGAGCAGTAGGTGCTCGGTGCCGATGGAGTCGTGCCCCATGGCGAGGGCCGCGTCCTCGGATGCGGTGACCGCCTGCTTGGCCTGTTCGGTGAGTCGTTCCAACACGGTTAGTTCTCCTTGCCGGTCAGTTTGCGTCGGGTCGCGTGTTTCTCGTGCACGGTCTGCCTGCTGACCTGCAGTTCTGATGCGATGTTCTGCCATGTCCAGCCTTGACGGCGGGCGTTGTCCACGTGCAGGCGTTCCAGTTCGTCCAGCAGCCGGCGCAGCGCGGCAACGGCTTGCAGCCCGACGGCAGGGTCCTTGTCGGTCACTCGCGCGGCCAGCTCGCCGACCGTTGAATCCTCAGCACTCACGGCTGTCAGGATCTCCTGACACGCAGATCCTTGTCAAGATGTCCTGACACGCGAGCAGGGGGCGCGTGACGCCCGACCGACCGGTAGGTAGGCTGGCGCTCTACCGACCCGACCGACCGGTAGGTAGGGAGAGGATTGTCATGATCAACGGCACGGCAGACCCCAGGTTTGCCCAGGTCCAGGCCGCGTTCGAGGAGAACTTCACCAACCACGGCGAAGTAGGCGCAGGCCTCGCTGTCTTCCAGTACGGCAGCCCAGTGGTCGACCTCTGGGGCGGGCCCGCCCGTCCGGACCGGAATTCTGAGCCGGGCGGCGAACCTTGGCGGCAGAACACTCTCGCGCCGATCGCCTCCGTCACCAAAACCCTTGCGGTCACGGCAATGCTCGTGCTCGCCGACCGGGGCGAGATCGGTCTGGACGACCGGATCGCCCACTACTGGCCGGAATTCGCCGCCGAAGGCAAAGGTGACATCACACTGCGCACCCTGATGAGCCATCGCGCCGGAATCCCGAGCCTGGCGCACAGCCCGATGACCTACGAAGGCCTGCTCAAGGGCACGCCGATCTTCGAGGCGATCGCGGCCGCGCGTCCCGAATGGGAGCCGGGCACCGACCACGGCTACCACGGCGTCACGATCGGCCACGCGTTAAGCGCGGTGATCCAGCGGATCACCGGTCTGACCGTGGGCAAGTTCTTCGCCAAGGAGGTCGCCGGCCCGCTCGGCCTCGATGCCTACATCGGACTGCCGTCCTCCGAGCTGCCCAGGCTGGCGAGCCTGGTCGTGCCGGACGACCCCGAGTCGGTCCAACTTGGCATGAACGTGCCCGAGCTGCGCGGCCTCTACGAAGGGCTCAACGACCCGGAATCCCTGACCTACCGGGCGATGTACGGCAGTATGGCGATCGGCTGGGAATCCGCCGACGATCCCAGGTTCGTGCAGGTCGAGGGTCCGTCCACCGACGGTGTCGCCAGTGCGCACGGACTTGCCGGGCTGTATGCCGCGTTGATCGAGGGCATGGTCAGCCGGTCCACAATGGAGCAGGCGTGGCGGGAACATTCGTCCGGAATGGACCGCGTGCTGCGCGTGCATACCCGGATCGGGCTGGGATTCATGCTTCCCGGCGGGCCGCTGTTCCCGGAGCCGGCAGGGCCGGGCGCGTTCGGCCATGGCGGGGCGACGGGTTCGTTCGCGTTCGCCGACCCCGACCACGGCATCGCGTTCGGCTACGTCCCGAACCGGGGCTCGGAACTGCTGGAGGGCCACGACCTCCGTGTGTCCACAGTGGTCGCTGCCCTCTATCGTTGTCTCTAGTTGCCGTTGTACTGCTGACGTGCCGGTGCCCGGAACGCCCGGGCTCCGGTGCCCGCGATCTTGTCGACCGCGCGCAGGAACTTCGGGCCCATCTTGGCGTTGGCCTGGCGGACCGGGTGCGTGGCACCGAAGTCCTCCGGGCTGGCCTGGCCGTGTGCGAACATCGAGTAGGTCAGCACCGGCTTGCCCGTCGAGTCGAACATGATTCCCGCTTCGTTGCGGCCGTCGTTGAGCCAGCCGGCCTTCGTGACGATCCTCGCCCGATCGGCCGAAGACATCTCACGGCGGATACCGTCCGTGAACGCCACCGGCGAGCGCAGGATGCCGAGCAGGTAGTCCGTGGACGCCGGGCTCAGCAGCGTGCCTGCGACCAGCGCCTGCAGCAGGTCGTGCGTTTCCCGCGGCGTGGTCTTGCCGAGGAAGTAGCGGTTCGGGTTGGCCACCGGCGTGACCTGGGTCTTGGGGAAACCCTTGGTCACGAGGATCTGGTTGATCTCCGCGGCCGGAACCACGAGTCCCACCAGCCGGACGCACGTGTCATCCGAAACGGTAAGGAACAGTGACAGGACGTGTCCGAGCGTGAACGCGCTCGGGTACGCCTTGTCCAGGATGATGATGCCGTCGCCACCCGGCACGACGATGCTGGCCGGGACCTGGACCTGCTGATCCAGCGTGAGCAGGCCACGGTCGATCTTGTCCATCAGCGTGACCGCGACAGCGACCTTGTTCACGCTGTAGGCCTCGACGATCTCGTCGGACGCCACGTCGACGGCTGCTTCACCGGCGACGCTGATGTACGAGTTCCAGATGCCGCCGGCCTCGCCGGCCAACTTGTCGTAGACGCGCTTGACCTTCTGCCTGACCCGGTCCGGTGTGGCCGGGCTGGCCTCGATGTCGGTTTCCTGCGCGAGCGCGGGAGAGCCCGCGAGAACTGTGCCTGCAGCCACTGCGGTCCCCAAACCGAAGGCTGCTCGCCTGTTGAGTCTGTACCCCATGGCAAAGATCAAACCACGAATGGGTGAACCGAACCGGGTGCGGGCTACGTATAGCAAGACAGATGGGAGGGGTGTGCATGAAAACCGCAAGAAGCAGAACCGCGGCGACACCCGGAGCGGTCTTCACGATCTCCGACCTGGCCTACCAGGTGTTATGGGAGTACTTGGGCCTGCCTGACATGCCTGAGACGCTGACTGTGTCCCGATTCGGTCCCAACGACGACCGCAACGGTGTCGTCTCCAAGGCATGGGCTGAGCTGCAACGTGCCGGCCTCGCCGACGCCGCCGCACCACACCCGCGGCTCGTCTCGTTGCTCAACATCCTGGCCCGTCCGCGCCGCGCAGTCGGCGCACGCCTATGGCTCGGCGGTCCCGTGCGCGCCTACGCCGCGTCCGTCGGCGACCAGGCGGCATTCGGTGTGTATGTCGGTGGCTACGTCAACGTCCACGCCATCCGCGCCGAGGACCTGGCTCGCGCCCCAGTCTCGCTCCTGCTCGAATCCAACCCGGGCCCCGGCTGCACGGTGTCACTGCCCAACGAGGTCATCGCCGACGCCCGCTACCGCTCGATCTCAGGCCCCGGCGACCACACTCCGGCACGCGCCCCCCGAATCGGCTCCGAAGAGGCGAACTGGCTGGCCGAGACGATCTACGGAGCCGGAGACCGCGGCGAGTTCACCGCTGCCGTGATCGACCACATGGGCTACTCGGTCCGCGACGACGAGCTGGTCGGCTTCTTCGACTCGCCCAACGGGCGCTACCTCATCGAGGAATACCGCGCCAACGACGGCCGCGACTGGACAACCGTCGAACCCGCCAGCGGCAAGATGCTCGTCGAATGCATCGAGCGCACCCTGCTGACCCTCGACGGTCACCTGATGAGCGAACTCGCCCGCTTCAATCAGCAACAGCCAGCCTTCACTCGATAGGTCCGTTTGCTTACTTGATGCAACCCCAGCGCACGCCGCGCATGTCGTTACCGGCGACAAGTGGCAGTCGATCAAGCACTGCCGCGCGACTGGGGAGAGTGCATGAAACGCAGACTGCTCGTTGCCGTGCTTGTGGGCGCGGCGGTGATGGTAGTCCCGCAGACCCCGTTATCAGCGGTTGCCGAACCACGTGCGGCGGCCAAGGGCCCAGACGGCCAGGTCACGCTGGTGACCGGGGATCGAGTGACTGTCCGCTCTGGCCAGGCGCAAGTCCAGCCCGGCCCGGGTCGGGCCGGTATTTCGTTCTCGATGCGTACCGACGCACGGGGTGACCTGCACGTCGTACCGGTAGATGTGCAGGGCGACATCGCGGCAGGACGGCTCGACAAGCGACTGTTCGCCGTGAGCGCCCTGATTCGCGACAGATTTGACGACGCGTCGACGAAGGTGACGCCGCTGATCGTCACGTCCAGTAACGCCCGGATCGCCGGGCGCGCGCTACCGAGCGTGAACGGTGTCGCTGTCAAGGCTGAGAAGGGAAAGCCGTTCCTGTCGGGCGCGCGGTCCGCGGGCGTGACGAAGGTGTGGCTGGACGGGGCCGTCAAGGCGACGCTCGACCGGAGCGTGCCGCAGGTCGGCGCGCCTGATGCGTGGCAGGCCGGGCACACCGGCGCGGGTACCAAGGTGGCCGTGCTCGACACCGGCGTCGACAGCACCCACCCGGACTTGGCGGACGCCGTCGTCGACTCGCGGAACTTCACCTCCAGCGACACCACCGATGACCTCGTTGGCCACGGCACCCACGTCGCCGCCACGATCACCGGCTCCGGCCAGTACAAGGGCGTCGCACCGGACGCAAAACTGCTCAACGGCAAGGTGCTCGACGACGCCGGCTACGGGGCCGAGTCGCAGATCATCGCGGGCATGGAGTGGGCGGCGGCCTCGGGCGCCGACGTCGTGAACATGAGCCTCGGCTCCAATCAGCCGAGTGACGGGACAGACCCGATCTCGCAGGCGCTCAACCGGCTCACCGCCGACACCGGCGCGCTGTTCGTCGTGGCGGCGGGCAACAAAGGCCCGTCGGAGGGCACGATCGGCAGCCCAGCCGCAGCCGACGCCGCGCTGACGGTCGGCTCTGTCGACCGTGCCGACGCGCTCGCCGAGTCGTCCTCGCGCGGCCCCAGGCTCGGTGACGGTGCGATCAAGCCCGACATCACCGCGCCGGGTGTGGGCATCGTGGCTGCGAAGGCGGCCAATGGCTGGGTCGGAACCCCTGTGGGAGACCGGCATGTCGCCTTGTCCGGCACTTCCATGGCGACCCCGCACGTGGCAGGCGCCGCGGCGATCCTCGCCGGACAGCATCCAAAGTGGACGGCAGAGCAGCTCAAGGCGGCGCTCGTCGGCAGCGCCAAGCCCAATCCCGCAGTGAGTACTCATTATCAGGGCACCGGCCGGCTGGATGTGGCCCGCGCGTCCCGGCAGAACGTGACCGCGTCGCCGACCGGTTTCGCCCTTGGCACCGCGAAGTGGCCGCACAACGACGATGCGCCGATCGTGCGCAAGCTGACCTACACCAACTCCGGTGACACCCCGTTGAATCTGCAGATCACCGCGGACGTCCGGAGCCCGAACGGCCCCGCTCCCGCCGGAATGGTGACCGCGTCGCCGTCAGCGGTCACTGTGCCCGCAGGTGGCATGGCCGAGATCGCCGTCACGACAATCACTTCGCTGGACTCGCCGGACGGCCGTTACACCGGTGTCGTTGTCGCCACTGGGAACGGCGTGTCGGTGCGGACGGCGCTGTCCTTCACCAAGGAGGTCGAGAGCTACGACGTCAAGCTCACTGCAATCGACCACAGTGGACAGCCGTCGCAGTACTTCTACTATGGATTCAATGGTCTCGACCAGCCTCTGGACGTCAGCGAGATCGCGGCAGGCGAAGTCGTCCGGCGGCTGCCCAAGGGGCGGTACTTCTTCGACTCGCAGGTCATTACCCAGCTCGACGCGTGGTGGAACACGCAGTTCGTGGAACCGGCCCAGGTCGTCGACCGGGACACCCACCTCACCCTGGACGCCCGGCAGGGCCGCAAGGTGTCGATCGCCGTGGAACGCCCGAACGCTCAGCCAGGCAACACCGTTATGCTGGCGGAGGCCAACACCGCCTCGGGTTACACGAACGCAGGGTTCGGCGGGGTCGACTTCGAACGCCAGCTGTGGGTGCCGTCGCGGACATCCTTGCCCGGTGCGGCCCGGTTCCTGGTCCAAGCCAGGCTCGCCGAGCCGGACGGCAAGGGCGGATTCGAGGGCAGCGACTACCAGTACAACGTTTTCTGGGAGAACGACGGCCGGGTACCCGACAACCTGCACCGCGTGTTCAAGGACCGCTCGTTGGGGCGAGTGAACACGGTCTCCGCGGCCCAGGCACCGGACAAGATGGGCTACCGGGACCATATGGCGGGCGGTCCGATGCCGCTGCGGGTGACCGAGTACTTCTCGCCAGAACTCGAGTGGGGAATGCTGTTCGCGCAGATGAGGATGGCAGAGTTCTTCCAGGAGACTCTGATGTTCACCGCCCGCCCGCGCAGGTTCGCCGCGGGCACAGAGCGCACTGAGAGGTGGAACCTCGCGGTGTTCGGCCCCGCACTGCCGGACAACCCGGTGCCGGACAGGTGGGCCGGTCGGCTCGGTGACTACATGCAGGTGGCCCTGCCCATGTTCACCGACCAGTCCTCGACGCACGTCGGCTATTCCGAAGTGGACAGCGCACGCACGACGCTCAGCCGTGACGGCAAAATCATCGGACAGTCCAACCTGGCAGGCACATGGGATGGCGAAATCCCCGCAGACCGCGGCACATACAAGCTGGACGTCGCGACAAAACGCAGTGGCATAGCCGAACTGTCCACAGCGGTCCAGACCACCTGGACGTTCGCCTCGGAAACCGTGGCAGGCAACACTCCCGCGCCGCTGCCACTGCTCGTGGTCCGCTTCGCCCCCCTGCTGGACGACAACAACCGAGCACCAGCCGGAAAACCGTTCATGATCCCGGTCTACGCGCAGCGCAACGGCACAACCTCGACCGAAGGCGTGCAGACGCCATCGATCCAGGTGTCCTATGACGACGGTGAGACCTGGCGTCCAGCCGGCGTAAGCCGGTTCGGCTCACGCTGGATGGCACTCGTCGACCACCCAGCAGGCGCGAAGTACGTATCACTGAAAGCCCGGACCCAGGACGCCGCCGGCAACGCGGTGGACCAGACCATTATCCGGGCGTACGCACTGAAGTGATCTGTCCGTCGGCTCAGTTCTCGGTGGTCAAACCGCTGAGAACCGCCGAACCAGTCTCGGCGGCGGTCAGATAGGGGCGGATGTCATGCGCCTTCGCCCCGTTCTGCACCAGGACATCGACGACAGAGCGCTCGAACAGCGGAGCCAGATTCTTTGTAAGGGCAACGACGTCGCCTTGGTCCGCGATGTTGGTCCAGCTCTCTATGGAGCTGGGCCAACATCCGACGCCGTCGCGTGGCGCTGGTGTGAGCCTGTCGAATATCAGGTGGCGAACGCCTAGTGGTGAGCCGAGCGTGATGAGCGCTTTGGCAGGTGTGTTTGCACTTGAGCTGAGTGCTTCGTAGGCGATGACTGAGCCAAGCGAGTGGCCGATTACCACTCTCGTTTCGGGTGCGATGGCCGCTTGGACGCGCTCGCGGATCTTTGCCCGCACGTTTGGGTCGCAGAAGTAAGCGCGTACTTGCTTCAGGCTTCCGACCATGGCGCGTTCGCCAAGGCCGGCGAAGAAACTCGTGCCACTGAGCACGGACAACGCTCGCTGAATCCATTGCGGGGTCCGGGCTCTGGTCGGATGCTGTGGTTGGCTGTCTTGCCACCACGCCAGCAACAGATCCGCCTCGAAAGTCTCGTCCACATCGGACCAGTCGTAGTCGGGCCAACCGATTGATCGGGATCCAGCTGGGCGGAAGAGGTCACCATAGAACGCTGCGGAGATGTCCTCGACCGCAAGCTCACCACCCGCGAAACGGACGCCGTCGCGCAGTGCAGGTGTGCATTCGGTCAGCATGGACTCGGGCCCTTTGTACTGCTGGCCGATGCCATGGACGAGCAGCACACGGCTCACCCCTGGGTCTCCTTCATCCAGTCCTGGATGTTCAGTGTCAGGACGCCCATTCCCGTTGCTACGCATACATCGCCGTCCGGAAACATGACGACATCATGTGGGGTCGTGTTGAGCTCTAATTGGGCAATTATGTGATTTGTGGTTTGGCACCAGAGGCGTATGGTGCCATCGCCGCTGCCGATAGCGAGGACGGGGTGGCCATGTAGTTCTCCGCCGCTGAGGCATTCTATCCATTTCTGTGCAGGTGGAATACTCGACTCGAGTAGTTGTCCGGTGACGGGATTCCATGCGCGCACGACACCATCACCATCGCCGGTGAAGGCGACAACCTCGCCGAGGCGTTGTCCCCAAGTGGCCACTACTTCGCCGTCATGGCCGGTGAGGGGTGGGTCCAACGCGGTGAGAGTGTCGAGGTTCCATAGTCGCGCCGTTGAGTCGACGCTTCCGGTAAGGGCGACCGGCGTTCCGTTCAGCTGGCCCACGACTATTGACCGGACCCGGCCGGTGTGGCCGGTCAATTCGGCAAGTAGTGATCGCGAAGCGAGATCCCACACTTGTATTTCTGGGCCTGCGGCGATAGTTAAGGTTGGTTTTTTGTTTCGATCGTAGATCGCCAGTGTTCGCTGAGTATCGTAAACGAATCTCATATTTTGTTTGTAGGCCCAGTGGAATCGCTCTCTGTATGTTGTGAGGTCCCAGATTCGGATGGTGCAGTCAAGTTGTCCTGCTGATACGGCGACGGGTCCATTCAGTTCTGTATATTCTACTCCTTCAAGAAAAACTTCATGACCATTTAGGGTTGGTCCGTTCAGTTTTCCGGAATTCAGGTCGTGCACTCTGACTGTTCCGTCGCGTCCCGCTGTGACAATTGTTTTGCGATCTCCGCTATGGGCGGGCGTAACGCAAAATGTATAGTTTTCGTGGCCGTGTAGCGCTTCGCCGACCTGTTGGAAATCTGTCAGCGACCACAGTCTGATTTGGCGTCCTACTGTGATCGCTGCGGTTCCTTGGGAGGTCGGCCCTGTCGCTAATGATAGCCCGCTTCTGTAGTCAAAGATGCTGGTGAGTGTCGGTCCGAGAGGGTGGCCGCTGTTGAGACTCCATGTTATGACATTTCCGTCTGTGCTTCCAGTTGTGGCGATTGGTTCGCCATTTAGTTCACCCAGGACGCCAACGGT
Source organism: Kibdelosporangium banguiense (assembly GCF_017876405.1). GTDB lineage: Bacteria > Actinomycetota > Actinomycetes > Mycobacteriales > Pseudonocardiaceae > Kibdelosporangium > Kibdelosporangium banguiense. The sequence goes on along the minus strand of NZ_JAGINW010000001.1, from coordinate 11,447,025 downwards.
GACGCTGTCGGTATGACCCGTCATGCGATTACCGATTGCTTGTCCGGCGAGCAGGTCCCACAGCAATAACGTGTTATCGCTTGCGACAAAGAGCGCTACAGCCTTTCTGTCGATGCAGCCCACGTCCAGTGCGCTCCATCGATCAGGATCTGGCTGCTGGATCTCCAGCGGTTCACGGGTTGAGAGGTTCCAAACTGTGGCAAGGCCCTGCTTCGCTGCAGCGATGACTAGTTGGTGATTCTCCACAATCTCCACTGCGAGCATGTCAACGTTTGCGTTGTGGCCGACCAGCGGCGGAGATATCAATGTTCCTGTAACTGGGTCCCAAAGGCGGACGGTGCCGTCTTTGCTTCCCGTCGCCAGGCGAACTGCGCCGTCACTGCGGTACAACGTGACGGCGCCGACTGGGCCGGTGTGCCCTACCAACTTTTGGCCAATCCGGCTTCTGGTGATTAGGTCCCAGACAAGAACCGTTGCGTCTTCATCTCCTGTGACTGCTGCGGGTCTGCCGTCTATCTCGCCCAGGGTTACAGCAGTCACTGCGGACCGGTGGCCAGACAAGGGGGGGCCGTCCTGCGACCCGCCGGCGTCGAGATCCCACAGCACGACAGTGGTATCGTTACCTCCAGTGGCGGCGAGGCAGCGGCCCTTGACCTTTCGCATTGCCACGCAATTCGTAAAGTCTGTATGGCCGCTAAGTGGCTGATCTGCTGTCAGGTCCCAGATCCGAGCGATCCGGTCTGTTCCACCTGTGATCGCTACAGGTCTGCGGTCGACAGATCCGACGAGGACGGAGTGCACCAGTCCGTCCTGTCCGGCCAACGGCTGACCCATTTGCTGTCGGGTCTGGAGATTCCACACCCGAGTGAATGTGCGGCCGGAGCTTACGGCGATGGGGACACCATCGACTTCGCCTGTGGCTACAGCGTGCACGCCGAATTCGTGAGCGACGAGGGGCGCTCCGACCTGCTGCCGAGACCTTAGGTCCCACAGGCCGAGCGTGCCGTCTCCGCTTCCGGTTACCACCAGAATCTGTCCGTTTACCTCTGCCAATGCCACAGCCGTGACGGCTTTTGTGTGTCCGATCAGTGATTGGCCTACTGGACGTTTTGTTTCCGCATCCCACAGCTGGACCTGGTGATCCTCGCCACCGGTCAGCGCCAGGATTCGTCCGTCCACCTCAGTCCACGCCACGGCTTTCACTGGCCTGCGGTGCCCAGTGAACGGCTCGCCGAGTTGAGTCCCGCTGGTGAGATCCCACACCCGCGCGGTGCCATCCAGACTGGTGCTGATTGCGAGTGTTTTGTTGCTGTTGCGGGGATTGCAGAGGACGATCGCGGTGATCTCGTTGGTGTGGCCTTCGAGGGGATTGTCTATTGGTCTGCCGGAGGACAGGTCCCACAGGCGGAGCTTGCTGTCGTCGCCGCCTGTGACCGCGATTGTGTAGTCGCCCATCTCGCCGACGGCCAATGCTGTGATTGATCGGCTTCCGTGGCGGATCGGTTCGCCGATTGGGCGTTGGGTTATCAGGTCCCAGATCCGTGCGGTTCCGTCGTCGCCGCCTGTCAGCACGATGGGCCTGCCGTCCATGTCGCCTGTTGCCAGGCCGCGGATCGCTTTTGTGTGGCCGATCAGTTGACGGTGGACTCCGGTTGGCGACCACCATGCCCATCTGGTGCGCCACGGCATCGTGATCTTCAGTGTGTCGATCCGATCCGCAAGATCCTTGGCACCGCATCGATGCGCGGAGAGCTGCAAATACGCAGCGCGGTCGCCCAGAGGCATACCCGCCACCAGCAGATGTGCGACCTGTTCGTAAGCACTGCGGGCTTGCCGACTATCCGCAGTTTTCACTTGAGGGAACGCGCGAAGTAGCGCTAGTTGTTCGGCGACAAGGAGGAAGCTCGGGTCGGCGACCAAGTTGTCCAGGCAACGGGCCGCAGCGGCGTGTGTTGAGAGATGGGCATGCAGATATCGATGTGCTGCCAGCCAGTCGAGGTCTCCAGTGGCGGTTCTGGGCACCGTTGCCAGAAGGGCTTCTACTATTCGGCGCTGGGCGAGTACTTGGCCTGGTCTGTAGGCGGCGCGTAGATGTTCGGCGAGGGCTTGGTGGTACAGGCGGTAGACCGAACGATCTTGGTCGGAGACCTCTGCGATGTACGCCGCCGCTTTGTCCAGCAACCAGTCTATGTCGTTCTCGCCGAATTGGCGTCCACCTAGGACAGAGGACATTCCGGTCCAGAGCGTGCCGCGGGGCAGGCCTTGGCCTTCGGCGAAGGCCAAGGGAGTGAGCATTGCGCGGACACGGTCTTCGTCCGGGCCGAACCAGGAGAGGTAGTCCTCGAATGCTTCGCCGATCTCGCTCGGGAGTTCGTCTTGCCACCCGGGCTTTTCTATGTCCATTGGGTGGGTGGCGGAACGCAATCCACGTGCGGTCATCCGGGCTACGAGGAAGACCCCCGCGGCGCGGCCGGCCACCGCCTCACCGACCTGGCGCGCCAGGTCTGGGCGGTTGCGGTACGGCGTGACGACTTCTGGTTCGTTGCTGGCCAACAGAACTTTGGTCACATAGCCCGCAATGTCCTTGCCACCGAGATATTTACGGTCGTCGAGGTCGAGTACCTGCATTGCCGTGCCGAGGCTGCTGACCAGCTCACGCCGGGTTCCCACGATCAGTCGTACACCAGGGACTTCGGACAATGGGCGCAACAGCTCTCGTGCGATTCGACGAGGTTCGCCCTTGCCGCCCGCATCGGCCACGGTGCCCGAGCCGGCCTCGTCCAAGGCGTCGATGACCACTACAACCGACCCGCGGGCCCGGGCGCGTTCGCTGATGTCGCGCAACAGCTGGCCTGGGCCGTCCACGTCCAGTCCGAGGTCGGTCGCGATCTGGTGAACGATCTCGGGTAGAAGTTTGTGCCGCGAGTGGACGGCGACATCCACCAGCTTCGCCGTGACGCCCGCCGCTGCCGGAGCAGGTTCGTGCAGGAGGTGCCTGCGGTACTCCGGGTCCGACATCGCGACGATTCGGCCGAGGACGGCCGATTTCCCGCATCCGGGACTTCCGGTGACGACCCGGCCTTTGCCGTCCTTGTTCGGTGCGGTCAACCAGCTCACCAGTTCACCGAGGATTTCGTCGCGGCCGTGGAAGTACAGACCAGGTTCGGAGTCGAATTCCACACCCCGGGACCGCGGACCGAAATGTTCGTGCAGATCTCTTTTGGACAGCAGGCGTTGAAGCTCGAGGTCGGTGTCCTCGGTGGGCAGATCGCTGCGGTATCGCTCGTTCTTCAGGAACGGGGCCAGCCCGGTGACCACGCCTGCCGCGATCTCCGCACGTTGACGTACCTGTTGTCGCTGGAAGCGCCGGTTCACCTCTTCGACCACGTCCAGCAGGTCGAGATAGCGCTGGCGCTGGCCGGTTCGTTCTTGCACCTCTGTCAAGGCCGGAATCAGGACATCGACAAACGTGCCATCGCCGGCCTCGTCTTTTGCTCGTGATGACGACAACAGCCATACCCCGCCCGGCCCATTGTCGTTGAACTGACGGGCGAGTGTGCGGAGCACGATCTGAGAGCCATCGGCCGCACCGGCTCCGCCGTAACAGGTGTCGAGGACTATCAGGAGATTTCTGAGCCCGGTGCGAGTAAGGATACGAACAAGGTCTTCAGTGGCCAGTGCTGTCGACGCCGGATCTTCCTCGTTGCTGTTCCAGCACATCAGGTAGTGCCGGTCCCGGTCGGCCACCATGCCGTGACCGGCGAAGTAGAAGACAACCACGTCGTCGGCGCCGAGTTTGGTGTCCTTCAACCATTCGCTCAGGGAAAGCCGCACGTGTTCGGATGTCCAGTAGTTGCCCATTCCTGGGAGGGCGTGCTCATAACCCGAGGCGCACAGCAACTGGGCCAGGCTTGCCGCATCGACAGAAGGTCTGACCAGACGGCCGTCCTCGGGCAGTTCGCGATATCTGTCGACTGCCATGCCGAGAAAGATGCGACGTCCTTCGGCATATTTGTTGGTCGTACCGCCGGCCATGCCCACCTCCAAGGCATCGCGTACCGACAGCAGTCAACACGACGGTGATCCGGGTGGCCAGTCAATCTCATCCGCATCGCCCGACTGGATCAGTAGATCTGTAGAAAGTTCGTAGCATTGCGAATGTGAGGGAGTTTTCAAGTGGTGAAGAAGTCGCGCAAGGCTTCGGCGACACGTTCCGGATCGCCGTCGTCGTCCGGACCTGAGTGGCCCAGTCCTGTGAACGTGATCCGTTGTGCGTGGGGGATCGTGGCGGCAAGTTCGTCCAATGTGACGCCGAGGAACGCCGGGCTCTTCGCGCCGCCGAGCAGCAGAACCCGCGAGCCGAGCGACGAGTAGTCCTGCGCTGTGTCCGCCATTTCCTGGACCAGTTGTATGTCGAAGTGAAACGTGGGGACGAGGGCCGAGATCGGCACGTCATCACTGGACCCGTTGCCCTGCAGGCGACTGCCGACCGCCATGAGCGGTACGAGTACGAACCGTGGGAGTCTGCCAAGCCAGGGCTCGATCTTCAGCCCTTTCAATGAAGTGACCAGTGCGGAGGCAATCCTTCCTCTGGCGATCTCGCGGTCGAAGCGCGGCACCCAGGCCAATGGCACCGAATCGTTGACCGACAGTGGGGGCTCGTACAGCGCGATCGCCTCCAAGCCGGCAAGGGCCGTGCGCAGTGTGACAAGCGCCCCCGAGCTGAGGCCGAAGACTCGCGATGCCCCGGTCGCGGCGATCAGTGCCTGAAGATCCTCAACCTCCCGCGTGATGCTGTAGTCACCGTGGGGTCCGCTCAGGCCGCGTCCACGCCGATCGGGCACGAAGACGGTGAAGTCGGCCGACAGTGCGACGGCGAGCTTCATGAGGTGCTGGGACGCCTGCATTCCTCCGTGTATGAGGAGTACCGCGGGGCCGCTGCCCAGCCAGCGATACCCGATGACCGTCCCGTCGGCGGAGTTGACCGAACCGACGTTCACAAGCTTCCCCCAATACCCGGGCACAGTGTTCGCATAAATTTGACCGTAGTTTACCGCGTACAGTGTTCGCAATAATGTGCGGAAGGGGTCTCATGGTTGACCAGCCGATCTGGTTGCGGCCGGAACGTGGCGCCCGGGGGCCGCGCCCGGCGCACAGTCGAGCCGACATCGCGGCCGCGGGTATCCGTATCGCCGACACCGAAGGCATCGAAGCCGTGTCCTTGCGCCGTGTCGCCAGCGAGATGGGGACCGGTACGACAACGCTGTACCGCTACATTGCCACGAAGGATGAGCTGTTCGACTTGATGATCGACAGCGCGATCGGTGAACGTGAGCCACCCGCACGGACCGGCGACTGGCAGGCGGACCTGCGGGCTATCGCGTACGAACATCGCGCCAGGGTGTTGCGGCATCCGTGGCTGGCCGCGCTGCCCGCGACCCGTCCGACGCTGGGGCCGAACAGTCTGGCGTGGCTGGACGCGGCATACGCGACGGTGGATGTGCTGGACTTGAGTGCCGACGAAGTCCTTGCGCAGGTTGGAACCTTGCTGACCTTCGTACGCGGACATGTCCTCGACGAGCTGGCTGAGAAGGAAACGGCCCGGCGGTCCGGAGTGGACATGAAGACTTGGCTTGCCGCGCAGGCGCAGTACGGCGATATGATCATCGGTGGCGGCAACTACCCCCACCTGAGCCGGATCATGATCGAAGCGGACGCACCCCATGCCGACGACCGCTACGAACTGGCCTTCCGTCGCGGCCTTGACCACATCCTCACCGGTCTCGCGCACAGCAGCCGATAGTCGTACCACGATCACCCCCTCCTGGTCACGTCGACAGAATTACCTATAGCCGTGGGAAACCCGTATGCCCTATGGTCGGAAACTCATCCACCGGTGGAGGGGCACGACGGGGAGGTGGCATGGATTCCTCGCGGGTGCTGTACGTGACAGGGTGGTGCCGCAGCGGGACGACTCTGATCGGCAACCTGCTGAATGAACTCGACGGCGTTGTGCACGTCGGAGAGCTGTACTACTTGTGGCGCAACGGTGTACTCCGTGACGGGACCAATTCCACGTGCGGCTGCGGGACACCTGTACTGCAGTGCCCGGTGTGGCGCGACGTACTCGAACAGGTGGGCGGCGTCGACCTGGTCGGCACGGCTCGCGCCTGGATGCGCGCCCAGCAACAGTTGGTACGTACCCGGCACACGATGGCCCGGCTCGCCGAGAGTTCGGGGCGAAAAACCGCACCGCCCGCGGTGCGGCAGCTGGGTGACCGAATGAATGGTTTGTACCAGGCGATCCGCGGTGCCACGGGTGCGCGGGTCGTTGTGGACAGTTCGAAATACCCCGCCGAGGCGGCGTTGCTCGCCGGGCGGCAGGAGACGAACATCCGGATTCTGCACGTGGTCCGGGACCCTCGGGCCACCGCGAACTCGTGGCTGCGGCCCAAACTTTACATTCCCGCGATGAGTCCGGCCCGCAGCACGTTGTACTGGACCGGGTTCAATGCCGCGTCGGAGCTGATCTGCCGGATGTTCCCGGAGATCTCGCTGCGGCTGACCTACGAGGATTTCGTCCGCGACCCACGCCGGGCGCTCCGCGCGATCCTGGGACTGCTCGATCTCGACGCCGAACCGCCGGTTGACGCGAATCGGATTGCGTCGCTCGGCATCAACCACACCGTTACCGGCAATCCTGACCGGTTGCAGCGTGGGGATGTCCAGGTACGGCCAGATGACCGATGGCCGGCTCAACTTCCCCGTCGGGCTGCCGTCACAGCCACTGCGCTGTCCCTGCCGCTGCTCACTCGCTACGGATATCCCGTCACTCCATCGAGTAAAGCTTCCGCTGTTCGTCAGGGGGTGTGATGGATCTCGGTCTCGCCGGCCGGGTCGCCTTGGTTGCCGCGGGTACGAGCGGGCTCGGCCTCGGCGCGGCATGCGCGCTCGCGTCCGAAGGTGCGCATGTCGCGTTGTGCGGACGTGACCCGGACCGGCTTGCCGCCGCGTCGCAGAAAGCCGACGCACTCGGCCCCGGCCGGGTGCTCGCCAGCACCGTGGACCTGCTTGACGAAGCGGCGGTCGCCGCATGGGTTAAGTCCACAGTGGAGGAATTAGGTGAGTTGCATGTGGTGGTCACCAACAGTGCGGGACCGCCGCCTGGTGTGGTGACCGGCTTCCGGCTGCCTGACTACCGGCAGGCGCTGGAGACGTCCTTGCTGCCGCACATCGGCCTCGCGCTGGAAACCCTGCCGCATCTGCGCGCGGCAGGCTGGGGGAGGCTGCTGATGATCACATCGGAGACCGTGCGGCAGCCCATTCCGCGTTACGGATTGTCCAATGTGGTCCGAGTCGGTCTTGTCGGGTTCGCCAAGTCGCTGGTTTATGAGCTCGGCGCGACCGGGATCACCGTCAACGTGCTCGCGCCCGGCTATCACCGCACCCCTGCGGTCGACCGGCAACTGGGCGACGAACCAGAACGGCAGCTGGCCGAGTTCACCGCCGAGATCCCACTGGGGCGGCTGGGGGAACCGGCTGATTTCGGTGCGGTGGCGGCGTTTCTGGCGAGCGAGCACGCGAGCTTCGTGACCGGCGAGGTCCTGCTGGTGGATGGCGGTGCTTACCGCGGCATCTGACCCCCGCTTGAATCGACAGGCATGGAGGTGCCCCTTGACCGACACTTCGCTACCTGACTCACTGTCTATTACAGACGCGACACTCGCCGCCGATGGCGGGCGTCCGGTTCGTACAGCCGAATGGCCGACATACGACAAGGGCGATGTCTTCATCTGCCCCGCCGACGAGCAAGCCGGGATCGACGCGATCAAACGAAGGCTGTACTTCCGTTACGACTATCGTGCGGTTTCTGATACCGAGACCGGCCGGTTCGAGTCCGCATTGTGCGACTATTTCGGTGTACCTCACGCACTCGGCTGTACCAGCGGCACCACGGCTATCGCGCTCGCTCTACTCGGGCTCGCCCTGCCGCCGCGATCCGTGGTGCTGTGTCCTGCGTTCACCTTCGCTGCCACGCCGTCGGCGATCCAGCTGGCAGGGCACCGGCCGGTCTTCGTGGAGTGCGACGAGAATCTGAATCTGGACATCGACGACCTGCGTGGCAAGCTGACCGACGAGGTCAAGGCTGTCGTCGTTGTGCACATGCGAGGTGTTGCCTCGGATGTGGACGCGGTGCGGGCGTTGACCGATCCGTTGGATATTCCCGTGATCGAGGATGCGGTTCCTGCCCTTGGTGCACGATTACGTGGCAGGCAACTGGGAACGATCGGCGTCGCGGGTGCGTTCTCCACTCAGTCCGACAAGTCGATCAATACTGGTGAGGGCGGCTTTCTGCTCACCGCTGACACCGAGTTGTTCGCTCGCGCAACCGTCTACAGTGGAGCTTATGAAGGCCGGATGCGGCGGCATTTCGAGCCTGCAGGCCTCCCGCCGATCGCAGTCAACGACCTGGACCACCCGATTTTCGGCTGGCGGATGGACGAGATCAGGGCGGCGATGGCCACGTCCATGCTGAACCGGCTGGACGAGCGGGTCGCGGCGCATCGGCGCAACTACACGGTGGTCGCGGAAGGCCTGGCCGGGGTGTCCAGGATCGCGGTGCGCCAACCGGTGGAGCCCGGCGCGTTGCTGGGGGAGTCGATGATGTTTCGCGTGCTCGATGTCCACGAGGGCACTGCGGCCAGGTTCGCGTGCGCGCTGCGGGCCGAAGGAATCTGCGCGCGCAATATCGGCGACGTCGACGACTGCAACGTACGCGCGTTCTGGAACTGGCGGTTCTGCTTCCCGGACGCCGCTCAGGCCAGGCGCAGCCTGCCGCGGACCGCCATGCTGCTGGAGCAAACGGTGGACATTCCGTTGTCCGCCAACCTGACCCTGGATGACTGCGCCGACCTGGTGGAAGCCGTCCGCAAGGTCGCAGCTGGGCTGGGGACAGGCCGATGACCGCCGAGCTCACCCGAACCGGATCCCCCGGGCAGGAGTTCGCGGCGGCAGTGTTCGCGGCGTTCGGCGAGGACGTGACGGTGTCGCTGCCGTGCGCGCTCCCGGCGACCTTCCCGTTTGCTGCGAACCGGCCTAGGTACACCGTGCGGCACCTGCTCAAGACCCGCGAAGTGACCGAACCGACCGGGTACCTGCGCGAGGAACACCGGGGATCGGATACCTCAGGCGCGTCCTACGGCGCCACACCGGAGGCACGGTTCAGCACGTCGATCTCGACCGCGGCGATCACCACTCTCACTGCGTCGCTCTCGGTCCCGCGCGGCATCACGGCGAACGAGCAGACGCTGGCGAACGTGGTGGATCACCGCTTGATCGTCCGGCTGTGCACTGTGGAGAACGACGCCCTGCTCAACGGCACTGAGGACGGTGTGATCCCGGGTATTCGCACACTGGCGGGGAGCCGCCAGGCAAAGCCGTCCACCGATCTTGGCAGGGTGATCACGCAGACCGCCGCGCTGGTCGAGGAGACGGGCGGATCCTGCGACGGAGTCATCGGGCATCCACGGCTGTACTGGGAGCTGGTCCGCAACGGGTTGCTCGGCAGGCTCGCAGAGGCGGGCGTCCGGGTTTCGCGAACCAGGATGCTCCCACCCGACGAGCTGATCCTCGCCGATTTCCGTGCCGCTTTCACGCTTCTGGACACGCTTGATTCCACAATGGAAATTCGGCGCGGCGCTGGAGCCGACGGGCAGGACCTGCTGATCGCATCGGTCCGGATCGGCCTCGCAGTGCACCTGCCGCAGCACGTGCTGCTGGGCACCATCTCGTGGTGAGTCCCCGGGCCGCACCGGTGTTCCGGCTCTGGCTTGCCGTGCTGCTGGGCAATCTCGCCTTCGGCGGGAGCCTGCAAGCCTTGCCCGAGCTAGTGGTGCAACGTCTCCACAGTGGACCAGTCCTGCTCGGCTTCGCTGTAGGCCTCGCCTTCGCGGCCACGGCGCTGTCGCGTCCGGTGGCGGGCTACATCGCCGATTGCGGCTATTCCCGTCGTGTGGTTCTGGCCGGCTCCCTGCTTACCGCGATCGGTGGGATCGGCCAACTGCTGGCCTCGAACGCGGCGATACTTCTGGCCGCCCGAGTCCTGATGGGTGTGGGTGACGCGGCTCTGTTCTCTGGCGCGCTGCCCTGGGTCCTGGCGGGCACGCCGGAGGAACGACGTGGCCGCGTGGCCAGCTGGTTCGGCCTGTCGATGTGGTCCGGGCTCGCTCTGGGCCCGGTCCTGGCCACCTTGCTGCAGCACTGGACAGGCGACGACAACGCTGTCTGGGTATTGGTGATCGCGCTTGGTGCAGCAGCAGCGGTTCCGGTCCTCACCACAGCGCGGCCGCCTGCCCCAAGCCAGGAAAGACCCCGATGGCGCGAGATCATCCCGCGCGGTGCGGCTAGGCCTGGCCTTGTGCTCTGGCTCGCCAGTTACGGCTACGGCACCGTCAGCGCGTTCGCAGTGCTTTTCCTGCAAGAGAATCACGGCAGCGGTGAGACAGTGCCGCTGACTGTGTTCGCAGCCGGATACGTGCTCACGCGGGTTGCCGGCGGGGGATTGATCGACCGGTTCGGTGGAGAGTTGGTGGCGGGCGTCAGCTTGCTGGTCGAGCTCAGTGGGCTTGCGGTGGTGGCTGTATCGGCGAGTCCGCTGGTCACCCTCGTTGGGCTGGCGCTTGCCGGAATCGGTACCGCGCTGGTCTATCCGAGCACTGTGATCATCACGCTCAAGCGGGGCGGGTTGATGCGAGCCGGGGCGTCGGTCGGTGCCCTGACGTCCTGTTGGGATCTGGGCGTCATGGCCGCCGGGCCGTTGGGCGGGATCTTTGTCGCGGCCTTCGGTTACCCGGTCGCGTTCGCCGTCGCCGCGGGGTCCGCCGGGGCGTCCGCGCTGGTGGTCCGCTGGATGATCACGCGCAGGGCGGTCACCGCAGGCTGAGCTGCAACTGGGTGATCAGGCGCTGTTTGGGGTCGTCGAGGTCGATTCCGGCTGTCTCGGCGGCTTTGCGGACCCGGTATCGGAGGGTGTTCGGATGGATGTGCAGCCGGTCGGCGGCCGCGCGGACGTCTCCCAGGGCTTCGAGGTAGGCCAGGACTGAGGGGACCAGGATGCCCTTGGTGTCCTCGGCTGTCAGGTGGTCGAGTCTGGGGTCGCGGATTTCGGGGTGCTCGGCCAGCAACGCGAGCAGTTCGGCGACCATGACCTCGGCGCGGACGTCGTTGATCGACGCGACCGGGGCGTCGAGTTCAGCGTCGAGAACGCGGTCGGCCTCACGCCGGGCGGAGGCTGTGCGGCTCAGATCGGGGGCCAGTCCGACCGCTGCCCGGACCGCTATTCCTGCGTGCTTTCGGGCTGCGGCAACAATTTCCTTGGTCAGGGTGAGCATTCCGTCGGTGCCGTGCAGGTCGGGCAGGAGGGCATAGATACGGGCGCCGAGAGTGGTCACCAGTGCCGCGCGGCGGTATGAGGCTGTGTGGACGGCGATCAGGTTTGTGAGTTCCGCGCGGCGGAGCTCCAAAGTGGACCGGTCGGCGTCGTCGGTCAGGGCGAAGGCGACGACTCCGGCCGGGCGTTTCGGGTCTGTACCAATGTTCGCGGCGACGGCGGCCGCGGTTGTGTGACCGTCGAGCAGGCCTTCGAGGAGGCTCTCGCGCAGGCGCAAAGGGGCGGCTGGATTGTTGCGGCTGCGCACCAGATGCAGGGCTGTCACGCGGGCGGCGCCGAGGAGAGCGCGTTCGGCTTGTGTGGTGAGCGGTGTGGCGCCTTCCTGGACCCAGATGGCGCCGAGGGACTGGTCGCCAGCGTGGATACCCACCGCAATGCGTCGGCGGATGCCCAGTTCGGGACGTTCCTCGATGCGTTCGACCTGTTCGCTCTCGCGTAGCCGCTGGTAGACGCCCCATTCGCGCAGCAAAGCCAGGTATTGCTCGGGGCCTTGGCGGCCCAGGATCGACAAGCGGCGTAGCTCGTCGACCTCGTCGGATGAGCGCGAGTATGCGAGCACGCGGCTCGCGCTGTCCTCAATGCTGACCAAACCGCCGGTCAATGCGGCGATAGTCTGCGCTAGGGAGAACAGGTCACTGACAGTCTCATCGTCAGCGTCAACTCCGGCGAGAATGCTAGCGCGCGCCAACGACTCGACCTGCTCCCAACGAGCGTCGGGACGAACCGCGAGCAGTGCGACGCCGATGTCGGTCGCGGTCTGTTGCAGAGCATCGTCACGGCCCTTGACGGCGACGGCCAGGGCGCCACGGCGTGCGGCCGCGCGGACGGTCGGGATGGCGGCACGGCCGCGGAGGCCGATGACCAGTACGACGTCGCCTCGGCGGACGTCGGGGTCGTCTTCGGGGTCGAGGATGACCACGTCGCGAACCACGTCGTCCAGCCCGCGAGGGGCCGTGAGCACCTCGACCAGGGGATCTCCGAGCGCCTGCAGGACCTGGCGCAACGTTTTGTCCGATCGGCTGACCATGATGGTCCGATTTTAGCCAACTGGACAAAATCTGCAGGTCAAAGCGGTCCTACCGTTAGTCCATGGATGCAGTGACTCGAGTTCCCGCCCCGGTCAACGAGCCGGTCTTCGACTACGCGCCCGGCACCGCCCCCAGGACTGCCCTGGAAGCCGAAATCGCAGCTCAGGCTAAGGAAACCGTCGAGTTCACCCTCACCATCGACGGCGAGCAGCGGATGGCGGGCGGCGAGCGCATCGACGTTGTGCAGCCTCACAACCATCACCACGTCCTGGGCACGCTCGCCAACGCGACCCACGACGACGCCAAAGCCGCGGTCGCCGCCGCCAAGCGCGCCGCCGCTGACTGGCGCTCGCTGTCCTTCGACTCCCGCGCCGCGATCTTCCTGCGTGCCGCCGACCTGCTGACCGGCCCGTGGCGGGCCCGGCTCAACGCCGCGACCATGCTCGGCCAGTCCAAGACCGCCATCCAGGCCGAGATCGACGCCGCCTGCGAGCTGGCCGACTTCTGGCGCTTCAACGTGCACTTCGCCCGCCAGATCCTGGCCGAGCAGCCGATCAGCTCGCCGGGCATCTGGAACCGCACCGACCATCGGCCGCTTGAGGGCTTCGTCTACGCCATCACGCCGTTCAACTTCACAGCCATCGCGGCGAACCTGCCGACCGCGCCCGCGTTGATGGGCAATACCGTCGTGTGGAAGCCGTCGCCCACGCAGTCGCTGTCCGCACACCTGACCATGCGCTTGCTCGAAGAGGCCGGCCTGCCCGCCGGGGTGATCAACCTGGTCACCGGCGACGGCCTCGCGGTCTCCGACGTCGCGCTGACCGACCCTGACCTGGCCGGCATCCACTTCACCGGGTCCACCAAGACGTTCCAGCACCTGTGGGGCCAGGTAGGCGCCAACATCGCCGGCTACCGCTCATACCCGCGGATCGTGGGGGAGACCGGCGGCAAGGACTTCGTGCTCGCGCACCCGTCGGCCGACATCGACGTGCTGCGGACCGCGTTGGTGCGCGGTGCTTTCGAGTACCAGGGCCAGAAATGCTCGGCGGCTTCACGTGCGTACGTCCCGGCTTCATTGTGGAAGCGTCTCTCCGGCGACTTCCTGTCCGAGGTGGACAGTCTGACTGTCGGTGATGTCACGGACTTCGGCAACTTCATGGGTGCAGTGATCGACCGCCGCTCGTTCACCAAGCTCTCCGGCGTTCTGGACCGGGCTGCTGCCGACCCGGCTCTGACTGTGGCCGCCGGCGGAACCGCTGACGACAGCGAGGGATTCTTCGTCCGGCCGACGGTCCTGCTGGGCACCGACCCGTCACACGAGGTCTTCACGACCGAGTACTTTGGACCCGTCCTGGCTGTGCATGTCTTTGAGGACAACAAGTTCTCCGACGTGCTGACTCAGATGGAGAGCGCCGCGCCGTACGGCCTGACCGGTGCCGTGATCGCCAACGACCGCGCCGCGATCGAGCGGGCGACCGAGGATCTGCGGTTCGCCGCGGGCAACTTCTACGTCAACGACAAGCCGACCGGCGCCGTGGTCGGCCAGCAGCCGTTCGGCGGCGGCCGGGCCTCAGGCACCAACGACAAGGCCGGTTCGCCGTTGAACCTGCTGCGCTGGGTCAGCCCGCGCTCCATCAAGGAGACCTTCGTCCCGCCGACCGTGTCCCGTCACCCACACCAGGGGTAATCATGTTGCGTACCAGCCTGCTCGCCGCGGCGCGCTCGCCGTGGGCCCGGAATGTCGTCGAGCGCAATCCGCTCTCACAGCCCGTTGTCAACCGGTTCGTCGCCGGGGCACTGACGCCGGACGCGGTCTCCGCGACGCGCTCGTTGGTGGAGTCGGGCCGTGCGGTGACTATCGACTACCTCGGTGAGGACACCACCGAGGTCGCCGATGCCAAGCACACGGTCGAGGCTTACTCGTCGCTCCTGTCGGCGTTGTCCGAGCAAGGGCTGGCAGCTGGTGCGGACGTGTCGGTCAAGCTGTCCGCGGTCGGCCAGGCGTTGCCGGGTGACGGTCACAAGATCGCCCTGGACAACGCCCGGCTGATCGCCGAGGCCGCGTCGGCTGTGGGCGCGACACTCACGCTGGACATGGAGGACCACACCACCACGGACTCGACCCTGGAGATCCTGTCGGAACTGCGCGTCGACTTCCCTTGGGTGGGCGCGGTTCTGCAGGCGTACCTGTACCGGACCGAGGCGGATGCCCGGGACCTGGCGAGCGCCGGGTCCCGGGTCAGGCTTTGCAAGGGTGCCTATCGTGAGCCTGATTCTGTTGCGTACCAGGACAAATCGGAAGTGGACCGGAATTACGTCCGGGTGCTGAGGATTCTGATGCAAGGCGACGGGTACCCGATGGTCGCGTCGCACGATCCCAGGATCATCGCGATCGCCGGTGAGCTGGGCGCGGGGCGTGATTTCGAATACCAGATGCTCTACGGGATCAGGCCTGGCGAGCAGGAAACGATCGCCCGGCGCGGAGACAAGATGCGGGTGTATGTGCCGTATGGAGTGCAGTGGTACGGGTACTTCATGCGCCGTTTGGCCGAACGCCCTGCCAACCTGGCGTTCTTCCTGCGTGCGCTGGCGACTCGGGGGTAGGTTGCTGCAAGTCGTGTATTAAGGAGCCTTGATTTGGGACACCATCACTCTGCCGAGCTGCCCCGCTCCATGGATGTGACCGTTCCCGACGAGGAACTGAACCACGACGAGTTGTCCCGGCGTTCAGTGTTACGCCGGGCCGGCCTGCTCGGTGCGGCGGTCGGCAGTGTCCTCTCGAGCCCGGCCGCTGCCGCGCCCGTCCCTCGCGGTGGTTTCCGATGGCTGGCCGGCGACCACCACGTGCACACGCATTACAGCGAGGACGGAAAGTACCGCGTCATCGACCATGTGCGCCACGGCAATGCCTACGGCCTGGGCTGGCTCGTCATCACCGACCACGGCGGTGCGACACACGCCAGAATCGGCGTGGAGAAAGTAAACCCGGACATCAAAACCGCCCGTTCCGCCTTCGGCTCCACATTGGTGTTCCAAGGACTGGAATGGAACATACCCGGGGCTGAACACGGAACTGTGTTCGTCCACCCGGGCAGCAATGAGGTCTCGCTGCTCAAGCAGTTCGAGAGCACATATGAAGGCCGTCTCACCGAAGCGAACCCCAACAAGGAAGCGCTGGCCATAGCCGGCATCAACTTCATGGCTGACGCGGTCCGGAACAAGCGCGTCGAGGACGCCCTGATGCTGGCGAACCACCCGGCGCGCAAAGGACTGGACTCCCCACACGAGTTGCGCAACTGGCGTGACACCTCCCGAATCTTCGTCGGAATGGAAGGCGCGCCGGGCCACCAAGCCGCTGGCATTCCCGCCCCACACGGCGGTGGACGCGCCCGCGGCTACTACGACGGCTCCCACGGTCCGGACGCATTCCCAGGCTATCCAGCCGAAAGCTACTTCACCTACGGCGGATTCGACTGGATGACATCCACGGTGGGCGGCGTCTGGGACAGCCTGCTGGCCGAGGGAAAACCCTGGTGGATAACCGCGAACTCAGACTCGCACAGTGTCTACGCGGACAACTCGGTGCGCGGCCCCGGCGGTGACTTCGCTGCCAACGGACGTCATCCCGACCCGGTCTACAACGCCGCCCTCGCCATTGGTGAGGCAGACTTCTGGCCCGGGTGCTACAGCCGGACTCACGTTGGCGCCACCGACTTTTCCTACCGCGCCGTAATGGACGGAATCCGCGCCGGGCGAGTATGGGTCGATCACGGCGGCCTGATCAGCGGACTCGACATCAGGCTGCGCATGGTGGGAAACCGGCTAACCAGCGCCACTTTGGGCGGCTCCCTGCACGCCCGCCGGGGAACTCCCATCGAACTCGTGATCTCCATCGACCTGGCCAACGGCCCAAACTGGGCGCAGTTCGTTCCAATCCTGTCCCGAGTGGACGTCATTCAGGGCGACGTCACCGGCCCCGTAACCGACCGCGACACAATGACCGCGCCGTACACCAAGGTCGTGAAGTCTTTCGACGTCAACAAGTCCACCGGCACCGTGACTTTCACCTACTCACTGGGGCGCCTCGACCGGCCAGTCTATGTCCGGCTCCGCGGCACCGACGGCAACCGATCCGCCCCCGGCTACCTCGGCGCAGCCGTGGACCCCGCCGGCCCCGCAATCGACGTCGTGGGAAACGCGGACCCATGGAAGGACCTCTGGTTCTACACCAACCCAATCTGGGCCCTGCCTTACTGAGTGCGGCCTCGGCCCACGAGATCCAGCGTAGTGAGGGGTACCGACAGAAACTACGCGACGGGGAGCTTGCTGTGGACAGGTGGGCCCGTGGCCGTCTGTGGTTGCTGTTTCTGTCGGATCCCGCCGGTAGGCTGGGAATCGGGGGGCCGAGGGTCGTCCTGAGACTAGTTGTGCATTGCGATCAGGTGTCGGGCGGCGGTGGTGGCGCCGTCGGGGTTGACTTTGTCGGCGGTTTGTTTGGCTCGGGTGGCCTTGGGGGCGGTGAGGGTTTGGGCGAGGGCTTCGGTTAGGGAGTCTGCTGTGGGGGTGCCTGAGGTGTGGGCGGTTCCGATTCCCAGGGCTTGGACCTGTTGGGCGAAATAGTGTTGGTCCACGTGCTGGGGGATGACGACTTGGGGTGCGCCGGCCTGGGTGGCTGCTGTTGTTGTGCCGGCTCCGCCGTGGTGGACTGTGGCGGCGACTCGTTTGAAGAGGGCCTGTTGGTTGACCTCACCGATGGAGAGGCAGTCGGGTTCGTTGTCCACCAGGGACAGTTCGGCCCAGCCGCGTAGGACTATGGCGCGGCGGCCTAGGTTCCGGGCGGCTTCGATCATGTTCTTGCTGAGGTTCTCCGGGGCGCGGATGCTGCCGAAGCCGAAATAGATCGGGGGCTCGCCCGCGTCGAGGAAGGCCTCCAGTTCTGGTGACAGTGGACGGTCGTCCGGGAGGATCCAGGCTCCGGTTTGGACGACGTCCACGTCCGGTGGGGCCGGGGCCAGCGTCGGATCAGCCGCGAGCCATGGTTTTTCGGTGAACAGGTGGCTGCGTACGTCTTCGACGGGGGCCAAGCCGGCTTCGGCTCGGTGGGAGTTGAGCAGCGCGCTCCAGGTGTTGTTCCAGCGTTGGGTGTCGAGTTCCCAGAGGGCTTCGTCGGAAGCCGGTTTCTGGCCGAGCATTGGGTAGACGGGTGGGGCGTGGTGCGCGGAGGGCAGGAACACCGGGCAGTACGCCGCCATGACGTACGGGATGCCCATCTGCTCAGCCACTGTTCGGGCGGCCACCACGAGATAGCCGCCGTGCACGATGACATCACAGCCCTCCGCCGCCGCGCGGACCGCTGCGAACTGGGCGGCGACTGAGTCTTCCACCATTTTACGGGCCTCGTCGGCGGTGGGCGGCTTGGACTTGCCGGTCGAGCGCAGTTCTGGGCCGAGTGGGGTGAACGGGATGTCGAGATCCGCGAACTGACTGCGGAAGTCGGGCGGGACGCAGGCACGGACGTCCTGGCCCAGGGCCTTCAGCTGCGCCGCCAGCGCTACCACTGGCTGGACGTCGCCGCGTGACCCGATTGTCGTCAACAGCAAACGCATTGAAACTCTCCCCTGTACGTGTCTCCGGCGCAGAAGTCTGGACCAGGACCGGGGTCTTGCCGCAAGCCCCCCACTCTGATATACGTTTCAATGGGAGGGATCAGGGGATCCGCTGGTACTCCGTCAACGCCGTCCGGAACGAGTCGGGCTCCACTCTGATCAAACCGCGGAACGGCTGGTCGAGTTCGATGGCGAAGTAAACCGTGAAGGCCAGGATGCCGGCCAGTGCGGCCAGGCTGAGGATGTGCCGCAAGTCGGCGCTGAAACCGATCAGCAGCGGAAACGTCACCATCGCCACGCCGCCGACAATTGTTCCGAACAGCAACAATTTTAGTAGCGAACTATCTCCGGTCGCCTGTTCGATTCGGGCGCGTCGCTCGTCAGTGACGGTACGGACGTTTTCCAGAGCGGCGTCGCGAGCTGCCGCGACCGGTTCCGGTTCGGCGGGGATCCGGGTGATTTCGGCGCGCAGCGCGACGAGAAGATCATCTGCTTTGGGGTCCGATTTTCGCTGATCCATCAATGACCATTCGCGGTCGGCGACCTCGGCTGTGTACTCGCGTACCAAAGCGCGGACCTGGTCGCGTTCCGGTTCCGGAACGCTTGCGACCTGCCAGTAGATCTCCACGAGACTGGCGGCCTCGGCCGCCGTGTGCTGCTCGGTGGTGTCGGCCTCGGTCCAGGTGATCACCGTGTAGAACGCGAGGACCACGATGAAGAGCGCGTTGAACACGCCGCCGACAAAGCCGAGAGCGTCGGAGTTGTACTCACCCTCCTTTGCGCGTTTTCTGCGACCCGCGAAAACCATGACGACCGCAGTGATCAACATTGATCCGACAACCAGCAGATACACGTAGCCCGGCACGGCAATCATGTTTGACACACCGTTGTGGATAAATCCATGGTGTCGGTGGAAATCCACCGATAGGGGTGAACGTTCTGGCGGGTCGTCACAGACGTGACCTATGGTCCGGTTACTCGTCGTATGGAGGTCGATGTGCGCATATGGGGCCTGATGGGCACACTCTCATTGCTCATTCTCTCAGCGCCCCCGGCGGCCTCCGCAGTCGATCCGATGGCATTGCCGGTGGCCTACGACGAAACCGTTTACGGCGATTTTGCCGCAATAGGCAATACTGTCACGGCTTGTCCGGCGAAACCAGGACACTATCCGGTGAAACTGTGCCTCGACGCGCAGAACCGGGTCGGCAGCGGTCCGTCGGCGCAGAACAACGGACACCCGATGACCTGGGCGGACGTCGATTCCAACGCGAGCACCTTCAACTCCTCCACCGCCCGGCTGACCATTCCGGCCGGCGCCAGGATCGCGTACGCCAAACTGACCTGGGCGGGCGACACCGGCGAGCCGGCGAACGTCCCCTGTGGACGCGGCACGAAACCGCCGGGCCTGCCGCAGCAGCAGGCAGTCTCACTGACCGTCAACGACAAGACCGCTGCCGTGAAACCGGCTCGCTACACCGAAGACGCGTTGAACGACCTGTCCAACATCGACCACCAGTTCTACAGCGCATCTGCAGACGTGACCGGCGAGTTGCGTGCGGTGACCGGCCCGGTGACCGTGACCGTCGGCAATGTCTGGACGCCACAAGGGTTTGACTGCTTCGGCGGCTGGTCGCTGGTGGCGGTCTGGGCGTTCGACCGGCCGCAGCCCAAGGTCGCACCGGCTCGCAAGCAGGTCACGGTGTTCGACGCCCACGTCCACGCCTTCAGCGGCCGAAGCCAGGCGGATGCCCGGCTCCCGGCGGTCAAACCCGCTGGTGGGACGTCTCGTTTCAGCGTCACGGGGTTCGAAGGCGATTGGGCGGTCCCCGGCGACGAGCTGGTGATCAACGGCCGCAACGCCGGTGGCACCGGCAACTTCTTCGTGTCCAGTGCGGACGGACGCGTGAATCCCAACGCACTCAACAACATGAGCGTGGATGTGCAGACCCTGGACGTCGGCGGTGATGTGCTGAGGCCAGGCGACGCCGGCGCCAACCTGTCGTTCACCAGCGGGATGGATGCATACCTGGTCGGCGGTATCGCCGTGTCTGCTCCCCGTCCTGAGCTGACCATCGTGACCTCGTTGGAGCAAAACGCCGCACATCCAGGTGACCAGATCACCCAAATGGTTCTCGTCACCAATACCGGTGGTGCGCCTGCGGTGGACGTCCGGCTGACCGAGGATCTCGGCTGTGA
Organism: Kibdelosporangium banguiense; assembly: GCF_017876405.1. Lineage (GTDB taxonomy): Bacteria > Actinomycetota > Actinomycetes > Mycobacteriales > Pseudonocardiaceae > Kibdelosporangium > Kibdelosporangium banguiense. Next base: position 11,426,743 of record NZ_JAGINW010000001.1, on the reverse strand, counting down.
CCACACCATTGATCAACTCAAAGCCGGGCAGTCGGTGAAAGCCAGTTGCACCCGCGCCGCGCCCGAACAGGACAAGCAGTTGACCGCGCGAGTGACCGGCCAAAGCCTGATCGGCGACAAGCTTGCCGCCGAGGCCACGACATCGCTCGACATCATCCGGCCCGCGATCGCGGCCACGAAGACCGCATCGCCGACGACTGTCCTCAGCGGACAGACAGTGAACTACACGATCACGGTCCGCAACACCGGTGACACGCCTCTGACCGGTGTCGCTGTGGACGACAAGCAAGTCGACGCCTGCGACAAACTCGAGCCCGGCGAACTCCCGTCAGGCATGGAGAAGATCTTGGAGTGCACAGTCGTCGCAGGTGACGAGGGCTTCACCAACATGGTGACCGCGACCGGGACCGACAAGATCGGCAAGAAGGTCACCAGCGAATCCCGCGCGGCCTTCACGGTCGTCCACCCCAAGATCGACTTCACCGTTCAGCCGTCCACCCGAGCCGCGCGCCCCGGCGAAGTCGTGACGTTCACGGTGACAGTGGGCAATCCAACCGGCATCCCACTCGGCGCAGTGCGCGTGACCGGCACCCCACCCCAGTGCACGCGCGAAATCGGTGACCTCGCCCCCAAGAAGTCGACGACGTACACCTGCCAGGTCGTCATGGGGGAGCGGCTCACCACCGAGCTGACCGTGACCGCGTCGCCGATCATGAACGGCCAACTCATCGCCACCCGCCGCGACACCGTGACCAGGTCAATCACGACGACCGTCTCTGTCGTCACGCCAGTGACCGAGCAGCCTCCGGTGAAGAAGGCGGCCGCTGTCCCCCCAGCCCCACCTGCTCCAATAGCGATGTTCGTCGCCGGCCTCGCGGCCGTGAGCACCTTCGTCACTGTCGGCGCTATCAGCGCAACGGCCCGGCCGAAAAAGTGAGGTCCTACAGCCAGTCTTTGCGTTTGAACGTCGCGTACAGGGTGATCGAGACCAGGACGATGGCGATGGTGGAGATCCACAGGCCGAGGGGGTGGTCGACGCCGGGGACGGGGACGTTCTGGCCGTAGAAGCCGGTGATCGCGGTCGGGACGGCGATGATCGCCGCCCAGCTGGTGACCTTTTTCATGATCAGGTTCATCCGGTTGCCCTGGAGGTTGAGCTGGGTGTCGCGGATGGTGGCGACCAGGTCGCGCAGGGATTCCACCTGCTCGGACGCCCACAGGACATGGTCGAGCACGTCCTGGAAGTAGGGGAGCATGTGCTCGCTGTAGATGGCGCTGTCGCGGCGCATCAAGGGCGTCAGCACCTCGCGCATCGGCGAAACCTTGCGCCGCAACTGCCCCAGGCTCTTGTGCATCGACAGGGACCGGCGTTGCATGTCCGCGGAGTTCGGCGCCTGGGTGAAGATGTCGTCCTCGAGGGTCTCGGTGCGGTCGTCCAGGGCGACCACAGCGTCCAGGTAACTGTCCACAATGTAGTCGAGGACGCCGTGCAGGAGGTAGCCGACGCCGTCTATTTCGGACTCGGCGTCCCAGCGGGTGACCACTTTCTCCATGTTGAAGGCCGGGTCCTTGCGCACTGTGACAAGCGTTTGCTTCGCTATGAAGACAGCCAGTTCGAAGGCTCGCAACTCGCCGGATTCCAGGGTTTCCACGGCATACGCGATGATCAGCGCGTGGCCGGGGTAATGGCTCAGTTTGGGGCGTTCGTGCTGTTGCGTGGCGTCTTCCACCGCGATTTCGTGCAGGCCGAGCAGGCGGCTGATCTCGGCGAGGTCCTGCTTGCCCGGTGCGGCAAGGTCCAGCCAGACGGTCGTGTCCGGATCGGCCAGATTGTCCGCGAGCTGCTCGGGTGCGAAGTTCTCTGATTCCAGCCGGCCATGCCGATACACCCGCGAACGCGTCATACCCAGCCACTTTAGTGCGGGTCCCCGAATGCGCGGGGACCCGCGTCGGTCATGGCGAGAGACGGTTCAGGTCACGTGGGAAGAGCGTGGTCTGGCGAATGTTCGCCGCGCCGACAAGCCGGGCGGTCCAGCGTTCGAGGCCGAGTGCGAAGCCACCGTGCGGTGGCATGCCGTAGGCGAAGGCGTCCAGATAACTCCGATACGGCTCGGGGTCCGGCAGGACCGCGAGGTAGTCGGCGTAGCTGTGCAGCCGTTGGCCTCCGGTGACCAGTTCGACTCCGCGGAACAGCAGGTCGAAACTGTTGGAGTGGTCTGGTCGTCCGGGTTCCGGATGTGTATAGAAAGGACGTTTCCGCATCGGGTATCCGGTGACGTACAAGAACTCTGAGTCGTGTGTGCGCAGCGCCCAGTCCGAAAGGGAGCGTTCGTGCGCTGGCGCCAGGTCGGGTTCGTCCGGCTGTGCGCCGATGAGTGCCAACGCGTTCGCGAAGTGGATCTCCGGGATCTCGGCTGGGACCACCGGCAGTTCGACCTCCGGCAAGCGTTCCCCGATCGTCGAGACCATCGTGCGCAGGGTCTCGGTGAGCACGGCCATCACGTCGTGGTGGTCGGTGATGAAGCCCAGTTCGGCGTCCAGGCTGGTGTACTGGGCCAGGTGCCGGGTGGTGTCGTGCGGTTCGGCCCGGAAGACCGGTCCGACCTCGTAGACCCGCTCGAACACACCCACCAGCGACTGTTTGAACAGCTGAGGGGACTGGGCGAGGTACGCACGGCGGCCGAAGTAGTCGATGCCGAACACGTTCGCGCCGGACTCGGTGACCGTGCCGACGATCTTGGGCGTGTGGATCTCGGTGAACCCCTGGGCGTCCAGGGCTGCCCGGAACCCGGCGACGCTGGCCGCGGTGATCGCGAACTGCGCGCGCATTCCGGGGTGCCGCAAGGCGACGGGCGCGTTGTCCAGGATCGTCGGCAGCGTGGCGGAGAGCCTCGGCCGGTAGAGGTCGAACGGCGGTGCTTTCGCGGGCTCGCTGAGCACGGTGATCACCGGCTGGGTGATCTCCGCGCCGCCGGGCGCCTGTTCGCTGGCCGTGACCATGCCTTCGACCTGCACAACGGTTTCCTCGGTCAGCTCGACCGGCTCGGTCAGCACGACCTGGACCAGTCCGGACCGGTCGCGGATGACGAGGAATGTGACGGATTTCAGCTCACGCCGGCGGTGGATCCAGCCGGCTGTCCGCACGCGGCTGCCGATGTGCCGGGGCACGTCTGCCGCGAGGATACGGGTAATCATCGGGACTCCCTGGTGAAGGAACATCCCCTTGGGAGTGCGGGCGAGAAGGGAACTCGCGGTGCCACCGCACTTTCACCGCCGAAGCGGCCTCTGAAAGCCCGATGACGGGGGCCGGCCGGCGGGGCATTTCCTCCCCGCACTCAGGAGTGTCTTCACCGCGGGGACGCGAGGCCACCTTTCCAGCTACCGGTGGCTCTCTCCGGCTCGCGCGTTCCCTGGCTACTTGTCTCCGTCGACGCGTTGCCAGAAGGATAGGCAGTCAGCTCGCGGAGCACTTACCGATTTTCGCGCAGCTTTGCTCACGTCGAGCGTCTGACCAGGGCAGGCACGTAAGATCTGGGGCTTGGTCGGTCGACGCGGTTGGAGCGGCGATGTCGGTGGTGCCCGGCGCGGGGGCACGGCAGCCCTGGAGAAGGGGCGAGCTGGCGACCCTGGGTGTGGCCAGGCGTGTGGCAGGCGACCTCGCGGGCGGCCTGTCGGGGCCGCGAGTACGTGCGGCGGTGCGTGGAATCCGCAGGTTGCTGGGCGTCAGTGGGGTCGGGCTGGCCGACCTGTCGGGCCGTCTTGAATGGGTCGGGCAGGCGCCGAAGGGCGTCGACACCGACGAGCTGGTCGACGACGTGCTGCACCGCGAGACCCGGGCCGGGCGGTTGCCGACAGTAGCGGTTCCGTTGCACGCGCGGGACGAACTGCTGGGTGTGCTGGTCGTGGCCGGGGCGAGCCGGATGTCGCCGGTGCGGGAGATCGCGGACTGGATCGGCGACGCGCTGGAGCGCAACCGGCTCGAGTCGTTGGCCGACCAGGCCGCCCAAGCCGAACTGCGCGCCCTGCGTGCCGAAATCTCGCCACATTTTGTCTACAACGCGCTGACGGTGATCGCGTCGCTTGTGAAGTCTGATCCGGACCGTTCCAGGGAACTGATGCTCGATTTCGCCGACTACACGCGCTACAGCCTGGCTCGTCACGGCGACTACACAACGGTCGCCGACGAGTTTCATGCGATCGAGACCTATTTGGCGTTGCAGCGCGCGGTCCTGGGCGACAGGCTGCGTGTGCAGATCCGGGTGGCGCCGGAAGTGCTGGCGGTCGCGATTCCGTATCTGGTGTTGCAGCCGTTGGTGGAGAACGCGGTGCGCCACGGGATCGAACCACGGGCCAGGACAGGGCTCGTGCAGGTGCGGGGCGAAGCCGAGGGGTCGGACTGCGTGATCAGCATCGAGGACGACGGGGTCGGCATGGACCCGGTCGTGGCCGAGCGCATTCTCGCCGGTCAGGGCAAAGGGGACAGTGTGGGGTTGACCAATGTGGACCGTCGGCTGCGGAACGTCTACGGTTCGTGGTTCGGGCTCGTGGTGGAGACCGCGCCGGACGCCGGCACACGCGTGGTCGTCCGCGTGCCGATGTTCCAGCCAGGGGTGATGCCCTGATGGGCCTCAACGTCCTCGCGGTCGACGACGTTCCCGCAGCGCTCGACGAACTCTGCCGGCTGCTCAACGACGCCCCGGAAGTCGACGAGGTGGCGGGCGCGGGCGACCCGATCACCGCGCTGAAAATGATCCAGAGCGGCCGGTTCGGCGCGGTGTTCCTGGACATCTCCATGCCCGGACTCGACGGCCTGGAGCTGGCTTCGCTGCTGACGAAGCTGAGCGACCCACCCGCGATCGTGTTCGTGACGGCACATGAGGAGCACGCGGTCGCCGCCTTCGGCATCGGCGCGGTCGACTACTTGCTCAAGCCGCTGCGAGCGGAGCGTCTGGCGGATACCTTGGCACGGGTCACCCGGCACGCCGAGCCGGCGCCTCGCCTCGACGCCATGGCCGCGTTGCCGGTGGAGACCGCTGGGCGGACTCACTATGTGCGCCGGAGCGATGTGCATTTCGTTGAGGCGCATGGGGATTACGTGCGGCTGTACACCGAGGCCGGTTCCCACCTGGTCCGGATGCCGATCTCCCGGCTGCAGGAATACTGGGAGAGTTCGGGTTTCGTCCGGGTGCACCGAGGATTCCTGCTGGCACTGGGGTCCGTCCGCGAGTTGCGCAGCGACTCCGCCGGCGGCCTGCTCGCGCACACAGACGTGGGCGACGTGCCTGTGTCCCGACGGCATTCCCGGGAGTTGCGCGAACGCTTGCTCGCCGCGGCCCAACGCGGCGAACTCGATCGGCGGTCTTGATGCCGCATCGTCGGGTTGCTGTTACCAGTCCGCAGACTCGGTTGGCGCATGCGCGCAGGCGGGCGCGGGGGCGGTGGCGGGTTCCTGTGCTTGATCCGGCGGATGTGGAGCGGGCGCAGCGGCTTTTCCGGGTTCAGCGGCGGCGGGCCATGGTGGCGGTCGGCTGGTTGTTCGCGCTTGTTCTGTTGTTGCCGTTGGGGTTTGAGGTGTGGCCTCAGTTGGATTCGATGCGGGTGTGGGGGATTCCGGTTTCCTGGCTGGCTGTTGTCGTTGTTCCGTTTCCGGCTATGGTTTTTCTGGCGGTCTGGCAGTTGCGGCGGGCTGAGCGGCCGGAGGATGAGGCGTGATCGCCGCTCTGGCTGTTACTCCGGTTGTCCTGATCACTTTGCTGATCGGTCTGCGTGGGGTGGCCGCGATGCGGACGACGTCGGACTTTCTTGTTGCGTCGCGCCGGGTTTCGCCGTTGCTCAACTCGGCGGCTGTGTCGGGGGAGTATCTGTCGGCCGCTTCTTTTCTCGGTGTGGCTGGGCTTGTGGTCAAGGATGGGGTGGGGGCGCTGTGGTACCCGGTCGGGTTCACCGCCGGGTATATCGCGATGCTGGCGTTGGTGGCTGCGCCGATGCGGCGGTCGGGGGCGTTGACTGTGCCGGACTTCGCCGAAGCGAGGCTGGCGTCGCCGCCGTTGCGGAGGCTGGCCGCGGTCGCGATTCTGGTGATCGGCGTTCTTTACCTTGTGCCGCAGTTCCGGACCGCTGGGCTTGTGCTGAGTGTCGTGAGTGGATCGCAGTACTGGGTCGGGGTGGTCATCGCCGGCGCCGTGGTGAGTGTGACGCTCGCGTTGGGCGGGATGAAGGCGGCCACGTACGTCCAGGCGTTCCAGTTCTGTTTGAAACTCGTGCTTTTCATTATCCCGGCCATCTGGCTGCTGCTGCGGGTCGGACCGGACATCCGGGAAGAGGCGCTGCACCCGGTGGAGTTCACGCACTTCGGCCACGACACGTCTGTGACGTTCCGTAGCGCCGTCACGCTGGAAGTCCGCGAGCCGACGAGAGTCCGGACCAGAGGCAGCACGATCACGTTGCCTGTTGGGGATTTTCCGGTTCAGGCGGGCAGCGAGTACACGTTTTTCAAGAACGCTCCGGTGCCCGGCGTTCGAGGGCAGACCCCGCCGGGTGGACCGGGCTGGGAGCGTCCGCTGATCGATCTGCAGGGCGCCGGATATCCGTTGCTGGGAACGTGGGCCGTCCTGCTCGCGACCATGCTCGGCACGATGGGGCTGCCGCATGTGCTCATGCGCTTCCACACCAGCCCGAACGGCCGTGCCGCAAGGAGAACCGCGGCGCTGACGGTCGTGTTGCTGAGCGCGTTCTACTTGTTCCCCGGCATCTACGGGGTGCTGGGCCGGGTGCTGGTACCGCAGCTCTACCTAACGGGTGCGACGGATACTGCAGTTGTCGCACTACCGTCCCAAGTGGATAACGGAGTGTGGGGGGATGCGTTCACCGCGTTACTGACCGCGGGTGCGTTCGCGGCTTTCCTGGCTACCTCACTGGGTTTGCTGCTCGTTGTGTCCGGCGCGATCTCCCATGACCTACTCGCTGGTGGTCTCCGGCAACTGCGTGTGACCGTCGTGTTGTCCGCCGCGGTGGTGGTGCTCCTGGCGTTGCCTGCGGCCCGGCTGGACGCGGGAACCCTTGTGACATGGGGATTCACGGTCGCGGCGTCCACCTTCAGCCCGTTGCTCGTGCTCGGCATCTGGTGGTCGAGGCTCACAGCTCCGGGCGCGATCGCAGGCGTGGCAGTGGGTTTGCTCGCCACCGCCGCCTCGATCGTGATGACGCTGTTCGGCCCGCCGGTCGGCGGCTGGCTGGCGATTCTGGTGGCACAGCCCGCGCCCTGGTCGGTTCCGCTCGCATTCGGCACCATGGTGGTGGTTTCGCTGTTCGGCCGCCCGCCACCCTGGGCGACCACGGCGATGTTGCGGCTGCACCTGCGTGAACAGGAACGTGATCCAGGCCACTCGACCTTCGGTCTCGACCGTTCGTCAACCGTTCGTCGCATGGTTCGGCGGTTTGTCCGATGAGCGAACCAAGGTCCAGACCTCCCTCCTAAGGTGTCGCGGAACACATTCGCGACAGGGAGGTTGCGTGAGTACCGTCTCGCCTGACACACGGCCGCCAGACGCCCAGGATTGGGAGGCGGTCCAAGCCAGCCCCGATTTTGTCGAGTTACGGCGCAGGCTGCGCCGGTTCGTGTTCCCGATGACCGGACTGTTCCTGGTCTGGTACCTGGTCTACGTGCTGCTGGCCGACTACGCGCACGGCTTCATGTCCACCAAGGTCATCGGCAACATCAACGTGGCTCTGATTCTCGGGCTGCTGCAGTTCGTGTCCACCTTCGTGATCACGATGCTGTACGTGCGCTACGCCAACAAGGATCTCGACCCCCAGGCTCAGAAGATCCGTGACGAGATCGAGGGGGACGGCAAGTGAACCTCGCTCAGGCTGTCGCGGGCAGCAACCCGGCACTGAACATCTCGATCTTCGGTGCGTTCGTCGTGGTCACGCTTGTTGTCGTGTTCCGCGCCAGCAAGAACTCCCGCACGGCGGCCGACTACTACGCCGCCGGACGCGCCTTCACCGGCCCGCAGAACGGAATCGCCATCTCCGGCGACTACCTGTCGGCGGCGTCGTTCCTGGGTATCGCGGGTGCCATCGCGCTCAACGGCTACGACGGCTTCCTGTACTCGATCGGCTTCCTGGTGGCGTGGCTGGTCGCGCTGCTGCTCGTCGCGGAACTGCTGCGCAACACCGGCAAGTACACGATGGGTGACGTGCTGGCGTTCCGGATGCGGCAGCGTCCGGTCCGGGCCGCGGCGGCCACGTCCACGCTCGCGGTGAGCTTCTTCTACCTGCTGGCACAGATGGCCGGCGCCGGCGGTCTGGTCGCGTTGCTGCTGGGTATCACCAGCAAGACCGGTCAGGCACTGGTGATCGCGGTCGTCGGCATCCTCATGATCGTTTACGTGCTGATCGGCGGCATGAAGGGCACCACCTGGGTGCAGATCATCAAGGCCGCCCTGCTGATCACCGGTGCCGCCGCGATCACGTTGTGGATCCTCGGCAAGTACGGCTTCAACCTGTCCGCGCTGCTGGGCGACGCGGCGCAGAAGGGCGGCGCGGCCGTCCTCGACCCGGGCAAGCAGTACGGCAAGACCGGTCTCACCCAGATCGACTTCGTCTCGCTGGCACTGGCCCTGGTGCTTGGCACAGCAGGACTTCCGCACATCCTGATGCGCTTCTACACCGTGCCCACGGCCAAGGAGGCCCGCCGCTCGGTGGTCTGGGCCATCTGGCTGATCGGCATCTTCTACCTGTTCACCCTGGTCCTCGGCTACGGCGCCGGTGCGCTGGTCGGGCCCGCGGCGATCAACGCCGCGCCCGGCAAGGCGAACTCCGCCGCACCACTGCTGGCACAGGCACTGGGTGGACCGGTACTGCTCGGATTCATCGCGGCCGTGGCGTTCGCGACGATCCTGGCGGTGGTCGCAGGTCTGACCATCACGGCGTCCGCGTCGTTCGCCCACGACGTGTACGCGAGTGTGATCAAGAAGGGCAAGGCGGACCCGGCCGCAGAGGTCAAGGTCGCCCGGATCACCGCGCTGGTGATCGGCGCGGTCGCGATCGCCGGCGGCATCGTGGCCAACGGCCAGAACATCGCCTTCCTTGTCGCCCTGGCGTTCGCGGTGGCCGCCTCGGCGAACCTGCCGACCATTCTGTACTCGCTGTTCTGGAAGAAGTTCAACACCCGCGGTGCGCTGTGGAGCATCTACGGCGGTCTCGCGGTGTGCCTGTTGCTGATCGTCTTCTCACCGGCGGTGTCCGGCAGCGCCTCGGCGATGTTCCCGTCCGCGGACTTCGACCTGTTCCCGCTGTCCAACCCGGGCATCGTGTCCATCCCGGTCTCGTTCCTGCTGGGCTGGATCGGCACCATCACCTCCAAGGAGCGTGACGACGCCAAGTACGCCGAGATGGAGGTGCGCGCGCTGACCGGTGTGGGCGCCGAGAAGGCAGTCGCGCACTAGGAGAATCACAGCCCTTGGGGCAAGCCTCGGCCGCAGTGTTGGGGTTGGGGCTGGGGAAGAGAAAGGGCCATCCTGCCGCCTGCGGAGGATGGCCCTTTCGCCTGTTCACCAGGTTTTGTAGGAAGTGCCGAGGTTCACCACGACACCGGTGTGTCCTTCGGGGACCGGCCCCTCACCATCGCGAAACATGCTTCCGGCGGGGAACGTCTCGAACGAGAAAGAGGGAAGTTTCTCCTGCCGCGCGAACGTCCAGTAACGCTGCGGGCCGCCGGTCACCAACTTCTGGCCGGTGTAGCCCGCGCTGGACGCTGACTCCAACTGCTGCTGGGTGACCTCGTCCTCACTGCCGGGGCGAATCGTCACGATGAAAAGTCCGGGTGGGGTCAGCAGGTCGCCGGCCCGATAGTCCTGGACAACGGTTCCCCTTCGCGCGCCCAGAACTCTGGCCGCCGCGTTCATCGTGCGCCACGCGATCCTGCGCTGGATGAAGCCGCTGACGATGTAGCGGAGGATGCCCATCGCCCCAGTATGTCCGCGCCACCCGCTTGGCTAGGCAGTTCCGAAGGGATTGTCGACGACGTAGTGCCACTCACCGTCCGGGCCGCGTCGCAGGACGTCAGTCGCGGTGCCCGTCATGCCGACGCCTTCGATGGACCAGTCCACGATGACCAGCGCGATGTCGCAGGCCTGATAGATGTGCCGGATCTCGGCCTTCATGGGCGCACCGAAGCCGAGCAGGTGTGCGGTCGCGGCGCGGCGCTGATCGCCCGTCAGGGGCCGGCCGGGAGCGGGAACAAGGACGCTGTGCTCGTCGTAGAGCTTGTCGAGTGCGTCGGCGTCACCGCGATTGAATGCGGCGACAAAGGTTTCGATCTCGTCATGAATTGTCGTCATGACTCTGTGAGCGTATCACGCGGGTAATCGACTCAAGATCGCGTCCAGTCGGTTATCAACCAGTGCTTGACGATTCGAACATCATGAGTTGGGCCGCCCGGCGGTACGCATCCGGTGCATGCGGGCGTGAAGATCGGCCAGGCCGGGTCCAGCATCGATTCTAGGCGTTGGCAAGATCGATGCCGAGCCCTGAGGGAGATCCACTCCGTGGTCTCGAAAAGTGGCTCTGAACTGTGGAAACTATGGTCTTTAGGGCGGGCGTCAGCGGACCGGTCTGTGAACTTTGTCAGTCGCGAACTGAAACGTGTTCTAGGAGTACAAAATAGTTGGGACGGCTTTGTTCGTGGGAACAATGCCGCCTGTCTCGCTAGTCCACCTGACGCAATTTGGCGAGTCCGGATGGGTGATACCGGCAGTACACTCTCCGGTCGCGGAATTCGAGTGACGTGGATCACAGTCGGGTTCTATTTGCAGGGGCCTACCGTTGGGTAACTTTCTGACCCTGCGATCTGCATCACGTTCACGGGAGGACCGTTGCAACGCCGCGCCGGTTTCACCATGCCAAAATCAGGAGCTCGTCCGACATGACTCTGCTTTCCATTGTCGTGCCGGTACGCAATGAGGAGTCACGGCTGCCTGGCACGTTGCGTGGCTTGACCACCGCGCTGACCGGCATCACCAAGAGCGCCGAGATTGTCGTGGTGGACAACGCGAGCACGGACGGCAGCGTGGACGTCGTCCGCGCGCACCAGTCCGGCCCGATCCCGATCCGGCTCGTGCACTGCCCGCAGCTTGGCAAGGGTGCCGCCGTACGCGCCGGCGTGCTGTCGTCCGACAGTGCCTACGTCGGATTCTGTGACGCCGACCTGGCGACCGATATGGACGCCCTGGGGCCCACACTGCTGCAGCTGGGCGCGGGCGTGAACGTGGTCGTCGGTTCCCGGGCGCACCCGAGCTCGATCGTGCATGCCCGGCACAGCAAGGTCAGACAGGCCGGTGCGTGGTTCTTCCGGCGCGTGGCCAACGGTTTCGTGCCCGGTGTCGGTGACACACAGTGTGGTTACAAGTTCTTCGACCGCAAGACGGCCGACGCTGTGTTCGGTTCGTTGCGCACCATGGGTTTCGCGTTCGACGTGGAGCTTCTGGCGCGGGCGCAACGGATCGGCGCGGTCATCTTCGAGCTGCCGGTGTGCTGGACCGACATCCCGGGGTCGACCTTCCATCCGCTGCGCGACGGCTACCGCAGTTTCGCCGCGCTGGCCCGGATGCGCGCCGTTCTCGCGGAAGTCCAGGAACAGCAGGCCGAAGAGCCTGTCCCGGTCGCGGCGCCGATGCCGGAGGTGGCCTGACTTGGTGTCACCGCTCAACGGTGTGCGAGTGGTGCTGGTGAACTGGCGCGACCGCGAGCATCCGCTCGCCGGTGGCGCCGAGGAATACGCCGTCCGGATGGCCGACGCGATGACCGCGGCAGGCGCCACGGTCACATTCCTCACAGCACGTGGAGAAGGGCAAGGCCCCGGCGATGAGTCGGCCGAAGACCTGCTTGCAGGGTCGAGCATGAGCACAGTCCGCCGGGGTGGCCGGTGGACGGTCTATTTTTGGGCGCTGTGGTGGTTGTTGCGCAACCGAAGCCGGATCGACGTCGTCGTCGATTGCCAGAACGGCATCCCGTTCTTCAGTCCGCTGGTGGTACCCCGGCGGACCAAAGTCGTGCTGGTGATGCACCACGTGCACGACGCCCAGTTCGCGGTGCACTTCCCGCCGTGGCTGGCCCGGATCGGCCGTTGGCTGGAAGGCCCCGCGGCGCGCCGGGTCTATCGGCGTGCGTTGACTGTCGCCGTGTCGGACTCGACCGTTCGCGCGATGCGAGAGCGTTTGGGTTGGCGTGGCAAGGTTGTCGTCGTTCCCAATGGGATGGTCCAACCGCCGGAGGCCGAGCCCGCCCGTTCGGTGCAACCTACTTTGGTCTGCCTAGGACGCTTGGTGACACACAAGCGGGTCGATCGGTTGATAGACATCACCGGCGGCCTGCTCGGCGAATGGCCAGGCCTTCGGCTGCACATCATCGGCACGGGTCCTGAGGAAGACGCGCTGCGAGCTGCGGCGAAACCCTTTGGCGACGCCGTTGTCGTGCACGGCTTCGTCGACGACCCGACAAAAAGCGCTCTGTTACGGCAATCCTGGCTCAACGTGACGCTGTCCGACGGTGAGGGCTGGGGACTGGCTGTGATCGAGGCCGCCGCGCACGGTGTCCCGACGCTGTGCCGCGAGGTCGACGGCCTGTGCGATTCGGTGCGGCACGGGGAAACCGGCTGGCTGGTGGCCTCTGGGGCGGATATCGGCGGAGCCGTCCATGACGCGTTGCGGCTGCTTTCCCGGCCGGACGACGCGGAAATCGTCGCCAAATCGTGCCAGGAGTGGGCCGCGGCCTTCGACTGGGTCTCGAGTGGACATCGGTTTGTCACACATGTCTCGGACCTGCTTTACAGTTCAACCCCGGGCCGTGCCAACGGTCCAGCTTCTCAGGAGGACCTGTGCGACGCGTTGTGAGCCTTGTCGTGCTCGGACTGGGCGTTTTGGCTGTCACAGCCGGAATCACGCTGCGATTCTATGCCTATCCGGCACTGGCCAAGATCCCACACAACATCGAATCCCTCTCGTATGCCAAGGGCAGCGGGATCACCGCGCTGATGTACGTGGAAAAGCCGGGCCAGCCCGCGATCCCCGAGATCCGTCGCAACCTCAGCCTGACGTCGTCGACCTACGTCACCGCCGACATGCAGGCGCCGGAAGTCAAGAAGGACGGCAACATCGCGGTCTGGATCGAGACCAGCCTCGTCACCGAGGACTCGACCAAGTCCACGGTCAACGGCAGTGTCCGTGAGCTGTGCCTGGACCGGTTCACCGCCGAGGCGGTCGGCCCGTGCACCAACGGATACCTGCAGAACACCCTGGAAAAGGGCAAGGACACGCGCAAACGGGCCGACACCAAGGATCCGCAGTTCCCCGGCCTGAACTTCAAGTTCCCGTTCGAGACCGAGAAGAAGACCTACCAGTGGTACGACATCTCCCTGCGCAAGCCGATCGACGCCAAGTTCGAAGCGGTGGACGAGATCGACGGCCTTGAGGTGTACCGGTTCAAGCAGAGCGCGCCGTCGACGAACATCGACAGCCGTGAGGTGCCGGGCTCACTGGTCGGGCAGACCGAGAACACTGTCAAGGCGGGGCTCTACTACGAGGTCGACCGGACGATCTGGATCGAGCCGAACACCGGCGCGGTGATCAAGCTGCGGCAGTGGAGCAAGCAGGAGCTGCGTACCGACACCCAGGGACCCGGTAGCGGCACAGTGGTGTTCGACGGCGCGCTCGAGCTCGACGGGCCGTCGGTGGCCAAGAACGTGTCCATCGCCAAGGAGAACATGTCCCAGCTGTGGCTGCTCACCGGCCTGCCGGTGATCCTGTGGATCGTTGGTGGCGTGCTGACGCTCGCGGGGATCGTGATGCTGGTGCTGTTCAGCCGCCGGCGGGGCGCGCACTCGACTTCCTGAGAACCAGTACCAGGTTCCAGGAAGCCACTTCACGCAGGCCGGGAACGCGCACTACCCAGGTCGCCCACCACGGGTGATAACGGGGCAGTGCGCGTTCCAGCGTGGCGTCCGGATGGTTTCGCGCCCAGCGCAGTGCCGAGCCGATGGATACCGCGAAAAGACTTTCGCCGTAGCAGTTCTTGGGCTCACGGCCGTTTTTCGTGCGGAATCGCTTTCGCGCGTAGTCGCCGCCCAGGAAGTGCCACGGTGACGTTTCATGCCCGCCCCACGGCGAATACCAGGGCGTGAAAGACAGGAAAACCGTGCCGCCCGGTTTGGTCACGCGGACCATCTCGTCGAGCATCCGGCGTGGGTTGCCGACGTGCTCCAGCACGTTGGACGAGTAGCAGATATCGACCGAACCGGTTCGTACCGGCAGTTGCGTGCCGCTGGCGCGAATCATTCCGGGGGTGTACTCACCACGGGCCGAGAGTTCGCCCACATCCGGGTCCAGGCCCAGGTAGTAGGCCCCGGCGGCGCGGAACGCGTCCGCGAAATACCCAGGGCCACCACCGACATCGAGCAATGTGCCGCCGCGCAGGGGCGCGAACTCGGAGACCTGGCGGACAGAGTCGTCGGCCAGGATCCGATAGAAAGTGTCCCGATCGGTCTGTTCGTTGCGGAATGCCTGAAACAGCCGGACCGACCGGTCGAGCGTCGCCGAGCGCGGCACTTTACCGCCGGCCGTAGTCGACAATGCCGTTCGCGTTGTTCGGGGCCGGCAGGTTGTTCCACTCGATCGCACTGTCCGGAGCCCGGTTGTCGACCAGCAGATATGTTCCGCCGCCCGCGATGCCGAGTCCGGCGACCACTGCGATGATCGCACCGACCAGTGTGCCCACGTGCTTACTCCTCGGCTGTGCGTGTCCGGTTTCGAAGCCTGAATCTACCGGCAGGTAACACGAGCCACAATAGCGCTCCGGTCACAACTGTCAATGCTAGTAAATCCCCTGCCAGAACAGGCAAACGCGGCGGTCCCGCCGGTGCGCGGGCGAGCATGCCCGGGACTCGGTAGAGCGTCAGCCACTCGCCCTGCCAGACCGGCTGCAGTCGTTGCAGCACAGCCTGGTCGATCCGGCCAGGGGTCTGATGCTCGACCAGCACCCAGCCGATGCCCATGGCCGCGAGGTTCTCGTTCTCCTCGACAGTGCGGCGGACCTGCTGGGCCCGGGCGTCCTCGCCGGCGATCGGCCGGCCGCCCACCACCACGGTGTCGTCGGTGATCACTGTGCGGGGCAGGATCCTCGGCGCGGGATCGAGCTGGGTCCGGTTGTCGTTCCAGGGAAAACGCCGGAACGCCGACAGCGGAAGGGCGACCACGTCACCGGTCTGCCGGTCGCGTCTGAGCAGGTCGGCGACTGCGGTCCAGTCGCTGGGGTAGGCAGTAGTCGCCAGCCGGTTGAACCCGGCCCACGCGAAGTCCGGCATCGTCACCAGGGGAAGCAACGACGCCACGGTGATCAGGGCGATCCGGTTGGTCAAGTACTTGCTTGCCACCTGGACACCCAGCGCGAACCCGATTGCCATCGGCAACGCCCACCAGGCCGCGTACTTCTGGGAATCCCGCAACAGGCCCGCGCCTGGGATGTGCTCGACCGCCCATCGCAGCGCCACATCACCACCTGGCAGCGTCCCGAACACCGCGATGACCACACCGGCAGCGCCCAGCAACAGCAATCCCCGCAACCACTTCTCGGTCGCGGACTGCAGGCCGATGAACACGACGAGCAACGCGAACAGCGTGAATACCGGCAACAGCGGCATTTCCCGGCTGCCCGGCACCACTTCGGCGTTCCAGATGCCACCGGTG
Organism: Kibdelosporangium banguiense; assembly: GCF_017876405.1. Lineage (GTDB taxonomy): Bacteria > Actinomycetota > Actinomycetes > Mycobacteriales > Pseudonocardiaceae > Kibdelosporangium > Kibdelosporangium banguiense. Next base: position 11,411,003 of record NZ_JAGINW010000001.1, on the reverse strand, counting down.
CTGAGCACACTGAGCACTGGTGTGGCCCAGTTCTCCGCCCTGGCCGTGAACGCGCTGATTCCGTCCGGAGAGGACAGTGTCGACTGCAGGATCGACGGCACCCACCAAGGTGCGTTGAGCGCGACCATGGCAGGAGCGGTGACGACAAGCGCCTGCCGTCCGGCGCACACCAACGCCATCCCAGCCGCGAGGATCCCGCCGGTCGGCGTGATCACGGCCGGAGCGCACGCGAGAATGAGCTTGGGCAAGGCCTTGGGCTCGGCGCGCCGCACGGCCAGCCCGGCGGAGGCGATCCACGGAAGACAGGCATACGCGACGAGATACGGCCAATGCCCCATGAACAGCCGCTCGGCCAGATATGCACTCCACCCATACCAGACCGCCGCCACGACACGGATCGGCATGGCGTTGGCCGGCACCAGCCGCCCGGCGCCCCACGGCCCCATCATCAGGGCCAGGAACAGGATGATCTTCTGCACGATGTCGCCGGGCAGAATCGCGGTGAACAACGACATCACGGCGTCCGCGGGCACCGACCGCGGCACGGCCGACCCGAGCCCGAGGCTGTCGGGCACGAGTGGCTGGGCCGGCGCGAAAACCATGTCGTAGTTCAGGACGAACCCGCGTCCGAGCAGCGGGGTGAGGACCAGCAGGGCGAGCAATGCGGATACTGCGGGCAGAACGAACCGCATCTCACCAACTCTCTCCGCGTCGAGCGCCAGATCCGATCATTATCGCCCAGCAAGTACCGGGTATCGCTGTGGTTGCTCCGTGCGGGTGAGGATGATCAGGCGGCCGGGTACCGGCTTCGCGGCTATAGTCCCTTGCGTCCTACCCGTCGGTAGCAAGGGGGACCGTATGGCGAGCACGTTGCCGGCCCGGGCGCGCGTGGACGCTGTCCTGGTCGCGGTGGCATTCGCCGGGTCGAACATCGCGAGCTATCTACTGACGGTGATCGCGGCGCGGACCCTGGCGCCTGCGGTGTTCGGCGAGTTCGGCTCGCTGCTGGCGATCCTGGTGATCGGCGCGGTCCCGGCGATGGGCCTGCAGACCGTCGTCGCCCTCAAGGTGGCGCGAGCGCCGGAGCAGGACCGGGGGCCGCTGGTCACGCTCGGGCTGATGACCAGCGGGACGATCATGGTCGCGGCCTTGGCCGCGTCACCGCTGCTGATGAAACTGCTGCACCTGAACACGCCGTGGGCAGTGCTGTTGCTGGCGCTCGCGCTGGCGCCGATCACCCTTGTGGGGCTCTGCTACGGGATCCTGCAGGGCACGGAACGGTTCAGCCTGATGGCCAGACTGATCGCGACCGAGGCGGTGGGCCGGGTCGGTGGGACGCTGGCCGGGTTGCTGATCGTGCGGACCCCGGTGGGAGCGTTCGCGGGAGCCGCGATCGGCGGCACGCTGGTGGCGCTTACCGGGTGGCTGCTTTGCGGCAGGCCGATGCCGGGTCGGCGGGGCGCAGGGCATGTCAGCGAAGTGCTGCACGCCGTGCAGGCGTTGCTGGCGTTGGTGTTGCTCGTGAACCTCGATCTCGTTCTGGCGCGGCACAGTCTGCCTGCGCACCAGGCGGGTGAGTACGCGGTCGGCGCGGTGGTCACCAAGATCGCGTACTGGCTGCCGTACGCGATCGCGGTCGTCGTGCTGCCGAAGCTGGCCAATGAGGACGTCCGGCGCAAGGTCGTGCCCAAGGCACTGGCGATCGTGGCCGCCGCGGACGCGATCGTCGTGGTGGGGTGCATGCTGTTCGGCCGGACCGTCGTCTCACTGATCGGGGGATCGGCGTACGCGTCGAGCAGCATTCCCGTCTGGCCGTTCGCGCTGGTCGGGTCGTTGCTGTCGCTGGTGCAGATCCTGCTGTACTCCCGGATCGCGAGTGCCGACCGGCGGTCGACCCTGCTGACGTGGCTGGCCGTGGGCGTGGAGATCGCTCTGGTGCTGGGCTGGTGGCACGGGTCGCTGACGCAGGTCGTCTCCGGGGCCGTCGTCGCGACCGCCGCGCTGGCCTGCTTCGGAGCCGTCATCGAGTTCCGCGGCGCCGACTCCCGGTCGCGGGTCGAACCAGTCGATCGACGCTGACGCGGCCGCCGCGAGCGAGAGCAGGATCGCAGCCTGCGCAACGGTTCCGTACGCCCAATCCTGGCCGTGGCCCTGCACCCGGCCGATCACCGCGACGACGGTCGCGATCGCCATGCCACCGCCTGCGAGCAGGCCGGAAACCGCCCGCCGTCGCCGGAACACATAGGCGACAAGCAGACTCGCGATCAGCAGCACAATCGCCAGGACCCCGCCGAGCGCCGCCAGCAGAATCACCAGTGCCACCGGCACCCAGCGACGGCCGCCGGGCGAGGTGCTCACCGGGACACGGCGGCGCACCGGCAGCAGTGTGACGATCAGCAGCAGACCGGCCGCGATCGCGCCGATCAGAAGCCGTTGCCGGTAGGGGATGTCCGGCTCGAACTGCAGGCTGACCGTGACCTCGCCGCCGCCCGGCAGGACCCAGGCCTGCTGCCAGCCGTCGACACGGGTGCGCGCCAACGGCGTCCCGTCGACCTTGGCCACCCAGCCCTCGTTCGCGTTCTCCGGGATGCTGAGGATCGCGGCCTCACCAGGGGCCACGCGTAGTTCCCGTTGCGCCACACCCCATTCCCGGACATCGATCGCACGCTGCCGGGGCGCGGCCGCCGGCGGAGTGTTGGGCAGTACCCGGATGTCCTGCACCACAAAGGCTTCCGACTTCGCGGTGAGCAGTTCGTGCTCACGCGCTTGCAGATCGATGCCTTCGACGAGGTCCCGGCATGTGCCCAGGGCCAGCGGCCGGTGGTTGACGATATCGGCCAGCGTCCCGGAAACCGTTGTCTGGTAAGCGACCCCGTCGACGGTCACGGCTGGGCCCGACCCGCACGGCACGGTGAACGGGGTGGTCTGCGGGATCGGCTTGAACAGATCCTCGGCACCGTTGATCTTGACTTCGCTGATGCCCGCCGGGCCCGCCGGACGGCCGGGTTGCCCCTCGGTCTTGGTGATCGTGATGTCGAGCCGGTTGGTGCTGGCCACGAAATCCACTGAGCCGTCAGAGAACACGGGCACCGTGCGGCTCAGGATCGGTGTACGGATCTCCACCTCGGTCGGCCGGGACGCGCCCGAGGTGGCCGACGTCGTCAGCTTGAGGCCGTTGACGTTGCGGACCTGCGGCCACTCCATCACGATCGTCGGGTCCTGGTCGGTGTAGTCGGAGATCCAGGTCGTCGCCGCGTCGCCGTCGATGGCCGCCCACGCGCCTGCGGCCTGATCGCCCGCGAGCTGGGTGGATGCGGATATCTGGGCCGGAACCGGGACCTTGCCGCCGATCGAGGGCAGGACTGTCCCTTCGAGACGGTAGTTGCCCGGCTGGGACGTGCGGAACAGCCGGTGCACCCCGTCGGGTTCCTCACCGAGCCGGGTCAGCCCGGAATCGCAGCGCTGTTCGCGATCGATCGCGGCACAGGCATAACGGGGCTGCGCCCCACGGCTGAACACGAAACTCGTGCGCTGGCTCGCGCTCGGCGTGACGTCGCTGGGCGCCTGCAGGGCGCGCTGAGCCGTGACACCTGGCACGGCCAGTTCCGCGATCCCGACGGCGCCGGTGTCGCGGTTGGCCGCCACCGACAGCACAGTCACCCGGATCTTGCTGGTCAGACCCGGTGAGACCGGGAACTTCTGCGGCGTTCCGCCACGGCCCACGTCGTGATCACGTGACCCGGAGTCGGTGGTGATCCGGATCCTGGTCACCGGCCAGCCGACCCGCGAGTCGTCCACGATCCTGAGGTCCACCTCGTCGACCACCCGCGGTGTGTCCAGCTCGACCTCCAGCCACTGGCCGGCGGGGCCGCCGACAGTCGAGGACTGCCAGGCGGAGAACGGATCGCCGTCGATCGCGGCGAACGGCATCGAGGACGGGTCCGAGCGTTTGACCGAGTCGGCGAAAGCGGTCGAACTGGACGCGGTGACGCCACGGATACCGCGGTACGCCGCCACTGTCTGATGCTGCAGCCCCTGGAACGGCAGGATGTCGGTGGCCGGGCGATCCTGCCGCGGCTGCTCGTCGGCGGCCAGCGTCTGGCTCAGGTTGTCACGCACGCGCCCGACATTGCGTTCACGGTGCCGCAGACCGTCGGTGACCAGCCAGTCCTGGCCCGGCGCCTGGTTGCTGTCACCGGCCAGGACAGCCGGGCGATCACGTTGCAGCACACCGGCATCCAGCAGCGGCAGGAGCGATTCGGGGCCGCCGCTGACGGTCGCGATGTCGGTGGCGTTGACCGCCATCGCCCGTGCCACAGGCCGTTTGACCTCGTAGATCTCCAGCGTGGGCGAGGCCGGGGCGTCCAGGTCGACCGAGCTGACCGCGGGCTGGTCGCTGGGCTTGGCGTCCGGGCCGAACGTCTTGATCAGCTCGATCCCGGGGGAACGGGCCAGCGCGTCGCGCATCATCGTGACCGGCGGTGCGTTCGTCGCCGCCCGGTCGATGTCGTTACGCAGCAACAGGAAACGATGCCCCGAGCGAGCCAGGAAATCTGCCAGTCCGGGTGAGCCGCGGCCGTCGGCCAGCGCGTCCTCGACCGCGTCCATCAGCCGGGTGTTGCCCTCGGACCCAAGCGGGATCTGACTTCTCAACGCCCATGGCGAACGCGCCAGGGCCTGAGCCGGCTCATCAACGGTCTTTCCCCACGTGTACTCGCCGAACCCGGTGCCGGGCACCAGAAGCGTGCGTGCGTCCGGATCGTTGTCGCCCAGCCACGTCATCGCTGTACGCCAGTAGTCCGGCACGCTCTGCCAACCCGGGCCTGGCCGCAGCGTGAACAACCACGCGGGCGCGGCCATGACCAGCACAAGCGCGACACCAATCGAAAGCCGTGCTCGCGCCGGAACGCCCAGCCGCGATACGGCGTGCATGAACCCGAGCATCAACGGCAGCCGTAACCCGGGCTCGAACTTGTGCACGTTGCGCAGCGGCGCGAGTGGACCGTCCAGCAGCGCACGGACGGTCGTGGACAGCGGGCTGTCGAGCTCGCCGACGTAGCCGATGGTCAGGAAGGTGACGGCGGTGATCACGCCGATCGTGATGAACATCCGTTCGGGCAGGCCACGCCGGACGATTCCGACCAGCCCGACGGCTGCCACCAGGCCGGTGGCGAACATCAGCACGGGGTTGTCGATCAGCATGAACCCCGACGGCCACCAGGGGCTGCCCTCGAAGACGTACGCCACCCACTGGTTCGTCCCGCGCAACGCCTGGAACAGCGACATCGGCGCGGTCGTGTTCGTGGCCGACTCGACGTAGTCCACGAACGGCAGGCTGTACTCGCCGAGCAGCATCAGCGGCAGGAACCACCACACCACCGCCGCGACAACTGCCGCGCACCACCACAGCACAAGCTTCACGTGCTGCTTGGTCCATTGCCGCGTCAGCAGCCAGAGACCTGGCAAAAGCAGCACCATCATCACGACGGCGCCGTTGATACCGCCGATACACAGGATCGCCAGCCCGGACAGGCCTGCCGCGCGCCGCGGCGACCCGATTCTGTCGGCTTTGATCAGCGGCAACAGAACCCAAGGCAGCATCACCGCGGCCAGCATCTCGGCCGACAGCGGGCCGATCTCGGTCAGCATGCGCGGCGCCAGGGCGTACGCCACAGCGCCCGTGTACTGCGCCGCAGGCGTGCCTATCTTCAGCGCTCGTGCGACCGCAAGCACACCAGCGAAGGCGAGGCACAGCAGCAACGCGCACCACAGCCGCTGCGCGATCCAGGGCGGGACCCCGATCAGCTGGAACCCGGCGAAGAACGGCCCCATCGGGAACAGGTAGCCGTACGCCTGGTTCTGCAGCTCACCGCCGGTCGCCGCCGGATTCCACAGGTGCAGCGCGCGCCCGAGGAACGCCACCGGGTCCACGGCCAGGTCAAGCTTGGTGTCGAAAGTGGTGGTACCAGGGCGTTGCAGGAACGAGAGCACGGTCAGGCCGAGCATCACCAGCACGGTGGGATTGCGAAGCCTGGTCAGCACCCGAGAGAGATTAGCCCTTACGGACGACATACCGCGTGGACTGCCAGTGGGTTGCCGGGATGTCCTCGGTCAGACTGTCGACGACTTCGCCGCCGTGTGCGCTCACCACGGATCTCAGACGGTCCGGTGCCAGCGCGGTCATCCGCATGGGAGCCGGGTAGCGCAACACGATCCGCTGTCCGAGCGCGACCAGCCGGTACGGCGCGAACCGCCACATCGCGCCCTTGACCGTCCACAGGGGACGGGTGGTGCACTGCAGGACCGCGACGCCACCGGAATTCAGCACACGCATGAACTCCGCGAGATAGCCGTCGATCACGTCGGCGGGCAGGTGCTGCAGCACGAGTTCGGAGTAGACGAGGTCGAACTGCCCGTCGCCGAACTGCTTGAGGTCCGGTGTGTCGTTGTGCACGAACTGGCACTTTCCACCGGAACGATCCAGTTTGCGGGCCGTGGCCAGCATCGGCTCGGAGACGTCCACACCGACGACCTCGTCGGCGTGCTCGGCCAGCGCCTGCGAGAGCCGGCCGGCGCCGCAGCCGAAGTCCAGCACCCGCTTCCAGCTGGCCGGCAGGGCGAGCCTGGTCAGCCACTCCCGGGCGATGCCCACGTCCGCGCGGCCCAGCTCAAGGAACTGGTCGACATCCCATTTGCCGCCGCGCTTGTCCGGCGCGACGTGTACTGCCCACAGCGGGTCCTCTGCGCCGAGCGTTGTCCAGTCGCGCCGCACCTCGTCGAAACTCACCGCGGCATTCTAGGGACGCCTGAACGATATTCAGGTTTTCCGTTATCCATGTGGTATCAGCCGATCACCGCAGCAGCGGCGCACCGACCTGGACATTCACCACGCACATCGGGTCGACCGGGGTCGCGCGGTTGATGTCGACCCGGTCGAAACCGCCTTCCACCACGATGTACAGCACATGCAGGCCGTCCGGGAAGTAGACATCCTGGGTGGCTTTGCCCAGCCTGATGGTGACCGGGCCCTTGCCGGTGGAGTAATACTCCATTCGCAGCAACGAGTGGTGGTCGACGCGCCTGTTCAACGGGATCGTCGCGGTCTGGTAACCGACCGCGTAGCCGCACTTGTCATACGGCCCAGGCCTGCCGATGGCGGGCTCCTTGATACCGGTGACCTTCTTGGGCGTGCCGGTGTCGTCCAGGGCCCACATCGTCTCGGCGGGCTGGTCGAACTTGGGCGGGCCGGGCAGCAGGCCGATCACGCGCGAGGCCTTGCCGTCCTCGACGAACCACTCGTGCATGATCTCGCGCGGCACAGGGGTGTCGTACAGCGTGATCCCCGGATTCGCCTCAAGGCCGGCCCGTGCGGTGTCCACGTACTGGCGTGACTGGGCGAATTTCAGGCCGGGCGCGAGCTGGAGGAAGCTGAAAGTCGCACTGGCGCCCAGCAACGCCACCAGGCCGATCACCAGCGGCCGCCGGAGCCCGGTCTCCGTTCCACCCGGTTTGAGGAACGCGAACGCACCACAGAGCACCGCGATCGGCACGGCGTCGGCGATGTAGCGCGGGTCGTTGCCGATCAGCGGCCCGACCTGGTGCAGGCGTGTGGTGATCACCAGCGCCAGGTCGACCGCGACGTATCCGAGCAGCAACACCCAGGCCAGCACCGCGCGGGACCGTCCGGCCAGCACGCCGAAGATGATGATCGCGATGGCCAGACCGGCGGCCACCAGCCGGAGCGTCAGCGAAGGCGTGGAAATGGCGCCACCGAACGACGAGTTCGTCCACGGCCCGCCGAGAACACCGGGCACGAACGTGTCCACCACTGTCCGGCGGGCAAGTTCTGCCACGGCCTGGACCGACAACGGCGAATCGCGTACCGGGGTGGCGGTCGACGTGATGTAGATGACCAGATACAGCGCGGTCAGCACGCCTTGAACGAGCCAGACCCGCCAATGCTGCTTCAGCGCGGCCAGCCGTTGCCCGGCCGGCGCGAGCAGGAGCGTGATCCCGGCCAGCAGAGCCACGAACAGGACAGCCTTCTCATAGAAGGCCATTCCGGCCACGCTCCAGATGACTGTGAACCAGATCCGCCGCCGTTCCCCGGTCTCCAGGTACTTCACGTGCGAGCCCAGCGCGCCGAACATCGTCACCAGCAGTGGCAGCAGTTCCATCCCGTACGCCCACCACAGCGTGGGGAACGCGATCAACGGCGAGAACGTGAACACCGCGAACGGCAGCAGAACCGGCCATCGGTGCCCGAAAACCCGGGCGAGCAGCCGCCACAGCAGCACCGACGCGGCCAGTTGCATGGCCAGCAGCGGAATCACCGCCACGGTGTGGCTCAACGGCGCGATCGCGGTGACCAGCCAGGCGATCAGGAACGTACCCGGCTTGATGTGGCCGTTGTAGTCCTGGAAGAGGTACGCCGGGTCGAACGGGCCCTTGCCTGCGGCCCGGTAGAGCACCACGAAGTCGTCGTGTCCGAAGTAGCCGGTGAACAGCACCCAGGCGTGCAGGACGAAGGGGATCCCGGCGACGAGGATCGCCGCGATGGTCACAGGACGGGGAATGGCCAGGGTGGTGGTCACCGGCCGGGTCGCGGTCGCGGTCATTTCTCCAACAACCTGCCTAACGCCGCGTAGAACGTGTCGGTGATCTTGGTCGGGTCCGGGGTCGGGTAGGCCTCGCCGCCCGTGGCATGGGTGATCGTGCGCAGCTCGACCGGGTCGATGTCGGGACCGATGCCGATGCCGAGGATCTGCAGCGGCCGCTTGGGGTCCTGCAGCTTGGCCAGCTCTTCGAGCAACTGCTGCTGGCTGATGCCTTTGCCGTCGTCGTCGTTGCGGCCGTCGGTCAGCACGACGACCAGGTTGATCCGGCCGGGTTCCCAGTTCTGCCGTGCGGACTGGTATGCGGCGAGAACCGTGTCGTACAGGCCGGTTCCGCCGCCGTTGATCGCCTTGATGGCCTGTAGTTTCGCCAGGCCACCGTCGGCCAGCTGCTCGCTGAGCGGCCGCATGGGCAGGACTTCCTGGTAGTCCTTGTCGCCGTCGAGCCTGGTGGAGAACCGCCACAGGCCGATCTTCGTGGTCGGCTTGAGCAACGAGATGCCCACTTCGGCGGCCTTGAGGGTGAGCGTCATCCGGTTGGCGTTGGCCTTGGGCACCGCGGCGGCCATCGAGCCGGAGACGTCCAGCACGACCTGGATCCGTGCGCTGCGGTTGGCCGCGGCCCACTGGTTGAGCAGCTGGTCGACGTCAGCGGGTGGCTTGACCGGCGCGACGAAGGGCTCTCCGGTGCCGTTGGGCGGACGGAATCCCGCTTCGGTGAGCGCCCCGGGCTGCTCGATCAGCTTGCCCAGGAACTGTTGTGCGACAGCACGCCTGTTGTCGGGCGTGCCGGGAAGCACCACATAGGGGAAATCCAGCGAGGGGATCGCCGGGTCGGCGTACGCGCCGACCAGATTGTGCTTGCGTGCCAGGACCTCTGAGGTCACCGCGCCGTCGAGGCCCGGCGCGAACAGTTCGGCCTGCTTCTGGACGGTGTGCTTGGTCAGCTTTCGCAACGTCTGCGCGTACGCCGCCGGTGGATCCGGCGCGGTCTTGGTGAGGTCGCCGGTGCCGATCAGCGCGGACAGGCCGACCGGGTCGGCAGCCGGGTCGACGAACCCGATCGCCGGATCCCCGCTGAACACCTTCGCCCAGGTCAGCGGGGCCTCGGGCCAGCCGTTCTTACGCGCCGCGGCGTCGGTCATGCCAACCACGACCGGTGACGAGGCGACCGACGTTCCCGAGACCGGGATGTTCCATGCGCCGCGTTCCTGTGCCCGCTGCAGCCACAACGAGGATTCCGGGATCCAGACGTCAGGGTTGTTGGTGCCCAAGGCGTCCATCACCGTGCCGGATTCGACCGGAAGCACCTCGACCCGATAACATGCGCCGACGTCCTGTTCGGACACCCGGCTGACGGCGGGCGCGACGTCCGGCGCGGCCATCACACGCAACGTCGTGACCACGTCGCAGTCCGACGAGCCCAGCCGGTCGCGCAGGTAGTCGAACCCGAACCAGCCCGCCAGAGTCAGCACGAGCAGGACGCTCAGGATCACCACCGGCGAGCCGGACCGCCGTGCCATCCGCCTGAACCTCCGTCACTGGGCTACGCAGTGCCGGTCAGACTAGGGGAAACGGCCTCAGTGTGGTCGTCCTGACCGCAACCGTTATCAGATGATCACTCCACAACGGCGTCGCACATCTCGTACGGGGAATCCCTGGTCACGTTTTTCACGTCTTTTTCCTGACCGTCCACCAGAATCCGGCACTGCGCCTTGCCGCCGGCCTGCAATGTGACCGAGAGGAACACCTGCGATTTCGGTGCGAGTTTCTCGAGTTTCTTGGTCCACGGCGGTTTCGCGACCGTTTCCTCGGTGTGGTCGACCTTCCTGAGTACCTCGTAGGTCACATCGACGGCAGCGGTCCCGGTGACCTCCAGGGTGACGTCCTTGGCCACGATCTTCGTGTGCGCCTGGCATTCGAAGGCGGACCCGACCTGCGTGTTGTCGCTCTTGAGGGTCTTGGTCTCCATCTCTTGGCCGTCGAGCGTGGTGCGGCAGGAGACGGTGGACTTGGCCTCGCCGACGACCATCATCTCCATCTTTTCGGTCTTGTCGGTTTTCACGCTCTTCGACCACGGCAGCTGTGTGTTCTCGGTCTGCTGCTTTTTGCCGTCGAAATAGCTGATGGTCGCTTTGCCGGAACCAGTCGCCTCGTAGACCACTTCGTGTTTGCCCGTCGCGGCCTGCGGTGTTTCGCTGCTGCTGGCGGGTTTGTCACTGCCGCATCCGGTGATCAGGACACCGGCGGCGGCGAGCGTCAAGGCGGCTCGCATCGTCTGCATGGCGGAGGATCTTGGTCCAACCGGCCACACGGAATGACCACAGTCGGTGAATAGGTGACAGGTCATTAATTAGTAATAAATATTGACAGCGCCGGGTCATATCGGCCAGCCTCGAAGCTGTGAGCAAGTGTGCGGTGGTGACGGGCGCGGCGTCGGGAATCGGTGCGGCGACCGCTCGTCACCTGTCCTCCTCGGGATACCGGGTCGTCGGGATCGACATCAAGCCTGGTGAGTTCGTGTCGATCGTCGGTGACGTGACCATGGACTCGACCTGGGCGCAGATTCCTGCGGACGTGGATGCCTTGGTGTCCAATGCTTTCGCGGTGACCATCAAGCCGTTGGGAGCGACCACCCGTGAGGAGTGGTCACGTCAGGTCGACGTCAATCTGACGGCGGCGTACCTCGCTGTGCACGCTTGCCTGTCTTCTCTTGTCGCACGCCGGGGTTCGATCGTTCTTGTGTCGTCGGTGCACGCGCGGTTCGGGCTGCCAGGGCATCCGGCTTACGCGGCGGCCAAGGGCGGGTTGGTCTCTCTGGCCGGACAGCTCGCCGTGGAATACGCGCCTGACGTGCGCGTCAACTCCGTGCTGCCGGGGCCGGTACTTACCGCTGCTTGGGACCGGGTCAATGCTGAGGACCGTGCTCGCAGTGCCGCGGCCACACCGTTGGGGCGCTTGGGAGATCCGGCCGAGGTCGCTTCAGTCATCGCGTTCTTGTTGTCAGCACAGGCATCCTTCGTCACGGGTGCCAGCCTCGTCGTGGACGGCGGCTGGTCGGTGGCCAAGGACTCGTCGTGAGGGGGCAGGCTTGAAGATCACCGGTGTCGAGACGTTCCTGGTGGCGCCACGCTGGTTGTTCCTGAAGATCAGCACGGACGACGGCATCTGCGGCTGGGGCGAACCGGTCGTCGAGGGACGCGCCGAAACCGTGCGGGCGGCCGTGCACGAACTGGCCGACCTGGTGATCGGCCAGGACCCGCTGCGGATCGAGGACCACTGGCAGGTCCTGCGTCGCGGCGGCTTCTACCGCGGCGGTCCCGTCCTCTCCAGCGCGGCGGCCGGATTCGACCAGGCCTTGTGGGACATAGCTGGGAAATATCGTGGCGCGCCGGTGCACGAACTGCTGGGCGGACCAGTGCGCGAACGTGTCCGGGTCTATTCGTGGGTCGGCGGTGACCGGCCCACAGGGATAGCCGAAGCCGTTGCCGCGCAGGTAGATCAGGGCTTCACGGCGATCAAGATGAACGGCTGCGGGCCGTTGGACGCGATCGCCACCCCCGCCGAGGCGGCGGCGGTTCTGGAACGCGCCCAGGAGGCACGCGCCGTCCTCGGGCCCCATCGTGACCTGGCCATCGACTTCCACGGCCGGGTGTCCCCGGCAATGGCCCGCCGGCTGCTGCCCATGCTCGAGGAAGTCCAGCCGCTGTTCGTCGAGGAACCCGTCCTGCCCGAGACCCAGGGCGACGTCTGGGCTTCGCTGGTCGCCTGCAGCAGCGTGCCGATCGCGACGGGGGAGCGACTGTATTCCCGGTGGGACTTCAAGTCCGTGCTGGACGCGGGGATAGCCGTGATGCAGCCGGACCCGTCGCACGCCGGCGGAATCTCCGAACTCCGGAGGATCGCGGCGCTGGGCGAGATCTACGGCGCCAGCCTCGCCCCGCACTGCCCCCTGGGCCCGATCTCGCTGGCCGCCGCCCTGCAGGTCGCCTTCGCCACCCCGAACTTCCTGATCCAGGAACAAAGCCTGCGCATGCACTACAACATCGGTACCGAATACACCGACTACCTCGTCGACCCCACCCCGTTGACCTTCACCGACGGCTACGCAACCCGGCCCGAAGCCCCCGGCCTCGGCATCGAGATAGACGAAGCCCAAGTCCGTCAGGCCGCGGAGACCGGCCACCGCTGGCGCTCCCCAGTCTGGCGCCACCCCGACGGCAGCTTCGCCGAATGGTGAGCTGACCGGCGGTCGTGGTGCCCGTGATGCCCCGAAAGCCACTTTGGGGGCATCCAGTGCCCCCAACGCCACTTTGGGGGCATAGCTCAGCCCGTGCGGTGCGGTTCTTTGGTGGTGGCGATCCGGGCGAAGTCCTTGGTGGATTCGTCGAGCAGGGCACGCATGGCTTGTTCGGCGCCGATGGGGTCTCTGGCGCGGATTCGGTCGAGGACGAGGCCGTGGGTGGGGACGGGGTTGCCGGCCTGGGCGGAGCCGTGGACGATCTTGTCGCGCATGGCGAGGCCGTTGGCGAGGACTCGTTGCATTTCGATCAGCAGTTGGTTGTGGGTCGCGCCGAAGAGGGCCCGGTGGAAGTCGAGGTCGGCTTCGACCGCGTCCTCGGTCGGGTCGGCCATGCAGGCCAGGGCCGAGGTGAGGTCGGCCAGGTCCTGCTCGGTGGCGCGTTCGGCGGCCATGCGGGCGGCGGCCGGTTCGACGACCGAGCGGACTTCGGTGAGATTGGACAGCAGGTCCATGTCGGGCGGGCCGGCTGAGCGCCAGCGCATCACGTCCACGTCCAGCGTGTTCCAGAAGGTTCTGGGGCGCACGAAGGTGCCGCGTTTCTGCCGGGCGTCGACGAGACCTTTGGCCGACAACACTTTCAGGGCTTCGCGCAGCGCTGTGAGGCTGACATCGAGCTCTTCGCGCAGGGCCGTCAGGTCCAGTGTGGCGCCCTCCGGGATCTCGCCGGACAGGATGCGGCCCGCCAGCGCCGCCACTGTCTGCCCGTGCACCCCGCGAAGCTGGTAGTCGGCCACTGCTGTCCTCCCGTCGAGAAGTATCACTGTACTAATAATTCAGTAATTATTGGCGCCGGTCCCCGGGGCAAGACCCTTGACGGCCGGATTGGTCTATGCCAATACTTCATGCACGTGAACCACCCGGTCAGGGCGCGTGACCGTGGTTGCTCCGGCTGTTTCTCCTGCCGTCTCAGACCAGAGGAGCAATCTCGATGCGCACCAGACGTATGCTCACCGCGGCTCTCGCCGCGATCGCAGCGGTCGCGTTCTTACCCGTGGCCCAGGCCGGCGCCGCCAACGGGTTGAGCGCGAGCTTCACCAAAGTGTCCGACTGGGGCAGTGGCTTCGAAGGCAAGATCACTGTCACCAACGGCACTTCGGCCGCCCTGCCCAGCTGGACGGTCGAGTTCGACATGCCGTCCGGCGCCCAGATCACGTCCTCATGGGACACTGTCCGCACCAACAGCGGGCAGCACTACACGTTCAAACCGCCGACCTGGGCCGGTCCGCTCGCCGCGGGGGCGAGCGCGTCCTTCGGCTTCAACGGCAGTCCCGGCAATTTCGGCGGAATCCTGAACTGCCGGCTCAACAGCGACACGTGTACCAGCGGTCCCAGCAACCCTGGCGCTCCCGGGATTCCCGGCGCGCCGAGCGTCACCAGCACCACGAACTCCAGCATTTCCCTGTCCTGGGGCGGTTCCACCGGAACGGTCACGGGTTATCGGGTCTACGAGGGCACAACCGTCCGCGCGACCGTGACCGGAACCTCGGCCACAATCTCCGGCCTGGGCACGTGTTCCTCGTACACGTACTCGGTCGCCGCGTACAACAGCCTCGGCGAATCCGGTAAGAGCAGCACTGTCACCGGGACGACAACGGGCTGCCCGCAACCGGTCGGCGGTCGTGGCGCGCCGTACCTCTACATGGGCTGGGGCAATCCACCGAACCCGCAGACGGTCATGAACGCGACCGGCGTCAAGTGGTTCACCATGGCTTTCGTGCTGTCCGGTGGCGGCTGCAGCCCGGCATGGGACGGCAACCGGCCGTTGCAGGGCAGTGCGGACGCGACCGCCATCCAGCAGATCCGTGCCGCGGGTGGGGACATCGTCCCGTCCTTCGGTGGCTGGAGCGGCAACAAACTCGGCCCGAACTGCGGCACGCCGGAAGCGCTTGCCGGGGCGTACCAGCAGGTGATCAACGCCTACAACCTCAAGGCGATCGACATCGACATCGAGAACTCCGACGAGTTCGAGAACGAGACAGTGCAGGAGCGGATCGTCAACGCGCTGCGGATCGTCAAGCAGAACAACCCGGGCATCCAGACGATCGTCACCTTCGGTACCACGACCACCGGCCCGAACTACTACGGCAACCGGTTGATCGAACGGGCGCGGTCGTTGAACGCCAACATCGACATCTTCACGATCATGCCGTTCGACTTCGGCTCCGGCAACATCGGCGCCGACACGCAGAACGCCGGCGAGGGACTGAAGAACAAGCTGAAGTCCACCTTCGGCTGGACCGATGCGCAGGCCTACGCGCACATGGGCATCTCCGGTATGAACGGGCTTTCCGACCAGCAGGAGCTGACCACGACTCAGACGTGGACCCAGATCCGTGACTACGCCAAGTCCCGTGGCCTGGGCAGACTGGCGTTCTGGTCGGTCAACCGTGACCGTGGTTGCCCGGGTGGCGGCGTGGTGTCCAACTGCAGCGGCATCGCGCAGCCCGACTGGGAGTTCAGCCGGATCACCGCAGGCTTCTAGAAGTCCTCAATAGACCCTCGTCTGAGGTGTGTCCCCAATGTGGCATTGGTGGCATCAGATGCCACCAATGCCACATTGGGGACAAAGCGAAGGTGTTGTCGCATGGCGGAAATTCGCCGCGCGTGAATATGTCTGATAACCGACGAAAGTAGCTTGTATACAATCTTTGGTCGTCTGCAGGATCACGCATATGGCAAGAAGAAGAGCTGTCGCCATCCTGGTCCCCTTGGCGCTTTCCCTTGGTGTGGTCGCGTTCACCGGCGCGCCCGCCCAGTCCAAGCCGCCCCAGCAGAGCCCGATCAACGTCACGGTCGGGGCCCTGCGCTTCGATCCGGCCGCACCGCCGTTGAACGTCTCCTATGGTCACTCGGACATCGACCTCGAGTACATCCGCAAGGACGAGTCCAGCCCGACCGGCTGTACCACGCGGAATCACGAGGAGACCGAGGAAGCCGACGTCGAACCAGGCAAGGGATACGTCACCCTGTCCGGCGTCCGCTACGACCTGATCCAGTTCCACTTCCACACGCCGTCCGAGCACAGGTTCGAGGGCCAGAGCACGCCGCTGGAGATGCACCTGGTGCACCGCAACGCGGCGGGCGAGCTCCTGGTCATCGGCGTCCCGCTGCGGGCCGGTGCACCTTCCACAGTGGACAAGGTCTTGTCCAGGCTCGCGCCCGAGTGCGGCGAGGACGTGCACGTCGGCGAGATCGACCTGAACACGCTGCTGCCGCACGACCGGACCACGGCCCGGTACATGGGCTCGCTGACCACCTATCCGTTCAGCGAGAACGTGAAGTGGTTCCTGATGCGGGACAAGACCGTCAGCCAGGCCACCATCAACCGGTTCCAGCACCTGTTCACCAGCGGAAACGCCCGTGCGACGCAGCCGCTGAACGGCCGGACGGTCACGGTGGACCGGCCGCACATCTGATTCCCAGGGCAACGACCCTACGGCCGACCACATGGCCGACCAGCGCATCGGTCATCCGGCCGATGCGCTGTTGCTTTTCCCCGGCTCCGCGGCTGAAGCGGTGACCCGATCGGTCCCGGCAGTCTCCTCACCGTTCCTGCAAACGAGGGGAGTAACGGTGACAGAGCCGATTCTGGCCGGACGTGGTGTGGTCAAGCGCTACGGCGAGGTGACCGCGCTGGCCGGGGTGGACATCACCATCGGGGCCGGCGAGGTGGTCGCGATCGTCGGGCCGTCCGGATCAGGCAAGTCCACCCTGCTGCACGTGCTCGCCGGGATCCTGCCCGCGGACGGCGGCGAGGTGTTCCTGGGCCGCACGCCCATCACCAAACTGTCGGAGACCGAGCGCAGCAAACTGCGCCGCACGTCCTTCGGGTTCGTGTTCCAGTCCGGCATGCTGGTCGCCGAACTGACCGCCGAGGAGAACGTCGCCCTGCCGATGCTGCTGGCCGGCACGCCCCGCGAGCAGGGCATCGCCGCGGCCCGGGAATGGCTGCTCAAGCTGGGGCTGGGCGGGCTGGCCGGCCGACGGCCGGGAGAGGTCTCCGGTGGACAGCTGCAGCGCATGGCGATCGCCCGCGCGCTGGCCCACCGCCCCCAGGTGATCTTCGCGGACGAGCCGACCGGCGCCCTGGACACCAAGACCGGTCAGGAGACGATCAGCGCACTGCTGACCGTCGCCCAGGAGACCAATGCGGCTGTCGTCATCGTTACCCACGATGTATCCGTTGCGAATCGGGCGCAGCGGGTCATCGAGATGCGCGACGGTCTTATCGCAGTGCGAGCGGCGGCGTGAACCCCGTCCAGCTCGCGCTGCGGGTGCTGAGGGGCGATTCCCGGAGCCGGATGTCGGCCATCTTCACAGCAGTGGGTGTCGCGGTCGGGGTGACACTGGTGCTGTGGCTGGCAACGGTTCCGGGCGCTCTGCAGTCCCGGGCCGACCGGGGGACCTGGCGGGGCGAGGCGACCTCCAGCCAGGCCAGTCGCGACGACAAGGACGACGTCGGTGTGCTCGTCGCCCAGACCCGGGACAACGTCGGGGCTGAGCAGATCGTGCGGTTCGACGTCGCGGCCCTGAAACAGAATGTCCCGGTGGCGCCTGGGATTCCGCGAGTTCCCGGGCCGGACGAGGTGCTGCTGTCGCCTGCTTTGGCCAAGCTCGCCGCGAGTATGCCGGCCGATCAGCTGGCAGACCGGTTCAAGGGGACCGTGATCGGGCAGTTCGGGCCGGAGGCGTTGATGTTCCCGGACGAACTCGTGGCCATGGTCGGGCATGCCGAGGCCGACATGCCGCCCTACAGCAATTCCCGCAAAGGTATGACCTCGGCCGTGTCGTCCGGCCGGGTGAACGAGATCCTGGTGATTCTGAGCCAGATCGGGCTTGTGGTGCTGATCGCGCCGTGCCTGGTGCTGGTCGCCTCCGCCGCCCGGTTGACCGCTGCTCGTCGGGAACGGCGTCTTGCGGCGTTGCGTCTGGCCGGTGCCACGCCACAGCAGGTCGTTTCGATGACGGCTGCGGAGACGGTCCTGGCGTCGGTCGCGGGTGCGGCGCTCGGAGTGGCGTTGTCGTTCCCGTTGCGGGATATCACGGCTTTGATTCCGTGGGACGGGGGCGACTGGTATCCGTCGGACTGGACTCCGTCCGGAGCCCTGATCGCGCTGGTCCTGGTACTGGCGCCGGCTCTTGTCGTCGGGGCCGCGGTGCTGGGGCTGCGGCGGGCAGTCAGCCGTCCGCTGGGCGCGGCGCAGCAACAGACCAAACGGCAGCCCAACGTTGCCCGGCTGCTGTTGGTCGCGGGTGCCGCTGTTGCTTTTGTGGTGGCTCTGGGGATTGCCAAGGAGAGCACCGGCGACAGCGGGATGACGTTCGTCCTGCTGGGACTCGCGGCGGTGGCCGTATCCCTGGTGTTCGCCGGGCCGTTGGTGACTTCGTTGCTGGGCAAGATGTTCACCTCGCGGTGGCGGTCGCCTGCGACCCTGCTGGCCGGCCGGCGGCTGCGTGACGATCCGAAGGCGGCGTTCCGGGCTTCGGCCGGCGTCGTGCTGGCCGTGTTCGCCGGTTCCATGGCGCTTGCCATGTTCCCGAGCGTGGAGGAGCAGATCGGCTTCAGCACAGGGCGATGGCGTGACGGTGTCTACATCGCTTACGGCGCTTCGGAGACCAACCGGCAGCAGATCGAGAACGTCCGGACGGACCTGGCCGCACGGGGTGTGGACGCGCCCGTCGTGGGGATCACCGAGGGCATGTTCAGGTCCGGGAAGGACCAGGTGGCGTCCGGGATGATCATTTCGTGCGCCGATGCCGCCAAGGTCATCGGCGGGCAGATCGACGGATGCAAGCCTGGGCCCGCCATCTACGTGCCCAAGGCGACCGCGGTCGACGCGGCCCGGTTGCAGTTCGAGACGAACGGGGGCGCGACCGAAGAGGCTTTGGCTTTGCCGAAGGGGATCTCGGTCCGGGAGTACGTGCCTGCCGGGTACAACGGCATTCTCATCGACCCTGCCGTGTTCCCGCAGATCACAGACGCGAGCACGGTTGCCGTGGCGACCACCCCGGCCAACAAGGAGGTTGTGCACACCATGCTGGTGCGTAACCTCCCGGGGTTTTCGCTCTACAGCAATGAACGGTATGACGCCCGGGGCGACACCCTGGCCGGGGACCTCCGGCGGGCGACGTTGATCGGGCTCAGCATCGCCACTGTGCTCGGTGGGGTGAGCGCAGGGGTCGCTGCTGCCGGGTCTGTTGTGGACCGTCGCCGGACGTTCGGCGCGCTCATCGCCGCCGGGACGCCGGTCGCGGTGCTGACTCGTGCACTCCGGCGGGAGGCCATGTTGCCCGCCCTGGTGGCCACGGTCGGGGCCGGTGCTGCGGGAGTGCTGGTCGGGTCCGGGCTGCTGGGCCTGGTCAAGGGGTCACTGCAGCTCAATCCGTGGATCGTCACTCCGATCGTGCTCGGGCTGGTCGTCGCCCTCATCGCGGCGGCGGCATGCGGGCCGGTCCTGCGGAAGGTCACCGCCCAGGACTACGCCGACGAATAGCCGGCGTTCACGGGTAGGCCGGTGCGAGCCCCTCGCTCGCACCGGCCTACTGGTTGCCGATCGGTGACAGG
This sequence comes from Kibdelosporangium banguiense, assembly GCF_017876405.1. Taxonomy (GTDB): domain Bacteria; phylum Actinomycetota; class Actinomycetes; order Mycobacteriales; family Pseudonocardiaceae; genus Kibdelosporangium; species Kibdelosporangium banguiense. Next base: position 11,391,520 of record NZ_JAGINW010000001.1, on the reverse strand, counting down.
CAGTGACTCAGGTCACGCGAACTGCTCGGCTCTTATTTCCGCGACGCGGGGTGAACTTGACCTGACCATAGGAGCTCGACACACTGCGCGAATGCGGCGGATAGCGGTAGTCACAGAGCCATGAGGTTCCGGCTTCTGGGCCCGCTGGAGATCCTGGGCGTCCGGATCCCCGCGGACAAGCAGCGCACCGTGCTCGCGATGCTGCTGGTCCACGCCGGAAACGTGGTCCCCGTCAGCACTCTGATCACCGAGGTCTGGGGCGAGCAGCCACCCCGCTCGGCCGCGCCGAACCTGCGTGGTTACGTGATGCAGCTGCGCCGGTTGTTGCCTGCCGACGACCAGCTCGTCACCTCCAAATCGGGGTACCAGCTGCTCGTCGATCCGGACGACTTCGACCTGCCCCGGTTCGAACAGCTGGCCGCGGCGGGCAGGCAGGCCTTGGCCCAGGCAAACCTCACGGCGGCGAACGAGGCGTTCACGGCGGCCGTGAGCCTGTGGCGAGGCGACGTGGCCGAGGACGTACCACTTGGCCCGATCCTGGGAGAGACAGTCACCCGGCTGGCCGAGCTGTACCTGGCCACGGTCGAGGATCACGTCGAGGTCGAGCTGGCCCTGGGCAGGCACGCGCAGATCACCGCGCCGCTGCGGACGTGGATCAGGCAGCATCCGTTGCGGGAGAAGCTGCACAGCCAGCTCATGCTCGCGCTGTACCGCTCAGGCGACGTGCCTGGGGCTTTGGAGGCGTTCACCGCCGCGCGCCGGACCCTTGCCGACGAGCTGGGCATCGATCCCGGGCCTGAGCTGAGCCGCCTGCACGAGCAGGTTCTGCAGCGCGATCCCAGCCTGCTGCTGTCTCGCGTCCAGGCGTCCGTGCCGCATCAGCTGCCGCCTGAGCCTGCCGTGTTCGTCGGCCGGGCTGCGGAGCTCGCTTCGGCCGACGGCCCGGTTGTGGCGTTCCATGGGCCTGGCGGGGTCGGCAAATCCACGCTCGCGCTGAAGGTCGCGCACAGCGTCGCCGACCAGTACCCGGATGGTCAGTTGTACGTTGACCTGCAGGGATCCAGTCCAGGACTGTCCCAGTTGGAGCCCGCCGAGGTCGTCGGCCGGTTCCTGCGGGCGCTGGGTGTCCCGCCCAACGAGGTCGCCGTGGAGCCCGCTGAGGCGTTCGCCCGGTACCAGTCGTTGCTCGCCGACCGGCGTGTCCTGGTGGTGCTCGACAACGCAGCCGACGCCGGCCAGGTGAACCCGTTGCTGCCGGCCAACCGGGACTGCGCGGTCCTGATCACCAGCCGTACCCCGCTGACCACTGTGGACGCCCGGCAGGTCCCGGTCGACGTGCTCAACTCTCAGGACTCGTTGCACCTACTGGGTTTGCTCGCCGGCAACGCGCGCATCGCGGCAGAGTCCCGTGCGGCGGCGGAGATCACCATGTGGTGTGGCGGGCATCCGCTGGCCCTGCGGATCGCCGGTGCCCGCCTGGCCGGACGGCCGGACTGGACGTTGTCGCAGTTCGGGGCACGATTGGCCGACCGGCGCAGGCGTCTGGACGAACTGCGGGTCGCGGATCTGACGGTGCGGACCAGTTTCGCCATCGGATACGAATCGCTGGGCCGGGACGTCATGGCGGCCAAGGCTTTCCGGCTGATGGGCGTGCTCGGCGTGCCCGAGGTCGGTGTGGAGCTGGTCGCGATGCTGCTCGATGTGGACGATTTCCGGGCCGAGCAGGCGTTGGACCATCTTGTCGAGGTGCGTCTGCTCGACCCCGTCCCAGGTGCTCGGTTCCGTACCCACGACTTGCTGCGGCTTTACGCGGCGGAACTCGCCGCAGCGGAGGATCCTTTCGCCGAGCGGACCGAGGCGCTGCGCCGCGCCCTGGACTGGTACCTCGAAATGTGCCGGCGGGCCGAAGCACAGGAGTTCGACTCGTTCGACGCCGAACTGCCATGCCTGGTCGCGGCCGCGACACAGGCCGCCGAACGTGAGCCCGCGATCGCCCGCTTCGCCATCGACCTCGTCCCCGAGATCCGATCGCTCACCATGAAACGCAGCCACTGGCGTGAGCTCGCGACCATCACGGATCTGGCGCTCACTGTGGCCCGGCGCGACAAGGACAGCCGAGGCGAAGCCGCCACCCTCGCGATCTCCAGCACCATGGAATGGCGCGCCGGCCAGATCGACCAAGCCCGAGCCGGCATGCGGCGCGCGCTCGCCCTGTGGCGTGAGATCGGCGACCCCGAAGGCGAAGGCCTCGCCCTGCACAACCTCGGCTGGCTCAGCATGTGGACCAACGACCTCGACCAGGCACTGGAACACCTGACCGAAAGCCTGCGCCTGCTGCGCGCCCACAACTCGGCCAAAGTCATCATCGCCCAGCACAACCTCAGCGAAGTCCTGCTGCGTCTGGGAAAACACACCGAAGCCGTTGACAGCTTCCACGCCTGCCTCGACCTCAGACTGCGCACCGACGACAAAATAGGAGAGAGCGTCACCCTGGTCGCCCTCGGCCGCGCCTACTGCCTGATGGACCAACGCGCCGACGCCCTGCGCACACTGGACAACGCCATAGCCTGCTGCCGACAGGTCGGCAACCGCGACGACGAATGGGAAGCCCTGCTCTGCCGCTCGGAGATCTGGCTGCGCGACGGAAACCCCAACGCGGCCCTGGCCGACGCCCTGGCCGTCCAAGCCCTCACCACAGAAATAGAAGACGACTACGGCCAGGCCACCGCGGCCCGCCAACTGGCCCGCGCTCACACAATCCTCGGCGACCTCCCAGGAGCCGCGGCAGCCAGGCGTCGCGCCTACGAGCTGCTCGCCTGCCCAGCAACCCGCCGGGACCCAATCCTGGAGCAGTTGCTGGCAGAGACCCTGTAGCCCGACTGTACGGGCCGCTGTACACACACCGATTACGCTGTTGTTTTACATGAGTGGATCGCACCTGGGCACACTGTGGTCCGGCGGCTGCTGGAGGTGTCGCCGGCCCACGACCAGGCCCTAACCGAAGACCATGCGGTGCCCCCGAGCAGTGTCCATATACTCACGAACCCGGTGAATCAACCCACCCCGAAGCTCAAAAACAAAGCAATAATCATTGGAATAACGGCGGCCATTGGCAAGCGTCGCCGTCATAGTCTCCTCAATGATCACGCGCTCACCATCGGCATAAAACCCATGGAAGTCGATGGTCACATCCCGCACGAAGAAGCGCGGAAAATCCTCAGCAAGAAATCGCACGATCGCATCCCGGCCAACCATATGACTAGATCCCCCCAACGCAACAGCCGTAGCATTCCCGGCAGGCGCCAACCACTCGGCATCCTCAGTAAAGACCGAGGAAATCAGCTCAGAATCATGACTGCCGAAAACCTTCCAAGCACGCTTCACGACATCCCGACTCTCCAGTGCCATAACCAACGACCTTAGGTGAGCGAAGCCAGAGGAACCGGCGAATTTCGGACACCACCGGCAAACCCGAAAGAGAGGCGGCCAGCCAGTGCCCGACCTGAAGGTCCACTGAGCCCCGGTTACCGAGCCCCAGAAGAGCAAAAAGCGCGTCAGCGCAGCAGAGATCGGCTCTGAGTGTCCTCACCCTCGGTCGGCAGTGAGGATGGGTGTGCGTCCGTGAGGATGTGACCGGTGGTGGTTGCTGGTCTGGTCTGACTCTTCGTTCGGCTGGTTTCGTGCCTTTCCCAGGATCTGTCGTCCGGCCCGGCAGCCACCGTCCGGACGGTAGAGGATGGGGTGGCGGCCGGGATTGTCGGTGGGTGCGGATAGTGTCCTGGCATGCTTGTTGTGCACGCTGCCTGGACCTCCGGCGGGGGAGTGTGTCTGTGGGCTGAGGATGCGACGTTGCCGGCTGGCGTCGCGAAGGGACGCGCGCCCAAAAAGCCTCGGCCGCATCCGTTTGGGGCCAGGCCGGAGACCTTGCGGAAGCTCTTTGACTGCGGGGGCGAATCTGAGCTGAGTCTGCTGCTGCCGTCGCATTCCGGTGGCCCGGTGGCGGCGCCGGAGCTGGTCAGGGCGGCGCCGGAGAAGATGGGCAAGCTCCGGCTGCTGCCGTGGACGGTTTCCACTGTGGAGCTTGAGGGTAAAGAGGCGCTGGAGGTTCTGGGGCGGGAAGCGCCGGAAACGCCGAGTGGGTCGTGGCGGTGGCTCAAGGCTGTGGCCGGGTTCGCGGGTGCGTTGGTGGGCCGAGGGCAGGTTCTGCCTGGGCTGCAAGGGGATCAGGCGAGGTGGATTCCGCAACTGGTCGGTGAGGACGGTGAGTACGCCCGCGCCCTACAGAACGCGATGCCTGCGGTAGTCAGGGCGGAGTACCCGAACGGGAACGCGGACGTCTTCCCGGATGTGCTCAACGCTCTCACGGACGCCACAGCCAGAAGCAGGATCACCACATCCGCAAAGTCCGGCAAGACACCCGCCGAGCGGTGGCTGAAAGCCCTCACCACAGACGAGGCGACGGTCGCGGGCGATCTCACCCGGCTCGAATCGGCCATCAAAACTTGGCATGAGTCGGCGGCGCCGCCTGTTGGGCCGTTGCGGACGTGTTTCCGGCTGGCTCTGCCGGATGAGGACAACGACGACTGGCGGGTCGAGTTCTTCCTGCAGGCCACCGCTGATCCGAGTCTCACCGCGTCGGCCAAGGATGTCTGGCAGGGTGCGGGAGCGGCGAAGTTGCTGGCCAGGCATGCCGAGCATCCCGAAGAGGTACTGCTGGCCGGATTGGGCCGGGCGAGCCGGGTCTACCGGGAGCTGGACGCCGCGTTGAAGGTGAGTGCCCCCAGAGCACTCACCACGGATCCTGAAGGCGCGTACCGTTTCCTCCGGCAGAGTGCGAACGCGTTGACGCTGGCGGGATTCGGGGTTCAGCTGCCGTCGGCGTTGCAGCGGGGCCCGGCGCTGGGGCTGAAACTCAAAGCCAGCTCGGCCAAGCAACCCGGTGCTGTGGTCAAGGGTGGCATGGGGCTCAGCGAGATCCTGAGCTACCAATGGGAACTCGCCGTCGGTGAGAACGAGCTCACCGCCGAGGAGATCGCCGAGCTGGCGAAAGCCAAGGCGCCGCTTGTCCGGCTGCGCGGCCAATGGGTCGAGCTGGACAACGCGAGACTGCGCCGTGCGCTGGACTTCCTGGAGAAGGCAGGCACGGGGGAGATGACCGCGGGCGACCTGCTGCAGGCGGATGCCGAGCTTGCCGCCCATGGTGTCGACGTGCCGGTCACGGATGTGGTGGCCGATGGCTGGTTGGGCGATGTGCTGGCCGGCAAGATCGAGGATCAGCTCGAGCCTGTGTCCACTCCGGACAGTTTCACCGCCACCCTCCGGCCGTACCAGCAGCGGGGCCTTGCCTGGCTGAGTTTCCTTTCCAGGCTTGGGCTCGGCGGCTGCCTCGCCGACGACATGGGGCTGGGCAAGACGGTTCAGCTGCTCGCGTTGATCGCCGCTGAGGGCAGCAAGCCGAATCTGCTGGTGTGCCCGATGTCTGTGGTCGGCAACTGGCAGCGGGAGGCCGCGCGGTTCGCGCCCGGGATGAACGTCTATGTCCACCATGGCGCGAGCCGGGTCGCAGGGGAGAAGCTGACCGCGGCCGTCGCCGAGGCCGACCTGGTGATCACCACTTACGGTGTGGTGGCCAGGGAGACCGAGGAACTGGCCGGTCTGGGCTGGCACCGAATCGTGCTCGACGAGGCCCAGAACATCAAGAACTCGGGGTCGAAGCAGGCCAGAGCCGTACGGGCGCTCCCGGCCGCGCATCGCGTCGCCCTGACCGGAACGCCGGTGGAGAACCGGCTTTCGGAACTGTGGTCGGTGATGGAGTTCGCCAACCCGGGCCTGCTCGGCCCGGCGGGCACGTTCCGCAGCCGGTTCGCCGTGCCGATCGAACGGGACAAGAACCCGGAGGTCACGGCCGCGCTGCGGCGCCGCACCCAGCCGTTCATCCTGCGCCGGGTGAAGACCGACCGGGACATCATCTCCGACCTGCCCGACAAGATCGAGATGACCGAGGTCTGCCAGCTCACCGCCGAGCAGGGCTCGCTGTACCAGGCTGTGGTCGCCGACATGATGGACCGTATCGAGAACAGCGAGGGCATGGAACGCCGCGGCCTGGTGCTGTCCACGCTCTCTCGGCTCAAGCAGGTCTGCAACCACCCGGCGCATCTGCTCAAGGACGGCTCACGGATGCCTGGCCGGTCGGGAAAACTGGCCCGGCTGGAGGAAATCCTGGACGAAGCACTGTCCGAAGGGGACAAAGCACTCTGCTTCACCCAGTTCGCCGAGTTCGGCGAGATGCTGCGCGCCCATCTGACCGCGAGGTTCGAGCAGCCCGTGCTGTTCCTGCATGGCGGCGTCACCAAATCGCAGCGTGACGCGATGGTCGAGCGGTTCCAGTCCGATGCCGGGCCGCCGATCTTCGTGTTGTCGCTCAAGGCAGGCGGCGTCGGGCTCAACCTCACGGCCGCCAGCCATGTCGTGCACGTCGACCGCTGGTGGAACCCGGCTGTCGAGGACCAGGCCACCGACCGGGCGTTCCGGATCGGCCAGCGCCGCAACGTCCAGGTCCGCAAGTTCGTCTGCGCGGGCACGGTGGAGGACCGGATCGACGCGATGATCCGCAGCAAGAAGGCCCTGGCCGAGATGGTCGTCGGCAGCGGTGAGGACTGGCTGACCGAGCTGTCGACCGGCGCGCTGCGGGAGCTGTTCGAACTGGCGCCCGACGCGGTCGGGGAGGCGGCCTAGATGCCCTGGTGGGAGGACTATCCGTCGTCCGGCCCGATCAAGGTCGAGAACGGCATCAAAGCCCGCAGCACCCGCGGCAGGATGGCGAACGCGTGGTGGTCGCAGCGGTTCATCACCGTGCTCGAGCAACTGCAGCTCGGCGGCCGGATGACCAGGGGCAAGACGTACGCCCGGTCCGGCCAGGTGATGTCGCTGGACATCTCGGCCGGCAAGGTCATCGCCCAGGTGCAGGGCTCCCGGCCCAAGCCCTACGCGGTGAAGCTGATCTCCAAACCGCTGAGTGCCGGGCAATGGGACCTGGTCACCGAGAAACTGGCCGGCAAAGCCTTGTTCGCGGCGAAACTGCTGGCCGGCGAGATGCCACCGGAGATCGAGGAGATCTTCGCCGAGCTGGGCATCCCGTTGTTCCCGGCCGCCGCCCGCGATCTGCCGATGCACTGCAGCTGCCCGGACTGGGCCGTGCCGTGCAAACACGTCGCCGCGGTCTGCTTCCTGCTCGCCGAACGCTTCGACGACGACCCGTTCCTGATCTTCGAGTGGCGCGGCCGATCCAAAACGGAGTTGCTCAGCCGCCTGCGTCGCAACCGCGCCGAGACACCGGCCGCCGCAGGTCCCGCGTTGGACGACTTCATCGACGACTTCTTCACCGCCGGCCAGCTGCCACCACTGCCCGAACCCGAGGAGACCGAGGCGGTCATCCTGCGAGTGGACGCCCCGGCGATCAAGGCCCACGGCAGTCCCTTGATCGAAGCGCTTGTCCCGCTGTACCGGCAGTTCGCGCCGCCGGATGACGCTCGCTCCACAGGCGATGACGTGGTTGGCGATGTCGCTACTGATAGCGGGCATGGATGAGTGCGGTCACGGTGATACAGGCGTATCGGTTCGCGTTGGACCCGAGCGCCGCGCAGGCTCGTAATCTGGAACGTCACGTGGGGGCGGCCCGGTTTGCGTTCAATTGGGCGCTTGCGCGGGTGAAGGCAAACATCGGCCAGCGGGCGGCCGAACGTTCCTACGGCCTGGGTGGTGAGGAGTTGACCCCGGCGTTGGCGTGGAACCTGCCCGCGTTGCGTCGCGCGTGGAACGCTGCCAAGCCCGAGGTCGCCCCGTGGTGGAGTGAATGCAGCAAGGAGGCGTTCAATACCGGTCTGGACGGTGTGGCTCGTTCGTTGCGGAACTGGGCGGACTCCGCGTCCGGTAAGCGGTCTGGCCGTAAGGTGGGGTTCCCGCGGTTCAAGGCTCGCCGCCGCACCACACCTAGCGTGAGATTTACCACCGGGGTGATCCGCGTGGAGAGCGACCGTCGGCATGTGACCTTGCCCAGGGTCGGCACGATCAAGACGCATGAGTCGACCCGGAAACTGGCCCGGCGCTTGGAGAGCGGGACCGCGCGGATTCTGTCCGCGACGGTGCGCTTGGAGGCCGGTCGCTGGCATTGCGCGTTCACTGTCGAGGTCGTCCGTCAGGTGCATGTTCCGGCACGGCCTGACGCAACGGTCGGGGTGGATTTGGGTATCAAGGTTCTGGCTGTGCTGTCCACCGGTGACCTGGTGCCCAACCCACGACACGTGACCAGAGCCCTGAAGGCACTGCGAACCGCTTCCCGCACGCTGTCGCGGCGAGTAGGCCCCGATCGGCGTACCGGGCAGCGGCCCTCGGCTCGCTGGGAATCCGCCCAGCGGGAAGTCACACGTATCCACGTGCGGGTCGCGAATCTGCGCAAGGACGCGATCCACAAGCTGACCAGCGAGTTGGCCGCCATCTACGGCGTCGTCGTGGTGGAGGACCTCAACGTTTTGGGCATGCTGAAGAACCACAAGCTGGCCAGGCATATCGCTGATGCCTCCTTCGGTGAGATCAGACGCCAACTCGGCTACAAGACCGGATGGAACGGTGGGCGACTGGTCATCGCCGACCGGTGGTTCCCGTCGAGTAAGACGTGTTCTGGCTGCGGCACAGTGAAACCCAAACTGAGCATGGCAGACCGGATTTTCACTTGCGATGCCTGCGGTTTGGTTATCGACCGGGACCTCAACGCCGCGCTCAATCTCAAGCAGTACGTCGACCTGGAGTGGCCGGGCGACGTGAAAACAGGGCGTGGAGCCGACCAGAAGACCAAGCCCAGCTTGGCAGGTGGCTGTGAAACGCCAACCCCGCACCATCCTGGTGGGCAAGACGGGGACCGCCGACCGGTAACGATCGGCTGCGAGCGGTGAATTCATCAGAGTTCCCCAGTTCGTAACGGTGTGGCCGCCCCACATCTCACCTTGATCGGCTGCCAGGATTACGTCGTGGTCGCCGAGACGAATGATGTCCCCATTGCCCCGAGCCCGGGCCTCAAGCTGGCGAAGATCCTCACCGAGGTGCTGTCGCCCGCGACGATCGTGGTGCTGCTGCCGTTCGCGGTGGCGTGGAACGCCACTGGGCACGGGGTGGTGCCGACGATCCTGTGGTCGCTGGTCGTGGCCGTGTTCTACAGCGTGCTGCCGATGGCGTTCATCATTCGTGGCGCGCGGCGCGGCAAATGGGACGGCCACTGGGTGCGCGAGCGTGAACGCCGGTTCCTGCCGCTGATGATGTGCCTTGCGTCCGCCCTGGTCGGGCTGGTGATCCTGCTCGTCTGGGATGCGCCGCGGGACATCGTCGCGCTCGCGTGGTCGATGGTGACCGTGCTGATCGTGTGCGTGGTGATCACCAAATGGTGGAAGGTCTCCCTGCACGCGACTGTCGCGGGCGGTGCCGTGGCGACGGTGGTGTTGATCTACGGCTGGGTGATGACCCTGCTGATCCCGCTCGTCGCGCTGGTGGCCTGGGCCCGCGTCCGGGTCGCCGACCACACCGCCGCGCAGGTCGCAGTTGGTGCATTTCTGGGCCCGGTGGTCGGCGGCGTGGTGTTCGTTCTTCTTCGCTGATCGGCAGGTAGGGGGCCCTTTCCAAGGAGACTCGGGACACACCGGGTTGTCCGGCAGAAGGTTGGACGTCAAACTATTCTCATGACACCTCAGGCGCCGTTGCACCGGCCGGCGAACCCCGTCCGGTTCGTCACGGCCGCCAGCCTCTTCGACGGTCATGACGCCGCGATCAACATCATGCGGCGAATCCTGCAGTCGCAGGGCGCCGAGGTGATCCACCTCGGGCACAACCGCTCGGTCAAGCAAGTCGTGGCCGCGGCGATCCAGGAGGACGTCCAGGGCGTGGCCATCAGCGCCTACCAGGGCGGGCACGTCGAGTACTTCTCGTACCTGGTGGAGCTGCTGAACGAGCGCGGCGCCGGGCACATCAAGGTCTTCGGCGGCGGGGGCGGCGTGATCGTGCCCGCCGAGATCGAGCTGCTGCACTCGCGCGGTGTCGCGCACATCTTCTCGCCGGCCGACGGCCAGAAGATGGGCCTGGCCAGGATGATCAACACCATGGTCGAGTCCTGCGACTACGACCTCGCCCAGCGCTCGCCGCAGTCGTGGGACGGCCTGCCCGCGGGCAACCAGGACGTGCTGGCCAGGGCGATCACCCAGATCGAAGCGGGCGTGTTCACCGGGCAGGACGCCATCCGGACCAGCGGGCAGGTGCCGGTCCTGGGCATCACCGGTACCGGCGGCTCGGGCAAGTCGTCGCTGACCGACGAGATCGTCCGGCGGTTCCGCCAGGACCAGCAGGACAAGGTCCGGGTCGCGGTGCTGGCGATCGACCCGACTCGCCGCAAGGGCGGCGGTGCGCTGCTGGGCGACCGCATCCGGATGAACAGTGTCGATGGCGAGACGGTTTTCTTCCGCTCGCTTGCCACTCGCAACGCGGGTTCGGAGATCCCCGAGGGCCTCGCGGACGTGATTTCCGCGTGCAAGGCCGCCGGGTATGACCTGGTGATCGTGGAAACCCCTGGTATCGGCCAGGGTGACGCGGCGATTGTGCCGTTCGTCGACCTCTCGCTGTACGTGATGACGCCGGAGTTCGGCGCCGCGTCACAGCTGGAGAAGATCGACATGCTCGACTTCGCCGATGTGGTGGCGATCAACAAGTTCGAGCGCCGGGGCGCCGAGGACGCGCGCCGTGACGTCGGGCGTCAGCTGGTCCGCAACCGGGAGGCGTTCGGCAAGTCCTGGGAGGACATGCCGGTTTACGGCACCAGCGCCGCGACCTTCAACGACGACGGTGTTACCGCGCTGTACCAGCATTTGCGGGACGCGCTCGTGGAGAAGGGCCTCGCGGCGAGCGAAGGCATCCTGCCTGTGGTCGACCACAAGACCTCCACGTCGGCCGCGACGGTCGTGCCGGCTTCACGGGCTCGCTATCTCTCCGACATCGCCGACACGATCCGGGACTACCACGCCACCACCGAACAGCAGGTCGGCGCGGTCCGGGACCTGAACCACTTCTCCGCGACTGAACAAGCGCTTGCTCGTGCCGATCTGTCCACAACGGACGTATCCGGGCTGGTCGCCCAGGCTTCGGAGAAGGTCTCTCCCGGCAGCAGGCAACTGCTGCAGGAGTGGCCGTCGGTCAAGGCGGACTACACCGGCGACGAGCTCGTGGTCAAGATCCGTGACAAGGAGCTGCACACCCCGCTGGTCCGGGAGACGTTGTCCGGCAGCAAGATCCGGCGGGTGGCGTTGCCGTCCTTCGACGACGACGGGGAAGTGTTGCGCTTCCTGCGCAAGGAGAACCTGCCGGGCCGATTCCCGTTCACCGCAGGGGTTTTCCCGTTCAAGCGGGACGGTGAGGACCCGGCCCGGATGTTCGCCGGTGAAGGCGACGCGTTCCGTACCAACCGGCGTTTCAAGTACCTGTCCAGTGGTTCGGAAGCGACCCGGTTGTCCACCGCGTTCGACTCGGTCACGTTGTACGGCCGCGATCCCGACACCCCGCCGGACGTTTACGGCAAGATCGGCACCTCGGGTGTGTCGATCGCGTCCCTGGATGACATGAAAGCGTTGTACGACGGGTTCGACCTGACCTCGCCGACCACGTCCGTGTCGATGACGATCAACGGCCCGGCGCCGACGATCCTGGCGTACTTCCTCAACACCGCGATCGACCAGCGCGTGGACGCCTTCCGCGCGGAACACGGCCGCGAGCCCAATGCCGGGGAGCACGCCGAGCTTTCCGCGTGGGCGCTGGCGAACGTGCGCGGCACTGTGCAGGCCGACATCCTCAAAGAGGACCAGGGCCAGAACACGTGCATCTTCTCCACCGAGTTCTCGCTGCGGATGATGGCCGATGTCCAGGAATGGTTCATCCAGAACAAGGTCCGCAACTTCTACTCGGTGTCGATCTCCGGCTACCACATCGCCGAGGCCGGGGCGAACCCGATCAGCCAGCTGGCGTTCACCCTCGCCAACGGCTTCACGTACGTCGAGTCGTACCTGGCGCGCGGCATGGACATCGACGACTTCGCGCCGAACCTGTCGTTCTTCTTCTCCAACGGGATGGACGCCGAGTACAGCGTGATCGGCCGTGTCGCCCGCCGGATCTGGGCCGTGGCCATGCGCGAGCGTTACGGCGCCAACGAGCGGTCGCAGAAGTTCAAGTACCACGTGCAAACATCAGGCCGCTCGTTGCACGCGCAGGAGATGAGCTTCAACGACATCCGTACGACCCTGCAGGCGTTGTGTGCGCTGTACGACAACTGCAACTCCTTGCACACCAACGCTTATGACGAGGCAATCACCACGCCGACCGAGGCCTCGGTACGCCGCGCGATGGCGATCCAGCTGATCGTCAACAAGGAGTGGGGCCTGTCGAAGAACGAGAACCCGCTGCAGGGCTCGTTCATCATCGACGAGCTGACAGACCTGGTCGAGGAAGCCGTGCTGGCCGAGTTCGACCGGCTGTCCGACCGCGGCGGCGTGCTCGGCGCGATGGAGACCGGTTACCAGCGCGGCCGCATCCAGGACGAGTCGATGCTCTACGAGACGCGTAAGCACGACGGTTCGCTGCCGCTGATCGGCGTGAACACCTTCCTGCCCGACAACGGCTCCGAGGAGCCGATCGAGATCGAGCTGGCGCGTGCGACCGAGGAGGAGAAGCGCTCGCAGGTCGACCGGACCCGGGACTTCCAGGCCAAGCACCGCGACGAGGCCCAGGATGCTTTGAGGGGGCTGCGCGAGGCTGCTTCCTCGGGCGCGAACGTGTTCGCTTCGCTGATGGCCGCGGCGCGCGTTTGCACTCTTGGGCAGGTGACCGAGGCGTTCTTTGAGGTCGGCGGCCAGTACCGCCGTAATGTGTAGCTCCTTGACGTCCTCCCCACGGCTGAAGCCGAAGGATTCCAACCCACCACCAACACTCAGAGAGCGAGGGCAGCGAGTTGAGGTTCGCGGTTCGCAGCCCTGCCCAGTGGCTGGAGGGCTCCCCGCGCTGTCACCGCCCGCCCGGCGGCGATGTTCTTCGCCGCGTTCACGTCAGCGTGACAGGCGAACCCGCAGGCGACGCACTGGAATACCGCTTGGCTCTTACGGTTCTCCGGTGCGATATGCCCACAAGCCGAACACTGCTGCGAGGTGTACGCGGCTTTGACCTTTTCCACCCGGCCTGGCGCCTTGTGCTCCAGCCGGGCTACCAGCATTCCCCATCCGTTGGCCAGGATGCCACGGTTGAGCCCGGCTTTCTGCCGCACACCACGGCCCGGGTTGTCCACTGTGCCCTTCGCCGACAGGGTCATGCCCCGGATCGCGCGTTTGGCTCGGCCTCGCCGGTTCGATCCGCGCTTGCGGCGAGCCAGGGCGCGACGCACGCGGCCCAGTCGTTGTTTCTCACCGGGCGTCAGGCCAGGCACACTCAGCAGTTCCCCGGTCGACAACGCGGCCGACACCACCACACCCCGATCCACCCCCACAACCTTGTTGTTGCCCGGCGCGGGGATCGGAGTGGGCACTACGGCAAACGCGACATGCCACCGATCCGCCCGGTCACGGGTGATTCGGTAGGACTTGACTGCGTTAGGCACGGCACGCGTCCAGCGAAACCGGACCCACCCGACCTTGGACACCCACACCCGCCCCCACCGGCGGTTGAGCCGCTGGATGTGCTCTGGTTTCACCGCGACCTGCCGGAAGCCTTCATGCCGGCTGGCTTTGCGCCAGGTTGGCCTGCGGTGCGTGCCACCAAAGAAGTTCCGCATCGCCTGGGCGAAATCCCGCAACGCCTGCTGCTGCACCGTCACCGACCCGGCACGCAACCACGCGAACTGCGCTCGCGCCTCAGTCAGTTGCCGCGCTTGCTCCACATACCCTGGCGCCGCACCACGTTCCGGCCGCCACCACGAATGTTGCTCCACGGCCAGATTCCATACGAATCGAGCCTGCGCGCAGTGCTCCAGCAACCCGACCTCTTGCTCGAACGTCGGAGACAAGCGGTAGCGGGGCGCGCACGCAACGTTAACATCCGATGCCGACAACTCCGGACACGCCACGCTCGGACCAACGGCCTCGGTTTCCTCCCACACACGGAGGCGGGAGCTCCCGCCGATCAGGAGTCACAATGAGCGAAGGGACAAGCGTGAGCCGCGTTGGTGTGGTCGGGTGCGGTCTGATGGGATCGGGCATCGCGGAGGTGTGCGCCCGGGCCGGCCTGGACGTCAAAGTCACCGAGGCGTCCGTGGACGCCCTGACAGCAGGCAAGGCACGGATCGAGAAATCACTCGACCGAGGTGTCCGCAGCGGCAAACTGTCCGCCGAAGACCGCGACACAGCCTTCGGCCGAATCACCTTCGTCACCGACATAGGTGAACTCGCCGACCGTCAGATCACCATCGAAGCGGTCGCCGAGAACGAGCAGATCAAGACGGACATCTTCGCGGCCCTGGACAAAGTCGTCGAGGACCCGGCGGCGATCTTCGCCTCCAACACCTCCTCGATCCCGATCATGAAGCTCGGCATGGCCACCAGCCGGCCGGAGCAGGTCATCGGCATCCACTTCTTCAACCCGGTCCCGGTCCTCAAACTGGTCGAGCTCGTCCCCTCCCTGCTGACCGGCCCCGAAACCCAGTCACGGGCCGACTCATTCGTAACGGGCGTGCTCGGCAAACAGGTGATTCGTTCCCAGGACCGCGCCGGATTCGTCGTCAACGCGCTGCTGGTGCCGTACCTGCTGTCCGCGATCCGCATGATGGAATCCGGCTTCGCCTCCGCCGACGACATCGACAACGGCATGGTCCTCGGCTGCGCCCACCCCATGGGCCCCCTCCGCCTCACAGACCTGATCGGCCTCGATACAACCAAGGCCATCGCCGAATCGATGTACGCCGAATTCAAAGAACCGCTCTACTCTCCGCCTCCGCTCTTGCTCCGCATGGTCGACGCCGGCCTCTTGGGTAAGAAGAGCGGTCGCGGCTTCCACCAGTACTGAGCCTTTCGTGCCTTGCCCGCGAGGATTTCTTTCTTCGCGGGCACTGGTTTTCCTGGAATATCGTTGATCTTGTGGTTGCTTCGGTGTCGCCGCTGCCGCCGTCGAGCGCCGGTCCTCACTCGACCCTTACTCGACGATGTTGAGCCGATCAGGTGATCCCGGTGCGAACGGTCCTTTCGCGCGGGTTCACCTCTTGCAAACCCCTGCTGACCTTGCTTCCCCGCTCGGGTCCGCCAGACCTTCAAGCTCGGTGACTGGGCGCGCCTGCATCCTCTTCTCAGGGATCGGTGGGGTGGGGGTTCTAGGCTGTTCGGTGTGAAGCCTGCTGAGGCGAATGCGCTGCTGGGTCTTGTGCTGGGTGAGGGGCGGGAGACTGATCCTGTTGGGCAGGGGATTCTGGATGCGGCGTTGGCTGAGTTCCTGGCGTATGGGTTGCGGCGTGCGAACGTGGACGCGGTGGCGAAGCGGGCCGGGGTGTCCAGGGCGACGCTTTACCGGCGGTTCGAGAACAAGGATGTGCTTGTTCAGGCTGTCCTGATCCGGGAGTGCCGGAGGTTCTTCGGGAGTGTCGCGGAGGCGGTCGAGGGGTTGCCGACTGCTACGGAGCGGCTTGTGGAGGGGTTTGTCGTCGGGGTTCGGTACGCGCGTCAGGATCCGTTGCTGCCGAGGCTGCTGGCGAGTGACCCTGAGGCGTTGTTGCCCTATCTCACGGTCAACGGGGGGCTGGTGGTCGCGGTTGCCCGGGATTTCCTGGTCAGTCAGGCAGAAGGGCTGCCGGGCGGTAACACGCCGGTTGACGGGCGGGATCCGGCCGGTGTCGCGGAGCTATTCGTAAGGCTCGCCATCTCGTTCACGCTCACGCCCGACAGTTGCATTCCGCTGGACGACGACGAGTCGGTGCGGGCATTCGCGAGAAGTTACTTGGCAGTATTGATGCGGCCGGCCGCGACACCCAAAGAAATGTAGACCAGAGGATGACACTCTTACTCATTGGTAGGCCCCAAGATGGGCCTCATGGGTGGAGTTTCCGCGGTGAAAGTTTCTCGTCTTCGTCAGGCCAGGCCGGTGGCCGGTGCCCGGATCGTCGGGTTCGGGGCGTATCAGCCGTCCACTGTGGTCACGAGCGAGGAGACGGCTCGCAGATTCGGGCGTACGGGGGAATGGGTGCAGGGGCGCACGGGCATTGTCTCGGTGCGTAAGGCGCAAGACGCCGAAACCGTGCATGAGATGGCAGTCGCCGCCGCTCGGCAGGCGCTGGAGAACTGCAGGCTGGAGGCCGGCAAGATCGGGCTGGTGATCGTCGCGAGCTGCAGTGCCGACCGGCCGATGCCGGATGTGGCGTCCGGGGTCGCGCGTGATGTCGGGGCCGTGACGGCAGGTGCCTTCGATCTCAATGCGGCGTGTGCCGGCTTCTGCTATGCGCTGACGGTCGCGGCGGACGTGGTGCGTAGCGGGTCGGCTGAGCATGTGCTTGTTGTTGGTACGGAACGGATGACGGCCTGGGTCGATCCGGAGGATCTGGGGACTTCGATCATTTTCGGTGACGGGGCCGGTGCCGCGATCGTGGCCGCGTCACCCGATCCGGGCATCGGTCCGGTGGTGTGGGGTAGCGACGGTCAGGGTGCGGACCTGATCCGTATTCCTGATTTCACCCACGGCATGCACATGGAGGGTCAGGCTGTCTTCCGGTGGGCCACCACTGAGCTGTATCCGATCGCGCTGGCCGCGTGCGAACGGGCCGGGGTGAAACCCGAGGATCTGGCCGCGATCGTGCCGCACCAGGCGAATCTGAGGATTATTCACGCCATGGCCAAGAAGATCGGCGCCCCCGGTGCCGTGGTCGCCCAGGACGTGGTCCGCTCCGGCAACACCTCGGCCGCGTCGATTCCCCTTGCGCTGCAACGGCTTGTCGAGGCCAAGGCGGTCGAGCCGGATTCGCTGGCGTTGCTGATCGGCTTCGGCGCCGGGCTGAGCTATGCCGCGCAGGTGGTCACGTTGCCCTGACTTTCGGGAACGTGTCCCGGACCAGGGTGAGCAGGGTCTGGCTGAGCAAAAGGTGAACCTGGTCGCGGCTGAGGTGATTGCCCATCACCCATTCCCGCCCGGCCGCTTTCACCATGGCCGCGTATGCCCGGACCATCGCACGCAACTGTTCCCGGTGTTCGTTGACTTCGGTCAGGCCGACGAATTCCAGAACCCGGTCGGCGGCCAGTTCGTCCGCTTCGGCGAGGATTCGTTCGACATCCGCGTCGTGCCCCACGCCGCCGACCGCGACGAGCCACGTCCTGCTGTGCCGCAGCACCCGGTCGAGGAACCAGTTCACACTCGCGGCGATCCGCTCCTCGAGTGAACCGGGCGGCAGGCCCTGGATCGTCGAGGAGGGAATGGTCACCATTCTGCGGACCACTTCCAGATACAGATCGCGTTTCGTGCCGAAATAATGGTTGATCAAGCCGCGGGCGACGCCCGCTTCCTGTGCGATGTCCGTTGTCGACACCGCCGGGTACGGGCGCTCACCGAATAGCCGGATAGCGCAGACGAGGATCTGTTCCCGCCGTGCGTCTGGTTCGAGTCGTCGCCAGCGTGGTTCGGAAGCAGAACTCATGCCATTACTCTTGCATGCTGCGCCAGGCAGCGTGGAATGACCGGTTAACCCGTTCGGGTTGCCGGCCTGTTCGGTAATGTCAAGCGGTTCGCTTCCCCGACTTGCTCTTCGAAGCCGGCTTCTTCTTCGCGGGTGGCTGCTCGCCTGCCGCCCGGCTCTGTTCGACACTGCGTTCCAATGCCGTCATCAGGTCGATCACATCGCCCTGGTCTTCCTCTTCAGGGCGTTCGGGCAGTTCCGCGCCTTCGGCCTTGGCCGCCACCAGTTCGGCCATGGCGTCGCGATATTCGTCGGTGAACTGCTCGGGCCGGAAGGAGCCGGCCATGTTGTCGATCAATGAAGTCGCCATCTTCAGCTCTTGTGAGCGGACCTCGATGTCCTGGTCGAGGAACCCGAAATCGGGTTTGCGGATCTCGTCGGGCCAGAAGATGGTGTGCAGAACGAGCACGTCATCGCGTGCGCGCAGGATCCCGAGCGATTCCCGCTGCCGGATGGTGATCTTCACAACCGCGTGCCGATCGGTGTCCTCAAGCGCCTGACGCAACAGCACATACGGACGGCCCGCGGTTTTGTCCGGCTCCAGGTAGTACGTCTTCTGGAAAAAGATCGGGTCGACCTCCTGGGTCGGCACGAACTCCAGCACCTGGATCGACTTGTCGGTCGACACCGGCAGCTTGGCGAAATCCTCGTCGGTGAGGATGACCACGCGCCCGTCGTCGAGTTCGTAACCTTTGGCTATGTCGCGGTATTCGATCTCGTTTCCGCAGATCTCGCAGACGCGTTTGTAGCGGATCCGCCCCCCGTCCTCGGGGTGGACCTGGTGGAACCGGAAGTCGTGTTCCTCCGTCGAGCCGAACATCCGCACGGCGATGGTCACCAGGCCGAAGGAGATGGCACCTCGCCAAACGGGTCTCATATGCAGTGCGTACCGACTACACCGTCGTTTTTCAACCCCCCACGCCGGAAAAGGCCTGGTCAGCCGTTGCCGAGCCCGGCCCGCAGCGAGTCGAGGCTCTTGGCCAGCAGCCGGGAGACGTGCATCTGGCTGATGCCGAGCCGGTCAGCGATCTGGGTCTGGGTCAGGTTGCCGAAGAAGCGCAGCGTGATGATCTTCTGCTGGCGTTCCGGCAGCCGTTTGATCAGCGGATACAGCGCTTCACGGGCGTCGACCACGCTCAGCTCGGGGTCGTCGGCGCCGAGCGTGTCGGCCAGCGAGGCGGAGTCCGGATCGTCGGTGAGCAGGTAGTCCAGCGAGAGCGAGTGGTGGGCGTTGGTCGCCTCCAGGCCCTCGAACACCTCTTCCCGGGTGATGCCCAGGTGCTCGGCGATCTGGCTGGGTGTCGGCGCACGGCCGAGCCGCTGGGACAGGTCCGTGACCGCGCCCGCGATCGACAGCCGCAGCTCCTTGAGCCGTCGCGGCACGTGCACCGCCCAGCTCGTGTCCCGGATGTGCCTGCGGACCTCACCCATGATCGTGGGTACGGCATACGACATGAAGTCCGAGCCGTGCTCGGGGTCGAACCGGTCGACCGCGTTGATCAGGCCGATCCGCGCCACCTGGGCGAGGTCCTCCAGGGGCGCGCCCTGGTGGCTGAACCGGCGCGCGATGTGCTCGGCGACCGGCAGGTGCTCGGTGACGAGCCGCTCACGCAGTTCCGCGCGCTCCGCACTGTTCTCCGGAAGGGATGCCATCTGGTCGAACAGCGGGGCGAGGTGGTCGTAGCCGCCGCGTGGGTTCACTCGTGTCCCAGCCCGTTACGTTTGGACAGCTCGATGCGCAGGGTGAAGCCACCCGGATCGGCTGAGGCGGGCGCGACACTGGCGTCGACCGTGTCGGTGAGGGTGGAGAGCACGTGCCAGCCGAACGAACCGGTGTCCGGCCACTCGTCGTTGTCCGACAGCGCGGTCGCCAGCACCCGGATCTCGGCCTTGGCGGGCTGGAACCGGCACGACAGGATCGAGCCCTTGGCCGCGTTGAGTACGAGCATCGAGCACGCCTCGTCCACGGCCATCTTCAGGTCGGCGATCGCGTCAAGGTCGAAATCCTGGCGCATCGCCACCACCGAGGCGATCGCGCGCAGCACCGGCAGCTGGGCGGGGTCGGCTGCGACCCTGACCTCTATCTCGTCGCCGGCAGGCTGTGCCTGGTCAGACATCGTCACCCGGACAACACTAGCCCGTACACACGTTTGCAAGAATGACGGCATGACGGTCCGCCGCCAGCCGCCGGAGTGGACACCACCCGGCGAAGGCGCGAACGAAGAGCAGGCTCGCAAGCCGACCAAGGGTGATCTCACCGCGCAGGCCATTTTGGACACCGCGGCCCGGCTGCTGGCCAAGCGTTCGCTGCGCGAGATCGCCATCGACGAACTCACCTCGGGCGCAGGGGTTTCGCGCTCGACGTTCTACTTCCACTTCGAGTCGCGCGACGCGGTGTTGTACGCCTTGTCCGAGCGTGTGCTGCACGAGATCTACGCCTCGGGCGTGGTGTGGTTCCGTCGTAGCGACGAGACGCCTGGTGTCGCCGTACGCCGGGCGTTGACCGCGACGGTGGCGTTGTGGCGTGAGCACGGCTCGGTGTTGCGTGCGTCGGTTCGTGGCCGGGAGTCGGACCCGCGGCTGGCCGAGCTGTGGGACCAGGTCGCCCGGCGGTTCATGCGGTCGACGGCCGTGCAGATCGAGAGCGAACGCCGGACCGGACTGGCTCTGCCAGGCCCGCCGTCGGCGCAGACGCTGGCCCGCGTGCTCGTACTGATGAACGAGACGACCTGCTACCACCAGTCACTGGCCAAGGTGTCCGCGAAATGGGACGCCGACATGGTCGAGACGCTGGCCTCCATCTGGCTGCGCACGATCTACCGCCCGGAGGTGCTCTGAAACACCCAGGTCGCCGGGCAGGGGACGCTGCCCGGCGACCTGGGCGTCAGATCCGGCGGGAACGCCAGAGCGTCATCCCCAACCAGACGCATCCGACTGCCAGCAGGACGCCGTGCGCGGTACGGACCGCGGCGGGTGTGTAGAACTGCGGGAAGAACAGCAGGAGACCGGCCGCGAACGGCACGCCGCTCCAGCGCTGCAGCGTGCCGGATCGCCAGACGGCGAGCGCGGCGAGCACCCCGGCCACTGCCAGCAGGATCAGGCCTGCCGCGAACATGCCTGCGGCCAGCGGGTCGAAGCGGAACGCTTCGGCCAGTTCCGTGAAGCCCACGTTCGGTTCGCGTACAGCCCGCGCCGCGATCACATGCAGCCCGAAGTCCTCGGCGCCGTAGTACGGCAGAACCAGCCCCGCGCCGATCCAGCTCGTCACGAGCGCGTAGCGGGCGCGTCTGTCGTCGGTCATCTGTAACAGGGCGTACAGGCCGAACGGGACGAGGATGAAGCCGATCATGGCGAAGAAATGCGACGCGACCCAGGCGCCGCTCGCCACCACTTCGGCCGCGTCGCCGGCCGGTCGCACTGCCGGATAGAGCAGGAACATCGCACCTGCCGCCACCGTGGCCGCGCCTGCGAGCCGCGTGGGAACAGGCCGGGTCCGCAGTGAGCTGTCGTTTGTCATGTGCGGAGTCTCGGCCGCCGGAGCACCTGCCCGGCAGATGTCGATGTAGCCGGTTACCGATGATGTTCATCATCACCGGATGTGGACATTCACATCTGCCGGGCCCGTCGGCCGGTCCGGCACGCTGGCCCGTGGCTGCCGGCGGCCGGAAAGTGAGACATGCCGCAGATGTCCGCACCGCTTGTCGGGATGCGTCTCGCACCCATAGCGTTGCCTGGTATTGATCTATGCCAGGTGAGGGTCGTACTGAACACACACGAGCATTCGGGCCGCCTGCCCGGGCTCGCCACGGCCGGTGTGGTCACAGGCAGCTTCGTCCTGATGACTGTGGGCGTTTTCCGGGTGATCTACATCCAGCCTCAGCACGCGGCGGTCACGGTCATTGCCATGTTCGCCTGCATGCTGGTCCTTGTCTGGCACATACGCCATGTGGCGCGGGGCGTTCAGCCGGTCGGCGCGCGATGGGGGCTGACGGGCATGGCTGTCGTGGTGGCGGCTGTGCTTCCGGTTGTCGGAGTGCAGTGGCTGGGTGCGTTGTATCCGCTGGCGGCGTCTGCGCTGCTTGTCTTGCGTTTGCCGTGGTCGCTGGTCGTGTTCGCGATTCTGGCTGTTGTTCCGGTTCCGGTGACGTTCGCGTATGGACAGCCTGAATGGATCGCGTACTTCTCGCTCGGCGTAGTACTCAACGGGCTGACAATCGCCGTTCCGGTCCGGTTCATCGCCGCGGTCCGGCAACTGCGGGCCGCCCGCAATGAGCTGGCCGGTCAGGCAGTCGTGCAGGAGCGAGTGCGGATCGACGCGCGACTACGCGATTCGCTTGGCACCGCACTGGAATCCATTGCCGACACCGGGGACCGGGCCGCAGAACTGGTCACGACGGCACCTGATGACGCGGCCGGGCACCTGCGCGAGGTGGTCGCCGACGCCCGGTCGACGCTGGCCGAGGCACGCCGGACGGTTGCCGGGATCGGGGATTCTCCGCTGCGAGCGGAGCTGGACGCGGCCGTGCGGCTGCTCGCCGCGGCCGGAATCGAGGCAAGGCTGGCACTTCCGCCGGGCGGGCCGCCGGACCACGAAGACATGCTGGTGAGCCTGCGTGCCGAAGTGTCCCGGGTGCTGGCCGACGACACAGCCGGCCGATGCGTGATCAAGGTCGAACCGTCCCAGGTGATCATCGAGGTGGACCGATGACCGCCCGGCACGCCCGATGGCTGCTCGTCGTCCTGCACTTGCCGGTGACCGTCATTCCGGTGTGGTACACGGGATTCGGCGTCGCGGGTTACGCCGGACGGGATCTCGCCGTCGCGGTCGTCTTCGGCCTTGTACTCGGCGGGCTGCAACTGCGTCACAGCCTGGCAGCGTCGCGGGACACACGCCCGCGAGGCTGGGCGTGGACGCTGGCGGCACTGATCGCCATCGTCTACTTGCCGCTGTTGTTGCTGGACTGGTGGCCGAACTGGCAGGCGGCGATGTTCTCCGCCGGGGCATCCGCGCTGATGCTGCTGCGCGGCTGGGTCAGAATCGGGGTCTTCGCCGGGATGACGGCGTTCGCCGTCGTCGCGGAGCTGGCCTCCGACCCGCTGGACTCGGTGGTCGGGATCGTGTTCGCAGTGCTCTACGGAGTCGTTGCCGCCGTCCCGCCGGTGATCATTTACCTGGCTGCCCGGCTGGTCGCGGTTCTCGGCGAACTGGAGTCGACCAGGGCCCGGCTGGCTGAGGCCGCCGTCGCCCAGGAACGGTTGCGTTTGTCGCGTGACCTGCACGATCTGTTCGGGCAGAGTCTGTCGGCCATCTCGTTGAAGGGTGGTCTCGCGTTGCGGCTGCTGCCGGACGATCCGGACGGCGCACGCGAGGAGATCACCGGGCTCACTGGCGTGGCGCGCGATACGTTGCGCACCATGCGTGCCATTTCCCGTGACGAGCACGCGGTGTCGTTGGCCACCGAAGCCCGGGGCGCGGTGGCACTGCTGGCGACCGCCGGTGCCCGTACGACGATCGACGTGGATACGGCTGGGCTGTCTGAGGGAGCCCAGCGGATTTTCGCCTGGGCGGTGCGGGAAGGCGTGACGAACATGTTGCGGCACAGCGAAGTCCGCTGCTGTTCGATCGTCGTGTCCAGGCAGGCGGGCAGTGCGCGGCTGGAGATCGTCAACGACGGGGTACGCGAACAGCCTTCCTCCGACGGCAACGGCCTGACCGGTCTCGCCGCCCGGGCCACCGCGATGGGCGGGTCCCTGATCAGCGGACAGCGGGATGGCGAGTTTCGCGTCGTCGTCGAGATACCGGCCGATAGTGACTGGGGGAACCGATGATCCGGGTGCTCATCGCCGAGGACATGCACATGATCCGCCGTGCGCTGGCGGCGTTGTTGCTGCTGGAGGACGACATCGAGGTGGTCGCCGACCTCGACCGTGGCGACGAGATCGTGGCCACGGCGCTGCGGACGCGCCCGGACGTGGCCGTGCTGGACATCGACCTGCCGGGAATCGACGGGCTCACCGCCGCGGGGCAACTGTACGAGCAGCTGCCGGAATGCCGGACACTCGTGCTGACAGGCCTCACCCAGCCGGGCAACCTGTTGCGCGCGCTCAAACTGCACGTCCGCGGCTTCATCACCAAGGACGCCCCGCCGGACGCTTTGGCCGACGGTATCCGCCGGGTCGCTGCGGGCCAACGCGTCATCGATCCCGACCTGGTGGCCGCGGCTCTGGAAACCGGCGCGAGCCCATTGACCGTGCGGGAAACCGATGTCCTGCGTGCGGCCGAGACGGGGATCTCCACCGAGGAGATCGCCGTCCGGTTGTCGCTGTCTCCCGCGACTGTGCGCAACTACCTCTCGAACTCGATCAGCAAAACCGGTGGCCGCAACCGGATCGACGCGATCCGGATCGCCCGCAACGCCGGCTGGCTGGGCACCTAGCCCTTGGTCATCACGGGCTCGGTGAGCTTCGAGCCGTCCGCCTTGCCGACGAAGCAGTACGTGAGGCGGTTGGAGATGCGGTATCCGTTGGTGGTCTTCACCTTCCATGCCTCTGCGTTGGGCACGACCACCCAGTACTTCAGCGTCTGTTCCTTGTCGGCTCCGATCACCGTGGCGGACAGGAAGATGCTGGTGCAGAACGCGCCCGTCTCGGCGGCCAGCCGCTCGAACGGCGGGTAGGGCACGTCTTTCTCCAGATCCCGGTCCGCCCAGCTCTGTTCGAGGACCTCGGTGTCGTGCGGGCCGTAGCAGCCGACGTCGGAATCCATGTCCGGTGCGGGTCCGCCCTTGACCGGGACCCACGTGAGGCAGTCCCCGGCGAACATCGGGCCGGACAGATCCGCGATGTCTCCTCCAGGGCCGTATGTCAGGACCGGCTGCATGGCTTTGGACGTCGTACGGACGCTGGTCGTCGTGGTCGGGACCGAGGAAGTAGTTGTCGGCGACGCGACCGAGGACTGCGAGTTCTGCACGGAGTAGATGACCACGGTCGCGAAGACCGCCACCGCCAGCACGGCGATCAGGCTGGCGTATACCGGTTTCCGGGACTTCTTCCTCGGTGGCGTTGCCAGGACGGTCGGCAGATCAGGGCTTGGCGCGTGACCCATCGCCTGTTCGATCAGCCGCCGGGCGGCCGGAACCCTGAGCCGCGACTCCGGGTCGGGCTCCAGCAGGCCCATGATCAGCTCTGCCAACGGGCCCTGGCACAGTCGCGGTGCCGGCCGTTCGGTCATCACCGCCAGCAGGGTCGCCGACGTGGTGCTCCGCTGATAGGCCGAATGTCCCTCGACAGCGAAGAAAAGCGTGGCGCCCAACGCCCACAGATCCCAGGCGGGCGAGACCTCGCCGCCCTCCAGGCGTTCCGGCGACATGTAGGCGGGCGACCCGATCAGCGTCCCGGTGGTCGTCAGCCGGGGATCCTCGAACGACTGCGCGATGCCGAAGTCGGTCAGCTTGGCCGAATCCCTCGCGGGCACCATGACGTTGCCAGGCTTGACATCCCGGTGCACAATCCCGGCATCATGAGCCGCTTCCAACGCCGACAGCAGCTGCCCGGCCAGCCTGGCCGCCTGCGTCGCGGGCATCGGCCCATCGCGTTCGACGAGCTCGGTCAACGTGGGAGCCTGAACGAACTCCATCACGATGTACGTGTCGCCCTCGTCCTTGATGAGGTCGTACACCGTGACCACACCAGGATTGGCCAGCCGGCCCGCGATCCGGGCCTCACGCAGAACGCGCTCCTGATACACAGCGCGCTCGCTGACAGGTATCCCGTCCGGCACCATCAGCTCTTTCACTGCCACAGCACGGCTGAGCACAGTGTCGTCCGCCAGCCAGACCACACCCATCCCGCCGCGCCCAAGCTCGCGGACAAGCGTGTACCGCCCACCACCGATCTGCCGCATGACGGCGCAGTGTTCCACCGTGATCGCTTACCCGTGCTGTCCGATCGGGCAGCCGGACGGACACCCTTCCGGGCCACCCCGGACGAAATGACTGCGAGGGGTATGAATGCTCGTCGTGACCGGCGGCCTGGGCCGCGTGGCAACCGTCCTGAGACCGGCCCTCCCCCCGGACACGCGTCTGATCGACCTCCGGCCCGGCGGGGAGAACCTGGATCTGTCCGACCCACGCCAAGCCGCTGAGGCAGTCCACGGCGCTGACGCCGTCCTGCATCTCGCCGCGACGCCCAGCCCGGGACAGGACTGGAGCACGGCCTATCAGGGCAACGTCGTTCTCACTGAGATCCTGCTTCGTGCGTGCGGGGGCAGGGTTCCGCGGATCGTGCTGGCCAGTTCGATACACGCGATGGGTCTGTACCACCGGCCCGATCGCGAGCTGATCAGTCCGGAGTGGACTCCGTGGCCGTGCTGTGCCTATGGGGTGAGCAAAGTCGCGGTCGAGAAGCTGGGACGGCGGCACGCTGAGCGGTATGGCGTGTCCGTGATCTGCCTACGGCTCGGATCCTGCGGGTATCCGCTCGACCAGCGGCGGATCGCCGACATGTGGCTGTCGGATCGCGACGCCCGGCACCTCGCTTCGGCCGCGCTGACCGCTGACGTGGAGTTCGGCACCTACTTCGGGGTCTCGGCCAACACACCCGCCCGCTGGGACACCACCAACGCCCAGGCCGAACTCGGCTACCGGCCCGCCGACGACAGCTCGGCGTTCGACATCCCGGAAGACCGGCCGTACGAGTTCCCGGACTGCCACATGTTCAGCTGACGCATTGCCGCTGACTCCGTCACAAAGCGGTTCGTCAGCGGCAATGCCGTCGGCTTCACCTCACTGCTTGAACCAGGAGCCGCCTTCGGTCATCTGGTGGTAGCCCAGGGCTCGGTAGGTGGCGTCGACCAGGGACTGGCCGCGTTC
The DNA here is from genome assembly GCF_017876405.1 of Kibdelosporangium banguiense. Taxonomy (GTDB): domain Bacteria; phylum Actinomycetota; class Actinomycetes; order Mycobacteriales; family Pseudonocardiaceae; genus Kibdelosporangium; species Kibdelosporangium banguiense. The sequence continues at coordinate 11,364,937 of NZ_JAGINW010000001.1, read as the reverse complement.
GTTGACGCCGATTCCGGTGCCCTGCTGGTTCATCGCGTAGCCGAAGGACAGTTTGGCCTTGAGGTCCGCGAAACCCAGGGCACCGCCCATTCCGCTGTGGCCGAAGGCTTCCTCGGACAGCAGGATGCCTTCCTGGTCGTTGGGGGCCAGGTGCCTGTTGTCGGTCGTCTTGCCGAAACCGCGGGCGAATCGGGTGGGCACGAGGACGGCCGCGTCCATCGAGCAGGCCGACGTCACCTGGCCCATGATGGCGACCTGGCTGGGTTTGACCAGCTGGACGTCGGCGAATGTGCCGCCCAGCGCCAAGGGCCGGTACATGCCGGCGAGGCCGCGGGCGTTGGTGCAGGCGCCGACCGCTCCGATGGTGGAGGCGTGCGCCTCCCGGGAGTTGAATCCGGATGGCAGCAGGTAGCCGCCGGTGTTCAGGACCATCAGGCCCGGGATCGTGGCCGGGTCGGCCATCGCGGTCAGATACAGGCTCGGCACCAGTACCCCGGGCTTGGTCATGTCCGGTGGCAGGGTCGGTGCGACCCGGTGTTCCTCCGACTCCGGCAGGCTCAGCCAGAAATCCAGCCCGAGCGGCCCGGCCACCTCCTCGGCGAAGAACTGGGCCAGCGGCCGTCCTGACACCCGGCGGACCACTTCGCCGACCAGGAACCCGAAGGTCAGGCCGTGGTAGCCGTGGGTTGTGCCGGGTGCCCAGAGCGGCTCGGCCGCCGCCAGGAGCCCGGTCATCTTCTCCCAGTCGAAGAACGCGCCTTCCGGCAGCGGTTCGCGGACGCCGCTCAGCCCGGCCTGGTGGTCGAGCAGCTGGTGGACAAGGACCGCCTCTTTGCCGTTCTGGGCGAACTCCGGCCAGTACTTGGCCACGGGCGCGTTCAGGTCCAGTTCGCCGCGGCTGGCGAGGATGTGCGCGCAGAGGGCTGTGGCGCCCTTGGTGCACGACCAGACGTCGACCAGTGTGTCCTCGGACCATTCGGCGCCGGTCGCCGGGTCGGTGACGCCGGCCCAGAGGTCGACGACTGTCTGGCCGTCGACGGTCACCGAGACCGAGGCGCCGACCTCGCCGCGCTCGGCGAAGTTGCGTTCGAATTCCGCCGCCACCTCGGCGAACGGGGGAGAGTACGTGCCCAGGATCGGCATTGATCCTCACTTTCTTGCCGGAGCGGGGGTCAATCCCATCACCACGGTGGCCGATAGGGCCAGTGGCGGAGTTTGTTCGGTCCATGACGAAAGAGGGGGCGATCCACCAGGGGCTTCGGCCGATTCATCGGACATCTCTTCTTTCGATGCGATCACAGCACTGGACGAACGCGCCCCTGAGGGGATATACATCGGATGTCTTGGCTGTGCTGGCCGTGCTGGCTGAGCGAGGAGGGAAGGGAACCGACATGCACCTGATGCGCCTCGGTGGGACCGGCGAGGAGAAGCCCGTGGTCCGTGCCGATGACGGAACGCTGTACGACATCAGCGGCCTGACCGGCGACATTGATGGTGCTTTCCTTGCCGGGGACGGGATCGCCCGCGTGTCCGATGCCGTGGCAGCGGGCTCGTTGCCGGTCGTCGACGACCCGGCTGACGGTACCGGTCTGCGCGTGGGCTCGCCTGTCGTACTGCCCACGAAGGTCGTGTGTATCGGCCTGAACTACCGGGAGCACGCCGCCGAGTCCGGCGCGCCGATCCCGGCCGAGCCCGTCGTCTTCATGAAGGCGCCGGACTGTGTCGTCGGGCCGTACGACGAAGTGCTCATCCCGAGAAAGTCCACGAAGACGGACTGGGAGGTGGAGCTGGCGGTCGTGATCGGCAAGACCGCGCGCTACCTCGACTCGCCGGACGAGGCGCTGGACCACGTCGCCGGCTACACGATCTCCAACGACGTCTCCGAGCGTGAGTTCCAGCTGGAACGCCCCGGCGGCCAGTGGGACAAAGGCAAGTCGTGCGAGACGTTCAACCCGCTCGGCCCGTGGCTGCTGCCCGCGTCCGAGGTCGCCAGCCCACAGGAACTGGGGCTGAGGCTGTGGGTGAACAACGAGCTCAAGCAGGACTCCAGCACCAAGGACATGATCTTCACGGTCGCCGGGATCGTGCACTTCCTCAGCCAGGTGATGGTGCTGCGGCCCGGGGACGTGATCAACACCGGCACGCCGCAGGGCGTCGCGCTCGGCCAGCCCGAGCCCAAGCCGTACCTGCGCGCCGGGGACGTGGTCGAGCTCGAGATCGAAGGTCTCGGCCGGCAGCGCCAGACCCTCGGGCAGGCCTGACATGCCCCGAATCGTCGGTATGGACGTACTGGACGTCCGTTTCCCCACATCCCGTGAGCTCGACGGCTCGGACGCGATGAACCCGGACCCGGACTACTCGGCGGCCTACGTCGTGCTGCACGCCGACGAAGGCCCGGACGGCTACGGGTTCGCGTTCACCATCGGCCGCGGCAACGACGTGCAGGCCGCGGCGATCCGTGCGATGGAGCCGCACGTCGTCGGGCTGCCGGTGCCGGAAGACGCGGCGGCGCTGGCCTCCTTGTCCCAGCGTCTGGTCGGCGACTCACAGTTGCGCTGGCTCGGCCCGGAGAAGGGCGTCGCGCACATGGCCGTGGGCGCCGTGGTGAACGCGGCCTGGGACCTGGCCGCGAGGCGTGCGGACAAGCCGGTCTGGCAGTTCCTCTCGGAGATGACGCCCGAGGAGATCGTCGGCCTGATCGACTTCCGGTACCTCTCCGACGCGCTCACGCCGGAAGAGGCGCTGGAAATCCTGCACAAGGCCCAGGAAGGCAAGGCCGAACGGATCCAGCACGTGCTGGACCACGGATACCGCGCGTACACGACAACGCCCGGCTGGCTCGGATACTCCGACGACAAGCTGGTGCGACTGTCCAAACAGGCCGTCGCGGACGGCTTCGACATGATCAAGCTCAAGGTCGGCGGCAGCCTGGAGGACGACATCCGGCGGTTGCGGCTGGCCCGGGAGGCGGTCGGCGACGACATCCGGATCGCGGTGGACGCCAACCAGCGCTGGGACGTTTCCACCGCGGTGGAATGGATGCAGGCTCTGGCACCGTTCAGTCCCTATTGGATCGAAGAGCCGACCTCGCCGGACGACGTGCTCGCCCACCAGGCCATCGCCCGGCAGATCGCGCCGATCAAGGTCGCGTCCGGTGAACACGTACAGAACCGCGTGGTCTTCAAGCAGTTGCTGCAGGCCGAAGCGATCTCGGTGCTGCAGATCGACGCGGCCAGGGTCGGCGGGGTCAACGAGAACGTGGCGATCCTGTTGCTGGCAGCCAAGTTCGGTGTCCCGGTGTGCCCGCACGCCGGTGGTGTCGGGCTGTGCGAGCTGGTCCGGCACCTGTCGATGTTCGACTACATCGCGGTGTCGGCGAGCCAGACCGACCGGTCCATCGAATGGGTCGACCACCTGCACGAGCACTTCACCGACCCGGCGATCGTGCGGGCGGGGTACTACCTCGCGCCGCGCAAGCCCGGCTTCTCCGCGCGTATGCACGATGCCACACTCCGCCGCTACCGTTTCCCGGATGGTCCTGAATGGACAGGAGAGAACTCGTGAGTGGGGACTTTGACGGTCTGGTCGCCATTGTCACCGGCGGTGCCTCCGGAATCGGCCTGGCCACGGCGAAGCTGCTGGCCGGCAGGGGAGCGCGGGTGGCGGCGCTGGACCTCAAGCCGGACGGTCTGCCCGACGACATCGCCGGGTTCGAGGCCAACGTCAGCGACGACGCCCAGGTCAGGACCGCGGTCGAAGCTGTGGTCGAGCGGTTCGGGCGGCTGGACGTCGTGGTCAACAACGCGGGCATCGGCGCGATTGGTGATGTCGCGACGAACCCTGACGACGAGTGGCTGCGCGTGCTGGATGTGAACGTCGTCGGCATGGCCCGTGTTGCCCGGCATGCGTTGCCGCACTTGCGGAAGTCGCCTGCGGCAGCGATCGTCAACACCTGTTCGATCGCGGCGTGGGCGGGTCTTCCGCAAAGAGCGTTGTACTCCGCCAGCAAAGGTGCGGTGTACGCGCTCACCTTGGCGATGGCCGCAGACCATGTCCGCGAGGGCATCCGGGTCAACTGTGTCGCTCCCGGCACCGCGGACACGCCGTGGGTGAGCCGGTTGCTTGACCAGGCAGCCGACCCTGCGGCCGAGCGTGCCGCCTTGAACGCGCGTCAACCTACGGGCCGGCTCGTGTCGGCCGACGAGGTCGCGAACGCGATCGCCTACCTGGCGAGCCCGTTGTCGGGCGCGACGGTGGGAACGGTGCTTGCCGTGGACGGCGGCATGCACGGCCTGCGGCTGCGGCCGCCTGCCCAGCAGTAGAGACAAGAACACAGCTTGTGACACCGTTCTAAAGACACCGCCGTCAAGGAGGACCTGTGGTGCCCGTCCGCAGATCAGTTCGTGCCGTCGCCACCGCAGCCGCGGTGGTGCTGGCCGCCACCGCGTGTGGCGAATCGTCTCCCAGTTCGGCCCCGGGCGGGGCAGCAGCAGGCGATGCCAACGCCAAGGTCGGGGTGGACTTCCCACGCGCCGACTCGGACTTCTGGAACTCGTACATCAAGTACGTCCCGCAGTTCGGCAAGGAACTTGGCGTCAACATGATGGCGCCGACCAACTCGCAGAACAAGGTCGAGAACCTGGTGGCCAACGTCCAGTCGCTGACCGGCCAGGGCGCCAAGGCGATCGTGATGGCCCCGCAGGACACCGGCGCGATCGCGACCACGCTGCAACGCCTGGAGCAGCAGAAGATCCCAGTGGTCACAGTGGACACCCGGCCGGACCAGGGCAAGGTGTACATGGTCGTCCGCGCGGACAACAAGGCCTACGGCGAGAAGGCCTGCAAGTTCCTCGGTGACAAGCTCGGCGGCAAGGGCAAGGTCGTCGAGTTCCAGGGCGCACTGTCCAGTGTGAATGGACGGGACCGCTCGGAGGCGTTCGCCGCCTGCATGAAGAAGGACTACCCGGGCATCACGGTGTTCGAGGAGCCGACCGACTGGGAGGGCTCGAAGGCCAGTTCCGCGTTGCAGACGCGGCTCAACCAGCACCCGGACATCAAGGGCATCTACATGCAGGCCGGTGGCGTGTTCCTGGCGCCGACCCTGCAGGTTTTGCGCTCGACCAACCACCTGCTGCCGGCTACGGACCCGAACCACATCTTCATCGTGTCCAACGACGGCATCCCGCAGGAGTTCGAGTCGATCCGCAAGGGTGAGATCGACGCGACCGTGTCGCAGCCCGCGGACCTCTATGCCAAGTGGGCGCTGTTCTACGCGAAGGCCGCGCTGGAGGGCAAGAGCTTCAAGCCCGGCCCGACCGACCACGACTCGACCATTGTGGACGTGGGCAACGGCAACCTCGAGGACCAGCTGCCCGCACCCCTGGTGACCAAGGACAACGTCGATGACAAGGCGTTGTGGGGCAACCAGATCGGCAAATGATGAGCTCTGTGAACGAAGCGGCGGCGGGCGGTACGCTCGCCGCCGCGGCGCGCAACATCACCAAGCGCTATGGCAAGACGGTGGCGCTCAACGACGTCGGTATCGAGATCCGCGACGGTGAGTCCCACGCCCTGGTCGGCCGGAACGGCGCCGGAAAGTCCACATTGGTCTCGATCCTCACCGGACTGCAGGCGCCCGACAGTGGTGAAGTCGCCTTCTTCGGGCGGCCCGCTCCGGCGTTGAGCGACCGCGAGGGCTGGCGGCGCAACGTGGCCTGCGTGTACCAGCGGTCCACGATCATGCCCGCGTTGTCGGTGGCGGAGAACCTGTTCATCAACCGCCAGGGCAAGACGGTGATCAGCTGGCCGAAGATGCGCAGGCAGTCCGCCGAGCTGCTCGAACCGTTCGGTGTGGATGTCGACGTGACCAAACCCGCGTCGGAGCTGACTGTGGAGCAACGGCAGCTGGTCGAGATCGCCCGCGCGCTCTCGGTCGGTGCGAAGTTCATCATCCTCGACGAGCCGACCGCCCAGCTGGACGGCCCGGCGATCGAGCGCCTGTTCGAGCGGCTGCGGGCGTTGCAGGACACCGGCATCACGTTCATGTTCATCTCCCATCACCTGGAAGAGATCTACGAGGTCTGCCAGACCGTCACGGTCTTCCGGGACGCCCGCCACATCCTCACCGCTCCGGTCAACGAGCTTGGCCGGGCCGAACTGGTCGACGCGATGACCGGTGAGCCAGGGGGGCTTTCGGTGCCCAGCGCGGCCGACCGGCCCAACGTCGGCCAGAAGGCCACGGTCGCGTTGACCTTGCGTGATCTCAGCGGGGATTCCTTTACTGGCGTGAGCCTTGAGGCCCGCAAAGGCGAGGTGATCGGGCTGGCCGGCAGTGCCTCCAGCGGCAAACACCAGGTCGCCGAGACGATCTACGGCCTGCGCAAGCCCACGTCCGGTGTGATCGAAGTGGACGGACGGAAGGTGAAGCCGGGTTCGGTCGTGGACGCGCTCAGGCACGGAATCGGCTGCGTGCCAAGGGATCGCCACCACCAAGGACTCGTACTCGGCCTGAGCATCGCGGAGAACGCGGCCCTGACGGTGATGGGCAAGCTCGGGCCAGCCGGTCTCGTACCGCCCAGACAGCTTGCCTCGGTGGGCGGCAGCGCGATCGCCTCCTACGACATCGTGGCCTCCGGTGCCGAGCAGCCGGTTTCCGATCTGTCCGGCGGAAACCAGCAGAAAGTCGTGATGGCCCGGGCCCTGGCGGGCGATCCGAAGGTGCTCGTGCTGATCAACCCGACCGCGGGTGTGGACGTGAAGTCCAAGGAGTCGCTGCTCGGGGTGGTCGACCGGGTCGCCCGCACGGGCGCCGCGGTGATCGTGGTGTCCGACGAGCTGGACGATCTGAAGGTTTGCGATCGGGTGGTGGTGATGTTCCACGGCGAGGTCGCGCACGAATTCGGCCGGGACTGGACGGAATCGGCACTGGTCGCGGCGATCGAGGGAGTTGCTGAGTGATGACCAAGACGCTCTCGCCGGACGCGGCGACCGCGACGGCCCCCGCCTCCGGCCGCCGCACGCCGATCCGGCTCGCCCGGTTCCGGGATCTGGCCCTGGTTCCGGCGATCATCGTGCTGATGGTGATCGGCGCGCTGATCAGCCCGACGTTCCTGACTGTGGGCAACCTGACCGACGTGCTGCAGCAGCAGAGCGCCCTGGCCCTGCTGGTGCTGGCCGAAGCGATGATCCTGATCACCGGCAAGTTCGACCTGTCGCTGGAGTCCACCATCGGCTTCGCCCCGGTGCTGGCGATCGCCTTGGTGGTGCCGGCCACCGACCAGGCGCACGGCCTGGGCACCGAGTGGCCACAGTGGATGGCGATCCCGCTGTGCCTGGCCATCGGCGCGGCGATCGGCGCGCTCAACGGCCTGCTGATCCTGAAGTTCCAGCTGTCGGCGTTCATCGTCACGCTCGGCATGCTGATCACGGTCCGCGGTCTGCACGTCGGTGTGTCCGGCGGCAGCAGTCTGTTCCAGCTCCCGCAGTCGTTCATGTACCTCGGCTTCGAGAAGTGGTTCGGGCTGGCGGCCTCGGTCTGGATCGCGCTGATCGCGTTTGTCATCGGCATCGTCGTGCTGTCCTACTTCCGGCAGGGCCGTTCGCTCTACGCCATTGGCGGCAACGTGGACGCGGCCAGGGCCGCAGGCATCCGTACCAATGCGGTGGTCTGGACGGTGCTGATCCTCGGCGGCGTGCTCGCGGCGCTCGCCGGCATCCTGGAGACCGGCCGGCTCGGCGCGATCGGTGCCAACATGGGTGAAGGCATGATCTTCACCGTGTTCGCCGCCGCGGTGATCGGCGGGATCAGCCTCAACGGCGGCAAGGGCACGCTGTTCGGCGCGCTGTGCGGTGTGCTGATGCTCGGGCTGATCCAGAACCTGCTGACGCTGATGAGTGTCGACGGGCACTGGTTCGGAGCGATCAACGGTGTCATCATCCTCATCGCGCTTGTGCTGTCCCGACTGACCACTGGCAAGGCTCAGGAGTAGCTTTGGAGACGGTTGCCCTGCACACCCGGCTCAAACCGGGCAAGGAGTCCGATTACGACCGCATTCATGCGGTGATCCCATCAGAGCTCGACACCGCACTGCGGGAAGCGGGGGTGCGGTCGTGGCGGATCTGGCGCAGCGGCCGGGATCTGTTCCATGTGGTCGAATGCGAGGACTACACCCGCATGCGCGAGAAGCTGCGTGACCACCCCGCCAACATCCCGTGGCAGGCCCGGATGGCCGAGTTGCTCGAGGTGTCCGACGACTACTCCGGCGCGCAACCGGACGTGAAACAGGTGTGGGAGCTCCCATGAAACTGGGTTCGACGAATGTCGGCGTGAGTACGTTCGGGTTCGGCGCGGCCGGGATCGGCAACCTGTACAACGAGGTTTCCGACGCGGACGCCGAAGCCGCGCTGCAGGCGGCGTGGGAAGCCGGTGTGCGGTACTTCGACACCGCGCCGCACTACGGCCTGGGCCTGTCAGAGCGCAGGCTCGGCAAGTTTCTCGCCGGGATCCCGCGGGACTCCTATGTGGTGTCCACAAAGGTGGGACGGTTGCTCGAGCCGTCGGACGGCAAGGGACTCGACCTGGACAACGGGTTCGCCGTGCCCGCGACCCAGCGCCGCATGTGGGACTTCAGCGCCGACGGTGTCCGCCGTTCGGTCGAGTCCTCTTTGGAGCGTCTGGGCCTTGACCGGGTGGACGTCCTGCTGCTGCACGACCCCGACGACCACTGGGCCCAGGCAGCGGGGGAAGGCGCCCCGGCACTGGCTGACCTGCGTTCACAGGGCGCGGTCGGGGCGATCGGAGTGGGGATGAACCAGTGGCAGATGCCTGCCCGGTTCATCCGGGAGACCTCCATCGACGTGGTGATGCTGGCCGGCCGGTACACCCTGCTGGAGCAGAGCGCCGCAGGCGAGTTTCTGCCACTGTGCGCCGAACGTGGTGTTTCGGTTCTGGCGGCGGGTGTTTTCAACTCCGGCCTGCTCGCCCGCCCACAGGTCGCCGACGACGCCAAGTACAACTACGCCCCGGCGCCCCGGGATCTGGTCGTCCGGGCGCAGCGGATCGCCGCGGTGTGTGAGCGCCATGGTGCGACACTGCCGCAGGCGGCCGTACAGTTCGTCCTGCGTCACCCGGCTGTCGCTTCGGTGGTACTCGGTGTGAAGTCGGCTGATCAGGCGGTACGCAACGCCGAACTGTTCGCCGCGCCGGTGCCCGAAGGGCTCTGGGACGACCTGCGTGCGGAGGGTTTCTTGGATGCGAGTTGACGCGCACCACCACCTTTGGGACCTCGCGGTCCGGGATCAGGACTGGATCTCCGCGCAGACGATGGCGGCGATCCGGCGGAACTTCTCGGTCGAGGATCTTCTCTCGGCCGCTGAAGGTTTCGACCGGACCGTGCTCGTACAGACCGTCACCGTTCCCGAGGAAACGCCTGAGTTCCTTGCCGTGGCGGAGTCTTGCGAGGTGGTGGGCGCGGTCGTCGGCTGGGTCGACCTGACGTCGCCTTCGGTCGCCGACGATCTGGCTGCTCTGCGGTCGGGCGCAGGCGGGCAGTGGTTGCGTGGAATCCGGCATCAGGTGCAGGGCGAGGAGGATCCGCGCTGGTTGTGCCGCAATGACGTGCAACGCGGGCTGAAAGCCGTGTTCGACGCCGGGTTGCTGTACGAGCTTCTGGTTCTGCCGCACCAGCTTGAGGCCTCGATCGAGACGGTGGCGGCGTTCCAGGACCATCCGTTCGTCCTGGACCACTGCGCGAAACCGCTGATCGCCAGTGGCGAGCTGGAGCCGTGGGCGTCGTCGCTGCGAGAGCTGGCGGGCTTCGAGAACGTGACCTGCAAGCTGTCCGGGCTGGTCACCGAGGCAGACTGGGCAAAGTGGACAGTGCAGGACCTGGGTCCGTACGCCGAGGTCGTGCTCGACGCTTTCGGGCCAGGCAGGCTGATGTTCGGCTCGGACTGGCCGGTGTGCCTGCTGGCAGGGTCGTACGCCGATGTCGTGAACGCTGCCGAAGAGCTGACCGCGGACCTCTCGGACGAGGAGCGCGGCCAGGTCTTCGGTGGTACGGCGGCTGCCGTCTACACGCTCTGAAGCGTCTTGCGGCGGTCGAGCGACCCGGAGAAGATCGCCACCGCGGGACCCGCCGCGGTCAGCAGCGGCCCGCCCACCATCACACCCAGCGCGTAGCCGGAGATCAGCAGGCCCGCGGTGGGGATGCTGACCGAATAGGTGGCGGCGACCTCGGGCAGCAGGCCCATGATCACGAACTCGGTGGTGCCGATGCCGAAAGCGCCGATTGCCAGGGCGAGAAGCGCGGCAGGCATGGTGTCCTCTCCCGTAAAGTGGTGGTGCAATTACCGGCTCGCGCGATAGTTGCACACGCGGGTAATTGCTCAAGCCTGATGATGCTCCGCGCATGGAGTAGGGGCAAGCGGAGGTGAAAGGTGTCACTGGACGATGACGCTGCTGAGGCGCGCGCTCAGGGCTGGCGCACGCTCGCGGCCCTGCATGCGTCTCTCGAGGACGCCCTTGAGCGCGCCTTGCAGCGTGAGCACGACTTGTCCGTGAGCGAATACAGCGTTCTGGATGTCCTCGCACGTCAGGACGGCTGGCACATGCGTATGAACCAGCTGTCCCGCGCGGTTGTGCTCAGCCAGTCCGCGACGACACGGCTTGTGACGCGCATGGAGAACCGTGGCTTGCTCGCGCGGTACCTGTGCCCGACTGACCGTCGTGGCATCTACACCGAGGTGACGCCCGCCGGGCACGAACTGTTGTCGCAGGCGCGCCCGCTGCATGACGTGACGTTGGCCGAGGCCTTGCGGGAGGCGGAGAAGCTCCCTGAACTGGCGCCTTTGGTCGACGCTCTGGCCCGGCTGCCGATCAGTCCCGCCACTGCCGGCGGTGAATGACGCCGACTGTGTCCGATGTGGACGCATTGCCGGTCGCGGTTCGTTTGTTCCGGCCCGCACCGGGGTAATCGGTTGTATTAAGGCAGTTCCTCGCCGTTGACGAAGCTCGCTTGAGTGAGGCTTTAGCCGCCTGCGAGATGGTTCATCCAGGCGGGGAGCCTGCTGGGAACGTGAAAGGAGACAGTCATGTCGCACACGCAGACACGCGAGGAAGAAGCCGTCGAAGTTCAGAACGAAGATCTCCCGTCGCCCAGAGAGGCCGAGGAGTTCGAGTTCGAGCCGACCATCGTGCGAGGCCGTGAGTGACAGCTGCCCTGCTGTGCACGGCGGGAAATAGTTCCCGCGTAGGCGAATCGACAGCTCGCTGACAGGTTTGCCCCGTGCTCACAATGAAATCCGTGTGAAGACGCGTCCACCCCCGGTCCGCGGAGGGGGACGCGGAAGCCGGGGGTGGACAAGGCGGCTCTGGGGGTAAGCCGCCTCATTCCGGGCGGTTCTGGGGGAGAACCGCCCTGGGAAAGGGCCTTTTAGGCCACCCCCGGCCCGCGGAGGGGGGAGGACGCGAGCCAGGGGTGGGCTTGACCGGTGCGGCGGTCGCCTCTCGGCGAGTGGCGCATGGGGGCTCCGGCTTGACCCGGTATTCCCCGATGGCTGGAGTTGAGGCCCGGGGACACGTTCCGCACCAGTCACTGAGATTAACTCGCCAACTGGCTCTTGTGTTCCGGCGCGGAGTGTGACGTGGCTTGCATCCGGGTAGTCACTGGGCAACAGGAAGGGAGCAGCCATGTCCGCCCATCGGCTACTGCGGCTTTTTGTCCTGGCAGTGGGACTTTTCTTTGTGGTGCTGTCGATCTCTGGCTTCGCCGCGATCAGCGACGAGAGCAGCAGGGGAGGCGATCTGCGGGGTGGCAACCCGCCGGGTCTGTTGTGGGATCTGTTCGGCGTCAGCACAGTACTGAACTTCATTCACTTCCTGTTGGGGGCGTTGACGATCGCCACCGCCATCGTGGCAGGTCGTTCGAAAGTCGGTCTCTGGACGGTCGTCATCGGTTTCGGGCTGGTCGTCGGTTACGACATCGTGTCGCTCGCGGCCCGTCCCGGCTACGACCCGCTCGCGGTCAATCCGGCCGATCTTTGGCTGCACGCGGTGACTTTGGTGATCATGGTCGCGATGGCGGTGCTGCCTGTCGCCGATGACAGGCGTCCGGCTCGCACGTCGCGGTCGGCAGGAGTGACCGTTCACTGGCGCTAGGTCGTCCACAGTGGACCGACCAGGTCATTCGGGGAGTTCGTGCAGACGCAGCACAGCCCAGACGGTCTTGCCGCCTGCCATTGTCGGCATGCAGCCCCAGGCCTGGGCGACCGCCGCCACGAGTAGCAGCCCGGAAGGTGCCACACCGCCTTCCGGGCGTTCATGCAGGATCGGCAGTCCCGGGTCGTCGTCGGACGCCGCGATCGTGAGCGTGCGATACCGCAGTTCCATCTGAAGCAACGCCGGGGAATCCGTGTGGATCAAGGTGTTCTCCACGAGGGCGGTCGCCACCGTCATGGCGTCGATGATCAATGTGGGCACCCGCCAGCGCTCGCAGCTGCACCGGACGAAGGATCGAGCCTCGCGAGTGCTGGCCGGCAACGGCGGGAGTTCGATCACCGCACGCGAGCGGGCCAGTGGCCTCGCCATGCCGGCGGTAGCGGCCTGAACTGTGCCGTAGACCTGCACCTTGCCGTTCGCCAGTGCCGACCGCTGGTCGCCCAGCGGTGTGACCAGGGTCAGCGGTACGCCTGGCCAGTCGGCCACCCGGATCGCGACCAGGGCGAAGACCGAGAGCGCGTGCCTGGACGGCATCTCGAGCTCCTCGACCTCCACGATCAGTCCGTCGGGTTGCTCGGCGGCATACATGAGCAAGGTGTCCCGCAGGCTGGTGTATGTCGCCATGTCGAGCACGCCGACGGGGTGGGCGATGGTGATGCCACGCCGATACTGGACGTCGATTCGCAGGTTCCCGGTCCGCATGGTTCACCTCCCCTGGTGAGGCGCCCGTCACAGAGGTAGTACCCGGAGCGCCCGAAAATAATTCGCCACCGATCGATCCGGATCACTCGCCGTTCCGTATAGAAGGTGTCCAGGGAGGACAAGGCGTGTGCCTGTTCATAAGGAATGGTTATGCCACAACCCCATATCGTGCGTGGACCACGTCGGTCACGTGCTACAGCTGCCCTCTTGGCGGTGGGCGCGGCATTGGTGGGCGGGCTTGTACCCGGTCCGGCCAGCGCGTCCAGCCACCGGGAGGCGCCGCTGATCGCCGCCGACCCGACCGTGGACAACACCGATCTCTACGCGTTCGTCAGTCCGGACCGGCCGGACACGGTGACCGTCGTGGCGAACTACTTCGGGTTCCAGGAAGCCAACGGCGGCCCGAACTTCTACCCCTGGGCGGACAACGCCCGCTACGACATCAACATCGACAACGACGGTGACGCCAAACCCGACCTGATCTTCCGCTACACCTTCGACACCGACGATCGGCGCAAGAACGCCACCTTCCTCTACAACAACGGCGCGGTCACCTCGATCAACGACGAGAACCTGCTGTTCCGCCAGAACTACAAGCTTGAGCTGATCGACCAGCACGGCGGCAGCAAAGTGTTGCTCAAGAGCGCGCGGGCGGCGCCCTCCAACACCGGCCCGGCGTCCTTCCCCGACTTCCGCACCGTGCGTGATCAGGCCATCGCCCAAGTCCCCGGCGGCGCCCTGAGCTACGCCGGCCCGGCCGAGGACTCCTTCTTCGCCGACCTGCGGGTGTTCGATCTGCTGTATGGCGGCAACCTCTCCGAGGTCGGCCAGGACACCCTGCGCGGCTACAACGTCAACACCATCGCCCTGCAGATCCCCGCCCACCTGCTCGCGCTGAAAGGCGACGCGAAGCGCAACCCGGTGATCGGGGTGTGGGCCGACACCGAACGCCAATCCCTGAAGCTCTCGCCGGGCAAGGCCAAGGCCGAGGGTGACTTCGTGCAGGTCTCGAGGCTGGGCAACCCGCTGGTCAACGAGGTCGTCGCACCGGCCGGGCTCAAGGACGCCTTCAACGGCCTGACCCCCGATCAGGACGGCAAGGTCAAAGCCCTGCTCGATCGGGTGACCACGCCGGAGTTGCCGCAGTTGATCGAGCAGATCTACAAGATCAAGGCCCCGGCGGCGCCGCGTAATGATCTGGTGGAGATCTTCCTGACCGGGATCACCACCAAGGCCGGTGGCCCGATCAAGGCCGATCTGAACTCGCAGCTGAACAACAAGGACGTCGCCGCGCATATGTTCGTGCCCTCGGAGATGCTGCGGCTGAACCTCTCGGTGCCGCCGACCGCGAAGCCCAACCGGCTCGGTGTGCTGGGCGGGGACTTGCAGGGCTTCCCCAACGGACGCCGGTTGACCGATGACGTGATCGATATCGCGGTGCAGGCCATGGAAGGCGCCGCGCAGTCCGGTCAGCTGGTCGAGGCCCTGGCCACCGGCGACAAGGTGGATGCCAACGACGTCGCGTTCGAACAGCGTTTCCCCTATGTCGCTGTCCCGAACAACAAGTCGGCGAACGCCGCGGTCGAGGCCAAGGTGGAGACCAAGTCCGCCAACCTGCTCGCTGACCTGCCCGCCGGTGCTCTGGTCGGTGGCGCGCTCGGTGCCCTGGTCCTGCTGGGCGGCGCGGTCTACCTGTGGCGCAAGCGGCCCACCAAGGCCCGCCACCGCAGCAACCGTCCCTGGTGAGTGTCCGTATCGATGCCCGGAGGCGCGACGACAGCAGCCGCGCCTCCGATGATCCCCGAGGGGTAGGAGTGCAGTCGTTTCTCGAACCGGAGTCACCGGGTCTGGTGCGCTGGTGGCCACTGGCGGCGCTGGTGGTCGGCATCGCCACGGTGTTCTCGGTGTTCACCGGTTACCCGGCGGCACCCGCGCCTGCGGCCTCCTCGGCACATCCCACTCTGCAGAGCCGGGTGCTGCAGTCGGTGACCTCGTTGCAGGGCAAGCTGCACCGGTTGCCGAACGACTCCACCGGCTGGGCCCAGCTCGGCTCCTCCTACGTCGAGCTGGCCCGGATCACGGTCGATCCGGCGTACTACGCCAAGGCGCAGGGTGCCCTGGATCGGTCACTGCAACTCAAGCCGCAGGACAACGCCCTGGCGCTGCTCGGAATGGGCGCACTGGCCAACTCCCGGCACGACTTCGGGGCGGCCAGGGACTGGGGAATCCGGGCGCTGGCCGTCGCGCCGACGTCCGCCGAGGTCCACGGTGTGCTCGCGGACGCCTACACCCAGCTGGGCGACGACCAGGCAGCGACCGACGCCGTGCAGAAGATGCTCGACCTCAAGCCGAATGTCGCTTCCTTCACGCGCGCCTCCTACTACTTCGAGACGCACGGGCGCATCGACGAGGCCCGGATGGCGCTGGAGCGCGCGTTGCAGGCGGCCGGCGCACCGGACGAGATCGCGTTCTGCCGGTACTACCTGGGAGAGCTGGCGTTCAACGCCGGCCGGCTCGACGAGGCCGACAGCCAGTACAGCCGGGGACTGGAGCTCGTCCAAGACCAGACTTTGCTGCAGGGCAAGGCCAAAGTGGCCGCCGCCCGCGGCGACATCGACCGCGCGCTGGACGGCTATCGCACGCTGGTCACCCGCGCCCCGCTGCCGCAGTACATCCAGGAGTACGGCGAGCTGCTGGACGCCGCGGGCAGACCCGCCGAAGCCGCGGCACAGTACGAGATCCTGGCCCAGCAGCACAAGCTGATGGCGGCTCAGGGCGCCACCGACGACCTGAGCACGGCCCTGATGCTGGCCGATCACGGCGACAAGGCCGAAGCCCTGAGCCGGGCGGAGGCCGAATGGGGACGGCGGCAGAACGTGCTCGTCGCCGACGCGATGGCATGGGCGTTGCACGTCAACGGCCGTGACGCGGAAGCGTTGCCCTACATGGACAAAGCTGCCGCGTTCGGCTGGGACAACGCGCTGTTCGCCTACCACCGCGGCATGATCCACTCTTCGCTCGGTCAGCTCGCCGAGGCCGAGAAGTACCTGTCCCGAGCGCTGGAGATCAACCCGAACTTCTCCGTGCTGCACGCCCCGCTGGCCAAAAAGCGGCTCGCCGAACTGAGGGTCGTCCGATGAGACTGCTCGCCAAGGCCGGTCTGGTCGCGCTGGTCGCCGTGCCCGCCATGTTCTTCGTGACCGGGCACGCCGACGCGCACCCGCTCGGCAACTTCAGCGTCAACCACTACAATGGCCTGCAGGTGCATCCCGACCGGGTCGACCTGAAGTCTGTTGTGGACTTGGCGGAGATCCCGACCATGCAGGAGAAGTCGCTGGACGCCGCCCGGGAGTGCGGATCGCTCGCGGCCTCGGTCAAGTCCAGTGTGGACGACAAGGCGCTGGCCTTCGCAGTGCGCACGTCGCATGTGGAGCATCCCAAGGGGCAGGCCGATCTGGCGACGACCCGGCTGACGTGCGAGCTGTCCGCGCCCGCCGAGATCAAGGGCCCGGTGACGCTGTCGTTCACCGACACGTTCCGGCCAGACCGGATCGGCTGGCGGGAGATCACCGCTGTCGGCAGCGGAGTCGCACTGGATTCGCCGGTGCCGTCCCGTAGCGTCAGCGACGAGCTGCGCAAATACCCGGAAGACCTGCTGGCCAATCCGATGGATGTGCGGACCGTCAGCCTGAAAGCGCAGCCAGGGCAAGGAGGTACGGTCACGGCACCCGCCCAGTCCGTGGGCGAGGCCGGGATGCTGGATCGGGCTTCGATGGCATTGGCCGACTTCGTGGGCCGCCGCGAGCTGACTCCACTCATCGGATTGCTGGCCATCCTGTTGTCGTTGATCCTGGGCGCCTCGCACGCGGCGTTGCCAGGACACGGCAAAACCGTGATCGCTGCCTACCTGGTGGGCAGGCGGGGGACACCGCGAGACGCCATTGTGGTCGGCGCGACGGTGACGTTGACGCACACCGCCGGGGTTCTGGTCCTGGGGTTGCTGTTGAGCGTGTCGAGCGTGCTGGCGGGCGAGAGCGTGCTGCGGTGGCTCGGCATCGCGAGCGGATTGCTGATCGCCGGGATCGGTGTGGTCCTGCTGCGGTCCGCGGCCCGCAAGCGTGATCCTTTGCTTGTCGGGCACGGCCACGGACATGGCCATGGGCACGGTCGTGACCACGGACATGGGCATGGCCATGGTCACGGGCACGGACATGGGCACGGCCCGAGGTTCGGGCGGGGGAGCCTGATCGGGATGGGTGTGGCCGGTGGCCTTGTGCCCAGTCCGTCCGCGCTTGTCGTGCTGCTCGGTGCGATCGCGTTGGGACGCACCTGGTTCGGTGTGTTGCTCGTGCTGGCCTATGGCCTGGGTATGGCCGCGATGCTGACCGCGGCCGGGCTGCTGCTGGTGAAGTTCTCCGACAAGCTGGAGAACTTCTCGTCCGACCGGCTGAAGCTCCGGATGCGCCGTGTCATCGCCGCCGCACCAGTGCTTACGGCGGGGATGGTCATGGTGGTGGGCATGGGATTGACTGTCCGGGCGGTGCTGGGCTGATTCACCAGGTGACGGGCAGGCTCGCCACGCCGTAGATCCCGCGGCCGGTGTTCAGAGGGACATCCTCCGGCGCGATGGCGAGCTTCAGCCCGGGGAGCCCGGAGATCAGCGCGGCGAAGCCTGCGCGCATCTCGATCCTGGCCAGCTGCTGGCCGAGGCACTGGTGCACGCCGTGGCCGAAAGCCAGATGACCCGAGGTGGACCGGGTGATGTCCAGCTCGGCGGGATTGCCGAACCTGGTCTCGTCGCGATTGACGGCGGGCAACGAGACCAGCACAGTCTCACCGGCTTTGATCAGCTGGCCGCCGAGCTCGACATCCTCGAGCGCGGCCCGGTTCACCTCGTACTGCACGATGCTGAGGTACCGCAACAGTTCCTCGACGGCGCCGTCGATCAGGCCCGGGTCGGCGCGCAGCCTCGCGAGCTGCTCAGGGTGCTGCAGAAGCGCGAAAGTCCCCAGCCCCAGCATGTTC
The DNA here is from genome assembly GCF_017876405.1 of Kibdelosporangium banguiense. Taxonomy (GTDB): domain Bacteria; phylum Actinomycetota; class Actinomycetes; order Mycobacteriales; family Pseudonocardiaceae; genus Kibdelosporangium; species Kibdelosporangium banguiense. Next base: position 11,346,993 of record NZ_JAGINW010000001.1, on the reverse strand, counting down.
GCGGTGGTCTCGTGGCCGGCGAACAGCAGCATGGCCGAGATTCCGGTGAGTTCGACGTCGGTCAGTTCGCTGGTTTCGATCAGTCCGCTGATCAGGTCGTCGCCGGGGGTGGCACGTTTGCGGCCGACCAGTGCGGCGAGGTAGCCGAAGAGGGCTTCACCCGCGGTGTCCCGCTGGTCGAAGCTGTTGGCCGGGTCCACCATGTTCGCGGAGTTCCGCTCGAAGAACTCGTGATCCTGATAGGGAACGCCGATCAGCTCGCAGATCACGCGGGACGGCAATGGCAGTGCGAACTGTGTGACCAGGTCCGCGCCCGGCTGCAGGGCGTCGAGGAGTTCCGCCGCGATCTCCGCGATCCTTGGGGTGAGGGCCTGCATCCGGCGGACGGTGAACTGACCGGTCAGCAGTTTGCGGTAGGCCGTGTGCTCCGGCGGGTCCATGAACGCGAACGCTCCCGGTGCGGTCGGCTGCGTCTCGGGGCGGATCGGGGACTTGACGCGATCGCCCTGGGCGCTGAACCGGGGATCTGTCAGGACTTTGCGGGCTTCGGCGTGCGTGGTCACGATCCAGCCCGGTGATCCGTCGGCGAACCGTAAGCGGCTCACCGGTGGGCGGCTGGTGATCTCCGCGGGCGGCGTGAAGGGACAGGTGCGGCCGATCGGAAGTGCATCAGTCATGCGTACATCGTATATCGAGTAGTGCACTAGGTTCTGTGGATGCCGCACTAGTGCGCTTGTGCTAACGATGTCCTAATGCAGGACCGCGAGAAGATCACGCTCACTGGTGCGCAGGAGACCATGCTGGCCACGCTTTACGGCCGTGCGCTGGATTCCCGGCTGCCTGGGTCTGTTCTGAACGACCGCGCGGCTGACGAGGCGGTTGCCCGGATCGACTACGACTTCCGCAAAACCCGCGTCCAGGGTACGACAGCGATCGGGATTGCCATCCGTGCCAAGCAACTCGACATCTGGACGCAGCAGTTCCTGGGCGCGAACCCCTCCGCGACCGTGCTGCATCTGGCCTGTGGTCTGGACACCCGCGCTCAGCGGCTCGCCCCGGGGAAGTCTGTCCGGTGGATCGACCTCGACATGCCGGACGTGATCGCGTTGCGGTCCCGGCTGCTGTCGGAGCCCGAGGGCGACTATCGGATGGTCGCCGCTTCGGTCACCAGCGACGAGTGGCTCTCCGAGGTGCCGGCTGACCGGCCGACGGTCGCAGTGTTCGAAGGGCTGGCGATGTATCTGCATGAGCAGGACGGCAAACGGCTGATCCAACGGATCTGCCAGCGCTTTCCCAGTGGGCAGCTGCTGTTCGACGTCTACGGCAGTCTCGGGATCAAGCTGCAGAAGCTCGTGCCTGCCGTCCGCAACGCAGGTGCGACCCTGCATTGGGGCGTCGACGACCCGCGCTCGCTCGAGTCTCTGCATGACGGTCTGACCTGCCTCGACGCGTTGCGCAGCGTCGACCTGCCCTATCTTGACCGGCTCCCGCGGTCCGGCCGGATCAGCATGCGGATGGTGTCCCACATCCCTGCTCTGCGCGACGCCGGCCGGCTCCTGCGGTACCTGTTCTGAGCCCGGTTCGCCACCCGGATGGAGCAACTTTCGGAGATGGCCGGGACGTTTCCGCAGGTCGAACATGTGTTCGAATTTTCGTGTCCAAAACTGTCGTACCCCCGATGTAGCTTCGGGGTATGAACAGAACCGATCGGCAGTTCGCCCTGGTGGAGGAGTTGCAAGCGGCTGCGCCGCAACCGCGTGCGGCACGGTGGCTGGCAGATCGTCTCAACGTCTCGATCCGCACGATCGAGCGTGACCTGGCCGCGTTGCAGCGGTCAGGTCTCCCGGTGTACGGAGACCGGGGCAGACGTGGGGGCTACGTACTGGACAAGGAGCGGACCCTGCCGCTTCTGAACATGACTCCTGATGAGGCAGTGGCCATCTCGGTGGCGTTGCGCGAGTTGCGGGGTGCGCCGTTCGAGGCGGCGGCGCGTACCGTGTTGGACAAGCTGACCTCGATGATGGCCGAGCAGGACGTCGTCACGGCCGAGAAACTGGTCGACCGGGTCCGCCCGGTCACCGCCGCCGGCCCGCGATCGGCCGTGCCCAAGCAGGTGCAGCGGGCCCTGGACACCGGGCGCGTACTGCGTCTGCACTACCGGGATCGCTATGAGCACGAAACGTGGCGGACCGTGGAGCCGATGGGGCTCTTACACGGCCCGCGCGGCTGGTACCTGCTCGCCTGGTGCCGGCTGCGGGACGCACCCCGCGGTTTTCTGCTGGACCGGGTCTCAGGCCTAGAGGTGGGGGAGGAAGTCAAGGTCGACCGTCGAGTCGACCGCGACCCATCGGGGGCCGGCGCCCCCGCCCTGCGCAAAGCCGGCTGAGCAGAAGGCCAAGGGGACGGTCCCGCGGTATTTCGCGGGACCGTCCCCTTTCCCTGTCCAGGCCCGTTGTCCTGCGGATGGGTGAAGCGATCGGTCTTATCGCCCCGGCCGCCCCAGCAACCGGCAGGTCCGCACTCATAGCCGCCCAAAAGGGCGGTGTTGATCAGGTGTGCGCGCGAGAACCTGAAGGCCGAGCCAAGCCGAGGTAGAAGGAGCAATTCATGGCGGCGACTTACGGCGCCCCAGGCGTCTACATCGAGGAGCGTCCCAGCGGGTCGGTACCTGTTCAGGGTGTGGGCACCTCCGTCGCGGCGTTCGTGGGGTTCACCGCGACCTACAACGCAAGCGCGGGCGACTCGACCGACCCCGATGGTGTGAAACCCCAGCTGGTCACCAGCTGGCCGCAGTACGAGCGGATCTACGGCGGGTTCGCGCCCGGCATCCTGCTCCCGCACGCGGTGAAGGGCTTCTTCGAGAACGGCGGCGGCATCGCCTACATCGTCCGGATCCCCAGCGGCAAGGGGCAGGCCAAGGCGCTGCGCGCGCTGCCGGCGTCCGGCAAGCAGGAGATCGAGACCCTGAGCGTCGAGGCGCTCGACCCGGCGTCCTCCTACGAGGTCGTCATCGAGAACACCCCGCCCGCCGAGGGCGAGCAGCCCGGCCAGGAGTTCACTCTCAAGATCGTCGACAACGGCCAGGTCCGTGAGGAGTTCCCCAACGTCCACCTGGGACGCGGCCCCAAGAGCGTCGAGAAGACCGTGAACGAGCGGTCCAAGCTGGTGCGCGTCGAGGTCAAGAACGCGCAGGGCCTGTCGGTCGCCGAGCGCGCGCCGGCCCCCGGCAAGTACGCCATCCAGGCGACCGCGCCGGTCACCAAGTCCGTCTCGCCGGTCGAGTTCGAGGGCAGCGAGGTCACCCGGACCGGTTACGAAGGCCTGGCCATCGCCGAGGACGTCACCATGGTGGCCATCCCCGACCTGGTCACCGTCGCCACCCGCGAGGACGGCACCTTCGACACCGAGGGCTACCTGGCCGCCCAGGCCAAGCTGGTCGACTGGTGCGAGCGCAGCCACACCAAGATGGCCATCCTCGACTCCCCGCCCGGGCTCAACGCCCAGCAGGCGCTCGAGTGGCGGTCCGCGCTGGGCAAGGACAGCGCGTTCGGTGTCGCGTACTACCCCCACATCGTCGTGCAGAACCCGCTCGCGCGGCCGGGTGCGACCAACGGCGACAAGTTCCTCAAGGTCCCGCCGTCCGGTCACATCGCCGGTGTGTGGGCCCGTACCGACTCCAGCCGCGGCGTGTGGAAGGCCCCGGCCAACGAGGTCATCCGCGGCATCGCCCGGCTGGAGACCGACGTCACCACCGGCGAGCAGGATCTGCTCAACCCGCAGCAGGTCAACTGCATCCGTTCGTTCGGCGCCAACGGCATCCGGATCTGGGGCGCGCGCACGCTGGCCGCCACCGACCAGAGCTGGCGCTACATCAACGTGCGGCGGCTGTTCAACTTCATCGAGGAGAGCATCCGCCAGGGCACGCAGTGGGTCGTGTTCGAGCCCAACGACGCCAACCTCTGGGCGCGCGTGCGGCGCACGATCACCTCGTTCCTGCGCGGTCTGTGGATGCAGGGAGCCCTGGTCGGCAACACGCCGGAGCAGGCCTTCTACGTGCTCTGCGACGAGACCAACAACCCAGCGTCCTCTGTGGACGAAGGCAAGCTGATCATCGACATCGGAATCGCGCCGGTCAAGCCGGCCGAGTTCGTGATCTTCCGGCTCAGCCAGTGGCAGGGCGGCGCGGAAACCTCCGAGTGAGCGGCGATTTAAGGAGTAGGGACAGATAAATGGCCGGTACCGTAACCGTAACCAGCGGCTTCATGCTCGAGATCGACAAGGTCCAGATCGCCAGCTTCAAATCGGTGAGCGGGCTGAAGAACGAGATCGAGGCGATCGAGTACAAGAGCTCGACCGCCCAGGGAAAGCTGGAGATCAAGTACCACCCGGGCGCCAGCAAGTGGGGCGACGTCACCCTTGAGCGCAACTACGACGGCACCAGCAACCTCTATGACTGGTTCTACAACCTGACGCAGAACTTCAACCCGGACACCGACAAGGTCACCGGCGCGATCTACGCCAACGACAAGAACAACACCGAGACCATGCGGTGGGAGTTCGAAGGCGCGTGGCCGTCGTCCTACGAGGGCCCGGAGCTGAGTGTCGACAAGAACGAAGTCGCCACCGAGAAAGTCACCATCAAGATCGAGGGCCTGAAGAAGGTCAAGTGACATGGGTCTGAACACTGAGTACCCGTTCACGTTGCCGAAGGGGTTCGTCGACGACGAGGGCACGTTGCACCGCCAAGGCGTGATGCGGCTGGCCACGGCCCGCGACGAGATCGAACCCCTGCGCGACAACCGGGTGAAGGACAACGAGGCGTACGCGACGGTGATCGTGCTCGCGAGGGTGGTCACCGAGCTGGGCACAGTCCGGGTGAACACGGCCACCATCGAGAAGATGTTCGCCAGCGACTACCGCTACCTCCAGGACTTCTACCGGGTGATCAACTTCGGTGACCCCTCGATTCTCGAATCGATGGAGCCGGGCAGCCCTTTCCCGGAGGAGGCGGCGACAGTGGGCTGACACGCTATGCCGCCCAGACGCTGTGGCGCGAGATCACGTACCTGGCCTATCACCTGCACTGGGGGTTGGACCAGCTGCTGGATCTCGAGCACGGCGACCGGATCGTGCTCCTTGAGGAAGTCGGCAGTCTGAACAAACGTTTCTGGCAGGGGATCGATGGCGACTAATTCTTCACCAACCAAGAACCCGGTTCCGCCGTTCACCGCCAGGTTCGTGTTCACCGTCGACGGTCTGACCATCGGCTCGTTCACCGAGGTGACCGGGCTGACGGTGCAGATGGACACCGAGGAGCTCGTGGAGGGCGGCAACAACCAGTTCACCCACAAGCTGCCCAAGCAGCTCAAGTGGCCCAACCTGGTGCTCAAGCGCGGGATCACCGACTCGGACGTGCTGTTCGAGTGGTTCGCGCGCTGCTCCGGGGAGGGCCTGGAGGCTGAGGGCGACAAGCTGGACCGGCGCAACGGGTCGGTCCAGCTGTATGACAACAACGGCAAGGTCGTGCGCCGGTGGAACTTCACGGACGCGTATCCGGTGAAGTGGACCGGGCCGAAACTGGCCGCCTCCTCCAAGGATCTTGCCACCGAGGAGCTGGAGGTGTGTCACTGTGGCTTCAAACCCAGCAAGTAACCGCAAGCCGGCCTCCAGTGGCAAGTCAGGCAGTGGCAGATTGCGCAGCCTGATCCCGTTTTTCCGCAGGCGGCCGCGGCCGGCGACGGTCCCACCGCAGGTGACGACCTCGTCGTTGGCTGTGCGGCCGCCGTGGTGGCGTGGGGTTGTGCAACGCATGACCGGTGGGCTCTGGCCGGGGTCCCGTACCGGCCAGGACAGCCCCAGCTCGCCGAGTTCCAGCGAGGCAACAGGTTCGCCGCGCCGTCCGCTCGTCGTCCGCCGGCGTCCGTTGGGGGACAAGGCTTCTTCTTTGGTGCAAGTGCGCCGTGAGGTCAAGCGCGTCCCGCTGACAGCTCCGCGCGTGCACGACACCGCGATGACCACCACGAATGCTGCCAAGAAGACCGCTGTGTCAGGTGCTTTCAGTGAGCCTGGAGGGCTCGGTGGGCTGACGCTCCCGCCGACGCCGCCCCTGACCATGGCGCCTCCACCTGGGGCGCCTTCCGCTGCCGGCCAAGGACCCGCGCCCCTGGGTGAGTCACCGCGGGGCGAGTCCGCGCCCGGTCAACTGGTGCCAAATCCTTCTGTGTCAACCGCTTCCGCGAAAGGCATCGCGGAATCCGCCGACGCCGCGCCGCTCGCGAAACAGCCGCACCATGTGATTGTGCAACGGGAAGCCGCCAGGCTCGCGCTCGCGACGCCGCCTTCCCGGTCGCTGGCGCACCCGCCGAAGCACACGAGCCCGCAGCCTCAGTCAGGCGTGCGCACAAGCCAGGTGCGAGTGCAGCGATCCGAATCGGCGGTGGCAGCGCGTTCGCTTTCACAGGGTCACACGCACGAGGATTCGCCAAGCATTTCGCATTCACACGCTTCTCATTCGTCTGCTTCTCACTCACACGGTTCGCACGGGCATGACGAGAACCAGACGCTGGCAGCAGAACAACGCTGGCGCGAGGTTGTGTCACAGGTTCCGCTTGAGACTCCGCTGCCGTTCCCGAAGCACATGCAGCCACTGGTGGCTCAGCTGACCGGAAAAGCCCACGGCGCGAGGTATACGACCGGTTCGGCCACGCGCCGCGCGCTAAGAGAGGTCGGCGCACTGGGCGCGACCACCGGCTCGGTGGTGCACCTCGCACAGCAGCCCAGCATGGCTCCGTCTTCGATGGGAGTGCTGGCACACGAACTCACGCACGCCCGCGCACCGGTGTCCCGGCCGCGGTTCATGCTCCACAACCACACCGGCGCAATGGATTCCGACGAGCGGCAGGCCCGTTCGGTCGGCTCGATGTTCGAAGGCGCTTCACTCAGCCCGGCTTCAGCCATGCCGGCCGCTGCGCCCGTGCGGGTGCAGCGTTTTGGGCTTCCCAGCGCTTCCGGTCTGGTGGGCGGGCTGCGCGACCAGGCCAGTGGCGCCTTGGGCGGGCTGCGCGACCAGGCGACCGGTGCCGTTGGTTCGCTGGGCAACCAGGCGGCTGGAGCTGTCGGCGGCTTGCGCGACCGGGCCACGTCGGCGATCGGCGACGGCGCGAGTGCGGTGACCAATCAGGTCAGCAGTGCGGCGAGTGGCCTGAGCGACCGCTTTACCTCCGCGGCAAGCGATTTCGGCAGCCGGATGGCCAACGAGGCGAGCACGGTCACCGCGGGCATCGTGGACAACCTGCCTGTCGGTGGTGGCGCGAACGGCGTCGTGGGCGCGGTGTCGCAAATGGCCCAGACAGTTGTGGAGAACGCGGTCCGTGAGGCCACACAGACCGCCACGGCACAGGCCAGCCAGGCGGTCGGCGAGGTCAGCCAAGCCGCTCAGAACATGGCGAGCAACCTGCAGAGCATGGCCACCGATGGCGTGAGCGGTCTGGCCGGTCAGGCCAACCAGATGGTCAGCGGCGCCATGGGCCAGGCCACCGGCGCGCTGCAAGGCCTGGGAGACCAGGCAATGGGTGCGCTCGGCGACGCTCAGAGCGCCGTCACCAGCGGCCTGGGCAGCCTGGGCGGTATGGCGAACCAGGCGATGGGCGCGGTGGGCAACGCGCTTGGTCCTGGCGCCAGCCAGGCGATGTCCGGTCTTGACCTCGACCGGCTGGCCGAGGCATTGGAAGAACGACTGCTCCGCCAGCTCGAACGCCGCGGCGGGCGCTACGCGGGGGTGTTCTAGATGGCGACCAAGGCATACCTGAAGACCGAGTCGGGCGACCAGATCGACTGCATGTTCAACCCGGCCGAGCTGACCATCAGCAAGTCCAACAGCTGGCAGGGCGGCGAGGCCAAGGGCAAGAACGCGCCAGAGCTGCGGTTCCAGTCCGGCCAGTCGGCCACGCTGACGCTGTCGCTGACGTTCGACACCACCCGTGAGGGCAAGGCGGTCACCGAGTACACCGACAAGCTGCTCAACCTGATGAAGGTGGACACCGCGCTGGCGGGTGCCGACCCGAGCCGCAACAAGGCCCGTCCGCCGTGGGTGGAGTTCCACTGGGGCGGCACGAAGTCGTTCAAGGCGATCGTGGAACGCGTGCAGATCAAGTACACCTACTTCGCCAGTTCCGGAAAACCGTTGCGGGCCAAGGCGGACATCTCGCTCAAGCAGTGGAAGGACGAGGGCGAGCTGCCGCTGCAGAACCCGACGTCGTCCACGCCGACGCTGCACACTGTGCACCAGTTGCGTTCGGGCGAGACGCTGGACCGGATCGCCGCGACGCACTACGGCGATTCCACCCGCTGGCGCCAGATCGCCGAGGCCAACGGCATCCTGGACCCGTTGCGGCTGCCCAAGGGCAAGCAGCTGGCGATCCCGGAGCAAGGCACCCGCCGCCGGGACGGCGGCTATGCCTGAGCAGCGGCGCCATGACGGCGTCATCCTCAAAGTGGACGGCTCGCCGTTGCGCACCGAGCTTTACGGGCGCCTGATGCTCGTACACGTGGAGGAGTCCGTGCAGCTGCCGGACTCCTTCGCGCTGCATTTCGACGACCCGCATTTCGACCTGTTCGACGAGGACAAGTTCCGGCCGGGCACCAAGATCGAGATCGCGTTCCGGGCCGAGGGCGAGCCGGTGGTGGTGACCTCGGGCGAGGTCACCGCGGTGTCGGTGGAGCCGGGTGCGTCCGGCCGGCACGAACTGGTGGTGACCGGGCTGGACCTGACCCACCGGATGGCCCGCGGCGGGAAGTCCCGGGCGTTCACCAACATGACCGACGCGGACATCGCGCGGCGGATCGCCGGTGAGTACGGCCTTGAGCTCGACATCGACGCCACCTCCGAGGTGCGGCAGCACTCGTTGCAGCACGGCGAGACCGACTACGCGTTCCTGCGCCGGATGGCCAGCTCGATCGGGTACGACTTCTGGATCACCGAGAACAAGTTCCACTTCAAGCAGAAGCCCAAGGGCCGGGGCCAGTCGCCCAAGCTGACGTGGGGCGAGAACCTGCGCAGCTTCAAGGTCCGGTTCACCTCCGCGGACAACTGCGACGAGGTCGTGGTCACCGCGTGGGACCCGATGAACAAGAAGACGATCACCGGCCGGGCCAGCACCCCTGACCACGGCACCGACGCGCCGGCCGCGGCCCAGATGGCCAAGGCCGCCAAGAGCGCGTTCGGCAAGGTCACCCGGACGGCCGGGCAGTTCCCGGCGGCCAGCCAGTCCGAAGCGGACGCCCGCGCGCAGTCGTTGATGGCCAAGGCATCCGGCGGCGGCGTGATCATGCGCGGTGAGGCCGTGGGCAATCCGTGGATCGGCGCGGGCAACGACGTGACGATGGACAAGGTCGGCAGGCGCCTGGCCGGTAAGTACCGGGTGACCGCGGTCGAGCACGTCTACGGCGCGGACCGCCCGTACGTCACCCGATTCACCTGCGGCGCCAAGGAAGCCAACGGTCTCGTGGACTTCCTCGGTGGCGGCGGGACGGCCAACCGGCAGGAGAACCGCGGCTGGGGCAGCCTGGTCGTCGGCGTGGTGACCAACAACGACGACAAGGAAAGCCAGGCCCGCGTCAAGGTCAAGTTCCCGACCCTGTCGGAGGACGAGAGCGCCTGGGCACGGGTGGCCACGATCGGCGCGGGCGCCAGCCGCGGCATCGAGTGGCTGCCCGAGGTCGGTGACGAGGTGCTCGTCGGGTTCGAGAACGACGACAAGGCCAGGCCGATCGTGCTCGGCGGGCTGTGGGGCCGCAAGGACCAGCCGCCGGAGCCGAAGCCGACCCAGGACGGCAAGGTCAAGGACCGGATCATGGCCAGCCGCAAGAATCACCGGATCGTGCTCACCGACGATCCGAAGAGCAAGATCACGATCAAACTCGGCGACGCGGAGTGCGAGCTGACGCTGGAGAAGGACGAGTCGAAACTGGGCGGCGAGAAGAAGCTGGTGATCTCGGCCGAGCAGATCGAGATCAAGGCCACCCAGAAGCTGACCATGGAAGCACAGACCGTGGACATCAAGGCCAAGGCCGGCCTCACGGCCACCGGCAAGCCGATCAAGCTCAATTAGGGGAGTAGGAAGCGATGAGCGAGCCACGCAACGGCGACCTGATCGGCTCGGGGTGGGCGTTTCCCGGCCAGATCACGCCGGGTGGCAGCGTGCGCCTGGTCGAGGGCGGGGAGGAGATCGACGCCGCGCTGCGGATGATCCTCACCACCGCGCCGGGCGAACGGGTGATGCGGCCGGACTTCGGCTGTTCCATGTGGGAGCAGGTGTTCGCGCCGGTGAACGCGAACACCCTTGGCCTGATCGAGCAAAGCGTGAAGGAGGCGGTGACCCGGTGGGAGCCCCGGGTGGAGCTGACCACCGTGGTGGCGGCGCCGGAAGGTGACGGCTCGGTGATCGCGATCGAGATCGCCTACCGCGTCAAGGCCACCAACGACCACCGCAACCTTGTCTACCCGTTCTACGTCATCCCCCAGGAGGAACCGGCGCCATGAGTTTGCCCGCGCCCAATCTCGACGACCGCCGGTTCCAGGACATCGTCGACGAGGCCAAACGGCGGATCGCCCGGCACTGTCCCGAGTGGACCGACCATAACGTGTCCGACCCCGGCGTCGCGCTGATCGAGCTGTTCGCCTGGATGACCGAGATGATCCTCTACCGGCTCAACCAGGTGCCCGACCGGCTGTACGTGAAGTTCCTCGAGCTGGTCGGGATCGAGCTGGCCTCGGCGTCGCCCGCCCGCACCGACATCCTCTTCACCCTGGCCGCGCCGCCCGAGCAGTCGATCAGGGTGCCCGCTGGCACCCAGGTCGGCACCGAGCGCGGGCACGGCGAGGACCAGATCGTGTTCATGACCGACATCGATCTGATGCTCGTGCGCCCGAAGCTGACCGCGCTGCTGACCAGGACCGACGGCCGGTTCGAGAACCGCACCGAGGAACTGGGCCTGGAGGGCACCGAGATCCCGGTGTTCCCGTCGCTGCACATCGACGACGCGATGTACCTGGGGTTCGAGGAAAGCCTTGAGGGCAACCTGATCCGGGTCGACATCGAGGTCAGCGGCGCGGCCGGTCGCGGTATCGACCCGCGTAACCCGCCGCGCGTGTGGCAGAGCTGGAACGGCCGGGACTGGACTGATGCCAAGGTCCTGACCGACACCAGTGACGGCTTCAACACCACCGGCGAGGTCACGATCCTGCTCAAGGGCAGGCACGACCAGCTGGCGATCGGCCCGGTACGGGCGCACTGGGTGCGGGCCAAGCTGATCGACCCGGCCATCGAAGGTCAGACGTACGACACGCCACCGTTGCTCACCTCGGTCGAGGTGATCGGTCTCGGCGGTGCTGTGGCCGCGCACCACGCCGAGCCCGCGCCGCGCGAGCTGATCGGAACGAGCACAGGCGAAGCCGGTCAGGTGCACGAAGTCCGTCGGGCTCCGGTGCTGCCGAGGCGTGGTGGCGAGCGGGTGGAGGTCGTGCCTGTCCGCCGCGAGCCTGGTGTGGACGAGGATCCCGTGCCGTGGACCGAGGTCGCGGACTTCACCGACGCGACGGACGACGACCACGTCTACACGTGGAACGGTGCGACCGGCGAGATCCGGTTCGGGCCGCGCGTGGTCAACCGGGATGGCCGGATTCGCCAGTACGGCGCGGTTCCCGAGGAGGAGTCGCAGATCTGGGTCACCGGCTACCGGTACGGCGGCGGCCGTCGCGGCAATGTCGGCGCCGGAAAGCTCACCGTGCCGTTGAGTGCCATCCAGTCGGTCGATTCCGTGCGCAACCTCGAGCCCGCGACCGGCGGCGTCGATGCGGAAACCGTTGAGAACGCGAAGGTTCGCGGCCCGCTGTACCTGCGTGGCGGCCACCGTGCGGTGACCGGCAAGGACTTCGAGCGCCTCACGCTGGCGGCCGCGCCCGGTGCGGCCCGCTCGCGATGCCTGCCTCCGCTGAAGGCGGGTGAACCTGTCCGGCTGCTGGTCGTGCCACGCGTGGACATCGCCCCGGAGGCGTTGAAACTGCAGGATCTGGCGTTGAAGCCGAACCTCGTCCAGCAGATCCAGAGCTACCTCGACGGCCGCAGGCTGCTGACCACCCAGGTCCGCATCGATTCCCCGTCGTATCAAGGGATCACGGTCGTCGCGGAGGTGCACGCGGCCCCGACCGTACGCCCGGAGAAGGTCCGCGAGGATGCCGAGCGGGCGCTGTACGCCTTCGTCAACCCTGTCACCGGCGGCCCGGACGGCCGCGGCTGGCCGTTCGACACAGACCTGTCGATCGGTGACATCTTCTCGGTGCTGCGTGGCGTCGCGGGCGTGTCCCGGGCGGAGACCGTGCACATGTTCCTTGCCGATCTGCGCGGTCAGCGGCAGCCTGAAGAGGTCGGGCAACGTGTCCGGCTGGCCAAGGAGGAGCTTTTCATGTCGGTGTCACACAGGGTGGTGGTCCGGCAGTGAGCGTCAATGGACATGCTGGTTGGCTGCTGGAGCAGCTGCCCGCGGGGATGCGCCGGGACCGGGTCATCGCCGGGTTCGTGCGTGCCTTCGAGGAGATCGGCGACTCGGTCCGCGAACAGGTCACCGACATCGAGTACGAGCTCGACGTCAACCTGGCCTCGCCGGACATGCTGGCCTACATGGCGTCCTGGATCGGGGTGGACGTCGACGCGGCCATGCTCGGCTCCGAGGACCCGGAAGTACGCGACGCGCAGCGCCGGCTGATCCGTGCGGTCGGCCAGGCGCTCGTCTGGCGTGGCACCAGCCGCGGGCTGGAGATGCTGCTGGAGGCGCTCACCGACAGCCGGGTCGACGTCATCGACTCGGGCGGCATCTTCGGGCCGTCCGACACCGTGCCCCAACCGTCCCATGTGGTCACAGTCGAGCTGGACCACACCGGTCTGCTGACCAAACAGCAGGTGATGACCTTCCTGGCCGAGGAACTCCCGATCGGTGTCCGAGTCGATCTGGTTGTGCGATCCGAGCGTCAGGAGCGGAGATGAACTGCCCCGAGTGCGGTCGTGCGGTGCCGCCACAGGGAACAAAACTGTGCCCGCACTGCGGCTACCCATTGCTGCTGGACAAGCCCGCCCACGTGGAGGTCCAGCCTCAGAAGGTCACGCACAAGCCCACTGCTGAGGGTGGGAGTGTGAATTACACGGGTGCGATGCCCGCGGCGCCGCCTCCGCCGCCGCGGGGGAATATGTATGCGCCGCCGCAGCCTCAGTATCAGCAGCGTCCGGTGCAGCAGGTGATGCGGGGGCCTGAGCCTGCGCGTGTGTTGGGTCCGCATTGTCCGCAGTGTCGTCAGGTGAATCCGCCGCATCGTAAGCGTTGTGAGATTTGTGGTTGTGAGTTGTGGCCTGGTGCGGCGTTTCCGCCTCGGTGGATGCCGGAGCCGCCCGCGGTGGCTTCTGGTCCGAAGCGTAGGAGTGATTGGTGGAAGACGGCTTTGCTGATCGGTCTGCCGTTGCTGGCGATGGGGACAGTCTGGGCCCTGGCCTACTTCCTCTGACGCGGACATGAAAAACGGCCCCTGGTCAGGGGCCGTTTTCCATGTCCGTTGTCACCCGACTGTGGTGAAGCCGATCTTTTTGAGCATGGTGATGCTCTTGGTGTTCTCGGGCACGGTGCGGCTGTGGCCGAAGATGATGGTCTTGATCGGGCTTCCGCCTTTGGGGACCTCGAAGGGGATTGTGGCCTCCTCGCCGATCGCCCGGGCTGAGCCTTCGAACGACTGGGACTTGCCGTCGGCGAAGAAGAACGTCGCTGTGTACTTGACGTCCGGCAGGCCGGTGTACACGACGTTGGCCACCGTCAGCGCTTTGGGGAAGTCCAGCCGCAGCGGCACGGCATTGCACCGGTTGACCTGGGTGCGCAGGGAACTGGCCAGGTAGATGCCCGCGCCGGACACCGGGTTGGTCTGGGTGAAGCCTGGGCTGGAGATACGCAGTGCCTGACCGGCTGCGTCGCGGCAGTCGAAGGTGGCCTGCTGGATGTCGGTGTTCACGATGACACCGGCCTTGCTCCAGACGGTCTTTCCATCGACGAACGAGTCGACTGGCAGGGGGCGGCCGTCGGCGTCGAACTGGAAGTCGATGAAGTTCTGCGTCGCCGGGCCCTGGGCCGGTTTGACCGGGGCGCTGGGGTTCTGCGCCTGCGACGGCTGCTGCTGGCCCTGGGATGGCTGCTGGCCTTGAGACGGTTGCTGGCCCTGGGATGGTTGCTGGCCCTGGGATGGCTGCTGACCGCCGTTGTTGCCGCCGTTGTTGCCCCCGTTCGGGTCCTGCTGTTTCTCCTGTTGCTCGTTGCCTGCCTTGTTGGGGTCGGCGATGACCTGGGGTGGCTGGGGTTTGAGGTCCTGCAACAGTTTCGCGCCGCCGTACGTCATGCCGCCGAGCACTGCCAGGCCTGCCGCGATCGCCGCGAACTTGGTCCAGCCGCCACGGATCTTCGGCCGTTGCACGAACGCGACCGGTTTCTCCACAACGGTTTCGCCCGCGTGCGCCTTGAGCGTCGCGGTGCGGCGTTTCTCCTGGCCAGTCCACGGCTGGTCGGAGTGCACGTCGACCTGCGCGCCGGCCACTGTGCCCGGCTCCAGCCGCAATTCCTTGGGCGCGATCTTGAAGCCCACCCGGTTCTCCGGGTCTGAGCCCGAGAGCGTCACCGCCATCGGCATGTTGCCCTCGTTGGCCAGGTTCACCACGAAACTGCCGGTCTTGCCGCCGTTGGCGACCTCCGGCTGCACGTTCATGGTCAGCGCGGGCGCCGGCTGGACGTCCAGCGGCAGCTCCTCACAGCGCGAGACCTCCTGGCTGTAGGGCGATTTCACCACCACACCGAGGGTGTACGGCCCCGCCACCAGCCCGCCGCGTTCCGGCACGCTGATCGTCATCCGCAGCGTGCCGACCTCTTTCGGGCGCAGCTTCACCACATCGGGTTCGGCCGTCCACAGATCGTTGCTGGGCAGCCCGACGATCGACGCGGCGAAGTGTTCGACGACCTGGCTCGCGTTCTGGACGGTCACCTCGATGTCGGCGGTCTCCGCCGGCCGCAGAGCGATCCGCTCCGGGCTGACGGTCACTTTCATCGCGATAGCCATTGGTCATCATCCTTCAATCCGCGGGCCGAACCAGTAACGCTGTCATCTTCCGCGTCCCCGTTGAGGTTTACGCACAAAGGACGAGGACACAACGGGTCCGGTTGCACTCGGCCGCAGATATGCACCGAAGTCCTCATGTCCTGCCCATTCGGGCGGCCGGCGTATCCATCAGCCCGGCGCCCGGAACGTCGGCGTCGGCGTGGGTGTCGGTGTTGGTGAAAAGGCCTGGAAGGTCGCGGTGATGGTCTTGGACTTCTCCGCCCTGGTGGTGCAGCTCGGCACGGTGTCGTCGCCGCAGGTCTCCGCCGGTGCCCACCTCACGAACCGGGAACCGGGCTTGGGAGTCGCGCGGATGTCGAAGTTCTGTCCCGGATCGACCTGCATAGTGCAGGTGGGCGGGCACGTCCGGCCGTTCATGGTGGCCGTGCCGTTCCCGGTCACCTTCATGGTGATGATCACCGGGGTGGTGAAGTCGTAGAAGTCGGCGGTCACCGCCTTGTCCTTGTCCATTGTCACGTCGCAGTCGTCGGTGCCCGTGCACACACCCGCCCAGCCCTCGAACCTGTGGTTGGCCGCCGGCTGCGCGGTGAGAGTGACGTGCGTGCCTGGTTCGAAGTTCGCGGCACAGGTCGGCGGGCAGTTGATGAGGCCGTGCGCGCCGGTGACCGTGCCGCCTGGCTTCGCGGTGACAGTCAGTCGTGGCTTGGGCTTGTCGGTGACCGTGATGGCGATCGATGCGGTTTTCCGCTGACCCGCGACAGTCGCGTCGACGGTGACGTGGAAGACCTGAGCGTGCTGCCAGCGGTGCGAAACGGTCACACCGCGGCCGGTCTGGTTGTCTCCGAATGTCCACTCTGGACTATCCGGCGTACCGGCGCTCGCCCGGACCTGCAGGGTGAGGTCCTCGCCGACCAGGACGGTCGACTTGGCGGGCACGATCCGGAGCGTCGCCGCGGGCGGAGTCGCGGGACCGCCCGGCGTCTGCGGCTGTGTGGGCTGAGTGGACGTGGAAGGCTGGCCGGACTGCTGTGGGGTTTGAGACTGCTGTGAGGATTGGGATGCCTGTTGCTGGGTAGGTGTGCTGTTCAGGCCTTTGCCCGGGTCGGCGGGATCGTATTTGGCGATGTTCTGGATTGACCCGTCCAGGTGCACCACGCCGGCTCGCTGCGTGCCGGGGTCGTTGAAGAACACCATGCCGTCGCGGGTCAGCAGCTGGAACGGTCCTGGCGGCGTCAGCACCTGCGGGCGCGCGGAGACGTTGCCGGTGATCAGGTCGACGATCCAGACCCGGCCGCTGGTGTGGTCGGGCACGAACAGTTTGCTGCCCGCCTCGACCGCGGCACCGAGCTTGTTGCCCGGCTCCAACGGGATCGCCTGGTCACATCTGCCCGCCGCGACATCGCAGATGGTCAGAACGCCACGCTCGGCGACGATGTACGCGCGGTCGTTGTGCGGCGAACCGCTGACCTGGATGACGTCCTCGGCACGCAGATCCAGATCGAAGGCGGCCTGCGCGGTACCCTGCTCCGGATCGATCAGCAACGCCTGGCGAGCAGCCGTGTTGACGATCAACGGCTTGTCATTGGCGAGCGTGAGAACGCTGCTTCCCGGCTGGGTCACTTTCCGTTCGATCGAACGGCTGTCGCCCTGAATACGGGTCAGGTCGCCGGATGCGTTGTCCACGAGCCACAACCGCCCAGCGGAGTCCAGCGCCGCTGTGCCGTCGCCCAGTTGCGCGGCAAGCGTTTGAGCTTCGCCGCGCCTTGCTCCGGTTCGGGGGTCGGCGTTCGCGTACATTCCGCGCCGGATGTCCAAGGCGTACAACGTGTCCGGCCCGGCGAACGCTGTCAGGCCGAAGTCCGCGCCAGGCAGCGGGGCCTCAGGCGCGGTGACCGTGAACGTGGCGCCGTCGATACGCCGGATCGTGCCCGCGGTCTTGTCCACCACGTAGGCGTCCGATCCGGATTGGACGGACTGCAGGGTGTTCCCGGCGGGTGCGACCTGGATCTGGGCCGCGAGCTCGGCGGACGATCCGTCGAGCAGGGACAGCTGGCCCACTCGATCCGAGGCAAGCCATGCCATGCCCGACAACAGCCGGATATCGGTAGCCGGGTGACCACTGTCCGATCCGAACACCGCCGCGCCGCCGACAACCACGGCACAGCTGAGTGCGACCAGGCCGGTACGGACTGAGGGCTGGTGTAAGAACCCGAAACCCATCCGTTCACCCCCTGGTCAACCTATCCATGGCGCGTCGGCGCCGGCGCTCGTCGCGCCAGCGGGCGAACAGGGGACGCGGGTCGAGCCAGGCTCTTACAGTCAACAATGGACTGCGCGCCTTGCGCAACTCCCGGCGTAACTGGCTTTCCAGCGCCCACGCCTCGGTGACGGTGTTATCGTCCGGCTCGGCCGGATTGAACACAGCCGCGGTCACGATCGGAGCGAGCATGGCGAGTGACCCGGTACCCGCCTCGCCGATCCTTTCCCTTGCCTGTGCGCTGACTTCGCTTGCGGTCGCGGCGGCGGTGACCGGCACACCGTGTTCGATCAGCCGGTCGGTCACCTGCTGCCACGCGCCGATGATCCGGGCGGCCCGGCTGCCGGTCCGGCGCATCCGGCGGCGCCGGAACTTCTCGACCGCCACCGCGATCGGGATGACCACGACGATCGCGCCCAGTCCGATCAGGACGATCAGCGCCCAGTCGAACAGGGTCAGCTCGCCCGTGGCCAGCTTGGGCAGGCTCGGGTCCTCGGCGGGCTCGGACGCGGTGGAGTTCTCCTGCGGCTTGTTGTTCTCCGCCGGCGTCTCGGCCGGGTCCTTGCGGGGCACGTTCGCCGGGCGCCGGGCCGGGTCGGTCGGCTCGAACGAGACCCAGCCGTATCCGGCCAGGTTCACCTCGGCCCACGCGTGCGCGTCGCCGGACTTGACCTGGTAGGTGTCGCCGTTGCGCCGGTCCTTGTTGAGCAGGTAGCCGACCGCGACCCGGGCCGGGAACCCTTGTGTCCTGGCCAGAACCGCGAACGCCGAGGCGAACTGCTCGGCGTAGCCGACCTGTTCGTTCAGGTTCGCCCCGAACAGCCGGCTCAACGCGTCGTACGAGTGCCCAGGCCGCGTGTTCAGGTTGTACGGGAACGACTGCATGTACTTCTGGATCGCCAGCAGCTTGGCATACGGCTCGGACACCTTGCCCGCGAGCTCGGCTCCTTTGGCGCGTAACACTTCCGGCAGCGGAGGATCCTGCGGCAGCCTGGTGTACCGGTCGCTGCTGGAGGCCAGCGGCACGCTCTTGTCCAGCCCGGCCTGCCGGCCGACCTCGGTGACCATGTCGTAGCGCCAGCCGGCCGGTGACCGGTCGGTGGCCAGCATGCCGGAGTCCTTGCTGAACCCGGCCCGGGGCGCACCGTCGATCGACACCGGCGCGCCGAGTTCCGGCAGATACTGCCCCGGCATCCCGCTGATCTCGACCCGCATGGTGATCCGGCGCGGGTCGACCAGCGTCTCGTCGGCCGGCAGCGTGCGGCCGGCGAGCAGGAACTGGTCCGAGGAACTCCACATCGCGCCGTCGAACTGGTCCAGCGCCGCGGTCCGGATCCGGTCGATGCCGTTGGTGTCACCGGTCAGCCTGACCGTGAACATGTCGTTGTCCGGTTTGCGCAGCTGGGCTTTCAGCATGGACAACGGGTTGATCTGATCGTCGATGTCCAGTGGCGGCGGTATGACGGTACGCAGGTCGAACCGTTGGTCACCGTCGGCGAGCGGCACGAACTGCATCCCGGCCAGTCCCGCGCCCGCCGCGACGATCACCACCGGCAGGCCGAAGAGGAACCGGCCCCACGCGGCACGTGTGTTGATCGTGCGCGCCATCGGGTCGGACGCGCCCGCCCGGATCAGCGTCAGCAGTAACACGACCGCGAGCAGGACGCCGACGATGACCATGCCGCCGACCGAGCGCGGCGCCACGATCGGCAGCGAGATCATGAACGCGATGACCGGTGGCAGAATCGGCGCGAGCAGTGATTTCGTCCGCAGCACAAGGGTTGCCGACACGACCGCGGCGATCCAGCACACCAGCGCCGGGGTCAGCTCCAGCTCGCCGGTGGGGTCGGCGGGCAGGTTGACCGAGAGCATCTTCGTCCAGCCGGATATCAGGCCGGAACCCAACGACTTCACTGTTGTCCACGTGGGGATGCCACGGCTGAGCGTGCCGCGGAACACCGCGAAGATCGCGAGGACCAGGAATCCAAGCACCGAAACGCCGACCGTCACGAGCAACGACCAGCGCCGGATGGCTGCGAACGCACCGATGGCGACGCCGACCGCGGCCGCGGTGAGCGTCGAGATCAGGAAAGCCAGGCCGCTGAAGTAACGCAGGTACTGCAGGCTGGTCACGCCGATCGCAACGCCTGCAAGCACGAGTTGCGCGTACGCCGGCATGCTCATCCGCATACGTGGGCGTCTGGACGACTGCTGCTGCAGATGCTGTCTGTTGCGCCGGTTCTTTCTGGCCATCTGGGGCGTCGGGCCTGCGCGCAGCGCCGTCTGGGTCTGGCTGACCGTCTGCGTGACGTTCCCGCCGGCACTGGCCGGACCGGCGGGCGGGGACTGGGGGCGGATCGCCGCGTTGTTGTTGAGACTCACGTGCGTACCAGCTTGTTCCAGGCGTCGGCGAACTCCTCGGCGCTGCGCACGGTCAGCGACACCACGCCGTTCAGCGGTGTGGGCGGCGCGTTGTACTGGCTGGAGAACTGGATCAGGCTGAGCATCAGGAAGTGCCGCCGGACCGTCGGCAGGACCGACAGAATTCGCGGATCAGGCGTTCCGGTCACCACACCCAGCGCCACACTGTCGTCGATCGACACCATGCCGGGCAACGCGGCCAGCCCAGGGTCGTCACGCGTGGCTTGTGCGGCAGCAAGGAGGTCCAACGCAGGCACAGCGCCGTCGTAGGCCCGGTCGCTTGCGGCAACCGCGCCGCCGGTCGTACGCAGCTCGAGCGGGAAACCGCCGCGGATCGCGGCGATCGACAGCGAGGCCGCGGCACTGACGGCGGCCTCGAACGACTCCTCGGAGTACCCGAGGGAGTTCGTGTCCAGCACGACCATCAGTCTCGGCTGGTTGGGGACTACGTTGTGGCGCACCATCATCTGGCCGATGCGGGCGGTCGACTTCCAGTGGATCAGCCGCCAGTCGTCACCCGGGACGTACTCCCGCAGGCTGTGGAACGCGACACCGCCCTGCGGCGCGTAACTCGAAGTGGGACCGTCCATGTCCCGGGTCTGGCCGGTCGGCACAGGCTCGACGTTCAGCAGCCGCGGATGCACGTACAACGTGGAGAACGCGGAGAACACCTGCCCGACCCGCATCAGCCGCAGCGGGTCCGTGTGCCCGATCGACATCGGGCCGACCTGGAAGATCCCGCGCCGGTTGGTCGGCAGGTAGTAGGTCGTGGTGTGCTCGCCGTGCCCGGCCAGGCTCGGGATCGGCACCTGCACCTGGCGGTTGGCCATCTGCTCGGTGGCCAGGATGGGCGGGCTGCGGCGCTTGGACTCGTTGGTCAGCGTGATCACGCCCATGGCCTTCTCGCCCTCGGACACACGCTGCGGGCGGACCTCCCGCACAGCCGACAGGTCGGGTCGCAGCGTCATCCATGCCGCGGCCATCAGCAGCGCGGCCAGCCCGGCGAAGCCGAGTGCGATCAGTTCGGGATAGTCCGCCAGCCAGCCGAGGGCGAGCAGTACGACCGCGGCGACGGCCACTGCCACTCCGGACTTGGTAGGCATCTGCGGCTCACGCGCCGACTGGGGCCTGCGGCACCGGTACCGCCGCGAGAATGCGGTCCACGATCCCCTCGGGCTTGAACTCCTGGACGGCGGCCTCAGGGGTGAGCACCAGCCGGTGCGCGAGCACAGGCTTGGCCATCTGCTTGACGTCGTCGGCGGTGACGAACGCCCGGCCGTCGACCGCGGCCCTGGCCTGCGCAGCGGTGGCCAGTGCGTTGCTGGCACGAGGGCTGGCGCCGAGCTTGAGTTGCGGGATGGTCCTGGTGGCGTTGGTGATCGTGACGATGAACGCCTGCAGCGCGGGCGCGACGTAGATCCCGCGCACGACCTCGATCATCTGCTGCAGGTCCTCGATCGTGGCGACCGGCTGCAGCTGTTCGGGCAGCCTGCGCGCGATGGCGTCGCCGACGATGCGGACCTCGTGCTCCGGCGTCGGGTAGCCGATCCGCAGCAGCATCATGAACCGGTCCAATTGGGCTTCCGGCAGCGAGTACGTGCCCTGCTGGTCGACCGGGTTCTGGGTGGCGATCACGAAGTTCGGCTTGGGCAGCGCATAGGTCACGCCGTCCACCGTGACCTGGTGCTCGGCCATCGCCTCCAGCAGCGCGGACTGGGTTTTCGGCGACGCCCGGTTGATCTCGTCGGCGAGCACGATGTTGGCGAAAACCGGGCCTTCCTTGAACTGGAACTCGCCTTTGTGTGTGTCGTACAGCTGCACACCGACCACATCGGACGGCAGCAGGTCGGGGGTGAACTGGATGCGGCGCATCGATCCGCCGACCGAGTGCGCCAGTGCCTTGGCCAGCGACGTCTTGGCCACCCCGGGGACGTCCTCGATCAGCAGATGGCCCTCGGCCAGCAACCCGACCACGGCGTTCCAGATCACGCCGGTCTTGCCGTGGATGAAGTGCTCCACGTTGCGGACCAGGTCGTTGCATCGCCGTTGGACCCAGCCGACGCGCTCGGCGAGCTGAGTGCCGTAGGTCATCGCGCCCCCTGAATTTCAAAACACAGATATGCCAAAGCAAAAGGCTAATCCGATTGGCCCTGGCCGGGCCTGCCCGAAGGGGCAGCGATACGGGCGCCGGGCCGCAGACATTTGTGAGTGGGCGAGGGGGATCGGCGACGGAGCGCGAGCCGCCACCACTACTGTTTGACAGGTGACCTATCCGCTGGGTGTCGACATCGGCACCACGTACACCGCTGCGGCGCTGTGGCGCGATGGCCGGGTACAGACCGTGCCACTGGGCAACCGCGCCAACGCCGTGCCGTCCGTGCTGTTCCTGCGCGACGACGGCGCCATGGTGGTCGGCGAGGCGGCTGCCCGGCGCGGTATCACCGACCCGGACCGGCAGGCCCGCGAGTTCAAGCGGCGGATGGGTGACGATATCCCGATCCTGGTCGGCGGCCGTGGGTTCACCGCCCACCAGTTGACCGGCGAGGTCCTGAAGTGGTCGCTGGAGCGGGTGTCGGAGCTGCAGGGCGGCCCGCCACAGCACGTCGTGCTCACCCACCCCGCCTCCTGGGGCGACTACCGCAAGAACCTGCTGGTGCAGGCCGCCATGTCGGCCGGACTGCGGGAAGTGGGCCTGCTGCCCGAGCCGGTCGCGGCGGCCACCTGGTACGCCGCTCAGGAGCGGATCGAGCCGGGTTCGCTGATCGGCATCTACGACTTCGGCGGCGGCACGTTCGACGCGAGCGTGGTCCGCAAGACCGCGACCGGGGTGGAGATCCACGGCGAGGCCGGCGGCGACGACTCCATCGGCGGCATCGACTTCGACCACGCCCTGTTCCGGCACGTCGGCCAGCAGGCCGGGGTGGACATCACGCAGCTGGATTTCACCGATCCGGTGGTCTCCAGCGCGATGGCGCAGCTTTTCAGCTCGGTGGTGGAGGCCAAAGAGGCACTGTCGGCCGACACCGAGGTAGTCGTGCCGGTGGTGTTGCCGGGGGTGAGCCGGCAGGTACTTGTCACCCGATCGGAGTTCGAAGAGCTCATCCGGCAGCGCGTGCTCGGCACAGTCGGCGTGTTCGGCCAGGTGGTCCGCCGGGCCGGGGTGGATCCGTCCAAGCTGCACGGCGTCCTGCTGGTCGGAGGGTCCAGCCGGATTCCGCTCGTGCGTCAGCTGCTCGGTGCCGAGCTGAACATCCGGGTGGCCCTGGACGCGCACCCCAAATACACAGTGAGCCTCGGCGCGGCCATCGCCGCCGCGCCTCGTGTCGTCGGCGTTCGCTCGTCCGGTGGATTCGCCCCGCCCGTGCCTGGCCCGCCCGGCCCAGTGCGGCCGATGGGCCCGCCACCGTCCGGTCCGCCGCCGCACCTGCACCCGACCCAGTCCCGGCCGATGCAGTACCCAGCGGGCTACCAGCAGCCGCGCCCGGGTTTCCACCCACAGCACGGGCCTGGACAACGTAGTCAGGGCGCGATCCAGATGCCGGGCAACAACGGGCCCGCGCCCGCTGTGAGTGAGAAGGTCGACCTGGCTCGGTCCGGCCTGACCGGGATCACCGACATCCGGACTGTGCTCGCGGCGATGCAACCACTCGAACCGGTGACCATGACGCCGCCGCCTGCCCGCGGTGACCAGTTCGCCCAGATCCGGACCCGTGACCCGGAGACCACCGGTGGTGGCGCGGGCCGCGGCAGGCTGATCGCCGTACTGGTGGTGGTGATCATCCTCGCGGTGGTGGCCGCGCTGGTCTTCTTCGTGCTCAACAACAAGTCGAACACTTCCAGCAATGGCGGTACCCCGCCTGCCACGGAGTCCCAGGCGGCGGGTCTGCCCGCGGTCGGCAAGATCACTTTGACCGGTCAGCCTCTGGTGATTCCGCCAGAAGGCACGGACGAGATGTTCGCTGTGACCGGGCTTGGCAATGGTGACGTCATCGCGGTCGGCGCTTCGCAGGATCGCAAGGCTCGAGCCTGGCTTTCCAAAGGTGGTGGCGCCTTTACCGCGGCGGAGGTTCCTGTTGATTCTCAAGGGGAACTGCGGGATGTGGCTGTTGTCGGGTCCACTGTGGTCGCTGTCGGCTGGACCGGGACGGGGCCGACGAACCGGGCGGCGGTCTGGACCTCTCCGGACGGGTTGAAGTGGAATCTCTTGCCGCCACAGGGGGATTTCACTCCTAATTCCGGCTTCAAACGTCTGACTGCTGTGACGTCGGGGCCTGGCAACAAGTTGTTCGCATTGGGGCGGGACGATCGGGCGGATCGGACCGAGGGGGACGCGTCGGTCTTCACCTCGACCGACGGTAATACCTGGCAGATCGTCAACGGGGTGACCGGGCTTTCCGGGACTGGGCCCCAGGACGTGGAGAAACTTACCCGTACTTCTGACGGCACGTTCATCGCCGTCGGCTCGGTTCTGGCTGGTGCGAAACGCGGTCCGGCTGTGTGGACGTCGAAGGACGGCGTCAAGTGGGATCTTTCTCCCTATACGCCAGGCCCGCCGGAAGCTTCTCCCAACCTCAAGGGCGTGGCCAGGCTTTCGGATGGAACTCTCTTGATCTGTGGCTCCGTCGGGACAGGTCAGCCTCCTCCGCTCAGTTGCTGGACCCAGGCCAAAGATCAACATTGGGAACGGTGGTCCATCGCCACCGACCCGGCTGCGCCTCGGGCCTTTTTCCTTAACGGCTTATACCCGGTTGCCGACAAGAAGGCTGTCGCCGTGGGCGTTGGTCAGTCCATAGTGGACGGCAAGAACGTCAATGATGCCGCTATGTGGGTCACCAACTTCGGTCCTCGGCAGTAATGCTCCTCGAGCATTTGCGCTATTCATTCTTGGAAAGGCCGCGCCGGACGCTGCTGTTCGGGTGAAATAGGCGTGGATCGCCCCACAACGGCAGGCTGCCGCGCTAGAAACGGACCGGTGACCGAGGTGCACCCGCTCCGCCGATCGCGTGGCTTTCGTTCTCTCATCCCGACCGGCGCCTGGACCGAAATCGTGCGGCACGGCGTCCGCACCCACCACGACACAAGGGATCGCCTGCTGTACCAGGGTGATGCCGGGGGCTGGGTGCTGTTGTCGCTGTCCGGTCGCCTGAAGGTGGTGTACGCCGAACCAGACGGCGCGGAGATCATGCTGGCCATCCGCGGCCCCGGCGACGTCATCGGCGAATTGTCGGCGCAGGACGGCTTACCGCGGTCGGCCACAGTGCAGGCGATCGAGCCGGGCATCACGTCCAAAGTCCCAGCGCGGCGATTCAACGAACTCGTCCGGCGTCTGGATCTCGGTTCCCGGCTGGATGGCTACATCTCGGGAAAGCTGCGTGAGAGTGCGCCTCATGCGTGGCAGCTGGCTCACCGGACCACGGCGTCACGGCTCGCCGCGCTGATCACGGCGATCATCGACGCCGCGGGTCCAGACCACCCGTCGCCCACCACGATCGCCATGTCGCAGGAGGAGCTGGCGTCCGCGCTCGGCCTGGTGCGCTCGGCGATCACACCTGTGCTCAAGGAGTGGAAATCCGCCGGGCTGGTCCGTACGACCCGTGGCCGGCTGGAGATCGTGAAGGTCGCGGCGCTCACCTGAGGTGATGTGTCCACTTCTGGACAGAACCACCGGCAGCGTTCCTGGAGGCTGGGGTCACCGATCACGCGCGCATTCGCATGGAGGAACGCTGGTGAGCTCGAAGCCCTCGGAGACCAATCGCTCGCTTGGCGATTACATCGGGATACTCGCGGTCGACGTCCGCGGATTCAGCAAGCATGACGATACTCAACAGCGAGTCATCGTGGACAGGCTGGCTGAGGTGCTCGCAGTGGCAGCAGACCGTGCGAAACTCATCTCGTTGTGGGAAGGCAGAGACAAACTCTTCAAAGCCTTCCGCGGTGACAGCTACCTCATCGGATTCACAGCAGACCTGGTCGCGGCCGTGGTCGACCGGTTCTTCGACTCCCTGCAGAGCGAGCTGCGCCGACGTGCCGGGGAATTTCGCGCCGAGGGCATTGACTTTCGGCTGCGCGCCAGCCTGCACCTCGGCCTGGCGGCGTCGTTCGACGAGCCGCAAACCGACTCACCAACGGGCCGGATCATGGTCGAGGCAAACCGGATGCTCGACGCGGAATCCGTCCGGGCGTTGCTCGACAACTCTGACCCCGCAGTCACTTTCGTCGCCTCGGTGCTGTCCCACACCGTGATGGAGAACGTCGTCGAGGCAGGTCACACCACCCGGCGGCCTAGCGAGTTCGTCGAAGCACCGCTGTCCGTGGCGGCCAAGGGGTATTCGGGCAAGGGATATCTGCGCGTGCCCGCGCCATCCGGCGACTTGCTCCGGTTCGGTCTGCTGAGTGGCCAGTCGGAACCGCACCCGGCAGATGAGGCGGACTCGGCACAGCCGGAGGAGATCTACGGCGAGGTCACCAACAGTGTGAGCGGAACCGCGGGCAGTGTGCTGCAGGCTCGCGACATCAGCGGCGGGGTCGCCAGTCATTACTTGCAAGGCGTCAACAGGGGGATCACAGTGTCCGGGAACAACAACACAACCGCGGGGCACAGTGTGGACCAGTCGTCTGGAAAGCAAGAATTCTCGGGCAACTTCCATACGGCGGGCGACGCCAACTTCGGTCCGTCCAGCGGCCGCCGCCTCGGCGGCGACACCGACCCGAAGGCACGGTGAAGACCTTGGAGGAGCACGATGTCGACGCCTTCGGCATGCTCGACTCACCCGCGCCCGAACAAGATCGCCTCCAGCCGGAGCCTGTCCTGCCCGAACCCGTCGCCGAACCGGCTGAGCCAGAACCACGTCAAGTCCCGCCGCTTTCGATTGACGGAAACGGCAATGACACCGCGCTGAGAGACATCAACAAGCCCAGGTTCGACATCGGGGCCTTGGTGCTCACTGACGGGTTGCTCCAACTGGCCCGGGCATCGTCGGAAAAACGAAGCGGGCGTGGCCTTCAGGATCGTGACGCGCTTGTGCACCTGGCCGACAGGTATGTGGAGCCACCGGGTCTGCTCGGACTTTCTTCCGGCGGGCAGCCCAAGACGGCAATCGAGATCCTGCGTGACCGCCGGGTGTTGCTTCTGACCGCGGAGGCGCACGACGGTGGTCAGTTCGCGGCGTGCATGCGCTTGGGGCACGAACTGCGGAAGGGGCATCCTGACCTCGTCGTTCGTGAGGAACTCATCGACGAGTTGCGTGTCGCCGATCTGCTCGTCGACCATGAGCCCGCCGTAGTGATCGGTGACTTGCGCGACGCGCACGACAAGCTTCAGTCCGTACGCCGGGGGCTGGTGGAGTTCGTCGAAGAACTCGAACGCCATCTCAGCTATCTCATCCTCATCATCCCGAGCGACCAGGCCCGCCGGTTCGAGGATTTCCTTCCCGGCCGTGTGCACCACCTGAGCCGGCCGACGCCGCTCAAAGTCTTTGCGCGACATGCCATCGGCCTTGACAGCGAATCGTTCGCCCACGACTCGGTCCTGACCGACCGGCTGCGTAACTTGTGGCCACCTGAGGTCAAGGAGCTCGCGGACGCTGTCTCGGACAGGATCGGCCAGGACGAGGACCCTGCGCACGCGCTCCAGGAGGTGTTGCGCAGCCAGCGAGACGAGCAGGGTCCGTCGTTGCGGGAACTTGTTCGAAAAAGGCAGGACAGCGGCGATATCGAGTGGCTCGCGTTGCTGCTGGCCGCGACCCTGCTGGAGGGCGCCGAGACCTGGCACATCGTCGATGCCGCCGATCGCCTGCTTGCTCTCAACGGTGCGCAGCGCAAGAAGACGGTGCCTCTTCTTCGGCCCAGTCCGTACACCAGGCTGCTCGCACTCGACTACGAATCATTCAACTGCGATGACCGCAAGTTCCAGCCACGCGGTACCGGGACATCGGTACTCCGGTTCTTCTGGCGTGAGCATCGCGACCTGCGCAAAACGTTGAAGCGGTGGATCGGCGAACTGCCCCGGCAGATCAGCGACCTGACGCGCGAGGAGTTGGAACGCCTTGCTGACCGGTGTGCCGAGCTCGCCGGCGAGGACAGTGCCGAGGTAGCGCTGGAGCTTGCCGAGGGATGGGCCGCGACCAAGTCGGGCACAGACTCCGACGGCGATCGGACCTCGGATCACCCAACAGCCCGGTACCGCCGATCGATCGCGGTGCGCTTGCTGACCACGACGGCGACCGACCCGGCGGTGGGCACACGGATACGGCAGAAACTCCTGGAGTGGTCGAAAGGCGCGAACTCGGACCTTCAGCTGCTGACGGCCGAGGTCTGCGCGGGCATCGGGGAGTCGTTTCCCCGCATCGCGCTCACTCGGCTCAAGCACTTGGCGAATTCAGAAAACCCGCATGTACGGATCGCCGTTCTCGAAGCCACCCGGCAAATAGGCACAGACCTCGGTGTCTCCAGTTTCTTGCGGTACGTGTCGGAGTGGTTTGACAACGCTGCTCCGGCCCGGCTGAGCCTGCTGGCGGACAGCGTCGCTACTGTACTGATGAAAGACAAAGAAGACGTTGACATCGAAACCGCGGCGGCGTTCTGGCGGCAGGCCCTCGACACGATGCCCCCGGAAAGCCTGCGCCCTGTTGTCGCGAGCTGGTTGCATGTGGCCGCAGGCGCATCACCAGCTCAGCGGGACCTCATGGTGGAACCCCTTGTACTGGCCACAGAGTCGAAAACGCAGCGCATCGCACAAATTCTCTATGCGAGCCGGTCCGCGCCGAACCAACCGGACCCTGCCGAGAGCGATCCACTGGCCGCGACCTTGCACCGGCTGTCGGTCCGGCTCGACGAAGTCGACCCGGTCTGGCGGTAGGCATCGATGGCTGGATGGAGTTTCCGGCGGCGACGTGGCCCGGAGGAGAACACCGTACGGCAACCGGCTGCAGTGGATTCAGTGCTCGCCTGGGAGATCACTTTGTCGCTGCCCAGCTCGGATGAAATCCTGCGTTTCGAGGCCCACTTCGCCATCGAGGCGAAGTGGCAGGGTGATGAGCCACCGCCCAGCCTGCCTGATATCGCGCGGGAAGGCATTGCCTACCGCGCTGAAAGGCTGAGCAGGCGGCACACGTTGACCGCAGCCGAGCGGTTGAGGGGTGCGTTGAGCGTGGCGTTATGCCAATGGCTGCCCGTGCGCGGAACCGAGGCGCTCGCTCGCGGCCACTGCGTATCGGTCGACGCTGACACCGAATTGATCGCGGCGGTCGCGGCCCGCGAGGAGGCGGCGAGCCGCCGGTTCGCCTTCTCCTGGCAGGACGAACGCCGAGCGCATCAAGCAGAGCAGATGCGCTCACAACTCCTTGACCCCCTTCGCGCGACAGCGTGGTGGTTGATGGAGAACCAGGACAAGCCCGAGCGTGTCGTGGAAATCGCGCGCGCGTTCAAGGACGCACGCGACGCACTTGCGCCTGAGGACTTGCCGGATTCCCCAGGGCGGATCTTCGACGGGATGATGGCCGTGCCCGACCCGGCGGCGAAGGCCTACCAGCTGGGCATACTACGGAAGTTGATCTCCGAGTCCGGCCGGGAGGACCTGCGCGCAAGGCTGGCGGAGTACGAGGAGAACGCCAGAGAACCTTGATGGACAGCAGGTTGCACTCTGCGCGCGTCGGTATGCCCTGCGGGCGGGGCCGAGGGCCGCCCTGAAGGTGCTGGGGGCCTTCAGGTGTTGTTGTTCCGGGGTGTGTGGATGTTTCCGGGGACTGGTTTTGGGCGTTGGAAGGCCGTGGTTTCTTCTTCGGGGCCGGTTCCTGGACGGAAGTTCTCGGTGGGGGCGACCGGCTGGGGCTGGGCGGGCTGGGGTTTGCCGGGCGGCGGCTGGACGGGTTGGTGCTGGGCGGGCTGAGGTTGGCGGGGAAAGCCACCTGGTGGGGTGCCTGGGGGAGGAGCGGCTGGGCGCTGACCCGGACCCGGCTGGTTTTGCCGGGCCGGCTGGCGCTGGGGACTGCCTGGCTGTCCCTGTAGCCGAGGGCCTGAGCGTTGGCCTGGAGATTGGTTGGGCTGGGGGGCGGTTCTGATGGCGGCGGCCAGGCCCTCGCAGGTTCGTTGCAGGACTTGGGCGGCGCGGGTGAAGCTGGGGTCGATGAGGGCGTTGCCTGCTACGCGGCGCCAGTGGCCGTGCATGCCTGTTATCGCGGCCTGGACTGTCTCGAACGGGGCGTCGGGGCGGAGGTTGAGGCGGTCGGCCACGGAGGCGCCCTGGCCGCCGAGGAGGCGTTCCATCACGGCCAGTTGTTCGGCGGGGGCTTGGACTGAGCCGGTGCGGAGTTCGGTCAGCAGGCGGAGTTCGGTTAGTTCGTGGGCGCCGGCGCGGAGGCGTTCCACGGCTTGGCGCAGGCGTGGGGCGGCGGGGATGGGGTCGTTGCGGGTTACCGTCTCGATCGCGCGGAGGGCGCCGTCGGCTTTGAGGACGTCTCGGCGTTGGGCGAACTGGGTGAGGAGCAGTCGGCGGAGTTCGGCCAGGCCGCTGCGTTCACGCAACACGTTGCACAGTGCGATTCGGTCTGCCTCGCCGGCGCGGAGGGTTTCCAGGCTCAGGCGGACTCCGTACATGCCAAGCATTCCGAGGAGTCGGCGCCGTGCGTCTGGGGACACACTGACTGTGCGTGAAGGGGAAACGAATCGTGCGGCCGACAGCATCAAGGGCATTGTCGCGCCCTCGCTGGCTTTGGCGATCGAGGCGAGGTCGGCGAATTCCGCGTCGCCCAGGGTTGCCGCGGTTTCGGCGAGCAGGCCTGCGACTGGCATCACTGTGTGGACGAGGCTGCGGATGCGGGAGTCCGCCCGATAGCCTGCCGCGACTTTGCCTGCATGGGCTATTGCGTCTTCTTCGCCGCCGCCGACTTCGTCTGCGCGGGAGAGGACGCCGACTGCGTTCACCGGTGTTGTCTCGGCGGCGTCTCCGTCGTGGAAGGCGTCCAGGAAGTCGATGTCCGTCGAGTGCAGGTGCCGCATCAGGTACAGCACCGCGTCCACGCTGCCGGTCTCGCCGAGGAAGTCCTGGGTACGCCGTCCTGCGGACTCCGTCAGCGAGCCCATTCCTGGGGTGTCCACCAGGGTCATCTGGTTGAGCCAGTCGCTCGGCAGGGACACTTCGACTCGGTCGACGCTGTCCGCGTCCAGCCTTCCCAGGTCCAATGTGTACCGATTGCCGTCGTTCTCAATGGACAGACCGATTGGCCTTGTGCCATGAGGGAAAGCGGTTGCGCGTGGCTCTGGTCCACGGGCGTACCAGGTGACGATGCGGGTGCACTCGCCTGCGTCTGTCGCGGCTATCCGGGTGCCGACGAGTGCGTTGAGCAAAGTGGACTTGCCGGCTTTCACGCGCCCGGCGATCGCCACGCGCAACGGCCCGTCCAGATGTCTGGCCACGTCGTTGAGTACGCGGCCGCCCTGTCTGCCCTGATATGCCGCAGTGGCCTCGCTCAGCAGAGCGCGGACCCGTTGAGCCAGAGAAACGGTCACGACCGGCCCCTTTGCGTCGAATCGGCCATCCGGTCGGCGGAGGCCATCAGGGCCGAGACCCGATCCAGTTCGGATTTCGCGGCCGCGCCGCGGGCGGCCGCGGCCTGTGCGTCGACCTGCATCGCGCGCATGGCGGCTTCCTGCTCGTGCTTGGCGGCCGACACCAGTTCCTGCGCCTCGTCGAGGTAGTAGTCACGGATCCGGCCGCGGCTGTGCCTGATCAGGTCGTACGCGGCACGGTTGGCGTCCACGCGGGCCTGGTTGAGGTACACGGCCGCCGCACGCAGCGCCTCGGCACGCGCCGCGTCCACCTTCGTGGTCTTGTAGCTGCGTACGGCCCGCCATGCGAACACCGAGCCCAACGCGGCGGTGATCGGCAGGACGATGAGCAGGCTCGGCGCAAGCGTTGTCACCAGCACCGTTGTCACGATCGAGCTCGACAGTGACCAGCCGCGTGCGGCGTGCATGCCGACCTCGAGCTTGCCGCCTTTCTTGCTCGCCAGGCCTTCCAGCTTGAGGTCCTGGCCTGGGGTCATGTCCGCGCCGCGGGCGATCGCGTCGACGTGTTCGGCGGTCGCGTCGAACAACGCGGCCACTTCGTCGGCCAGTTCGTCGATCTTGCGGATCAGCCGGGTGTGCGCGTCGGTGAGCTCTTCGTTGGCCCGCCGCTGCAGCCACGGCACGATCTCCGACCACTCCTTGGTCGGATCGCCTTCCTTGATCCGCTTGGTGACCTCGTTCTCCAGCCGCCGCGCGCAGTCGGTGAGATCGGCGTCCAGGGCGGCCTGGATGTCGGCGAACCGGTCGGTGATCGTGTTCAGCCAGCGCGCGGACGGCCCGGCCAGCGCCTGGGCGCGTTCCCCGCTCGCGGCGACCTTGCGCATCGTCGCCTGGCGTTCCTCAGGTTTGGTCAACGCCGTGTGCTCGGTCACGAGCGTGTGAGCCACCTGCTGCAACGAGTTGCGCACGACACCGGCCGCGGCCAGCACGGACTTGGCCGCGTGGTCGGCGAGCAGCCGCGATCCCAGTCGTTCCACCAGGACTGGGAAGCCGCATTCCGCGTTGAGCGCAGGGTCGCCGGTGTCCAGCGCCAGCTCGCGCAGGGTCGAGGACACCGAGACGATCTCCGCGTCGATCTCCGCCGCTTTGAGGTGGGCCCGGTCCAGCTCGAGGATGCGCTGCCACTGCGGGTAGAAGTCCGTCTTGGTGAGCGCGATGATCAGGTTGGGGCACATGTCGATCGCGTGCTTGATGAAGTCGACTTCCGCCGCGGTCAGCTCTTGCGACGCGTCGGTCACGACGATCACGCCGTCCGCCAACGCAAGCGCTCGCATCGTGGCCGACGCCGCGGCCGCCGCGAAGCCGCCGCCCAGGCCAGGAGTGTCCACGAGCACGAGACCGTCGGACAGCAGTTCACGCTTCAGCGTCGCCTCGATCGCCCGCAGGCGGGTGCCGTTGTCGGCGACACCGGTCCGGCCGTACTCCGCCGCCTTACGGATATCGATCTTGATCGGCGGGGGATCCTGGGTCGCGTCCGGCGCGGCCTCGGGCACGAGCACCGCCGACGGCTTGTCCCCGTGCTTGATCAACGTCGGCACGGCGGTGAACGCGACCGGGTCCACCCCGCACACCGGCACCCCGAGCAAGCCGTTGACCAGCGCGCTCTTGCCCTTCTTGAACTCACCCGCGACCAGCACGTGCCACGCGCCGGTGGTCAGCTGGCGCCGGCACTTGATCAGCTTCTCGGCCAGGTCCGGCCGGCCTGCCGAGCGTGTCTCGGTGATCGCGGTGTCGATCAGCTCGAGCATCTCGGCGGTCTCGGCGGCGCTGCGGGCCGGATTCGTGGTCGTCATGTGTGCCCAGGGAGGTTGTCGTGGTAATCGTCGTGCTGGTCAGGCACCGAGTGGTCCTGCGGGGCCACCCAGTCCTGGATGTGCTGCAGAAGGTCGTCCTGGTTGTCCTGGTCGAGGTCGTGGTTCGACGAGGCCTCGGTCCGGTCCAACGGCACTGCGGCCGCCGCGTCACCCGGGGGCGCGTTCAGGTCGATCGGCGGTGGCGCCTGCGGCAGCGCGATCGGCTCCGGTGGCGGATCCGCGCTGGTTATCGTGTGGCTGGCGGCGACGACAGACGGGTTGCGGTCCATCTGGATCGGGTCTGTGGTCAGCCGGTGGGTGAACCCGTCGACTGGCGGTTGCTGCGGCGGGGGAGCGGGCGGGACGCCACCGATGCCTGCGCCCATCTCCGGGATGTAACCGGCGTACTGGAACCGTTTGGTATTCGCCTCCCACGACCCGACGCCGTACTGGGTGCCCCTGGCCTCGATCGTCTTGCCGTTGCCGAGGCTGATCGCCACGTGCGCGGCCGACGGGCGACCACCGGTCATCGGGTCGGAGGAGAAGCTGAAGAGCAACGCGCCCGGGGTCTTGAGCGCCTGCTCCACCGACATGGTGGTGCCTTCCTTGGCCAGCTCCCGGTACTGCAGCCACGAACCGTCGGGCATCTTCACGCCGGCCTGGGCCGAGGCCCATTCGACCAGCTCCGAGCAGTCGAACACGCTCGGGTTGGGGTCGTTGGCGTTGACCTCGTGGCCGAAGACGTACTTGTCGCCGGTCTGGGCGACCGCGGAGTTGAGGAACGTCTGCAGCTTGCTCGCGTCACCGCCCGCCACCTGCTGCTGCTGTGGCACGACACCCTGGTTGGCCACCGGCGAAACAGGGGTCGGCGCAGGTGCCGCGGCGGACTGCGCCGCCGCCGCGAGCTGCTCGTCCAACGGAACGCCCGAGGCCGCGCCCCGGTCTCCGGCACCCTGCGCGGGAACGCCGGGAACGCCCGGCTGGCCAGGAACGCCCGGCTGGCCAGGGACACCGGGCACGCCGGGTTGACCGGGTATCGCGGGCTGGCCCGGTATCCCAGGCTGGACCGGCACATTGCTACCCGGCTGGACCGGGACACCGTCGCCTGGTTGGACCGGCACGTTGCTGCCGGGTTGGGTGGGCACGCCGGTGCCGGTGACGCCTTGCACGTCCTGTGTCCCGGGGGCGCCGGTGCCTGCCGGCTGCGCAGTACCCGGGTTCGCAGCAGTGCCGAGCGCCGCGTCGCGACCGGCGAGCAGGTCCGAGTCCAGCGGGACACCGGACGCTTCACCGTGCTCGATGCCTGCGGCTGCCGCGTTGGGCGCGGCGACCTGCTGGACGTTCACGTTGTCGCTGGCAGCTGCGGTCGACGTGGCGGTGGATGGCGTTGGCGCTACGCCTGGACCGCCGCCACGCGCATCGCCTGCGGACGTGTGGTCGCCGTAGCCGGACACGCCCTCCCACATGCCACGGTTCGGGCCGTCGCCGTACGAGGCTGCTGCGGCTTGCGCTTCCATCTTGTAGCGCAGGTATTTCGCGGCCGCGCCCTTGTGCGTGGTCGTCCAGGGCGAGATGTCGTCGCCGCCGTGGGAGACCTTGAACGCCGCGCGGGCGTTCTGCACGGGGTCGAACAGGTCCACCGACTCGAAGGCCGGGTGGGCCCGCTGGTTGATCTGCCAGAGGCCTTTGCTGTTCTCCCCGACCGGATTGTGTGCTGAGCTGTTCCCCCTGGACTCGGCCAGGGCGATCGCAGTCATCGTCGCGGCACGATCCGGGGAGAAACCGGCTTCGCGCGCGAACGCGTAGATCTGCTCCGCCGTGTATCGCGCCATACGTCCATTATGTTTGACGTGACGGGTGCGTGGGTGGCATTTCGTGTGCCCAAAAGGGCACGGTTTGCGCTGGTTGGCCCCGGTTGGTGTTAACTTCGGCCAAAAGCCGTGAAAGGGCCGGGGGTGACGTGCGCGACGAGGACCGGCTGCGATCAGCGCCGCCGTGGCAGGTGATGGCCGATACGCTGCTGCAGCGCGAGGCTTTGGTGTGCCGGTTGGGCGAAGGCCTGTTGCCGCACGACTTCGCGGGCCTCTACATCGGACACGACGAGGTCGACCGGATCCTGGCCGAGCTGCCCGGCGCGTCCGGCCCTGCGGCGCAACGCGTCGAGGCGTTGCTGCAACAGCTCGAGCCGGAACTTGTCCTGGCGCGTAAGCAGTTCAGCGAATCGCTCGCCGAAGAGCGCTCCACATTCGACCGGCTCGTCCGTACTGCGCAATTGGACGAGCAGGCCGCGCAAGCGTTGGCTTTGCTGCTGGCGGTGGAACGCTCGCCGCACCGGATGCGGCTGGTCGCGTATTTCCAGGACAACGTGCAGTTGCCGCGGCTGACCGTCGCGAGCCTGTCCCGCATGCTCGAATCCGGGGCCCGTTGTGTCGCACCGGACGCGCGGCTGCGGACGGCCGAGCTGATCGAGATCGGCACCGAAGGCCCATGGGCGACCAGGATGTGCTGGCCCGCGCCCCGGCTGACGTGGGCGCTCGCCGGGGACGACTCGGCCGACACCGGCCTCCCGGCCGGTACCCGGCGCTTGGATCCCGTTGGCAGCGGCCCGGTTTCGGCGGAGCTGCTGCTGGTCACCGGTGCCGACCCGGACAGCAGGCTGGCCGCGGTGCGCGAACGCTGGCCTGGCAAGGCTTTGCTGGTCTGCCCAGTCCCGTCGTCGCCGGCCGAGTGGGCCGCGGTGGTCCGGGAGGCCGGGGTGGGGGACCGGGCGATCGTGCTGGAGCTGGAGGATCCGCCCAGCCGGACGGCGGCCGACCGGATCGATCGGGCCGCGCATCTGAGCTGGGTGCTCAGCTCGCCGCGGGAGCTCGCGCTGGACGCTCTGCCGCGTCGATCCTGGCAGGAGGTCCGGCTGGAGTCCGGGCTGGCCGAGGAAGCGGACTGGCGGCAAGCCCTTGGCGTGCCGCCGGATCCGGCTTTCCCGTTGTCCCGTGAGCAATTGCGGCTGGTGACCGCGGCTTCCGCGGGCAACGCGGCGCAGGTCGCGTCGGGCGTGCGGCGGCTGGCCGGTGGGCACCTCGACGGCTTGTCGGTCCGAATCCGTCCGAAGAGGACGATGTCGGACCTGGTGTTGCCCGGTGATCAGACCGCGCAGATCCGGGAACTGATCGCCCGCTACAAGCGTCGCTCCTTGGTCTACCGGGAGTGGGGATTCTCCCCATTGCCGTCGACCGGCGTGGTCGCGCTGTTCTCCGGGCCGTCCGGTACCGGAAAGACGCTCGCCGCCGAGATCATCGCCGGTGAGCTCGGCCTGGATCTGTACAAAGTGGACCTCTCGTCGGTGGTCAGCAAGTACATCGGCGAGACCGAGAAGAACCTGGAACGGATCTTCGGCGCGGCCGCGGCGGGCGACCTCGTGCTGTTCTTCGACGAGGCGGATTCCTTGTTCGGCAAGCGATCCGAGGTCAGCGACGCGCACGACCGATACGCCAACATCGAGGTCGCGTACCTGTTGCAGCGCCTGGAGTCCTACGACGGGCTCGTGGTGATGGCCACCAACCTGCAGCGCAACATCGACGACGCGTTCCTGCGTAGGATCTCCGTGGCGATCGACTTCGAGGCGCCGGACGAGCCGCAGCGCAAGCAGATCTGGCGCCAGGCGTTCCCCGCGAGCGCGCCCGTGCACGACCTGGATTTCGACTTCCTGGCCAAACAGTTCCGGATCACCGGCGGGATCATCCGCAACGCCGCGCTCGGCGCGGGTTTTCTCGCCGCCGACGAGGCCGGCCCGGTGACCATGGAACGCGTCGCCCTCTCGCTGAAGCGGGAATTTCAGAAACTGGGGCGGCTGCGGACCGAGGCCGAGTTCGACCGCTATTTCAAACTGGTGAATGGGGACGGCGATGCTGAACCTGCTTGACGAGTCCCTTGAGGAGTTCCTGCGCGCGGTCGTGCCGTTGCCCAAACGCGAGGTGGACATCTCCTTCGACGCGCCGGACAAGGACTGGTCGGCCCGGGTGTCCCGGCCGACGATCAACATGTACCTCTGGGACGTGCGCCGCAACATCACCGACCGTGAGTTCGGTCTGGAGACGGTGCACGACGAGAACGGCCGCCCGCACCGGCGTTTCCCGCTGCCCAGAGTGGACTGCCGGTACCTGGTGACGGCGTGGACCGCCGACATCCGCGACGAGCACTCACTGCTCGGCGCGACGATGTCGGCCCTGTTGCTGCACAGCGAGATCGAGACCGAGTACCTGCAGGGCTCGTACCAGAAGATCCAGCCCGTGCCGACGATCGAGATCGCCTCGGGCGACGGCCGGGACAACTCCGACTTCTGGTCGGCGCTGGGCGGACAGCTCAAACCGGGTCTCGACGTCAAGGTGACGGCCACAGTGGACAGTGCCATCATGCTGCCCGTCGGCCCGCCCGTGCACCGCTACGCGATCATCACCTCCGCCGGCGACACCGTCTCATCGGAACGCAACTTCGTCGCCGGCCAGACCACCGAGGAGCCCGGCACGATCATCGCCACCGAGCACGGCGCCGCCGAGATCGACGAGGACGGCAAGTTCTTCGTCCAGGCCGAACCCGGCGACAAGATCACCGTCAACGGCAAGCCACGCGGTGAGGTCCCGGCAACCGGCCCAGTGGAGCTGAAGGCCCCGCCCGCCGCGAAGCGAGGCCGACGCACGTCTTCCTGACCCGTGTTACTGGGAAGCCGCCGTGAGGTACTGCATGGCGGCGGCTTCATCGGTGAGCCAGCCGGTGTAGTCGCTGGGATCGTTGAACAGTTGAGCGAACCGGTGCGCCACCGCGGGGACGGTCTGCGCGGTCGCGAGGGTGGCCACGACGTGCCGGGGCGCCGGTAGCAGCAGGTCGTTGGAGAAGCGGGTGGCGTGCTGGGCGGTGTCCCAGAAGCGATCGAAGCTGCGGCGCATGAACTGCTCGTCGAAGGGTTCGGCGCCCTGCTCGAGGATTGTGCGCTGATAGGCTGCGGCGCAGTGGGCGGCCATGTTGGCGCCCTGACCGGCGATGGGGTCGTTGGTCACGGCTGTGTCGCCCATGGCGAGGACTTTCGCGCCGGAGTCCAGCGTGCCGACCGCGTCGCGGACCACCGGGCTGATCCTGCCGTGCAGGAAGTCCAGCGGCCCGGCGGGTTGCGTGCCCTCGGTGATCGGGGCCAGCCAGGGGAAGTGGTTGCGCAGGACCTTCTCGGCCTGCTCGAAGAACTGGCCGGCGTCGGTGATGTCCGACCAGCAGTCGATCGGGCCGCCGTTGATACCGGAGAAGTACAGGCCGTGGACCGGTCCGTTCACGCTCAGCACCGGCAGGGAGAAGAACTCGCCGTCGGCGCACAGGCCGAACGTGACACCCTGATACCAGTCGGGTGCCTCAGAGCCGGTCGGCACCACGTAAATCAGTGAGATCCCGCGCTGCGGTTCGGAGAACACCGAACGGGAATCGTCGCGGGCGAACAACTTGCCGAACTGCGGGCCGCGGCCGGCCGCGACGAGGACGAGTTCGAACTCCCGGGCCAGCTCTTCGAGATCCTCGGGCGTCATCCGGCTGAACCGGACTTCACCGCCGCGATCGGCGAATTCGGTCAACCAATCGGACATCTTGACGCGCTGGTCCACCGACTGCCCGGGGTTGTCCAGCGGTGCCTGCCAGGAGATCGCAGGGCTCGTCGTGCCAGCCTCACCGGCAGCACCGAACGCGATCCCGTTCACCGGCGGGACCCGACCGTCCCAGAAATTCAGTCCCTGGTCGCGTTCGAACCGCAAAGCCTTGTCGAACATGCACTGGTTGGACAACACACGACCGGTCCGCAGCTCCTCGGCGGACCGGTCGGTGACGACGGTGATCTGGTATCCATGTCGCTGGAGTCCCAAGGCGAGCAGCATTCCCGCTTGTCCGGCCCCCACGATGACGATTCGGCGCATGCTTGTGAGTACATCACCAACGAGACTTCCCGCGTGGACCGAAAGAGTGTACGAAGGGGTCCGGTTGGTCAGGTCCCGGCTGCGGCCGCCGCCATGAGTTTGGCCCGGACCTGCTCCAGCATGGAATCGGTGGCCTTGCTTGGGTGGCCCGTGTCGTACGGTGGCTGCGGGTCGTATTCGATCTCCAGTTGGATACGTTCGGCCTCCTGCGGGCCGTGGATCTGCCCGACGAGCCACAACGCGAGATCGATGCCCGCCGACACCCCGGCGGCGGTCGCGATCTTGCCTGCCTGCACGATCCGCTTGTCCGGCTGGGAGATCGCGCCGAAATGGCCGAGCGCGGACTGGGCGATCCAGTGCGTGGTGGCCGGTAGTCCCTGCAGGAGCCCGGCCGCCGCGAGAATCAGCGCGCCCGAGCACACCGACGTCGTCCAGGTGGTCGCCGGATGGACGGCACGCAGCCAGTCGAGCAGTTCCTGGTCGGCCATCGCGGCCTGGGTCCCGGTTGATCCACCCGGCACGAGGACCAGGTCGGGCGCAGGCGTGTCGGCGTACGTATGGGTTGCGTTCAGAGCGAGGACGCGGCTGTCGGTGACGACCGGCCCTGGCATGCCGGCGACGAAGCGGAGCTCGGCGTCCGGCATCGCGCGGAGCACTTCGTATGGGCCGATCGCGTCTAGAGCTGTCATTCCTGGGTACAGAACAAATGCGAGCTGCATGCAGTTGACGGTATCGCCACGAAGGCGTCGTTTTCGGACATCTCGCCCACGCTCGCTGCCATGCGTACTTCGCCGTCGTCGGTTAAAATAGTGAGCGTTGGCAATATATGGCGTGTGCAACAATTGTTCACGCCGGTAGTCATGCTGAAAGGACCTTCGCAGTGCCGGAAATCCCGACCATCAGGCTCAACAACGGTGTGGACATGCCGCAGCTCGGCTACGGCGTGTTCCAGATCCCGGAGGCGGAGACCACCGAGGCCGTCACCGCCGCGTTGCAGGCCGGCTACCGCAGCATCGACACGGCCGCCGCGTACGGCAACGAGGAAGGTGTCGGCAAGGCGATCGCTGGCTTCCCAAGGGAACAACTCTTCATCACCACCAAGCTCTGGAACTCCGACCAGGGGTACGACGAGACACTGCGCGCCTTCGAGAAGAGCGTGTCGCTGCTCGGCCTGGACTACCTGGACCTCTACTTGATCCACTGGCCCGCGCCTGCGCAGGATCGCTACGTCGGCAGCTGGAAGGCCCTGATCCGGCTGGCCGACGAGGGCAGGATCAGCGCCATCGGTGTGTCGAACTTCCAGCCCGCGCACCTCGAACGGATCATCAACGAGACCGGCCGCGTGCCCGCGGTCAACCAGGTCGAACTGCACCCGTTCCTGCAGCAGAGCGAACTGCGAGAGGTGCACGCCAAACTCGGCATCGCGACCGAGGCCTGGAGCCCGTTGGGTCAGGGCGGCGAGCTGCTGACCAACCCGGCGATCACCGCGGTGGCGGAGAAGCACGGACGCACAGCGGCCCAGGTGGTCCTGCGCTGGCACCTGCAACTGGGCAACGTGGTGATCCCGAAGTCGGTCACGCCCAGCCGGATAGCCGAGAACATCGACGTGTTCGGCTTCGTGCTGGACGAGTCCGACCTGACCGCGGTGTCCACACTGGACATGGGACACCGGATCGGGCCGGA
The DNA here is from genome assembly GCF_017876405.1 of Kibdelosporangium banguiense. Classification (GTDB taxonomy): domain Bacteria; phylum Actinomycetota; class Actinomycetes; order Mycobacteriales; family Pseudonocardiaceae; genus Kibdelosporangium; species Kibdelosporangium banguiense. The sequence continues at coordinate 11,306,190 of NZ_JAGINW010000001.1, read as the reverse complement.
CCCCGACCACTTCGCCTGAGACCTAAGGCGTGTCGATGTGCAGCGTGATCGCTGAGACGTCAGCGGTCACGTGCTCGATCGTGCCTTCGCCGCGAGCCGAGGCGTGGATACCGGTGCCGCCGACGATGGCCAGCGGATGCAGCTTGCCAGGCTCAGGCACCAGCCGGACCTGCATGCTGCTCGCGTGGATCTCCCCGCCGGGCAGCCGGAAGACCAGCTTGAGGTGCACGACCAGCTTCGGCGGGACAGTGACGATGACGTCGACCACCATCCCGGTCAGTGACCCGTCGCCGATCGACGCGCCCGTGGCGTCCCGCAGCGCCAGATACATGATGAAAGGTGCGCCCACCGGCGGGCTGAGCGGAAGCGTGTTCTTGGCCCTGGTCGAATTGAAGCTGACAGTCTGAATGGATCTCGGGCCTGCGGTGACGGCGGCCGTCCCGGCCGCGGCCGCGGGCACTGCGAGAATCGCCGACCTGCGCGACAAGCCACCCATGTTCAAGACCACTCCCTTCTCGCGTGCGCTCCACATCGGACGTTAGGAGGGGAGAGGCCAGAACAGGCCGAATTTCAGTCCACCACCAGGTGATTAGGCCGAACGAGGGCGGTATTGGCGACACTCCGTCGCGGAAGTTCACCATTTCGGCTTAAGGCCTAGGCTGGAGCACCCCATCCACAAAGGTGTCGACCTTCTCGTTGTAAAAAGCGACCAGCCCGGCGATCTTCTGGCTCTCCGGCAGAGGAGTGTCGTAGTACCAGGCGACGTCCTCGTGCATCCGATCGCCGACCTTGGCAGAGTAGTACGACGCCTCACCCTTGTACGGACAAGCGGTACGGGTGTCACTCGGCTCAAGAAGGTCCATCCGAACAGCAGTCTTCGGCAGGTAATACCTGGTCGGCAGACTGGTCTCGAACAGCAACCGGGCATTGCGGGACTCAGCCACCGTCACACCGTCGATCTTGACCCGCACATGCCGCGAACTCGCCAGAATGTCAACCCGCTTGTACGGATCTCGAGGATGAACATAGATCTCCTCATCCTCCTCGAACCAGGAATCCATCGCCGCGAAGTCAAAACGAACCAAACCCCGCAACTCCTCAATAGGAGAGTCAGCGTAGATGCGGGCGGCGTCCACAGCCTCCTTGCCACCAGCCTTGACCGTGAACAAAGTCGCCTCACCCCGGCTCGGCGAACGATCAGTATTACCCGTACCGATCAGTTCGACCCGAACATCCTCCCGCGGAATGTAGTACGCAGGATAATAAGGAATCTCCCAGACAAACACCGGGGTCAACGTATCGGCGACCAACACCCCACCGAGATAGACCCGAACACGCTTGGCCCCCTGCTCCACCCGGACTCGCCCACGCGCAGTTGCGTTCATACCCTCCTCAACCCCACCCCCACACCAAAGATTCCGCCCCAGACCCGTGGCCCCGAACGGAAACCAACCCTGAAGGTCTGGCGTGCCGGGTTCGCGTCCAGGGGCGCTGCCCCCGCCTGCCAGGACGCTTCGGCGGGGCGTGCCGAAACAGGGAATCCCGGCGCGAATGGGCCGTTCGCGCCGGGATCACCTGAATGGAGGCGGGTTATGGTTCGATTGTCACCTTGATTGCCTCGCCGGTGCTGACTGTGTGGATTGCGTCGAGGACTCCGTCGAGGGGCATGCGGTGGGTGATGAGGTCGTCGACGGGGACGGCGCCTGATGCGATCAGGTCGAGGGCTCGTTTGTTGTGGTCTGGGCTGGAGCCGTTGGCGCCGACGATGGTGAGTTCTCGGTAGTGGACCAGGTTTGAGTCGCAGGCGATGACCGGGTTGTCTTTGGGCAGGCCGCCGAAGAAGCTGATCCGGCCTCGGCGGGCGGCCATTTTCAGGGCTTCTTCCTGGGCTTTGCCTGCTGCGGCCGCCGTGATCACCACGTCGGCGCCGCGGCCGTCGGTCAGGCGCATGATCTCTTCGGTGGGGTCGGCGTCCGCCGCGCAGATCGCCGCGTCCGATTTGACCAGGGCGGCGGCCATTTCCAGGCGCTGGCGGGAGAGTTCGACCAAGTAGACTGCTTCCGCACCACGCGAGCGGGCCAGTCGCACGTGCAGGCAGCCGATTGGGCCCGCCCCCACGACCACGACTGTGTCGCCCTCGCCCACCCGGGCCAGTTCCTGTCCGTTGAGGACGCAGGCGAAGGGTTCGGCCACTGAGGCTTCGGCGTAGGACAACGAATCGGGGATTCGGTTGAGACCGTCCACTTTGAGCACAGCGTGCGGGACGGTCATGTACTCCGCGAAGCCGCCGTCGTAGTGGTAGCCCATTGAGCGCTGGTTCGGGCAGATGGTCATCCAGCCGCGCTTGCAGTCCGGGCATTCGCCGCAGGGGATCGCGGCGATCACCTGGACACGATCGCCCGGTGTCCAGCCGTCCACTTCGGAGCCAACTTCTACTACTTCACCGGCTATTTCGTGGCCGATCACGCGGGGTGGGTCGATGTGGTGGTGACCGTGCCTGAAGATCTTCAGGTCGGTTCCGCACGTGGAACAGTTGTGCACCTTGATCTTGAGCTCCTGGCTGCCGGGCGACGGCTCCGGTGCCTGCTCGATCCGGATGTCCCCGGGCGCGTAGAAGCGCGCGACCTTCACGTGTCGTTCTCCTCGTCCATTGTGTGCAACAGGCCCAGCACTGTGTCCGTGTCCTGGGCGTCGCGCAGCTGCGCCGCCTTCTCGGAGTCCATCAGGATCATCGCCAGCGACGAGAGGATCCCGACCTGTTCGGTGCCGTTGGCCGCGATGCCTACGCAGAGCTTGGCCTGGTTGCCTTCGCCCCAGTCCACTCCGTCCGGGAACTGCAGCACGACAAGGGAAGTCCGCAGTACGTACTCGCGGGACTTGTCTGTCCCATGAGGAATCGCGACGCCCTCGCCGATGAATGTCGAGACCGACGCCTCGCGTTCGTGCATTGCCGCGAGGTAGCCCGCCTCGACCGCGCCGATGTCCAGCAGGGCGCGACCGACCTGGTCGATCGCGTCCTTCTTGCCGGTCGCGGTGCGGCCGAGGTGGACGCCCTCGGCGGAGAGCAGCGTGGCGCGCTCAGTCGGCAAGGGACCCACCGTCCCGGATCACAGCCTCTACCTGGTCGAAAACCGGGTCGCCGAGGAAGCTCTGGAAACCGAGGACCACGGTCTCACCGGTCGTCTTGCGCGCCCGGGCGAGCAGAGTCGTCTGGCACAGCACGACATCCGCGTCGGCCGGGATCTCGTTGACCGGGGTGTGGGTCACGGCGACCTTGTAGGGCTTGAGCCGCTTGGCGAGCTGGGAGGCCACCATCACACTGCTTCCCATGCCCGCGTCGCAGGCGATCACGACCTTCTTGATCGCCGAACCCTCGATGCTGCTCATCGCTGCGAAACTCCTTTCAGGACTTGACTGTGCCGCCGCCCGCGATCTGCTGTTCGCGTTCGGCCTCCTTGTTGCCCCGGCCGAACTTCATCAGCAGTGCGGCGATCACGAAGGACACTGCTGCCGAGATGGCGATACCCGCTATGACGCCGAGGTATCCGCCCTTCGGTGTCACGGCGAGGACCGCGAAGATACTGCCCGGCGACGGCGAGGCGATCAGTCCGGCACCGGTGATGCTGAAGACGAACACGCCGGCCGCGCCACCGGCGATGGCAGCCAGGATCAGCCGCGGGGCCGCCAGGATGTACGGGAAGTAGATCTCGTGGATGCCGCCGAGGAACTGGATCACGATCGCGCCGGGTGCGGTGGACCGCATGGCCTTCACGCCGAACAGGGTGATCGCGAGCAGGATTCCCAGACCGGGACCGGGGTTGGGCTCGATCAGGAACTCGATCGCCTTGCCGGTCTCGGCCGAGTGCGTCACGCCGAGCGGGGACAGCACGCCGTGGTTGATGGCGTTGTTGAGAAACAGCACCTTGGCCGGTTCCACGATGATCGACACCAGTGGCAGCAGCCCGGCGTCCAGCAGGAACTGCACGCCGTTGCCCAGCGCCTTGGTGATGCCCTCGACGACCGGGCCGATGGCGATCGAGCCGACCACGGCCATCGCGCCGCCGATGATGCCTGCGCTGAAGTTGTCCACCAGCATCTTGAAGCCGGCGCCGACCTTCGTGCCGACCGAGTTGTCCCACAGCTTCAGCAGGAACGCGGTGAGCGGGCCGATGAGCATGGCGCCGAGGAACATCGGGATGTCCGCGCCGACAGCGATACCGACTGTGGCCACGGCACCGACCACGGCTCCGCGCTGCCCGTGCACCAGCCGGCCGCCGGTGTAACCGATCAGCACCGGCAGCAGGATCTTGATCATCGGATCGACGAGTTCGGCCAGCTGGGCGTTGGGTGTCCAGCCGGTCGGGATGAACAGTGCGGTGATCAAGCCCCAGGCGATGAAGGCGCCGATGTTGGGCATCACCATGCCGGCGAGGTGCCCGCCGAAGCGTTGCACGGAGGCGCGGAGCTGGTGCGCCTTGCTCGGCGCGTCGTCAGTCTTTGTCATCGTCGACACTTCCTGTTGCTCGCTGTGCGTTCAGTTGTCCCCGCGAAGTTCCCGGCCTGTCGTGATCCTCGGATGCACCTCGACCAGATGCGGCCGGAGGTCGTCCGGTCTCGGCATGGTGCTGCCCGGCAACGACACCGCTGCGGCACCCCACGCCACCCCGGATACCAGCGCCTGCTTGCCTTTCCCTCCCGCGGCCAGGAAACCGGCGAGCATCGAGTCACCGGCCCCGACCGAGCTTCGTGCCAGTACAACGGGTGCCTCCGCGTGCCAGACGCCCTCACTGTCCACAAGCACCGCGCCGTCCCGGCCGAGGCTGGCCAGAACGGCCTGGGCCCCCAGATTCCGGAGCTGCTGGGCCGCGCTGATCACGTCGTCGACCGTCGACAGTGGACTCTGCACGGCTTCTTCGAGCTCGTGGTGGTTGGGTTTGATGAGCGCGGGTCCCGCGGACACCGCGGCGCGCAGAGCCGGTCCGCTGGTGTCCACGGCGACGTGGACGTCGTCGTTGGCCAGCCGGTGGATCAGCTCGGCGTAGAAGTCGGGGGAGACGCCCGGGGGCAGGCTGCCCGCGAGGACCACCCACGACGCGTCGTGCGACGCGTTGATCACCGCGTCGGCAAGGGCTTTGGCCTCGGCCGCGGTCAGTCGCGCGCCGGGTTCGTTCAGCTTGGTGACCGTGGCGTCGGGCTCGATCACGCTGACGTTCATCCGGACCGGGCCGAGTGCGGCGACCCGCACGACCTCGATGGAGTAGTCACTGAGCAGGCTGATCAGCTGCTCGCCTTCGGCGCCGCCGGCCGGTACGACCGCGCGTGCCTTGATTCCGTTGCACACCAACGCTCTTGCGACGTTGATGCCCTTGCCGCCGGGCTGGACGTGCACGGCGGTGGCACGATGCAGGCCGCCTCGCACGAGCGCGCCTACCTCGACCGTCCGGTCGATGCTCGGGTTTGCCGTCACCGTGACGAACACGCTCGCGTTCACCTCCATGGCCCCGGAGTTGGGTTTAAGTGATTGTGCATGTGTTCATGTTGGTTTGCAAGGGGCTGTGTTGCTGACGGGCAGTAACCAACATAAAGTCACATCATGTACGCGGAGGAACGGCAGCAGGTGATCCTCGAACGCGCCAGGGTCAAGGGGCGGGTGGACGTCGCCGCGCTGGCCGAGGAGTTCGATGTGACCACGGAGACCATCCGGCGGGACCTGACTGTGCTGGAGCGGCACGGGGTGCTGCGCCGCGTGCACGGCGGCGCCATTCCGGTGGAACGCCTGGGTTTCGAGCCCGCGCTGTCGGTCCGGGAAACCGTGATGACCGACGAGAAGGACCGGATCGCCAAGGCCGCCCTGGCCGAGTTGCCCGACTCCGGAACGATCATGCTGGACGCCGGTACGACCACCGCGCGCCTGGCGGACGCGTTGCCGGTGGATCGCGAGCTGACGATCGTGACGCACTCGGTGAACATCGCGCTCACGCTGATCACCCGTCCAAATGTGACGGTCATGCTGGTCGGTGGCCGGCTCCGCAGTCGGACGCTCGCTTCCGTTGACGCGTGGGCATTGCAGGCGCTGCGCGACACGTTTGTGGAGGTCGTGTTCATCGCGACGAACGGGGTCTCTGTCGATCGTGGACTGACAACGCCGGACCCTGCGGAGGCCATGGTCAAGCGTGCCGCGATCGCCAGTGGGCGCCGGTGCGTGCTGCTTGCCGACCACACGAAGGTCGGCAACGACCACTTCTCCCGGTTCGCCGATCTGAGCGACATCGACACGTTCATTACCGACGGCAGCATCGACGGCGAGGTTGCCGCCGAGATCGCGGCTGCCGGCCCCAGGGTCGTCCAAGCTTAACCACTTAAAACCAACTAAACCCACCCGTAACCCTTGCTTAACCACATGGGGTGTGGTTACCGTGGGCTTCTCTACAGCTCTCGCGACAGAGGAGCGACATTGGCGACCATCCGCGTGAAGATCGGGTCCTCGGTCGGCCTGCACGCCCGTCCCGCCGGCCTGTTCGTCCAAGCCGCCGCCAAGCAGCCCGTCCAGGTCACGATCGGCCGGACCGGTGGCAAACCTGTGCCGGCCGCGAGCATTCTCGCGGTGATGGCGCTGGGCGTTAAGCATGATGAGGAAGTCGAGCTCACCGCGGACGGCGACGGCGCCGACGCCGCTCTCTCGGAGCTGGCAGCCCTGCTCGCCCGCGACCTCGACGCCGAGGAGCCCGCCGCAAGCTGAATATCGGTCAGTGAATACGGACCCCTAGCCGTTGTCCTGACACACCAAGGCCCCCGCAACGCTGCGGGGGCCTTGGTGTGTGATCGCGAGGATCAGCCGCCTGGCTGCACCACGCCGTTGGCCGTCAACTTGTACGGCGCGTACTGCGCGACCTGCTCAGTCGGCTCGTCGTAGGCCACGACCGCGACCACTGTCGGGAATGCCGACATCAGCAGCAGCTGGGTGCGGTTGAGGTTGATCGTGGACTTGCCGTTCGACTCGAGCTGCAGGGCGAACGAGTACTTCTCGTTGATGCCGATCAGCTTGACGTTCCAGTTGTGCACCGGGGTCGGGCGGATCTGCGTCGGGGACTTGAACGCGGCGATGTTGGCACCGTCGCTGACCGCCGCGCCACCGAGGGTGACGTCGTCGATCTTCAGGCCGCCTTCGTTGACGCCACCGTCGCTGACGTACTGGAAACCGAGCAGCACGGTCTGTCCGGCGTATGCGGACAGGTTGAACGTGTGCGGCTGGAAACCGGCCGTCGTGCCGTTCAGGCCGGGGCCGAGCGGCGCGGGGACGGTCTTGTCCCCGGCGACGGGTGTGTAGGTCGCGCCGCCGTCGGTGGAGACGACCACGTAGCCGTAGTCGAATCCGAACTCGGCGCCGTACTTCGCGAGGAAGCGCAGCGTCGGGTCGGCCGTCGGGACGGTCACGGACAAGACCGCGGTGGCGTTGGTGTTGTTGCCGTCGCCGGACCACAACACCGCGTTGCCTGGACGGTCAGCGTCGTTGGTGACGCTGGTCCACTTCAGTGGCAGCGACGGGAGCGTCTTGGCTCCCTCGAAGGACAACGACCGCAGGTTCCACCCTGGGATCACCTTCTTGTCCGCCCCCTGCAACGGCACGTAGTCCGCGCCGTTGGGGGCCGCACCCGGCGTCCGGTTGAGGGTGGTGTTGGCCAGGTTCAGCGTCGAGCGCAGGCTCGGCGTGGTGACCCGCTTCTTGTCGACACCGAGCACGATGCCGTGCCTGGACTCGACGATCTTGTCCAGCAGCGCCATCGACTGGAAGTCGTGCAGGACCTTGTACATGTCCGGCGCGCCTTCGGCGTCCAGCGCCGCGTCCAGGCTCGCCAGGCCCTGCTTGGCCCCGTCGCGGTGCAGCTTGGACATGATGTCCAGGCCGTACCGGTCGTAGAGGAAAAGCATGAACGAGTAGGCGATGCCGTAGTCGGCGAGCACGGCGTTCGGGTTGTCGCCGTCGCCCCACAGGTTCAGCGAGTTCTCCGGACCGCCGCAGTCTCGCGGGTTGGTGTTGAACGGTGTCTGCACGATGCCGAAGCCCTGGAAGCAGTACAGGTGGCTGTCGGCGCCGCGGTCGAACACGGTCGCCTTGCCGTCGACGTAACCGACCAGGGTCTGTGCGAAGTCCGACAGGCCCTCGTTGATCCAGTTACCTTCGAACGGGTCGGTGTAGTAATGCAGCAGGTGCTGCCATTCGTGGGCGAACACGCCTTCGTAGAGACGCGGCCGGGCCGGCCTGCTGGTGCACAGGTCGTTGGTCGGCGCGTCGACCGGATTGGCACCGGTACGGTGCGCCCAGTCGAAGGCGTCAATGGTCATCACGTTGCGGTCGAACACCTCGTTGAAGAACGCCGAGAAGAAACCGGCGATCTGCGTCGGGTGCGCCGGGAAGTCATAGAAGTTGTCATCCCGGACGTTGTCGATCAATGTGACCGTTTTGTCGCCATCGCCGGTGAAATCACCCGCGATAGTGGCGTGGCTGCCGTCCCGGTCGGGTGGCGTCGAGAATGCCGACGTCTCCTTGGGGAACATGTTGTTGTCGAACTCGTTGATCAGATCGGCGACCTGCGCGTCGGTGACGTCGGTCGATCCGGGGATCTGCGCGCGGCAGTCACCCGCCGGGTACGCCCGGTCGTTGGCGACCCAGACCTCGATCTTTTGGCCGACACCACGCAGCGTGTAATCCTTGCGGTACGCGCTTCCGGTGGTGTCGTCCAATCCCAGCCACTGCCGGACCGTGCCCACAGGCGGCGTCGCGGCCGCCGCGGCGGCCCTGCGCTGCGTGGTCCTGGCCTCGTAGCGTTGGGGAGTTTCTACCTTCACCCCGTTGATTGTGGAAGGTTCCCGGGTCAGATGTCTGATATCGCTCGGTGCGGCCGAGGCAGGTGGTGCCGCGGCGGCAGGCGATGCCGAAATTGCCGGGATGAGTGGAACGATGAGGACTGCGGCTGCTGCCCCGACTATGCGGCGGCGTGCCATGAAACCCCCTCCGGGTTGCTCTACTCGATCGTGGGTCCCACATTCAAACACTGCGCAACGCGGGATGATAGGGCGAAAAGGTGGCATCTACTCGCTGTCAATTACCGGGCGGCACGCATGGGTGTAGAACATTGTTTTTGTAACGTTATCCGGATCATTTGGCGATAGGTGTGGGCTGCTTGCCCCGCCTGCAATGAGACTGCAACGAAACGGAGGAGGGTGGTAGCCGCAAAGCCCAGGACGGGGGAGCGGTGAAGGGACTCAAGCGGGCGCACATCAGCGTGACGGCTGTTGTCGCGATGCTGCTTGGCGGCATTGTCGTGGCCAGTACCGGTGAGGGGGAACCGGCCAACGACGTGCGCCTGTTGTCGGGAGCGGCTTGGCTGTCGTCGTCCAAGGTGGGGCAGGTGACCCTGCTGGACGGCAGTTCGGCCGAGGTCGCCGCGCAGGTGCAGGTCGCGTCCCCGGGCACCGCCCTTGAAGTGGCACAACTGGGCACCACGGCGTACGCCGTCGACCAGTCCGCGGGCACACTCCGCCGGGTCGACGGCGCCACATTCGAGATCGGCGCGCCAGGAGCACCTATTCCGGGCACCAGCGCGGGACTGACCGCGATGCCGGGCCGCGATGTTCTGTACACATTGGACGAACGTCGTGGTGTCCTGGCCAACGCCGACCCGCGCACCCTGGCCCGCCGCGGCGACCTGGTGCCGCTCGCCAGTGAACTCAGCACGGGCTCCGCGGTGGTGGACGCCGCGGGCACATTGTGGGCCATCGACAAGCTCACAGGCGATCTCACGTATGTCGCGAACGGCCAACGCAGGGTGCGGGAAAAGGTGGCCAAATCCGGGGCGAGCATGCTCGCGATCGTCAACGGTAACCCCGTTGTCGTGGACACCACCGCGCGTAAGACGATCAAGATCGACCGGGCCAACGGCCGCACCGGCGGCACCATCGATCTCGACCTGCGCCCGACCGACACCGTGCAGGTGACCGGGTCCACCCACTCCGACAAGCTGTATGTCGTGGCCAGTCGCGGTGTGCTCAACGTCTGCGACCTGGCAGCCGAGACATGTGAGAGCACGATCCCGCTCAACGCCGACAGCAAGTACGGCCCGGCTGTCGAAGCGGGAAACCAGGTGTTCCTGCCGGACTACAGCACCGGCCAGGTCCTGATCGTCGACGTGGCCAGGCGTCAGATCACCGCGAAGCCGACCGTGCTGTCCCCGCCGGTGCCCTTCCAGCTGTTGACCCGGGACGGCGTGGTCTTCTACAACGACACCAATTCCGAACGTGCCGGCGTGATCGAGTTCGACGGCGGCATCCGGCGGGCGGCCAAGTACGACCCGGCTGATCCTGGCCGTGGGGTGAGCAGTCCGGTCAAACCCGTCAAACCCCAGGCCCCGCAACCCGCCCAGCCTCAGCCGAATCAACCCCAGCCTCAGCCGAACCAGCCGGCTCCGGCGACCTCCGCGAAGGTGCCGCCGCCGACCGGGCCGGATCCGTCAGGTCCTGTTGTTTCCCCGCAGGAACCGGACAGCGGCAACCCGGCCGATGCTCCGACCGGTGTCACACCGCAACCGCAAGACCCGCAACCGCAAGACCCGGCGCCGGACCCCGTAGAGCTGGAAATCACGATGAGCAAGGCGACGCCGACCGCGAACGAGCCGATCACACTGCAGGTCGCCAACAAGAAGGGCGCCGCACCCAGGAGTGCACAGTGGACATTCGGGGACGGCGACGAGGGCACCGGACTGACCACGACACACAAGTGGGCAACGGCCCGGCCGACGCCATACCTGGTCACCGTGACCGCGTTGATGCCCGACGGCCGGACCGCTACGACTTCGGTCAATGTCACAGTGACCGAGATACCCCGCTTCCGGATCACGGTGTCCCCGCCGGCCGGGGGAAGGATCACCGGCGGCGGAATCAACTGTCCCGGCACATGTTTCGTGGATCTGCAGCAGCACACGCAGATCACGCTCACAGCTCAGCCGGACGACAAGCACCTGCTCGGCAATTGGGGCGGGGCGTGCGGCGGGAACGTCGCGACCTGTGATGTGACAGCCGACGCGGCCAAGACCGTGTCCCACACTTTCCAGCCACGCCCGGACCCGAAGTTCACCCTGACAATGGTCGCGCCGAATGGCGGGGCGATCGTCGCCAACGGCATCAAGTGCCCGCCGACCTGCCGGGCCGACTTCGATCCCGGCACCCAGGTCCGGGTGACCCCGGAATCGCGGGGCCGCACTTTCTACCTGTGGACCGACGACTGTGCCCAGTCGCGCAACAATCCCGGCTGCACTCTGACGATGTCCGCAGACCGCAGAGTTTCCGCGACATTCCTGGTCAACCCTTTCCTCAACGGGGTCTCGTGTACGGTCCAGCCGGGAAAGGCCTTCCGCTGCACGGCGGATGCCGGTCCGCAGGAGTTCTCCGAAGGAACCACCTGGACCTGGGGCGGCGAAGGCCATATCACCCACAGCTTCGTCGAAGGCGACAAGTGCCCTGAGACGAACTTCGACGTCACCGTGAGATTCGCCGGCACCAGCAGGTCGACGAGGGTTCAGAACTGCCGGTGAATCGCTAGAGGGGGAACTCGGCCAGGTTTTCGAAGTGCGGACGGCCCGGGCTGGAACGGTCGGCTATCAAAGCCACCGATTCCGCCTGCCAGCTGCCTGTTATCGGCTCGCCTGCTATTTCCTTGGGAACATGGCCCCGGGCCACGACTATGTCGGCCTGGAAGGGCTGAGGATGGGTCACCGGGACCAATGCCACGGTGGCGTCGAATACCGCCGCGGCCAGGTCGTCAAGGCCGGATACCGGAACGCCCAGCCATTGCCCGCCCAGTATGCGGGTTTCCGGGCCGAGAGTGCAGCCGGCCGGTTCGGCGTCCGCCAGTTCGTCGGCCAGGGCTGTGGTCAGGGGGCCGACCAGTCGTAGGTCGACGTGTCCCAGTGGGCGGAGTTTTACCATCCACTGCTCCGGTTTCGACCAGTTGACGCCTGGTTGGCGCGGCAATCCTTCCAGCGTGGCCACTATCTCGGGTGGTGGCCAGACCGCCACAGCCAACCGCGTCATCGGCGCTCACCAACTCGATTTGCGTACTCCCGGCAGTTCTCCCTTGTGCACCATCTCGCGCAACCGGATTCGTGACAACCCGAAGGCGCGGAAATAGGCGCGTGGACGTCCATCGACCGCGTCACGGTTGCGCAGCCGGGTGGGGCTCGCGTCGCGAGGTTGCTTGCGCAGCTCATGCTGGGCGGCCGCGCGCTCTTCGAAGGTCGAGCCGGATGAGCTGATGATCTGCTTGAGCACGGCCCTTCGTTCGGCGTAGCGGGCGACCACCTGCTTGCGCTGCTCGTTCTTCGCGACCTTGGACTTCTTGGCCACCGAACCTCCTGATAACGACATCCATTTTCAAGTAGGGTAGCATGCTGGTCGCAGTGACCACAGTGGACGGCCGGAGCCTGATGGTGCGCGCCGATTGGTCCAGGCCTACCGCAGGGGCCTGGTGCGCTAAGTTCCCGGGTCGGATAGGGCACCAGTCCCTGTTGCCCGGGATACCGGGCGCCCCATGCTGTGATCTATCCGAGGGGTGAGCAATAGGTGGCCGTCGCAGCGGGGTCCGCGACGGCCACCTGTTTGGATGTCGGTGTGACCATCGCCGTCGGGATCTTCGAGCTCTTCACCTACGCGATTCCCGGATCGCTCTATCTGGCCTTCTTCGCCTACGTCGTGGGCCGGGCGCACTGGATCGACCTTGCCGCGGTGACCCGCATGCCGGTGTTCCTGCTGGTGGTCGCCATCGTGCTGATCAGCTACCTGATGGGCTACCTGGCCTATCCCGTGGGCGAGCTGGCGAACAAGATCGTTCCCCGGCACCGGCAAAACCACACACGCAACGACTTCCTCCGCCGCAACCCGGCCGCGAAGGACCGCGAGTACGTCAACGCGGACCCATTCCTGTTGCTGGCCGCCTTGCAACTACACGACAACGAGGTCGCCACCGACGTGACCCGGCTGCGCGCGACCGGCCTGATGCTGCGCAACAGCGCGCCACCGATGCTGTTGGCAGCCATCGCCGCGATCGTCGAACTGTTCGTCGGCCACAGCCCGGTGTTCGCCAGTACCTGCGCGGTGCTGTTCCTCGCCGGGTTCTTCGCATTGATCGTGCAGGCCCGACGGCTGGGACGCTGGGCAAGCATGCGCACACTGGAGTTCGGCTTCTGGCTGCCGGACATCGACGAGAAATTCCGCGCGGACTCGTGAAAAACGCAGGCGCGATCTGCTGGCCGGGTTCTAAGGTTCGCCAGTGCGCTTGCTCGCTGTGCTGATGATTTTCGCTGTGCTCGGCTGTGCTCCCGCGCCGGGTCCTGACCAGGCACCGCTCGATCCCGCCGATCCCGCGAGCCTGCAGTCACACTGGTGGAGCTGGGCTGCGTCCGCGCCGCCCGAGCGGGATCCGGTGAGTGACGACTCGGGCGAGTTCTGCGCGGACCGTCAGCCTGAACAGGTGTGGTTCGTCGCGGGTTCGTTCGGCGAGCCGGTCCAACGCACCTGCGATGTCCCGGCCGGCCGGAAGATCGTCGGCCCCGTGATCAACCTGTGGGCCAAGACGGACGGGCACTGCGTCAAGTTCATGCTGGAAGCCGAGGACAGGGCCACCCTGGACGGGATTCCGGTCCCGGTCACCACGCTCGACGCGGTGCCGATCAGCATCAAGGGCGTCGAGGGCAACAACATCACCGGGACAGGCCGGACGATGCGAGTCCAAGGCTGCGGGTTGTGGTTCACGATTCCCGCGCTGCCGGAAGGCGAACACGCGCTGGTGATCAGCGGCACCAGCGGTGACTTCGCCGTCGATGTCAAGTATCGGCTGATCGTGGCAGCGGGAGTCTGACGGCGTTCGTATCATGGAGGCATGAGCCGTAAGCCGTTCGGCGTCAGTTTCGAGACATGGATCGACAAGCAGATCCGTGAGGCGACTGAGCGCGGCGAGATGGACAACCTTCCGGGAGCGGGCAAGCCGCTGCCTGGTGCGGGTCGGCCGCACGACGAGCAGTGGTGGATCAAGAACTACCTGAAGCGGGAAGGCCTCACAGCTGAGTCGATGCTGCCGACGCCTTTGCAGCTGCGCAAGGAGATCGAGCGGTTGCCGGAGACGGTCGCGCAGCTGGCTTCGGAACGCGATGTCCGCGAGGTTGTGGCGGATCTGAATCGCCGGATCGTGGAATGGCTGCGAGCACCGTCCGGGCCGCTCATCCGGGTGGCCAGGGTCGATGTGGATGCTGTTGTCGAGCAGTGGCGTGCGGACCGGCCTGTGCCTCCGGAGCCGCCTGCGCGGCCGGAGCCGGTGCGGAAGAAAGCCCGATGGTGGCGGCGGCTCTAGGAGATCGACTGGCGACATCCCGGCCTGGCTTGCGAAAGCCAGGCCGGGGGCGCGCATCACCGGACGACTGCGACCACTTCGACGTAGTCGTTGGGGGCGTCCAGAGTGCCGTCGGTGGCGCGGTTGTAGCTCTGGTAGACGTCTGTCAGGTCGGCGGCGAGACTGGCCTGGCCTTCGGCGTCCAAGGCGGCGAAGGCCATCCGGGTGGGGCCGTACCAGGTGCGGAAGTAGTCGAGCATGTGGTCGGCCGACCGGTACTTGAACGGGTACTGGCGGACGGTGACGCGCAGGCCGGTGATCCGGTCGCCGAACAGTTCGCGCAGCCGGTCCTCGCTGCCCCATTCGATCGCGGGACGGACGCCCGCGGGCGGCGGGACGTGCTTGCCGGTCACCCGGAACACGTCGCCGATCAGCGATTTCGGCGCCCAGTTGACCATGCCGACGCGGCCGCCCGGCCGGCAGACCCGGACCAGCTCGTCGGCGACCTTCTGCTGGTCGGGGGCGAACATCGCACCGAAGGTGGACAGCACCACGTCGAAGCTGTTGTCGTCGAACGGAAGCTGTTGCGCGTCGGCGATCTGCGTGCGCAGCGGCAGTCCGTAGGCCTCGGCGACCTTGCGCGCGGACTCCAGCAGGTGGTCGACGAAGTCGGTCGCGGTGACATCCGCCCAACGCCGTGCGGCGGCAACGGAAGCCGCGCCGTTCCCGGCGGCGACGTCGAGCACCTGCTCGCCGGGACGGATGTCGACGGCCTCACACAGCAGTTCGCCGTGCAGCACGATCCGCGAGCCGATCCGGGCGAAATCCCCGGCAGCCCAGGTCGCCTGCTGGCGGTCGGTGATGGCCTGGTAGTTCGGGACGATGGCGGTCATGGGTGGAGCTCCTCGATCGGGGTCTGGTCCATCCCACAGTGCGCCACTCACCCATAACATGAATCCGTTGTGGATACCTAGGTCGTCACGCCGGCATACCTACTTCTCCCCGGGCGAAAGTCCCAGCTCAGTCAGTCGGGCGGCGATGTCACGCCGCGTGCGTGCGCCGAGTTTGTCGAACACAGCGGCCACGTGGTTGTCGACGGTACGCACGGACACCACGAGCTTCTCGGCGATCTCGCCATTGGTCATCCCCAGCCCCAGCAGCCGCGCCACTTCCAGCTGCCGGTCGGTCAGCCCGGCCGGATTGATCCGGGTGCGGGTGACCGGTCCACGGGGAATCCGGGCCACGCCCAGCTCACGCAACTGCGCACGCACGCGCCGGGCAAGCGGTTCGGCACCCAGCCCGTCGAGTGCGGCCAGCGCGATCAACATCTGCTCCGGCTCGCCGCTTTCGGCCAGCGCCAGGGCGTGTTCGTACGGACTGCCGCCCAGCTGCCACGCGGACGCCGCCTCCTGCCAGCGGCCCACGCTCAGCAGCGCCCATGGGTGGCGGCTCGCTGTGTCGTGGTGGACCTTGCCTCCGGCCTTGCTCAGCCAGAACCCCAGCTCGGCCCGGATCGCCACAGAGCCGGAGTCCCACGCCTCGGTGTACACAGGTTCGAGCAACGCACGCATTGCAGCGTGGTCGCCGTCGAGCCATGCGGCCTCGGCGAGCGCGCCTGCCACGGGGCCGATGTACTGCAGTTCCCGGCTATTGTGGGCCAGCTTCTCCGCCTCGGTCAGAAGGGCCATACCGTCCGGCTGGCCGCGGCGGATCTGGACCCGGCCGTAGGCCAGCAAAGCGGGGCACAGGGTCGGCGGCGCGTCCGCCGCTGCCGCCATCGAGGACTGTGCGTCCGCGACAGCCTGCTCCCAGGCGCCGGTGGCCAGCCCGATGGCGGCCCGTAGCGCGGTGAAGTGGCTGAAGTACATCAGGTTCTCGGACTCGCCGGCCAGTTCCAGCGCGTCCGGCAGGTATTCGCTGGCCTCGTCGGGCAACGCGTCTTCCAGCAGGGCGCAGATGATGTTCACGTGTGCCCGGCAGGCGTCGTCGATGGCGCCCGCGGCCAGCGCCACCTGCAGGCTTTCCTCCACCATTTCCCGGCCCTTGGTGGAATCCAGGTGCCACAGGGCGGAACCGACGTTGTTCAACGCGTGCGACAGGATGGCCGGGTCGTCGACGTTGCGGGCCAGCGCGATGGCGAACTGGCCGATCCGGATGGCCTCCTCGCTGCGCCGGGCCAGCATGTGCAGCTGGCTCTTGTTGCTCAGCGCGAGGGCCAGCAGCCGGTCGTCGCCCGCGCCGGACAGGACCTTGATCGCCTCGTCGGCGCTGGCCTGCATCTCCTCGGTTTCGCTGATGGCCCAGCAGATCCGCGACAGCCACCGTAGATCGGCACCGAGCTTGAGCGGATCGCCGAGCCGGCGCCGCAGTTCGATCGCCTTTCGCTGCGCGAGCAAGGCCGTCTGCGACTTGCCGATGGTGTGGCACTCGATCGCGTACATACTCATCAGGTCGGCCCGCTCGGCCTCGGAGAACCGGTCACACCGCTCGAGCACCAGCCTGAGGTGCGCGGCGGCCTGCCGGTGCGAGCCGACCTTGGCCGCGTCCCGGGCGGCTTTCGGTCCGTAGTGGATGATCGCGTCGTCCGCGCCCGCCTCGGCGGCGTGGTGCATGATGCGGGAGAGGTCCGTGCCCTCCCGGGCGGTGAGGGCGTTGAGCACGCGCTGGTTGAGCTCCATCCGCCGGCCGCCGGGCAGGCCGTCGGCGATGGCCCGCCGGATCAGCTCGTGGCGGAACCCGGTCCGGCTGGGCGAGACGTCCAGCAGGCCGCGCTGTTCCGCGGCGGCGATCGAGGAGATACCCCCGGGCAGTAGCGCCTCCAGCAGTCCGCGATCCACAGTGGACGGTATGACGGCGAGTTGTTCCAGCGCCTGCTGGGTTTGCGCGTCCAGGGTCTGGACCCGGGCGGTGACCGAGTCCACGATGGTGACCGGTACCCGGCTGACGTCCGCCGAGGCGAGGATCTCGGTGACGAAGAACGGATTGCCGCCGGTGACCTCGTAGACCTCGCGCGGATCCAGACGGCTGGGCGCGGTCAGCCGGAGCACGGCCGGCTGGGACAGACGGGGGAGCTTGAGCCGCCGGACGCGAGGCGCCCGCGCGGCCAGTCCGAGCACACGCTGCAGCGGGTGCATGGCGTCGATGTCCTCGTCGCGATAGGTCAGCACGAGCACCGCGGGCATGTTGGCCACCCGCCTGACGAGATAGCTCAAAGCGTCCAATGTGGCGTCATCGGCCCAGTGCACGTCCTCGATCGCGAGCACGCTCGTGGTCGCCGACCAGCTCAGTTCCGCCTGCAGGGCGTCGAACACCCGGTCGCGGTCGCGGCCTTCGCGCAGTGCCGTGGCAAGGTCGGATCCGACTGAGCCGAGCAGGTCGCGAAACGGGCCGAACGTGCGGGGTGTGGCGAGGTCGTCGCAGTAGCCGACGAGCAACCGGCCCTGCGGCGGCAGCACCGCCCGGACCGCGTTGATCACGCTCGACTTGCCGATCCCGGCCTCGCCGAACACCAGCACCACCGAGCCGGTCCCGGCGGCCGCCTCTCGCGCGGCCGCCTCCAGTTCGGCGATCTCGTGTTCACGCTCGAGCACCTGGGGCACGCCATGATGGCCTCCTGCATGGAAACCACGCTCGGCGCTCACTGGTCACTCTCCGCTTCACAAGTGCTGCCCGATCGCTCAGACATCGATTTCGCGGAGTGACACGTTATCAATTCGCGCCAGAATCACCGCTCCTGCGGGCGGCTACTGCGCGGCCAGCAACGCGATCGCCTCGGCGCGGCCGGCGACCCGCAGCTTGGCGTAGATCGACGAGAGATTGTTGCTGACAGTCTTGGGCGCCAGGTACAGCTCGCGCCCGATCGCGGCGTTGGTCATCCCGGTCCGCAGCAGGCCGGCGATCTCGTGCTCACGAGTGGTCAGCGTGTCCACGCCGACGGGGGAGCTGAGCAGCCTCGTGATCCGGCTGGCGATACCGCGGCCGAGAATCACCTCACCGGCCGCGATGCCCAGGATCGCGGGCGCGACGCTGGCCCGTTCGCCCTTGACCAGATAACCGCGGGCGCCCGCACGGAACGCGGTACGCACCGCGGTGTCGTCGTCCACGGCCGTCACGACCAGTACGGCCGTCTTGGGAGCGGTCTGCGCGACTGTGCGGATCGTGGTGGCGCCGTCCGCCAGCTGCGGGTCCAGGACGAGCACGTCCGGTCTGTGCCGCAGCACGGCACGAACAGCCTCGCGGCCGTTCCCGGCCGCGGCCACCACCTCGATATCGTCCACTGTGGATAATGGCGCCCAGTCGTGCGGCCTGCTGTCGGCGAGCACCACCGTCACGGCGGCCGCGCGGGCATGCCGGGTGACAACAGGTACTGCGGACATGGCTGGCATTGTCCTCAGCGGTGTTGCAGTTTCTTTGCAGTCGATCAAGGCGTCATCCTGCCGTAGGGGTGGCGACGGCCGTGGTCTCCCGCAGGATGGCCACATGCAGCCCGCGTGTGGCCGGTGCCGGGTCGACGCCGAGTTCGTGGGCAAGAGTCATTCGGAGCCGGTGGTACACCTGGAGTGCTTTGGATGTCTGGCCGGCGGCCTGGTATGCGCGCATCAGCAGCCGGCAGGCCGCCTCGTCGAACGCGTCCGCCGCCATCGCGGCCTCGGCCGCCGACTGTGCCGAGGACACGTCGTCCATGTGCAGCGCGGCTTCCGCGGCCGCGTGCCAGGCCTGGCGGACCAGGTGCGTGCGCTGGGTCCGGGCCGGCTCGGCCCAGTCGGCGTCCGGGAACTCTGGCAGCACGAGTCCACGGTCCAGCAGATGAGTGGCCCGCCAGGCGGCCATCAGTGCCGCCGCGGGCTGGCCCGCGCTGATCCGCCGTTCGGCCTCGCCGACCAGTCCGGCCGCCTGGTCGAGATCGATGCGGACCTCGTCGTCGAGCCGGTATCCGCCGCGGCCGCCCAGAATCGCCGACGCGCCAAGCGATCCACGCAACCTGCTGATCAGAGTCGCGATGTTCGCGGCCGGATCCCGCGGCGGCCGCTCGCCCCAGACGGCGGCTGCGAGGCGGTCGACCGACTGGTATCCGCGGCGCACAGCCAGGCACGCCAGCAGTGAGCGTCCTTTCCGGCTGCTGATTTCCGCGTCCTTCAAAGCGGATCCGTTCACCGACACGGCCAGGCCGCCGGCCAAGCGCACGCTTATTGCGGCCGGTGGCTGATCGGTCAGTCTGCCGGTGGCGACTCTTCGTGCTGTTCTGGTCACTTCTGCGACCTCCCCCTGCATTCCACGGTGATGTCCGATGTCTACCGGTGGAAGTGATCCATCCGCATCCGATCGCGGTACCCAGATCAGCGGGGGTGGTTACCTATTTCGGCCGGATCGGCTGCCCGGCGGCCATTTCCGGCGGGGGATGGACCTGAGGTTAGCGCACCGATCGCACTGACGTAAGAGTCCGGCGGGTGGTAACTCTTCGACGTCAGTGCGGGAAAGGCTTTCACTGCAACGCAACTGCAACCTTTTCGGTGATCCTGCTTGAGTCACAAGCAAAAGCGAAAACTCCCTGGAGTCCCGGATGTCCGAACACCAGCCGCCCGCGGCCCCGCCGCCACTGAATCCCCAGCCCGCACAGCAGTCCCGGCGCGGCAAGATCATCAGGTTCGCGGTCCTGATGGTGATCCTCTGCGGCCTGGTGGTGGTCGCGATCGTCGCCGGCCGCACCTCCGCGACCAACGCCGAGGTCGGCGAATGCGTTGAGCGCACGGGTGACAACTCGCTGTCCATGGTGGAGTGCGGGGATCCGGCCGCGCAGTACAAGGTCGTCGGCCGCAAGGAGAACCTCAAGCAGTACGGCAACATCAACGTCTGCGACGAGTTCGACGACGCCACCGACCGCTACTGGGAGGGCGAGCAGGGCGGCGAAGGCTTCTTCCTCTGCCTCGCCCCGGTCAAACGTCCCTGACGGCCGGGTCCGGTGATGTGCGCAGCGCCGACACCATGCGGCTGATGACGGCGACATACTCGGCTTTCAGTCGTGGTTTGTCCTCATCGGTCGCCTCGGCCAGCGCCATCCCGGCCGCGCCGAGCGCGCTGTACAACACCCTCGTCAGGCTCTCCAGCGGCAGCGGTTCGATCGTGCCGCTGTCGATCAGCACCCTGATCCGCCGTTCGACGTGCCTGTACGCGAGGTCCTGACCGGCAAGCTGCCAGTGCACCAGACCCAGCGCGGCCGGTGCCTCGATCCACACGATGCGGCCGTAGACCGGGTCACAGCTGCGCTCCAGGAACGCGTCGAGCGCGGCGAACGCTGCCGACCACGGGTCGCTCGCCTGCTCGGCCGCGGCGTCGGACAACGCCATCACCTCGATCTCCAGCTGCTCGAACACCGCCGTGAACAACGCGGACTTGCTCGAGTAGTGGTGGTAGATCGCGCCGCGGGTGGCCTGGATGTCGCCCGCGATGTCCTCCAGCGACGTGCCGGCGAAGCCGTGCTCGGCGAAACGCCGGGTCGCTGCCGCCAGCAGAGCGGTGCGAGTGGCCTCCGAGTACTGCTCCCGGCGGCTCTTCGTGGTCGACATGCGCAAAGCATAGGACATACACTGCGTATGTCACCGACGCGGTGTATGTCGCGTCACCCTCGGTCACAACAGTTTGGGGACTCTGATGACCGACCTGATCGAGCCTGATGCGTTGCTGTTCAACCCGTTCATGCCCGGTTTCTTCGAAGACCCGTACCCGCAGTACAAGATGCTGCGCGACGAGGACCCGGTGCAGAACCACCCGCTGGGATTCTGGTTCGTCTCCCGCTTCGACGACGTCTCCGCGCTGCTGAAAGCCGGTCTTTCGGTGGAGGTGGGCAACCTCGCGCCGGGGGTGATGATGGATCAGCTGGACTCGCTGGGCATAGAGGACGGCAAGCACGGCGTGCTGAACATGTCCATGCTCGACCGTGATCCGCCTGATCACACCCGGCTACGTTCGCTGGTCACGAAGGTGTTCACACGGCGGGCCGTGGCCGCGCTCGAACCGAAGATCGTCGCCCTGGTGGACGCCGTGCTCGACCGGATGGCCGAGAAGGGCAGCTTCGACCTGGTCGAGGAACTGGCGTTCCCGCTGCCGTTCGCGGTGATCTCCGAGATGCTCGGCATGCCGCCGACCGATCACGCCCGCATCCGTGAGCTCAGCGGAACGCTGGTGCGGTCGCTGGAGGTCGTCACGGACGAGGAGGTCGCGCGGGCGATCGTGAACGCGGACATCGAGCTGGCCGCGATCACCCGTGACCTCATCGAATGGAAGCGTGCCAACCCCGGTGACGACCTGCTGACCGCGTTGATCGCGGCCGAGCACGAAGGCCAGGTGCTCAACGGGGACGAGCTTGTCGCGCAAGTGGTCCTGCTGTACGTCGCCGGACACGAGACCACGGTCAACCTGATCGCCAACGGCGTGAACGCGCTGCTGCGTAACCCCGATCAGCTGGCGTTGTTGCGTGAACGGCCCGACCTGGCGGGCAACGCGGTCGAGGAGTTCCTTCGTTACGACTCGCCCGTGCAGCAGACCCGGCGCATCACCACAGCGCCGTACACACTGCGGGACAAGGAGATTCCGGCCGGCACGTTCGTGCTGGCATGCCTCGGCTCGGCCAACCGGGACGAGCGGTTCTTCGGCGCGGACGCCGGTGAACTGCGGATCGACCGGCCGGAAGCGCGCCACCAGGTGTCCTTCGGCGCCGGGCCGCACCACTGCCTCGGGGCGGCCTTGGCCCGGCTGGAAGGTCAGGTCGCGGTCAGCCGTCTCGTGCAACGGTTCCCGGACCTGGCCTTCGACGGCCAGCTGGAGTGGAACGGCCGGATCAACCTGCGTGGCCCGGCGAAGTTCCCGGTTCGCGCCACCTGAACCGGCCCGCAGCGGCCAGCAGTCCAAGGGGGACGGTCGTCGCCGCGGCGATGAAGAAGATGGTGCCGTAAGCACCGGCTTCCGCCAGGCCGGCGACCGCCCCCGCGGCCGCGGCGCTGCCCGCGAACAGTGCGGTGGCGAACAACGAGATCATGGTCGCGCGGGCAGCCGGCACAACCTCGGTCGCCCAGGTCTGGATCGACGAGTGCATGGCCGTCCACGCCAGGCCGAACAGCAACGCGGCCACAACCGTGACCGCGGGATTCCGTGAGACCGACAGCAGCGCGCAGGCGATGACCGCCGCCGTCGCACCGATCGCGATCAGCTTGGCAGCGTGCAGATTCTTCGACATCCGGCCCACCAACCGCGTCGACATGAACACGGCCAGCCCGTATGTGCCGGTGACCGCCCCGGCGACGGCCGCGCTCGCCCCCGCCGCCTCGACCGCGGGCGGCAGAACAGTCAGCACGCCGAGCAGGACTAGACCCTCGGTGAACGCGAGCAGCAGAACGAACAACGCTGCTTTGGTACTGATCACCTGCCGGACCGCCCGCAGGATTCTGCTGTCCTTGCGAGTCATCGGCGGCTGGGGGAGCCGGCGCAGCACAACCGCCAGGACCAGCGACGACACCCCGGTCAGAATGAATGTGCCACGCCAAGTGACAAGTTGTGCCATCAGTCCGGCCCCCACCGAAGCCGCCGCGATCCCCATGGCAGTGCCGACCATCAGGCGCGTGATCTCCGGCTGCCGCCCCCGCGCGGGCACGGTGTCCCCGACATAGACCAGGCTCGCCGGGTAGGCGGCCCCGAAGAACCCACCGGCCAGCCCTCGCGTGATCGCCAGCCACACCGGTGTCCACACGAAGGCCGCCGCGATCGTCGAGATCGCGGCGGCCAACAGCGTCAACCGCATCGTCCGGACCAGCCCCAGCCGGTCCGACACAGTGCCCCAGACCACCTGCATGAGCCCGTACACAAGGAAGTACACACTCGCCGCCCGCACCACCTCACCCAGCGACACATCCAGGTCCCCGGCGATGGAGATGAGCATCGGCGGCATGGCGAACCGATCCAGCGTGCTCACAAACGTTGTCATCTGAAGCAGCCGAATAGCCCGCATTCCCCGACGGTACTTCACAGTCAAACGTTTGCAGGCACCCTAGCCGCCGAGGGCGACGCGTTCGATCTTGACGGGTTTGGCGGGCAGGCCGTCGAGTGGCCCGCGTTCGCTGGGGATGATGCCGTTGGCGACGATGCGGTCGAGGGCGTCCATGCCGCGGACGACTTTGCCGAGGACGGAGTAGTTCGGGGGGATGTTGGCGAAGGAGTGCACGATGAAGAATTCGGAGCCGTTGGTGCCGGGGCCCTGGTTGCCCATGGCTATGGTGCCGCGCGGGTAGGTTTCCTTGCCGGTGACCTCGTCGGGGAATTTGTAGCCGGGACCGCCCTTTTCCACCTCGATGAGGTCGCCGCACTGCAGGACACCCAGGCGTGCCGAATTGGTCAGCCGGAAGCATTCGGTCTTGTTGTAGAACCTTTGCAGGACAAGGCTGATCATGTTGTGGACGGCGCAGGGGGCGGCGCCTGCCCGGTTGAGCTGCACCACGACCGGGCCGTAGTTGGTCTTGAAGGTGACGTTGACGTGGCCCTTGGTGAGGGCGAACGGCAACGGGCGCAGGACCGGCCGGGCGGCCGGGTTCTCCGGGGTCGGCGTGAACTCGCAGCGCACCAGTGGCGGCGCCGGGGTTGCCTGCGCGGGAACGGTGATCAAACCGGACGTGAACACGGCGGCGACAACTGTGCCGAACAGCCTTCGGAGCTTCATGGCAGGACCATATAGCGGTTACTGATTTTCCGTCTTATTGATATCTTCGCCGAGAGTTTTCCCTTATGGTTCAGGAGGTTCCGCGTGAGAAGGGTACTGGCGATCGTTGCTGCCATGCTCGCGGCAACGGCGTTACCCGCGTCGGCCCAGAGCGTCCAGGCCGCGCAGTCGCACTTCGAGAAGATCATTTTCGACGGTGGTGGCGATGACGTGCTCAACGGCATCCGCTACCACTCGTTCCGCATCCCCGCATTGGTCCGCACCAAGAGCAACACGCTGATCGCCTTCGCCGAGGGCCGCGCGGACAACAACGAGGACTACGGCAACATCAACCTGCTGTACAAGCGGTCCACCGACAACGGTCTCACGTGGTCCAAGCTCGACGAGGTGATCGGCGCCGGTCAGGGTACATGGGGCAACCCGACCCCGGTGGTGGACGGCGAGACCGGCAAGATCTGGCTGTTCATGAACTACCAGCCCGAAGGCCACGACCCTGTCGACTCCTGGGACGACCGCCAGGTCTGGATGTCGGTCAGCAGCAACGACGGTGTCGGCTGGGCCGCGCCGGTCAACATGTCCGAGACCCTGAAGCCGAAGAAGACCGGCAGTGGCAAGGACTGGAACTGGGACGCGGTCGGCCCCGGCGTCGGCATCCAGACCACGTACCGCAACGCGGGCCGGCTCGTGATCCCCGCGCAGCACCGCAACATCTACAGCGACGACAACGGTCTTACGTGGAGGGTGCAGCTGTTGCGCACCGCCGCGAACGCGCCGATGGAACAGACCGGCGAGTCGACGATCCTGGAACTGGCCAACGGCCAGCTGTACCGCAACGATCGGCCGACCACCCCGGTCTGGGAGACGGACAAGCGACGCATGGTGTCACGCGGCACGATCGAATCAGGCTTCACGCCGTTCGCGGCGGCCGAGTGTCTGCTTGACCCGAAGAACGAAGCATCCACCATGCGCTACAACGCCGACGCCCCGGCGCGGCTGGCGTTCGTGAACTCCGCGAGCACGTCCACCCGCACCAAGATGCGGATCCGGATGAGCGAGGACGAAGGCAAGACCTGGAGCTACAGCCGCCCGTTCTCCGACGCGCCGTTGCCGTTGGAGGGCGGCAACTACAAGGAAGGCGGCTACTCCAGCATCGCCAAGACCGCCGACTACCACGTGGGTGCGCTGATCGAGGTCAACGAGAACACCGACAGCAGTTCCACCTCGCACCGGTCGATCGCGTTCCGCAAGGTCAACCTGCCCTGGATTCAGGGCGGAGTGCGTGAGCCGGGCTGCAATGGCGGATAGTAGAAAGGACGCATGACCAGTTCCCACCTTCCTGGCGCGATCCAGTTGCCCGACGGGACCTGGATTCGTGGCCGGGGTCTGCGTAACCCCGAGCCGGACGGCCCTGAGCCGGAGTTCGGCCTCTACCTGGGCGGTTCGAAACTGCGTAGCAGGCACAGCATCCGCTGGCCGCACGAATGGATCGACTGGCCGGACTTCCTGTTGCCCCGGGACACCGATGCCGCGATCCGCAGTATCCGTGCGTTCCACGACCTGGCCAAAGAGGGCAAGCAGGTCGAAGTCGCGTGTGGTGGCGGTGTCGGGCGTACCGGCACCGTCGTGGCGTGCCTGGCCGTCCTGGCAGGCACGCCGTCGGCTGACGCCGTCGCCTGGGCACGCGAGCACTACAACCACCGGGCGGTAGAGACGCCCTGGCAGCGCAAATGGGTCTTGCGCTTCGGTGACCGGGCACAGATCGGCTGACCAAGGACCGGACTGTTGAACCCCCAATGTCCCGTTGGTTGCATCCGGCGCAACCAACGGGACATTGGGGGCACATCACCTAGCCGTTGGGCCATGTGTGGACGGGGTTGTTCTCGTGCATGTGGGCGATGTATCGCTTGAGCATCACCCGCAGGGCCTGGTGCCGCTCCAGGTTCTCCGAATCCTGGATCCGTGCGACTTCGGCGACCTGCCAGGTCGAGCCGTTGCGGCCGGTCAGGCAGCGGTCCTGGATGATGCCCAGCAACCGGTCGCGTTCGGCGGGATGCACGCCCCAGCGGTCGAGGCCCTGGTAGGCCAGCGGCAGCAACCGGCGCAGGACAAGCTCCGCCGCGGGGACGAAACCCACGCCAGGCCAGTAAAGCTGGGCTTCGATGCCGTGCCGGGCACCGGTGTGGAAGTTCTCCTCGGCCGCGCTGAACGACATCTGCGACCACAACGGACGTTCGGCTTCGGCCAGCATGCGCACCACACCGAAGTAGAACGCCGCGTTCGCGAGCGTGTCCACAACGGTCGGCCCGGCAGGCAGGACGCGATTCTCCACCCGCAGATGCGGCGTCCCGGCCACCACGTCGTACACCGGGCGGTTCCACCGGTAGATCGTGCCGTTGTGCAGCCGTAGTTCCGTCAAAGCAGGGATATTGCCGGATTCCAGTGCCTCGAACGGGTCTTCGTCCTCCAGGATCGGCAGCAGCGCCGGATACAGCCGGACGTTTTCCTCGAACAGGTCGAACACCGAGGTGATCCATTGTTCGCCGAACCACACCCGGGGCCGCACACCCTGGGCTTTCAGTTCGTCCGACCGGGTATCGGTGGCCTGCTCGAACAGGGGAACGCGGGTTTCCTGCCACAGGTTCTTACCGAACAGGAACGGGGCGTTGGCCGCGAGCGCGACCTGGACGCCCGCGATCGCCTGGGCGGCGTTCCAGTAGGCCGAGAACTGCATCGGGCTGACCTGAAGATGCAGTTGCGCACTCGTGCAGGCACTTTCCGGCGCGATCGAGTCACAGGTGACTTCCAGGCGTTCGGCGCCTTCGATCGAGATGTGCATGTCCTCGCCCCGCGCGGCGAAGATCTGGTCGTTGAGCAGGGCATACCGCGGATTGGCCGACAACGAGTCGTGCGTCAGGTCAGAGCCGCGCAAGGTCGGCAGAATGCCGATCATCACCATGTGCGCGCCGCGTGACCGGGATTTCACCTCCGCCGCGTTCAGGCTCGCGCGGACCTGCTCCTCGAAGGCGGTCACGCCACCGTCGGCGAGTTCCCGCGGCGCGACGTTGATCTCGATGTTGAACTGGCCGAGTTCGGTCACGAAATCCGGATCGGCGATCGCACCCAGCACCTCGGCGTTTTTCATCGCCGGTTCGCCTCGCTCGTCGACCAGGTTGAGCTCGATTTCCAGGCCGGTCATCGGCCGTTCGAAATCGAACCGGGACTCCTGCAGCATCCGGGCGAACGCGTCCAGGCAACGCCGCACCTTGTGCCGGTAGCGCGTCCGGTCCTCCCGGCTGAACGTCCGGCGCTCGACTTCTTGACCCATCGCCTCAGCCTCCTTGGATCCACAGGCCGATCAGGCCGCGGAAATGCGCGATGAACTTCTCGTGCTCGGCCGGTGGATAGGTCGTCCGCACGGTTTCGACCAGCAGGGCGTCGAAGTCGGGGGAGGATACCCAGTCGCGGACCATGTCGTCCACACTGGACAGAGAGGTGGCGCAGAACTCGTGGTAGCGCGCGGTGTCGAAGTAGTCGTCGGCCAGCTTGAGGTACTCCGCGAGCTTCTCGTCGTAGGCCAGGGCGGAGTCGGCGACCTCGAAGTACCGCCGGGTGTCCAGGTCCAGCTGGGCGCGCCTGCCGGTGACCGCGCAGAACACCGACCACTTCAGCAGGGCCCCGATGGCCCACGGGAAGTAGTAGTGCAGCGAGGTGATCGAGATGTCCGGGCAGGCGTTGGCGTAGTCGATCGGGTAGACCTCGGAGCCGACGACCAGGCTCTCGCAGGAGTTGAACTCCCAGCGGAAGAACGCGTTGATCAGCCGGGAGATGGTGACCACCTCGGTCCCGGCCTGCTCGGAGAGAAACCCGTGCTGCACGGCGTATCGCTCGTGCATCGGCTTCTCCGGCTGGAACCGCATCACCATGGTGTCCGGGCCGATGGTCAGCGACCGCGCGAACGAGTCGTAGCCCTCGACCGAGGCCTGCAGGTGCATCAGCATCTCGCCGGACGAGTCGTAGGCCGAGTGCAGCGCGTCCGCGTCCCCGATCCGGGACACACCCCGCCACGCGCCGCCGTCGTACGGCTTCATGAACAGCGGATAGCCGACCTGCTCGGCGACCGCGTCCAGATCGAACGGCCGGTTGTACTTCGACGCTGTGTAGGCGTATTTGGCGTGATCGACCGGGTTCTTGTACGGCACCAGCCAGGTCGAGGGCACCTTCAGCCCGAGCCGCATCATCGCGCAGTACGCCGCGTGCTTCTCCATCGACTGGAACGTGAACGGGCTGTTGAGCAGGTACACGTCGTCCATCAACGCGATCTTCTTCAGCCATTCGCGCGGCACGTAGTACCAGTACGCCAGCCGGTCGATCACCAAGTCGTAACGCGGTTTCGCACGCAGGTCGAACGGCTCGATCGTGATCCGCTCGGTCCGCAGCGTGTGTTCGGTGTTCCCGGCGCGCACCGGCCCCAGCCGTCGCACCAGCTCCTCGAACGCGCGTGGCCAGTCCTCCTCGGTCCCCAGCAACAGGCCCAGCAGATGTTCCGTGCGATCCGGCATGCGCGCGTCCTCCTTGGGCAGGCAGCTAACAGAAGCGGGGCAGATGGTGGGCGACCTGGTTACGCCACGACGGCCAGTCGTGCGGCACGTCGTGACCCCAGACGTCGAGTTCGCAGCGCAGGCCCTTGTCCTGCAACAGGCCGGCCATGTGCCGGGTGGAGGGCAGCGAGCCGGTGGTGTCCTCCCACTGGCCCTGGCCGACGACCAGCAGGATCGACAGCCGCGACCGCAGCCAGTCGAGATGATCACCGTTGAGGTTCGGCACGAAGTCGGCCGGGTTGGCGAAGTACAGCGCGTCGCCGCGTTCTCCCCAGCCGTGCCAGGAGGACGCGTCGTAGTTGCCGGAGAAGCCGAGCGCGAGCGGGAAGAGGTCGGCCCGTCGCAGGCTGAACAGCACCGAGTGGAACGCGCCCAACGAGCATCCCATTGTGGCCACCTCCCGCGGTCCGCCACTGTCAGCGTGGATCATCGGAAGCACCTGATCAAGCACCCAGGACTCGTACCCGTCGTGTTGCCGGGCGCGTTCCTCCAGCGGGATCGACCGGTTGGACCACGAGGCGCCGTCGTAGGAGTCGACGCAGTACAGCTTGACCCGCCCGTCGTCCAGCAACGGCCGGACGGCGTCGATCATCCCGTTGCTCTCCCAGTCCCACGCCCGGCCCTGCTCGGACGGGAACACCAGGAACGGACGGCCGTAATGGCCGTACGCGATCACCGTGCCGCCGCCCACCTCCACCTGATCACGTCTCAACGTCAGCTCTCCCAGACAGTCCGCAGCAGCTCGGTGAGCGCCGGCTCGAACGCATCCCGCCACCCCACATAGTTGTGCGCGTCCGGCACCTCCACCAGCCCTGTCGGATATCCGAGTGCGACGAGGGCCGCGGCCATCTGACGGTTGTTGGCCAGGTTCTCCTCGGCCAGGCCGCACGTCAGGGTGGCCGGGACCGGCTGCCCGCGCGTGGTGCCCCGCACGATCCCGCTGACGAACCGGGTGACCCTGCCGTAGCGGCTGTACCCGGACTCCTGCGGGTCCAACCGCCGGTCGAAAAAGGACCCGGACTGCAGAAACAGCCCGCCGAACAGGCCCGGCCTGCGCCGCTGGGCGTGCAGCATGCCCAGCGCGCCGAGGCTCGCACCCATCCCGACCACGGGTTTGATCACCGGGACCAACGCGCGGATGGCCGGCAGGACACTGCGCGCGAGCATCCGGGCGTGCGCGGGATTGCCGGAGTACTCGTCGTCACGATCACCTGGTTGGAGCAACGCGACCCGGTGCTTGATCTCGAACGACGCGGCGAACCTGGTCAGCCCGGCAAGCCGGTCGTACTCCGGCCCGTCGTGGGCGACCAGCAGCGGCATCGGGCCTTCACCAGGCGACCACAACCGGACCGAAATCCCTGGGACGGGCACGTCGGCATAGTCTCCGCCGGACGCCTCCAGCCAGGCGGGTGCGCGGTAGTCGGGGAACTCCACGACCGACTTGTCCCCGAAAGCGCCCGGTGCCCGAAGCGGGTTGCCGGGATCGCAGATCTCCTCGAAACCGCCGTCACGGTGACGCAGCTGCAGCCTGTATTCCATCCGCCACACCGGCGGCCGGGACAACGGCAACGTCCAGACGCCGTCGGCGTGGGTGAACTCCAGTTGCGCGTTCGGCAGCGAAAGAGCCGGCAGCAACCGCACACCACTCAGCGTCGCCTGGCCGTCCGGGCCGCTGTCGGGCAGCCGGAACGTCACCGAACCCTCGGTGACCACCGGGCCTGCCTGGACGGTCGTTTCGTCTGCCGTCGATTCCTGCACGGACACCACACTCTCATGGCGCGGCGCGGCGGCGTGAATTCCCGATGGGCCGCGTACCCGGAGATCGTTTCGGCCCGCGTGCCAACGAGATCCACTTTGTCGTCCACAATGTACTGAAAAGCTGTTCGCACGGTGGTACACCAAAGCGGGTACCGTTAGGCCGTGCCGCCTAGTATGCGTCGCGACGCCGAGACCAATCTGCGCCGGGTCCTCGGGGCCGCGGCCGAGGTCTTCGCCGCGGAAGGGCTCGGCGCGACCCTGGCTGACGTGGCCAGACACGCCGGAGTAGGGGTCGGCACGGTTTATCGGCGGTTTGCCAACAAGGACGATCTGATCTACGAGGTCTACCAGGCCAAGATCCGGGAGACCGAGCAGCAGGCCCGGCAGGCCAGCGAGGCCGACGACGCCTGGGCAGCCTTCGTACGGTTGTTCAAGCAGTCGATCCGCGACCTCGCGGCCGACAAAGGCCTGTGTGAGCTGACCACCGGCGGGTTCACCCAGTCGCTCGGCTGGGCCCGTGGCACGCCGCCCGCCCGGCTGGCCGCGTTGCTGCGGGAGAACCAGGAAGCCATGGGCGTGCACCTGGTCAAGCTGGTGCAACGCGCCAAGCAGGCCGGTGAGCTGCGCGAGGACTTCGACGCCGGCGACATGATGGTGCTGTCGGCCGCTGTGCAGGCCACGATCGCGTTCGGCGGCTCGGAGTATCCGCAGGTCTCGCAGCGTACGCTCGGGTTCATCCTGGACGGCCTGCGCCCGGCGGGCGCGAGCAGCCTGCCCGCGCCGCCGCTCACCGAGGACGACCTGGCCAGGCTGCGTCACCGCCTTTGAACGGCGGCGTAGGGTCCGGATATGACGACGAGCGCGGGACTTCTTGTCGATGCCTTCGGCCGGATTCAGGAGGAAGTGCACGCCGCGGTGGCAGGTCTGTCCGCGGACGAACTGGCGTACCGGATCAACGGTGAGGCCAACTCGATCGCCTGGCTGATCTGGCATCTGGCCCGGGTCCAGGACGACCATGTCGCCGGCGCGGCCGGTTTCGCCCAGGTCTGGACGGCTCAGGGCTGGGCAGGCCGCTTCGATCTGCCCTTCGGCGACTCGGAGATCGGATACGGCCAGGACAGCAGGAAAGTCGCTCAGGTCAAGGCCTCGGCGGAGTTGCTCACCGGCTACTACGACGCGACCCACGAGCAGACCATCGGCTACGTCAAAGGCCTTACCAGCAAGGACCTGACGAGGATCGTCGACGAGAACTGGGATCCGCCGGTGACGCTCGCCGTGCGCCTGGTCAGTGTCGTCTCCGACGACCTGCAACACGTCGGGCAGGCAGCGTTCATCCGCGGCCTGCTTTAGAGCACACCGAACTCGTTGCCCTCCGGGTCGGCCATCCCGGCATTGTGTGGCGTTCTGGGCCCCACCGTAAGATGATCGCCGGTTGAGACAAAGCAGCCACCGAGAGATCATCGCCGAGTCCGACCGGCATGCGTGCCGGGCGGCCACACTTAGGGAGACGTGTGGACGTTCTGGGCGCACCCCCGAGAACAGGCCAGCCACTGCGGGTCCTGCTCGTGGAGGACGACGACGGCGACGCCTTCCTCGTTACCGAGCTGCTGGCGGACCTGTCCGAACACATTGTCGTGCGCCGAGTGGACACTCTGGCCAGCGCGGTGAGCGCGCCGCTGCGTGCCGACTGTGTGCTGCTGGACCTGCAGTTGCCGGACGCGGTCGGGCTGACCGCGCTGACCCGGCTGAGACAGCACTCTCCGGAGACCGCTGTGGTCGTGCTGACCGGGCAGCGTGACGAGGCCATCGGCGTGGCCGCGGTGGCTGCGGGGGCGCAGGATTACTTGGTCAAGGACCAGGTCGACGGTTTGTTGCTGGTCAAGGCAATGCGGTACGCCTGGGAACGCAAACGGGCCGAGGAGGCCGAGCGTCAATTGCTTCAGCAGCAACTGGTCGCCGACGAGAACCGCCGGCTGGAGCGTGGCCTGCTGCCCGCGCCGCTGATCAGTGACGAGAACCTGAACCTGGTCGCGCGTTACCGCCCCGGCCGGGACGGATCGTTGCTGGGCGGGGATTTCTACGATGCCGCGGAGCTGCCGGACGGCACGGTGGAAGTGGTCATCGGGGACGTCAGCGGGCACGGGCCGGACGAGGCCGCGCTCGGCGTGGCGTTGCGAATCGGCTGGCGTTCCCTGGTTCTGGCCGGGTTGCCGACCAGCGAGGTGCTCCGGACAGTCGAGAAAGTGCTGCTGCACGAACGTATCAACCACAGCTTCGTCACGCTCTGCACGATCACCATCCGGCCGGACCGCCGCTCGTTGCGGATGCGGCTGGCCGGTCATCCGCCACCGCTGCTGATCGAGGGCGACGCCGGACGGCTGCTTCCGATGGACAATCTCGGCGTCCCGCTCGGCCTGATGCCGGACGCCGTCTGGGAACCTGTCGATGTCGACCTGCGCCCGGGCTGGTCGTTGCTGCTCTACACCGACGGCGTGTTCGAGGGCAAGGTCAAGGGCCAGACCGAGCGGCTGGGCCACGAGAACATGGCAAACCTGCTGATGGCCGACCTGCGGGCGAACCCGGGCTGGCGGCAACGGCCTGGGGTCGTGCTCGACAAGCTGATCGCGGCGGTGGAGGAACTCAATG
Organism: Kibdelosporangium banguiense; assembly: GCF_017876405.1. Classification (GTDB taxonomy): domain Bacteria; phylum Actinomycetota; class Actinomycetes; order Mycobacteriales; family Pseudonocardiaceae; genus Kibdelosporangium; species Kibdelosporangium banguiense. Next base: position 11,273,108 of record NZ_JAGINW010000001.1, on the reverse strand, counting down.
AGGGCCCGCTCGACGACGATGTCGCACTGGCGCTGTTGAGCCACGGCGAGATCCGATGAAGACCGTTCCCCGGTGGCATATCCGGCGGTGGATGGCAGCGCTGATCGTGGTCGAGTCGGTCATGCTCGCCGCGGCGATCATCGGTGGCGTGATCGGGCTGAACCAGCTTTCCGACGCGCGGGCCCGTGTGGTCGACCAGATCGACCCTGAGCTGATCGAGGCGCAGAACCTGACGAGCGCGTTGCTCAACCAGGAGACCGGCCTGCGAGGCTATCTGCTGACCGGGCAACGGGATTTCCTCACGCCGTTCGACGACGGCCGGGCACAGCAGGACAAAGCTGTCGCGGAGTTGCGGCGCCTCGGCGCGGTCGACGGCACACAGGCAGGCGACGAGCTCACTCGTGTGCTGAACAGCGCGACTGTCTGGCAGGCGACGGCCCAGGAGATGATTGCCGCACCACGGCCGGTCGATCAGGCGCTTGTGGACAGTGGCAAGTCGCAGTTCGACGCCGTACGGACGTTGCTCACCGCCCAGTCCGCGAGCCTGCGGGCGGGCCGGGAGGGCGATCGCGAGCGGCTGAACGAATCCGCGAGGTTGCTCAGTGTGGTCATCGGCGTGATCATCGTGCTGCTGGTCGTGCTGTTCGTGTTGCTGGCGCTGGGATTCCAGCGGCGGATCATGGCCCCGATCCTCCGGCTGGGCAACGAGGTCAAGGCCGCGACAGCCGACATCGACCACCGGATCGTCGGCAGCGAAGGGCCGCACGAACTGGCCGAACTGGCCGCGGACGTCGAAGCCATGCGCCAGCGCATCGTCAACGAGGTCAGCGAGCTGCGCCGGGCCCACCGGCTGCTCGACGAACGCACCCAGGAGCTGCAACGGTCCAATTCGGACCTCGAGCAGTTCGCGTACGTCGCGTCCCACGACCTGCAGGAGCCGCTGCGCAAGGTGACCAGCTTCTGCCAGCTGATCCAGCACCGCTACCAAGGGCAGCTGGATGAGCGCGGCGAGCAGTACATCGAGTTCGCTGTGGACGGTGCCCGGCGGATGCAGGTGCTGATCAACGACCTGCTCGCATTCTCCCGGGTCGGCCGCGGGACCGGCGAGTTCACCGACGTCAGTACCGGCGAGGCGCTGCGGGCCGCGATCGGCAATCTGGAGCAGGTGATCGAGGAGACCGGCGCGGAGGTGACGCTCACCGGCCTGCCCGTGGTGCGCGGCGAGATCTCGTTGCTCACCACGGTGTTCCAGAACCTGCTCAGCAACGCGATCAAGTTCCGCGGCGACGAGCCGCCCGCGGTGCGCGTCAAAGCGGCCCTGGACGCCGGGCAGTGGACGTTCTCGGTGACCGACAACGGAATCGGCATCGACCCCGAGTACGCCGACCGGATCTTCGTGATCTTCCAGCGGCTGCACACCCGCGCGGCCTATCCGGGCACCGGGATCGGGCTGGCGATGGCACGCAAGATCATCGAGTACCACGGCGGCAGGATCTGGCTGGACACCGACAGCGGGCCCGGCCGGACCACGTTCCGCTTCACGCTGCCGCAGAGAACCGAGGAGTCATGACCGAAGCCATGAAGCCCATCGACATCCTGCTCGTCGAGGACGACCCAGGCGACGTGCTGATGACCCGGGAAGCGTTGGAGTACCACAAGGTCCGCAACATGCTGCATGTGGTGAGCGACGGTGTCGAGGCGATGCAGTTCGTGCGCCAGGAGGGGCAGTTCTGCAACATGCCCAGGCCTGGGCTGATCCTGCTGGATCTGAACCTGCCGCGCAAGAATGGCCAGGAAGTGCTCGCGGAGCTCAAACAGAGCCCGGATCTGCGCACCATTCCGGTGGTCGTGCTGACCACCTCGGAGGCCGAGGAGGACATCCTGCGCAGCTATCAGCTGCACGCCAACGCCTACATCACCAAACCGGTGGATTTCGACCGATTCATCGAGGTGGTCCGGCAGATCGACGATTTCTTCCTCACCGTGGTCAAGCTGCCCCGCTGAAACGAGTACGGTGAAAGCGCATGTTCAATACCTGGGGGTAGTGAGCTGTCGCATTTCGAGGTCGATCAGGTGCTTATGCGGCTGATTGGGTGACCGTTTGGGACCGCGGCCACGGCCACACCGGCCGGGCTGTACGGATTCGCCGACCGGGGCCGGATCCGGGCCGGGCTGCGTGCCGACCTCGTGCTGGTCGACGGCGACCCGACCCGCGACATCACGGCCATGCGCGGGATCTCAGCGGTCTGGCGCAACGGCGCCAGGATCACTCGCTGAACAACCCGACGAGCCGTTCACGGGAGATGGCGGGGGAGCGGTTGCCCATGTGGCCGACCATTGTCTGGTTGGTGACCAGGGCGTTGACCACCGCTTCCTCGACCGCGTAGACACTTGCTTGCAGGAACGGCTCGATCCCCGGCCACGGAACGAATTCCATGGTGGTCAGGGATTCCTCCTGGGCTTGCGCGGGGCTGTCGAGTGCGCCGGGATTCCCGGTGGAGAAGGCCAGGAAGATGTCGCCGGACGAGTGCGCGCCCGTGGTTCCGGTCCGGCCGAGACCGAGAGTGGCCCGGCGCGCCAGCGCCGAACACTGCTGGGGGAGCAGCGGAGCGTCGGTCGCGATCACCACGATGGCAGACCCGGCGCCCTGCGGCAGGGACCATCCTGTCTCGGCCGCCGGGCTGTCGTCGGTCATCATCTTGCCGACCGGACGTCCGGCAATGGTCAGCTGCGCGCGTGCCCCGAAGTTCGCCTGGATGAACGCGCCCACTGTGTAGTCGGCGCCGCCGTAACGAACTTTCCGGGAGGCAGTCCCGTTGCCGCCTTTGAAGCCGTAGCAGGTCATTCCGGTCCCGCCGCCGACCGAGCCCTCCTCGATGCTCCCGCCCACGGCGTTGTCGATCGCTTGAACAGCATGCTCGGCGGTGACGTAGGAGCGGTTGATGTCATTGAGAAAACCGTCATAGGTCTCGCCGACGACCGGGAAATCCCAGGGTGTCTTTCCCGGCTGCTCCCGGGCGACCCAGTCGAGCACACCACGGTGGCACGGGCCCACAGCAAAGGTATTGGTGATCAGTACCGGCCAGGCCAGGGATCCGGTCTCCATCAGCCAATGCGATCCGGTCATCTCGCCGTTGCCGTTGAACGAGTGAAACCCCGACGCGCAGCTCACCCCGACGTTCTGCTTGCCACGCGGCAGAAGCGCGGTGACACCAGTGCGGATCGAGTCGCCCTCGATCAGCGTCACGTAGCCGACCTCGACGCCCGGCACGTCCGTGATCGCGTTGAGCGCGCCGGGCTGCCCCTCAAAGGGGATGTTGAGCATCCGGGCCCGAGGTTGTCCTGCCGGCGTGTAGTGCCAAGCGTCGTTCATACAACCAGGATAGTGATCACGGCACGAGGGGAAAGCCGGCCGTGACCGGCTTTCCCGCGGGGCAGGTCAGCTCCAGGTGACCACCCGCAGTCGGCCAGTACCGGTGGGATCTTCCTGCTGCTGTCCGGCGCCGGTCTGGTCTACTTCGGACGGAGGGTCAGGCGGTCTTGACCGCTCCGCCGTCGATCAGGTAGTCCGTGCCGGTGATGTTGTTGGGCGACACGGCGAACACGATCAGCCGGGCGACCTCCTCGGGTGTGCTCACCCGGCCGGTGGAGGCCCCGAGGTTGGCCAGGAACTGGTCGGCGAAGTCGTGCCGATCGACGCCCTGCGCCTTGGCGAGCTGGCCGACAAAGCCGTCAGGATCCTCCCAGACGCCGGTGCTGACCGGGCCGGGTGAGATCCCGATGGCGCGTACGCCCTGCGGGCCGAACTGCTCGGCGAGTGCCTTGGTCAGGCCGTTGAGGGCGGTCTTGGCGATGTTGTAGTCGGCGGGCCCGACGCCCGGGAGCCGGGCCCCGACCGACGACACGTTGACGATCACGCCGTCGCGCTCGATCAGGCTGGGCATGGCGGCCCGGCTCGTGCGCAGCGCGGAGTAGAAGTTGACGTTGAAGGACTGCTCCCACGCGCTGTCGGGCAACGTCAGTACGTTGTTGACCACGCCCTGCACCAGGCCGGCGTGGTCGCCGATACCGGCGTTGTTGACCAGGATGTCGATGCCGCCGAGCGCGGTGAGCGCCTCGTCGATCAGCTGCTTCGGGCCGTCCGGAGTGGACAGGTCGGCGCTCACCGCGATGGCGCCGGTCTCCTTGAGCTCGGCGGTGATCGACCTGGAGCCGCTGACCACGCGGACACCCTCGTCGATCAGCTGACGGACGACCTCAAGCCCGATGCCCTTGCTCCCGCCGGTGACGACCGCGGTCTTGCCGGCAAGTCGCAGATCCATGGCTTGTCCTCCTGCATTCGTTTCGGACCGGACGGTCCCGGACCGATCGGTCCCGATACTGGCCCGGCCGGCCCGGCCTGTCAACCGGGTGTGATCCCCGTTTCGTGAAATGACGTGGGACCGGTCGGTCCGTTAACATGCGGCCATGCCACGCAAGCCGGATCCGACCGCACGGGACCGGATCCTGGAGATCGCGGCGCAGCTGTTCGACTCCGAGGGCGTGCACGCGGTCGGCCTGCAACAGATCATCGACGCGGCCAGTTGCGGCAAGAACACCCTCTACCGCGAGTTCGCCACCAAGGACGAGCTGGTCGCGGCCTATGTCGTCCGCAGCAGGGACGGCTGGACGGCAGCTTTGGAGCGGGCCGCGCAGGCAGCTTCCGACCCGGCGGACCAGCTACTCGTGATCGTCAGCGACGTGGCCGAACAGACCATGGCAGCGGAGTTCCGTGGCTGCGCCATCTACAACGCCCACGCCGAATTCCCAGACCCCACACACCCAGTGAACAAGGCCGCCACCGCAAACTTCCAGCTGATGCACGAAAGCCTGCTGGACATCGCCAGACGCGCGGGCGCAGCCGACCCGCGCACCCTCGCCGACCGAATCATGCTGATCATCGACGGCCTGAAAGCCAACGGCGCCGCCATGGGCCGCACCGGAGCCGCCCCCGCCGCAGTCAAATTCGCCGAAGAGGTCATCCACAACGCCCTCCAGCCCATCAGCCCTGCCTGATAGTCACGCCTGAGCCGAGTGGCTTGGTCGCGCCGGTCGTTTACGCACCGCAACACGCCCGGCATCGCCCCAGCCACGACGACGGCCGACCCCGAGCGAAGAAGCCGGTCGCGTGGGGCGGTGTGGAAACGGCTGGCTTTGGCGACCAAGCCCGCCGAGCGGAGCGAGGCCGTCCAATACTGTCGGACCCCCGGCGTAGGTTGCTGGGCATGGTGATTCGAGTGCCTCCGACCGGTGGCGAGAAGGAGAGCTTGCTGGCCGCGATGTGGCGGCATCGCGAGGCTGTGCTGTGGAAGATCCAGGGCCTGGACGACGAGCAGTTACGCAGGAAGATGACGCCGTCGGGCACGCATCTGCTCGGCTTGGTCAAGCATCTGGCGTCGGTTGAGTACGGCTGGTTCTGTGAGCCGTTCGGCCGGGAGTCGAAGGCTGTGTTCAAAGAGGACGATCCTGAGTTCGACCTTCAGGTACGCCCTGGTGAGACCACTGAAGGCATTGTGGCGTTCTACCGCGAGGCCTGTGCGGCGGCCGACGCCGTCGTCAACGAGGTCGAGCTGACCGAGATCGGCACCTCATGGGACGGCGACAAGGTCACCATGCGCTGGGTGCTGATCCACATGATCGAGGAGACGGCGCGGCACGCCGGCCACATGGACATCATCCGGGAGCTGATCGACGGCGCGGCCGGTGATCACCCGTGGGAGGAGGATGCTCAGACCGCTGGAACGCCGTAGATCAGGCAGAACGTGTGCCCGGCCGGGTCGCGGAACACGCGGAAGTGGTCCTCGCCTGGAGCGTCATGCACCCGGGTGGCGCCCAGGGCGAGCACCTCCCGCTCGGCGATGTCGACGTCCTCGACGTGGATGTCGAGGTGGAACTGTTGCGATCCACAGGGGTCGGGGAACTTCGGCGGCTCGTACTCGGGCGCCAGCTGGAAGGCGATCCGGTGGCCCATGGGCTCGGTGAGCACCACCCATGTGTCGTCGTCCTCGGTCACCGTGCCGCCGAGCAGTTCGGCGTAGAAACCCGCGAGTTTGAGGGGGTCCTTGCAGTCGAGCACCACACTTCGCAGTCGTCCGATCATGGTTGCAGTGTGCCCACCCGGGCGGCCGGGAAACTCAGGACGCCTTCGCCACGGCTTTCTCCAGCTCGGCCCGCTTCATCTTGGACCGGCCCTTGATGTGCAGGTCGCGGGCTCGTTCATCGAGCTCGGACTTGCTCAGCCCGGACAGGTCGGCCGGCTTCCTGCGGCCCTTGGCGGACTCGACGCTCTGGCGCAGGGCCTCCATCAGGTCGGTCACCTCGGTGGCGCCGGGCGGCTCGGCCTCGGCGACGCTCTCGTTGCCCGCGGCCTTGTCCTTGATGAGCTTGTTCACGCGGTCGGTGTACGTGTCGCGGTAGTCCTCGGGCCGCCAGGCCTCGCTCATCGACTCGATCAGTGACGAGGCCATCTTCAGCTCGTTGCGGCGCGGGGCCGGGGCGTCCTCGATCTCGACGGGTTCCCTGATCTCGTCGGCGAAGTACAGGGTCTCCAATGACATCCGGCCGTCCCGGGCCCGGATCGCGGTCAGATACTGCTTGCCTCGCATCACGAAGGTGGCGATGCCCGCCCGGTTGGTCGACTCCATCGCCTTGGACAGCAAGGCATACGGCTTGGCGTACTCCTTCTTGGCAGGCGCCAGCCAGTAGGTCTTCTGGAAGAAGATCGGGTCGATCTCGTCGAGATCCACGAACGTGCTGATGTCGATCGTGCGGGACCGGCCGGGAGCGATGTCGGCCAGTTCGTCCGGCTCGAGAAGGACGAACTGCCCGTCATCGACCTCCCGGCCCTTGACGATGTCGGAGAACTCCACTTCCTCGCCGGTGCGCTCGTTGACCCGCTTGTACCGGACGCGGTCGGAAGTGCCACGTTCGAACTGGTTGAAGTGGACGGTGTGATCCGAGGTGGCGCTGTAGAGCTCCACCGGGATGGTCACCAGGCCGAAACTGATCGCTCCGCTCCAGATCGCGCGCGGCATGGCCGGTTACTCCTTGTCGCGTTCCAGCTCGGCTTTGGCCTCGTCGGCCTCTGCCTCGCCTTCCACCCGCAGGGCCTCGTTGCCGGTGTGCTCGCCCCACTCCTGCTTGACCTTGCCGACGAGCTCCTCGACCAGGTGTTTCGGCTTGTCGTTGGCGGACATAGCCGCTGGTTACCCCGCACGGGCGGCCGGTTAACCAAAGAACCGCCGCAGGTGGGTGACCACCGCCTCGGGCTGTTCCTCGGCGACGTAGTGCCCGGCACCGGAGATCTTTTCGAGCTGGACGTCGACGGCCTGCCGCCGCAACGGCCCGGCCAGATAGTCGAAACCGGGCTCCGAGGCGAGGCCGAGAACGGGCAAAGTCAGCCGTGGATAGGTCTTTCCGTCGACGATGTCCTGGCCGAACGTCTGATACCAGCCGTTGGACGCCCGGATCGCGTCCGGCGAGGCGTAGGCCCTGGCGTAGATCGCGCGGTCACGATCGGTGATGGCGGCCTGATTCTGCAGCAGCAGGCCGCACAGGTGGTCCACGAGCAGCCGGAACCGGCCGGCGAGCAGCTGTTCGGGCAGCAGCTGGACCTGGTTGAACGCGAACCACCACAGGTGGAACTGGGTGGGCTGGGGCAGCAGGGTGAGCTCGTACAGGCCTTCGTCCGGGTGCGGGACGTCGATCAGCGCCAGTTTCCGGATCGCGTGGGGGTAGTTGGCCGCGAAGGCGTGCCCGACCATCGCGCCGATGTCGTGGCCGGCGATGTCCACCTGCGTGTAGCCGAGTTTCTTGACCAGTTCGTAGATGTCACGGGCCATGGTCTTCTTGTCGTAGCCACCGGCCGGTTTGCCCGACAGGTTCATCCCGCGCAGGTCGGCCACGATCACGCGGTACCGCTCGGCCAGCGCGGGCATGATCTTGCGGAACTGCCACCACGTCTGCGGCCAGCCGCCGAGCAGCATGAGCGGCGACCCCTTGCCGCCGATCACGTAGTGCAGCCGGGTTCCGTTGACGTCCGCGTAGGCGCTGCGGAAGCCCAGGGACCGCGCCAGTTCGGCGTCCGAGGGGGTGGCCGCTTCGGCTTCGGCGGTTGTGCCGGTCGCGGCCAACGCGGCGGTCGCGGCGCCCGCGGCCAGCAGAGAACGACGGTCCATCAGAGTTCCATTCTTGACTGATCGGTCTAATATAAGGACAGCAAAAAAGCACTAGTCGAGCAGCGAGAGCGCTTGATCGACGGCGTCTCGCAGACGCTGCCGATCGGGGCGCTTGGCGATCACGCGGATGCCCTGGATCAGGGTGACCAGGAACCGGGCCAGTGCCTGCGGATCTTTGTCCGCCCTGAGTTCGCCCTGGTCGTGAGCCCTGATCAGGGTCCCGGCGATCGCCGATTCGAGCCCGTTGAGACCGATGTCGACGCGCTTGCCCGCCAGTTCGTCATGCGGCAGGCATTCGACCGCGGTGTTGGTGACGAAGCAGCCTTTGCGGTCGGGATCGGTCAGGGCGTCCTCGGCGAACGACCTCACCAGCTCCCGGACCGCCGGCAACGCCGGTCCCGCCGGGGCCAGTGTGTACGCGTTGCGGCCGGCCATCTCCTCGCAGTACCGATCCAACGCCCGCAGGTACAGCTCGTGTTTGGTGCCGAAAGTCGCGTAGATACTGGCCCGTCCGATACCCAGGTGTTCCACCAGGTCCTGGATCGAGGTCGCTTCGTAACCCTTGCGCCAGAACAGGTCCAACGCGGACCGCAACGCGGCGTCCGGGTCGAACTCCTTGGTCCTGGCCATGCGCCTATCCAACCCATATCTAGAATGATTGGTCAAGAAAGATGTCCGGAAATAGTACCGAGCCTCACACGCCGCCTGCGCATGCCTGGGCCAAGATGGACGCATGATCGAGACCACTGACCAGGACGGTGTCGCGGTTCTGCGGCTCAGCAACGGCCCGGTGAACGCGCTGGACCTGGACATCCTGACCGAGCTGCCGGGCGTGCTGGCGGCTGTCGCCGACGCGAAGGCAGTCGTGGTCACCGGAGCAGGAAAGTGCTTCTCGGCCGGGGTCGACCTGAAGCGGATCGTCGAGGACGGGTCTGACTACATCGAGAAGTTCATTCCAGCCTTGGGCGCGGCCGCACTGGCGTTGTTCGAACACCCGAAGCCGACGGTGGCGGCGGTCAACGGGCACGCGCTCGCGGGCGGCTGTGTCCTCGCGGCTGCTGCGGATGTTGCTGTCATGTCGGGCGGCACCATCGGGTTGACGGAACTGACGGCAGGCGTGCCGTTTCCGATTGTGCCGCTGGAGATCATGCGTCACGCAGTTGGTCCCCAAGTATCGACGCTTGTGCTCACGGCCAAGACACTCAAGCCCGAGGAGGCCGCGGCGATCGGGTTGGTCGACGAGGTCGTTGCCCCTGACGACCTGCTGCCGGTCGCGCTCAAGCACGCGGCCAAGCTCGGCACCATCCGCAGCGACGTATACGCGTTCAGCAAGCAGCAGCTGCAGCAACCCGCGCGGGCCAGGATCGACGCGGGCGACGACCGGCAGGTCATCGAGATGTGGAGTTCCCAGGCCACACGCGATTTCCTGCGCGAGTTCATGGCGAGCCTCAGCCGCCGGTAGGCGCCACAACATCTTCACAACACCCCCGGCATATACATGGGCGAAACCACTGCGGACGGGGGAGTCAACACATGAGGTACGTCTCGCTAGCCGTGGCCACGCTGACGGTCATGGCCGGACTCAGTCCGGTCGCGGCCTCGGCCACGATTGCGCCGTGCATTCGTACGGTCAGCATCAACGACGTGACCGAGGCTGAGGGCGACCCATTGCCGGGAGGGCAGCGCACGCCTCCCAACGCCTTCACCTTCACGGTCTCCACTGGTGGCTGCGCGCGTGCCGGCGGCGTCATCTACTCGGTGATGTCGACGCAGACCGAGCCGGAGGATCACTCCAGGCCCAACGGCATCCTGGAATGGGAGTCCGGCGACACCGCGCCCAAGAAGATCAACGTCTACGTCTACCGGGACAACCACCAGGAGCCGACGGAGGATTTCTCGGTCATGGCCTGTCCGTCGGCCGGTGTCCTGGTCGAACGCAGCGGCCACGGCAAGATCCTCAACGACGACGGGCTGACCCTGCCGAGCGGGCCTGCCCTTCCTAACTATCACTGTCCACAGTGACACCTGCCAGCTCGTCCGCCTCGGCCACCGCGTTCGCCTTGATGTAGAGCTGAACCGCGTGGTCGCGGTGGGTGGCAGCGGCGGCCGCGTCGCCCGACGCGGCCGCAAACCGGCTCATCCACCGGTGCAGGTGGGCTTCCTCGTAGGCATCCGGGAACCGGACACGCAGGTCCAGGGCACGAGTCAGGTGGTGGCGGGCGGCTGGCAGATCGCCCGCCCGCAGGTGCGCCCGTGCGATGTTGCCCAGCGAGATCGCCTCGCAGTGCTGATCGCCGAGTTCCGTGCTGATCTCCAACGCGGTCACGAACTCCGCCAGAGCCTGTGTGTGGTCGCCGCGCAGCAACAGCGCCTCGCCGATGTCGTTGATGCCACCGGGAATGTGCCGTTTGTACCCGATCTCCCGGTAGAGCGCGAGCGACTCGTGCAGGAACGCCAGTGCCTGGTCATGGTCGCCTTTGGCGCGATTGGCCACGCCGAGACTGTGCAGGATCGCGGCCTGCAGGGTCACGTCCTCGGCATCCTTTGCCAAGGTGAGCGCCTGGGTCAGGTGCTTGAGGCCGATCGCGAAGTCACCGTTCTCGGTGTGCGCGTAACCAAGGTTGTTCAACGCCGAGGCCATCGCCGCCGGAGACGTGCCGGTGTGCAGTTCCAGCGCGCGGCCAAAGGATTCGGCTGCCTCGTCGAACCGCCGCAGGCCTGCGTTCGCTACTGCCAGATTGTTGTGCACATAGCCTTCATCGCGGACGTTTCCGCTGGCCTGGGTCATGGCGAGAGCCTCGTGCAGGACGTCGAGGGCCTCGTCGAAGCGCCGGGTGAAGATGCAGGAGACCCCCAGTGCACTGCGCATCAGGCCGCCGAGCTCTGGATCACCAAGCCGGTTCGCGGCCGTCACACCCCAACGGCACGTGGCCACCCAGTCCGTCCAGTGGCCGCGCCGGTCCAGAAACCCCGCCAGCAGATAGGTCATGTGGCACGCGGTGAGCTCGTGGCTTTCGGCGGCCAGGGCGACGACCGGGACGATGTTGCCGCGTTCACCGTCCAGAAAGGCCAGCACTTCGTCCGATTCGGCCGCGAACGGCAACTCGGCGGGTGGATCGGCAATGGCCGCCGTGATCCGGGTGCGGGTGGGGTCGAGCGTGCTGTTGGCGGCGTCCGCGATCGCGAGATACCAGTCGATGATCCGGTGGGCGGCCGCGTCGCGTTGCGCTGTGGTCTCGTCGGTTTTCGCGCATTCGGAGGCGTACAGCCGGATCAGGTCATGGAACCGGTACTGGCCACGCTCGGTCTCCATGATCAGGTGCGCGGCGCTGAGTTCGTCCACGCTGCGCCGGGCGCGACCGTGCGACAACCCCATGACGGCGGCGGCGAGCCGGGTGCCGAAACTCGTGCCTGGATGCAGGCCCAGCAACCGGAACAGCCGGGCAGCAGGTTCACTCAAAGCGTTGTAGGCACTGGCGAACACCGTACGGACGCTGCGGGAATCCCCGGTGACCTGCAATGCATCCAGCCGGTCGTCACTCAGTTCGGCCACCAGGCCGGCGATCGGCTGGCGGGGCCGTGCAGCCAGCTTCGCCGCCGCGATCCGCAACGCGAGCGGCATCCGTCCACACAACTCGATCAGCTCGAACGCGGCTGCCTGCTCACGCTCGACACGCTGAACGCCGAGCACACGGTTGATCAACCCGTGAGCCTCGTCGACAGCCAGTACATCCAGTTCGGCCGACTGCACCGCGTGGTCAATGGCCAGCGCGGACAGCTGGCTGCGGCTGGTCACCACCAACGTGCTCGACACCGTCGGCGGAACCAGCGGCGACACATGGTCGGCCGTGCCGCCGTTGTCCAGGATGATCAGGACCCGCCGGTCGTGCACCAACGAGCGGTACAGCCCGGTCTGGTCGGCCACCCCGGCGGGAATCCGATCCGGCGGCACACCCAGACCCCGCAACACATGCGTCAGCGCATCGGCCGGAGTCAGCGCGGCGTCAGGATCATGGCCACGCAGATCCAGGAATAGCTGGCCATCGGGATAACGGTGTTTGACCTGGTGAGCCCACTGCACAGCCAGCGCGGTCTTGCCAATGCCCGCAGGCCCGGAAACAACCACAATGCACGCCGCAGGATCAGCCAGCGCCGCCAGTTCATCGGTGCGCCCGGCAAAATGACCAACCGGCCGCGGCAGCTGCGCCGGAATCGGCGCGTGCACAGGATTCGGTTTCGGCTCCAGACTGGATTCCCGACGCAGAATCGCCATGTGCAGGCTCTGCAACTTCGGCCCCGGATCAACCCCGAGATCCTCAGCAAGCCGGACGCGGAGGCGTTCGTACCTGTCGAGCGCATCGGAATGCCTGCCACAGCGATACAACGCGAGCATGAGCAAGCCGACCAGGCGCTCCCGAAGCGGCGTCGCGACAAGCTGACGCTCAAGTTCACCAACAGCCGCAACGTGATCACCAAGCTGGACACGCGCGTCCCACAGATCCTCGACCGCATCAAGCCGAACCTCAGTCAGCCGCTGAACCTCGGCCACAGCCCAGCTTTCCAGCCCAGCGTCAGCCAATGCCTCGCCCCGCCACAACTTCAGCCCCGCCGCCAACCGAGCCACAGCATCAGGCACAGCGTTACCAGCCAAGTCAGTCTTGGCGAGCCGAACAGCATCCTCGAACAGATGAGCATCAACATCAGCTCGCGGAACATCCAACACATAACCAGGCCCCCGTGTCACCAACACATCAGGCAACCCACATCCATCAAGAGCCTGCCGCACCCGCGCCACATGACTCTGCAACGTACGAACCGCAGTACGCGGCGGACTCTCACCCCACAGCGCGTCCACCAGCCTGGTCTGCGTGACCACACTCCCGGCATTCAACGCAAGCAAGGCCAGCAAAGCCCGCTGCCGCCCACCAATCAGGACCGCCGGCCCCAGCGGGCCAACCACCTCAACCAACCCAAGCACCCGCACCGGCGGCATGGAGGCCATCGCTCACCCCTTCATCCGCCGACATATCGCCCAACCGGCCGCCAGTGTGTCGGACAGACCTCCAACAGCGCTGACGTTGACCGAAAACAGGCCGCAAGCTCCAACAAGAACTCGGCTGAGCCGAACCCCAGTGCCTACGGGGCGGACGGCCATTGGCGTTCGCGGGACCAGGCGTCGAGGACGATCAGGGTTTTGGTGCCGGTGACCCGGTGGCTGCGGCGGATTTCGTCGATGCGGTCCTGGAGGTGGGCGAGGTCTCGGACGCGGAGCCAGACCAGAGCGTCGGGGTCGCCCGCGATGGTGAAGACGGCCTGGGTCTCGGGCATGGCGGTGGTGGTCTGGACGATCTCGGCGACGTTGGTCGTGCCGGAGAACCTCAGCTCGGTGAAGGCTTCTATGCCCCAGCCGAGCTTGGCGTGATCAACTTGTACGGTGTATCCGAGGATCACACCGGTTTCTTGTAGACGGTCGATACGGCGCTTGACGGCCGCGACCGAGAGCGAAACCCTGCTCGCGATGTCCGACAACGTGCGACGAGCGTCTTCGCGTAGCAACGCCAAGATCTCGTGGTCGGTCCCGTCGAGCTCCATGAGCACCGACACTACTCGCCGCGCAAAAAATTGCCGCCTGTACGGTGGTGGCCTCGTGTTCTTTGCGTCTTTGTCGCGGCAGGCTGACATGGTTGTTGCGCACGGCCGGTCAGCCGTTGTGAGGTGTGCCCCAACCGCGCGTGCCAAGGAGGGCTCATGGAGACCCTGGAAGACCGCTACCTGCAGCCCGAGGGCACTGTCTACCTGACCGGTATCCAGGCCCTGGTGCGGGTGCTGCTCGACCGGGTACGGCATGACCGGGGCCTGGGCCGGACCACGGCCGCGTTCGTGTCCGGGTATTCCGGCTCGCCGCTGGGCGGGTTCGACCTGGAGCTGGCGCGCCGCAAGAAGCTGCTGGACGCGCACGACATCGTGCACCAGCCTGGGCTCAACGAGGAACTCGCGGCGACCGCGGTGATGGGCACGCAGCTGGCGGCCGGACTGGGCACGCAACGCCCGGACGGCGTGGTCGGCATGTGGTACGGCAAAGCGCCTGGTCTTGACCGGGCGACGGACGCGTTGCGGCACGCGAACCTGGCGGGCTCCGACCCGCGCGGGGGAGCGGTCGCCCTGGTCGGCGACGACCCGAACGCGAAGTCGTCCTCGGTGCCGAACGCCTCCGAGCTCGCGCTGGCTGACCTGTCGATCCCGGTGTTCTTCCCGGCCGACGCCCAGGACCTGCTGGAACACGGCCTGCACGCGGTGGAGTTGTCCCGCGCGAGCGGTGTCTGGTCGTCGGTGAAGATCGTCGCGAACGTGGCCGACTCGGCGGGAACGGTCACGTTGCCGCAAGACTGGGCCGCGCCTGACCTGCCGAACGCGTACAAGCACAGCCCGTCCGCGCGTCTGCTCGGCCAGCAGCTCGCCGTTCTGGAGCGCAGCCTGTACGACGTGCGTCTTCCGCTCGCCCTGGAGTACGTACGGGCCAGCGGCGTGAACCGGATCGTCAACCGGGGACCGGCCGACCGGATCGGCATCATCACTGCCGGAAAGTCGTACCTCGACCTGCGTCAGGCCCTGCGCACGCTCGGGCTGACCGAGCAGGATCTCGCGCGCTACGGCATCAGGGTGCTCAAGCTCGGCGTGATCCACCCCGTCGAGCCGGAGATCGTCCGCGAGTTCGCGGCCGGACTGACCGAGATCGTGGTGGTGGAGGAGAAGCGGTCGTTCATCGAGGCGGCCGTCAAGAACATCCTGTACGGCCGGCCGGACATGCCGCAGGTGCACGGCAAGCAGGGCCCTGACGGCCGTACGCTCCTGCTCGAGGCCGGCGAGCTGCATCCGGATCTGATCGCGGGTGCGCTGGCGAAACGCCTGCCCGCCGACATCGAGCCGGTGCAGGCCTGGCAGCAACGCCGCCGCCGCGAGCGGATCGCGATCCCGTTGCTGGCCCGTACTCCCTACTTCTGCTCGGGTTGCCCGCACAACTCGTCGACCAAGGTGCCTGACGGCACGCTCGTCGGCGCCGGGATCGGCTGTCACACCATGGCGTTGTTCATGGAACCGGAGCAGGTCGGCAACGTCGTCGGACTGTCCCAGATGGGTGGCGAGGGCGCGCTGTGGATCGGCATGAGCCCGTTCGTCGAGTCCAAGCACCTCGTGCAGAACCTCGGTGACGGCACGTTCATGCACTCCGGCAGCCTCGCTGTCCGGGCCGCGGTCGCCTCGGGCGCGAACATCACCTTCAAGTTGCTGCACAACTCCGCGGTCGCGATGACCGGCGGGCAGCAGGCCGTCGGCGCGCTCCCGATCGAGCGGATCGCCGCGTTATTACTGGTCGAAGGCGTCCGTAAGGTGATCATCACCAGTGACGAGCCCAAACGCGTCCGCAAGCTGAAGCTGCCCGCCGGGGTCGAGGTACGTCACCGCGACGAGATGCTCCGCAGTCAGGACGAACTCGCGGCCATGAGTGGCGTGACGGTCCTCATCCACGACCAGGAATGCGCGGCGGAGAAACGCCGGAAACGCCGTCGCGGCAAGGTGGAGACGCCACCGGCCAAGGTCGTGATCAACGAACGTGTCTGCGAAGGCTGCGGCGACTGCGGCGCCAAGTCCAACTGCCTGTCGGTGCAGCCGGTGGCCACCGAGTTCGGCCGCAAGACCCGCATCCACCAGTCCTCGTGCAATGTGGACTACTCCTGCCTGGCCGGGGACTGCCCGTCGTTCCTGACCGTCATCCCGGGCAAACGTTCGCGGTCACACCTCGTCGGCGACATCGCGTCCGAAGAATTGCCCGAGCCGGCCGTGCGTTCAGGGGACTTCACGGTCCGGATCACCGGCATAGGCGGGACCGGCGTCGTGACCGTCGCGCAGATCCTGGGCACGGCCGCGTCGATCGCGGGCAGGCACGTCCGTACGCTCGACCAGATCGGCCTGGCCCAGAAGGGCGGCGCGGTCGTCTCGGACATCAAGGTCACGACGCAACCCCAAGAGCAGGCACCGAAACTCGCCGCGAGCGAAGCCGATCTGTATCTGGCGTGCGACGCGCTGGTCGGTGCAGACCCCACGCACCTGTTGTCGGCGGACACCGAGCGGACCACAGCGGTCGTGTCGACCACCGAGGTCCCGACCGCGAGCATGATCGTCGACACCAGCGTGTCCTATCCGGACTCCGCCAGCGTCCGATCGGTCATCGACGCGGCGGCCGCGCGAACGGTGTACCTGGACGCCCGTGGCCTGGCCGAAGCGTTGTTCGACGATGACCAGTACGCCAACATCCTGCAGCTCGGTGCGGCCTTCCAGACCGGTGTGGTCTCGTTGCCCGCGGACGCGGTCGAACAGGCGATCCGGCTCAACGGCGCCTCAGTGGAGCGCAACCTGCAGGCGTTCCGTCGCGGCCGCCAGGCAGTCGCCGACTCCGCCGCGCTGGAGGCCTTGCTGGTCCAGCCGCCCGCGCCGGTTGCCGTGCACCCGTCGACCGCGCGGATCGCGGGCATGGTCAACGCCCCCGAAGGCTCGGAGCTCGGCCGTCTGGTCTCGCTGCGAGTCACGGATCTCATTGGCTACCAAGGCGAACGCTACGCCGAGACGTACGCTTCGTTCGTCGAGCAGGTCCGCGTTTCGAGCACGCCCGAGATCGCCGAGGCTGTCGCCCGGAACCTGTACAAGCTGATGGCGTACAAGGACGAGTACGAGGTCGCCCGGCTCTCGGTCGAACAGTCCCTTTCGGACACCATCGAGGCGCAGTTCGGTGCCGGTGCCAAGGTCTCCTACCGGCTGCACCCGCCGGTGCTGCGGGCGATGGGGATGAAACGCAAGATCAGCCTGGGTCGCTGGTTCCGGCCGGTCTTCCGGCTGCTGGCCGCCATGCGCAAACTGCGCGGCACCAAGCTCGACCCGTTCGGCTACGCGCACGTCCGGCGCGTCGAACGTGCGCTGATCACCGAATACCGCGAGATCCTGCTGACCGCCCTGGCCACCGGCGGCGATCCGGCGATGATCGCGGAGCTGGCCGGCCTGCCGGACATGGTCCGCGGCTACGAGCAGATCAAGCTTGACAACGTCACCGCCTACCGGGAACGCCAGCAGGAACTGCTGATCAGCCTCACCCAGCCCACCAGCCCGGTCACCACCGCGGCATAGCCTTAGGCAAGCGTGTAGAGCAATCTGTTGGGAGTGTCCGGTCTGACGTTGCAGACCACGTCCTTTGTGGACTGCGCGATCAGGGCGGCTGCCACCTGGGCCGGGGTGGCGGTGGGGTGGTCGGCGAGGTAGAGCCCGGCGCCGCCGACGACGTGTGGCGTGGAGAAGGACGTCCCGCTGAGCGTTGTGGTCGCGGTGTCCGAAGTGGCCCATGGGCCGCTGATGTTGACGCCTGGCGCGTACATGTCGATCGCCGGGCCGTAGTTCGACGCCGAGTGCGCGCAGTCGTTGATGTTCGTGGCGGCTGTGGTCAGCGCCTCGGCAACGCGGGCGGGCGAGAAGTTCCTTGCGTCGCTTGCGGAACTGCCGGCCGCGACGCCGTAGGTCACGCCGGACGCGATCGAATTGCGAACCGCGGCGTCCAGTGCGGCGTTCGCCGCGCCACCGATGCTCATGTTGGCCACAGCGGGTTTCCGGGCGTTTCTCGTCACCCAGTCGACGCCCGCGATGACATCCGCCGTGGTGCCGGAGCCCTGGGCGTTGAGCACCCGCACCGGCACGAGCTGGATCTTCTTGGCCACACCGAACCGGGTGCCGCCGATGATCCCGGCGATGAACGTGCCGTGCCCGTTGTCGTCATTGGGATTGCCGTCATCATCCACCAGATCGATCCCGCCGCCGACGCGGCCGCCGAAATCGGTGTGCGTGGCGCGGATTCCGGTGTCGATCACGTAGGCAGAGACATTCGATGCCTCGGTGATCCATCGATATCGGTTGTCCAGCGGGAGCCTGCGTTGATCAATACGATCCAGACCCCACGACGGCGGGTTGAGCTGCTCACCGAGCGCCTGCACCCGCGCGTCCGGCTCGATGGCCGCCACGGATTTGTCGGCGGCCAGTTTCCGCAGCTGAGACGGGCTCAGCCAGGCTGAGAAGCCCTTGATCGCGGTGTCGTAGACGTGGTCGACCCGCATCGGGACGCGCTGGGTGAGCGCGCCGAATTCGGCGGCCGGGTGCAACATCACGATATAGCGGCTCGCCGGTTCAGCGTTCGACTGAACCGGCGTTACCATTGCGGCTAAGGCCAAAGCGGCCACGATCCCGGCGCGTCTCATATCTAGTCGTCTAGTCGAGCCCAGCCGGTTGGGCAAGGTTCACCAATTACCACTAACTGCTGGTGACAAAGGCCCGGCGGCGTTCCAGCATGGCCAGGCCGAGCGCGCAGACCCCGCCGAGCACGGTCAGACCGATCCAGCCCGCGGCCGGCGCGATGTCGAAAACCGTTCCGGCGAAAAGATTTCCCAGCATGATCCCGACTCCCACAATGGTGTTGTAGAGCCCGTAGTGGGTGGCCACCAGCTGATCGCCCGACAGCCGGACAATGGTGTCCATCTCGAACGGGAACACCACCACGGTGCCCAGGGCGAGCATGGCCGACGACAGGATCAGCGCGGCGATCCCGGCCGGGCTGTCGGCGGCCAGCAACGGCGGCAGGAAAGCGGATGCCAGCAGGGCCGCGCCGATCACAATGGACCGGCCGGGGCCCCATCTGTCCCGGAACCACGCGGTGATCCGCAACTGCCCAGCGATCGCCAGGACCGCCGACACCACGAACAACGCCGTGACCAGCGCCTCGGACCCGGTGATCGCCTTGGCCCGCAACGGAAGCGCCAGATAGATCTGGAACGACAACACGTTCGAGCCGATCATCGCCAGCGCGAACAGCAGGAACGGCCGGTTGGTCAGCACCAGCCGCCAGTCGCCCAGCACCGACCGTTGTTGCCGCACAGCGGTATGCCTTGGCAGCGACCGGATCTGCAGGACCGTCAGCCCGGCGAACACCCCGGCCGCGACCAGGCACGTCAACCGGAAGTCCACGGCGGTCAGCAGCAACCCGACCACCGGCCCGAGCAGGATGCCGCCCTGGTAGAACACGTTGAACAACGCGAACGCCGAAACGCGGCGCTCACCGGCGTCGGCGGCGAGGTAGGCCCGGACTGCGGGGTTGAAGAGCGCGCCGGCGAATCCGGTCGCGGCGGACGCGATCATCAAGGTAGGCAACGACTCCACGACACCCAGCAACGCGAATCCGGCTGTCCGCAACACACAACCGGCCACGATCAACGGCTTGTAGCCGAACCGGTCGGCGAGCGTCCCGCCGAGCAGGAACATGCCCTGCTGGGAGAAGTTGCGTACGCCGAGCACCAGGCCGATCGCCCAGCCGGCCAGCCCGAGCGGCCCGGCGAGATAGCCCGCCAGGTACGGCATCAGCATGTAGAAGCCGACGTTGATGGTGAACTGGTTGACCATCAGCAGCCGGCTGGGCCGGTCGAACGACCGGAACTCGGTGACCAGGCGCCTCACCGGCCGGCCCCCAACGGGTCGACGACCGTGCCGCAGCGGGTCCATCGCTCGACGATCCGGTCCGCCGGATCGCCCATCTCATCCGGCTCGGCCGCGGCCGGATGCCCAAGAAGGTCGTGCTCACGGCAGTAGTCGTCGTTGTAGACGGTGTCGAAGTACCGGTGCGGGCCGTCGGGGAACACCGCTGCGATCCGGGTTTCCGGCTCGAGTGTCCGGGCCAGCCAGCCGGAGACGAGCGCGACCGCGCCCACGCTCCAGCCACCGCTCGCGTGATGTGTCGACGCGAGTTTGCGGCACGTCCAGACCGCTTCGGCCGGAGCCACCCAGTGGACCTCGTCGAACGCCGAGTAGTCGACATTGCTGGGGTAGATGCTCGATCCCAGGCCACGCATCAGCCGCGTACCGGCCGGCTGGCCGAAGATCGTGGAGCCGACCGTGTCCACGCCGACCAGCCGCAACTGCGGGCAGAACTGCCGGAGCACGCGGGCGATCCCGGCGGAGTGCCCGCCGGTGCCCACCGAACAGACCAGGACGTCGACCCGTCCGAGCTGGGCGACGAGCTCCATCGCGAGCGATGCGTACGCCGTGACGTTGTCCGGGTTGTTGTACTGGTCAGGACACCAAGAGCCTGGGTACGAGGCCATGACCTGTTCGACCCGGTCACGACGGGCCTGTTGCCAGCCGCCAGCCGGATGCGGTTGTTCGACCATCTCGACGTTCGCGCCGTACGCGGTCAGCAGCCGGTGCACGATCGGTTCCATGCCCGGGTCGGTGACAAGCGTGACGGGGTGGCCATGGACGGTCGCGGCCAGGGCGAGCCCCAGGCCGAGGGTGCCGCTGGTGGACTCGACGATCATCGCGCCTGGTGTGAGTTCACCGCGTTGCCTGGCCTGCTCGACCATGTGCAGCGCGGGCCGGTCTTTCATGCCGCCGGGGTTGTGGCCTTCGAGTTTCGCCCAGTAACCACGGCCGGACTCGCCGATCCACAGCACCGGGGTGTTGCCCACGGCGGTGGCGGGGGAGTGGCAGCTCGCCGCGGTGGTCAGCAGCTGGGCGGGCGTGGGTGTGGAGAGAACTGTCTTCATCGGACCTGTCTCGTCGAAGCAGCGGGGTATGAGGGCATGCGGCTACCACCACAGGGAGTCGTCTGTGGGTAGCCGAAAGTTCCTGGGAAAAAGGGAGCCCTCAGGTCCGCGCTATGGCCGACTCGAGCAGGACCTCGCGGCCGGAACGGCATCGCGATCGACTGGTTATGGGTTGTGCAGCCGTTTCAGGCTGTCCATTGTGTATCGATTGGAGTGGCGTGACGGGTGCTATGTCCAGAGCGTCGTTGCGGGATGGCGGTGCGAGAACGTACTCGTGCGTGTGCGAGTCCGTATCGTGGTGGCATTGACCATCATGCGTGGACGACGCGCTCGGGGCGTCGCTGTGCGCCTCGGCGGGCTCATGTGGAGCGCACGCCAAAAGTTGAAGCCAAAGGAACGACAACAGTACGAAGAAGGCGAGCCGTCGTGTCCTCATCGTGACCCAGGCTACCAGTCCGCAGTCGATCAGTCACAGACTGTCAGAGCCAGCCGTTTTCCCGCGCGGCACGCAGCGCCTCCGACCGGGTCGTGACGCCCAGCTTGTTGATCACCGCGGCGATGTAGTTGCGCACGGTTCCGTTGGACAGATGGGTTTGCTTGGCGATCACCGCTACCGGTGTGTCGAATTCCGCGAGCCGGAGTACTTCCAGCTCGCGGGGTGTGAGCGGACACTCCGGCGCGGTCAGCGCGTCCGCGGCCAGCGACGGGTCGACGTACCGGTCGCCGCCGTGCACCCGCCGGATCACGTCGGCCAGCGCGCCGCCGGGTGCACCTTTGCGCAGAAACCCTTTCGCGCCTGCGGAAAGCGCGCGACGCAGATGCTGCGGGCGACCGTGGCCTGTCAGGATCACCACAGCGCACGCGGGCAGCGCGGTGGCCAGCTCGCTCGTGACTTCCAGGCCGTCGAGTTCAGGCATTGCCATGTCGATCACCGCCACGTCCGGGCGATGCGCGAGTGCCGCGTCGACAGCGAGTCGGCCGCTGGCCGCGTGCGCGACCACCTCGATGTCCGGCTCAAGGCCGAGCAGCGCGCCGAGCGCTGTGCGGATGAGGTCCTCGTCGTCAGCGAGCAGGACGCGGATCACGCTCGGACCGTGGCCCGCAGAGTGAAGACGCCGTCTTCCTGCCAGGTCCGCAACCGTCCGCCGGCCTCGGCCAGCCGGTCCGCGAGCCCGGTCAGCCCGGAGCTGTACCGGTCCGCCTTCGCGTTTCCCGCGCCGTCGTTGGCGACCGTCATCCGCACCTCCCCGCCATCGTGCGTCACCTCGATCGTGCACCACTTGGCTTGGCTGTGCCGCAGCATGTTGGTGCTCGCCTCACGCAGCACCGGGGCGAGCCGCGCGGCGGCATCCGGCGGCAGGTCGGCCTCGGGCTGCGTGACCGTGCAGCGTACTCCGGATGATCGCAGGACTTCGACGATCGCGGCGAGCTGGTCGCGAAGATCCACGACGCGGTAGCCGTCGACCGCGCTGCGCATCTTGGTCAATGCCTCAGCGGCCAGCCGCTGGACCTCGCCCGACGCACGGGCCGCGACCCCGGGATCGACCGGGGCCAGCCGGGAGGCGAGCTCCGCTTTCAACGCGATCACCGACAGGTCGTGGCCGAGCACGTCATGCACGTCGCGAGCGAACCGCAACCGTTCCTCGGCCGCCGCCAGCTTCGCCTGTGCCGACCGGCCTTCCTCGGCCTGCGTGAGCAGATCCCAGAGCCAGACGTAGACGACGCTCATCCCGCCGACCGCAAGCGCCAGGCCGGCCGCCCGCCACAGTGACCCGGACACGGATTTGTCGGCCCACACAGCGGTGGCGGCCGTGACAACGAATGCCGCCACTGCCACGACGATCGCAGGCGTCCGCCGCACTCGGAGCAAAGGCATCGACCCGGCGATCGCGCCGCCCACCCACGCCCACGTGTACCAGATAGCAGGCCCCACCGGCGCCAGCAACGGCACCGACACCACCGAAGCCACCCCGAACAGGACCAGCAGCCTGCGACTGACCTTCTCAGTCAGCCATGGCGTCATCGTCGCGTACAACGCACCCGCCTGAGCAGCGGTGAAGAACAGCACCCCGACCGCCCCGAGCACAATCCACAGCGGCCGCTGCTCAAGCAGCACACCCACACCCGGCAAGATCAAACCAGCGAGCACGGCCACACCGAGCGAGGCCAGAGTGAAGACCCTGGCCCTGCGCAGCTGCTTGTTCTCCACGTGCAGGATGTTATTGGTCATGCGACCAGCACGGCTGCCGCAACCAGTACATCGGTCACAATGCACGCCTCGGCGTACCACTTGGGCACGACCGGCAGGAAATACGTGGTGAAGCCGAACGGCTGCCATGGAGTGAAGTTCAGCAGGCCGATGCCGGCCCCGAGGAGCAAAGGCCACCGGTGGCTCGCTTTCAAGGTGTGAGTTGTCATGTACCCAGCCTGGGCACGGCGCCGCACAAGCCCCATATGCAGGTTGTCATCAATCGACCATGCACAATCCCCGCTGCTTAACCCATTGGGGTGATGTTTGATCTGCGAGGCGGGTGGGTTGGGCGCATGCTCGGGGCATGACGAGCCAGCCGCATGAGAGTCCGCCGACCGATGAGATCCCGGTTGCCGAACCGCCACCTGCCCCGGGTGTCTCGCCGATCAAACGGACCAGGATCAGCGGCACCTGGATCGCGGTCATCGTGGCCGCGGTCCTGATGATCTTCTTGCTGGTCTTCATTCTGGAGAATCTGACCACGGTCACGGTCGGCTTCCTGGGGATGGAAGGCAATCTGCCGCTGGGGGTGGCCTTGCTGTTCGCCGCGATCAGTGGGGCATTGCTTGTGGCGCTTGTGGGTGGGGCGAGGATTCTGCAGATCAGGCACCGGGTGCGGCGCAGCGACAAAGGCTAGCCCTTGATGATCTCCTCGTTGATCGCGCGGACCTCGGAGAAGTCCATTTTGGCCACCTGGCGGTCGTAGGTGAAGAAACCGTTGAGCTCGTGTTCGACGTCGGTGATCTGGGTGTAGATCGCGCCGCTGAGGCCGAGTTCGCGGGCTGCGTGCAGCAGGTCCCGCTGGTTTTCCACGTATCGGCGGGTCAGGGTGGGGATGTCCGGGGTCATTTCGTAGGCATCGCCCTCGCCGAACCACATGTGTCCTTCGACTTCGAGGCCGATGCCGCCGTGTTCGCCGTCGAGGGCGAACCGGGTCTCGTCGGGTGCGGGACGGGCTGGGCCGACGTAGTCATGCAGGTCGACGACGTCGCCGTGACCGGAGTCGCCGAATGAGTCGGGCAGGTTGAAACCGCTGTGCGCGTTGACTATCCGGGCCGGGTCGAGGGCTTTGACCTCGTCGGCGATCCGGCCGGTCGCCGCCAGCGACCACTCGCCCCAGCCTTCGTTGAACGGGATCCAGCCGAGGATGCACGTCCAGTTCTTCTTCTGGGCCACCAGTTCGTGGAGCTCGGCCTCGAACTGCGCCTGCGCCTCGGCCGGGGGACGCCCGATCTTGGTGCACGGCATGTCCTGCCAGACAAGCAGTCCCAGTTTGTCGGCGTGGTGATACCAGCGGTCCGGCTCGGTCTTGATGTGCTTGCGGACCGTGTTGAACCCGAGAACTTTGTTCTGTTCCAGGTCGAAGCGCAGGGCCTCGTCGGTCGGCGCGGTGTAGATCCCGTCCGGCCAGTAACCCTGGTCCAATGTGGACATCAGGAACAGTGGCTCGCCGTTCAGGGTGAAGCGAGGTTTGCCATCCGGGCCTGCTGCGATGTCGAACTCGCGCATTCCGAAGTAGGACGTCACCCGATCAACGACCGTGTCTCCTTGGCGCAGCACGACTTCGAGGTCGTACAGGAAAGGGGAGTCCGGTGACCATGGTTTGACGCCCGGGACCGGCAGTCGCAGGCTTGTCGAGCCGGTCGTCCGGCTGACAATCTCGTCGCCGTCGCGGACAATGGCCTCGACTGCGGCATCGCCTTGTGTTCTGACAGTCAGCGCGAGCGACTCGTCCGACAGCGACGGGACCATGTCCAGTGTGGACACGAATGCCGGGCCGACCGGTTCCAGCCACACCGTTTGCCAGATGCCTGACGCGCCGGTGTAGAAGATGCCGCGATCAGGCACGAGCCGCTGCTTGCCGACGGGCTGCCATGTCGCGTCGGCCCGGTCCTCGACGCCGACGATGATCTCCTGCGGGCCCTGTGCGTGCAGCGCTGCAGTGACGTCAAAGGAGAATGACCCGTACCCGCCCTGGTGGGAGCCGATTTCCTGGCCGTTGACGTAGACCGTCGCGCGGTAGTCCACCGCGCCGAAGTTCAGCCGGACCGCGCCTTGCCAGGACGCCGGGAGTTCGAAGGTCCGGCGGTACCACATGAAGTCCTCGTGCCGGGCTATCCCGGACAAGCCAGACTCGATGGGGTAGGGAACGAGCACGTGTTCGGCCAGCGTCCGGCCGGTCGGCGGTGCTTCCCCCGCCGCCGCGGCGGCGAATTCCCAGACTCCGTTGAGGTTCAGCCACTCCGGCCGGACCAGCTGCGGCCTGGGATACTCGGGCAGGGCGTTGGCGGGGGACACCAGGTGCGTCCACGGCGTGGGCAGCCGTGGCTCGGCCATCATCCAGTTGGCAACCATCACCTCGACGTTAACACGGCGATCGGTCAGTCCGTGTGCGGGATCTTGTCGCCGGGGATGACGCCGAACCGGCCGGACTGGAAGTCGTGCATGGCCTGCAGGATCTCATCGCGGGTGTTCATCACGAACGGGCCGTACTGCACGACAGGCTCCCGGATCGGCCGGCCACCGAGCAGCAGGATCTCGAGGTTCGGCTCAGCGGCCGGCTGACTGGTCGCGGCTTTCAGGGTGAGGGCGTCACCCTTGCCGAAGACCGCCAGCTGTCCTTTTCGGACAGGACGGGCCTCGGTGCCGACGGTTCCGTTGCCCGCGAGGACGTACGCGAGGGCGTTGAAGTCCGTGCGCCACGGCACCTGGAGCTCCGCGCCCGGGCTGATTGTGGCGTGCACCAACGTGATCGGCGTGAACGTCGAGCCCGGACCAGGGTGCCCGGCCACGTCACCGGCGATCACTCGCAGCAACGCGCCGCCGTCCGCGGAGGAGAGCAGCGAAGCCTGCTTCGCGCGGATGTCCTGGTAGCGTGGCGGGTTGAACTTGTTGGCACTGGGCAGGTTCACCCAGAGCTGGATGCCGTGGAACAGTCCGCCGGACATCACCAGGTGCTCCGGCGGCTTCTCGATGTGCAGGATGCCGCTGCCCGCGGTCATCCACTGCGTGTCGCCGTTGGTGATCGTGCCGCCGCCACCGTGTGAGTCCGCGTGCTCGAACACGCCATCGATGATGTACGTGACCGTCTCGAACCCGCGATGCGGGTGCCAGGCCGTGCCCCTCGGCTCACCGGGGGCGTATTCGACCTCGCCCATCTGGTCCATGTGGATGAACGGGTCGAGCTCGGCCGCGGCCACGCCGGCGAACGCGCGGCGCACCGGAAAGCCTTCGCCTTCGAAACCGGAGGGTGCCGTCGTGACCGCCCGCACCGGCCGCTGCTGAGCCGTGGTCGGGGGCGTCGCGATACGCGGCAAGGTCAAGGTGTCCGCGGTAACGGCCGGCATGGCTGACTCCTTGTCAGGTTGTTGAGCGTTCAACTTATCATGCCCAACGTGAACCTGCCGCCGCCCATTCCCGGTTTCGCGACCGGTCGTCACGGGGTAGTCGGCGATATGGGGTTCTTTCCGGGATTTACGCTGGACCTGGTCGACGTGCCTGGCGTTCGGCTGAGGGTGCGGCACGGCGGCACGGGAACGCCGGTGGTGCTGGTGCACGGCCACCCGCGAACGCACACCACCTGGTACCAGGTGGCTCCCATGCTGGCGGAGGACCACTTCGTGGTGTGCCCGGACCTGCGCGGATATGGCCAGTCAGGCAAACCGCCGAGTACCGACGACCACAGTCCGTACTCGAAACGGGCGATGGCCGCCGACATCGTCGAGTTGATGCGGGAGTTGGGGCACGAGACCTTCGCGATCGTGGGCCACGATCGTGGCGCCTGCGTGGCCTACCGTGCCGCGCTGGACCACCCTTCGGTCATCACGAAACTCGTGGTGATGGATGGCGTGCCGGTGGTCGAGGCACTCGATCGGTGCGACGCGACGTTCGCCCAGATGTGGTGGCACTGGTTCTTCTTCGGCCAGCTGGCCAAGCCCGCCGAGCGGGTGATCAGCGCCGATCCGGAGACCTGGTACAACGCTTGGACCAGCAACGGGCCCGACTGGCTCGGCACGCAGAACCACGCCGACTTCCTCGCCGCGATCCGTGACCCGGCGACCGTGCACGCGATGATCGAGGACTACCGGGCCGGGCTGGACGTCGACCGGCAGCACGACGAGGCGGACCGGGAGGCCGGGCGGCAGATCACCTGTCCCACCATGATGTTGTGGGCGCTGCGGGACGACATGGAAGAGCTCTACGGCGACCCGCTCGAGATCTGGGAACCGTGGTGCCCGCAGATCACCGGCCACGGCATCGACGCGGGCCACCACATCGCCGAGCAGGCGCCGAAGCAACTCGCTCAGGATCTTCGCGACTTCCTCGACTGACAGGCCGGCGACCCCAGGTCGCTGGCCTGTCAGTTCATGGTCACCGGACGCAGGGCGGGCCCTGGGGGGACGGTCCTGTGATGACGGCCGAAGGAGGAGGCGCTGCCGGTGTGCCGGCCAGGAAATTCGCCGTGAAACTGTGCGCCGTCGCCGGGTCGGCGGTGAGCATGTTGTCCGTGGTTACGCTGTTCACGACTGGGATGGTCACGAACGCCATGCTCGACTTCGCGGTCAGCCGCTGTGCCAGGCCCGCGATGTCCAGGCCCTGGTCGGCCACCACCTTCGACTTCACCACGGCTACCAGCCTCGCCAGACGCGCTGGGTCGGCGGGCAGGGCCGACACCTTGCTGAGCAGCCCTTGCAGGAATACCTGCTGACGCCGTAGGCGGTCCAGGTCCCCGTTCTCCGTGGTGCGGTTCCGGATGAACGCCAGGGCCCGGTCGCCGGCCAGTGTCTGCGGCCCGGCCGGGAAGACGAGCTGCTTGTCGATTCGGTCGGTGAGTGGCGCGGTCAGGCACACCTCGACGCCGCCGACCGCGTCACTCAGCTCGCCGAACCCGGCCATGTCGAGGATGACGTAGTGGGCGGGCTGAACCCCCGTGAGGTCCTTCACCGTCGTCATGAGCTTCTCGGCGCCTGCCGCGACAGGATCTGTGCCAGCTCGTTGCGCAGCCGTGAACGCGTCGAGATACACGGAGTTCAACCGGGCGCCTGTGCTGACCTTCGTGTCCCGTGGCAGCGAGACCCCACGGAAAGAGCCGTCTGCGCCGAGACGGGCCAGGACGACGGCGTCCGTGCGGTTAGTGCCGTCCGTCCCGACGAGCAGGATGTTCTGGTCGTCGGTGGTTCCCGGGGCAGACGCGGCGGAACCTGCCGGCGGCACCTCGTCACGTGAGGCGGCCAACGGCACGACGACGGCCACAACCGCCGCAGCGACAGCGAATCCGGCAACAGCCACGAGCATTGTCCGGTTGCGCTTGGGGTTCCGGCCTTCTCGCAGGTTGGCCCGCACGATGCCGGGATCGACTCGTTGCTCCGCCTCCGCAGTGATCGCCTGGCGGATAAGAACTTCCTCGTTCATGACACCTCCACGAGGCGATCGGCCGAGCGCAGTGCCTGCAGCGCTCGGGACAGGTGACTCCGGACTGTTCCCTCGGTGCAATTCAGCACGGTGGCGATTTCGGCGTCCGTACAGTCCTCGTAGTAACGCAGCACGATGGCTGCACGCTGCTTGCGCGGCAGCACGGCGATCCTTGCGCGCATGGCGTCGCGTTCGGCGTGCCGTATGGCGGGATCGCTGACGGGTGGTGCGAGCGTGTCGAGCGTTTTACTGGAGGTGGCGATGTCTCTGGCTGCCTTACGGCGACGCCATGACAGGTACTCGTTCGTCACCATCCTTTTGACGTAGAGGTATGGCGCGTCCATCGCCGCGATCCGAGCCCATCTGGGCTGCGCACGCAGCAGTACGTCCTGAACGATGTCCTGGGCCAGGTAGCGGTCACAGGTCAACGCGGTGGCGTACCGCAGCAGCCGATCGAGCCGATCAGTGACGAACTGGTCATAGCCGTCCGGCACCGCCGCTCCCTTCTGCCGAATGTCGATGTTGTGGCCGGGAAACCCATCAGCACCCTACGAATGTTGAATGCTGTGACCCGGCTCACACTCGACTTCAGGAAGGGGCCTGCTCCGACTGCCGGGCCACCAGCCGGGCATACCGGGTGCCCGCGCCGAGCAGGATCAGCCCGGCCCCGAGGAACGCGGCCACCCTGGCCAGCCCGTCCAGGGCGGCCAGGTCGAACAGGACCAGCTTGACCACCGCGGCGCCGACCAGCACCAGACCGACCACGCGGACAGGCTTGACCGCGATCCCGCGCAACAGCAGCACCAGCGCGGCCACGGTCCAGGACACGGTGATCGCGACGTGGCCGAGCAGGAACCCGGTCCGGTCCGGCTGGATCAGCAACGCGGTGCACAGCACGAGCCCAGCGGCGCCGTACAACGCGGCGATACCAGTGAGCAGCCACGGCACCAAGGACTTCGGCGTGTTCGCCCACGGCAGCAGCACGGAGATCGCCACGATCAGTCCGGAGGCCAGCAACCCGGCGGTGAGTGCGGCGGTCTCTGGCTGGACCGGATCGAGCAGCAGCAGACTGGGCGGCACGTCGTTGATGACCGCGAGCAGGCCGCCGAGCACGCCGAAGCCCAACCCGCCCCACCAGGCGACCTTGGTCCGGGCCAGCATCGCCACCAACGCGAGCAGAACGGCTTCGCCCATCAGGATCGCCGACCGTGTCGAGCCGTCGAACGCGATGGCCGTGGCTTGCAAGCCCGCGACCAGCGTCGCGGCGCCCGCGATCACCTCGACCCGGCGAGGCCACCACTTCCTCGCGCACCAGACGACGAGCATCAGGCCCGCGACCCCGCCTGACACGGCGACGGCCTGAGCCTTCGTCAGCACGACCACGGAAACGAGGGCAGGGATGGCCGCCATCGCCAGCAGGATCGGCCCGGCGTCGCTGTCCGGCTTGTGCCGCACCGACACAAGGCCCAGCACAGCGGCCGTCAGGGTGGTCATCAGCGCCAGCAACGCGTTCAGCATCGGGTCGGTCCCGGTGAAGCTCTGGTAGGACGTACCGAGCGCCGACGCGACGATCGCCGGGATACCCGCCGCGACCGGAATCGCCGACCAGCCCCTGGTCAGCTGCACGGGAACCGACGCGGCCTGGACCATCAGCAGGAACGCCACCAGCTCCGGGGAGAATCCGTCCGTGATCATCGGCGCGCACACCGCGCAGCCGATGATCACCGCGATCGCCAGCCCGATTTCGTTCCATTTGGCCGCCAGCAACTGCCCGGCCAATGCGATCACCAGCGCCAGCAACAGGCCCACGAATCGCGGCATGTCGTCGAACAACGTGGTCGCTGCGATCGTGTCGAGGTACAGCGCCGCGATGCCGGTGGCTGCCAGCGCGAGCGCGCCGGTCCGTCCGGCGGGGGAGCGATGCACCCACAGCCCGATCCCGATCAGTGCTCCGCCCAACGCGGCGCCGCCCAGCACCCGTGGCAACGGGCCGAGCCAGCCGCGTTGCACAGCAAGCACAAGCAGCAGCACAACGCCCAGCAACGTGACCGCACCACCAACCCACGCGAGCACGCGGCTGCCTGCACCATCCTTGCCGAGCGTCTCGAACAAAGAGGACTTCTGGCGTGGCGCAGGCATCCATTCCTGCGGGTACACCGGCGCAGGCATGACCGGCGCCGGGGGCGCCGGGGCAGGTTCGGCGATCGGCCTGGTCAGCTCCTCCGGCTGGTAACCGCGCAACTCGATGCTGATCTGGTCCAATCGCCGGCTGAGCTCGCTGACCTCGTCGGCCAGACGCAGTAACGGGTGCATACGGGCAAGAATCCCGGCCGGTGGCCGGCACGCAATCCGTAGCACTACTCATTCCCAGGTCACGATTGGGCACACTCCGGGGCACCACGTATCTGGCGACCTTCTCGCGGCCTCTCTTCCGGATATCCCCGTGACGGATTTCTCCGCACGGCTGCCGCTAGTGAAAACACTGTAAGGAAAGATCATGGACACCATTTCGTTGCCGGGCCGATCGGAGCCGAGCGGCATGGGCTGGCTGCCCGACCGGCCGGACGTCCGCGACCTGACGTTCGACTCACCCCAGGTCCGCAAGGTGCTCGCGGCCTCCGCCTCCAAGTCGCTGCAGGCGCTGGGCGAGAGCTCGGCGGACACTGCCACGGAACTGCCCGCGTCGGCCGACCTGCGTGAGTGGTTCTCCCCGGTCGAGGACCAGCGTGACCTCGGTTCGTGCACGGCGAACGCGGCCTGCGGGATCGTGGAGTACTTCCAGCGCCGGTCGTTCGGCAAGCACGTCGACATGTCCCGGCTGTTTCTCTACAAGGTCACCCGCCAGTACCTCGGCCTGACCGGCGACACCGGCGCGTACCTGCGCAGCACCATGGGCGCGTTGGCGCTGTTCGGGGTTCCGCCGGAGCGGTTCTGGCCCTACGAGATCGCCAAGTTCGAGGACGACCCGCCCGCGTTCAGCTTCGCGTACGCGCAGAACTTCCAGGCGCTCACGTATTTCCGGCTCGACCCGCCCGGCTCGACCGGTGAGCAGGTGCTGGCCACGGTCAAGAGCCACTTGGCCGCCGGGGTACCGGCGATGTTCGGGTTCACTGTGTACTCGAGCATCAGCAGGCCCAAGAACCCCGGTGAGATCCCGTATCCGGCGCGGGGCGAGAGTGTCGAGGGTGGACACGCGATCGTGGCCGTCGGCTACGACGACGCGAAGACCGTGAAGAACCCCGTGGACGGCAAGACCCAGACCGGTGCGTTGCTGATCCGCAACTCGTGGGGCGAGTCCTGGGGTGAGGACGGTTACGGCTGGCTGCCGTTCGAGTATGTGCGGCAAGGACTCGCCGAGGACTGGTGGGCGATGACCGCCGCGGAGTGGGTGGAGACGTCCGCGTTCGACGAGTGAGTCCTACTGTCCATTGAGGATCTCGTCGTGCGCCCGGCGCAGCTGCGCGCCTGGTTCGATGCCGAGCTGGTCCACCAGTGCCGCCCTGGCCCGCTGGTAGACCTCCAGTGCTTCGGCACGCCGCCCGGCATCGGCCAGCGCGCGCATGAACTGGGCCGCGAACCGTTCCCGTAACGGGTACTGCCGCACGAGCGCGTCGAGCCGGCCGAGGACCTCGGTCGCCCGGCCGGCCGCGAGCTCGGCATCGACCCATTCCTCCACGACCGTGATGCGTTCGGTCTCCAGCCGGATCGCCTCCAGTTCCAGGTGGGGCTGGTCCATCGCGCACAGTTCCGGGCTGCGCCACTGCTCCAGCGCCTGCCGGAAGTGCCGCGCGGCCAGCGCGTGGTCACCGTCGCGGGCCGCCCGGCGCCCGGCGTCCACCTCGGCGTGGAACGTCAGCAGGTCGAGGTCGGCGACGTCGACCGTGATCCGGTAGCCCCCGGTGACCAGGTCGATCGGGATCCCGCGGTCACGCAGGCGGGACACGTAGGTGTGCAGGTTCGACGCGTACGACTTCGGCGGCGTGTCGCCCCACAGCACTTCCACCAACCGGCGGACCGGGACCGGGCGGTTGGCATGGAACAGCAATTCGGTCAGCAACGCCGGCAACCTGTTGCCGCGCAAGGCGACGGGGGAGCCGTCGCCGGCGGACACGGTCAGCGGCCCCAACACGCCGAACCTGATGTCGGTCTCCTCTGCGGTCTTCGTCATGACAGCCATCACCATGCCCCCAGTTCCTGTCGGTGTTCCGTGGCCAGTTCGTGTGTTACGCCGAAATATGACCACGAGCGTGTGAACTCTGTCAACACGAGTTTCGGTGATGAGGTATGTTTCCCCTGTCTGGACGTGTGAACTTGGAAGGGAGCGAGGCCGGTGTCGAACGAGGCTGCCGTCACGGCGGCGGACATCGCCAGGCTGGCCGGGGTGGGCCGGGCCGCGGTGAGCAACTGGCGCCGCCGGTACGAGGACTTCCCCACGCCTGTCGGCGGCACCCCCAACAGCCCGCTGTTCACCCTTGCCGAGGTTGAGAAATGGCTGCGTGAGCAGGGCAAACTCCAGGCCGTCTCGCCGTGGGAACGACTGTGGCAGCTCATCGAGGCCCATCGCGGCGACCAGGAACCGGCCGACGTGCTGGCCGCGATCGGTGCCTACCTGCTGCGCCGGTCCGACGGCGAACCGGTCGCCCCCGCGCTGATCCACGAGGTCGCGGCGCTGGCCAACGAACACGGCGCGCTGGCCACGGCCGAGGCGCTGTGGGAGCGGTTCGTGCAGGCCAACGCCCGCTGGATGGCGGTCACGCCGCCGGAGATGTCCAAACTCGTGGCCGAACTCGCCGGCCTGTCGACCGGCTCGGTGTTCGATCCGGCCTGCGGGGCTGGTTCCCTGCTCGCGTCGGTCGCGGGCCGGACCGGGGGACCAGTGCGGTGCCTCGGCCAGGAGATCGACCCGGGCCTGGCTTCGCTCGCCGAAGTCCGGCTGACGCTGCGGGGCGTGCCGGTGTCGATCACAGCGGGGGACTCCCTGCTGCACGACGGCTATCCCGGTGAGCTCGCCGACCTGGTCGTCTGCGACCCGCCGGTCGGCGAACGCCAGTGGGGCCACGAGGAACTCATGCACGACCAGCGTTGGGAGTACGGCGTCCCGCCGCGGATGGAGTCCGAACTCGCCTGGGTGCAGCACGCGTTGTCGCACGTCAAACCCGGCGGCCTGGTCGCGATCACGATGCCGCCGTCGGTCGCCGCCCGCCGCTCGGGCCGCCGGATCCGAGCGGAACTGCTGCGCCGGGGCGCCTTGCGGGCAGTGCTGGCGCTTCCCGGGCCCGTGCACCTGTGGCTGCTGCGCCGGCCGGGGCGTCCGGTCGAGCCGAATTTGCTGGTCCTTGAGGCGACAACGCTGCAATGGGAGCACGCGTCCGGCCTCGCGATCACAGCATGGAGGGCGTTCGACGCGCCCGACCGGGCCGTCGAGGAGGAGCCGGGCGTGTCCCGCACGATCCCGGCGCTGGAGTTGCTGGGGGAGGAGGTCGACCTGACCCCGGCCCGCAACCTGCCGATCTCCGCCGCGCCGGACACCGCGGAGAAACTGCTTGCCGGGCACCGGGAGCTGACCAAGCGGCTGGGTGCGCTGGCGCCCATGCTGCCGGCGTTGGACTGGACCGGACGCAACCGTCAGCACCTGGCGATGACGACCGTGGCCGAGCTGCTCAAAACGAGTGCTTTGGTGTTGTTGCAATCGGATGCGCCCACCACGCTGTCCGGCGACGCGCTGCCGGTGCTGGACTTGCAGGACGTCCTCGCCGACCGGGCCGCGTCCCGGCGGATCTCCCGTGAGCTCGCCGGCAACGCTGTGCGGGTCGAGCCAGGTGATGTCGTACTGCCGACGTCAGGACACCGCCTGGTCGCGCGGGTTGCGGTGGACGCGGGCGCGGTCCTCGGCCGGGGACTGTGCCTGCTGCGGCCCAACCCGGAGGTGCTCGACCCGTGGTTCCTCGCCGGGTTCCTGAGCGGGTCCGCCAACTCCCGGCAGGCCAGCACCCATCTGTCCGCGGCTGCCCGGCTGGACGTCCGGCGGTGCGAGATTCCTAGGATGCCCCTGGCCGAGCAGCACCGGTATGCGGCAGTCTTCTGCGCACTGGGGACGTTCGGCACCGCGCTCGGCCGCGCCGCGGCGCTGGCCGGGCAGGTTGTGCAAGCCACTGTGGACGGTCTGGTAGACGGGTTGGTCACGCCAGAGAGGAACTAGAAGTGCAGCGCATCGTCGGTGACCGGTACTCGCTCGTCCGGCCGTTGGGCCGCGGCGGAATGGGCGAGGTGTGGCTCGGCCGGGACACCCGTCTGGACCGGGACGTGGCCGTCAAGCTGCTGCGGCCGAGTTCGCTGCCCGCGGGCGCCGACGTGGAGGCGCTGATCAACCGGTTCGCGCGGGAGGCGCGGCTGACCGCGAAGCTGGAGAACCCGGGCGTTCCGGCCGTCTACGACACCGGCCAGGACGAGGACGACCTGTTCCTGGTGATGCAGGTGATCGGCGGTGCCGACCTGGCCGAGTTCCAGGCGGAGAACGAACCCGTGCCAGTGGGCTGGGTGGTCGCCATCGGCGCGCAGATCGCGTCGGTGCTCGGCGCCGCGCACGGGGCCGGGTTGATCCACCGGGATCTCAAGCCGCGCAACGTGATGATCACCGAGAACGGTGAGATCAAGGTGCTGGACTTCGGTATCGCGGTACTGCGGGACGTCGACATGACCCGGATCACCCGCACTTCGGAGGCCGTCGGCACGCCCGCGTACATGGCGCCGGAACAGGCGATGCACGGCCAGTTCAGCCCCAGCAGCGATCTCTACTCGCTCGGATGCGTGCTCTATGAGCTGCTCACCGGCAAGTACGTGTTCGACGCGCAGACGCCGCTCGCGATGATGCACCGGCACTTCGCCGACACGCCTGAGCCGGTCCTTTCGCTGCGCCCGGATGCCGGGCCTCGGCTGGCCGACCTGGTCGCGCGGCTGCTGGCCAAGAAACCGGAAGCGCGGCCCGCGGACGCCCGCGAGGTCTACGACACGCTCTTGCCGCTCTTACCCCCGCCGGTGCACAACGGCGCCCGCATCCCGATGGACCCGACCCGGCCGTTCCGCGACCAGCTTGCCGTGCCGCAGCGCCCCGAACGGTCGCTTTCCGTGCAGGCAGGGCCGGTAGACCCGCCCACGATGCCTGTCCTCCGGCCGGTCACACCCGCGCCGACTCTGATCACGCCTCCGCCGATGGCCCAG
Source organism: Kibdelosporangium banguiense (assembly GCF_017876405.1). Lineage (GTDB taxonomy): Bacteria > Actinomycetota > Actinomycetes > Mycobacteriales > Pseudonocardiaceae > Kibdelosporangium > Kibdelosporangium banguiense. Next base: position 11,237,388 of record NZ_JAGINW010000001.1, on the reverse strand, counting down.
CCTTTCACGAACCCGCCTTTCGTGACGCCACAGCCGATGCCTGCCGGCGTGCCCACGCCCGTCCCGATGGCCCCGATCGACACGCCGGGCAAGCGGATGTGGGAAGGCACGCTGCTGTCGATCGGATTCACCGTGCTCGCGGTCCTCGCAGCCGAGATGGTGGGGCGCAAGAGCGTGCCCGACCCGGCGGCGACGATCTCGATCGGCGTCATCCTGCTGTTCTTCGGGCTGCGGATGCGCCAGCGCCGGATGCAGCTGCGGTACTTCTTCTCGATCGGCGGATTCCGCAAGCCGCCGCGCCTGACCAGTCGCACCGAGCGCATCCTCGAACGGGTGCTGCTGATCATCGGCGCGATGATGTTCCTGGTCTACACCATCTCCACGATCATCTACCTCAACGGCGGCACCTGGGACTTCACCTCCACGACACCGGCCAGCGGCATCATCTTCAGCCTGGCCGCGCTGATCCCCGGCGTGCTCATGCGCCAGCACCGGCTGGGCAAGCCCTATCCCTGGACCCCGTAGTACGAGTGGACCGCGGGTTGTCCGGTGTAGTTGGGTCCCGCGTCCTTGTCCGCGCCGAGATATCGCAGGCCGAAGCCGACCGGCCCGGTGATCCGGATTCGCTTGTTCCGGCCGTCGTAGTGAACACCGTTCTGGCGTAGAACCTTGGGCCCCATCGGGCGGATCGACTGTGCGTCGAGGTTCGCCACCAGGACCCCGCCCGGCGTGAGCCACCGCGAGGCTTTCTCCAGCAGACCGAGTTTGTCGCCCACATAGTGCAATCCGTGGACACAGGTGATCAGGTCGAAGTCTGCATCCGGCTGCCACTCACCGGCGGACGCCGCGATCAGCGTGACGTTGGGCGGCACCGGGCCCGCGAAGAAGCCGACCAGGTCAACCCCGGTGATCTCCGGGACGAGCGGTGCCGCCTCGATCAACGCACGGCCGCTGCCGCAACAGAGGTCCAGCCACCGTCGCGGCTGGTGACCCGCGATGTCGAAGCCCAGCACCGCGGCGTATCCATCCCGTCCGGTCAGGTCCCGGGTCCGGTTCATCGCCCGGTTGGCCACCACCGACGATCGCGCCAGTTCGGCGTCGTCAACCAGATCCACCAACCCATTCTTCCGCCATTGCGGGGTCTGGGCTAGTACGCTGGGTGACGTGCGAATCCGCTCCGCAATCATCGCGGCGGTGGCGACTGTGGGTCTCGGTGGCGCCGGTGAGGCGTCGGCCCAGCCCTCGGCCGGTCCGCTAGGTCCGCTCGCTGATGTCGCTGCCAGCCGGATACTGCTCGGCGACAAGGTGGCTGCCGCGAAGTTCGGCACCACGCTGCCCATCGACGATCCCGTCCGGGAGCAGCAGGTTCTCGACACGGTGGCGGCCAAGTCCACGGCCATGGGGCTGCCGCCGGAGACCAGTGTGCGGTTCTTCCGGGCGCAGATCGAGGCGAACAAGATCGTCCAACGTGGACTGTTCCGGTACTGGACGCGGCACCCGGACAAGGTGCCTGCCCACCGGCCTGACCTGGCAGGCGAGGTGCGCCCGCAACTGGACCGGATCACCGGGGAGATCCTGGATCAATTGCGGGCAACACTCACGATTCGCCGCCCCAGCGTGGAGTGCCTCGTGTGGCGGCTGGAGGCGGAGCTGTCCGCCGATATAGTTCATCGGCTGGACAAATTGCACCGCGACGCGCTGTCGGTGTCGTTGCGGCCGTCCTGCGATCGCTGAGTTCTTTTCACGTTCTTGGCACTTCACTCTCTCAGTCGAAGTCGCAGCCCGGGTTCGGCGCGTCGTCGGACAGCGGGCTGCCCGCGGGCAGAACGTAGAGAACTTCCAGCACAACAGGCTTCTTTCCGAGATTGCGCCCGATGTGCACATGGTCCGTCCCGGACGGTTCGGTGAACGCGCTGCCCTTCGGGTAGACGTCCGTGCTCGTGCAGTCGGACTCCGTGTGGGTCAGGGTTCCCGCTCGTACCAGGGCAAACAGCGTGCCGCGGTGGTAGTGCCAGCCGGTCGAACCGCCGGGGTCGAGTGTGATCTCGCGGACGATGTAGTCCTTGCCACCGAACGTTGTCTTGCTGATGATGGTGCCGGTGACACCACGGGACGGGGTGGCGTTCGCCGCTGTGACCGACAGAGCGAGTGTGCTGACCACCGCCCCGATGAGTGCGGCTAGGCGCATATTCGCATCCTCTCGTGGCCGGGACTGGTCATTCTGCCGGACATCCGCCATCGTGGACTGTCCACAGTTGACGCTTATCCTGGCGGATGCCCGAATTGCCACTCCGAACTGCGCGAAAACTCCAGGCGGAGCGCCTCGTCGGTGGCCTTTTGCGGTGTAGCGTCGGCATTGTCGCACTGTGATGGGGTGCGACGTCGAAAGAATCCGCTTGGTAGAGCCAGTACGAGGGCAGGGCTCGTGCTTGTTCATCTCCGGCTGCCGTCACCCCCTTCGGCATCCGGCAGCCAGCGGGGCAGCCTGGTGTGGTGTCGGCGCTGGCACCACACCGGGTGATCTAGGAGAGCTAGTCCTTGTGACCGGGAGTCGTGCAGAGATGAAGTCCACAACCACATCGCGTGTCGTCATTCTGGACAAGGAGCAGCGGGAACTGTTGCGGCTGCTCGCAACCGGCCTGCCGGACACCGCGATCGCCCGCCGGATGTCGCTGGCGCCACGCACCCTGGCGCGCAGGATCTCCAGCCTGTACCAGATGCTCCAGGCGGACAACCGCTTCCAGGCCGGTGCCGCCGCGGAACGTCTCGGCCTGCTGTCGGGCGCTCGTACCGGCGAAAGCCAGAAGTCGATCGCCGTCTGACGATCTGTTCGAACACGTGTTCGACTCCTGTGGTAGTTTCTGGTGACATGCGGAGTCGAGTGATCAGGGTCTATCAGCCGTGGCCGACGCCAGTCCGGGCTGCCCGCTACAGCGATCCGGCCGTACTGCCGGAGATCGGCGCCTGGGTGACGAGGTTGCGTGACCAAGGACTGGTCCCGCCAGACGTCGGCTTCGTCATCCGGGACGGTGCAGCCGGCCCGGTTGGTGTACTGGGCGACCGGGCCGGTGAGCACGAGTTACGGCCTGCGGGCTTTCTGGTCTTCGGCCGTGGCCGCCTGCAGGTCCTCGACGAGTCAGCCTTCTTCGGCCAGTACCACGACCCGGCCCGGGACGAGATCTGACGAGAACCTGTTCTAGGCGCGGCCGGTCAGTTCGACCGCCGGACTGTTGAACCGGCGTTCGCGCTCGCGGATTGTGAGGTCGGTGAAACCGGCCGCGGCGGCCTCGGCGCTGAGTTGAGCGGCGGTGACGGGCAGGACGTGGCGGTGCGCGGTGATCACCAGGCGGCCGCCCGGTCGTAGTACCCGGCGCAGCTCGGCGAATCCGGCGGAGCGGTTCCAGAGCATCACGTTGTTCACCGAGATCGCCGCGTCCATGCTGTTGTCGGCACATCCGGTCTGATCGGCTGTGCGGCCGCGCAGTTCCACCACGCCCGACTTGATCTCGGTGGCGCATCGTGCGGCGGCCATGTCCCGCATCGCAGGTGAGGGGTCGATGCCAATGACGTGCCCGGTCGGGCTCACGGCTTTGGCGGCCAGTTCGAGCCCGATGCCGGGACCGTGCCCGACAACGACGACGTTCTCGCCTGCTTGCAAGCCGGCCTGGTCGGTGGCTTGACGCTCCTGTTCGGCGTTGCCGCGGGCCATGATTCTGCCGCCGAGCCGGCCGAGCGGCCCGTGTGGCCGGCCGAACGTGACGTCCAGTAAGCGGGTGAGCATGGTCCCAGTGCATCACCGTGCTGGTCCGGTCGCCATTGCGGAACTGAAACACGTTCTAATATCGTGGCGGTGTGAAATACGGGATCGTGCTGTTCACCAGTGACCGCGGGATCACCCCGGCCGCCGCGGCGGCCGCGGCTGAGCAAGCCGGGTTCGACTCGTTCTACGTGCCTGAACACACGCACATCCCGATCAAGCGGGAGTCGCCGCACCCACGCACAGGCGACGCGTCGCTTCCCGATGACCGGTACAAGCGGACGCTCGACCCGTGGGTCGCACTCGCGACCGCCGCGTCGGTGACCACGCGGATCAGGCTCGCCACGGCGGTCGCGCTCCCGGTCGAGAGCGACCCCATCACGCTGGCCAAAACCATTGCCAGCCTTGACCACCTCTCCGGCGGCCGGGTCACGCTCGGCGCCGGATTCGGCTGGAACGTCGACGAGTTGACCGACCACGGCGTGCCCGGCGCGAAACGCCGGACAGTCCTGCGCGAGTACATCGAAGCAATGCGTGCACTATGGACAGACGACGAAGCGAGCTACGCCGGCGAGTTCGTCTCGTTCGGCCCCAGCTGGGCGTGGCCGAAGCCGCTGCAGTCCCGGATTCCCCTGCTGATCGGAGCCGGCGGCACCGAGAAGACCTTCCGCTGGATCGTCCGTTCGGCCGACGGCTGGATCACCACACCATCCGATGTGGACATAGACAGCCAGGTCGCCATGCTGCAAGAGATGTGGCGCGACGCCGGACGGCACGGCGAACCCCGGATCATGGCCCTCGGCGGCCGCCCCGACCCGGACCGCCTGTCCCATCTGGCCGGAATCGGCGTGACCGAAGTGATCTTCGGCCTGCCGGACCGGGCCCCCGCCGACGTCGCCGACTGGATCGGCCGCCTCGCCGGAAAACTCGGCATGAGTTCCTAGCAGAGTCAGGGCTTGCTGGTTTCGCCCAGTCGTGTGATGGGGACGAGCATCAGCAGGCCGAGGCCGCCCAACAGGCCGAACGCGAGCTGGAAGTCGCCGGCAGCGTCACGCAATGCGCCCACCAGCAGGGGAGCCAACGCGGCGCAGGCGTAGCCGATGAAGAAGGCCATCGCGCTGATTCGCCCCGCTTCGCGCGGATCGCGGCTGACCACCACGGGAAGCGTCAGCACAAGCGTGAACAAGCCACCGTGCTGCACAGCTGCGTCACGCTCAGCCAGAGCCGAGAGCCGGTACCGGCGGCGCGACTGGCCGAACTGCACGGCACCCCGCCCGCCTACACAGCCAAGCACCTCCAGGCGCTGTCCAGGGCCGGCATCGTCCACTCCACCGCCGGACAAGTCGGCGGATACATCCTCACCAGGTCCGCCTCAGCCATCAGCGTGCTGGAGGTAGTGCACGCCATCGACGGCGACCAACCGGCCTACCGATGCACCGAGATCAGGCAGCGCGGACCACTCGGCATCCCCGAAACGCAATGCACACGCCCCTGCGCAATCGCCCGCGCCATGACAGTCGCCCAGAACGCGTGGTCACAAGCACTCGCCCGCACCTCCATCGCCGACCTGGCCACCGACATCGACTCGGACAGCAACGGAACCGCCATGGCCGACGTCCGCCAATGGCTGTCCACCCCCTGAAAAGGCAACCAAACCCCGGTCCGCTCAAAGACCAGGCGTTGATCAGTTCGGCCAGTTCCCAGCGCGACAGCGATTCGACGACATTGCCGCAGAATTGCTGCCTTACGTTTGAACGATATGCCGGACAGTGTCGCGGAGCGTGGACGGAGCAGTGGGTTGCCGATTGATCTGGTCGGCGGTTCTCGCCAGCAGAGTGACGGCGCGAGCCGAGCCGATGCCACCAGCGTTCGCTGCGAGTTCCTCGGCGATGTCCTGAGCGTCTCGCCAGGCCTGTGCCTTGATCAGATCGGACAATAGCCGCGCGGTGAAGACCACCCGGTAGCGGGGCGTTTCCTTCTTTGCGGCTTTGACTACGCCATAGAGCAAAGGAATGCCGCGTCCAGGGTCGCCCAGTTCGCTGTATGCGGCGCCGTGTTGCCCGTCGATTTCGTGAGCATCGATCCACCACGCCCATGCAGGGTCAGACTCGGAAACTCCGTCCAGGAACAGTGACTGTGCCTGGTTGAATGCTTTGAGACTGTCGGCGCGGCTACCGGCACGGGAGTAGGCGCGAGCCTGGCGAATCAACGACATGGCATGCACGCGCGGAGAAATCCTTCCGCCATCGATGATCGTCTGGGCGATCAGGATGGATTCTCTGGTGCGACCCAGGTAACCGGCCTGCATGCCGGCGTTCAGCAGGGTCAGATGCTCGATGTCCTTGTCGCCGGCCAGCCGGGCAAGGTGAAGCGCTTCATGGTTCAGTTCGGTCGCGAGTGCTTGCCGGTCCGCGTCGAAGGCGATCCATCCGGCCACTTCGGCCAGCTCAGCCCCAGCTGAGTAGAGGTCACGTTCCGCGCCTGGCAGATAGTTACCGCTGTGGACGCGTTGCCGGACAACCCGAAAGGCGCGGTTCGCCAACCCCGCGACCTCGATGCCACCCCACTGGTTGTCCAGTTCGATCAACTGCTGTGAGGTAACCCGCACTTGCGTCACATAACTTTGATCAGCCGGGACTTCAGGGTTCCACGAAGGCAGCGACATACCTGCGCACCCGTTGGTGATGGCCGGTTCAGCGTCCGACGCGCCTGCTGGGCGGTCAACTCGCGCTGTGTGTCCACGCCGCCGGAGATGGTCATCCGCCTTCTCCGGCGAGACGTAGGGTGCCAGCAGCTCGGCGGCTGTCCATCCTGGAAAAATAGCCTCCAGGACAACACAGTGCTCATCGCGGGGCAGGTTCTTCACCCGGCCGGTCACCCACCGCTTGTACGTCGCATCGCTCGGATATGAATCCGCCAGATTCTTGTCCAGCTTCCGTGCGGCTTCCTGATATGCCCGCTTGAATCGGCGATAGCTGGTGAGATGCTTTTCCCGCAGCAGCGCTTTCAGCATGGTTCGCGGCATGGGTGCCGACTCGCTTGACCTCGTCGGCTGCTGCGCCGCCTCATCACGCATGTTGGCCCCTTGTCCCCGCTGTCTCATGCTTCGCATTCAGAGTAGCCCTGACTGGGCTGGAGCACGGACGCCATCAAGATCGGCAAAGCGGTGTCGCCGAGCGCCCCTCAATGAGCCGAAATGATCTCGATATGCACTCCAGGTGATCGCGCGCCGGCGGCGATACTCACAACGTCCAGCGACCTACTGCCACCGGAGCTCAACTGTGTCCCAGTCGACCGACACTCCCAATGCCGACCGAGGCCTCGCCGGCGACACCGAATTTTCCGCGCTGGTTGTGGAGATGGTTGCCGATCAGGCGCCTCGCGTGTTCGCGGTCGTGCACGCGTACGGTGATTGCGTCGGTGCGGAGATCGTCGCGTGGGGTATGGCGTTTGATGATGGCGCCTACGTGACCACGGTCGATGGCTGCAATCAATACTCCTTGCAGGAACCCGAAAATGCCCTGAACTACATCCGTGGCGGTGACGATGTCACTGTGCGTCTTCTCTGGGCCGATTCGTAGTGGCCAGAGCCAGTCTCAGTCTTCCGTTCAGTGGTGCCCGGCTGCGGCATTGGCGTGAACGGGCCGGACTGACCCAGCAAGCGCTCGCCGACGCGTGTGGCCTGTCCCGGTTTCAGATTTCGCGCTGGGAAACCGGTGACGCCAAGCCGGAGCCCGGATCGCTGAATCCGTTGGTGCGCGGACTGGCCAGTGCGTTGAAGGGTGCTGGCCAGGCGTCGTTGTTCACGTTGGCTGATCTGCTTGAGCAGAAGTAGCGGCTTCTGCCGTCTCCTGGAAGTCGGCGATGGCCCCGCCGTGGTCCCTCGCCCAGTTTGTCAGGACCTCGATGGGTTCGACTAGGGTCTGGCCGAGATCGGTGAGGCTGTACTCGACCTGCCGTGGCGCTTCGGCATGGCGTTCGACCAGACCGTATTGCTGGAGTCGGCGCAGCGTCTGGGTGAGGACTTTGCGCGAGATGCCGCCGATGAGGTCGACGAGCTCACCGTGCCTGCGGGGCTGGTGGCTGAGCCCGAAGAGCACGAGCACGGCCCATTTCTCGGAGATGATCTCGACTGCCAGGCGCGTGGGACAGTCGGCGAGGAAGGCTGGTCCAGCCGCGTTCTGCATGAAAATCGAAGGTACCAGGAGGTAACTCAGGGCTCCGTAACGTCGTCCGCAAGCAACGAAACGGAGGAGTCACCAATGCCACGAGTCATCATGTTCGACGAGTTCGGCGGGCCGGATGTCATGCAGGTCGTCGAGGAGCCGGTCGTCGAGCCCGCTGCCGGCGAGGTACGGGTCAGGATCGAAGCGTTCGCCGTCAACCCGCTTGACCAGATGATGCGTTCCGGCACCTCGCCCGCGATCGTCCCCCTGCCGCGCGCTCGCCTCGGCGTCGAAGGGACCGGCGTTGTCGACGCGGTGGGTCCCGAGGTCACCGGGCTGGAGATCGGCGATCCGGTCATTCTCACGGCCATTCCGGACGCGAGCGTCAGGGGCAGCTACGCCGAATACACCACGGTTCCCGCGAGCCGGGTTGTCGCCCGGCCAGCCGGGCTCGGGATCACGGAGGCGGCGGCGATCTGGGTCGCGTACTCCACCGCCTACGGCGCGCTCGTCGAGAAGGCGGGGATGCGGCCCGGCGACCACGTCCTCATCACTGCCGCGTCCGGCGGTGTCGGCCGGGCGGCGATGCAGATCGCCAATCAGATCGGCGCCGTGCCCATCGCCATCACTCGGCACACCGCGAAGAAGGACGACTTGATCGCCGCCGGCGCTGCCGCGGTCATCGCCACCGACCACGTGGACGTCGTCGAAGCCGTCCGCCACCACACCGGCGGGACCGGCGCCGACATCGTCCTCGACGTTGTCATGGGCCCCGGCCAGCAGGATCTCCTGAAGGCGGCCCGCCCCGGCGGAACACTGGTCGCGGCGGGCTTCCTGGACCCTCGGCCCGCACCCTTCCCGACAAGCATGCCGCTCACGATCTTCGGCTACCGGAGCTTCGAGCACACCGTCGACGCCGTGGTGGTGAAGCGCATGGCGGCCTTCCTGAACGCCGGTGTACGCCTTGGTGCACTGCGGCCCGCCATCGACAAGGTGTTCGCCCTCGACGACGTCGTCGAGGCACACCGCCACCTCGAGAAGGGGCTCCACGCCGGGAAGAAGATCGTCGTCACCGTCTAGGAACGGACCGCCGGGAAGACCTGCATCACAGCAGGTTCCAGGCCTGGGTGAGGACCTTGCGGAGGATCTGCTCGATCTCGTCGAACTGGTCCTGGCCGCAGATCAGGGGCGGGGAGAACTGGATGACGGGTTCGGCGCGGTCGTCGGCGCGGCAGTAGAGGCCGGCGTCGAACAGCGCGCTGGAGAGGTAGCCGCGGAGCACGCGCTCGGACTCGTCAGGGGAGAAGGTTTCCTTGGTGGCCTTGTCTTTGACCAGTTCGATGCCGTAGAAGAAGCCTGCGCCGCGGACGTCGCCGACGATCGGCAGGTCCGTCAGTTTGTCCAGTGTGGAGCGGAAGGCTGCCTCGTCGGACAGGACGTGGTCGTAGATTCCGTCGCGTTCCATCAGGTCGAGGTTGGCCATCGCGACCGCGCAGGACACCGGGTGGCCGCCGTACGTTGAGCCGTGCAGGAATGTGGTTGTGCCCTGGAGGAACGGTTCCATCAGGCGGTCACTGGCCAGTACCGCGCCGAGCGGGGCGTAACCCGAGGTGAGGCCCTTGGCGACGGTGATCATGTCGGGCTGGTAGCCGTAGCGTTTGGCGCCGAAGTCGTGGCCCAGCCTGCCGAACGCGCAGATCACCTCGTCGGAGACGAGCAGGACGTCGTACTGGTCGCAGATTTCCCTGACGCGCTGGAAATAGCCGGGAGGCGGCACGAAGCAGCCGCCGGTGTTCTGCACCGGCTCCAGGAAGACCGCGGCTACCGTGTCCGGGCCTTCCATTTCGATGGCGGCCGCGATCTGGTCGGCGGCCCACCGGCCGTAGGCGACGGGGTCGTCGCCGTACACGGGAGCGCGGTAGATGTTGGTGTTGGGGACCTTGATGGTGCTGGGCACCAGCGGTTCGAAGTCCTGCTTGGCCGCAGGGATACCGGTGATCGACAGGGCGCCCTGGGACGTGCCGTGGTAGGCCAGGGAGCGGCTGATCACCTTGTGCTTGGTGGGCTTCCCGGTCAGCTTGAAGTACTGCTTGGCCAGTTTCCACGCCGTCTCAACGGATTCGCCACCGGACACGGTGAAGAACACCCGGTTGAGGTCGCCTGGCGCGGCCGCGGTCATCCGTTCGGCGAGCTCGACCGCCCTGGGGTGCGCGGTGCCCCACAACGGGAAGTAGGCGAGCTCACGCGTCTGCTTGGCCGCCGCTTCGGCGAGTTCTTCCCGGCCATGACCGACCTGGACGGCGAACAGGCCGGCGAGACCGTCGAGGTATCGCTTGCCGTCCGCGTCGAAGATGTACGCGCCCTCACCGCGCACGATCACCGGGGGCGGTGTGTCGGCGAAGGTGGAGTGCCGAGTGAAGTGCATCCACAGGTGCTCACTCGCGGAACGTGCCAGGTCGTCAGCGCCAGTCATGCTTGCTTTATCGCACACCTCACCCCCCGAAAGCAAGCGAATCAGTGGTCTGTGAAGCGTGGAACAACGAAATTCGTCACCCAGGTGGGTTAGTTCTGCGGATTTCGTTGCTAGCGGGTGCCCCACTGGTACGACTGCTTGCGGAGCTTGAGGTAGACGAGGGTTTCGGCGTTGCGCACGCCCTTGATCGTGCGGATCCGGGTGGAGATCAGCTCGAGCAGGCTCGCGTCGTCGGTGCAGATCACCTCGCACAGGATGTCGAACCGGCCGGCGCAGACCACCACGTAGTCGATCTCGTCCATCTCGGCCAGCGCGTCGGCGACCGGCTCGAGCGGCCCGTCCACGCTGATCGCGATCATCGCCTGGCGGAACAGCCCGACCTGCATCGGATCGGTGACCGCGACGATCTGGATCACGCCGGTGTCCGACAGCCGCTGCACCCGCTGGCGGACCGCCGCCTCCGACAGGCCCACGATCTTGCCGATCGTCGAGTACGGCATCCGGCCGTCCTGCTGCAGCTGCTCGATGATCTGCTTGGCGGTGTCGTCCAGCAGCGGGGCCGCCTGCCGCTCGGGCGCCGAGTTCTTCCGATTCACGCCTCGCATTATCGTCGGCTCGCCCGGCTGGCACAGACGGCACACGCCCACCGTTGATTCCGGTAGCCCAACCGGCTGAAACAACGGATTTCGTTGCCAATGACCCGTTGACATTGCTGGATTCGCGTTGTTCGATGCGTCTCACGACCGAGGAGGGCGCGTATGACCGGAACAGCGATCCCACCGACGCCCACCGCCACCGCGCCGCCGCCCGACGCCGGGCCACGGCCGCTGACCAGGTCGATCGGTGTTTTCGGCGGGACCCTGCTCACGTTGAGCTGCCTGACCCCGGCTTCGTCGCTGTTCGTGGTCGTACCGCCGTTGCTGGGCGACCTCGGCACAGGCACCGCGCTCACGATCGCGCTGGCCGCGCTGTTATGTATCGGAGTGGCGCTCTGCTACGCCGAACTCGGCACGCTCGTGCCCAGCGCGGGTGGTGAGTACGCGATGGTGGGCACGCTGGCCGGCCGGTTCGCCGGCTGGATGATGTTCGTGCTGTCGTTCATCATCGTGCTGATCATTCCGCCGATCATCGCGTTGGGCACCGCCGACTACCTGCATGCCGTGCTGGATATCGACCCGCAGGTCGCCGGGGCGGCCGTGATGCTGCTCGGCACCCTGATGGGCCTGCTCAACCTGCGCGCCAACGCCTGGATCACCGGGATCTTCCTGCTGCTGGAGATCGTGGCCATCGCGGTGGTGTCGTTTCTCGGCTTCGGCAACGCCCAGCGTCCGGCCTCGGTGCTGTTCGAACCTGCCACCGCCGAACCCGTGAACACGGTCACGATCATCGCCGGTCTCGCGGTCGCTCTCTTTGTCCTGCAAGGCTTTACGACCGCGGTGTACCTGTCGGAGGAAATGCGCAACCCACGCCGGACTGTCGTGCGGACCGTGTTGTGGACCTTGGGCATCGGCGCGGCCGTGGTGATCGTGCCGGTCGTGGCGATCATCCTTGGCGCGCCGGACACGGAGACGCTCGTCGGCGGTGACATCGCCGCGATGGTCACGAGCTGGAGCAACACCGGCCTCGGTGTGTTCGTCAGCCTGAGCATCGCGCTCGCGATCATCAACGCGGTGATCGTGATGGTCATCCAGAACTCGCGCGTGCTGTACGCCTCCGCCCGCGACCGCGCCTGGCCACAGGCGATGAACAAGGCCTTTGGCACGGTCAGCCACCGGTTCTCCTCGCCGTGGGTTTCGACCCTGGTCGTCGGTGTGGGCGGTGCCGCATTGTGTTTCGCGCCAGTCGACACGCTCAGCGGCGTCACCAGCGTGGTCGTCGCCGCGATGTACCTTGGCGTCGCGGTGGTTTCGCTGGCAGGCCGCCGTGGTGAGCATCGCGAGAAGCCTGCCTGGCGGATGAGCCTCTGGCCGGTGCTGCCTGTGCTGATCGCCTTGGTGCTGCTGTATGTCGTGACCCAGCAGGCCGTACTCGATCTGCTGATCACAGTTGCCGTGCTCGCCCTGGCCGCGGTGTACTGGCTGTTCTACCTCCGACCGCGACCGGCGGACCGCTGGGTGGTCACCGTACCTTCCGAGTAACTGCGCCGACCACGTAATTCTATGACCGGAGATTCTGGTGTCTGACAAGCAAGTCTTCCGCAATTTCATCAACGGCAAGAGCACCGACGCGGCCGACGGGCGCACACTCGACCTTGTCAACCCGGCCACCGGCGAGGTCTACGCGACCTCCCCGCTGTCCGGCGAGTCCGATGTGGACGCGGCGTTCGGTGCGGCCGGTGCGGCGTTCGAGACCTGGCGGGACACCACTCCGGCCGAACGCCAGCTGGCGTTGCTGCGGATCGCGGACGTCCTGGAGCGGCGCGCCGAGGAGTTCGTCGGCGCCGAGGCCGGGAACACCGGGAAACCGCTGGCGGTGACCCGGGTCGAGGAACTGCCCGTCGCGGTGGACCAGATCCGGTTCTTCGCCGGTGCGGCCCGGATCCTGGAGGGCAAGTCGGCGGGGGAGTACCTCAGCGGTTTCACCTCGTACGTCCGGCGTGAGCCGATCGGGGTCTGTGGCCAGGTCACGCCGTGGAACTACCCGTTGATGATGGCGATCTGGAAGATCGCGCCCGCGCTCGCCGCCGGGAACACGGTGGTGCTCAAGCCGTCCGACACGACCCCGGCCACCACGGTCATGCTGGCCGAGCTCGCAGCGGAGTTCCTGCCGCCCGGCGTGTTCAACGTCGTCTGCGGCGACCGGGACACCGGCCGGTCGCTGGTCACGCACCCGACTCCGCAGATGGTGTCGATCACCGGCTCGGAGCGTGCCGGTATCGAGGTCGCCGGCGCGGCCGCCGCGGACGTCAAGCGTGTCCATCTCGAGCTGGGCGGCAAGGCCCCGGTCGTGGTCTTCGACGACGCCGACATCGCGGCAGCCGCGAAGGCGATCGCCGCCGCCGGGTACTTCAACGGCGGCCAGGACTGCACTGCGGCCACGCGCGTGATCGCCGCCGCTGGTGTGCACGACGAGTTCGTAGCGGCCCTGGCAGAGGCGGCCAAGCAGACCAAGACCGGCGGCCCCGACCAGGACGTCGACTACGGCGCCCTCAACAACGCCGGCCAGCTCGCCCGGGTCACCGGGTTCATCGACCGGCTGCCCGGCCACGCGACCGTCCACAATGGTGGTTCCCAGGTCGGCGACCGTGGGTTCTTCTACGCGCCGACAGTGGTTTCAGGCCTCCAGCCCGGCGACGAGATCGTCACCGACGAGGTGTTCGGCCCGGTGATCACCGTGCAGAAGTTCACCGACGAGGCCGAGGCCATGCGGCTGGCCAACGGCGTCCGCTACGGCCTGGCCTCCTCGGTCTGGACCCGGGACCACGCCCGTGCCATGCGGACGTCCCGGCGCCTGGACTTCGGCTGTGTGTGGATCAACACCCACATTCCGATGGTCGCCGAGATGCCGCACGGCGGTTTCAAGCACTCCGGCTACGGCAAGGACCTGTCCATGTACGGCCTGGAGGACTACACGCGGATCAAGCACGTGATGTCAGCGCTGGACTGACGTTGCTGAGCTTGTCCAGCGCCTGTTCGACGTCCGCCCAGAGGTCGGCCGGATGCTCGACGCCCAGTGCGATGCGGACCATGTTCGGGCTGACCCCGGCCTGCCGCAACGCTTCGGCGTCCATGTCACGGTGTGACGTGGTGGCCGGGTGCATCACGATCGACTCCGTGCCGCCCAGTGACGGCGCGTTCAGGATCAGCTTCAGGGCACGCATGAACGCCCGTGCGTCGGTGGTTTCGGCGGCGAAGGTGCCGCCGAAGCCACCCAGCAGTCGTTTTGCCCGGCTGTGACTGGGATGCGTGGGTAGGCCGGGGTGGTACACAGTGGACACAGCGGGGTGTTCCGACATCCGTTCGGCGAGCAGCAAAGCGCTCTCGCACTGCCGGGCGACGCGCAGTGGCAGGGTTTTCAGGCCGCGCAGGATGAGCCAGGCCGCGAACGGGTCGGCGGTCACCCCGAGTCGCACCGAGTGCCGCCAGGTCTCCTGATAAAGGCTTTCGTCGGCGAAAACCGCGATCCCGCCGACGACATCGTGGTGCCCGCCGAGGTATTTGGTCGCCGAGTGCAGCACGACGTCGGCGCCGTGCTCGATCGGCCGGCAGAGCAGCGGGGTCGCGAAGGTGTTGTCGACAGCCGTGATCACGCCGTTGCGCTTGGCTTGCGCCGCGAGTGCAGGGATGTCGGGAACGTGCCCGGTCGGGTTGGCGATGGTCTCCAGGTAGAGCAGCTTCGTCGTCGGCCGCAGGGCTTCGGTCACCTCGGCCGGGTCGGCGCCGGTGATGTAGGTGACTTCGAGGCCCCAGCGGTCGGTCATGTTCTTCAGGATCGAGAACGTGCCGCCGTAGAGCTCCCGCTGGGCGATCACGTGGTCGCCCTGCCGCAGGACGGCCTGCAGCACCGAGTTGACCGCGCCCGTTCCCGAGGCCGTGACCAGCGCCTTCGTTCCGCCTTCGAGGTCGGCCATGGCGTCTTCGAGGGCACGGCTGGTGGGGTTGCTGTGCCCGGTGTAGCTGAACGAACCGGGCCCGGACATCGCCTCGGCGACCTCGTCCGGGCCGTCGAAGACGAAGTTGGCGGTCTGGTAGAGCGGCACAGCCAGGGGCCTACCTGGGCCTGGAGCAGTCAGCCGGGCAGCACGTGTTTCGCGGTGGTAGGTCATGGACAGAGTCTTGATCCCGAATTGGCCCTATCCCAGAGCCAATCTGGCACAATTGGTTTGGTGTCGACTCCACCGGTGACTGATCTGGTCACGCTGCTCGGCCGCTGGTCAGCCGGGCGCGGCCCGCTCTACCTGCTGCTGGCCGGCCGGATCAGGCAGTTGATCGACGACGGCGAACTCGCCCCTGGCACGCTGCTGCCGCCGGACCGCACGCTCGCGAACGCGTTGGCGGTCGGCCGGACCACGGTCGTGTCCGCGTACGACCTGCTCACCCAGGACGGGAAGATCGTCCGCAGGCAGGGCAGCGGCACACGGGTCGCACCCGCCGCGCTGCGGCCCGACCAAGGACGCCCGGTCGACACCGCGAACCCGCTGTTCGTGCACCTTCTCGACCCGCTTGACCGGATCATCCAGCTCACGTGCGCCGCGCCGACAGTGATCCCGCCCGCGGTGAGCGAGGCCTACCGGAACGCCTTGTCCGTCGAGGTCGTCGACGACATCGGCTACCACCCGGCGGGCCATCCCGCCCTGCGCGAAGCCCTCGCACAGCGGTTCAGCGAACGTGGCCTGCCCACGGCTCCCGGCCAGATCCTCGTCACCACCGGGGCGCAACAGGGATTGGCCTTGCTGGCAAAGCTTCTCGTCGCGCCGGGGGACAAGGTCGTCGTCGAGAGGCCTACCTACCCCGGCGCGCTGGAGGCGTTCCGCGAGTCCTCGGCGGTTTTCCGGACCGTGCCGCACGGCGACGTCGAGGCGATGATCCGGACCATGCGCACCGAACGGCCCGAGGTCCTGTACGTGATTGCGTCGTACCACAACCCGACCGGCACCGTGATGTCCACTTTGGCCAGAAGACGGCTCGCCACGGCGGCCGCGGAACTCGGCGTCCGGCTGATCGAGGACGAAGTGCTCGCGGACCTTGGATTCGCCGGTGAGATCCCGGCTCCTGTCGCCGCGTACGGGCCTGCGGTGACCGTCGGCTCGTTGAGCAAGGTCGTCTGGGGCGGGCTGCGGGTCGGCTGGGTCCGCGGCCCGGAATCCGTGATCAACCAGCTGGCCCGGCTCAAGGCCGTGCACGACCTCGGCAGCAACTTCCTCGCTCAGCTCGCCGCCGCCGAACTCGTCGCCAACCTGGAGACGCTGCGACGCCAGCGAGTCGCCGACCTCAGGATCCAGCACGACCGGCTGTGCGCCGAGCTCACCGAACACCTGCCCGAATGGCAGTTCGCGCCCGCCGCCGGCGGCCAGTGCCTGTGGATCAGGCTTCCTTATGGTGACGCGATTTCCTTCGCGCAGCTGGCTTTACGCCACGATGTCGCGGTGCTTCCCGGCGGTTCGCTCGACGCTTCGGGCGGCAGCAAGGACTATCTCAGAATCCCGTTCCTCGGCACCGCGGACATCCTCAGCGTGGCCGTCCGCAATCTGGCTGCCGCTTGGCGTGAGTACGTGCCCAGCGGGGATTCGGCCGCGCTCACGACTCTTGTTGTGTAGCCTGGGAAAGACGGGCCGCGAGCTCGCGTACCCGAGTGATGAGTTCCGGCGGTTCGTGCACGGTGAAAGGGAAATCGAACAGCCCGACGTAGACGACGATCTCGTCCAGGGAGTTCGATCCCGTGTGCAGCAGGCAACTGCGCTCATCGACAGCCTCGATCACACCGACAGTCGGCGACACGCGCTCTGCCGCGACCTCGGCGGGAACCTGTAGCGTGATCTTCGCCTGGTAGCGGTAAACGGACGTGGACACGCCACGGGACAGGTGCTCTGCGGCATCCGGGGCATCACGCGGGGTGAAGCGCGGGCCGGTCGGAATGCGCGGCCGGACTCTGTCGACCCGGAAGGTGCGCCAGTCCGCGCGATCGATGTCCCAGCCGACCAGGTACCAGCGCTTTCCGGTGTGTACCAGTCGATGTGGCTCGGTCGTGCGCAGCGATTCGCTGCCGTCATGGGAGACGTAGTCGAATCGCAGGCGCATGTGGTCACGGCAGGCAGCCGCCATCGCGGTCAGGACATCAGGATCCACCACCGGGCCGCGGGACGGCAGCGTCACGGTGACCGAATTCAGCATGCTGACCCTGTGCCGCAACCGGGACGGCAGGACCTGTTCGAGCTTGGCCAGCGCACGCAGCGAACTCTCCTCGATACCGGCGATCGTGCCGGTGGCGGCGGTCCGCAGGCCCACCGCGACCGCGATGGCTTCCTCGTCGTCGAGCAGCAACGGCGGCAACTTGGCGCCCGCGCCCAGCCGGTATCCGGCGAGCCCGGGGGTCGCGATCACCGGATAGCCGAGATTGCGGAGTCTCTCGATGTCCCTGCGGACCGTGCGGATGTCCACTTCGAGGCGTTCGGCCAGGTCAGCGCCGGTCCAGTCGCGGGTGGTCTGCAGCAGGGACAGCAGTCGTAGCAACCTCGCCGAAGTCATTTCCGAAGTCTGTCATCCGGTTAGGACCGAAACTGTCCTAACCGGGTCCTAACGTTGTCCTCATGAGCGAAGAGATCACCCCGTTCCGTATCGAGATCGCCCAGGACAGGCTCGATGACCTGCAAGAACGCCTGGCGAGGACGCTGTGGCCGGCCCCGCTGCCCGGCGACGACTGGGACACCGGCGTGCCGACCGTGTGGCTGCGGGAGCTGGCGGAGTACTGGCGCACGCAGTACTCGTGGCGGGACGCTGAAGCCAAGATCAACGAATATCCGCAGTTCACCACTCAGATCGACGGGCAACGGATCCACTTCGTACACGTACGCTCCGCCAACGAGAACGCGTTTCCGTTGCTGCTGACGCACGGCTGGCCGGGGTCGTTCATCGAGTTCCTCGGCATCATCCCGATGCTGACCGACACCTTCCACCTGGTGATCCCGTCCTTGCCGGGGTTCGGATTCTCCGGCCCCACAAGTGATTCCGGGTGGGACACGGCCAGGATCGCCCGCGCCTGGGCGGAACTCATGCGCAGGCTCGGCTACGAGAAGTACGGCGTGCAGGGCGGCGACATCGGTGCGGCGGTCAGCCCGGAGGTCGCCCGGGTCGCACCCGACCAGGTTGTCGGCGTACACCTCAACGGTCCCATGGCGATTCCCGATTTCCCGGTCGCGGAGTGGGACGAGCTCACCGAGCTGGAGCAGGATCGGCTCAACCGGATCCAGGCCTTCCACCGTGAGGAGTTCGGCTACATCGCCATCCAGTCGACCCGGCCGCAGACCCTGGCGTACGGGCTGCTGGACTCCCCGGTGGGACAGCTGTCGTGGATCATGGACAAGTTCCGCGAATGGACGCACCCCAGGCACGTCACGCCCGACAAGATCCTTGACCGGGACTGGCTGCTGACCAACGTGATGATCTACTGGCTGACCGGCACCGCCGGGTCGGCGGCCTATGTCGGCTACGCGCAGGCAGGCTGGGGAGCGGAGAAGGTCAACTCGGGAGTACCCACAGCGGCGATCGTGTTCGCCCACGACGCCGGCGTGCGGCGGTATCTCGAGGCCGAGCACACCATCGTCCGGTGGGTCGATGTCGACCGCGGCGGCCACTTCGCTGCGCTCGAGGAGCCGGAGATTCTCGTCGGCGACATCCGCGAGTTCTTCGAATCCCTTACGTGAGGCCGGACTGGTAGGCGAAGACGACGAGCTGGGCGCGGTCGCGGGCGCCCAGCTTGATCATCGCGCGGCTGACGTGGGTGCGGGCGGTGGCCGGGCTGACCACGAGGCGTTCGGCGATCTCGTCGTTGGTCAGGCCCTCGCCGACCAGGCCGACGATCTCCAGCTCGCGCTGGGTGAGCGTGCCCAGCCGGGGGTGGGGTTTGACCGCGCGGGACGGCCCGGAGGCGAACTCGGAGATCACGCGGCGGGTGACCGAGGGCGAAAGCAACGCACCGCCACCGGCGACGAGCTTGATCGCCTGGATGAGCTCGTCCGGTTTGGTGTCCTTGAGCAGGAAACCGCTTGCGCCGTACCGCAACGCGTCGAACACGTACTCGTCGAGCTCGAACGTGGTCAGCACGATGATCCTGGTGTGGTCCAGGTCCGGGGTGGCGATGATCCGGCGGGTCGCCTCCAGGCCGTCGATACCGGGCATCCGGATGTCCATCAGCACGATGTCGGGCCGGGTCTGCTGGGCCACGGTCACCGCTGCCAGCCCGTCGGCGGCCTCACCGGCGAAGTCCAGGCCGTCCTCGTTCTCCACCAGGGTGCGCAGGCCGAGCCGGATCAGGTCCTGGTCGTCGACGATCATCACCCTGATCACTGGCTGTCCCCGTCCGTTGGAATCGTGGCCCGCACTTCGAACAGGCCGTCCTCGGTCGGCCCCGCGCTGAATTCTCCGCCCAGCGCGGTCACCCGTTCACGCATTCCGGGAATTCCGAAGCCCGCACTGGGCAGCACCGGCCCGGACGACGGGTTCGACACCTTGATCCGCACCGAGCCGGGCTCGTAGCCGACGCGGACGGTCGCCCGTTTGACCGAACTGTGTTTCAGGACATTGGTCAGCGACTCCTGGACCACCCGGTACCCGGCAAGGTTCACCGCTGCTGGCAGATCTCGTTGTGTGCCAACGACATTCAGCTTGACCTCGACACCGGCGTGGCTCATCCGGTCGGTCAGGTCCGGCAGCAGGCCCAGTCCCGGCGCGGGTGCCCGGCCTCGCACGACGGTCAACGTCGCGCGCAGTTCGTCGAGTGCCTCGGTGGAGGTCTGGCTGATCGCCTTGAGTGCGATCTCGGCCTGTTCGGGTTTCTTGGTCAGCAGGTGCAGGGCGATGTCCGCCTGCATCTTGATCGCCGCCAGACCGTGCCCGACGACGTCGTGTACCTCTTGGGCGACCCGCAGCCGCTCGTTGGAAACGCGTTCCCGGATGGCCTCGGCCCGAGCGAGCTCGAACGCTTCCCGATTGGCCCGCACGATCACGCCGAGGGCGAGCGGGATGAGCACGAACCCGGTGACCGGGATGAGCCCGTACAGCCCAGGCAATGCGGATTTGTTGGTCAGCAGGTGCACGCTGAACACCAGCCAGCTGACGACCGCTACGGGCACGGACTTCGACAGCGGTTCGTAGCGGCCGACGGCGTACACGGCGGCGAGGAACGTGAAGACAACCGGGCCGTACGGGTAGTTCAGCGTCAGGTACAGCGTGGTGAACGCGGTCGTCGTACCCAAACTGACCAATGGCCACCGCCTGCGTGCGATCAACGCCATACCGGCGCCGGCCGCCAGCACCAGCCCGAGCACGTCGATCGTGAGGCCGGCATGGGTGATCCGGGACGCGACCGCGCTGCCGACGACGCTGATCACCGTCGCCAGCAGCGCGAACGCGATGTCAATGGCCTTCATCGCTCCCCAGCCTCAGTTGATGTCTCGCCGCTGCAGCAGCCAGCCACCCAGCAGGGAGAATGCCAGCAGGTAGGCCGCGATGACCATGGTGGCCTGTCCGCCGCCGACGATCGCGTCGACACCCGGCGGGCCGGAGCCCCCGATCAGGGATGCCACGAGTGCGCCCGCGTTCGGCCCCGGCAGCCCCTTCTGCAGGGTGTTCACCCAGGCCAGCAGCGGTGCCGCGATGGCCGACAGCAGGTTCTGGATCGCCAGCATCCACACCAGGCCCAGCCCGATCGGCAGTGCGACGCCCCGGAACACGATGCCCAGCAGCAGACCCAGCGCACCCCACATCATCGTGACCAGCCAGCCCGCGCCGAGCCCGGTGACGATCTCGGTGAACCCTGGCCAGGTCGTCGGCTGGTCTGCCAGACCGGCCACGATGACGCTCGCACCCGCACAGAACGCCAGCAACGCCACCACG
Organism: Kibdelosporangium banguiense; assembly: GCF_017876405.1. Lineage (GTDB taxonomy): Bacteria > Actinomycetota > Actinomycetes > Mycobacteriales > Pseudonocardiaceae > Kibdelosporangium > Kibdelosporangium banguiense. The sequence continues at coordinate 11,216,442 of NZ_JAGINW010000001.1, read as the reverse complement.
AACACGAACACGCCGATCGCGACGGTGGCGAGCTTGGCCGTGTACACGCGAACCCGTGAAGGTCGTTGTGCGAGCACGGTTTTCCACGTCTCCCAGCCGTATTCGCTGCCTGCGGTGAGCACGCCGAAGATCAACGCCAACGCGCCGACGAACAGCGGGAGCCCGCCGATGGCGCTGGTGACGAACTGGTCCGGCAGCATCGCGGCGAGCCCGCGCTCCACCGGTCCGGACGCCGTGCCGGTGTATCCGGCATAGGGGATCACGTAGGCGAAAGTCAGGGTCTGCACGACGGCGATCACCAGCAGCAGCCAGATCGCCGGCCGGCTGACCTGCTTGGTCAGCTCTGCCCTCAGATCAGAGAACATCACGCGCACCTCCGGTCAGCTCGAGGAAGGTCTGTTCCAGGTCGGGCTCGTGCCAGCGCAGTTCGCTGACCGAGACCCCGGCGCCGACGAGCCCGGCGTTGATCTTGGCGGACTGGCCCGGGTCGACCTCCAGGTCGAACACGGTTCCGCTGGCCTGGACGCGGGCCTCGCCGATCATGGCCGTCAGGACGTCTCGCGCCTGGTCGACCGGATGCGCAACAACCCTTAGCGTCCCGCCCGAGCGCAGGTCAGCGACTGTCGTCTCCGCGACCAGCCGGCCGTCGGTGATCACGCCGACCCGGTCGCAGATCTGCTCGACCTCGGCCAGCAGATGGCTGGACAGCAGGACTGTGCAACCGCTTGCGGCCAGGTCACGGATGGTGACGCGCATGTCGGCCATCCCCGCTGGGTCGAGGCCGTTGGTGGGCTCGTCCAGGATCAGCAGCTGCGGGTCCTTGAGCAGGGCCGCGGCCAGGCCGAGACGCTGCTTCATGCCGAGCGAGTACGTCGAATACTTGTCCGCGGCCCGACCGGCGAGGCTGACCACGTCCAGCACGGTCTCCACCCGGGAGCGCGCCACACCTGCATGGTCGGCCAGGACCAGCAGATTCTTGCGGCCAGAGAGGTACGGATAGAAGGCCGGTCCTTCGATCAGCGCGCCGACCCGGTCCAGGCTGCCCGGTGGCTTGCCGAGCAGCCGGACCGAGCCTGACGTCGGGCGGATCAGGCCGAGCAGCATCCGCAGCGTGGTGGTCTTCCCGGCGCCGTTCGGGCCGAGGAATCCGTAGACCTCGCCGGCGCGCACAGTCAGATTCAGGTACTTGACCGCGGCGATGTCGCCGAACTGCTTTCTCAGCGCGGTCGTCTCGACAGGGTTCATGGCTTTGCCTTCCGGACGCGCCCCCAGGGCTTGAACACCGAGATGACGGTGGCGAACAGCAACGAGACCGTGGACACGATCGGCGGGAACACCATGTCGCCGGGTGCGGGCCCGGTCATCGTCCGGCCGTACTCCGCGGCCTCGTGCACGCCGCTGCGCAGCGCGAACAGCACCAGCACGCACAGCACCACGTTGAGCATCAGCTTCACGGCCACCCACCAGTAGCGGACCAGGCCGTACTTGGTGCCCAGACCCAATACGACTCCGCTGATCAGGCAGATCACGCCCGCGGTCAGCATCGGCCACACCGCGAAGAGCTCAAGTGCCTGGTAACACAGTGCGGCGGTCTGCGGGTCGCTGGTCCACATCGCGGTGAACACGAGCACGGCCATCACCAGGTCCATGCCGATCCACGCACCCGCCGACACGATGTGCATCACCAGCCAGCCCTTACGCGGATTCTTGGCCAGCTTCGTCCCGATCGGCCGCGCCGGAGAGAGTGTCGCTGTCATACCCGACAGCGTGGCCGGGTGGTTCGGGTAAATCGTCCGCGTGCGAGCGGTTCCGGGCATACGCAGATTTACGTACGTGCCCGGTGGTCCACTGTCGACGGTGGCAGGAATAGGCCGGCCGGTGTGGTGGTTACCCGGACGCTCGAGAAGTTCGATCCGTTCACGGAGGCTGCGATGCGTGCCCTGGTCACCACCCCAGATACCAAATTCGGCCTGAAGCTGACGCAAGCACCCGACCCGGTGGCGTCCCCCGATCAGGTGATCATCGACGTGCGATTCGCGTCACTCAACCACGGCGATGTCGGCTACGCGGCCACGACGCCCGAAGGCAAGGTCATGGGCTGGGACGCGGCCGGTGTGGTCACCCAGTCCGCGGCCGATGGCACCGGACCTGCGGTCGGTACGAAGGTCCTCACGTTCGGCTCAGACGGCGCGTGGGCCGAGCGGCGCGCGGTGTCGGTGAACGAGCTCGCGGTCGTTCCGGACGGCGTTGACCTGGCCGTTGCCTCGACTCTGCCGGTCGCCGGAGTCACCGCGTTGCGTGCGCTGCGGGCGTCCGGTCCGTTGCAGGGCAAGCGAGTTCTCGTCACTGGTGCGTCCGGCGGCGTCGGCCGGTACGCGATTCAGCTCGCGACGATCGAGGGCGCGCACGTCGTCGCGCTCGCCCGGCGCGGTGAAGGTCTCGCCGAGCTCGGCGCGCAGGAAGTTGTGTCCGATTTGGACGATGTCGAGCCGGTGGACGTCGTGCTGGAGAACGTCGGCGGCCCGACCCTGGTGCGGTCGTGGGAGCTGCTGAAGACCGGCGGCGTGCTGCAGAGCATCGGCTGGACCTCGCTCGAGCCCGCGGTCTTCCCTCCCTATGCCACCGTCGCGCCGGCGAAGTCCCTGGTCTCCTTCCAGTCCGGCAACGGCTACAGCGCGGACCTGGCGCACCTGCTCAAACTGGTCGCCGAGGGCAAGCTGACCGTCGACATCGGCTGGCGGGGCTCCTGGAACCAGTTCGACGAGGCCGCCGCCGCACTGTTCGGCCGTCAGGTCACCGGCAAGGCCGTCGTGGAAATCGACTGACCTGGCCCGCCGAAAGTCCGCCGGTAGCTGTCAGGGCTGACGCGGTGCCCATCCCCGACCGTTGCGCCACCCGGGCCACCGTGAGTGGTGTGGTCTCCAGAAGTCGTTGTGCCAGGCGGATTCGCTGCACTGACAGCCAGCGTCCAGGGGTGCTGCCGGTGGCGGCCAGGAAGGCCCGGTGGAACGTCCGGCCGCTCATCCCGGCATGCCCGGCCAGGTCGCCGATGCCGATCGGCTCGCCAAGCCTGGCCATCGCCCAATCCACTGTGGACGCTATACTGGCTGGTGGCCGCTCGGGCACGGATGCGTCCACGTACTGGCGCTGCCCGCCGTCCCGGGCCGGCGGCATCACCAGGCGCCGGGCCAGTTTGGTGGCCGCCTGGGCGCCGAAGTCCTTGCGTATCAAGTGCAGGCAGAGGTCCAGGCTACCGACCACGCCCGCCGACGTGAAGACCGTGCCGTCCTCGGTGTACAGGACATCGCCCTGGATGTCGCTGTCCGGCGCGACTTCAACGAGGCCGTCGAGCAGGGTCCAGTGCGTGGTGGCTTTCCTGCCGCGCAGCAGCCCGGCGGCGGCGAGCGTGAAGGCGCCTGAACACAGCGATGCGACCGCCGCGCCTCTCGCATGCGCTGCTTGCAGTGCGTTGATCGCGTCTTGCGGGACCTCCGCGTGTGGATCCGACCGCCCGGTCGCGATCACGAGATCGCAGTCATCGAGCCCGCTCAGGTCGTGCGTCGCGTCGATCGACCCGAACGGATGCATCGGGAGTGAGACGCCGCCCGGGGAGCAGATACGCATCTCGAACCGGTCGAAATCAGGGCGTTGGATGCCCCAGATCTCCGTGGCCACCGCGGTGTCGAACGCACGGCTGCCCGGCAGGATCAACAGGCCGACGATCTGCATGGCGGAAAAGTACCCCATCGCGCATGTTTTGCCACTCCCTGCCGGCCGGTGATCCCGGGCAGGCTGAACGCCATGACAACCCGAGCTTTGATCGTGATCGACGTGCAACGTGGCTTCGACGACCCGGCCATGCCGCCGCGCAACAACCCTGACAGCGAGGCGAACATCCGCACGCTGGTGACCGCCTGGCAGGACGCCGGTCAGCCGATTGTCGTGGTGCGCCACGACTCCGTGGACCCGGACTCGCCGCTGCGCGCCGGCACCCCCGGCAACGAGTTCAAACCCGAACTCGACGGCATCAGGCCTGCGCTGTTGTTCTCCAAGTCCGTGCACTCGGCCTTCCACGGTTCGGTCGACCTGGCGAAATGGCTGACCGACCGGGGCATCGAGGACATCGTGGTGATCGGCATCCAGACGAACTGGTGCGTGGAGACCACATCCCGGGTCGGCGGCAACCTCGGCTTCAAGGTCAAGGTGGCCATCGACGCGACGCACACGTTCGACGCCACCACCCCGGACGGCGCGGTCGTCACTGCCGACGAGCTGGCCCGCGCCACGGCCGCCAACCTGCACTCCGGCGGTTTCGCCGAGGTGACTACCACCAAGGCTGTGCTGGAGCTGCTCTAGATCGCGAACCGGCGCCGTGGGTTGCCGGTGTCGCTCATGGCTGTGATCAGGTCGTCGCGGGCTCGCGCCACGCGTGACCTGATCGTGCCGACTGGGCAGTCGCAGACTTCGGCGGCGTCGGCGTAGGACAGGCCGAGTGTCTGGGTGAGCACGAACGCCTCGCGCCGGTCGGCGTCCAGCGAACGGATCAGCTCCTCCAGCACGACGCCCTCTTCGAAGCCCGCGGCAGGTTGCGTGCGCTCGGCGACTTCCTGCCAGTCGGCGACATCCGCGTGCCGTGGCCGGACCTGGGCGGCCCGGATCTGGTCGACGACCACCCGCCGGGCGATCGACAACAGCCAGGTCCTGGCGGACGAGCGCCCCTCGAACCGGGCCAGGCTGCCCAGTGCGCGCAGGTACGTCTCCTGTGCCAGGTCGTCGGCGAGCCTGGGTTCGGCCAGGTGCGCGACGAACCGCCACACGTCCCGCTGGGTGGCGCGGATGAACCGCTCAAGAGAGCTCCGGTCACCGCGCCGGGCGGCGAACGCCCACTGGGTGATCTCGCTGTCGGTCGGCCTCACAATTACGACAACGTACTGGATCGATCCGTAGTTCAAGAACGCACCCAAGTCAGGAATGCATGCGGCCCGTGTCGCGTCAGTACAGTGACTGGACGATTGTTCTCACCCGAGAAGGACATGATGGCTGACGAATCGGCACGGGTTGTCAGGAACGACGAGAAGAGCCGCTACGAGGTCTGGCTGGGAGAGTCGCTGGCGGGCTTCAGCGCGTTCACCGTTGACGGCGACCAGCTCGTCTTCACGCACACCGAGGTCGACGACGAGTTCGCGGGCAAAGGCCTGGGCAAGGCGCTGGCCGCGGGTGCCCTGGACGACGTCGTGGCCCGCGGCGAGGTGATCGTGCCCGTCTGCCCGTTCATCGCCGCGTTCGTACGCAAGAACGAGCAGTACAACGACCACGTCAAGTGGCCTCAGTGAGCAACCTGGAGGCCAGCCCGCAGGTCACGCCATGCGAGTCGGCGGGCTCGCATGGCGCGGTCGCCGAGTTCTTCGTGGCCCGTGAAGTTCCGTTGGGCGGGGTCCGGGGGATCAAGGTCAACCGCGCGTTGCCACAGCGTTCGCTGCCTACGGTTGGCGCGTGGTGCTTCCTGGACAAGTTCGGCCCGCACAACGACGGCATGCTGGTCCTGCCGCATCCGCACATCGGGCTGCAGACCGTCACCTGGCCGTTGGCGGGGGAGGTCCGCCACCGCGACAGCATCGGCAACGACGTGGTCCTGCGTCCCGGTCAGCTGAATCTGATGACGAGCGGCCGTGGCGTGTCGCACTCCGAGGTGTCTGCGCCCGGCACGGTGCTGAGCGGTTTGCAGTTGTGGGTCGCGCTGCCCGCTGAAGCCACTGGCATGGCCCCTGACTTCGAGCATCACCCGAAGCTGCCCGTGTTCCGGAGCCCAGGTGTCGAGGCCACGGTGTTCATGGGCACGCTTGGCGACGCCACTTCACCGGCGACCACCCACACGCCGTTGGTGGGTGCTCAGCTTTCGGTGGCCGGCGGGACGATCCCGCTGCGGCCCGACTTCGAGTACGCCCTGCTCCTGCTGGACGGATCGGTGCAGGTCGCGGATGTCGAACTGACGCCAGGACCGTTGCTGTACCTGGGAACTGGACGTGAGTCGCTGACGTTCGCCGGGACCGCCGAGGCGATTCTGCTGGGTGGCGAACCGTTCGCGGACGATCTGGTGATGTGGTGGAACTTCGTGGGCCGCAGCCACGACGAGATCGCCGCGGCCCGTGCGGACTGGGAAGGTGCTGACCCACAACGGTTCGGAGTCGTCGCCGGGCACGGCCCGGACCGGATTCCCGCGCCGGGACTGCCGAATCTCCGGCTCAAACCGCGCCCACGAAGGCCGTCCTGAGCAGGGTTACGAACGGCCGGTTCTGGCCATGTCCTGAAGGCGTTCACGCAGTTCGCAGCGTCGGTGTTTCCGGCTGACGAAGCGGTATGCCAGCGCGACCTCGTCGAGAAAAGCGATGTCTCCGGCGAGATCGTGGCCGCCGGAGACAGCGACCGGTGAGGGATCTGACGGCGGGTCGTTCCCCGCTCGGGCGGCCTGCATCGCGGAGTAGAGGGTCGTTGCTTCCACGAGGGCGTCAAGTTTTTGCCCGGCCAGGCCCCGGCCTGCGGCTTCGGCCCGTGCCGCCTCGGCCACCCGGGGGTCGATGTGCTCGCGCAGGGCGAGCCTGCCGTCCCGGATCTCCACCACCCGGCGGTAGAGCCGCAGTTCCAGGTCGCGGAGGTTGAGCAGTTCCAGCACCAGTGGACGTGGTGGCACCAGGGCGATCCGCGGGTTGACGCGGTAGAGGGCCAGCCAGAGCGGGCGCAGCCGCAGGAGTTTGCGGCAGGCGCCGAACACGTCCGGGGACCGCCAGTTCGGCAGGGTGACACCGATGAGGACCAGGATGGCCGCGGCGAGCGTGAGATACCTGTCCAATGGCATGCTCAATGCCTTCGGGTAGTGGATCCCGAAGCGCCTGGCGGCGAAGAACAGTCCTTTGTGGATGTGATACGCCACCGAGCACAGCACACCTATGCTGATCAGCCGTAATCCCAGACGTACCGCGGAATCCGTTGCCATGCCGGCATAACGGGCGGCGAGCCGGGCACTGTTGAGGAACGCCGGCAGCATGCCCGCGAGATAGACCAGCCAGTACTCCAGCACGCCAGGCGTCCTGCCGTACCTGCCGGCGAACCTGACGTCGTCGACCGGCGTTCTGGTGAACGCGAACAGCACGCACATCCCGGTGAAGGCCAGGGCTATCCAGACCGCGTGCGGCAACGACCGCTGCCGTGCCTCCTCAGGATGGTTGATGTGCAACAGGATTCCCAGTGCACCCCAGCCGGCGACGAGGATGCAGCCGTGGTCGATCAGCCTGCCGATGTTCGGTATCCCGGTCAGCTCGCTGACCGCCTGGTACACCAGGGGCGCCTTCACCGTGAGCGAGAGCGCGATGGCCAGCAGGACGATCCAGCCCATCGTGCTGGTGGCGGTGCGGTGGTGGCGACGGTGGCGGGCCAGCCGTACGACGATGACGGCACACGCGAGCAAAGCCGGGCCGTTGTGCCGGAGCAGCTCACCCATGTGTGTCGCGCGGCCAGTCGAACGCGGCCCTGATCCGGCCGTTGATCGAGTCGGACCGCACCAGTCCGGCCCGCTGCCTGATGATCGAGGCGAGCAGTTCGGCCTCCTGCTCCTCGGCGGCAACATACGACGTGCGCCGGAGCATCATCCGGATGACCTTGGGATCCAGATGCGGGATGAGTTCACGCAGGTGGTCGGCTGCCGTGGTGTCCTCGCGGTAGTGCCCGCAAAGCAGGTGGCTCAGCTCGTGCAGGATGATGTGTTCCTGATGCGGCAACGCCGTACCGGCCTCGTAGAAGAACAGGTCCGCGGAGTCGGTGGCCAGCCACAGGCCGTGCGCCTCGGACATCCCGTTGATCGGCATGAGGTGGATCGGGCGGCCCTGGCGAAGCGCGACCAGACGGCATAACTCACGCACGTCGAAAGGCTTCACCAGCGGCAATTCCGCCGCGATGGCCTCACATCGGCGGCGCAGCCGTCGCAGCTCCGCGCTCAACACACCTCCAGGGACGGGCAAGGGGCCTGTCCCTCATAGTGCCTGAAACCCGATATCCGGGATGGTGCGGATGGCGATTGGACCGTTCGGCCGTGTCACGGTGCGTCCGGCAGGCCCTCGATCTCCCTGGCGCGTTCCACCATCTCGGTGATCGCGCCGAGGCTTTTGGACGACAGGCCGGACGCCCGTAGGGCGATCTGCCGCACGTTGGAGTCGCGCAACGCCGCCAGCAGCGCCAGCTCCGCGTCGACCTGGCTGGTGGTGGAGGCGTCGAAGAAGTAGGAGGGCGGGACACCGAAGAACCCGGCCAGCGCCTCAAGGTGCCTTCTGGTCGGGTTGTCCCGCAGGCCTTTACGCAGCTGCCACAGGTATGTCGCCGAGATGGTCGGGCCGCCACCGGCGCGGATGGTCTCCGCGACCTCCTCGAAGCTGTACTCCTTGCCGCTGCGGGGCCGGACTGTGCGGAAGAGGTGGTCCACCTTCGCCGCCAGGGTGTCTTCGTTCGCCGACGAAGTATCCGCCATGGATCCCTCCTCCCGGGGGGTCAAGTGTAGCAACGTGTCAACTAGCCTGAAGAACACGGTTTTATTTCGTCCACGCCAGTTGACGGCTGGATTTACGCCAGTTTATGCTTGTTGGCGAAAACATGAACTCAAGTGAGCTTAGTCATGTGCAACCACGGGAGGAAGGTTGGACACGCAAGGCAAGCAGCCCTCGGGCGGCGAAGGAGTTCACCAGCGGGCACTGTCCAGGCAACTGGACAACGGCGCCGGATGGGGGCGGTTGCCACACACGACTTCGACCAGACGCACCAGCTTCAGTCTTCCGCCGGGTGTCGAGATCCAGGAGTGGAGCAGGATCGGTCACCAGATCAACGCCGTCTCGGTCTCGTCGGCCTGGTGGCTGGGCGACTGGTTGATCTACGGCCAGGCGCAGTACCCCGATCTGTACAAGCAGGCCATCGAGCAGACGTCCCTGGACTACCAGACGCTGCGCAACTACGCCTGGGTCGCCCGGCAGTACGCGGTCGCCCGCAGACGACCGGCGCTGAGCTTCCAGCACCACGCCGAACTGGCCGCGTTGACACCGCTCGAGCAGGACCAGTGGCTCGACCGGGCGGAGAAGTTCGGCTGGTCGCGCAATGAACTGCGCAACCGGGTGCGGGCCAGCCGCAAGGCCGGCCGCGACGCGGCGGCGGCCGATCGGATCCTCAAGATCCAGATGACTGTGCCGCCAAGCCAGAAGCAGCGCTGGATGCGGGCCGCGGCGTCGGACACCGAGAAGACGTTCGAAGACTGGATGGTCGGCGTGCTCGACAACGCGGCGGCCGAGGTACTGCAGACCGCGGGCCGGCAGAACGTCCTGGACAACTGAGAACGCGGGGTACGGGTGATGCCGGCAGTGGTTCGCCACTGTCGGCATCACCCGTCAGGCCTTACTCACGGCCGGTGCTTCGCGGCGAGTTCTTCAAGCTGCGCAACGAACTGACTGGCTGAGGGCATGGCGAGCATCTCGTCACGCAACTGTTCGGCGCCTTGCCGGAAAGCGGGTTCGTTGAGCAGCCGGACGAGGTTGTCGCGAACCGACGCTCCGGTCGCTTCGGCGGCCGGCACCATCAGGCCCGCCCCACTCTTGACAAGACTCTCGGCGATCAACGGCTCGTCGAAGTCCCACGGCAGGGCGAGCTGCGGCACGCCGTACAGCGTTGTGGTGGCGAGAGTGCCGGCTCCGGCGTGATGGATGATCGCGGAGCACGTGGGGGCGAGATGGTGGAGGGGCACGTACGGAACGACGGTGACGTTGTCGGGGATGGTCCCCAACGTGTGCCGTTGGCTGTCGTCGACGGTGGCGACGATCTCGATGTCGAGGTCGGCGATCGCGTCGATGATGTCCTGGATGTTCACCGCGTAGCGGTCTTGTTCCGCGGGCAGGCTCAGGCCGAGAGTGAGGGCGACGCGCGGCCGCTCGGGCTGCGTCCAGAGCCAGGCGGGGACGGACGCGGGGCCCCCGTACGGGGTATAGCGCAGGGACACGTAGTCCAGCTGCTTGGCGTGGAACTGGACTGACGGCGGGAGTTGCTCGATGGTGAACTGGCCGTCGGCCATGTCCTCGCTGTACTCGGCGCCGTGGCGGGCGGCCTCCTCCGCGAGCCACTCGGCGAGGGGATCCTCACGGTCTGCTTGCGGCCGTTGATCTTTCAGCCGCAGGTAGTGCTCCCGGGTGACTCCGAAAATATCCAGGCACCACAGGATTCGCGCATGGGCGGCGCCGCTCGCCTTGGCCGCGACGGCCGCCGCGTAGGCGCCGGGTTCCCAGATGACCAGATCAGGCTTCCATTGCTGGGCGAAGGCCACTAGATCGGGAATGAGATCCTCGTTCAGGAGCTTGTGCCATCCGACGACGGCTTCGCGGTATCCGGTCAGCATGTGGTCCCAATCGACGCTCTCCGGAGACACAGCCGCGTCATAGGGAGGGGGTACCTGGCCGTCTTCTTCGTCCTCGTCTTCGTCCTCGTCCTCGTCCATTTCCTCGGCGCTCGGGCCGATCGGGACGGCGGTGAGTCCGGCGTTGGTGACGTTCTCCACGAAATCCGGTTCGCACGCCACGCGTACCTCATGGCCGGCCGTGCGCAACGCCCACGCCAATGGAGTCATGAAGTACAGCAGGGTGGGACTGGCAAGCGTGGTGAAAAGGACGCGCATGGTTCTCCTGATCGCTGGACAGCCAGTTGTGTTTTTCGGTCGGTTTTGTCGCGGCGGTTTTCGGCTCGGCTGCGGATGGCAGGGGCGCGAACGCCGTCCAGCGGCGCGTGGCACGGGCCCCGGCGGTCAAGGATTTCGATTTTCCCGGCCGTTCGCAAGAGTGATCATTGTTGTGATCCCGCGGAAAGCGTCCGCACGCCGGTCGTCCCGCCGGCGAGACAGCATTGGCGGGAAAGACTGCCGCCGGATTCGGCGCCGTGGCTTCCGGCGTCAGTATGATGGCGTCCGGGGTATTGGTTGATCGCGCCTTTCCGCGTATCGATTTCGGCTGCCGATGCGGCGTCGACTGGAGGAACCGGGTGGACCGGAAAGAATCCGAGACTGACGAGACCGACGAGGTCAGTGTATTCACCTTGTCGGCATGGCGAGAATTGCTCGGTTATGCCCGTCCGTATCGCTGGACAGTGGTGCTCGGCGGTGTGCTGGGCCTGCTCGGCGGCCTGACCGGGCTACTGGAACCGATGGTCACCAAGGAATTGGTGGACGCGCTCGAGCGCAACGAGACGGTGGGGGGACTGCTGCTGTTGCTGACCGTGGCGGTGCTCGCCAGTGCGATGTTCTCCCTGCTCGGCAGCTTTCTGCTCGGCCGTACCGCGGAGTCGGTCGTCCGGGACGCCCGGCTGAAGCTGATCCGCCGGATCCTGCGGTTGCGGGTGTCGCAGTTCGCGAGATTCCCACCGGGCGACCTGATGTCCAGGGTCAGCACGGACACCACCCTGATGAACCAGGCGGTCAGCCACGCCCTGATCGACTCGGTCAAGGGCATCCTGATGATGGTCGCGATCCTGACGGCCATGGTCGTGATGGAGCCGGTCCTGGTTCTCGTCACGCTCGGCGTGCTCGTCGTGTGCGGAATCCTGGTCGGAATCCTGGCCCCGGTCTACACCCGCTACAACGTCACGGTCCAGGAATCGCTCGGGGACATCGGCAACACGTTGGAACGTTCATTGGGGGCGTTCCGGACGATCAAGGCAACCGGTGTCGAGACACAGGTGGAGGCCAACGCGGTCGCGGCTTCCGACCGCGCCTGGAAGTACGGTGTGAAGCTGGCCCGGATGGACGGCGCCATGGGCGCGATCGCCATGATGGGGATCCACCTGTCCTTCCTGGCAGTGCTTGGCATCGGCGGCGCCAGGGTGGCCTCGGGCGACACCGCACTCGGCACGCTGATCGCGTTCCTGCTGTACCTGTTCTACTTGATCGAACCGGCGACCGAGCTGCTCGACTCGGTGGCGCAGTTCAGCGCGGGCGTCGCGGCTGTGCGCCGGATCCGTGACGTGCAGCAGCTCGACGTGGAAGCTGACATCGAACATCGGGCGCTGCCTGGCGACGACACCCGCACGTCCGCGTCGCTGCGGTTCGAGGATGTCGTCTTCCGGTATCCGGACACCGAATCCGCGGTGCATCACGGTGTGAGCTTCGATGTCCCGCCGGGCGGGGTGACCGCGTTCGTCGGCGCGTCCGGCGCGGGCAAGTCGACGCTGTTCGCGCTGATCGAACGGTTCTATGAACCCGACAGCGGACAGATCACCCTCGACGGGCGCGATATCGGGCACTGGCCGTTGGGCCGGTTGCGGTCCGCGATCGGCTATGTCGAACAGGACGCGCCGGTACTGGCCGGCACACTGCGGGAGAACCTGCTGCTGGGCGTCGACGACGCGAGCGACGAGGACATTGATCGGGTGCTGGTGAGTACCCGGCTCGACGGCCTGGTCGCACGGCTGCCGGATGGGCTGGACACCAAGGTCGGCCATCGTGGCAACACACTGTCCGGCGGTGAGCGGCAGCGGATCGCCGTCGCCCGAGCGTTGCTGCGAAGGCCGCGACTGCTGTTGCTGGACGAGGTGACATCCCAGTTGGACGCGTTGAACGAGCTCGCGCTGCGTGAGGCGATCGAGCACGCCGCCAAGGAGACCACCGTACTGGTAGTCGCGCACCGGCTGTCCACTGTGGTCCGCGCGGACCGGATAGTGGTGATGGAAGCCGGGCGGGTGCGGGCGATCGGTGCGCACCACGAGCTCGTCGAGAACGACGATCTCTACCGTGAACTGGCGGCGACGCAGTTGATCGCCGCCCAGTAGCCACGGCGTCCGCAGTGGACTGTGAGGGCCAGGATGTCGCGGCCCTCACAGTCCTTACAACGAGCGGTAGTGTTTGGCCAGTTCGTGGAAGGCGGCCTTCGGTTCCCAGTAGCCGCTTGAGTACGGCCGCTCGGAGCCGTCGGGATAGACCTTGACCACGCTGTAGCCGGCCCGGTCGAGGTCGTGGCGCGGATCCGGCGAATAGGGCGAGGCCGGCTGGATGAACTCGAAGGCGAACGCGGCGAACACGTTCTCCGTGGAATAGATCTTGACCAGCTCGGCGATGTACCGGGCCTGTACGGCTTCTTTCCTCGGCGGTGCCGACTCCAGTACCGCCAGCTTGCCGGGACTGGTCCAGTCGACCAGGCGCTGTGCCCGTGGCCCGTCCTTCTCGGCTCCGCGGTAGCTCCCGCAGCCGAACTCCAGAATGGCCACCGGCTTGCCGTACCGGTGCAGCCTGCGAAGGTCGCGCAGGTAGCTCGCCTCGTTGAACTCGTGCCGGTAGTGGTTCGACCCGACGATGTCGAACGGGGTCCAGTCGACCTTCTCCCACAGGCCGGAGCCGTACGTGATCGCCCCCTTGAAATGCGATCGCGCCACCACCGCGGCGTTGGCGAGCAGGACGTTCAGCCGTTTGTTGAACAGTGGCAGCAGAGGCCACCAGCGCGGTGAGCCCAAGGGGAAGCCTTTTTCCATGAAATCCTCACCGGGAATGATTCCGGTGGTGTAGAGCGAATACTCGCAACCGATGTTCAGGATCAGGTCTTCATGGTGTGTGCGCAGTTGTTCGGCGGCCCGTGCGGTCTCCGTCAGGTGGTCGAGAGTTTCCGCTGTGGTGCCGTCGAACAGCCGGGGTTGCAGCCACACGGTGAGGCCGAGTGACAGTGCGATGCCCGTCGCCTCGATCAGCCGGGGGATCTCGGTGCCGTAGATGCTCACCGAAGTGCAGTTCAGCTCGTCGCGGATGACCCGGAGTTCCTGTTCGACGAGATCTGTCCGCCATAGTTCACGGGTACACCCATCGCCGACATGGTTCATGCCGACGCTGTAATTTATTCCTTTGTGGACAAGACTTGACCCCATAATGCGAAAATAGCACACTATGCGCGATGCTTGAAGGTGAGCTCTTCGATTTCCGGAATGGCATCCCGTGGTGCGGCCATGGCCAGCATTTCGTCGCGCAGCCGCTGGGCCGAACTCGTGAAGGAAGGTTCCTCGAGAAGCCGGAGCAGGTTCCGCCTAATGGTTTCGGCGGTCGCCTCGGTGGGATTCATGGCCAAGCCGGCGCCCTGCGTGGCGAGATTCCGGGCCAACAGCGGTTCGTCGAATTCCCACGGCAGCGTCAGTTGCGGTACGCCGTACAACGACGTGGTCGCCAGGGTTCCGATGCCCGCGTGATGGATTATCGCCGCACACGTCGGTGCCAGGGCGTGCAGTGGGACATAGGAAACGATGGTGGTGTTCGCCGGGACGTCCGGCACCATGCCTCGTTCCTCGTCGGCGATGGTGGCCACGATGTCGATGTCCAGACCGGCGAGGGAATCCAGAACGCCCCGCAGGTCGAAGTTGTACTCGGCGGGCCGTTCGGCGATGAGGCTGCTGCCCAGGGTGATCGCGACCCGGGGACGCTCCGGCGGGGTCCACAGCCAACGCGGAACACTCGCCGGCCCACCGTACGGCACGTGGCGCACGGGGACGTAGTGCAGGTCGGCCTCGATGCCCAGCGACCGCGGAAGCTGGTCGATCGTGAAGTGGCCGGTCGCCATGTCCTCGGAGAAGTCCACGCCGTACTTCTTGCCGTACTTCGTGAACCACTCGGCCAGGGCGTCGCCGCGGTCGTCCGGCGGTTGCCGCTGCTTGAGTCCGAGGTAGTGACCTCTGGTCACGCCGAAGACGTCGAGGCTCCACAGCATCCGGGCGTGCGCGGCACCGCACGCCTTGGCCACGATCGGCCCGGCGTAGCTGGTCGGTTCCCAGATGACCAGGTCGGGCCGCCACTGCCGGGCGAAGGCCACCAGGTCACCCAGGACCGGCCCGGTGAAGGCGGTGAACCACCCCGGGACGTCCTGCTCGTACCCGGCTTTCATGTACTCCCAGGTTGTTTTCTCCGGCGCCTCGACCACGTCGTACGGCGCGTTGAGTCCGGTGTCCACATCGGACTCGTCTGCCTCGTCGCCGAGGTTGAGCAGGCGGACGTTCCGGCCGGCCGCAACGGCGGTCAGCCCGGCCTGGGTGATGGTGCCGGCGAAGTCCGGGTTGCTCGCGACGCGCACCTCATGACCCGCAGCACGCAGAGCCCACGCCAACGGCACCATGGGATAGAAGACGGTGTTGCCCGGATGAGTCGTGACCAGGACGCGCATGGTTTGCCTCCCCAGGGGATCGGTCAGTGCTGCCCGGCGGAGGCGCCGTGGTGCCGGGCGGTGAGCTCTTCGAGGTCGCGGACGACCTGGTTCGGGGCGGGCATGGCGAGCATCTCGTCGCGCAGCCGGCCGGCGGCCTTCCGGAACGACGGCTCGTCCAGCAGCCGGAGCACATCCCGCCGGACCGTGTCGCCGGTTGCCAGTGCCGCGTGTGTCGTGAGTGCCGCACCCTGCCCGGCGAGCATGTCGGCGATGGCCGGTTCGTCGAATTCCCATGGCAGAGCGAGCTGCGGTACGCCGTGCAGCGTAGTGGTGGCCAGGGTTCCCGGACCGGCGTGATGAATGACGGCGTCGCAGGTCGCGGCCAGCTCGTTGAGCGGAGCGAACGCCACAACGGTGGCGTTGTCCGGAACAGAGCCCAGTTTCCGCTGTTGCTCTTCGGCGATGGTGGCCACGACGTCCACATCCTCCTCGGCCAGCGCGGCGAGGATCTCCCTGATGTCGAGGATGTGCCCGCCAGGGTGTTCGTAGACGACACTGCTTCCCAATGTGAGGGCGATTCTGCGCCGCTCAGTGGTTTTCCACAGCCAGGGCTGAACGACCGACCGGCCGCCGTAGGGCACGTGGCGCATGGGAACGTAGTGCAGCCGGCCGGACTGGATGCGCAGGGATTCCGGGAAGGTGGTGATCGTGGCGTGCCCGCACACCATGTCCTCGGAGTACTCCACGCCGTTGCGGGTGGCATGGAAGGCAAGCCACTCGGCCAGCGGGTCACCCTTGTCGTCCGGCGGTTGGCCGTTCTTCAGCCGCAGATAGTGTTCCCTTGCGACGCCGAAGATATCCCGGCTCCACAGCACCCGGGCGTGCGCGGCGCCCACGACCGTGGCCGCTATCGCGCCCGCATAGCACCCGGGTTCCCAGATGACCAGGTCCGGCCGCCAGTGCTTGGCGAACTCAACCACGCCGGCGATCACTGGGAAGTTGACCGGCTTGTAGAACTCGTCAAGCTGCTGGCGGTACCCGGTCTTCATGTGCTGCCATGTGGTTCGCTCGGGATGATCGACGACGTCGAACGGCGCGCTCATGACGTCGTCAGGTTCGTCGGGACCGATGGTGGCCATGAAGTTCCGGCCGACGGGTACGGCGGTCAGGCCGGTTTCGGTGACCTGCGGCGCGAAGTCCGGCTGGCTGGCGACACGAACCTCGTGGCCGGCGGTGCGTAGCGCCCAGGCCAACGGCACCATGAACTGCAACAGGGTGTACCCCGGCTCAGTGGCGAACAGGACGCGCATGGCTCTGCCTTCCGGTGGTGAGTTCTTCCAGCCGCGTGACGATGTCGTTGGGGGTGGGCATGTCGAGCATCTCGTCACGCAGCTTCTCGGCGCTGGCACGGAAAACTGGTTCGTTCATCAGGCGTAGCAGGCCGTCTCGGACGGTCTCACCCGTGGCGGCTGTGGGGTCGAGGGTCAGTCCGGTGCCTTGTCGCGCGAGTTTGCGGGCCAGGGCCGGCTCGTCGAAATCCCAGGGCAATGTGAGCTGGGGAACCGCGTGCAACGATGTTGTCGCCAGGGTTCCGGGACCGGCATGGTGGATGACGGCCGCGCATGTCGGGACCAGGGCGTGCAGTGGGACGTACGGGACGATCCTGGCGTTGCCGGGAACACGGTCCAGCTTGTGGCGTTCCTTGTCCGCGACCGTGGCCACGATCTCGACGTCCAGATCGGACAGTGAGTCGAGAATCGACGGGAGATTCACTGTGTAGCCGTCGAAGTGGTCGGTCGCGGTGATGCCAAGCGTAAGCGCGACCCGGGGCCGCTCGGGTGGAACGGTCAGCCACTGCGGAACGGCGGCGGGCCCGCCATAGGGCGTGTACCGCATCGGCACGTAGTCGAGATCGGCGGACATGCGCAGTGAAGACGGGAACTGGTCGATGGTGAACTGCCCGGTCACCAGGTCCTCGGAGAACTCCACGCCGTGCTTGGCCGCGTTGGCCGCGAGCCACTCGCGCAGCGGGTCTCCCGCATTGTCCTCAATGGACTTCATCCGCAGAAAGCGTTCGCGGGTGAGACCGAAGACGTCCATGCTCCACAGCAGACGGCCGTGCGCGGCGCCGACGGCCTCGGCGGCGATGGATCCCGCGTAGCTGACGGGTTCCCAGATGACCAGGTCCGGTCGCCAGTGCCGGGCGAAGGTCACCAGCTGGTCGACGATCGGGAAGTTCTCGGCCTTGTGCCACCAGGTGACCTGATGGTCATAGCCCTTGATCAGGTGCTCCCAGGTGACGTCCGGCCGTTCCACCACGTCGTAGGGCTCGAGCAGACCGGCCCGGACCGCACGGCGTTTCTCCGGGTTGCGCGACAGCGCCTGCCAGATCCGGTGGTCACGGCCAAGGGGGACCGCGGTCAGTCCGGCCTGGGTGATCGTGTCGGCGAGCTTGGGCTGGCTGGCCACGCGCACCTCGTGCCCGGCCGTGCGTAGTGCCCACGCCAACGGCACCATGGAGTAGAAGAGGCTCTTGTCCGAGCAGACGGTCAACAGGATCCGCATGACTTCCTCTTACCTGGCCGCGAGTTTTTCCAGCTGGGGGACGACTTCTGCGGGCGTGGGCATGGCGAGCATCTCGTCGCGCAACTTCCCGGCCCGTTCGCGGAAGGACGGCTCGTGCAGCAGGCGGAGCAGGTTCTCACGCACGGCGGCGCCGGTTGCCTGGAAGGCGGGAACGGTGAGCCCGCCGCCCTGCTCGGCGAGTTTGTGCGCCAATGCCGGCTGATCGGAGTTCCACGGCAGGGACAGTTGGGGTACACCGTCGAGCGTGGTGGTGACCATGGTCCCGATGCCGGCGTGGTGGATCACTGCCGCGCAGGTGGCGGTGAGCGCGTGCAGCGGGACGTAGGGGACGAGCCTTGTGTTGTCCGGGATGTGGCCCAGCTTGTGGCGTTCCTTGTCCGCGACGGTGGCGACGATCTCGATGTCCAGATCGGACAGTGAGTCGAGAACGTCCGGCAGGTCGACGATGTAGCCGTCCCTGCGCTCGGCGATGATGCTCTGCCCCAGCGTGAGACCGACCCTGCGCCGTTCGGGCGGGACGGTCAGCCATTTCGGGACCACGGCAGGCCCGCCGTAGGGCACGTACCGCATGGGGACGTATTCGAGATCGGCCTGCATGCGTAGGGACTCGGGGAGTTGCTCGATGGTGACCTGACCGGTGACCAGCTCTTCGGAGAACTGGCCGCCGTACTTGGCCGCGTAGTCGGCGAGCCAGCCGGCCAGGTGGTCGACCCGGTCGCCGGGCGGCTGCTGGTTCTTCACCCGGAGATAGAGATCCCGCGCGACACCGAAGTAGTCCACGCTCCACAGCAGACGGGCATGGGCAGCGCCGACGGCGGCGGCGGCGATCGCCCCGGCCGGGCAGAACGGTTCCCAGATGACCAGGTCGGGCCGCCATTGCCGGGCGAAGGCCACGAGGTCGGCGATGAGCGGGAAGTTCTCGGCCTTGTAGTCCCAGGTGACGTGGTCGGCGTCGAAGCGGGACTTGAGTTTCTCCCAGGTGATGTCCTGTGCTGATCGCTCGATCACGTCGAATGGTGGGGGCACTGTCCATTGCGCCGCGTAGGACGGCTCCTCCGGGTCGTCGTCGTGGTCCGGCCCGCCGTGTGTCCGGCCGACGGGTACGGCGGTCAGTCCGGCCTGGGTGATGACGTCGGCGAACTTGGGCTTGGCGGCCACCCGCACGTCGTGCCCCGCGGCGCGCAGCGCCCACGCCAGCGGCACCATCGTATTGAGCACGGTGTTGCCGGGCTGGGTGGTGAACAGGACGCGCATGGGTCGTTCCTTCGGTCAGACGGTGACAGTGGCAGCGAGGTCTTCCAGTTGGGTCACGACCTCGCCTGGGGAAGGCATGGCGAGCATCTCGTCACGCAGCCGTCCGGCGCGTTGGCGGAAAGACGGTTCGTGCAGCAGGCGGAGCAGGTTCTCACGGACGGCCTGGCCGGAGACCTGACCGGCCGCAATGGTGAGCCCGGCGCCTTGTCCGGCGAGACTTCTTGCCAGCGCTGGTTCGTCGAACTCCACCGGCAGTGCCAGCTGTGGCACGCCGTATGACGACGTGGTCGTGAGTGTTCCGAAGCCGGCGTGGTGGATGACCGCCGCGCAGGTGGGTGCCAACGCGTCCAGCGGTACGTGCGGGAAGATCCTGACGTTGTCAGGGAGATCGCCCAGGTTGTGCCGGTGGGAGTCCGCGATGGTCGCGATCACCTCGATGTCCAAATCGGACAGTGCGTCGAGGATCCCGGTCAGTCCGGTGGCGTAGCCGGCCGACCGTTCGGCGACTTCGGTGATTCCGAGCGTAACAGCGACTCTGGGCCGCTTGGGCGGGACGGTCAGCCATTTCGGTACGGTGGCGGGCCCGCCGTACGGGATGTAGCGCATCGGGACATACCGCAGGTTGGCCGGCGTGTGCAGTGAGCCTGGTAGCTGGTCGACGGTGAACTGGCCGGTGACCATGTCCTCGGTGAACTCGAAGTCGTACTTCGCGGCGTAGCGGCTGAGCCAGTCGCCCAACGGGTCGGCCCGGTCCTCGGGTAGTTGTTGCTCGCGCAGCCTCAGATAGTGATCCCGGGTGACGCCGAACACATCCAGTCCCCACAGCAGCCGGCCGTGCGCGGCCCCGCAGGACTTTGCCGCGATCGGGCCGGCGTAGCTGATCGCTTCCCACAGCACGAGGTCAGGCCGCCAATGCCGGGCGAAGGCGACGAGATCGGCGGCGACCGGCATGGCGTCCGCGCGGTGCCAGTCGACTGCCGTCTCCCGATACCCGTCGGTCAGGTAGCGCCACGTGGCTTTCCCGGGTGCTTCGGCCACGTCGTACGGCCGGATCAGATCCGCCGCGTCACTTGGCTCGCTGTCTTGTTCCTGGTCGCGCTCCACCTCGGCGGTGTGCCAGAAGCTCATCCTGTCCCGGCCGACCGGGACGACGGTCAGTCCGGCTCCGGTGACCACGTCCGCGTTGCTCGGTGGGCAGGCGACACGCACCTCGTGGCCCGCGGTGCGCAGTGCCCACGCCAGCGGTACCGAGGACAGGAAGATGCTCTTGTCCGACCCGGTGGCCAACAACACTCGCATGGGTTCTCCTTATCAGCGGAGTTCTTCCAGCCGCGCAACGAGTTCGTTGGGCGACGGCAGCGCGAACATCTCGTCGCGCAGGTGCTCGGCCCGCTGCCGGAAGGTGGGTTCGTTCAGCAGCCGCAGCAGGTTCTCCCGGACAGTCCACCCGGTCGCCTGAGTGGTACTGACCATCAGACCGGCACCGTGTTCGGCGAGCTTTCTCGCGTAGATCGTCTGGTCGAAATGGAACGGGATGGCCAGCTGCGGGACACCGTGCAACGACGTGGTGGCCAAGGTGGCCGCACCGGCGTGGTGGATGACCGCGGCACAGGTGGCTGTCAGGGCGTACCACGGCACATACGGGACGACTCGCGCGTTGTCCGGGATCTTCAGCCCGCGCCGCTGATCGTCGGCGACCGTCGCGACCACTTCGATGTCCAGATCGGACAGTGCTTCGAGGATGTCGCCCATCCCGACGACATAGCTGTCGTAGTGCTCGGTCGCGCTGAGGCCCATGGTCAGGGCGACCCTCGGGCGTGGTGGTGGGATCCGCAGCCAGTCGGGGACAACGGCCGGCCC
Organism: Kibdelosporangium banguiense; assembly: GCF_017876405.1. GTDB lineage: Bacteria > Actinomycetota > Actinomycetes > Mycobacteriales > Pseudonocardiaceae > Kibdelosporangium > Kibdelosporangium banguiense. Next base: position 11,195,563 of record NZ_JAGINW010000001.1, on the reverse strand, counting down.
GCCGTAGGCAACGTACCTCGTGCGCAGGTAGCGCAGGTTTGACTGCTGCTGCAGCGAAGCGGGGAACTGGTCGATGGTGGCCATGCCGGTGGTCATGTCTTCGGTGAACTCGAAGCCGTACTTCTTGGCGTAACCGGCAAGCCAGTCGGACAGCGGGTCGTCACGGTCCTCGGGCGGCCGGTCTGCCTTGTGCCGGAGGAACTCGCTGCGGGCGACCCCGAAAACGTCCTGGCCCCACAGCATCCTGGCGTGCGCGGCGCCGGCGGCCTTGGCCGCGACCGCGCCGGCGAAGGTCATCGGTTCCCAGATGACCAGGTCGGGACGCCACCACCGGGCGAAGTCCACCAGGTCGGTGACGATCGGGAAGTTCTCGGCCCGATGCCACCAGCCGACGTTGTGCCTGTACCCGGAGTGCAGGTATTCCCAAGTGCTCTTCTCCGGGTGCTCGGCCACGTCGTATGGCTTGGGCAGACCCGCTCGTTCCGCGGCCCGCTGAGCCGGGTTCTCCAGTTCCGAGGTCGGGGTGTCCCGGCCGACCGGCACGGCGGTCAGGCCGGCCTGGGTGATCACACCGGCGAACTTCGGCTGGGCGGCGACGCGAACGTCATGGCCCGCGGTGCGCAGTGCCCACGCCATCGGCGCGAGGTACTGGAAAATGCTTTTGTTCGGGCAGACGGCGAACAGCACGCGCATGCGCTACTCCCTCGGCGTGTCAACGGGTGCCGCGGTACTTGGTGGTCAGTTGCTCTAGCTGGCCGACGACTTCGTTGGGCGACGGCGTGTCGAGCATGTCGTCACGCAGCCGCGTCGCGGCGTCCTGGAAGGCCGGCTCCCGCAGCAGCCTCAGCAGGCTCTCCCGGACGCTTTCGCCGGTTGCCTGGTCGGAGTGGATCGTGATCCCGGAGCCGTGCTCGGCCAGTTTGCGGCCGAGCGCCGGCTGGTCGAAGTGGAACGGCAGGGCGAGCTGGGGGACACCGTGCAGCGAAGTGGTGGCCATGGTCGCCGCGCCCGCGTGGTGGATGACCGATGCGCACGTGGGCACCAGCGCGTGCAACGGGACGTACGGCACGATCCTGGCGTTGTCCGGAACGGTACCGAGCCTGTGCCGTTGCGAGTCGGCGATGGTGGCGACGACCTCAAGGTCGAGATCGGCCAGTGCGTCGAGGATGTCCCGGACGCCTACCGAGTAGCCGTTGAACCGTTCCGTGGCCGACAACCCGAGCGTGAGCGCGACCCTGGGCCTGTTCCCGGACTTCCAGAGCCAGTCGGGTACCACGGCCGGTCCGCCGTAGGGGACGTATCGCACGGGAACGTAGTGCAGATCGGCGGTCGTCTGGAGCGGGCCGGGAATCTGGTCGATGGTGAAGTGACCTGTGGCCATGTCCTCGGTGAAGTCCTCGCCGAACCTGGCTGTGTAGCCGGAGAGCCATTCCGCGAGCGGGTCGGCGCCATCCCCTTGCCGCAGCCGCAGGAAATGCTCGCGGGTCACACCGAAAACGTCCACGCTGTAGAGCATTCTGGCGTGCGCGGCGCCGACGGCCTTGGCCGCGATCGGCCCGGCGTAACTGGTGGGTTCCCAGATGACCAGGTCGGGCCGCCAGTAGTCGGCGTAGCCGAGCAGGTCCGCGATCATCGGGACGCTCTTCATCTTGTACCACCAGTTCACCTGGTGGGTGTATCCCGTCAGCAGGTACTCCAGGCTGAGCCTGGCAGGCTCGTCCACCACGTCGTAGGGCTCGGGCAATCCCACACGTGACGCTTCGCGCTCCTGCATCTTGTGCTCGGCCAGCCGCCACATGTCACGGTCGCTGCCGATCGGCACTGCTGTCAGCCCAGCCTGGGTGATGACGTCGGCGAACTTCGGCTGGCTGGCCACCCGCACGTCGTGCCCCGAGGTGCGCAGCGCCCATGCCAGAGGCGCGAAGTACTGGAAGATGGTCTTTTCCGGGTAGCTGACGAACAGGACACGCATCTGGTTCCCCCTCAGGCGGTGTCGCGGTACTTCGCGGTGAGCTCTTCGAGGTGCCCGACGAGCTCACCGGGCGTCGGCATGGCGAGCAACTCGTCGCGCAGCGCGCGAGCCCGCTCGCCGAACTCGGGCTCGTTCAGCAGCCGCAACACGTTCTCCCGGACGAGCGTGCCAGTGGCCTGTTCGAGGATGGTCAAACCGGCGCCCTGCGCGGCGAGCGCGCGGGCCAGAGCCGGCTCGTCGAAGTGGTACGGCAGGCTGAGCTGCGGGACCGCGTGCAGGCTGACTGTGGCCAGGGTCGCGGCGCCGGCATGGTGGACGAACGCCGCGCAGGTCGGGGCGAGTGCCTGCAGCGGAACGTACGGCACCAGCGTGGCATTGGCCGGGATGCGGTCGAGCTTGCTTTGCTGCTCGTCGGAGATCGTGGCGACGACCTCGATGTCCAGATCGGCCAACGAGTCCAAAATGGACTGTACCGGGGCGGTGTAGCCGTCGAAGAAGTTGGTGGCGGCGATGCCGAAGCTCATCGCCACCCTGGGCCGTTGCGGAGCCTCCCACAACCACCGGGGAACCACGGCCGGGCCACCATAGGGCGTGTAGCGCATCGGCACACGGTGCAGTCCCGTCTTCATCAGCCGCAGCGACTCGGGGAGCTGGTCGATGGTGAAGTGGCCGGTGGCCATGTCCTCGGAGTACTCGGCCCCGTAGTGCAGGGCGTTGGCGCCGAGCCAGTCGGCCAGTGGATCGTCGCGATCCTCCCGCAGCCGCAGGAAATGATCGCGGGTGATGCCCAGGACGTCCGTGCCCCACAGCAACCGGCCGTGCGCGGCGCCGACGGCCTTGGCCGCGATCGCACCGGCGTAGCTGGTGGGTTCCCAGATGACGAGGTCGGGCTTCCAGTGCCGGGCGAACTCCACCAGCTCGGCGACGATCGGGAAGTTCTCCGCCTTGTGCCACCACGTGACCTCGCGGTCGTATCCAGCTTTCAGGTGCTCCCAGGTGATGTCGTCGGAACGCATGTCCACCACGTCATACGGCGGATGCAAACCCGCGCGTGTGGCTTCGAGCTGCTGCGGGGTGACCCGCGCCCACGGATCGCGGTCGCTGCCGACCGGCACGGCGGTCAGCCCGGCCTCGGTGACGTTGCCGGCGAAGTTCGGCCGGCAGGCCACTCGAACCTCATGGCCGGCGGCGCGCAGTGCCCAGGCCAACGGGACCATTGTCAGCAGAAAGCTCCGCACCGCGGCGGTGGTGAAAAGGATGCGCACGCTCACACTCCTGCTCGTAGTTCGGCGGTGAGTCCGTTGAGATGGCCGGCAACCTCGCGTGGCGTCGGCATGGCGAGCATCTCCTGGCTCAGCCGGGCGGCTTGTCTGCCGAAGGCGGGGTCTTTGAGCAGGTGCAGCAGGGCGTCCCGGATGCTCTGCCCGGTTGCCTGGCTGGAATGCAGCTGCATGCCGGCGCCCTGCTCCGCGATGCGACCGCCCAGCGGTGGTTCATCGGCGTAGACGGGCAGGATCAGCTGAGGCACGCCGTGCGAGGCGGTGACGGCCAGGCCGGCCGGGCTGGGATGGTGCACGACAGCCGCGCACGTGGGCACAAGCGTGGACAGCGGCACCGGGGGAGCGGCGGTTGTGTTGTCCGGTAGCCGGGACGGCAGGTCGCCCAGGCCCGTGGCGATGATGTCGATGTCGAGATCGCACAGCGCGTCGAGGATTTCCGCCGGCTTGACCGGATAGCCGCCGAACGCCTCGATGCCGGCTCCCTCGAGCGAGAGCGCGACGCGAGGGCGTGCGGGAGTGGCGCTCAGCCAGGCAGGTGCGACCGCATTGTCCTCATAGGACATATAGCGCATCGGGACGTGGCGCAGGGCGGCGGGAGTGCGCAACGAGCCCGGCAGCGGGTCGATGGTGAACTGCCCGCATGTCATGTCCTCGGTGAACTCGGCGCCGAATCGGCCGGCCTGATGCCCAAGCCAGTCGGCCAGCGCGTCCCCCCGCGCGTGGCGCCGCTGTTTCGCCTTCAGCCGGAGATAGTGGTCTCTGGTGACACCGAAGACGTCCAGGCCCCACAACAGCCGGGCGTGCGCGGCGCCGGTGGCCTTGGCCGCGATCGCTCCGGCGTAGCTGGTGGGTTCCCAGATGACGAGGTCGGGCTTCCAGTGCCGGGCGAAGCTGACCAGGTCGGAGATCACCGGGAAGGCGTCCATCTTGTGCCACCACGTGACGTGGTAGTCGTACCCGGCCTTCAGGTACTCCCACGTGACGTCCGGCTGGACCGCCGCGTCGTACGGTTCCAGCAGAGCTGTGCGCAGCGACGCGAGCTCCGCGGGATGCGCTTCGAAGGACTGCCAGATGTCGCGGTCGGTGCCGACCGGCACAGCGGTCAGCCCGGCCCGTGTGATCACTTCGGTGAGCCTGGGCTGGGCTGCCACACAAACCTCGTGCCCCGCGGTACGCAGCGCCCACGCCAGCGGCACCATGCTGCGGAACACGGTCGGCTCTGGGATCGTGGTGAACAGGACGCGCATCGGGCCGGTCACCGTGACACGACGGCCTGTTCGGCGGATTCCGTGGCCACCGCGGCCACGCTGCGTTCCAGCGCCTCGCCGAACGTGACTGTCGGGGACCAGCCTGTCGCCTGCTGGAAGGCCGCGGGGTCGAGAACGAAGTCGAGCAGATCCGTCGGGCTGGAATGGTCGGCGGGCTCGACGCAGACGACGGGGACCGCGGTCTGTCCATTGTGGTCGGACACCGTCCTGGCGATCGCCCGGAACAGATCGCCGACGGTGGTGGCCACGCCGGTACCGACGAGCCAGTGCTTGCCGGCCAACGTCTCCCCGTGCTCCGCGGCTGCCGCGAAGGCCCGGGCCGCGTCGTCGACACAGAGCAGATCCCGCTTGACTGTCCCGTCATGCCACATGGTGAGAGGCTGTCCGGCCAGTGCACGGCGGATCATCGCCGACACCACGCCGCGATCGAGAGCAGTGGAGTCCGAGCCCTGGGTGTACAACGTCGCCAGCCGCAGGGTGGTGGCGCGCAGCACTCCTTCGGCAGTGGCCGCTTCCAGCGCTTGTTCCGCGGCCAGTTTCTGGCGGTCGTACACGGTCAGCGGTTCGTCCGGGTCGGTGCCGTCGATCCGGGCCGAGGTGGATCGGCCCACCTGCGACATCGAGCCCGCGAAGATCACCACCGGCGGCTTGGCGCGCCGCTGGGCCCGGCAGACGTCGATCAGGTCGTGCACCAGTCCGAGGTTGACCCGCTCGGCGATCCGGTCGCCCTCGCTCACCCGCCAGGTCGCCGGGCCCGCGATGTGCGCGACCAGATGGATCACCACGTCGGCGCCTGCGACGGCGTCCGCGAGTGCGCCTGGGACAGTCAGGTCAGCCCTGTGGACCTCCACGTCCGCCTGGCTGCCGGGTGGGATCACGGTCGGCCTGCGGCCCACGGCCCGCAGCCGGACCGGCCGGGCGGCGAGTTGTCTGGTGACCGCGGTTCCCAGCAGGCCCGAGGCGCCGAGCACGACGACCAACGGCCTGGCGACGGCGTGTGTCACGGATTCTCCCCTGAGTCTCGCACCTCGGACCTTTCTTTTCGCCTGTTTCAGCCGGTTTTGTGATCGTCGTCGTCGCTGTTCGCGGCCAGTTGGACGATGGCCTCGGCCAGGTCTTCGAAATTCTCTCCTTCGAAGTCCTCTAGGTCTTCGATCAGTTTGACGCCGTAGGTGTTCTCCAGTTCGAGAGCGATCTGAACGAAGGAGAACGAGTCGAGATCGCGAATGGATTTCGGCTCCGCGACGCCCGGCTGTTCGGCGCAGATCATCCGGGCGGTATCGGCCACCGTCTTGGTGACTTCGTCCTTGTTGAGGATAGCGGTCATCTCGGGCAAAACCTTCCTCGAGAATATGACGAGTTTTCTCGGCAATGGCTGGTCGAGTGGATTCGTACCGCCGGCGGGACACGGCGGAGACCGCCGGGATGTAACCCTGGCGCCGGAGTATCCGGTTGGTCAAGTAGGTATACGTGGCGAGTTATTCGCTACAGGCTGGTGAACCGCCTGCCGAAACTGTCGGTCTCCCGCCAGCGGTCCCATCTCATCCGGCCGGTGGCCGTGGGCAGCGCGTCGAGTTCGCGGAGGTCCTCGGGGCTGAGCCGCACGTCGAGCGCGGCCACGTTCTCCTCCAGCCACCGTAGCGTCCTCGTGCCGGGAATGGGCACCACCTGGTCCCCCTGGGCCAGTACCCACGCGATAGCGACCTGGGCGGGCGTGGCGCCGATCCGTTCGGCGACCGACCGCACGCCCTGGACGATGATCCGGTTGGCCGCCATCGCGTCCGCGGTGAACCGGGGGTCCCCCGTCCGGGAGTCGCCGTCGCCGATGCCGGTGAGGTTGCCCGAGAGGTAGCCGCGCCCGATCGGGGAGAAGGCCACGAACGTCACATCGTTGTCCTCGCACCAGGGCAGCACGTCGTCGCGCAGGTGCGGAGTCCAGACCGACAGTTCGTACTGGACGGCCGCCATCGGGAAGATCGAGTGCACCATCGTCAGCTCCGGCACGGTCGCGTGCGAGATCCCGAGCGCCCGCACCTTGCCCTCGACGACGAGGTCGGCCATGGCGCCCCACGTCTCCGCGAGTGGCACATCCGGATCGACCCGGTGCAGCTGATACAGGTCGATGGCGTCCACTCCGAGCCGGCGTAGCGAGTTCTCGCAGGCGGCCCGGACGTGCTCCGGCCGTCCGTTGCGGCTCAGCGTGCCGTCGGCCGCCGCGATCAGGCCGCACTTGGTGGCGATCACGACATTGTCCGGCCGCCCTCTCAGCGCCTGGCCGAGCAGCCGCTCGTTGCTGAACGGGCCGTAGACGTCGGCTGTGTCGAACAACGTGATCCCGAGTTCGGCAGCGCGGTGGACAACGCGAATCGACTCCCGGTCGTCGCGGTCCGCCGGCGCGTAACCGCCTGACATCGACATGCAGCCGAGGCCGATTCTCCCGAGTTTGAGGTCTGCAGCGATCAGAGTTTTCCGCATAGGAACCTGCGCATCTTTCGATGGGGATGGAGGTACACCCGATGGAATGCGGTCGAACGGTGCCATCCGGTCATGAGCCGGTCCATGGGGAATGATGTCGTAACTGTGGCCGCGAAGGCAACGATTCCATTGACCGTTGTTTCGGTATTCCGATTCGGCCGGTACCCGGCGCGATTGATCGTACGCTCGGTTTCGACCGTCCCGCTGGCGGGACGAGCGGCACGCCGTGGGTTGTCGGTATCCTGGCCGGGTATTAGATTGCGGAGCTGGGTGCCTCCTTGCGGGATCTCATTGTCAAGTCCCCTGTGAACGCTGCCGGGTGTCTCTTTTCCTGGAGAGGAATTCCATGCGGGTTCTGTTCGCCACATACGCGGTGAAGACCCATTTCCAGGCCATGGTGCCGCTGGCATGGGCGTTGCGGAACGCGGGTCACGACGTGCGGGTGGCCGGCCAGCCGGAACTGGTCGGCGTGATCACGAAAGCCGGGCTCACCGCGGTCGAAGTCGGGACCGACCACAACCTGTGGCGTACCGCGAACCGGTTTCTGACCAGGCGGTATGCCGAGCTCAACCCGGAGGTGTACCGGTCGGTGCGGGAGGCCAGGGTGCTGCCGTTCGACCGGGCGGAATCGGCGCCCGGAGAGCTGACGTGGGACGAGCTCGCGCCGGCGTACGAGAACCTGGTCCAGTCCTGGTACCGGATCGTCAACGGCTCGATGGTCGACGACCTGGTGGACTTCACCCGGCACTGGCAGCCCGACCTGGTGATCTGGGAGCCCAACAGCTATGCGGCGCCCGTCGCCGCCGAGGTCGCCGGTGCCGCGCATGCCCGATTGCTCTGGGGCGTGGACATTTTCGCCGTCACCCGAGCACGTTTGCTTGAGCTGCAAGGCGATCGCAGTGACGCGCTGGGGGAGTGGCTCGCCGGCCAGATCGGCGTGTACGGCCATGACTTCGCTGAAACCCTGACTACGGGCCACTTCACGATCGATCAGTTGCCGACGCCGCTGCGGATGACCGCGGACCTGCACTACGTGCGAATGGGATACGTGCCGTACAACGGGGTAGCGGTCGTGCCGAAGTGGTTGTGGGAGCAGCCGGAGCGGCCACGAGTCGCACTTACCCTTGGCGTCACCGCGACGGAGAGCTTCGGCGGATACGGCGTGGGCGTACAGGATGTGCTCGACTCACTGGCCGATCTGGACATCGAAATCGTGGCCACGGTCGCCGAGCACGAGCAGCACAAGCTGGGACAGGTACCGGCCAACACCCGGATTGTGCCGTCGGTTCCGCTGCACGCGTTGCTGCCGAGTTGTGCCGCGGCTATCCATCACGCGGGTTTCGGCACCTTGTCCACCAGCCTGTACTACGGCGTTCCACCGATGTCGTTGCCTGAGCGGTTCGACGAGCCACTGCTGGCGCGCAGGGTCGAGGCGCACGGTGCGGGACTGCAGGTGCACATGGCCGAGGCGACCGGAGACCAGGTACGGGCCGGGATCCAGCGGCTGCTGGCGGAGCCGTCATTCCGGCATGGCGCCGAGTCCTTGCGCACAGAGATGCTCAGCATGCCCTCGCCAGTGGATCTGGTGGCACAACTGGAAGAACTCGCCGCGGGGTACCGGCCGCGCCCGAAGGCGAAACAACTGGCCGTCACTCGTTGAATGGAACGTGATGAAGGGGATCATCCTCGCCGGCGGAAGCGGATCCAGGCTCTACCCGCTGACCGCCGCCACCTCGAAGCAACTGCTGCCCGTCTACGACAAGCCGATGGTCTACTACCCGCTGTCCGTGCTCATGCTCGCCGACATCCGGGACGTACTGATCATCTCCACCCCGGCGAGCGTGCCGGCGATGCAGGTCCTGCTCGGCGACGGCGCGCACCTGGGCATGAACATCAGCTATGCCGTGCAGCCCGAACCGAACGGGATCGCCGAGGCGTTCCTGCTCGGCGCCGACCACATCGGCGGCGAGGACTCGGCGCTCATCCTGGGCGACAACATCTTTCACGGCACCGGATTCCCCGGGCTGCTGCGTGACACCCGCAAGAACCTCGACGGGTGCACGCTGTTCGGCTACCCGGTGTCCGATCCGGAGCGCTACGGCATCGGTGAGCTGGACGAGCGGGGCAACCTTGTCTCGATCGAGGAGAAGCCGAAGCAGCCGCGGTCGGACAACGCGATCACCGGGCTGTACTTCTACGACCCGGACGTGGTGGAGATCGCCAAGGGGTTGAAGCCGTCCGACCGTGGCGAGCTGGAGATCACCGATGTCAACCGGGTGTACCTGGAAGCCGGCCGGGCCCGGCTGGTCCGGCTCGGCCGTGGATTCACGTGGCTGGACGCCGGGACCCACCAGTCCCTGCTGGAGGCCAGCCAGTACGTGCACGTCCTGGAGAACCGGCAGGGTGTGCGGGTCGCCTGCCTGGAGGAGATCGCGCTGCGGATGGGTTTCATCGACGCGGACGAGTGCTATTCGTTGGGCGACAAGATGAAGAACTCCCTGTACGGGCAATATGTCATGACCGTCGCGCGGTCGGTGGCGTGAGCGCCCGTCCCGCCAGCGAGACAGCCGGTTTCCCCGAGCTCGCCGCACATGAGCTGCTGTCCGCCGGATTCGAGACGATCACCGGCGAGCCCTGGCTTTGCCGCTGGGACAACGTTTCCGGCATCGAGGACCTGGTGCTCGGCGCGTTGCCGGACACGATCGCGACGCACACCTCCGGGACTACGGGCCCTCGTCAGGAGTGGCCCCGGACTAAAGAGCAGCTGTGGGCGGAGGCCGGGCTGCTGGCGGATCTGCTGCGCCCCTACCGGCCCGAGGCGGTCATGTCGTTCGCCCCGCCGCGCCACCTCTACGGCGCGTTGGTAAGTGTGCTGGTGCCAGCCCAGCTGGGTGTTCCGGTCTGGTATCGCTCGGGATTCTTCGGATCCCTGCCACCCGCCGGGGAGCGCCGCTGGGCCGTGATGGCCGTGCCGTGGATTTTCCGCCTGTTGCTGGAGCATCCGGACTGGGTGCGGTCCACAGCGGATCTGACGGTGCTGCACAGCACCGCGATGCTGCCCGCGACAGCTTGGGATTTCCTTGCCACATCAGGAAACTCGCGGATCGTGGAGGTGTTCGGGTCGACCGAGACGGGCGGCGTCGCGCATCGCCTGCAGGACGGGGGAAACCCGCCGTGGGAGCTGTTCGGCGATGTGTCGCTGGAGTTCTCCGGCGAGCCTTCTGACAGGGACACAGCGGGCGAGGTTCCGTTGGCGGTGCGCAGCCCCAGGCTCGCGGCGGGCGCACGGACCTGGCGGATGGACGACTTCGTCAAGATCATCGACGACCGGCGGTTCGAGTTCGCGGGTCGTCGTGGCCGGCTGGTCAAGGTCAACGGCCGCCGGCTGAATCTCGACGAGCTGGAGGTCTCGCTGCGTGCCGTGATCACGTGTGCCGACTTGGCGATCGTGCCGGTCGGCGACGCGATGACCGGCGAACACGTCGACTTGCTCGTCGTCCCTTCGCCTGGCGAGCAGTTCGACCTGGCCGCGGCTATCTCCGTGCTGGGGCTGCGGCCCCGCCGGGTGCACGTCCTCGACCGGATCGACCGGACCGAGACCGGCAAACTCCGGCGGGTCAACGCGTGAGCGGACTGGCTGCCTTGGTGCGTCAGGCCGGCTGGGATGCCGTCCTGCCGCCCTGCTCGTCCGAGGACATGGACCGGATGGCCGAAAGTGCTGCCACGATTGACAAAGCACTCGTCGCCGGTCGCCAGATCTACGGCCTCACCCAGGGTTTCGGGCCGCTGGTCACCTTCGCCGCCGCGTCCGAGGCCGAGCAGGGCTCGAGCCTGATCTCGCATCTGGGCACGGGACAGGGCAGGCCGCTGGAGCCCGATGTCTGCCGGTTGATCGTCTGGCTGCGGCTGAACAGCATGCGCAAGGGCTATTCGGCCGTGTCACCGGACTTCTGGCAGAGACTGGCTGATCTGTGGAATCGCGGATTCATACCGGCGATTCCGCGCGACGGCACGGTGAGTGCGAGCGGAGATTTGCAGCCACTGGCACATGCCGCACTTGCCTACGCCGGTTTCGGTGAGGTCTGGACGCAGGTGGGCGGGCAATGGGTGATCCGGTCCGCGGCCGACGAGCTCGCGAAGCTGTCGGCTGAGCCGATCGAGTGGCCGGTGCGGGAAGCGCTGGCCTTTGTCAACGGGACCGGCGCGAGCCTGGCGCTCTCGATCCTCAACCAACAGTCCGCCGTTCAACTCGTGCGGGCGGTCGCGTTGCTCACGGCTCGCTGCGTCTACCTGTTGCGGGCCAACCCCGAGCACTACCAGCCGGGAATCGGGGTGGCGCGCGGCCAGACAGGGCAGTTGACGGTGGCCGGCTGGCTGCGGGAGCACCTGCCGCCAGACCTGCGCCGGGATCCCGTGCGGCCGTTGCAGGAGCCGTACAGCTTGCGTTGTGCGCCGCAAGTGCTGGGCGCTGTGCTGGACCAGCTGGGCTTCGCGGGTGACGTCCTGCTGGCCGAAGCGCTTGGCTGCACTGACAATCCGATCACGTATGAAGGGGAAGTGCTGCACGGCGGCAACTTCCACGCCATGCCGGCCGGGCTCGCGTCCGACCAGATCGGGCTCGGCGTGCACCAGGCCGCGTACCTTGCCGAGCGCCAGCTCGGGCTGCTCTGCGATCCCGGCACCAACGGCGGGCTGCCACCGATGCTGACGCCACGGCCGGGACGCGGCTGCGGGCTGGCCGGTGTGCAGATCAGCGCGACCTCGTTCATCGCCCGGATCAGGCAACTGGCCTATCCGGCGTCGTTGACGTCGTTGCCCACCAACGGCTGGAATCAGGACCACGTCCCGATGGCGCTCAACGGGGCCAACTCGGTGTCCGACGCGCTGGAACTGGCTTGGCTGACAGTCGGTTCGCTCGCGGTGGGCGTCGCGCAGCTGGCCGCGATGGTGGGGGACGAGCCCGCTGGCCCGTGGGCGGAGCTTGCCACGGTGTCGCCGCCGCTGACGGTGGACCGGCCGATGGCCGGCGAGGTCCGGGCGGCGCGTGAGGTGATGCGTAAGACCGCTGTGGAACTGCTTGATTGATTTCAGGCGGAGTGAATTTGTGTGGTCGAAATCCGGCCGGAACGTTCAGCCGGACCGGGGGATACGGTAATTTTGTCCCCAGTCAACGGTCCGGCGCGGAGTCGAGGAGATCAGATATGCCGGTCACATCCCAATGCCGTATCTGCGACGGCACCGTTCAGGAGTTCTACGACTTCGGACGCCAGCCTTTGTCGGATGCGTTCGCCCTGCCGGAGAAGGCGGGCAAGGATGAGTTCTTCTTCCGGCTGGCCACCGGGATCTGCACGTCCTGCACAATGGTCCAGCTGATGGCGGAAGTCCCCCGTGAGGAGATGTTCCACGAGGACTACCCGTATCTTTCCTCCGGGTCGTCGTTCATGCGTGAGCACTTCGAGAAGCTCGCGGAACGGTTCCGTACAACCGAGCTGACCAGCGAAGACCCGTTCATCGTCGAACTCGGCTGCAATGACGGCGTGATGCTGAAGGCGCTCGCGGAGCGCGGTATCCGGCATTTGGGTGTCGAGCCTTCCGGTGGCGTCGCGGATCTCGCGGCCGCCAAAGGCATCACGGTCCGCAAGGATTTCTTCGAAGCGGAGGTCGCGGCCGATATCCGGGCCAAGCAGGGCCCAGCCGATGTCATCTTCGCGGCCAACACGCTGTGCCACATCCCGTACATGGGATCGATTCTCAGCGGCGTGGTGAATCTGCTGGCGCCCAACGGGGTATTCGTATTCGAGGACCCGTACCTCGGTGACATCGTGCGCCGCAACTCGTTCGACCAGATCTATGACGAGCATTTCTTCTTCTTCACCGCGCAGTCGGTGCAGAAGATGGCCGAATTGCACGGGCTGGAACTGGTCGACGTCGAGCGGCTGCCGGTGCACGGCGGCGAGGTCCGCTACACCCTCGCGCTGGCCGGGGCCCGCAAGCCGAGCGCGGCGGTGGCCGAGCTCATCGCCGCCGAGCAGGAGCAGAAGCTGACCGACCTGAGCACGCTGGAAGGCTTCGGCGCCAACGTCACCAAGATCCGCACCGACCTGGTCGCGCTGCTGGAGGACCTGAAGGCCAAGGGGCACCGGGTGGTGGGCTACGGCGCGACGGCCAAGAGCGCCACGGTCCTCAACTTCTGCGGCATCGGGCCGGACCTGATCGAGTTCATCTCCGACACGAGCTCCACCAAGCAGGGCAGGGTCACGCCAGGCTCGCACATCCCGGTGCGGCCGCCGACCGAGTTCGCGGCCCGTTACCCCGACTACGCGGTGCTCTTCGCGTGGAACCACGCCGAGGAGATCATGGCCAAGGAACAGGACTTCCGGGACGCCGGCGGCAAGTGGATCCAGTACGTCCCCGACGTGCACGTGGTCTGACGCGGACAGGCCACTCACGACACCGGGGTCGTGAGTGGCCTGGCAGGTCTAGGAGGCTCGGTCGGAGGCGTCGTCCAGAACCGACGCGATCCACGTGAGCAGGTCCTGATCGGTGGTGGCGGCCGCGTCCTGCCAGCGTTGCTGCTGGTCGGGGATGACGTTCACCTGCAGCCGCAGGACTTCGTCCGGTTTGGGCGCCGACGAGCCCCGCAGCGCCTTGCGGCTGGCCTTGAGCCGGTTGCGCAGCTCGTTGCGTGACCAGCCGGATTTCTCCGCCTGGTCGAGCCACTCGTCCTGGTGGCCGGCCGGCAGGCTGGCGAGTTCCGCGTGGTGCTGGAAACTGACCGTGTCACGCCTGCGCTCCGGCGGGAACTGCCGGGCTACCCAGGCATAGTTACGCAGCGTCTGGTAGTCCAGACCGGTCTCGGTGATCGCCCGCTTGTAGCGGTCGGGATAGTTCGCCTGCCCGTAGATGAGCCAGTCACCCAGCCACCACGTGGACGATTCGGATATCGCGAAGATCTGCCGACCTATTCTCCTCCATTCGTCCAGTGGAATCGTGGCGGGCAGCGTGAGGCTCGTCCGCCTTGTCAATGCCGCCCCCGCTGCGATCGGCGGTCGATTTTCCGACGATAACGGCGTGAGGTGAAGTCGCTGTTCATCCCCTGTGCGAACAGCGCGGCCGTTCGTGTTCGGCATCGGTTACCAGCCCCAGTCTTTCTCCCCCGGTGTTTCTCCCCATCGGCGAGTTTCCACCTCATAGGAGGTGGCCCCCCGCTCATGTTGCCAGGGGTTGTCTGCCGCTGGCAACATGGCTGTACCACGGCCGGAGTAACGCGGATCACCGCCTCGTCCCGCTGGCGGGACGGGTGTCAGAGGTCCGATGATCGGAATTAGGCAACCCGGAAAATTGACTGAAGCTGTTCGCGGGGATAGTTTCCCGATAGCTCTCGGCAATCGCCGAATCGTCCTTGATCGGCCAATGCGATCGTTCGCACACCAGTAATTCTGAAGCCCACCGCGCTGGAGGATGACGTCGACCATGGTTCAATATGTCTGGGGTTATCTGGACGAGTACGAAACCGAACGCGAGGAAATCCTCGCCGCGGTCGACCAGGTCTTCCGCTCGGGCAAACTCGTGCTGGGGCCGAGCGTCGCGGGGTTCGAGCGTGAGTTCGCCGACTACCACGGGGTCGCGCACGGCGTCGGTGTCGACAACGGCACGAACGCGATTGTGCTTGGCCTGCAGGCGATCGGTGTCAAACCGGGCGACGAGGTCATCACGGTCTCCAACACCGCCGCGCCCACCGTGGTCGCGATCGACTCGGTCGGCGCCACGCCGGTGTTCGTCGATGTGCACGAGGACACGTACCTCATGCGGGTCGACCAGGTCGAGGCGGCGATCACCGAGCGGACCCGGTGCCTGCTGCCGGTGCACCTGTACGGGCAGTGCGTGGACATGGCCCCGCTCGAGGCCATCGCGGCCAAGCATGGCCTGCCGATCCTGGAGGACTGTGCCCAGTCGCACGGCGCACGCCACCACGGCCGGATCGCCGGCTCGATGGGCCTCGCCGCGGCGTTCTCCTTCTATCCCACCAAAGTCCTTGGCGCATACGGCGACGGCGGCGCGACGATCACCAACGACGAGGGCGTCGACGCGGCACTCCGCAGGCTGCGTTACTACGGCATGGAGGACGTCTACCACGTCGTGCAGACGCCTGGTCACAACAGCAGGCTCGACGAGGTGCAGGCGGAGATCCTGCGGCGCAAGCTGACCCGGCTGCCCGAATACGTCGCCAGCCGGCGTGCCATCGCCGACCGGTACGTGGAAGCCTTGTCGGACACCGAGATCGTGCTGCCGGTCACCGCCGAGGGCAACGACCACGTCTACTACGTCTACGTGGTCCGGCACCCGAAGCGCGATCAGATCATGGCCGCGCTGCGGGAACGCGACGTCCACCTCAACATCAGCTACCCGTGGCCGGTGCACACCCAGAAGGGGTTCGCGCACCTGGGGATCAAGCCGGGTTCGCTGCCGGTCACCGAGCGGGTGGCCGACGAGATCTTCTCCCTGCCGATGTACCCGTCGCTCTCCCGCGGCGCGCAGGACAAGGTCATCGACGCGTTGCGTGAAGTGCTTGCCACCATCTGACGAAGGGGAGACGCCGTGACGTTCACCGCCGTCCAGGCCGGCGTGCTGAGCACGATGGCCGAGTTCGACCACTGGTGGTCGCAACGCCACCAGACCGGCCGCTTCGAGGTGACCAAGGTCCCGTTCGCCGCGCTGGACGCCTGGCGGTTCGATCCGGCCACCGGCAACCTGGGCCACGACAGCGGCCGGTTCTTCACCATCGAAGGGCTGCAGGTCGAGGTCGGCGGTACGGCCACCCGCTGGCAGCCGATCATCAACCAGCCGGAGATCGGCCTGCTGGGCATTGTGGTCAAGGAATTCGACGGCGTCCTGCACTGCCTGATGCAGGCCAAGATGGAGCCGGGCAACGTCAACACCCTGCAGCTTTCGCCGACCGTCCAGGCGACCCGCAGCAACTACACCCAGGTCCACAAAGGTGCCACCACGCGGTATCTGGACCTGTTCATCGGGCCGGGCCGTGGCGAGGTCCTCGTGGACGTCCTGCAGTCCGAGCAGGGCGCGTGGTTCTGGCGCAAGCGCAACCGCAACATCGTCGTGAAGGTCACCGGGGACGTCGAGATCAACGACGACTTCCGTTGGCTGCCCATGCATCTGGTGCGGGAACTGATGCAGATCGACAACCTCGTCAACATGGACGCGCGGACTGTGTTGTCCTGCATGCCGCTCGCGCAGTCCGGCGCGGACGAGACCGGCACGCCACTGCACAGCTCGAGTGCCGTGCTGAGCTGGTTCACCGAGGCGAAGACGATGTGCGACTGGAGTGTCCGGCTCATCGCGCTCAACCAGGTGCGCGGCTGGTCGGTGACCGAGGACGAGATCGCCGACCACGCCGGGCGGGACTTCCAGATCATCGGTGTGCAGGTGGCCGCCGGCAACCGGGAGGTCGCTTCCTGGACGCAGCCGTTGCTGGCGCCACGCGGTCAGGGCCTGGCGGTCTTCCTGACCCGGCCGATCAACGATGTGCTGCACGTGCTGGTGCGGATGCGGCCTGAGATCGGTCTGCTCGACCTGGTCGAGATGGGCCCGACCGTGCAGCTGCTGCCCGGTGAGGACCCGTCGGCGGTCGACGATCCGTTCGTCAAAGAAGTGGCGTTGGGCGGACTGGGACAGGTCCGTTATGACACAGTGCACTCCGAGGAAGGTGGGCGTTTCCATCACGCGCTCACCCGTTACCGCGTGGTGGAGGTCGGCGAGGAGTTCCCGGTCGAGGTACCGCCGAACTTCTGCTGGCTGACTGTGCGGCAGCTGATGGACCTGTTGCGGCACGGGCATTACCTCAACATCGAGGCGCGCAGCCTGCTCGCGTGCGTGCACAGCCTTTGGTGATCGTCTGACAAGGAGGTCTGCTGATGCAGGCGCGGAAACTGGCCGTGGAAGGCGCATTCGAGTTCTCGCCGAACGTCTTCGCCGACGATCGCGGCAACTTCGTGTCGCCCTATCAGGAGGCCGCGTTCGTCGCCGCGGTCGGCAAGCCGCTGTTCGCGGTGGCACAGACCAACATCAGCCTGTCGAAGCGTTCGGTGGTGCGGGGCGTGCACTTCACCCTGACCCCGCCGGGCACAGCGAAGTACGTCTACTGCACGCACGGCAAAGTGCTCGACATCGTCGTCGACATCCGGGTGGGATCACCGACCTACGGCAAGTGGGACGCGGTGATCCTCGACCCGACGTCCTACCGGGCCTCCTACCTGCCGATCGGCGTCGGGCACGCGTTCGTGGCGCTCGAGGACGACTCTGTGATGTCCTATCTGCTGTCGCAGAGCTACATTCCGGAGAACGAGCACGCGTTATCGGTGCTGGACCCGGCGCTCGGCCTGCCGATCTCCCAGGACATCGTGCCCGTGCTGTCCGAACGGGACGCGGCCGCACCCACCCTGGCCGAGGCCCAGGCCCTCGGCATGCTGCCCGACTATGAAACGTGCATGCGGATCGAGGCGAGTCCCTTGGTGAACTCGCGACCCGCCTGACCACTCGCCGAATCGAGGAAAGGTCGACATGCGTCTGCTCGTCACCGGTGCGGCCGGTTTCATCGGCTCGCACTTCACCCGCTACTGGCTCCGTGAACACCCGCAGGACACCGTCGTCGCGCTGGACGCCCTGACCTACCGGGGAACAGAGACCAACCTGACCGATGTCCGTTCGCAGATCACGTTCGTGCACGCGGACATCGCCGACAGCGTCACCGTGGAACGCGTCCTGACCGAGCACTCCATCGAAGTGGTGGTGAACTTCGCGGCGGAGTCCCACAACAGCCTGGCGGTCCTGGACCCAGCCCGCTTCTTCCGGACAAACGTCCTGGGAACCCAGTCCCTGCTGGAATCCTGCAGGCGCGCGGGCGTCCAACGCGTGCACCACATCTCAACCTGCGAGGTCTACGGCGACTTGGCCCTCGACGCCGAGACCGCATTCACCGAGGAATCCCCTTACCTACCACGCACCCCATACAACGCCAGCAAAGCCGGCGCCGATCACGCGGTGCGCTCGTACTACGAAACCTTCGGCCTACCCATCACCATCACCAACTGCGCGAACAACTATGGGCCGAACCAGTTCCCCGAAAACGTGATCCCCCTCTTTACCACCAGGGCCCTGGACGGCGAACCCCTCCCGGTCTACGCGTCGAAGCACAACCGCCGCGAATGGATCCACGTCGAAGACCACTGCAGCGCAATAGAAGCGGTCCTGACCCGAGGAACAATAGGACAGACCTACCACGTCGGCACCGGCCTGGAAGCAAGCGTCGAACAGATAGCCGACCTGGTCCTCGACGAGCTAGGCCTGCCCTCAACCCTGAAGACAACAGTCCCGGACCGCCCCGGCCACGACCGCCGCTACCTCCTGGACTCGACAAAAATTCGCCGCGACCTCTCCTGGCACCCCAAAACCCCCTTCGAAACAGGCATCCGCAACACAATCCGCTGGTACAAAGCCAACCGCCCCTGGTGGCAACCCCTCCGAGACCGAAGCCCAGTAAACGAATCCGCCTGGACCATCAACCCACCTAGCCGAGCCCAGCTCGGCTGATCGGAGCCGGAAGAGGAAGCAGCTCAGGCTACTGGAAAGCAGCCTGGAGGACCGGAAAATATCTCTTCCGTTCCCACGGCGCTAAGCGCTGGAACGTAACCAACAGAAGGTAACCAGCGCTGGTTTGGCAACGTTTGGCTGGAAGTCGAACTCCAACGTAACCAACAGCGCTAACGTGCCCAGCAATGACCCCTGGAAACCACAACCGCAACACCGCGTTGACCGTAAACAGGCAGCAAGCTCCAACAAGAACCCAGTCATCGGCTTCAAGCCGTGAGGCTGCTTGGGGTCGTGTCAGAAGGGGGCGGGTTCGTAGGGTTCGGGTGTGGTGGTGTGTACTCGGTGGGCGGGTGTGCGGAACACCAGCGTGCCCGGCAAAGGCTGGGTCATGTCCCAATCACCACGCTCGCGCATCAGATTGTGTTTACGACACAAGGCATTGGTGTTGTCCACTGAGGTCACACCGCCATCGGCGTAGCGCACGGTGTGATCGATCTCCGAGCGATCCGCTGTCCTGCCGCAACCAGGTTGGCGGCAGGTCCGATCCCGTAGTCGGATGTGCCGTGCCAAGGCTGCCGAGGCATACCGTCGCCGACTGACCTCCAACACCTGGCCGTGCTCGTCGGTGATCACCCGCCGCCACATCGCATCCCGCGCGAGCTCGCTGGCGTACTCGGCCGTGATCGGGCCATAACCGCTGATCTCACCGGGTAGCCGGGTCAACCCCAACAGCGTGGACATGGGCACGGTGACGTTGAGGTTCACCCGCAGCCGCTCGTTGTTCTTGCCCAGCACCAGATCCATGAACACATCAGCCCGGCACTGAGCCAAGGTCTTGTCCGGTGTTTTGACCTTGTTGGCCAGCATGTTGATCTGGTCATAGGCAGCCTGGGCTTCATGCGGCTCAAGCGTGATGGCCAGCTGGCCCATGCCGTCGGACAGATCCCGGCCGGTCACATCACGGTCGGCCTTCGCGGTACGACGCAAACGTTCCGCAGCCGACGGATCCACGGCGATCACGTGGTAGCGCACGCTTTGCCGAAACCGGCTGGGGTTGGCGCGCTTGCCGAAAGCCAGAACCTTCGACTCCACCCGCCGGGCTTGCTCTTCGGTCAGTACTGAGGTGAGGTCGTTCATGGCCTTCGCGCGGACGTAGTCGATCTCACCTGCCTCCAGTGCGTCGGTGGTCGCGGGCAGGCGGGTGACCAGATCGCGGGCTTGGGAGATGTGGATGGCTGCGGTGTGCGGGTTCATGGCCAGTTCGAGGGCGACTTCCTCAGGGGCGCCGTCGGCGAGGTCGGTTCCGGCACGCTCAGGTTCACGGAGTTCGGCGAACCGGGCCAGGAGCCGGGCTTTGCGTGCGTCGCAGAAAGCCCGCGCCTTGTCAATGTCGATCAGGCTGTCGAGGACCTGGTTGGCGTTCATGGATTTAATCGGGATGTCTGCCGGCGGGTTGATGTCCCGGAGGGCAAACAGCGTGTTCTCGCCCATATGTTCACAATACCGGGATAGTCTAAAAATGGCATCACTCTATTGGGTGTTCTTGTTGGGGCTTGCTGCCTGTTCCGGTCAATGCGGTATTGCGGTTGTGGTTTTAAGGGGGCATTGCTGGGCGCGTTAGCGCTGTTGGTTACGTTGGTGTTCCCGGCTTCCAGCGTCTTTTTCGGCTTCCGGCGCCGGTCGTATTGTGTTGGTTACGTTCCAGCGCGTTAGCGTCGTGGGAAGGGAAGGGATTTTTTCAGTTCTTCAGGTTAGTTTTTCGGCGTGGCCTGTTAGAGGGATGCTCCGGCGCAGACTGTTAATGTTTGGCCGGTTATGCTTCGGGCGGTTTCGCTGAGCAGGAATGAGACTGTTCCTGCTATTTCGTTGGGGTTTATCAGGCGTCCCATGGGTGGGAGGCGTGGGGGAGTGGCTGCGCGGGCTGGGTCCTGGAGCATGGGGGTGTCGGTGGGGCCTGGGGCTACGATGTTCACGGTTATGGCGCGGTCGACTAATTCGGCGGCCCAGGAGCGGGCTAGGCCTGCGAGGGCGGCTTTTGTTGCGGCGTATTGGCTTTTTCCGGGTACGCCGGTCATGGTTCGGCTGCCTATGAGTACGATTCGGGCTCCGTTGGGCATTCGGTTCACGGCTGTGTCGACCAGTACGGATGCTGCCTCTACGTGTACGCGCCACATTGCTTCGCCGTCCTGTGTGGACAGGTTGCCGAGGCGGGCTGATCGTTGGAAGCCTGCCGCATGGACTATGGCGTCTACTGTGGATAGCGAGGATACGGTTTCGTGTAAGGCGGAAAGGTTGTTGAGGTCGGTTTCGATCCAGGTTAGCCGGACTGGTGGTTTTGTTCGGCTCAATCCGGTGACTTCCCAGCCGTCGGCGAGGAGACGGCGTGCGGTGGCGAGGCCGATGCCGGAGCTGACGCCGGTCACTAGCGCTTGTTTGGTCACTGGACCCAGTCCACTGGGACCCGGACGTGCTTGATTGTCTGCCGGAAATAGGTGAATGCGATGTCCAGGGTGCCGTCTGACGTTTGGCAAACAGTCGGGTACGAGTACTCGCGGTTGAGGCCGTCGCGGGAGTTGTTGGTCAGGCAGTAGCCGTCGCCGATTTCCAGGTTTCGTAGCAATGGCCATGTGAGGCCGCCGTCATCGGACAGTGCGAGTGTCATGGGTGCGCGTGGTGCTCCCCAGAATGCGGTGCGTTCGCCGAAGTCTGCTGGGGGTGGGGCTTGTTCTGCGAGGCCGTCGTCGTCGATTTCGTCGTAGAGCGACAACCTGCGTTCGGTGGCGTCGCGAGCGCTGCTGTTGTTGAACACCAAGGCAAGCCGGGAGTCGGCGAGCTTGATTACCTGGATGGATGAGTTGTTGTTGGGGAGATCGATCGGCTGTGGCGCGCTCCAGGTCTCGCCATCGTCTGTGGACGTCGACCGGTAGATGAAATCCGCCCAACGGCTGCGGTAGAACGCAGCCAATGTACCGCCGGTCAACGGCACGATGTTCATGTGAACGCAGCCCGTGCTGTCAGGTACGGCGACCTCGCGCCATGTGGCGCCTGTGTCGTCGGAGATCAGGACTGCGCTGGTGTCTCGGTCGCCGACCCATCGCCTGCCTGGCACGGACACGCAGTGGAACACAGGTAGCAGCCAACGGCCTGAGTCGAGTACCACGATCGGCTGCCGGACGAATACGCCGCCGGTCTCGCGGGCAGGGATCAGCGTCGACACAGGTCCCCACGAGTGGCCGCCGTCGTATGAAATCCGGCGGCGTACTTCGGAGGTGTCCTGGTTTCCTGCGATCTGTGCTGTCCACAGTAGCCATACGGAGCCGTCAGGTGCGTTGAAAAGCACAGGATTCTGTTCTGAACGCGTGTCGTCGTCGGACAGACGCACTGGGGCGGACCATGTGTCGGTGGACAGCCGGGAGAACCAGATGCTGATATCCGGCACACCTTCTTGCGTGCCACCGAACCACACGCACGCGAGGTCACCCCCCGGCAGTATCGCCAGGTTCGCGGCGTGGCTCTGCACGGTCGGCGCGGGGAGCATGGCGTCACTACGGAAAGGATCATCGATAAGCGGCCGCAGGACCCCGTCGAATACCAGGGATGTCATGAGTCCTCCAGAGTGACGGAGAGGTGTGCCGCCGCCGCGGCCTCCAGGTGGACCACGTCGCACGAGACTGTGGCGAACGTGAAGCCCTCGGCCAGGCGCTTCGCCGCCGTGGTCCCGTCAGGTGTGTGGATTCCGGCCGCGATGCCTGTCGCGGCAGCAGCCTCGCGGATGCGCGTGAGCGCTGCCTCGAATTCCGCTGCCACAGCCTGGTCGGCCGCATGCGCCCCACCAATGGCCAGGCGTAGGTCGGATGGGCCCACGTAGACGCCGTCCACGCCTGGTGTCGCGCAGATTTCCTCCACGTTCGCGAGGCCCTGTGCTGTCTCGATCATCAGGAGGACGACCGTGGACGCGTTGGCGTCAGCTGGAGTGGGGCCGATTCGCAGCATCGAACGCATTGGCCCGTATGACCGGATGCCTTCTGGGGCATACCGGGCGGCGGCGACTGCGGCAGCCGCGTCTTCTGTATTGTCGATCAACGGGACGATCACGCCTGCGGCCCCCGCGTCGAGTGCTCGGCCGATCGGGGTGGGGTTGTTGGCCTCCACCCGGACCAGGCCGACGGATTTTCCGCCCGCGTCGATCGCGGTGAGTCCGGCGAGCAGTCCCGAGTAGCCGATCAATCCGTGCTGGCCGTCCAGGCAAACATAGTCGTAGCCCAGACGGGCGATTCGCTCGGTCGCGACCGGTGCATCCAGCACGCACCAGTAGCCGACCGCGCGTTCGCGAGCACGGATCCTGCGGGCAAAGTCGCTCGCGGACATTGCTTCTCCTCCAAAGGTTTCAGCGGTTGTAGGCGGGCATCGGACCGCGCAGGGCGTCGCCGGCCTCGTCGCACGCGGCCAGCACATCAGCGGGCAAAGGTCCACCGGCCGCGGCCGCGATGTTGGCTACGAGGTGTTCGACGCGCGATCCGCCGAGGAGCAACGAGTCAACGCCGTTCCGGCTGAGCAGCCAACGCAACGACAGCTCTGTCAAAGGGATTCCGGCACCCTCGGCGACGGCGGACAACGCGGTCACGGCGGCGAACAAGCGGTCGTCCCAGTATCGCTCGGTGTACATCGCCGCGAGCCGGGAGTCGCCGAACCGGCCGTGCTCCGGGCGCTGCCCGAACGTGTGCCGACCGGTGAGCAGCCCACCGCCGAGCGGGTTGTAGACCACTGTGCTCAGGCCGGTGACCTGCGCGAATTCCAGGTACTCGTCCTCCACCCGCCGGGCCAGCAGGTTGTACAACTGCTGGGCGACCACCGGCCTGGGCACGCCCTGAGCATCGCATTCCCGTGCGATCTCGCCGATCTGCCACGCGGCGAAGTTGGACACGCCGATCGCGGACACCAGGCCTTCGGCGACGAGCTTGCCCAGTTCGGACACGGTCTCGCTGATCGGCGTCGCCCGGTCGGGCTGGTGCAGGTAAAAGAGATCCACATGATCGACGCCGAGCCGGCGCAGGCTGCCCTGCAGGCATTTCCGCAGCGCGATCGGCGACAGCGGCGGCGCGCCGTCCGCGTCCGGGTGGGGAATGCCTGCCTTGGTCGCCAGGACGACGCGTTCGCGGCGGCCGGGCAGGAGGTCTCGCAGGATCTCCTCGGACGCACCGCCCGCGTAGCCATTGGCAGTGTCGATGGCCGAGATGCCTGAGTCCAAGGCGGTGTCGACCATGCGACGGGCGGTGGCGGCGTCCACGGTGTCACCGAAGGTCATGGTGCCCAGCACCAGCCGGGACAGGGCGAACTTGGTCACGCGGGAACCTCCTCTCGCGGTGCGACGAGCGCACGCGGCTTACGGCCGGTCATCGTGGCCGGGTCGAGCGCGGCACGACGCAGCGCACGGGTGTACGGCTGGGTGGGCGCGGCGAGCACCTCGGCTGTGGGGCCGGACTCGACCACCTTGCCCGCGCGCAGCACCACGAGGTCGGCACTGATCTGTCGTACCACACCCAAGTTGTGCGAGATGACGATGCAGGTCAGGCCGGTGTCGCGTTGCAGATCCTCCAGCAGGGCCAGCACCTGCGCCTGCACGGACACATCGAGTGCGCTTGTCGCTTCGTCGCACACCAGCAGGTCCGGGCTGCTGGCCAACGCCCGCGCGATACCGATGCGTTGCCGTTGCCCACCGGAGAATTCAGGGGGACGACGATCCAAGGCACTCGACGGCAGCCCGACGCGATCGATCAGCTCGGCTGCTTGCTTGCGCCGCTCGGCCACTGAGCGGACACCGCGCAGCCGCAACGGTTCCGCGACGATGTCCTGCGCACGAAGGTGCGGATCCAGCGACGCGTACGGGTCCTGGAAGACCATCTGGACCCGTGAGCGCAACGGCCGCAGCCGGCGTTCGGGCAGCGCGGCGATGTCGGTGCCGTCCAGCAGGATCTCGCCGGAGGTCGGCTTGATCAGCCGCACGATCGCACAGGCGATTGTGGACTTCCCGCACCCGGACTCGCCGACCACGGCCAGGGTGCGGCCTTTGTGGACGGTGAAGCTGACGTCGTCGACCGCGCGGAACCCGCCGCCGCGGACCTGGTAGTCCACAACGAGGTTGCGCACGTCGAGCAGTGGCGTGTCACTCATAGCTGATCCTCGTCCCATGGTCCGAGCGCGGGCACGGCCGACAGCAGCTTGCGTGTGTACTCGTGTCGTGGGGTGTCCACGACGGACTCGACATCCCCGGACTCGACAAACCTGCCTTCCCGCATGACGTGCACGCGGTCGGACATCAGCCGGGCCACACCGAGGTCATGCGTGATCATCAGGATGCCGATGCCGGTGGTCTCCTGTAGTTCCAACAATAGTCCCAGAATGCTTGCCTGGACCGTGACGTCCAACGCGCTCGTCGGTTCGTCGGCCACGAGCAGCTTGGGTTCGCCCGCGAGTGCGATGGCAGTCAGGACACGCTGCAGCATTCCGCCGGACAACTGGTGCGGATACCTGCTGACCTGCTCGGCCGCACGTGGTACCCGGACCAGGTGAAGCAGTTCGACGCCACGCTCCTGAGCGTCCTTTTTGGTCATGCCGGGCTGGCGCAGGCGGACCGCCTCGACGAGTTGCCGGCCGATCGTGTGCACCGGGCTCAGCGCGGTCATCGGATCCTGGGGGATCAGCGATGCCGTCCGCCCACGCACCTTGTTGAGTGCCGAAGGATCGGCGATCACGTCGACATCGCTGAACCGTACGGATCCCGACACCACTGCGAGGTCGTCGGGCAGCAGGCCCAGTACCGCCATCGCCATGGTCGACTTGCCGGAGCCGGACTCGCCGATGACGGTCACCGACTCGCCTTCGTTGATCGTGAAGCTCACGCCGTCGACGGCACGCACCACGCCCGCCGCGGTGATCAGCTCGACCTGCAGTTCGGCAACGTCCAGTAATGCGCTTGTCATGCGGCACCAGCCTTTCGCTTGCGGGCGCCGTCGCGGAGACTGTCGCCTAGCAGGTTGACGCCCACGACCAGCACGACAATGACCAGGCCAGGCAACGTGACCATCCACCACGAGGTCGTGATGTAGTCCTGCCCGTCGGAGATGATGCGGCCCCACGTGGCGAACGGCCGTTGCGGTCCGGCGCCGAGGTAGGACAGCGCGCTTTCCAGCAGTACGGCTTGGGCCAGCAGCAAAAGCACGACCAGGCTGGCCTGCCGCACGATGTTCGGCAGGACGTGCCGCATCAGGATCGCGAGCCGGTGCAGGCCCAGCACCCGGGCCGCGGCCACATAAGGCTTCTCGCGTTCGACGATCACCAGCGACCGCGTCAGCCGGGCCACTTCAGGCCATTGCGCGATCGCGATGACCAGTGTGATGACCGGTACCGAGGGACCGAACAACGCCACGACAAGCAGCAGCATCATCAGCAACGGCAACGACAACTGCGCTTCCAGCAGACGTGACACGACCGCGTCGATCCAGCCGCCGAAATACCCTGCCGCAGCACCCAAAGCGATGCCGATCAATCCGGACACCACCACGGCGAGCAAGCCCACGAGCAGGGACACCTGACCGCCGTGCAGAACACGCGACAGCAGGTCCCGGCCGAGCTGGTCAGTGCCGAACAGGTGTCCCTCAGTCAACGGCGGCAGCCTGCGGCTGCCCAGATCCTGCTGGTCAGGACTGGGCAACGGCAGCAGTTGGGCGAGCGCGACCGGTGCCACCACCAGCAGGGTGCAGACGAGGCCGATCCAGAACTTCAACTGGGCACCCCGGCGTTGCCGGGTGACTTTCGCGCGGGCCAGGTGCTTGGCGGTAACGGCACTGGGCCGCGAAGCCGGTGGTTCCACACGCGCGGAGCTGGGATGGGTGATGCTCACGCCGACACCTTCTTCCCGAGGCGTACCCGCGGGTCCAGCAGCGGGTAGGCGAGGTCGACAAGGAGTTGGACGGCGACCGCGAGCGCCGCCGTGATCAGGACTGTGGCCTGGATGAGCGGGTAGTCGCGGGTCTCCAGGGCCCGGACCACCAGCGAGCCGACGCCCGGCCAGGCGAACACGACCTCCACGACCACGACGCCGTTGAGCATCGACGCGAACCGTGTCCCCAGCGCCGTGAGCACCGGGATCGAGGAGTTGGCCATGGCATAACGCCAGACGAGCGCGCGTTCGGACACCCCACGCGATCGCGCGACCGTCAGATACTGGGCGTTGAGATTACGTGTCATCTCAGCGCGTACGAGCCGTGAGATGAGCGCGATCTGCAGCACCGCAACGGTGATCGCCGGTAGCACCAAGCCGCCCCACGTGGCGAAGCCGGACGCCGGCAGGACCGGGATGACCACGGCGAACACCGTCAGCAGCATGATGCCGCTCCAGAAGTCCGGCATGGACTGACCGGCGATGGTCAGCACGTTCGCCGACAGTTCGCGCTTGGTGTCCGCACGGCGGGCCATCCATACGCCCAACGGGATCGCGATCACCGCGGTCAGCAGGATCGCGGCCACGGCCAGGGTGAATGTGTACGGCAGGCGGTCGAGCACCACGTCGACCGCGGGCGCCCGGAACGAGTAGCTCGTGCCGAGGTCGCCGGTCAGGATTCCCTTGAGGAACAACAGGTACTGGCTGAACACCGAGCCGTCGAGGCCGAAGTCCGCGCGGATCTTGGCGAGGTCGTCGCTGGTGGCCAGCGGCCCGGCCATGGCGGACGCCGGGTCTCCTGGCACCATCCGGATCAGCACGAACACGGCCGAGATCGTCAGGAAGACCGTGAGAACGCTCTGACCTAACCGCTTGAGCAGATAGGGGCCCATTCCTCAGCCCTCCAGACGCGTGGACGCGAGGTCGTAGGAATTGGTGGGCACCAGCGAGACATCGCCGACCCGGCTACGGGTGGCGAGTACGACGTTGGGCACGAACGCCCAGAGGCATGGCCACGTCGCCCACACCGCGCGTTGTGCCTCGCCCAGCAGTTGGGCGCGACGTGCGCTGTCCGGCTCGGCGGACGCGGTGATGATCTGAGCAGCGATCTCCGGGAACACATAGCCCTGATAGGTGTCGCGGGTCTGTTCCTTCTCCGGTGTTCCCGCGTACATGCCCTGCAGGATGCTCGCCGCCAGACCGGTCGGGCTGGGGAAGCCGTTGCCGAGCACGTCCCAGTCGCCTGCCTTGCCCTGCCGCCACGACAGGATGTCGCCGCCGGGCTGGAACTGCTGGAGCTGTACGCGCACGCCGACCTGGCCGAGCATCTGCACGACCGCTTCCATCACCGAGGTGTCGCCGGCGAACTCGCCGGTCTCCCAGATGATCTTCAGTTCCAGGTCGCGGACGCCCAACGCGTCCAGCCGCTGCCGCGCCTGCGCGGGGTCGTACACGTATTCGCCGGTCTTGACCGCGCCTGCCAGACCGGTCGGCACGACGCCGTCGGCCTGGGTCACCGATCCCACGAGCACGTCCTGCACCAGCGCCCGGCCGTCGATGGCGTAGGTCAGTGCCTCACGCACCCGCACGTCGGCCAGGGGATGCCCGGCGGGTTTGCGGAAGTTGTAGAACAGCTGGTTGATCCGGGTGCTCGGGATGCGCGTGATCCGCACGCCGGGCAGGCCGGCGAGCTGGTCGGCGGAGTCCGGGGTGATCGAGTCGATCACGTCGACCTCGCCGCTGCGCAGCGACACGACCCGGCTCGACTCGTCGGGCATGAACCTGACCTGCACATTGGGCACGTTCGGCTTGGTGCCCCAGTAGTTGTCGTTGACCGCGAACGTGTAGTCGCCGGTACCGCGGCTGCTCGAGCGCACGACATACGGGCCGGTCCCGAGACCGCTCTGCAGCTCCTCGGGCCGGTTCGCGGCGGCAGGCGTGATCAGGATGTTGGCCATCAGGTAGTCCAGGACCGGGATCGGACGGCTGGTCTGAAGGGTGAACGTGCGGTCGTCCACCGGCACGACCGTCGGGAACTCGGGGAAGAACCCGGCGATGAACGACCCGTTGACCTGCTTGTACATCTTCAGCGCGGTGGAGACGTCCTCGATGGTGACCGGTGAGCCGTCGGAGTAACGGACGCCTTCGCGCAGACGCACTGTCCACTGGGTCGGCGCGGTCAGCTCGAACCGGTCGGCCAGCACGAGGCGTGGCTTGAGGTCGGGGCTGACCACGGTCAGCCCTTGGCGCACGCCACGCTGGACGGTGACGGCGGCGTCGAACTGGTTGAGCTTGTTGTCCAGGCTGACCAGCGATCGGTTGAGCGCGAGCGTGAGAGTGCCCGGACCAGGGGTGCCGGTGGGGCCGGCACACGCGTTGAGCAACGGGGCCAGCGCCGCGCCGGCCCCGGTCATCACACCCCACCTCAGAAGACTGCGGCGGGAAAGGTCCCGGCCGCGTCCGGATTGGGTCATCGTCGACCTCGCAGTGATTCGAGACAGTGCTTCGGGGGAGCCCGGTGTTGCCCGTGCCACACTGGCACGTGTTGCGTGTTTCGCGCAAGAGTCTGGTGCTGTTGGCGCGTTCTGTGCAATTCTGGTGACCGAAGGCGTCCCGGAGGAGGTGTGTACGGAATGCGAAAAGTCCTGGTTATCGCCGATGACCTGTCCGGCTCGGCCGAAGTGGCGGCTGCGCTGAGCTTGCGCACAAAGCGCAGTCTGGTGCTGCTCTACGCCGAATCGGAGCCTTACGAACCTGTAGTCGTCGTCGACGTCGACACCCGTTCCGGTGACGCCTCCACAGCCGAAGCGAAGACCGCGCAAGCTGTCGCGGCGCTCGGCGCGGACCGTCAGGTGTTCCTCAAAATCGACTCCCAGCTGCGCGGTCATGTCGCCGCGGCTGTCGACGGGGTTGGTGGCTTCGCCGTGGTGTGCCCGGCGTTGCCGCGTCTGGGGCGCACGATGCGTGACGGAGTCGTGCATGTGGACGGCGTGCCCTTGCACAAGACGCAGGCGTGGCGCGTCGAGCCCGTTGCGCCACCGCATTCGGTTGCTGACCTGCTCGCGCCACGATCGTGTGACGTTGTGGACCTGTCCTGTGTGCGCAGTTCGCGCAATGAGTTAGTCGCCCGTCTGCGCGAGATCCGCGCGAGTGGGGCCATCGCCGTGTGCGACGCGGAGACCGATGCTGATCTTGAGGCCGTGGCGCAGGCAGGTACCGAAGTCGGTGCTGTGCTGGTCGGATCGGCCGCACTGCTGGCACGCGGCGCAGAGGTGGCCGCGACCGTGCCGGCGCGGGACATCGGCGTCCTGGTTGTCGTCGGGACTGCGGCCGCCACTGCGCAGGTCGAGCATCTGCGGGCGTCAGGCGCGCGTGTCGTTTCGCTGCTTCCGTCCGAGATCCTGGCTCGGCCCCAGGTCGCTGTGGACGGTGACGTGGTCGTGCTCGCTGTCGACCCCTCCGAGGGAATCGCGCCATCCGCAGCGCGCGATCTCGTTGCCGCGTTCGCCGACATCGCGGCCGATGCCGCGCGCTCTACCAACGCCGACCTGCTCCTCACCGGCGGCGAGACCGCCCGCGCCGTGCTGGACCGCCTCGGCGTCACCCGCCTTGACGTCCACGGCTCCATCCCCGCCGTGTACGGCGCCGTCGTGAGTACGACTCCTGACGGGCGCCGAGTCGTCACGAAGCCTGGGAGCTTCGGCGACATGAGTTCTCTCACCGACATCGCGATCTGCCTGGGAGGCAAACACGTGAGCACCACCAGCAGCCACGACACCCGTCCGTTCATCGCGTTGACGATGGGCGACGGCGCGGGCATCGGCCCCGAGGTGATCGTCGGCGCGTTGCTCGACGGAGCCGTTGCCGAGTACTGCAGGCCCGTCGTAGTGGGTGACCTGGCACGGCTACGGCTGGCCGCCGAGGTGCTCGGCGCGCAGGCCGACATCGTGACCGTGGAGACCGTCGCGGACGCCGTGTTCACGCCGGGCCGGATCAACGTCATCGACCTCGCGCTGCTGCCCGCCGACCTGCAGTGGGGCGAGGTGTCCCCGGTCGCGGGCGACGCGGCGTACCACTACGTCCGTGTCGCCTCCGAGCTGGCGATGTCCGGGCAGGTCCAGGGCATCTGCACGGCCCCGCTGAACAAGGAGGCACTGCACGCGGGCGGCCACATCTACCCCGGCCACACCGAGTTGCTCGCCGCCCTGACCGGCACTGAGGAAGTCTCGATGATGCTGTCGACACCCAAGGTGAAGGTCATCCACGTGACCACGCACATCGGCCTGGTCGACGCCGTCCGCCGGATCGAGCCCGGTCTGGTGGAACGCACCGTCCGTCGTGGACACGCCGCGATGGTCCGGGCCGGCATCGCGAACCCGAAGATCGGCGTCTGCGCGATCAACCCGCATGCGGGGGAGAACGGCCTGTTCGGGCAAGGCGAAGAGGAAGAGAAGATCGTCCCCGCCATCACCGTGCTGCAGGCCGACGGCATCGACGCGCGTGGCCCGCTCCCCGCGGACACCGCGTTCTTCCTGGCCGGTCGTGGGGACTACGACCTGATCGTCGCGATGTACCACGACCAGGGCCACGGCCCGGTGAAGGTGCTGGGCATCGAGGCGGGCGTGAACATCACGGTGGGACTGCCCGTGATCCGTACGTCGGTCGACCACGGCACGGCGTTCGACATCGCGGGCAAGGGTGTCGCCGACGCACGCAGCATGGTGGAAGCTTTGCGCCAGGCCGCGCAGCTGTCGCCCAGCCCGGGCGAGGTCCGCGGATAATCTTGCGACAGTTTCTTCACGAGGCTCTTCAAGAGGGGCAGTGCATGGCGGGGATGCGCACAGACGAGCGACGCGAGGAGATCGTCCGCCTGGCCAAGACAACAGGCCTGGCGAGCGTCGAGGAGCTGGCGGAGACATTCGAGGTCACGGCGTCGACAATCCGCCGCGACCTCGCGCGTCTGACCGACGAGGGCAGAGTCGCACGCACCTACGGCGGTGCCATGGCCCTGCACGCACACCCTGAGCCGTCACTACGCCAACGCACCGGGGAAGCCTTCGCCGAGAAACGCGCAATGGCCCGCTGGGCCGCAGCGGAGATCCTCTCCGGCGAGACAATCCTGCTCGACGCCGGGACCACAGTCGGAGCATTGGCTCGCGAACTGCGTGACGGCCCCAAACTGACCGTGGCGACAACAAGCCTGACCGCACTGGAGGAACTGGCCGGGGCGGAGAACGTGCACGTGGAATGCCTGGGCGGCACACTGCGGCACCTCAGCCAGGGTTTCGTGGGCCCGCTGACCGAAGCCGCCCTGGAACGCATGACCTTCGACCGCGTCTACCTCGGCGCGGACGGCGTCACCCCCGACAACGGGCTCTGCGAGGCAGATCTTCAGCAGACCAGGCTGAAGGAACTGATGATCCGCCGCGCCAACACCGTCTACGTCCTGGCGCACGCGGCGAAACTCGGCCGCAGCCCCTTCCACTCCTGGGTCCGTATGCCCGCACAGTGGACTCTCGTCACCGACACCAGCGCTGATCCCGGCTTACTGGCCGAATTCACCGCACGCGGCGCATCCGTGGTGACTGTGCCACCGTCGTGACTTAGTCGGCGATGAACAGCGCGATCTCGTAGGCCAACGGGGTGAAGGCAAAGAGGCCGTACGCGACTGTGAGCGCGGTGCCTGCGATGCACCAGCGGTAGAGCCGGGCCGGGCAGGAACGGCGAACCCGCACCAGCGCCACGACTCCGGCGATCCCGAGAACAACGCCGGGCACCGGTCCGAGCAGGGTGATGTAGTGGCCCGGCACGCCGAGCAGCCAGCCCGGCACGATCAACATCCAGGTCGGCGGAGACGGCCGCGGATGCCACAGGTAAGGGACGATGGCCGTGGCCAGGTAGGCCGTGAGTGTGTACAGCTGGACAACGACCAAGATTCGAACACGCGCGACGGTCGATGCATCTGTCGTTGGTGGCGTTGTCACGCGTTGGTGGGCACATCCTCGCGGGGCGCGGGGGCCGCTGCCGGGACGGTGGCCGCGACGTCGCGGGCGCGGGCCAGCTGAGCCACGCCGTAGCCGCTGAGCAGGGCGCAGATGACGGCGAGGGCGATCTGGAAGTTGGTGGTGGCGATGCTTTCGCCGAGCAGAGCCACGCCGATGATGGTGGCGCTGGCGGGGTTCACGAGGTTGGTGACCGCCAGGGGCGCGCTGAGTCCGTTGCGGTACGAGCGCTGGGTGAGGATGGTCGCGACGACCGCGAACGTGCCGATGGAGATCATGGCGAAAATCGTGATGGGGCGTAACAACGCGCCCGCCCCGGCTTCGTCCACGGTCACCACAACGGTCTGGCACAGGGCGGAGCAGACACTGAAGGCCAGGCCACCTGCGACGGCCTCCCACAGCGTCGAGGCGTTCGGCCGCCTGCCGAGCAGACCGAGCACGGTGACCAGGACGACCGTCGCGACGATGAGTCCGATGAGCTCAGGCGTGGTGAGCGTGTCGGGCTTGCCGCCGGTGGTGATGAGCATCGCGAGCCCAGCGAGGCCGATCACCGTGTAGACCGTGCCGGTCAGCTCAAGCCGGGTCGCCCGGCGCCGCGCCGTGATCGCCGCCAGCGGGACCGCGATCACCAGCGTGAGCACACCAAGCGGCTGGATCAGCGACAGAGGACCGAAGTTCAGCGAGGTCACATGCAGTGCGGCGCCGAGTCCGTTGAGGCCGATCGCCACCCATAACACCGGTACCCGGACCAGTTCGAGAACAGTGAGATGGGCGAACCGGGCCTGAATGAGCGCGGCCACCGCATAC
The DNA here is from genome assembly GCF_017876405.1 of Kibdelosporangium banguiense. GTDB lineage: Bacteria > Actinomycetota > Actinomycetes > Mycobacteriales > Pseudonocardiaceae > Kibdelosporangium > Kibdelosporangium banguiense. Next base: position 11,162,213 of record NZ_JAGINW010000001.1, on the reverse strand, counting down.
GCGATGGCAACGGCGACACACAGCGCGATCGCGATGATCAAGTCAGTCATGGCCGGCAGTCGCCCAATCTCGGTTCGCCCGACGGAACGGGTGTTCTCAGCGTCCTCGCACGGACGTACCAAGGTCCAGGCGAACCGGGACACTCACTTCGAGCGTAGCCGCGTCAAGCCCTCCGCGCCGCAAATCCGCGAAACGTGATCATCCGCACTCGGACAGCGATTTGGCCCAACGACGTGGCGTGCCACCGCCTGTACACATCGCGCGAAGGCCCGACCGTCTCAGCACACCTGTCACATCCCTGGTCAAGGGCCACCCGTCATACCATGATCATTGGGACCCTCGCTTGCTCTCTTCCGAGCATGACCATCGCCGGGTCGAGCATCCATCCGTTGTGTCTCAATGGAAATATCATCCCACACGTCAAGACGTGGCCGCTCCGACACGATCACTGAGAACGGACAGCTGCAGTAGATGCAGGCAGAGTTGACCGTGCAGGCAGCCGTGCAGCAGTTGGATGGTGAGCAGGTTGAGGCCGTAGTCGAGCGACTCGAAGTCGGCGGTTGAGACATCGGAACCAGATCGGCGCTAAGCGATGATTGCGCTGGTCAGAGGCTTGCGCGTCCTTGCCCATCCGCGATGCCGACGCTGCTGGTGTTCCTGGCCGGATGCAACCGGAGCGCACAGCGCAGCCGGTAGTGCCTGTGTACACCAGGGCGTTCGGCTCATCCCCGGTCTTTCTTGGCTGGCTGTCTCCATGGCGTGCGGAGGCCTTGGCGAAGGCTCCGGCCATCGCCGAAGAAAGGCAGGAGAAACACGCCGTGCGCGAGGTACCACCAGGCCAGGGACCGGTCCAGACGCGAGGCCCAAAGAACGGCGCCGACAACTACGCAGAAGAAAGGTCCGGCGATGGCCACACCCGCAATCTGACGTCCCGTCATTGTCCCTTGGGGAAGCACTGATGTACGCCACGCCATCCTGTCGATCGCGATATGAGTTACGGTACGGATGCGTTTGAGCACCATTACGTGCGCCGACTCGTGCAAGGCGAACGAGCCCACCAGGCCCAGGGCCGCCGCCTTGAACAACCACCACGCCATCTCCGCCGGCGTGCTGTCACCCGACCTTGCGAGCCAGGCCAGCGCTATCGCCAGGAAGGCACCCAGAAATACCAGCAGCGGCCAGACTTGGGCGGCCACGGCCACGGCCACTGTGCGGATCGCCAGGTCGTCTCGACCGTAGATCCTCGGTTCAGGTGCCGGACGTTTCCTTGATGAGCTGCTCACGGCGCTGCTTCAACCCCCGGTAGATCGTCTGGGTTGTCGTCAGGACTACGACGTACACAACGAACGTGATGATCAACGGCGCGGGGTTCGCTACGCCCATGGTGACGCCAGTCGCTCCCGCGCTCGTTTCCTGCGTCTTGAGGAAGAGCGACCCGAATAGCCCTTCCCGGTAGACTGGCTTGTCGCCGTCCGTTGAGAACATGAGGTACAGAAGCGTCCCCACCGCGGTCGCTAGAGTCAGCAGAGCGGACCCGACGACGGACGTCACAACCGATAGTCCCTTTCTCATTCCTTCTCCTCGATTCGCTTGTTCGAATTCCTTGCACGGCGTACCAGGCGAACAGCACGGATGCCCCGGCAAGGCATCCCGTCACTGCCCACGGCGGCAGACTGAGCATTCCCAGCCCGATGGCTGATAGGGCGAGAATGACGCCGACCACGGAAAGCCCCAGGAACACGGAGAACGGATTGTCCTTCTCCGCCGGAAACACGATGCTGATGCAGGTCGTCATGACCGCCGCGCCGAGACAGCCGAGGAGAGCCGGTCCGCTCTGGGCAAACGCGTGCGGGGCGAGGGCACCGAGTATCCCAAGCCCCGGTACGGCGAACACGGCGAGCAGGACAACCTGTGCCTTAACCAGACGCCCGTAGATCCGCCAGGGAGATGCTGAGGCGCTGGATATCATCCGTAGCGGCTGGGTGGCGGTGAACTGGTAGAGGCCACCCAGCGACAGGACGGTGAAGCTCCACATGGGATTCATCACGGGATGCAGCGCCAGGTACACGAACAGCGCGACGGCCATCGATGCACCCACTGCGGTCTGGGAGTTACGCAGGAGACACCAGTCATACGGGCCGAGAACACGAGTCAGCCGTCTGCCGGCCGGGATGTTCAGGTAGCGGGACTGGCGGACGTGCTGGTTCGGAGTGAGTGCCAGAGTAAGGGCCATGAGCGCAGCCGCGAGGAGCACCGCGGCGGCGAAGGCCGGATAGGCCCCGTACCGGTGCCATGCCCATGACACCGAGGTGACCCACACATAGCGGCTCTGCTCGTGCAGGTACGCCTGGCTGATGTCCAGGATCAGCGCCTTCATCTGGCCGGAGTACAGCGCCAGCAGCGCGAACAGGGCCAGGACGGACAGAACGTTCGCGATCCGCCTGAGCCCTATCAGGGCCCACAACCGTGTCAGGACTTGGTAGAGGACGCTCAGGGCGAGATAGGTCAGGACGACGGGCAGAATGACAGACGCTGCGAGATGCGGGGCAGCGGCCGGACCGAGCAGGAGCAGCGCGCTCACCGCGAGGGAGATGAAGCCCGCCCCGGCCACGACTCCTGTCATGCTCGCCTCGTACATGAGGAACGCCGCCGAGCGTTCACGGTTGGTCAGCGGCAGTTGGTAGCTCAGCGCGAGCATTCCTTCCGCGTTGATGAAGAGCACCTTCACCAGCAGGAACGCGATCTGCACCCACAGGACGAGGGAAACCGTTGCCGTGTCGAACAGAAGACGCCAGACGGCCATGTCTGCGGCCAGCGGCTCGAGGAAGAAATACGCCGAGGCACACATAACCCCCAGAAGTAGGACGGCGACCGATACCGCGAAGATCCTCACCGAAGCGGAGCGGAGGACTCCCATCCTCAGGACCCTGCGTCTGAAGAAGACAAGCAGCATCCGGGCCAGGGCGGCGGAGTGCCGCAGCCGCATGGTCATCGGTCCTCCGATCCGAGGTAGTCGAACACCATCGCGGTCACCGAACCGTGCTCGGCAATCAAGTCTTGCGTAGGCGCATCACGCACTACCTGCCCCAGGTCGAGGAAAACGATGCGATCGGCCAGCCGCTCCAGAATGGCGAAGTCATGCGTGCACAGCAGGATGGACCGCCCCTCGTCGCGGAGACACCGAAACTCCTTTTCGCTGAGATGAAGCGCCTCGAGATCGATCCCATTGAGGGTCTCGTCGATGACGGTCAGGGGCCGGCGCATGACGAGCGCGGACACCAGTTGGGTCTTCTTGCGCATGCCGTGCGAGTAGTCCTCGATGACATCGTCATAACGTCCATCCATCGAGAACCGGCGGAACAGATCACGCGCTTGGGAGTGGTCGACATCGACACAGAACAGACTCCCCAGCAGGGAGATGTACTCGCGGGCGGTGAGGAACTCCGGCAGGTAGTCATTGCTGGACAGATACATGCCCAGGGACTTCGCCTCTACGGAGGCGTGCTCGTAGCCGCCGACGCGCAGAGACCCCGACTGAAAACGCAGAAGATCGAAAATGTTCTTGATCAGTGTGGACTTGCCGGATCCATTGGGACCGACGAGACCGACGATTGCCTCTTCCTCGACCGAGAAAGAGACGTCCGCAAGGACGTTGATGACGCCGTCGTAGGAGTAGCTGACGTTCTGAACATCCAAGAGGTTCACTGTCCGTTGACCTTTCACTGAGTTCGTCCGGCGGCAGTTGCCCAGGCAGCCTGGCGGTACATCGTGGCCAGGCTGCCTGGGCACCGCACTGAGGAGATGTCAGCCCTCCATCTGACGGTCTACGCCACTTCCATTCGAATCAGCCGACCATTTGACGGTCTGCTACCTGCATTCGAAGTAGACCTTCAGACCGAAGTTCTTGAACTCCCAACTGCCGGTGAACGTCTTGTGCTGTTTGACCACACACCAGACCGCCATCCCCGCGAGCAGGACGGCGCCCAAGGCGAGGATGACCGCTACGAAGACCAGGAACCAGGCGTCGTAGCGGACGAGTCCGTTGTCGATCTTCGTCTTGATCGACTCGACTACGCGCGCGGACATTCCAGGCATGTGCATGGTGACGGATTCCGGCACCAGGGTAGGTGTAGACACAGTTTTCTTCCTTCCTTCGGTTGGTTTATTGACCTGAGGCTTCGAGTTGGTCGCCCCGTTTAGGTCACCTATCTTGGTAAGCATCGCAGGGTTGACTTACCAAGTCTTTAATCGTTTTGCGAGTTTGGGTAGCGGTTGATCTGGTAATACGCAGATTTACGTCGCAAACCCGTTCAGGGCGCGACCAGCAGCGTGTATTCGGACATCCTGAGGTCTGGGTGTTTGGTTGTGTGTCAAGAAGATGCTTCGGTTCTGCGATTCTCACCCTTGGCCGTGTCAGCGTGTGGTGGACACGGCCAACGGCCGCGGCCGGCGGCGATGGCCTGGAGCATGGCCAACTCGCGCCGCGAGAGGTCCAAGCCTGCTGGTGCCGTCGTGGACACTGGTCGTGCTCCTTGTCCAGTAAGGAAACGCGGAAGTGAGTCGTTCGACTCGTCGTGTCCACTAGTGCACTGACAGCCGATTGCAATGGCGCTGCAGACCGGATGCAGCTCACACAATCCGATATCAACGAGGTGTTAGCGGCCAAGCGTTTGCCGTGTCATATCAACGCCGAGCCCCTCGGAAGGCCGCAGGCGCCGATCAGACACGGTCACAGCGATCGTCACAGCGGTCGATGTACCGTGCCTGCGGGCGTGGGTGGTTGCCGGAGAACGAGCCTGGAGACCACGCCTGTCCTCCAGACCAGTGATCCAGTGATCCAGTGATCCAGAGCTTGTCAAGCATCACTGCACGGGGCCAACACGGACATGAACGGATCACCTAAACGTCGACGAGAGATAACGTCGCAGAGACGGCGGTGCCCAGGGAAGGCAAGGGAAATTTGCGGGAAGGCAGAGTCTTCTCACCCCAGCCGCCTGGTCGATCCGACGTTCGTCGACCGTCGGTCATATGGTGGGTGGCTCGGCAGTGGAGTGCGATGGGGGCGCCGCAGGCAATCGGTCGTTGGTCCGGGTGAGTTTGGTGCGGACCTCGTCGGCCTCGGGGTAGCCGAGTCGGTCGAGGATGGTCAGTGCCTGCTGCCAGGTGTAACGGGCGGCGGGGTGGTTACCGCTGGCATGGTGGGTGTCGCCGAGGCGGTGGAGGGTGGCGGCTTCCTCGTAGTGGTTGCCGAGGCGGCGGTACAGGACGACGGCCTGTTGATAGTGAGTGATGGCCTGTCGGTGGTGGCCGAGGTGATGGTGGGCGTACGCGAGGCTGTCCAGGGTCAGGGCTTCCCCGTTGGGGTCATCGAGGTCCCGGTGCAGGTTCAGGGCCTGGTCGCAGTAGGTAAGGGTTTGCGAGTAATGGCCGAGCCGGGCGTGGCACCAGCCGACGTGGTTGAGGGCACGGGCTTGTCCTGCATGGTGGCCGGCGGCGCGGTAGAGGTCCCAGGCGTGCAGGGTGTGGGTGAGTGCTTCGGTGTAGCGGCCCTGCTTCTCGTAGACGAAACTGAGGTCGTAGTGGGTGCACGCTTGGTCGATCTGTTCGCCGAGCTGCCGGAATATGGCCAGTGCCTGCCGGAGGTGGTTGAGGGCGGCGGCATGGTGCCCCAGCCAGGTACAGGCGGTGCCCAGGAGGCGGTGGGCGTGGGCTTGGGCGGTGCGATCGCCGAGCCGGTCTGCGGCGGCTAGGGCGGTTTGCTGGATGGCGGCCCAGTCGTGCCAGTGTCCGCGGCGACGGAGGAAAGTAGTGAGAGTCCAGGGCAGTTGCCAGGCGTGGATGTCCATCCCGGTGCGGGCGGCATGATCGACGGCGGCGAGCAGCGCGGCGCGTTCCGTGGTGAACCAGTCCACAGCCTGCTCGTGGTTGGCGATCATGCCGGGGGTGACTCCTGGGCGTGGGGTAGCTAGCACGAGGGCATCGCGGTAGTGGTCGAGGTGCCAGTCCGCGGCCGAGCTGGTCTGCAGGTAGTAGTCCAGCAGCCGCTGCACCGCCGCCCGCTGGTCCTGTTCGGTCTCCTCCTGTGTCGCCTGTTCGGCGGCGTAGGCACGAAGCAGATCGTGGAACCGATAGCGTCGGGGGGTGTGCTCGTCGAGCAGATGTGCCCGGGCGAGCTCGGTGAGCGACGCGCGTGTTTGTGGGGTGGGGATGCCAGCGAGGTTCGCGGCCGCGGGCAGGCTGATATCGGGTCCGGGACACAGGCCGAGCAGCCGGAACAGGCCGGCAGCCCTGGAAGTGAGAGTGCGGTAGGACCAGGAGAAGACCGCTCGCGGGTTGAGGTCGGCGTCGCCGAGGTCGAGGACATCGAGTCGGGCGCGTTCGTCGCGGAGCTGCTCGACCAGTTGGCTGAGCCGCAGGCGAGGCTGGTTGGTGGCGCAGGCGGCCACGATGCTCAACGCGAGGGGGAGCCGGGCGCACAGCTCGATCAGCTCGGCCACTGCATCGGGCTCGGCCTCCACTCGTTGGTGGTCGATGCGGCTGGTCAACAGCGCGACCGCCTCGTCAGTGCTGAGCAGGTCGAGAATGAGGCGGTGGGCACCTTCCCGCGCTGCCAGGCTGTCCAGCCGGTTGCGACTGGTGATGATCACCATGCAGGTGGAGCTGGCTGGAAGTAGTGGACGGACATGCTCGGTGTCGCGGGCGTTGTCCAACACGATCAGCATCCGCCGGTCCGCGAGCAGGCTGCGGTACAGGGCGGCCTTCGCGTTCCGGTCCGCGGGGATGGCGTGCGGGTCCACCCCGAGAGCCTGGAGGAATCCGTCCAGGGCCTGACCGGGATCGGTGGGTGCTTGCGGGTCGAATCCTCGCAGGTTGATGTACAGCTGTCCGTCGGGAAAGCGGTGGGCGATGTGATGGGCCCAGTGCAAGGCCAAGGTGGTCTTGCCGATCCCGGCCGTGCCGGCGATTGCCGAGACCACCACCGCGGCCGGCGTGGTCCGGTCTTTGGCCAGCGCGGCGTCCAGTTGCCCGAGTTGACCGGTCCGGCCGGTGAAGCCGGCGATGGTGGGCGGCAGTTGCGCGGGCACTATCCGTGGCCGGTGCGGACTCGATACGCCTGCGTGATCATCGGCTGAGGTTTTTCTGGGCAGGTCGAGCTTGGGGTCGGCGGTGAGGATGGCAGTTTCCAGTTGGCGCAGACGCGGTGCTGGTTCGATGCCCAGCTCGTCGATCAATGTGGTGCGGGCGCGTTGGAACGCCGTGAGCGCGTCGGCTTGGCGGCCCGCGCGATACAGGGCGAGGATCAGCAGTTCCCACAGCCGTTCCTGGAAGGGGTGCTGGCTGACCAAGAACTCCAGCTCACCAATCGCCGTGGCGTGTCCGCCCAGGGCCAGCTGCGCGCTGAGCAGGTCCTCGGTCGCGGCCAGGCGGACCTCACCTAGCCGGGTGACCTCGGCGCGCTGCCACGGCCCGGCGCGGCAGTCGGCCAACGCCTCGCCGCGCCACAACGCCAGCCCCGCCCGTAACCACTCCACTGCCACCTGGGCTTCGCCCGAGGCCAGTGCTTCCCGCCCATCGGCGGCGAGGATCTCGAACCGGACAGCATCAACCGCATCCCTGGGGGCGTGCAGGACGTAGCCCGGGCCCTGGGTATCGATCAGGTCGACCAGACCGGCCTCCCGCAGCCGACGACGCAACCGCGCCAGATAACTACGCAGAGTCTTCATCGCCGTGGGCGGCGCCGCATCTGCCCACAACACGTCGATCAGCGCCGCGCAAGACACCGTCTGCCCCGACGACAACCCCAGACGAGCGACCAGGGTGCGTTCACCACCCCCATGCAGCACCACTGCACCACAGGGACCGATCACCTCCACCGGCCCCAACACCCGGATATCGATACCATCGGGCATCGCTTGCCCCGGCTAAATCACCCTTCCCAAGCCCCACGTGTAGACCCATCCAACCTATCCGACCATCTGCGCAAGAAAGGGCCCCGGTGCGGCCAAACAACGCCACTGACACAAATCGCACGCCAGAGGTTGACGACCGGTAGTACGCAGGGGCCAGAACCAGCGGCGGCTGATGCCTTGATCATCCTGCGAGTTCGTAGCGTGCGTATCGCGGCAACTTGTCCGATGCATGCTCATAGCCGCATAGCGAGCGTTCTCGGAGGCGCTAAATCGCTGCCCCCGTCCCGGTCATAACCGCCATCGGGCCCGCTGCTGAAGAAGTGCCACGGAACTGAGACTGATCTTGGACGTCGCGTCGTGAGACTGCCGGGAAGTCGCAGGTCAAGCACGATCGACATGTCATGCGCGGTGAGACCCTACAGTTGTTGTAGGTTCTCAGTGATCTTGGCCCTTTCTCAACGATCTTGGCCCCTCGACGGCCCATGGGCCAATATGTGAAACCGACTGTCCGTTTTCAGTGGAGTTTGCAGAGTCTCACCGATCACGCGAGTCGTCCCATCAAGGGTGTCGGAATCTCATCCGACACGGCAGATCGTCGGCTGTCGCCACACGCGATCCCCGGTCTGTCTCAACGCACTTGTCACAGCACTGGTCAGGACCTCGTGCCACGCCATGATCTTCGAGACCACGCTGTTCCCCGGCCGCACGTGCCCCTGCGCCAAAGCCGCCGCCCATCCGTTGTGTCTCAACGGAGATGTCATCCCGCACGCCAGGACATGGCCACACTGACATGATCGTTGAGAACGGACAACCAGGCTGCTGTGGCGGGATTCTCGTTGGACGGCGAATCGCGGTCGCCACTGTGGAGCTCGCCGCTGGTCGCAAGCGTCGGACGACCGCAAGGTGTTGTGCGACATCCTGTTTGTGTTCCACACCGGCATTCGGTGGGAGTTTTCTGCCGCAGGAACTGGCGTTCGGCTGCGGGATGACCTGCTGGCGGCGCCTGCGTGACTGGCACGAGGCGGGCGTGTGGCGGCGGCTGCACGAACTGCTGCTGGCCGAACTGCATGCCACGGGACTGGTCCAGGGTCGGTCCGGGGCAGTGATCGACAGCTCCCACTTCCGGGCGCTCAAGGGCGGCCCAAAACCGGACCGAGCCCGGTCGACCGTGCCCTAGCAGGCTCGAAACACCACATGATCACCGAAGCGCACGGCATTCCGCTGGCGGTGTTGTTGACGGGCGTTGCTCGAGACTGTTCCGCCGTGCGCGGCCGGCGTGAGCGGCCCGCCAGGGCACTCTGGGCTTCGTGCGGCACATCAACAAGGGGTGACGCATTGTGGCCATGTCGCAAACTGGTCGCTCGCCAGCATCACAGCAGTGACAGGCTAAACAGCTTCAGAGCCCACAGCGTGGAGTCCACCTGGTGCTCGAGACCGGACGGCCGAAGCGCTATCTCGAGCTGCGAGGGCTTATGGGTGGCGCTGCGGAAGATTCAAACCCCTTCAGACCAGGGAGTAAGAGGGGGAGGTAATACCGTGACCGATCGAGGTGATATGTCCGGCGGAGTGGGCGGGCTTGCCGGGGCGTTACCTGCCGGGAGCGGGTCGCGGCGGTTCGGTCTCGCCTCTGCCATGGCGCTGGTTGTGGGCAACATCATCGGTGTCGGCGTTTTCAACCTGCCTACCTCCTCGGCGGCATACGGTCCGATCAGTCTCGTCTCGATGGCACTCACCACCGTTGGCGCGCTGGCGCTTGCCATGCTGTTCGCGGCGCTGTCCCGTCGTGTGCCCGCCAGCGGCGGGCCGTACGCGTACGCGCGGATCGCCTTCGGCAACCGCCTCGGGTTCGCCACCGCCTGGTCCTACTGGATCACGGCATGGGCCGGCAACGCCACGATCGCGGTCGGCTGGGTCCTGTACGTCGAGCATTTCGTCAACACCGGCCACAACGAGCTGTTCTCGGCGCTGCTCGTGCTTGCCGGGCTGTGGCTACCGGCGGCGATCAACCTGTCCGGCGTGAAGAACATGGAATGGGTCCAGGTAGCCACCGCCATTCTGAAGTTCGCGGCTCTCGCGGTCATGTCCACTGCCGGATTTTTCTTCATCGAGAGCACCAACTTCACCCCATGGAACGTCAGCGAGGAGGGCACGATCGCCGCGATCGGCGGCGGGATGGCCATCGCCTTGTTCAGTTACCTCGGTCTGGAAACCGCCGCTGTGGCCGCCGGCAAGGTGCGTGAGCCCGACCGGAACATCCCCAAGGCCACCATCCTGGGCACGATCGCGACCGCCGTTGTCTACCTGCTCTCACTCGTCGCCGTGTTCGGCATCCTGCCCAACTCACAGCTTCAATCAGCCACCGCCCCGTTCTGCGACGCGGCCAACGCGATGTTCGGTGGTACCTGGGCCGGCGACGTGATGGCCATCGCGGTGATCATCTCCGGCTTCGGGGCGCTCAACGGAGGCACCATGATCGCCGCGGAGATGCCGCTGGCCGCCGCGAACGACGGTCTGTTTCCCGAACAGTTCAGGCGCATGTCGGAGAAGAAGGTGCCTGGGGTCGGGATCATCGCCTCCACCGTGCTCGCATCGGTCGCAGTGGTCGTCAACTACCTGGGCTCGGCCGGCGCGACCGTCTTCACTACATTGGCCTTGATGGCCGGCATCACAGCCGCAATCCCTTATGGCTTCTCTGCACTCGCGCACATGAAATGGCGTTGGATCGATCACCGGACTCCGGACATCCCGCGGTTCGTCCGTGACACGACCGTGGCCGTGGCCTCGCTGGTGTTCTCCGTGCTCTTCATCTGGTATTCACGCAACACCGGCCATGGCTTCTGGGTGTACTGGGCACCGTTCCTCCTGGCCGGCGGCGCGCTTCTGCTCGGTATCCCCGTCTATACCGCCCAGCGCCGCCATCTGACCCAGCCGGCGCCCATGCCGCGTTACCGGTAAGACCGGCTGATCATCGAGCGAGAAGGCGCGGATGCGGATCGTGATAGCGCTGGGCGGCAACGCGTTGGGCAATGATCTGACGATCATATCCACAGTGGACAATCGATGGGTCGGTCTCTGTTCGTTGTGGACAACGGTGACCGAGCGCGGCTCGTCATGCCGGTCGCCGGCCCCGAACCGGCCAGGATCGACTTGCTTGACGTCCTGCGCCGATAGCGGCAGAGACCCGATCGCGTCCGGCCGGTTCGCGACCAGCTGGCACATCAGGAACGGCGGCTCGCCGAGCGACGCGAGATGCTCGAGCGCTATCTCTCCGCGCCGCGGTCCCGGGCAGCCCTGCGCATTCCTGGGCAGAACAGCCCTCGGCCCCGGAGGCGTGAGGACCTCCGGGGCCGAGTGTCTACTTAGGTCTTAACGCGGGACTGCCGTCCAGCGTTGGTTGGGACCGTTGGTCGGGCGGTAGAGGCCGATGCGGGCGCCGTCCTCGCGGGATTCGCCGATGACATCGAGCAGCTGGCCGGTGGCCGCGTTGATGAAGGTCCAGGTTCCGTTGCCGGTGGTGGACAGGATCCAGCGGGAGGCCGCGTTGTCGGTGCGGGCCGGGGCGAGGGTGACCGCGCCGTCGGCTGTGCTGAGGACCTGGCGTGTGCCGGTGTTGGTGATGGTGTACTGGTCGCGGTTGCCGTAGCAGCCGGTGCGGTTGGTGAGGGTCCAGGTCTGGGCCGGCGCTGAGGCGTCGGTCGTGCGCTGGAGGAGCGAGCCGTTCTCGGCGCTGAGTGACTTGCCGCTCTGCACGCCGGTGAAGGTGAACGGCTTGCCTGAGCCGATTCCGGTGCCGGCGGCGGTGAAACTGACGCCGTTCACGACGAAGCTGGTCACCGAACGGGCCGGGACGCGGATGGTCGCCTTCTTGTTGACCACGCGGACTGGTTTGCCGCGTTCCAGGACCTTGTTGACGTCCGTGACCACCGGGGTGACGGACGCGCCGGGCCAGACGAGCCCGAAGCCGGACAGGTCGAGCACGACGTCACGGTCGGCCGCGGTGGCGTTGGTGTGGACCACGGTGGCCAGGCTTTCGCCGCGCATCGCGACTGTGCTGGCGGTGTCGTTCACGCCGATGATGCGGTCACCCGGCTTGATGTAGTGGGTGAAGTTGCGCATCGTGTTGTACTTCGTGTTCGTCCTGATCGGACACGTCTTCAGCGTCGCGTTGCGGGCACAGTCGAACGGGATCTGGATCTCGCCCCAGTTGATGCCCGCCGGGGTCTCGCCGCCGGGCTTCATGTTGTTGTAGTCCTCGATGGGCTGCCAGCTGACCCACGCCTTCGGCTCCAGCTCACGCAGGTCGCCGGTGATCTGCGCGGCCATCCCGAGACCCGGGTCCATGCTGGTGAAGTCCTGGCGGTCCAGCCAGCTCCCGCCGACCTCGCTCATCCACAGCGGTTTCGCCGCGCCCTTGGCGATGTCCCTGGGCACAGGCCGGTTTCCGGTGCCGTAGGTGTGCACGTTGAGCTGGCCGACCTTCGCGCGGGACTCAGCCGACCAGCCGTTCCAGTCGTCGGCGAAGATGCTCGGGTTGGTCTCGTCCGGCCCGGACACCGTGGCGCGGGTTCCCGCCGCGGACAGTGCCTGTGCCATCGCCGGGATCACCTGCGACTGCACAGCGGGCCCGATATGCGCACCCTCCTGGCGGCCACCGGTCGGGTTTCCGTTGCTGCCGAGAGTGGTCTTCCAGTAGTTGGTGTTGGGCTCGTTGAACGGATCCACCGTGGAAACAGTGATTCCGTGCGCGCGCTCGAGGGTCTTGGTGACCTTGGCCAGGTAGGCGGTGTAGTCGCCGATCTTGTCGGTCCGCAGTTGCTCGTCGGTGGCGTTGAAGCCACCGGAGACGTACCCGGACACGGTGTGGAAGTACGGCGGGGAGTTGCTGAACGTCTCCCACTTGGTCACGCGTTTCTTGATCCGGTCGACCCACCATCGCTGGTTCGGGTCAGCCGCGGCGTCGAACTCGCGCGGATCGTTGGGGGACCACCAGTCCTTGTCGTTACGGGTCGTGCCCGCGGGCGCCTTCCACCAGCCCGGCACGGCACCGCCCGCGCGCAGGTAGGGCGGTACGTCCGGGGCGTTGCCGCCGCCGATGTTGAACCGGGCGATGTTGAAGTTCAGCCCTTCCGGGCCGTAGACCATGTCGGCGAGCTTGTTACGGATCGCGTCGGGGTAACCGCCGGTCGCCTCGGCCATCCACGCCAGACTCGCGCCCCAGCCCTCGAAGGGCTGCTGCCGGTAGGTGGGATCAGGCCGCACGGTGACCGAGTCGACCGCCGCCCCAGTGGCAGACACAGGGGCAGGCACGGCGACGGCGGTGACCAACGGGACACAAAGGACGGTGAATAAACGTCGGAGGTTCATCTTCGAACGACCCTTCGTTCAGGCTTCGGTGTGTCCGAGCAGGGGATGGGGCACGAAACGCACGTCGGGTTCGAGCATCGTGCCCAGTTCGAGCACGACGATTTCGTTGGCGCCGGCCCGCACCACGGGGCTGGGGACGTACAACGTCCGTTGCGGGCCACGCCGCCAGTAGCGGCCGAGCGGGAAACCGTTGATCCAGGCCATTCCCTTGCCCCAGAGGCCGGTGTCCAGGAACAGGTCCGCGGGCTGGTCGAGGTCGAACTCGCCGCGCAGCAGCGCCGGTCCGGCCGTCGGCCCGAACACGGCCGCGCTGTCTGCTCGCAGGTCCGGCACAAGGGCCATGTCGATCGGCATAACGTCCCAAGTGGACAAACTCTGTCCGTTGAGGACCGCGCCGTCGATGATGCCCTTGGCCTCACCGATCCGCGTGCCGTAGTCGACCCTGCCCTGATCCTCCACCAGTACCAGGAGTTCGCCGTTCGCCCGAGGCAGGGCGATCGCGCGGTCGTGGTGCTCCCTCAGCAACGTGCCCACGTGATCGCCGTCGAGGAACACCGCTGCCCGGTCGCGAACCTCGCCGAACGTCAGCACTCCCGGCTTGTCACCGGTGATCCGGGTACGCAGCAGGACAAGCTGGGGGATCGGGCTGAGCTCGTCGAACGTGGGCAAGTGGTCGTACGTCTGCCAGGTGCCCCAACGCTGTGGTGCATCGAGCAGGCGGACGGGATCACGCAACAATGCCGTCGGTGTGGGCGCGGGCTGCGCCGGAGGCGGAACGCTGTCGGGAACCTTGTGATAGCGGGCGATCACGTCCCGGAAAGCGTGGTACTTGGCCGTCGGGTTGCCGGCTTCGTCCAGTGGTGCGTCGTAGTCGTACGAGGTCACCAGCGGCTGGTAGACGCCCTTGTCGTTGGCGCCGTTGGTAAGGCCGAAGTTGGTGCCACCATGGAACATGTAGAGGTTGACCGACCCGCCCGCGGCGAGCAGGGCGTCCAGATCGGCCGCCGACTCCTCGACCGAGGTGGTGTGGTGGTGCGCGCCCCAGTGGTCGAACCAGCCGTTCCAGAACTCGCTGCACATGAGCGGTCCGGTGGGCTGGTGGGCGCGCAGGGTCGCGAGCCGTTCGGTGGTGCGGGAGCCGAAGGAAGCGGTGCGGTGCAGGCCTTCCAGGCTCCCGGCTTCCAGCATCTCCGGGGTCGGCTGGTCCACAGTGGTCAGGGGAACCGTGATCCCGGCTTCGCGCGTGTACTCGGTGAGCGCGGCGAGATAACGCTTGTCGTTGCCGAAAGCGCCGTACTCGTTCTCGATCTGGACCAGCAGAACCGGTCCGCCGCGGTCGATCTGGTGCGGCACGACAACGTTGTAAACTTGGTTCAGATATTCCCGCACGGCCGCGAGATAGCGCGGCTCGTACCGGCGGACGCCCACTTCGGGATCACGGAACAGCCAGGGTGGCAGGCCGCCGTTGGCCCACTCGGCGCAGATGTACGGGCCCGGCCGCACAATGGCGTACATCCCGGCCTCGGCGATCATGCGCAGGAACCGGTCCAGGTCCAGGCCGCCGGACAGGTCGAACTCGCCGGGCTCCGGCGAGTGGGCGTTCCACGGGACGTAGGTCTCGATGGTGTTGAGGCCCATCTGACGGGCCTTGCCGATCCGGTCGGCCCACAGGTCGGGATGCACCCGGAAGTAGTGCAGGGCACCGGAAAGGATCTTCAAGGGCCGGCCGTCGAGCAGGAAGTCGGTCTCGCCGATCGCGAACTCAGGCATTCTGGCCCACCAGGGGACGCAGGCGCAGGGCGGTCCAGGACAGCGGCGGGAGTGTGCCGGTAATGATCGTACCTCCGTGGTGCGGGGCAGCGGTCACACCGGACAGCCGGATGGGCTGAACCGGTTGCGACTCGGCGGTATTGGTGGCGTGCCGGGTCAGGCCGTCGGGTGTCGTGACGGTCCAGGCGTTCTCGACGTCAAGGCCCGCGCCGCGGATCCACAGCCGGACCTCGGTGGCCGACGTGGTGGCGCGGTTGGTCAGGAAGACCGCACAGTTACCGGATTCCTCAACGGTCACGGCGGCGTCGACGATGTCGACTTCGCCATGCCGAGCAGTGCTCACGCGATCGCCGTCCACCGTCAGCTTCAGGCTCGACCCACGGGCGGACGCGGCGACCAGCTGGAAGGGGTGGAAAGTCGTCTGGCGCCAGGCGGGGCCGCCGGGTTCGGAGCGGATGGGCGCGATGACGTTCACCAGTTGGGCCTGGTTGGCCATGGTGACCCGGTCGACGTTGCGCAGCAGGCAGTTCAGCAACGATCCGACCACGACGGCATCGGTGACCGTGTAGGTGTCCTCGATGATCCGCGGCCGGGTGTGCCAGCCCTCAGCACCGAGCTTGGCGGAGTCGACCTCGTTCCACCGGCGCAGATCCCAGGTGTTCCACTCGTCGACACTGATGCCGATCTTCTTGTCCAGCCCCAGTTCCGCCAGGGTCTCGTCGATGATCCCGGCAGTGGTCCGGATGTAGCTCTCCAAAGCGGCGCCGCTGGCGAGATAGCTGTCGGCGTCGCCGTCGAACTCCTGGTAGTAGGCGTGCAGCGAGATGTGGTCCACCAGCGCGGCGGTGTGCCGCAGGACCGTGCGTTCCCAGGAGCCGAACGTCGGCATGTCCTGGCTCGAGCTGCCCGCCACGACCAGTTCCACAGTGGAATCGATCATGCGCATGACACGAGCGGTCTCGGCGGCCAGCCGGCCGTATTCGTCGGCCGTCTTGTGACCGATCTGCCAGGGCCCGTCCATCTCGTTGCCCAGGCACCAAAGCCGGAAGCCGAAAGGACTGTCGGCGCCGTTGGCGCGACGCTGCTCGCTCAGTGCGGTTCCACCGGGGTGGTTGCAGTATTCGAGGGCATCCATGGCCTCCTGGATGCCCCGCGTGCCGAGGTTGACCGCGTACATGGGCTCCACGCCCGCTTCCGCGGCCCAGTCCGCGAACTCGTGCAGGCCGAACTGGTTGGTCTCCACACTGTGCCAGGCGGGATCGAGCCGTACGGGCCGCCCGGCGGCGGGCCCGACGCCGTCCTCCCAGCGGTAGCCGGACACGAAGTTGCCGCCGGGATACCGGACCACGGTCGGGCCGAGCTCACGTACCAGATCCAAGACGTCACGGCGGAACCCCCGCTCATCGGCCGCAGGATGCCCGGGTTCGTAGATCCCGGTGTACACACTGCGCCCCATGTGCTCGACGAACGACCCGAACAGCCGGGGTGGTACCGGGCCGATCGGGTCGTTGACGTCCGCGTTGATGTGGACGGCCATGCGGTCCTTCCTGGGGGAGGGCTCGGTGGGCGCCAGGCGGAGCGCCCACCGAGCCGGGTCGTTTATCCGGCGCTGACGGTGAAACCTTGCTGGTTGCCGTATTCGACCAGGGCCTTCTGCCAGTCGGCCAGCCCGCCGTCGAGCGCGGAGCTGTTGAGGTATGCCTTGCCCACAGTGTCGCCGTAGATGGTGTTGGCGTACAGCTGGTACGGCAGGTAGGTCCAGCCCTTGGCGACCTCGTTGGCCGCCTGGGTGAGCACCTGGTTGATCTTGACGCCGCCGAAGTACGCGTTCGGTGCCTCAAGGAACGAGCTCGCGCTCAGGTCGGCCTTGGTGGCCGGGAAACCACCGCTGTCCAGGAACGGCTTGATTCCGTTGCCGTTGTTGAGCCAGCGCACGAACGCCGCCGCGAGCGGCTGGTTGGCGCTCTGCTTGAGCACCGACTGGGTGCTGCCGCCGTTCTCCGCGGTGACCGGCTTGCCGTCATACGTCGGGATCGGTGCCACGGCCCACTTCCCGGCGCCGGCGGCGACGGATTCCTTGAGCACACCCGGGAACCAGGCGCCGGCGAGCTGGGTGGCGATCGTGCCGTCGCCGAGCGCGCGGTACCAGTCGTCGGTCCAGCCCTTGATGCCGGACAACAGCTTGCCCTGGACCAGCTGGTCCCACTTGGCCGTCCACTTCTTGGCGCCCGGGTCGGCCAGGTTGATCTTCACGTTGCGGCCGTCGGTGGTGAACGGGTGGCCGCCCGCCTGCCAGATCATGCTCGTGGTGAAGCCGGCGTCACCGGTGTCGGCGGTGATGGACTTGGCCGGGTCGGCCGCGCGCAGCTTCTTGGCCACGTCGATGTACTCGTCCCAGGTCTTGGGCACCGTGAGGCTGAACTTGTCGAAGACCTCTTTGTTGTAGAACAAGGCCATCGGGCCGGAGTCCTGCGGCAGGCCGTAGAGGCCGTTGCCGACCTTGACACTTGACCACGTCGAGGCGGTGTAGTCCTTCTCGAACGTGCTGTAGCCGTACTGGTTGAGGTCGACCAGCGAGTCGGTCAGCGCGAACTGCGGCAGCGCCTGGTACTCGATCTGGGCCACGTCCGGCGCGCCGGACCCGGCCTTGATCGCGTTCTGCAGCTTGGTGTAGTGGTCGTTGCCGGTACCGGCGTTGACGTAGTTGACCTTGACCTTCGGGTATTCCTTCTGGAAGGCCGCGACCTGCTCCTCGGCCGAGGGGGTCCAGCTCCAGTACGTGATCGTCCCGCCGGCCTGCAGCGCGGCGTCGACGGCGTCCTGGTTCCCGGTGGCAGCGGGCTGTCCGGCGGGAGTGGTCCCTCCGGACGAGCATCCGGCGACCATGGCGGTCACCAACGCCGCTGCCGCGGCGATCTTCATGTGGCGGCGGATCATCGATTTTCCTTCACGACAATGTGGATAGGAGGTCGGGCTGGTTACTGCTTGACACTTCCCGCGCTCAGTCCTGACTGCCAGAACCTTTGCAGGAGAAGAAATGCGATCACGAGCGGCACGATGGTCAGTAGCGAGCCGGTGACCACGAGGTTGTAGACCGGACGGGCGGCGGCCCCCTGGGCCTGCGCGTTCCATTGGTTGAGCCCGACGGTCAGCGGGTACCACTTCGGTTCGCTGAGCATGATCAGCGGCAGGAAGTAGTTGTTCCATGTGGACACGACCGCGAACAGCGCGACCGTGACGATCCCGGGCATCAGCTGGCGCAGCGCCACCTGGAAGAAGATCCGGAACTCCCCGGCGCCGTCGATGCGGGCGGCTTCCAGCATCTCGTCGGGGACCGAGTCCACAGCGTAGATCCAGATCAGGTAGAGCCCGAACGGGCTGATCAGCGACGGGATGATGATCGCCAGCGGCGTGTTGGTCAGGCCGAGATCGCTGAACAGCAGGAATGTCGGCACGGCCAGTGCCGTGCCGGGGATCGCGATGGCGCCGAGGATGACGGCGAAGACCGCCTTGCGTCCGGGGAACTGGTACTTGGCCAGGCCGTAGCCCGCGACAGTCGCCAGGAACGTCGCGCCACCCGCGCCGGCCACCACGTACAGCAGTGTGTTGCCCAGCCAACGGAAGTAGATCCCGTCGTTGTAGGTGAAGGTCTGGATGATGTTGTCGAACAGGGCGAACGAGCCGCCGAGTGCGAACCCCGGGGTGGACAGCAGGTCGCTCTGGGTCTTGGTCGAGCTGATCACCAGCCACGCCAGCGGCGCCAGCGTGTAGATCAGGTACAGCGACATGATCGCCGTCAGCACCCGGGACCTGCGGGGCCTGAGCACGGAAATGGAGCTCATCACATGCCTTTCCGCGCACCGCGCAGTTGCACGACATAGGCGATGACCGCGGTGAGCACGCCCATCACGATCGCGACTGTCGCGGAGTAGTTGTACTGCTGGCCACCGAAGGACAGGTTGTAGGCGTACATGTTCGGCGTGTAGAAGGTGCTGATCACGTTGGGCACCAGCGTCCGCAGGATGTTGGGCTCGTTGAACAGCTGGAAGCTGCCGATGATCGAGAAGATCGTGGCGACCATCAGCGCGGGCCGCAGGGCGGGCAGCTTGATGCTCAGGATGGTGCGGAACGTGCCCGCGCCGTCGATCGCCGCCGCCTCGAAGAGGTCCGTGGGGATGACCTTCAGCGCCGAGTAGAAGATCAGCATGTTGTAGCCGACGAACTCCCACGTGACGATGTTGCCGATGGAGGCGAGCATCCAGTCACCGGACAACGGTTTGATGGCGTTCGTGCCGAACAGGTGGTTCAGGTCCGCGGCGAGCCCGAAGTTCTCGCCGTACATGAACCCCCACATGAGCGTGGCGACCACGGCAGGCACGGCGTACGGCAGGAAGATAACGATTCGGAAGAACCCGGACGCGTGCAGCCGCGCGCTGTCGATCGCCAGTGCCGCGACCAGCGCCAGCAGCAGCATGATCGGCACCTGGATGGCCAGGAACAGCACGACCCGCACGAACGACTCCCAGAACTTCGTGTCCGCGAAGACCAGTGCGTAGTTGTCGAATCCGACGAACGCCGAGCCGCCGAAGAAGGCCTGCGTGCGGTACAGGCTGAGGCCGAACGCGTAGATCACCGGCGTGAGGAACACCAGCGCGAACACGAGCAGGAACGGCGCGACGAACAGCCAGCCGCGCCACTGACGGCGCCTGCGCGGCTTGGTCACCGCGCGGTGCGGCGGGGCCGGCGGTGCGGCTGTGGACGTCATCGTCATTCAGGTTCCCAGCTGCCGGATCAGATGGCCCGGCGAAAAATGTTTACGTCAACATGAACGCGCAGAAGATAACCTGTTGACGTAAACATGTCCAGAACGACTGAGGAGTTGACTCGTGACGCGGCGTAGCCCCGACGCTCGACGCAGAGGCCCGTCCATGGCCGACGTGGCGCGCGAGGCGGGGGTGTCAGGCCAGACGGTCTCCCGCGTCGCCAACGGCAAGACGAATGTGGACGATGCCACCCGCGAACGGGTGCTGGCCGCCATGCGCAGCGTGGGCTACCGGCCCAACAGCGCGGCCCGCGCCCTGCGTAACGGCCAGTTCCGCAGCATCGGCGCGATCATCTCGGCACTGCCGACCTTCGGTAACAGCCGTACCCTCAGCGCTGTCGCCAGTGCGGTCGCCGCCGAAGGGCTCACGATCGCGCTCATGCCCGTGACCCAGTCGACCCAGAGCGAGGTCACCGGCGCCTTCAGCTGGCTCAGCGAGCAGGCGGTCGACGGCATCATCATCCTCATCGAGCAACACCAGCTGGACGAGAACGAGATCGAACTGCCCAAGGGGCTTCCCGTCGTCGTCATCGGCGCTGATGCCCGCCACGAACACCCGGTGGTGGACACCAACCAGGCCGAGGGCGCCGCCTTCGCGACCAACCACCTGCTTGACCTCGGCCACCGGACCGTCTGGCACATCGCCGGTCCGCCCCTGTCCTACGCCGCTGAACGACGCCAGAGGTCTTGGCGCGCAACGCTGGAGCGGGCCGGGCGGGAGACACCTCCGGTGCTCACCGGCGACTGGTCGGCGAATTCCGGCTACTGCCACGGCTTACGGCTGGCTGAGGATCCCTCGGTCACCGCTGTCTTCGCAGCGAACGACCAGATGGCGTTAGGCCTGATGCGCGCCCTGCACGAAAAGGGCCGTACCGTGCCCGGCGACGTGAGCGTCGTCGGATTCGACGACATGGAAGAAGCCGCCCACTTCTGGCCCCCGCTCACCACTGTGCGCCAGTCGTTCGAGGCAGTCGGCCGCAACGCCGTCACCGCCCTGCTCGCCGAGATCGCCAACAACAGCCAGGGCACTGCGGTGGTCGAGGTCCCCACCGAACTCGTGGTCCGATCCAGCACGGCAGCACCGGCGGGCTGAACAGGCCGGATGATGCCGGCCCTGGTGTTGTCCTACTCTGGAGTCATGCCGGTCAGGTCGAGAACCTGGATCGCCGCGTCAGGAGGGCTGGCGCGGCTGGTCGTCATTCTCGGTCTGCTGGTCGGCCTGACCGCGTTGCAGGGCACCCACAGCCGGGAGGCTTTCCGGCCGTTGGCGCACGCTGCGATGTGTCCCACCACAGTGCACGGCGCCGATGCGGGGACTGAGCAGATCATCAGCCCGCATGGTGCTGCTGTGCTGTATGACGCGGACACAGCGCATACATCGGAGCCGCATTTCCCCGGAGTCATCGGGATGTGTGCGGTTTTGCTGGTCGCCGTGCTGTTCCTGCTGATCTCGATCGTTCGTCCTGGTTTCCTCGGCTTCGCGTTCTGGCGGGCCGGGCCTCAGCGGGCTGTGAAGCGTCGCGAGCATCGCGCGCCCAGCCTCGCGATGATCTGCGTGCTGCGCACGTAGGCCGGACAGAGCCCGTCTCGCACCAAGCCCACCCTTTCCGCGTGCGGCTTGTCACGGCCGCATGCCCTTTCAAGGAAACGAAACCATGACTTCGAATACCAAGATCTCCCTGACGGTCCTCGCCGTCGTCGCCGTGGTGGTGACCGGAATCCTCCTGCTCAACCGGCCGGATACGCCACCGAACACCGGATCGCAGGCGCAGCAACCGAATGCGCCGGCCGCTCAGCTCGTCCGTCCCGACAGTCATCGGCTGTCCAATGCCGCTGACGGCAAGGTGACTGTCGTCGAGTTCCTCGACCTGGAGTGCGAGGCATGTGGTGCCGCGTACCCGGGAGTGGAGAAACTGCGTGCCGAGTACGGCGACAAGGTCACCTTCGTGATGCGTTACTTCCCGATTCCCAGCCACCGCAACGCCGAGCTCTCGGCGCGTGCTGTCGAGGCAGCAGGTCAGCAGGGGAAGCTGGAGGGGATGTACAAGCTGATGTACGAGAACCAGCCGCTGTGGGGCGACCAGGATGTCTCGCACCGCGACACGTTCCTGGGCTTCGCTCGCCAGCTCGGTCTGGACATGCCGGCTTTCGAGGCCGCGCTGGATGCCAAGGCCACGCTTGACCGGGTTCTCGCCGACCGCAACGACGGCACCGCACTCGGAGTGCGTGGCACGCCGACGTTCTTCATCAACGGCACCAAGTTCGCCGGACGGCCTTCGTATGAGGCGTTGAAGTCGGCCGTCGACGCGGAACTGGCCAAATGACTCAGGTACTGGAGCAGAAACAGTTCACCGACCGGCTGCTGCCCTGGATCCTGGCAGTGGGCGGGGCGGTCGGGCTGATCGCGGCGTTCGTCCTGACGGTCGAGAAGATCGCGTTGCTGCGGGATCCGGGTTATGTCCCCAGTTGCAGCATCAACCCGGTGCTCAGCTGCGGCTCGGTGATGAAAACCCCGCAGGCGGAGGCGTTCGGCGTGCCCAACCCGCTGCTGGGCATCGCCGGGTTCGCGGTCGTGACCGCAGCCGGTGTGTCCATATTGGCCGGTTCCAGGTTCGCGCGCTGGTTCTGGCTGGGGTTGCAGGCCGGATGCGTGTTCGGCGTGGTGTTCGTGCACTGGCTGATTTTTCAGAGCCTGTACCGGATCGAAGCGCTGTGCCCGTACTGCATGGCGGTCTGGGTCGTGACGATCCCGATCTTCTGGTACGTGACGCTGCACAACCTGCGTCAAGGTAGTGGACCTTGGCGGCGGGCGGGGGAGATCCTCACCCGGTATCACACCGTCGTCCTCATTGGATGGTACGCCGTCATCGGCCTGGCAGTGCTACAGGCCTTCTGGTCGTACTGGATTACATTGCTGTGACCGATACCCCCGTTGGGCTCTTGCTCAACGGGGGTATCAACCAGCTTTCTGTCCGGTGGGGCCGACGGCGAACCAGGCTCCGTCGACACCGTTGCCGTTCGCCTGGCCTGCGCCTTCGTCGTTGGTGTTGCGGTAGAGCGGCCAGCCGCCCAGAGTGACCTGCTTGAGGCCGTTGCCCCGCTCGACCGTGCCGAGCAACGTCTGGTCGATTCCCTGCGCGTTCACCTTGCCGCTGGCCGACAGCAGCGGAGACCAGACCAGGATGCACTCGGTCTCAACGCAATTGGACTTCGGCGGCTGTGCGGTGTCCTTGTCGTACCGGTAGAGCGGGAAGCCGTCGTCGTCGCTGACCACACTGCCGATTCCCGCGATCTGCACGACCTGCAGATTCGCGGTGTCCAGCGGCAGGTTCCGGGTGGTGGTGACAGCAGGCTTGCCGCTCGGCGCCGGCGGCGGGGCACTGCTGCCCGTGTCCGCGGACAGCGACGAGGAGGACGAGCAGGCTGTCAGAGCGCCTGCTAGGACGGTAAAGGCGAGCATCAACTTCCTGGCCACATCTGTGTCTACGAGGAACCATCGTAGGTGGTTGAACAGACGGGTCGTCGTTATCGTTTTGTAACCTCGTAGCGGTGTGGTCACCGGCTTGGCAAGTACCGTGGTGGCAGAGGTGATGTTCGTGACGCAGCCAAGCCGCGACGAGCGCATCGAGCAGTCTCGTCGGTACTGGGACAAGCACGCGTCGGCGTACGACAAGTCGATGGCGTTGCTTGATCGGACCGTCTTCGGGCCAAGCCGGGACTGGGTGTGTTCGCAGGCGCTGGGGCGAACGCTGGAAGTCGGCGTCGGTACCGGCCTGAATCTGTCCCGGTATCCCGCGGACGTGCGGTTGACCGCCATCGATCTGAGTCCCGAGATGCTGGCGGTCGCCCGGAAACGGGCCGCCGCGCTGGGCCGGGACGTTCGCCTGGAAGAGGCCGACGCACAGCGGCTTCCGTTTGAGGACGGCAGTTTCGACACGGTCACGAGTACGTTGGCGCTGTGCGCGGTACCTGACGAGCGGCTTGTGGTGGCCGAAATGTACCGGGTGCTGAAGCCGGGTGGCCGGCTGGTGCTCCTGGATCATGTGCGGCCGAGTTCGCCGCCCCTGCGATGGCTGTTTCGCGGGCTGCAGGCAATGGTCAATCGGTTCTCTCCGGACAGTGGCGAGCACTTCCTGCGGCGTCCGATTGAGACAGTTGTGGCGCAGGGCTTCACCGTCGAGCACAGTGAACGGTTCAAGGGTGGCGTGATTGAACGGGTGACCGCCCGCAAAGTCCGATAACGTCGTTTGAATTCCGCTGCCCCAAAGGGAAATACTCCGCCGAATGATGCCAGGAATGGCGCGGGTCCGTTCAGCCGAACGGTGGTGTGGACCAGTTGCGGGCGTCAGTATCCTGGCTTCGACGTGCGGGGGTTGGGCTGTGCGCAGCATGTTCTGACGGGGAGTGGCCGGTGGGTGCAGGGTGGGGAGTTTTACCGGCGCGGCCCGGTGGACCTCTGACTATGCTTGTGGATATCCCGGCTGTCCAGGCCCGGCGAACCCTTTGACGGCACGCTTGTCATTTCGGCGGCGCCGCAATCAACTGTTTGTTTCCTCGAATTCTTGGCGCTGGGGTAAGTGCTGGACAACGCGAAGGGAACGAGTGGCCGAATGAACCTGCCGCTGTCGTTCGGACAGGAGCAGCTGTGGTTCCTCGACCAGCTGTCACCAGAGGAGACGACGTACAACCTCTACACCGCACACCGGCTGCGTGGGCCGTTGGACGCCGACGTCCTGCGGCGGTCTCTCACCTTCGTTCTTGACCGGCACGCGGCACTGCGCGCGTCGTTCGGCACCATGGACGGCGCGCCGTTCCAGGTGATCGCGCCGTCGCGGGAAGCCGAACTCGAGGTCGTCGATCTCGGCGGGGAGTCCGAGATCGAACCGGCGGTCAAGGCCGCGGTGTCCATCCCGTTCGATCTGTCGCTCGGCCCGTTGTACCGGTTCCGGCTCTGGCGCCTGGACGCCGGGGACCATGTGTTCCTGGCGTGTTTCCACCACATCATCACCGACGGCTGGTCGAACGGGATCATCGACGGCGAACTCGGTGTGGTGTACCGGGCGCTGGCCGAAGGGCGTCCGCCGCAACTGCCTGAGCCGGCCATGACGTTCGCCGATCACGTTCGCGCGCAACGTAAACGGTTGCACGGCGAGGTGCTCGAAGAAGAACTCCAATACTGGCAACGGCAATTGGACGGGCTTGCGGTACTGGAGCTGCCCACCGACCGGTTGCGGCCGGCGATGGCCAGCTACGCGGGCGACTCCGTGTGCGTCGACTTCCCCGCAGACCTCGTGCACGGCGTGCGGAGGCTCGCACACGAGCAAGGCACGTCGCTGTTCATGATTCTCACCACCGCGTTGGCCGTTGTGCTGCACCGTTACAGCGGGCAGGACGACATCCCGATCGGTGTGCCGATGCTCGGCCGGATCGAGCCTGAGCTGGAGAGCGTTGTCGGCCTGTTCGTCAACATGGTCGTGCTGCGCACAGACCTCTCCGACGACCCGGCGTTCGCCGAGCTGCTGGAGCGTGCCACCGAGGCCAGCATGGACGTCTACGACCATCAGGAAGCGTCGTTCGAGAGAGTGGTCGAGCGGGTGCAACCGGTCCGCGACCCCGGGCGTAACCCGCTGTTCCAGGTGTCCATCCAGGTGGTCCCAGACGAGACCGGCGGCCTCGATCTGCCTGGCGTGCGGGCCGAACTGCTGATCCTGTCCGCTGTCCGGGCGATGTTCGACCTGGTGGTCAACGTCTTCGAGGGCCCGGAATCCGTGCGTACCCACGTCACCTTCGCGACGGCGTTGTTCGACCGGTGGCGAGTGGAAGCGATGGTCGGCCACCTGACGCAAGTGCTGACCGCCGTGGTCGAGGACCCGTCGATCCCGCTGTCCCGGATCCCCATGCTGAACGACGATGAGCGGGAAGAGCTGCTCGCAGCCGGGCGCGGCGAAGAGGTGGCGTACACAAGCGAAACGTTGCATGCCAGCATAACGAAGGTTGCGCAGGCCAATCCCGACGCGGTGGCAGCGGTGTGCCGTGGCGTCGAGATGACCTACGGCGAACTCGACCGGAAAGCGGATCTGCTGGCCGCGCATCTGCGAACTCGCGGCGTACAGCATGAGCAGATCGTTGCCATCGCGATGGACCGCGACCTGGACACGCTCGTGGCGATGCTGGGCGTGCTGAAGGCGGGTGCGGCGTTCGCGATGATCGATCCGTCGCTTCCGGTCAAACGGCTCGAGTACATCCTGAGCGACACCAAAGCATCACTGGTGATCGCTCGGTCATCCACTGTGGACAAACTGCCGGAGCCGGCAGGCTGGAGCGTGGTACTGGCCGATGCCGGCGAGGCCACTGTGGAGCCCTTGGCCGAATGGGCCACACAGGACTCACTGGCCTATGTGCTCTACACGTCGGGTTCGACGGGACAGCCCAAGGGGGTGCTGATCGAGCATCGCGCGTTGCGGTGTTTCGTCGAGGCATACCGGCGTTCCTTCGACATGACGGCCGACGACAGGATGCTGCAGCTGCCCGCGTTGACGTTCGACGCCTCGATGGGGGAGATCTTCACCGGCCTGACGATCGGGGCGACACTCGTCCTGGTCTCGCCCGAGGAAGGGTCGGCGCCCGACCAACTGGCCAAGCTCATGCGCGAGCAACGCGTGACGTATGCCGACATGGCGCCCGCCATCCTGTCGATACTCGAAGCCGGGCCCTATCCGGACTTGAAGTACGTGGTGAGCGGCGCGGACGCGGTACCAGCCGAGATGGTCAACAAGTGGAACCTGCCAGGACGGCGGTTCCTCGACCTGTACGGCCCGACCGAAGCCGCAGTGGCCTGCACCGAATACGAGTGCGAACACAAGGAATGGGTGTCCCCGCCGCCGATCGGGCATCCACACGTCAACCGCCTGGTCTACGTGGTGGACCAGCACAATAACCTCGTTCCCCGCGGTGTCCCGGGTGAGCTCTTGATCGGCGGGGACGAAGGGCTGGCCCGTGGCTATCTCAACCAGCCCGAGCTGACCGCGGAGAAGTTCGTCCCGGACCCGTTCCGGCCGTCCGGCCGGGTCTACCGCAGCGGTGACCTGGTGCGTTGGCGTGAGGACTTCGAGCTGGAGTTCCTCGGCCGGATCGACACCCAGGTCAAGCTGCGCGGGCTACGCATCGAACTGGGCGAGATCGAGTCGGTGATCCTCAGCCACCCGCAGGTGCGGATGGCGGTCGTGCTGCTGGGGGCCGACTCCCGCGGCGAGCAGCGGCTTGTCGGCTACTACACGGCGACCACAGCCGACCCGCCGAGTCCGGCCGACCTGCGAAGGCACCTGAGCGAGCAGCTGCCGGAGTACATGGTGCCCACAGCGTGGGTGTCGCTGGCCGAGTTCCCGCTGACGACCGCGCGGAAGATCGACCGCAAAGCACTGCCAGAACCGGTCGACACTGCCCAGGCGCGGGAGTTCATACCGCCGAGCACAGCCACCGAGATCCAGGTCGCCGCAGTGTTCGGGGACGTCCTCGGGGTGGCGCGGGTGGGCGCGAACGAGAACTTCTTCGACCTGGGCGGCAACTCGCTGCAGGCGATGCGGGTGGTGAGCCGGATCAACAAGGCGTTCGGCGTGAAGGTGAACGTGCGGCTGCTGTACGGGACGTCGACGGTTGCCGCCATCGCGTCGAAGATCGATGGCGCTGCGGGTGAAGGGAAGTCGCGTGGATAGTGTCGTGGACACGCTCGTCGCGATCAAACCGAGCGGTGCCAAGCCGCCGTTGCATTGCGTGCCCGCAGTGTCGGGTTCGCCTTACGCCTACAACGGTCTGGCTCGTCTGCTGGACAAAGAGCAGCCGCTCTACGGTTTCGAAGCTCCCGGGTTCGACAACGAGCGCGCCCCAGTGGCCTCGTTGCGTGAGCTGGCCGCCGAGTACACCGAGGCGCTGAGGAGTGCTCAGCCTGGCCCGTACTGCCTGCTCGGCTGGTCCATGGGTGGCGTGATCGCGTTCGAGATGGCGTTGCGCCTGACCGAAGCCGGGCAGGAGGTCCCGTTGCTGATCCTGGTCGACGCCGTTACCCCGTTGAAGGCCGACACGCCTGATCAGGCCGACATGACGAAGTCGTTCCTGTACGACCTCATGGCCGCCGCGGCTGTTGAAAAGGACACAATGGACAGTGTGCTCGCCGGAGCGGCGGCAGAGCCAGATGCTGCCTTCGGGTGGATCGAACGGGCCGGGCTGTTGCCGGAGGAGCTCGACGCCGAGTTCCTGAGCGAGCGCTACGCGGTGTTCCACGCGCACATCGAGGCGTCGTACGGCTACGAGACAGATGAGATCTACCGCGGCGGCCCGGTTCTCGCGATCAAGGCAGCCGCGACTCCGCCTGACCGGATGCGGTGGGAGCGCTTCGCCGCCAACGTTGAGGAGCATGTCATCGACGCGGACCATCACTCGATCTGGCAAGGGGACCGGCTGATCGAGCTGAGCCAGGTCGTGCAACGCCGGCTTGACGGGGAGGCCGGGTGACTCAGGCGCAGCCCAAGGCCCGCAGTTCCCTGCTGCGTAACGGCGATTTCCTCAAGTTCTGGGGTGGTGAGACCCTGTCGCTGTTCGGCGCTCAGGTCACCACGCTCGCATTGCCGCTCACCGCCGTGCTGGAGTTCCAGGCCGGTCCGGGGGAGCTGGGCCTGCTGGGCTTCGCGCAGTGGTGTCCGTACCTGGCATTGGCGCTGGTGTTCGGGGTGTGGGTGGACCGGGGCCGGCGCCGGCCGATGATGATCGCGGCGAACCTGATCCGGATGGTCCTCATCGGACTGGTGCCGCTGCTGGCCGCGTTCGACCAGCTGGAGATCGTCTCGCTGGTGATCATCACCGCCGGGGTCGGGATGGCGTCCGTACTGTTCGACGTGAGCTGGATGTCTTACGTACCAACGCTTGTCAAGGGCCCGGAGAACCTCGTCGAGGCCAACGGCAAGCTCGGTGCCACATCCGCGGCGGCCGAGACGGCGGGTCCCGGCCTGGGCGGCCTGCTCGTCAGCGCGTTGACAGCGCCGATCGCCATGGCGGTGGACGCGGTGTCCTACCTGGTGTCCGTGGTGACGTTGTCGCTCATCAAGGTGCGGGAACCACGGCCGGAACGCCCGGAAACCCGGCGGCGGCTGCTCCCGGAACTCGCCGAAGGACTGCGCTGGGTCGCCGGCAACCGATACCTGCGCGCGATCGCGCTGATCGGCTGCTTCTGCAACTTCCTGACCATCGCGAACAACACGCTGTTCGTGCTCTATGCCCTGCAGTCACAAGGCTTCCAGCCCAGCCTGATCGGGTTGACGATGTCGCTCGGCGCCATCGGCGGTGTCATCGGCGCCGCGTTCTCCGGCCGGGTCCTGGCCAAGCTCGGTGTCGGCCGGACGTACTCGGCCATGGTGTCGACGGTGTTCGTCGGTCTGGTGCTGGTACCGGTCGCGGGCGGCCCGCTGCCGGTCGTCGTCGCGGTGTTCGTGCTGGCGTATTTCCTGATGTACGGCGGGATGTCGGTGGCCAACGTCGTCATCCTGAGCCTGCGGCAGACCATCACCCCGAGCTCGCTGCTGGGCCGGATGACCGCGGCCATGCGGACACTGATGTTCACCGGCGGTGCACTCGGCGCGCCGGCGGCCGGCCTGCTTGGCAGCGTGCTCGGCCTGCACGGCGCACTCTGGTGCATCGCGGCCGGTGCCGGCCTGATGATCGTCGCGGTGGTGTTGTCGCCGGTCGGCCGCCTGAAGGAAATGCCTCCGGCGGCCGAACCAGCCTCTTAGGATTTCGCGGCGGTGAGTTCGTCGACCGCCCCGGCGATGGCGCGGACTGTGCTGTCGCCGTAAAGCAGCCGGACACTGACCTTGATACCGAAGGTCTTGTTGATCCTGCTGACCACGCGGGTGGCGTGCAATGAGTTCCCGCCGAGTTCGAAGAAGTTCGCGTCCGGGTCTTCGACCGGCTTATCGAGAACGGTCTGGAGAATGCTCGCCACGGTCGCTTCGGTCGGCGTGGCGGGTGTGGTTACGGCGCCATCGGTGTCCGGTTTCGCAGGTTGTCCGGGTGCGTCGTTGTCGAGAATCTCCAATTGCCAGTCCTCGGTCCAGTGCGCCACGTTCCCGCTTCGGAAAACAACGCTGTTTTGCTTGAACGGGTTCGGTTCGAAATGCTCGGCCGACTGTTCCTGGCGGGTTTTCTCGTCAGCGTTCACCAGCAGTTCGCCCGGCACACCGCGGGGCAGCAGGTTGCCTGCCGGGTCGACGACGTAACACAGTTCGATGCCTTCGACCTGATGCCCGGCGGCCAGCGCCCGGTCGTGCTCGGCCTCGGTGAGCAGGCAGATCCGCGAGACGGGCTGGGCGGGGTTCTTCATCGCCGAGCGCAGCACCTGCTCGACGTGCCCGAGGAACGCCTCGATCCGCCACTGGCCGAACATGTCCGCCGGGTAGGACAGGTGCCCGCGCATGCCGTCGGCGGTCTCGAAGAAGTTGATGTTCATATCGAAGGACGCCCTGGTCGTGGCCGGTTCCAGCCACTCGACTGTCAGCCCGGGCAGGGTGAACCCGGCGGGGGAGTTGCTCGCGCCGAGCACCTGGACGGAGACCTGGAACAGCGGATTGCGGCCAGGCACGCGGACCGGGTCGAGCCGTTCGACGACCTTCTCGAACGGCACGTCCTGGTGGTCGTAGAGGTCGAGAGACGACTCGGCGAGCTGCTCGAGCAGCCCGGCGAACGACGGGTCGCCGGACAGGTCGGCCCGCAGCACGACCATGTTGACGAACATGCCGACGACATCCTCGAGATCCGGGTCGGTACGCCCGAGCATCGGCACGCCCAAGGGCACGTCCAGCTGCCTGGTATACCGGCCGAGCACGACCCCGATGGCCGCCGTGACCAGGATGAACAACGACGTGCCCTGCTGCTCGGCGAACGACCGGAGCTCCTGGTGGAAGGCCGGCGGGTAGTCGAGGACCAGGTCGCCGCCCGCGCGGCTGCCGGTGGCCGGCCTCGGCTGGTCGGCCGGCAGATCCAGCTCGGTCAGCCCGGCCAGGCGCTCGGCCCAGAAGCCGAGCTGGCTGTCCAGCTCGGCCACAGACACGCGGTCGCGTTGCATGGCAACGAAGTCCCGATAGCGCAAGGCCGGTTCGGGCAGGTCCGGCTCGGCCCCGGCCATCAGGTCCCGGTAGACGACGGCCAGTTCGCGGTTGACGATCGCGACCGACCAGCCGTCGATGACGATGTGGTTGAAGCTCAGGGCCAATACGTGGTCGTCGTCGGCCAGCCGGACCAGCGTGAACCGGTAGAGCGGCCCGGTGACCAGGTCGAACGGGATCGCGGCCAACGCGCCGAGCTCACGACTGACCGCTTCGTCCCGATCCTCGCCGGTGCGGTCGATGACCGTGAGCTCGACCTCGGCGGGTGGGCTGATCAGCTGATATGGGGTGCCGTCCGCGTCGTGGAACGTCGCCCGCAGGGTCTCGTGCCGCGCGACCAGCAGGGTCAGCGATCGCTGCAGCACCTCGACGTCGAGCGGGCCACGTAACCGGTAGCCGATGTCCACGTTGTAGAAGGTCTCGCCGGGTGTCAGCTGGTCGAGAAACCACAACTGTTCCTGCGCGTACGACAAAGGCAGCCGCTCACCAATCGTTCGATCGGTCATCGCGCTACTCCGTTCGTGGATTCCAGGCCATGAGTGAATGCCCCCGCAGTGAATCGTATCGAACTTTTCTCCGGCCGGAGACGGCCGATTCGAATGCCATTGGTCTGCCCGAAAGGGCAGTTGTCGCATTCCGGCCGGGGGTATGATGATCGACAATTGTGCCTAAGCCGAACGGCTTATTCGAAGCGTCTGTTCATCCTCTTCTTCCGGTGCCGGTGGGTGACGTACCGTTGGTCCTGCAAACGTGGGGTTCGTTTGCGCGATTCCCGCGTGTTATCCCATTGGCTGGGGTCAGCTCATCCTGGAGCCATCACTGTGGAACAGAACGATCAGTACTGCGTTGTGCGCAATCACGAGGAGCAGTTCTCCATCTGGCAGGCCGGACGGCCGATGCCGGCCGGGTGGAGCCAGGCCGGGGTGACCGGCACGAGGGCGGAGTGCCTGGCGCACATCGAGCAGGTGTGGACCGACATGCGGCCGCTCAGCCTGCGCTGAGCCATCAAAGGGGATCGACGGAGGACTGTCGTGTCAGAACACAACCTGATCCATTGCTCGGTGGAGCGCGAGGCGCGGGATTTCCCTGACGCCATCGCGGTTTCGGCCGAAGAAGGCAAACTCACCTACGGCGAGCTCAACGCCAGGGCCAACCGCCTCGCCAGGCGGTTGCGCGACAGCGGGGTCGGCATCGAGTCGCGGGTGGCGGTCGCCGTGCCGCGGTCGATCGACTTCGTCGTGGTCGTGCTCGCCGTGCTCAAGGCCGGCGGCGTGTACGTGCCCATCGATCCGGAGTACCCAGAGGAACGTCGCGCGTTCCTGCTGTCGGATTCGGACGCGGCTCTGGTCGTGACGACCGGCGCGGGATTCTCGGCGCCGGAGAACGTCGACGTCATCGCCCTGGCCGACTGGGACGGCGGAGGCGCCTGTGAGAACCTCGGCATCGAGGTGAGTCCGAGCCACCTCGCGTACATCATCTACACCTCGGGTTCGACCGGCGTGCCCAAGGGCGTGGCGATCAGCCACGCCGACGTGATGGACCTCGTGGACTCCGATCCCCGGCTCGCGGTCGGCCGCGGCGACGTGGTCGCCCACCTCGCGCCCACCGCGTTCGACGCCTCGACGTTCGAGATCTGGTGCGCGCTCGGCCGTGGCGGTCAGGTCGCGGCGCTGCGGCAGGACCAGATCTCGGTGGGAGAGCTGGGAACCGCGTTGCGCGCGGTCCGTCCCGACTGGATGTTCCTCACCTCCGGGCTGTTCCATCTTCTGGTCGAGCACGACGTGGAGATGTTCCGCAGCGTCCGGGTGCTGTTCACTGGCGGTGATGTGCTGTCGCCGCAACACGTCCAGTCCGCAGCCGGAGTCATCGGCGACACGGTCTACTCGTGCTACGGGCCGACCGAGACAACGGTCTTCGCCTTGGCGCACAAGGTCGACGCCACCGGCAGCTACGAGCGGATGCCGCTGGGCAGCCCGCTGCGCAACAAGATCGCGTACGTGCTGAACGAAGATCTGACAGAGGTGCCGCGGGGCGAGGTCGGCGAGATCTACCTGGGTGGCACCGGGCTGGCCAGGGGATACCACCGCCGGCCGGCGCTGACGGCGGAACGCTTCTTGCCGGACCCGTACTCGTCGGCCCCTGGCGCACGGCTGTATCGGACCGGCGACCTCGGCAGGATGCTCGACGACGGCGAAGTCGAGTTCATCGGCCGGGTGGACCGCCAGGTCAAGATCCGCGGATACCGGGTCGAACTCGGCGAGGTGGAGGTCACGCTCGCGGCCAACCCCTCGGTGAGCGCCGCGGCCGTGATGGTGGTGGGCGACAACGAGGTGGACAAGCGCTTGGTCGCGTACGCCGCCCCGGCCGGTACGGCGATCCTGACCGCGGCCGCGTTGCGCAACTGGATGGCCGACCGGCTGCCCGCCTACATGGCGCCGTCGCACTACCTGCTGCTGGACAAACTTCCGTTGGACCACAACGGGAAAGTCGACCGCAAGGCCCTGCCCGAGCCGTGGCGGACCCGGGGCGAGCTCGGTGTGGGCCCGCTGGTGGCGGCCCAGTCCGAGACGCAACGGATGATCGCGCAGGTGATGGCCGACGTCCTCGCCCTCGACGAGGTCGGTATGTCGGACAACTTCTACGAGCTGGGCGGCGACTCGCTGCGCAGCATGCGTGTGCTGGAAAGCCTGCGGGTACTGGGAATCACGCTGAGCGCACGCCAGTTCATCGGCACACCCACCGTCGGTGGCCTCGCCGAGCTGATCGACACCACGGCCGGGGGATCCCGGTGAAGATCACATCGCCGGCACTCGACGCGCGGGTGCCGCTGGACGACGTCGACATGTACGACCCGACGAGATATCCGGCCGAATGCCAGCACACGCTGTGGCAGACCCTCCGGCACGAAGAGCCGGTCCTGCGGCAGGTGGCGCCCAACGGCACGGAGTTCTGGTCGGTCATGCGCTACTGGGACTGCGACCGGCTGCTGAAGGAACACGAGACGTTCACGTCCGAGTACGGCACGATCCTGCAGTCGGTGGGCGTGGGTGACATGGGCCGCAACAAGACCATGACGGTCAGCGACCCGCCGCAGCACGGCCAGTTCCGCAATCCCGTGCTGCGCAAGCTGAGCCGCGAGGTGATCAGGCGCTGCACCGAGGAGATGACCGAGCGGATCAACCGGCTCATCCTGCCGCTGCTCGCCGACGGCGGCGGCGAGCTGATGACGGTGCTGCACAAGATGCCGATGGCGATGCTCGCGCCGATGATGGGCATCCCCGAGGAACTGGCCGACGACGTCGCGCACTGGACGGCCGTGAGCGTGACGCCCGACGAGCCCTCGCTCAACGGCGGGATCAGCGCGCACGCCGCGTCGATGCAGGCGCACATCCAGATGCTCGAACTGTTCGACGTCGCGATCAAGAACAGCCGGGAGAACCCCGGCGACGACGTGATGACCGCGCTCACCCAGCTGCTGCTCAACGGCGAACCCCTCACCGACGAGGAAGTTCAGCTCAACTGCTACAGCCTGATGATGGGTGCGCACGCGACCACACCGCACGTGGCCAGCCAGACCATCATCGCGATGATGGACCGGCCGGCGTTGTGGGACACCGTCCGCGAGGACCCGAGCCTGGTGCCGGACCTGGTCCACGAAGGCACCCGGTGGACCTCGCCGACCAACCACCTGCTTCGCCGGGCGGCCAAGGACACCGAGCTCGGGGGTGTGCCGATCGCCGAGGGCGACTGGATGTGCGGCTGGGTCGGGTCGGCCAACCGGGACTCCGAAGTGTGGTCGGACCCGTACGAGTTCCGGCTGGACCGGTCGCCCAGGACCCATCTCGGATTCGGTGTGGGGCCGCACTTCTGCATCGGTGCGATGGTCTCCCAGGCGGCGCTGACGATCCTGTTCGAGACACTCGCCCGGCACGTGCACCGGTTCGAACTGGTCGGTGAGCCCAGGCACCTGGTGTCCAACTGGATCAACGGGATGAGCGAGATGACCATCTCCGTCGAGGTCGATCGGGCACCGGTATGAGCCGCTGGTTCCTGCAGCAGGTCCCGGCGGGCGGCGACTTCGTGGTGTTCGGGCTGCCGTACGCGGGCGTGGGCGCGTCGTCGTTCGGCGACTGGCCACGCAAGATCGGCAACGGCTGGTTCTGCCCGCTGCAGCCGCCCGGCCGGGAGAACCGGATGCACGAGGAAGTCCTTACGCATCAGCAGTTCGCCGAGCAGCTGACCGAAGCACTGGCGGAGCACACTTCCCGGCGCTACGGCCTGATCGGGCACTGCGGTGCCGTGCCGTACCTGCTGCAGACCGCCGGGCACCTGGAGAAAGCCGGACTACCCATCCCGTTGCGGTTGTTCGCTTCCTCCTGGGGCGCACCGGACAAAGGACTGTACGGCCCGCTCAACTTCGTCGATCTGGACACTGTGGACCTGATCGCGGAGATCAACGCACTCTGCCACGCGATGGGCCGCACGATCATGCCCGAACTGGCGGAGATAGCCGCCGAGACGATGCTTGCCGACCTGCAGGTCCAGCGCGGCTACCGGTACGATGACACACTCCCCACCAGCAGCAGGGTGTGTGTCATCGGCTGGACCAAGGACGAAGTGGTGCCGGTGGACCAGGTCTGGCCGGGATGGCAGGACTGTGTGGACGCGACCTCCCATGTCCTGGAAGGGGATCACTGGGAACTGCTGCGTTGCCCACCGGCACTCGTCGACCTGATCGAACAGGAGATGACTGCCTAGTACTCCCAGCGTTGCCCTGGCGGCAGGCAGACGACGTCGAACCCGGTCGCCAGGGCCCTGGCTTCTTCGGATGATCCATGTTTGCGGAAGATCAGGGAGAGCGGATCTTTCGCGTGGGCCTCGTGTATCGGAACGAGAACCTGCGCGCCCAACGCCGCTGTGCCTGCTACGGCTTGCTTCGGGCCCATGACCAAAGGTGGACCGAGGAGCGGGCGTAATCCGTTGACGGGCAGCAAGGCGACTGCCACGGGTGCGCGCCGGGATCGGTAGCTTTCCAGCAAGGCCACGTCCTGGATCTCGCCGCCGAAGAAGATCCGGGTCTGCCCGCTGGTGAACACGTAGGCGTTGTTGGGCCACACCATGGTCTTCCCGGCGGGGACGGCTTCGATGGACAGTGCCGGGGCAAGGTCGCGGGTTTCGTTCCAGGGCAGGACTTCTGCCATCCGGTAGCCGAAGGTGCGGGCCTGGCGGGCCATCCGGGACGTGCTGACGTACACCGGTGTCGAGGTCTTGTGGGGGTATTCGCGCAGGGCACGCAGATCCCAGTGGTTGGCGGCGAAGCTTGTGGCGACGATGGCTGTCAGCGCCGGGAGTTCGGCGACGGTCAGGCCGAGTGGTTCACCGCGGCGCAGGTACCAGCGTTCGGTGAACCACGGGTCGGTGAGAATGGTGTGCCCGTTGAGTTCCAGTAGGGCACACGCGTTCGCGACCCGGGTGATCGCAAGGTTGCTCATACCGGGGACGGTGCAGGTTAATGTGCACATGAAGTCAAGCGGGATGACCATCGGGGAGCTCGCGGGCCGGTTCGGGCTGGCCACGCATGTGCTGCGGCACTGGGAGACCATGGGGTTGCTGGCGCCCGGCCGGGTCGCGGGCGGGCAGCGCCGTTACGGCCAGGCCGATCTGGAACGGGTCGCGATCATCCTGATCGGCAAGGAGGCGGGCCTTGGCTTGCGGCAGTTGAGTGCGCTGCTCTCGACGTCGAATCCGATGGATCGCCCGGATCTGCTGCGCGAGCACGTGGCCGAGCTTGAGCGTCGTATCGCGCAGGCCCAGACGGCGAAGGAACTCATCGAGCACGCGTTGTCGTGCCCGCACAGTTTCGACGAGTGCCCGCATGCCAATGAGCGGATCGCGTCCCGGATCCCTCCGCCGTGATCGGAGGTTTTTTGGGGATGGGCAAGACGTGCCCCCGGCCCGTAGCATGCCCGGAGGCCTATACATCCGATGTCTTGCTGCGCTGGAGGGCCCATATGGCGACGAATGCCCGCTCTGCAGGCGCCTGCCTTGCAACGCGTGATCTGGGACGGCCTCACCGAAGCCCGCCAAGTCGCCGCGCAGGTCCGTGCCTACCCGGACAAGGCCACAACCGGCGAGTGGAACTGGGTCGTCGACGCAAGCCAGGCCGATCTCTACTACACAAGGATCTCTGCCGGCTGGGACCGTTACGGCAACATCAAAGTCCCGCAGCCGCTCTGATCATCGACGGCGAGAGTTCTTGCGCAGACCACTGCGCAGGACGTCACGTTCCCGCTCGGACACCGACGAGGCGAAATGCATCAGGACCGCCTCGGCGTCCCCGGACGACTCGAGCACCTCGCGCAGCGCACGGGCGGCGGCCTCCTCGCGGCTGAGCGCAGGCTCGTAGAGGTACGCCTTGCCGTCCAGTTCCCGCTGTACCCAGCCCTTCCGGTGCAGGTTGTCCATGACGGTCATCACGGTGGTGTAGGCCAGTTTCTTGCCGGTGTCGAGGGTGTCCAGCACGTCCCGGACCTTCACCGGCTCGTCCGCCTGCCAGAGAACCGTCATCACAGCGGATTCGAGGTCGCCGAGCCCGAACATGGCACCTTCCCCAATGGACACCGGCCGCCGGCCGCGACCTGCTAAGAAGCATAGTCGTCACGGGTCACGCGGATCGGGCGGTCGACGGGCCTGGCGGTCACGAAGACGCCGGCGCTTCGTGATAGCCAATTGCGCGATCGTTCAAAATCACAAGAACATCTGAAACACAATGTATTTATACGCAGACAGACGGCCGGGTGTGCTCTGGTTGCCGGAGACAAATATTGATCTATTTTTCCTCCCTCTGTTGGCGCCTTGACAAACAAGAGGTTCGCTGCGGACCACCCTTCTGGGTATCCAGATTCCGGACTGCGGGAGGTTGATATGTTCGCTGGTCAAAACATGGGCAACGTGATCGGTGTACAGGCCGGTGGCGGCGGAGGTGATGATGGCGGAGCGGGCGGCGAGTAGGTAGAACGCGATCCTGGCCGGGCGGAGTCACGTTATGGGTGCTGAACACCGGTCGATCACAACTCCACTCCGTCCGGTCTATGCTGGGTTTTTCCCTCGATTCAACCCTGAAGAGCTTGTTTGCCGCGTGAGTCGTCTTCCGGTTCATCTCGCGACTCAGCTCAACCCTTTCAATCTGACTACCTATGGTCAACTGTACGGCTGGGGCTGGTTTGATTGGTACGTGCGGCAGTCGGCGTCGGTCCGCCGTATTCTCCTGGCTGAGGTGCTTGAGACTGTCGGCGTCAAGCCTCGCTTCTTGGAAGTATTTCGCAGGATTGATCGTCACGCCTTTTTCTCTGCGCAATTTCGGACCCTGGCGTATTTGAACTGGAGCATCCCGGTCGGTGCGGGTACCTGTGTGAGCTCGCCGGGTATCATCGCGTTGATGTGCGCCAATCTCCCGGATGAGATCGGCGGTCTCGGCTCGGAAGTCGGTCTTGGTACTGGTTACCATGCCCAAATATTGCTCGGTATCTATCCCGAGCTTTCCATCGTGGGTTACGAGTCCTCCGCTTTTGCGGTCAAGATCGCGCGTCAGGCCGTCGCGGCGTCTGGTTGTGCCAGGCTGACCATAGTGAATCAGTCGTTTATGGAGTCAGTTCGTTTCGACCATGCGCTGGCATTCGCGTACCACACTGCGGCCTCTGCGCTTACACCATTGGGAAACATCGTCAATGTTTTGCGAGAAGGTGCGATGTACGTGGCGCCCCGCGCACTCACTGTGGAAGAATTTAGTGCGAGCCCACAGGACGGATGGCTGCACGAACAGTTTCCGAGTTATAGCGACTACCTCGGATCTGGCACCTCCGTCGCAAGTGTACTGGCCACCTATCAGGTGAAGCAAGGACGGTTGGAGTCGGTCGACGCACTGTATGGAGTAGCATTCGTCGGATGGCGAGACAGGGTCGTCGATGGTAGCAGTCCTATGTCGAACCAAGGCCTGGCTCGGTTGATGAAAGCGTATACGGCCAGAGAACGCTCAGGAGGAGACTGAATGCTCAATGCCTTTGATATGTTTCAGGCTTTCTTTCTCATGAATGGAACTCGATGCGCGCGCCGTATTCACCTGGAACAGGAATTGAAGAGGGACCTGAGTGAGTTTTCGTTCTCAACGGAAGGTCTTCAAAAAGGGCTTGAGAGTCTGACGGTCGAAGGTAAGGAGATGGCGGTCGACGAGGAGGTGAGAAGGTACTACGCCCTGCGAGAGCTGCGTACTGTCGTCGACATTGTTCGACGTGGGGGAGACCATGTTTCGGAGATACTGAATTTCGAGCCGATTCAGGATCGCCTGAATCGGATTCGTGATCAGGTGGCAGAGTTCTATACGACTCTGGGGGTTGATGTCGCTGAAGTCCCCGTGCGAGTTGTCGAAAGCCTGCCAGAGCCATACGCGACCAAAGGGTTTTCCGCACTTACTGCTGATCTCGGTGACAAGAAGAGGCATGGTATTGAGCCTGGAATCTACTTTCTCCGGGCCGCTACGTCGCCATTTCTTGCGGAGTACTTTGTCGCACATGAGATCATCCATGTGTGGCTGGGGACGATGAGTCCGGATGAGTCCTGCACTCTCTTCGAAGAAGGATTCGCGGAGCTTCTGAGCATTTTCGGTTATATTGCGCAAAAATATACCACTGACGTTGCCGCCGGTTTTTACAGAATCTTCCGGCTGAACTCCAATGCGCATACAAGGTTTGAGTCGTACGTCGACGGTTTGAAGCAGGTCGTCTTTGCGGTGGACGATCTCGGAGGTGTTCCGGAGCTCATCGACAGGGCGCGCGTTGGACGGCCGTCACTGAACGCGTCGTTGAACGGCGAAGGCTCGTCGGCCCGTGAGCGCTCGCCTATGCCCGTTGAGCCGGGTGCACGACAGGGGATGGACGATGCGGCACGTTCCTTGCTCCTGTTTTTTCCTCGTTCCCTTGTCGTCAGCGCACCTGCGTTCAGGGTGGCGCAAGTCGCGCAGGATGGCATGACTATTCGCGAGCTGAGCAATCAGGCATCGATGACAGTCGAACTTACGGCCAAGGCTCTGGATGAGTTGGACGCGCGAGCCTTGACGACCTTGCGCAAAGACGGCCAAGTAGTTTCCCGCAATCTCGCTCGAGAACACCTGGAACGAGGACACCTGAGATTCGACTTTCGAGCCGTGGGCTCGACCGGATGACGGGACAACTCGCCCTTAAACGTTGGAAGGTCTACCTTGTTCTGATTCTTGTCCTGTACGTTGGCGTGCTTCTTCTCCTGGTCGACACAGCGAGCCGGCGGACATGTGAGAGTGGATGAGAACGATCTTGCTGTGGAGAAAGCCGATGAAATTTGGTCGAACTCGTCGGGCGATATCGCGTCGATCCGGTCGCATGCGGCGTCGGATTCATCGTTGAAATCATTGGTGGGAAACAGTGCGCGAATCGCTTATTGTTACGTTGTGAAGGTTCCGAAACTTGGCCACCTGTTGCACTTTCCGGTCGCTCAGACCTGTGAAGGGGTCAACTATGAGTTCGATCTTGGCGATGTGGGTATTGAACGTGCGACTGTTGTTCCGTTCTTCCTCAGCGCGTCGAGCCCGTTGGTTCGAGAGGTGAAGTTCAAGGGGCGGACTGTCATCACTGCTGCCACGACGAGCTGGGTGCTTCCCGGGGGAGGAATAGCGCTCGTCTGGAAACTGAAGGAAGAAACAGCTGATGATTTTGTTCGTGCGGTGTATCGAAGAAGCTGATGGTGCCTCTGCTCCTTGCTCCAAGACAGTCCGTGGCGACCGGACCCTCGAGCGAGGACTTTTGGTGCTTTCAGCGTGGCTTTCCTGCTTTCCGGACGGCGGTGTCCTCGGGGCGGACGGGCTCGCGTAGTGAGCGCAGCATGAGCCAGCCCAGGGCAGGCAGGACGATCAGCGGGGCCAACGCGGTCTGCAGTGAGGTCGTGTCGGCGATGGTGCCGACAAGAGGGCTGACGAGGCCGCCGATGCTCACTGTGAGGCCGAGTGTCACGCCGCTGGCTGTGCCGACGTGGCGTGGGAGGTAGTCCTGGCCAAGGGTGATGTGCAGGGAGAAGGGGACGTAGAGGCCCGCTGAGCTGAGGGCGATGAACAGCAACAGAGCAGGTCCAGGGACGAACACGACTCCTGCGACGGCCAGCACGGTCAACGCGTAGGACCATCGGACGACTCGAAGACGGCCGAACCGGTCAGCCAACTTGCTGCCGGTCACTGTGCCTATCGCTCCGCCGAGGTAGAGCACGAAGAGGGCGGCGGCGCCGACTATGTTCCCGCCGCCGATGCGTTGGTGGGCATAGAGGGCGACGAAGGCGCTCAGGCTGACGAAGACAATGGAGCGGCACACGATCGCGCCGGACAGCCATGCGAATGACGACCAGTCGTCGCGGCCGAGTACGGACTGGTGGGCGTGCTCACGGGGTGCCGTCGGTTTGTTCATTGACCGTAGTGCGGCGATGCATAGGAGTGTGCCGGCGAGTGCCGGGATGACCAGCAGTGGTGACGCTGTGAGGCCCCAGGTGGCGACCACTGCGGAGACCAGGAGTGGCGCGGCGGCGAATCCGAGGTTGCCGCCGAGGCTGAACCAGCCCATCGATGTGTGGCTGCCGCGGCTGGCGATCCTGGCCACGCGGGCGGCTTCCGGGTGGTACGCGGCCACGCCGATGCCGGAGATGGCGATGACGGCCAAGGTCAGGGCGTAGTGATCGGTGACTCCGCACAGCGCGACGCCGACGCCGCCTGCGAGCGTGCTCACCGGTAGCAGCCAGGGCAACGCCCACCGGTCGGTGATGGCGCCGAAAAGCGGCTGCACGACCGAGGACAACAGCGACGCGGCCAGCACGAGACCGGACGCCGCCGCGTACGAGAAGGCCCGTTCGGTCACGAAGAACGGCACCAAGGCGGCGACGGAACCCTGGTAGACGTCCACACACGCGTGGCCGACCGACAGCAGCGTGACCGGACGGGATCGCTGAGGCATACCTGGAAGCATCGCCGCCGTACCCGCTGTCGCGCTTCCGATAAAATGACAGATCATGCCGGAAATCCGCCACCTTCCCCTGGCGCCGACGCGGACACGGGAGTTGCCGCACAAGGCGGATATCAGCGCGCACCGTCATGACGATCACCAGATCGTGTACGCGGGCTCCGGCGTGGTGGCGGTGACGACAGACGCGGGCACCTGGTTCGCCCCGGGCACGCAGGCGATCTGGGTACCGGCGGGCACAGTGCACGCGCATCGTGCGCACAGCCGTGTCGACCTGCATCTGGTGGGCCTGCCCGCGCGTACCAACCCGCTTGGTCTGTACGAGCCGACCGTGCTGTCGGTGAGCCCGCTGTTGCGAGAGTTGATCGTGGCGTACACCCGTGAGCCGGTCGAGGACGGTCCAGAGCGGCGGCGGTTGCGTGCCGTGCTCCTGGACCAGTTGCGCACGTCGCCACGGCGGGCCGTCCAGCTCCCGGCTCCCCGTGATCTCCGGTTGGTCGAGCTCTGTGCGCTGTTGCAGGACAATCCGGCCGACTCACGCACTCTCGCCGAGCTGGGGGCGTCCATCGGTGTGGGGGAGCGGACCCTGAGCCGCCTGTTCCGCGCCGACGTCGGGATGACGTTCCCGCAGTGGCGCACCCAGTTGCGCCTCTATCACGCCCTGCGGATGCTGGCCGACGACTTGCCTGTGACCACTGTGGCCCATCGCTGCGGGTGGTCGTCGGCGAGCGCGTTCATCGATGTCTTCCGTCGCTCGTTCGGCCATACCCCGGGCGCTTTCCACAGTTGACATCGGTACTCATGCCTGATCTCTCGGAAGCCGAGTTTCCCGCTCCACGGCGGCCGGGTCCAGGCCCAGGAACATCGGGATCCTGGGCTTCCAGATCGGCTCGCTGACCGCCCGCGCGGTGACACCTTGCTGCCATCGGCTTCGCGTCCATGGCAGCAAGATGGCATGGGACGTCCCATCTGTCCGTGTCACTGTTGGAGGGTGGAGTCCGCTGGCGAGCCTGGCCCAGCCGTCCCGATGATTGGGGTCATTGTGCGTTGCCTGCGGATTCTCTTACCAGTTCTCCTGATACTCGCGTTCGTTCCGGTGACCGCAGGCGCCAGCGGTGTCAGCGTCGTCGGCTCGCACCAGGTGCTGTATCGCGGTGGCACCAACGGTTACGGCTGTTTCCGGATCCCGGTCCTCAGCCGGACCACGTCCGGGACGCTGCTGGCGTTCGCGGAGGCCCGTAAGTCGCCTACGTGCGCCGATCGCGGCGACATCGACCTGGTGGTCCGCCGGTCCACCAACGACGGCCGGACCTGGGGACCGATCCGGGTCGTCGCTCAGGGAAACGCGACCGACCAGTTCGCTCCCTTCACGCGTGGCAACCCGGTTCCGGTGGTCGACCGGACGACCGGGAAGATCTTGCTGATCACCACGTCCAACGAGGCGACGCCGACCGGCAGGCGGCTGCCGTGGATCCAGCAGAGCGCCGACGACGGACTGACCTGGACGGCGCCGAAACCGTTGGGCGCCAGCATGGACGGTACCAACAACGGCTGGTTCGCCACCGGTCCGGCACACGGCATCCAGCTGGAGCACGGTGCACACGCGGGACGTCTGATCGTTGGCGCGCACCAGAAG
Source organism: Kibdelosporangium banguiense (assembly GCF_017876405.1). Lineage (GTDB taxonomy): Bacteria > Actinomycetota > Actinomycetes > Mycobacteriales > Pseudonocardiaceae > Kibdelosporangium > Kibdelosporangium banguiense. The sequence goes on along the minus strand of NZ_JAGINW010000001.1, from coordinate 11,118,534 downwards.
CCGGGCTCCGAGGTCGTACTGGCGGGAGTGCTGTACAGCGACGACCATGGCGAAACCTGGCAGGCGAGCCGGACTGAGAACTCCTACGTGAAGGATGTGCTGAGCCCTGGCGAGATCGTCGTGACCGAGCTGCCCGACGGCTCGCTGTACGCGGGAGCGCGAAACGAGGTCGATGACAGCGACCACAGGGCGAGGGCGGTCAGTACCGACGGCGGCACCACGATGCCGAAGTTCTCCCTGGTGCCGTCCCTGGTCACGCCGAACGTGCAGGGTTCGGTACTGGCACTGAAGAACACCTACCGGACCACCCCTGGCGACGTCCTGATCTTCTCCTCCCCGGGCGATCCCCAGGACCGCAAGCAGATGCGGATCCGGTACTCCACCGATCGCGGCACCACGTGGGCCAGCGCGTCGAACGGGCTGGTCACCAACGATCGTTCGGGCTACTCGGACGTGGCAGAGCTGACCGGCGGCGAGATCGGTCTGCTGTACGAAGGCGGGACCTCGTTCTCCGCCGACGAGATCCGGTTCACCCGGTTCACTCCGGCCCAGCTCGGCCTGCCGGGCACAACCCATGGAACGCCCTCCAGCCAACCGGCCCAGGCCGCCGGACTGACCACTCCGGACAGTACGGTCGAGGCGAATGACGCGTACCTCAAAGGGAACGCGACCGTGAACGACGGTCTGCTGCTTGACGGAACCGGCGACTACGCTGACGTGCCGTACTCGCGGACGATCGATCCGGGCAGTGGCGATTTCACACTCTCGCTGCGGTTCCGTTACCAGGCAACAGATACGACCCGTAACCAGGTCTTGTTCTGGGGTTACGGCACGGGCGCCAGTGTTCCGCAGATCTGGATACGTCTTCAGCCTGATGACGATCAGGTCACCGCGTGGGTCGAGGGTGCCAGTGGCGGTGCGAACGTTTCGGTGAAGGACGGCAGCGCCGCAGTCGCGTTCGGGGACGACACCTGGCACCAGCTGACCGTTGTCCGGACTGGCGGCCAGATGCGGCTCACGGTGGGCACGGCGTCGGTGACCGCGGACGGCATCGCAGGGCCGGTGAGCGCAGGCGTGACCGGGATTCGCCTTGGTGGCAAGCAGGATGCGGGCGTCAGCGACGCGTTGGCGGGACGGATCAAGGACGTCGAGCTGACCCGGGGCGGCAAGCGTGTGCTGCACCTGGCGATGACGAAGATCGACCGCGCGGCCGTGCCCGGCAGGACGGCGACGCCGATCACCGAGGACGTTTCCGGGCACTGTGCGACAGCCACAGTCCTCGGCGGGATCCAGACCGATGTGGGACGTCCCAACAGCAGGGCACTGAAGGTCGACTCGTCGCATCCCGGTGTGGAAACGCCGTTCTCGTCGACCTTGGACCTCGGGGCGGGCGACTTCACGATGGCCGCCTGGTTCAAGTACAGCGCCACGGTACGCCCCTCCAATCAAGCGCTTGTCTGGGCCTACGGCACGACGTCGGGCAAGCGAGCGCTCTGGGTCCGGGCCCAGCCCAGCCAGGACCGGTTGTACGCGTGGGTGGAAACCGGCACCGATGCCGTAGGTGTCGAACTGCTGGACACCACGAGCCGGACGGCGTTCGGTGACAACGCCTGGCACCTGCTCGCCCTGACCCGTACCGGCGGCCAGGTCCAGCTCAGTGTCGACGGTGGAAACCCCGCGACGGCAACAGGTTTGACCGGATCGGTGAGCGCTGACCAATCCGACGACATCAAGGGCCTGCGACTCGGGTCCAAGATGGACGGAACCGACGTGATGCAGGGCATGCTGGACGACTTCCGGCTGTATCACCGGGCCTTGACCGCCGCCGAGCTCGACACCGCGGCGACCGGCCGCTTCCCGGGCGACATGCCCGCCTTGTGGTGGACCTTCGAGAACCAGAACACCCAGGCGCACGACATCGCAGACCCGGTGACCGGACCGCAGACCCCCGATTCCTCCGTGCATTGCGTCAACGCCAAGGTTCTTGGTGCCCCCGCAGTTGTCGCGGGCCGATACGGTACGGCGTTGCAGTTCGACGGCACGGACGACGAGGCCTACATGCCCTACCGTCCGAGCATTGCGTTGGCAGACAGTGACTTCACGGTCTCAACCTGGGTGAAGTACTCCGCCACAGACACAACCGCTGATCAGGTCATCCTCTGGGCCTACGGAACCGGCGCCACAGAAAGGTCGATGTGGCTACGCGCCCAACCCGGCAAGGACCGGATCTACGGCTACCTGCAGACCGACACCGGTGCCTACGAAATGGCTGTCGCCGACCTCTCGGCAGCCATCGGCTTTGGCGACAACACCTGGCACCTCGTCACGATCCGGCGGTCCGGCAATACCTTGGAGTTGCTCGTCGACGACAACCGGTCGACTGGCCAGGTGGCGGGGTCCTTGACCTACGGTGACGCGTTCGCCGTCGACGGCATCCGCCTCGGCGTCAAACCCGATGGCACCAACAGGTTCAAGGGCTCACTGGACGAGTTCCGCATCCACCGCCGGGCCCTGACCGACGCCGAGCTGGCAGGCAACGTGGACCTCGGCCCGGTGACCGCGGTACACCTGCCCTTCACCAACGCCTCATGATCGCGGGGCCAGGCCTCCGGGCCTGGCCTCGCTGCAAGAATTCTGCAAGGGTCCGCCGCCATAATGGACCGGCGGACCGAAGGGGGATCTCAATGCTCACGCGTGTCGGCGTGCTCGTCGCCGGGGTACTCACAGCCAGCGTGGCCATCACAGCACCGGACATAGCCGAACCGCACGCCTGCACATGGTCAGTCCAGGCCGCCTCCCTGACCGGCCTGCCAGCAGTCTGGCTGGACAACACCCTGCACAGCGGCACACCCCTGCCGAAGGACGTCTACGTCATCGGCGACCACGACACCGTCCTCGGCATCACATCCAGCAGTGGCGCGGTCCGCTGGACCTGCTCGTAGCCTCCTATGTGGACCCCGCCGGCCACCCGTAACGCTTCCCCCTGAGCGGAGATCTACCGACATGATGTCGGGCCGGGCGCGCACCAGGCAAGGGAGGCTCTCACAGTACCTGTGTCACCAGGGTCTCCCAGACGTCCAAAACGCCTGTCAACCTGGTTGAGCCGGCTCCCAGCCACACCGGGGAGAAGTAATGGATCTGGGTTTGCATTATCCGTTACGACCCTCGATGTGCTTTCGGGTGGCCGTGCCCTACTCGGACTCGGCGCATTCTTTCACGACAGAGGTTACGGAGACCAATGGCGGACAACCAATTCACCACTCACACAGAACTTTTCGATCTGAGTGGGAAGTACGCCCTTGTCACTGGCGGCACCAGGGGCATTGGGATGATGATAGCGCGCGGCCTTCTCCAGGCGGGCGCCCGCGTCGTCATCAGCTCACGCAAGGCAGACACGTGCGCGGAGGCACAGCATCTACTGTCCGAATTCGGCGACGTTCAAGCAATCCCCGCCGACCTGTCCAGGCACGACGAGTGTCAGCGCCTCGCTGATCTTGTCAAGGCCGACTCGGAACGCCTGGACATCCTTGTCAACAACGCGGGAGCGATGTGGCGCGAGCCGCTGGCGACGTTCCCGGACGAGGCCTGGGACGCAGTGATCGACCTCAACCTCAAGTCGCCGTTCTGGCTGGCGCAGGCGCTGCTCCCGGCACTTCGCAGGGCGGGCACCGCCGATGATCCCGCGCGGATCATCAACATCGGCAGTATCGCCGCCATCCACGTCGCCGATTCGCCCAACTACTCGTACGCCGGCAGCAAAGCGGCACTCCATCAACTCACCAGAGTGCTTGCCAGAGAACTGGGCCCACAGCACGTCACGGTGAACGCGGTAGCCCCAGGACCGTTCCCGTCGCAGATGATGGCGTCCACGCTCGATGCCGTCGGCGACACGATCGTGGCGAAGGCCCCTCTGCGCCGGCTCGGCCGCGACGACGACATGGCGGGTGTCGCCGTGTTTCTCGCTAGCCGGGCTGGGTCCTACCTCACGGGCGCCATCATCCCGGTAGACGGCGGCATCGCGACGACCGCATCGGGTACCTAGGCGTCGGGTCTCGACGCAGTCGTCGGGGTACCCGCAGTGCCTCCCTCAGACTGCGGGACGGGCTTACGGTGAGGGGATGGCCACGATGGATCCACGCACCGATATCCGGGAGTTTCTCAGCTCGCGTCGCGCCCGCATCTCACCCGAGCAGGCGGGCCTGCCCGCTTACGGCGGCAATCGTCGGGTCAAAGGTCTGCGTCGCGAGGAGGTAGCGCTACTGGCGGGGGTATCAGTCGACTACTACGTGCGCATGGAGCGCGGCAGCCTCGCCGGTGCCTCCGATGGCGTGCTCGACGCGTTGGCCTCTGCCTTGCAACTCGACGAGGCCGAGCGCGACCATCTGTTCCACCTCGCGCGCCAATCCGGGGCGCCCAGCGGCCCACGCCGGCGCAGGCCCGCCGTGAGGGTGCGCTCGACGCTGCAGCAGGTGCTCGACGCCATCTCCGATGCGCCGGCCTGGATCTGTAACGGACGTTATGACGTGCTCGCCATGAATCAACTCGCCCGCGCGCTGTTTTCACCGGTGCTGGCCGACCCGCGACGGCCCGCGAACACAGCGCGGTTCGTCTATCTGGCTCCCGAGGCGGCCAAAGATTTCTTTGTCGACTACGACCAAGTTGCCGGTGACGCGGCCGCGAAGCTACGCATGGAAGCCGGCCGCAATCCGCACGACGAGGAGCTGATCGCACTGGTTGGCGAACTGTCGACGTGCAGCGAGCTGTTCCGGCAGCGGTGGGCATCTCAGGACGTGCGGCTGCACCGGTCCGGGCGCAAGCGGGTGCACCATCCGATCGTGGGCCGGCTCGACTTGGACGTCGAGTCCCTGGAACTGCCCGCCGAACCCGGCCTGCTTCTCAACGTCTACACCGCACCCGCGGGCACGCCGACCGCTGACAACTTGGCGCTCCTGGCGTCGTGGGCGGCCACCCAACAGACGCTGGCGACCGAGTTCGAAGCACACAACGGATAGTCCACCCCTTCAGCCGTACTAGTCAGCTGACCGTGCAGTTGGCTGTCGGTGGTGTGTTGCTGCCTGTCCAGCTTGCCACGAAGCCGAATGTGGCTGAACTTCCTGGTGTCAGGGCACCGTTCCAGTTGACGTTCCGTGCGGTGACTGCTGCTGCGGTCTGGGTGACGGTGGCGTTCCAGGCCTGGTTGATCTGCTGGCCGTTGCCGAAGCTGAATGTGGCTGTCCACGAGGATGTCGCCGCGGTTGTGCCGTTGCGGACGCTGACTTCACCTTGGAATCCGCCGGTCCATTGGCTGACCACGCGGTAGGTCGCGGTGCAGACGCCGCCGGGTGGCGGGTCCGGTGGAGTGGTGCCGCCGATGGCCGACGCTGTGGCCGGGTACCAGCGATTGGCCATCTTCTGGAAGCCGGAGTCGATCGGGTGCACGCCGTCGTTGGTATCGGTGGCCGCGTTGAAGCCCGTCCATTGGTCCACCACGACGATCGGGGACTGTGACGTCGACTTTCCCGCGGCCCAGCCCGGGATCGCGTTGTTGAGCGCCACCACTCGCTGCGCGCATCCGGTGCAGTTGGCGGGCTCCATGGGGATGATCTGGGCGACCAGGATCTTCATGTTCGCGTTGCTCGCCCGCATCTGGTCCACGAGTTTCGAGTACGCGGCCAGGATCGCGTCAGTGCCGATCGTGCCGCCCCACAAGTCGTTGGTCCCCAGGTGCATCAGGACGATGTCCGGCCTCGTGGCCTGCAACCAGGGCGGCAGTTGGTTCTGGTTGGCGATGCCGGTCGCCGAGTATCCGCCGTGCCCCTCGTGGTCGCCGTCATGGGGAACCGAGCAACCGCCGCCTGTCTGGGTTCCCACGAAGTCGATGTTCGTGTACCCGGCGCGCTGCAGGCGATCCCACAGCAAGGCCCGCCAGCACCCGGGACCGGCGGTGATGGAGTCACCGAGCGGCATGATCCGGACCGGGGCGGCCGCGTACGCGGGCTGCGCCAACGTGATCGTCAGCAACGCGGCGAGCAATGCGAACAGCAAGGGCCTGCGAGGCATTGTCGACTCCTTTATGGAGTGAGGGCGAGCAGATGCGCCCGGAAACCTTCACCGAAGGTCCGCGTGGGCGTGCCGTTGTAGTCCTCGATGAGCACGTTGCCCTGGCCACAGCCCCACGGGTTCCACGTCCAGGCGGTGTAGCCGAGGCCGCGCCCGTCGAGCCAGGTCGTCACCTGGTCGATGTAGTCGTGTGCGCACGTGTTCTGGCCGATCTCACCGGCGTGCACCGGCACCTGCGCGGCGACCGCACCGACCTGACTGTCCCAACAGGACACGGTAATGCAGGCGTTGAAGTTGTAGGAATGCCACGACGCCATCAGGTTGCCGGTCGGGTCGGCCGGGCGATAGGCCAGCCACTGGCTGAGGTCGTTGGTCCAGGTGAGCCCGGCAGTCATGATCACGTTCGTGGCACCGGTCGCGCGGACGGCGTCCACCAGGTCCTGCATGCCCGCCACCTCGAAGGTGATGCCGGTGCAGGTACCACCGTCACGCAGGCAACGCCATGCGGCGGCCATGTCCGACCAGTTGTTGGCCGCGTCCGGGTAGGGCTCGTTGAACAGGTCGAAGACGACCGCGTTGTTGCCCTTGAACGCGTTGGCGACCTGGGTCCAGAACGCCGGCGTGTACTGCATGCTCGGCATCGGCTTCTGACAGGTCGCGTTGACGTCCGAGCAGGCCGAGACGTTGCCGGTGTAGACGCCGTGCGTCCAGTGCAGGTCGAGGATCGGGTTGATGCCGTTGGCCACGAGCAGGTTCACGTAGTCCTTGACGGCCTGCTGGTAGGTGCTGCCGCTGGGCGAACCGGACAGGCCGAGCCAGCAGTCCTCGTTCAGCGGAATCCGCACCGCACGGATGCGCCAGGCCTTCATCGCGTTGACCGACGCCTGATCCACCGGGCCGCTGTCCCACATTCCCTTGCCCTGAACGCAGGCGAACTCGCCACTGGCCCGGTTCACGCCCAGCATCCGGTATGCGGCCCCACTCGCCGTGAGCAGTTTGTTCCCGGACACCTTCAGTGCCGGTGCGGACGAACCTGGCGGCGGGGGTTCGGTCGGGGGAGGAGTGCCGGTGCAGGCGGCGCCGTTGACCGCGAAGTCCGTCGGTTTGGCGTTGCTGCCGCTGTAGGAGAAGTTCCCGCCGGGGCTGACGCTGCCGTTCGCGGGGATGGTGGCGTTCCAGGTGGTGCCGGCGACCGTGATCTGCTTGCCGGACTGGGCCCAGACGCCGTTCCAGCCCTGCTGCAGAGTCTGGTTGCCGGAGTAGGAGTAGGTCAGTTTCCAGCCGGTGACCGCGGACCCGCTGAGGTTGCTGATGGTGACGGTGGCGTTGAACCCGTTGCTCCACTCCGTCGTGGCGTAGTCGACCTTGCACGCGAACGCGGCGGCCACAGCGCTGTCCGCAGACACCGCCGATGCCGGCAAAACCGTGCCTGCCATGGACAACGCGGCGCCCAACGCGACAAGCGCTCTTCCCGCCATCGGCACTCCCTTGTGCACCAAGTCTGTAGGCGCCGTCTGGGAGCGCTCCCAGACGGCAATTGACACACTCCTGTCCGGACCCCTCAATTGTCAACCAGTCAACAGGGGAACGGACATAGTTCACCCGACTGACCTAACAACACTGCGCCGTTCAGGCCCGCTTGGCGATTGATTAATTACCCGCGGTGGCGAATCGGAATGCTGATTACAGAGGGTGACTATCAGCTCTGGGAACGCTCCCAGTGTTGCCCGGCTTGGAGTTCTGCCGAAGAGGGCGATGTGCCAGGGGTTCCCTGTCTGCCCGGTCGCGCATGGTTGGTGATGAAGCGACCGTTCCGGGAGCGGGGCATCCGGCAACGCGGCTAATGGGCAATGCGTCCCGCCGATACATGTGCACAAAGCTTGTCTGCTTGACGGATCGGAGGCGATCTCATTATGGCGCCTGAGTTTGTCCAGGAGGAGAAGGACTTTCTCCACTCGTTTCTTGTTCTGCGCCGATGGATCGGGATCATCGGTATGGCACTGCCTGTTTTCCTTGTCGTGGCCACCAAGGTCAGAGGGCGGGGCCTGCTGGATTCGGTCAGCGGGTACTACTACAGCGACCTGCGGAACGTCTTCGTCGGCAGTATGTGTGCCATCGGCGTTTTCCTGATCTTCTACAAAGGGGTCGGAAAGGCCGACGACAGGTTGAGCACTGTCGCCGGGGCGATGGCTGTCCTGGTGGCGCTGTGCCCGACCTGGCCTCCGGGTAAGCACGCGATGACGCGCTGGGAAGAGTTCATCGGTTGGGCCCACATTGTGTCTGCGGTGGCATTTTTCTTGATCCTGGCGGTGTTCTGTTTCCTGTTCACCAAACGTGAGCGGGTGCCCCTCCCGGATCCTCAGCGCAAGCGTGTGCGCAACAGAATCTATGTCGGATGCGGCTGCCTTATCCTGCTGTGCCTGTTGCTCATTCTGATCTTCTTTGTTTCTGACGGCGAGTGGAACCTCTGGTGGCATCCGATCCTGTGGTTCGAAGCCTTCGCGATTTTCGCGTTCGGTGTTTCCTGGCTGATCAAAGGAGGGACATTGGTGCCGGACCGGCGATGAGCGTCAGTGTGATTCGCGGCTTACCTTCCAGCCGCTGGAGCCGATGAGGAAGTCGAGGTCGGCACCGGTGTCGGCCTGCTGGACGTGGTCGATGTAGAGGCGTTCCCAGCCGCGCCGGGGATTGGCGAAACCTGTGACTGTGGCGTCGTTCGGGGTCCGCCGTGCCCAGTCCTCTTCGGACACTTCGACGTCGATGCGGCGGGCGGCGACGTCGAGGACGACCATGTCGCCGGTTCGGACGAGGGCGAGTGGGCCGTTCGCGGCCGCCTCAGGAGTGACGTGCAGGATGACTGTGCCGTAGGCGGTCCCGCTCATCCTGCCGTCGCAGACGCGCACCATGTCGCGGATTCCTTGCTCCAGCAGCTTTTTCGGCAGCGGCATGTTGGAGACCTCGGGCATGCCGGGATAGCCCTTGGGGCCACAGCCGCGCAGGACCAGCACCGAGTCCGCGGTGACCGCCAGGTCCGGGTCGTCGATCCGGGCGTGGAAGTCCTCGATGCTGTCGAACACCACGGCCGGTCCACGATGCTGGAGCAGGTGAGGCGAGGCCGCCGCGGGCTTGATCAGGGCGCCGCCGGGAGCGAGATTGCCGCGCAGCACAGCGATGCCGCCCTCGGCGACCAGGGGCGCCGAGCGGGTGCGGATGACCTCGGGGTCCCAGATCGGGGCGTCCGAGAGGTAGTCCACGAGCGGCGTTCCGGTGACGGTCAGCGCGGTGGGGTCCAGCAGGTCCTGGACTTCCCGCAGTACGGCAAGCAGGCCACCGGCGCGGTGGAAGTCCTCCATCAGGAACCGGCCGGCCGGTTGCAGATCCACCAGTACGGGAACGTGCGAGCCGATTCGGTCGAAGTCGTCGATGGTCAACTCGACGCCCAGCCGTCCGGCGATCGCCAGCAGGTGGACCACCGCGTTGGTGGACCCGCCGATCGCCGCGAGGGCGACGATCGCGTTGTGGAAGGAGGCCTTGGTCAGAAACGTGCTCGGCCTGCGGTCGGCGGCGAGCATGTCCACGACCAGACGCCCGGAGCCGTGCGCGGCTTCCAACAGTCGGCTGTCGGGGGCCGGAGTTCCGGCGACACCCGGAACGACTGTGCCGAGAGCCTCGGCGACGAGTGCCATCGTCGACGCGGTGCCCATGGTGTTGCAGTGGCCACGGCTACGGATCATCGCCGATTCGGATCGCGAGAACTGTTCCTGGGAGAGCGTGCCCGCGCGGACCTCTTCGGACAGTCGCCACACGTCCGTGCCGCAGCCCAGCGGCGCGCCACGGAAGGTGCCGGTGAGCATCGGGCCGCCGGGCACGACCACGGCGGGCAGGTCGACGGACGCGGCGGCCATGAGCAGTGCGGGAATGGTCTTGTCACAGCCACCGAGCAGAACCACGGCGTCGATCGGGTTGGCCCGCAGCATTTCCTCGCACGCCATCGCGGCCATGTTGCGCCACAGCATGGCGGTGGGCCGTACGTTCGTCTCGCCCAGCGACACCACAGGCAGTTCCAAGGGGATGCCGCCGGCTTCGTAGATGCCGTTCTTCACCGATGCGGCGACCTCGGTGAGGTGGGCGTTGCACGGTGTGAAATCCGAGGCGGTGTTGGCGATCGCGATCTGCGGACGGCCGGTGAACGCATCGCCTGGCACACCGCGGCGCATCCATGCCCGATGGATGTACGCGTTGCGGTGTTCGCCTGCGTACCAGTGCGCGCTCCGGAGCTCCATTGCCGACCGCCTTCCCATATTCGGTACGGATCATCACGTACGCTACCGAGATGATCCGCGAAGCGACAGCGCCGGTCGCCGGCAGTCCGAAGTCGACAGTCGGGAAACCGCGGCCATGAGGGCATTCGTACTCACCGGACCCCGCGAATACGCCGTGCGGGAGGTCCCCGCGCCGGTGGCCATGCCGGGCGAGGCGGTGATCGACGTCGAACGGGTCGGTGTCTGCGGCACCGACGTCGAGTTCTTCACCGGCGAGATGGCCTACCTCCATCAAGGGCACTCCTCGTACCCGTTGCGCCTGGGCCACGAGTGGGCCGGTGTCGTGTCGGCGGTGGGGGACGGGGCCGACCCGGCGTGGATCGGCCGGCGGGTCATGGGGGACACCATGATCGGCGACGGCACGTGCCGTCGCTGCCGCCGTGGGAACCAGCACGTATGCGAGAAGCGGCAGGAAGTCGGCATCCGCGACGGCCGCCCAGGCGCGTTGGCCGAACAACTCGCCGTGCCGGTCTCCGCTCTGCATGTCCTGCCTGACTCCGTCGACTCGGTGCTCGGCGCGTTGGTGGAGCCAGGTGGCAACGCCCTGCGCGCGGCGCAGGCCGCGAACGCGGGCCCAGGAGACCGCGTGCTGGTGCTCGGCCCAGGCACGATCGGTCTGCTCGTGGCGATGTTCGTCCGTGCGGCCGGAGCCGAGGTCCACCTGCTGGGTGTCACGCCGGACTCGTTGGCCTTCGCCAGGTCCCTGGGATTCGACCACACCTGGACCGAGCGGGACCTGCCGGAACTGCCGTTCGACGCGGTGATCGACGCCTCCAACGCCGCCCACCTGCCCGCGCTCGCCCTCGACGCCGTCCAGCCTTCCGGCCGTCTTGTCTACATTGGACTTTCCGGTAGTCCGAGCACTATTGATACACGGACGTTGGTGTTGAAGGACGTCACCGCCATCGGCGTGCTTTCGGCCTCTCCAGGGCTGGCCGCGACCATCGAGGCGTACGCCAAGCGGGTGATCGACCCGCGACCGCTGGTCGGCGGCACGGTCGGGCTCGACCAGGTCGGCGCCGTGCTCTCCGGCGAGCGCCCGCCAGGCACCGGTCCCGGGCCCAAAATCCACGTCGTCACGTCCGTCTTTGATGCAACCGGTCACAAAAATGGAGCCAAACCCGGGGAGACAGTCGACGCTGTGAGCTGACGGCGATCATCTGCTGGAAAGGATCCCTGCATGAGCCGACCGGTCGAGGAGAATGCAGCAGCGGTCATCGACACAGGTCGTTACCCGCTCTCGGATCCGGGCAGCGCGGCATGGCTGGAGGCAGTCGAGCACGCCAGACGGGAACTCGACCGCGTGGGCTGCTGTGTGCTGCCTGACTTCATCCGGCCTGACCTGCGCGACACGCTGCGGCAGGAATGCGCGGGCGTCGCTCCGCAGGCCCATGACCAGGTCGAAGTCGTGAACGCCTACAACATCGCGACCGACACGCCGTTGCCCGACGGTCATCCGGGACGCGTGACGATGGAGCGCGGCAACGCGTTCGTGTCCCGCGACCACATCCCCGCGCATTTCGTCATTCACCAGCTCTACACGAGCAGGGCATTCCAGCATTTCGTCGCGGACTGTTTCCAGCTGCCGGCCGTGCACGAGCTCGCCGATCCGCTGTCGGGCCTGTGCCTCAACGTCATCGCGCCCGGCCGGGCGCATCCGTGGCATTTCGACACGAACGAGTACACGGTCAGCATGCTCACACAGGAATCCTCGGACGGCGGCGTTTTCGAGTACTGCCCGAACATCCGGTCGGCGCAGGCGGAGAACTTCGGCGACGTCGCGGGCGTCCTGGCTGGAACACGGCCGGATCTGGTGCACCGGCTGACGCTGAATCCCGGCGATCTGCAGCTGTTCAAAGGCCGGTACTCGATGCACCGGGTGACCCAGGTGGCCGGTGAGGTCGCCCGGCACACGGCGATCTTCGCCTACAGTGAACATCCTGGGGTGATCGGCAGTGTCGAGCGCACCAGGCAGCTTTTCGGCCGGGTGCTGCCCGAGCATGTGGCTGCCGAGGCCCGCGCGGTGCGGGGCGACCAGCTGCTCGACTGACCGGCCTTCCCGATCCAGAGGAGAACGGCGCGTGCCATTCGACGCAACCGGAAAAGCCTCGCTCGACCACATCTACACCGAGCCGGATCCCCGCGCGTACTTCACCACGCTGCGCGACCTCGAGTACGGCATCCCGCAACTTGCCAAGCCGTACTTCGCCGACCAGATCCGCAGGCACCGGCAGGTACAACCCGGCCGTACGCCCAGGATTCTGGACCTCGGCTGCTCGTACGGCGTCAACGCGGCGCTGCTGAACGGCGACGCCACCATGGACGAGCTGTACCAGCGATACGCCGACCCGGCTGTACAGGTCATGAGCCGGGACGAACTGATGGCCCGTGACCGCAAACGTTTCGCAGATCGCCGGGCGCGTGCCCGGATCGTGGGCCTGGACAGCTCTCAGCCCGCATTGGACTACGCGCTCGGGGCCGGTCTGCTCGACGACGCGGTCTGCGCCGACCTGGAGACCAACGAGCTCACGCAGTCGCAGCGCGCCCTGCTGGCCGGTACCGACCTGGTCATCTCCACCGGCTGTATCGGCTACGTCGGCGCCAGCACGATCGCCAGGATCGCCACGGCCGACGGCGATCATCGGCCGTGGATGGCTCATTTCGTGCTGCGCATGGTGCCGTTCGACCCGATCGAGGACAGCCTGCGTGAGCTGGGCTACGACATCGAACACGTGGACCGGCTGTTCCGGCAGCGCCGGTTCGTCTCCAGCGAGGAGCAGGACCAGGTCGTGGACTCGCTGCGATCGGCCGGCATCGATCCGGGCGGGCTGGAGGACACCGGCTGGTTCTATGCCCAACTGCATCTGTGCCGGCCGCGAGCGGTAGGAAGTAGCGTCGATCTGACCCCGGCCACAGACCGTGTGGCGGGCCACCATCGAGGACAGGGATGATCGTGAACGACACCAGCGCCTGGTCCACCCGTACGTTCGGCAACGAGGACCTGCTGCCGCGCGTGCCGCTGCCGACGCTGGAGGACAGCTGCGCGCTGTTGCTGGAGTGGTGTGCGCCGCTGCTCACCGCGGACGAGTTGACCAAGACCGAGGCAGCGGTGACCGAGTTCCTGGCGGAGGACAGCCCTGCCCGCGTCCTGCACGCCGATCTGGTGCGTTACAACGCGAGCCCGGGTGTACGCAGCTGGCTGGACGACTTCTGGCGCACGAGGTACCTGGGCCGCCGGGACCGAATCGCGCTCAACGCCAACTTCTTCTTCCTGTTCCAGGACTCCGAGTCGGGCGGCCAGGTGGACCGGGCGGCCGGCCTGATCGCGTCGGCGCTGTCGTACAAAGTGGCGCTGGACTCCGAGCAGGTTCCGCCGGTATTGCTGCGCGGTCAGCCCCAGTCGATGGAACAGCACAAATATCTGTTCTCCACCACCAGAATCCCCGGCACGCACCAGGACACAGCGCGGGTGCCCTCCGATGAAGGGGCACAGGCCAGGCACATTGTGGTGTTCCACCGCGGCCGGATGTTCCGGATGGACGTGCTCGGCGAGGACGGCCAGCCGCACACGCTTGAGGAACTCGCGGACGGCCTGCGCACGGTACTCAGCACCGAGGAACCGCAGCAGTTCCCCGCCGGTCACCTGACCACCAAAGCCAGGGCCGAGTGGGCGGCCAGCCGGGAAGCCCTGCTCGCCGTGGACCCGGCCAACGCTGACGCGCTGGACACCGTCGAGTCCGCGCTCTTCTGTCTGTCTCTTGAGGACTCGTCACCGGCTGACAAGCTGGCCGCGTGCGACGCCCTGTTGCACGGCGACAGTGCCAACCGGTGGTTCGACAAGGCGGTGTCGCTTGTCGTCTTCGCCGACGGGCAGGCCGGTATCAACGTGGAGCACTGCTTGCTCGACGGCACAACGATTCTGGCGTTCGTCGACACCCTGCTGGGTACGCAGGCCGCACCCGGTGGGTTGGCCCAGGGGACACCCAAGGTCGAGCCTGTGCGATTCGTCGCGGACGACGCGCTGCAAGCCGACGCAAGGGCTGCGGGCCAAGCGTTTGCGGACTACGCCGCCGCCACGGCGACCACCGAATTGTCCTTCGAGGACACCGGTACGAGCATGATCAAGAAGCTGGGCATGTCGCCCGACGCCTTCGTCCAGTCCGCGTACCAACTCGCGCATCTGCGTAGCAAGGGGCTGACCGGAGCCACCTACGAGTCGATCGCCACCCGGCGGTACCAGAACGGCCGCACCGAGGCGATGCGTGTCGTGACACCGGAAATGGTCCGATTCGTGACCGTCATGCAAGATCCCGACGCCGACGCGGCCACCCGGCGGGAAGCGTTGCGTGCCGCGGGTGCCAAGCACGTGGCCCGCGCCAAGCAGTGCCAGGCCGGCCAGGCGCCCGAGCAGCACCTGTGGGAACTGCAGATGATCCAACGTCGGCGCGGAGCCGAACTGGGCGCCACACAGCCGCTTGCGCTGTACGACTCACCAGGCTGGCTGATCATGCGCGACGACTACCTCAGCACAAGCTCGGCCCCGTCGCACTCGATCCAGTACTTCGGGTTCGGATCGACCAGCAGCCGCTGTATCGGCGTGGCCTACGTGCTGCTGCCCGACCGCCTCAACATCTACCTGAGCACGCCGCAAGCCGTGTCCGAGCAGATGTACGCGTTCGCGGACGCTCTGCGTGACGCCCTCGACGAGCTGGCTGATCTCCTGGCGAACTGAGAACCTTTTGGCCTCCCGCACCCGTCGATAGGGCAGAGGGGCTGAAGGGAGCGGAAATTGCATGCGGACCTCGAACGTGAGTACGTCGAGTACGTACAGGCCCGGCTGACCGACCTGCGTCGTGCCGCGTACCGGCTGTGCGGGGACCCGCACAGCGGGGACGACCTGGTCCAGCAGGCGATCACCAAGTTGTACGTGAACTGGCGGCGCGCTCGCGTGGTCGCCAACATGGACGCCTACGTTCACCGGATCCTGGTCAACGTCTTCCTGGACGAGCGCCGGTTGCGCTGGTCGAGGGTCTCGTTGTTCTCCTCGGCGCCGGAGGTGGCCGGGCCCGTCGACTCACAGGCCGACGACCGGGCCACCCTCCGGGCGGCGCTCGGCCACCTGCCTCGACGGCTGCGTGCGGTGCTGGTGCTGCGCTTCC
This sequence comes from Kibdelosporangium banguiense, assembly GCF_017876405.1. Taxonomy (GTDB): domain Bacteria; phylum Actinomycetota; class Actinomycetes; order Mycobacteriales; family Pseudonocardiaceae; genus Kibdelosporangium; species Kibdelosporangium banguiense. The sequence continues at coordinate 11,102,993 of NZ_JAGINW010000001.1, read as the reverse complement.
TGCTCGACTTCTCCATTGAGGACACCGCACGCGCGCTTGGCTGCAGCAGCGGCACTGTCAAGAGCCAGACCTCCCGTGGCCTGGCCGAGATGCGGCGGTTGCTGCCCGCCCAGCTGAAGGAGGCCTGACCATGGAACGACTGATCGAGTCGCTGCGGGACGACGACCCGTTGCCGCCATCCACTGTGGACATCTGGCAGGCGGTCCGTGCCGGACGGAGGCGTATCCGGGCCCGGTGGGCAGGGGTGGGCACGGTTGTGCTGGTGGTGCTCGCCGTCGTGATCCCTGTCCTCTCACAGACGGCCACCGGCGGCATGCCGTTGGAGCCGGCCAACAGGCCCGCGTCCGCGCCGGGCTTCGACCCGTTGCGCAAGGTCATCTCGGTCGGCGAAGTACCGGGTACGACTCCGTACTCGTACGGAACCGCCAAGTACTGGCAGCAGTACACCCTGACCATCGGCACGAGTGGAGCCGCGCAGGCGATCGTGTACGCACCAGGATGGCCGGCGACGTATCTGTCGGGCAGCGTTGTGCAACCGGAGACCGGCACCCAGGCCGAGCCCGTCGCCGGGCGGCAGGCCTACTGGCTCAACCGCACTCTGGACAGCGACACGGGTGCCATGCTCGCTTGGGAGTGGACTGACGGTGCCTGGGCATTCGTCCAGCCCCAAGGCCCTGAGGAAACCCAGCCGGACAAGGAGATGATGCACCGGATCGCGTCGGCCGTACGGGTCGATGGCGGCACGCAGTTGGCCATGCCGTTCACGGTTCCTGTGCCCGCAGGTCATCATCTGGTGGGCACCACGACCATGACCCGTCCGCACAACGACCCGTACGTCAGGACCGGGCTGCTCTTCGACACCGAGGATCTCGGCGATCCAGGCCGGTTTGCGACCACCCAGCGCGGTTTCAACGTGGCTGTCGAGAACGGCTGGAAAATGGGGCAGAAGGCCGGGACGAACGAACAAGTGGACGGTCACGAAGCCAGGGTCGTCGACGGCCAGGTGCAGATCTTCGACGTGGCCGACGGTTTCGCGATCGACGTCCAGGGCGCGGCGGACAAGGAAACGCTGCGCGCCGTCGCCCGGTCAGTCCAGCTGTCCAAGACGCCGAGCGACTGGTCGACCTGGGTCACTCAGCCGCTACGGTGAAAATCTCAGCCGCCCTTGCCCAGCCGGTCGTTGATCCGGCGGGCAAGGTCGGCTGTGATCCCATTGGCGGGCACCGGATGCCCCAGTGCGGTCGCGAGCGTGTCGAGATGAGTGTCGACAGTGGCTTCCATCAACGTGGTGAGGGCCTCGGTGGCCGACCGCGTCCGGCGCCAGCCCACCAGGGCCGCGCCGAATCCGGCTATCGCCGCCGGGTACCACCAGAATCCGAGAACCATGTACAGCACGCCCCAGCCGACAAGCGTGACGGCCGACCTGAACCGGGATTCGGCCGCCTGCACGGGCGTGCGGACGGATTCCGGGACCAGCAGCCACAACCGCGGCCACACCAGGCCAAGCTGGAGGCCGTGATACTGGGCGGTGATCCGGGAATTCAGCAGCCGGAAGCGGTCGCCGATCCAGGTCGGCTGCCGGGGCCGGTACACCGACACCGGATTCACCTTCGCCTTGGCGCCGGCGCGGTCGAACAGCTTGCCCCGCAAGGCAACCACAGGTCGTGCCACCCACTTCGCCGGTCCACGCCACGGATTGACCCACACCGCCTCAACCAGCCGCCCGACCGCCTGAGCAGCCATGGCCGCCGCACCGGCGCCGAGCAACAGGCCGATGGCCGTCGCCGCGATCGGCAGACGTGACGCTTCGCGGACGCCCCAGTTGGTCAGTGGCACGAAGTCGAACGCGTCCCGATGACCCAGCTGAACCGCGCACACCACTGCCACGACGAACAACGCCCCTGGCAGTACGAGAGTCGTAACCCACCGCTCGGCAAGCTTGCCGCCCAGCGACGACAGGAACGGGTTCACGGTCCGGCGTCCGTCGGTTGCATCGGCTCGTTGTCGAACAGGGCACACACCGGCGGGTGGCCCTTGTCGTCCCGTTGGTCCATCCGCGCACACAACCTGCGCGGGCAGCCGTAGTTGCCGCGTCCGGTCAGCGGCGGGCGCGAACCGCGCGGCCTGGGGTACACATGCCCGGAACCGGGGTCGGCGTCCCTGGTGGGCGACTCTTCCGGCTCCTCGTCGAGCTGGTCGAACTGCCTGCACGCGTCCAACGCAGAACCACCTTCACGGACCCGGACGACAGCCCTTTCGAGCCGATCGGTCCACCGCCCGGCCATGGCCTCCTTGCGCAGCTCCGGCAAACGGGTGCACCACAGGATGAGTGCATCTCCCTCGTCGAATCCGGCCACCACACGCCTCCCCCTATGTCACGCTGAACCGTAGTGGATGTCACGCAAGGGAGACGCTATGCAACGCGCGTTTCTTCCTCGCCGTCGCACAGCGCTCGCTACGGTGGTCACGTTTCGCATTGGTGAGTCGCGCAGAAGATAGGCCGTTCGGCCGGTACTGTATTCCGATGGGAATGTGAAGCCTGAATCCAGGCCCGACACGGTCAGCGGTACACCACCCATGTCGGGCTGCGGTGCTAAAAGAAGACGCTGAACCAAGAGAAGCCTGGCGAGGTGATCGAGTGAAGGTCACCCGGATCGCGTATTCGAAGGACCTCGATCCGGGCAAGTACGACCAGCTCACCGAGCAGGCTCGCAGGCTAGGTCGTGTTCGCAGCGAGGTGTGGCAACGCTATGGCTCAGTCAACGGCGCTGGACTGTCCGATCGAAAGATCCGCGACGCCTGGATGGCTGAGAGCACCGCCGCCCGGTTCGGGGTATTGGCCAACGCGTGGAAAGAGACCGTGCGGGACGCTCGCGGATATCTCCGCGAACCGGGCTGCGGCCAAGGCACAGGTTCGCAAGGTGGTCAATCGCCGAGTCTTCGACACGGCTGGGCGCAGGCGCCTGTTCGCCGCGTTGAAGACCGACACCTGGGTTGAGGATCCGTTGCTGTCTCGACAGATGCGCAAGCACTGGAAACGCGGCCGCAACCGCACCCATAACCAGATCGTGGTCCGCTCGGACCAGTACCGCACCTTCACCCTCACCGAGCGTGGCACTAGCTGGCTGGCCGTTCCCGGCCTGGAGCGGCGCCAGACTGCCGATCCCGGACTCCAGCCCACGTTGCGGGCGGAGAGCGAAATATCCGAACGATCAACACTGATCAACAAGTAGGAAGCAGGAGCGACATCGCACTTGTCGATCGCATCCGTCATGTCCTTCAGACCGGTGATGGCAGCGCGGTGCTGGAGATCGAGGCGCTGGTGGAAGCCGCTCGCATGGTTCTGCCAGCCATCGGCACGGACATCGCTCCGGACGTCCTGCGTGAAGTCGCGTGGCTGCACTGGTTGCGGCATTGTGCCTTGCTGCCGGAGAGTGACGGGACCGATATCCAGATCTGCCTGGACTTGTTCAGCCCGCTTGCCGTGTCCTCGCCAGCTGAGGTGCCGCCGCCGGTACTGAGCTGGCTTGAGCAGAATCCCGGTCCACGGTTGACGCTCGCCGACATGGGGGCGTTCTACGCGACGGTGATCACCAACGCGGCTCTGGCGCTCGGCGATTCCACCCTGACTGACCTGGGGATCTCCGCCTGCCGGGCGGCGGCCGCAAGCCGGGACGACGCCGATCGTCCGTCGCACCTGTTCAACCTGATGATCCTGTTGCATCAGCGGTACGAACTGACGGCCGCCGAGGCTGATCTGAATGAGGCCGTCGAGGCGGGCCTCGTCGCGTCCGGTTACTCCGATCACCCGATCGCCGAGGTAGCGCGGTTCCGGCTCGGCTTGGCCCGGCTTGCCCGGTTCGAGCTGCGCGGGCAGGAGCCTGACCTGAGCGAGGGCACGATCCTGGTGCGCGCGGCCTTGGCGTCGACGCCGCCGCAGTCCCCGGACCGCGTCATCTGCCTGTCCCAGCTGGCCGTCGCCTTGCAGATGCAGTGCAGTCTCGGCGGCGAGCTCTCGGTGGTCGAGGAGTACGCCGAGGTGACAAGCGAGTTCCTGGCTCTCTGCGCCGAGGACGACCCGATTCACGCCAACGCGCTGATCCTTCGCTGCAACGCCTTGCGGGTCAGATTCCTCCAGGTCACCGACACCGCCGATATCGCCGAGAGCATCCGGTGCGGCCGGGCGGCGGTGGTGGCGTGTCCACCCGACCACGAGCTTCGCGTCGGCGCGCTGCTCAACTTGGCGGGCTCGCTGCATGTCCGCTATGGCTATACCAGGGCATTCGTCTCAGAAGACCTCGCCGACCCGGCCGACTTGACCGAAGCGATCGAACTGGCCCGGGAGGCCGACGCGGCAGTCCCGGCAGGTCATCCTCTGCGGTGGGAGGTCGACACCACGCTGGCGGCCGTGCTGCGGGTCAGGAGCCCGGATCGGGCCGGGGCAGTTCAGGCAGCGAGGGCGACCTTGACGGGACTGCCTGCCGACAGTCCACATCGGGGCAACGCGTTGCTGGCGCTCGGCGACGCGTTGCGCGTCTGGTACAAGGAAACCGGTGCCGCGGACACCATCCGGGAGTCCGTGGCTGTCCTGCGGGCGGCGAAGGCGGCTGGTGCGACCGGTCAACTGGGCTCGATACCCGCGCTGATGACCTTGTCGATGGCGCTCCACGAGATGATCAAGGTGGACCGGGCGGCCGGCAGTGACCTCGGCGAAGACCTTGATGAGGCCATCGAGGTCGCCCGGCTGGTCGCCGGTGGTCTCGCCGACCCGGAAATACGTGGCCAGCAGCTCTGGCAGCTGTCGGAACTGCTGCAGTGGCGCTTTCAGCGTGCCGGGAATGCCGCGGACCTCGACGAGCGGATCGAAGTGATCCGGGCGGTCGTGCCGCTCGCACCGAATGCCACCGCGCTGACCCGGTGTCTGTCCATGCTCGCGGCATTGCTGGGCAACCGGTACTCACGCGCCCGGAATCCGGCCGACATCGACGAGTCCGCGAACACCTGGTGCCGTGTGGTCGAAACCCTGCCCGCGGACAACTCTGAACTGCCTGACATGCAGGCTGAGGCCGCGTTGGCACTACTGCAACGCTTCGAGGTCACCGACGAGCCGGCCGACCAGGAGACAGCCCGTCGGCTGATTCGCGCGGCGCTTGACGCCACGGCGCAGGAGCAGCCCAAGATGATCGGCATTCTGGGCGCGATCGAGAACGCGACCGCGATTCCCGGGCACGACGTCGGGAAACTGGGCGAGGTCATCGAGATGTGCCGCGCGGCGGTAGGGCTGGCCTCCGGCCCGGAGGTGTTCCTGAGCCTCACGTTGGGCAACGCGTTGATGGCCCGCTACGAGAACACCGGGCACCTGGCGGATCTGGAATCGGCCACCGAGACGATGCAGGGGGTACTTCCCCACGTCACAGGTCCTGGCCGCGGCGTGGTCGTGAACAACCTCCTGCTCGCGTGCCGCTACCGGTTCTACCTCGACAGCGATGTCGCCGGGCTGACCGAAGGCATCGGCGACGCCAAGGCCGTGCTGCGGGAACTCACGCCCGGCACCGCCGACGCACTGCTGCTCGCGGCCAATATCGCGGCCCTGCAAAGCGATCGGTACGAGCGGGTCCGTGATCTGCCGGAACTCACCGAGGCCATCGACACCCTGCGGGCGGTGATCAGCCAGGCCGCAGCCGACAGCCGCGCCGTGACGACGTTTCGCCTGTATCTCGGCAACGCTCTGCGGGCCCGTTTCCAGACCATGGCCGAGCCCGCGGATCTGGACGAGGCCGCCACGGTCCTGCGGGCCGGGCTCGCCTCGGCCCCGCGCGGCGACACAGAGCTGGTGTTCGGCCTGATGCTGGGATTCGTGCTGTCGTTGCGCGGGCAGTGGACGCATGATCCGGCCGCTCTCGCCGAATCGGCCGAGTTGCTTCGGGCCGCGCGGGCCGGGCTGTCGCCGGAGCACACCAGGTACGGCACGTCGGGAGTGGTCCTGGCCAGTACGCTCCGGTTGCTGTTCGTCGACTCCGGCGATCTGGCGCTGCTCAACGAGGCGATCGAGATCACCCGTGACGTCATCGCGCGTACTCCGGACGGCCACATCAACACTTCGCCCGCACTGATCATGCTCGGCATCCTGTTGACCCTGCGATTCGAGCGGACCGGCGAAATCGCCGACGTGACCGAGGCGATCGAGGCACTGCGCGGCGCAGTCGCCGCCGCGGGCGCTAACAACGCGGTGCTGGTAGCCGCTTTGCCCGAGCTGGCGAACGCGTTGCGGGCCAGGCAAGGTCGTCTGAACGACCCCGCGGATCTGGATGAGGCGATCGCCGTCGCGCGGCGTGTGACGACTTTGCCGGAGGCGAGTCCGGCCGAACGAGGCGTCAGCATCACCGCGTTGGCCACCGCTCTGCTCACCAGGTCCATGCAGACCGGTGATCTCGACGACCTGAACACCGCCATCGACCTGAGCCGCGCGGCCATGCGCATCCCCAACTGGCACATCGCCGGGGCGGTGAACCTGATGACGCTAGGGCTGGCACTGTGGATCCGGTTCGACCGCAGGGGAATCGTCGAGGACCTGAACGCGGCCATCGACTCGTTGTTCGAGGCTGCTGCGGTCGCGGCCCCCGGGCACACGATGCGGCCCATCATGCTGACCAATCTATGCAACGCGCTGAGAGCCCGTGCCGCCCTGCTCGGCTCGCCGACCGACCTTGACGCCGCGGTGGAAACGGGACGGGCGGCTGTCGCCGCCGCACCGGAGGATCACCCGGCGGTGCCGTTGTGCTTGATGAACCTAGGGATGGCGTTGCTCGTCCGGCACGCGGAGAAGCGTGACGACGCGGACCTGGACGGGGCTGTCGCGGCCGCGAGCGAGGCGGTCGACCGCAGCACGCCGCACAGCCCGAACCGGGCGGAGATCCTGCTGAACCTGGCCGGACTGCTACGCCTGCGGCGTGGTCGCGGCGCGGATGACATCAACCGTGCGGTAGCCCTTGTCCGGGAGGCCATTGCGATCACCGATCCGGGTCATCCGTTGATCCCGCAGTACGTTCTCAACCTTTCGATCACGCTCCGGACCAGGTACTCCCGCGAAGGTGACGACGCGGACGCGGCCGAATCGATCGAACTCGCCCGCCAGGTGATCGACACTTTCGCCGCGGCCGGCGACCCCCGCCTGGCGTTGGCCTGGATGACGTTGGGCCAGTTGCACGAACGCAGGAACGTCGGCGAAGGGTCCGATTTGGACACGGCGTTCGCCGCTTACCGGACTGCGGCCGAACTCCCGGCGGCGGCACCGATGATCCGTGCGGGCGCTGCGAGGACGTGGGCCGAGCTCGCTGTGCGGCGTCGCGACTGGACCGCTGCGACGGAGGCGTTTGGCGTCACTGTCGCGCTGTTGCCGCAAGTGGCCTGGCACGGAGTGGAACGCGACGCACGTGAGCGCAGGCTGACAATATGGGGCGGTTTGGCCACGGAAGCCGCTGCGGCGGCGTTGGCCGCGGGCGATCCCAGCCGTGCGGTGGAGTTGCTCGAACAGGGCCGCTCGGTGCTGTGGTCGCAGGCGTTGCAGACCAGGGACGACCTGTCGCTCCTGCGGGAGCGTGATCTCCCGTTGTACGAACGGCTGCGTGCCGTGGCGACAACACTGGCCGCGATGTCCACACCGGACATACCCGATGTTCCCGCCGCGATGGACCCGTGGAGCAATCGGACACAGCCCGAGCAGTACGACCGGATCAAACTGGCCGGGGACTGGGACCGGCTGCTCGCCGAGGCGCGGGCGTTGCCAGGCCTGGAACACCTGTTGCGAGTCCCGCCATTGACCACTCTGCGCGACGGACTGCCGGACGGTCCCGTTGTCCTGCTCAATCTCGACAGGACCCGGTGTGACGCGTTGATCGTGCGCCGGGATCGCGATGTCGAGCACGTCCCATTGCCGGACCTGTCAAAGAAAGAAGCGGCACAACGCGCGGGGGAGTACCTGAATGCGTTGAAACTACTGGGAAGGCCGGGCGCGCCGGTCGGTGCCAAGCAGATTCTGCACGCGACACTGGAATGGCTGTGGGACACCGTTGCCGATCCCGTGCTGACCCGGCTGGGGTACACCGGTCACGACGACCCGCTGCCACGGCTGTGGTGGTGTCCCACCGGATCGCTGACCCTGCTTCCGTTGCACGCAGCCGGTTACCACGATCCCGCCGACACGCCCGCTGGGCGTACCGTGATCGACCGTGTGGTTTCCTCCTATACGCCGACATTGCGTGCGCTCGCTCGTGCGAATGCGGCACGTGACGCCGAACCCGGAGACGGCCGAGTCCTCGTCGTCAGCATGCCGGAAACGCCTGCCCTTCCGACTGCGTCCCCGCTGCCCGGTGCTCGTGCGGAAGCCGAGTTCTTCGCCCGTACGCTGCCGGAAGCGCACACATTGCGTATCGCTGACAGCGCCACGCACGTCACAGTCACCGCTGACCTACAGACGCACGCGTATGCGCATTTCGCCTGCCATGGCGGGCAGAATCTGCAACAGCCGTCAACCGGCGCGCTCTACTTGCAGGACAAACCGCTGACTGTGCTTGACGTCGCCGAACTGGACCTCTCACACGCCGAACTCGCCTACCTGTCGGCCTGCAGCACCGCTGTCGGCGGCACAGCCTTGCCAGACGAGGCCATCCATCTCGCCGCCGCGCTCCAACTCGCCGGCTACCGGCACGTGATCGCAACCCTGTGGACCATCACCGACCGAACCGCGGCCGAGGTGACCACCACGATGTACACAGGTCTGTTGAGTCCAGCAGGCATACGGCTGGATCGCACCGCACGCCTGCTGCACCGCACCGTCCGCGCCTTGCGCGACTCAGCTCCACGCAACCCGGCCGTCTGGGCGTCATACATCCATTTCGGCCCGTGACCGAGGGCATATCAAGTCCGCGGAAATCAGGTTGCCGTCCACTCGGGAGTCGGTACACTCGCCACGAACCGCGCTGCCGGATGGGCATAGCGCGCCGCGACGAGTGAGGGGAGCCGGCCATGCGTAGTCGCACGGTCGTTGTTGTTCCCCCGTCGCGGTACGAGGTGATCCTGATGTCTTCGGGCCTCCGGTGCGGGCTGCGCGGCCTGCTCCGGACTCCGTGACGAGTTTCCCCAGCCCGCTGGACCCCTTGCTCGTCGCGTGAATCGCGCTGCCATGTTCTCGGATCATTCCCGAAAGGCCATGTGCCGTGCGTACCGACCTACGACAGCTGACCGGCGTTCGCAATCTGGGCATCCTCGCCCATGTCGATGCCGGCAAGACCACCGTCACCGAACGGATTCTCTATGCCACGGGTACCACCTACAAACGTGGTGAGGTCCATGACGGGACGACTGTCACCGACTTCGACTCCCAGGAGCGTGACCGTGGCATCACCATCTTCGCCGCGGCGGTGAGCTGTGACTGGGACTCCCACAGGATCAACCTGATCGACACCCCCGGGCACGTCGACTTCGCCGATGAGGTCGAGCGTTCGTTACGGGTCCTCGACGGCGCGATCGTCGTGTTCGACGCCGTGGCGGGTGTTGAGCCGCAGAGTGAATCGGTGTGGCGGCAGGCTGATCGGCACCGGGTTCCGCGGATCGCCTTCGTCAACAAACTGGACCGTGCAGGTGCTGATCTCGACATGGCTGTGCGGTCGATCCGGGAACGGTTGCATCCCGTTCCACTCGTGGTCCAGTTGCCGATCGGTGTGGAGGACGGCTTCACCGGTGTGGTCGACCTGCTGCGAATGCGGTCGCTGATCTGGGCCGACGGCCGCGAAACGGCCGAGGAAGGCCCGGTTGCGGACGCTCTGCTGGAGGAAGCCCGCCGACGTCGTCGACTGCTTGAGGAGACCGTCGCCGAGTTGCACCCGGTGGCATTGGAGGAGTTCTGTGGACAGTCCACGATTTCCGCGCCGACGCTGGCCGCGGCACTGCGTGACCTGACCCGTACTGGCGAAGGTCTGGTGGTGTTGTCCGGTTCGGCCTACCGCAACCGCGGTATCGAGCCGTTGCTGGACGCCGTCGTGGCCTATCTGCCGTCCCCGCTGGACGTTCCGGCGGTGCGCGGCATCGAAGGCGAGCAACGGGCTGCCGATCCATCGGCGCCGTTCGCCGCTTTGGTGTTCAAAGTGGACTCGACGCCGACCGGCCGGATGACATATCTGCGGGTGTACTCGGGAACGATCCGAAAAGGACAGGAGGTGATGGACGCAGGCGCGCGGCGCACCGAACGGGTTGCCCGGATCCTGCAGGTGCAGGCCGACCGGCACACCGAGCTGGCCCAGGCGGTGGCGGGCGACATCGTCGCTGTCGCCGGAGTCAAGGCCGCCCACGTCGGAGCCACACTCGCCTCGCCTGCTGACCCGTTGGTTCTCGAACCGCCGTCCGTGGCTGATCCTGTTGTCACCGTTGCTGTCGAAGCCCGCAAGAGCTCCGACACCGACCGGTTGGCGTCGGCATTGGCCCGGCTGGCCGAGGAAGATCCGTCCCTTGTGGTCCGTAACGATCCGCAGACCGGTCAGACGGTGCTGTCGGGCATGGGTGAGCTGCATCTGGAGGTCGCGGTGGAGAAGATCCGTCGCAGCCGTGGGCTGGATGTCAGCGTCGGCCGGCCGAGGGTGTCCTACCGGGAGACGGTCGCTCGCGGGGTGTCGGGGCTGGTTTACCGGCACGTCAAGCAAGACGGCGGCGCCGGTCAGTTCGCGCACATCGTCCTCGACGTCGAGCCGTTGGACACGGAGGACTTCGTGTTCGAGTCGACCGTCGTCGGTGGACGGGTGCCGCGCGAGTACGTCCGAGCGGTGGAAGCCGGATGCCGGGACGCGCTGTCCGAGGGACCTCTCGGCGGCCACTCGGTGACCGGGCTGAAGGTCACCCTGACCGACGGCGCGACCCACTCGAAGGACTCGTCGGAGATGGCGTTCCGGACGGCGGGCCGCTTCGGCCTCCGGGAGGCGCTGCGATCCTGCGTGATGCAGCTCCTCGAGCCGGTGGCCGAGGTCGTCGTGACGGTGCCTGATGACGTCGTAGGTGGCGTGCTCGGTGACCTCGCGGCACGCCGCGGCCGGGTGTCGGGTTCGGCCACGCGATCGGGCACGTCCGTGATCACCGCGGTCGTGCCCTTGGCGGAGCTGTTCGGTTACTCGGACAAACTGCGCAGCCGGACGCACGGCCGGGGAAGTTTCACCACCCAGCCGGCCGGTTACGCACCGGCGCCGCAAGAGGCACCGGTCCGGTAGTCCCTGATGGGTTGGCCCTGTCTGACAGGCAGGGCCAACCTTGTCAGGCCATTTGGACTGTCGCGGGTGCGCCGGGACCGGTGATCGGCGGGACCGGAACATCTACGGCGCGAACCAGGCGTGGGCCGTCGGGACCGTATGCCGCGCGTGGTTCGGGGAACAGGAAGAGCAGGGTGAGAAACAGGACGGCGGCGATGGCGATCGACAGGGGAAGGCCGATGTCCACGCCACCGGCCAGATCGCCCAGCGGTCCGACGAACTGCCCGGGGATGTTGGTGAACAGCACGCCCGCGACCGCCGCGACCCACCAGGCGGTCATGCCCCGCCAGTTCCAGCCGTGCGTGAACCAGTACCGGCCGCCACGCTGGCGCCGGTTGAACACCTGCAGCGCCTCCGGGTCGTACCAGCCGCGCCGGGTGAACAGGCCGAGCATCATCACGATCATCCACGGCGTCGTACAGGTGACGATCATGGTGGCGAACGTGGAGATACTGCGGACCAGGTCGAGACCGAAACGGCCGATGAAGATGAAGACGATGGACAGCAGGCCGATGAGCACGGTCGCCTGGACGCGCGACAGGCGCGGGAACACCGACGAGAAGTCCAGGCCGGTGCCGTAGAGCGCCGTGGTCCCGGTGGACATGCCGCCGATCAACGCGAGCAGGCACACCGGCAGGAAGAACCATTGCGGCGCGATCGCCAGCAGGCCGCCGACGAAGTCCGGAGCTGCGGGGTCTACATAGGACGGAGCCTTGGTCGCGATGATGCTGGCTGTCGTCAGGCCGAACACGAACGGTACCAACGTGGCCACTTGGGATAGAAACGCGGCACCGACGACACGGCGGCGCGGCGTGCTCGCCGGGATGTAACGGGACCAGTCGCCGAGGAACGCGCCGAACGAGACCGGATTGGACAGTACGATCAGCGCTGCTCCGATGAACGACGGCCAGAACAGGCTTTGGGTTGCCGCGTCGGCGGTGGGGGAGAAGGTACCGGCGTATGACGGGTCGAAGTCACCCGCGAAAGCCACGGCGCCGAGCACGAAGAGCAGTGTCGCCGACATGACCGCGATCTTGTTGACGAACAACATGAAGCGGAACCCGTAGATACACACGGCGAGCACGAGGAAAGCGAACACCGCATACGCGATCGCGTAGGAAATTGTGCTGCGTGGCAACCCGAGCAGTCGGTTCGCACCGCCGACCAACGCGTCGCCTGAGCTCCATACAGCGAGCGAGAAGAACGCCACCGCAGTGAGCAGCGACAGGAACGAGCCCACAACGCGGCCGTGCACACCCAGGTGAGCTGACGACGAGACAGCGTTGTTCGTGCCGTTGATGGGACCGAAGGCCGCCATCGGGCAGAGGATCAACGCACCGGCGAGCACCCCGAGCAGGGTGGCGGCCAGTCCCTGCCAGAAGGAAAGCCCGAACAGGATCGGAAAAGCGCCGAGGACACAGGTGGCGAACGTGTTCGCGCCGCCGAAGGCGAGCCGGAACAGGTCGAACGGTGTCGCGGTGCGGTCCGCGTCGGGAATCCGCTCGATACCGTGGCTTTCCACCTCGGTCAGTGCTGGCGGGGCTGTGGGGCTCCCGGTCATGATGGTCACCTGCCAAGATCCGGTGCGGCGGTTGTTCGCTCGAACGTAGAGAGCTACGCCACACCGTGCCATTGGGCAAAACCATCAGACCGCGAGTCGCAGTTGGACGAACCATCCAACGGCTCAGCGCCCCCTGGAGTGCTTGATCTTGATGGTGCCCATGCCGACTGTGGCGTGCATGTGCAGGATCGGCATGGCGGGGTCGGGTGCGTCGTTGGCCCTGTTCACCACATTGCCCAGGCCGGTGGTGATGTCTTCCATCCGCACCAGCCACCCTCGTGGCACGATCACCAGGATCGTGCCGGACCCGCAGGTCGCGTGCAGGGTGACGTGCTTGTGCGGGCATCGCGCATGGGTGAAGTCGACGTGGACGGTGCCCATCGTGCATTCCGCGTTGATCCTGCTCGGCACGACCCAGTCGCCGTTCTGCTTCACCGTGCCGGTACGGGTCCGGAGATTCATGGTGTCGTTGGCAGGGGGTCGGGCGGTAGCGGTAGGTGCCTCGGCGTGCACGAGGCCGGGCAGGTCGATCACGACACTGTTCAGTTCGCCGCGGGTGCGTGCGGCCAGCGCCTGGTCGGTGCGTTGAGTGAACTCGTCAAGAGTGAGCATGCCCTGCCCGACCGCTTTCTGCAGCACCTCGGCGATGTGCTGGCGGTCGGCGTCGGAGACCCGGATGTTGCGCGGGTCGAACGCGTACGGCTCGGGCTGGTTGTTCTCACTCACGGACCTACCGTATCTGAGTCCCGCCCGTATTTGAGGAGGGCGCGACCCGGGAAATCAAGGCCCGTTCCACGAGGTGATCGGCTGCGCCGAGGTAACCGTCCGGGTCGAGCAACCGCTTGAGCATGTCGATGTCGAACAGGGCGGCCACGGACGGCTCCTGCGCGAGGTTCTCCGCGAGCGTCGTACCGCCTTCGGTGACACGGCTCGCGGCCGCTGAGACCACGCGTTTTGCCTCGTCTTTGCCCAGGTGCGGGGTCAGATGGGCGGACAGGCGCTCGGCGACGATGGTTCCGTTGGTGATCGCGAGGTTGGCCCGCATCCGGTCGGGGTGGACGCGCAGGCCGGTGATCAACTCTGTGGCGGTGTGCGTGGCCGCGCCGGCCAGGCGCAGGCATTCCCGCAACGGCTGCCACTCGGCATGCCACGTGCCGCCGGACCGCTCGTCCTCGGCGAGCATGCAGTGCGCGAGAGTCGCGACAAGTCCGGGGACCTGCAGGGCTGCGGCGCGGATCATGGTCGCCAGGGCCGGATTCTGCTTCTGCGGCATCGCCGACGAGACACCCCGGCCGGCGGCTGCGGGCTCGCCCAGTTCAGCGACTTCGGTGCGGCACAGGGATTGCACGTCCACAGCGATCTTGCCCAACGCGCCCGTCAGCAACGCGCACCACCCGGCGACATCCAGGAACGGGGTGCGCAACGCGTGCCACGGGACCACGGGTTCGCACAGTCCCATTTCCTGTGCGTACGCGGTAATCAGGTTCGCGGCGTAGTCGTCAGGCAGCACGCCATCGCCGTGCAGGGCCGCGTGTTCCAGGTACGCGGCCATGGTGCCTGCCGCGCCACCGATCTGCACCGGGAGGCTGCTCAGCAGGTGAGCGGCCCTGTCGTCCACTTGGCGCACGAGGTGCAGCCAACCGGCGGCTTTCAGTCCGAATGTCGTGGGCACGGCGTGCTGGGTCAACGTGCGGCCGGGCATGGCCGTCAGCCTGTGCCGGTCGGCCAGTTCCGCCAGGGCGTCGGTCAGCTCGGCGAGGTTCGCGCGGACGAGTTCGAGTACGCGGGCAGCGACCAGGCACGCGGCGGTGTCCAGAATGTCCTGGCTGGTGGAGCCGCGATGGACGTACTGCGCGGCGGCGGGGTCGATCGCGGCGACCCGCGCGGTGAGCTCCTGGACCACCACGACAACCGGATTCGCCGCGCCACGGGACCGGACGGCCAGATCGGCGAGATCGAAACTCTCGGCCCCGGCGACCTTGGTGATCATCTCGGCGGCGCCGGCCGGGACGGTGCCCAGCTTGGCCTGCGCGCGAGCGAGTCCTGCCTCTGCCGCGCACATCGCACGCAGCCAGGCCTCGTCGGAGGTCAGCGTCTCCACCGGAACCCCGGCCCGCACCGGTGACAGCAGGCCTGTGTCGAGGGTCATGCGGATCTCTCCAATATCGCTCTGGCGATCGCGTCGGCGTCCCCGAGGATCGCGGAATCCGAACAGGGCCGGATCCCGACCGCGGTGGCCCAGTGGACCGACTCGGTCGGGACGCCGAGCGCGTACAACCCTTGCGCGGGAACACCATCGGCCGAGATGACCCGGCCGGGCCGGGGCGTCACGTCGAGGCCCCCGGTCTCCAGGAGGCCGCCGTCGGCGTCGGGTACGCGATGCGTCCGGCACAGCCCTGATGCCAGGAGACGTTGGAGTAACTCGTCATCGCTGGTGCG
This sequence comes from Kibdelosporangium banguiense, assembly GCF_017876405.1. Classification (GTDB taxonomy): domain Bacteria; phylum Actinomycetota; class Actinomycetes; order Mycobacteriales; family Pseudonocardiaceae; genus Kibdelosporangium; species Kibdelosporangium banguiense. The sequence continues at coordinate 11,087,702 of NZ_JAGINW010000001.1, read as the reverse complement.
AATGTCGGCACTGGCCATGCGCGCGTCCACGACCACCCGCACGGACACCGACGTCCGCACCACGTCGGACGCGGCGACGAACGTGCCAGTGTCGTCGTCGGCGCGCACGGTGGTGCCGGGACCGAGGACCGTCAACACACCTGCCGAGATCAGCGCGGCCATCTCCTCGATCCGCCGTGCGGGCGGCCCGATGGACAGGAACGCGTTGAGCGGGCTGAACCAGCGTTCAAGGTCGTCGCGGTGGGATCTGCCGTGCAGGCCGCCGTGGTCGACCACGGCTCGGATCTCGTTACGCAAGTCGCGCAGCACATCCAGCGCGGCCTTGACCGGACCTCGGACGTTGCCCTGGGTCGCGTGTTCCACATCGGTGCGCAGGTGCCGCAGCAGCCAGGTCCGGAAGTGCTCGGGCGAGCTGAAAGTCATGCGGCTCAGTGGATTCTCCACCTGCGCCCAGTCCCAGCGCGACCCGACGTGGTACTCGTCGAGCAGTGCGGTCTCCTCCTCGGGAGCGCATTCACGGTAACGACTGGCGAAACGAGCGAGTTCGTCACCGGACAGCATGGGAGACAAGGCCGTTGTGTAGTAAACGGTCTCGACTTCTTTGGCTATCAAGGGCCATAGGTCGGTGCGGAAGTCCACTGGCTGCGACCGCAGGGCCTGCACGACGTCCGCGGACAGCACGACCGGGAGATGACGTCCATGGGCCCCCTTCTGGTTCTCGCCCCGCGCATGCAACGGTAGGCCTCGGCGTGAACCTGCGTACAACGACGGCTCCTCGCCCGATGGGCGGTAGACAAGGACGCCACCGTGACGTACGAACGTCCCGCCGCGAGCTGTCGTCAGTGTCGCCAGATGATCGAAGAAATTCAGGCCGAGTCCGAGCAGGAGTACCGGTTCGCCGGGTTCCACTGAGGACAGATCGGCGTTTCCAGGGTTGCCCGGCGGCATGTACAGCAGGTTGTTCGTGGCGGCGAACGCGCGAAGTTCCTGTTCCCGCGCATTGCTCTGGGCCGGTAAATGGCCCTGTGCAAGGACAACGGCGTTCAGCGAGCTCAGCACTTCACCGTCGGCCAGCCTGACTGTCCATTCGGTCGACTCCTGCGTGACCTCAACAGCCAGCTGCCGATGATGTACGACGCGTACCCCGGAGGGCGCGCGGCGGATCACCTCGTCGAGTGCCCACATCAGATAGTGTCCGTAGAACGCCCTTGTGGCATAGGAATCCGGCCCCAGCGCGCGTGCCTCACTCCTGATCGCGTCGTTCGCGGTGCCAGGGCTCGCTGTCGAGGCGACCGTGCGGGACCATTCGTAGAGCGATGGCCCGATCCGGACCGGGCCCTCCATCCGCACGCTCTCATCGGTGAAAACGGTGACCTGCGAGCAGACTGTGTTCATCAGGAAGTGCGTCGGCTGCTTGGTGTTCCACACCGCGCCGGGGCCGTGTTCGGCGGGATCGGCAAGGTGAATGACCAACCGCTCGTCCGGTGACCGGTTCGAACACAGGCGCTCCAGTACCGAGAGCCCTCTCGGGCCCATTCCCACGATGCAGATCCGGTGTTCTTTCATGGCGTTCCATCCGCAGTGCGGGCACGAATAACCACAAGCGTGCTGGTTCTCGCGTGAGGTTCACGTGAGGAAATCAGTGCCGGAAAGGGTGAACCGGATCGGCTGCCAGTACGTACGAAGTAAAGTGAAACACCGGTTGCACACGGCCGTGCATGATGGCGCGGTCAGCCCCGAACGAGTGTTCGCGGAATTGTACGCGGCGTCCGTGCGCGCATTCTGGCTGGAGCGCGCCTCGCGTTTTTCCTACCTGGGCGATGACACCGGTCCGCTCGCCGAGTTCTGCCGTTACGACGCGCGCAGCGGAGTGCTGGAAGTGGAGCGTGCCGGTCACCCCGTGGCCAGGTCGCACGAGGACGCGGCCGGCTATCTGCGACGAGTCATGACGCAGCGTGAGTGCGTGCCGCCGAAGCTGCCGTTCGACTTCAAGTGCGGCTGGGTCGGCTCGGCGAACGGCAAGTGGTTGTTCACCGATCGGGTGGTCGTCATCGATCACGTCGAGTTCAAGACCTACCTGCTGTGTCTGGCGGAGGACACCTCGTCCGCGCACGCCCAGGCGACGATGTGGCTGGATGTGACGTGCGCGTTCCTGGCGACCTTGACCCTGCACGAAGCGCAACCGACTCCTGTCCGGGAGCGCTGGCTGCTGCGGGATCAAGGTGCGTACATGATGTCCTGGAAGGAGGGATCGCGTGCCGGGAACAGATGACGAGCCGCTGTTGGTGGCCGATTCGTGGCTGGTGCTCGACGGCGCGGTGCGGGCGATGCAACGGCATGTCGACCGGTTCACCCGTTCGTGCCTCGCACTCGGCGTGGTGACCACCGTCGAACTGCAGGAGTTCTGGTCCGCCGCGGTGGCCGGCCTGCCCAGGTCCGGCGCGTGGTTTCCCCGTGCCGAGCTCGTCGCTTCCGGACTTCAGTTGCGGATGCGCCCGGCGCCGGTCCGCGGCGATAGCGTACAGGTATGGGTGCCCGACAAGCCTGACCGGCGCATACACCCCGATCGCAAGGGCCCGGACATCGAGGCGCTGGGTCAGCTGCGCAAGGAAGCCGAGCACCACGGCGCGCAGGAAGCCCTGCTCATGACACCCGATGGTGTTGTCGTGGAGGCGTCGAGTTCGTCTGTTCTGTGGTGGGAGGACGACGTGCTGTGCGCGCCGCCCGAGGGCATCCCTGCCCTGCCGGGGATCACCGCGACGCTGGTCTGGGAGCTGGCGGTGGAACTCGGAATCCCGACCGATCGCCGGGCGCGGCGCCCGGCTGAGCTGTCCGGCAAGGAGGTGTGGCTGCTCAACGCGCTGCATGGCGTGCGGCTCGTCACCGGGTGGGCGGAGGACGCGATCACCCCGGGTGCGGGAACTCGTTTCAGTGAGTGGCGAGAACGTGTCGAGCAGTCACGCGTGCGGCTCGGCGGGCTATGAATATTCCGAATTACCTACCACCCGGGCCGGTGCGGCAATTAGAATTGCGGGTATGCCCCTTCAAGCAGTTGACTCCAGAGTCGACCTGAAAGCGCTTACCGCCGATGTTTCGGCGGCCATGCGTGCCTTGCACCTTTCTTCCGCCGAGGCTGCCCAGCAGGCCGGGCTGAATCCCGCGCTGCTGGAGTTGATCAGGATTCGGGTTTCCCAGATCAATGGCTGCGCATTCTGCTTGGACATGCACACCCGGGACGCTCGGGCAGGCGGTGAGGACGAACGGCGTATCTACGCCCTGAGCGCCTGGCAGGAAAGCCCGTTCTTCACCTCCGGGGAGCGCGCGGCGCTCGGCCTGGCCGAAGCGGTCACCCTGGTCCACGACGGCCGCGTGCCCGACGAGGTCTACCGCGCCGCGACCGAGGAGTTCACCGAGCCGCAGGTCGCCGCACTGATCTGGGTGAGCACAGTCATCAACGCCTACAACCGCATCGCGATCTCGACCCGGATGACCCCTCGCTGAGCCTGACTGACCATTGTGGACTTGACGCTGACGAGGTGAGCGCGCCTGCACCGGGAAACGAGATCTCGTGCAGGCTTGCTCGACATATCGGGCGAACACGAGAATGCGTTGCAACACCGGCAAACGGGACGTTCGGCGTTTTCTGTGACGATGTCCGCGAAGCTGCGGCGAACCATGATCAAAACGACGTAGTCTCACGTCATGTCAAAACTCCACTGGGGCCCGGCCGTCGCACTGCTGGCCGCGTTGTTACCAAGCATCCTGTTACCGGGCACCGCTGCCGCGGCCGGTCCCCGGCACACCGTGATCGCCGCCCCGAGGCCCGAGATCGGGTCTCTCTCCGACGGCGCCAACCCCACCAGCCACGGCTGCTCGGCGAGCATCGTCGCCAGCCCGAAGGGCAACATCATCGTCACCGCCGCGCACTGCGTGGCCGGCAAGCGCAACGTGTTCTTCACGCCCGGGTACCACGACGGCCAGGCCCCGTACGGCACCTGGCAGTCCGCGGCGATCCACATCGACCCCGGCTGGGCCACCAGTAGCGACGTCAAGGTCGCCGGCTCGCCCTACGACTTCGCGTTCGTCGTGCTCCAGCCTCGCAACGGCAAGAACGTCGCCGAAGTCACCGGCGCCTCGCTCAACCTCAAGACCGACGCCACCCTGCCCGTGGACCTGAATGTCTACGGCTATCCGGCGTCCGGGAACCCGAAGTACCAGGACAAGCCCTACGTGTGCGACAGCACCGCCAACAGGGACGGCCAGTACTGGGAAATCCTGCAGTGCACCGGCATCCCTGGCGGCTTCAGCGGTGGTCCCTGGATCGTGGGCGGCAGGGACGTCATCGGTGTCATCGGTGGCAAGGGCCAGAGTCTGCCCGACACCGATCCGCGTAACTACAGCGTCCGCTTCGACAGCCGCGTCAAGGCGTTGTACGACAAGGCTGTCGCCGCACCTGTCCCGCCTGGCAACGGCAATCTCGGTTACCCGCTGGGCAACGGCCCGCTGTGGAAGCACGCCGATCTGATCACGAGCGGTAACTTCACCGGCAGCACCCAGCTCGACATGATCGTCAAGTGGAGCGACGGCGAAGTCACCCTCTACCAGGGCGGATCGAGCACCGACCCGCAGAAGCCGTTCGCAGGCGAAACCCAGCTCGCGGCGCCCAAGAGCACCTGGAGCCACGCCAAGGGCATCGCCACCGTCAACAACGGCGTCGTCGTCACCTGGAGCGACGGCGAAGTCACCTACTACAGCACAGTCACCAAGAGCGGCTTCAGCGGTGAGGTCCAACTCGCCGCGCCCAACGCCCTCTGGCGTGACCACGCCTCCTACATCGCAGGGCTCGGCGGTGACCTCGTTGTTGTCTGGAACGACGGTGAAACCACTCTCTACCAGGGCATCGCCGCCAACGGCATCCGCTCCGAACGCCAACTCGTGGCGCCCAACAGCACGTGGACGCACGCGCAGACGATCTCCGGCGGCAACTGGGTCGGCTCCGGCACCCGGGACCTGCTGGTGCGCTGGAGCGACGGCGAGTTCACCATCTACGGCGACGTTGCCACGGCGGGACTCGGCCAGGAACACCGAGTCCAGGCACCCAACGATCTCTGGACCCACGCGACCGTCACCGCCGGACGTGGCAACGCCATCATCGTCCGCTGGAGCGACGGTGAAGTCAGCCTCTACCCAGGCGTCGACGGGCAGCTGCACCGCGAGATCCAGCTCGTGGTGCCGTAAGGGGATGTGGGCGCTGCCCGACCGTCGGCTCCGACGAGGGTCTGCAATGTTCTTGCAATGCCCAGGCATAACGTCGACGGCACATATCGGGAACGGGGGTTCTCATGGTTCGTGTTGTTTCGACGGCTGTCCTGCTCGCCGGATTGATGGTGGTGCCAACGGCTTCAGCCAGCGCATCGGCCGCGCCCACCTTGTATGTCACGAATGGGGTCAGTAACAACATTTCCGTGTTCACGATCCGGCCGTCCGGTCTCCTCGACCCAGTGGGTGACCCGGTCCCGACACCGGCCCTGCCACGCGGCATCGTCCTCTCACCGAGAGGTGACGTCGCCTACGTGGTCAACGGCGGGGCACATAAAATCTCGTCGTACCGGGTCGGTGTCCGCGGTGAGCTGACGCCGCTCGGTCCGCCCGTCGACACCGTGGACGAACCGTTCGGGATCGCCGTCGCACCTGATAGTCGTGCGGTCTATGTGACGGCCTTCGACGCGACAGTGTCGGCGTTTGCCGTGCGGCGCGATGGCACGCTCGAGCCGATTGGCAAGCCGCTGCTCGTCGATGGGGGCAGGCTGACTGCCAGGGGCGTCACAGTGAGTCCGGACGGTAGGTACGTCTTCGTCAGCACCGGCGACATAGATGACCCCGCGCAGGGCGTGCTCGCGACGTATGCCGTGCGTGCTGATCACACGCTCGAACTGCTGCGCACGAAACAGATCGAGCCGGGCGCGTTCGACATCGGTGTGACGCCGGACGGCCGGTTTCTGTATGTGGCCTGCTCCGGCACGAACCACATCCTGCCGTTCCGAATCGGGCCGGGTGGTGTGCTGAGCCCGCTGGCGGCTGCCTCCGCACCGGAATTCCCGATCTCCGCTGTCATCCACGATCACCTGATGTTCGTCACGGCAGGCGGGGACGACGCCGGCGCAGGCAAGGGTGTGTGGGTCTTCGCGCTTGGCCCCGACGGCACACCGAGGCCGACGGGCAAAGCGCCGGCAGCGGCTGGGGAAGCACCGGTATGGCCGGCGTCCGACGGCCGCCATCTCTATGTGTCGAGCGAGGATCTCAGTGCCGAGTTGTTCGGGTTCGACGTGTCACGCACCGGAGCGTTGACACCGCTGGCTTCCTCGCCGTTCCCGGCCGGCGGCCAACGTTCCATGTACCAGTCGACCGCGATCCGGTACTAGCGGCTGACAGGTCCGGATCGGGCCGCACGGTCGGACGTGACCGAAGTCAGTAACCGGTGACCATTGTGGACACTGGACCGTAGGGGGCCCGCTCCAGCCACTCACCGAACCTGGGTACCACAGGAGCCAGGAGTGCGGCGGTGAGCTGGCGGCCGCGGGCGACGCTGCCGGAGGGGCGCATGTGTTTGAGCGCCGCTCCGGCAGCGGCACTGTTGGACATGGCAGCTGTTCGCCTGCGCTTGGAGAACTCGGAGATCGCGCTCGTGGCAAGCTCGCGCCTGGTATACGCGATCGCTGCGGCTGCCGCGTCCGCGTCGGCGAAGCCGCTGTTCATGCCTCGTGCGCCGAACGGCGGGAACAGATGCGCGGCTTCGCCGACGAGCAGGACGCGACCTGTTTCGTCGGCGAAGCTGTCGGCGATCAGCTGGCGGAACTTGTACACCGAGATCCAGGTGATGCGTTGCTCGTCCACGGCACCGATCACGCCGGGCAGCCACTCCCGCACCGCCTCGGGCGACGCCATGATGTCCGGCCGGTCGTCGGCCTTGCACTGCAGATCCACCTGGAACCCACCGGTGTACGGCACGGTCAGCACGTGCCGGCCGGCCATCGCCGGGTGCCGGTAGTGGAAAACCCGTTCCAGGCACTGTTCTTCGCCGTTGATGTCGATCACCACGTGGAATCCGGGCGAGGTCGAGCCCTGCAGCCCGATCCCGGCCTCCATCCGGATGACCGACCGGGCTCCGTCGGCGGCGACCACATGGCTTGCGGTCCACGAGGTTCCGTCCGCGGTGGAGACGGTCACGTCCGTCGCACGGGGAGCGACGGACGTGACCCTGGAATCCCACTGCACTGTGACTCCGGCCTGAACGCAGGCGTGCAGCAGGATCCGTTCGGTGTCGGCCTGCCGGAGGCTGGTGAACGGCGGCAGGCCGGTTTTCTTGTCGTACGGTGGATAAGTCCGGGCGTACACCTCACGCCCGCGGTACGTCGTGCGGCGCACGTTCCAGATGATTCCGTGTTCCGCCAAGCGTTTGCCGACGCCATCGCGCAGGGACTCGAGTAGTTTCAACGAATCGTGGTGCACGTACAGTGCCCGGCTGCCGGGCCGGACCCGGTCCTGCGAGTCGGCCTCCAGCAGCACCACCGGGATGTCCCGGGCACGCAGAGCCAGCGCCGTGGCCAGACCGACCGGGCCGGCGCCGGCGACGAGTACCGGCCCGTCATCCACCGGCCACCTCCTTCTCAGGGGTGAGCATGTGGGCCAGCGCGACCCGTTTGATCTTCCACGTCGAGGTCCTGGGCAGATCGTCGAAGTCCCACTGCCGCGGCTCGGCCATCTCCGGCAGGTCCGCGGTGGCCGTCCGCCAGCGCTGCGGATCCATCCGCTCCCCGGTCCGGGTGCAGATCACCGGCACGGGCGTACCGGCGAGGCCCGGGATCAGGATGATCTCCCTGAGCTCCTCCAGCCGGGACATCAGCACATCCTCGACCGCGAGGTTGCTGTCCACCGACTCGATCCGGTCGATCTCGCGGTCCACAAGCGACAGAGCGCCCCACTTGTCCTGGTAGCCGAGATCACCCATCCGCCACCACTGCCCGTTGAGCTGGGCGGCATAGCGGTCCTGAGCGCCCTGGTAGGTCAGGATCCGGCCACGAGTCCGGGCTTCGATGTGCCCGACCTCGCCCGGCCGGCACGGCCGGCCGGCGTCGTCGGTGATCCGGATCTTGGTGAATCCGGGGATGCCGAACCCGACCAGGCGCCCGTTGCCGCGGGCGGCGCTGCGCCGGGAGAACCAGCGGAAGGCGACCGGTCCCGTCTCGCTCTGCCCGTAAAGCTGGGAGAGCCACGGCATCGACCGGCGTGACGCGCCGAGCAGGCGTTGCACTGTCCGAGGGTGGATGGCGTCGAACGTGCTACCGAAGCAGCGCACGTTCGCCAGCGGTGACCCGTCGGCGTGCGCCAGATCCTCCCACAGGACAAAGGTGTTCGGGTGGGTCTCGACGACTCCGGGCTGCCACTCGGCGAACAACGGACCGACCGACGCGGGGTCATGGTCGACAAGAAGGAGCAACGGGCTGCCACCACTGAGGAACACGCCCAGCGCGTGATAGAACCGCGAGTGAACAAAGGACATACACAGCGCCGCGGTCTCACCGCGGACCGGCAATGCCATGATCTTCTGCGGGATCAGCCTGTTCCACAACGCTTCCGCGCAGTGCACAGCCAGCTTCGGCACGTCCGTGGTGCCCGAGCTGTGAGTGATGAGCGCGGGCTGCCGCGAGCCGCGCCACGTCGTGGACACCTTGGTCGTCGATGGGGCCGGCGCCAGCGGCACGGTCAGAACGCCTCGGGCGCGGCCGGTGGGGTCGGTCAGCCCGGCGAGTTTGTCCTTGTCAGTGACCAGCCATGGCCGTTCGAGCCTGGTCAGCAGCGTGTCCACCACCGACCCGTCCAGCCCTGGCGACAGCAGTACGGGTACCGCTCCGATGCGCGAGGCCGCACAGGCGAGCAACGCGATGTCGACGTTGTCCGTCTTGTGGATCGCCACCTGCTGGCGGGCGCGGACACCCGCTGTCCACAGCTGGTTGGCAAGGCGTTCGACGATCTCGGCGAACGAGGTGTAGGTGTGCCGCGTGCCTTCCTCGACCGCGACGTCCAGCGGCCGGTCCAGGATCACGGGAACGTCGCCGTGCTTGCCGGCGGCCTGGCGGAACATGTCACCGATGTGGAAGCCACGAGGCATGTCGAACTCCGTTCATCTGGGTTGAGGGGTCACCAGGAGCCGGTGCGCACGACGTGGCGGCGCAGCTTCCCGGACGGGGTACGCGGCAGCCCGGGCACCACCTGGACGCTTCTGGGCACCTTGAACGCGGGCAACTGGGAGCGGACCAGGGCGATCAGGTCGTCTGGCAGTTCGGGGGTGTCGGACGCGACCACGAACGCGCGCAGTTTGGTCGCCTGCCGGTGGTCGCGTACGGCCGCCACGGCCGCCTCACGGACCATCGGATGGGTGAGCAGAACCCGCTCGACTTCAAGGGGCGACAGGGAAATACCGCCGACCATCTCCATGTCGTCGGCCCGGCCGACATGCCGGTAGGCGCCGTCCTCACCAAGGACCGCCCGGTCATGGGTGGCAAGCCAGCCGTCGACAAGGGTCCGCGCGGTGGCTCTCGGCTGGTTGAGGTAGTGCGAGAACAGTGTGGGACCGCGGACCCACAGATCGCCCGCGGAGCCTGGTTCGGCCAGTCCGCCCGCCGGGTCCCGCAGTTGCAGCTCCCAGCCCGGAACGGGTTGTCCGATCGTGCCCGGCACGTTGTGGTCGATTGTGTTGGCGCAGAAGGCGTGCCCGGCCTCGGTCGAGCCGATCTGCTCCAGCGCGGTGAAACCCAGCGCGTCCGGTAGCCGTTCGGCCAACGGGAGCGGCATGGTCTCACCCGCGGACACCGCGGCTCGTACCGAGCGGAAACTGTTGCGTGCGTTGGTTTCGGCGAGCGCGGCATAGGCGGACGGAACTGAGTAGAGGACGCTCACACTGTGGCGTTCCACCAGCTCCGCGATTTCGTGAGCCGCGAGGCGGTGTCTGGAAAGGACACCGGCGGACCCGGAGAACAGGGGGAAGACCAGCGCGTTGCCGAACCCGTAGGCCCAGAACATCTTGGACACCGACAAACTGACGTCATCCGGATGGATGCGCAGCACATCGCCGCCCACGCAGGTGGCGTAGCTGATCGGATGGCCGTGCGCGTGCACCACGCCCTTCGGACGTCCTGTCGTACCGGACGTGTACTGGATGTAGAGGGGCGAGTTCGCACTGACATCGACGGCTTCGCAAGGTGCCGAGTCCGGTGCCTTGGAGCCGACCAGGTGGTCGACATCCAGCCATGTCCGCGAGGTGAACCGGTCGGCCAGAGCCGCCGTGGACAGACATAGCTTCGGATCGCAGTCGGCCAGCAACGTGTTGTGGTCGCCTGTGTTCAACTCCGGGTTCACCAGCACGGCGGTGGCGCCGAGCCGCGCGATCGCCAGGAAGGCCACGACCCACTCGATACTGTCCGGCGCTGCCAGCAGCACTCGGTCACCGGGACGGACGCCGCGTTCGGACAGGACAGTCGCGGTTCGCGCGGCGAGGTCGTGGACCTGGCCGTGGGTCCAGGAAATGTCGTCGGCGATGTAGGCGGTACGTCCCGACCAGTTGTTCTGCCGTGTTCTCGTGGCCAGCAGATCGGCGAAGTTCGATCGGTGTCTCATCAGCCTGCCTCGGTTCCGCTGAGAGTGGCGGCCGGGATGGCCGGACGACGAGGCCGGCGCAGACCCTGCCGACGTGGTTCGGAGGGGATCAGTGTCGTGGGCGGGTACGCGGCGGCTTCCCAGTACGCCCGCACCGGTGCGCCGAGCTTCAGCAACATCTCCCGGTACTCCTCGTCGGGATCGGAGTCCAGCACGATCGCGCCGCCCGCGCCGATGTGGACCTTGCCGCCGGCGAACACGGCCGTCCGGATCACGATGCTCAGGTCGGTGGAACCGTTGCAGCTCAGGAAACCCAGCGCACCGGAGTACACACCGCGGGCCTTGGGCTCCAGGCTGTCGATGATCTCCATGGTCCGTTCCTTCGGCGCGCCGGTCATGGAGCCGCCGGGGAAGCACGCCCGGATGCAGTCGAGCGCGTCCATGCCGGGCGCCAGTTCGCCGCGAACCGTCGACACCAGTTGGTGCACGGTGCTGTAGGTCTCTGTTTTCATCAGGCCCGGCACTTCGACCGTGCCTACCTGGCACACCTGGCCGAGGTCGTTGCGCAGCAGGTCGACGATCATCAGGTTCTCCGCGCGGGTCTTCGCGTCACTCGCGAGCCGGTCGCGCAACTCCGCGTCTTCTTCGGCGGTGGCGCCCCGGCGTGCCGTGCCCTTGATCGGCTTCGCCTCGACCACCCCGTCGGCACCGACCCGCAGGAACCTCTCCGGCGACGAGCCGGCCACGTCGACGTCACCGAACCGCAGGTACGCCGAATGCGGTGCGGGGTTCATCCGTCGCAGCACCCGGTAGTACTCGAACGAGTCGCACACTGCGGGGAACTCCACCGCGGTGGTCAGGCAGATCTCGTAGCTCTCCCCGGCCCGCAGCTCCTCCTGGCACTTCTCGATGTCCGCGCGGTAGCCGCCCGCGTCGCGCAGCAGCCAGCGCTCGGTCACGCCCGGCGCGTCAAGGTCCACTATGGACATCACGGGCTCGTCCAGTGGCATGGAGTGCAGGTTCTCGAGGGTGGCGTCGAGCCAGCCGATCGCCTCCGCCTCGGCGGCGGGGGAGTCCTCAGCCAGGCACAGCGCGTAGGCGGTCTGCTCGACCCGGTCGATGACGACCATGCGGTCGGCGAACAGCCAGCCCGCGTCGGGAGTGTCGCTGCGGTGCGCGGCCTGCCCGCCAAGGGCGGCCTTGAGCTCGTAGCCGAAATAGCCGACATAGCCACAGGTGAAGTCGAACGGCAGATCCGCAGTGGGGAACGCGCGGGCGGCCAGGCCCCGGCGCAGGTAGGTGAAGATGTCCTCCCGGACACGCTCGATCGGCTGGCCCGTGCGCTGCACCTCGATGATGCCGGTGTTCACGTCATAGCTGCAGAACTCGGCCAGCGGTCCAGTGTCGTCGCCCAGGTAGGAGAAGCGGGAGAGCTCGTCGTCGACACCCGCGCCGTCGAGCCAGAACGCTCGCGGTGAGGCCGTGAACAAGCTGGTGAACAACTGCTCCGGAGCAACAGGTCCATTGTGGACTGCATAGTGCAGGCGGTACCGAGGGAGTCGCGCGACTGGGGCAGGCGCCTGCTCGGCCGCCTGCGTGGTCACGACGATCGATGGACGGCTCACATCCTGCGACAGGGTCCGGAAGTTGCCGAGCAGCTCGGTTCCGTGTTCGGTGAGGATCGACTCCGGGTGGAACTGCACGCCCCAGTGCGGCCGCTGCCGGTGCCGCAGGCCCATCACGACGCCGTCCTCGGCCCAGGCCGTGGCCTCGAGGTTCGGCGGCAGTGGCTCCTCGACCGACAGGGAGTGATAGCGCACTGCCGTGAAACCCTGTGGCAGCCCGGCGAACAGCTCACGCCCGTCGTGGCGGACTGATGTCGGATGCCCATGGCGTGGAGCGGGGGCGGAGCCCACCGCCGCGCCGGCGTGCAGCCCGATCGCCTGATGGCCCAGGCAGACGCCGAGTAACGGGAGGTGTTCGTACTGCACGAAGCGGGCCGCGTGCCCCAGGTCCCTGGTGCGCCCCGGGTGACCGGGGCCTGGGGAGATCACCACGTTGTCGAACTCGTCGAAGGACACCCGGGCCAGTGCGGGGTCGTCGTTGCGCAGCACCACCGGCTCGGTCCCGTTCACCCCTGCGATGAGGTGAAAGAGGTTGTACGTGTACGAGTCGTGGTTGTCGATCAGAAGGGTACGCACAGGTCATGCTCCCGGTCTTCGTGAAATAGCGGTATTGCCTGCCACGGCGCTCATCTGCGGGCTCATCTGCGTCCGGAGGGCACCTGGCGGCCCGGCCTCGAGGGCGCGGGCTGGTTGCGGGCGCGATGGGCCGGGGCCCGGTGCCGGGGCCTGTTGGCAGGCAGCGCGGCGGGTGGTGGCATGGCGGGCGGCGGGGTGGGGGCGGGTAGCTGGATCGGGATGGGAATGGTGTCGTCGGATGGCGCCTCGCGGGGTTTGTCGTCCGTAGCCGCACGTGCCGGTTCTGAACGCACCGTTTCCTCGCGTTCGGGTTCCGTGCGGACCGGCTCAGGGGCGGGGACCGGGGCGTTCCCGCGTAGCCACGGACCTAGCAGTTTCATCAGTCGTGGCATGAGCACCCAGGTCATCAGGATGGTCACGATCACGCACAGCACGAATGTCCGGGGGATCAACGACAGGCCAGCGAACTGCGAGACGACGAGGACGTTCGTCCCGAGCACCGCGGGGAACACCGCGATCAGCGTGACCACGGCCATCTTCCAGCGTGGCGGCCCCGGCGGTTTTCCCGGTCCTGGCCCCGGCGCCGTTCTCGATCCTGTTCGGGATTCCGTTCTGGACGCTGCCCTGGCCGCCGGCCTCGGCTCTGATCTGGACCTCCGGTCCGGACCGGAGGTCCGCTGCACGAGGTGCTGCGCGCACTCGTCCAGGACTGTCGCCCACAGGGAGCGTGACGACTCGGCGCGCCAGGCGTCCGCGGCCTCGGCGGAGTCGAAGCGGTAGACGATCTGCCAGACCGAATCGTCCTCGTCGGATTTGCGTAGATCGCCACCGAGATAGCCCCGTGATCTGGCTGCCATGCTCAGCAGACTGTTGGCGGAAATCGTGAAAGTTTCCTTCTTTTCGGCCGTGACCCGGTGGCTGCTGGTGACAACGACAGGATCCTTGGTCGTCATCTAAGGGTCACCTCGTTTTCGCGCGTTTTACCTGCCGAGCAACGATGCGGGGGCGTGCTTCGGCGAGCCTCCGCACCGGACGTGGCAAAGGTGGCTCTCGCTGATCAATACGAGCACCCAGCAGGCTTGGTTCACAGGTCGGAGACAACTTTTTCCGGGCCGTTCGGCTCACGTGGAACACACGCGCGCCGGGTCATGGTTGAGCGGTCGTATTGCGCATCGTGTCGGCGCCATGAAAATTATTTGCCCCGAAAGAGCGGTGAGTAGAAAGATGCGCCCGCGAACAGCGGATATGTGCGGCAGAGATATGTGTTTACCAATCGGTGATGTTGTGCGTGGTGTCACGAATTCACCCCGGAAAGCGGCGCGGCAATGGCACCCGGCGAGCTGGCGAACCCGCTCGGCGGCCCAGCAACCGGACTGGCCGGATCCGTGTGAGCTGGCTCGCGTCCGCACCTTGCTGGGCGCCGCCCCAGCCCTGACCACCCCCGCTGAGGTGCGCGTTCTGCGCCGCGTACTCGCCGGCGTCGGCGAAGGCCGGGCATTCGTCATACAAGGCGGTGACTGTGCCGAACCTTTCGGCGAACAGACAGTGCACGCCGCCAGGGCGAAGCGGCACATCCTCAACATGCTCGCCGACGAGATCAGCCTGCGCCTGGGCGTTCCCGCAGTCGTCGTCGGCCGAGTCGCGGGGCAGTTCGCGAAGCCCCGCTCAGTCCTGTCGGAGGTCGTCGACGGCGAGGAGATGCCGGCGTTCCGGGGACTGGCGGTGAACTCGCCCGAACCGATCGCCAGCGCCCGCCGCGCCTCCCCAGAGCGGATGCTCGCGGCGTACTACTCCGCCCTGGCTGTGCGGACAGAGGTATCCGGTGGCTTGTGGACCAGCCACGAAGCGCTGCTGCTCGACTATGAGGAAGCCCTCGTCAGAACGGACCCACGAAACGACGAGTGGTACCTGTCCTCGGCGCACTTTCCGTGGATCGGCGACCGAACCCGCGAAGTCGGCGGCGCTCACGTGGAGTTCCTCTCCGGCGTGGCGAATCCGGTCGCATGCAAGATCGGTCCGACCGCGAAGCCCGACGGAATCGTCCAACTGTGCGGACGCCTCGACCCGCACCGCACCCCCGGCAAGCTGACCCTCATCTGCCGACTGGGCGCCGGCCAGGTCCGTGATCACCTGCCACGCCTGGTGAAAGCCGTCCGGCAGGCCGGTCACCCCGTCATCTGGCTCTGCGATCCCATGCACGGCAACACATACCGCACCCAACTCGGCCTGAAGACCCGTCAGCTGACCGACATCGTCAGCGAGATCACCGACTGCCGCGAAGTCCTCACCGGCATGGGAGAGTGGCTCGGCGGCCTGCACCTCGAGGTAGCAGGCGAAAACGTGACCGAATGCGTAGGCGAAGACGTCACAGAGGACGACCTCACGAAGCGATACACCTCGCTGTGCGATCCCCGCCTGAACGACAGCCAGGCCATGTCCCTGGTCTCACTCTTCGACAACGGTTTGTGAGGTTCAGCCGGCCGCGGATTGGCTGTGCGGCCGGCTGAGGTCGCTCAGGATCAGGCGGCTGCGCAGGTGGGGGTCAGGTCGCCGGCGGAACCTGTGCCCTGGAAGCCCCATTCGGTGTACTGGCCCGCGTTGAGGCGGCCGTTGTAGGCGACGTTCGTCCACTGGATGGCGCCTGTGGTGCCGCTACGGTTGACGTTCCACGAGTTGGTGACTGTGGCGCCGCTGGGCAATGTGAGTGACACGGTCCAGCTGTTGATGGCCGTGGAGCCCGCGGTGACACGGATTGTGGCGACAAAGCCGCCATTCCAAGCGTTCAATGAGACAGCTGCGGTACAACCGCCAGGCGGAGGTGGCGGTGGGGGCGGGGGAGTGGTGCCGCCGTTCAGTGCGCTGAGGACGGCGTCGTAGGCGGGTTTCTTGCCGCCGCTGTTGTTGAACAGCAAGGGGGTTTGGCTGGCGCGCCAGGAGTCGCTGTCGCGGATGCCCCAGACGGTGAGGCCGTTGCAGCGGGCTACGGCGAGGCAGTCTTTGACGACGTTGCCGTAGGTCGTGGGGGAGGCGCCTTCGATGTCGAGTTCGGTGATCTGCACATCGACGCCCAGCGCTGCTAAACTCGACAGGGTGGTGCGGTAGTTGGCTGGGTAGGGCGAGTTGTTGTTGAAGTGGGATTGCAGGCCTACGCAGTCGATGGGGACGCCGCGGGTTTTGAAGTCCTGTACGAGGCGGTAGACGGCCTGGGTTTTGGCGTGGCTCCAGTCGTCGGTGTTGTAGTCGTTGTAACAGAGTTTGGCATCGGGGTCTGCGGCGCGTGCGGCGCGGAAGGCGGCTTCGATCCAGTCGTTTCCGGTGCGTTGCAGGTTGGAGTCGCGGCGGGCGCCGCTGTTGCCGTCGGCGAAGGCTTCGTTGACGACGTCCCAGGAGTAGATCTTGCCGCGGTAGTAGGTCGCGACCTGGGTGATGTGGTTGAGCATGGCCTGGCGCAGGGCGCTGCCGCTCATGTTCTGCATCCAGCCTGGTTGCTGGGAGTGCCAGGCCAGGGTGTGGCCGCGCACCCGCATTCCTTGGGAGCGGGCGTGGTTGACGATGCGATCGGCGTTGCCGTACGAGAACTGGTTCTGGTTCGGTTCGGTGGCGTCGATCTTCATCTCGTTCTCGGGCGTCACCATGTTGAATTCACGATTCAATATGCCCGTGTAGACCGAATCGCTCAGCTTGTAGGCCGCGACCGCGGCGCCGAAGTACCGGCCGCTCTCCGCCGCCGAAGCGCCCAACGTGGTACCGGCACTGGCAACACCCGGAAATGCGACGGCGGTCGCACACAGTAACCCGGCCATGACCAAGGCCCTACTTCGGTTCACCGTCCTGCCGGCGACGGTGACAGCAGTTCTGGACATCACTTCCTCCAACTCGACTTTCTTCGGCGCGGACAGAGCCGCGCGGCAGGGGTTCGAAAGTTTCGAGATAATCTGTGACGCTTTCGTAAGGTATGACGCAGGCGGTGACCCGTCAAGAACGATGCCAGGAGTTATCCAGTTCGAAAGTATCGGCGATGTCTGGCAGTGTCTGTCCTGTCAGGACTGTGATCAGCCGTGGCGTCCACTTCGGACGGCCGCAATTTCGCTGTTTTGGAAACCGGCGAACCACTCGAGGACGCTAATGCCGGATGGTTTCTGGCCGATTTTCCTGCCAGGGGACGTCGTCCCCGGAGTGGGGAGGGCCGAGCTGTGCCGTTGAAATCGTATGGAGTGCTGTCCGGGCGCGTGGTGAACACCCGCCGGGAGGGAAGCACGGACACGCCGCACTATCAGATAGAAGTCGTCGACGACGATGCGGTCCACTACCGCGTGGCCGTGAACGTCCGGTCCCAGCAGATGCCGTCCGAGCTGCTTTACCATGTGGCAGACGACTTCCGGCATCCCATCACGGACGCACTGCCCGAGCCCGGTTCCGGATGGACGGTTCTGCCGTCCAAGCCCGGCGGTGCCAGCCTCGACTTCATCAGAGGCAATCTCTTCGACCCCAAGACGTTAAGACTGCTCCCGCCGGATCTGGCCGGCCCGGACAACGATCTGGCCGACCTGTTCGATCACTACGTTCAGCGAGCGCAGCAGGACCCGAACGCGCACCTGTACGTCTTCGGCGAACGATGGGGCCCCGAGAACAACGTGCCGGACAAGATCTTCGGCTTCCGTCCGGGCAACGGCGTGCACGACATCCACATGAACCAGGGCAACAGCGCCCAGTTCCGCCGCGACAACGGAGTCTGGCAGGACGGCGGCCTGCTGATCCGCTTCGGCGGGGAGTCTCGCTGGGTGGCGATGTTCCTCGCCTTCCAAAGCCAGTCCTGGCACACGGACGACCGCACAGGCCATGCCCTCGACGGCGAACCCGACCGCTCGGCAAGAGAGATCGTCCGAATCGTCGGCGCCCTGGTCAACCCGGTCGGCCCCGCCCCCGAAACCGAGACCGTGACGTTGATCAACGCCTCCCCTGCCCCGGTCGACCTCACCGGCTGGCAGCTGGTGGACAGGGCAAAGACCGCAAGCCCGATCCCATCTCAAACTCTCGCACCCGGCGTCACACTGAAGGTCGAACTCACCAACGGAATGAAGCTCGGCAACAACGGCGGCGCAATCACGCTCCTCGACGCCAAAGGCATCAAGATCCACGGCGTCTCCTACACCGCCGACCAAAGTCATGACGAAGGCTGGACCGTAGTCTTCTAGTGACTGCGATCCCCGCCCGTCGGCTCGTCCAGCCGACGGGCGGGGTTCCGGGTCAGAATGTGGTGTTGGCGAATCCGTGCTTGGCTATCGCGGACAGCATTTGCTGGTACGGGGCGGCGCCGCTGGTGGGGTCGCCGGTGATGCCCAGTGCTGACTTGGCGGAGTTGTACGCGGATTGGGTCAACGGGCCCCAGTCGCCGTCGATTGTCAGGCCTGCGTCGCGGAAGTTGTTGCACATGGCCTGGATGAACTTGGTGTCGCTGTTCGAACCGGTGACCAGGCGGATCGGTGTGCCGCCGAAGTCGCCGTGGATGTGGTCGGCGTGGTCGGCGTTGTACCAGCCGTCGAGGACGTATCGGAACCTGCGGCGGGTGACGGCCTCGAGTGCGAGATATCGCCTGCGCAGCGCGGCATTGGTTGAGGCGTGATGCTTGTCCAGGGGTGTGCAGACGGTTCCGCTGCTCCACTGGATGTGGTCGATGTCCACGGCTGTGCCCTCGCCGTGTTCGCCGGGCTTGTTGACGTAGAACCCGGCGGAGACCATATAGGACACAGTGCCGTACGCAGTGGACAGTGACCGTAAGTCTCGGATCCAGAGTACGAGACGGTCGTAGAATTCCTGGGTGCACTGCCAGTTGCGGGTCGTGGTGTTGGGGCGGTTCGATCGCCAGTAGTAGACCGGCGTGCCGTCGATCGCGCTGAAAGTGATCACTGGGCCTCCTCAGATCTTCGCCGTGACGAGGCGGCCGTCGACAAGCCAGTACGAGAGCGGACCGCGCCGGGTCCACACCGCGCCCACCGCGTGCGCGTCCTGCCGCACGGACACCGGTTGACGCCCAGCGCCGACTGTTCCTGTGATCGCTGCGGAGCCACCGATCGTGTTGGCGACCCAGCGAATGCCGTTCGGCTCCAGCAACAGGCCCTGGACTGCGGCGTCCTCAAGCAACGTGCTTTCGGTACTCCACGCCGAGCCGTCGGGGGAGCGGTACAAAGTGGTGCCCTCCTGCGTGATCGCGGCGGCGACCCAGCCGGAACGGTTGCCCGACACCGTGGTGATCGCCTGCTCGGCGGTCTGCTCAAGCCCGGTGACCGGAATCTCGGTCCATATGCGCTGCCATCGGCGGGCGGCGATCGTCCCCTTGGGCGCCCGTTCTTCCGAGAGGGCCGAACCCAGCGCCATCGCGGTACCCGGACCGAACCCAACGCCGGTGAACTCAGTGTTCGTACCCGTCAGTCGCATGACCTCACGCCACGCGACGCCGTCAGCCGACTGCCAGATCGTCGCCTCGGTATACGGCGGCGCCGGCCGCGAACCGACTGCCAGGACACCCCGGTCGTCAGCGGCGACGTCGATGACGTTGGCGCCCTCCAACCCGGTTGTCGGATAGGTCGTACCGTCCTCATCGACCAGGACCCAGCTGGTGTCGAGCAGGCATAACGCCTTCGCAGCCTGCCCAAGGACGGCCACGCCCGCTGCCTTGGAAAGAGTTTGTTGTGCTGTGGCGGTGCCGACGGTGGTGAAGGCAAGCCCGGCCACCCCCAGAACGAAACCTCGTCGGCCTAACTGACCTGCACTGTCGTCCATTCGATCTCCGTCCAGTCATGACTTCTGCAGCAAACCGTTGGTTTTTCCTTTACTGGAGCGAAAGCGAGTGTATGAGCCACAAGCCTGTCCGGATACGTCCATTCCGCCTAAACGATGATCAGGTACTACTTGATTCATGACTACTTTCGCAGTTAATATCAAAGTGACGAAAGTACGATAATCAACAACGGCTGGGGAGGATGCTGTATTGTCGATTTCATTAGCCGGACGGCTAATGAAATCTGGAAGGGCCGCTGTGATGATGGTTCTGATCACCGGCGGGACGGGGTATGTCGCGGGCTGGTGTGTCGCGGAGCTGCTCAAGCGCGGGTTTCGCGTGCGGGCAACGATACGGTCAAAGTCCAAAGAGGACATAGTGCGTCAGGCGGTGGCGACCGAGACGGACCCGGGGAATCGGCTGAGTTTCGTTCTCGCCGACCTCAAAGGCATGCCTGGCACACCGCGGATCGGCTTCGAGGTGGTCGACGTGCGCGATCTCGTCGACATCCACATCCGGGCGATGACGGCACCCGAAGCTGCGGGGCAACGATTTCTTGCCACCGGTGAGTTCATGTGGATGAGCGAGGCCGCGAACGCCTTGCGCGACGGGGTCGGCGACGCGGCCGGAAAGGTGCCCACGAGGAACCTGCCGGACTTCGTGGTTCGGGTCAGCGGTGTCTTCGACCGTTCGCTACGGGAGATCATGCCCGCGTTGGGCCGTCGTCACCGCCACAGCACCGCCAAAGCGAAGGAACTACTCGGCTGGCAGGCGCGGCCTGCCGCGGAAACCGTTGTCGCCTGCGCGAAAAGTCTCATTGAGCACAACGCTGTCTAGACCCGGAGCATGTGCATGCAGAGTCGCTTGAGCACAGCGCGCATCTCGTCGTCGGGCAGGTCGTTCAGGCGTCGCATGGCCGGTCCGAGGTCGTTGAGCATGGCGTAGGCGGCTTGCTGGTCGAGTGTTGGGTTGTCGCCGAACAGCAGTCGCATGCCTCGTTCGGACAGCTCGTCAAGCCTCTGGCTGATGCCCTCGTGGCGGCGGATGATCGGGTCCGTACGGTTCATCGGCGCGAGGGTGCGGTGCGCGGTCACGACCTGGTCGACGAAGCCCTCGGCCAGGAACTCCGTCCGGGCACGCTTGCCCTGGATCGTCTCGGCCTTGTCGAGCAGGTCTGCAAGCCCCGTGACACTGCCCTCGAACAGGGCTTCCAGTATCTCGATCTTGGTCCGGAAGTAGTAGTAGACGTTGGCCTTGGTCACGCCCATGGTGTCGGCGATCAGCTGGAGCGATGTCGCGTCGAACCCATGCTCGACGAACAGCCGGCGCGCGGTCTGCAGAACGGCCGACTTCGTCTTCTCCGCCTGTTCGGCCCGAGTCGGCGACATGCCTGGATGCTATCCCAACGGGTGGTCAGGACCGGGCTGGTGCAACACCGGCCGCCCTCGGGCCGATCGATGGGCAGGAGGTGTTTCTGCCCGATGGAGCTGCTGGGGACGCATGTCCCGATCTCGTGGTCGAGCCTGCTCGTGCTGCTGTGCGGAATGCTGCTCAGCCATCCGGTCGGGCGCTGGCTGGCCAGGTCGCTGGGGTGGCGTCGCCGGGCAAGCGTCGTGGCCTGGGCAGGGCTCAGTGCTGTCGTGGCGCTCACGGTCACTCCGGACGGGGTACTACCGGGTGATCAGGGACATTGCTCGCCCGGTGAGATAGCCCAGTTGTGGAGCGAGCCGCTGCACGGGAGCGGAGGTATCGGCGGCGGCATGCTGAACGTCCTGCTGTTCATGCCGCTTGGAGCCGCGTTGGTGGTGGCGTCTGGACGGGCCTGGATCGCGGCGAGCGTCGTTGTCGTCCTTCCTGTGGCCATTGAGGTCGCGCAGCGGTCCATACCCGGCCGGATGTGCAGTTTCTCGGACTATCTGACCAATACCGCGGGCGGTTTGCTGGGCATTGTGCTCGGGGTTCTGGTGTTCACGCGGCGTTCCACAGTGGACCATTAGATCCAGCCCTTGTCCCGCGCGGCGAGGGCGAGCTGGAAGCGGGTGACGACGTTGAGTTCCCGCATGAGGTCGTGGATCCGGCGCTGAACAGTGCGCAGGCCGACGTCCTGAGCGCGGGCGATGCTCTCATCTGTGAGACCGGCTGCGAGCAGCCCCAACAACGTTCTGGTGGCCCGGTCCTGGTGCGCTGTGGGGGTGCGGATGGGTGTGGCGCGGCGCCATTCCGACTCGAACAGCGCGATGACGGCGTCGAGCAGCGTGGACGGGTGCAGCACGAAGGCCGCATCGATCGTGTATGTGTCGCTGCGCATCGGGAGCAGCGCGCTGGTGTCGTCGGCTATCCACACCTTCAACGGAGCGTCGGTCACCGCGCGGGCCTGTTCGCCGCAGCGGATGGAGCCTTCGATCTCCTCGAACTTTTCCGGCATGCCGACCACCGCGCGGTCGTAGATGACCCGGTATTCGATGCCGTCGGCGAGGCGGCGCTGCTCGTTGGCTGTGTTGGCGTAGGAGCCGATCATGAGGTGCGGCAGTTTGTCGATGCCGCGAATGCTGACCTTCGCGCTCTCCTGGAGGGCGAAGACCCGGCTCAGAATGTTGTCGGCACCGGTGACGACCTCGACCTGTTCGGCCGGATGGGTGTATCGCGACGCCCGGCGGAACATCTGAGCCAGCTCGTGCACGGCCGTACGCACCTGGTGCAGTTCCTCCTCCCGCCTGCCGAGCAACGGCTGGAGGGCGATGTCCGGCGCGACCGCGAGGTAACTCGACGGCCGCCCAGGTAACCGGCTGGCCATCCCCTTACGCACGAACAACGCGAGCGCGCGAGCGGCCTGTGTCGTGGAGACTTCGCAGTGCAGCGCGAGTTCCGCGGCAGACGAGCGCGGGTGCTGGATGAGCGTCACATACAGGCGGCTCTCCAGTTCGGACAGACCTACGGGCTCCAGCACGGCAAGTCCTCCTTGTGGCGGGATACCGCCAGGTGGCGGGTATCAGCCTCGTTGGCGTACTTGTGTGACGGATCACGCCACCAGCAAGGTTAGGCCGGTTGATCAACTCTTTCTGGAGGACGCCTTGCGCTTACCCCGTCCCCTCAGACCCCGGCGGCTCGTGGTCATCCCGGTCGCCCTGGCCGCCACGATGGCCGTCGTGCCGCCGGTCGTCGCACCTGCCGCCGCCGCGCCGGCCGGGTTCCAGGCCACCCGCCCGGTCGCGCCCACCACGATCACGCTGATCACGGGCGACACCGTGACTTTCTCGAAGGATGCTGCCGGCCGAGCCTCGGTCAACGTGCAGCTACGGCCTGGAAACGACGCTCTCACCTACACCACCGAGCAGAGCGGCGACAAGTACTTCCTGATTCCCGACGAGGCCGCGCCGCAGGTGGCGTCGGGACTGCTGGACCGGCAGCTGTTCGACCTGAACTACTTGGCGGTCAACGGCTACGGCGACGACAGGACGAAGGCCGTTCCGGTCATCGTGCAGTACCACCAGAAGCTGACTGCCACCCAACTCGACCTTGAAGCAGGAACGATCCCCGGCAACACCGACCGGCGGACCCTGCCGAGCATCAACGGCGCCGCCCTTGAGGTGGGCAAGGACCAGGCTCGAGCGTTCTGGGAGAAGGTCCGCGGCCCCGCCGCGAACACGCTCGGAGCCGGTCTGACCAAGGTATGGCTGGACGCCAAAGTCAAGGCCCTCGACGACGTCAGCAACGCACAGATCGGCGCCCCGACCGCATGGGCTGCCGGGTACGACGGAACTGGCGCCACCGTCGGCGTCATCGACTCCGGTGTGGACGCCACCCATCCTGACCTGGCGGGCCGGATCGCGGTGGCACGCAACTTCGTCGAGGCCGGCTCTCCTGGCGGAGGCAACCCGGAGGACGTCACGGACCGGCACGGCCACGGCACCCACGTGGCCTCCACTGTCGCTGGATCCGGTGCCGCGTCAAACGGTCGCTACAAGGGAGCCGCGCCCGGCGCGAAACTGTCGATCGCCAAGGCACTCGACGACGCCGGCTACGGCACCAACTCCGCGATCATCGCGGCGATGGAGTGGCAGGTGACAACCGGGCACGCCGACGTTGTGAGCATGAGCCTCGGCGGCGGTCCCACCGACGGCACCGACCCGCTCAGCCAGGCCGTCAACGAACTCACCGCCCGGTACGGCACGCTGTTCGTGATCGCTGCGGGCAACGCGGGCCCTGGCCAGTTCACCGTCGCCGCACCAGGTGCCGCCTCCTCCGCGCTCACCGTCGGCGCGGTGGACGCCAACGACCGGATGGCCGACTTCTCCAGCCGCGGTCCGCGGGTGGGTGACCTGGCGATCAAGCCGGAGATCACCGCGCCCGGGGTCGGCATCGTCGCTGCCCGTGCCGCGGGTACGAAGATGGGCCAGCCCTTGAACGATCGGTACACCGCCGCGTCCGGTACGTCGATGGCCACGCCACACGTCGCCGCTGCTGCGGGCATCCTGGCTGCGAAGCACGCGGACTGGACTCCGGAGCAGCTGAAGGCCGCGCTTGTGGGCACGGCGAAGGACGGCGGTTTCAGCGTCTACGAACAGGGTTCCGGCCGGCTCGACATCGGGCGGGCGGTGACCCAACCTGTTGTCGACGACGTTGCCGCGGTTTCGGCGAGGGTCACCTACCCGTACGAAGGCCAAGCCCTGACCAAGACGGTGAACTACCGCAACACCGGGTCGGCCCCAGTCGCGCTGGACCTGTCGGTGAAGCTGACCCACAACGGATCCGCGGCCCCGGCAGGGATGGCCAAGGTCAGTCGCCCGTCGCTGACCGTCGAACCGGGGGCCACCGCGAGCATCGACGTCACCCTCGACCCGACCGTGGCCCAGGCAGGCTGGTACGACGGCAAACTGACCGCGACCGGTGGAACCAGCACACTTACCGTGCCCATCGCCTTGTGGCTGCAGGCCGAGCAGGACACTGTGACTGTCCAACTTGTCGGCGACCCCGGCTGGCTGAACATGACCAGCACCTTCGTGAACGCGGTACTGCTCAGTGACACGGACATCCGGTTCGCCGGCGAGCCCAGCACCCGGGTGATGAACTGGAAGGCCACCGGCAAGCCCAACACCCTGGAAGCGAAGATCTCGCTGGCCCGCGGGGCGACCTACTCGCTGAGCTCGTCGCTGTTCTGGTCGAAGGCGGACCGCCAGATCCAGTACGGCCTGCTGTTCGAACCTGAGTTCACTGTGGACGGTGCCGGGACGGTCGTGCTCGACGCGACAAAGATGGCGCGAGTCGACATCGGCACGCAACAGCCGTCCGAAGCGGTGATCGCCAGCTACTTCCACTACCGGTCGAGCGCGGCCGGCCAGCTCTACACCGGTGGCTCGGTGTTCGGCTACCCAGCCGTCGCACCCGGTGGCTTCTGGGTCTCGCCGACCAAGAAGACCGCGCGCATCGGCATGGTGGGCTTCATCGCCGACCAGACCCGGATCGCGCCGCAGGTGACGCTTACTGTGCCGGGATATTCGCTGCATCCCCGGTATGTCAGCGACCGCCACGAACTCGTCCCGAAGTTCGACCGTGACCGGTTGGCAGGCTTCGCGAGCGAGCAGGATCTGCGCGGTGGCAAGGATGTCCGTGGCAAGCTGGTCTTCCTCACCCCGGCACCGCTGCAGACTTTCCTCGCGGACATGGATTCGGCGATCGCCCAGGGTGCTGCCGGGGTGCTGACCAACAACCACCTCGCCTGGGTCATGCACGCGGACGCCTACGTCAAGCACATGAAGATCCCGTTGCTGTGGCTGGACAGTGCCGAGGCCGCGCAGCTGGCCAGGCAACTCCCGCGGTGGCCGGCTGTCCTGCAGGCCAAGCCGACCACGCCGTACGAGTACAAGGCGGTCTACTACCTGCGTGACCGCATCCCTGACCGGATCAACCTGTTCTCGTACGACCGGGACACGGCACAGGTCGACACCACCTACCACGCCCGGTTCACGCCCAAGCAGGGCAAATGGGGACCGGTCTCGGCCTTCACCGAGGTCCAGCACACTTTTATCCCCGGGCAGACGCTGAGCATCCGGGCATCCCACGAGTTCACCGCACCCGACACCAGAACGGAGTACTACACCGTTCCCGGCAACGACGTGCTGTGGAGCCGTGCCTACCGGTTCACCGACCCCGCATCGGGTGCGTCCCGGCACGGAACCTCCTCGCGTGGTTTCACCCGTGGCGCCAAGGAGACCGAGGACTGGAACGAGGCCGTCCTGCCGATGCAGGCGCTGTCCGGAAAGGACACACCGGCGAACGGGCTGGCACTGTACGCCTGCGACAACTGCCGGCAGGGTGACCGGCTGCGGCTGCGTTCGCTCAGCCCGGTCGGAATCGGCCAGTTCGCCGACGCCTCTGACCCGAACCATCAGTACACGGGCGAACCTGGCACTGAGGAAGTCCGATTGTACCGCGACGGAAAGGAAGTCCCGCCCGAGTACGACTCGTTTGGCGCGCGTTACCACTCGGTTCCGGCCGACGCGGGTACGTATCGGCTGACTGACGTCTACACCAATGGTTTCGGTGCACCACACGGCGCAACAACCGTGACAACCGACTGGACTTTCCGTTCCAGCCGGCCTGCCGCGAGCACCGTGAGCGATCCGTACACCTGCGTGGACACAGCATTGTTCAACGACAAGCAGCCGTGCGCCTGGCAGCCGCTCATCCAGTTGGCGTACCAGCTGGACGTGGCCGGCGACGACACCACGCGGGCCGGTCGCCCGTTCACTTTCACCATGACAGCGCGAACCAGCTCGGCCAAGCCGATCGCACTACGCGACCTGCGGGTATGGACCTCCGCTGACGGCGGCAAGAACTGGACCAAGGCCCTGGTGACGCGGTGGACAGGTAATGCGCACTATGTCTCGGTCATCAACCCGCGTAACGCCGGGCCAGTCACGATCAAGGCTGAGGCCACTGATCGGGACGGCAACTCGGTCAGCCAGGTGATCGTCGACGCCTACCAGGTGAAGTAGGCACATCCACGGGCTGGTGGGCACTGGCTCACCAGCCCGTCTGGCTTTACTGGGGCGGGGGAGCGGTGGTGCTGCGGGCGATCAGCGTGGGGGAGAGCTTGATCTGCGCCGACGGCGTGTGCCGGTCTGCGATCCGGTCCAGCAGCAGCCGTGCGGCGTTGCTGCCGATCTGCCGCCCGGCCTGATCCACGCTGGTGAGCGAGATCGGGCCGAGGGCGGCGAACGTGGTGTTGTCGTAACCCGCGACGGAAATGTCGCCGGGGACAGTGAGACCGGCCTCGGCGACCGCCTGCAGCACGCCCATGGCGACGATGTCCGCGCCGGCGAAGATCGCCGTGGGCCGGTTGGTGCGGGCGAGCAGTTGCTTCGCGCCGTCGTATCCCCCTTGCTGTGTATAGGAAGTGGACACGATGTCGGCTTCGAGGCCGTGGGCGCGCATAGCCTGCCGGTAGCCCTGTGCCCGGATCGCGTTGGGCATCTCCGCGAGCCTGGCGGAGTCGGTCTCGTGGTGCTCGATGTGCGCGATCCGGCTGTGCCCAAGCCCGGCCAGATGATCGACCACGAGTCTGGCGCCCGTGATGTCGTCGTCCACGACCGTGTCGTACACGGCGGAATGCCCGTGCCGGCCGATGACCACGGTCGGCACGATGCCGGCGACCTTGTCGAGGCGGGATCGCGGTGCCATCGGGGCGACCAGGATCAGCCCGTCCATGCCGCGATCGATCATCGCGTCGGTGACCTCGGCCTCCGCCTGTTCGCCTTCGCATCCGCCAGGCCCCAGCAGCACGTGGTAGTCGGTGTCACGCAGCCGCTCGGTCACCCCGTCGAGGATCTCGGGGAAGAACGGGTTGCGGATGTCGGGCAGCACCACGCCGATGGTGTACGTCTGGCCGCGCATCCCCCTGGCGGCAGCCGAAGGCCGGTACCCCAGTTCGGCGATCGCCTGCTGGACCTTGGCCCGCGCGGTGGGGCTGGCCCCGTAGGCGTTGCGGAGCACCTTCGACACGGTCGTGGTGGACACCTGGGCGTGCCGTGCGACGTCCACAATGGTGACTCGCCGGGGTGCTGAGGGACTCATCCAGCCTTCCTTCGGGTCACAAATGGGAAACGTTACCTACGGATCATAGGTGATCAGGCCTGCGTCACGTCCAGTGAAACATCCGACATCTTGACGTAATGCCACGACGGCTCCTAGGGTCGTCCGCACCATTTAGGAAACGTTACCCATTGCGCACAGCTGTCGAGTGAAACGTTTCAAGAAGGTGGGCCGGTCAATGGTGATAGCCCCGAACGACCAGCTTGCAGGCCGGGCACGAGCCGTGCCCGGCGGCGAGATCCCCGTACGTGGTCGCCGCCGCGCGGCCGCGCCCTGGTGGTTCGCGGTGCCCGCCATGCTGTTGTTCGCCTTTGTGGTCCTGGTGCCCAGCGCCCGTGGCGTGTACTACGCCTTCACCGACTGGGACGGCCTCGATCCGAACTTCTCCTTCGTCGGGATGGGTAACTTCGTCGAAATGTTCGGCGATCCCGTTGCCGCCCAGGCGATCTGGCATACGTTGCTGATCGCGGTGGCGGTCACGGTCATCCAGAACGGGTTCGGGCTGCTGCTCGCGCTCGGGGTCAATTCGATGATCAAGTCGCGCAACGTCCTGCGGGTGTTCCTGTTCGCCCCGGCGGTGATCACCCCGATCGTCACCGCGTACCTGTGGCGCAACCTGTTGAGCCCGAACGGCGCGGTCAACAGCCTGCTGGCGAGCGTGGGCCTGGAGTCGTGGCAGCAGGACTGGCTGGGTGACCCGGACCTGGCGCTCTGGTCCGTGGTCGCCGTGGTGGTGTGGCAGTTCGGCGGTTACTCCATGGTCATCTTCCTGGCCGGCCTGCAGTCGGTGCCCAAGGAGATCTACGAGGCCGCGGCGATGGACGGCTGCGGGCCGGTACGCCGGTTCTGGTCGGTCACGCGGCCGTTGCTGGCACCGGCGTTCACCATCAACCTGATGCTGTCGATCATCGGCGGGATCAAGCTGTTCGACCAGGTGTACGCGCTGACCGGCGGCGGGCCGGGACACGCCACCGACACCATCTCGACGCTGATCTACCAGGAGGGCTTCACGCTGGGCGAGTTCGGGTACAGCATCGCGCTCGCGGTGGTGCTCACGATCATCGTGGCGGTCTTCTCCTCCGGGCAGTACTTCGTGTTGTCCCGCAACGAAAGGGCTGCCTCGTGAACCGCTACCGCTGGCGCACGTTCGGCCTGGAACTGGTGATGGTCGCCATCGCCCTGGTGGTCGGCTTCCCGCTGTACGTGCTGATCAACCTCGCGGTCCGGCCGCCGTCGGACACGTCCTCGCCGATCACGCCCACCCTGTCGCCGACCTGGGACAACTTCACAGAGGCCTGGCAACAGGGCGCTCTGGGCGGCGCGCTGATGAACAGTCTCCTGGTCACAGCGGGCAGCGTGGTCATCGTGCTGGCCGTCTCGGCACTCGCGGCGTACCCACTGGCCCGCGTCACCGCGCGGTGGTCGAAGTGGACGTTCCTGCTGATCCTGCTGGGCCTGGTGCTGCCGTTCCAGCTCGCTGCTCTGCCGCTCTACCAGACCATGCGCGATCTCGGCCTGCTCGGCTCCGCGTGGGCATTGATCCTGTTCTACTCGGGCCTGCAGGTTCCGTTCACCACGTTCCTCTACGTCGGCTTCATGCGCGCGATGCCCGGCGAGTTCGAGGACGCGGCGGTCATCGACGGCTGCTCGCCGTTGCAGGTCTTCAGGTATGTCGTGTTCCCGATGCTCAAGCCGGTCACGGTGACCGCGCTTGTGCTGAACGCGGTCGCGGTGTGGAACGACTTCTTCACGCCGTTGCTGTACCTCAGCGGCAGCGCGCAGCAGACCATGCCGGTCGCGGTGGCCGGCTTCGTCGGTCAGTACGTCTCCGACTGGAACCTGATCTTCGCGGCCCTGCTGATCAGCGTGGTGCCGGTCCTGATCGTCTACTTCGCACTGCAACGCAGCATCATCAACGGTTTTGCCGGAGGACTGAAGGGATGACGCAGTTGTCCTTGATACGGCTGTACGGACTGCAGACCGAGCAGCGACACGAACCTTTGGGAGTAGGTGAACCGCGCCCCCGGCTGTCGTGGCGACTCGACAGTGCCCGGCGCGGGGCGGCCCAAAGCGCCTATCGGATCACCGCGGCCGAGCGCACGGCGGATCTCGACGACAACAGCCGTCTGCTGTGGGACAGTGGCCGGCGCGAGTCCGGTGACAGCCTGCTTGTGCCTTGGGACGGACCGGTTCTGCGATCGGCCACGCGCTACTACTGGCGGATCGAGATCTGGGACGAGACAGGGGCCCCGGCAGCGGTGGCGCAGAGCTGGTTCGAGACAGCCCTGTTGCATCGGGACGACTGGGAAGCGGTGTGGATCGGCCGCGATCCACACGGTCTGCCGCTCGTCGACCCGCCCAGCGACGAAGATCCGCATGACGGCCCGCCGCCGTTGCACCTTCGCCGCGAGTTCACTGTGGAGCGTCAGCCGGTGCGAGCCCGGTTGTATGCCACGGCTCGGGGAATCTACGAACCAAGGCTCAACGGCTTCAAGGTCGGCGACATCGAGCTTGCGCCGGGCTGGACGGAGTACCACCACAGGCTGCAGTACCAGACCTATGACGTCACCGAGCTGTTGCAGGAAGGCCCCAATGTTCTTGGCGCGACCGTCGCCGACGGCTGGTGGAGCGGGTACGTCGGGTTCGACGCACGCCGTCCGGCCAAGCACTACGGGGACGACACCGCGTTGCTGGCCCAGCTGGTGGTCGACTTCGCCGACGGCTCCCGGCAGGTGGTGGCCACCGACGCCACCTGGGCTGAGGGCCCCGGCGCGGTCCAGTCCGCCGATCTGCTGATGGGCCAAGGTGTCGACGCGCGACGACAGGTGTCCGGATGGGACACTGCGCGCATATCAGGCGAGGAGTTCCAGCCTGTCGCGGTGCTCGACACAGACCCCGGACCGCTGGTCGCCGAGCCGGATCATCCCGTACGCGTCACCCGGGACGTGGCGCCGATCAGTGTGCGGCAGGCCGAAGCGGGCCGATTCATTGTCGACTTCGGACAGAACCTGACCGGCCGGGTACGGCTCACCGTGCGGCAGGCCGAGTCCGGGCAGCGGATCGTTCTGCGGCACGCCGAGATCCTGGCCGACGGCGAGCTGTACGTGGACAATCTGCGTAGCGCCAAGGCCACAGATGTGTACATCACCTGTGGTGACAAGCGTGAGGTATTCGAGCCGCAGTTCACCTTCCACGGCTTTCGGTATGTCGAGGTCGCCAACTACCCCGGCGACCTGGACGCCGCCGACGTCGCGGCACAGGTGATACACAACGACACGCCCTGGACTGGTCACTTCGAGTGCTCGGACCCGATGGTCAACCAGCTGCAGTCCAACATCACGTGGGGACAGCGAGGCAACTTCGTCGCGGTGCCCACCGACTGTCCCCAGCGCGACGAACGCCTTGGCTGGCTGGCAGACGCCCAGATCTTCGCCCCGACAGCCACGCGCAACGCGGACGTCTCAGCGTTCTTCGCGCGGTGGATGCTCGACGTGCTGGACGGCCAGGACGCCGACGGAGCTTTCCGCGATGTCTCCCCGGTGATCACCATGCGTCGTGAGGCCGCACCGGCCTGGGGCGACGGCGGAGTGATCATTCCCTGGGTGCTGTGGCGTACCTACGGCGATTCACGTGTGCTGCGACGTTGCTTCGGCGGGATGGCGGCCTGGATCGAGCACATCCGCAGGCACAATCCCGATCTGCGGTGGCGTCATCGCACAGGAAATTCGTACGGCGACTGGCTGCAGGTCGACGCGGTCACGCCACGAGACGTGCTGTCGACCGCGTACTTCGCCCGCAGCACCCAGATCGTGGCCGAGGCGGCCGAGGTCCTGGGACTGCGGTCCAAGGCGGCCGAATACCGGGACCTGCACACCGCGATCCGGGCGGCGTTCGTCGAGGCATACGTCGGTGAGGACGGCACGGTCGAAGGAGGAACCCAGACCGGCTACCTGCTGGCACTGGCGTTCGGCCTGCTTCCCGAGGACTTGGTGGCAGGCGCGGTCGAGCATCTGGCGGCCGACATCGAGAAGCGCGGGACCCGGCTGACGACCGGGTTCGTGGGCGTGGCCCTGCTCTGCCCGGTGCTGGCCGACCACGGCCGGGCCGATCTGGCCTACGCCCTGTTGCACCAGGAGGAGTTTCCGTCCTGGGGCTACTCCATCCGGCACGGCGCCACCACGATCTGGGAGCGCTGGGACGGGTGGACCGATCACGGCGGGTTCCAGTCCGCCGCGATGAACTCGTTCAACCACTACAGCCTCGGCAGCGTGGGGGACTGGCTCTTCGGGCGGGTGGCCGGTATCGACCAGACGCCTGCTTCGGTGGCGTACAGCGAACTGCTGCTGCGCCCGCTGCCCGGCGGCACGCTCACATGGGCCCGGGCAGTGCAGGACACCGTGCGCGGACGTATCGCGTGTGGATGGTCGCTTGCCGATGGCCGGATCACGGTGACCGCGACGGTGCCGCCAGGGTGCACCGCCGTGCTGGAGGTACCCACCGCAGAGCCGGACAGCGTGCTCGAGAACGACCTGCCGGTGGCCGATCAGCCAGGGGTTCTGAAAGCCGAGACGTCGGCTGGGGGTGTGACGTTGCGGCTGGCATCAGGCCGTTACGTCTTCAGCGCTGTCGCACCGATCCCTTCTATGCGGGAGTAGTCATGAAGTCCTCAGTAGTACGAGTCCTGGCGGCCGTCCTTCTGCTGGCTGGTTGCAGCGGTGGCACCAATGCCGGCACCGGTGGCAATACCGCCGAACCCAGCGTCCTGACCGTCGCCTCGGTGGACCAGGGGTCGGTCGAGGACGTGGTGAAGGCGTTCGAGGCGGCCAACCCCGGCGTCACGGTACGTCTCAGCACGAGCGGCGCCGACCAGTACCAGCAGCAGATCCGGACCCAGCTCGCCTCCGGCACCGGACCGGACGTGATGTCGGTCTGGCCGGGCAACGGCAACCCAGGCGCGACCTATGTCCTGGCCAAGCCCGGGTACTTACTCGATCTGTCCGGCCAGCCCTGGGCCGCGAAGTACCCGGAGTCGGTCAAGACGGTGACCCAGTACGAAGGCAAGACCTACAACGCGGTCTTCGGCCTCAACGCCATCGGTGCCGTCTACAACCAGCAAGCCATGGAGAAGGCCGCTCTCACCCCGCCGACGACCTACACCGAACTGCTGGCTTTCTGCCGTGCGGCCGCCGCGAAGGGAACTCCGGCATTCGCACTGGGCATCCAGGACAAGTGGGTGACCCAGTTGGTGCTGTACAGCTTCGTCGCCACGACCGTCTACGGCGACGACAAGAACTTCGACAAGAAGATGCAGGACGGCCAGGCCACTTTCGCGGGCTCGGCCTGGAACACCGCCCTGGCCAAGTACATCGAGATGGACAAGACCGGGTGCTTCCAGCAGAACCCGCTCGGCACCAGCTACGAGGCCAGCCAGCAACTGGCCGCGACCGGCAAGACGCTGGGCATGATCCAGGGCAACTGGGTGATCGCCCTGCTCAAGAAGCAGAACCCGGCCGGCACGTTCACCATCAAGGCACTTCCGGCCACGGACGACGCCTCCAAGGCCCTTATGCCCGCAGCGGCCGGCGCCGGTTACGGCGTCAACGCCAAGACGAAGAACAAGGACCTCGCGCTGAAGTTCGTGAACTTCGTGATGTCCCCGCAGGGAATGAACCTGTTCGTCACCAAGCAGGGTGGGTTGCCTGCCCTGACCGACACCGGCTTTGGCGCCGACCCGTCGCTGGCCGAGGTCGGCAAGTTCATCAACGACAACCGTACTGTCCCGTTCATGGATCAGCTGTGGCCCAACGCGAAGGTGCAGCAGACGATGCTCACCGGGCTGCAGGAGATCTTCAGTGGACAGTCGACCCCGGACAAGATGCTCGTCGCGATGGACGCCGACTACAAGGCAGGAGCATGAACCATGTCAAGGCATCTCGCTGCCGGACTGGGATTGTCACTCGCGTTACTTCTTCCTGCCGCACCGGCCATGGCATCAGGTAGATCCGATGTGGACGTGACCGCTCTGCGGGTCAACGACCGGCACGACGAACCGCTGGGCATCGACGACGGCAACCCCTTGCTGTCATGGCAGATGGTCGCCGCGCATCCTTGCCGGCAACGGGTGTGTCCCGCCGACCGGCAGACCGCGTACCAGATCCAAGCCGCGTCCACCGAGTTGGACCTGAAGAAGGGGCGGCTCATCTGGGACACGGGCAGGGTCAAGTCCGCGACCCAGTCCGGAGTTCGTTATTCGGGCCGGAAACTCGGTTCGCGGGACCGGGTCGTGTGGCGCGTGCGAGTCTGGGATGCCGACTCGCGGGCGTCGGACTGGAGCCGGTCGGCCGCATGGGAAATGGGGCTGCTCCAGCAGAGCGACTGGGGAGCGGCCCGGTGGATCGAGTACCCGGGCCGGACCGAGGGCCAGCCGATGCCGATCTTCGCCCGGCAGTTCACCGTGGGCCGGAACGTCAGCCAGGCCCGGCTGTATCTGTCCGGCGTCGGGTTGCAGCTGCCGACGCTCAACGGAAACAAGCTCACTGACGAGGTACTCGCGCCAGGGAACTCGAACTACCAGCTCTCCAGCGAGTACCGGACCTACGACATCACAGATCGCTTGAACAAGGGAGACAACACACTCGGCGTTCAACTCGGGAACGGTCCCGCGTACGTCCGGCGAAGCGTCACCAACGCGGCTGTCGGTAGGAATTCTCCGTACTCGTGGTGGCAGAGCCAGCTCAAAGGCAGCGGAGTGCTCGCTGCCGATGCTGCGGCTGGTACCACCGTCGTGCAGCTGGACAACGTCGCCAACTACCATGTCGGCGGCACGGTCAACATCGACACCGGCAATGGCGGCGAGAACCTGGAATCCCGCACCATCACCGGAATCGAAGGCAGCGGCATCACATTCACTCCCGCACTGTCCAAACCGCACACAACAGGTGCGGCGGTGACTGGTTCGGGCAACAACATCGCCGCGAGTGACCCCAGTGCCGGTGCCGCGGTCACGCCGCGGTTGATCGCGCGGCTGGAGATCTCGTACGCCAACGGCAAGAACGACGTCATCGTCTCGGATCGGTCCTGGCACACCGCGCTCGGATCGCTCGTCACCGACGCCTGGTACTCCGGAGCGGACTACGACGCCCGCCGCGAACAGCCGGGCTGGGATCTACCGAGGTCCGACCTCTCGGCGACCGCGAAGCGCCGGGACGGATCAGCTATGTCATGGGGCGCGGCCGGTTTCGCGCCGCCGCCGAATCTCGCCACCAAACTCGTGGCCAGGACGGCCGAGCCGGTCAAGATCGCTGAGACGTTCACGCCGGTCTCGGTGACCAACCCGGTGCCGGGCACATGGGTGTTCGATTTCGGACAGAACATGGTCGGCTGGCCTCAGCTGAATCCCGACAGGCGAATCCCGGCGGGGACGACCATCCGCGTCGCGCCAGCCGAGTCCCTTGCCGCGAACGGGACTGTGGACCAGACGTCGCTGATGGGTGGAGGTGGTAGTCGGGGCACCGACCTGTTCAATACTTACACCACAGCCGGTTCCGCGCGGGAGAGCTGGCATCCGGAGTTCAGTTACTTCGGTATGCAGTGGGTTCAGGTGACTGGTCTGCCCGAGGGATTCGTACCCACCAAGGACCTGGTCAAGGGTATTCGGTTGCAGGCGGCCACACCTGTGGCGGGCGAGGTTTCCACGTCCAACGCCCGCATCAACCGTATTCACACGATGGCCAGGTATTCGTTCGCGTCGAACATGATGTCGGTGTTCACCGACTGTCCGGGGCGGGAAAAGCTGTCCTACCCGGCCGACTACACCATGCCGATGGGCGCCATCCACCGCAACTTCGAGCTCGGCGCGTACCTCCGGACAACAATGCGCCATCTCGTGGAAGGCCAGTCGATGGCTGACACGCCGATGCGTGGCAACGTGGCTCTGAAGACTCCCGTCTACGACTGGGGCTACAGTGGACGCTTCGGTGATGAGATCAACTGGGGTAACGCGATTGTTCTTGTCCCCTCGATGTTGTACGAGATGTACGGCGACACCGAGACAATGACGCGATACTACGACCAGATGGTGGCGTTCGCGGACTACATTCAGCGGCAGAAAGCGAGCCCGGCGCACATCGTCGACGCCGCCCTCGCCGACTGGATCTCCGCCGAGCAGACCTCAGGCCGGATCACCGGGACGTGGGGCTACTACGTCATGATCAGCAAACTCGCGACGATGGCGGAGCTGACCGGCCACCAGGCCGACGCCCGGAAATACCGGACACTGGCCCAGGACATCAAAACGTCTTTCAACGCCGCCTTCTACAACACCACCCTCCGCCGGTATACAGCTGACGGAAACGCAGGAACAGTTGGTGCGACGCAGGCTGCGCAAGCGTTGGCCCTGGATGCTGGGCTGGTGCCGGACAGTGAGCGGCAGGCTGTCCTTGCCGCGCTCGTTGAGCTCGTGTACGCGTTCCACCCCAACGGGGATGGGCCGCATTTCAGTGGCGGGACAATCGGGATGGCTTCGACTGTCCGTGCGCTTGCCGCTGGTGGCCGTGACGACGTGTTGTGGGAGTTGCTGCAGGAAGACGACCAGCCCAGTTATGGGTACTTCATGCAGTCGACTACTGCTAATCCCGGCGGGATGACCACCATCGGTGAGAACTGGGGTCGTGGGGCTTCGAAGAACCACATGATCCTTGCTCAGATTGAGGAGTGGTTCCATACCGGGTTGGCTGGGATTCGTGTTGAAGGTCCCCAGTTGGTGGTTATTCAGCCCAAGGTTGTTGGTGACCTTACTCATGTGAAGGGTAGCTTCCAGACGAGGCAGGGTGCTGTTGGCTCTGAATGGTTCCGGTCGGGTCGTTCGTTCCGGCTGACAGTGGATGTTCCGGCTAATACTGTTGGTGAGGTTTGGGTTCCGGTGCAGGCTGGGGAGAAGGTTCGGAAACCTGACCGGGCTGAGTTCCTGCGTGTTGAGGGCGGGTATTCGGTTTATCGGACCGGGGCTGGGTCTTTCGCCTTTACCGTTGTTCCGGGCTGATTGTTCTTGCGAGCTGTTCGCAGAGCGCGCCACCCTGCGAACAGCTCGCATCCCGGCTTTGGTGTCTGTGGCTGGGACGGCTCGATTTGACACGAAGCCTCTGAGGCGGCCACGTCAGGACTAAAGGGCAGGCCCATGGATCAAGGTGGGGTTCTCGGTCAGAGCCATGAGGGGCCTGCCGCTGTCGTTCACCCAGGACGACATCCGGTCGCAGGGCTCTGCCTTGCCTCTGTCGTCGGCGTCTGCATCGGGTCTGGTGTCTGACTTCTGTCCGGGCAGGTGATGTGGTATGCCTGTGTTCGCCGCCGCAACGGCCTTTTAGGAGAGGTTTGTGATCCGTCGGATCAGCGTTGCGGCTGTGGCCGCCTGCATGCTCCTGACTGTTGTGCCGGGTGCTTCGGCGTCAGCGCCGCCCTCTGCGCCGGTGAACCTGCGTGTTGTGGATGTGACGCAGACGAGTGTCACCTTGGCGTGGGATGCGGCTACTGATGATGTTGGTGTGTTCTCGTATGAGATCAACCAGCGCGGCAGTATGTCCAGGATTGTTGGGGGGCGGACCACTACCAAGGTTGTGGACAACCTGCAGCCTAACCGTGAGTACCGCTGGACTGTGCTGGCCAGGGATACTGATCGGGCGCTTTCCTTACCCAGCAACGAAGTGGTCATGACTACTGCGGTTCGTGCGCCGGATGTCACGCCGCCGACTGTGCCTGCCAATGTGCGAGTTGTCCGGGCTGGGGCCAACAATATTGAGCTGGCTTGGGATGCCTCGGCTGATGATGTCGGGGTGACTGGGTATGAGGTTCGGCTGGGGGACAAGAGGGTGGCTATGTCCACCGGCACGACTGGGTCGGTCAATGGGCTGCCTGACCGGACGAGTTTCGATTTTACTGTGGTGGCCAAGGATGTTGGCGGCCACTTCTCGGCTCCGGCGGCGATCTCGGCTCGCACCAGGCCGGGGGCGGACCCCGTGGGCCGGGCTGACCGGCTTGCCGTGAGTGACGATATTCCGTGGGGGCTGACGTTTCTGCCTGATGGGTCGGCTCTTTTCAGCGAGCGGGATGCGTTCAAGATCTATCATCTGACGCCTTCGGGGACGAAAACCCTGGTTGCCGTAGTGCCGGATGTCGCGGGTACGACGGGGGAGGGCGGCCTGATGGGCCTGGCGTACCGGTCAGGCTGGTTGTACGTCATGCACACCACGCTCACCGACAACCGGGTTGTCCGGTTCAAGTACGCGAACCAGACCCTTGATCTTGAGTCTCGGCAGGTCCTGGTGTCCGGCATCGCACGCAGCAAGTTCCACAATGGTGGGCGCCTGCGGTTCGGGCCGGATGGCAAGCTTTATGCCTCAACCGGTGATGCCCAGAACAGTGCGAATGCCCAGGATCTCAACTCGCTCAACGGAAAGATCCTGCGGATGAACCCGGACGGCACTGTCCCCGCGGACAATCCGTTCCCTGGCAAGTACATCTGGAGTTACGGTCATCGGAACCCGCAGGGTCTGGCGTTCGACTCCCGGGGACGCCTTTGGCAGTCCGAGTTCGGCAATTCCGAGCAGGACGAACTGAACCTGATCCGTAAGGGCGGCAACTACGGCTGGCCATACTGCGAAGGTCCATGTGGCGCGCACGACCGCAACCTGATCGACCCGGTCCAGACCTGGCGCACCTTCAATGCCTCACCCAGCGGCCTGACCATCGTGAACGACACAATCTACCTCGCCGGTGAGGCAGGGCAACGCCTGTACCGCATGCACATCGTCGGCGACCGGACTACCGCCCCGCAGACCTATTTCTTCGGTGCCTTCGGTCGTCTTCGCACCGTCGAAGCAACCCGCGACGGCAATCTCTGGCTGACAGCAACCAACGGCGACAAGGACAACACTCCCGGCAACGACGCCAACCAGGTCCTTCACATCGCTCTCTGCTGACCTGACAAAAGCCCTGCGCTTAACCGAAGCGCAGGGCTTTGTCGGTTAGCGGCGCATCACGCGCTGTGCCAGGCGGTTGCCGGCGAACTGCGCTACCTGGACCAGCACGATGATGATCGCGACTGCGACTGCTGTGACT
Source organism: Kibdelosporangium banguiense (assembly GCF_017876405.1). Classification (GTDB taxonomy): domain Bacteria; phylum Actinomycetota; class Actinomycetes; order Mycobacteriales; family Pseudonocardiaceae; genus Kibdelosporangium; species Kibdelosporangium banguiense. Next base: position 11,048,867 of record NZ_JAGINW010000001.1, on the reverse strand, counting down.
GTCCAGTTGAATCGCTGGTAGCCGTAGACGATCGCGAAGTCGCCCAGCCCGCCGCCGCCGATTGCGCCCGCGACCGCGGACATGTCGACGACCGCGACGAAAACGAATGTGTAGCCCAGGATCAGCGGCCCGAGTGCCTCGGGTACGAGCAGGGTGGTGATGATCCGGAGTGGACTCGCGCCCATCGCGCGGGCCGCTTCGATCACGCCTGGGTCGATGGTGACCAGGTTCTGCTCCACGATTCGTGAGATGCCGAATGTGGCCGCCGAGATCAGGGCGAACGTCGCCGCGCCGGTGCCGAGCTGGGTGCCGACCACGGCGATGGTGACCGGTCCGATCGCTGTGATGAAGATGATGAACGGGATCGGCCGGACGATGTTGACCGCCACGTTCAGCACAGTGTGCACCGGCCGGTTGGCCAGGATGCCGCCGGGCCGCGTGCTGTAGAGCGCGATGCCGAGCAGCAGTCCCAGAAATCCGCCCACCACAAGGGTCGCGGCCACCATCCACAGTGTCTGGCCGATGGCGTCGAACAGCAGCGGCCGCAACGTCTCCCAGTTGGTGCCCATCAGGCCAGCTCCTCCACGTCCGTGGCCGCGCGCAGGTCGGCGATCAGCTTGTCCACCGACGCGTCCTCGCCGACCAGTTCCAGCGTGAGGCTGCCGAACGAGGTGCTGCCCAGTTCCTTGACACCGCCGTGGACCACCTCGAACCGTACGTCGTAACGACTCTGTGCCTCCGAGAGCACCGCGCCGATTCTCCGGTCGTCGCTGATTCGCGCGGTGACCAGCCGTCCAGGGTGCCGTTGCCGGATTCGTTCCAGGTCACCGGGTTCGGGCCGGGCACGCAGCACAGTTTCGACGAATCGTTTGGTGGTCTGTTCCCGTGGTGCGGCGAACACCTCCCGCACTGGACCGTGCTCGATGACTCGCCCGTCTTGCAGCACGGCGACGCGGTCGGCGATCTCCCGGACGACCTCCATCTCGTGGGTGATCACCACAATCGTCACGCCGAACTCCTGGTTGACGCGCTGCAGCAGGCGAAGGACCTCGCCGGTGGTCTCCGGGTCGAGCGCGCTGGTGGACTCGTCGGCCAGCAGGATCTTCGGGTTGGTGGCCAGCGCGCGAGCGATGCCCACGCGCTGTTTCTGCCCGCCGGAGAGCTGATCCGGGTAGTGCCAGGCGCGGTCGGTGATGCCGACGAAGTTCAGTAGTTCGGTGACCCGCTTCTCCCGGTCGGCCTTGGTCCAGCCGGCGACTTTCAGGGGGTACGCGACATTGCCGAACACCGTACGCGAGCGCAGCAGGTTGAACTGCTGGAACACCATGCCGATGCCCAGCCGCACCTGCCGTAGCCGCCGCTCCGGCAGGTTGGTGATGTCGGTCCCGTCGACCAGGACGTTCCCGGACGTGGCGCGTTCCAAGGCGTTCATCAGCCGTACCAGGGTGCTCTTGCCGGCGCCGGAATGGCCGATCACGGCGTAGATCTCGCCGGCCTCGATGCTGAGATCCACGCCGTCCAGCGCGGTGACACCGCCAAAGGTCTTGCCGACGCCGCGGAACTCGATCAGCGTGGTCACGACCGGGTCGAGCGGATCGTGCCGGACAGCCGGGTGAGGATCGCGGTCAGATCGGCCGGCTTGCGGTCCACGAGCACGGAGGTGTTCTTGGCCTCCGCACGGACCTTCTCGGCCACTCGTGGGTCCTTGTAGATCTGCGCGACCTTGGCGTACACGGGGTTGTCCTTGTCGGCTGCCCTAGCGACGATCGCGTTGATGTACGGCTCGGCCGCCGGATCCGCGGGATTGTCAGCGAACAACGCCTTTGACGGGTCCAGACCACCGTTGAGCGCGAAGTTGTTGTTCACGATCGAACCGTCCACAGAGGGCAGTGAGGCCACGGTCTGCGCCGCGTCCACCGGGGTGACGGTCACCTTGGAGCGTCCCTTGTCGATCTCTGCCGGGGTGGAGAGAACGTTGCCGCCGCCCTTGAGCGTGACCAGGCCCGCCTTCTGCAGTACCAACAAAGCGCGCGCTTGGTTGGTCGGGTCGTTCGGGATGGCGACCGTGCCGCCTGCCGGGAATTCGGCCACAGCGCTGTGCTTGCGCGAGTACAGCGACAGCGGGACGACATAGGTGGACGCGATCGGCGTCAGCGTGTCGTTGTTGGCCACGTTGTAGTTGGCCAGGAACAGCAAGTGCTGGAACAGGTTCAGGTCGATCCGGCTCTGCGACAGGGCCGGGTTGGCCTGGGTGTAGTCACTGAAGCTGACCACCTGCAGGTCGATGTTCTCCTGGGCGGCCAGATCGCGGAAGGTCGTCCAGTACGCCGCACCTGCCTCGGTCGTGCCGATCCGCACTGTCGTCCTGCCGGCTGCCGCGTCGTCCGACCCGCGAGTCGTGAACACGATCACTGCCGCGATGGCGACGACGACAACGACCGCGATTCCAACGGGAAGCCCGCGATTGCGCTTCGGCCGCTCCGGGAGCGCGGTGACGTCTCCGGAGGTGTTCTGCTCAGCCATGACTGCCTTTCACTCCGAGGAGGGGATGACCCGGCGGTCACTGTCCATTCGGGGTACCGGCTGATCCAAATCGTTCCACCATCCGGTCAGGGCGTCCGCGCGATTGGAAATCGCATTCTTCTCGTGCTACAGAAAGGATGGTGACGAGACCGCGATCACATTCCTGCGGTACTTACCAAGCGATAGGCATCGCCACCATGGTTCGGACGGAGAAACCGCCCTTCCAGCTGACTTTCGCTATGATAGTTTGTAGGTCGCCTGGGAAGGGATGCCGATGACACGCGCCTACCTCTATGAAGCGATCCGTACCGGGCGTGGCAAGGCCAAGCCTGGTGGTGGGCTGGCCCAGCACACGCCATTGCAGCTGCTGACCGCCCTGTTGACGGAGATCTCGGCGCGGCACGGCCTTTCGGGCGACGCGGTGGACGACGTCCTGATCGGCACGGCGACGCAGACCGGTGCACAGGGCGGCAACATCGCCCGGACTGCGGCGATCCTGGCAGGATGGGGCGAAACAACACCGGGTATGACGCTGAATCGGTTCTGCGCGTCGGGGATCGATGCGATCAACACCGCTGCGGCGTACACAAATGCCGCTATGGCCGAGCTGATCGTCGCCGGGGGAGTGGAGTCGGTCTCGCACACGCCGATGTACTCCGACCACGCCCCACTGTTCGAGGACCCGGATGTCGTGGAACGTACCGGCTCGGTCGCCATGGGCATCGCCGCGGACCTAATCGCGACGCTTGAAGGCTTCGACCGGCCCGAACTCGATGCATACGGAGTCCGTACGCAGCGCCTGGCGGCGGAGGCCTGGCAGGCCGGACGGTTCGACGGCGATGTCGTCCGGATCGGTGATTTCGCGTCGGACGAGGCGATCCGGCCGGCTACGACACTGGAGTCCGTCGCCCAGTTGCCGGCGTTGTTCGCCCAGTTCGGTGCCGACGGCCAGGACGATCTGGTCCGGCGTCACCATCCGGACGTGGGCGAGATCCGGCACGTGCACACCGTGGCCACATCACCGACCATTGTGGACGCCGCAGCGATCACGCTGATCGGCGGCGAGGCCGCCGGTGCTCGACACGGCCTTCGGCCCCGGGCCCGGATCGTGTCCGCCGCCAGCGTCGCGGGGAACCCGGTCATCATGCTCACTGCCGCTCAACAGGCCGTATTGACCGCTCTTGAACGGGCCGGCCTGCATCCGGATGACGTCGCGGTATTCGAAGTCGCCGAGGCGTTCGCGGCGAGTTGCCTGAAATTCCAGCGAGATCTCAAAGTGACGGGCGACCGCTTCAATCCGAATGGCGGCACCATCGCGATGGGGCACGCTTTCGGAGCGACCGGGGCGATCCTCGCGGCCAACTGTGTCGGGGAACTCGAGCGGCGCGGCGAACGTTATAGCGTGATCGCGGTCAGCGGCGCCGCCGGCCTGGGCAGCGCCACCGTTCTGGAGAGGGTGGTATGAACCCGTCCCTTGCTGTGTCGCTAGGTTTCTGGCAGGACCGTCCGCCGTCCGAAGCTCTGCTCACCGCACGCCTGGCAGACGAGACGGGCTACCGTCGCTTGTGGATCGGGGAGATGGCGACGTACGACTCGTTCGCCCTCGCCACAAGGATTGCGACAACTACGACGAACTTGCACCTGACCATCGGGCCACTGCCGGTCGCGGTCCGTGACCCGATGCTCATCGCCCGTGGTGTCGCCTCGGTCGCTGATCTGTCCGGAAAGGACATTGACGTCGCCCTGGGAACGTCCAGCACGCTTGTGGTCCGTGACTGGCATGGCCGCGAATGGTCCGGCAGAGCGCTCCGGGAATCCGTCCAGGCGGTGCGATCACTGCTCAGCGGGCAGAAGACGGTTTTCGAAGGAAAGGCCGTCAGCACAAAAGGCTATCGGCTGCGCCTCGACCCACCGAAGTCCGCCATCGCTGTCGCGGCCTTCGGTCCTGCCGCGGTGCGAACGGCGGCCCAATTCGGGGATCGGATGGTCCTCAACCTCATCACGCCCCGTTCCGCCGCGGCCCTCGTCGAACAGATGCGGCACGACGCAGCGGAAGCCGGCCGCGAACCACCGAAAGTGACCGCATGGGTGATCGCCGCGGTGGACTCGGCGCCGGACGCGATCGAACAGTTCCGCCGCGGCGTCGTGGGCTATCTCGCCGCTCCGGGGTACGGCGAAATGTTCAATGAGGCGGGTTTCGAAGACCTGGTCACCTTCGCCCGCACCCGTCCCCACCCTGCCGAACTGCTCGCCGCGATCCCCGAGGAGCTGATCCACTCCATCGGCCTGACCGGTGATGCGGCGAGCATCAAAGCGCAGCTTGCCGCCTATGCCGCCGCAGGTATCGACGAAATCGCCGTCGTTCCAGCCAGCGTCGACTCCGATCCCGGCGGTCGTCGTACCCTCACGGCTCTCCAGCGGATCACCGGGGAGTGAACGCCCTCCGGTTTGTACGTGTCTTGTAGGTGGGGTTGTCAGCATGTCCGCGGCTTCGACGATCGATCACGGGCCCGTCATCGATGGCGGGAGAAGCGAGGTGGGCGATGACATCACCAGGCAGGACTTGGATCGTGAGAGGGTTGTCCGCGGCCCTCGGCGCCGTGCTCATGGTCGCCTTCGTCCCGGGCGCCTCACAGGCGCAGACCGAGGATGTCGGCATCATGGCGGCGCACAAGAGCCCGTTCAACTGCGGCAAGACCTTCTACGCCAACAACTGGACGCCCGGCCACAACCCGTCGGGCTCAATCGACTGGCAGAGCTACGGCAGTGACGCGATCAGCGGCGAGACAGTCCGCGCGACGGCGGGCGGCACCGCCCGGTTCTACTCGACCCTCGCGGCGGCCGACGAGATCGGCATCATGGCGTACGGAAACTACGTGGTCATCACCCACAGCGACGGCACCAAAACCCGGTACGCGCACCTCGCCAGCATGGTGCGGAGCGCAGGGTCGTCGCTGACGGTGAGCCAGGGCACCGTGATCGGCACAGTCGGCGGAACCGGCGGCGACTACCCGCCGCATCTGCACTACGAGCAGATCACCTCAGGCGGCGCCATCGACAGCAGCCCTACGGTCGAGGGCGTCACCGTCTCGCTCGGTCAGAAGAAGACCATCACCAGCACCAACGCCTGCAGCGGCGGCAGCAACCCGTACACACCTGAGGAGGTCTGCGGCAGCGGCTACAGCGTCATCGACTCGTCGGCACTCACAGGCGGCACCGTCTACCTGCTCTACAACTCAAGCAACAGCACCAACTGCGTCGTGACGCTCAAATCCACAAACCTCGGCACACCAACGGCAGTCTCGGCATTCGTCGAGCCAGAGGGCGGCGTCAGAACTACTGATTCAGGCAACTACGGCCACTACGCCGGCCCCGTACGCAAATCCGCACCAAACGTCTGCGTGCGGTGGGGCGGCTCAGTCGGCAGCAGCGCCTACACCAGTCCCTTTGAACACTGCGACTGAAGCAACCGGCGGGTGTGGTGCATCGCGTCACACCCGTCACCGCTTCCAGTTGTTCAGCGGAAACCAGGAGAGGTAGGCGGAAGTCCCATCAGCACGGCGCCGGCCGCGTCGAACATCGCCGGGCCGAGGAACGCGTGCTGTTTGGGGACAAGGGCGTCGCCGAACAACAGCTGCAACGGATGATTGTTGCCGATCGGTGCGGCGCCGGAGATCTCGACGAGCTGTCCGACGACGTCCGACGCAGTCCTTGCCAAATGGGCAGAGGCGAGCCGCAGGTGCGCGTTCTGCTTGTCCGTGGCAGGATTCCCCGCCACGACGGTTGCCCAGACTTCGTGGCTGAGCTCGTAGAACCAAGCCCTTGCCGAACGCAACGCGGCCTCGGCGGCAGCGATCCCGGTCCGGTAGTAAGGCCGGTCAGCCAGCTTCGGGGCGCCGGTCACACCGGTGTATTCCGCGCCCACTTCCTCCGCATAGTTCAAGGCGGCCCGCGCAACACCGGCTCCGACGACAGCGAGCACCTGTGAGGCGTACGCGATGGTCGGATAACGGTAGAGCGGTTCGTCCACTGTGGGCTGTCCGCCGCGGATGAACGTCCACTCCCGGGGGACCTCGACATCCCGGACCGCAAGATCGAATGAGCCGGTACCGCGCATGCCGACGACGTCCCAGTCGTCGATGATCTCGACCTGATCCGGGCGCAGCACGGCGACCCGCGGCTTGCCCGCCGACGACTCGTCACCGGCGATGCCGACGCCGAGCATGTCGGCCCCCATACAGCCGCTGGCGTACTTCCATCGGCCGTTGACCACGAACCCGCGCTCGGTGGGAACGACTGCCTGGACCGGAAAGAGCCCGCCCGCGAACACTACGTCCGGCCCGTCCTTGTACAGCGCCGCCTGGGTCTCCAGCGGCAGCGCGGCGAGGTAGATCAGCGCGGAGCCGAAACTGGCCACCCAGCCGGTGGATCCGTCGACCATCGAGATCCGCTCGATCTTCTCGAGAAACTCGGCCGGCGGCAGCGGCTCGCCGCCGAACTTGGCGGGTGCGGTGGCCCGGTAGAGCCCGGTCTGCTTGAGCCGGGTGACGAAGTCCTTCGGAACATAGCGCTGCTCGCGGAACTCCGCCCGCCGCTCGGCCAGCTCCGCCAGCACATCGTCGAACGTGACCATTCGTGCTCCTCGTGGGTCCGGGATACCTACGACGTTACGGAGCGTGCCAAGGGCGCGGAATCCGGGAGCGGCATGGACTATGGGAACCATGAATTTTTGGCAGCCGTGGTCGCTGCGTGAACTCGTCTCCGGGAACTCGGCGCTGGAACGCTCGTGGGCCAGGATCGCTGAGACCGAACCCGAATTGCGCGCCTGGGTGGTGGACATTCCCACGCCGGAGGTCACCGCGGGACCTTTGGGCGGCGTTCCGTTGGGAGTCAAGGACATCATCGATGTCGCCGGCATCCCGTCGAAGTGCGGAACGCGACTACGCGCCGGCGCCGCGCCCGCAGAGGCAGACGCCGCGATCGTGTCCGCGTGGCGCCGCGCTGGGGCAGTACCGGTCGGGAAGACCGTCACCACCGAATTCGCCTATTTCTCGCCCGGCCCAACGCGTAACCCGGCTGCCCCCGGCCACACTCCAGGCGGCTCGTCCAGCGGATCTGCCGCCGCCGTCGCCTCCGGCCAGGTACCCCTCGCGCTCGGAACACAGACCGCGGGATCAGTCACACGGCCGGCGTCGTTCTGCGGCGTCGCGTCGCTCGTGATGACCCACGGCCGGTTCCCGATGGACGGAGTCGTAGGCCTGAGCCCGAGCCTCGACAGTCACGGCGTGTACACGGCGACTGTCGATGACCTGGCGCTCGCTTGGTCCGCGCTCACCGGTGAGCCGGATCCCGCGTTGGCCCAGCAGCGCCCACCACGCCTACTCGCGCTGACCGCGACACCTGCCGGTCCCGAAATGGCCGGAGCGCTGGAAGAAGCCCGGAAACGGCTCGCCGTCGCGGGCGCCGTGGTCGAGGACTTCCCGCTTGAGGAGGTCGTTGCCGACATTGCAGCGGCCCATCGCGTGGTGATGGCCTACGAGGCCGCCCGGGAACGTGCCGCAGAACTGGCCGTCGCGCCGCAGCTGAGCCCACAACTGACCGAGTTGCTGCGGACCGGGGCGGAAACTCCGGAACACGACTACGTGGCTGCCCAGGAAACGGTGGCTGCGGCAGGCACACGTGTGACGGAACTGCTAGCGACCTACGACGCCGTGTTGAGCCCAGCCGCCCCAGGCCCAGCGCCGCACGGGCTCGACAGCACTGGAGATCCGATCCTCAGCCGTCCGTGGCAAGCGCTCGGGCTGCCCGCAGTGACCGTGCCCGGTCTACGCGACGAGGCCGGACTCCCGCTCGGAATCCAGCTGATCGGCCCCGCACAGGCAGAGGCCGCGCTGCTCACAGTCGGCTGCTGGGTCGAGGCCGCGCTCAGACTGTGACCTGGCGCACGCCTCAAGCCTGGCCGGTGCGGAACTTGTCGAGGACGCGGCGCTCCCGTTTCGTGGGACGGCCGGCGCCGCGGTCCCGCCGGGCGACCGGAATCATCGACTCAGGGGGAGGAGCGGGAGTGCGATCGATGAAGCACGTGGCCGCGTCGGCGGCACCGACCCGTTTCTGGATGACCCGCATCACTTCAACGGTCTTGGTCGTGTCATAGACGCGGGCACGAACCTCGTCGCCCGGCACGACGGTCGTCGCCGGTTTCGCCGGGCGGCCGTTGATCCGCACATGGCCGGCCCGGCACGCGGCCGCGGCGTCCGGCCGGGTCTTGGCCAGCCGGACCGCCCACAGCCAACGGTCGATACGGGTCGATTCCATCAGCAGTTACGCAGGAACCGGTCGAGGACGCGGGTGCCGAACTTCAACGCGTCCACCGGGACCCGTTCGTCCACGCCGTGGAAAAGGGCAGAGAAGTCCAGGTCTGCCGGCAGCTGCAGCGGGGCGAACCCGAAACACCGGATTCCCAGCTGTGCGAACGACTTCGCGTCCGTACCGCCGGACAGCATGTACGGCAGAGTCTTCGCGGCGGGATCCTCGGCGATGATCGAAGCAGTCATGTGGTCGACCAAGGGGCCGTCGAACGTGGTCTCCAGCGGCGGCAGCCCCACCCATTCCCGCTCGACGTCCGGCCCCAGGATCTCGTCCAGCTCGCGCTCGAACGCCTCCTGCCGCCCAGGCAGGATCCGGCAGTCGACGGTGGCCTCGGCCAGTGAAGGGATGACGTTCGACTTGTACCCGGCGTTCAGCATCGTCGGGTTGGCCGTGTCCCGGAGGGTCGCGCCGATCATCCGGGCGATGTTGCCCAGCTTGGCGACAGACCCCTCGAGGTCGTCCTCCTCGAACTGGATGCCGGTCAGCTCGGAGATCCCGGCAAGAAACTCACGCACCGAATCGGTCAGCACCAGCGGGAACCTGTGCCGACCCAGGCGTGCGACAGCCTCGGTGAGCTTGGTGACAGCGTTGTCCTCGTGGATCATCGACCCATGCCCGGCCCGGCCCCGGACCCGGAGGGTCATCCACGCGATGCCCTTCTCGGCGGTCTCGATGAGGTAGGCCCGCACGCCGTCCTTCACGGTGATCGAGAAGCCCCCGACCTCGCTGATCGCCTCCGTGGCACCCTCGAAGAGGTCAGGCCGGTTCTCCACCAGCCACTGGGCCCCGTAGTGGCCGCCGGCCTCCTCATCAGCGAGGAAGGCGAAGATGATGTCCCGCTTCGGCGTGATGCCGTCCCGCTTGAGCCGGCGGGCCAGAGCCAGGGACATGGCGACCATGTCCTTCATGTCGACGGCGCCGCGCCCCCACACATACCCATCCTGCACAGCCCCGGAGAAAGGATGGACCGACCACTCCGAAGCATCAGCCGGCACAACATCAAGATGCCCATGCACCAGCAAAGCGCCCCGACCCGGATCACTCCCGGCCAGCCGGGCGACGACATTGCCCCGCCCAGGAGCCCCGGACTCGACATAAGTGGTCTCATACCCAACCTCAGCCAGCTTCGCGGCCACATACTCGGCGGCCGCCCGCTCCCCGACCACAGTCTCCGGATCCCCGGTGTTGGTGGTGTCGATCCGAATCAGCTCAGACGCAAGACCGACCACCTCCTCCTCAGCAACCCCAGTGTCCGGAATGTCCCGCGCGCGCTCAGTCACAAGCTCTTCCTATCACTCCCGACCCCCGATTTGGGATGATCATCGACCATCCGCTACGCTATGCGCACTGCAGAAACAACGCAGGTCCGGGTGGCGGAATGGCAGACGCGCTAGCTTGAGGTGCTAGTGCCCTTAACGGGCGTGGGGGTTCAAGTCCCCCCTCGGACACCAGAAACGGTGAGATTTCCCCAGCAGCGACTGGTACTTGAACACCTTAATGGTGACGTCGCCACAGGCTGGATGCAAGCCCTCTCTTGGGGCGGCCATGATCAATCATGTCGTGGCCCCTGTTATCCCCACGTCGGTCGTCAGGACCTCTCGGTCCGCCGATCCGGCCAGGTCCCAGGCTCTCCCTCTGGCGACTCCGTCGGCGCCTCCAACTGCGCCAGCGCATGTGATCTACGGCATGGGCCGGATCGACGCCTCGGGCCGAGTCTCCGACCGTGTCGTTACGCAGGCCCGGGGCTGGAAACTTGGTGACCGGCTCACCCTGTCCGGCACGTCTGGCGTCGTCCTCGCTCGCCGCGACCCGGCTGGCATGCTCGCCTTCGGCCAGAAGCCGTACATCACTATCCCCGCTGTGCTTCGCACCCGCTGCGGCCTGCAGGCGGGAGATCGGGTGCTGCTGGCCGCCGCCCTGGATGAGGACCTGCTGACGGTCTACCCGCTGAGCACCCTGCACCAGGCCATCTGCGAGAACCGACCGGCTGAGGGCGGTGCGTCACGATGACCACCACCTCTCCCGACACAGCCGCAGGACGGCAAGCCGCGCTCGACGCCGCGAGGCTCGTACTGGCCGGGATGGGCCTGTCCGCACAGGACCTGCTCACCGAACCCGACACCCGCTCGCCGGCCGCGCTCTGGTCCAGGGTGCGCCAGCGCTGGTCGAGGTCGGTCAGCCGGCGGATCAGTTCGCCGAGCGGGATCCCGGCCAGGGCGAGGGTGTCGTCGCGCAGCGCGACCAGGTCGGCCAGCGGCTCGGTCGCGGCCAGCCGTTCACCGGCCTTGCGGCGCCGGGAGGCCTCGTCGGCGTGCGGCTTGGCGCAGTACTTCTTCCCGCCCTGCTTGCCCTTCGGGAACCAGTTCGGGCACTCGGGCAGGGCGCATGGCTGCAGTCCGGCGTCGCGGCGCTCGTCGTCGGTCCACCGCGGGTCGGCCGGGCCCTCCTGCGGCCCGGATCCGCCCGGCCCGGCTGGGTCCGGTGTGTCCGCAGCTCGCGGTCCGTCGTCCTGACTCACTCGCGCTGTGTAGCATCTCGCTTATCGCGTACGCGATATGAAAAACGCGTACGCGATAAGCGAGATAAGCATTCATGGTGGTTGTGGAGATAATGTCTCTTATCCTCACCACCGGCCCGCGGCCTGGGACACCCCCGCCGGGCCGCCGGACGGCGCGGCCCGGCGCGCGGACCTGGCCGGAAACTGGGAGGTCGTCACCGTGACGAAACCCGACCGGGTCTGGGGGCCGGGCCATACCGTGATGTGACGCGCAGCCGTTCGGTCTCGGCGAACGCAGGAAACTCAGTGCTCGCGCAGCGAAGTGTCAGCTGTCGCCCACGGAAGTGTCAGTGAACGATTCAGACGCCCGGTTGTCAGCGGCTGACCTGCGGCGATGCCCGGAGACGGCCGATCGCGGGACGCGGTAGGCGGACACCACGGGACTGGTGAGCGGCCGCTCTGAGAGGCCTCTCAGACGGTTTCGCCTGGTCAACGCGTGGTTTGCCGGCCGGCCTGCCGGTGCGCGGCTTGGGCCAGTCGGGCCGGTGGCTGCCAGGGAGTGGGGCAAGGTTGCGATGGTCGAGAGGCGCTGCCACGTCGGCGGCGAGCGGTCACGGTGCCCGCGGCTCTTTCCCGATCAGGTGTCCTTCAGCAAGATCATGGTCTCAGGCCGCTGCGGGCACCCCTCACATCCCAGCCGGGCTCGACACGCCGATGTCGCCATCACCCCACACACGCAAGGTGATCACCCCGTCTGTAACACATAGTCACTGACGATCATGCAATCCCGACCAAGTTTGAAGAGCCCCTTAAGCGTGCTCCGCAGCCATCCCAGTAGATCAACATTCCCCGATCGGAAATAGTCCGGCGGACGTAATGAGCCGCCTCCCGGAGCAATACCGCACGAACCCCTGGCCAAGCGTGATCTTCGCGAGCGGGAGTCCAACGATGTCGAAGATCCGGTCACGGCCACGGCGGCGCCCCCGGCCTTGAGCACCGTCCGCCTCTTGTGTTCCTGACTCGGTAGTCGAGAGTAATCCGGTCATCTGTATCCCACCGTCTCATCATCCACAATGGACACGCGAAGTCCGCCGCAGGCAGGGCCGCTGAGCTTGCGGCCGGTTCGCAGGTCGAATGTCGAGTGATGCAGCGGGCACGTGATGGTCATGCGCCGTGGGTTCACCATGCCGAACCGCAGCTTGCCCTTGCGGTGCGGGCACTCGGCCTGCGTGATCACCTTGGTGGAACCTAGTTCCACAAGGATCTCGTCCTCGCTGACCGGCTTGATTACCGGCGTCATGCCGACACCATGGCCCGCGCCCGGCCGATGGCTGCCTTAGTGGCCTCCGCGACCACCGTGCTGGTCAGCTCCACACCGGTCCAGACCTTCGCGAGGTCAACCGGGCGATGCCGCTCCAGCGCACTGATCGATCCCCGCATCTGCTTGCTGTGGTAGGCATCTATGTAGAGATGCTCGGTGTAGTACTTGTCATTGACTATGCCGAGCCGCTTGCTCGCCTTGGCGTAGCTCCGGAACGCGTACAGCACACTCGACTCGAAGTACGCGTACGCGCCGAGGAAGTACTCGGGTGCCGATGCCCGGTCGGCGAACCAGTGGAACAAGTTGACGTAGGCGAAGCACTCCTCTGGCGCCACGCCGACGTAGTACTCTAGCTCGGTCGGCATGCCCAGCTCAGTCACCAGCCTGGTGTACAGTTGGGCGTGTTCTTGGTCGTCGTTGCCACAGCCGAACTCGTCGATCAGCACCCGCAGCACTGTGGTACGCGCCTTGGCCGGCAGCCGCCGGATGATTCCCAGGTGTGACTGGGACTCCACCAGACCGTCCACCGCGAAGTCCGCGACCACCGACTTGAACTGGTCCAACGTGGCCTGTTCGGCGAGGAACCGCTCGTCGTCGCTCGGCCCGCTGCGTTCCTCCTCCTCTAACCGGGCACGCAGCGCCTCAAGCACTTCCTCGCGGGAGGAGAACCTCGGCGCTCGCGCCTCGTGCTCCGCAGCCAGCCGCACCGCCCAGTCCCGCTCGGTCTCGAGCATCTCGGCGTAGTCATCGTCGTCGGGCACCGTGCGATTGTGGATGTAGAGCCGCTTCTGCGGGCCGTCCCCGGCTGAGACCCTCATCAGTCCTCCTTGGCTACGACGTCGGTGCTGATCACCTTGCGCTTGCAGAGCTCCTGCTTGACCTGCCGGTACCAGTCGTCCTCGAGCACGCCGTAATGCAGGCAGGCATCATCGACCTCGGCTTGGCGTTCCGGCGTCGGGTCGACAAGCATCGCGTTGCACAGCTGCGGTTCCAGGTTCGCCAGCGGGCCGATGAAACCGGCGATGCCGTGCGCCTCCAGCAGCAGGTTCTCCCAACCTTCGAACACAGGCACCAAATGATCGGTCCGCACGATCCGCCGGGTCAACTCGGCGGACCCGCTGGACTCCTTGATGCCCACGACGTCAGGCAGCTCGAAGATTCGCAGCAGCGCGTCCAGTCCGATGGTGTTGCCGGACACCGCTTCCTCGTTGTACACGAACAGCGGAATGTCCACAGCGGACCGCAGCGAGCGGTAGTGCTCGTAGATCTCATCTTGGCTAATCTCGACCCGGAACGGTGTCGTGACCACAACAGCGTTCGCGCCAAGCTCCTTGGCCATCTGGGCACGCTCGATGACCTGCGCGGTCTCCGGCAACTGAATTCCGACCAGCACGTCAAGACCGCGAGAGTGCTTCCTGGCCGCGGCCACCATGTCGCGCCACTGCCGCTCGGTGAGCTTCCAGCCTTCCCCAGAGCTCAGCGTCGGCATCAGCGCGGTGACGTCCTGGTGTACCGACTCGATCAGCCGGTCCACGCTCGCCTCGTCCACCGCGCGGTCCAAGTCGAGCGGGGTGACTAGCGGAACGATCGTCCCCGAGTACATGTCAAAGATCCTTTCCGGGCACGCGGAGCGCGAGAGACCGCTCGTAACGCCATTCCAGATAGCACGGGAAATGCCGCTCGGTTCCCCCTTTGGGCCTGCGCACCGGCAAGTCGTCGCGGCCCGCCAGCCGGGGGTTCACGGTGACCAGTTCACCGCCGCGGTTGAGCACCATGCCCAGGGTCAGCCGGTCGGTCAGCTCGAGGCCCGCCAGGCTTGAAGCCGTCAGTGCCGCCTTGATGTCCTGCTCCTCGTACGGGATCCGGCCCATGGCCATATCAGTGTGCAGGACGTCCATGAACGGGTAGTAGCTGTCCTGCTCGTCGCGGCCGCACCGCCCCCAGATCAGTGCGTCGCACCGGCCGACCTGCTCGAGGCTCATCACAACCGCGTCGCCGCCGGACAGCCGGTCGACGAAGAAGTTCTTGCACGCCACGCGGACCGCGTCGTCATCGGCGTGCATCCCCATGAACAGCGCGGCGTCGACGTACACGTCAGCGGGCATCGTTCAGCAGCACCTTCCGCATCGCCGTCATCGCGTCGGCGAACTCCTCCGGCCTGCGGGCCAAGGCGATCCGGACGTACTCCTCGCCCTTTTCCTTGTCGTCCCAGTAGAAGTAGGTGCCGGGCAGGACGTAGATCTCGTTCTCGAACAACTTGGCCTGCAACTGGGTGGCGGTCAACCCAGGCTTGACGATCTTGAACCACGCCACGCTGGTGTCCACGACGGGCGGCACATACTCCAAGATCCTGCCTTCCAGCGCCTCCCGCGCGGACGCCCGGTTCTCCGTGATCACGTCGCGCACTGAAGCGAAACCGTCCGCAATGGAGTCCTCGACGTAGCGGGTCAGGAAGCTCAGCACGAACGGCGAGACGTTCAGCAGGACCGCAGTGTGGATATTGTAGACGTCCTCGTGTATATCCTCGCTCGCGGTGATCATCGCGCATTTCGCGTCCTGCACCGGCCAGGTTTTGCCGGTGTCCTCGATCACCATGTAGGTGACGCCGGACTCCTCGAGCATCTGGTAGATGTCCACCCGATCTATGCCTTCCGAGCACAGCACGAAAGACGCGAAGCAGAAATCCATGATCAGCAGCTTGCTGGTTTCCTTGCACATCCTCAGCAGTTCGGCGAAGCCGCTCCTGCCATCCTTGAGCAGTGTGAACCCGGTCGGGTTGTTCGGGTCGACGAGATAGATGGCGTCGGTGCCGACCTGCGACATCCGCTCGTGGATTCGGGCCACGTCGTGCAGCCACTCCTCCGGGAACGAGGCCAGCTCGACCCTCATGTGCCGCAGCAGGTCGACCAGATTGTCGAAGCACGGCGTGACCAGCGAGACCGACATGTTCCGCTGCTGTAGGTACATCGCGGCGACCATCGTGGAAACGCTGGCCGAGTACGATAACAACGTCTTGTTCATCGCGGCCGCAGTCGGCTGCTCGTGCAGCCGGAAGAATGCGTCCAGGAATCGCTGTTCCAGGTGCGACTGCAGGTTGTCCTCGGAGTAGTGCCAGAGGTCCGACAGGTCGGTGACGATGCGCTCCTGCCTGGGCGACTGCCGCTGGTGGGTGTGCGCATCTGCCAGGTTGTACCTGGTCTTCAGCGCCTGGATCTCGTGTTGCGTGAGGTCGACGAACTTGCTGACGTCCGGGACGGCTGACTCGCCCTCGGCGATGACGTCATCGTTGATCATCTGCGGATCTCCTTTCAGAGGCGTAGCGGTATACGAGTGACCAGAAAGCAGGGGCGGAGAGGCAACGCCGGTCGTAAAGCTGATGAGGCGGCCTTGCCAGGTCCCGTCTGTGGTCGCAGTGACCGGCGCCCAGACCGCTGGGCATCCATCGGTGCTCCTGCGCAACGTCGTGAAGTCGCCATCCACTTTCCTTGGCCTGTACAGGTCTGGGTGGCGTGCGGATGACGACCGCCGTCGGGATTACACCGCAGCATTACAGTCGCATCCGGGGTCTCTTGACGGTTTCGCCGTTGCTGATTGTCAGGACATGTACCAAACCCGTGACGACGCTGGGGGAATCCGTGTTCCTGTGCCCGATGGTGGAGGTATTCACGCCTATACCGCTGATCATGATGGCCGCGACGACGGCAAGGTGACGACGGCAAGAAGTATTTGGACATCACCTGTTTCATGATTTTCCTCCAATTCGCGTGACGACGGGAGATCTACACCTCTTTGTCTTCCTTGTCGCGCGCGAGTTGTTCGCTACATAATCGAATCGTTCGGTTAAAGACGGACGTGAGGCAGTGTTGAACCAGACAAGTAACTCCGGGCCGGTGCGTTTGCCGAACACGTGGCGTGCCGTGGTTTCCGTCCGTTGCGCTGAGGATCCAGTCCGCCGCCGCTCCCACGTCCGTGCTCCGCGCGTCCGATGCGACTACCCAGGAACGGGGGGCGGCGGGTACGCGCCGAGCTATCAAAGTAGCGATCCGCAACCAGCCCGCCTTCGTGCACACCTACCTCCAAAAGGGAGTACTGCCGCCCCGACGGTCGTCGTATGCGCATTTGCAGCTCGGGGATTCCTTCCGCTGTATCCGTAATCATGCCTACATAAGTACATATGTCACGACCTATAACTGTCAGCGCTTGCCGGGGCCGCAGAAGCGATCCCCCACCGCGAGCAGGATCACCATCCAGTCCACCTCGACCGGCGCCGTGCCGCAGCTGCAGTCGGACGTGTCCCCATTCTTTTCCTGCACCGCGCACCACAGCGTCAGGGCAATCCCTTATTTCTAGCCCTTATTTCTGACCCTTATTTCTGATTCGTGATCGCCTTGGTTGCGGTGTAGAGAGGGGTGCTGGCTTGCCCGCGTGCGACTGGATCACCAAGGAGATCGCCGCTGCGCTGTTCGTCAGCCCGCCACGGTCGAGATGAGCTGCGACAGCACTTTGATGTCGGCGGCGGCCTATGGTTCTTCGGCTTGAACAGCGGCAGCAGCGGCTGGGGCAACGGTCACGCCTCCTACACGTGGAACAACCGGCCCTATTTCGGAGATGCGGCGCAAGATCTGTACCTCCAGGTCGGCACCTTGCGGTATTGGGAGGGTGAACACGTACGGGCGGGTTATGACCGCATTTCTTTGCAATGGCAGCTCACGGCGGTCCAGGGAACATGCGATCCTCTGCCGGGCGGGGCGACCCGTCAAGATCGCCCCGCCCGGGGAGTTGACCCGCCGAGAGTTCGAGATCGCACGACTGATCGACACCGGCATGACCAACCGTGAAATCGCCAAACACCTGCATGTGAGCCACAAGACCGTGGAAGTACATCTCTCCCGCATCCTTGCCAAGCTTGGTGTTCCCACTCGCTCCGCGGTGGAAAGTGCGCTGGCGCGGGCCGACAACGGCGGCTGAGAAGATGATGGCGCCGACCTCGAGCCAGAAAAATAGGGGATTGCCCTGACGCTGTGGTCGGCGGTGCCGCAACAGGATAAGGGCCATGTCTGATGCACCGTGTCCGCGCCGCTCTCCGTTGGACGCGCATTGTTGGCTCGGAATTCGGAAAGGAGGAAATGGTCGGGGCGCCACACGCCCGGAGTCTCGTAGTTTGCTATGCCGGCTCCCGCGGTCCGTGGCGTCCTCGACCAGGGTTCGCCTGCCGTGGAAGCGATGTTCGCTGGCAATGAGAGAGACATGGTTGTCGGCATCCGGCAGCCACACCAGTCCGAGGGGGAAGCCATGTCCCGACCAGTCCCACGTATTGCCGCCTGCGCCGCGGCGGTCGCCATGGTGGTGACCTTCGGCGCGTTGATGATGCCTGCCGCGCAGGCGACACCGAACGTCGGCGTGACCGGCAAAGTGCTCAGCAAAGTGCTGGTCGATGGACGGATGCACCTCAACACGCACGGGCCGTCCGACCTCCAGCTGACTGTGCTGACTGTCGCGCCGCACGGCCAGATCGGCTGGCACTCGCACAACGGCAACGCGCTCGTGTCGGTCGTCGAAGGCATCGCCACCCGGTACATGGCCATGGATCGGCGTTGCCGTCCGGAGCACTTCGGCCCCGGCCAGGGATGGGTCGAGGTACCGCACCACGTGCACACGGTCCACAACGAGACCGACCAGCCGCTGATCCTCAACGTCGTCCTGATCACCCCCACCGGCCAGGCGCCGGGTGTGGACGAACCGGACCCCGGCAACTGCCGGTTCTGAACCCAGCGTTTCATCAGGCGAGAGGAGGTGCGCCATGATCACGGTCATCGACCCCGGCAACACCTGCTGAGTCGCGGGGACCGCCCGCGTACACCGGGCGGTCCCTTGCCCGTGTCCGTCGACAAACCGAGGGGGAGCGATGCGCGAGGACGCACTGGTCGTGGTCGCAGGAGGATCGAGCGCTTCGCTCGTGCTGGCCGCCTATCTGTCCGAGCTCAGACGAACGGTCGATGACGAGATCGTCGTGTTGCTGACCAAGAGTGCCGAACGGTTCATGCCGTCACAGGTCGCGGGCTGGTTGGCCGACGAGGTACTGACTGCCGACCTCCCGGACCTCAACCCGGTCGAGGTGGCGTTGAAGGCGAAGGCGATGGTCGTGCTCCCGGCGACCGCCCATCTGCTGGCGTGCGCCGCGCTGGGCCTGGCGTCAACGCCCGCCACCACGGCGCTGCTCGCGTCACCGAGGCCCGCACTGTGGTTCCCTCACATGAACAAGGCCATGTGGGGCAAGCCAGTGATCCAACGACACGTCGCGGACCTGCGCGAGTCGGGGGAGACGGTGGTGGAGCCGGAAACCCGCGAGGTGTACGAGATCTGGCGGGGCGAGCGTAGCCCAGGCGTGTCGATGATCGGGCCTGACAAGGCGGCCGCCGTGGTCCGTGACTGGCTGGGCGTACAGACATGATCATCGCGTTGCTGCGGCAACGGGACTTCGGGCTGCTGTTCTTCGGCCAGACCGCCTCGATGGCAGGTGACGCGCCCGCCGCACTGGCAACGGCGTTCGCCGTGCTGGAGATCGGCGGGTCACCGACCGCACTCGGCGTGGTGCTCGCCGCACGATATCTCCCGCTCGCGGCGTTGCTGCTGCTCGGCGGTGTGCTCGCCGACCGGTTTCCGCGCCGCGGGCTGATGATCGCTTCGGATGTCGTGCGTGCCAGTACGCAGGCTGTGCTGGCCGCGATGCTGTTCGTCGGCGATGCCGAGTTGTGGCTGTTCATCGTGGTACAGATCGTCTATGGCGGTGCGGAAGCCTTGTTCCGGCCCGCGTTGGCCGGACATCTGCCCCATATCGTTCCCCGCGAGTCGCTGCGGGAAGCGAACGCGCTCGTCGCCATGTCGGCCAACCTGTTGCGGATCACCGGCCCGGGCTTGGGCGCGGTGGCGATCAGCGCGCTGGGGCCGGGTGCGGTACTAGCGATGGACGCGGTGACATTTGGCGTCAGCGCGCTGCTGCTGGCCGCGATGCGCCATCGGCCGGAAGCCGCGCGGACGGTTCCAGAGCGGCTATTGCCCGCCTTGCGCACCGGTTGGCGTGAGGTGCGGTCGCGGACCTGGTTGTGGGCGTCGATCCTCAACTTCACCGTGTTCGGCGCGGTGACCGTGCCGGCCATGCTCGTGCTCGGCCCGGAAGTCGCACGGTTGGAACTCGGTGGCGCCGACGGCTGGGCAGTGATCATGGCGACCTACGCCGCAGGCGCGCTTGCGGGCAGCGTCATCGCGATGCGGGTGCCAGTGGCCCGGCCTGCCGCTGCCTGTGCGGTACTGCTCGTAGTCGCCGCGGCCCGCCCCGCCGTGCTCCTCAGCGGGCTGGGCCTGGCTGTACTCGGCGTCTACAGCCTGCTCTCCGGCGCTGCGGTGGCGATGACCTATGTGTACTGGCGGACGGTGCTGCAGCAGCGGGTTCCGGCGACCGCGTTGTCGCGGGTCAGTTCCATCGACGACTTCGGCACGATGCTGCTCACCCCCGTCGGCTATCTCGGCGCCGGCCCGCTGGCTGCGGCCGTCGGCATGCATGGCGCCATGGTGTTACTGGCCGCGGTGCCGGTGGCGGCGAGTCTCGTGACGTTCGCAGTGCCAGGTGTGCGTGCCGTCCGTGCGGCAGAGGAGCAGTCACCCATGAGCAGCGGCGTGACGACACCAGCGGCAACCAGTCGCGCACCTTCACGTTGACCGAGAAGAAAGGGGATCGACCGTGCCGCAGAAGGATCAGCCGGACACCAAACCCGGGGTCTCGGTGGAGTCGTCGCCTACTGTGGCCAGGATTTATCCTGCTCGGCATCCAGGCCATCGTGATCATGCAGTTCAGCAGCGAGTCGGCGCTGTCGTTCGGGAGGGTCGATGGGGTTCCCCCTTGCTGCTGGGAGTCGCCACGGTCATTCCCACCATCACGACGGCCTTACTCATCGCGGGTTTCATCAGTCTCGTTCTGGAACGTCACGACAAGGAATAGGTCCGTCATCCGCGCGGGGCAGTTCGAGTCTCGATGAGAACCTGGGTCAGCCCAAAGAAAGTGAACGGAGGGGGCCGTCGACGGGCCTCCCTAGAGGGTTCGCGCGGTTTGCCGGGACGTTGGACGGAGACGGCGATGCCGCGGGCAGTATCCGCGTCCGCCTGTTGGGCCTGGCGGAGATGGTGTGCACATTCGCCAGTGACGCACACTGGCCACGGCTCCGGACAGGTCTACTAGGGGCTCGTAGTCCTGATCTGCGGTGAGGCCGATCGACCGGAGCGACTCGGACGCGCAGTGTCAGGCGCGTCGTTTGAAGAACAACGTGTAAACCACGCCGGCTACTGAGCCTGGCCGTCCCCAGTCGCCACGCGGATGGGTGGTAACGCTTACCAGCTCCCAACCCTGCCGTCCCAGGAGTTCGCAGCCGTCGCGCAGGGAGGCATCCTCAGGAACCTGCGCCTGCGCTGGGCAGTCCCACCGACACCAGGACGGTTCGTGAGCGTTCCCCAACCACTGGGGGTCATTAAGTGCCGACATGTAGACCACCGCGTAGTCCCACACATTCGTGATGGTAGTGGTTGTTCGAAGATTCACGTTGTGAAGATTCCTCCCCGGCGCCCGCCCTGGTCTCCGTGTCCTGCCGCGCGTCTGCTGGGCGAACGGGCGGTCAACCGCCTGCGGCGACTGATCATCGGCGTTGTTTGTCCTGTGGTGTCGTTTTGGGCCGGCCGGTCGACCGAAGTGTGTCAGGTGCCGCAGTTACGCCAGCAGATCGGCACTTCCTGTGTCGGGGTAGACGTGGGCCTGTCATCGAGATCGCAGTCCTCGCTTGCGAAGATGGTTGTTGTATATGCTACCACTTACGAATCCGATCCCGACGGCCGCCATTGTTACGGGCAATTGCAGCTGTGGGTACGGTATCGCCCAGGGGAGGCCGAGGATCAGCAACCAGCCGATACTGTTGATTGTCATGCGCACATCTTCGGGCATGACTCTGTCACGTCCTGGTTCTTCCGCGTCTTCGAACTCAGTCACTTATTATCTCTCCGTCGAAACAGCTTTACGGCAACACGTGCAATTTCGTCCGCGAAAACGACCAGGCAGGTTCCCGTCGTTATGAGACCGACGTCCATCGCGATGAGAAGCGCAATGGTGTTCATGTCTCGGCTCCACTTAAATGACGGTGCGGCCGAAACCTTCCAGGCTCATGTGACAGACGCGTCCACGGCTGTGCAATATTGTATGGTGCCCGTCTTTCTTGAATGAAAGTCCTTTTGTCACGCTGCCGGGTACGTTGGCCACTGTGTGGGGAGATTGCCCGAGTGGCTTATATCCGGTCCGCGGCGTTGGGCATCGTCCAGCCCGCATGGATATCTGTCGTCGCGTGGTGGCGGCTGGTCATCCACCAGAGTCCCGGGGCGAGGACGGCCCGAATGCCGACCAGCGCTGTCGCGATGAACCGCACCCGTCCTTTGTTTCCCCAGTGCCGGCATGACGTCGGTCACGAATACCCCCTTCGGTTGCGCGCCCTTGCGTCCCACTCCTGGCGAGCAGGCGGTCGAAAGAGCGGTAGAGATCGCGCGGCAAATAAATCCCCTAATCACCACACGCTGCCCCCTAGCATGGACGACATGCAACCATGGCTACCGAGCTGCCGGAACAAATTCCGCTGGCACATAAGCGACATCGACACGCTTTGGCCACCTCAAGTGGCCCCTAGCGGTAGTTTGTTAACTTCACGGGGGGTATGTAGAGGTTGGTGCCCTGTCCTTGTGCGAGGGTGTCGAGTAGTTGGTGCAGGTCATTGGGCGGGGGCCTGTCTGACCATGCTCTCCACCAGCGCTGCAGCAGTAGCCATGGGGTCAGCTAGGGCCGGACGGCGCGTAGGGGCCTTGGGCCAACAGGAAAGTCGTGCTGGCTGGAGAGGTTGGGTGCCCCCTCTCTCCGGGGTCGTCGGCAGACGGCCCCGGAGACAGCGCATCCAGACTGTCGCGTGTAGACAGTTGATCGAACCATGTGTTCCAGCAGACTGGAGCATGATCTACATCTTGCGACCGGTATGCCCCAGCTGGAACGTCGCGTCAATCGCGACAACGTTGCGCGGTCTGGAAGAAGGCGGCGGAAACCGGAAGCCAGAGCAGCACGGCGGTGGACAAACACACGATGAGCGCGAACACGGTGAGCAGCCACTGTGCGGGCCCAGCCAGAGTCACCCAGCCACTGCTTGCCGCAAGCAGGATCACCACGCTGCCGATCGCCCCGAATGCAGTCAGCACCACAAGCACCACCCGCGCCCAGTTTCGTCCTGCCCTCATCTTGACCAGCACCAGGACGCCCAGCGCTACCAGGCCCAGGAAAAGCACGGAAATCCTGACGGTAAGGAGTGATGTCCACTCCACGAACCCGTCCGGCAACAATCCAGCTTCTAAATACTGCCGCTTGTCGACCGGTTTGCCGAAAAATTGGAATCCTATATATACTCGCGGTCGTTCTGGGGTGCCGAAGAATCTGGACTCTCGTATCGACCATAGCACTGCTATCCAGGCGAACAGCAGTTCTATCCAGACCAGGACGCTTAGCGCCACAATGGTGCTGTTAAGCCAGAACGCGATTCGAATCGGCAGCGGTGGCCGAAGTGACCCATCCACCCCTCCGTACGTCCGGTCTAGTGTATCAGGATTTGGGGGGTTAGTCATAACCTCGACACTAGCGGCTGTACGGGGATAACGTCGCACAATAACCGCCTGAATGACTGTCCAACAAGTGACAGTGGTGACTCGCGGCCACGTGGGTAGTTCCTCTTCCTTTGAATGTTGATTAGCATCGCTGATCCCGCCTTCGATTCTCACGGCTCGCGTTTCGCGCACCATCTCGAACCCGGGGGTGACGACCTTCCAAGGGGGAGGGTCTCACCGCTCTACCTCTATCAAAGCCTGGAGTGATCTGCGGACCGCCCGCTCAAGGTTTGGTGGTCAGCGACGACGTTAACCCCTCCTGGGGTGCACCGCGAAGCAGGACTTCGTCGAGTTACGTAGCGTTTAACATTCCCGGTGTTCGGACATGTCAACCCGTTGGCCGGGCTCGCGCCCGGGGTCGTCAGCACCTCGCACGCACTACAGCTGAAGAGGGCCGGCAGTAATATGCGACCCTCGTCAGCTAGGCGGCATTGCTAGTTATTAACAACGCCCTCATGGGGAGGGTCCCCGGGCACCAGTGGGGGCGACACGGCTCCGGCGGGCACCAGTCGGGGAGACACGGCATCGGAATCGGAGGCCATGTTGCCGGCTCTGCCTGATCAGTCACGAACTTGTGAACCGCTGGCGATCCAGTTAGATCTCCTGTTGCGGCATTAGCAATCTGCGTCGGGCGATTGCGTAACCGAGAATGGCAATGATGCCAGCAGTCACGGCCGTGATCCAACGCAGATACTTCTGTCGTTGTTCCGTCATGTTTCTGGCCTTCCAATTGCGTAACTGGTCAGGTGGGGTCAATGGGGGATGACTCGCTGCCAGAAGAACGTCCCTTGATATCGAACCAATCGACATCGTGACACTGGCGGTCGCGCCATGATTTCGTTATGGCCCCTGGCGGCAAAGAGGAGGATGCCGCCGGTCGAGGCGGGAGAGTCCGGGGAGGCTCGTGTGTCGCCGTCGGTCTCTCGACATGATTCTGACCTCACTTTGAGTCAGCGGCTTGGTCGGTGTCATGTGATGGCTGGGTGCGCTGCGGCTTGATGGAGCATGGTGTGGATGATCAAGGCGTGGAGGGGGCGGACTGGCAGGAAGTACAGCCGGCCGAAGAGGTTGTGGAAGTGCACTACGGTGCCGATGGTGAGCTGCACGCCGTCGTCCGTTTCTTCGACGTGTATACAGGACCGGAAGTCTAGATGGCGGTCATCGAAACCGCGGATGACTTCCCGCTCGGTGTGGGCCTGTTCCGGAAAGGGCATTGCCGCCTTGTTGTTGGCCATGCGCCCGGCAGCCTTGAGCCCGACGACGCTGACGAGTCGGTCGCGGAGAACCATTGCGCGGTGGACCCATCGGGGCGTGTTCGCGAAGAGGCGCTGTGCCCATTCTCGCGGATCGGTGCTGGTGTCGGGTGGTAGCCGTACGGCGTAGGCGTCGGCGAAGTCGGTTCGTGTCAGCTGGGTGGGCAACCGTGAGTCGGCCGGGATTGGTACTGCACGAACGTGGATATGGGCCATGCGGGCTTCCTTCGAACGCATCTCGAGTTGCTCTGGACGGCGAGCGACGCGGAGGTGCGCTCGGACGTGTCCCCGATTCTTTTCCAGCGCCGTGCACCACAGCGTCAGGGCAATCCCTTATTTCTGGCTCTTATTTCTGGTTCGTGACCGACGTGATCGTCTTGGTTGCGGTGTAGAGAGGGGTGCTGGCTTGCCCGCGGGCGGCTGGATCACCGAGGAGATCGCCGCTGCGCTGTTCGTTACCCCCGCACGGTCGAGATGGGCTGCGGCAGCACCTGGTGTCAGCGGCGGCCTATGGTTCTTCGGCTTCAACAGCGGCAGCAGCGGCTGGGTCAACGGTCAGGCCTCCTACACGTGGAGTAACCGGCGCTGGCTAGTACGGCAACCGCACAGTGTGATCATCTGCGGTGGGTCGTGATCAAGAAGACGGCCACCGCGTGATCAACTTCAAGGTGTGTTGGATCTCGAAGAAGACGCGGCGGTGGCCGCGTCATGGACTGTAGTTGATGATCGTCTGGCCCGGTGGCGGGCCGGGTTCGATGACATGTTCGCGCTGGTCGCGGGTCGTTTCGCGCAGGCCGACTCGCGGCGGCGGGCCCGGATGTACCTGCTGGGGCTGCTCTCGGGTGCCGAGCGCAAGAACTCCTGGACGTTGGCCGAGCAGGCCGGTGACCTGACTCCCGACGGGATGCAGCGGTTGCTGAACTTTTACCGTTGGGACGCCGAGGCGGTGCGCGACGATCTGCGCTCCTATGTGCTGGACCACCTCGCTGATCCCAGCGGGGTCTTTGTGGCCGACGAGACCGGTTTTCTCAAGAAGGGCACCAAGTCTGCCGGGGTCCAACGCCAATATTCCGGCACCGCCGGGCGGATCGAGAACTGTCAACTCGGCGTGTTCCTGGCCTACGTTTCCGCCCGTGGCCGGGCGTTGATCGACCGGGAACTCTACTTACCGGCGTCCTGGACCGAGGATCGGGAACGCTGTGCGCAGGCCGGCATCGGTGCCGAGGTCGGGTTCGCGACCAAACCCGTGCTGGCCCAGCGGATGCTCGAACGTGTGCTGGACGCCGGTGTCGAGCTGGGCTGGTTCACCGCCGATGAGGCCTACGGCGACAACCCGGGATTGCGGGCATGGCTGGAAGACAACGGCCTCAACTACGTCATGGCGGTGTCCTGTGACCAGCGGTTGGCCACCCCGAAAGGATCTGCGCGGGCTGATGAGCTGGCTCGCAGTGCACCTCGCAAGGGCTGGCAGCGCCTCTCGGCCGGACGGGGCAGCAAGGGCCATCGCCTCTATGACTGGCTGCTGATCGATCCCGGCGCCGATGAGCACCTGCTGCTGGTGCGGCGGTCGATCAGCAAGCCCACCGAACTGGCCTACTACATCTGTCACACCCGCCACCCGGTGCCGCTGGCCGAACTGGTCCGCATCGCCGGATCCCGGTGGGCCGTCGAGGAAACGTTCCAGTTCGCCAAGAACGAGACCGGGCTGGATCACTATCAGGTTCGCAAGTACGACGCGTGGTACCGGCATATCACTCTGTCCATGCTCGCGGCGGCGTTCCTCGCTGTCACCGCCCACGCTGAACGTGTCCGTGAGGAAAAAGGGGCACCAGCGGTCAGGGAAGCGATCTGATCGCCCTGTCCTGCAACGAAATCAGACGACTCTGGGCCAACCTGACCCGTCCCGCGCACCCCCGGGCACACACCGATCACTGGTCAGACTGGCGACGACGCCACCAAACCCGAGCCCGCCACAGCCACTACCAGCGACAACGCATCAAACATCCCAGACTGCTGCTGCCGCACTAGGCCCTTGTTCTCGCCCTATTTCGGAGACGCGGCGCAAGGTCTGTACCTCCAGGCCGGCGCCTTGCGGTATTGGCAGGGTGAACTCGTACGGGCGGGGCGGTCTTGACGGGTCGCTCGTTCCGGCGAGGGGACCGCATGTTCCCTGGACCGCCGTTAGCTGCCATACAAAGAAACGCGGTCATTATGACCCGGTTGGTGTCGTGGTCACGCAACGACGTGGCCAGATCGTGCCGGTGGCGATGCTGCGCCGTGCTCGTTCCTTGCATCAGGGAGATAATGGGCGGAATCTGGGGGCGGGTGCTTGATGGGGCTGGCGCATGCCCGTTTACTACGCTGGTAAGCCGGGGGGGGGGGCTTGGCCAGTCATCGTGGACGGTTTTGAGGTAGTTCTCCCGACGTATTGCCTCTCATCGCTACCTAACGTCATGTCTGCAGACGGCAGTTTCCCATACGGTGCTGCCTGGTCAAGGAGCGTCGACGGTCAGTACGACGAGGTCGTCTGGTTTCGATGCTAGGGGGAAGGTTCTCGTGCAATGAGCACAGCCGTTCAACTCGCCTGATTAGTTACCTGCGGGGTGAAACAGCAATTTCATCAGGCGACGCTGCGGGGTGTTGCGCGCCTGTTGCCCTTTTCGCCGTTTCGGCGTCGGGCGTACGAATACATGTTTTGGGGAGGAACATCATGGGAGCTGCCGCGGGGCAGCAGTCACCTGGGGATGCGATGGGTACCGAGGGGGCGGTCTGGGCTGGGTGTGAGGGGTGCTTGGTCGGGCGGCGCGAGGAGGTGGACCGGCTGCGGCGGCTACTGATGTGGCCGTCGGGGCAGGGGGCCGCACGCTTTGCCCAGGTGGCGGGCGAGCCGGGGATCGGTAAGACCCGGTTGTTGGAGGAGGTCGCTGGGCTCGCTCGGCACGTGGGTGTCCCGGTGTTGTGGGGGCGTGCGGCCGAGTTCGAGCGAGACCTTCCGTTCGGCGTATTCGTTGATGCTGTCGCGGACCACCTGCCCGAGGTGTCGGCGGAGCGGCTGGCGCAACTGGGCGAGGAGTCTCTGGGTTTGCTACGCGCGGTTTATCCCTTGCGTAGGGGATCGGCGCGCGACCAGGCTGTGATGGATGTCGAGCGGTACCGCCTGCATCGGGCCGCGCGAGCGCTGTTGGAGGTGCTGGCCGCGCCAGAGGGTCTGCTGCTGGTGCTGGATGATCTGCATTGGGCCGATGACGGCTCGATCGAACTGCTGGATCATCTGATCCGACATCCGCCCGCGGCCCGTGTCGTGTTGGCCGTGGCCTACCGCCAGCGGCAGGCATCCACGCGGCTGAGCGCCAGCCTGTCGCAGGCGATGCGTCGTGACGACACCGAGTTGATCGAGGTTGGCCCCCTCACCGTCGGTGAGGCCGAGCAGCTGCTCGGCCAGGACGGGCACAGCCACGGCATCACCCCAGGCCGATGGACGCGGCTGTATCAGGCCAGCGGCGGAAACCCCCTGTACCTGCAAGCGCTGGCCCGAGACAGCAGCGGGGAACACGGCATCGATGAACACGATCGCATCGACCCGGCACAGGACATTCCCACCCCGGTGCGGGCCGCCCTGTCGGCCGAGCTGACCGCCGTGGCGTCCACCGAACTGCGGGTCGCGCACGCGGCAGCGGTCGCCGGCGAGGAGTTCGACCCCCCTTTGGTGGCGGCGATCGCCAAGTGCGAGCTGGATGAGGCCTTGGCCGCCTTCGATCGGCTCGTGGAGCGTGATCTGCTGCGCCCGGCCCGCATAGCTGGTCATTTCCGCTACCGGCACCCGCTGGTGCGCAATGTCGCCTACCAGAGCGCCGGGGCAGGCTGGCGGGTGGCTGCACACGCCCGCGCGGCAACAGCGCTGCAGCAGCGCGCGGCCCCCGCAACCGCACGCGCGCACCACGTGGAACGTTCGGCGGCCTACGGTGACCGGCAGGCCGTCGATGTGCTGCTGGAGGCCGCGTCCACGACCCTGAACACCGCCCCTGCCACGGCAGCGCACTGGCTGGCGGTGGCGCTGCGCCTGCTGCCGGATGAGGTCGAGCTGGAGCCCATGCGGCTGAGCCTGCTCAGCATGCGCGCCAAGGCCCTGGGTGTCACCGGACGGTTGGCTGACAGCCGGGATCTGCAACACGAAGTACTCCGCCTGCTGCCAGCCGAGCCCGCCGAGCAGCGCGCCCGGGTCGTGGGTTTCTGCGCGGTGATCGACCGCCTGCTTGGCCACCACGCCGAAGCCCGCGCCCTGCTCCTGCACGAGTTGGACGGCCTGGCGGACCCGGACAGTGTCGCGGCGGCGCTGCTCAAGCTGGAACTCGCCTCGGGCCGCCTCACACGCGGTGAGTTCACGACACACCACACCTGGGCGCGGGAGGCCCTCGCGATCGCACGCCACCAGACGGATCGGGCCCTGCTGGCCACCGCGCTGGGCATGTGCGTGCTGAACGACCTGCTCGACGGAACCGTCAACGCGGACACCTTCACCATGCTCGATCAGACCAGTGCCGTGGTGGATGCCCTGCCGGACGGCGATCTCTCGAGGCACCTGGAGGCCACGGTCTGGCTCGGCCTGAGCGAAATGTTCCTCGAGCGGCCGGCCGAGGCGTTGCGGCACTTCGATCGTGGCCTGCGTCTGGCCCGCACGACCGGGCAGATCCTCTTGGTGGCCTACCTACGCCAGGGCCAAGGCGCCACATACAGACTGCTGGGACGCCTTCAGGACGCCGCTGACTGCCTTGACGACGCGCTGGAAGCGGCACTACTGACCGGCAGCGACGAACTACGCACCTTCGCCCTGGCTCAGCAATGCTGGATCACCACGTGGCGAGGAGACATCCCCCGAGCGCTGCAACTGGGCGAACAAGCCGTCGCCACGGCGGGAGCCGTCAAGGACTGGCCCGCGGCCGTCGCACACGCCCTGCTCGCGCAGGCCCACTTGTATGCCGACGATCCACACGCCTGCATCCAGACCCTGCTTCAGGCGGGCGGCGGACCAGCACTACCCAACCTCGACCCACTGTCCCGCGCCTGCTGGTTCGAACTGCTTGCCGCCGCCGAGGCAGCCCTCAACCGCACCGACCGAGCTACGGAATGGGCCGACCACGCAGAAGCGCTCGCCACCACACTGGGGCTATCGACGCGCACCGGATTCGCGCACCTCGCCCGGGCTCACGCGCTACGGTCGACCGACCCGGCAGAAGCCGTCGCACACGCCACGGCCGCCGCCGAGTCCTTCGCCCAGGCAGGCGACCGACTGGACGCGGGGCGGTCACATCTGCTGGCCGGTGTCCTGCTCGATACCTGTGGCCACACCGAACTGGCCGGCAAGCAACTGGCCAGCGCGCATGCACTGTTCACCGCATGCGGAGCGGGCCTGTTCCAGGCCTGGACACTGCGGGCGCAACGACGCGTCAACGCGCGAGGACCCCGCAATTCCCGCCACTCCGACCGGACCGGGGACTTGACCCGCCGAGAGCTCGAGATCGCACGACTGATCGGCACCGGCATGACCAACCGTGAAATCGCCAAACACCTGCATGTGAGCCACAAGACCGTCGAAGTACACCTCTCCCGCATCCTCGCCAAGCTTGGCGTTCCCACCCGCTCCGCAGTGGCAAATGCGCTGGCGCGGGCCGACAACGGCAGCAGAGACGACGATTGCGCCGACCTCGAGCCAGAAAAGTAAGGGATTGCCCTGACGCTGTGGTCGGCGGTGCTGCAACAGGATAAGGGCCATATCTGACGCACCATGCCCCACGCCGCACTCCGTCGCACATTGCTGGTTCGGACTCGGAAAGGAGGAACGGTCGTGGCACCACACGCCCCGACTCTTGCAGTTTGCTATGCCAGCTCCCGTGGTCCGTCGCGTCCTCGACCAAGGGGCGCGCCTACCGTCGAAGCGATGTCCGCTGGCAATGCGGTTGAGACCGGTTATCCGTGAGACCAATGCTGACAGGGCATGCGCCCCACTCGGGAATCTCGCTACATAGGGCCAGTAGAACCCTCAGCGTGACAAAGGGACCCTTGTTCGCAACCGATGGTGCTACACAATGCTGAGGTCGGGACCGCTTTCACAATGAGTCGGGAAGGTTTTCGCTCATGTCATTACCTAAATGGAGTCGCGACGTGAATCTGATTGTACTTCTCGTTGCGATCGGTGTCGGCTTCATTGCGGTAGGAACCTGCCTGGTGGTCTTCGCCGATGAAATTGAAAATGTTGTCGTAACAACTTTTTTGACGGGCATATGACACGCGTGAATGAACCTCATTATCGCCCTGTCACCCCGTGGCCTGACAGGTTCATAACGCTCAGGAGGGGCCCGGACGATGTGCCACTCCTCGAATCTCGAAACGTGGCAACAGAATGGTCGGTACACGATTTTGAATAGCTTCCAGAGGTTTGCATATATACTCGCGATATTGTCCGTCCTCGGCCTGACAATATCGCTCTCTGCTGATTCGCTGCCGCTGGGCGGTGCCGCAGCGACGGGGCGGCACGGTCATGGCGAATCGGTCGACAGACATTCCGTCGGAACAACGGAAGCGAATCGGGCAGGTGACTATTGGACACCGGATCGCATGCGGGCGGCGGTGGACGCCACCAAGCCGGCGGTGCCGAACTCCGCACCGACGTCACCCGTCGCGCAGCCCTCACCAACAGGCAAACCGTATAGTGTCGCGGGCGCTCCTCCCGTGGGCCGCCGAGTGCGTCACGCACAGCCGGACATGGCCTCGCGATCGCATGCTGACCGTCCCTATCCGTTCACGGCGTGGAACCCTGATTCGACGGCCTGGCCTTACTCGACCGTGGGTCGGCTGTTCTTCACAGGAAAAGATGAGCGTGGCGTCGAACGTGAATTCTTCTGCTCGGGATCCGCGGTGGTGAGCGCCAACAAGAGCACAGTGGACACTGCGGGCCACTGCCTGTACGACCGTAAACACAAGGAATGGCGTAAAGACTGGAAGTTTTGCCCCGCATACCACAACGGCAACTGTCCGCATGGAACCTGGGTATCCAAGGCTGTGTTTGCCCACAGCGAGCCTTTTTCATCCTGCGGTGACCTCGTAGTTCTGTAGGACGTGGATGGCCTTGGCGAGTCGGCCGATGCGATGCGGGCTGACACGGACTTTGTGCAGGATGCGCCAGTACTTGAGCTGGGCGTTGGCGCGTTCGCCGGGGCCGCGCAGCCGAGCGTGAGCGCGGTTGGCATCCTTCTGCGACTCGGGTTTGTTCTTGCCCTTGTACGGGGTGATCACCTGTTGGCTGGTCTCGTCGTAGCCGTGGTAGCCCTTGTCACCCAACGCGATCAGCCCCGCATCGCGCAGCGCGGCGAGGATGTTCCAGATCCGGGCGGCCGCGGTGTCGTGCGTGCTGCCCGGCAACTCGCCGGACACCCACAGGATCGTCCCATCCGGAGACGCGATCACCTGCAAGTTCACCCCATGGCGCTTGTGCTTGCCGGAGTAGAACGGCCGGTCGACGGCGATCCGGTCGATCGGGATCAGCGTGCCGTCGATGATCACGTACGCCATCTTCTCGCGTTTGGCCTTCCGCAACGCCGCCCGGAGCTTGGGCGCCCGAGCAGCCAGCAACTCGACGGTTTCGTTGACATACCGCCAGCAGGTCGCGGTGGAGATGTCGAACCCGGCGCCGACCTGCGCGAACGGTTCACCCTTACGCAGATACACCAGCACCGACAGCGCCTGCTGGCCTGGGTTGAGCTTGCGCCACGCCGAGCCCAGCTCTCGGCGGTGAGCGCGGATGAGATCGGACACGAAGGTCAGGGTCTGACGTGACAACGGCAGCGCGGCACGGTAAAACAGCATCTGAAGCCCTTGGTTGTACGGACATGGATCTTGGTCGATTGCTGTCCTACCAAGGGCTTCGTCACGTCCGCGGTAACGACACGCCGATGAACATCACCTTGTCACCTCGGATCCCTTACCCACCAACATATCCACACCAGGATGAAAAGCGCTCAGCGAGTGGATCAACAACGGGCGGTGGGAATTCGACCTCGGCGACATCGTCATGCGACACAACGAGCGCGGTCCGCTGACCGACATCGTGGGCAGCGCGGGCGTTGCCTGGAACTTTCCTCGAAACCAGAACTTTCAGGCACTGGGCTACCCGACCGGGCCGCCGTTCAACGGACAGCACCTGCTTGAGTGTGATGCCCCGTACGCGGCCAGTGAGGGCGCTGCTCCGCAGAGGATGAGCATCGGCTGTGACAGCACGTCCGGAGTCAGCGGAGGCCCATGGTTCTTCGGCTTCACCAGTGACAGCAGCGGCTGGGTCAACGGTCACTCGTCCTACAACTATCTAAGCAAACCCAACACGATTTACTCTCCCTATTTTGGCGACGCGGCACACGATCTGTACATGCAGGCAAGCACCTGAAGGGACGCGGACGGAAGCAGGTATGACGGCGACTTCGGTGTCGAGCATGCTGGCACTAGTGACAATCCGCACAGGCTGGCAAGCCATCTCCCGATCTTCTGGTCCGGCGTGAAGTTGTCGTTGTCAGCCCGCCCATGGCCCGGTGTGGGGAATCCGAGACGTGTTCTCAGTGCGGAGCATCTATTTCGTCGCCTTCGTTGCCTGATCGCGTGCCACCTCAACCTTCGCGTGCACCTCGTTCACTCGGCCCGGTGTCCAGTGCTGACACGCCGCCGTGGCGCTTTGGCGCCAGCAGTACGGAGTCGCCGGCCTATGCCCTTTTCGGTCTCGCGTCGGTGGACGGGCTTAGCAGGGATCTGGTCCTGTGGCTGGCAGTTGGTGTCCGCGGCGGAATATGCGTCCGTGGGTTCTCGTCCCCGCGGGAATGCGCGGACATGACATCATTCAGGGGCTTGGGGCTGTCCCGATGGGCAGATCAGTTGAGCGTGTTGCCTCGGCCGGCCGAGCCCGTCAGGGAGGACGCCTGAGCTGGCTCACAGGTCGAGTCTTGATCAGCCTCAGTTGGATCAGTCCTCGGACAACAAACCCGCAAGGGAGCGGCCGGCAGAGAACGGCCTATGGGTTGCGACAGGCTCCTTCCTCATGCGCGAGCCGTGAGACTTCATGTCCGCGCTGATGCCCCCCGCTAGATAGAGAAGCCAGGTGAAACCGTGTCTGAACAGGAGCTTACGCCGGTGCTGGAGGAAGGTTCTGGCCGCTATGAGCGCTGGTCTGGACGACGTGGAGGAGAAGGTCGAGACAGCGGCTTTCGTCGTGAGGTGGTAACGCGGTGAAGCCCGAAGTTTCACGTGTGGCTGCAGCGGGCCGCTGGAAGCGTTTACCGGTCGGCCGCAGTTCGCCACTCGACCCGATCGCAGTGGGCACACCGAATCGACCCGTTGGGGACGATATGACGGGGAAAATCAGCACTGCGCTGCCGTTGGTGCCGTCCGACGAAGAAATCATGTTTCCCGGCCGGCAGCACCCAGCCTTTGTGATCGCGGCCGGTGTGCGGGGGCGAGACGCCGACAATGCGATGTGGGAAATCATCCGAACGGCCGCACCGAATGCGCAGCGTATGTCGCCGGTCGGCCCCGGGTTTCTTACTCTAGATGCTATTTCCCAGGTGTGCGCCGCGCTGCTGCCGACGGTGCGGCGGGAAGCGCCGGAACTGCTCACCGACGAGCGCCTGCCCGAGGGGCTGTTCGCGATCGACCCGTACCGGGTGCGGCAGATCGGGGTTGGCCACCTGGCCGAGGCGGTCACCTTCGCGGTGACGCGTCGCATCAGCCGCGAGTCGCACCACGCCGCGCTGGTGATCGACCGGATCGCGCGCACCATCCTGGAGATCCGCCGACGCTGCGCTTCCTTCGCGGACGGGCTGACGCTGGTGATCCCCGGCCTGGAACGCTGGGACCGGCCCTCCCTGCGTTGCCTCTACCGCGTCGTGTTGCTCGCCGAGCCCGACGACCGACTGTCGGTGGTGGCCACCGCCGGACCGGCCAGCGTTGACGCGACCGAGGACGATCCGCTGGCCCGCATCGGTCCGGCGCGGGAGCGGTTCTTCGCCCGCCTCACGGCCACCGGCATGGTGCGCGCCACCGACCTTCCGCTGCCCGCCGAGCCCGCCGAGCCCGAGCAGGCCCCGGATCTGCCGGACGAGCACCGCGAGCTCCTGCTGGCTATGGGCGACGCCCTGGTGTTTCAGAACTACGAGCGGGTCTACTACCTGGCCTGGCACGCGCTGGACCGGGCGGCGGACGCGGAGGAGCGGGCGCAGGCGCACCGGTTGATCGGCATCGCCGACGCCCAGCTCGACGAGTTCGCCTCTGCCGCACGCGAGCTGGCGCTGGCCGCCGGGCTCACCGGCGACCCGGCGTTCAAAGCGCACCTGCACTACCTGCGCGGCCTGATCGACACCAAGCGCAACTACAACCTCGACGGCGCGGACGCCCACTACGCCAACGGTCTCGCCGTGCTCGACGCGGACGGCGCGGAATCCGTAGAGCGCGAGGTGGAACGGGCCTGGCTGCACACCGGACAGGCGTTGGTCAACACGCTGCGCGCTAAGGCGGCGACCGACCCGACCGAGCGACAAAGGCTGCTCGCCGACGCCTTCGCCCTAGAGATCCTCGCTTTCGCGCTGGTGCGCGAGACCCCGGGTGCCGCCCCGGCGTACCTGCGGCACAACCTGATGGCGAACCTGACGTTCCTGCTGGAGATCTCGAAACGGTTCCGTGATGCGGTGGGGTTCTGGCGCCGGGCATTCGAGCCGTATCTGGCCGGCGACAGCAAGGAGTTCCGCACCTCCTTCGACGCCCGCATGGGCGTGCTGCTGGCCAAGGCCGGTGAACGGGACCGCAGCGCCGCCGTGCTGGAGGAGGCCCGCACCCGGTGCCAGGCCAGCGGCGACCGCTTCGGCGAGGAAGAGCTCTGCCTCAAGCTGGGTTTCGTCTACGCCGCCGCGGGGGAATTGGAACGGGCGTATCACGCCTACCGCGACGGGCTACGGATCGCGCACGGGCTGCGCGAGGCCGACATCTGTCTTGAGGCCCTCTCCGGGATGCTGTGGAGCCTGGCGGAACTGGGCGCGACCGAGGAGTTCGACGCCCTGCGCTGCGCGGTCCTGCGCGCGCTGCCCGGCACAACCGTCGCCAAGCGCCTCGGCGCCATCACCGACGGCGAAGCGCTGACGCAAGCCCTCGCCACGGCGGGGATCGCCCGGCCTGTGCCCTCGCCCACGCTGCGCGCCTACATCCCCGGGGTGGACCTGGAGGGCACACCCACCCAGGACTTTAACCGCTATCTCATATGGAGCGAAGGCGCCCTGCCCGCCGCGCTCTGCGGACACCGAGACCAGCCGATGAACTCCAGGGGCTGCCCATGACCCACCCCCGTACTTTCTCGCCATCTGCGGCAGCCGCCAGCTACTACGCCTGGCGCGACCGCGCCCCCAGTGAACGCGAGCGGGCTGACCAGGGCCTGGTCGCGGTGATCACGCAGGTGTACGAACGGCTGCGCGGCAACCCTGGCGTGCGGCGCGTGCACGCCGAGCTGATCACGCTCGGGCACCCGGTCTCCCCGAAGCGAGTCTGGTGGCTGATGAAGGCCGCGGGCCTGCAAGGACGTCACCCCAAACCGTGGAAACGCACCGCCATCGCAGGTCAGGCACCAGTGCCGGCGCCGGATCTGATCGGCCGCGACTTCACCGCCGAGGCAGTCGACCAGCGCTGGTGCGGCGACATCGAGCGCCACGAGGCGCCAGTGCGCCGTGAGGCGCTGAGGCCCGAAGGAGGTGTGAGACCTTCTCGCCGGGCTGTCGCAGCAGCCTGGTGGAAGCTGAGCGCAGTCGACTGACCCGGGAGACGCCGGGGAGGGCGGGAAGCGGCTGGGGGATGGCACCCTTATCGGCCGCACTACCCCGGTACCAGTGTGCGCGGTCGGAGAAACCGCCCCGTGCAGCCGCCTCCTTTCCGGGGTCACGAAAATCGCCGCAGGTCTTCGCCGTAGCCTTGCCGTCGTTGGATAGGACGACGACAGCCTGGCCGTGCGCTTGCCGAAGATGTCATCCGTGCGGGTCAAGCTGCGTGGTGGTATTCGTTGAGGATGCCGCCCAAACGTGGGCGTCGGTGGACATCGAGACGGGTGATCCAGGCCTGCTTGGTGAGCGGCGTCGGCAATGGTTGTAGTGGTCGCGGACGTTGGCGATACCTTGGTGCGGCCTGTGAAAGTTGTGGTACTGCTTGTTGCCGACGCTTAGTCCAAAGTGACCAGAGCTGATCGTTGAAAGTGACCATCCCGGGCGACTCGCCGATGGAGATCCATCAGAAGTTGGCGGACCCCTTCCGTGGCCCGGCAAACGTGCTCGGCGTTGCCGCGTGGATGCTGCACTCTGATGCCGGCTGTGCAAGGCAATGTCGGCCGAGTTGTTCTGACCGTGCGGTTCGCGACCGGCTCTCCTGCTGCGTAGAGCGACGCAAGGGAGCATGGGGCATGTGGACGTGATCAACCCAGCGTGCGGTCTCACCGAAACAACGGCTTCCCGTGAAGGCACGGGCCAAACAGATGTCGCTCTCTTCATATTTGCTTGGATTCCAGGGGCACAGCGGTGTCACCGACCCGGATCGCGTTGTCTTGGATCCTGCGCAGCAGCGACCGCAGTTGGTGCCGTTCTTGTTCGGAGAATCCGGCGTATAGCTCCTCCTCGACGCGCTCTTGCACCGTCCACAGCGCGGCGATGGCCTGCTCGCCGTGCGCGGTGATCATGGCCTGGCTCGCGTCGATGGTGAGGTATCCACGTTGAGCCATCGGGGCCAAGGCGGCGTCCAGGTCCTGCACATCGACTCCAACATCCTTGCGTAGTTGAGTCAACGCGGTCGTTCGCTCGCAGGCCAGCACCATCAGCAGCACAACCTGGGTGCTGTCCAGATCGCCGACCTCGCGCAGGCGCGCGTCGAACGCCCTGCGCACCAGCTTGCCGGCAACGCCCAGGTCACGTCCCAGCGTGTTCCGGATCCGGTCGGTCAACATGGCCAGGACCATCCTCATGCGCAACTCGTAAATGCTGATGCCGGTCGCCACCCCGACGTTGAGCGACTCGACGGCGCCGGCCATCGGGATCTGCACCACCAGGTCGGCGGCAGCGACCGTGGCCTCATCCACCCCGTCGGTTTCGTTGCCGACCACCAGGGCCACCTTGCCGCCACGCAACGGCGCCAGCGACTGAAGATGGGGTCCACGAGGACTGGTCACCACGACCTGGAACCCGGCCCCCTGCAACGACTTCACCGCGTGCAACGGATCGGCGAAGCGCCGCACGCGCGCACCGAGAACAGCGCCACGGGCCGCGTCCAGCACCCGGCGTGATCCCAGATCGGTCGACTCGTCGGTCAGCACGATGTCCCGCACACCCAGGGCACGCGCGGTGCGCACTATCGTGCCGAGGTTGCCCGGGTCGGCCACCTTGTCGCACACCAGAGCGAAGTCCCCGTACGGTTCGCTGCGCCCGACCTCAGGAGGCAGCACTGCCACAGCCAGCCAGCTGACCGGCTTAGCGCTACCGATGACTTTGCGCAGCAAGCCTTCGCGCGCAACGTGCACCGGCACCCCGGCGCTGAGTAGTTCCGCACGAAGGTCGGTGTCTTCCTCGGCGTGCAGCGCGTAGCACAGGCTGGCGCCTGCGTCCAGTACCTGCCTTATGAGGCTGGCGCCTTCGATCAGGCAGCGACCGGCGGCGAGCCGTCCCGCCCGGGTACTCAACGCGCGGGCTGCGGCGATGCGCTCGTCTTTGATCGAGTCAATAGTGTGCATAGCGACTACCAGATTAGGCGACCGACGCACTCCGACCGCGGCGCTGGTCGGTACCGGAAGGACGTTTGCTCACCGCGCCTGCATGCGGCCTGGTTGAGGTCGAGGCGGCTATCGAGGTCGAGCCGGAATTTCCGTACGGGTTCACATTTGTCCAGAACAACGCGTTGAGCCCGCGGCGGTCGTCCTCAGTCAGCTTGTTCGCCCACGTCGGATCGACCAGGACCCGTTGCAGCAGCGGGGTGTTGATGTAGACCAGGCATGACTGGAGCAGGTGGAGTGCGAGCATCGAGACTTCGATGGTCTCCCGGTCGGGGCCGGTGAGTTTGCCGTCCTTGCCGTAGAAGGCGACCTCGTTGGCCGAGTTCCAGTTCTCCACCACCTGCAGGCCGGAGTGGATCTTCCGGCGCCGTGCCTTCTTGGCCGGAAAGTCGCTGGCGAAGATCGTGCGTATCACCCGGCCGAGTTTTTTCCATCGCCAGGTAGGCGGGGCTTTTCGGGCCGCCGCCCTTGGTGGACCGGCGCAGCAACTGCTCGGCCTCGGTCGTGCCCCGCCGCAGCGCGGTGGCGTACTTGACCATCTGGTCGTACTGTTCGGTGATCTTGTCCTAGTCGATCGGCCGGTTCACGATCACGTCTTTCAGCTTCTTCAAGGTGTTCGGGCTCTCGTCTGGGCTGCAGAGCTTGATCGCGCCGATGTTCTTCAACCGGGCCAGCAGCCGGACCCCAGCAATTCGGTGAACGCGAGACCGACCACTAACGCCCCGTGCGTGTCGGTGTAGTTCGCCTCGCTCCGCGCGTCCGGGCAACGCCGCAACAGGCCCTGGATCATGGCCGCGACCTCGGACAATGAGCAGCTCTTGACCTGAAAATAGATGCACACGCGGCTCATTTCCATGTGCCAGTGGATCATGATCCCGTTCGAGCCGTACCGGGCGTGAAATTGGGTCAGCGAATTCGAGTCCCACGAACCGAAACGTTTCGAGTCGCTGGCGGTGGTGGTCGCCTTGCCCCACCACTTTGGGGTCCCGCGCGGCCAGGGTCTCGTTGATCACCTTCACGATCGCGCGACGCAGGTTTTCCCGGGTGATATGCGAGACCCGGACCCGGACGCGGCGCAGCGCGGCCTCCCGGTTGTCCTCGAAGGTCCCGGGCATGTCTTGCTCGGTCCCACCACACCCCGGCGACCTGGCCACCCACACGGTGGGGACCGGCATGTTCCTCATTCTGGTCGCCCGCGCGTCCGCGACCGTGTGGGAGGTCCACCGCTCTGCCCGAGGCGCGATCCGCAACCTGACCAAGAAGTACGCGTTCGTCACCCACTCGCCCCACATCAGCCGGGACTACGAGACCCTCCGCATCGACATGCAGAGCTTGTTCGGCCACCTCGGCATCACCACGAAGGCGGCCGCCGCATAGACAATCTTTTGTCGACCGGACTCCGCAAGTCGCTACATAGCGCAATACCGTGACGCGGGGTCCATCGCCGACTCGCGCAGGAAAAGGGGTGTGGCCAAACAATTGGCCCCTTGTTTGAAGACGTTATCTTAGATAACTCTGATACTGGTCGAGAGTAAGGACTGACGCAGTCCCTGCTTGAACGGTGGTCGAGAATTGCACTGTTTTCGTCGTCGCTGAAAGTTGCAGGAGGATCGTCATGACCACACCCGATGGGGCAGGCTTGACTTCCGATCTTGGCTTGATCGGCCCCTATATCAGCTTTCCGGGAATTCGACACCTGGTGTCCGGGATGCCTCCTGCGGAGATTATTCCCGTTCCTGACTCGCAACTAATAGATATTGAACAGCGAGAACTGCCAACGTATGAGCAGTTGTGGCCCATGCTGTGAATCCGAAGGCCGGTCAAAGTTGAAACAGGAGTGATGAATAATGAGTAGGTGGGCTACATTTGTCGACAGTCCTCATGAGCTGCGTACGCGAAGTAGCGACAACCGGGACATCGTATTTTTGACAGGCACGGCCGGTGTAGATATGCAGGGAACCGGCCCCGATTGGCTACACGATGACCTGCTTATCCCAGTGGGACCTCGGTGGAATCGAATCGACAGTGTGGCTCCGGCAGCAAGTTTGGCCGCCATATCTAACGCCGGCGCGGCCAATAATGCCGGGTGGGCTGTAGACAATTGTCGATGGGCTACCTTCAATAATCAGGTCCTTCTCGTTGCGGCACTGGCGGTGAATGATAGTGACGGATTTATACACAGGGTGTCCTTCCAGGTGACCGTTATAGGTGTTTTGGGGTGATAATTCATCCTGTGGGTTCCGAAACTGTGCACTGCGGCCTTGGCTGCGGTGATCGCAAGCATGTGCATTAGGGCATGATTGTGGGATGTGTGGTTGCGGCTGCTGTATTTGATATTCGTTCGGCTGGGTGGTCGGCTGGTTCTGCTCGGGCGCTCCACGGCGTCGAAGGATTTGGAGTTGCCGGTGTTGCGGCATGAGGTCGTGGTGCTGCGTCGGAAGAATCGTCGTCCCCGCCTGGACTGGTCGATCGTGCCGTGCTTGCCGCTTTGGCACGGCGATTGTCGGCCGTGTTACGCCGACACGATTGGTCACGCTGGCCACGCTGCTGCGATGGCATCGGCGTCTGGTGGTCAGGAAGTGGATCTACCCAGATCGGCCTGGCTGCCCGTCGGTTGACGCGGAGGTCGTCGCGTTGATCCGGCGTATGGCAAGGGAGAACCGAGGTGGGGTCACCGAATGATCCAGGATGAGCTGCTCAAACTCGGTCACCGGGTCGGTGCCCCGACCATCCGGTGGGTGCTCAAGCGTTTGCGGATACCGTCAGTCCGGACTCAAGCCTCGGGCACGTCATGGCGCCAGTTCTTGCGTGCTCCGGCGTCCACCATGCGTGCGATGTCTTTTATGTGGACTGCGCGGTGACGCTCCAATCGCCGGAATGGCGCAGTTTCCGCGTTTGGCCCAGCGGGTCCCCGGACGAGCTGGCGACGGAGCGGGGTGCACTGACCTTCGGTCCCCGTTGCCGGTACTGTCCGGCTTGTCCATCAGATGTTGCCACAGCTTGCGTAGGGCTACGTGAGGTGGCCAAAGAGCGTCACTGTCGCTTATCTGCCAACGAATTTGTTCTCGGCAGCTCGGTAGCCATGGTTGGCTGTCGTTTAAACTAGTGTCCTGCGCCTGAAATCTTGAGTGTAGTTCTGTAGGGTGTTTCTATGTCGCATCGTGGTCCGCGGGCTATGGAGATCGTGTTGTCCGATGTGGAGCGTTCGGAGTTGCTGCGCTGGGCGGAGGATGAGGCCCGGCCACGTTTGACCGAGCGAGCGCGGATAGTTCTGGCGTGTGCTGGCGGGGCATCGAATACCGCGGTGGCCGCCGGTTTGGGGTTGACCACGATGACGGTGGGCAAGTGGCGGTCCCGGTTCGCGGCTGATCGGTTGGCGGGCCTGGCCGATCAGCCACGGCCGGGCCGGCAGAAACCCGATTTGGTGCTCAGCGAGGCCGAACACGCGCAGTTGACGCGCTGGGCGCGGCGAGCCAAGACCACGCAGTCGTTGGCGATGCGCGCGAAGATCGTGCTGGCCTGCGCGCGGGGCGGGACGAATAAACAGGTCGCCGCCGAGTTGAGGGTGGGCCAGTCGACGGTCAACCGCTGGCGCTCCCGGTTTGTCGCCACCCGCCTGGAGGGTCTGCTCGACGAGCCTCGTCCGGGGCGGCCACCGTCCATCCTGCTTGATCGGGTGGAGGATGTCGTGGTGGCGACGTTGGAGTCCACGCCGGGCCGCGACACGCACTGGTCGCGCGCGTCGATGGCTGCCCGCACCGGGTTGTCCAAGTCCACGATCGGGCGGATCTGGCGCAAGTTCGATCTCAAGCCGCATCTGCAGGACTCGTTCAAGCTGTCGACCGATCCGCAGTTCGTGGAGAAAGTCGTGGATGTCGTTGGCCTGTATCACAATCCGCCGGAGCGGGCGGTGGTGTTGTGTGTCGATGAGAAGGCGCAGATCCAGGCGCTGGACCGCTCCCAGCCGGTCCTGCCGATGATGCCCGGCACACCCGAGCGCCGCACCCACGACTACCTGCGGCACGGCATCACCAGCCTGTTCGCCGCGTTCAACATCACCGACGGCACCGTCATC
This sequence comes from Kibdelosporangium banguiense, assembly GCF_017876405.1. Lineage (GTDB taxonomy): Bacteria > Actinomycetota > Actinomycetes > Mycobacteriales > Pseudonocardiaceae > Kibdelosporangium > Kibdelosporangium banguiense. The sequence goes on along the minus strand of NZ_JAGINW010000001.1, from coordinate 11,006,276 downwards.
AGCGAACTGCACCGCCGCCACCGCGCGGTGGAATTCAAGAAGTTCCTCATCACCATCGACAAGGCCGTGCCAGCCGAACTCGAGGTGCATCTGGTGTGTGACAACTACGGCACGCACAACACCCCTGAGATCAAGACCTGGCTGAGCAAACACCCCCGGTTCCGCATCCACTTCACCCCGACCGGTTCCTCGTGGATGAACCAAGTAGAGCGCTGGTTCGGCCTGCTGACCGACAAACTCATCCGCCGCGGCGTGCACACCTCCGTCGCAGCCCTGGAAAAAGCCATCAAGGAATGGATCGACACCTGGAACCAGGACCCGAAACCGTTCACCTGGACCAAGACCGCCGACGAGATCCTCAACTCCCTCGCCGACTACCTCGCCAAGATCACTCCACCTACCCACACCAAAACAACATAACTACTTAAACTCGAAACCTCAGGCGCGGCACACTAGGGGCGGCATGTGACGATTAGGGGATCACTCACCGCACGATCTTTACCGCTCGTTCGACTGTCTGCTCCCAGGAGTGGGACGCAAAGGCGTGCAACCGAAGACGGATGATCCCAGACAGGGAAACGGCCACATCACCCCGGCGCATCGTGCGTGCAACCCGTGACGACGTGCGGCACAACAGGGACGACCTCCGGACGAGGAGCTCGCTGAGGATGCGGCGGTACCCTCTTTGCCAGGCGCAGGACCAGGACTCGCACAGACCAGATGGTGCGGGGCCGTCCGGGACGTTTCGGTTGGAACACTGCGGCGTGGCGTTCGTGGTGAGCATGTTCCGGTGCCAGTGCCGGATGGTGTCCGGGCGCACCAGCAGACGGGGTCTGTGCAACGTTTGGCGTGGTAGTCGGTGCAGGAGCGCGGCGGGCAATGCCCGGTCAGCCGGAGCGAACCGTACCTTGGTGTCACCGAGTTGCTGTTGCAGTACTGCGATCTGGTGGCGCAGTGCGAGGATCTCGAGGTTTTGTCGCGGTTGCTCATGGGGAGCAGGCAAAGCAGGGCGAAGGTGTTTGTCAGGCCAAGGTAGGCCAGTCGCTGCAGCACGGCCGGCCATCCTGCCGTGGTGGCTGCGTGGGCTGGAAGGCGGCCGGAGTCGATGTCGGTAACACGGTCTGACCAGCACGGATGAGGTTTTCGGCAAGCGCAGGCGGGACACTGGTCGTATCGGTCGGGCGCGGAATGGTTGTGGGGACGTGGATTATTCCCGTGCCGCGCCACGGGAATCGGCCGGAGGACAAGGTCGACGTGGTGATCGCGGTCAGTCAGCTGGCCCGTCTGATGGTGCCAAACCATGGGGTCGCCTATCACCGATTCCCCGCACTACCCGCAACGGTCTCAACCGTCGGCTCGACAGCGGCTGACAACGCGGTCACGAACCCATCTCGTTCACACCAGAGATCATATTCACCGACCGCTGTCCCTTTCGGACAATGGCCACTATTGGACACAGCGTGCGAGGCGGCAGTCAGCTGGCTGGGGCACGATCGCAACATGAGGATTCTCGTGGCGGAGCGGGACGCGCAGGCGTCCCATGCCTGCACAAGGCGGGGAAAGTTCGGGTGGCCTCGCTTGCGGGTTCGGCGAGGGTGATCAGCTGTGTCCATGAAGCGGATTGTCATCGCTGTCGGCGGGACCCTGGGATTCGTGGTTGGTGCGACAGTCGTGGAGTACAGCCTGCGGCCAGTCCGTGACGAGCGGCCGATCGAGCTGAGCGCGGCGAACGCCTTGTTCGACGAGACAGTGCGGCGGGCATGATCCGGCGACTTCGATGGCATCTGCCGGGACCTGGCCGACGTCAGCGCTATGTGCCGGTTTTGCTGGCCGATACTTATCGGCGGGGTGGCGGCCAGGACCAGCGAAGGCCTGGAATCGTTGGCGTAAGCCGCTATCAAGAGGGCACCGGCCCGATGCTGGTCCTGCGCATCGTAGGTGTTCGTGCGGACGGAAGCAGGTATGACAGCGGCTTCGGCGTAGTCCGCACCAACATCGGAGACGATCGGGACAGGCTGGTAAGCCGGACCCCGATCTTCTGGTCCGGTGTGAACTTGTGGTCGTCGGCCCGCCCATGCCCCGCTGGTGGGAACTTTGACGTGTGTTTTCGGTCGAGGAGTCGATTCCGCCGACTTCGTAGCCTGATCGCGTGCTACCTCACCGTTGCGTGTACCTCGTCTGATCGGTCTGGTTCCAGTGCCGACACGCCGTCTCAGCGCCTCTCACACAGGTCGGCGCGGCGGTTGTCCTCCCTGTTGGCGGTGTTTCGAACTTGGCGTCCACCAGAGGGCTTCGACTGGATTGCTCCGATGTGGACAGACCAGGGGGTTCAGTTGACTCGAATCCTGTCGTACCGTTGTCACTTGACCTTGACCGAGCAGTCGACTGACACATGGTTCGGTTCACACCGGGATTTTCGGAAGGAGCGGCCACTTGGCGGGGGGTGGGCCGAGCAGTACCTTGCTCAAGTGGATCCCAGTCGGGCCGCGGTGCCCGCGCCCCACTGTGGATCAGTGCTGGAGGACGCATGACGACGACGGATCGGGAACGTTATGCGGCGGAGCAATGGTTCTGGCGTAGAGGGTTGCCGACGGTGGTCCGGGGCAGGCCGACGACGCAGGTGCTGGTCCGTGGGGTTGGGGCGGTGGCGTTCCTGGCGGTGTGGGAACTTATCACCGATGTCCTGATCGTGATCGATGGTTCCTCGGATCAGGAATTCGAGCGGTTGATGGACAATGATCTGTTCGCGCTCGGCTACAACGGTCTGCTCGTGGGGTTGGTGGTGCTACCGCCGCTCGCGGCCTGGCTGGGGGTGAGGTGGTCGCGGCGGCACACGACCGATGGCCGGGATACGAGCCTGCCCGCCCAGGTGGTCGCCGTCACGGCTTTCGCCGGGTATGTCGTGGTGTGGCCGGTGATCGGGTACCTCATCGACTCCGCTGACGACATCGCGTCCGGCGTGTTGACCAACCTGGGCCTGGTCGTGGCGATTTTGGTGGTGACATTCGCCGGTGGCGGTTCGATCGTGTGCTGGGCTGTCCGGGCGGCGTTCCGGCAGGTCCGTACGCTGGGGACAATGACCAGCCGGGCGGCGCTGTCGTTTCTGCTCCTGGTTACCATCTTCGGGTTCTTCACCGCGGAGATCTGGCAGGCGAACTCCGCGCTGGCGCGTCACCAGATGTGGCTGGTGGTCGGCTTCTTCGCGGCACTGTCGGTGTGGTTGCTGTCGGCGATGATGTCGGACGAGCTGCATGAACTGATCGGGTCCCGGCCACCGGAAGCCGGTGCGGACAAGCTGCGCGGCAGCCCGTTCGAGACCTATGTAGACGATCCGCTCGTTGTCGGGCGCGAGCATGTTCCGCTGCGCCCGGTCGAACGGGTCAACATGGTGCTGGTGTTGCTGCTCGCGCAGGCGTTCCAGGCGTTGGTCTTCGCGGTGCTGATGTTCGGCTTCTTCGTGACCTTCGGCATGCTCGCTGTGCGCCCCGAGATCATGAAGGCATGGAGCGGCCGTGATCCCTCGGTCGGCGAGCTGTTCGGCATCCAGGTGCCCGTGCCCAACGAGTTGCTGCAGGTGTCGATCTTCCTGGCCGCGTTTTCCGCGTTGTACATCGTCGCGTCCACGGCCACCGACGCACGGTACAGGCAGGCGTTCTTCCAACCGCTGGCTGAGCACATGGCGGTGAGCCTGTCGGCCCGGCACATCTACCTCACCCGCTGGGGCGGGGCAACCCGGTAGGCCGACGAAGCGGCGACGTCGACCCCGCCGGCTGATGTCGGCCCACACGCGCTACTTCACCCGTTGCGCGATGATCAGCACGTACGGTTTTAGCTTGGTCGGCCGGAGCGCCAGCAGTGGTGAATGACTGAGCGCTATATGGTACGCACGACGCTGTATCCAGTCGGTCGAAACCCGACGCCGAGCCAGAATGGCCGAGACAGCGAGTTGGCGGGCTCGAAATCAACCGATACCCATCGATGGCCTTGGCTGTGCGCCCAGTCGAGTGCCACGTCGACGAGTGCGTGACCTACGCCGCGCCCCCGGGCCTCTGGCAGGGTCGCGGTGGGGCCGATGAACGGCTCAGCCTCCGGGCACAGCCGCGGCGCCGGCGACGTCGCCTCGATGGTAAGCAGCCCAACGTCTCGTGCGTCGAGACTGGCGATGAGGTGTCTGGCCCCTCGCTCACGTAGCGCAAGGTGGTCCTTCACCAGATCGTCGGGGGACCGGCCGTCCGGCGCGCCGAAAATGGGCGGCGCGGCACGGTGGGCGTTCATGACCTGCGTGAGGCGGGCGATGGTGTCGAAATCCGCGAGTCCGGCCGCGCGGACCTGGACATGCGTCGGACGGGGCCTGGGCGCGGCTGGTCGTACCGCGTAGACGTTGCCGCGTCGGAACCCGAGATTTGTCAACACCTCGTGCAGCGGCGGCAAGGCCACATGTTCCAGGTAGTGCCGCAACACGCCCGCACCGACGAACTCCCGCACAAACTCGCCATAAAGCAGGGCGAGCACCGGAGTCGCATCCTCCAGATCTGGGTCGACAGCGAACCCGTCGGCAGGCAGACGCAGGTAGCCACCGAGCACACGCCCCGCGTCCATGGTCCCGGCTATCACTGCACGCAGGCGGCCGTCCTCAACCACCACGATGCCGCTGTGGCCGCTGTCGCGAAGCTGTTGCAGTGCAGACGTGCACACCGCCGCGTCAGCAAAGGATTCCGGCAGTCCGCCAAGCAACCGGTGGGCAGCGGCGTGCTCGCGCGCCACCAACGCGCCGGCAGACTCAACAGTGGTGTCGTCGAGCTGCGCAACCGTGAACACCACGACCGCTCCCATCCACCCCGCTGCCTGGCCGTTTACTTGATGCTACGGAGCGGGACGGCATCTGGCTGAACCGGCCGCCGGACGCCCGGTTCGAGGGCGCGGAACTGCTGGTCACCACGGCCAGGGAGAGCGACTTCTGGCGCACCACCAGCTACGGGTTCGTCCGGGACAGCGGCCACGCACTGCTCACCCCGTTCCCGGTCGGCAGCACGGTCGAGGTCGGCTTCGTGGCCGCGTTCGAGGAACTGTACGACCAGGCCGGCCTGTTCATCCGGGTCGACCCGAGGACATGGCTGAAGGCCGGGATCGAACAGACCGACGGCGCCCCGCACCTGGGCGCGGTGGTCACCCACGGCCAGTCCGACTGGTCGCTGGCGCCAGTCCAGGACTGGGCGGGCCGCCCAGTCACCGTGCGGGCCAGCCGGACCGGCGACGCGGTCACCATCAGGGCGCGGGTGGCGCGGGAACCGTGGCGCACCATCCGGTTGACGCCGCTGGCCCCGGACGCGGTCGCCACGGCAGGCCGGTTCGCCTGCTCCCCGCAGCGGGCCGGCCTGCCGTGCGCTTCACCCGCTTCGCCGTCAGCCCGGCCGACGCGGCCCTACACACCGAACCACTGGTCGGCCAGTTCGTCCATCGTGGACGCCTGCGGGGCGGGAATGGCGCGCAGGTACCAGGGCAGGTTGCACTGCTGGTGGATCAGCGTATAGCCGAGCAGGCGGCGGGACAGGTCGTGGTCGAGGTCGGCGGGCCGGTAGCCGTAGCCGGTGAGCACGGCGCGCAACAACTCGGCGTCCCCCATACTGCCGAACAACCCGACCGCGACGAACTCGTACTCGGCCGCGCCGAACATGGCCGGCTCGAAGTCGAACAGCCCGGACAGCGACCAGGCGGGGCCGTCGGTCACCAGCAGGTGCTGGCGCATCACCTCGGTGTGCAGCAGGACGGGCGTGGTGGTCGTGGGCAGATCGACGGCGTTTAGGAAGGCGGGAAGCTGGCCCAGCCAGTGCGGGTCCAGGCCCAGTTCCTGTTGCGCGGCAACACAGTTGACCCGCTGGGTGGCCAGGAAGGTGGGCCAGTCCGGGATCGGCAGCGGGCTCTGCCGGGAGGGAGTGATGGCGTGCAGCTCGGCCAGCGCCTCGCCCAGTTCGGAGGCCAGGCGGAGGTGCGTGGCGCGGTCGATGCGCGGCCACGCGGTGGCCAGGGATTCGCCGGGCAGGCGGGACATGAGCAGGTACTGCCAGCCCGGATCGCCGGGCACCGGGCCGGCATCGTGTACGCGCGGCGTCGGGATCGGCAGGCGGTCGGCGATGGCGTTCAGCGCCGCCGTTTCCAGGTCGCATTCGTGCCGGTAGAGATGCGGATAGAGCTTGAGCACGTGGCCCGCGCCGAGCGCGTACACGGGCAGCGACCCGTCCGCGAACCGGGTGACGGAGTCGTTGGCGAAGCCGAGTGCGGCGGCAAGGCCGAGCACCCCGGGCCGCAGCAGCTCCTCGTCACGGCGGACGGCCTCGTAGCGCTCCTCGGTGTCCACCACGGGCAACCGCACGTCGCCGGGTCGGCTCGTCATGCGCCCTCTGTAGCAGGGCAGCCGGGTCGCTGGCGAGCGCATTTCGGGCGGCGGCCCCCGGGCCCCACTTCGAACGAAACCACAAGCCGGCCGGGGACACCGGTGTGGCCGACCCGTTTGGGTCGGCCACACCATGGGCTGGCAGCTCAGTGGTAGGTCTTGCTGGCCTGGGTGGCGAATTCCGTTGTGTAGGTCTGACCCAGGCTGCGGATGTCGAAGTTCCGGAAGCCGTGGGGAAGTGGCTCGCCTCGATGTTCGCATAGGAGTTGGTTGTGGAAGCACAGGCACTACGAAGTCAGGGTTGGTCGATCAGCGATCGCGCGGCATGTGGGCGTGGCCCGGGTGACGGTGCGCGGCTATCTGTCCGGGAAACGGACCCCGGGCGTGCGGGCCCGGGTCGGTGCCGGATGCGTTCGAGGAGTTCGCTGACTTGTGAAACCCACACGTCTGGGTGTGGGTGGGTACAGGTTCGTGTTGATGGACTCGAACGGGCATCGTGTCGGTGCCCGTTCGAGGTTTCGGGTCAGCGGCACGTGGGCGGTATAGGCGCGACCGATGCGAAGCCGTTGGTGAGGGTGTCGCACAGACGGCGAGCCGCCTGGTCGGGCCGGACCATCCATGGGGTGATTGCCTGGTCCTGGCTGCCGGTCAAGAGAACGCTGCCGTCGGGACCGAAGCTCGCGCTGGTGACCGGCGCGGTGTGACCGGAGAGTGTCGCCCACCGGGTGCCTGTCGCGACGTCCCACAGGGTGACATTGTTGTCCTCGTCGCCAGCTGTGGCCAGCAGGTGTCCATCGGGACTGAGCGCCATGGCCGCGATCTGTCCCCTGTGTCCAGTGAATGTGTTGATCAACGACCTGGTGGACACATCCCAGACGAAAACGGATCCTCGTCGGTCGGCTGTGACCACTCGGTTCCCGTCGGCACTGAATGCCATCGCGTCAAGAGACGAGGAAGAGGAACCGCCGCGAATCTCAGCGATGCGGGCATGGGTGGCCAGATCCCACAACGTCACGCCATCTGCCCTAGCTCCGGCGAGATATCGGCCGTCGGGGCTGAACGTGATGGCGGAAAGCTGCAACCCGCGTGTATTCAGCTCGCCCACCGGCTGACGTCGGCCCGTGTCCCACAGGGTGGTCATTTCCCTGTTGTCGAGGGTGGCCAGCGTTCGACCATTAGTACTCAAACTCAGCTTGAACAGTCCGGTCTCGTGAGCGGCGATCTCGCCAATGCGGGTGCCACCAGAGCAATGATCAGAACCTGTGGATGGTTCTCGGCGAGGTGACCTGGATGGGCGCACCTTCCCGAGGATGATCTGAAAGGTCTGGAGTTCTGATCAGGGCCAGCGTTGGCGCGCTGGCTCGGGAAGGTACGCCCATGCTCACCGTAGTCCCTGGCCCCGCATCCGGTGACGATGACCGGCCGCCGGTAGGCGATTCGGCATCGTTGATCGACCAGATCGTTCGGGAGGGCGCCCGCCGGATGCTGGCCGAAGCTCTGCAAGCCGAGGTCGATGCCTACATCGCCGTCTACGCCGGCCAGTGCGACGAGCACGGCCACCGCCTGGTGGTGCGCAACGGCTACCACGAACCGCGCGAGGTGCTCACCAGCGCGGGTGCGGTAGAGGTGACCGCGCCGCGCGTGAATGACAAGCGCGTCGACCCCGACACCGGCGAGCGGCAACGATTCTCCTCGGCGATCCTGCCGCCCTGGGCGCGCAAGACCCCGAAGATCACCGAGGTGCTGCCGCTGCTGTACCTGCATGGCCTGTCTACTGGGGACTTCGTGCCCGCGCTGGGCCAGTTCCTCGGCTCAGCGAAGGGCTTGTCCGCGCCGGTGATCACGAAGCTGACCGAGCAGTGGAAAGCCGAACAGCGCGCGTTCTGCGAGCGCGATCTGTCCACTGTGGATTTCGTGTATCTGTGGGCGGACGGGATCCACGTCAACATCCGTCTGGAGGAACACAAACTCTGCCTGCTCGTGATGATCGGAGTGCGCGCTGACGGCCGCAAGGAGCTCGTCGCGCTGACCGACGGGTACCGCGAATCGGCCGAGTCGTGGGCGGATCTGCTGCGGGACTGCAAGCGCCGCGGGATGCGCGCCCCGATCCTCGCGGCCGGCGACGGCGCGCTCGGGTTCTGGAGCGCGCTACGTGAGGTCTTCCCCGAAACCGCCGAGCAGCGCTGCTGGTTCCACAAAATCGCCAACGTCCTCGCCGCGCTACCCAAATCCGCCCATCCCGGCGCGAAGAAGGCCCTCGCCGAGATCTGGAACGCCGAAGACCGTCGCCACGCCCTCGACGCCGTGACCGCGTTCAAAGCCTTGTACGGCGCGAAATTCCCCAAGGCCGTCGCGAAGATCACCGACGATGTCGAGGAACTGCTCACGTTCTACGACTACCCGGCCGAGCACTGGATCCACCTGCGCACCACCAACCCGATCGAGTCGACCTTCGCCACCGTGCGCCACCGCACAAAGGTCACCAAGGGCCCCGGCTCGGCCGCCGCAGGCCTCGCCATGGCCTTCAAGCTCATCGAGTCAGCACAGGCCCGCTGGCGCGCCGTGAACGCACCCCACCTCGTCGCGCTCGTCCGCGCCGGAAGCCGCTTCGACAACGGCAAACTCGTCGAACGACCCGACGACCACGCCCCACCCACCGCCGCCTAACGATCTTCATCCACAGGTCTTGACAATTTCTCGTGCCACCAGCGACATCCCATAGCACGGCTCTGTCACTGTCACTCTCACTCCTGAGTAGGAGCGCTAGCTCCCGTCCGTCGCGACTGAGCGATGACTCGGTATTCACCTGACTTCCGGGCGGTAAGTCCACCGAGACCCGGACTGTCCGGCGCTCCGTGTCCCAGGTCATGGTGCCCGAGATCATGAGAACATCGGGGGTGCCTGTCGATGTCACGGAGCGCCCGTCAGTGCTCCATGCCACGCCTCCGACCGGGCCGATATGGCCCAAGTAGGGCAGCCGCGCCCGCTCCCACAGGAGGACGGTGGATTCGCCGATTGGTTCCGTGTTGATCGCGGCAATGACACTGCCGTCGGGGCTGACGGCCACCTTTCTCAACCCTGTTTGTTCACTGATCGGGATGCTCATGAGGCGAGCGTGATGCGGGACGTCCCAGATAATGAGGTGTGTGCCTGCCGAGACGAGGCGCTGTCCACTGTGGTCGATGGCAAGCATATCCCCACCGAGGGAGAAGAAGGTCCCTTTCTCGTCGCCGGGCTGCACTGTACTGGTCGGAAACTGGGTTACCGGTTCTGGCCTGGACCTTCATGCGGCGGGTCGGTACTCGTTGAGCAGTCCGCCGAGACACTGCCGGCGTCGGATCGTGTCGATTTTGGCCGGGAACGGGATCGGGTTCGGTTTGTCGTCGGGAGCATGTAGAAGCATTCCGTGGCCTTGGTGGCTGCGCCCGGCGTTGTGGTGGACGACGTAGACGTCGAGCACGTCGTGTAGGTGTCTTTGTCCGGTAATGAGGATCCGGTCGGTGCATTCTCGACGGGCGGAGCCGATCCAGCGTTCGGCGAAGGCGTTCATCTGCGGGGCTTGCGGTGTGGTGAGCACGATCTGGATGCCGATAGAGGCGAAGACTGCGTCGAAGGCGGTACCGAACTTCGTGTCCCGGTCGCGAATGAGGTGTGTGAATCGGTGGCCGGCGTCCTCTAGGTCGCTGGCAAGTCCGCGGGCTAGCTGAGCCACCCGGTCTGTGGTCGGATGATCGGTAATGCCGAGTAGGTGGACCCTACGTGTCTTGATTTCGATGATGAACGCGACATATAGCCTCTTCAGCGTCACGGTGTCGACGTGGAAAAGGTCGATCGCGAGGAGGCTGTGGGCTTGGGCTCGCAGGAAGGTGCGTCAGGTGTCATCACGGCGTGTCGATGGCGGGATCCCGCTGGCGCGCAGGATTTTGCGGATGGTCGAGGCGGCGACTCGGTGGCCGAGGCGACGTAACTCGCCCTGGATACGCACCACGCCCCAGGTCCGGTTTTCCCTCGCTAGGCGCACGATCAGAGCGGTCAGTTCGTCACCGATCGGCGGACGACCTGGCGGCTTCGGCTGTCGCCACCGCGCGGCGATCAGCCTGCGGTGCCAGCGCAACAACGTTGCGGGTGTGACTATCCGGGGGCGCGCAGGGCCTTCGCAGATCGTCGGACGTCACGATCGACCAGGTCAAACCGGTTGGCGGCATTCTCGACCGGGACAGCCCTACAGGGGCGTTGTCACACCTGTGGACTGTCGACTACGTAATAGTTCATCGGCGATTCAGGAGCAAGTGGGATTCAGGAGCAAGTGGGATGGTAGGGCAGTTCGGGCATGAGCTGTTCCCATCGGGCTTGGGTGACGGTCCCGATCAGCCGGCAGTTGCGGGCAGTGACACGAGCTGGGTCCGGATCCCACAGCCGTATCGTGCCGTCCTTGCCGGCAGTGGCCAGGGTGTGGCCGTCGGGACTGAACGCCACCGCCAAGACTTCGCTGGTGTGGCCGGTTAGGGTGGCGATCAGGTTGTGGTTGGCCACGTCCCACAGCCGCACCGTCTGATCCCGGCTAGTGGTGGCCAGGGTGTGGCCGTCGGGACTGAACGCCACCGCCAAGACTTCGCTGGTGTGGCCGGTTAGGGTGGCGATCAGGTTGTGGTTGGCCACGTCCCACAGCCGCACCGTCTGATCCCGGCTAGTGGTGGCCAGGGTGTGGCCGTCGGGACTGAACGCCACCGCCAAGACTTCGCTGGTGTGGCCGGTTAGGGTGGCGATCAGGTTGTGGTTGGCCACGTCCCACAGCCGCACCGTCTGATCCGCGCTGGCGGTGGCCAGGGTGTGGCCGTCGGGACTGAACGCCACCCCGTACACCTCGCTGGTGTGGCCGGTCAGGGTGGCGATCAGGTTGTGGTTGGCCACGTCCCACAGCCGCACCGTCTGATCCCGGCTAGTGGTGGCCAGGGTGTGGCCGTCGGGACTGAACGCCACCCCGTACACCTCGCTGGTGTGGCCGGTCAGGGTGGCGATCAGGTTGTGGTTGGCCACGTCCCACAGCCGCACCGTCTGATCCGCGCTGGCGGTGGCCAGGGTGTGGCCGTCGGGACTGAACGCCACGTCGGAGACTGCGCCGGTGTGCCCGGTCAGGGTGGCGATCAGGTTGTGGTTGGCCACGTCCCACAGCCGCACCGCCTGATCCGCGCTGGCGGTGGCCAGGATGTGGCCACCGGGACTGAACGCGACGTCGAATGCGGGCGCGGCTGGGTACGGGGTAAGTATCGGGCTGTTCATGCCCCATAGCACTGCGGTGTTGTCCCGACCAGCGGTGGCCAGGGTGTGGCCGTCGGGACTGAACGCCACCTCGAACACCTCGCTGGTGTGCCCGGTTAGGGTGGCGATCAGGTTGTGGTTGGCCACGTCCCACAGCCGCACCGCCTGATCCGCGCTGGCGGTGGCCAGGGTGTGGCCGTCGGGACTGAACGCCACCTCGAACACCTCGCTGGTGTGCCCGGTTAGGGTGGCGATCAGGTTGTGGTTGGCCACGTCCCACAGCCGCACCGTCATGTCGTCACTGGCGGTGGCCAGGATACGGCCGTCGGGACTGAACGCCACGTCGGAGACTGCGCCGGTGTGCCCGGTTAGGGTGGCGATCAGGTTGTGGTTGGCCACGTCCCACAGCCGCACCGTCATGTCGTCACTGGCGGTGGCCAGGATACGGCCGTCGGGACTGAACGCCACCGCGAACACCTCGCTGGTGTGCCCGGTTAGGGTGGCGATCAGGTTGTGGTTGGCCACGTCCCACAACCGCACCGTCATGTCGTCACTGGCGGTGGCCAGGATACGGCCATCGGGACTGAACGCCACGTCGGAGACTCCGCCGGTGTGCCCGCTCAAGGTGGCGATCAGGTTGTGGTTGGCCACGTCCCACAGCCGCACCGTCTGATCCCGGCTAGTGGTGGCCAGGGTGTGGCCGTCGGGACTGAACGCCACCCCATACACCTCGCTGGTGTGGCCGGTTAGGGTGGCGATCAGGTTGTGGTTGGCCACATCCCACAACCGCACCGCCTGATCCGCGCTGGCGGTGGCCAGGATACGGCCGTCGGGACTGAACGCCACCCCGAAGACTGCATCGGTGTGGCCGGCGAGCCGGGCGGTGAAGTACTGGCTTTGGCTGCTCAGCAGCGCACTGCGGGCCTCGACCAGGGTGGGGTCTTGATGGAAGGCTTCGACGGCCAGCAGCATCGACGCATCCGGTTGCCCCACGACGGCAAGCGTGGCGGATTTGGCAGCCAGTTTGCCGGCGAGAGCGGTCTGGCGTTGGTCCAGTGCGGTCTGGCGTTGCTGGATAGCCACCACGCTCGCGGCCATTGCCAGCACTAGCAGGGTAGCCAGCGCGGCGACCAGCTGCCTCAGGCGCCGGGTGCGCCGCTGGGCGGCGTGGTTGCTGGCGTCGAGGAATTTCTGTTCGAGGGCGTTCATGTGGGCACGCTGGGGGGGAGTGTTGGCCCAGTCACGGGCCAGGTCCAGGCGCGTGCCCTGGTACAGCGCCCCGGGATCCCGATCCAGGGCATCCCACGCCTGGGCCGCCTCGGTGAGCTGCCGGTGAATCCGTAGCCCGTCGCGGTCCTCGGTCAGCCAGTCCCGCAGCCGTGGCCAGCAGCGGATCAGCGCCTCGTGGGCGATCTCCACATTATCGGCGTCCACGGTGAGCAACCGCGCCAGCACCAGGGCGTCCACCACAACGGCGGTGTCGGGGTTGCCGTGGTCGAGTTCGCTGCGATCGATGCGTCTCTTGGTGTCCTCGGTACCCTCGCCCAGGGCGACCAACCGACCGAAGATCTGCCGGGCAATCCGCTGCTGCTCACCATCGAGGCTGGCGTAGGCCTGCTCGGCGGTCCGGGCAATCGCGCGCTGGATGCCGCCAGCCGCGTCGTACCCGGCCAACGTCAGCGCATTACCGCGGCGCCGCCGCCAGGTCTCCCGCAGGGCGTGCGAGACCAGCGGGAGTACCCCGGGCTGGCCGGTGGCATCGCCGATTAGCCGGGCCGCCAGCGCACCCTCCACGCTGTAACCGAACCGGACCGCCGGCCCGGTGATCACCGCGCGCAACTCGTCGGTGTTCATCGGCCCGACCAACACCTGCGCCTCCCGCAACGCCTCCACCAACCCGCCATGCTGGGCGCAATGCGCGTAGAAATCCGCCCGCACACCCAGCACCACCTGAGTGCGGCTACCCGGCTGGCGCACCGTCTCCAGCAATCCGGTGATGAACCGCTCCTGGGCAGCGCGGTCGGGACACAGGGTGAACAGCTCCTCGAACTGATCCACCACCAACAGCACATCCGTCCCCGCCGGACGTGCCTCCAGCGCCCGCTGCAGCCGCGACACCGGATCGGCCCCCGGCGTGATCACCACGGCCGCGCACTCCTCGCGTACCGCGGGGAGCAACCCAGCCCGCAGCAGCGACGACTTACCCGACCCAGATGCCCCGACAACCGCCACGAACCGATGCCGCTCCAGCTTGCCCACCAGCTCAGCAACCAACTGCTCCCGGCCGAAAAACCGATCAGCATCCTCCAGGCCGAACGCCGCCAACCCCACATACGGCGCGACAGCGTCAGCCTCCCGGGCGTCGGTGACACCCGCCAACGCCCCCGGCGCGGCCTCAGCGGCCGCCTCGCGCCACCGCGCCTCCCACTCCTCTGTATCGCCACCGCACGCCCGCACGTACGCAATGGTGACCGCCAGACTGGGCAGATCCCTGCCCCCGGCGGCTTTGGCCAGCGTCGCCTGCGAGTAGTGCGCGCGCCGCCCAAGCTCCCGATACGGTGGGCTGCCTGCTTTCTCCCGTAATTGGCGTAGCTCCCAGGCGAACCGCTGCACCACTCCCGCATCCGGGTCCAACGGACCCTCCGGCCGCGGCATCCCACTACTCCTCTATCCCGCTAGCAACCGGTCAGGCAAGTCGATCGGATGGATTCGCTGCACCAGAAATCCCTGACATCGAACTGACCGCCGAGTAACCCGACAACGGCCGCCCCAACGCCCAGGACCGCCGCAAACTACGCACACCGCGCCCTCGCTCCAGTTTCTGCCGAGAGACACCCAATAGCGGTCCATCAGACTGGTCTGCCAGTCGAGCACTGAACAACACCAACCTGCAACAGCGACCAGCGGCGCACACCGGTCAATGACCACAACTGGCCAGGGAACCGGACCACGACTCAAAGTACCGACGGCCGTGGCCGGGCCACGTCTGACTACACCCTGATCGCCGTTTCTCGCCACCCTCCTACACCACATCCCCGAACCAATGCTGCGCAAGCCGCACCACCGGTTCCTCGGGCTCGTTGCCCGGACCGACAAGGCGTTGTTCGGCCTGAACGTGGTGCGCGGTCTGGTCGACGGCATCAACGACTACCGCCGTGATCACGAGAGCCGCACGCGGTACGAGTCGCTGTCATGGGTTCACGGGAACGACTGTGGTCGATCCATTCTTGTGAGGCTTGAGTGTGGTAACCCAATTCTCACAACAAACGGGCCGTCGTTCATGTCGGCACACGTCGAACAGGCGTTAGTTCGGCTACCGTGAATAAGCCTATTTGTGCCGGATTCGACTCGGGAAATCTGCTGTTACGGTGCTGGTGAGTCTGCCAGTTCAGGTGGCCAAACGACGGTGAACCGTTCGAAAACGGTCATGATCGAGTCCTCGAATGGGTAACCCTCGCGGGCGGCCTCTCGTGCCAGGTACCATCGGTGGGCGTTGAGCCACCACTCAACCGTGCGATCGCCTTCGCCTTCGTCCCACGCGAACTGCTCGTCAACCTCGTTTAGGGGCTTGATCTCCACGTCTATTGTTCGCCAGATACAGCGAGGCTGTCTGCTGCCATCGACGAGTACGATGTAATCCCCAACCTTTGGTACCGGTTCGTCGTCGCCGAACGAACGGAGCGCAGCGGCGGTGGCCCGTTTGGTGCCAGCGGTGACAAGGTCAGCCAGCTCGTCGGCCATCTCGTCGCTGTCGCCGAACCAGATCACGTCATAGTGGTCGTCAGCTTCGAGGTTCGCCGCGCGAAACGCGCGCCAGAGTGCATCAGTTTTGGGCGTCTTCACATTCCTGGACCCTTTTTCGTTGAATTGGATACCCCTCGGCAAATAGAACCTCACCATGGTAGCTTCACACCCCGCAGCTTTCGACATCTCGCAACAAGCCCTGGCCATCCTCGACCGACTCGGTCACCCGCGATGCCGACGAAGTCCGCACCAAACTCACCCAACTCGCCTCCAAACAATGATCAACAAGCAAGTTTGTGTGGATCTACAGCTTGACCTTGTGGGTGCCAAAAAGCCTATCCGTGCTGGTCAAGCAGCGTGGTGGTATTCGTGGAGGATGCCGCCGAGTCGATCTTGTCGTCGGATGTCGAGGCGTTCGAGTGCGTGTTTGGCGATCGGTGGCGGAAGTGTTTCTGCGGGGCGGCGGCGTGTAAGGGACGGTGGGTCGATGCCGGTTGTAGAAGTCTTCGTACTCGCGGAGTGCTTGGAGTAGGTGGGCCTGGTTCAGGACGAGGGTACGGTCGAGGAGTTCGGTTCGGCAGGTGCGGATCCAACGTTCCATGATCGCGTTCACGCGTGATACACGGATGCCGGTGGTGATTGTCGTGATCCCTCTGTCAGTAAGGACGGCGTCGAAGGCTCTGGTGTATTTGCTGTCGCGGTCTCGGATCAGATACCTCACAGCGGAGGCACTGGCGTCCTGGAGGTCCATGATGAGGTTTCTGGCCTGTTGAAGTAATCTCAGCGACTTTCACGCGATCTTGCCGTGTTCGAAATGGGTGAGTACGAGTGCGGCTTTGACGATGTCGCCGATCTTGCTGGGGCTGGCGGTGAAATGTTGCAGGGCGCGCCAGCGTCCGGTGAGCACGGCGAATCCGCGTTCGCCCAGGCAGCGCAGGCCGCGCAGCAGGACGTTGTAGGTGCGGTCGTCAGCAGCGAGGACCTGGTCGCCGGCGGGTTGTTTGACCGGGGTGTGCACGCCGATGCCCGCGCCGTCGTAGCCGCCGTCGGCCAGGCTGGGCAGGTCGAGGTGTGAGGCGGCCCAATACAGGGCCGCCGAGGACATGCTCGCGTGCCGCGGTCAAATCGTGCACCGAGCCGGGCTTGACGTCACAGACCCACAGCGGGAACCCGTCCGGTGCCGAGAGTGCTTGAATGTTGCCGCCGTGCTGGTGGGCCTTGCCGGAATACCAGAGGTCGATGAGCTGGCCTTTCGCGCTGGTGGTCTTCTCGCCGCAGCGGTCGGCGGAGAAAAACCTTCCCGTCCAGGATCACGTAGGCCACGCCCTGGTCCGCGGCGCGTTCCAACGCCTCGTGCAGGTCCTCGTCGTGGTAGCGGTAGGCGGTGGCGCGGCTGATGCCGAACCCGGCGCCCAGCACGGTCAGGTCGCCGCGGTTGCGGAACCACACCAGCCCAAACAACGCCTGATTCCATCAGGTCAACGCCCGGCTGTCGCGACGGGTGCCGCGTGCCCGCCGTTTCGGCGGCCAGTAACCGGGACACGTACCCGACCGACCAGTTCGCGGGGACGTCGAGCATGGCACGATAGGCAATCACATGGAGTCCTCTTGGTGGATGGATCTTTGTGGTGAGAACTCATCTACCGGGGACTCCACGCCCGTCTCCAGCACCGTCCGATATAGACGAAATGCCTGTGTCGCCCAGAATCAGACATCATTCCCTACTGAGATCACTTCGTTTAGTGGTCCACGCCGCTGTGGGGTGAGCGGTGGCGCCGAGGATGCGGATGCGGCGAGTGGTGTGCTCGATGACAGCCAGGGCGAACAGCCTGGCTCCTGTGAGTGTTCGGGCCCTTGACCCGGGCCGCCGCCAACGCGCCCACATCAGCACCGCAGTCGCAAGCCCCTTGCCGTGCCAAGCTCGCACGATGCCGATCGTGTCGGCCTCGCGCACCCCGGTCGCGGTGGTGTTCGCCGCGTACTCGTTGCTGACAAGCAGGCCGATGACAGCGTCGCGTCCAGCACGGCGAAGGAGATCTTCGGCCGGAACCAACTGCTGCCGGACATCCCTGCCGCCAGTCCTCGACGCTCCGCTCGGCGCTGCCCCAGTGGTCGGCGAACGCCGCGTTGCGGCCTTGCCACATCCCGTCGTCGTACCGCTCGGCGTACGGCTCGATCCGCACGCCTTTCGGTTGGCCCCGAGGTACTGGGCGACCTCGCGGCGCAACCCACCGAACTCGGTGACGCTCTCACCACACCCCCCGCTGCGGTACTCGCCTTCCGCCGCCGTTTCGCCCGACACCTGCCGAGCTGGACCCTGATCGGCATCTTCACCCGCGGGCAACTGCTCACGTCCGCACCATCGGGGTGATCAACAAGCCGGATCACCGCGCACGTGCCCGACACGGCCCTGTCTGCAGCGAACAAGTGTGCCCTTCGCCTGACGGCACCGTGAACACCACCGACCGGCACCATGAGCACGTAGCCGACACCGCGAGCATCGAGACTGGCGAAATCACCTCACCGGTCATGCTCATCACCAATGCCCGCTTCGTGCTCATCTTGAATGCCGGGCAAAACCAGGCGGACCCGTTGCGCCACTCCGGCGTCTGGGTCCAGTGGGCCGTCCGGTCCGTGGCATCTCCTGTTGCCTGTATCCCGCCTTTCACCGGGTTGTCTCGCGCCGATTCTCTAGTCCGTATGCCGACACGAAACAACCCCAGCGGCGGTACATCTGGTTCCAAGCGGCGAGATCAAGCGCCGCGATACAGTTCGGGAGGGAGCACTGGTGAACGGAAAAGACACGCCACGGCAGGCACCGGGACAGCACGGCCACCGCCGGGACACGCCTGGCTTGTCCGCACCCAGCAAGCAACGAGTGCCATAGCGCCGCTATACCCGCTGATTGGCCGGACTGTTTCGGCGATTACTCGCTGGGGGTGAGTAACCGCCGACCCCGCGTTCCGGGGTGGCCGCGTCCGGTACGCGGAGTGTAGGCGGAGCGCGGACGCAGGAGCGGGCCCAACGCTGCGGCGGACTGGATCCTCACCGCAACGGACGGGGCCGTAGCACGCCGCGTGTCAGGCACACGAATCGGCCAGGAGTTACTCGCTCGGTGAGCACTGCCTTACGGCTCTGATTGACAATGTGCCGACGTGCCGAGGGGGCACGTCGGCACGTTCTTCCAAGACTCCGCAGGGCAGAAATGTACACCAATACGAGGAGTATGAATAAGCCTCGTAGGGGTTGATTCCCTGTTTGCGGGCAGTGGAGAAATGGCCGCGGACGCGAGCCAAGGCTTTCGCGCTGGTATCGGAGCGGGACATGTCAGATCTTGGTCTGGTCTTGGTCGCGGACAAATCGCGTTTTGACGCGCGCCAACTAACAGCGTGTATCGGATCACGCGCCTGATAAATGGGAAGGAGGTGTTAATGATGTCCCGTCTGTCGAGGGACCTGGTGGTCGCGACGGACGACTGCTAGCCAAGATCCACGTTGGCGCCGACGAGTTCGAGGGCGAGGCGGAACCGCTCGGTGCATGATTGCCTGGTAATCCGCCAAGACGCGGCGTGTGATGGGGTTTACCCCTCCACGTCACCAATCCATCAGAGTATCGCCCGCCGCATATTGTGGCGACGAATGAGGAGCAGTTTCATGCCTACTGACAGTAAAAGGCCCTTTCATCGTCTGTTTGTGATCCACCTGCCACCGTTCGCTTGTCCTCGGGCAGATTCCTGCGGGACACCGACCCGGGGATGGAAAGGGTGAAGCCGATGTCCACGAGACGGAAACTGACGGCCCTCTTGTTAACGTTGTTAATAGCCGTGGCCGCGGGCGCGCTGACCGGAGCGCCTGCCCAGGCAGGGGATGGCAGTGACAACAACCAGGTGCTGGTGGATTTTTACGTACTCGACAAGTCGGGGGCTCCGGTGCGGCTGCCGTACGACGACGGCCGCAAGGTAATCCACCGCACTTCCGAAAAGGATCCGACGGACAAGCGCAAGAGCGAGGTACTGCTCGACCCGGACACCCTGGAGGCGCTTCCCCGCAAGGAGGAGAACCGGGTGTCGGTGATCGACGATGACGGTCACCTGCGGCTGGCGTTCACACCGCGGAAACTGCCGTCGGGCAAAGGCCCGGCGCTGGCGCTGGCCTGGCCGACCGGCAAAGGCTATTCCTATGTGGTGATGGACAACGGCGGCCAGGGATACACCCAGGCCCCAGACAAACCGGTGGTATTCAACCACCAGGCGGCCACGGACATCCAGGGCCAACTACAGGCCCGAGTGGCCGGCGTCCCCGGCTACCAGCCGCCGGAGGCGTACACCCATGCGTTCGCTCGGGCCACGGGTGAACTCCGCAAGGTGGGAATTTCCTCGTCCGCGGATGATCAGGGAGGGGTCGGCGAACGCGCGCTGACTGACCTGCACACGGCGTATGACGCGTTCCTGGCCGACTACGGGCCGCGCCTCGCCCAGCAGCGGATGGCCGCGGCGCCGCCCGGCCAGGACACGCGACCGTGGCTGGGTGCCACCCTCGTCGAGTCGAAGGAGGTGCTGTTCTACGACAAGGTTTGGGGCAGCGTTGCCACGGCCACCACCCCCTCGGGGGGACAGGGAGGCTATGGCTGGGTGCGGATCGTGTTCGAGTACGACGAGAAGCACGACGACCCGACGACTGTCGACTTCGGGCAGTACGACACGGCGGTGCGCAAGGCGCACGAGGCGGGCCTGCGGGTGATGGGCGAGGTTGTCGACTCGTCCGCCGCGGCCAAGCTGACGACCCCGGAGTACGTGACGCGGACGCGGAACCTGCTCAAGCACTACGGGAGCTCGGCCGACCGCAAGCTGCGGATCGACGCGTGGGAGGTCGGCAACGAGGTCAACGGCTGCTGGGTCGATAGGGGAGAGCACTGCGACGACCCGGTGGACCCGGGTGATCGTATCCACAACAAGGCCGGCGCGGCCGCGCAGGCGGTCAAGAAGGACAGCCCGACCACGCCCGTCGCCCTGACGCTGTTCTGGGAGCTCGGTGCCCAGGGACCGGCGTACTCGCCGTTCAACTGGATCGGCTCCGCGTCCGGCAATCTCCAGTGGACAGACCGTGACGGCGTCAGGCGCGACCTGCTGGCCGACGTCGACGTCGTGCTGCTGTCGACCTTTGTCGACAACGCCCCGATGGGCATCTCGATCGATCGAGTCATGTCCACCCTGGACAGGCGAGTGTCGGAGCTGTCCGGGAAATCCGGTAAACAGGTGCGGGTCGGCATCGGCGAACTGGGCTACTGGTGCAAACACGACCCGCACCAACCTTCATCGGCGGACGATCCGGTGTACGAATGGTGTAAGGAGATGAACCGTGTGTGGCCGCTCGGCAGCACCGGTACGGACAACGCCAGTATCGACGCGGATCGCTCTTACATGGTCGGCCAGTACACCCGTGCGGCGTTGGCCACCGACCACGGTCTGGGCGGCGGCTTCTACTGGTACGCGCTGCAAGAGATGTTCCCCAAGAACACCACAACCGACCTGTGCGCAGCGCTCAAGGCAGTCGCCGACGCTGTCGGCCCCCTGCCGACCAACCAGTCCGGCACGGCAACGCCCAGGCAGTCCTGCTGACCGTCAGCGGTGAAACGGCAGAATTCTCCTGAACAGCCACGGCGTCGTGGCGGCTGCGGTATGTGTCTGCGGTGCAGCAAGAAGCTGTCTTGGACGACATCCTCGATGAAGCGGGTGTCGTGCTGGGTGGTGGTGGAGATCAGGACCGCAAGGAGTTTGGTCGCCACTGTTGGTAGAACACCAGCCAGTCGGCATCCCAAGACACAGCCTTGTCTGATACTTCTTGTGGCGCACCGGACTCAGTCATCGCGAACTGCCTGATCGGGATCCTGTACCACTCGAAAAGTCATCGCTGCAGGTCATCCCTGAAGGAGCGGGGCTTGTCAAGGGGAGTGCTGACCTTGTTGTTGGTCTTGTCCGCCGGGTTGTGAGCGCGTCGGGGTCAAGGCTCGGGCGGAGCTCGACCGCGGAGCGGCCGGAGGGTCTTGAGGCCGGCGCCGGTCGGCGCACGCTCTTGAGGGCGGGAAAGACGTGGCTGGTTGTGCAAGCTCCTGTGTGTGTCGTGGTGGGGGCGTTGCGCTCATCAGGGCCGGTGCTCCGGCCTTGGGCAGGCGGTAGCGCTGCCGGTCATCCCTTCGCCGCCGGCATGGGGTGGCATGATGGGGTGCGCTGTGTAGGGGTCGGCGGGGTCAATCAGAGCGGCGACCGCGCCACGGGTGGGGGTCATGACCTGCACGACCCGCGCCGGCCCTGCTACCGGTGCGGCTCATGCCGCACACGTCTTCGGAGGGTGCTGGCTGCGCTGCAGGGCGCGCACGTGGTGATCGCGCAGCGCGTAGTAGACGTAGCCGATCTGCTTGCGGGCGGCGGCCACGACGCCGATGTTGCGGCCTCGTTTCGCGCCGATGCGGGCCCGGAACGCGCCGATCGTGCTGGTCTTGGGCAGCACCTGTGCCGATTCCACTGCGGCCCAGCGCACCAGCCGTGAGCCCTGTTTGGTGATCCGGCCGCGGTGGACATGGGTGTCGGACTCGTGGTGTTTCGGGGTCAGCCCGCACCAGCTGGCCAGCTGCTCGGGGCCGGCGAACCGGTGCACGTCGCCGATCTCGGCGACGAACACGGCGGCCAGGGTGGGTCCGATTCCGGGGATGGTCTGCACGGCGGTGTAGCCGGGGTCGGCCGACAATCGTGCTCGTACCAGGTTGGCGAACACGTCGATCTCGAACTCCAGGGTGTCCATGACCCGCCGCAGCGAGTCGATCCGGCCCCGGTAGACCCAGGCAGCGCGACCCGCGTCAGCAGCTCGAGTCCCGCCACGCCGAACAAGTCGGTCATCGACACCTGCACGCCGCATTTGGCCTGCAGGGTTTCGGAACCCCGCAGGTATCCGTCGAGCCGATCGACCGCATCAAGGCTGGGAAGAGCATTAAACTCCGTCGTAGACGAGATAACTGGCCACGGCTAGTCGCTTCTCGACGGACGTGGATCTATGAAACTTGACTCGGCGGGGGTCGGCAGGTGGGTGGGGTTTTTCTCAACTACCGCACCGGTGATGGGGACTGGGCGGCTGCCCTGGTCAAGCGCGAGTTGAGCAGCCGGTTCGGTGCGGACAACGTGTTCTATGCCGGTAGGTCGATCCGGCTTGGTGAGGACTTCTCCCGGGAGATTTTGGGCCGTCTGCGCCAGTGCGAGGTATTGCTGGCGCTGATTGGTCCTCGCTGGGTGACGGCCGCGGACCGGCAGGGCAGCCGTCGGCTCGACAAGCCTGACGATTGGGTGCGTCGAGAGATCAGCGAAGCTTTTCAGGTTGGGTTGCGGGTCATCCCCGTGCTGCTCGACGGTATCGATCGCCTCAACGAGGCGACCTTGCCCGACGACATTGCCCAACTGGCCCGCTGCCAGTACCTGCGCATGCACCACCGGAGTGACGATTTCGACCTCACCCGGCTGGTCGACGAGCTCATCGAGCTTGTGCCAGGACTGGTCACGAATGGGACCGCGGCACAACCGGTGCCTGGCCACGTCGCCAGGCACGAGCAGCACCAGGCCGGGCCTGGTCTTGCTTCCTCGCCTTCATACGGCTCACCGCACAGGGGGCGGTGGGCCAACGGCAAGGACGGTGAGTTGCGCAGCATGGTCACTCGGCTGCGGCAGGCGTTGTCCGATCCCGCCGGGGACGTTGCTGTCCAGGACCTTGTTCAGGTCACTGCAGGGCACACTCTTGACGCGCTGAGAGCCCATGACCCGACCAACCCGCGACACGTCGACGACAGCGACATTCCGGCTGTGCTGGAGGAGCGACTCGCATCGTACGAGCGGGATATGGCGCCCGTGATGCGGCTGGTTGCCACCGGCATTTGTTCCGATGATCACCGGCAAGATGGCCTGTGGATCAGGATCGTGAAGCGCTTCCTGGACCGGCGTGACAGGCCGCCACGTTCCTCTGAGCAGGAATTTCGGATAGCCGTTGAGGGGTATCCGTCGTTGCTGTTGACCTATGTGGTTGGCATCGCGGGGATGGCCGTCGGCCGGGAAGATCTTGTCTACCGGCTGCTTGGTCAGACCATGGTGCGGGCGGTGGATGGGCAACAGGTGCCGTTGATGCGTGCACTTGCGTTGCGCCATGTGGTTGACCCTCGGTATGCGGCGGGCTTTCCAAAATGGGGTGAAAACCCCCCTTATCAGGCTTTGAGTGTGCACCTACGCCACATCCTGCGTCCAGCGTTTTCCAATGTCATGGGCGACCGTGAGTATGCATGCTATTTCGAGAATTACGAGTACCTGCGTAGCCTGTTGGAGCTCCACAACGGAGCGTTTTCCTCGCTGGGCGAGTTCGCGGTGCGACTGGACAGGGGTGACGCTGCCGTGCGCCAGCGGATGGTCGCACGACTGACGGCGGATTCTGCGCTGCTTCGGTCCGGGGCATTTGACGGTGATACCGATCAGGTCACCGCGGCGTGGTGCGCGTTGAAACAATCTACCTATGACCGTTACCCGTAACCGGTTTTGATGGAAACTCGTCACGATCGGTTCAACAATCCGACCATTCGTCATTCATATACCCCGGCTACAATGCCAAACTATGGTAGCCACCGGCGGCGATAGCGACCACACCACTGGCCGCCTCCGGCGGCACCTTCAGCTGCCCAAAACCGTTGTAGCCCCAGCCGATCACGGAACCGTCGGCCTTCAACGCCAAACTATGCCGGTCGCCGGCGGCGATGGCGACCACGCCGCTGTCCGCCTCCGGCGGCACCGACACCTGCCTCGTATCGTTGTGGCCCCAGCCGATCACGGAACCGTCGGCCTTCAACGCCAAACTATAGTCGCCGCCGGCGGCGATGGCGACCACGCCGCTGTCCGCCTTCGGCGGCACCTCCGCCTGTCCAAAACGGTCGGAGCCCCAGCCGATCACGGAACCGTCGGCCTTCAACGCCAAACTATGCCGGTCGCCGGCGGCGATGGCGACCACGCCGCTGTCCGCCTTCGGCGGCACCTCCGCCTGTCCAAAACGGTCGGAGCCCCAGCCGATCACGGAACCGTCGGCCTTCAACGCCAAACTATGCCGGTCGCCGGCGGCGATGGCGACCACGCCGCTGGCCGCCTCCGGCGGCACCGACACCTGCCTCGTATCGTTGTAACCCCAGCCGATCACGGAACCGTCGGCCTTCAACGCCAAACTATGCTCGCCGCCGGCGGCGATAGCGACCACGCCGCTGGCCGCCTCCGGCGGCACCAACACCTGCCCCCAGCCGATCACGGAACCGTCGGCCTTCAACGCCAAACTATGCTCGCCGCCGGCGGCGATAGCGACCACGCCGCTGGCCGCCTCCGGCGGCACCAACACCTGTCCCGCAGAGTTGTCACGCCAGGCTTTGACGCTGCCTAATGCGACAGTGAGGTTTTGGGAGGCGCGTGCACTATGTGCGCCGGCGGTGATGGTGAGGTTGATTGTGTAGGTTCCTGGTGTGGTGAAGACGTGGTGAAAGTCGGGTGTAGTGGCGCTGACTGTGCTGCTCGGTTGGTCGGGTTTTGAGATTGTCCAGTTCCATTTTTCTGGTGGGCTGCCGGAGACTTTGGCGCTGAAGTGAACCTTCTCACCGATCACGGGGGTTGGCCGCCGGATGGTCAGGTGGTCGATCCGCGGCGGCGTTCCTAGTGGGTCCACGACTATCGTGGTTTCGGCGATCGGGGCTTTTTCTCCGGTGGTGAGCGTGGCGGCGGCGCTGACCGGGAATGTTCCGGGCCGTTCCCCGCGGTGATGCACGGTGGTGCCGGTGGCCTCGCTGCCGTCGCCGAATCGCCAATGGGCTTGGGCGATGCCGACGGGGAGACGGGATGTCAGGGTGAGCTCGAACTGCTCTCCGACGAGACCGTGGTTGCGTGGCTTGACCACAATAGACACTGCTGGGCCGGGTGATGGTGGTTCCGTGGGGTCTGGGGGTGGCGTCCACGGGGCGCCGGATGGCCGCGCCGGGATCCCCGGCCCCGGCTTGGCTGTTACGGAGCCTGAGCCCGTGTTGGTGGGGTTTTCTCCGTCCGGTCGGGAGGGCTGGTCTGTTTGTGTCGTGGGATCCGGGATATGTGGTCCGCCATTGCCGGAGGCCGCCGGGTTGTATTTGGTGATGATCCGGACATCGCCAGCCAGGTCCAGTACCCCGGCCCGGTTGCCATTCGGGTCGTTGAAGAAGATGATGCCGTCCCGGCTGAGCAGTTCGAATCGTACGGGGTGGTCGAAGAGTTGTCGTTGGGCGACCAGTCGCATGGTGGTGAGATCGATGATGGATGCCTGGCCGGTCGCGTAGTCGGGCACCACGGCGTAGTGGTCGACCTCCACGGGGACGCCGAGGTCGCTGTGGGGTGCGCCGACCGTCAGCGGCGTCGTGCACGAGGCGGTGTCGAAGGTGCACATGATGAACGCGCCGCGAGTCCCCACTGACAAGAGCAGTCTCGACCGGTCAGGGGAACCGCTGACTGCCACCATGTCGCCGGTCCGAATATCGGGTCGTGCCGACCGAGTGACAGCACTGGTGTCGGGGTCGAGCAGTTCGGCCGTGCCCCGCGCCGGGTCCACCAAGGCCGGCTGGTCCTGGGTCGCTGTCAAGCGGGGTGTGCCGGGCAGTGCGGCGGGGCGGGTCCGGCGCTGTCCCTCGGACAGCCAGACCAGCTCACCGGTCTGTTGCCCAGCCGCCCACGGTTGCCCACGGCTGTCGACCGCGAGCCCATCGGGGGCGATCCCGGCCGCCAGCGGCTGCGGCCTGCCTTGGGGTATGAGGGTCTCCGGGTCTGTTGAGGCGAGCATTCCGCTGTGGGTGTCGAACGTGTACAAGGTGTGCGGTGTGGGCGTGAGCGTGAGCGTGCCCCGAGCCTGCGGGATGGGGGTCACCGAACGAGAAATGTCGTGGGTCGCGCTGTCGACGCGCACCAGCGTCCCGGTGGCTTGGTTGAGAACGTACACCCCGCTGCCCTGCTGGGCGACGCGCAGCGGGCTGGCCGATGCGGCGACGCGCACCTGCGCGGCCACCTGCGCGGACGCACCGTCCACCAGTGTTACCTGCCCGATCCGGTTCGACGCCAGCCAGGCTGTGCCGGCGTGCAACTGGACCCGGGAGGAACGGTAACTCTGGTCGGCGCCGAGAACCACCAAGACGGCCACGCTCGCTGCGGCTGCCAGCGCAGCCAGGGCTCGCGCGCGCCGCGTCCGCAGCCGCAATGCTAGGAGTTTCATCGGTACCTTCCCATTTCCAGACGTTTCCATGCCCGTCGCCGTTCCCGCGCGGCACACCTGTTGGTCCACAGTGGACGCGGATCCACCGCGGCGCGCAGCCGCCTCAGGGATACCTGTCGGGGGTAGAGATCGGTGTGCAGTTGTGCTGCCAGGTGCCAGGCCCGCTCGGCTGCACGCTGGTCGAGGTGGTCCGGCGCGAACACCGCCGCGGTGGCCAGTGGCGCTGCGGCCGCGACGGAACTCGCGGCGGGCCCGAGCGCGGTGTCGGCGTGCTGGGCCACTTCTCGGGCGGTCAGCGACACCGGGCAGGTGATGCCGCGTTCGGCCAGCCGATCGATCAGTTCGTGCCAGGCTCCGAGCACCCGCGCCGCGTGGTCATGGGTGTGGCGTCTTCGCCGCCGGCGGCGGGCTTTCTCAATCGTGATCACCGCCGTGGCGAGCGTGACCAGAGCGACGAGGCCGACCACTAGGAGCACCATGCCGCGCAGGACGCCGGCCCAGTCGAAACCGGGCTGGTTTCCCCCCACCGCTGGCGGTGGCGGTTCGGTAGCCGGCGGCGCGATGGGTGGCGGGTTGAGTCGTGGCGGTGGTGCCACGAGCGGGATCTCGGGTGGGGGTGGTGGTGGGTTGGCGGTGGTGTTGCTGGTGTCGGTGGGTTCGAAGGCCACCCAGCCGTAGCCGGCGAAATGCACCTCGGGCCAGGCGTGGGCATCGGCGGTGGTCACCATGTAGGCGCCGTCGCGGTAGTCGTGTAGTCGATAGCCGACCGCGACCCGGGCCGGGTAGCCCAGCGCTCGGGCGAGCACGGTAAATGCCGCGGCATGCTGTTCGGCGTATCCGGGATTGTCGGTGTTGTCGGTTAGCAGGCGGGTGATGGCGGCGTAGGAGTGTCCCGGGGGCGCGCCGAGGCTGTAGGGCCGGGAGCGTAGGTGCTGTTCGAGCGTCGACAGTTGGCCGTACGGCGTGGGCTGGGCGCCGGTGAGTCGCCGGGCCTCTACCTGCAGCGACGCTGGGGTGTTGGTGGGCAGCGCCCGGTAGTGCGCGAGTTCCGGGGACGTGCTCGGCACTGCCGGGGGCAACCCCCGGTCGTGACTGCTGATCTTCCCCACGAGCGTGTAGCGCAGTCCGTGCAGTGTGGGGGCGGTGCTGACCAGCACACCTGATCGTCCGTTGAAGCCGATGTCGCCGGTGTTGTGCTGGGCAGCGGTGAATCGGGAAGGCCAGCCCAGCACGGGCAGGAATGGGCCCGGCAGGTCGTTCACCTCGATGTGAGCCGTGACCGGCCGAGCGTTGGTCAGGGCGGGGTCGATGGCGAGGTGGCTTCCGGCTGCGCGGTAGGCGTCGGTCGTGGTCCACGTTGTGCCGTCGAACGCGTCGAGCGCCGCGGTCCGCACCCGGCTGATCTGTGAGGCGTTCTCGCGGTCGATCCGGAGGGTGAACAGTGCGCGGGGCGGGTTCTCGATCAGTTGGCTCTTGACCTTCGCCAGCGGGGTGAGGGTGGCGGCGAGCGTGATCGGCGGCGGTCGCAACTGTCGGGGGTCGAAGCGATGCTGGCCTGAGGCCAGTGGCAGTGCGTGGCCGCCGACGATGCCGGACAGCGCACTGGCCGTGATCGTCAGGCCTGCGGTGAGGAGCGAACGGGTCCTCCGCGGCGGCTGTGGGCTGTGTCGTGTTCTGCCGCCGGTGGCGGTCCGGCGGGCGCGGAACAGGATCAGGGCCAGTGTGGCGGTCAGGAATGCGACGGTTGCGGCGGTGTGCTTACCGGGCTGACTGCCAGCGGCGAGCAGGGCGAGGACGAACGCCACCAGTGGCGGGGCGACCGGTGCGAGCAGGGACCGCGTCCGCAGGGTAAGCGTGACCGCCGTGAATACGGCACTCCACACCACCAGCGCAGGTGTCACCAGCAGTTCGGCCCATGCGTCGGCTGGTGGCTCCACGGTGAGCATGCGCGCCCAGCCGCCGAGTACCCCGTGGAGAAGGTCTGAGCCGGTCCGGCTGGTCGGTAGGCCGTCCTCGATGGTGTCGCCGAAGACGGCGTAGGTGGCGAACAGAGCGAATCCCCCGGCTGCCAGGAGCATGGTGGACCACGCGTTCCAGCGGCGTCCCGCCGCTGCGGCGGCCGTCACGGCACCTCCGATGCAGGCAAGGCCGACAACCGGGAGGTATTCGATGGTGGCAAAGAACCCGCGGTACACCAGTGCCCCGACGGCCGTTGCCACCACCACGAGCGCCACCTCGGCGAGCAGAGGCCCGGAAACTCGACTCGTGAACGTCCGCCACGTCACTTTCATCGCAATACCAACCGATTCCAGGAGACGGCGAACTTCGCACTGGTCGGCGCGGCGACCGCGAGCACACCGGGGGGCCTGGCTGTCGATGCGGGTTCCGCCGTGACGAGTTGGGCCAGGCTGACCGACAGAAACCGGGGACGCACGAGCGTCAGCAGTTCCGCCTGGCCGGCGTCCACCCGGCCGGTGACCACTACCAGCGCGACGCCATGGTCGGCAGAGATGACGTCCCGCACCGTGTCGAGCAGCGCCGCCAGGCCGCGGTCGACGCCACCACTGTCTACAACAGACAAAAACTCCAGGGTGGCACTGAGGTCACGACCCCACTCCCCGTCCGGCCATTGGACACCTCCGGTCGCATCGCCGGTGGTGCGCAGCTGAGCCGGTAACCCGGCCTGTTCGGCGGCCACGCAGAACGAGGCGGCAACGCGCACCGCGTCCTCGAACATTGTCGCGGTGTAGGGCGCGGCGCTGGTGTCGAGCACCACCAGTTGCCGCGGCTCGTCAGGAACTACCAGATGGCGTGCCATCAGCGTGCCGGTGCGGGCCGTCGCTCCCCAGTGGATCAGCCGCCAGTCATCCCCAAGCAGGTACTCCCGCAGGCTGTGGAAGGCCACCCCGCCCGGTGGGGCGCTGCTCGCCGTCGGTCCCTCCGCGTCACGGGGGCCACCAGCCGTGACCATAGCCAGGGGGTGAACGCGCGGGTAGACGTGCAGCACCAAGCCCGCACCGAGCGCACGCCTGCGGTGCAGAAGTCGCAACGGGTCGGATTGACTCAGCACCAACGGAGGAATCACGTAGCGGCCGCGCCGTTCGGTCGGTAATGGATATCCGACCTGCAAGCTCTGCCCACCGACCAGCGCCGGGATCGGCACCGTGATGCAGTGTCCGCCAACGGTCTCGGTGGCCAGCAAGGGTGGGCTGCGGCGCCGACCCACGTTCGTGGCCGTCAACAGCCCTCGGGCGGCGCTGCCTTCGAACACGCGCCGCGGACGGACCTCCCGCCCGGCCGTCAGCTGGGGTCGTACGAACAGCCAGGCCACAGCGGTCACCAGGGCACCCAGGCCGGCGAACCCGAGCGTTACCAACTCTGGGTAGTCCGCCCACGCTCCAGCCAGCAACAGCCCTACCGTGGCGCCGGCCATCACCACCCCGCTTCTGGTCACCACAGTCGCTCACCGACTTCCCTGTCCCGTGGGTGCTGGCGCGGTCGTCAGGATGTCCCGGACGATCGACTCGGGCGTTCGGTGTTCAATCCGCGCGTCCGGCGTGAGTAGCAACCGATGGTTCAGGACGGGCACAGCCACCGCCTTGACATCATCTGCGGTCACAAAGGCCCGTCCTGCGCACAGTGAATAGGCCTGCGCCGCCGCGGCAAGCGCGATGCCGCCGCGGGGACTGACACCCAAGGTGACCTCGGGATGTGCCCGGGTCGCGCGGACTACAGAGGCGATGTACTCCTGGAGATTGCCAGCCACATGCTGCTCGCGCACAGCCCGGATCATCATGCGCAGGTCGTCGAGTTCCATCACGGAGGTGAGTTGCTCAGGCCGGCGCCGCGCGATCCCGTCCGCCAGGATGCTCACCTCATCGGCCAACCCATCCGGATAGCCGACGTTGATCCGCATCATGAACCTGTCGAGCTGGGCCTCCGGCAGCGCGTAGGTCCCCTGATGTTCCACCGGATTCTGGGTGGCGATACACAGAAACGGCGACGGCACCCGGACCGGGTGGCCGTCCACTGTGACCTGTCCCTCCGCCATCACCTCGAGCAAGGCCGACTGGGTTTTCGGCGAAGCACGGTTGATCTCATCCCCCAGCAGGATGTTGGTGAACACCGGCCCCTGCCGGAACTCGAACCTCCCGCTACCCTGGTCATACACCTGCACCCCCGTCACATCGGACGGCAACAGATCCGGTGTGAACTGAATACGTCTCACCGACGCGCCCGCGACCGAACGGGCGATCGCCTTGGCCAGAGACGTTTTCGCCACCCCTGGTACATCCTCGATCAACAAATGCCCCTCGGCGAGCAGACACACCAGCGCCAGCCGGACCACCTCCGACTTGCCCCGGATGAACTCGTCGATGTTCCCGCGCAACTCCTCGAAGCCACGCTGCAGAACGGCCGCATCGCGCACGTCAAGCCCCCTTCACGCCCATACCGACGCTCAAAATGGCCTCGTCAGGCACCGTTGCCTTCCAAGGTTCCCGGTTTCCGGACATTTCCCTTACGCAGTCAGGAAACCGGCGCATGCAGCGCCATGGTCAGGCGCGGCTGCAACTCGCTCACCGGCCGGTGCGACGCCCACCGGGCAAGAGTGCGGGCGAGCCTGCGCAAGTCGAGCCGAATAGTGGCCGAGTCGACCAGTTCGGCGCTGTCCAGCACCTGGTGGGTCAGCGCACAGGCATGGTCGATCTCACCGGCCGCAGCGTGCGCCAGCGCCCGCCGGGCACCGAAGCGGGCATTCGACCGCCGCGACGAGGAAGGTAACCGGGCCAGCTCGCGGTCGAGCACCTCGGCCGCCTCGGCGGGACGCCCGAGGTCGTACAGGCACCATCCATTCACTACCGGTGCGACAGCGGAGCCTGCGGCAGGACCGAGCATCATGCCGTCCGAAGGGTCGGGGCGAACGGTCTCCAGCAATCGCGCGGCCCGATCCAAGCTGTCCTGGCACAGCTTGTCCTCCCGCGCCAGCGCGTGTCCCTGCGCTTCGCGCAATGCGGCCATGCCCCGGACGCGCACCGGTGCCCTTGGATCGGTCTGCGCGCGGCGGGCCAGTTCAACGGTCACGGCGGCGTCATCCCGGTACAGCGCGACTAACGCGCGCCGGACCAGGCTGTGCGCGCTCACGTCGTGGTCCCCCACAGCACCCGCCATATCCACCGCGGTCTGGGTCCACCACATCGCGCCCCGGTCGTTGCCCGCCTCCTGCGCCATCCACCCGGTGTACTCCGCGTACCGGGCCGCCAGCCGCAGAAACCGTTCCCGCACAGGAGAACGCGCCACCCTGGCCAGCCCACGCAGGGTATGGGTCTGGGCAATCAGCGCGGGCAGTACCGTGGCTGGGCTCATCATCTGCCCGATCAGCCGGTGCTGTTCGAACATCGCCTGCAACGCCGTGAGCGTCGTCTCCTGGTTCGCCGCGGCCGACGCACCTCGCTCGGTGAGCCGCAGTGCTGGCAGCGCGGCGCCCGACGCCAGCGCGTCCCGCCGCCGCACCGGAGTGAACCAGGTGGAACCATTCGATTCCAGGTTCATCGTCCACACCTCCTTGGACCATGCCTCGTCTCGCCCGTCCGATGAGCCGCTGGAAACAGTGATGGGCGGCGCGACAAGCGCGGAGAGCCTGCCCTCTGCGCCGAACGCCGCATCGCACCGCCGGGCCAGGCCCACCCCGGCGGGCTTGCGCCCAGCCTCGATGTTGCTGAGATGAGCCTTGCTGTAGTGGACCCGCCTTGCCAGTTCCGACAGCGACAGTCCGGCGGCCAACCGGGTACGCCGCAACTGCTCAGCGAACAGTCTGGACCGCTCGTCGGTCCGGGTGATGGCGCGGTGTATGCCGCCGGCCGCCTCATATCCGGCCAAGGTGAGGGCGTTGCCGCGGCGGCGGCGCCAGGTTTCCAGCAGGGCGTGCGAGAGCAGCGGGAGTACGCCGGGTTGGCCGGTGGCGTCGCCGATCAGCCGAGACACCAGCGCGCCCTCGACGCTGTAGCCGAACCGGATCGCTGGGCCGGTGATCACCGCGCGCAACTCGTCGGTGGTCATCGGCCCGACCAGCACCTGCGCTTTCCGCAGCGCCTCCACCAGCCCGCGGTGCTGGGCGCAGTGGGCGTAGAAATCCGCACGCACACCGAGCACCACCCGGGTGCGGCTGCCGGGCTCTCGCACCGCCTCCAGCAATCCGGTGATGAATCGCTCGCGAGTGGCGAGGTCGGGGCAGAGGGTGAACAGTTCCTCGAACTGATCGACCACCAGCAGCACATCAGTCTCCGCGGGCCGTGCGCCCAGGGCCTGCCGGAGCTGCGATTCCGGTTCGGCCCCGGGAGTGATCAGCGCGGTTGCGTATTCCTCGCGCACCGCTGGGAGCAACCCGGCCTGCAGCAGGGACGACTTGCCTGATCCGGAGGCCCCGAAGACCGCCAGGAACCGGTGCTGGTCCAGCGTGGCCACCAGTTCGGCGACTAGTTGTTCCCGGCCGAAGAACCGATCGGCGTCCTCCGGGGTGAACGCCGCCAACCCCAAATACGGAGCGGGGGCGTCCGCCTGCTGCTGGGCGGCAGTGATGTCTTCCAGTGCCGCAGGCGCGGCCTCGGCCGCCGCCTCGCGCCACCGCGCTCCCCACTGTTCGGTATCGCCACCGCAGGCCCGTACGTAGGCCAGGGTGACCGCCAGGCTGGGCAGGTCCCGGCCGCTGGCGGCTTTGGCCAGCGTCGCTTGCGAGTAATGCGCCCGCAGAGCGAGTTGCCGATATGTCGGGCTGCCTGCTTTCTCCCGTAATTGGCGCAGCTCCCAGGCAAACCGCTGCACCACACCCGCATCCCGGTCTAAGGGCCCCTCCCGCCTCGGCATCCCCCACCACCCACTATCCCGCTAGCGACCGGTCAGGCAAGTCGGCATCGAACCGACCGGCGAACAACCCGACAACGGCCGCCCCGGTGCCCATGGCAGCCCACAAATTGCGCACACCTGCCCCCATGCTCTCAGGTTCTATCGAGACACCCCAGTAGAAGTTCACCAGAACTAAATGTCAGTCGAGCATTGACAACACCGAACCTGCAACACCGACCAGCGGCGCATACTGGTCAATGGCCACTATTGGCCTGCGAGTTGGATAACGACTCGAAGTACTGGCGGCTGTGGGCCGCGGGTCGTCCGGTCGGGGTATCGCCTGTTGCCCTCTATCGCTTTCGCCGGGTTGTCTCGCGTTGTTTCCTTGACGCGTACGCCGACACGAAACAACGCCAGTGGCGGTACATCTGGTTCCAAGGCGACATCTAGCGCCAGCACCGCGAGGGAAGGGCCACCGATGAACCGGACCGACACATCACATGAGGCACAGGGGACCGTGCGGCGAACGCTGGAGCGTTCCCGACTGTGGTGGTCGCGCAGGCGATGACGGTGCTTCGCCAGGCGAACCGACTAGAAGGGTGAACCGGCAGAGCACGCCACCATTGCGGCGGAATTCGGACAGCTTGTTCCTGTCGAACTCGCCGACGCCGGCCACGCCCTGCTAGCAATGTGGGCTACCCCGCCCTGACGCGTCACCGAGGCGTGGACAGCCGAATAGCTTCTTTCCCTCTTGCGCTTTTTAGGCTTTCACAATTTCGATTTTTTGTATCAGTTCGCGACATAGAAAGCGCGACCTTTGTTGCGGCTTTCGTGTCGTTTTTATGAAATGAGGTTATCGTGCGTTCCAGATCAGTTCGGCGAACGGGCACGGCACCGCCGTGGCGCCGTCGCGTGGTTGTGACTGCGCTCGGCGCGCTGGTTGCGGTGACGGTGGCCCCGGCCGCGGCCGCCGCGGTCCCGCCACCGGTCGTGTCGGGTCAGCCACATGCTTCGGCCGGTGCGCAGCAGCCGGTCCAGCGGGTCACGTTGGTCACCGGGGATGTGGTGAGCTATGCCGAAGGGGCCGGAGGGCCGGTGGTGTCGATCGAGTCGGCATCCCGGTCCGGGGCGCCTGCGGTGTTCGAGACGCGTAGCGGCCCGGACGGCTATTACGTGATCCCGTCGGACGCCGCGTCCTATCTGGCGGCGGGCGTGGTGGATGCCGAGCTGTTCAACGTGACGAAGCTCGTCAAGCAGGAGGGGCTGGCCGATGCGGCCAGTGACAGCGTGCCGGTGATCGTGAGTTATGGCGACAAGCCGTCGTCCGAGGTGCTCACCCGCCGGGCGGACGATCTGCCGGCCAGCGACCGCACTGTGACCCTGCCCTGCACTGAGGGTGCTGCGGTGCGGGTGAAGCGCTCCGAGGCAGCCACCTTCTGGCGTTCGCTGACCGGCGAGGCCCCCGGTCAGCGGCCGGGCGGGACGGCGCTCGGCGGCGGAGTGACCACGCTGCGGCTGGATCACAAGGTGAAGGCCAGCCTGGACCAGAGTGTGCCGCAGATCGGCGCGCCCGAGGCGTGGGCGCCGCCGCACAACCTGGACGGCACCGGGGTGACGGTGGCGGTGCTGGACACCGGGATCGATACCCGGCACCCAGACCTGGCCGGCCGGATCGCCGAGTCACGCAACTTCACCCCAGACCCGGACGCCAGCGATGGTCACGGGCACGGCACGCATGTCGCGTCCACTCTCGCCGGGTCGGGTGCGGCATCTGGTGACCGGTACAAGGGCGTGGCCCCAGGTGCACGGTTGCTGAATGGCAAGGTGCTCGGCAGCGACGGTGGTGGTGACGTGTCACAGCTGATGGCCGGCATGGACTGGGCGGCGCATGCTGGCGCCCGCGTGATCAACATGAGTCTCGGTGCGGGCCCGACCGACGGCCAGGACCCGCTCAGCGAGTGTGTCGACGCGCTGACCAACGAGACTGGCGCGCTGTTCGTCGTCGCCGCTGGCAACGTCCCCGAGGGCAATATTGCGTCGGTGGAGGCGCCGGCCGCGGCCACCTCGGCGCTCGCGGTCGGCGCGGTGACCAAGTCCGATCAGATGGCCGGGTTCTCCGCGCGCGGCCCGCGGCTGGGCGATGCGATGGTGAAACCGGAGATCGTCGCTCCCGGTGTGGACATCGTCGCCGCCCGCGCCGCGGGGACCAACCTCGGCAAGCCGGTGGGCGAGCAGTACACCCAGCTGTCGGGGACATCGATGGCCACGCCGCATGTGGCCGGCGCGGCCGCCCTGCTGGCCCAGAAGCATCCCAAGTGGACGGCGGGCGAGCTCAAGGGGCTGCTCACCTCCAGCGCCAAGGACATCGGCGCAGCATGGTACGAACAAGGAGCCGGCCGGGTCGATATCCCCGCCGCGCTGGCGAGCACGGTCGCCGGACCGCCGCCCGTCTCGTTCGGCCGGCTGTCCCTCGCGGACACTCAGGTGGTCCGGCGCGCGGTGACCTACACCAACAGCACCGATCGGGACATGACGCTGTCACTGACATTCTCGGCCACAGCCTGGAACGGCACCACGGCCTCGCCTGGCATGGTGAGCCTGGACAAGGACACCCTGGTCGTGCCGGCCAAGAGCACGGCCACGGCCAGCGTGACACTCGACCCGGCGGTCAGCCGCACGACCCGCCCGGCCGGAGCATACGGCGGGGTCATCACCGCCACGGACACGGCGGGTGGCTCGGTCGCGCGGACGCCGTTCAGCTTCTACGCCGAGCCCGAGACCCATCCGCTGACCCTGAAGCTGACCGACTCCCGGGGCAACGCACCCACGCCGAGCAGGCTCACGATCGTCCGGGACGACTACGACTGGGCCAACCCGAAGAACAACGATCCCTTCATCCCGGCGACCTTCACGGTGCCGGTGGTCAATGGAACCGGCACCATCTTGGTGCCGAAGGGCCAGTACTCCACGACCGCCCTTACCTATGAGGACCAGGCCGACGTCCGGCGCGCCACGCTGCTCGCGGCCGCCGAGGTCCCCGTCACCGGGCCGACCACTATCACCCTCGACGCGCGCACCGCCGTGCCCATGCAGGTCCAGACCAAGGACCCGACCGAAACCAGGGAGCGGTTCACCTCGATCCAGCGCCATCTCCCGGGCATGCCCATGCCGCACGCCGCGGGAGTCCTCACCGGGCCTGGCTGGCAGCACTACATCACGCCCACCGCCCCGGCCAAGCGCGGCACCGTGGGCTCCCAGGACCACCTGACGCTCAGCCAGCCCCAGGCCGAGCCGGCCCGCAGCCACCCCAAGTACATGTACAACCTGTACTTCCGCGACCGCAACGGCATACCAGCACCACACGTCAACAAGGCCGATCCGGCCACGCTGGCCGCGGTCGACACCCGCTACCACGCCGACAAACCCGACATCTTGTTCACCAAGAAGTGGTTCGCCCTGCCCACCGACACCCCGTCAGGTATGGCGCTGAACGGAACCCGGTTCCGGGGCCCCGGCCAGTGGACGGAGTACATCGGCCCGGTCGACGACACGGTGCTCTGGAAACGCTTCGTGGTCCAGAACGCGCCGCGCCCGGACGGAACACCGGACCCGGCGACAACGTTCTTCCAGCTCTCCCACAACGTGTACCGCACCGCCGGGCCACAGCCGCCGGAACGCTGGTTCCAGGCACCGATCCACGGCGGGGCGGCCACCCACACCGGCGACGCCCCCTTCCCCATGCTGTGCTCGCTGTGCCGGGACGCCAACGGGGATTTCCTGCCCGCCGTGCAGTGGATGGACTCCATGCGTGGGCACTTCGCCGAACCGGGGCTGGCCGGGCACTACCCCAGCAAGGTGCGCCTGTTCCGGGGCGAGGAGGAGATTCCCGGCAAGGTCGGCCCACTGCCGATCCCGCTGTTCCCGCTCGGCCAGCAGTCCGGCACCTATCGGCTGGAAGTCGAGGACACCTGGCCGGACAACCCGAAACCGTTCTGGCCCAACGGCGCGGTGCACCGACTCGCCCCGCGGATCAGCACAGTGGCGACCTTCAACTCCACGCCACCCGCCGGCAACCTCCCACCCGGCTACACCTGCTTGGACGGCGGGACCAAGTGTGCCTTCCAACCCATCATCCAGCTCGACTACCAACTCGGGCTCGACCTGCTCAACCAGGCACCGGCCGGCCGCACCCACACCTTCGAGGTCACCGCCGGCCACCACAACGCCGCCGAAGGACGCGGCGAGATCAACGAGTTCCAGCTGGAGTACTCCACCAACGACGGCACCAGCTGGTACTCCGCCACAGTCGTCCACAAGGGCGGCGACACGTACACGATCCAGATCCCTCACCCCAACCTGGAGGCCACCACCGGATTCATCTCCCTGCGTGCCAAAGCATCGGACTCGGTCGGCAACCGCATAGAGCAAACCATCCACCGCGCCTACGCGCTTACCAACAACCCCACACCATGACCCACTGATAACCACCATGTATAGGGGAACGGTGCCGCGCAACGCCAACACCGCGTTGCGCGGCACCCGCGTACTTCCAGCATTCCTTGGTTTGTGACTTGACTTGGCTCACGATCTCGGGATCTGGCTGAGCGCGGTCGCTGACCTGCGCCTTCGCCGCGTGGGTCGGGCGGATGTGCGCACTAATCGGCCGGTTCCAGGGTTGGCACGTGGCTGCGTACGTGCGCACGGTAAGACGGCGTCGGGAGCTCCTCGCAGCGCGGGTCACGGGACATCGAGCACATCGGCTCGGCGCACGACGCCGTGGAGCTTGAGGTCCTCAAGGCTGCTGCGCGGCAGCGCATGGCCGCAGGCCAGGGCCAGCTCGAACTGGGCCTGGGCGCCGGTGCTGACGCGGGTATGCTTGGTGGTGGCCCCTGGCGATCACATCCTCGCGGATGGGGCACCTGTGGGACGCACTCGGCCATGCCTACGACGAGCTCGGATTCGATGCGGCCACCGATGGTGACGAGGTGCTCCGGAGCCTGGTGCTGGCGCGGATCATCGAGCCCACGAGCAAGCTCGACTTGCTGCGAGTCCTGGACGAGGCCGGGATCGCCCACCGTCGCATGCGACGGTCAAGCGCTGTCAGCCCACGTTTGCTGAGCGGTCCTGGCGGCACGCCTTGGCCGCGGCGTGCGCGGCGCATGTCGGCTTGCAACCCTGGCCCGCCGGACCCACCGACAAACGCCGTGACCAGATCATCTATTACCAATGCCGGGCCGACCGCGCCCGCCGCACCCTGCGCGGGATCGACCAGCAGATCGCCAAGGTCGAGAAAGCCGTCGCGGGCCAGGCGCCGGTGAATCCAACCGGTTCATCACGCTCTTCGGCGGCACCCGGAAGGTCAACCGTTCCCTCGAAACCAAGGCCCGAGCCCTGACAGGGCTCAAGGGCTACATCACCAACCTCGACGCCACGGCCGAGTTCGTGATCGACACCTACCACCGCTGTTCCGCATCGAGAAGTCGTTTCGCGTGTCAAGC
Organism: Kibdelosporangium banguiense; assembly: GCF_017876405.1. GTDB lineage: Bacteria > Actinomycetota > Actinomycetes > Mycobacteriales > Pseudonocardiaceae > Kibdelosporangium > Kibdelosporangium banguiense. The sequence continues at coordinate 10,967,259 of NZ_JAGINW010000001.1, read as the reverse complement.
ACGACCTCCAAGCACGGCCGATCTGCCACCGCAAACGTGACTCGATCGAGGCACAGCTGACCATCGTGTTCGCCGCCCTCGCCATCAGCCACTGGCTCGAAGACCGCGCGGGGCGGTCGATCAAGAAGTTCGTCCGCACCGCCCGCCGCTACCGCACCGTCGAGATCCAGGCCAGCCCACACACTCTCACCGCCGCCGACCCCCTACCCAGCGACCTGCACCGCGCGCTCGAGCAAATCCACCGCCCATCTGGTGCGCACTAACTTGAGCCAGGTCGGGCTACAAGCGTGCCAGAGCCACGCTCACCCGCAGTCCCTGTGTCGGGCGCGAGGCGATAGCCCGGGACGAGGTGGAGGCCAGCGGTAGCGAGATCGACCCAGACCCGTGCCTGGCCGCAGGTCGGCCTCTTGCATGGCCCGAGGCAAGTACGCCAGGAGGCGTCCGATGCGTCGGGCGCGATCCACCATCGCCTCGATCCGGCCCTGCTTGCGCCATGGGGATGCACCAAACTCGGTCAAACGCGGCTACGGCTCGACGGGCGATACAGTGACCAGCGGCCTGCTCCCAGTAACTCCAGACTTGTTGAGCGGGCGGCGCCACGTCCGCTGCTCCGGTCTATGGGTCCTGGCTGAGCTTGCTCATCACCGCCTTCTTCCGGACCCCGCAGGCTTCCCGATCGGACTTCCGGGCCTCGCAGGCTTCCCGATCGGATTGTGTTGCGTCGGTGCCGCGCCTGATGAGGTAGTCGGCGGTGCGGGTGAGGCTGGCCAGTTCGGTGACGGGGGTGTGGTGCGGGAGGTTGGCGGAGACCATGCGGTCTTCGATGCCGTCGTGGCGAGCGTTGTGGCGGGTGCCGCTGTGCCTTCGACGCCGGAATCCGTGGCACTGGTGGTGGTTGTGGCCGGACCGGCCGGTGACGCCGGATGCCCGCAGGCGGCCAGCGGCATGCCGATCACGATCAGCGCGGTGAGGACGATGTGGCGGAATCTCATTGTGGTCCGTCCAGATGGCGCGGCATGGCGGGTCGGGGCTGCCGCGCATCTGCTGGGCGAACGCACGGTCAACCGCCTGCGGCGACTGACCATCGGCGTTGCTTCTCCTGTGGTGTCGTTTCTGGACCGGCCCGTCCGCCGAAGTGTGTCACGCACCGCAGTTACACCATCAGATCGGCACTTCCTGTGTCGGGGGAGACGTGAGCCTGTCATCGAGATCGCGGTCCTCGTCCGCGACGTATGCTGTCCGAGCTGCCAATTATGAATCCGAGCCCGACCGCCACCATTGTTGCGGGCCATCCCAGCTCTGGACTTAGCGTCGTCCAAGGCGGTACCGACGAGCAGCAACCAGCCGATACTCCTGATTGTCACGCGCGCGTCTTCGGGCATGACTCTGTCATATCCTGATCTTTGCACGTCTTCCAACTCGTTCATTCGTGGTCTCTCCGTCGAAACAGTTTTACGGCAATGCGCGCAATTTCGTCCGCGAAAACCGCCAGGCAGGTTCCCGCCGCTATGAGGCCGACGCCAATCGCGATGAGAAGTACAATGATGTTCATACCTTGGCTCCCCGAAATGACGGTGCAGTCAAGACCTTCCAGGCTCATGTGGCAAACGGCCCTCCGTGACCGTGCAACATTTTATGGTGCCCGTCTTTCTTGAACAATAGTCCTTTGCCGCGCTACGGAGTCCGCTGGCCATTGTGTAGCGAGATTGCCCGAGTGGTCATATCCCGGTTGGCACCGCCGCCGCCGTCGATATCGACGAGGCCCAGTTGGACGTGCGTTGTCGACGTAGGGTCAGTGCCGATGCAGGTCGCGAGGCCGTCCCTGCTTGCCACTCGTCCGTCAGGGCACTTGCCCACGATGCGCCGCGATGATGTGGCCGCTTCCCTTTCTGCGGTCATCCCTGGCGTCAAGCGGGACGGCAGTTTCCGCGGTGTTGGGCATCGTCCAGCCCGCATGGACATCCGGGCGTCGCGTGGTGGCGACTGGTCGTCTACCAGAATCCCTGGGCGAGGATGGCCCGAATGCCGACCAGCGCTGTCGCGATGAACCGCACCCGTCTCTTGCTCCCCGGTCCCGGCATGACGTCGGTCATGAGTAACCCCCTTCGGTTGCACGCCCTTGCCTCCCGCTCCTGGCGAGCAGGTGGCCGAAAGAGCGGTAGAAATCGTGCGGCGAGTGAATCCCCCAATCACCACACGCTCCCCCTGGCGTGGACGACAGCCAACCATGGCTACCGAGCTGCCGGAACCAATTCCGCTGGCGTATAAGCGACATTGACACTTTTTGATCACCTCTGGGTTCGAGGTCCAATGCCACTTAGTTAAGAGCGTTTCCGCAGCTTAGAGCGAGTTTCTAGGAGATCGGAAACAGGGCGCCGCCCGCAACGCCTACGGGTTCCGCAGTCCCGAGAACCAACGCCTACGTACACGCAGCATCACCGGCAACGTGACCGTGCCCGGCTAGGTTCGAAGACTGACGGCCGGCCCACACACCCTCACCGTCGCCGACCTGAGCAACCGGACCCGTGCCAGGGGCAGAGGGTGAACAGTTCCTCGAACTGATCGACCACCAGCAACACATCGGTGATACGTCGGGCTGCCTGCTTTCTTTCCGTTATTGGCGCAACTGCCAGGCGAACCGTTGCACTGCTCCGGCGTCTGGGGCCGGTGGGTCGTCCGGTCGTGGTATCGCCTGTTGCCTCTATCCTACTTTCGCCGGGTTGTCTCGCATTGTTTCCTTGGCGCGTACGCCGACACGAAAACAACGCCAACGGCGGTACATCTGTTTCCAGGCGTCTATATCAAGCGCCGCGATACGGCTCGGGAGGGAGCGCTGGTGAACGGAAAAGACACGCCACGGCAGGTACTCGGACAGTGCGGCCATCGCCGGGGACAGGCCCGGATTGTCCGCCCAGTAAGCAACGAGCGTCATAGTGCCGCTGTACCCGCTGACGGGCCGCACTGTTTCCGGCGATTACTCGCTGGGGGTGAGTAATCGCCGTCCCTGTATTCCGGGATGGCCGCATCCGTGCGCGGAGCGTGGGCGGGGCCCGATGCTGCGACAAGGAAGACCAGAAGTACACGTCTACCGCCGTCGCGCGAATGGGAGGGAAAATCATGAGACAGGTGATGTCCGAAATACTCATTGTCGTCGTCGCGGTCATCATGGTCGGTGGTATAGGCATGAATGCCTTTGCTACTGGGTATGGAAGCGCGGATTCTCCCAGCGCTGATGCGAGTTCGGTGCTTGTCCTGAGGATCGGCAGCGTCGGCATGTTCTTCCGATTGGCGCACGATTGCCTGGTAATCCGCTAATACGGGATGTGTAGTGGGGGTTTGGCCCCCTGTGCGTCATCAATTTATTGGAGTGCAGCCCGCCGCATATTGTGGCGACGAATAAGGAGTAGTTTCATGCCCACTGACAGTAAAATGCAATTTCGTCGTCTGTTCGTGATCCACAGGTCACCCGTTCGCTTGTCCCAGGGTGATCCCTTGCGGGAGACCGGCCCCGGGGTGGAAAGGGTGAAGCCGATGTCCATGAGACTGAAACTGATAACCATCTTGTTAACTCTGTTAACGGCTGTGACCGGGGGTGCGCTGACCGGACCGGCTGCCCAGGCAGGGGACGACAGTGACAACCAGGTGCTGGTGGATTTCTACTTACTCGACAAATCGGGGAAACCGGTGCGACCGAGTCGCGAGGACGGCCTGGAGGTGATCCACCGCACCTCGGAGAAGGACGCGGAGGACGTGCGGTGGAGCGAGGTACTGCTCGACCCGGGCACCTTGGAGGCGATTCCCGGCAAGGCTGGCCGGGTGGAGGTGACCGATGACGGTGCCGGTCATTTGCGGCTGGCGTTCACCGCGCGGAAGCTGCCGTCAGGTAAGGGGCCGGCGCTGGCGGTGGCCTGGCCGACCGGCAAGGGCTATTCCTACGTGGTCATGGACAATGGCGGCCAGGGATACGCCCAGACGCCGGACAAGCCGGTGGTATTCAACTACCAGGCGGCCAAGGACATCGAAGGCCAACTGCGGGCACGAGTGGCCGGTGTCCCCGGCTACCAGCCGCCAGAGGTGTACACCGACGCGTTCGCCCGTGCCGTGCGTGAACTCCGCAAGGTGGGAGACTCCTCGCCCGCGGATGATCAGGGAAGAGTCGGCGAACGCGCGCTGACTGACCTGCACACCGCGTATGACGCGTTCCTGGCCGACTACGGGCCACGGTTAGCCCAGCGGCGGATGGCCACGGCGCGGCATGGTCAGGACGCGCGGCCGTGGCTGGGTGCCACCATCGTCGAGTCGGAGACGGTGCCGTTCTACGACAAGGTCTGGCCCCGCATCGCAAAGGCCACCACCCCAACGGGGAGACAGAGCGGCTATGGCTGGGTGCGGATCGTGTTCGAGTACGACGAGAAGCACGGCAACAAGACGACTGTCGACTTCGAGCAGTACGACAGGGCGATCAGGAACGCGCACCAGGCGGGCCTGCGGGTGATGGGCGAGGTCCTCGACTCGACCGCCGCCGCCCAGCTGACCACCGAGCAGTACACGGAACGGACACGCAACCTGCTCAAGCACTACGGGCGCTCGGCCGGCCCGGGATTGCGGATCGATGCGTGGGAGGTCGGCAACGAGGTCAACGGCTGCTGGGTCGACAACAAGGAAAAGGACATCAACAAGGAAAAAATCGACTGTGCTGAGCCGGTGTCCCCGGGTGACCGGATCCACGTCAAGGCCGGCGCGGCCGCGCGGGCGGTCAAACAGGACAGCCCGACCACGCCCGTCGCCCTGACGCTGTTCTGGGAGCTCGGCGCGTGGGGACCGTCCACCCGGATCCAGGGTGGCACGCCCGCCGAGCAGACGCCCTGGGCATACTCCCCGTTCAACTGGATCGCCCCCGGCTCCGGCAATCTACAATGGACTGACCGCGAGAGTGACAAGCACGACCTGCTGGATGACGCCGACGTCGTGCTGCTGTCGATCTACGCCGACAACGCCCCGTTGGGCATCTCCCTCGACCGCGTCATGTCCACCCTGGACAGGCGAGTGTCGGAACTGTCTGGGAAGCCCGGTCAACACATGCGGGTCGGGATCGGCGAACTGGGCTACTGGTGCGGACACGACGAGCACAGCGACGAAAACGATCCGGTGTATGAATGGTGTAAGGACATGAACCGCGTGTGGCCGCTCGGCAACACCGGTACGGACAACGCCAGCCTCGAGAAGGATCGCGCCTACATGGTCGACCAGTACACCCGCGCGGCGCTGGCCACCGACCACGGTTTGGGCGGCGGCTTCCACTGGTACGCGCTGCAAGAAATGTTTCCACAGAACACCACAACCAGCCTGTGTGCAGCACTCAAGGCAGTCACCGATGCCATCGGTCCCCAGCTGGACAACCAGTCCAACACGGCAACGCCCAGGCAGCCCTGCTGACCTTCAGCGCGAAACGGTGCCCCGCACCGGCGGGGCACCACCATCCATTATGGATACTCAGGCGAAGGCGCGGACGGTGATCCTGTCGCCGACCGGGGCACAGGCGGTGCACCCGGCGGGGAGGTGGCCGTCGCCTGGGCGGCCATCGCCGCGGGGCTGTCCTCCTTTGCCAGCAAGGCGATCGAGGTGGTCATCGCCGCCCACCCGGAGACGTTCTGCCAGGTCTACTGGCTCGGTGACTGTGAGTCGATCCAGCAGCGGCTGGACTGGGCCTGCTCGACGGGCGCCCTGCCCGGCGTGGTCTGGGAACCGAGCGTGATCCAGTCCGGCTGCTCGGGTCACTTCTAGAATTCCCCGGAGATAAGATTGCAGAGCCAGATCGGCGTTGCGGAGGCCAAGCACTCCAGTTCCAGGTCGTTTGTCGTGCCGGCCTCGGTGTCATGCCCTTTCATTTCTATCTCTGTAGCGCGACCCGCCGTATAGGCAATATTGCGGATGTCTTCACCCGTGCCGAGGTGCAGGCTGAACGCTAATCCCGGACCGGCTCGGTCGAACGTATGAGGCTCCGACGCTGACGGTGGCGAGCCTCTTCGAATTGGCGAATGATTCCCGAAGTTTTGGAGGCGTAATGAAGAAAATGTCCGTCGTGGTTATCGTGACGCTGAGCCTGACCCTTCCGTCAATCGGCGCCACGGCATCGGCGACGGCTCTCGCCGATGCCGCTAGGCACTCCCACGCCCGTGTGAGCGGTCATCTGCAGTCCGTAGTGTCGTCATCGGACATCTGTCCGCGGACAGATGGGGAACGGTTATGCGCCGACGCGCCCAGCGTGGAGGGTGTGAGCCGTCGCGGCGTGATCGACCGGCAAGTGCCACATCAGCAGGTCGCCGAGGAGTTGGTCGACCACCTCAACGCCATAGGCTGGCCCCGGGAGCGACGGTACAACAGGTACCGGCAGGGTTCCGAGGAGACCGAAGTGCGATGGGGACGCCCTGAAAGGTCCACCACCTACAAGAACGTCTCGCAGTGCGCCTCGTTTGTCACCAAAACACTGACGCACACGTACTCGTGGGCCAAGCCGATCTTTTTCAAGGAAAATTTCGGCAAATACAGTCCACGCGCGCGCGACTATTACGACGCGATCGCCGATAACGACAACTCGGTGCCACACTTCACAAGAATCAACAAAATCACCGACCTTCAGCCGGGTGATCTCATTGCGATCAAGTATCCGGAGTCAAAAAAACCCACCGGCCACGTCATGCTGGTACGCAGGGTCAAGGGTCGTTATGGCATGGGTGAAGCTCTGGACGGCCGCAGGCCATACGTAGTGGAGATCATCGACACCACCAAGAACGCGCACGGCAGCGCCGGTCCAAGTGGCGACGGTGCCTACCCGGACACTCGGATCAACGGCAGCACGAAGGAAACCGGCGCTGGGTACGGCCACATGTTGTTCTACGCCGATGAGAATGGCACGTTCGCCGGGTACCAGTGGAGCGTTTCCAGCCACCGGATTGTCCGAGTCGACGATCGCCCCGTCGTCGCGGCCAGAATTACTCCCTGACTGTCTACGAAGACGGCAAGGTGCCGCCCAGATCCCTTGCGGCACACTCCGATCTGGAGTTGATATCCGGGGGCCGCGAGTTTTCTCTCGCCCGTACAGCGACCGTGTACCGCTCGAAAGGCATCGACCTGCTCCTGAACCCGGTCCACCGTTCATCGTTCACCGGACTCGGAGGAGGATCGTGACCGAGCCAGGCTTCGATGTTGAAGGCGTGTTCGAGCAGCAGCGAGCCGGGAGTCCTGTGTGGACATCGCTTTCCAGGGTGTCGTAGGTGGACCCGGCCCTGTCGTCAGCTGAGCGGTGTCCGCAGTGGACGAGGCGGATCGGTCCGTCCACTGCGGCTTCACGGGCCAGCACGACGGCCCTGGCTCGGTCGGGCACCCGGAGCTTTCTGAGGACGCCGGATACGCGGTTGGGTATGGTTTTCGGGCTGACGCCGAGTTGGCGCGCGATCACTGGATCGAACACCGCCTCGTCTTGTGCCAGTCGCAGTTGGCGACATGGGCTCTGCTGGAGCGCCTGGCATCTCCGTCCAGGGCTGGTCCTCACCCTGGACGATCTGCATTGGGGAGATGACCTTCTGAGGCTCCGGCGGTGTGCCTGGCGCGGCGGGCGTTGTCGACGATCGCGTCGAGGATCGTGGGCCATGCGCCGGGTGGGAAGTCGTGTCCCATGCCTGGGATGAGCAGGAGCCGTGCACCGCTGATGGCGGCGGCGGTGGCCTCACCGCCGGAGTAGTGGCACATGCGGTCCGCCGTCCCGTGGATGACGACCGTCGGAGCGGTGATCTGTGCAAGTTGGTCGGTTCGATCGCCGGCCGCGCGTACTGCCGTGAACTGCCGGCGTCGGCCTCCGCGATGGTCGGGGTCGCGGCGGAACGAGAGCGCGGTCGCCCGCCTGATCTCGTTGACGTCCTGCTCGAAGCCGGGGGAGCCGATGGTTGCGAACCCTCGCACACGCCGCTTGATGGCCTGCTGCTCGGTGCGGGCGCCTCGGGAGAGCATGTGGCGGAGCAGCAGCCACGGAGAAGTGCGGCCCTTGCCGCGGCGGCCGGTGGTGGACATGAGCGACGCCAGGCTCAGCACCCGCGACGGGTAGCGCGTGGCCATGACCTGGGCGATCATCCCGCCCAGCGACGCTCCGACTACGTGGGTGCGTCTGATGCCGAGCGCGTCGATGAGCCCGATGGCGTCGGCGGCCATGTCGACCAGCGTGTAGGCGGCTCCGGGCAGGTGTGTCGAGCGGCCGGCGTCGCGATTGTCGAATCGAACGACACAGAAGCCGCGCTCGGCGAGCCGCTGGCAGAACTCGTCGGGCCAGTGCACGAGCTGAAAGCCCAGGCCCATGATCAGCAATAGCGCAGGCTGTCGCGAGTCACCGAAGGTCTCGTAGCAGAGCTCAATGCCGTTGACAGAGACGATCCGCTCCGTGGCGCTGATCGGCTGGTGTTGCATGAGTCTCTCCGTCAGTCAAGGGAGGAAGTGCGGTCAAGCCTGTGTTGGTATCGGCTCTGGCGTCAGCGAGAGCGGCATAGCCGCCTCGTGCGGATGGCCGCGGTAGAGCGGCGCCTAATTGTGTGTCCAAACCTTATCCGTGCTGCTCGTGCGGCGTGCCGGTATTCGTAGAGTCCGCCGCTGTTTGACCCATCAACTGGTCGAGTTTAGTGCGGACTTTGACGGCGTCTGGGTAGCCGAGTTCTTCGAAGATCGTCAGGGCTTGCTGCCAGGCAGCACGGGCGGCGGGGTGGTTGCCGGTGGCGAGGTGGGTGTCGCCGAGGCCGGTGAGCGTCCAGCCTTCAAAAGGACGGTCACCGACGTCCCGCCAGTGGTCGAGGGCCTGCTGGTAGTGGGTGATGGCCTGGGAGTACTGGCCAAGGTGGTGGTGGACGTCGCCAAGCCTGATTAGGGTAACGGCTTCACCGTCGCGGTCGTTGAGGTCGTGGAGCAGGTCGAGGGCCTGGTGGCAGTGGGTAAGCGCCCGCCGAGGGTGCCCGAGATGGGCGTGACATTGGCCCAGCAGACTGAGCGCTCGGGCTTCCCCGGCGCGGTGGCCGGTGGCGCGGAAGAGATCTAGGGCGTGCTGGGCGTGGGGGAGGGCCTCGGCGTAGTGGCCCTGTCGCTCATAGGCCCAGCCGAGGCTGTGGTGGGTGCGGGCTTGGCCGAGGCGGTCGTCGAGTTCGCAGTGTAGGGCGAGGGCTCGCTGGTGGTGGGGGAGGGCGTCGTCATGCAACCCCGACCACGCGTAGGCCTGGCCGAGGACGCGGTGGGCGCGGGCTTGGGCGGCACGGTCACCGAGACGGTGCGCGGCGGCCAGGGCGGTCTGCCAGGTGCCGCAGACGTCGCGCCAGTACCCTTGCCGGTCGAGGAAGAGGTAGAGGGTCCAGGGCAGTTGCCAGGCGTGGATGTCGAACCCGGTTCGGGCGGCCTGGTCGATGGCGGCCAGCAGGGTGGCGTGCTCGGCGGTGAACCACTCCCAGGCCTGTTCATCGTCGGGGATCACGCCGGGAGTGACACCGGGTTGTGGGGCCATCGCGGTGATGGGGTCCCAGTGTGGGTCGAGGATGCGGGCAGCGGCAAGACTGGTGTGGAGGTAGTAGTCCAGCACCCGATGTGTCGCCGCGTGTCGCTGGGGGTTGGGTTCCTCCTCAGCCGCTTGCTTGCCTGCGTAGGCGCGGAGCAGGTCGTGGAACCGGTATCGGTCGGGGATGTGTTCGTCCAGCAGGTGTGCCCGGGTGAGCTCGGTGAGTAGCCCGCGTGCTGAGGGAATGCGGATGCCGACCAGGTTGGCGGCTGCGGGCAGGCTGATGTCAGGTCCAGGTTGCACGCTCAACAGCCGGAATAGGCGTGCCGCGGGCGGTGTGAGGGTGTGGTAGGACCAGGAGAACACCGCCCGTAGGTCGAGGTCGGTGTCGCCGAGGTCGAGGGTGTCGAGTCGGGCGCGTTCGTCGGACAGGTCGTCGACCAGTCGGCTCAGCGGCTGGCGTGGGTGGGTGGTCGCGCGGGCGGCGGCGATGCTCAGTGCCAAGGGCAGTCGGGCGCACCGCTCGGTCAGCTCGGTGACCGCGTCGGGCTCGGCCGCTACCTGCTGGTGGCCGAGGCGTGTGGTGAGCAGTGCGACGGCTTCGTTGGTGGTGAGCAGGTCGAGGATCAAGCGGTGGGCGCCATCTCGCGCGGCGAGGCTGTCCAGTCGGTTGCGGCTGGTGATGATCACCACGCAGGTGGGGCTGGCGGGTAGCAGGGGGCGGACATGGTCGGTGTCGCGGGCGTTGTCCAGCACGATCAGCATGCGCCGGTCGGCCAGCTGGCTGCGGTACAGGGCGGCCTTGGCCTCGTCGGTGGAGGGGATGGCCCGCAGGTCCACCCCTAGGGCGTGGAGGAATCCGTCCAGGGCTTGGCCGGCCTCCACGGGGGTTTGCGGGTCGAATCCTCGGAGGTTGACGTGCAGCTGGCCGTCGGGAAACCGGTCGGCGATCCGGTGGGCCCAGTGCACCGCCAGGGTGGTCTTGCCGATCCCGGCGGTGCCGGCGATCGCCGAGATCACCACCGCTCGCGGGACAGTGTCGCGGTCGCCGTCGCGGAGCAGGAGTGCGTCCAAGTCCTGCAGGTAGCTGCCGCGCCCGGTGAAACCGGCGTTGTCGGCCGGGAGCTGGCGGGGCACCGCAGGACCCCTGGGCGCTGGTGGTGCTGGTGTGTTCTGGGCTGGGTACGGGGGTAGCTCCAGGGCAGGGTCGGCAGCGAGGACGGCCGCATCCAGGCGGCGCAACTCGTGCCCCGGCTCGATGCCCAGCTCGTCGACTAGCGCGGTGCGGGCGCGCTGGAAGGCAGCGAGGGCGTCGGCCTGGCGGCCGGACCGGTAGAGCGCGAGCAGCAGCAGTTCCCACAGCCGCTCCCGGAACGGATAGCGGGCGACCAGGGATTCCAGCGTGCCCACGGCGGCGAGGTGCCCGCCCAGGGCCAGCTCAGCAGTGAGCAGATCCTCGGCGGCGGCCAGTCGCGCCTCATCCAGCCGGGTAGCTTCGGCACGCTGCCACGGGCCCGGGCGGCAGTCGGCCAGCACGTCCCCCCGCCACAGTCCCAATCCCGCCCGCAGCGCCTCGGCCGCCGTAGCCGCGTCCCCTGCCGCCAGCGTGTACCGGCCCCGACGGGTCATGTTCTCGAACCGGACTGCATCGACCGCCTCGGCTGCGGTGAGCAGGACATACCCGGGATCCCGGGTAGCGATCACCCCCTCCAGGCCCACGTCGCGCAGTTGGCGGCGTAGGCGAGCCAGATGACTGTTCAGGGTCTTGGTCGCTGTCGGCGGCGCCCGCTCGGGCCACAGGGCGTCGATCAGCGCAGCCCGCGACACAGTCTCGCCAGGGTGTAGCGCCAACCGGGCGATCAGCGTGCGCTGTCCACCACCGTGCAGCACTACACACCCATCCGGCCCGGTCACCTCCACCGGCCCCAGCAAACGAATATCCACACCATCCGGCATCGCGTGCCTCACCCAGATCCGAGCGCAAGAACGCCAATGTATCCGACTCTCCGTGAGGAAACGGCGGTCAGTAAGACCAGAGCGCGCCACTGTCACAATCAGACACTCACGGAACCCATGACAGAGATGTCTACATAGGGTCCTATGCGAGACGTTCGTGGTCGGTCCGAAGAGGACCAGGATCGGCTCGGATCATCGCCCGAAACTGTGAGCTGGTCGGCACCGTCCCCAAAGACCGATGGGAACAGCTCATGCCCGAGCTGTCATACCGTCCCACGTGCTCGTGAACCTCCGTGGCGCCATGAAGTTTGGCAACGCCTCACATCGTCAGTGGGGTCCTAAGAGGACGCTTGTCACCGAATATGGAGAATCCGCGCTGAAACCCGGTTCCGTTGACCATCGGACATGATTTGCTTGAGCCTGTTTGAGCGCAGGATGGCGATCTCGCGCGCGGGGTAGAAACGCGGTGGGGCGTGTGAGAATCTTGGTAAGTGTCGGGCTGGTTTTCACTCGATCAGGTGGAACCGCGAAACGACGAGGAGACGCGGTTCGGCACGGCGCTGGCCGCACGGGCCAGCCGGTGGCAGCGGTTTGGCCTCGCCCCGGACGACACCGAGGTTCTGGCCGTGCTCACACCACTGGTTGTCATGGTCGACGTCGGTCTCCCTACCGCAGCTGGCATCGTTCCGGAACCTACCAAGCTGCAGGTCGCGTACTGGACAACCGGGGGCGAGGCGGCGTTGGAGGGGTACTGGGGCAACGAGTTGGTGATGGACGGTTTCGACGCCAATGATGATGAGGTGCTCGTCGTGCGGGGCCTGTGCGGGGAGCCGGAGCAGTTTGCGGTGTGGACTGCCGACTGGCTGGAACGCCAGCTCGCGCGGCCCGTTGTCCGGCAAGAGTGGCGGCGAGGCGCCGCGGTCGTCTTCCAACGGTGGGTGCTTGCGGACACGGGGGACGTGCTGGCACAACGCGGCAACAGAGGGCTTCGACGGCTTGTGGGCCCACACCGGCCCGACGCAACGATCCTCGTACGCAACTCCGGTGGCTGATGATGTGGGAGAAACGCGGCAAGGTTGGACCGCTTGCTCCTGGCGAAAAGGTGTTGGCCTGCGGCAGAAAGCTGACACAGACGGACCTCACGTCCGGCTCGTCGCCTATCAGAGCGGTGACGGCATGCCTTATGCCTGCGGTCGGCGACGATGTCCAGGGTTCTGGAGTGCGGCACGCGAGGTCTTCTGCGGCTGTTGTCAGCGAGGTTGTGCCTATTGGGGTGGAGGTGAATTGTGCCATCGCACAGCGTGCTACTGGCTCTTGACCACGTCTGCCCAACCGACGATCGTGCCGTCGGTATTGATCCCGACAGCGTAGCTCTCGCGGCCGCCGAGGGTGCCCAGGCCGGTGATCCGGCCGGCCCGGTCCCATCGCACCGCGCGGTAGTGGCCGCTGGCCGTGTCCGCCTGGCCGATGATCGTGCCGTGGGCGTTGATCCCGACAGCGTAGCTGTCGCTGCTGCCGGGCAGCGTGCCCAGGTCGGCGATCCGGCCGGCCCGGTCCCATCGCACCGCGCGGTAGTGGCCGCTGGCCGTGTCCGCCTGGCCGATGATCGTGCCGTGGGCGTTGATCCCGACGGTGTAGCTGGAGTGGCCACTGAGGGTGCCCAGGTCGGTGATCCAGCCGGCCCGGTCCCATCGCACCGCGTGGAGCTGGTCGCCGGCCGTTGTCGCGTGGCCGATGATCGTGCCGTGGGCGTTGATCCCGACGGTGTAGCTGGAGCTGCCGCCGAGGGTGCCCAGGTCGGCGATCCGGCCGGCCCGGTCCCATCGCACCGCGTGGAACTGGCCGCTGGCCGTTGTCGCGTGGCCGATGATCATGCCGTCGTCGTTGATCCCGACAGCGGCGCTGGAGCTGCCGCCGGGCAGCGTGCCCAGGTCGGTCATCCTGCCCGCCGAATCCCACCGCACCGCGCGGTAGCGGTATTGGCCGCTGGCCGTGTCCGCCCAGCCGACGATCGTGCCGTCGGTGTTGATCCCGACAGCGTAGCTGGAGCTGCCGCCGAGGGTGCCCAGGTCGGTGATGCTGCCCGCCTGGTCCCATCGCACCGCGTGGTAATGGTCGCCGGCCGTGTTCGCCTGGCCGATGATGGTGCCGTGGGGGTTGATCCCGGCAGCGGCGCTGTAGCTGCCGCCGGGCAGCGTGCCCAGGTCGGTGATGCTGCCCGCCTGGTCCCATCGCACCGCGTGGGTGTCGCCGCTGGCCGTGCTCGCCGTGCCGATGATGGTGCCGTCGTCGTTGATCCCGGCAGTGTCGCTGTAGCTGCCGCCGAGGGTGCCCAGGTCGGTGATGCTGCCTGCCTGGTCCCATCGCACCGCGTGGCCGGGGCTGGACGGTGGGGGCGGGGGTGGGGGCGGCTGGTCGATGATCGTGCCGGGGGCGTTGCTCCTGGCAGTGTCACGGTTGGTGTGGCCGGGCAGGGTGCCCAGGTCGGTGATCGTGGTGGCAGCGACAGCCCGCACCGGAACACCGACAACCAGCACTGTCGCTATCACTGCTGCGGCCCCGATACCGAAAGCCCGCAGCCCCCATGCGCGACGTCGAGGGAACAGCCCCGCCGCTCCCAATCGTTGAGGATTCCTCACGTTATTCCTCCTTCTAACGGGAAACGTGTGAGCTGGACACCAGACTCACCATTCCCGGCCTGCGAGCCGCCAGAGGTTGGGAACCGCAGCGGTCTTCCCCTGGCCCTACCCGTAGCGGCTTACTGCTGGTTACTCATTGCCCTGGAAAGCGTTGGCCTTATTCGCGGGGTACTGAGACATCATTCATGCCAACACGGCCACCGCTTGAGTGCAGCACGCTCGGAACACGAGCACAGGGGCCACAAGAGGCTGAAAGTGTCAAGTGACGCCAAGTGGCCAAGTGGGATTATCCCGCCACATTGGCAAGATCAATCGTCGGCCGCTCGTACGCAACAGCGAGGACCTGCTGAGCTGGACGGCGCTCCCTGCTCCCTGATGGCAGTGTGATGGTCTGGGTTTCTCCACCAAGGTCGTCGGAAGAGATAAGCCTGCCGCCGGGTCGCGGGCTGGCACGACACCGGTTCCTGCCGACGCTGTCGGCTGTGAACGTCCGGGCGTTGCTGGACAGTTGCGACCGTCCCACCCCGACCTGGGTGCGCAACTTCGCCATGGTGATGCTGCTGGCCCGGTTGCGACTGGGCTCGGCCGAGGTGGCGCGCCTGGAACTGAACGATGTGGACTGGCGCCGCGGCGAGCTCACGATCTGCGGCAAAGTGCGTCGCCACGACAAACTGCCGTTGCCTGTCGACGTGGGTGAAGCGCGCGTTGCCTACATTGCCAACGCCCGACCTCGCATCGAGTGTCGCCAGGTGTTCATCACGTGCCGTGCGCACGTGCGCTGCGAAGGCAAGGGCCGCAAGCAAAGGGCGGTCCCGCTGATCGGCCCGGTCAAGGCCGTTATGCGCGTCTGGCTGACCGAACGCCGAGGACTCCGCGACGAAGAGGTATTCCCAACCCACACCGGTCGGCGCCTCAGTCACGACGCCGTCCAACGCCGCATGGCTATCCACACCGCGAAGGCCGCCGCCCGATGTCCACTGTGAATATGCCGACCATCCTGGGCTTGTCAAAGGCGAGAAGCCCACCACCACAGGAAAAAATCCGCGCTCACCACCGGCCACTGTCCGCATGATCACGGGGTCGGTATAAGTCGACCATGAGCAGTGGGCAGCGGCTGCGCTTGGTCAACTCCTGCTACAGGCGGCCGACGTGGTGGGCCTCCGCCAGGCGGGCGACCCACTCGGCGGCGGTGGCGAACGCGACCCGGTGTCCGGCTTGGCAGGCTCGGATGCCCAGGTGTGTTTGCCGGTGACGGGCGGTCCCGGAAACACGGCGTTCTCTTTGCTCGCAACGAAATCCAGGTGATCGCGTACTTTCCCTCGTGGGAGTTGGCCAACGTGCAGCGCGGGGTGGTCCGGCATTGCCGGTACCCGACACAGTTCGGTGGTGGACATGCTCACGGCGGCGGACGACAGCGGAGCGTTTCGGCCCGGCGCCGTGGACTATGTGACATCGGTCAGCCGGACTGAACCGCGGCCTTGTGCTACCGGGTTGCCGCTGCAGCACACCGATCTGGTGCGCAAAGCCAGGATCTCGAGGTCTTTGTCCTCCTCGGTGGGGCCAGGCAAATGGCTCTCTGGGACGGCAGGTCGTCATGAGCCCAGACTGGTTTCCTACCACGGAGTGTGGGGAGACTGATCATGGACGCTGCACAGAAGTTCTCGGCCCGGCGTAAACCGCTGCTCGTCGCAGGAGTTGCGGTGGTCGCGTTGATCGCCGGTGTTGTTCCGGCATTCGCGACTCCTGTTGCTTCGTCTGCGGTGCCGGTTCCGGAGCGGTATCTCACCCAGCGTATTGAGTGGAAGTCTTGCTTCCCGGAGGAGCCTCCGCCTGGTTTGCCGCCGGGGTCGGAACGGTTGGAGTGTGGTTCGTTCGCCGCGCCGCGCAACTGGAACCGGCCGGAGGACAAGGTCGACGTGGTGGTCGCGGTCAGCCGCCTGCGCCCGGCCAGCGGCGCCAAACCACGCGGCAGCGTGCTGACCAACCCAGGTGGCCCCGGCGGACCGGGACGGCTCCTGCCGCTGGTATTCCTGGCAGCGGACCGGGACAAGCTGCTGGACAATATGGAGGTTGTCGGGATCGACGTACGGGGGACCGGGGACAGCACCAACGTCTCCTGTGGCAACGTCCCCTTCAGCCCGTTGGATCCGAGGGACCGCAGTCCGGCCAACGTCGACCTGATCCTGGACACCATGCGGCTCCTCGCCAGGTCCTGCCAAACCCGCTCCGGTGAGCTGGGCCGCTATATCACCACCGAACAAACTGTGCGGGACCACGATCTGTTGCGGCACCTGCTGGGCCGGGAAAAGATCAGCTGGATCGGGTACTCCGGCGGCACCTGGCTGGGTGCCTACTACGCCACCTACTTCCCGCACCGGGTGGACAAGTTCGTGCTGGACTCGAACGTCGAGTTCACCACCAGCTGGCAGGAGGTGTTCCGCTGGCAGCCACTGGGCTTCGAACGCCGTTTCCGGGAACATTTCCTGTCCTGGGTGGCTATGTATGGCAACGTGTACCACCTGGGCACCACCGCGGAGGCT
This sequence comes from Kibdelosporangium banguiense, assembly GCF_017876405.1. Taxonomy (GTDB): domain Bacteria; phylum Actinomycetota; class Actinomycetes; order Mycobacteriales; family Pseudonocardiaceae; genus Kibdelosporangium; species Kibdelosporangium banguiense. The sequence continues at coordinate 10,950,601 of NZ_JAGINW010000001.1, read as the reverse complement.
GTGCGGCAGGTCTACGAACAGGTGCGGGCCACGCTGGCCGAACGGCCGGTGGAGGTGGACATCGACGGTGTGGTGATCACGGTCGACGCGGTGACGCTGGACTCGGTCATCATCGGTTCGTTGTACTCGAAGTATGCTTTTCCGCTGCTGGCCAGATTCCTTCGCGCTGTGCGGAAGGCAACCGGAACTCCCGGGCACGCGATCGCGTTCGGCCAGTCGCGGGAGGCGGCCGCCCAGCTCCAGGCGGCGCAACGACGGCTGCGCGGTCTGTCCCCTCCGATGCCCGGACAGCAAGCCGACGACGCGTTCACCGCGACGGCGTCGGCCATCACCTGCAACGACACCCCCTGGCAGGGCGATCGCGCCAGCCTCATCCGAGAGTCGGAACGCCAAGGACGCCGCTACCCGCTAGTCGGCTGGTACACCATTTTCGAGCCGTGTGTGTTCTGGAAACGTCCGAACCTGTTCCTGCCTCAACCGACCGGTCAAGGCGTGCCGCCAGTGCTCATGGTGCAGTCGACGCACGACCCCGCCACTCCTCTCGAGGGCGCCGAACGAGCCCATCGACGGTTCGCGGGCTCCCGGCTGCTCACTGTCACCGGTGAGGGTGACCACGGTATCTACGCAGGCGGCAACCCTTGTGTCGACAACCAGGTGGAAGCATTCGTGGTCGACGGCAAGGTGCCGGCCGGTGACCTCAGTTGCCCGGGAATGCCGCTACCGGAGCCGGACGCCGATCCACAGTCGGCGAACCCGCTGCAGGCCGTTGCGCGGTTCCACCGCCTAACGGGCCCGCTGCCGAAATAGAACGTTCAGAAGCCAGTCCGAAGAGGACTGGACAGACGTGGTCCACGGTGGACCACTGCCACTCCGAGCGCACCTTGCACGGCGCGTGTTTTTCGGTCCGCTTTCCCTGGGTGCTGTGTCAGCGAGGAGGTCCTCGTGATGAGGCAGTTGATTGTTCGGATGGCCGCGGTGGGTGCAGCGGGTGTGCTGCTGCTACCGGGCGCGGCGTCTGCGGCGGTTGACCCGCCGGTGGTGGTGAGTGTGCCGTCGCCGTACCCGGCGAACTGCAATGGAGCACCGCAGACCGGCACCAACTATTCCCACAGCGAGGTCGAACCGTTCGTCGCGGTCAACCCGGCGCAACCGCGGAACCGCATCGCGGTCTGGCAGCAGGACCGCTGGTCCACCGGCGGCGCGAATGGGGTGCTGGCCAGGGTGTCCTTCGACGGCGGCGCTATCTGGCAGGCCAGCGTTTCGCCGCCGTTCAGCCGCTGCGCGGGAGGCAGTCCTCGCAACGGCGGCGATTACGAGCGGGCCACCGACCCATGGGTCACCGCATCGCCCGCCGGTGACGCCTACTTCATGGCATTGGCGTTCAACAACTCCAACACCACCAATGCGATGCTGGTCGCGCGTTCCCGCGACGGGGGCCGTCGTTGGGGGCCGATCACGACCCTGATCAAAGACGCTGGGCCGGCCTTCAACGACAAGAACTCGATGACCGCTGATCCGCTCGACTCCCGCTACGTCTATGCCGTGTGGACCCGAGGGTTTACGGACGCCGGCGACGAATTCTTCGGTTCGACCTACTTCACCAGGACCACCGATGGCGGTGCCACGTGGGAACCCGCGCGGTCCATTTACGACCCTGGCCCTGGCGGCCTGGCCACCGGCAACCTCGTTGCCGTGCTGCCGGACGGCACTCTGCTGAACCTGTTCACCGAGTTCAGACCCGGCACGAGCGGCAACCTGGCCGTGCTGCGTTCCACCGACAAGGGCCAGACCTGGACAGGCCCCTTCTACATCGACGGGCTGGGCACTGTCGGGGTGATCGATCCACGGGACGGCGCCCCGGTGCGCAGCGGCGACATCCTGCCCGACATCGCGGTCGACCTGCGGCCGGGCCACGACGAGGTCTATGTGGTCTGGCAGGACGCCCGGTTCACCGGCTACCAGAACGACTCCATCGTGGCCGCCAGCTCCCGCGACGGCGGCCGGCACTGGACCGCACCCAAGCGGATCAGCCCGTCGGAGTCCGGGCAGGCTTTCACCGGTTCGGTGCACGTCAACTCCGCCGGGGTCCTCGGCGTCACCTACTACGACTTCACCCACGATTCTGCGGCGGACGAGCCCTTGGTCACCGACTACTGGATTGTGCGCTCCCGCGACGGTGGGGCGACGTTCGACCAGCGCGAGCGCATGACGCCCGCCTCGTTCGATATGCGCCAGGCACCGGTCGCCGGCGGATTCTTCCTCGGCGACTACACAGGCCTGGACAGCGCCGGCGACCAGTTCCAGTCGCTGCACGCGGTGACCACACCAGACGCGCCGGGCGACCCGACCGACATGCACGCTCAACACGCCACCGGCGTCACTATTGGCGCGGGAAACACCGACGAACGGATACGGATGCAACCATCCAGTAACCGACCTCGCCCCGTGATCACCCTCGACAGCGGGCTGGTCACCCGGCACTGAGGGCCGCCCAGCCCGGTTCCCCATCGGGATGGCTGGTGCCACACCGTATACGGAAGCGTCAGGAGCCGGAGCCCGCGGGTCGCGGTCGTTGTTGCCGTCTACATCATCCCTGCCGCGCGGAAAAGCCGGTCGTAAATCTGGCGGACTGCCTTCTGCTTGCGCGCGTTGTAGTCCATGACGTTTCCGCCCCCGGGGACCGCCGCCCGTTTCGTGTCCTCGTAGAGGGCGCGATCCTCGGGGTGGGCGCGCAGCCAGTCGCGGAACATGCGGTGTCGGATGCTCTCTGGGCAGTCCGGGCCGAACACATGCAGGTTGGCGCGAGGGTCGGCGAGTCTCAGGCATCGATGCTCGTGGAAGGACGGTTCTCGAACCGTGAGGACATAGCCGAGGCGTTCGAGCGGGGGAACATACACGTTCTCGTCGCGGGGATCGGCGACAGTGAGGTCGATGTCGATGACGTCTTTCGCGGCGAGTCCCTCGACGGATGTGGATCCCGTGTGCTCGATGCCCAGCACAGCGTCACCGAGCGTTGCGCGGATCTCCACCGACAGGGCCTGGTAGCGGCGGGGCCACTCTGGGTTGTACGGGACGATCGCGACTGTCTCGGGCGCGGGCGGCCCAGTGACCCAGGGGTTCTCGGACAGGTTGGGGTCGTGGTGTCGGGTGATCTCCTCATTGGTGGGCACTCGTCGCAACGTAGCAGCGTTCGGCCGGGGCACCGATCCCTTGTGCGCACAGACCGCAGCACAGAGGCCAGCCCACCGAGCACATGTTCGATCAGAACGCGAAAGCCAGGAGAGCCACTGGTCAGGTCGTGTTCCGGACATTCACTCCGTCCGCTTACATGGCCAGCGCTCGTCACGGCAGAATGATCGGCCGTGCTGCTGCGATTGGCTTACCTCGGCCTGACCAACACCTTTACCGTGTTCAGCACTGCCGTGCAGCGTCACGACTCCGTTCGGGCCTGTCCCGTTGTCAGGTGGGCGCTGTCCAATGGATCCGCCAGCGCGTCCATCCCGGCCTTGCGGGCTAGCACGATAGCCCTGGCCCGATCGGGCACACGCAGTTTCCTGAAGACGCTGGAAACGCGGTTGCGTACGGTTTTCGGGCTCACGTCGAGCCGTCGCGCCATCTCGGTGTTGTTCAGCCCTGACACCATCAGCTCCAGCACCGCTCGCTCGGATGCGGTGAGTTCAGGCAATGCCAACGGGCCCGATGCGACAGAGAAGTAACCCACGAACCGTCGCGCGATCACCGGACCGAACACCACCTCGCCATCTGCCGCGGCACGCACAGCCCGATACAGCGCGCTCGGTGCCGTGTCCTTGAGCAGGTATCCCTTCGCGCCAGCACGAATGGCTGCGAGTACGGCGTCGTCGTCGGCAGACGTCGTCAGTACCAAGACGACCGCCTCGTGGTCACCCAGGTTGATCTGACGCGTGACCTCGACTCCTGGTGTGTCGTCGAGGTTCGGATCCATGATCACGGCATGGGGTCGCAGGCTGGCTACCAGACCCATTGCCTCGGACCCGGATGAGGCCTGGCCGACCACCGTCAGATCGTCGAACACATCGAGCAACGCGCACAGTTCATCCCGGAACTTCGGATCGTTGTCGACGACCAGCAACCGGAGGCACTCCACAGTCATAGTGCGACCATCAAGCAAGGGTGTGGAGCCGGACATCGGCAGAATCACCTACAGAAGTGCGGCTTCGTCTGTGGACGAGATGTGCCGGGTTGCGTGAGCCGCAGCCGATGTGCAGCCCCATCACAACCGGCTGTCGCTGCACTGGTTGACACCACGAGTCGAACGACTCACTCCACGTTTCCCTATCGCCCAAGGAGCACAACCAGTGTCCACGACTCCATCAGGAGGCTTGAGCCTCTCCCGGCGCGAGTTCGCCATGCTCGGAGCCATCGCCGCCGGCCGCGGCGAAATCACCGGCAGCTGCGAACCCGACTTGTTCATCGACAGCCTGGCCTGCAGCGACCAGAGCGCCGCCCACCACCTCGCGCACGCCGGCCTCGTGCATGCCACGCGCCCGGCCGAGGTGGGACAGCGCGTTCCCGCCGAACTCACCACCTCAGGCCACGCCGTACTCGGGACGCTGGCAACCACGAACCGGGACCGGGAGGCCGCGTGACCATCGCGCCGCTCAACACGCCGTCAACGTTCGATCCAGCCTGGAAAGGGACCAACGAGATGTACGAGATGTTGCTCTACGAAATTCTGGCCAGAACCCGGATGCGCGAAGCGGAGCAGTTTGCCCACCACCACCGGGTAGCGCGTCGGCTGCACTCCAGCCGACGATGGTGCCGGCTGGCCAAGTGGGCCAAGCAGAAGGCCGAGCGGGCTGAGCGCTCGCTGTGACCGACAACTGTGTGTGCGCATCGCTCTCCCGGATCGGAGAGCGATGCGCTTCGAAACCACACACTCAACTGGGCCCGCACCAATGTTGTCCGGTCTTGAAGAACGTGGGTTTGCCTGTCCTCCGACTGTCGACTATGGACATCGCTAAGACCGCTACCCATGCGATACCGGCCTCGGCATGGTGCGGCTGAGTTTCTCCCTCGACGAGACGCTCAGTCCTCCACAATGGACTTTCTGGTGCTCGGCTTGTGCAGCGCTCACGAAGCCCCGAGATCTTGGACGCGCTAGCCGCCCAGAATGCTGCGGGTCAGTGACTGCCGCTCGGTCTGCCCTGCCGCGGAACCACGTGCCGCTCGATCGCCTCCAACATCCCCGCCGGGCGGCATGATAGGCATCCACCCCACGCTGCAGATTGACCAGCTCCCAGGACGGAAAGTGCACGATCACGTTCGGCATCTACGCTAACGGCCGACCGACATGACCAGTGACCCGCCCCGCAGGCCGGTACGAACCTGGCCCAGTCCCGCACCGACCACAGCAGGCTGGCGAATCCTCAACGTCTCATGCCCTTCTTTCCATCCCTTGGCCGGTGCTGGCGTGAAGTGCGCACCCCCTTGCGCACCCCTTGCGCACTTCACGCCCTCTCCCCTCCCGGTCGCGTCTGTCGAGGAGTTCAGTGTGCCTGCGAGCATTAACGAAAGACGTCCGGGACATTGCCTACATCGCCATTGACCAGTGCGCTGACCACGCCGGCCCGGGATGTGACGCCGAGCTTGGCGATGATGTGCTCAGCATGGTGGTCGACGGTTCGAGGACTCAGGTACAGCTTCGCGGCGATCTGCCGGCTGGTCATCCCCGTGACCAGCAAATCGGCCACCTCCCTCTCCCGGGAGGTCAGCGCGGCAGACCCGACGGCATCGCGAGGGTTACGTTGTCCCGTAACGCCGCGCGGCACCCGACGACCCAGCCTGCGCAGTTCGCGAACAGCCCGCTCCTGCAGTCCGTTGGCGCCACAGCGAGCAAATAGCACGCGAGCCTGTTCCAGTTCGTCCAGTGCGCGAGGGCGTTCTCCGGTGGTGGCTGTCGCTGTGCCGGCCAGCAGCCAGGCTCGGCCCGCGTCGAGGCGATTGTCGCTCTTGATGAACTCTGCGGCGGCCGTCCGGGCCGCTGTACCAGCGTGTGCCGGGTCGCCGGAGGCGTACAAGACTCTGGCGCGCGCAAGTCGCGCGAACGCCCTGCGGCCCGGCAGCGCCACCAGGCTGGCGGCCGTTGCTTCGGCGCGCGCCGCCCATTGTTCGCCTTCCGCCACGCGGTCCAACGCTAGGGCGGCGGTGGTGAAGAACTCGAACCAGGCCGGGCGGCGAGCCGGATCCACCAACGGTAGCACTGGGTCTCTACTGGCGATGTCCAGAATGGACGAACACCCAACGGGATCATCGGCCATCAGATGAGCATGCGCGAGAAGCTTGGCCGTCCACAGTGACAACCAGTCGGCAGGAGGTCCGGCTAGGCGGCACGCTTCCTCACCCAACCGCAGGGCCTGCTCGCTCTCTCCGGTCAACGCCGCCACCTGGCACCGCATTGCCAGCGCGAACGCGTGCAGCCAGGGACTGCGCACCAACAATGCCGCTTCCTCAGCGTCGACGAAGCACTCTTTCGCCTGCACCAACAGCCCCTGCCACAGCAACACCCTGCCGCGACTGACGAGCAGCCTGGTCAGCAGAGAGTTCTGACCAGTAGCCCGGGCCACCGCGAGGCCACGTTCGAGATGCCGCCTTGCCACGCCACAGCGCTCCAGATCGTGCTCGACCCAACCTAACCACACCAGACCGTTGAGCCGCTCCGCCAGCTCACCATCGGTCAGCCCGTCGACCAGCAGGGCCGCATGGCTACAGTGCTTGAGCGCAGCTGAGATGTCCTCGGCGAGATAGTCGGCGTAGGCCGTGAAACTGGCTGCGGTCGCCCGTGCGGGGCGATCCTCATGGCGGCTGGCAAGCAGGTATGCGCTGCCGGTCCACGTGCGGCTGTCGGCGACATCGCCACGCCGAAGACTCGCTTCGGCCAGTCCGAGCTGCAGGGCCGTCGCGGCGCCGTCCTCCAGGCGGGGCAGCCCTCGCAGCTCCGCCAGCAGCAGGGCACTTGCCTCGTCAATCCGGCCCAGAAGATGTTCGAGCGTGGCGCAGAACGAGACCGCCCGTACTCGTCGATCCGCTGCCGCGCGTGGCAGGAGTCGCAACACCTCATGCAGGACATCCCGGGCCTCCCACAGCTGGCCGCTGATCCCGAGGAACCTAGCCATGTCCGTGAGCAACTCCAGGCGACGTACGTCGCCCTCGCCCTCGTCGGGTAGCAACCTCAGCGCCACGGACAGCCAATGCGCGGCGTCGGCCGGTGCCCGGCCAGCCACGGCCTTGGCGGCGGCGACCAGCACCGCGATCGCCTCGTCATTCCCAGTGAGCGCCGCGTGCTCGACGTGAGGCGCGCGCTGCACCATCGAAGCGCCTCGCTCTGCTAGGGCGTTCCACGCCCTGGCATGGGCTTGTACCAACCAACCGACTCCGGCGTCTTCGTACGCGGCGGCACGCACTATCGGGTGGCGATAGGACAAACGGCCTGGGGCCGTCGATTGGACGAGATCACGGGCGACCAGGTCGTCCAAAGCGCTGTCGGCCTCCTTCCGGCTCAGCCCTGCGACCGCAGCCATGAGATCAGGTTCGAAGGGATCACCGGCTACCGCGGACGCGTGGGCGACCAAGCGGACCCGCTCGGGCAACATCGCCAGTTCGGCTTGCAGACTCGCGCGAACAAGGGAGGGAACACCATCGAGCGACACCACACCGGTTCGTGATTGGACAGTCGGCGAAGCACCCGACCGCGATTCCTCCCCTGCCATCGCAGATAGCTGCACTTCGGGAACACGAGCCAGCGCTTCCAGATAGAACGGGTTGCCACCGCTGGCTTGGTGCAGGACCCGGCACCGCGCCTCATCGACATCGGGCCCGAGGAACTCGGCGACCCTGTCGAGACTGAGCGGACCGAGATTGACCCTCCGAACCACCCCTTCCCGCGTGGCGTGGGTGAGCACGGCGGCGAGCCGGCCAGGTCGCTGGCGGGGACGGTAGGTAGGTACCAGCACGACGGGCGCGCTCGGCGGGTGGCGGAGCAGATACCCCAGCAACTCGAAAGACGCGTCATCTCCCCAATGCAGGTCGTCCAGGGTGAGGACAAGCCCAGACGAAGATGCCAGGCGCTCCAGCAGGGCCCGTATCGCCAAGTGCAACCGGTAACGCTCAACTCCGAGGACCAAGCGCTCGTGCCCGGCCTTCGTAAGATCCCGTGGCACCGAGACACCCGGAAACACCATTGCGAGCTCACCCACTAGATCGGCGCCAAGCCCAGCGAGATCAGACGGGTCGAGCGAGGCGACACGGTCACCCATCGCATCGAGAAATACCCCGAACGAATTGTGACGTTCCAGCTCCGTGGCATGACCTGCCAACACCACCCAGCCCCGGCGATTCGCCGTCGCACACATCTCACCCAATAGCCGGGACTTGCCGATGCCTGGCTCGCCCACCACCTCAATCACTTGAGCGAGCTCGTCGCGCGAACGATCAAGCACGTGCTCGAGCAACTCCCTCTCCCGATCTCTCCCCACCAGACGACGGGCACTGTCTCTTAGTGCTACGCCACCGCTACGCATGCCTTCCCCCTATTCCTGTCGAGCGCACTTCTTGTTCCCCCTCTGTGATCGCACCTCAATTTCAACCTCGACCTAGCTGTGGCGGGGCTGCATGGCAGCTGTGAGCCATACAGTTCCGTCACAGCCAGATGCTGTTGCAGTGACAGCAGAACAACTCGGGCCCTATCCTTCCGAGTCCAACTCCGGCGCTTTCCCTTCGCGGAATGGCCAGAAATCTCTCGAAAGTGTGAGAAGAAGGAAGCTATTCGACTGTTCGCGCCTCGGTGACGTGTCAGGGCGGGGTAGCCCATGTTGCCAGCAGGGCGTGGCCGACGCCGGTGAGTTCGGCGGGCACGAGCTGGCCGACTTTCGCCGCGATGGTGGCGCGCACAAGGCCGGCGTGCGCGAGGTGCCGGGAGGCGCTTTGGTCACAACAGGGCAGGCCGTCGATGAACAGATCGGGTGCGCAACTGCATGTGATGGTGGCGCGACCGGCGGCGATCGCGCGGAGCATGGCGAGCTCACGTCGGGAGAGAGTGGGGAAGTCTGGCAGCATGACGGACATTAACCGTGCTCCTTTTGTATTTCTTTTGCGGAAAGTAATCCGTGTCGAAAACGAGGTTTCGGGTGAGGTGTCGCTGCAGTCGGAACACACCTTTGCGACACCTGGCTGGTGCCGGACTGCGGACGACAAGGAACAGGTCCTGCAGGCCTGGATGGGGAAGTGGCAAGAGGTCGAGTGTCGGTGTTTCCGGCGGCGAGCGGGTGTGTCCGTTCGTGGCTAGCCGGCGGACTGCGCGATCCAGTTTTCTGTCGCAGTGAGGGAGCGCTCTGTCCGCTCCAGCCTTCTGGTCGCTCGCTTGGCGGCACGCTGCCATCGCCGGTGGGACCGCAGCAGGCGGGCTAGGCGCTGCCGACTGGCCAGTTGCTCCGCCTCGTACATCCGCGTCCTGACCAGGTCTTCGTAGGGCAGCATCTCGATACTCCTTTCCCGTCTGAATCAACAGCTGGTGGTGCTGCTGAGACGGGCGGTGTATTCCCGTGGCGATATCCTGACAATCGTTTCGATCAGTGCTGGTGAACTCTCGCACTATTCGAGGGTGGGGCGGGCGTCGAGTGCGTACCCCCAGTTTCGCGCACTCGACGCCCCGTTTTCGGGTGGCCGTACCCTCTTGCGGCCTGTGCCCCGGCATGCGTCGACTGACCGTGAGAAACATCCGTCGAATTGCCTGCCTTTACCCAATCCCTAGGAACCCGACGGCCGCTCTCTTCTCATTTCACCGTCACCGATTGCCGTGTGACCACACCGCACCACTTGTCGCGCGTCGAACGAGTGACGTCACTCCCGATCACGGAAACGCACCTGACTACTCACCTTGTGACCAGACGATGACCGTTGAGCCGGGCAGACCGGCGAGCCGGGACGTGGTGGAGGAGTAGTTGATCGACCATCTGTTGATCAAGCTCGCTCGGGAGGGCTGCGTCCCGTCAGGGCGCATGACGCGATGTGTGGTGTGTCCGTCCGGTGGCTGGTGGGGTACCAGATTGGCCATTGGCACTCATGCGCCGTCCTTGCATGGTTGTCGTGGTGCATGTGGGTAGTACAGTCCGGTGGAGTTGTTCAGGGTCGGTTGCTGGACGCTGGACAATCAACTCAGGACAACCTGCTGGGGTCTTGAGGGGGTGGATCAGGTGCCCCGCCCGGAGCGTGCGCTCGACTCGCGCGATGATCCGGTGGTGCGGTTCGCGGCCGACTTGCGTCGCCTGCGGGACAAGGCGGGAAGTCCGGGATATCGCGAGCTGGCGCGGCGCGCGCACTATTCACCGGCGACGTTGTCCGAGGCGGCGAGTGGTCGCAGGCTGCCGACTCTCGCGGTGACGCTCGCCTATGTTAGGGCCTGCGACGGGGACGTCGCCGAATGGGAAGAGCGGTGGCATGCCGTGGCGGCAGAGCTGGCCGCGGCACAGCGGCACGACGCCGAAAGCGACACCACGGCCGCCGGGGAGGATACGCCCTATGTGGGTCTGGCGGCGTTCCAGTCCGAGGATGCGCAGCGGTTTTTCGGCCGCGAACGCCTGCTCGACGAGCTGACCGGGACACTGTCGCGCCGGCGGGTGGTGGTGCTGGTCGGCTCCTCCGGATCGGGTAAGTCCTCGCTGCTACGTGCGGGCCTGGTGACCACCGCGCGGGCCGGCGGGTTGATGGGCACGGTGGGGTGGCCCACGGTGTTGTTCACCCCAGGCGCCCGGCCATTGCGCGAGTGCGCGATCCATCTCGCCGGCCTGCTGGGAGTGTCCCCGGGGGCGCTGCTGACCGACTTGGCTGCTGATCCGGGCAATCTGGGCATGGCCGCGCGTCAGGTCCTGGCCAGTCGGCCGGAAGGTTCCGAACTGCTGGTGGTGATCGACCAGTTCGAGGAGCTCTTCACGCTCTGCCCCGACCGGCAGGAGCGAACCCGGTTCATTTCGATGCTGGTGACCTCGGCCGAAGCGGCCGACAACCGGATGCGTGTGGTCGTGGCGGTGCGAGCCGACTTCTACGCCCACTGCGCCGACCACTCCGACCTGGTCGAGGCGTTGCGCGAGGGCCAGGTACTCGTCGGCCAGATGACGCCCGACGAGCTGCGGCGGGCGATCACGCAGCCAGCGGTGGACGCGCGGTGTGCGGTGGACAGCGCGCTGCTGGCCACGGTGATGGCGGAGGCCGCCAGCCGCCCCGGCGTGCTGCCTCTGGTCTCGCACGCCATGCTGGAAACCTGGCGACGGCGCCGCGGCAACACCCTCACCCTGGAGGGATACCAGGCGGCCGGCGGCATCGACGGCGCGCTCGCCCAAACCGCCGAGTCGGCGCATCACGCGCTCGACGCACACCAGCGGTACCTGGCCAAGGCGATCTTCCTCCGGCTCACCGCGCCGGGCGAGGGCACCGAGGACACCAAGCGACGCATCGGCCGCGACGAACTCGACCACAGCAACCCCAGCACAGCGGTGGTCCTGGACACCCTCGCCCGCGAACGACTGCTCACCCTCGACGAGAACACCATCGAGATCACCCACGAAGCCCTGATCCGCTCCTGGCCCCGGTTGCGAACCTGGGTGGCTGAAGACCGCGACGGCCTACGCATCCACCGCCAGCTCACCGACGCCGCCACTGCATGGGAAGCCCTGGACCGCGACCCCGGAGCCCTCTATCGCGGCACCCGCCTGGCCCTGACTCGCGACTGGGCCAACACTCCCCATCACCGCGCCCAGATCAACGCCCTCGAACAGGAATTCCTCGACGCCAGCGACCATGCTGCCCGCCGTCGCACCCAGCACCAGCGCCAGTTGATCGCCGCACTCACCATCCTGCTGGTGCTGGCACTGGCCGCAACCGTGGTGGCAATCTACCAACGCCAGACCGCCCTGGACCAACGCCGGACCGCCCTGGCCGGCAAGCTGACAGTCCAATCCGCCACCGCGGTCGCCGCGGGGCAACCGGATGTGTCGATGCTGCTGGCCGTCGAAGCCTTCCACCAGGACCCCACCCTGGTCGGAGCCCGTAGCGCGCTGCTCAGCAGCCAAAGCCAGCACTTCACCGCCCGGCTCACCGGCCACACCGGTGAAGTCCAAGGAGTGGCGTTCAGCCCCGATGGCCGGACCCTGGCGACTGCCAGCGTGGATATGACGGTGCGGTTGTGGGACGTGGCCAGCCACACCGTGACCGCCACCCTGACCGGCCACACCAGCGCCGTCTTTGGGGTGGCGTTCAGCCCGGACGGCCGGACTCTGGCCACCGCCACCAGGGACGCGACGGTGCGGTTGTGGGACGTGGCCAGCCGCAAGGAACTTGCCACTCTGACCGGCCATACCGACTATGTCTTTGCGGTGGCGTTCAGTCCGGATGGCCGGACTCTGGCCACTGCCAGTGGGGACGCGACGGTGCGGTTGTGGGACGTGGCCAGCCGCAAGGAACTTGCCACTCTGACCGGCCATACCGACTATGTCTTTGCGGTGGCGTTCAGTCCGGATGGCCGGACTCTGGCCACTGCCAGTGGGGACATGACGGTGCGGTTGTGGGACGTGGCCAGCCGCAAGGAACTTGCTACCCTGACCGGCCACACCAGCGCCGTCTTTGGGGTGGCGTTCAGTCCGGATGGCCGGACTCTGGCCACTGCCAGTGGGGACATGACGGTGCGGTTGTGGGACGTGGCCAGCCGCAAGGAACTTGCTACCCTGACCGGCCACACCGACTTGGTCAGCTGGGTGGCGTTCAGTCCGGATGGCCGGACTCTGGCCACTGCCAGTGGGGACGCGACGGTGCGGTTGTGGGACGTGGCCAGCCGCAAGGAACTTGCCGCCCTGACCGGCCACACCAGCGCCGTCCTTGGGGTGGCGTTCAGCCCGGACGGCCGGACCCTGGCCACCGCCGGAGGGGACAACAACGCAGTGCTATGGGGCATGAACGGCCCGATACTTACCCCTTACCCAGCCGCGCTCGTATCGGACGTAGTGTTCAGCCCAGATGGCCGGATCCTGGCCACAGCCAGCTACGACAAGACGGTGCGGCTGTGGGACGTGGCCAGTCACACCGTGATCACTAGGCTGACCGGCCACACCGGTGAAGTCGTGGGGGTGGCGTTCAGTCCGGATGGCCGGACCCTGGCGACTGCCAGCTTGGACAAGACGGTGCGGCTGTGGGACGTGGCCAGCCACAACATGATCACCATCCTGGCCGGCCACACCGGTGAAGTCCGCGGCGTGGCGTTCAGCCCCGACGGCCGGACCTTGGCCACCGCCAGTGGCGACAAGACGGTGCGGCTGTGGGACGTGACTGGCCGCAAGGAAATCACCGCCCTGCCCGGCCACGCCGACTTGGTCAGCCGGTTGGCGTTCAGTCCCGACGGCCGGATCCTGGCCACAGCCAGCTACGACAAGACGGTGCGGCTGTGGGACGTGGCCAGTCACACCGTGATCACTAGGCTGACCGGCCACACCGGTGAAGTCGTGGGGGTGGCATTCAGCCCGGACGGCCGGACCCTGGCCACCGCCACCAGGGACAAGACGGTGCGGCTGTGGGACGTGGCCAGCCGCACCGTGATCACCACCCTGACCGGCCACACCGGTGAAGTCTCCAGGGTGGCGTTCAGTCCGGATGGCCGGACTCTGGCCACCGCCGGTGGCGACAAGACGGTGCGGTTGTGGGACGTGGCCAGCCACAAGGAACTTGCCACCCTGACCGGCCACACCGATCATGTCTTTGGGGTGGCGTTCAGTCCGGACGGCCGGACCCTGGCCACTACTGGCAGTGACAGCACAATACGGCTTTGGGATCCTGATCCGGTTCGGGTCATCGCCCATAACTGCCAGTTGATCGGCACCGTCACCCGAACCCGATGGGAACAGCTCATACCCGAGGTGCCGTACGATCCCACCTGCTCCTGAGTCCTCCAACGCGCCGTGAGCAGACAGGCAGGCCAACCCTGGCCATTCAAGATCCGGTAACCACGGGCAAGCTTTGGCACATGGTTGTCATTGACGTACTTTAGCCGCTTTGCAGCATTGCGCGTTCGCAACGATGCGACGAGGGTAGATGTGAATTTCGTTCAATAGATCGCCAGTCTCAATATTTAGCTCCACCGATCAAAGGAGGTAAAGGCTCATGCGCATCTATGAACGCCCAACTCTATCTCGCGTTGGCAAATTCACCCAGAAGACCGCAGGAAGTTCCGGCATCAGGAAGGAGCTCATCGGGAACCGTCTATAGACGCCAAATTCCTTATTGGGCGTAGCTGGTTAAGGATGGGTACCGTCTAGATCGCCAACCGTAGCAAATGTCTTCAGCCAAATGTGGAGGCTTTTACAGTGCCGGACCCCGGCGTGTCGTGGTTTGTTGCCTTACCCGATTGCGAGCCCGCTCGTCTCATCGCCAGGAAGTTGCGGGAACAGGTCGATGACCTACGGGAGATTCGTCATTCGTCCGGCCGACCGTGGCTCCTGGGGAGCTGGACGACTCGCGAGGCAACCTCGGCCGAGGTGAGCGCCGGAAAGATCACCGTGATCGGCGAGCATCGGGTTTCCTCGGACCGGCTCGCTTGGATGTTCAGGGACACGAGCATCCGCACGACGAGTTCATCGTCCTGGATGCCCGCCGGAAGCTTTCACCTGCTCATGTCGTTGGACGGAACGGTCCGGGTACGGGGCACCATCTCGGGAGTGCGACGAGTGTTCCACGCTCGAGTCGGCGGGCTGACCATCGCCAGTGATCGTGCAGATGTGCTGGCCGCCCTCGCCGGTGGCGGGATCGACGAGGAACGGCTCGCGGTTCGCCTGTTGTCTCCTATCGCGCCGTGGCCGCTGGTATGGCGGCCATTATGGCGCGGCGTCGAGGCTGTGCTTCCCGGCCACGACCTGGAGTTGGATGGTTATGGGGACTGCTGGCAGGTTCGCTACTGGACGCCTCCACTCCCCACGCTGTCGCTGCAGGAGGGTGCGCGGGCGCTACGTTCGGCGCTGACCGAGGCGGTTGACGTCCGTGTCCGTGACGACCCAGTGGTGGCGTCCGATCTGAGCGGTCTCGACTCCACGTCGCTGTGCTGTCTGGCCGCACGGACCGTGGTTCGACTCGTTGCGGTCACTGCGGCCAGCCCGGACGTCATGGACGACGATGTGCGATGGGCGCGGCTGACGGCTGCGGCGCTACGCACAATGCTGGACACTGCCAAACACGATGTCGTCCACGACGTCATCTCCGCCAACGACATTCCGTTGACCTATCACGGGATTCTCGATGCCGACGACCATCTCGACGAGCCCTGCCACATAATCACGGACCGGTCGTGTTTTCTCAGGCTCGTCGAACACGGTGCCGCACACGGTGCCCGGGTCCGCCTTGCCGGCGTAGGTGGAGACGAGGTGCTGGATACTGGGATGGCCTGGTTGCATTCGGTGTCGCGGACGAACCCCACAGCCGCGATCGGCCTCGTGCGGGGATTCGCCGCGAAGTACCGCTGGCCGCGACGCCGGCTGGTGACCAAGTTGCTCGACAACCGCTCATACCGGCGGTGGCTGGCCGGACTGCCGCGGGACATCGCCGCCCCTGTCGACCTGGACGATCCGCCGCTGGACTGGGGCACGGTGCCGTCGCTACCTCCGTGGGCAACACGAGAGGCAGCACGCGTCGTCAGGGATGCGCTGTTCGATGCGGCACGCACCGCTGACCCGTTGGCGAACAGCCGCGGAATGCACAGCACCCTGGACACCATCCACGTCGGCTCGCTTGTCGCCCGGCAGTTCCAGCAGATGGCGGCGCGACATCAGGTCACACTCGCACTGCCATACCTCGATGACGCGGTCGTGAACGCGTCCCTGGCGGTGCGCCCCGAACAACGGCTGACCCCTCGGCGTTACAAGCCGCTCATCGTGGAGGCGATGCGCGGCATTGTTCCCGCCGAAACCCTTGCCAGGACCACGAAGTCCGAAACCGGAGCCATCGTCGAACAGGGCTTGCGGGAACACCGCGACCAGATCCTCGATATCGCCGAGGGTTCCCTGCTCGCCGAGCGAGGGCTGGTCGACGCCGACAGGATGCGCCAGATGTGCCTGCGGCCGCCACGCTCGGATATGTCGCACACAACGCTCGAGTCGACCATCGCGTGCGAAATGTGGCTTCGCACGGTCACATCCAGGACAGCACCAACCTGACGGGAGGTACCTATGGCGTTCACTCTCCGAGACAACGTGTCGGCCGTGGAAACCGACTACGGAATGGTGTTGCTGGACGAGGACAGCGGCGACTACTGGAACCTCAATCCTTCGGGCGCGGTTGTTCTGCAAGCGCTACTGGATTCGGGAAACCTGGATGCGGCCACCATCGAGCTGGCCCAGCAGTTCGCCGTCGATCACGCGACCGCCCTTGAGGACGCACGAGCCCTGCTGACGGCTTTGCGTTCCGCCCGGCTGGTGACCGAACACGACTGAGGGACCAAGACGGTCTTCGCCAGTCCACTGTGGGAATACAGAACCAGGAAGAGTAGGGCGCAGCCGATGACTACGCCGGAAACCATTTCCCACGATCCGCGGTCGGTGCCATGGAACCGGCGCCTCCTCGTGCGCCTGGTGGCCGGGGTGGCCCTGCTGCTCTCCTCCCTGTCACCCCGGCGCATCCGGCACCTGCTGGGTGCGATCCGCCGCGGCGCGAGCCCGGCAACCTACTCCGAGGCCAAGGCGGCGAGGGATCTCGTTGTCGCGGTCAGCCTGGCTTGCACCGGCCCGAAGTCATGCCTGCCCCGTTCGATCGCCACCGCGCTACTGTGCCGGCTACGAGGTTTTTGGCCGACGTGGTGCGTCGGAGCGCGGAAGATACCGCCGTTCGGCGCGCACGCCTGGGTCGAGGCCGAAGACAGGCTCGTCGAGGAACCGTATCCAGCCGGCTACCACGTCGTGCTGTTCTCCGTGCCGCCCCTCGAGCCTGAAGGGCCGACGCGATGACCGCGTCCGAGACCTCTGCAAACCGGCACAAAATCGGGCCCGGCTGCGCGACGTGCTGCACCTGCTGACCGGTCACCACGGCTGGATCGCACTCGGGTGGCGAGTGGGACAAGCTCGGTGGCCGAACTTGTCGCCTTCCTGCTGTACATGACCTATCTCGCGATGCCGTTGAGCGCCGTGGTGGACGCGGTGACCACCATTCAACAGCGGCTGACCAGCGATGCTTGGCACTGATCCCAGCCAGCGACTCCGCGCTCTTGTAGGTGGTTCTGCCGATGTTTCGGCTCCACACCGCTGCCTAACGTTCCGGGCACGCCGTCCAATCCGCGTGTTCGTCGGGGTCGAATGAGGGGAGACGGGCGTGAGAAGCCGCAGGCTGGGGGTGGGCGGCCAGGCTGAGATCGGGTACCGGGCGATGCTGACCCGGTCGCGGTGGCAGCCGGAAGACCTCGCGCGAGCGCTGGGGTGGCCGTTGGAGCGGGTCACCGCGGTGCTGGCGGAGTTGTGTGCCGAAGGGCTGGTGATGATTCCGCCGTCGAAGCCGGTGCTGTTCGTGCGGTACAGCCGTGTCTCGCGCTTCCGGCGTTGGCCGCCCGCCGCCTCGGCATTGGCTGCACGCCCACGGCGGTAGCCGTGGAAACGTTTGTCTCACTGCACGAGCAGACCACCGGCCGTCTCGATGACGCCATTGTACCGCTCGAAAAGGCCGTAGCGTCTGGTCAGAACACCAAGTAGGCCGTTGGGATCATGGTCCAGTGATCGTGTCACTGGAGTACCAATTGACCCGGCGACTGCTGTCCGTCCCCGTGGTGTTGCTGCGCCGCGACACCGCCAAAGACGCCGAACTGCTCGTGCTTCGGCACGAGAACTCCGTCGCCAGATCACCGGCCAGGTCCGGTACGAGCCAGTAGATCGTTTCTGGTTCGCCGCGCTGTCCTCGCTGTTGCCCCGACGCTGCTGGCACGACATCGTCCCTGTCCGACCCGCCACGATCCTGGCCTGGCATCGCAGATTCATCGCTAAGAAGTGGGACTACAGCGCACGCCGACGCCTCACCGGACGGCCACCCACCCATTCGAGGATCAAGAAGCTCGTCCTTCGCCTAGCCAACGAGAACCCACGTTGGGGGCATAGGAGGATCCCAGATCCGTGCATACGAGACAGTCGACACGGCACGCGGTCAGATGGGTCTGATGTGGATAGAGATGAGGTGGCGCACGGATCTACTGCCAGCCATCGACAATCGGCGACCTGTTTGCCGCGTTGTTGATGCCGGGCAGGTCGTAGGAGGCCTCGATGGTGCGCAGGACGGTGTAGTGGTCGATCCGCTTACTGTAGGTGCCGGGCTTGACGTGTGCGCCGACGAACACGGTGAAGATCTGGTTCACCGGAGTGCCGCAGTCCTCGTCGAAGGTGACGATCAGCAGGCTGTTGTGCGTTTTGGCCCACTGCACGTAGCCATCGAGGTGATTCTTGAGCCAGGTGTCACCCGTCCCGATCGGACAGTCGTGCATGTCGTGGCACATGTCGGGCGTGACGAATGAAACGGTCGGCAGTTGTGTGTAGTCGCTCGGGAACCTCGAGTACCGGAGGTTGCTGGAGGCCGGGACATTGCTGAAGTCCACCCAGCTGTTGTGTTTGCGCCGGTAGGTGCCGCTTGAGCAACCGGTGTAGCCGTCCGACGGCATCGCCTCGGAGTACCCTTTGAAGGTCTTGCCCGCGCCGGTCAGTTGCGAGGCAAGGTTGGTCTTGCTGCCGAGGTTGATCGGGCAGCGGTCGTCGGTGACGCCCTGTGTCGAGCCGGAGAATATCGCGATGTAGTTGGGCTGGCTGGGATGGGTGATCGCGAACGACTGGCTGAACTTCGCGCCCTGTGTGGCAAGCGAGTTGAAGTACGGCGCGCTGGAGCTGCCGTTGATCGACGAATAGTTCTTGTTCTCGAACATCACCATCACGATGTGGTCGAAGCGGGGCACAGCCGCGGCAACCGGTTGGATGCCCGGTCCTGCTGTGGCGTCATGCGAGGCGGTCACCGCCGTCAGGGTCGCGGCCGCGATGGCGACCACTATGCGCGTGCGGAACATGAACCCTCCTTGGAATCAGGGAATCTCCCATGGTTCCATGGTCACGCCGACAGTCGGTACACGCCAAGAGACAGAAGTATGTGTTCAGGGCGGATTCCTGGCATCCCTCGGCAGGAGCAACCGGCACCGGACAATCACCGTCCCGTGCGCCCAATTGTCCAGTCCGAACTGGACTGGTTTGACGTACTTGCGCCAAGTGCGATACATCGCCATCGCGCCTAGTCGTAGTGCAATCGTGATGGCACCAGGATGGGTCTGACCAGAACGGATGGAGTTTCCGGCACCTACAGGGTTCGGTGGACGCGATCACACGTGGCGGTCGCTGATGCCCATATTCCACCGATCGCTCGTTGACGAACGCGCCGGTCGAGGCACCGTGGCCAGGCAGCGCATCCTCACCGAACGGAACTTGTCGGTGGTCTACGTGATCTGGGCGAGGGATGCGAGCATGGGACGGTCAGCGTGTGTTCGGGCGACTGGTGATCGGGAACGGCAACGTGTTCGACACCCAGAGGGCTTGGCCCGGTTCCGTCCCACACGAGCAGATGCATCTAGCGATGCGGAGTACCCCGGGGACGCGCACCTGGGCTCCGCAATGACGGCGCGGGCAGGCACTTGACGGCCTCGAGGTTCCCGGACTGTCAGCGGCGAATAGATCCACTTGTCTGGCGGTTCGGATTTGGGCTGGTCGAGGATCGAAGCTATTTCTTCTTGCCTGTGCTGGCGTGCGCGGTTTCGAACGCTTCGATGACGTTGCTGGGGATGCGGCCGCGGTCGGAGAGCTCGTAGCCGTTCTGTCGGGCCCAGTCTCGGATGGCCTTGGTTTGCTCGCGGTTGGCTGCCGGTGTTGTGGCTTTGGGCGAGGTACCGCGCTTGACTCGGCCGCCGGTCCGGCGAGCGTGGTCGACGAAGTCGCCGAGTTGGTTGCGGAGTTTGGCGGCGTTGGTGGCGGTCAGGTCGATCTCGTAGGCGGCGCCGTCGAGTCCGAAGGTGACGGTGGTGATGTCGTCAGACGCGGTGCCGTCCAGGTCGTCGACGAGTTGGACGAGAACTTTCTGAGCCACTGCGTTGCCTGCTTTCTCTTCAGGACGGGCGGTAACGCCCGACATTGAACGGGGATAGCTCAAGAGAGCATAGGTTCGTGTAGTGCTCGTAGATCAACACCTGCATGGCCTCGGCGTGGCGTGAAAGGCTTAGCGAGTGCATCCCAGCGCGACGAGTTACCGCACACAGCACGAGTTGCGTGCGTGGCGCGTCGGCCACCTTGTGCGCGGCGATGCCGTAGACGAACGCGAGGAATTATCGTCTCTGGTCGTGACAACCGGGCAGAGCCCTGAAGATCGACCGGACTGCCTCACGGGCAACGTCGTCGGCGATGACGAGAAAGCCGCCCCGACGCCCCGTCTCGAGGTCCACCGACGCCTGCGTTTGGGCGGCATTCTCAACGAATTCCACTATGCCGCTTGCCCCTGCACGGATGACGTTTCGGTAGGCGCAAGGTCAAGGTTGCGGAAACTGCGCACGGGCGCTCAACACCGGCGCCGACTTTGTGGTGCTCGTCGTGCTGGATCACGGGCTCGTCTTCGGACTGAGTGGGAGGAGGTTATTGCTCTGTGGAGTTGGTCGGCATCTGGCCGGCGGTCAGGAATGTGACGGGCGGGACTGTATGGCGTTGGCTACGGGGTGGGGGAGTGGTGGCGATTGTGATTGCGGGGAGTTGTTCGGCTGGAGAGGGAGCGGTGGCGCTCGTGGGTTGAGTGTTGATGGGTGTTGGTGTCGGGATGGTGTTCAGGGCGCGGCGTGCGGTGTTGATCCACAGTGTCCACATGGCGTGGTCGCGGTGATCGGCCATCTGGGACTGTAGGGCGGAGAGGATGCCACGGGCCCGGGCTGCCAGTACGGGATGAGCTGCTACCTCGGACCACGGTGCTGTCGCTGTGGATCCGCCGCGGACGGCTCTTCGGACGTGCTCGGTCAGATCCGGGTGAGCCAGCCCGAGCCAGTGTTCGATCGTGGTCGAGTGGTCACGCATAAGGTCAACTCCAGGCAAGAAGGGGTCGATGGGGCGGCAGCGGTACCGCTGTTGATCATTCTTACCCCGTCCTACGCGGTTCAACACGTAATGTTCCCGGTTCGATTCGCACCTTCGCCAGAACCTGTACCGCTCGAAAGGTTATCGCTGCACGTCAAGCGGAGTAACTGCTGTGTTTCCTTGATCAGGCCCCTGAGGGCCGGGTGCGGAGCAGGCTGCGAACCCTGACCGATCACCGGCGGATCCGCACCCGCACGGTCTCGTTGGCATTGCGCCGCCGCGTACCTGGTCGTCGGTAGCGTCGTCAATGACGACCGACATGTGGTTTGACGTGCAGCGATGACTTTTCGGGCGGTACAGGCCTCGTGCGAGATGTAGAGTTTCACTCGCGACTGCGGGCGGTCGTCGAGATCGAGCGCGAAAAACGACAGCCGATCCAGCTCGCCCCGCGTCAACGCGCTCGCGACCACCGCGTCGTACGCGCGGTTGATACCCAGTCGGCTCAGTCCCTCGGCTACCAGCCTGCCGGCGTGCGTGGGACCAGTTACCTGCGGGTTGAGGTATATCTTCCGCAGTGCCCGGCCGATGAGTTGGGCAAGGACCAGTTGGAGCGGGGTGTCGTCTGCCACGATCATGATCGTGGCAGACGATAAATCAGCGATCAAACCCAGATCACCCGTCTCGACATCCGCCGACACCAACGGCTGGGCGGCGGCATCCTCAACGAATACCACCACGCCGCATGATGCTGCACGGAGGAGATTTTCGACAAGCGCAGGTTCGCTGGACCCAGACGCGGGAGTGTCCCAGGAGCCAAACAAGTGGCCAACTGTACTCATTGGAGTTGTGGGCGCAGGCTGAACTCTGTACCAAGCTCTGGGGCACGCTGGCATTAGCGCACAGCGCACGTGCCGGCTCAGGTCGCGAGCAGAGCGGGCTGTTGACGGGCTAAGTGACGCCATGGAGGTCTTACAACGGACCTGCTTGTCCTCACAGGTGGTGTGCGCTTCACCAGGCACGGGATTCACAACGCCTTTAGCCGACGATGAGCCCTGGCGGGGCGGAAACATGGGGTGGAAGGAAGTGTGATCGTGGTTCGGACATGTGTGCACGGTCGCAGTGCGTGGTGGGGGTCGACGGCATTCGGTCGTGGTCTGAGTCGTGTGGTGGCGTTCGCGTCGGTGGCTGTGCTGCTGGCGATCGCCCCGGCGGCGGCGGATCCTGCCACATCGAGAACTGTCCTGGCCTGGGGCGAGAACTGGGGGCAGCTGGGGGACGGCACCGACACCAACCGCAGCGTCCCGGTTCCGGTGTGTGCGGTCGGAGAAACCGCCCCGTGCCACCGCTTCCTCTCCGGGGTCACCAAAATCGCCGCCGCGGGCGGCCACAGTTTGGCGCTGACCTCCGGCGGGCGGGTGCTGGCCTGGGGTGCCAACCAAGAGGGGCAGTTGGGGGATGGCACCCTTATCGACCGCAGCGTCCCGGTTCCGGTGTGTGCGGTCGGAGAAACCGCGCCGTGCCACCGTTTCCTCACCGGGGTCACTGGGATCGATGGCGGTTATCTCCATAGCGTGGCCACCGTGTCCGGCGGGCGTGCCCTGGCCTGGGGCGACAACCAACACGGGCAGCTGGGGGACGGCACCAACACCAACCGCAGCGTCCCGGTTCCGGTGTGTGCGGTCGGAGAAACCGCCCCGTGCCACCGCTTCCTCACCGGAGTCACCAAAATCGCCGCAGCTCTTCGCCATAGCCTCGCCATCGTCGGATAGGACGCCGACAGCCTGGCCAGCTGCCGCCAACCTGCGCGGTCCCAGAAGTCGGCTCATGGTGTTCACCCTGTACCGCTCGAAAAGTCATCGCTGCACGTCAGGCCACACATCGGCCATCGTCGATGGCGGCCTCCGAGTTGGGCCAAGCCGGGCCAGTCATGGCATAGCCAGTTCATCGTGCTGTGGTCGCCCACCGCGAGAGCAGACGGAACGTCTTGCCTCGCGAACAAGGCATGAGCTGCCCGACGAGGTCGGCCAGCGTTGTGTCGCTACGCATCCACGCCCCGCATGCTCGAAGGCCTTATCAGGGAACATCACTATGCCGCTTGATGCGATGAAGGAGCGGGGCCTCCGCTCCCCGGTGAGTCCCAGCGGATGCTGGGGTTGCTGAAGTCTCAACGACGAAGGAGGCCCCTGGTGGAAGCCTACGAGGATAAGCAGTTCGTGGGTATCGATCTGCATCGTCGCCGGAGCGTGATCGTGCGGATGAACGCTGCCAGCGAGGTACTGGAGTCGACCCGGATCGTCAACGACGCCGAACGGCTGACGTCGGTATTGGGCCGGTGCGGGGAAGCACCGGAGGTGGTGATGGAGGCAACCTATGGCTGGTACTGGGCCGCGGACGTGATCGCCGGAACGGGTGCGCGGCTGCATCTGGCGCATCCGTTGGGGGTCAAGGCATTCGAGTACCGGCGGGTCAAGAACGACGAACGCGACGCGACGGACTTGGCTGACCTGCTAAGGATGGGCCGCCTGCCCGAGGCGTGGATCGCCCCGCCCGTCACCCGGGAGTTGCGGGAGCTGGTGCGTCACCGCGCGAAACTGGTTGCGCTGCGGTCGCACTGCAAGGCCGAGATCCACGCCGTGCTGGCCAAATGCGGTATCCAAGTGTCCATGACCGACCTTGTTCGGCGGCGCAGGACTCGAACTGCTCACGCGGGTCACGCTGCCCGGGGTCTACCGGGGCCGGATCGACTCGCTGCGACGGGTCATGGACACACTGGACTTCCAGATCGAGGTCTTCGCCGGGCTCACCCGGGCGCGGTTGTCATCTCATCCTGGTTATGTGGCAGTGCAGAGCATTCCCGGGATCGGCCCGACACTGGCCGCGGTGTTCGTCGCCGAGATCGGGGATGTCCACCGCTTCACCGGCCCCGAGCAGTTGGCCAGCTGGGCCGGGCTGACCCCGAAACACCACGAGTCCGACACCCACGTACACCGCGGCCGGATCACCAAACAAGGCTCACGATTGGTGCGCTGGGCGGCGGTGGAATCGGTGCAGGTGCTGCCCACAACCAGCACGATCGGCGCGTTCCGGGCCCGCATCGGCGCGAAACGAGGCCGCAACATCGGCGTCGTGGCCGCCGCCCGCAAGCAGATCGGCCACGTCTACTACGCGCTGCGCGACCACCACGTACGGGCCCTGCACCGCACACAGCCCCCTCCGAAGACGTGTGCGGCATGAGCCACACACGGGTAGCAGGTCGGCGCGGGTCGTGCAGGTCATGACCCCCACCCGGCGCGGTCGCCGCTCTGATCGACCCCACCGACCAGCACAGCGCACCCCATCATGCCACCCCTGCCGGCGGCGAAGGGATGACCGGCAGCCGCTACCGCCTACCCGGGCCGGAGCACCGGCCCTGATGAGCGCAACGCCCACACCACCAGACAACCAGGAGCACCCCCACCCCCTTCTTCCCGCCTCACACAGCATGCGCCGCCCGGCACCGGCATCAAGGCCCTCCGGCCGCTAACGCGGTCGAGCTCCGCCCGAGCCTTGACCCCCGACGCCTCACCCCGGCGCGCCCACAACCCAGCGGAGAAGACCACAACAAAGTCAGCAGCACCCCTTGACCGGCCCCACTCCTTCAGGGATGACCTGCAGCGATGACTTTTCGAGCGGTACAGGTTCATGGCATCGACTTGGGCAAGTACACGGCATAGGCCCTGTACCGCTCGAAAAGTCATCGCTGCACGTCAAGCGACGCAACTGTGCTTCTTGATCAGGCCCTGAGGACCTTGGTGCGGAGCAGTCTGCCAGCCCTGACCGATCACCGGCGGATCCGCACCCGCGCGGTCTTGTTGGCATTGCGCCGCCGCGTACCCGGTCGTCGGTAACATCGTGAATGAAGACCGGCATGTGGTTTGTGGTTTGACGTGCAGCGATGACTTTCCGAGCGGTACAGCGTTCCACCTGCAACACCTCGCCAACACGCGTACCCTGAAACGAAAGAGCACGCCCGCCACACCGACGAGCGCCGTGCTCGTCTCAACTCCACAGTGGAGACACGCAGCCAGACCACGGGATTCCACGCCGTACCAAGGTGGAACCACACGGGTACGTGTAGTAGCGTAACCGGTATGACTTCCCCAATCCGGGGAAATCTCACCGTGCCACGTGTCCGAATCCCCCCTCGGACACAACCCATACCCCCACGGGTCGAGGACTACCTCGGCCCGTGTTGTTCGTTTTCCAGGCTGATATGTC
Source organism: Kibdelosporangium banguiense (assembly GCF_017876405.1). Taxonomy (GTDB): domain Bacteria; phylum Actinomycetota; class Actinomycetes; order Mycobacteriales; family Pseudonocardiaceae; genus Kibdelosporangium; species Kibdelosporangium banguiense. Next base: position 10,925,222 of record NZ_JAGINW010000001.1, on the reverse strand, counting down.
AGCTTCAGGCCAAGTCGTTGGTAGACCTCGGCCTTGTCGTCCGGGTCGGCGTCGGTGAGCACGCTTCGGATGTCGCCGAGCTGGTTGATGACCATGCTGATCTCCTCTCTGGTCATGATGGCGGCTTGTTCTTTGCTGGTGCGGATGGTGGTGTGTGCTACAGCTTTCTGGGCTTGGACTTCGGCGATCCATTGGGTGACCAGGGCTGGGTCTGCTCCGGCGTCGAGTGCGGCGCGGTAGCGTCGCAGTTTCTCGTCACAGTCTGCGACGGTTCGTTCCGCTGCGTGTAGTCCCGGGTCGATCGCTGTTGGTGCTTGGGCCTCGAACAGGCTGTTGATGGTGTCCTCGAGCCGGTGGGGCGCGAAGGAGGCCGCGAGCCAGTGGTCGAGGGGGCCGAGTAGTTCTCGTTCGGCCAGGTAGACGTTGCGGGGGTGTTGGACGTGGTTGACCAGGGCGTACTCGTTGGCGTAGCGACAACGGTAGTAGAGCTCGCCGCGGGTTTGCTGGCCCTGCATCCGCCGGCCACACAGCTCGCAGTAGACCAGTCCGCGCAGGACGTACCGGTGGTGGGTTTTGGTGCGTTCGCGGGTTTTGCGGTCGGCTCCTCGGGCGGCCATGATTTCTTGTACGCGATCGAACAGGGCGACCTCGATGAGTAGTTCGTGTACGACTTTGTCTGACCAGACCCAGGCTTCTGGGGCGTTCCAGCGCTGTTTGGTGATGTGGCCGAGGCCGACGTCGTCGACGTCGAGGAGGACTTCGTCTGTGCGTTGTTTGTTCCAGACTTGTCGGCCGGTGTAGCGGGGGTTGCCGAGGATGGCTCGGATCGCGCTCTTTGACCAGCCGACTCCGCTGCGGTGGGGGTTGCGGGCCCGGTCGTGTGCCGAGGGGCAGGGGATGCCGTCCCTGTTGAGGCCTTCGGCGATGGCGTAGCGGCCGCGGCCGTTGGCGTATTCGATGAAGATCCGCCGCACGATCGGTGCGGTGACCGGGTCTGCTTCCAGTCGGTGCAGTCGTTTGCCGTCGGCGGCTTTGGCAGGGTTGGGATGCGGGCCGGCATCGGCGATCAGGTATCCGTAGGGTGGGCGCCCGCCAAGGAATCGGCCTTCGACTTCGGTCTGGGCTTTCATGGCGGCGCGGACCCGGATTTTGAGCCGGTTGCGTTCTCCTTTGGACATGCCGCCGAAGACTGACATGACCAGGTCGTGTGCTTCGGATTCCGGGTCGATGGGGCCGCCGACCTCGGGCACCCACAGTTGTACTCCATAGTGGACGAATATGGGGAACGTGAGTCCGTATTGGTTGCCGTAGAAGGCGCGTTGTGGTTCGCCGATGACCACGGCGTCGAAACCCCGGTCGGGGTCTTTCAACGCGGCCAGCAGCGCGGCGGCTTGTGGTCGGCGTTTCCAGGGAAGTGAGCGGGACTCGCCGATGTCGAAGAACTCCGCGACGATCTCGCCGTGGCGTTCCACCAACGCCTGGGCACGCCCTCGTTGCCAGATCCGTGAGGCCTCCGGGTCTTGCTGATCCTCGGTGGAGACCCGGCCTTTGAACGCGAACCGTATGGTCATGCCGCCCGTTTCCCTTCGGTTGCTTGGTGAGCGTTGAGCAGCAGCCGCAGCAACGCCGTCGCCACGCTCGGAGTGATCACTGGCGGGACGTCTGGTAGCTGAACCTCGACCTCGCGCCGCCGAAACGGAACCACAACACCGTCCGGCGCGGACTGCTCTGCAGGTCCGTCGTTGGCCTGAGTCACGACTGGCCCCCTGTTTCTCGGTCTTTCAGCTGGTCAGCCCCCGGTCCAGCCCCCGGTCCAGCCCAGCTGTACCACCGAAACCAGCTGCACCACAACATGTTCCTAGGCCGCACTGGCCACGATGGACTCCATCGTCGGCAGATCGCACCGACTGGTCCGGATCTCCCACCGGGTCCGCTCGACCTGGTCGACGCCGTGGGACTGGCGGGTCCGGCCCGGCGAGTGCCATCCCGGCCTCGCGCGGAGGCAGGCGACCGGCTGCAGTCCCGCGGCGCGCAGGCTGGCGCCGGATTCACCTTCCTGGGAGTAAGTGATCATTCGCTGGTAGCCCATCGCCCGAGCCGCGCGCCATGCGGCGCCGTACAGCATCGAGTTCGCGTTGGACACGCCAGTGGTACACGTTCGGGTGACCTCAACGGTGTGTCCGTCATCCAGATGCCGCGCCACAGGACGCCCCACGGTGGCCACGCCCACCAATCCGCCGTCGTCGGCGACACCGACGGCGAACTTCATGCCTCGTGGCGGACGATGATGCCGGTGATGCGCCTGGATGAACGCACACGCCTGCCGAAACGTCACCGGCACGATCACGAGCCGGCTCATGCCGGTAGGGTCGTATCGTGCGGTCGTAGTCCGGTCCCGGACTCACTGTCCTGACTGGAGTCTGAGTCTGGCCTCTGGAATCTCTGCGGTGTCCGCACCGGTTACCTCCACGGCTTGGGTTTGCCTGACACTCCTAAAGACCGAAATTTGACCCGAAATTGGACATTGGACATTGACACGACTTGTTGGAGCCGTCGGGCTGGAGGGTGTCCCGCCCATCACGCGCACCCATGTGAGCGATCAGGCGGTCACGTCAGAAGGCCGAGCGCATCATCATGAGCATCTCGTGGTGGAGCAGGTCGAAGGGCAGGTTCACGACGCCCGAGATGTCCAACAAACGAGTCAGGCTGAGGTTCCCCCAAGATCGTGGAGGCATGGACTATGAGGATCATGTGTCATGCCGGAAAAGAGGCGACAGTTCGACCGGGAGTTCCGTGAGGGAGCGGTCCGGATCGTGCGGGAGACGAACAAGCCGATCGCTCAGGTGGCGGCTGATCTGGGGATTAACCCGGGAACCCTTGCTAACTGGGTGAAGCAGGACAAGATCAACCGCGGCGAGAGCGAGGGCCTGAGCGGTGACGAGCGGGCCGAGTTGGCTCGTCTTCGGGCGGAGAACGCCGAGTTGCGGATGGAGCGCGATGTCCTCAAGCGATCCGTGGTCCTGTGGGTGAAGGAGGCGACGCGGTGAGCCTGGCCGTGTTCATCGCCGACCAGAGGACCAGCCATGACGTGCCGCACGCGGTCGCTTGCCGGGCTTTGACCGTGTCGGAGTCCTGGTTTTACAAGTGGCATCACCGCCAACACCGGCCCACACCGAGCGAGCAGCGGCGCGTCGAGTTGGACGCGGCGGTGGCCGAGGCGTTCGAGGCCGCGCATGGCTTGCATGGTTCTCCGCGTGTTCTCGTCGATGTACGCGCTGCCGGGTGGACGGTGAGTGAGAAAACGGTGGCGAAGTCGATGGCCCGCCAGGGATTGGTCGCCAGGGCGAAGAAGCGGCGGAAGAACCTGACCCGGCCGGATAAACGAGCAGTGCCGTTCCCGGATCTGGTGAAGCGGGACTTCACCGCGTCGGCGCCGAACATGAAGTGGGTCGGCGACATGACCGAAATCCCGACCGGCGAGGGTAAATTCTACCTCTCGACCGCGATCGACCTGTTCTCCCGCCGGCTGCTCGGCTACGCCACCAGTTGTCACCCCGACGCCGAACTCGCAGGTGAGACCATCAAGATGGCCGTCGCCGCCCGTGGCGGGAAGGACCGGATCGCCGGCGTGGTCTTCCACTCCGACCGCGGTTCGACCTATACCGCGCACGATTTCACCGCACTCTGCCGCAAGCTCGGCATTCAGCAATCGATGGGTCGGACCGGGTCCTCCCTCTTAACCGGCTAATAGTCGCGTTTGGGCTGGTCAGCGACACGCCGCAGTAGGGTGACTTGCCTATCGATTGGGGTCACCGCTGGTACGTCTGTTCCCTATGGACAGCGAGGCCGATCTGCGGCTGGAAGAACGCGACGGTGGGTGGGTGTTGGCTGGGCCTGCCGCGTCACGGTTCGAGCTGGTGGATGAGTACCTGGCGCATCTGGTCGACCGGAATTATTCCCCGAAGACGGTGCGCGCCTACGGGTATGACCTGCTGGCGTTCTGCCGGTGGCTGGTTACCGATGGACAGCCGCCACTGCTGGAGGTGACAACGCAGGTGCTGCTGCGGTTCCTGCGCGCCTGTCGGGAAGCCACGGTCCCGGGACGGCCGGGACCGAACGTGGTCCGGTTGTCCGGCCGCCGGATGGATCGGTACGCGGCCACCACGATCAACCGTCGGCTGGCGGCGATCTCGGGGTTGTTCGCGTTCGCCGCGATGCGCGACCCGGACGTCACGAATCCGGTGCCGAAGGGGCGGGAAGCGCGCTGGCGAGCCCAGGGCGAGCGCAGCGGAATGCTGGCGCATACCGTGCGCCGGCCGAAAAACCGCTCGTCGTTGCGGCTGCGCGAAGCCCGCCGGCTGCCGGCGGCACTGTCGCAATCGGACGCCGCGGAACTGCTGGCAAGCTTCCGGTCGTGGCGGGACCGGGCGATCGCCGGGCTGATGCTGTATTGCGGACTGCGCTCGGCCGAAGCGCTGGGCCTGGACGTCACGGATGTCGATATCGGTGGCCGATGGCTGCGGGTGATCGGTAAAGGCCAGCGGGAACGCCGGGTTCCGCTGGACACCGACGTCGCCTCGGTGATCCAGGTCTATCTGCTGGCCGAGCGGCCCGAATCCGACAGCAGCCGCCTGTTGCTGGTGGGCAAGGGGCCGCATCGGGGTCAGCCGTTGACCGCCGCGGGGCTGCGCACGATCTTCCGCTACCACCGCGGCCTGTCCGGCGTCCTCGGCGGTCATCCGCACGCGCTGCGCCACACCTTCGGGACCGCGCTGGCCGAGGCGGGAGTCGATCTCGCGGTCATCCAGGCCCTGCTCGGTCACGCTCATGTCGATACCAGCGCTCGCTATATCCATCTGGCCCCGGCCCACGTGAAGGACGCCTTCGATGCCGCACGCGATCGCCTCCGTTCCCAGCCCCGGCACTGATCCGCACACTGCCTACCTGGATTACCTGCACCGGACCGGGCGCGGCAACACCGCCTACTCCGGTGCGGCACGAGTGTTTTTCCGGCGCTGGCCGGACCCACGACAGTGGGCGCGAGAGCCGTTGCCGACTCGGTTGGCGGCTGATTCGGCGACGCGGCCGATCATCACGTTCCTGATGTTGCACCGGGCGCTGCAACCGGGCTATGACTATCTGCTGGAGCGCAAGCTGTCCAGCATCTGGCGGGAGATCACCGACTCGCCCCTGGCACCGGACCTCGATCGGTTCATGACCGCGGCCGCGGAGCTGGGGTTCACCGAGCGGGTCCGGTTCGCGACCGGCTCGCAGGTCCCGGTCCGGTTGCTGATCCAAACAGGACGGCGCCTGGATCGAGTCACCGTGGCCGATCTGGCCGCGTTCAGCACCGCCTGCCGCGACCGGCAGGAACGCACCGGCAAGGGCCACAAGCATTACCTGGCAGCGGTGAGCAACACCCAGCGGGTGCTGTTCCATCTCGGCATCGTCGAGGAACTGCCTCGCGCGGGCGGCCCGGTCCCGTTCGCGCAACGGCTCGCGAATGTCCGGCCCCCGATCCGGGAGACGCTGATCGCCTACCTGGACCGCAAACGGGCGACATGTCAACCGAAAACGGTGTCGGCGATCGCGACCCGGCTCAAGCACTTCGGGATGTTTCTCGCCGAGGTCGATCCCGGTCTGGACTCGGTCGCCGCGCTGGAGCGCCGCACCCACATCGAGCCCTACCTGACCGCACTGGTCGATGCGGTCAATCCGCACAGCGGTGAGCTGATCACGGTCGCGGACCGAGCACGGCGAGTGCTGGCGGTGATGGGATTTCTGACCGACATCACCGAGTGGGACTGGCCGCAAGCCCCACACCGCAAGCTGATATTCCGCGACGACATCCCCAAACTCCCGCAGACGCTGCCTCGCTACCTACCGGTCGACATCGACCGGCGGCTCACCGAGGCACTCACCACGCGGCCGGGCAACCCGCTGGCCGCGGCCGCGCTGCGACTGCAACGCTGCTGCGGACTGCGGATCGGTGAACTGCTCGACCTGGAACTGGACTGTGTTCACGAAGTGCCCGGCCACGGCAGCTGGCTGAAAATCCCGCTGGGCAAACTGGACACCGAACGGATGGTCCCCATCGACGAGGAAATCCTCGACCTGATCGACCACGTCATCGCGATCCGCTCGCACGGCCGGCCGATGCCGCACCCCCGCTACCGGCGCCCGGCCCAATTCCTGTTCACCCACCACGGCCGGCGACTGTCGCAGAGCGCGGTGCGCGCCGAACTCGACCGAGCCGCCCAGACCGCTGGGCTGGCCCATATCACCCCGCACCAACTGCGTCACACTTACGCCACCGCCCTGGTCAATGCCGGCGTCTCGCTGCAGGCGCTGATGGCGCTGTTGGGTCACGCCTCGGCCGAGATGAGCCTGCGCTACGGGCGACTGTTCGACAGCACCGTCCGCGCGGAATACGAACGCGCCCTGCAGTTGGCCAAACAGCAGACCCACATCCCGGCCACCGGCCGAATCAGCCTGCCGCTGACCGACATCACCCGCGGAGCCGACTGGAAATCCACGCCACTGCTCAAATCCCGACTGGCCGGCGGGTTCTGCCTGCGCGCCCCCGCCCAAGGCGCGTGCGCCTACGCCAACATCTGCGAACACTGTCCCAGTTTCCACACCGAACCCAGCTCGCTGCCGATCCTGGCCGCCCAACGCATCGACGCCGAAGCACTCGCCCGCGACGCCGAACAGCGAGGCTGGATCGCCGAAGCCGAACGACACCAACGACTCATCGCCCGCCTGGACACCCTGATCACCAAGGCACACACCGGATGACCACCGCCAGCACCCTCCAGCGCGTCGAACGCGCCTGCACCGACCTGCACCACGCCGGTCACGCCGTCACCTTCACCGCCGTGGCCGCCAGCACCGGCCTGAGCCGAACCACCCTCTACCGCAACCCCAGCCTCCGCGCCGTCGTCGACCAACACCGGCACCGCTCCACCACCAGCGGCACCCTCACCAGCCTCACCGACGAACTCACCACACTCCGCACCGCACTCGACGCCCTGGCCACCCGAGTACGACACCACGAAGAACAACTCCGCCGACTGCGACCCCGACAACACTGAAACATTAACCGGCCAATAACCGGAAACCACCACTATTAGCCGGATAATGTTTCGACAACGCCGCGGCCGAATCGTTCTTCTCTACACTGGAACACGAGGTGCTTTCCCGTCATCATTTCAAGACCAGAAAAGAAGCGCAACAGACTATTGTGAAATGGGCCGTCGACTTCTATAATCGACGACGTCGCCACAGTTCTTGTGGCATGCAATCCCCGATCGACTACGAGACCACTGCGGCCAACCGGGCCGCATAGAGGAGTCCTCCACGATCAGGGGGGAAGCTCACGGTGGCGGGACGGCGCCGATTGGGGATCGTGCGGTGTTCACGGCGCATCGTCGGTTCACCGTGTGGACCAAGGCAGGCCTGTGGCGAAGGCTGCATCAGACGGTGCTGGACGAACTGGGGAGCCAGGGTTTGATTGACTGGTCCTGGACGGCGCGTCTGGCAGGACCAAGAAGGGAGACCCATGACCGGTCCCAGTCCGGTCGATCGCGGCAAGCCCGGCTCGAAGATCCGTCTGTTGTCCGACAGGGCTGGCCGACCGTTGTCGGTGGCTGCGTCCGCTGCCAACACCAACGACGCCTTCGCGTTGAAGCCCTTGGTGATAGTGAGCTTCCCCCCTGATCGTGGAGGACTCCTCTATGCGGCCCGGTTGGCCGCAGTGGTCTCGTAGTCGATCGGGGATTGCATGCCACAGGAACTGTGGCGACGTCGTCGATTATAGAAGTCGACGGCCCATTTCACAATAGTCTGTTGCGCTTCTTTCCTGGTCTTGAAATGATGACGGGAAAGCACCTCGTGTTCCAGTGTAGAGAAGAACGATTCGGCCGCGGCGTTGTCGAAACAGGACCCGGTCCGACCCATCGATTGCTGAATGCCGAGCTTGCGGCAGAGTGCGGTGAAATCGTGCGCGGTATAGGTCGAACCGCGGTCGGAGTGGAAGACCACGCCGGCGATCCGGTCCTTCCCGCCACGGGCGGCGACGGCCATCTTGATGGTCTCACCTGCGAGTTCGGCGTCGGGGTGACAACTGGTGGCGTAGCCGAGCAGCCGGCGGGAGAACAGGTCGATCGCGGTCGAGAGGTAGAATTTACCCTCGCCGGTCGGGATTTCGGTCATGTCGCCGACCCACTTCATGTTCGGCGCCGACGCGGTGAAGTCCCGCTTCACCAGATCCGGGAACGGCACTGCTCGTTTATCCGGCCGGGTCAGGTTCTTCCGCCGCTTCTTCGCCCTGGCGACCAATCCCTGGCGGGCCATCGACTTCGCCACCGTTTTCTCACTCACCGTCCACCCGGCAGCGCGTACATCGACGAGAACACGCGGAGAACCATGCAAGCCATGCGCGGCCTCGAACGCCTCGGCCACCGCCGCGTCCAACTCGACGCGCCGCTGCTCGCTCGGTGTGGGCCGGTGTTGGCGGTGATGCCACTTGTAAAACCAGGACTCCGACACGGTCAAAGCCCGGCAAGCGACCGCGTGCGGCACGTCATGGCTGGTCCTCTGGTCGGCGATGAACACGGCCAGGCTCACCGCGTCGCCTCCTTCACCCACAGGACCACGGATCGCTTGAGGACATCGCGCTCCATCCGCAACTCGGCGTTCTCCGCCCGAAGACGAGCCAACTCGGCCCGCTCGTCACCGCTCAGGCCCTCGCTCTCGCCGCGGTTGATCTTGTCCTGCTTCACCCAGTTAGCAAGGGTTCCCGGGTTAATCCCCAGATCAGCCGCCACCTGAGCGATCGGCTTGTTCGTCTCCCGCACGATCCGGACCGCTCCCTCACGGAACTCCCGGTCGAACTGTCGCCTCTTTTCCGGCATGACACATGATCCTCATAGTCCATGCCTCCACGATCTTGGGGGAACCTCACTATATCGAAGAACTCCGCCACGATCCGGCCACGCCCGGCGATCACACCTTCCGCCGCCTCACGCTGCCACGCCGCCGAGGACACCGGATCCTGATATTCCACCGTCGAGGTCCGGCCGTAAAACGCGAACCGCACCCCACCCGTAGCGCGCTTCGACACCGGCCTCGCACGCCGACGAGCACCCTTCGCCCATGACACCAGCCCACTTTCGCCGACCTGCATAACCATCGCCTCCACATCGCGTTCGGCCGATCCAGAGACGGACAGCCACATCCCCATATGACGGGCGGTACGGCGGTCTCAACCTGATGGAGCAACCCCACCAGATCAAAGCGGCATCCCCGGCAGGTTGTAACTGCCCGTCGGTCGCTGTCTGGATAGGTTGCTTGACCTGCGCGGATGACATTTTCGGCAGGCGCAACGTCAGCCATGGCCGGCCTGATCAACATCGTGCCGCGCTATCTGCCGTCCTACGGCATGGCCCGGAGTGGGGGCGCGCGGTGCGCCCGGTCGTGCTGGTCTACACCGCGATCAGCATCCTCATCACGATCATGTTCGGCGCCGACGTCAACTCCCAGGCAGGCGCCTACGCCACCGGGATCCTCGCGATGATGGTGTCCGGCTCCATCGCCGTGACGATCTCCGCGATCCGCCACCGTCAGAAGCCCGCGGCGATCGGCTTCATGGTGCTGACGTTGGTGCTGTCGTACGCGTTTGTGGAGAACATCATCGAGAAGCCGGACGGCATCGCCATCTCTATGGCCTTCATTGCCGGTGTCGTCGTGATCTCGTTGGTATCGCGGGTAAGCCGTACCACCGAGCTGCGGGCCGATCGCATCGAGTTCGACGACGACGCCCGGCGATTCATCACCGACACGCTCGCCCACGACGGCCAGGTCAACATCATCGCCAACAAGCGGCAGACCGGTGACAGCGGCGAGTACCTGGCCAAGGAGCTGGAACAGCGCGGAATGAACCCAGTGCCCAGCGACGCGGACGTGTTGTTCCTCGAAATCGACGTCACAGACCCGTCCGAATTCAGCGGTGTTCTCAAAGTCCACGGCCACGAGGTCGCTGGACACCGAATCCTGCGTGCCCAAAGCCCAGCCGTGCCCAACGCGATCGCCGCAGTCCTGCTCGCGTTGCGGGACGCCACGGGTGTCCGGCCTGATCTCGCTTGCCGAACCCGGCCCGTCTGGCAGTACCGAACCGTCCCGGCTTTGTCAGCGCTGCTTTCCGCCCGATCCGGCGATTCCCGGACCCCACTACGCTCAGCTCCCACCGGGCCGCTGCGACAGCCCGACGAGGAGGTCTTGCACCTCCTTCGGTCCTCAGCGCCTCACGGCGCACCAGCGCCTCGTGGCGCACGGTCTCTCACCTCCACTCGAACCGACAGCGCTTCCCGGCGCAAGCCACTCGTTGACAGTCCCAATTTGGGAACGGACCCGTTGTCCGTGCCGTCCAAGGGCTCGGGGAGTGGCGAGGGTCGTCACTGTATAGATCAAGTCGGTCACTCATGGTAATATTCGTTGTGTGTCGCTGTTCGCAGGATCCAGTGGCTGGAGGCACAGCAGGGCAGGTCGACCGTCGGGAATGGGGCAACAGGTGGGGCACCGGCCCGGGGCATTCGCTGAGCAATTGCGGTGCACTCTACTGGCAGCGGTGTTGTCATTGTCGGAACTGGCCAATCGCATTCACTTCAGTAAGGGGTTACCTCGGCAAGATCGAGACAGTACGCTCGCCTCCAGGATTGATCTGGTCCGGCGTTGTGGCGCCGCGGTCGACGCGGGCGGGAATCTTGCCGGGTTAGCCGAACAGGCTGACCGGGGGCGTCTCTACTCCGCCACCATCCGATTCGATCTGCGCGGTATCGCACGCACTCTCGCTCGCTGGCTGTCCTACCGTGCGGTGCGTGAGTTGCAGCCGCGCTTGACCGTGGCACTGCACGCGCCACTACGTTGACACAACGAACGGGATCAACCGAGGGGCAATGCCGGTTGCTCAAGGTGATTTTCCGTTGGATGCAGGCGTACCGACCGAGGTTCCGCAGAAGGTGATCATGTGGGAAGTGTGTTCGTCAACTACCGGACGGGAGATGGGGACTGGGCCGCTACCCTGATTGCGCGAGAGCTGATTGAGCGATTCGGCCGCGAAAAAGTTTTCTTCGCCAGTAAAACGATCCGTATCGGTGAGGATTTCCCGCAGGTGATCCTTCCTCGGTTACGTCAATGTGAGGCGTTCCTGGCCGTCATCGGGCCGGACTGGCTTTCTGCCAAGGATCGAAACGGGCAGCGCCGCCTTGACAACCCCGACGACTGGGTGCGCAGGGAGATCGCCGAAGCGCTCCAGCATGGCCTGAGGGTGATCCCGGTGCTCCTTGATGGCGCCGATCGCTTGGCCGCGGAGGACCTCCCGGACGAGATCAGCGGGCTGGCGCTGCGGCAACACCTCCACTTGCGGCACCGCAACGACGATTACGACATGGCTCGGCTGGTCAACGAGCTTGCCGAGTTCGTTCCCGGTCTCGGAGCGAAACCGGCTGAGGAAAAAACAGCGCGAAAGTGGATCGGGCTGCTTCGGTGGCGCTGGCTGGCCTCGTTCGCCGCACTCGGGCTGGTGGCCACCGTTGCTCTTTCCAACGCCGGGAAACTGTTTGAGAAGGAAGCCGACCCTGCGGGAGCCCCCGTCCTCGAGGTTGAGTACTTGTTCGGAGAGAGGTCTTTTCTTGAAAGTTCGAACTTTCTCGTCGGCCGCTCTTGGGCGATACCTGGCGAACATGCGATAAATGGACCGTCGGTCACCTGGGAAAACGCATGGAAGATCGCGCGGACCGCAGGTGTGGAAGTCGGTCATGCCAGGCTGAAGTTGGCGATAAAGTCACGCCAGGCCGGTGAGGTCATTATTACCGGGATGTCCGCACGCGTTCTCGGAAAGTCCGACCCTCCTGCTGGAACAGTTCTAGTGGAGGCTCCGCAGGGTGGGGATCCAGTGCCCACTATCAATGTCAGGTTCGAAGTGGATAGCCCGGACACGCGGGCCCGTAGCACGACGGACCGCACGAGCTTCTATTTTGACGACCGGAGCATCGTCATGAGCGGCAACCAGATCATGGTGGTGGGAGTTACAGGTTCTTCCAGAAGTCTCCGATACCAGTGGGTGATCGACGTGGAGATGGTGGTGGACAGAAAGCGAAGAGTGGAAACTGTGGCCGCTGAGCGGCCACTGGAGGTCACCGGACCGGCGCGGCGGTACTCGACGGCTTATTCACTGGTGGACAGCGACACCGGGCAACTGTCCGCCGCCAACCCGGCCGGTCTGTGTCGCGGTGATTGTGTCGCCAACTTCATGGAATGGTGAGCGTCCTCATCGGCCCGGCTCGCACTCGATTCCCTTGCACTCTAGTGGATCGCCGGACGTGGTATTGCGCCCGCCGTTGATCACGTTGCTTCCGGGGTAGACGATGATGCCGTATTGCGCATTGTCGCTGGCGTGGTTATTGGACACGATGACGTCGGCAATGGGATCTGCATCAGCGTCCCTGAGCAAGTCGAAACCGTTACCCGGCCCAACTGGACTTCCTTGCCACCTGTGACCGTTGCCCGTAAAAACGTTGTCGGAAATGACGATGGATTTCCCGTCTGTGTCGAGGATATGTATGTCCAGTCCCGTCCAGTTGTTGTTGATGAATTTGTTTCGGACCAGCTGGCTGTCCAGGCAGAAACCGCAGAAGAGGCTGAGTCCGGTCCATTCTGTGTTCGAGAATTCACTGTTGGAAATCGAGAAGGACAGGCCGGACATTGATGTGCTTTGTTGGAACGAACTCTTCTCGACTGTCAAATGTGTCGCCGACACAATGGATATTCGCACACGAGGACTGTTTTTCAGGGTGACGAACTTGCAGGGGTAGCCGATTTGATCCATAGTGAGATCAGTGTTGTCGATGACCACCTCGGAAGCTGGCTCCTCGTTAATGCAGCTGATTTTTTCCAGTCGCAGGTAACTGTTCACTATGACGCAGGAGCTGTCGTGTGAGCATCCCATGGTTCCCCCGCCGTCTTTTCCGGAGATGTTTGATCCGGTTATCCTGACCGAGGAGCCGTGATCGAACGCGAGCGGGCTGGAGCTGTCGCTCAAGGTGACTGTCCGGAGTTGTACGTTACGTGCGCGGTCCGCTGTTATGTCGAAATCATGCGCATCTGCCACCGTGAGATTCGAAATGGTGACGTTTTCGACACCAGGCATGCCTATCCCAACGTCGAACCCCGTGATCATGCCATTGCGGATCGTGATGTTCTTGCCAACGGCTATGATTCCCGTGTTGCTTTCCGCGGGTTTCCCCGTGGTGATGGTGTGACCGTCGAGATTCAGCTCGACGTTGTCGGCCGCGATCCTCAAGGCGACGTTCTCCGGGCAGACCAGATCCCGCTTGAGCGTGGCGTGGGCTGTGATGATGTCTCCGCATCGAACCTCGCGTGGTTCGGGTTCGACCTCGAACTGTGCTGTCCGCTGCGCGGTGAAGGATCCGGCCGTCACGACGAGTGCCACGGTGTAGCTACCGGCTGCACGGAAGACATGGTGAAGTTCGGGGGCACTCGATGTGGTTTCGACTCCTTGCCCGCCGGTCACCGTCCACTGCCGGCCGTCGGGTCGCCTGCCGACGAGGTCGGCGCTGAACCGCACGACCTGTCCGATCCGGGGGTTCGCCGGATCGACCTTCAGCCGGGCGATTTCCGGTGGGGCATCCGGCGATTCGATGATCACCCCGACAGATGCCACCGGGGCCCGTTGTCCCGTGGTCAAGGTTGCCGTCGCCCTGACTGAGTAGGTACCTGGCGCACGCCAGCGATGGCGAACTGTCGTCCCCGTCGTCTCGGCGCCGTCACCGAACGTCCATCGGGCGGACGAGACACCGGCGGTGCCGGATGCCACGACAGCGAACTCGAGTTCTTCGCCGACCGTTCCCCGGTGCCCTGGTCTGACCACAATGGACACGGCGGTGCTGCCTGGCGATCCGCCAGTCGAGGCAGGGGCTACGCCCGAGGGCTGGGAGCCGGATCCGGTGTCCGTGACCGAGGGGGTCGCACCGGGATTTGCCGGATCGTACTTGTTGATCGCGCGAATCCGGCCGTCCAGTTCCAGCACACCGGCACGTTCACTGTCCGGATCGTTGAAGAAGACGACACCGTCACGGACGAGCAGCTCGAACCGGGTAGGACGGTCGAACAGTTGCCGCTCGACGACGATACGCATCTCGGTCAGGTCGACGATCCACACTCGACCGGATGCGTAGTCCGGCACCACCGCGTGGTTGCCGGCCTCCACGGCTGGACCGAGATCCAACCCGGTGTGGCCGAACGACAGGGGTGTCGCACAGGATTCGGCACTGAACTCGCATACCATCAGCACGCCCTTGGGGCTGACGGAAACGAGCAGCCGGTGTTGATCGGGGGAGCCGCTGACCGCCGCGTTGTCGTCCGGCGCCAGATCCATCGGTGCGGACCGTTCGACGTTTCCTGTTGCCGGATCCAGGAGCTCCGCAGTGCGGCGAGCAGGATCAAGCACTGCCGGTTGGTCATCAGCCAACACGAGGCGGCCCTCGCCCGGGGCGCTCGCGTGGGGGCGTGAATGGCGTGCGCCGGCGGCGAACCAGACGAGGTCGCCGGTCGTCCGGTCCAGCATCCAAAGCCGGCCGTCCTGGTCTGCCACTGCCCCTTCTGCCGTCGCCAGCGTGTGCAGTGCGCCCTGGCGGGCAAGTGTTCGCGGGTCTGTCTGAGCCAGTAGTCCCCGCTGTGAATCCAACGCGTACAACGAATGAGGCGTGGGTAGCACAGCGACGTGATCACCGGCTCCATCGATGGGAGTGATCGGCTGAGACGACTCCAGGGTCGCGCCGTCGACTCGGATCACCGATCCGGCCGTGCGGTTGAGGACATAGGCGTTCGCCCCCTGTTGCGCGACGTGAAGCGAGTTGCCCGGCGGGGCGATCGGCACCTGGGCGGCCACCTCGGCAGAGGCGCCGTCCAGCAGGGTCAACTGCCCTGGCTGGTTGGAGATGAGCCAGGCGGCCGCAGTGTGCATCCTTATCGTGGGTGAGCGGTAGCCCTTGTCGAACCCCACTATGATCAAGCCGATCACAAGAACGGTGGTTACGACGAGCCCGATCCCGGCACGCAGCTGCCTGGGAGGGAGTCGGCGGATGACGTTCGGCCACATGCGATCACCTGGTTTCCAGCACTGTGAACGATCTCCGATGCTGCCGGGCCGTACGCCATCCGGCGACCAGCGGTCGCGGGCTGAGCCTGGCCATCAACCACTGCAGTGACAACCGTGCGAAAAGCTGCCGACGCAGACGAGCCTCCAGTGCCCAAGCCTGTCGCACGGCATCGCTGTCTGGTTCGTCCGCTGAATAAACCGCTCTCGTCGCGAACTCCGCCAGGTCCACAACAATGCCGCCGACGGCGGGGCCGAGGGCTTCTGTGGCGTGCTCAGCTGCCTCGAACGCGGTCAGCGAGGCCGGCGTCCTGACGCCATGCTCGGCCAGCCGGTCCATGGCTTCTCGCCATGCGCCTACCACTCGCGCCGAGTTGCCGCTTTTACGTCGGCGGTACCACCGTCGGCGGCACTTCTCCGCCAACACGACCACCGCCACAAAGATGGTCAGGGACAACAGCAGGACTACCGCGACCACCGCTGATCGCAGCACGTTCACCCAGCCGTTTTCAGGGCGGTCAGCTGCGGGATGTGGCGGCTCCGCACGGTGTGGTGCCACTCCTGGGTTATTGGACTGTGACGGGCCCGGCGCGGGGTTTTCCGGCTCTCGGCGCTGGGTGGATTCCGTGGCTGGATCGGTGGGTTCAAAGGCGATCCAGCCATGGCCGGCGAAATGAACCTCCGCCCAGGCGTGCGCATCATTGGTGGTCACGAGGTGTTCGCCGGTGGGCGTGCCGTGCAGCCGGTATCCGACCGCGACCCTGGCCGGAAAGCCTGCTGCGCGAGCGAGAACGGCGAATGCTGACGCGTGCTGCTCGGCGTAGCCCTCGTCGTCGTGTGGCAACGTCGCGGTCAACATCCTGGTGAGCGTGGCGTAGGAGTGTCCTGGCGGTGCGTTGAGCTGATACGGCAGGCCACGCAGGTGTCGTTCGATCGCCGTCAGTTTGCCGTAGGCAGTCGGTTCGCTTGCGGTGATTTGCTGTGCCAGGGCCAGCAATCCCGATGGTGGGTCCGGCAGCGTGCGGTAGCGCAGATACTCCGGTAGGGCGGAAGGCAGAGCGAGTGGCAGATCGTCGTCGCGATCACTCACTTCCGCTTCGAGGTCGTAATCGATTCCTTGCATGCTCGGTCGTGTGGTGACGAGGACGCCTGACGTGTCGCTGAACCCAATCTGGCTGCGGACGTCGCCGGCCAGGTGAAGCCGGGTCGGCCAGCCAATGACAGGGAGGAATGGTCCAGGCAAGCCGGTGACGGAAACGTGGACCGACACCTTCCGGGTATGGGTCATCGCGGAGTCGACGGATAGTCGATGACCAGCGACAAGGAAGCGGTCCGCCGCGGTCCACGTCACCCCGTCGAACTCAGTCAAGGCGGCAGTCCTTATGCGGTCGACCGGCTTGCCGTCGACGGTGACGGTGAACAACCGACGGGGCGGGTTCTCCCGTAACTGGACTTTCAATGCCGCCAAGGGGGAACGCGCGTCGGTGATCTGCATCGGCTGCTGGTACAGCGTGCGGATATCAAAACGGTGGTCGCCTGAAGCCAGTGGCAGTGCCTGGCCGGCGAGTATGCCCAGGGAAACGATGACCGCGATTGTCGGCACACCGAAGGCGAAGGCGCCGGCCATTGCTCGGCGGGGTCGATCAGCACGAAGCAGAATCAGGAGAAGCACGGCAACGAGCAAGACCGCGACGCCGGTCGTTTGGTTGCCGGACTGCCTGCCCACGAACAGCAGCGCGACGACGAACGCAGCAGCCGGCGGCGCTGAGGGTGCGATCGCCGACCGGGTTCGGAGGCTGAGCCTGGCGGCGGTGAACGCGGCAGCCCAAGTGATCAGCAGCGGGGTGACGAGCAGGTCGCTTCGCACGTCCGCAGGGACGGCGACGGTCAGCATTCGCGCCCAGCCACCCACCACACCCTCGGCGAGCTCCACGCCGGTACGCCGGGTGGGCAGGCCGTACTCGGTGGTTTCACCGAACACGCCATAAACAGCCAACAGAAGGAAGCCCACGACGGCTACAAGCAGAGTACGGCCAAATCCCCAGCCAAGCCGGGAGACTATTGCGGCTGCCACCACTCCGCCGAGCGACGCGGCGGAAACCTGCGGCAGGTATTCAGCGGTTGCGAAGAAATGCCCGTAGGGCAGGCTCCCGGCGAACGCTGCTGCCACGCAGCAGATGAGCTCGATCGATCGGGTGAGGTTCACGGCAGTGCCAGTTGGTTCCATCTGACCGCGAACTCCGTGCTGGTACGTGCATTGACCGTGATGATGCCGGGCAGCGTGATCTGCTGACCTGGCTCTCGGTGTCCGATTTGGACGAGTACGACGGTGAGAAACCGCGGCCTTACCGAGATGAGGACTTCGAGCTGATCCGGGTCCGGCGTTCCGGTCACCACACCGAGAACGACCTCTTCGTCAGCGGAGACCACATCGCCGACGAGGTCGCTCATCGCTGCCAGACCGTGATCCGTTGCGGAACTTCGCGTAGTCGCGAGCAGATCCAGCAAGGTCGTGACACTGCTGTCCTGTGGTCGCTCTGCTTGCTCGGTGCCGGTCGCCGGATCGGCGGTGGTACGAAGATCGACCGGAAATCCGGCTCGATTCGCGGCCACACACAGGGAAGCCGCTGCCCGCACCGCGCCTTCGAACGAGTCTTCACCGTATGGCTCGGCGCTGGTGTCAAGGATGATCAAATGCCGTGCTTCATCGGGTACCACTGTTTGGCGGACTATCAGGGTTCCCGTGCGGGCACTCGACTTCCAGTGGATGTGGCGCCGGTCGTCACCGGCCTCGTACATACGCAGGCTATGGAAGGCCACGCCTTCCGGCGGTGAATTGTTCGACGTCGGCCCTTCCAAGTCCCGCCGGCCACCCATGGGCATCGGGGCCACATCGTGGATGCGAGGGTGTACATACAGGACGGTTTCACCGCCGTGAGAGCGCTCGGTACGCAGCAACTGCAGTGGGTCGGAGTGACTGATCATCAGTGCGGGGACGACATAACGGCCGCGCCGAGTAGCCGGCAACGGATAGACCGTCTTGAAGGCACTTCGAGCGGTCAGGCTCGGCACGGGCACAGCCACGCTGCGATTCGCGATGTTCTCCGTCACCACAAAGGGCGGGCTTCGGTGATATCCCTCGTTCTTCACCACCAGCACTCCGCACGCCACTTCTGTCTCCGTGACCCGCTGTGGACGAATCTCCCTGGTGGCGGCCAGTCTGGGTCTCGTCGCCATCCACATCACCGCTGTCAGTAGCGCCGCGGCGCAAGACAGGCCAAGTGTGACCAGCTCCGGATAGTCTGCCCACACCCCGGTCGCCACGAGCACGATCGCGGCTGCGCCGACCCATGAACCCGTTCTCGTGATCATGACAGGTCACCGGCGTACCGGAGATCTGGGAACCGGCGTGCTGGTCAGGATGTCCTGAACGACTGATTCCGGCGTCTGCCGCTGAATCTTGGCCTCAGCGGTCAGAAACAGCCGGTGGTTCAGTACCGGGACAGCGACGGCCTTCACGTCATCGGCCGTGACGAACTCCCGGCCCATGGAAACGGCGTGGGCCTGCGCGGCGGTCGCGAGCGCAATACTGCCCCTGGGGCTGATGCCCAGCCTGACATCCGGATGTCGCCGGGTCGCCCTGGTGATCACGACGATGTAGCGTTGAAGTGGCTCCGAAACGTGCAACTCGTGCACAACTCTGATCATCTTCTGCAGATCGCCGAGTTCGATCACCGGCGGCAGTTCTTCCGGCCTCCGCCGAGCGAGCCCGTCGGCGACAACGGTCATCTCATCCGCGACTTCCTCGGGATACCCGAGGGGAATGCGCATCAGAAACCGATCGAGCTGGGCTTCGGGCAGTGAGTACGTGCCGAGATGGTCGATCGGGTTCTGCGTCGCGATGCACAGAAACGGATCAGGTACGGCGTAGGTGTCGCCATCCACCGTGACCTGACGCTCGGCCATCACCTCCAGGAGAGCCGACTGGGTCTTCGGCGAGGCACGATTGATCTCGTCACCGATGAGAATGTTGGCGAACACCGGTCCCCGCCGGAACTCGAAGCTGCCACTGGCCTGGACGTAGATCTGTACACCGGTGACATCAGAGGGCAGCAGATCCGGGGTGAACTGGACTCGCCTGACCGACGCGCCGTCAATCGACCGGGCAAGTGCCTTGGCCAGCGACGTCTTCGCCACGCCAGGCACGTCCTCGATCAACAGGTGGCCTTGGGCAAGCAGGCACACCAGAACCAGCCGGACGGCTTCCGGCTTGCCACGGATGAAACTCTCGATGTTGCCCAACAGTTCGTGAAAGCGCTGCCGAAGCAAGGTCGCGTGGGACACGTCATCCCCCAATGACCAGGCTTGCGCGAGTGTGCGGCTTGCCGTGGCTGCCAATCCGGTCCATCCGGCTGAGACTCATCGTTCTGCCCTCACCTTCGCCCGTTTTCCGGTATGACACGGGGTTCGGCTCGTCAGCGTGGCAAGTTCGCCGGCGACGTCCAGTGCCTGTAACGTCACCACGCTGGATTCAGTTCTGTGCCTGCTGTCCCTATTGGATCTTGCTGGCTCTTTTGCTGTGGCTTACTCGCCGTGCGAACAGGTTCAACGACAGGCCGGCGTCGGCGAGGTTGCCTCGGCTCCATGTCAAGGAGTCTCGGTTGCTCGCCGCCGAAGTTCCAGACGTTCCTGTTTCCTCTTGTGATGGCGATGTTCGACTCGTTCCGCTGCGCACCGCGCATACCCAAGTTGGCACCACGGCACATCCGCGTCCACCGGTTCCCAACGGTTGCCGCCAGTCAACGCAGCCGGTACGTCAACTCGGATCACCGGACACAAGCCGGTTGGCCTGTTGTCGCTGTATCTGGGGTGCGCGACGGAAGCGAGGAGGAAGGAACATGGGGCGATCACTCGTATTCGTCGCCGCGATCGCGCTGGTGTGGCAGGGCGGTGAGGAATGTGCGGTCGGGCTTGTCAACGGCGTTGCCGGCGAACATGCCCGACTTGACGCTGCAGGACTGTGAGCTGGTGTCGTAGGGCCAAGATCTCGATGTCCTTTGTCGGTGCTGCTGGTCGGCAGTAACCGGAGGAACGTGACCACGCCAGTGAGAGCGAGGTAGGGGAGTCGCAGCAGCAGCGGTCCACCACATCCCAGACCGGTGTCGCCCGGTTCCTGTCGGCCAGGCGCCGGGCGACGCGCCGACGAATAGGCGCGCCAGGTGCATGCTGACAGAGCACCCAGGCGGTCTGCGGTGATTCCACAGTTTTCGGTATCGGCGCCGGAAGTGCCGCGAGAGCAGGGCTGCAACAAACTTCGGGTGCCCTGCTGCCGCGGTCCGGTGTGGCAGAACGTCTCATTGTGTGCGCTTGCCGAAAATGTCATCCGTGCAGCTCAGGCGGCATGGTGGTACTCGTTGAGGATTCCTCCCAACCTGTACCGCTCGAAAAGCCATTGCACGAGGTCAGGAGGGCCAAGAGCAACTGCTGAGACCATGGTCCAGTGATCATGTCGCTGCTGTACCGACTGACCCGACGACTGCTGTCCGTTCCGGCGGTGTTGCTGTGCCGTGACGCCGCCAAGGACACAGAGCTGCTCGTGCTCCGCCACGAGAACGCCGTCCTCCGCCGCCAGATCACCGATCCCGTCTGCTACGAGCCAGCAGATCGTCTCTGGTTCGCCGCGTCCTCAATGGACTCATCAACGAATACCGATACGCCGCTTGACGTGCAACGATGACTTTTCGAGCGGTACACGTTGGTAGCCGGCTCACCGGACGCTGACGACCGCGACCGCGGCCACCGTCAGCACGACGATGATCACGGACAGGCGGAGCGTGTGCCCCCAGCTGTCCATGCCCGCGCGGATCAGCTGGCAGATCTCCTTGATGACCGTCCTGTTCATGGGTGCGCTCTTTCTCTCGCTGGAGCGTGACGTGCGCACGGTGCGGTCCGGCGGAGTTGTTGCGTATTTGTTCGCGGAGACAACCGGGTCGGTCGTGTACAACCAGGGTTGTCTCGCGAACAACTCGCCTGAGCTGGAGGGCAGATGGCGCGCCGGAAGCCGGGGCATCCCTGGGCGGCACTGAAGGGCGACGACCCCGCGTTGCACGAGCTCGCCGGCTACCTGCGTGGCCTGGTCGACCACGCGGCGATGACGATGGCCCGGCTCGCGGCGGAGTTGGGGTGCAGTTCGGCGACTGTGTCCAAGCGGCTCAACGGTGCCCTGTTGCCGGACCGGGAGTTTGTGATCGACTTGGCGCGCGCGTGCGTTCCCGACCCGCGTATTCGCGACCGACGGGTGGCGGAGGCGACGACCCGCTGGGAGCAGGCACGACGGGACGAGGGGCGTCGAATCCGCCGGCGGGACGATCACCTCGCCGATCCGCGGACGCTGATCATGAACTCGCAGACCGCCGCCGTGGACGCTCAGCAACGCCTGATCAAGGCCCATGACGAGCTGAGCGAGCTGTACGGGCAGCTACTGGCGAGCGTCCGCGCCGAGCAACAGACCACCAAGCTCATCTGGGCGCTGAAATGGACGCTCGCGCGCGTCGTCGACAGCGTGACCCAGCTGTCCGCCCAACGCGACAACGCACTCGCGCAGGCGAAAGCCACCGAAGCCGAACGGGACGCCGTCGGGCGCAAGCTCGCCGCCGCCATCCAGGCCCAGGAGCGAACCGAGGACCAACTGGACCGCGCGACCATCGAGCACCAGCGGGCCCAGGAGCTGGTCGCCACCGCCGAAGCGGAGATCAAATCGCTGCGTGGGATGCTCCGCTCTGAGGAGATGGTCTTCGACGTGACCGGTGCGGTCGGCGACGAGGTGCTCGACGGCATCAACGCGGACCTGGACTGGACAAACGAACTGCTCGACGAGCAGGCCGCCGAACTCGCCCGGCTCGCCACGCAGATCCAACACCGAACGCCCGATCCGGACGCGGTCCTGCGGTGGCGGCAGACTGAGCGGATTGTCGACACTCTGGAGCGTGTCAACTCGTTACGGGACTCGGCCGGCCGGCAGCTGTGTCTGGAACTGCTCTCCGCGCATTTGGGTTATCCGTTGCCCATCCAGGAGTTCCCGTCGCCCCGGATGCACTTGTTCGGCATTGTCCTCCAACTGCAGCGGAAGCCGGACGAGTTCCGCCTGTTCGTGGACGTGGTGAGCGGCATGGAACCCGGCAGTCTCGCGGTTCGCGCTCTACGGGACCTGCTGGACACTGAGCCTTTTTCATCCTGCGGTGACCTCGTAGTTCTGTAGGACGTGGATGGCCTTGGCGAGTCGGCCGATGCGATGCGGGCTGACACGGACTTTGTGCAGGATGCGCCAGTACTTGAGCTGGGCGTTGGCGCGTTCGCCGGGGCCGCGCAGCCGAGCGTGAGCGCGGTTGGCATCCTTCTGCGACTCGGGTTTGTTCTTGCCCTTGTACGGGGTGATCACCTGTTGGCTGGTCTCGTCGTAGCCGTGGTAGCCCTTGTCACCCAACGCGATCAGCCCCGCATCGCGCAGCGCGGCGAGGATGTTCCAGATCCGGGCGGCCGCGGTGTCGTGCGTGCTGCCCGGCAACTCGCCGGACACCCACAGGATCGTCCCATCCGGAGACGCGATCACCTGCAAGTTCACCCCATGGCGCTTGTGCTTGCCGGAGTAGAACGGCCGGTCGACGGCGATCCGGTCGATCGGGATCAGCGTGCCGTCGATGATCACGTACGCCATCTTCTCGCGTTTGGCCTTCCGCAACGCCGCCCGGAGCTTGGGCGCCCGAGCAGCCAGCAACTCGACGGTTTCGTTGACATACCGCCAGCAGGTCGCGGTGGAGATGTCGAACCCGGCGCCGACCTGCGCGAACGGTTCACCCTTACGCAGATACACCAGCACCGACAGCGCCTGCTGGCCTGGGTTGAGCTTGCGCCACGCCGAGCCCAGCTCTCGGCGGTGAGCGCGGATGAGATCGGACACGAAGGTCAGGGTCTGACGTGACAACGGCAGCGCGGCACGGTAAAACAGCATCTGAAGCCCTTGGTTGTACGGACATGGATCTTGGTCGATTGCTGTCCTACCAAGGGCTTCGTCACGTCCGCGGTAACGACACGCCGATGAACATCACCTTGTCACCTCGGATCCCTTACCCACCAACATATCCACACCAGGATGAAAAGCGCTCACTGTCAACTGGTAAGCAGGGAACGCGCGCGGTCCAGGCCGATGGACTCGCCGAGGTTTACATACGCAGCTGTTAGTGGCACCCGGTTTGCCTCATGTTCGTGCGCATACTAGTGTCCCGCGTCAGAATTTCTAAAGATTATTTTGACGCGGGACACTAGTCACGTGATGACCTGCCGAGACCGCACGGCGAAGTCCGCACCGGGCAAAGCTCCGCCCGGGAACGACAGCGACCATTCGGTCAGACCCGCCTACCTGGCAGGAATCGTCGCCCAGGTTGAACACATCTGCATAGGAATTCGGTGCTCGATCCCGCTGGAAAGTTGCCTCACGGCCGCGGCTGCCGCCTCCTCACTCAGTAGACCCAGCTCGACCATCCGCCGGGATTCCAGTGAACTGCGCGACACCATGAAGTCACCCCACCCGCCGTCTCCTGCGCGCCCGGTGAACCCCACGACCTGACTCTCGCACTGCAAACCGGCATCTGTCAGGATCTGAGGCACGCGAAGCCCGAATTGTGCGTCCGCCCCTGCATGGGTCACCATTTGCCGGAGTGCTTGACTGTAATGCCGCACGGTTTCGAGGGCGATCTGGTCGCATGCAGTCAGGTCGACGAAGTATGGCTCCTCAATGAGTAGGTGACCGCCAGGTTTCAGTGCGGCGATCAATCGCCGAACCACCTGCGTCCGATCTGAAAGATATGTGAGGACGCTGCGGACGTGAACGAGATCCCAGGTCCGGCATCCGATCTCGTCGGACTGTACGTCGAGAACGCGTACGTGCAGCCTCCGGCCGGGAGTGAGAAGTGTGACGTCCACATCGGTGGCGGTGACACGCCCCTGAGAGATCCGGTCGGCCAGCCACCTGGCGATCGAACCTGCCCCAGCGCCGATCTCGAGGCATTCCAGATCGTTTCGCGGGATGATCTTCTTCAGTATCGATGTCGTGATCGGATCCAGGAGTCGTTCATAGTTCTCAAGCTGAGAAACGTATTCGTCAGTCGTGTTCATCTCGGTAGAGTCCGCCCGAGGCGCGCGAGATCACTCAGCCACTCCAGCTTCGTCGCGCTGGCGCCGGGGTCATTGACCCATTCTGGGTCCAGCCAACGAATTCCATCGGGAAGTGGTTCGACAGTCTCGTACGACTCGCCTTCCGCCAGCCATGCGGTGATCGCCTGTCGTTCGGGCTCGTCCCGGGGCATCCGGAGGTATACCGCCGTCCACTGACGACGACGCACGGAGTGCGGGTTGGCGTGCCATGTTCGCAAGTCGAATGCAAGAATATCGCCTGGCCGCATCCCGACCACCACTTTTTCCTGCGCCTCAAGGTCAAATCCGTCAGACCTCCCGTCGAGCGTGACACGACTCGCTCGATGCGAGCCTCTGGCCAAGTGGAGCGCCCCAGCGCCTGGCCGCAAGATGTCCAGGTAGGAGACGAATTTGATACCTGGCACATCCAGGTCCGCATCGCGATGCCACGATGCCTCGCCGTAAAATGACACAGCGCCTGCGCTCACCGGGTCGAGAAAGACATGATCTCCCATGAGCAGTTGGGCAGTTCCGACCAGTCTTGGGTCCTCGACCAAACGACGAGAGAATACACAGCCAGGACGTAACAATGGTAGATAGTGTCCGTCAATGGCACGCAGTTTGGGAGTATGCAACAATTGCTCACCGAAAGCTGCGGCGAGTTCGCGGTCTATTTCCGTCTCCAGCTCCGTCACTTCCGCACGCGAAAGCACATCCTTCATGAGCAGGAAACCATCGCGTTCAAACACTGCGCGAGAGGACTCTTGCTGGTTGCTAGTGGTCATGCCGGTCCGTCCAGTAGATCGCGGGCATTCAGGCCCATGATCTTGATCGCGACTTCTTCGGGCATGTCGGTCAGTCGATCCAGATATAGACGAGGCTGTGCGAGTCCTTCAGGATGAGGAAAGTCCGACCCGAACAGAACGTTGTCCTCGCCGACTGCCTCAAGTGCGGTATGAGGTTCTTCATACGGATCAGGGACTAGATAGAGGTGTCGTTTGATGATTTCGGCAAGCGGGTCGTCCACGATGAACCTGGCGGATGCGGTCGAGTCGCCCTGCCGGCGCTGCTGCGCCACAAACGGTTCGAGGGCAAGCAACGGCTTCACCCATGACGTGCCGTTCTCCACGCTTACGACACGAAGCTGGGGGAAGCGTCCGAAAAGATTGTTCACGGCCAGATTGAGAAACATATCCTGCATGGGCCGCGCCCCGAAACACGTAAAGGCCTGGAAAGGGGTTAGCTCCCTGTGCGATGGCGCCGGATGCTCGCCCCATTGCGTGCCATACCAGCGGGTGTAACCAGATTGGGTGATATGAAATATCACCGGCACTCTCGTTGTGTCAAGCAAGCGCCAAAAGTCGTCGTAGTATGGGTCAGCAGGAGACCTCTGGTCGATGAGCGGCCCTGGTCGCAGTAGAATCGTACGAGCACCAGCCGTGAGCACTCGATCAAGTTCCTCGACAGCCCACTGCTTGTCACAGAGGCTGAGAACGGGTGCGGCGAACATGCGGCCGGTCGAACAGAATCCCCATTCTTCATTCAGCCACAAATTATAGGAAGTGAGATTCGCGCACAGCGCCTCCTGATCGTCCAGCATTTCATTCTCGACGACAAGGCCCAGGTTCGGATAGATCAGGCAGTGCGCAACTTCCTGCGCATCCATCGCCGCGATACGGGCCGCGGGATCACGGTAGATTGGCTGGTTCGTCGGCTCCAGAACGACGTCTTGGTCATCTTCGAACAACGCGACGCCATCGCCTGGCCGATGCGCTTGATCAATCGCATCAGGCACGAACGTCAGCGGACGATTTCCGAACCACCACGCTCGATCGCCACGGTGTTCTCGCACATGCACGGCTCGGTCCCGCACAGCGCCGGGGAGATACCTTGTGAAACAGTCGTCCGGTTCGTAGATATGTGTGTCTGCGTCGAAGATCGTCGGCAGGACCTTCATGCAAGTGTCTTTCTCGCTAGATCAAGATAGAATCCGACGACTGTAAGGATGGACCGTTTCGCACGCACTCGCTCGATATCGTGGAACGCACGCGGCGCCGGCTCGATGACGAAGACTTCGCCAAATCCGGGCCGCACGGGCAGCAACGGCCCGTCGCGGGTTCCCCGCATCCTCAGTTCTCCGCCAGTCCGGCTCCCTGGGCTGACCCCGAGCATACAACGAAAGTGGAAACGATCCTGGCTCATGCCGTCATGGTCTTCGACCACGTCGTCCGGCTGCAGCCGATGCGCGACAAGATCCTGCAGGACGCCATTCAGTCCGACAGACTCCAATGTCGGTGTCAACGTTCTGTTGAAGAACTCCCGAACCGGTTCGGCCAGCCCAGTGGCGTGTACAAGTTCGTCGATATCGGCAATCTCCTGTTTCGACGAGTCTGCAACAAATCGTTTCCAACGTTGTGGGTGCCGAAAACTCCATCCGTGGTGGTCAAGCGGCGTGGTGATACTCGTGGAGGACGCCGCCAAGTCGATCTTGTCGTCGGATGTCGAGGCGTTCGAATGCGTGTGGTTCGGTGATGGGTGGCGGAAGTGGTCGTTGTGGCGCTGCGCTGTGTAAGGCGCGGTGGGGTCGGTGCTGGTTGTAGAAACCTTCGTACTCGCGGAGTGCGTGGAGTAGGTGTGTTTGGTTGAGGATGAGGGTGCGGTCGAGGAGTTCGGTTCGGCAGGTGCGGATCCAGCGTTCCATGATCGCGTTCATGCGTGGCACACGAATACCGGTGGTGACGGTCGTGATCCCGCTGTCGGCGAGGACTGTGTCGAATGCGGTGGTGTATTTGCTATCGCGGTCCCGGATCAGATATTTCACTGCGGAGGCGCCGGCGTCCTGGAGGTCCATCATGAGGTTTCTGGCCAGTTGGGTGGTCCACGCCGCTGTGGGGTGAGCGGTGGCGCCGAGGATGCGGATGCGGCGGGTGGCGTGTTCGATGACGGCGAGGACGAACAACCTGGTGCCAACGAGTGTTCTGGTTTCGAAGAAGTCGGCGGCGAGGATGGCGTGTGCTTGGCTGCGCAGGAACGTGGCCCAGGTTTGCTGGTCGCGGCGGGGTGCTGGGTCGATGTTGTTGGTTTTGAGGATTTCCCAGACGGTGGAGGGCGCGATTTTGATGGCCGAGGTGGCGAGTTCGCCGTGGATGCGGCGGTAGCCCCAGCTCGGGTTCTCGTGCGCGAGTCGTAGGACGAGGGTCTGGATGCTGCGGACGGTGGGTGGTCTGCCTTCCCGCTTCGGCCGGGATGCTCGAGCATGGCGACGGCGGAGGAGGTCGCGATGCCAGCGCAGAATGGTGTCGGGCGAAACGGTCAAATGGAACGTGCGCAGTGTGGGCCTGGGGATGCGGTGTAGCAGGGCGGCGAGGAAGGCGCGGTCGGGTGGGGTGAGTCGTGGTTTGGGGACTTGGCGTTGCAGGATGGCCAGTTGATGGCGCAGGATCAGGATCTCGATGTCCTTGTCGGTGTTGCTTGTCGGCAGCAGCCGGATCAGCGCGAATACGCCGGTGAGGGCGAGGTAGGGGAGTCGCAGCACGATGAAGCATCCTGGTGCGTGGCCTACCGGCGATACCTGGGGTGTAGAAGTTCGCAGGTCAGTGCCTGTGGATGTAGTTTTCGGCACTCACAAGGCCAATCGCAGTAGCACGGTCGGTCATCCTGCCCTGGCGATCGTGGCCACGAGAGCGGACGGAGCCGATGTCGACGGAACAGCAGCTGATCAGCACGGATGAGGTTTTCGGCATGCGTAACCTCCAGCGAAACCATCGAGATGGCTGAGCTTTCCGCCCTGGATGCCATCCTGCGGAACGCTTCTTACGTCAGGCTGAATTGCCCTGGCTCAGCTTCGAATGAGCAGGGCGGCGAGTTTGTCGATTCCTTCAGCGGTGCGGCCGAGCAGGGTCCGCCGGACCAGCAGGTCACGCTGGCCGGTCTCGCAGTCGTTCTCCAGAATCCACAGGCTGGTCTCGGCGTCGAGGCGTAGCGACTCCGGCCAGGTTCGTACCTGCTCGCGGATGGCCGGAAGGATCTCCGGGGCGTTGCGGACGAGCACGTATTCGGGTCCTTCGGGGAGGCGTTGCCGGTCGAGGTCGATGCCGCCGCGGAAGGCGACGTCCATCAGTCGGGCTCCCGCGAAGTCGTTGCCGTGGTAGGCGTTGCGGGTGCGGCCCAGCCGCTCGGTCGACCAGGGGACGGCGCTGAACGTGACCGTCCTCAGTAGACCGGTGAAGACGCAGTCGATGAACTGGGCTTCATGGCATCGCAGGTTCTGGATGGTGACGTCGCGGAACGAGCACCCGATGAAGGTCGCCCGGCCCGGCAACACGTTCTTCACCCGACAGCCGTCGAAGACGCACTCCACGTACTCGCTGGGCTCGAACCCGCCGCCGAACTCCCCGCCGGCCACCCTGGTCCGGCTGAAGTCGCAACGGACCAGGGTGGCGGCGGCCACCACGAGTTCGCGCAGCCTCCGGTTGGAGAAGTCCTCGTTCTCCAACCGGAGCCCGCTCAATATCAGCCTCTCCGGGGACGAGACGTTCGGGCCGGTGTCGATCTCAGTCCCTCCCGGTGTCGGTCATCGGCGACCCCCGCCACGCTGGATGATCGATGGTAGCCGCCCCGGGCCCCGGTAGAGCACGTACGGCACGGTGCGATACACGCCGCCCTTCTTGATCCACTTGGGCACGAACTGGCGCATGGTGGTGAGTTCGACCTTCACGCCGGTGACCCTGTCGCGATAGTCCGGACCGCGGCTGGCATTGTAGTCGAATCGCGCCGTGCCGTCCGGCATCCGGATCTGTAGGAGGTCTTTTTCGGTCGCCCTGTGTAGCGCGGTGCCGAGCCATCTGCGCGCGTCCCCCCATTTCCCGGCGTTCAGTTCTTTCGTGTATTCCCCTTGCTCGGCCGGGCTGAGATGGTTCCTGATCAGGTCGGGCCACCCGCGGGCCAGTTGCCGGTCGACCGCATCCCTGACCAGGCCGACCGACTCCTTCACACCAGGCTGCTCGAGCAGGGTCGAGGCACGGCCGACGATCACCGTGCCGAGGACTGGCCCGACGAAATGTTGTGTGGTCGCCGAGTGGATGGCCTCCAGCGCTCCATTGGCGCAGGCGTCGGCGCCCACCCGCTCGCAGAACCTGCGGTCGACGATCGCACCCGCGATCGCGGGGGCAATCGGCGTGTTGTAAACGCCCGGCTGGGTGAGGGCTCGCCGGGCGTCGTACCGCGACGGGACCTCGTCGATCGCCTTGTCGTACTCCTGGAGCCAACTCTCTTCCGGCGTGGTGCCACTGGGATCGGTCAGCCGGACCGGATTGTTGTACGTGTACGTGTAGGACGCCAGGTTGGCCGGCTGGTAGACCCCTCCGTTCAGCGTTCCGTTCAGGTAGGTGCCGAGCATCGGGTCGGGCGTCTGCCAGAGGTTGGTTCTCGGGTTGTAGTAGCGGGCGCCGTAGTAGTAGAGGCCGGTTTCCTCGTCGAACTCCTTGCCGTTGTACTGGTAGGGCACGGGTGGCGCCTTCGTGCTTTCCTGCACCCAGCTTTCACCGAAGGCGAAGAACTCCTGATGCGAGGTGAGCTTTCCGAGTGTGTCGGTGACATAGCCGGCTGAACCGAGGTGGTCGGTGTGGAAGTAGAACTGCTCGTCTTCGAGCTTGGCCTCGACTTTCTTGGTCACCAGCCGGGTGTCGCCCGCGAACATGTGCTTGAACGACTGCCCGTTCACCTTGCTGAAGCTCAGGCTGGGCGCGATGTGTTTGTCCTTGCCGTCCTTGACAATCCGGTTACCGGAATCGTCGTAGACGAACCGGACGACCGGATCGGCGTGCCCATCGCAGGAGCTGGGTTGCTGTTTGACCGTCGAGTGCTTGTTTTCGTGGACGCACGCGAGTCTGTTCTCCTCGTCCCACACGAACTGCGTCCGTTTGTCCGATGTAGACGCTTCGGCCACCGGCCCGGTGAACGCCTGGACGTCGTGGTTCTTGGTGGCGATGTCGATCAGGTTGCCGTTGGCGTCGTACTTGTTGGTGTCCTGGCCGATCTTTGCGGGCGCGTGCGGCCGGCCCTGCTCGTAGGTGTAGCGCAGCGAGTACGTGGTGTCGTGCTGTGGGTAGGTGGTGCCAGTGGTGCCCACCAGGTCGTGCTTCTGCACCTTGCTGGTGGTGTTGTGGATGCTGTCGTAGGTCAGGTCCAGCTTGTACTTGTTGAGCTTGTCCGAGGTGTTGCGGTACTCGCCACTGGCCGTGGTGAGCTGGTTCAGGTCGTCGTAGCCGAACGTCTGCTTGCTCGGTCCGCCGATTCCCTTGGCGGGTGGAACGGCGACGTCGTTGGCCAGCTGCGTGACGTTGCCGACGTTGTCGTACTGGTACAACAGGTTCTGGAACTCGCGTCCGTCCGGCTGCTGCGACTTCGATGTGGCCAGCCGCCGGTCTTCCGCGTCGTAGCTGTAGCTGGTACGGACGCCGGAACCGGTCTCCGTCAGTACTTTCTGTTCGAACTTGTCGTAGTCCTGGCGGGCCAGGTACGTGTAGTTCCTGTTGTCCTTGACACCTGTCGCGGTGGTGACCTGGCCGCCGCTGTCGTAGCCGTAGGTGACCTTCTCGCCGTCCGGGTAGGTGGTGTCCAGGACCCGGTTGAACGAGTCGAAGCGGGTCAGGGTGGTGAAGGACGACGCGGCCTCCAGCGCACTGCCGCCGAGGGTGCGGGTCTGCCTGGAGACTTCGCCGAGCGGGCCGTAGCCGCGGGTGACAGTGCCTGCAGCGTCGCGGATCTCGGTGATCCGGCCTGCGCCGTTCTCCGGGGCGCCGAGCGCGCCGTAGGTGTACTTGACGTTGTTGCCGGTGAAGATCGGGTACCGGATCCCGGTGACCCGGGTGAAGTCGTAGTCGTACTCGATCGCCGTGTGTTTCCCGCGCAGGTTCGGTGTCACCTTGGTGATCACGTTGCCCGCGAGGTCGTATCCCGTCTCGGTCCTGCCGGAGTCCGGGCTGTCGATCACCGTGCGGCGGCCGAAGTTGTCGTACGCCGCCTTGGTGGCGTTGCCGCGGTCGTCGGTCACGGTCGTGATCTGGCCGAGCGGGTCGTAGCCGTAGCTGGTCCAGATCACCGGCTGACCGCCGGTGGGGTTGAACTCCTTGACCGCCGTGGTCAGCTCACGCACATCAGCGTACGTGCGGCGCTGTTTGCCGTTGGCGTCCGTGGTGATCGTCTCGAATTGGGTCGCCCCGGCGCGATCCGGCCCGAACCCGTAGGCCGTCGTCGAAGCGGTGTCGTCCGGAAGCGCCACCCGGGTCGGGCGATCGAGCACGTCATAGCTCGTCCGGGTCGGCCGAACACTGTCGACGGCTGGGTTGAACGCGAAGTTGCCGTCTCCCTTGGGTTCGGTGACCGGGTAGAACTGCTCGACGGGCCGGCCGAGGAAGTCGAACACCTGCTTGCCGGAGACGGTCATCGCGGGCTCGGGTGCCGCGCCGGGCTGTGGCGGGATGCTGGCGTCCTTCTTGGTCTGCACCGCCCGGCCGAGGCCGTCGACGAACTGGACGGTGTCGATGGTGTCGTCGCGCACTTCGGTTGCGGTGTTGTCGATGTGTCTGCTGACCGCGTAGGGCACCTCGGCGTCCGGGTGGTATTCGAAGTCGATCGTGACCCGGTTCTCGGGGATCTCGTTCGGGCCTGCCACGAAGTCGATGCGGCCCACCCGGTCGTAGTTGTAGTGGACTCGTTGGAAGTTCTCGTCGACCGTGCTCTCCGGCAGGCCGTACTTGTAGTTGTGCGTGATCACCGAGCGGAGGTTGAAGCTGTCCACGACGGTCTCGACGTGCACGCCAACGACCGGGTCGTAGCCGTAGTCGAGCCGGTATCGCTGGCCGGTCTTGTTCGCAGGGCCAACGATGGCCTTGAGGTTGCCGTTGCCCAGGTACTCCAGGTCGCTGACCGCTTTGGACCCGTCGGCCAGCAGCGCACGGGTCTGGGTGACGTCGCCAGTCTTGCAGTCCACTGTCGACTGACGGTTGCGCATCACGGACTTCGGCGCGATGGCCACCACCTGGATGGTGTTGGCGATACCCACGATGTTGCGTTCCCGGCAGGCAGGGTCAGCCGCTGTGTAGCCGGTACGGGTCTCCACGTCATCGGCGGCACCGGCCTCGGCGGCATTGAAGACCCGAGTGGTGTTGCCGAATTCGTCGTAGTCGAACTCCGTGAAGGTCGATTTGCCCGCAGTGGGCTGGCCTTCGTAGAACCGCTGCTCCGATCGCGACAACTGGGGGAACACTGTGGCTGTGGTGCTGTGCGGGTCGGCGGGTTTGCCGGTGCTCACGTCGCGCAGCGTGTACGTGTTCACCGTCTCGGTAAACAGCCGGCCGACGGCGTCAGTGGTGATCGACCGGGCCGCCAGGCCGCGGACGTAGACGTTGTCGTTGCGGTACTCGTTGGTCACCGTGCGGAACACCGCGTCACCGGCACCGGGGTCCCGCTGCTCGCTGAACACGCGGCCGTAGCCGAGGAAGTCCCGCTCCAAGCGGTCGTAACGGCCGTTCTGGTAGTGGAATGTGGACAGCTGCACGTCCTGGCCGTCCCCGCGGTGGCCGTCGAACAGCCTGACGCTGGACAGCACGAAGCGCGACTGGGGCAGGTCCTTGGTGTTGCCGTCCCGGGTGTAGTCCAGATCGAACCTGCTGCCCAGCGGGCGGGTCACCGAGCGCAGCAGGTTCGTGCGGCCGGTCCGGTTCTCCGCCACGATCAGCTCACTGTCGCGAGTGGACCGGACGTGGTCGGTGTACCCGTCGCCGTTGACGTCGCTCAGCGCGAGCTCGGACCGGCCGATGCCGGTCGAGACGTCGGCGCCCGGGTTGAACACGACACAGCCGCCGGCGAAGATGCCCAGGCAGAACCCGAAGACGAAGTACGCGCCCGCGCCGAGGCTGGCGTTCTTGTCGGCGCTGATCCCGCCGAGACTGCCCTGGAACACTGTCGGCGCCAGGAATCCGTTGCCGGTGTTGATGGCAACCGCCAACGGAGTGCCATCCCGCGAGAACACCCGGTCGGCCAGGCCGTCGCCGTTCATGTCGGTCAGGCTTGCTTCCGTTTTGGACGTTCCGGTCGCGGCCGAAGCACCGCCGGCCAAGCCGTAGAAGTCGGTGTTGAACCCGAGATTGACCGCCGAATTGCGGGTGTTGGCGTCATTGAGCGGCCCGCCGGGCCACGGTTCGGGTGCGGCGAACCGGTAACCGAGGTTGAGTGCGGCCGTACCGTTCTCGAAGACACGGTCGGGCAGGTTGTCGCCGTTGATGTCCAACAGGTCGAACGCGGCATCGGACTCACCACCACCGGTGCTGCCACCGATCCCCAGGCTGGGCATCTCACTGCCGTTCTGGGCGGTGGTGGTGGACTTCTCGGCGGACGGCGCGGAGTCCCCTCGGCCGTTGGCTGCCGTGCGGGCAGGGCTGCCCGCGTTGGCCGACGCGGTGAACGCCCTCGAGTCGCTCTCCCGGACGTTGGTGGTACCGAGGCTGCCGCGGGTGCTGCCCAGACCGCCGGTCATGTCCGAGTACTGGATTCCGGCCGAACCGACCACGTCGGGGAAACCATCGCCATTGAGGTCAAGGAAGTCCACCTCGCCGCTGCTGCTGCCCCGGGCCACGCTCGCCCCGGCGCCGATAGGCACGCCCGGCAGACTCGCCCCGAACGTGGTCGAGATCTGCCTGCTGCCCGCCACCCGCGAAACGCCCGTCGCACCGGTGAAGTCCGAGTCACGGGCCACGTCGATCCGATCGGTGCCCAGCCGGGAAGCCGCGGCACCGGCGCCGGCGACCCAGGTGTTGCCGTCCTCACTGCCCCACCGGCCCTGGGCAGGCCTGGGTGCGAGCACGATCGCGTTCGGCGGCGTCACCCGGCCCTCGAAGCCAGGAACATCCGATTCCTTGGGCGCGGCCGGGATCCGGTTGCGGTAGTTCTGGTCGATCGCCAGGTCGCCCTGCACGATCGGAGTGGTGGCCCGGTCGCGGTTGCCGTTGTACCCGATCGCCGCCCAGCCGCGGTACGGCTGCGCGAAAGCATCCTGTTCCGCCGAGGCGTGCAGGGCGCTGGGCACCGGGTCGAAGGTGACGCCGTCTGTGCTGACCGACGCCGACTGCGTGGTCAGCCGTCCGGGCAGGCTGGTGTCCAGAGTGGAGAAGTCGAAGAACAGCTCGTCGCCTTCGTTCGCGTTCACCTTGACGCGTAACGACTCCGGCTCCGGAATCTGCCCGTTGCGGATGTCGATGACCTTCTTGGCCAGCAACGCGCCCCGGCGCTTGACGGTGAACACGACACGGGAGTCCCGGTTCTGTCCATCGAGAGCCAGTTCAGGCTGCACAGTCAACTCGCCCGTGTGGGTCGCGGTGTACGAGCCTTGCGGCGAGGTCAGTGTGTCGACTGGGTAGATGTCCAAATCGAACGGCGGGGTGATCTTCATTGTGGGGTTGCCGTTCTGGTCGACGACAGGAACATCCCCTTCCGCCCCCGTGTAGTGCGCGGACGGAACCCAGTGCAGCGCGCCCGCGTCGATCGGCGAATCCGCCCGCAACCGCCACGACAATGTGTCATTCGCGGTCACCGGAATGTCCACATTGATCGGAACGGTTCCGCCCGTGGCCGCGGGCAGGTTGCCGGTGAACACGTCCCTGCCGTTGCGCGTGATCACCACCGCTACGTCGTCGGTGGTCGGACCGACCTTGGACACGTCACCGGACAGGTGCAGCGTCCCGGTCACCGGTGCGGTCACTGTGGACGGCCGTCCGCCAAGGGTGAAGTCGCGTGAGGCGAGGTAGCGGTGGTTGTCCAGGCCGTTGACGTCCGTACCAGCCGGGATGCTGGTGTAGGTGATGTCCGGGTCCCATGCGACCTGGTCGAACTTCCCATCCAGCATGGACTGGACTCGGAAGTAGACCCGTTCGCCGCGGCGCACCTGCACAGCGTCCACTCCGGACGGTGTGTACTGGGCGTGGTCGTCCGGCATGATCCGCTGTGACCACAACTCCGTGTTCTCGTGCTGCACCGCAACCCGGACGCCATCGGCTTTCTCGTCCGTGCCGGCGTTGTCGGTCAGCTTGACCCCACCGGCGATCCGGATCGTGCCGTCGTAGGGCGCGATCCACCTTCGCACGCTGTCCAGCAGCGGGAACGCGTCCACCTGACGCTCGAACTCACGAGTCTGATCACCCACAATGGTGCCGTTGGCACCGCCGGTACCGATCGGGACCGGGGTGTCCTTGCTGTTGGCGCTGTAGGCGGGATTGCCGTTGGCGTCCAGGTATCCGAACAGCACACTGCCGTTCGTGACCAGGTCGGTCAGACCGTCGCCGTTGACGTCCAAGAAGTATCGATCGGTCCGGGTCGTGGTCGAGACGTGGTCAAGTTGCGCGGCCACACCGATGTACGACTCGACACCCGTGGTGACCGACCGGGTCGACTCCGACGAGATCCCCGGCAGGTTCGTCAGCTTGATCGGGGTGTCGCCGAACTTCGGCTGCCCGCCCGGCCCGGACAGGTTCGGCCGGTAGAACACTCCCGATCCGGTGCGGAACACCTTGTCCGGCAACGAGTCCCCGTTGACGTCGGTCAGCGCGAGCAGGCCTTCGGACGACCCCGCGTTGAAACCGGCCTTGCCACCCGCCGAACCGGACTTGCGAGCCACAGCCGGGTTGAACCCCACGTAGAGGTGTCCGCCCGCGCTGCTGGACGTGCTGGCCGCCACCGCACTCGCCTGACCATCGGGCACGCTGGCACCGAGCGAGTCGTTGTGCGTGGTCCAGCCCGCCGCGTCGGAGAACGCCCGGTACTCGCCCTTCTCGGTGCGGATGTCGTCGAAGTAGTCGAACGTGTGGGTGTTGAAGATCCGCAGATCCTCGCCGTACTGGGAGACCTGGTGCAGCAGGGTCTTGCCGAACGCGCCGGTGCGGTAGTCCAGCTCGTAGGCACGGATCGGCTTGTCGTCGATGAAGACCTCGATGCGGCGTAGCAGGTCGGCCGTGACCTGTTTGAATCCGTTGCGCGCGTCGATCTCCACGTCCTGGCGCCGAGACTCACCACGCTCCCGGTCACGGATGAACGTGACCGAGTACCGGCCCTCGACCTTGCCCTGACCGGTGTACGTGATCCGCTTCGGATAGAGGTCGACACCCGGGACCGTGCCGCCGTTCACGCCCGCATCGGCGACCTGGACATTGTGGTAGCGCATGAAGTTGTCGTTGGTGTCCCGCACCTCACGCAGCGCCCAGACCGCGATATTGCCCGCGTCGTCAGTAAGCGTCGTCTTGTCGCCGACGCTGTCGGGCGTACCACCGAAAATTGATCTCGTGCCGTCCTTCGCGGTGACTTCCCACCAGTAGCCACGCGGGTTGTCGCCGTGCCGGACGATTTTGCCGAACTGTCCCTCTGTCCTCGTGTGGAACACTTTCTCCGCAGTGCGAGCCTGCAGTTCAGTGCGGTGTGCGACCGGCGTCAACTGTTCACCGTTGAGCAGATAGGTCTCGGTTTCCAGACCGCCGTGATAACGCGGCACGCCCCACCGGGTGTCGATCGTGATCGATTGCAGCGCCATATCCCAGCCGACGCCGGCCCAGCTGTTCTGCGCCGAAGAGCTGTAGGACAGCGCGACACTCGGCTGGACACCGCCTCGCCCCGGCGGCACCTCGATGGGATAGTCCAACCGGGCCTCGCCGGTGCTGCTCGTCGTCGGCGGCTCGATCAGATTGATCTTCGAACTCGGGTCCGCCGCCTGGATACCCTTGAGCTGGTTGGGATTGAACGACGCGCCTTCCGGATGCGAGGGCACGTCGACCACACCCTCACCTGGTGTTCCCGCCGCCAGAATCGCTTGGTCGGCGGGTTGCGCGGCGGATGGCACCAGTCCCGCCACCAGGGCCAGGACCACCCCCAGCGTCACGGTCTTGCGGTTGATTCCCGACAATTGTCGACGCTGACGCCAGGTGGTCATGATCCCGAGACCTTTCGTCCGGTACTCCCATGAGGATCTTCGTGATCAGCCACGTCAAATTAGCGGTACCGGACAGACTGTCGCAATCGTCCGGCATACCATCCGGCGACCATTCACCGAATTCACGCCACTAGCCCAAACGCTTGCGGCACAGGCGTCCAAGATACCTACACCAATAGGATGCAATGAACGTAAGCTGGACAGCTCCACGACATTTATGCCGCCATCCTCGGCACGACCAGTAGGCGGCTGAATGGAGCACACCGCGAAGATTCCCAATTTTCCTTCATCCCACCTGATGCTGCGATTTGATCATCGCCCGAGTCAGGTGTTGGCGCCACTCCAGGGCGGGTGTTCGCTGATGCTGGCGATGTGTTGGCCTCAAGGGCGCCTCTGGCGCTACATCGACGAGCGCGACGCGGCGGGCGTGTCCCGGCTGGTACTGGAGGCTGACGTCACGGGCGCGCCAGCAGCTACATCATCGCCGCCGCGGACACGATGATGAACCGGGCGTCGGGGGAGTTGCTGCGGGAGGTCTTCCCGGAGACACCCCTCGACAAGGAGATCAGCGAGTTCGAGACGCTGCTGTCCATCGACCGGGCCCGCGAGGACTTGGCTTCAACCCGCAGCACTCCTGGCGTGACCACGTCGGGCCGTGATGATGACCGCCATCATTTCGCCAGCGGGGTGACGCTTTCGAGCGTCGGCACGACTTTGGCCATTGTGCCGTCCGGGTTGAAACGCAGGCGGTCGATGGTCACCTCGCGGTGAGTGCCGTCGCCGCCGGGGATGGCGAAGCGGTGGTAGGCGATGTACCAGTCGTCGGTTCCCGGGACCTGGACGATGCTGTGGTGCCCGGTGCCCGGTGCCCGGTGCCCGGTGCCGAGGATGCCGAGTGACGGGTTCTTCTCGAGGATGACGCCGCGTTGGGTAAGGCCGTCGAGCATCGGGCTCGTGGCGGTCGCGTAGCCGACGCGGTAGTTCTCGCTGCCGGTGTCGTCGATCGACCAGGTGAGGTGGTAGGTACCGGCGCGTTTGGTCATGAACAGGCCTTCGCGGAACCCGTCCAGCCCGTTGATCTTTGATCTTCGTGGCGTCGAACGAGATCATGTCGGCGTTCAGCGGCACCACGTAGGCCTCGCCGTTGCCCCAGTACGGGTAGCTCCGGCCGTCGTCGTCGGTGAAGACCGCGGGGTCAATGGGCTGGCCACCGCCGGTCGGGTTCGCCCCGATCAGCGGTTTGCCCAGCCCGTCGGTGAACGGTGCGCTTGCCGAAAATGTCATCCGTGCTGGTCAGGCGGCGTGGTGGTACTCGTTGAGGATGCTGCCCAAACGTGGGCGTCGGCGGACGTTGAGACGGGTGGTCTGGGTCTTGGCTGGGGATCGGCGATGGCAGTGGTCGTAGTGGTCGGGCGTTGGTGATGCCTTGGTGAGGTCGGTGCGAGTTGTAGAACTGCTCGTATTCGCGGAGTGTGTGGAGTAGGTGTCGTTGGTTCCAGACGAGGGTGCGGTCGAGTAGTTCGTGTCGGCAGGTTTGGATCCAGCGTTCGACGTGAATCGCCCCGAGTTTGGTAGAGACTCGTTACTGGGGTCAGGCAACCAGACTGGTCAGGTCGCCTAGCTCGTACAGGGTCTCAAACTCGGTCGGTGGCCGATAGCCACAGGCTTCATGAAGCCGTTGATCGTTGTACCACTCCACCACGCGGCGGTAGCGATCTCGACCTCGTTCTTATTGTGCCACGGTCCTTGCGGTTTGATCAACTCTGTTTTGTAGAGACCGATGGTGGATTCCGCGAGCGCATTGTCGTACGCGTCACCGACCGTGCCGATGGACGCGTTGATACCCGAGTCGACGAGATGCTGGGTGAACCGAAAGGACGTATATTGACTCCAATGCCGCTTAGTTAGCATGACGGGACTGTTTGGCGGGTTTTGACTTTGTCGAATTTGTGCGGCGTGTCGCGGTTGGTATCGGCGGGTTGTTGGTCGGTTCTCGGTAGAATTTGTTTGTGATTGAACAACGCGCAGAGCGTTTGACTGATCGGATTTCGCTTGGAGTATTGACCCGAACGGTTTCGCGGGACGTGGTCGATGAGGTCTTGGCGGAGACCGGTCGCCAGGAGAAGCGGTCTCGCCGGCTCCCTGCTCATGTCGTGGTTTATTTCGTGCTGGCGATGGCGATATTTCGTGACGGGTACGAGGAAATTCTGCGGAAGTTGGTGAACGGTCTCCGGTTTTTGGGGAATTGGCGAGACTCGTGGACCGTGCCGACCTCGGGCGCGGTGTCACAGGCTCGCGATCGACTGGATGACCTGCCGCTACGAAAGTTGTTCGAGCGTATTGCGCAACCGCTGGCCAAACCCAGTACTGAGGGCGCCTGGTTGCGGTCGTGGCGGCTGATGGCGATCGACGGAGTGCAGATCGATATACCGGATACCGACGTGAATCTGAAGGAATGGGGAAAGTACGAAGGTGGCACCCGTCGGCCCTTTCCCCAGGTCCACGCGGTCGGTTTGGGTGAGTGCGGCACCCATGCGGTCATAGCGACCGCGTTGGGCACCATCTACGACGGCGAACGCAAGCTGGCCGAGCAGTTGGTGGGCTCAGTCACGCCGGACATGCTGGTCCTGGCCGATCGCGGGTACTTCAGCTTTCAGTTGTGGCAGCACTACTTGGTGACCGGCGCGGCCCTGCTCTGGCGCGTGCCCGCGGGCATGAAACTGCCGGTCGCCGACGTGCTGTCCGATGGCTCGTATCTCTCGGTCATCAATTCCAAGAAGACTCGCAGCGCCGGCTATCGCATTCCGCTGTCAGCCGTCAGCGATCCACGCGACGCCACCCATATCCCGGTCCGCGTGATCGAATACACCATCTCCGGTGAGGGAGTCGCGCAGTCGGAGACGTTCCGGCTAATCAGCACGATTCTCGATCCGAACGACGCCAGCGCGCTCGAACTCGCTGCCGCTTACCAGCAACGATGGGAGTACGAGATCGCGCTTCGCGAAATCGAGACCCAACTGCTGGAACCGGGCAAGGGACTTCGGTCAAAAACACCAAAGCTGGTCCGGCAAGAGTTCTGGGGACTGCTCCTCGCCCACTACGCCATCCGAACACTCATGACCGAAGCAGCTGACATCGCAGAAATCGACCCGGACCGACTATCCTTCCTTCGAACCCTGAACATCGTCCGTCGCCAGGTCACAAACCAGGCGGGATTTTCCCCCCGAAACGATCACCCAGGCACACCGTGACGCCATCACTGAAATACTCGAACGCGTCACCAAAGGCCGCCGCAAACGAACATATCCCCGCGTTGCCAAACGCGGAAACCGTCACTCATTCCCCATCAAGCAACCCCACCACCACGGCAGAACGTTCCACCCCACGCCGACCCTACGGCCACCGCTGACCGCCTAACTAAGCGGCATTGATATTGACTCCCGGCATCGGAATGGTGAATCAGTTTGTCTTCACCGTCCACCCGGCGATAGTCGCGGTGCGACAGTCCTCTGTCGATGGCGTCGAGGACCAGGTCGGTTTCCTTGGACGTGCTCGCCCGCCAGCCGACGATTTTTCGGGAGAAGACGTCGATGGCGAACGCGACGTAGACGGTGCCCGCCCAGGTGGCGACGTAGGTGAAGTCCGCCACCCACAACCGGTTCGGCGCACCAGCCGCGAACTGCCGGTTCACCAGATCCGCGGCCCGCACACCGCCGGGGTCCTGGATCGTGGTGCGTACCGTCTTGCCGCGCACCGCGCCGGCCAAGCCGAGTCGGCGCATCAGCCGCTCGACCCGGCCGCGCCCGACCTCGACACCTTCCCGTGTAAGTTGGCGCCAGATTTTCCGGGCGCCATACACCTGATAGTTCTCGTCATACGCGCGCCTGATTTCCTTCATGAGTTCCTCGTCCCGGAACGCGCGTCGTGATGTCGGTCGCGACCGGGCGGCATAGTAGGTGGACGGAGCGATCTTGATACCGAATTCGGTCAGCACGGCACAGATCGGCTCGACTCCGAACCGGTCCTTGAATTCCGTGATGAACGCTACGAGCGTGGCGGTCGAGGGTCGAGCTCCCTCGCGAAGAAAGCCGACGCCGCCTTCAAAATATCGTTCGCCCGACGCAACTCAGCAACTTCCCGCCGCAACCGCGTCAACTCGGCCGACTCCTCACTCGACGTCCCCGACCGCGCCCCAGCATCGACCTCGGCCTGACGCACCCATTTACGCAGCGTCTCGCCCGACACGCCCACCTTCGCCGCCACCGAGCAGATCGTCTCCCACTCCGAGGAGTAGTGCTCTACCTGCTCAAACACCAACCCAACAGCACGCTCACGAAACTCACGTGAGTACCTCTTCCCAGCCATGATCCACATCCTCACTCAACGAGTGAGCCTCCATCAAACCCGGGGCGGTTCAACGATCGAGTTCATCCTGGGCATCTGAACACCGCTCAGGACGACCTGGATGTCGGCGTTGGCGAGGATGGCGTTGAACAGGTGAGGGAATTTGCCGTCTCTGTCGCGGATCAGGAATCGTGCTCGGTAGCCGGCGTCCTCGAGATCCATGACGAGGTTGCGGGCGGCTTGGGTCACCCATGCCTTGGTCGGATGTGGTGTGGCACCGAGGATGTGGATTCTGCGATGGGCGTGTTCGATCGCCGCCAGCACGTACATGCGTGTGCCGGTGAGGGTGACGGTTTCGAAGAAGTCACAGGCCAACAGGGCGTCTGAACCGCCCCGGGTTTGATGGAGGCTCACTCGTTGAGTGAGGATGTGGATCATGGCTGGGAAGAGGTACTCACGTGAGTTTCGTGAGCGTGCTGTTGGGTTGGTGTTTGAGCAGGTAGAGCACTACTCCTCGGAGTGGGAGACGATCTGCTCGGTGGCGGCGAAGGTGGGCGTGTCGGGCGAGACGCTGCGTAAATGGGTGCGTCAGGCCGAGGTCGATGCTGGGGCGCGGTCGGGGACGTCGAGTGAGGAGTCGGCCGAGTTGACGCGGTTGCGGCGGGAAGTTGCTGAGTTGCGTCGGGCGAACGATATTTTGAAGGCGGCGTCGGCTTTCTTCGCGAGGGAGCTCGACCCTCGACCGCCACGCTCGTAGCGTTCATCACGGAATTCAAGGACCGGTTCGGAGTCGAGCCGATCTGTGCCGTGCTGACCGAATTCGGTATCAAGATCGCTCCGTCCACCTACTATGCCGCCCGGTCGCGACCGACATCACGACGCGCGTTCCGGGACGAGGAACTCATGAAGGAAATCAGGCGCGCGTATGACGAGAACTATCAGGTGTATGGCGCCCGGAAAATCTGGCGCCAACTTACACGGGAAGGTGTCGAGGTCGGGCGCGGCCGGGTCGAGCGGCTGATGCGCCGACTCGGCTTGGCCGGCGCGGTGCGCGGCAAGACGGTACGCACCACGATCCAGGACCCCGGCGGTGTGCGGGCCGCGGATCTGGTGAACCGGCAGTTCGCGGCTGGTGCGCCGAACCGGTTGTGGGTGGCGGACTTCACCTACGTCGCCACCTGGGCGGGCACCGTCTACGTCGCGTTCGCCATCGACGTCTTCTCCCGAAAAATCGTCGGCTGGCGGGCGAGCACGTCCAAGG
Organism: Kibdelosporangium banguiense; assembly: GCF_017876405.1. Lineage (GTDB taxonomy): Bacteria > Actinomycetota > Actinomycetes > Mycobacteriales > Pseudonocardiaceae > Kibdelosporangium > Kibdelosporangium banguiense. The sequence goes on along the minus strand of NZ_JAGINW010000001.1, from coordinate 10,882,280 downwards.
AAACCGACCTGGTCCTCGACGCCATCGACAGAGGACTGTCGCACCGCGACTATCGCCGGGTGGACGGTGAAGACAAACTGATTCACCATTCCGATGCCGGGAGTCAATATACGTCCTTTCGGTTCACCCAGCATCTCGTCGACTCGGGTATCAACGCGTCCATCGGCACGGTCGGTGACGCGTACGACAATGCGCTCGCGGAATCCACCATCGGTCTCTACAAAACAGAGTTGATCAAACCGCAAGGACCGTGGCACAATAAGAACGAGGTCGAGATCGCTACCGCCGCGTGGGTGGAGTGGTACAACGATCAACGGCTTCATGAAGCCTGTGGCTATCGGCCACCGACCGAGTTTGAGACCCTGTACGAGCTAGGCGACCTGACCAGTCTGGTTGCCTGACCCCAGTAACGAGTCTCTACCAAACCCGGGGCGATTCAGTCGGCTTGTGAACGGAGGAACTGGGCCCAGGTGCTGGTCGCGCGTTCGGGTGCCGGGTCGATGCCGGCGTCGTTGAGAATCTGCCACACGGTCGAGGCGGCGACCTGCAGGCCCAGGGCAAGGAGTTCGCCGTGGATCCGGCGGTAGCCCCAGTTCGGGTTTTCCTTGGCCAGGCGCAGAACCAGGACTCGAATAGACCGGATGGTGCGCGGTCGGCCCGGGCGCATTCGGTCGCGACATCCTGGCGTGGCGTCGGCGGAGCAGGTCGCGATGCCAGCGCAGGATCGTATCCGGGCGCACCAGCAGACGGATCCTGTGCAAGATCTGGCGCGGGGACCGATGCACGAGCGCGGCAAGCAACGCCCGGTCAGCAGGACTGAACCGCACTCTGGTGTCGCCGAGTTGCCGTTGTAGTACTCCGATCTGGTGTCGCAGGGCGAGGATCTCGATGTCTTTGTCCTGGTTGCTCATCGGGATCAGGCGAAGTAGGGCGAAGGTGTTGGTCAGGCCGAGGTAGGCCAGTCGCAGCAGCACGGCCGACCATCCTGCCGTGGTGACTGCATGGCTTGCGGGCGGTTGGAGTCGATGTCGGCAACACGATCTGACCAGCACGGATGAGGTTTTCGGCAAGCACAAGGTCGGGCCGCTTCCTTCAAGCGCTGACTCGTTCGGTACACGCTTGCTACGGTAGACGCACAGCTCTCCCTATTCATCTGTGTCCCCTTTGCGGCAGTAGCATCAGACTGGTTATTCGAGCGACAATTATCGCAAAGGGTGCACGTGTGGTGCCTAATTTTGATATGTGTGAGGGTAGTCAATATCGATGATGTGTTTCCGCTGGAACTTGTTCCTGCGGGCCGAAACCCGAGCCGAGGGAAGTCGAGGCGGCAGGTGCACGAGCGCGTCCTGATAGGTACGCCACGGACCCCGGACACCTGGATGAGCGAAGCCCGTTAGTGCCTGCATGGGAATATTAGCGCCGTCGGTTTGCCCCGAGTCAGACGTGACATATTTAAGCAGCAGGTGCCGGTCTGTCCCGGTACTGCCTCCACCATTCTCCAACCGGCTTCTCTTGGAGAGCTCGCTTCAATATATCCAAGGCTTTCGGGGAGTAACACCAGGTATTGAAGAAGAACTTGGCGAAGTCCTCTTTGTCCTTGATGCCGAGCAGCGTGATCAGGGCAGTTGTCTGGTTGGTAGTGACTTCGAGCTTCTGCGCGAGACCGCTGAACCGCAGGTTGTAGTAGTCCAGCTCCGAGACTCGCTTTACCGCCACGACACTGGAGTCGACTGTCCCCTCAGGTACGAGGGTCACAGGGACCCCTTCTTTCTTCGCGATCCGCAGGCTGACCGTCGGCCCCGTACCTTCGGTGACGAACCTGACTGCGGCGATCCCGGGGAAGAGCGCGTCGAGGTCGATTACTCCACGTCCGATCTGGCCGCTCAGTTTCTGGAGTGCCGTTTCGCTGGGCTGAAGCTTCTCACCTTGCATGGCGCCGTCCACGATCGACAACGCGCGCAGTCTTGCTGCGACCTCTGCACGTCGGCGCCTTCCTGGTTGCAGCAGACGGGCAACTTCCTGAATCTCCTCGGTGAACAGGGCAATCGGATCCAGGGGTGCGACGGTGGCGATGGGAAGCACCCTGTCCGGCAACATGTCCCGTAGGTCCTCGTTGAACACTATCTTCAGCAAGTCCCTATACAGTGTGATCCCGGACTGGGCCTGCAGGTAGAGGTGCCCTTCGCTGATGTCCACCAGGTGATGCTGTGCCGCGTCGCGAAGGCCGTTGATCGACTGCAGCGTCAACGCCTGCTCTTCGGTGAGAAACTGAAGTCCTTCCGTCGAGAGGCTTCGACGCACGCACTGGTCGAAGCCGATGGTGTTCTTCTCGCCTGGGTCACGAATTCGCCCGCCACGATGCAAGATCGATGCCTTCAGCAGCATCTCGAACGAGTGGTCCAGGAGCATCAGAACAGCGTCGGTGCGCCCAACGTCCCAGGGGCGGTTGAAATGCTCAATGCTCAAGGTCAACGAGCTGAGTGACTTCTCCCTGAGCAGCCGAGCTTCTTTCAACATGCCCTCCCTTCCTCGGAGCCTCGACTGTAATAGTCCATTCGGGACGTTTCTCCTCGATGTTTCACGCAATGCGCAGGTTCACCCGAACGGCGGTATGCCCATAACAATTGGATCAATCGATCTAGCAGGGACGGGCTGGCTCAAGTGGGGCGATTGAACCCGGTGCCCACGTCGTCCAGAGTGGACAGCTGTCAGCAGGTACTCGTGTCGCTGTGCTCCACTACCTGGCTCTGCTTCCTCACTGATCGAGGCCATGCAGACAGCAGGCTGATATTGGCGCTCTATAAGAAAACATGCGGTCGAAGCCGGCGGCCCGTCAGATCGGGAGCGCACCCGAAGCAGGTGAAAAACATGGTCGATGAGTTCCACCCGGGGCTCAAGCGGCTCACACGAACGGCCGCTCACAGTGATACTGCGGCTGTCCGAAAGACGCCAAGAGGGACGGGCCGCCGCATCCGGACTGCGCAACAACCAGCCAAATGGAAAGAAGGTGCCATTGCCACGGTCGTGTGCATCGGTGACCAGGGTTGGCCTGCGCTCCTGTACTGTTCGAAGTCATCGCCTCCCGTAACGGCCGATTTGATCGTCGCGACAACGTGAACAGCGGCAGACGACAAGGTGGGATACGCCGGTACGTTTGCCACGGTCATCTTCGTCGGGGAGGGGTCCTGTGCAGCATTCTCCAGCGATCCACCACACGATCGTGGCTGTGGACATCGCTGACTTCACCAACCCCGTGCGCACCGAGCTGCACCAGGCCGCGATGCACAACGGTCTTTACGGCGTGCTGGAAACGGCTTTCAACAGAGCGGGTGTCCGGTGGGAGGCGTGCAAACGGGAAGACCGTGGCGACGGCGTGCTGATCCTTGTGCCTTCGGAGTTCTCCAAGACGCTGGTGGTCGATCAGTTACCGAATCTGCTGGTCGCGGGGTTGGTCAGGTATAACGCCGTGCACGCGAGGGAAGCGCGCATGCAGCTGCGGATGGCGGTGCATTCCGGCGAGGTGTACCACGAGGCGGAGGGCAAAGTCTCGAGTGCGCTGAACAACACCTTCCGCATCCTTGAGGCGGAGGCCGCGAAATCGTCGCTGCGTGATACCGGCGGTGTGCTGGCGATGATCGTTTCCGATCCGTTCTTCCAGGATGTGATCGCCGCTGATCCTGCTACAGGACCGGCACATTTCCAAGAGATCCCGGTGGCGGTCAAGCACGCCAGGACACCGGCGTGGCTGCGTATTCTCGGCACTACCGATGACCAAAGCCGCCTTCTTCCAGTATTCCCGGAGATCGCGTTGCGTCGGCTGCGGAAGCTCATCGGAACAGTTGTGGTGCCGGGGCTTCCATTGTTGTTCGCGCAGGCGGTCGGGCATCGGGGGCCATCTGTGGGGCGCGAAAGCACCGTGTGGGACGCGGTGGAGTATCTACTCGACCTCAATGCCGAGCCAAGTGGTCTCCCTCGTCTCATGACGTTCGTCGAACTCCTGGCGGACGAGTTGGGCGGAGCCATCGGGCGCAGCCTCAGGGCTTGGAATGACGAGCAAGCACGGTATCTCCGGCTGGGACCCGATATAGGGCGCTTGCGAGCTTCGGCGGATCGTCCCGTCGGGATCGAAGGAGCCGACCGTACACGTATGCCCTGGCGTGCACGAATCTTGTCGGCTGACGGTCGTGTACTTGGCGGTGGTGTCCTGCTCGGCCCAGATCACGTGCTGACGTGCGCGCATTTGCTTGAGCCGGTCGGTGGTGACGCGGCCACGTTGCTCGTCGATTTCGTCGGACTGCCGAACAGTCCGTCCGTGGTCGCTCACGTCGCGGTGGACGGTTGGAATCAACCTGACCAGGCAGGGCACGGCGATGTGGCGCTGTTGGTGCTCGATGAACACATGCGCGTGGACCTTGGTGCCACGCTTCATCGCAATCCGTTGTCCGGTAACAGGTCCGTGCGCGTCTACGGCTTCCCGAGGTTTGAACCCTTCGGGATCTCGGCCCCGGCGAGGCTGGCTGGAGGCGATGACGAATGGGTCCTGTTGACTGACGTCCAGTCAAGGATCGTCGCCGGATTCTCCGGCGGCCCGGTGGTGGACGAGGAGACCGGACGGCTGCTCGGCATCGTCACCGGGGAGCCAGGCGAAGGCGCCAGCCTCGTGCGAATGCTCCCCGCCGAGACAATTGTCCGCTACCTGCCGCGCGTCGCCGACTGGGTCAGCCCGGAGCCTGTGCCGCCTGCCAAGCCTGTGACCTCCGCATTGCGGGCACGGATCCTCTGTCTGTCCGATGAACCGGCCGTATCTGGGCGGCCGATGCGGATCTCGTTCGCTGTGATGCCCAATAGGCCCACGCGTCCGTTGGACCAACCGGTGCGGCTCAGGGTCCTGCTCGATGCCGTGCCCGCGACGGTCCGGCCCGTCAGCCGGGTCGCCGTCCTGGCGGGCTACCGCACGACCACCCCGGTGGAGTTCGAGGTCGTACCGGAAGAGGACGGCATCCTGCCCTTGGTATTCCGGGTCTACCGGGACTTCGACAGCCACCTGCTGCTGGAAATAAGCACACAACTCCCAGTGCAGCGTGCGGAGGTGCCGACGTGACCAGGGAACTGCCGGCTGAGGTCACGATCGACCACACTGATGGCCTGAGCCGGGTGGCTGGGGCGTCCTACAACCGGGCCCGGACCATCAATCTACGATTCATCGAACTGCCCTCCGGGCAGGGATATCTGGTCCAGGCATGGGGCACGGCATTCCCGGAGGACGGCGGCGGGGGATACCAGGGCCGGTTGCTACGTCCCGTGGAAGACGTCAACGCCAGCATCGACGTGCTACGAAAGGCGTGGCAGTCGTCCGTGATCGAGCACAAGTATGCCGACCCAGATACCAAACGGATTCACCACCCGTTCGCCGACGGCTGGAATCTCGCGTCCCGTGCGTTGCTCGACCGGGTCGCTTTGCCGCTCGCCCGCGCCGGGTACAACACGTTCAAACTGCTGTTCGGCGGTCGAGACGAGGGATTGCAGACTATCCGGGCGTTGCTGCTCGCCGCGTTGTGCAGGGGCGCGAACGTGATCAGCATCGAGTCGGACACCCTGATGGTGCCATGGGGAATGCTGTACACCGCGCCGGTCGGGGAGCCGGCCTATCCGGCAGAGAACAGTTGGTCATTCGACGGGTTCTGGGGCTACCGGCACGTCATCGAACACACCTTCACCAGGATCGGCGACTTCGACAGCCGCATCCACCTCGACGACCGCCAAGTCGTAGTCGGCCTGAACATGGACCACAACGTCGACCAGCAGTACCCCAGGACTCCGTACATAGCGCCGATCATCGACTTCTTCACCGAGCGGGCCAAGGTGGTCCTACGGCGCAACAAGAACGAGCTGGCGGACGCGTTCCAGGATCCGCTCTTTCCCGACCACATCACCTTCTTCGGCTGCCACGGCAAAGTCGCGGCGTTCGAGAATCCCTACCTGCAACTCGGTGACTCCGAGAAAATCTATGGCGCGGACATCCTTGCCTGGCTGGCCGACGCACCATTGGCGACCCGGCCCTTCGTGTTCGTCGGTGCCTGCCAGGGCGGCCAGGTGTGCTCGGCGTTCTATTCCGCGTTCGGCAAGGCACTGCTCAACAACGGTGCGCGCTGCTTGATCGGACCACAGGTCGACCTGCCGCCCGCGTTCGCCTGCGAGTACTCCCGGCGGTTGTTCACCGATTTCCTGGAACCAGGCGCCAAACTCGGGGATATCGTCCGGTCGCTGGCTCGTACGTTCGTCGATGAACACTCGAACCCACTCGGCCTGATGTTCTCGCTCTACCGGGGGATGGACGTGCACCTGTGGACCCAGTGATCCTGGATCTGGACGAGAAAGGCGATTTCGTCGACCCTGAAAACGGCAAGCCGGTGTCCTCGGCCGCTGTGCCCGGGTTTCTTGCTAGCTGGTTGCTGGTTCCGCCGAGCGCCACTGACATCGTGGTTTTCGTGCATGGCTGGCGCAACACAAGGCACACTGCCGAGCGTCGGGCCCGCAAGTTCTTCGAACTCGTGGAAACCCATTGTGGCAATGGATATCCTGCCTTGCAGCCGTGGTCGGGTCACTATGTGATCATTCGCTGGCCGTCGATGAGCAGCGCGTCACAAGCCGGATACCGCCGGATCCGCGACCGCGCGCATGCGATGACCACCGACGGACGGGCCGCGGACGCCCTCGGGCAACTGCTCGGCTACCTCAACGCACAGCGTCAACTTCCTGGCAGTCCAACGACTTTGCGCAACCCCAACGGTCAGTACCTGCACTGCGTCGGCCACTCGTTCGGCGGCCGGTTCATCGTGGAAGCCGTCCAGGCCGCCGCGGACAAGCGGCCACCCTTACTCGGCTGGAACCGCGGCAATCCACAGTATCCGTACACAGTAGACACACTGCTGATCTTTCAGATGGCGGCGGCCCCGGATATCTTCACTGGGCGATTCGACCGCGTCCTGCATGACGCGCCCATCAACGGGCCGATCGTGCTGACCACCTCACGTTCCGACCGCGCCACCGGCCTCTGGCACCGTAAAGCCGAAGGTGCACCCGGTATCGGTCACGTCGGCGCGCTGGAGCCGAAACAGCACATCACCGCCACCACCCTGCGTGAGACAACCAGCGCCTACCAGCACGCCGAGCTCGACCAGCGGATTGTGAACGTCGACGCCAGCTGGCGATACCGCCGCGGCCACTTCTGGCGTCCCGCCGGAGCCCACTCCGACATCTGGTATCCGGAATCCGCGCATCTGTTGCTCTCCCTCGCAGATCTGGCCCGCTGACCGCAAGTCCGCCCCGTTGACTCCGCGTGATCCGGCTGAGCGGATGGACCCTGACGGTATCGATGTGTAGAAGTCGCAGGCGACAATGCTGTTTGCTTGCGTGGCAAGGAATTCTCGCCGTGTCGGAGCGTTGCCGCGTGGCGCGGGGTCGATGCTGGCCGCGTGCAAGATGTTCCAGACGGTGGATGCGGCGATGGTGTGGCCGAGCGGGGTGAGTTCGCCGTGGATTCTGCGGTGTCCCCATCGGCTGTTCTCGTTCGCGAGCTGTAGGACGAGTTGGCGGATCGCTGATGACATTACGACTGTCCCTTCGGACATGATGGCGACGTACGAGATCGACTTGACGCCGAACAATGCCGCCAAGCTCTGCAACCAGCTCGATGACTTCGTGCAGACTGCCCGCCGTACTGGTGGCCGTGTCTAGCGCGGTACCACACCCGGCGCTGCCAGGCCGGCTGCCAACCGCGAGCAGACCAAGGCGATCCGCGACTGGGCTCGCCAGAACGGGTATGAGTTGTCCGACCGCGGCCGCATCCCGGCCAACGTCATCGAAGCTTTCGAGCAGGCTCACGCAGGCAAGGCAAGAAGTAGTGCAAGCGGACTCCCGCGTTCGGTGCGAGCGGTGAGCCCTCAGCTGAGGTCCGTCTCGTGCAACCCGGGCATCCTGGTGAGAGGCAGGCCCGGGCGCTCGGTGGAACGCCCGTGGACTCTGAGTGAGTCGGGCGGCCACACCGCGGGCTACTTGGTGAAAACCTCCACAAGCCGTCCGAACTGGCCAGTGACGATCAGCGCAACGATTACGACCAAGAAACCCAGGTTTCTGACGGTTTTCTCGTGCCTTTCTAGGTTGTCACCGAGATTGCGGAACAATCTGCGGAAGCGGCCAGCGGTTGGAGGTGTCGGTACCGGCTCGTCAGCCACCACCTGCTCGAAGGTCTGGGCGGCCGCCACCGGGTTGCCCTCCAACAACACTGTGAAACTCACGGCGACCAGGCCGTCGAAGTACTCGCCAGCTGCGCGGGAGTCTCTGCTGCGGATCGCCGCCCGGCGGAGCAGTGTCGCCAGCCGGTAGTACGTGTTGCCCACAAGCTCAGCATCACCTGCTTCTAGACGACGCTGCGTGCCAGCCACACACCGCTCAAGGATGGCTGCAAGTTCCATCCCTGTTTTGTGTTCCGGGCTTCGCCAGCGAGAGGCTCGTGCGCCGGTGCGGAACCGGAACGGAGCTGTGTCGTGCAGCTGTCGCCTCCGGCAGAGGAGACAATAGGTCTCCAGGAAGCGATCCTGAAGGAAAGGCATGCCGCACACGAACAGCGGCCGTCAGATCAGTAGCGCACCAAGCAGGTGAGACACATGGTCGACACAGAGAAACTCTCGAAAGCCCCGACATCCTACACGGTCAGGGAAGTAGTCAAGGTATTGCGGTGCGACGCCGCGACCCTGTACCGAGCCATCCGCGAAGACGCCTTCCCCGCGGTGCGAATCCGCACCCGCTACGTCGTCCCAGCCAAGGTCATCGACCAGATGATCGCCGAAGCCATCGAAACCGGCAGCATGGTCGACGTCGCCAAGATCGCAGCCGAACGCCGCGTCGACCGCGAACTCAAACGACTCGGCCACTAATCCAAACAGGACGCGTTTTGGGCTCGTCAGGTTTGGACAGTCCACGTGAGCCACATCCAGTTGCCACCCTAGGCCCTCACGACCATGCTTTTTGGCTTTATATATGGTAAAGCGGTAGACGGGTGAATAGTGTGCAAGATCGTCTCGGACACATCATTGCCCCATGAACCAGATTCCCGTTCATGGGGTGCTGGTTCCGCGGAATACCGTGCCGCGATGCCAGGCAAAGTACGGCTCTGAGCGGTCGCTGTGGGCCGTGCAACGCCGTCCATCCAGGTGTTGCAGCTGCTGTCGGAGCCGGCTCTCAGGTAGGCCAGCTAGCGATGTGGTTCTGACATGGCCGTGCTCGTCTACGGTGATCCAGCCTGATTCGTAGAGGGCGTCGCAGCCGAAGCTGCAGGCCAGCATCGCGACGTGGTTAAGGTCTCGGCGCTCGTCGTCGCTGCAGACGGCTCGTCTCTTGACGTGGGCAGCGACCAGGAACCCCATTGGGTATTCGTGACCACACAGTGCGCAGGCTGCCTGTGCGCGGTCTCCGGCCAGCAGGTTCCGCAGCTGGGCCTGTTCCTTCCGGATCTTGACCTGCGCCACACCGTCCAGCACGGCGAAAGCCGGGTCGCTGCCTGTTTGTAGTCTGATCGACGTGCTCAGGGTGACTGTGGCGGGGTTGTCGGTGAACTGTGCGCCGGGCAACGTGGCGAGCACAGCGCCCACGAACGCGCTGCGATGTCCCAATTCGTCGACGTTCACTCGCACTGACCGCAGCCCCGCGAGCTTGTCCAATCCCTTTTGGACCTCGCCGATGCCCACCGGTTGACCAGTCGGCGACCGGCCTGTGCGCACCAATGCCGTGTCCCCGTGCACGGCCAGCACCATATTCGGATTCCCCGAGACGGTGCGGATCTCGTCGCCGATCAGGGACCGCAACAGCTCGCCAGCATTTGGCCAGACCTGTGACCCACCAGCAGGTGGTGCAGCCAAGTCGGCAGCAAGTAGGCCTGCGTCACCGGGTCCGTATCCCGGTACGTCCAACCGGAGTTGCAGTCGCTTGCGGTTGTTACCTTCCTTCTTCGCTCCTGCAGGCATACCGATGCGTCCTTGGGCGCTGGTGATGTCCAGCCTCAGCCGTTCGATGTCCGTCACTCCAGCCAGCTCCAATGGACCTGCCAACAGAGTGCGCTGGCTCTCCGGCTGTGCAGAGAGGTTGGCTGAGGCCACCAGCGCGGTCAGCAACACCGCCTGCCTGTCACGAAGCCGATGCAACAGCAACAACAACGCCGGGACGTACTGGTGATTGCGCGCCAGCCCGTCACGGCCTTTTCCGCCGGCACTCTCCAACACCAGACTCATGTGAGCCCCGTCAGCTTCAACCGCGAACTCGGCGTTCAACTCGACGCCATCGTCATCCCATGCGCGCACGTCGCCCAGAGTGACACAAGCCACCGACAATCCCGCTCAGGCCCGAGTCAGCTGTGTCTGCCTCTGCGATCCCTTGCCAACGTACGCTGGCCTGCGCGACCGTCCTGACCTTGCTGATTCGGCCACGATCTGGTCCGGACTACCGAACCCGTACTGGAGTCATGACCGCTTCACCGGATTGCTGGGGGAAGACTCCGGTGACAATCGCGGTTTCCTGGTATCCGGCCTCGTTCAGCAGTTGACAGAGGGAAGCCTTCTCGCTGCGATATCTGGCCTCGTGCAGTTTCGGGTCGGCTTCACTACAGGCTTTCCACACCGCGATAGCTTCTCGGGACACCCTGACCGATTCATCGATCTGCCCAAGCATTCGCCGCGTATTGCCGAGATGCGACAGCATGTTGGCGTACTCCGGCCGGAAGCGATCGGGCTCGGCCGTAGCAAGCTCGCGATAGAGCTCCATCGACTCCTGCCGGTTGGCCAACGCTTCCCGGTAACGCCCCAGCCGCTGCAAGTCGCAGCCCATCCCGCCGAGCGATTTCGCCAGGTCCGCCTGGTAGCTGTCCGGCTCGCTCTCGGTTAGCTTGCGATAGAGGGCCAGTCCTTCCAGGTCGGACGCCAAGGCTTCGTCGTGGTGGCCGACCTGCAGCAAGCTGATGCTGAGATTCTGCAAGGACTGCGCCAGGCTGGATGCGTAGCGGTCAGGTTCGGCCGTGGCCAGTTTCCGCTGGATGGTGACAGCCTGGCGGTGGTAGGCGAGCCCCTCGGCGTGACGGTTGACGTACCATAGCTCCACGCCATGGGATTCGATCGCTGTCGCCAGGCTGGGCAAGTAGCGGTCAGGTTCAGCGTCCGCCAATCTCCGATAGATCACCAGCGCTTGCTCTCCGATGGCGAGTGCTTCGTTGTGGCGTTCAAGTGTTGACAGCCCGTTGCCGAGACTGAGCAGCGACTCGGCAAGATCCGCCCTGTCCTGCTCGGGTGCGCTCGTGACCATGTACCGCTCGAAAGTCATCGCTGCAGGTCAAGCGGCGTATCGGTATTCGTTGATGAGTCCATTGAGGATAGGAGTGCGTAGCAACGTGTGGACGTTGTTTTCGTCCGCTCGGTCGGTTTGGTGGTGACGTTCGGGTGGTCGCTGGTCTCGGGCCTGGTGGGGCCGGTGTTGGTTGTAGTGCCGTTGGTATTCGGTGAGAACCTCGCGCGCGTGTGCTTCGTTGAGGATCAGAACGTGGTCGCATACTTCGCTGCGGAGGGTTCTGATGACCCGTTCGCAGTGTGCGTTCATCTTCGGTGCCTGGGGTGCGCTGGTGAGGATGTTGATGTCTTCGGCTTGGAAGACGGCATCGAAGCTGCCCGAGTACTTCGTGTCGCGGTCGCGGAGTAGAAATCGGAGTTTGTCCTGGGGTGCCTCGGTGACGGTGAGGTTGCGGGCTTGTTGGGTGGTCCAGTCCTGGGTGGGGTGTGGGGTGACGCCGGCGATGTGCAGCCGTCGTGTGCCGTGTTCGAGGAATATCAGGGCGTAGAGGCGTGTGCCGAGTGCGGTGTCGAGGTGGAAGAAGTCCGCGGCGATGATGCCGTGAGCTTGGGTGGCCAGGAACTGTTTCCAGGTGGGACCGGTACGGCGTGGCGCGGGGTCGATGCCGGCCGTGTTCAGGGTCTCCCGGACCGTCGATGCGGCGATCTGATGTCCGGGTCCGACCAGTTCGCCCTGGATCCTTCTGTGTCCCCAGCGCGGGTTGTCGCGGGCGAGGTCGAGGATGAGCTTTTTGATCGCCGAGTGGGTGGGTGGCCGTCCGGTGGGGCGTCGGCGTGGACTGTAGTTCCATTTCCAGGTGATGAATCTGCGGTGCCAGGCCAGGATCGTTGCGGGTTGGACTGGGAGGGTCTCGTGCCAGCGGCGGCGGGGGAGTAGTGGACAGGGCGGTGAACCAGAAACGGTCTGCGGGCTCGTAGCGGACGTGACCGGTGATCTGGCGGCGGAGGACGGTGTTCTCGTGCCGGAGCACGAGCAGTTCGGCGTCTTTGGTGGTGTTACATCGGAGCAGCACTGCGGGGACGGACAGGAGTCGTCGGGTCAGTTGGTACAGCAGTGAAATGATCACCGGATCATGATCCCAGTGGCTTCACAGTGGTGTCCTGACCAGGCGCTACGGCTTTTCGAGCGGCACAGGTGGGAGGACCTCGGGAACGTGTTCGCCGACGGCACGTCACTGGGCAGTCGTGAGTGGTCGGGATCCGCGATCCGCAGGCCCGACGGCTCGGTCTCGGTCTTCTACACCGTCGCAGGCGAGCGCGGTGAAGCACGGCCGACGTTTCACCAGAAGGTCGCGGAAGCCCGCCCGAAGCTCAGCATCGATGGTGGGTCAGTCCACTTGGAACGCGACGTCGAGCACCATGTGGTCCTGCGCTCCGACGGCGATATCTATCTGCCCGCGGACGAGATCGACGGAGCTCCCGGCCGGATCAAGGCTTTCCGTGACCCGGCGTGGTTCCGCGATCCCGCCGACGGCCAGGAGTATCTGCTCGTCGCCGCCTCCACCCGGTGGGATGATCACTTCGCCGGTGCCGTCGCGATCGCACGGGCGAACCCCGACGGCTGGGAGCTTCTTTCACCCCTTGTGGTCGCCGACGGGATCAACCATGAGATCGAACGACCACATGTCATCGTCCACAAGGGACTGTGCTATCTGTTCTTCTGCACCAGCCGCCATGGGTTCCACCTGGCTCAATGCGCGCCGACAGGGCTCTACGGCTTCGTCGCGCCGACATTGCAGGGACCGTACGAAGCGCTCAACGGCTCAGGCCTCGTCGTCCAAAACCCTCCGACGCGACCCGATCAGGGCTTATGCCTGGTTCGTGTTGCCAGACCTCCGCGTTGTCAGCTTCGTCAACTACCTGTCCACCAACGGCGTCGACCTCCGGCACGCGGCAGCCGAGGAAGCACGCGCCCAGTTCGGCGGAACAGCCGCACCCGTTCTCTCCCTCATCCTGACCGAAACCGACGCCACTGCCATCCTCGGTCACGACGACCGTCCCTAAGGTCGTTCCTGGTCGGTGGAGCCGGTGTGGAATCCCTGTCCCGTGGCGGCCAGGTACGCGCGAGCGGTGTCGATGAAGGTGCGGAATGGCTCGGTGGGCTGCCATTGCTCGTAGGCGGTCTGGGGCGCCGCCATCGCGACGTTCAGTTGGAGCCGGGCTGAGGGCAGTCGCTCTGCCGGCGTTCGCTGCTCGACCCAGCTGCGCAGGTCCTCGCTGATCCACCGGCTTCCCTTGCCGAATGTCGCAGCCATGGTGGGCGCCGACGCCTTGATCCGCCGGAGCGCGACGAACGAGTCCTCGATGGATGCCAGCCCCTGCAGAACGGTGGCCGTGATCGCTTGCCAGAGGGGTTCGGTGTCGGCGTGCTCTGCCCGGATGCGAGCCCACGTGGCGCGTTCCTGCGGGTCCGGCTGGGTGATGGTGTCTTCCTTGGCGGGAAAGTAGTTGAAGAACGTCGCTCGCGACACGTCCGCAGCCACGGCGATCTCGTCCACGCTCACCGACTCGTATCCGCGTTCCGCGAACAGCTTGAGAGCGGCGTCGCGGATCGTGCGGCGCGCTTGGAGCTCTTTGCGTTCCCGTAGGCCGAGGGGCGCGGCATCCGTGTCTGGACCGGTGCTCATGTGCCCACGTTAGCACTTACTTGGACTCTAGGCATATATTGGACTTTAGTCCAGGTTTGACTGTGGTTGATCGCGGACTCGATCGAGCAGGCCTGTCACTTGCCGGAGATGAAGCGGGACAGGGCGGTGAAGAAGATCTCGTTGATCTTGTTCGGGTCGGTGGTCGCGAACGTCTGGCCGCCGGTGGCCTTGGAGATCGAGGTCAGTTCGTCCTTGTCGACGTCCGGGCCGATGCCGATGAACACGATCGGCAGCGGGCGGTTGGGGTCCTGCAGCTTGCCCAGTTCGGCGAGCAGGGCGTCCCGGTTGACGCCGCGCCCGTCGTCGTCGTTCTTGCCGTCGGTCATGATCACCACCACGTTGATCCGGCCGGGTTCCCAGTTCTGCCGCGCCGACTGGTACGCGGCCAGGGTGGTGTCGTACAGGCCGGTGCGGCCGGTCGGTGTGGCCTTGATGCCGCGCAGCTTTTCCAGCAGGCCGTTGGGCAGCAACTCGGGCAGCGGCAGGACTGGCACCACTTCGCGGTAGTCCTTGTCACCGTCCAGCTCCGCGGAGAACACCCAGATGCCCAACTTGGTCCGCGGGGTGAACAGCCTGATACCGCCCTCGGAGGCCTCCAACAAGGCCTGCATCCGGGTCTTGCCGGAACCGGGGATGACACCGTTCATCGAACCCGACACATCGATCACGACCTGGATGCGCCCATCCTGACTGATGCCGGCCCACGTGTTGAGCACCTGGTCCAGCTGGACGGTCTGCGGCGGCGGTACCGGCCGCAGCTGCCGGACGACGGTCCGGTTGTCGGCTGGCGGGGTGCCCGGAACGCGGCCGTCCGGGAGGCGTAAACCGTTGGCGGCCAACGCGTCCTGGACACCGGCGGCCAGTAATGTGGTGCGGAACTTCGCTGCCGCGACACCGACATCGTCCGACGCGGGCAGCACCGCGTACGGGAAGTCGAGCGACGGAGCGGCCGGTTCAGGGTAGACCGCGACCAGCTGCTGGTCCTTGCGTTTGGCGTTGTTGTCCAGCAGTTCGTGCTCGGAGGTGGGGAACGCGGTCAGCGGTGGGGCGCCCGCGTTGCCGGCTGCCCTGGCGAAGAGTTCGGATGCGCTGGATGCCGCGTTCGGCGAGACCTTGCGCAGCACGGCGACGTTGTTGGCGGCTGGGTCCGGCGTCAGCGCTGTCACGCCACGCGCGGCGATGAGTGCGGACACGCCCACAGCGTCCACTGCCGGGTCGACCATGCCGACGTTCAGATCAGCGCCGCTCGCACCGAGGACGTCGGCCCAGTTCAGCTGTTTGTTGGGCCACCCGCGGGTTTTCGCGGCCGGTTCGGCCAGCGCCATCACCACCGGCGAGCTCGCGATCGACGAGCCGGTGTCGGGTACTGTCGTGGCGCCCTTCTCCCGGGCCCGGCGCAACCACACGGTCGAGTCTGGGATCCACACCGCCGGCACGTTCCTCGCATTCGGCAGAGCCAGCTGATCAGCGGTCGTGGCCGAGTCATTGATGACCATCTCGACCCGGTAGCAGGTGTCCAGGTCCTCTGGTTTGAGGCCGCGGGCGACCTGGTCGACCACAGGCGCGATATCCGGCGCGACCACCACAGGAAGCATGACCGGATTGGCGCACGTGGCCTGCGAAGGCTCCCGCAGACGGTCCACAGCGAGCCAAGCGACGCCCGCCACCAGCGCCCCTGCCAACACGATGCTCAGCGTCAAGACGACCTTGCGTCGGTTGCGCTGCTCACCGTCATGCCGACCCATTTCATCAACCCCGCATGGTTTCGCCGACTTTTCCGGCCGATCATGGAACTTCCCTGGAATGTACTGTCTCCAAGGGCGTAACAGAATGCGCCATGCGCAGTAATATCGTTTCGTCAACAATTTTCGCCGGTCAGCGCTTGGCTGTTGCTGATCGCGCGATGTGTCCAGCGTAAAGCGGCGTGTCGTAGAAGATGTCAAGTCGGCAACTTTTACCACTTAATATGAGTACGGAGAATTTTTATGAGTACATTGCATCAATGCGGGTGACGAATAAAAGGGGTTTCCGGTGTGACGTCAGGATCTGGTATCTACCTTGGGTGGAGGGATGCGCTGACTGTATCGACTCCGGTGGTGGGAACGCTCATCCGTGCTGCCTGCGACAGTTGACGAGCCATCGCAGGATGGATGTGTCCTCGTATGTGGGCCCGAACGCGGCGTGGTAGTCCGGTTCGGAGAACGCGTTGTTGCCGAACTCGGTGTACCGGACCAGATTTGCTGCCTTGTCGGGGCTGACACCGGCGGCGACGTATGCGTTCCGTAGCAGGGTGGCTGAATCGCGTCCGAAGGCTACGGGAAGGAGATGGTCGTTGAGACCGTGTGTGATCCAGATCGGGGTTCGATCGGTCGCGATGCGGGCGGCTTGATCGGTGCTGACGCGAAATCCACCCGTGATCAGCGGCGCGCTGAAGAGTCCTGGCTGTGTTGCCATGGCTTCCCATGCGAGGGTGGACACGGTGGAGGCGTAGACGCGGCCGGTGTCGATGCTGTGGGACTTCATGAACCACTCGACCAGCGCGACCATGTCCGCTGCCTCCGTGGTAGCCCCGACCCGTCGGTTCTGTGGTGCCAGGACGATGAAGTCCTCCCTGGTGCCAGTCCATTTGGGACTGAGCCAGGTGGTGGCGGGGATGTCGGCTGCGATCTGGACGCCGATGTTGTCGCCGTCCCAGCCCATGCCGTGTCCTGGCAGGATCACGACTAGGGGGTACTGGTGGCGGGGGTTGTAGTGCCGTGGCAGGTGGTAGGCGTAGGGGAGCGTGGTGCCCTCCCGGACGTATGTGCCGGGAGTGAAGTCGTCGACGAGGAGGTTGACTGTCCTGCCGGTCAATCCGTGGGCGGCCGGGGATCCCTTGGCGATGACTCGCCCTGGACCACTGCCGTGGCCGGGCGTGCACGTCCTTGTTCTGGACGACCTGTGTCGGCAGGGCCGGGTTCACACTTTGACCGAACAGAGTACGGTCGGGCACTTGGAGACGATGACGGTGTTGCCGCCGGCGTCGGTCGCCGCGAGCTCGACGATGACGAACCTTCCTGTCGCGGACCTGCCGTTCGAGCGCAGGGCGGGCGAGTCGTTCGTGTAGACCTTCGTGATGGTTCGCTTGGCGCGCTTGGAAAGATCTTCGATCGGGTTGTAACGGAAGTTGTAGATGCTGTCGGTCACGGTGAACGTGTTCTTCTCGAGAGTGAGGGCGTCGACCACGGCCGGGTATTCGACGGCCACTGCGGTGACTTTCTGCCCGTACGTGTAGACCTGCGTGATCGCCGTGACGCTTCGGATCCCGGTCAGCGCGCTGTTGGCTGCTGCGTCCGCAGGCGACGCCACGGCGAGTGCGCAGGCGAATCCCGTGGCGATCAAGGACATGGCAATCCGGCGAGTGGTCACTGGTGCGCTCCGTCCAGATCCGGCGTCGTTGCTAAATCGGACTAGCACGGATTCTGGGCTCTCAGTGGTGCGCCTGCCGAAAATGTCATCCGTGCTGGTCAGGCGGCGTGGTACTCGTTGAGGATGCCGCCCAATCGTGGGTGCCGGTGGATGTGGAGTTGACTGATCTGGGCTGGATCGGTGATCGGTTCTGGCAGTGGCTGTAATGGTCGGGCGTTGGCGATGCCTTGGTGAGGTCGGTGCGTGTTGTAGAACCGCTCGTATTCGCGGAGTGCGTGGAGCAGGTGTCGCTGGTTCCAGATCAAGGTGCGGTCGAGCAGTTCGTGTCGGCAGGTTTGGATCCAGCGTTCGGCGATCGAGTTCATCCTGGGCATCTGAACACCACTCAGCACGGCCTCGATGCCGGCGTCGGCGAGGATGACGTCGAACAACTGAGGGAACTTGCCGTCCCTATCGCGGATCAGAAACCGTGTCCGGCAGTGGGTGTCCTCGAGGTCTATGACGAGGTTGCGGGTGGCTTGGGTCACCCATGCTGCGGTGGGATGTGGTGTGGCGCCGAGGATGCGGATGCGGCGTTGAGCATGCTCGATCACGATCAGCACGTACATGCGGAGGCCGGTGAGCGTGACGGTTTCGAAGAAGTCGCAGGCTAACAGGGCCTCGGCCTGGGAGCGGAGGAATTGGGCCCAGGTGCTCGACGCGCGTTCGGGAGCAGGATCTATGTCGGCGTCGGTGAGGATCTGCCAGACGGTAGATGCGGCGACTTTGATGCCCAAGACGAGAAGTTCGCCGTGGACGCGGCGATAGCCCCAGCTTGGGTTCTCCTTCGCCAGGCGCAGGACCAGGGCTTGCACGGATCGGATGGTGCGGGGCCGGCCCGGGCGTTTCGGTCGGGACATGCTGGCGTGGCGTCGGCGCATTAGGTCGCGGTGCCAGCGCAGGATCGTATCCGTGCGTACCAGCAGGCGGAGTTTGTGCAAGGTGTGGCGTGGTAGTCGATGCAGGAGCGCGGCGAGTAACGCCCTGTCAGTTGGACTGAATCGTACCCTCGTGTCGCCGAGTTGCCGTTGCAGTACTGCGATCTGGTGTCGCAGCACCAGGATCTCGATGTCCTTGTCTCGGTCGGTCATCGGGAGCAGGCGAAGCAGGGCGAAGGTGTTTGTCAGGCCGAGGTAGGCTAGTCGCAGCAGCACAGCCAGTCATCCTGCCGGGGGACCGCGAGCCGTGAGTGGACGGAGTCGATGTCACCATGGGGCAGCATCTGACCAGTACGGATGAGGTTTTCGGCAAGCGCAGGGTCATTGTCACCGGGGATGGATCAGAGTATCTGGCTACGTAGTGCCATTAGTCGGCTGTTGGCCGAGTATGCGGCGCGCGGCGCGCAACCGTTTCGTGGCCTCGTCGGCGACAGATGCCAAGTCCATGTGTTCGTCACCTCCAGCCGTGATAGTACCCCTGGGGGTATCATCGAGCGCTGGGAACAGGACGGCCTTGTTGTTGCATACCGTAGGGGGTATGAGAGAGGAGTGATTGTGGCCACGGTGGAGCTGACCAAGGAGAACTTCGACGGGGTCGTCAGCCGTCCTGGGACGGTACTGGTCGACTTCTGGGCGTCGTGGTGTGGTCCGTGCCGCATGTTCGCGCCGCTGTTCGAGCGGGCGTCGGAGCAGTACCCGGACATGACCTTCGGCAAGGTGGACACCGAGGCGCAGATCGAGCTGGCGCAGGCGTTCGGGATCTCCTCGATCCCGACGCTGATGGTCGCCCGGGACGGGGTCGTGGTGTACGCGCAGCCGGGGCGCTTCTGGCGGCCGCGCTGGACGAGCTGATCGGCAAGGTCCAGGAACTCGACATGGACCAGGTGCGCGCGGCTCGCGGAGGGCGGGTAACTTGTACCCTTGGGGGTATCCTCAGGGAGGTCACAGTGGAGCTCGGTGAAGACGTCGTCGCGGACGTGATCAAGCGCCTGCGGCGCGCCCAGGGGCAGGTCGGTGGCCTCATCCAGATGATGGAGAACGGCCGGGACTGCAAGGACGTGATCATCCAGCTCGCGGCGGTGTCACGCGCGCTGGACCGGGCCGGATTCAAGCTGATCGCCAGCGGTCTTGAGCAGTGCGTGACCGACGACTCCGAACAGGGCGTGGCCAACCGCGCCCAGTTGGAGAAACTGTTCCTGACGCTGGCTTAGCCTGTCAGACAGCCGGGCGGCAAGACGAACCAGCGCAATGTCTCGAAATCCGGCGGCAGTCCCGTGGGGCCGTCGTCGGTCACGTCCGGGCGCCCGATCAGCAGTCGTTCGGCCTCTTTCAGCTGTGTCGCGAGTGCGGGCTCGCTGGTTCGCTTAGTGATGATGGGACCCGGTGTACCGGGCGTGATCGCCCGTAGGTCGGGTATCCGCTCCGCGGTGATCGTGGCGGTTCGGTGACACCACAACCCGGTTCTGGGGTCGAAGACGTAGTCGGACAGCAGGCGGTGTCCGTGTCGCGCGATGAGATCCACGGCACCAAGGTAGTCGTGGACGTCGTCGGTGATGAAGTAGTTGAAGTTGAGCCGGACCCAGCCTGGCTTGATGCCGTCACGCCCCCAGCGCCACTTCGTGTTCGAAGGCGTGGGCGTGTTCGGTATCGATCGCCAGCAGCCGGTGACCGTAGGGTCCGGCGCAGGAGCAACCGCCGCGGGTCTGGATGCCGAACAGGTCGTTGAGCACCGCGACGACGAAGTTGTGGTGCAGATACCGGCCCCGGGCCCGGATTCGGAACGACACAATGGACAACCGGTCGGACTGGTGGTTGCCGAGGATCTCGATGCCCGGATTCGCCGCCCACCGCGCGAGGGCGTGCCGCCACAACCGTTCTCCTCATGGGCCTGGATGGTCTCGGTACCGACGGCGTCCTTCACGGCGAACACAGCCCGGCGCGGATGGACTCGACGATCGCGGGAGTCCCGCCTTCCTTGCGGGCAACGGGATCGTCGAGATAGCGGTGTCCGAGTGGGACGACGAACGCGACCGTGCCACCGCCCGGAGCCGTGGGCACGGCGTTGGTGACCAGTTGCGCCGTATCACCAGAACACCCGGGGTTTGCGGACCGCCGACGAACTTGTGTGGTGACAGGAAAATCGCGTCCTTGTGGTCTCGGCGGCCGGGTGTGCTCTCCCGCATGCGGATCGACACGTAAGGCGCGGCCGCCGCGTAGTCCCAAAAGGACAATGGGCCGTGCTCGTGCAGGAGGGCGGCTATGCGGTCGGCGTCGGTCGGGACGCCCGTGACATTGGAGGCTGCCGAGAAACTGCTGATCCGCAGTGGACGATCGGCGTAGCGCCGCAGTTCCCGCTGAAGCTCGGCGATGTCGATGTGCCCGTCGGCGTCCTCGTCGATGACGACGACCTCGGCGATCGACTCTCGCCAGGGCAGCTCGTTGGAGTGGTGTTCGTACGGCCCGACGAATACCACCGGCCGTTCCGCCGCGGGTATCCGATCACGCAAGTGGTACCGCGCGTCCAGGGCCGCGGGCAGCCGCAGTTCCAGAATGCCGACCAGCTTGTTCACCGCGCGGTGGCCCCGGAACCGCAGAAGATCACCAAGTCGCCCTCGGTTCCGCCGACCGAGTCGCGAATCAGGCGGCGAGCCTGCTCCCGCAGGCGGGTAGTGCGCAGCCCGGTGCCAGAACTCTCCGTGTGGGTGTTGGCACAACAGGGCAGCACCTGCCGGCGGATGAACTCCTCGATGAAGTCCAGCGCCCGGCCGGACGCCGTGTAGTCCACGTAGGCGACCCGCCGGGGCCATAGGGACCGACGAGAACCTCACCCTCGCCGATGAGTGCCTGTCGGATCCGGTCGATCATCGCGATTGGCGAGGTATTCACCGGTGACTCCTCTTCGTGCGGCGCTCGGTTCAGGATGCGCTGCCTGTGGCCTTGCCGGATGCGGCCGATCGGCCCCGCGCGGACAGGTCTTCCGTCCCTGGCCTCCACGGCAGTTCGAGGTGTTCGGTGGCCACCGACCAGGCGCGGCGGCCAAGGTGACGCCGGTCGCCTGGCTGGGATTGGCTCAGCGGTCATCGCGGTCACGTGCGTGGCCGGTTCGAGAAGCGCCGCAACTACCCCCAGGGGTATTTGGGGAACCTGAGCGGCGTGCGCTACGCTGAACCTTAGGTACCCCCCAGGGTATCTGAAAGAGTGTGGTGCCGGTCTTGGGTCGACTGCAGATCCGCGTCGGAGACCGTGGCACCAGAAGCGTTACGAAACCTAAGGATGAGCATGTCGATTGACGTCGAGGTCGTCGCGACCTCCTCGCTGGGCGACCGCAGCTATCTGGCGCACGACGGGCAGGTGGCGGTAGTGGTGGACCCGCAACGGGACATTGACCGGATCGTGGAGCTGGCCGGCCGGTGGGGAGTACGGATCACCCACGTCGTGGAGACGCACCTGCACAACGATTATGTCTCTGGCGGGCTGGCGCTCGCCCGGCTGACAGGTGCGCGGTACGCGGTGGCGGCTGCCGACAATGTCGCGTTCGAACGTCTTGCGGTCAGCGACGGGGACGAGATCGTGGTGTCCGACCAGATGCGCTTGAACGTCATGGCCACGCCGGGGCATACGTTTCACCACATGTCCTGTGTCCTGCACGGCCCGGCGGGGCCGGTGGGTGTGTTCACCGGTGGTTCGTTGTTGTTCGGCACGACGGGGCGCACCGATCTGCTCGGCAAGCAGTACGCTGGCACCCTTGCCTACCATCAGCACGCCTCTGTGCGCAGGCTGGCCGACCTGCTGCCCGATGGCGCCCAGGTCTGGCCCACGCACGGGTTCGGCAGTTTCTGTTCGGCCACCCAATCTGATGCCCCGGCCTCGACGATCGGCCGGGAAAAGGGCACGAACCCCGCCCTGCGGCTGGAAGCCGACGACTTCGTGACCCGGACGCTGGCGGGGCTGGACGCCTATCCCGCGTACTACGCCCACATGGGCGTCGCGAACGCTGCCGGACCCGGCCTGATCGACCTCACCCCGGTGCGGATCGCTGACCCCGAGGAGTTGCGTACTCGTATCGGCGCCCAGGAGTGGGTGGTGGACCTGCGCTCCCGCAAGGCATTCGCGCATCGGTATCTGACCGGCACGCTCAGTTTCGGCATTGACGGGCCGATGTCCACCTGGCTGGGCTGGATGGCGCCGTGGGGCGCGCCCATCACGCTGCTCGGCGAGTCGCCCGAGCAGGTCGCGGAGGCCCAGCGGGAACTGGCGCGAATCGGTATCGATCGGCCCGCGGCGGCGGCCACCGGCGCTCCCGAACAGTGGGCCGGGAACGAGCACGATCTTGGGGAGCTGGCCGTGGCCACCTTCGCTGAGCTCGCCGCCGCACGAGCCGGGCAACTGCCACATTGGCTGCCGCACCCGGACGTCCTGCTGGACGTGCGGATGACCAACGAATGGAGAGACGGCCACGTTGACGCCGCTTTGCACATTCCGTTGCCCGAACTGCCGGAACGGCTCGTCGAGATCCCCGACGGGGTGGTGTGGGTGCATTGCCAGTCGGGCTACCGGGCGTCCATCGCGGCCAGTGTGCTGGCGCGGGCCGGGCGCCAAGTCGTGCACATCGATGACCTGTACGACACCGCTGCGAACGCCGGCCTCACCATCGTCCGCACGGCGGGAGCAAAGGCGTGACCAGTCCCATGAAACTCGACGTGGCCGGGCTGCGACGATTGGTCGAGTCCGGCGGCGGTCCACGGCTGATCGACGTGCGTACGCCCGGTGAGTTCGAGAACGCGCACATCCCCGGCTCCTACAACGTGCCGTTGGACCTGTTACGAGAGCATCGGGACGAGTTGCGTCACCACCTCGACGAGCAGGTCGTGCTCATCTGTCGATCCGGGCAACGCGCGGCACAGGCCGAACAGGTCCTGGCCGCCGCCGGTCTGCCCAACCTCCGGCTGCTGGATGGCGGCATGACCGCGTGGCAGGCTGCGGGCGGTCCCGTGCGGCACGGCCGGCCGCGGTGGGACCTCGAGCGTCAGGTGCGTCTGGTCGCCGGCGCGATCGTGCTCACCGCGGTCCTGATCGGGTTGGTCGTTCCGCCGGTCACCTGGCTGGCCGGTGCCGTCGGCGCCGGGCTGGTGATCGCCTCGCTGACCAACACCTGCGTGATGGGCATGCTGCTGGCCAAATTGCCGTACAACCGTGGCTCGCGGCGCAATTACGATGCCGTGGTGGCGGCGTTGCGCGACGAGCGGGCGTGAGCGCGATGCTGGCACTCACGTTGGCCGCGGCGGTGCTGGTCGGGCTGGCCTTGGGGGTGCTCGGTGGTGGCGGCTCGATCCTGACCGTACCGATCCTGGTGTTCCTGGCCGGCTTGGAAGCCAAAGCGGCGATCGCGATGTCGTTGTTCGTGGTCGGTGTCACCAGTGCGGCCGGCGTGATCTCGCATGCTCGGGCTGGGCGGGTGCGCTGGCGCACCGGCCTGGTGTTCGGCGCCGCCGGGATGGCCGGCGCATACGGCGGCGGGCGTCTCGCTCAATTCATCCCCGGCACATGGTTGCTGGTGGGCTTCGCCCTCATGATGATCGCCACCGCCGTTGCGATGATCCGCGGCCGGCGCACGAACACACATGCCACGACACATGGGGAACTGCCTGTCGGACGGGTCATCGCCGAGGGCGTGGCGGTGGGTGCCGTCACCGGACTGGTCGGCGCGGGTGGCGGTTTCCTCGTGGTACCCGCTTTGGCGCTGCTCGGCGGATTGCCGATGTCTGTCGCGGTGGGCACCTCGCTGGTCGTGATCGCGATGAAGTCCTTCGCCGGGCTCGCCGGGTACCTCGCGACTGTCCACATCGACTGGACACTCGCGCTGGCCGTCACAGCGGCGGCGGTGGCAGGCAGCCTGCTCGGCGGCCGGCTGACCGGCCGAATCCCCGAACATCTCCTGCGCAAGGGTTTCGGCTGGTTCGTGATCGTGATGGGCGGTTTCGTTCTTGCCCAGCAGATGCCCGTATCCATGTGGCACGCGATCGCCGCTGGACCGGCGATCTGGATCACCCCGGCCGTGGCCGCCCTGGTCATCTCGGTGACCGGGGTTGTTCGCCGTCGCAAACAACGGTCACCTCGCCACTGACACGACACGTTGTCATGTCGAAGACATGATGGTCGGCGGACAGGTCCCGTCGCACGCGGCACCGGACAACACGGTATGCCCGGTTCCGCGGTCGCCGCCGGTATCCGTTCGATAAGGTCCAAAGTCCTGATGTTTCGGGTCGGATGCTCCTGCCAGCGGTGATCGGTCTGGCCGCAGGCTCACGAGATGACCATTCAAGTGGACACCCCGCCCGCGGTGACCTTTCTCGGCGGCGTCGGCACCGTGACCGGCAGCAAGTTCCTGTTCACGGCCGGAGATTCCCAGGTTCTCGTCGACTGTGGCTTGTTCCAGGGCCTGGCGTCACTGCGGCGGCGTAACTGGCGGCCGCCGCCCATGAACGTGGACAGGCTCAAGGCAGTCGTGTTGACGCATGCCCATCTCGATCATTGCGGCTACCTGGCTGTGCTGGTGCGCAACGGATGGCGTGGCCCGATCTATGCGATGCATGGCACGGTCGAGTTGGCGCGGATTGTGCTGGCGGACAGTGCGCAGCTGATGATGGAGGACGCTGGGCTGGCCAATGCGGGAGGTTGGTCCAAACACCACCCGGCGCTGCCGTTGTACGACACGGATGATGTCGGGCGAACTGTGCAGTTGTTCCGTCCGCTGGACCATGGTGTCAACCGGCGGATCGCCGATGGGGTGGAGCTGGAGTTCGGCAGGGCCGGGCACATCCTGGGGTCGGCGTGGGCGCACCTGACGCTGACCTCGGGCGGTGTCAGCCGGAGTGTGGTGGTCAGCGGCGACATGGGCCGGCCGGCGCATCGGGTCTTGTTGCCGCCGCAGCCGCGTCCGGATTGTGACGTGCTTCTTCTGGAATCGACCTACGGGCAACGCACGCACGACGACGGGCAGGCGATCGAATTGCTGGCCGAGATGATCCGCAAGACGGCGCAACGTGGTGGCAGTGTGCTGATTCCCGCGTTCGCGGTCGACCGGACCGAGGTTATCCTGGTCGAACTCGCCCGGCTGGTACGCGAGGGCGCCATTCCCGATCTTCCGGTGTACGTGGACAGCCCGATGGCCCTGGCGTCGTTGCGGGTGTACCGGCAGGCGCTGGCCAAGAGCTGGCCGGAGATCCGGCCGGAACTGTCCGAGATGGACGATCCGTTCGACCCCGGCCATCTCGCGGAGCTGCGCACGGCCGGAGAGTCGATGCGAGTGAACCGGCCGAGTAGGCCTTCGATCGTCATCTCGGCCTCGGGGATGGCCACCGGTGGCCGTGTGCTGCACCACTTGGAGGCGATGCTGCCCCGCAGCAAGCACACAGTTCTCATCGTGGGCTACGCCGCTGCGGGCACTCGGGCCCGCCGACTGGCTGAAGGCGCGCGGGAGATCAAGATTCACGGTCGCTACGTCCCCGTCAAAGCGGAAGTCGTTGTGGTGGACGCGTTCAGCGCGGACGCGGACTCAGATGAACTGGTGGCGTGGGCGACCAGTGGCCCGGAGCCCTTGGTGACCTACCTTGTGCACGGTGAGCCCGAAGGTTCGGCTGCGCTTGCCGAGCGGCTGAGCGTCGAATACGGCTGGTGCGCTGTGGTTCCGCGCGACGGCGAACACGTACTGGTGTAGGCGATGGACGTCACCGAGACCTTCGGAGCGTTGGCCCACCTGGGCACAGCGCTCGCGATCGGCTTGTTGCTGGGGCTGGAACGGGAACATGACACAGCGTCGGACAGCAACCGGCCTGCGGGTTCGCGGACGTTCCCGCTCATCACCCTCGCTGGTGCGGTATCCGCGGCGTTGTCGCCGGTCGCACTTGGGGTCGGGCTCGCCGCGGTGTCAGCGCTCGTTGTGGCGTGGTACCGGCAAGGAGCCCGTAGTGAGCAGGCAGATATCGGGGCCACCACCGAGATCGCGGCCATCGGCACGTATCTGCTTGGTGCGCTGGCATGGTTCCGGCCCGAGCTGGCAGTACCCGCGGGTGTTGTCGCCGCCGTGTTGCTCGCGGCCAAACGTCCACTGCATCGGTTCGCGACCCGTCTGGTGAGCGATCGGGATGTGACTGACGCGATGAAGTTGTTCCTGGTCGCTTTCGTCGTGCTGCCCTTGCTCCCGGATCAGCCGCTCGGTCCTTACGGGGTGTTGAACCCGGCCAGGGTCTGGGTTCTGGTCATCGCGATCACCCTCATCGGCTGGGCGGGCTATCTCGACACTCGCTGGTTCGGGCAGCGATGGGGTCTGATCGGCGCCGGGTTCGCCGGCGGCTTCGTCTCGGGCTCCGCCACTACCGCGGTGCTGGCCCGCAAGTCCGCGACCGCAGGAGCCTCGCTGGTGCCTGGCCTGCTCGCCGTGAACATCGCCATCCTCGTTCAGCTTGTCGCGGTCACCGCGGTTGTGAGTCCGCCTGTGGCGTATCGCCTCCTGCCGGCCGCGGCCGCCGGGATCGTGGTCCTGCTCGCGGAGATCGGCTGGCTCGTGTGGCGCAACCGGCCACGGGACGAGCCGGAGGACGTCGATCCGTTGCTGGCACGTCCGATGTCGTTGCGTTCGGCGTTGTCGCTGGCCCTCGTCCTGCTGGTCGCGACCCGCGCGGCAGCCGATTGGCTGGGAGGTGGGGGAGTTGTCGCGGCGGCCGCGGCCGGTGGCCTGGCCGACGCGCACGCGTCCGCAGTCGCGTCCGCATCCCTCGCGCCGCACGCCATTCCGGTCGGTACGGCCGTCCTCGCTGCCGCGGTTGCCCTGGTGACGAATCTCGTCGTGAAACTTGCTCTCGCGGGCGGGCTCGGCGGTGGAGAGTTCGTGGCGCGGCTGGCCTGCTGGCTGGCGACACCTGTGGCCGCGGTGGCAGTGACTGTTGTCGCCGTTTCCTGAACGGGTCTTTCCGCGAACGGGCGGCGTGACCGGACAAGGCCGAAAGACCCTGCTGTCAGCGCAGGAGGCCCCTAGTCGCGGTGATCGGTTATCGCGACGCTGAGGACATGGTGACACCAGTGAGATCTCCGCAGAGGCAAGAGGATGCCCACCGGCTGAGCGTGCCGGAAACCGTCGCGTCGTGGGGAACTGATCTGCGGCATGGCTTGTCGTCGGCCGAGGCGGCCCGGCGCGCCGCTGAGTTCGGGCCGAATGTACTGCCGGTAGAGGATGATGGTGGTGCGTTGCTGCGCTTTCTCCGGCAGTTCCACGATCCACTTGTCTACGTGCTGATCGTGGCCGCGGTCGTCACGTTGAGCATGGCGCAGTTCGTGGACTCGGGCGTGATCTTCGGTGTTGTGCTGCTGAACGCGGTCATCGGGTATGTGCAGGAATCCCGGGCCCGGTCGGCGTTGGACGCGCTGGCCCGGATGGTGCCTGCCAAAGCCGGGGTGATCAGGGACGGTGTCCCAGGCAAAGTCCGGGCCGAGGAGCTGGTTCGTGGTGATGTTCTGGTGTTGCAGGCGGGGGACAAGATCGCGGCTGATGTCCGGTTGGCCGCGGCGGATTCGTTGGAGGTGGACGAGTCCGCACTGACCGGCGAATCGGTGCCCGTCGCCAAGACCGAGGACGTCCTGCCCGATGACGTGGAGCTCGCGGACCGGGTCAACACGGCGTACTCCGGCACGGTTGTCACACGTGGTGCGGGGCGTGGCGTCGTCGTGGCGATTGCTGCGGACACGGAATTGGGCCTGGTCAACAAGCTGGTAGGGGTGCGCTTGCCGAGAATGTCGTCCGTGCTGGTCAGGCGGCGTGGTGGTACTCGTTGAGGATTCCTCCCAACCGCTGGTGTCGGCGGATGTCGAGACCGGTGATCTCGGCCTGGCTTGTGATCGGCGATGGCAGTGGCCGTAGTGGTCGGGCGTTGGCGATGCCTTGGTGTGGTCGGTGGTTGTTGTAGAACCGTTCGTATTCGCGGAGTGCGTGGAGTAGATGTCGCTGGTTCCAGATCAAGGTGCGGTCGAGCGGTTCGTGTCGGCAGGTTTGTATCCACCGCTCGGTGATCGAGTTCATCCGTGGCATTTGGATGCCGCTCAGAATGACCTGGATGCCGGCGTCGGCGAGGATGGCGTCGAACAGGTGAGGGAACTTGCCGTCCCTGTCGCGGATCAGGAACCGTGTCCGGGAGTTGGCGTCCTCCAGGTCCATGACGAGGTTGCGAGCGGCTTGGGTCACCCAGGCCGCGGTCGGATGTGGTGTGGCGCCGAGGATGCGGATCCGTCGGCTGGCGTGCTCGATCACGACGAGCACGTACATGCGGATACCGGTGAGGGTGACGGTTTCGAAGAAGTCACAGGCCAGCAGGGCGTCGGCTTGGGAGCGGAGGAACTGGGCCCAGGTGCTGGATGCGCGTTCGGGTGCGGGGGTGATGCCGGCGTTGGTGAGGACTTGCCACACGGTGGAGGCGGCGACTTTGATGCCGAGGACAAGGAGTTCGCCGTGGATGCGGCGGTAGTCCCAGTTCGGGTTCTCCTTCGCGAGGCGGAGGAGCAGGACTCGGATGGATCGGATGGTGCGTGGTCGGCCCGGGCGTTTCGGTTGTGACATCCTGGCGTGGTGTTGGCGGAGTTGGTCGTGGTGCCAGCGCAGGATGGTGTCTGGACGGACCAGCAGTCGGAGCCTGCGCAAGGTCTGGCGTGGTAGTCGATGCAGGAGCGCGGCGAGTAACGCCCTGTCAGCCGGGTTGAATCGCACCTTGATGTCGCCGAGTTGCCGTTGCAGTACTGCGATCTGGTGCCGCAACACGAGGATCTCGATCTCCTTGTCCCGGTCGGTCATCGGGAGCAGGCGAAGTAGGGTGAAGGTTTTGGTGAGGCCGAGGTAGGCAAGTCGCAGCAGCACGGCCAGTCATCCTGCCGTGCTGATCCCTGAGCGTATGCGGCGACGGAGTTGATGTTGGTGACACCGCCTGACCAGGACGGATGAGGTTTTCGGCAAGCGCACCCTTCGGCGGTGCTGCACAGCTATTCCGCTGGGCAGCACCGCTGCCATTTGGGTCAACTCATGCCAGGGCCAGGCGGACCTCGCCGATGTCCAGTTTGGTCTGCACTTGCTGCACGGTGTGGCCGATGATGTCCCGATACCGCAGTTCCTCACGTGCTGGCGCTCGACAAATCCCGTAGTGGACCGGCTTTGGTCCACTGTGGACTGGGGTAGGGTCGTGGCCTGCGGGCGTAGAAAGACGTAGGCCGGAGGCAGGTTGCGCCAAATGGTGCGGCCGGGAACGACTTCTTCGAAGTGATCGATCAGCAAGCGTTTCAGGCGCCGTGCGGCCGGGAGGGAGACGGCATGGCGGTAGGTGAAGGTGGTGAAGGCGCCGGCCGGTCCGAGCACGGTGGTGGTGGCATTCATCAGTTGCTGCTGAAGTTCGGCGCCGAAGATCGCCCAGGGCAGGCCACTCACGACAACGTCGGCCTGGCGCAGTCCTCGTTCGGCGAGCAGCCGGGGCAGGTGCACAGCATCGTCCTGCACGATTTCGGCGCCGGGGCAGCGTGTGCGTAGCTGTGCCGCCAGACGTGAGTTGGCCTCGATGGCAAGGTGACGGCCGCGGCCGCCGAGCCTGCGTTGGATCTGCGTGGTGAACGGCCCTGTGCCCGGGCCTAGTTCGATGACGACAGGGTGACCGTATTCGGGCACAGGGCTGGTGATCGCGTGGGCGAACTGGGCGCTATGGCCCCGATCCGGGCGGGACTGCGCAGCCACTGGCCGAGCAGCAGGGCGTGGTCGTTCGTCGGTCGCCGGGTCGGATTGGTGTCGGGCTCCATCGTCAGATCGGGGATCTCCTCGATCCGCGCATCTCCAGCCCCGCACCTGAACGTTGCGTGCATCGAAATCCCTGTCTCGCCTGGCGCGGTGTTGTTTGGTTAGCGGCCGGTTAGCGGATTGGTGCTTCGACACCCGTCATGGCGAGGTCCTCTGGAGGTAGCCGTTCGCCCTTGATGCTGATCTGTGCGATAGCGGCGTTGAGCTCCTGGAGTTCGTCGCGGCTGAATGTGATCTCTTCGGCGCCGATGTTCTCCAGCAGGTGGGACAGCCTGGTGGTGCTGGGAATCGGCACGATCCACGGCTTTTGGGCCATCAGCCAGGCGAGGTCGATCTGGGCGGGTGTGGCCCCCTTGCGGACGGCCCAGTCCTGCAGCAGTTGCACCAGTGCCATGTTGGCCGGCATGTTCTCCCTGCTGTTGCGGGGCACCGCCGCGCGGTAGTCGCCCTGCGCGAACCGGGTGTAGGGGTTGATCGTGCTGGTCGTGAAGCCCATGCCCAGAGGCGACCAGCAGACGAAGCCGATCCCGAGTTCCTCGCAGAGCGGCAAGACCTTTGCTTCCGGGCCGCGCCAGAGCGTGGAGTACTCGTTCTGGATCGCGGTGAGTGGCTGGACCGCGTGTGCCCGGCGGATGGTTTGCAGACCTGGTTCGGAGAGGCCGAAGTGCAGCACCTTGCCTGCGGTGATGAGGTCCTTCACCGTGCCCGCCACGTCCTCGATCGGGACTGTGGGATCGACCCGGTGCTGGTAGAGCAGGTCGATACGGTCTGTCCTGAGGCGTTTCAACATGCGGTCGACGGCTCGGCGGATATGGGCGGGACGGCTGTTGAGGCCGCTTCCTCCCGCTCCGGTGTCCGGGTCGATGTCAGAACCGAACTTGGTCGCGATGACCACATGGTCGCGGACGGGTTGGAGTGCTTGGCCGAGGATCCGTTCCGACTCGAGCGGGCCGTACACCTCGGCGGTGTCGAAGAACGTCACGCCCTGGTCGACCGCGGTCCGGACGAGTGCGACCATGTCCTTGCGGCTGGTGACAGGCCCGTACATAGTGCCCGGCAGGGTCTGGCAGCCCAGACCGATGCCGGAGACTTTCAAGGACCCGAGCCTGCGGCGACCGGTCTGCGTAACGGCCGCGGTCACCCGGTTACGACCGCCGGCAGGGCCGCCGGTGGTGGACGGTGCTGCTTGTGCCGGTGACACGGCCACCGCTGAGGTGGCGGCAAGTCCGGCCACGCCCAGCAGAAAGCGGCGACGGCCGGGCTCGGTCGAGTCGCCGTTGGGCGTGCTTTCCTGTTCGTGCATGGGTTTCATCCCTCATCTCGTCTGTCGGAGTTGGACGGACTGCAGTGCGGCTGGCTCGGTCGAGCGTCCGAAGTAGACTATGCTCGAACGAACGCGTGGACATCTCGTCCGGCGCGGGATCCGGGCACGCCATGACTTCGGATGACGCCCAGGCTCATTCGCCAGATGTGTATCGCGGCTCTGGCGATGCCGGACGGTCGATGTGATTCAAACAAGCGGCCCGTCAGGCTGGGAGGCTCTGTCGATACCGGGAACGGCAGAGCCCCCGCCGCAGGGGGATCTCGGGTGCGAGGGGGCTCTGAGAGTATCTGGTTCGGTGTCGTGGTCCCGGCTGGAATGGCAGTACGAAGTGGACGTGAGTGCTCACGTCTGCTCGGTCGGTTGGCTGCTACTCATCGGAGGAGACCGTGCGTACACCTGTGACGTTCAAGAGCAACAATCTGGCTGTCGCCGGGATGTTGTACCTGCCCGACGACTATGACGGTCGCCCGCGGGCCGCCGTCGTGGTGGGGCACCCGGCCAGCGGTGTGAAGGAGCAGACCGCCGGCCGCTACGCCGAAGAGCTGTTTCGCAAGGGTTTCGTTGCGCTGGCTTACGATGCGGCCTACCAGGGCGAGAGCGAGGGCGAGCCGCGCGGTCTGGAGGATCCCTTCCAGCGCGCTGAGGACGTCCGCGCCGCGGTGTCGTTCCTGACCACGCGCAGCGAGGTCGACTCGGAGCGCATCGGCGGTCTGGGCATCTGCGCCTCGGGTGCTTATGTTCCCTATGCCGCGCAGACTGACCGGCGGATGAAGGCCGTGGCCACGGTCAGCGCCGTCGATCCCGGCGCCGAGCTGCTGTCTGATCCCGTGGTTCGTGACGGTCTGCTGGACCAGGCCGGGGTGCTGCGCACCCTGGAAGCCCGCGAAGGCACCGCCTACGAGTCGAACCTGATCCCCGCCACGCAGGCTGAGGCAGACGCCCTGCCTGCCGGGACCATGTTCGCGGAGACCTACGGGTACTACCGCACGCCGCTGGGCCAGCACCCGCGTTCCACCGGCTGGGCGGTGGCCCGTTTCGATCTGGTCGCCCAGTTCGAGCCATATCGCAACAACAGCTGGCTCGCGCCGCGCCCGCTGCTGATGATCGCCGGGACCGAGGCCGACACCCGGGTGTTCAGTGAGGACGGTGTGGCTCGCGCCGGCGAGAACGCGGAACTGTTCGACATCGATGGGGCGACCCACGTCGACCTGTACTACCGCGATCAGTACGTCGCGCAGGTCGTGGACAAGCTCGTCGATTTCTACAGCACACACCTCAAGCACTGACCAGCCTGGCCGGCAGGTCGGGACTCGCTGCAGGTGTGAATGCCGGCCAAGGTGCGGCGTGTGCGCCTGGGAGGACGCGTTCCGGGCGCTCCGACGACAATGCGTTCAGCGTAAGAGCTGGTGGCCGCACCGGTCGGTGTGCGGCCCCACCAGCCAGGCTTTCTCCAACCCAAACAGGAACGTCAGCACGCGCAGGACGCCTGGGGCTGGTGGGGTCAGTGGTCGGCTTCCTGCAGTTGGTCCTTCGCGGCGGGGATCACTTTGAACGCGATCAGTCCGGCGATGGCGGTGAGGGCGGCGGCGGTGAGGGCGGTGACCTGCATGGCGCTGGTGAAAGCATGCTGTGCGTGCTGGAGCAGCTCGGGGAACCGGTCCTTCAGGGCGTGGGTCGCGGCGGCGAGTGATTCGGTCACCGGTCCCCGGATGTCGCTGGGCAGGTCGTCGGGGAGTCGCAGGTGCGCGGAGTAGAGGGCGTTCTGCAGCGACCCGAGCACGGCGATACCGAGAGCGATGCCCAGTTCGTAGCCGGTTTCGCTGATCGACGCGGCCGCGCCGGCGCGTTCGCGGGGCACGACGGTGACGATGGTGTCGGTGGCGGCGGTCGCTGCCGGATGACGAACACCATCCCGGCGGCGAGCCCGAACAGGGCGGCGCCTACCACCGCGAGGTTCATCCCGTCCGCGGCGACGGTCTTGATGGCGTACACCAACGGCACGATGGCCAGGAACGACACCAGCGCTGAGCGCAGGTCGATCGGTGCCCGTGCCGGGTTGCGGTACTCGGTCAGCAGCGGAACGCCGAGCGCGACGACAACGACCATGACGGGGATGTTGATCAGGAACACCGAGCCCCACCAGGAGTGTTCCAGCAGCGCCCCGCCGACGAGGGGACCGATCGCGCCTCCGCCGGTGGCGCCGGCGGACCAGATCGCGATGGCCCGGGTGCGTTGCCGCTGATCCAGGAAGGTGGCCCGGATCAGCGACAGCGTGGAGGGCATGATGGTGGCGCCGCTGATGCCCAGCAGCGCGCGGGCGGCGATCAGCAGCTCCGGTGTCGGCGCGAACGCCGCGATCGCCGACGACACCCCGAACCCCACCGATCCGATCAGCAGCAGTCTCTTGCGCCCGATCCGGTCGGCGAGGTTGCCCATCGTGACCAGCAGCCCCGCCAGGGCGAAGGCATAGGCGTCACCGATCCACAGCAGCTGCGTCCCGGACGGGTTCAGACTCTCGGTCGGCGACGGGATCGCCAGGGCCAGAACGGTGCCGTCCACCGCCAGCAGCGTGACCGCGAGGGTGAGCACGACCAGCGCTCCCCATTGACGGGGTCCGGCCAGGGCGGGTGGCGTAGCGTTCACAAGATCTCCAACAGGGGCCAGTGGGTCGTGGGCGCGCGCAGAGAAGGAAAGCGGCCGCAGAGAAGGCACCGAAGTGGACAGTCCTGCATGCGCACCACAAAGGTCAGACGTATCCATCAGACGTCATCGCGTCCGGGTGAGACAGGGACTGAGAGAGCCTCCCTGCATCGGCGCTGGTTCTGCACGCTGTGAGGTATGAGCGTGACGATGCTGACGTTGAACAATGGAGTCGTGCTGCCCGTGATCGGGCTGGGGGTGTTTCAGTCCGAGCCGGAACAGACCGTTGCTGCTGTCGCGGAGGCGTTGCGGGTCGGGTACCGGCACATCGACACCGCCGCCGGGTACTTCAACGAACGCGAGGTCGGGCAGGCGATCGCCGACTCCGGGATCCCGCGTGACGAGTTGTTCATCGAGAGCAAGGCGTGGATCACCGATTACGGCTACGAGGAGACCCTGCACGCGTTCGACAAGTCCGCCCGCAAGCTGGGTGTGGACCGGCTGGACATGTTCATCCTGCACCAGCCGTTGCCGACCGCGTTCGACCGGACCGTGGCCGCCTACCGTGCGCTGGAGACCCTGCACGCTGAGGGCAAGGTCCGCGCGATCGGTGTCAGCAACTTCACCGTCGAGGAGCTGAGTCGGTTGTTGGATGTCGCGACGGTCGTTCCGGCGGTGCATCAGATCGAGATCCACCCCTATTTCCAGCAGAAGGACCTGCTGGCGTTGCACGCCGAGCACGGCATCCTCAGCCAGGCCTGGTCCCCGATCGGGGGGATCACGTTCTACTGGGGGAGTGAGGGCGGTGCAAGCACTCTCGAGGACGTCACGATCAAGGCGATCGCTGCCGCGCATGGAAAGACCCCGGCGCAGGTGATGTTGCGCTGGCACGTCCAGCACGGCCGATCCGCGATTCCGAAGTCGGTCCGTCCGGAAAGGATCGCGGAGAACTTCGCCGTGTTCGACTTCGAGCTCACCGCTGACGAGCTGGCCCGGATCGATGCTCTCGATGAGGGTGTGCGGCGCGGGCCTGCTCCCGAGACGATCACGCTCGAGTCGCACGGGCATTTCATCATTCCCGAGGCGTGATCTCGGGCGGGCTGTTGGGAGCGGACGTAGATTGCCAGCTATGGACAACCGAGGGAACTTGCGGGAGTTCCTGATTGGCCGGCGTGCCAGGATCACGCCGGAGCAGGCGAAGCTGCCTGCCTGGGGCGGCAACCGGCGTGTTGCGGGGCTGCGGCGGGAGGAAGTGGCGATGCTGGCCGGGGTCAGCGTCGACTACTACATCAAACTCGAACGCGGCATTATTGGCGCGGTCTCCGAAGGTGTGTTGAACGCGGTCGCCCGTGCGTTGCAATTCACCCCTGCCGAGCGTGATCACCTGTTCCACCTTGCCGGCGTGACCGCGACCATCCGGCCCGGCGGCACCCGATCGACCCCGTACGTCGCCCGCCCTGCCGTACGGCGCGTCATCGACGCGATCGTGGACGCGCCTGCGTTCGTCACCACCCAAACCGGTGACGTGCTCGCTGCGAACGCGCTCGGTCGGGCGACATACTCGCCCCTCTACGACGGCGAGGAAACCGCGACGCCCAACACCGCCCGGTTCCTGTTCCTGAACCCCCGTGCGCGGGAGTTCTTCCCGGAATGGGAAGACAACGCCGCCGACGCGGTGGCGAGCCTGCGCGCGCATCAGGGACGCAACCCCCACGATGAGCGGGTATCCCACCTCATCGACGACCTCAACCGGGACAGCAAGGAATTCCGCACCCTGTGGCGGGCCCACGACGTCCGCTACCACGACACCGGCTACAAACGCCTCCACCACCCTGTGGTCGGCGACCTCACTCTCACCTACGAAGTTCTCGAACTCCCGGCAGACCCCGGACAAAGCCTCGTCGTCTACGGCGCGGAACCCGGCTCCCCCACCGCCGACGCCCTACGGCTACTCGCCAGTTGGACCGCCGAGCACACCCACGCCGACACCCACGACTGAAACTCGCGAAACCGTCTTCTACTACTCCCGAAGGGTTTGGCCCGTCCTGGTCGGAAACTTGGTTACCGGTTCTGGCCTGGGTTTTCATGCGGCGGGTCGGTATTCGTTGAGTAGTCCGCCGAGACGCTGTCGGCGTCGGGTCGTGTCGATCTGGTCGCGGCCGCGCTCGGATTGCGGGACCACGGCGGCGGGGCGTCGCTGCGGACGCTGGCCGAGCAGCTGGCTGGTCGGCGGCTGATGCTCATCCTGGACAACTGCGAGCATCTGTTGCCGGCGTGCGCGATCCTGACCGCCGCGCTGCTGCGCACATGCCCACGACTGAGGGTGCTCCTGACCAGCCGTGAACCACTGACCATCAGAGGGGAGACGGTCTATCTCGTGCCGCCGTTACCGGCCCCGAACCCACGCCACCTGTCCAGCCTCGTCGAGGTGAGCCGGTGTGAGTCGGTGGCGCTGTTTCTGGCTCGCGCCGAGGTGGCGGTGCCCGGTTTCGGTCTTACCGCCGACAATTACATCGCCGTGGCCGATCGGTTCTCGCTGCTGAGCCGGGCCCGGCGCGACGCGCCACGGCGGCAGCGGACGCTGCGGGCGTGTGTGGATTGGTCGTTCGAGCTGTGTGCCAAGCCGGAGCGGGTGTTGTGGGCGCGGTTGTCGGTGTTCGTGGGCGGGTTCGAGCTGGACGCCGTCGAGGGCGTCTGCGCCGACGACCGGCTGCCCGATACGGACATGCTCGACCTGGTGACCGGCTTGCTCGAAAAGTCGATCCTGATCCGGGCCGACCAGGGCGATGGGTCGGCCCGGTACCGGATGTTGGAGACCATCTGCGGCTACGGCCAGGAAAAACTCATCGAGGACGGGGAGCAATCGCTGCTGCGGCAGCGGCACCGCGACTGGCACCAGCAACTGGTGACCCGCGCCCGTGGCGAGTGGGTCAGTGACCGGCAGGCCTACTGGCTGGCCCGGCTCGGCCGTGAGCACCCCAACCTGCGCGCCGCCGTGGAGTACTGCCTGGCCGAGTCCGGCGAGGCCGAGGACGCGCTGCGTATCGTGGCGACCCTGCCCCTGCACTACTGGTGGACCCGGGGCCTGTTCGGCGAGGGCCGGCGGTGGCTCGACCGGGCACTCGCCCAGGCCACGGGTGCCAGCGCGCTGCACGCCCGAGCACTGCTGGTCAACAGCCAGTTGGCGCTCGCGCAAAGGGACGCCGATACCGGGGCGCGGCTGCTGGACCAGGGCGAGGATCTCGCCCTGTACCTGGATGACAGCACCGAGATCGGCTACTCCGCCTACCTTCGGGGCATTAGTGCGCTGCTTGCCAACGACCTGCCCCGCGCGATCGAAACCCTGGAACGGGCCCGCACGATCCTGTCCACACAGCCGGAGCCCGACCTGGACGTGCAGATGAACATGCTGACCTCGCTCGGGGCGGCCACCGGGCTCGCCGGCGAGCGAGCGCCAGCCCGCACCACCGTCCCCGGCCGCCGCCATGCCGCTGACCCGCCGCGAACGACAGGTCGCCGGCCTGATCGCACAGGGGCTGACCAACAAGGACATCGCCACCACGCTGGTCATCGCCCAGCGCACCGCGGAAGGCCATGTCGAGCGCATCCTGACCAAGCTGGGTTTCAGTAATCGGGCTCAAGTGGCCGCCTGGGTCGTGGCACAACGCTTCGGCGATCACGAGACCTGACGCGACGCGAGGGCCTGCGCGAACTATTGGTCAACGCGCTGTGCGGCAAGCTGATCCTCGCCGCCGGGCACGAGCTGGTCAACGACGGAGATCTGATCGCCAGGTGGGCGCCAGAAGGCAAGTCGTGACCGGCCAGGGAGATCTCCAGCCATCCGGGGCGGGCGGCTCGCCCACCCCGGATGGCATGGCGGGCCTGATCTCGCCGAGACTGGACGCATAGTTCGCGTGTTCGTCGTCGTCGACGACGAACTGGTGCTCTCGGGGTTTCGTCTCATTCTGGACGCCGCCGGGGTATCGAGGTCGTGGCGACGATGACGGGCGCGCAGGCGGTCAGAGAGGCAAGTCTGCAGCACCCGGACGTCGGGATGCTGTGTCAGCGGAGGCCGGCTGTCCAGCCGCCGTCGACCGTGATCTCCGCGCCGGTCGTGTACGAGGCCGCATCGGAGATCAGGAAGGACACCGCTTCGGCGATCTCCTCCGGGACGCCGATCCTGCCTAGCGGGGCCGGGGGAAGTTGCCTTCGCCGGGCTGGACGTGGCACTCGTTCATGGGGGTGAGGGTCGCGCCGGGGTTGACCGCGTTGACCCGGACCTTGTGGGGCCCGAACTCCGTGGCGGCGATCTTGGTGAGGCCGCGCACGCCCCACTTGGATGCCCCGTATCCGGAGACACCGGGAAACCCGGACAGGCCGGGGACGGAGGCGACGTTGACGATCGAGCCGCCGCCGGTGGCCTTCATCGGTTCGATGACCGTCTTCAGGCCGAGGAAGACACCGCTCAGGTTGACCTTGAGCGACCTTTCGAAGGATTCCAGTGTCTCGTTCTCGATCGGTGTTCCCGGTGCTCCGGTGGCGATGCCGGCGTTGTTGACCAGGCCGTCCACCCGGCCGTAGCGTTCGACGGTCGCGTCCACCACGCTCTTCCAGTCGTCTTCGCTGGTGACGTCGTGGTGGAGGAACAGGCCGTCGATGTCGGCGGCGGTCTTGGTGCCCTGCTCGTCGAGCAGGTCGGTGACCACGACCTGTGCTCCGTCGCGGGCCATGCGGGCGGCTGTGGCTGCTCCGATTCCGCGGGCGCCGCCCGTCACTATCACTACTTTGTCCTGCAGGCCAGACATGGTTATCCCTTTCTGTTGGTCGTCGATTCATCGAGTTGAATCAACTGGTTCGTGGAGGTAAGTCAGCAGAAGCGCCGCCTTGCCGGGCCCTGCTTCGAGCGTCATCGGCCAGACGGTGCCCGTACGGGTTAGGCACCTCCCTGGCTGTTGCCCGACACGCTGGTGGTCAGGAACGGTTACCTGTTCCAGACGCCGGTGGCGGCGGCCTGTCGTGCGTAGTCGGAGAAGTCCTTGGGTTTGCGGCCGAGGGCTTCTTCGACGCCGTGGACGAGGTGGGCGTTGTGGCCGTCCATGCTGTCGGTGAAGCCGTGCGCGAACGCGTCGGCGAAGTCGTCCGGGAAGCCGCTTTCGCGCAGCGTCACAGGGAATTGCTCGACGGTGAGCGGGGTGTAGGTGATCTCGCGGCTGGTGGCCTTGGACAGTTCCTCAGCTACGTCGGTGAAGCTGAGCAGACGGGGGCCGGACAGCTCGTAGATGCGGCCGGTGAGCCGGTCGTCGGTGAGGGCGGCGACCACGACGTCGGCGATGTCGTCGACGTCGATGAACGCCTCGCGGGCCTCAGGCAGGGGGAGGGCGATCTCGCCGGCCGGCACGGCCTGGAGGAAGAAGCCCTCGCTGAAGTTCTGGCTGAACCAGCTCGGCCGGACGATCGTCCAGTCGGCGCCGGAGTTCTTCACGCCCTCCTCCAAGGCCGCGGCGAGCGCATCGCCGCGGCCGGAGAGCAGGACCAGCCGCTGCACACCGGCGGCCACTGCCGCCTGGGAGAAGGCTTCGACCTGCTGGGCGGCGCCGGGCAGCGTGATGTTGGGGTGGGTGATGTAGACCCGGTCGACGCCGTCGAGGACGGCCTGCCAGGTGCGAGCGTCCTCCCACAAGAAGGCAGGTTCGCTGTCGAGGGCGCCGATGCGTACGGGGTGGCCGAGAGCTGTGAGCCGTTCGACGACCCGGCGGCCGGTCTTGCCAGTGCCACCGATTACGAGGGCGAAAGGACGGGGTTGGGTGGATGGCGTGGACACAACTCTCCTCACTGACGGGATACAAACGTGCTGGTCATGACCGTTCACTGGACGGCATATTAAGACTATACGGCGTGAAGTTAAGTATCGGCAAATAGGTTGGATAACGGTGTAGAGTGGGGGTATGGCAGAGACTGGGACCATCACGCGACGAGAACGGCTGCGTTTGGAGACGACAGCCGAGATCAAGCAGGTGGCGCTGCAGCTGATGGCCTCAGGCGGCCCTGGGGCGATCACGCTGCGCGCCATCGCTCGGCAGATGGGCATGACGCCCAACGCCATCTACGGCTATTTCGCCACCCGAGACGACCTGGTCACGACCCTGGTCAACGACGTCTACACCTCACTGGCCGACGCAGTCGAAGCGGCTGTCGCGTCTGTCCCCGTCACGGACCCTGGTCGGCGTATCCAGGCGTGGGGCCATGCCTACCGCAGTTGGGTGTTCGCCAACATCGAAGGCTTCCGGCTCGTCTATGGCGACGCCGTTCCCGGCTACGTTCCCCCGGCGGGCGGTGCCGCCCCCGAGGCCGAACTGCGGTTCTGCAAGAGCTTGACCGAACTGGCCGCTGCCGCCTGGCCGAACGCCGAACACCTCTACGCCGACAGCGACTTCCAATGGTCCGACTTCGACCCCGCCCTCCTGGACGAAGTCCGCCCCCACCTTCCCGGCCTGCCGCCAGCCGCGGTCGCGCTCGCGCTGCGCATCTGGGGCCACCTGCACGGCTTGGTGATTCTCGAGATCCACGGACACCTGCGCGGCGGCACGAAGACCATGGACAAGCTCTTCCGGGAAGAACTCATCCAGCTCGTCAGGTCGTTGGGTCTTCCTGCACCGGGCTGACAGCCCGCGCTCGAGCCAGGCGCCCCTCGCCGCTCGGCCCGTCCTGCGCTCCTGTGCGGCATTCGCCCCGCCCCGGAGCAGGACAATGTGTCACACGTATGACTGCTCGCAAGCGCCGATCACCGGCATAAACGCACGCAGTTGCCCGGCGCGTTGCTCCCCATCCCCACCGCGGCAAGGAAAAGGCTGGGGGCGGCCCGGGCGAGCGGGAGACAGCAGAAGTGGGAGCGGACATCGCGGTCCGCCCTCACTTCCGTATCCTCTGAGCGTCCTCGTGATCGCCCGGCGGAGCAATCGTGCAGATTGTCGGAGTGCTCCGTGGCGCTGTTTCAGTGCTGGTGAACTCGGTACCGCAGTCAGACAAGGCCGCCCTCGCGAGGCTCAGCCGTTATCAGTTCCAGCGTCTGGTTCTCTGCCGGGCGGGAATCCGCGTCACCGGGAGCATCGATGATTGCCGGCACGTTCGCTGGTCCGTCCACCCGGGTAGAGCAAGATGCTGAGCTCGTCGAGCAAGCCGTCTCGCAGGAAGACGCCGTTGATGGTCGAGCCGCCCATCAGGGTGAGGCGGGTGACGCCGAAGTCCTCGGACAGCGTCTGCAAGGCTGCGGCGATATCGCGACCGTCCTGTCCGGCGAACACGCAGGACACGCCAGCGTCGCGCAGATGCTCCAGGTAGCGCTCGGAGACATGAGGCCCCACCACAGCGAGGAAGTCCATGCCGGTGGCCTCGGTCGTTGGGTATTGGGTGCGGCCCGCGGAATCGAAGACGACCATCAGCTGCTCGGCTTTGCGGGGAGCATGGTGTGTTTCGGTAGTGCTGGTAATGGGGCCTGTGTGGGTGAATTCGGCGCCTCCGAGCAGCTCGATCGCCGTCGTGCTACCGATGGCGGCAGCTTCGCCACCGAGCAGTGCCGCCAGCTCGCCGTAGACGGCGTTCGAGCGCTCGAAATCCCAGCCTTCGTGATGGCGGCTATAGCGACCGACGTCCACTCGTCCATCCACAGAACTCAACATGTGGCAGGTCACGTAGGGCCTCATCAAGTCTCCATCTTTCTTCACTCTGGGGCGGGATAGTCCACTGTCATGCCGGACGAAGCCGTACAGCCGTGCCGCATCGACAGGGCCAGATATGGACCAAACCCACGCAAACCGGCCATTAACGGCGCACAGTTACTATACGGCGTTTAATTTTCGGCTTCCTTCTAGCACGTCCTGTTCATCAAGATTGGCGGCGCACGGTAGGTTTGCGGCACTTTCAGGTCTCAAATCCGGACCGGCAACAGGCGCCCCACACGTAAGGGTCGTTCCGATGGCAGGAGCCGCGGGAAGCAGGCGCTCCCGGCTCCGCCGCTCGGCGCCGATGGCGACGCACTTCCGAATCTATTGAACAAGCCGGGCGCGTCAATGCGATGGAGCGGAGTCCTCCTTCATGGTCAGGACGATCTTTCCGGTGGTCCGGCCTTCTTCGCCGAGCAGGTGTGCTTGGGCAGCGTCACGCAGCGGGAAGGTTGCCGCGATGACGGACTGGAGCTGCCCGTCCTGCACCATGCATGAGATGGCGAGCATGGATGCGTGATCGGCTTCCACCAGCACCGTCTTCACGGACACCTGGTGTTGCCTCGCGTACTCGAGGTCTTCCTCGCTGGCTCCGCCCAACAGGGAGATGAGTGTTCCGCCGGGCTTGATGATGGACAGCGATCGTCGCGTGACCTCGCCCGAGAGGGTGTCCAGGACGACATCAACGGGCGCTACTACGGTGGTGAAGTCGGTCTCGTGGTAATCGATCAGCTCATCTGCCCCGAGGGTGCGGAGCAGGTCATGCTTACCGGCGCTGGCGGTTCCGATCACGTACGCGCCGCGAGCCTTCGCGATCTGGACGGCGACATGGCCGACACCGCCCGCCGCGGCGTGAATCAGTACACGCTGCCCCGGCTGGATCTTCGCCGTGTCGACGAGCGCCTGGAACGCCGTCAGTGCCACCAGAGGCAGAGCGCCCGCCTGGACGTGATCGATCCCCGGCGGTTTCGCCACGAACGCTCTGGCCGGCCCGACCACGTACTCCGCGTGCGACCCCACACCCTTCGGATACGGCAGCATCCCGAACACCTCATCGCCAGGTTCGTGGACCGCGACCCCGAGCCCGACTTCCTCGATCACACCGGAGACGTCCCACCCGAGGATTCGGGGCATGTGGTTGAGGAACATGTTCCCGTAGCGATGTCCCCAGTCTGTGGGGTTGATCCCGGCAGCGTGAACGGCGATGAGAACCTCGCCAGGCCCAGGAACCGGACGGGGCACCTGAACCTGATGCAGGACGTCGACCGACCCCAGCACCTCCTGCTGCACGGCGGTCATCATCGGC
Organism: Kibdelosporangium banguiense; assembly: GCF_017876405.1. Taxonomy (GTDB): domain Bacteria; phylum Actinomycetota; class Actinomycetes; order Mycobacteriales; family Pseudonocardiaceae; genus Kibdelosporangium; species Kibdelosporangium banguiense. Next base: position 10,839,048 of record NZ_JAGINW010000001.1, on the reverse strand, counting down.
GTACTGGAACCAGTTGTCGCGTCATCCATACGTTTGTCCGTTCTGAGTGATACTCACCCGGGATCGGGTCGGGTCTTACATGCGCGTCGCGAACGCCGCGTCAAGGCGTTGACGCCGCACGTCACGGGCATGCACCACCACGAGGTCGCCGAAGCTGTTCCCGGACAGGTCAGGTCAGCGGGGCCCGACGTATCGAGCTGACCAGGCCTGGACCGCCGAGAAGAGGACAGGAGCGGTCAGCTGCTGGTTGATGGAGTGCCCGGCCGCGGGGATCACCACGGCCCGCATGCGTGCGGACGGCGGGAACTGGGGAGCTTCCTGAGCCTGCAGGGCGGCGGAGCTGGAGCAGTCGGAGCCGGTGCCGCCGCACACCACCCGGTCTTGCTCGCCGACTGCGATCAAGACCGGGTCCTTGATGTGTCGGTAGATATCGGACGCCTGAGATGTCTCGGACGTGGATGGCGCACTGCCCAGCGTCATGACGTCCGGCTGTGCCGCTGTTTCGTCCAGGGCGACGGTGGCCGGAAGCATCGTGGGCCGGTAGTAGAACCAGTCGGCGCGGGTGCCGGGCTTGGTGGTGATGTAGCCGTCGTCCAGCCCGAGGTGCGCGAAGCGCGGATCCTGATTGGCGCGGTGCATGTCGCGCTCCTGCGCGCGCATTGCCGCTTCGTTCTGCTTGGTCGCGATTCCCGTGAGCACGACGCCATCGATGTCGCGCGGGTACTTGACGGCGATGTCGGTGGCAATAGCCGAACCGAACGAGTGGCCGACGAGGACGACTCGCTTGAAGCGGCGGTCGTCGATCTGGCCGGCACGCAGTTTTTGGAGCACCTGGTGGACGCTCTCGGTGTGGGTGTCGGGACGGAACTCGGCACTCGGCGGCTGCGAGCTTCGCCCGGTGCCCAGCCGGTCGATCGCCAGGGTCGCAATCCCGGCTCGGGTCATGGACTCGACATAGGAAGGCACACCCGGCGCGGGAGCCATCGACCAGTACCTCTGATCGTAGGTGCCGCCAGGAACCAGGACCTGCACGGTGGTCACGGGCTTGCGGGACGGTACGCACAAGGTGCCAGTGAGGCGCTGGTTGGCCGGTTCACCCGTCGTCATCGACACCGGGAGCCTAACCTCCTCGCATTGCGCCGGAGCGGCTTTCGCCGGAGCGGCCGAGGCCGGCGTGGTGGCCACGACGGTCACGGCCAGCGCTGCGAGGGCCAGCGCGGCCGTGCCAGTACGGAGTTTCAACATGGCGTCCTCCTCAGTAATTAGGCGTTGTGCTGAATCGGGTTCTGACACCGGGAGACCAGGCCGTGCTGCGTTGCCGAATGCCTCCCCACCGCAATGGGGAGGTTGGGCATCAGCCGGCCTCGACGCCTGGTTCCCTTGACACTTCATTCCCTATACGGCGTGCAGTTTTAGCCGTCCAGGCAGAAGCATTACACCGTACAGTCATCTGTGGTGGGCATGGACGCCCTGCCTCAGCGCCCCGTGTCCTCCCGTCGGCTGAGTCGTCCGGCCCGCCCGGCACGTCTGTGCCAGAAAGCGATGAGTTTCCCGGGGCAACAACAACGGCCATTCCCCGGAGCGGTTCACCATCGACATCGAGCAGGACGTCCTGGACGACCTCACGGCCCGCCTGACAGCCACTCGTTTCGCGGCCGACCAGGACAACGAGGGCGAGTACTACCGCCTTTCCACGCGATGCCAGGGACGTTGATCAGACGTCCCAGATTCCCGTTGCGGCGGTCTCGCGGGCGTAGACGGTGAAGTCCTTGGGTGCCCGGCCAAGTGCTTCCCGGACGCCATCTCCGAGCTCCTCGTCCGCGTGAGGCGTCTCCATGATCATCAAGTCCGCCTCGTCCTCCGGGACGCCTTGCGCGATGAGCTTCTCGCGGTACTCGGCGCCAGTGAGCGGAGCGTAGGTGATGGTCCGGCCCGTCGCTCGGGAAATCTCTGCCATCACGTCGCCGAAGCTCAGCACTCGCGGTCCGGTCAGGTCGTAGGACTTGCCCTCGTGCCCGGCCTCGGTGAGTGCGGCGACGACCACGTCTGCGATGTCATCGGCGTCGACGAACCCAAATCGCGCGTGACCGACCGGCTGAGCGAAGGTGCCGGACCTGATGTCTTCACGAAAGCCCAGCATAGAGTTGGTCTCAAAGTCCTGGTTGAACCAACTCGGGCGAACGAGGGTCCATTTCGCGCCCGACTCCTTGACCGCGTTCTCTGCGGGGGCAACGATTTCGTCGGCGCCATGCCCGCTCAGCAGCACCAGCCGTCTGACCCCCGCAGCGACGGCAGCACGGGAGAAGTCTCCGATCTGCTCCGCCGCCTCCGGCGTCATCAGGACCGGGTGCACGATGTAGGTGCGGTCGGCGCCTTCGAACATCGCCCCCCAGGTCGACGGGTCCTCCCAGGAAAAGGACGGCTCACTGCGGCGCGAGCCGACCCGAACCGGCACGCCCGCCTTGGTGAGTCGTTCGACGACTCTGCTGCCGGTGGTACCGGTTCCGCCGGTGACCAGAGCAATCGGGGCTTGCGTGTTCATATGTTCTCCTTTGTTTTAAGTCGAGCACTGCGCTTGTGGCATGGACCCTGACCCGCCAGGGGCGCACCACCGCTTTCTGGGGTGCTCGTCACGTCGGTCATTCGTGACGAAGTGATGTCGCACCGGTCGGCGCGCGCCACGTGTGCTGCGGGCAAGGTTCCGGCGGCGAAGGCGATTGGGACGACCGAGAACACGATCATTGCGATCGCGGCGAGGTCGAAGGCGATCAGAATGAGTCCGGGAAGGTCAGTCTCGCGGGCGCATTCCTGAACCGACATCAGCAGTGTGTTCACGATTGCCGAACCCGGCCGCGAGCAGTCAGCCACGGTGGTCGACGCGAAGCCCGCATCGGTCAGGCGATCGCGGACCTCGATGACCTCTTCTTCCGTTGCGTCGTCATCGACTCAGGCGCTTGCCTGTAACGTACCGATCCCTCCACTTCGGACAATCCGGTGCTCTGCGCGTCGAAGAGCGGATCGGCGAGAACCGCATGGGGCACAAGGCTTGGCGGACCCGTCATGCGCTGGACCACGCCGGTGGGACCAATGGACACTGCGCACCGCAAGGATTGTCCGTTCGGTTGTCACAGCATCCCCTTCATCGTTCGCCGCGCCAGATCGACGACGCGGTTCATTTCCTCTCGATCGACTTCACCCACCATCGGGTTCCCATGAGTCGTGGTGTGCAACACGGCACCGGTAAGCATGACCGACAGCTTCGCCACCTCGTAGAGATCAGGCTCGTCCTCGACCGAGCGCCCGGCCGTCTCAAGACGGGAGAGGACAATGTTCGCCATCATGTCCAGGGCTTCGCCGAAGTTCGCCATTGACTTTTCAGCCCATGCCGGTTCTTGCTCGATCAGCTTCATCCGACGCTCGAGCAACACACGTTCAGCCTCCGTCTTCGGGCCGGTTCCCGCGCACAGTTCGACCAGATCGGACAGAAGCCCGTCGGTGCCGCCGGCCAGGAACCGAGCGACCGACTCCGGGGACGGCTGCGGCCATCCTTCGCCGATCAGCGCCGCGTCCCGGCTGGTGAAGTAGTTGTAGAACGTCCGCGGTGAAATCAGCGCCCGCTCACAGATCGCCTCCACCGTCACCGCGTCGCTGCCCATCTCCAACGCCAGTTCGACCGCGATGGTCTCGATGTTCAGCGTTGTCGCGCGACGACGCGCCGCACGAAGATCACCGCCAGTCATGGGTAAGTCCCTCCACCAGTTACAGAATTCGGTCGTTCAATCCTGTCTGAGAGACTCCACGAACGACACTGTCGCCTCCATGATCTGACGTTCCGCGGTCGCCCTGTCGATGCCGGGCGCGCCGTCATCGGGCTGCGTGTAGTCGCCAAAGTGCGCGTGCACACCGCCCTCGACCGCGACGTACCGGGTGTCTGCGGGCAGCAACGCTCGACTGTCATTGATGTTCCCGGTGTTCGCGAACGGGTCGTTGGTGCCGTACACCGAAATCACTGCCACGTCGGACTTTGACATGTCCACGGTCGGATAGGACGCCCAGATCAGCAGACCGTCGATGTCCGGGTTGTCAGCGGCGACGGAAACCGCCGCGTTCCCACCCATCGAGTACCCACCTACGACCCAGGTGCCGATGTCCGGCGCAGCCTCGATGGCCTGCGCGGTCGCCTGCGCGCCGTTGAGGGCCATTCCGAGAGGTGCGGTGGGCACGACCACGCGCGCCCCGCACTCGACAAGCGGCGTGAGTAGTGGGAAGTAGGCTCGTGGATCGACCAGCATCCCAGGAAGGAAGACAACGCCCACAGTGCTGGCCTTGCCGCGCGGGCGTAGCTCCCAGGCGTCCCATCGCTGTGAGACCTCGACGGTGTCAGTCGATGCTGCCGCGACGACTCCCGCGTCATTGGCCGGGAACGGCCGCAGATAGGCCACCACGGCAAGCACCAACACGAGAATGACCACCCCCGCGATCCGTCCAACCGTGCGCAGTCGTCCCGTCCTTCTCGGTCGTACGCACCGCACCAGCAGCACGACCCCGGCGATCCCGATTGCGCCGAGCAGCACCGGATACGCCGGATGGCTGGCTACCAGCGCTGACCACGCAATGATGGCGACGGCGATCGTCATCACGACAGCCGCCGCTCCGGGGACGGCTCGCATCACGATGACGGCCTTCGGAGGCTGACGTCTTGTGGTCGGTGTCGTGTCGTTCATCTCGGATCATCCGTCCATGCATGGCAGTTCACCGCGTCGCAATCCAGTCATTCACTCGCCGGGTCTGTGCTGTCGCCGAGCGGTGACGAACCGCATTCAAGTCTCACCCCGATTGCCGACCACTTGGTTCACTATGTGCATTAATTGCACTGTACGCACATCTTGCAGAGTGTGCAACAGTCGTCGTGGTGTTCGCGCCATGAGCGTTCGCCATCGGTCCACAGTGGTCGGCGATCGGTTGGGACGTGCGCGCGGCGAGGACGCGTTATTTGGGTTGGTGCTGTCGACGATGGTGTGTCGAATTCGTGATGCACTACCGCACGACCATGTGGTCGGCGACCGGCATCGTGGCGGCGCTCATCGTCGTAGCGCTTGTCCTGCTCCTACTGTCCAGCGATACCAAGAAACCCGAGCCGCCCGATAGCGGTGGCGAGACCGACCTGTCGGCCGACATCGGTCAGTTCGCGCTGGGATATCCGCGGAGCCTGGGTATACGCAGCCGTCACCTGCTGTGCACACGGCGATCGGCGACGGCGTTCGCCACGTCCTCGACGGAAACCCGCTCGACGCCACGAAAGCACTGGCCTCCGTCGGCTACACGAACCACAAGCGTGTCCACACCGCGACCAAACGCGCCTTCAACGAGATGTCCGACAGCGCGGCCTGGCCACGCGGTTGGGCTGAGCCCTGGTGGACACCGTCTCTGCCGTCCACTTAGGATCAAAGCCCCGCATTCGAAAGCAGATCTGGACGACGAGTCTCTCAGTATCGATCTGTTCCTGACTGTTTCCGGCTCGGTGCTCGTGATCGCTGGCGCGCACCGCAAGGCAGCACTGGACATGCGGACCGACATGGCTCATACGACCAACAGCGTCTTCCAGTCGGTGCACGACCTGTTGGTACACAACCCAACCGACGTCAGCTACCAGTCACGCGCAGTTGGCAGAACGCGCTCATTGCGGCATAGAGGGCGTCATTGTCGCCGATGCGCTGTGGCATGTTCATGCACTCGACTCACAGCTCCCCAGAGGTAGAACGCTGGGAGGCCTCGCTGCAGTCCGGACCGATAGATCCCCACTCCTGGCGCCGGAATCGCATCACTGAGGTGCTTAGCCTGGGAGGCCTGGGCTTTGCGGAACAGTTTCCGGCCGTGAAGCAGGAGCCGTTGTCCGCAGTGGCTCGGACTCCCGCCTTGGTGCCTCCATCGGGTCTCAACGGCAACAGGTAGATCGCTGATGCCTTCAGCTCATCGGCCGACAACGGATCCGATCGCAGGTGTGTCGCCTTCTCCAGCAATGTGGACACAATGGTGACGTAGTAGCGGATGTGCTGGCGCTTGATCGCGTCAAGACCAGCCAGTCCCCAGCGATCAAGGTGCAGCCACCAGACGTCATACATGACGAAGTCGTCGTCGTGAAGAAGTACCTGGTTGGGTCTGTGATCGTGCGGGAACTGGAACACAGCCCCTAGTTCGATCCTTGACCCGACCACAAGCCGCAGCGTCGCCGGGTATGACCTCGATCAGACCTCGTCTACCGGCGGGCTCTCTCTTCGGCAGAGGGTGTTGCCGATGATCATTCGTTGATGCTCGATCAGCGGCATGAGGGTGCGAAACCTGGAATCGGGTGCGGCCAAGTAAGCGAGGTCATGCCGGATCGACCACCCGGCTGACGATCCACGCGTGCTTGCCGACCTGCCGGTTGCGGGTGAAGCCGAACTGCTCGAAGAGTTCGACGGTCGCGCTGAACAGGAACCGGCCTGGCGCCTGACGGTCGGCGGTCATCTCGGAGATGGCCTCGACGAGACCGCCACCGGCCTGGGAGATCTGGCCCAGCGCGCCTTCGAGTGCCGCTCGTGCGATGCCCTGGCCGCGGTGTTTGGGATCGACGTAGAAGCACGTGATCCGCCAATCCGGACGTGGTGGGGCGTCCTTGTCGTACTCGCGCTTGTGTTTGATGGCAGGCAGTTCGTCAGGGCTGCCGTACTGGCACCATCCCTGTACGAGGCCGTCTTCGTCGAACACGAGCGCGGCATGCGTCTGGTCGGTCCGGACCCGGTCGTGCTTGACCGTACGGCGGCTGTCGCTGCCTTTCTGGCCGCGTTCCGGGTGGTAGCCCATGCACCAGCAGCCGCCGAAGATCCCGTGATTGCGCTCGACAAGCTCCGCGAACGCAATCCACGTAGAGGCGTTCAGAGGCTGGATCGTGTACGACACACTTGACTCCTTTCGCTGGCGAGTCAGGCTGCGTCCGCCGCCGCGGCGAGGATCCGGGCCAGTTCGGCAGGCCTGGTGTACATGGGCCAGTGGCCGGAGTCGATGTCGACGAAGTCGAGGTGCCTGGCCTTCCCGAGTTCGGCCACGTCACCGGCGTTGATCCACTCCTTGGCCTGGGCCGAGGTGAACTCGGGGCACACGACCACCGTCGGCACGTCGAAACGCCGCTCGTCGGTCAGTCGCACGACACCCGTGGCCACGTCCCCGGGCACGGGGATCGCGGCCGCCTCGATGGCATGCTTCGCCGCCTCGTCGAGGTCCACCGAGTCCGATTCCTCGAACGGGCCCCAGCCGGGGAACGGCATGACACCGTCGCGGAGCGGGAAGAAGTCGGCGTAGGGCTTGCCGTCGGCGACTGGGAAGCCACCGATCAGGACGGTCTTGGCGACCTCCGCCGGCCGCGCGTCGGCGGCCAGCCACGCCAGGGCAGCGGCGGCCGAGTGCCCGACCACCATGGGATTGCCGGAGGCCGAGTCCACGGCGTCGAGCACAGCCGTCAGCTGGTCGTCGAGTGTGGCTGAGGCCTGGTTGGGCAAGGTCAGTGGCACCGGGCGGGGGCCGAGCGACCGGAGCTCGGAGGCTACGTCGTCCCAGGCGGACCCGTCGAGCCACAGGCCGGCGACGAGCACGATGTCCATGATCAGTTCCTTTCTCAGTGCGGTCAACGCAGCACCCTAGAGCCAATTCCGGACAATGTGCTTCCGGTTTCCGAGTCGCCCGCTTAGTCTGCCCGAGTGCCGCGAGATCCCAGCCCCACCGCCCGGGCGCTGCGCGCCCTGGAGATCCTCCAGACCCGCCCCGGCACGACCGCGGACCAACTCGCGCGGCGGCTGGGTGTCACGGAACGAGCCGCCCGCCGGTACGTCGAGATCCTGCGTGAGGCCGGGATCCAGGTCGAGTCGGCCCGCGGCCGGCATGGCGGGTACCGGCTGCGGCGGGGAACGAGATTGCCGCCGATTGTGTTCACCCAGGCCGAGGCACTGGGACTGGTCATGGCGGTGCTCAACGGCCAGCCGGCCGCCACGGACGTCGACGACCCCGTCGGTGCCGCCCTCGGCAAGGTCGTCCAGGCACTGCCCGAGAACGTCGGACGGCAGGCGGCCACCCTGCGCGACCACGCCTCAGCCGCACCCGACAGGCATTCGGCCCACCCGGACCCCGCCACCACCAGCGCACTCATCAGCGCCGTCGCAGCCCACTGCCGAGTGCTGATCACCTACCGGAGCGAGACCGGCAACCAGTGGGAGGCCGAGGTGGACCCCTGGGCCGTCGTGGTCCGCCACGGCCGCTGGTACCTGCTGTGCTACTCCCATCGTGCGGACGCGATCCGCACCTACCGAGTCGACCGTGTCCGCACAGTCGCGCAGACCACACACGAGTTCGAGCCACCCGACACCCTCGACCCAGTCGCCGCACTGGAGGAAAACCTCGGCGCAGGATGGGAATTCCCCACCCGCGTCACCTTCGACGCGCCGCTGTCCGAAGTGGAACGCTGGATCCGGCCTCCCATGGGACGCCTCGAACCGGCGGGGAACAGGTGCGTACTCATCGGCAGCACCAGCAACCCAGCGATGTACGCACAGGAATGGCTGGCGAGCGTGCCATTCGACTTCCGGGTCGACAGGGGAGACGAGCTACGTGCGGCCGTCGCCGCAGTCGCGACACGCTTCGCCGCAGCCCTCGCACCCGAGGACGTGTAGGGACACCTGCGCCTATGTCACGAGTGGTGCGCCGGGAACGGAACCACTACCCCGGACGGGTGGGATGCCATGGGCGTGAAACGCGGCGAGTAGTCGCGCGTGCCGGCCGAAGTGCCTGGCACACCACCAGCCCTGCCGGACGCGCTGTGAGGTGTTGCCGACGTTGAGGAGATCCACGTAGCGCGGTCGGAAGTCGTCCGATGGAGTGTTCCCGGGCGTAGTTCGATATACGAGGCCGCGACAATCGACCAGCGGCAGAAGAGGACGTTCCACGGCAACGGGTCCCGTCCGTGAATCGCAACGGACGAGACCGTTCAGGTTGCTGTGCGGCCGGAAGGGAGACGGCATTGTGCGTGTGACTTCACGGGCAGCCACCCAACACTGACGGGACAGCAGGCATTGGACCCGCTCCCTGCGCGATCAAACCGCAACCTCCGAGCGTCGCCTGCACTGATCTGGGGCTGGGCTGTGTCACGGCCGTGATCACCGCACCGCAGGCTGTACCTCATGCGAACTGGGGTTTTCCTGCGCTGGGTGGCGCATCCGCTGACCGTCGGGGCCACTGCGGTGCTGCTGCTCAACGACCATGTGCTCAAGCAGGCGTGGCCGGGAGTCGTCACCGGCAAGCTCAGCGACGTGGCCGGGCTGGTGATGGCACCGCCGGCGCTCGGACTGCTGTTCGGCTTGTTGCTTGCTCACCGGATCGGCGCCGCCGCCGCGGTGCTGCTGACCGGAGTCGGATTCTCGTTGGTCAAGCTGACCCCTGCGGGCGCTGAGGTCGCATCGGCGGCATGGTCGGTGGTCAACGGGCCTTCGGTCATCCTGGCTGATCCGAGCGACCTGTTCGCGTTGCCCGCGCTGGGTCTTGCCTGGTGGGCCTGGTGCCAGGTGGCGGTGGCCCCGCCACTGCCCGACAGTCTGGCTTTCCGGTTGCGGGTGATACTCGCGGTGCCGTTCACGGTTCTGGCGATCACCGCGACCTCGGCGCCCGGCGACACGCTCCCGTCGGTCGACTCCGTGAGAGGCCCCGGCGAGGGCGACGTCGAGAAGGGCGCGCAGGTGGTGATCGAGGTGGGCTGGCAGGTTTACGGCTCCCGGTCGGGCGTCGACGACTGGACGCTTCTGTCGGACGCGCCATCCGGGCCGCTGTCAACGCGCCAGCGGCAGATCGAAGCCTGCGTGCCCCATGACGCCGGGCACTGCTACCGGGTGCATGGTGGCAGTGGCCTCAACCCTCGTGAGTCGCCGCCGCACAGTGGCCGCCTGCTCGGCGTTGACGAGACGATTGACGCTGGCCAGACCTGGCATACCGCCTGGGAGGTGCCCGCCGGCCGGTGGCCGTTCGTCCTGCGCCAGCACCCAACTCCTGGCGGGGTGACCCGCGACGACGAAGTGGCCAGCGTGGACATCCTGGTCCGCGCTGTCCCCGGTGGACACGAGGTGATGGTGGCCAACGGCGCGGACGGGCTGGCGGTCCGCAGCATCGACGGCGCTTGGCGCCGCGTGCCGGTCGTAGACGCCGCGACCGGGCTGGACATCCGGCCGGCGCCACTCATCGCGTTCGGCCGGGCGATCGGAGACGACATCATCAAAGCCGGACTGATCACCCTGTTGGCGCTGCTGATCGGGATGTCGGTGGCGGCTGGCCGCGCCCGTGCCCGTGCCCGGATCGGATTCGGGCTCACAGCCGTACTGGTTTCACTCGGCGTTCTCGTCCTGGTGGCAATGCTGATCATCGGCATGGTGGGATTCCTCCGCGCAACCTCCAGGACGTCGACCGGAACCTGGCTGGCGATTGCACTGTGTCTGGTCGGCACGGGCACCGTTCTCACGCTGACTCAACGGGTACTGCTCCGCTCGCGCGCGGCGATGGTCGCCGCCGCCGCTGTACTGACCGGACTGGCGTTCGTCGGACCCATGCTCGGCTGGACGGTGGGCTACCCGCAGGAGCGCGGCTCTGCCATTGGACTAGGTCTGATCGTCGCAGTGGTGAGCCTGTTCGTGGTGGTCACGGTCGGCTGGTGGGCTGGCCGGGACCCGATCCAGCGGCTTGATCCAGCAGTAAAGGGCCGACCAGGTGCTCGTGCGGATACCAACGAGCACTCGCCTTAGGACGCCGCAATCAGGTTGCTGCGGGACCACCAGCTCATATCAGTTCGCGGTGTAGTGCCGCTTGCCAGACTGTCGACATACGCTCGTCGGCAGGACAGTGCATCAGGTGTCAGGTTGCGGATGCCATGTATGCCGCCAGGATGTAGTTCGGGTGTCGGTCAAGGTTCTTGCGGGCTCTGTCGTAGCGCATGGTCGTGCGTGGGTCGGCATGCCGAGCCGCGATCTGAACGTCACGAAGGTCGACGCTCGCGTCGAGCATCGTGGTCACGAAGGTGTGGCGCAGCATGTGTGGATGCATTCGCGGCAGCCGTACCACCGATACCTCGGACAGTCTGTGTAGCCGTCGGGTTGCGCAGTGTCTGTCCATGCGCACGCCTCGCAGGTTGAGCAGGATCGGGCCGAGGTCGCGTTCGCTGACGGCCCGGTCGATCGCCCGACCGACCGCCGGCGGCACCAGCACGATCTTGCCGCCCTTGCCGGCCACCCTCAGAACGCGGTGTCCATGTTCCTCGCCGACGTCGCTGATGTCCGCGGCGCAGGCTTCGAAAACCCGCAATCCCAGCAGGCCGAGCATCGCCACCAATGCGAAGTCGAACCGGTTGGCCGATTCCCGCGCGGCGGTCAGCAGCGCCTCGAACTGCAGATGCGACAGGCCGAGTGTCGGCGATTCGCTAGGCACCACCGGGCGCCGCACATACTCGGCCGGCGAGTGTTCGAGCACCGTGTCGATGACGCAGGTGCGGTAGAAGCCGGTGACGACTGACATCCTGCGCGACACCGTGGAAGGCTTGAACCGCCGGACTTCCTGCATCCACCGCACGTACAGCTCGATCTGCGCTCGCTCTGCTGCCAGCGGTGCGAGCTCGCGCTCCTGGCACCAGGCGAAGAAGATCCGCAGGTCCGACTCCGAATGCGTCCGCGAGACGCCGGTGTAGCGGCCGAGGTAGGCCAGGGCCGCCAGTCGTAACACCGTGTCGTTCAGGTTTGAGGGCTCCATGACGTCTCAGGCTGAGCACGGACGCGCCGAACACCAATCCAGATGGCGGAGTGGAGACGGCGTTGTGCGTGTCTCCACCGACCGACCAGGCTTGCTGGCATGACGGACGCGGACCGGCTGCACGAGATGATGCGGGAGCAGTGCGAGCCCAAGTCGAACCCAAACCCGAGGCACCTGCGGTACTCGAACGCAGTAAGCGCCTTGCGATGGATCAACAACGACCTGGCCAAAGAGAACCAAGCCTGAAACCAATCGAGGTGACGGGTTCGGTCACACCGCACGTCGCGGCATGAGGGCGCATAATGAACTGGCCGTCGTCAATGACCGATGCGTAGGTGCGTGTGTATGTCGCGCAGAGACTCACGCGATGCAGAGCCGGCGTGGTCTGGGCGCGCCTCCGCGCATGGCGCCTTTGCCTTGTCATCGACGAGAGGTGTATCGAAACGGTATTGCCGCAGTTCGAACTCGTCCCAACAGCTTGCTGGGCGTGAGTTGCTCGTCCGTGCTCAGGTAGTGCAGGTACGAGAGGGGAGTGTCGTCGAGGATCTCTTCACGCTTTCGGCGGCCGTCGCGTGCGGAACGCCAGACGCCGAGTGCGAACGCGCCCAGTCCGATACCTGCGCTGGCGGCCGGCGGCGGCTGGAAGGCGAGGAGCGCGAGTGCGCCAGTGGCGACGGACGGGGTCGCCGCTTGGATATTCACTGCGCCCAGCGTGGTATTCAACCAGCCGTGATGGCGCATCGCGCGTTCAAGCTGCTCCAGCTTGGGCCGGATTCGCGTGTCGTAACGCGCCTGCAGGTGATCGATCAGGATTTGTCGGTCCGCGATATCCTCGAGTTCGGTCGCTTCCTTGACCATCCCAGTGACCGCTTCTCTGAACTCGACGCGCCGGTCAGCATATTTCTCACGAAATCGGATGATCTCGCGCGGTGGTATGTCGTCGATTCCTCGTGGCAGCGCGGTGGTGATGGCAATATTGAGCAACAAGACCTTCTGTTCTTCAGGGGAGACTGGCAAGTTTGGCTGGTTCAGCATTCCGGCGACGAGGCGCTTGGCGGCCATGGTGCTGGCTGCCTGCTCGAACTCGTTGTCGGCGACCAGGCAGCTTCCTCGTTCTCGTGCGAGCTGTCGTCCGAGTACCAACAGATAGGCGTGCGCGAGTGTGGGGTTCATCCGCAACCTGCCGTGCTCTAGTTGGCCTAAACCGCTGTCGATCAGGCGTTCGACCAACGAATTGGACATCTTCCAGGCCGCGACACCGTTGGCCATGTCGTATTCGTCAGGACTTTGACGACGGTCGCCTGGGTTGACGTCGGCCAGAACTGATTCGAACTCCCGGCCTGCCCGCTCCAGTTGCCTTGTCTTGGGAGTTATATGGCCGATGAAGCCTGCGGCTGCCAGTTCGATCTCGGCTTGGGACAAGCTCGGTAGTGTCGACTCCGCGTCATCGGCGGAGAAACGGTCGAGACGATCCCAATGCAAGGCCGCGTTCTTCAACCAGGCCGCATCCCGGAAATGAACGTGTGGATAGTACAAGCCAAAGCCGCTGACCACGCCAGTCCTCCTCGCTGCCACCGATGAACGTCTCCGCATTCTTCGACGAAGCTCACCTTCCAATAGATGCAGTAGGACGCGACATCAAGATATGCCTCCCGATCTGCGCCGCGCAGGTCGTGTCGATCATGCGGGCAGGACCGAGCATCGGCTCCGCCAGCCAGCGCGAGACGGCCTCGTAGAAGCGCTGCCCCGCGGGCGACTTGTCAAATTCAGTCATGTCGATCATCGTTCACTACCAGGCAAAACCAGCAACATCATTTCACATGCGATCTGCAACGTGCTCATCGGCAGAAGAGCGCGTTTCGATGGGCTGGTGGTTTCAGCAGCCAGGGCTCAGATGTAGCTCGATGGTGTTCCGGCATGTGGCCACGGGACGTCAGGGACCTTGTGCGTTATCGGAGCGCGGAGTCTTCGATACCGCGAATGCAGTAGATGCGGATGGCGCGGCGGGGTGACTCGCCCGTAGGTCTGCACCGTGCACACTGGACGTGTGACGGCAGGAGGTAGGGCGAGAGGTACGTCGAGACGCGTCGCATGTGAGGAAGCGATTCTGGCGCCTCGTTCTGTCCTGGCGTCCTGGGTGGGAGACGTCATCGCGGCGGTGGTTGTCGTGGTCGCCACGTTCGTGCCGTACCCGGGTGACGAGTTGCACCCGACTGGGTGGGCGATGATGCTGTTGGTGATCGCGTCCGCTGGTGTCCTGCCGTTCCGGCGGCGCTGGCCGGTTCCGGTCCTCGCGGTGAGTCTCGGGTTCTACGCGGTGGCGGCGCTCACGAGCGCGCTGTCACCCAGTGTCACTCTGACCGTGTGCATCGCCGTGTTCGGGGCGGCGAACCGGTCCACCCGGCGGGCGACGATGGTGATCGGCGGATCTGTGGTCGTCGTGATCGTGTTGTTGGGCATGCTCGCGGCGAGCGGGGGTGTGCTCGATCCGCTGGTGTTCCAGTTCGCCCTTGCCGTCGCGTTCGCTGCGGCCGCTGGGGACGGGGCGCGGACGCGGAGGGCTTACATCGAGGCGATCACCGAACGCGCGGAGCGTGCCGAACGGACTCGGGAAGAGGAAGCCGGCCGCCGGGTCACCGAGGAGCGGTTGCGGATCGCCCGTGACCTGCACGACGTGGTCGCGCATCAGATAGCCGTGGTCAGCCTTAACGCAGGCGTGGCCTCCTCGACTCTGGATGCCAATCCTGAACGGGCCCGGACGGCGCTGGGCACGATTCGGCAGGCGTCGCGCACGGCTCTGGGAGAGATCGGTGGTCTGCTCAGCATGCTCCGTGCCGACGACCCTCGCGACGACGGGGCCCCGCAGTGCGATCTGGACCATCTCGGCCCGCTCCTTGCGCGGTTCCAGGAGACCGGGCTTGACGTGCGCACACATGTCGATGGGGACCTCTCCTCGGTGACGGGCGCCGTCGGGCTGGTTGCGTACCGGGTGATCCAGGAGGCCCTCACGAATGCTCACAAGCATGGCGCCGAGAACCGGGCGCAACTGCTGCTGGAAATCTCAGACAGGACCGTCCGGATCGTCGTCACCAACCCGGTGCGGGACATGGCGACGGTCCAGAACAGTACGGCCACGGTACCGGCCGGTTTCGGGGTCGGATTGATCGGGCTTCGTGAACGCGTCACATCAGTGCGCGGCGTAGTGCATGCAGGCCCGGCACCGGGTGGATGGACGGTGACGGCGGCGATCCCGTTGCCGGAGAAAGGATCAGCGTGACCCGCGTACTCATCGCCGACGACCAGCCCCTCATCCGGCAAGCCGTTACCGACATCCTCGCTGGCGAAGAGGACATTACCGTCGTGGGGCTGGCCGTCAACGGTGCTGACGCCGTCAGACAGGCCGTCGCGGTATGGCCGGACGTGATCGTGATGGACATCCGCATGCCCGAAATGGACGGTATCGAGGCCACGAGGCGCATCTGCGCGGACACGGCGCTCGCGCATGCGCGAGTGCTGATCCTGACGACCTTCGAAGAGGACGACAACCTCGTCGGTGCACTGCGAGCCGGCGCGAGCGGCTTCATCGGAAAGGGATCCGAGCCGGACGAGATCGTCCGTGCTGTCCGCGCGGTCCACGCCGGCGACGCCCTGTTGTCGCCGACCGCGACGCGCAGCCTGATCACCCGCTACGTCCAGACCTCGGGCGGTCATCCCCTCGCCACCGTGCCTGAGCTCACCGAACTCACCGAGCGTGAGCACGAGGTTCTGCTGCTCGTGGCACGAGGGCGGTCGAATCAGGAGATCGCCGCTGAGCTGTACATCTCACCCCACACCGCGAAAACCCACGTGAACCGGGTGATGGCCAAACTCCACGCACACGACCGCGCCCAGCTGGTGATCATCGCCTATGAGACAGGGCTCCTCACGCCAGGGCGATGACGCTTGTGTACCGCGACCGCAGTACACAAGATGACGCGCCAAGGCGACGCGCCTCGCGGCACACACGGCCGACGATGGAAGAGTGACTCGATCAACCCGCCCCGCACCTGACGCCATCGTCGCCGCGGAGACCGCACGCACTCGCCACGTTCTTCCCGTCTTCGCCGGGCTTCTTGTGGCAATGCTGCTTGGCTCCCTCGACCAGACGATCTTCTCCACAGCGCTGCCTACGATCGTCGGCGAACTCGGCGGAGTGAACCGCATGCTGTGGGTCACTACCGCATACCTCGTCGCCTCGACCATCACAATGCCGATCTACGGCAAGCTCGGTGACCTCATGGGCCGCAAGAGCCTGTTCGTCGGTGCCCTGACGATCTTCCTGGTCGGCTCGGTGATCGGTGGACTCGCGCAGGACATGACCTGGCTGGTCATCGCTCGCGCCGTACAGGGTATCGGCGGCGGCGGGCTCATGATCCTCGCCCAGGCGATCATCGCCGATGTCGTCCCGGTGCGTGAACGGCCCCGGTACATGGGACTCATGGGCGCGGTGTTCGGGCTTTCCGCCGTGGTCGGTCCGCTGCTGGGCGGGTGGTTCACCGAAAGCGCTCACTGGCGATGGGCGTTCTGGATCAACATCCCTCTCGGCATCGCCGCGATCGCCCTGGCGGCGGTCTTTCTCAAGCTGCCCCGCCACGACGGCAAGGTCCGCTTCGACCTCTGGGGTGTCGTCACGATGGCGATCGCCGTGACTTCGATCATCCTCATCGCCTCCTGGGGCGGCACCGAATACAAGTGGGACTCGCCGACCATCACCTGGCTGATCGTCAGCGCCGGCGTGTTCAGCGCCCTGTTCGTCGTCGCCGAGTACAAGGCGGCCGAACCGATCATCCCGCTGGCGTTGTTCAGGAGCCGCAACTTCGTCATCGCCACTGTCGCCGGCCTGTTCATCGGTATCGCCATGTTCGGTGCGATCGCCTACCTGCCGACGTACCTGCAGATGGTCACCGGTGTGAACGCCACCGCCTCCGGGCTTATGCTGTTGCCGATGATCGGCGGGCTCATGGTCGGTGCGGTCACCACCGGCCAGCTCGCCGCGAAGACCGGGCGGTACAAGTGGATGCCCATGGCCAGCATGGTCGGCCTCGGCGTCGGGCTCTGGCTGTTGTCCACTTTGACCGTCGACACCCCGCAGTGGCTCCTGCTCAGTTACCTCTTCGTCCTCGGACTCGGCGTCGGGCTGGGGATCCAGATCCTCGTCCTGGTTGTGCAGAACTCGTTCCCGGACTCGCAGGTCGGCACGGCGACGGCGTCGAACAACTTCTTCCGTGAGATCGGCGGCTCTCTGGGCGGCGCCATCGTGGGAGCCCTCTTCTCCTCCCGGCTCACCGATCTCCTCGCGCAGCGCATGCCCACGGGGACCGGGAACACGGGGGACCTCAACTCACTCACCCCCGCCGCGGTTCGAGGCTTGCCCGATGCGATCCGCGACACCATCGTCGGCGCGTACAACGACGCCCTCACACCGGTGTTCGCCACCCTCATTCCCATGGTCCTCGCCGGCTTCATCCTTGTCGTGTTCATCAAGGAAACACCCTTGCGTGCCACGATCGAGACGGCGGAACCTGGTGGCGACACCGCCGAGAAAGCCCGGGCAGCGGTGTAACCGGCCGCTGCTGTTCTTTCGCATCGCTTGATGGAGTCTCACAGGTCTGGGAACGCACCAGCCTTGGGTACGAGCCCCAATGATCGGACGAGTCGGGTCATTTGCTCGCGGAAGAGCTTGTCGCGGCTCGGTTTTGGGGTACGGAGGTGTCCGTAGATCTCCAGCGACACCAGGCCGTGTACCTGGCCCCAGATGTACACCGAGAGTGCCACGCCCGCGGGCGGGAGGTCTGGGAACGCCGGGCGGACCAAGTCGAGTAGGTCGGATTCGAAGTCTGACCACTGGATTTCGCTGTCGGCGTAGAGGTATGCGGCGCTCGGCCAGGCTGCGGCGGCGAGGGCGGTCAGTCCTGTGCAGAACCGCAATTCGGCTTCCAGGGCCGCGCCGCCCGTGGGGGCGATATATCCAGGGACGGCCTCGCCGAAAATGAGGCGGAATCCTTCCGGATTGGCCAGCGCCCAGTTCCGGACGGCGTGGGCCCATGATTGAACCTGGGCACCCGGATCCGGGTCGTTGGTCGAACCCTGTGCGGCATCGGCGAGCGAGGTGTACACGTCCGGATCAGTGCCGTGACCAGGTCGTCGCGAGTGGAGAAGTAACCGTAAATGGCGTTGGGGAACATTCCCATTTGACGGGCGATGGCGCGCAACGTGATAGCGCCAGGGCCAGCTTCTGCCATCAGTTGCAGCGCCAACTCTTGATCTCGGCTGTGGTCTCGATCCGCAGTCGATCGCGCCGCGTCGGCTTGCTGCTGGTCATGCGGCCAATCTACCGCGTCGCCTCGCTGAAACACGCAGACAGCCTGTCTGCTGTACAGTAACTGTACGGCGTACAGAACAGATTTTGGTTTACGCGACAGAAGGAGAGTTGTGTCTAGTCCACCTACCCGCCCACGCCCCATTGCCCTGGTCATCGGCGGCACCGGGACGACCGGCCGCCGCGTCGTCGAACGGCTCGCCGCTCAAGGTCACCCGGTTCGGATCGGATCACGCAGCGGCCAACCGCCATTCGTCTGGGAAGACCCCGATACCTGGAAAGCGGCGCTCCATGGGGTCGACCGGGTCTACGTCGTGCACCCCGATCTCACCCAACCGGCTGCCGCCGAGCAGATCGACGCCTTCTCCCGGACAGCGGTGGCCTGCGGTGCCCGGCGTCTGGTGCTGCTGTCCGGCCGTGGCGATGCGACCCTGCACGCTGTCGAGGACGGCCTGAAGAACTCCGGCGCCGACTGGACTGTGATTCGGCCCGGCTGGTTCAACCAGAACTTCAGTGAGAGTTTCTTCCTGGAAGCCATCGTGGCCGGCGAGATCGCCCTGCCGGTCGCCGGTGCGGGGGAGGCGTTCGTCGACGCCGACGACATCGCCGACGTGGTGGTCGCCGCGCTCACCGACGATCGCCACATCGGCAAGATCTACGAACTTTCGGGCCCGCGCCTGATGACGTTCGCCGAGGTAGCCGCGGAGTTGTCCAAGGCTGCTGGGCGTGAGATCACCTTCACCCCGCTCACGTTGGAGCAGTTCCGCGCCGTCATGGTGGCGAATGGCTTGCCGGAGGAAGTCGCGGACGGGTTCGCCGAAAGCCTGGGCGGCAAGACCTCCTACCTGGTGCACGGTGTTGAACAAGCCTTGGGCCGCAAACCCAAGGACTTCTCCGACTACGCCCGCGAAACCGCAGCCACGGGCGTCTGGAACGTCTGACCGCTGGCTCGACTCAACGACTCTACGAACAACAGGAGGACCATCATGTCTGGTCTGCAGGACAAGGTAGTGATCGTGACAGGTGGCGCCCGCGGGATCGGCGCTGCGGCGGCCGCCCGCATGGCCCGGGACGGGGCCCAAGTGGTGGTCACCGACCTGCTCAGCGAGGAAGGCGAGAAGACCGCCATAGAGATCGAAGGCGTGTTCCTTCAGCACGACGTAACCAGTGAGGACGACTGGCAGAGCGTAGTGGCGGCGACGGTCGAGCGCTACGGCCGAGTGGACGGTCTGGTCAACAACGCCGGGGTCGCCACCGGCTCGCCGATCGAGAGCGAAACGCTGGAGCAGTTCGAACGCGTGCTGAAGATCAACCTCACGGGAGTCTTTCTGGGGCTGAGGGCGGTCATCGAACCGATGAAGGCGGCAGGCGGCGGCTCGATCGTCAACATCGCCTCCATTACCGGACTGATCGGGCTTCCCGGCGTTTCCGGCTACGGAGCGTCCAAGTGGGGCGTGCGCGGCCTGACCAAAATCGCGGCGACGGAGCTGGGCCAACACCGGATCCGAGTCAACGCCGTGAACCCCGGCGTGATCTACACCCCGATGACCATCGAGCGTGACGCTCAGCTTGGCGAGGGCAACTTCCCCCTGGCCCCGCTGGGACGGATCGGCGTGCCAGAGGAGATCGGCGAAGCGGTGTCCTTCCTGATCTCCGACGCTGCCTCGTACACAACCGGTGCGGAGATCACAGTGGACGGTGGCTGGACGTCCGGTCAAACCATGATGACGCAACACCTCGACACCACCGACGAGACCGCTGCGTAACTTCCCGGCCACTGCTACAACGCCTGTGCCCCCAGCTCAACGCGAGCGGGGGCACAGGCACGTCGTAGCGCTGGAAGCCAGGCGCAGGCCTCGGCGTTCGTTGCACCGCCCGATATCCGAATCCAGCTGCCGTCGGCGCACGAGCCGGATCGCTGAGGCCGTGCGCGGTCAACAAAGTGGGCGACCCGGTTCACCGGCCCTCAGTTTGGTCATTGCGTAGTCCGATCGACCGTTCCGAGGAAATCCGCCCAGATGTTGATGTTGCCGGGTGGAGGCGCCGTCAGCGCCCCCGGGTTTCCCTATCGCTGTGCGGCTTTGGCCTCGCTCATGGTGTCCCACAGCACCTTGGAGCCGATATAGGTGTAGACGCCGGGTCCGCCTTGGGCGGCGCAGCCTTCGCCGCGGGAGACGATGCCGATCTGGATGTAGGTCTGGGTGCCCGGCACGGTACGGAAGAGCGGGCCGCCGCTGTCGCCTTGGCAGGAGTCCTTGCCCTCGACACCGGCGCAGACTTCCGTGGCCCTGTTGTACGCGTCGAGGCCGATCTCCTTGGGGTAGGCGATTTCGCACTCGTTGTGGGACAGGAAGGGGACGTCCACTTGGCGCAGCCGGTCGGGAAAGTGGGGCTGTGCGGTGTCGGTGTTTCCCCAGCCGATGACTTTGGCCTTGGTGCCGGGGCGGATCAGTCCGTCGGTGCCCCGGGTCGGCAGTTGGATCGGCGTGATGCCGTCCACGGGTTTGTCCAGGCGGAGCAGGGCGATGTCGTAGCCCGGTTGTTTGCCGTACAGCGGGTGCGAACTGATCTCCGTGACGTTGCGGACTTCGCCCTGCTGGCTGTTGCTCAACACGGTGCGGCCGACCACGACCTCCAGGGTCGCCGGATCGCCGCCGACACAGTGTGCTGCGGTCATGACTGTCGCCGCTCCGATCAGACTGCCTCCGCAGACCGCCCGCTCAAGGGGACTGCCGGGGCCTTTGTCCAGTAGCGCGGCCATGAATGGGTAGGCGTCGTTGGGTACGTCGGTGCCGCCGATGATCTGCGGCTGGACGTTGCCGTTGGGTGGGGGTGGCGGGGCGGCCTGCGCGGGTGCGGCCGTCGCGACCAGCGCCAGGGCGAAGCCGGTCGTCAGCAGGGTGACGGCCGTTCTACGGGCAAGCGGGAATCTCATGGAATTCCTCCAGTGGGAATGCAGACGAACAAAGCGGCAGTGGTCCGTGGCTGTGCCCCGTGCCCGGACGCCCCGCTCTTGTTGGCTGTGCCCGTTGAGCATCCAAGACATCCAAGTGGGCAGCCACCCTCAGAAGAAGGGAGGTGCCGGGCCGACCGGATGGATTGCGTGTATCTATCGTCTCGAATTCGAGGCGACCGCTTCACCGCATGTGGACCTGGTACGACGATCCGTCGAGGGTTCGGACTGTGGCAAGCGTGATCCGCCTGTTGCTCGGTCATCGTCTGTCCTTTTGGGTGTGTGGTGGGACGTTGAGCAGGACGCCAGAGAGCAGGACGACGTAGGACAGCAGCGTGACAAACGCTAGTGGAGATCAGCGTGGCTTTGATGGGCTGGCGGACGCATTGGTAGGCGATCAGGCCGGGCACGATGAAGCCGAGTGTTCCGTGGGCGAACAGGAATGGCCGGTCCCGCAGCAGGAACGGGAAGATGGTGAGCTGGAGGAACACACCGAGCAGCAGGACGGTGGCGAAGAGTCTCTTGCCATGGAGGATCACGAACCGTTGCAGCAGGCGGGCGCGGAAGTAGGTCGCGATGGTGACTCCGGCGATGATCCACAGTCTGCGTGGGTCGGTGATGAGGGCCAGGCCGAGCCAGCCCGGTGTGATCATCCCACCGGGGAGAAGGTGGAGACCAGGTAGCAGCCGAGCGAGAACACCAGGCCGATGGCGATTCCGAGCACGGCCATGTCGGCCGTCACGGTGGCGGCCAGCACGGCTCTCCCGTCTTTTCCAGGTGGTGCAACAGGTTTCGCCTTGGCCGTGGATGTTGCCGATGGCCACAAGCGGCGCGTCGTCGTCGATGTGGACCACTATGGTCCGCAGGATCTCCTCGACAGGCCGGTTTACGCCGCCGAGGTTGAAGATCGGGCTGTCCCATTCTGTACCGCTCGAAAAGTCCGCTGCACGTCAAGCCGCGTACCGGTACTCGTTGATGAGTCCATTAAGGACCCGGGTATGTGTCTTGGTGCTGTCCTGGCGTAGCGGCACGGCGGGGGACGGATTGCTGTCGTCGGGTCAGTTAGTACAGGAGCGACACGATCACTGGAGCTTGGTCTCAGCGCGTCAGCTGATGGCCTGACCAGGCGCCACGATGTTGCGAGCGGTTCAGGCGCTGGTGACGTTGTGAGCCAGCTTCTGAATGCCCAGCGCCTTATGCGGTCCGAGGCGATGCTTGACGCAACGTCCTCAGGTGATCTTTGACTGTCGGGATTGTTGCGGACGCCCTGCCGACGACGTTGACTGCCGGTGGAATGCGGACGTGCGGCTGTGCGGGCGACGACGGAGATAGTGCGGATGATGTCGGTGTGGCGGGGAACCGGTAGACCGGTGCTGCGTTGCGCCGTTTGCCATAACCTCGGTCGTGGTCGTCATTGGCGCGGCACCGCATCATGGCGCTTCACGAGGTGTCGGTACGCAGCCCATCCAGCAACAGCCCCACTACGCGGTCGGCTTGCTGACGCCCGGCGGGGGTGTCGGGCAGTTCCCAGACTCCGCACAACGCCAGCAACAGGTCATCGGCGCCGATGTCGGAGCGGATCGCTCCAGCCGCGGCCGCTCGCTCCAGCAGCCGGCCCAACGCCTCAGTCGTCTCGCTGTAGGCGTCTTCCATCAGCGCCTGCTCGCCATCGATCAGCGCGGCGCGGAATGCTTCGGCCATACCGGGCCGAGTGCTGGCGTAGCGGCCCATCTTCATCAGCCATTGGGCCAAGGCTTCGCTCGATGACAGCCGGGCGGCCAGTTCGTCGGCCCAGCGCCCCAGCTCCTGCATCTCGTGCCGGTAGATGGTCAGGAACAACGCTTCGCGGGTGGGGAAATGCCGGTAGAGGGTGGCGATGCTGACACCAGCCCTTCGCGCGACCGCCTCCATCGCCAGTTGCCGGTTCGACTCGGCCAGCAACTGCAACGCCGCGCTGAGCAGCCGTTCACGGTTGCGCTGGGCGTCGGCGCGCAGCGGGGCGCGCCGCGCCACCTCGGTCCGGTCGTTCATTGTTCCTCCTAGCCAGGGCGCTCACCCCACCCCGAAAACGTAGGGCCCTACTCTTAGGGTAGCGTGACAAGAAACGTAGACCCCTACGTTTCTGTTCGAACTTGCTGGATCTCACTAGGGAGCCCCATGGTCAGCATCGAAGTCCTGCCCGCGACGTCGGCCACCTGGAACGACGTGATGGAGACCGCCCCGGCGTTTGCCGCCGATGCAGGTCCTCTGCTTGAAGCCGGCAGCAAGATTGTCGCGACCCTGCGCAAGGACGGCTCGCCGCGGATCAGCGCGATCGACATGCGACTGGTGGAAGGCCACGCAGTACTGATGCTGATGCCTCATTCCCAGAAGGTTCGCGACATCCGCCGCGATCCGCGGGTGGCGGTCCACGCCAGCTCGCACGCTTCAGCCGATATGGCCAGTTGGCCGGGCGACGCCAAACTATGCGGGCGCGCGGTCCAGGCCGACCCCGTCACCGCGGCGAGGCTGCGTGACGCCATCGGTGCGCCCGAGGAGGTCGCGGGCGACCCGGTCTTCGTCGTGGACATCACCGAGGTCGTGATCACTCGCCCTGCCCCGGGCGGTGACCAGGTGGAAGTGATCTTGTGGAAGGGCGGGGACGTTCGCCGGATGCAGGCCCGCTGAGACCGCGCCGCCGCCAACCCTGCCGCGGAGACGGCATCCGCGGACCCCGGAGGGGCAGGCTCACGGCCAGCAATGCCTCCCGCGTCGCGGTGACCTACTCGTCAGTTTGAATCAATCGATTGACTCAATAACGGGCGTTCGGACAAGGATCGTCCTGCGAAGGAGCAAACGAACATGGCCACATACGTTCTGGTCCACGGCGGCGCACACGGCGGCTGGTGTTACCAGCGGGTCACGCGGCTCCTCCGATCAGCCGGTCACGAGGTGTACACCCCGACCATGACCGGCCTAGGCGAGCGGGCCCACCTGCTGCGGCCGGACATCGACCTCGACTTCCACATCAACGACATCACCACGGTGCTCGAGTACGAGGACCTGCGTGACGTGATCCTGGTCGGTCACAGCTACGGCGGCATGGTCATCACCGGCGTCGCCGACCGCGCGACCGACCGCATCGGCCACCTCGTCTACCTCGACGCCGCCAACCCGATCAACGGCGAAGCCCTCGCTGACATCACCCCTCCAGATGCGATCAAGGCCCTCCGCGAGGCCGGCAAGATCGTTGACGGTGTTGAACTGGTGCTCTGGCCTGGCACCGAGCCGATCCCGCACTATGGACTGACCGACCCGGATGACATCGCCTGGACCACGGCGCGGCTGACCCCGCACCCGTACCGGTGTGTCACACAACCACTGCGATTGACCAACGAGGCCGCGTTGTGGGAGATCCCGCAAACCTACATCGTCTGCACCGACACCCTCCCTTACCGCGACCCCGCCCGCATGGCCAACGCCAAGGCGGCGGGCCGGCTCTGGGATATCGACACCGGCCACGACCTCATGATCAGCGAGCCCGAAGCCGTCGCCGACCTCCTCCTACGAGTACCGACCGCCTGACCTGTTGTCTCCCGATCATCGAATGCGGGAGACGACAACGGCGGTTCTCTAGGGACACCGGCCCGGTTCGGTCGACCGTCGGGCCATTGACTCATGTCAGCCTCGGGCTGGGAACGCGATCAAGGGACATCGAGTTGATCGAGGTGATGCGGGCGGTCTGCCCGTAGCTCCGCCAGATCGGGTGTTTACTGTGGAGGTGGTGGGTGCGCCGTCGATGATTGCTCGTCGGGGTGAGACGGCGTCCACTCAGCAGAAGGGCGACCGGGAAGCAACATCGAAACTCCAATCGGCGGGGACGCTTGATCGGCGTTAAGTTGCTTCAGGTTCTGGCACACAGAGAGTCTCATGAGGACAGTCTTGCGTGGCGACTTCGGGGAAGCAGAGAAGCGAGCGGCGATTCAATTGGGCCTGCGGTCGCACATGCGCGACGCCGTCATGGCTGAGGCGACACTTGCCGCTCATGAGGCCGCGCGGTCGCGAATGGAAACAGCCCTCGCCAAGCTTCCGCAGTGAGCCACGGACGACAGCCAGGCTTCCCGGTGAACTTGGGACTCGCGCATGCCGTTTGTGCCCTGCTTGAGGAAACCGCGTGCATGCGCGCAAGGAAGTGAACGAAGAGCCTGACATGGCTCCGTCCGTCTTCGATGATCTGAGTGGCCACTACGGACTGAGATTTCTACTATCTGTCCTGGACAGGGAAGCCGGATGGCGCAACCATGAACTGGCCGCGTCCAAACTGCAGACCTTGATGCGCTGGAATCAGCAGTGCATCCTTCTGGCCAAAGTGGTCTTGCTTGGTCGTGACGGAAGGTTGCTGATGCCAACGAAGTTGCCGTTACAGTTCAGCAGGACCAGCAGCTCTATCCCTTGACGTACCACTTGGGCTGCGGTTGACAGCGGAAGCAACGATCGCCGACGGGTGGGGAACGCCGGTCGCGTGGCTGCGGCGTGCAGAAGAGTACTTTCATCAGCGTTCCAACGCCGCTGTCGCTGCCGCGTGCCGAGCTTTGCTCCGACATGCAGGTGCGCCTGTGAGGTAGCGGCGCACAGGCCAAGACGGCGTTCCGGATGACCTCCGAGCGATCGGTGTAACGGTGCGGGAACATGAGGTTTTGCAACTACTCGTAGAACGCCTGACCAACAACGCCATCGCGAATCGCCTGCACATCTCACCTCGCATGGTCGAGAAACACGCCGCCAGCCTCATTATCAAGACGGACGTGGCCGACCGGGTGGAGCTTAAGCGAGTTTGCAACATCGAGTTGTACTGGTCTGTCAACTTACATCGAGCGCGGCACCGAGCCAGCGAAACAGGAGGGCGTCGAGATCTGACGGAACCACCCGATGCGAGGCAGAGGCATGAGGTTGTCCAAGATGCCTCTGCAATGTGGGTAAGTCTGCTGTGGCAGGCGCACTTGATCGGCCATCAAGTGCGCCAGGTTCTCGTGCGAATAGTCTCAAGAGGACTGTCTACCTTGTCTTGGACTGCTGGCTGTCGTCGGGATTCTGGCTTTGGTAGGCGGGTTCCTTGGTTGCTCTGCGCCGCCGATGGGCGGCATGGGAGTGGGAGAAAATTGGGAGAGTTCGTTCTGCCTGTATGTGCCTGAGTTGCTGTAAACTGACCTCAATGGACCTGCGTTGTGCAGGGGATTCTCTGTTCCTGCAGGTGGCAGTCCTTTGTGGACTGGGGGTCAAGGGGTCGCAGGTTCAAATCCTGTCGTCCCGACGGTCTTGACCAGCGGGTTTACCTTTCGAGGTAGACTCGCTGGTTGCGTTTTGGGCTGTTGTGGTCGCATGCTGTTTGTGCAGCTACCTGCTGAGATGTTCGTGATCGTGTTGTCTCTGGTGGTCGTGGCGGGCGGGTTGGGTTGTCGGTGCGTCAAGTGCTCTGTGGCTGACCAGCGCTGATGGCTGGGGTGGTCGCGATGTGGTCGCGCAGGGTGAGGTCGGCGATTTCGAGTGCGGTGGATATGGCGTTGACGGCGTCGTGGGCGACGTGGCGGAGTAGATGGGCGTAAATCTCGGTCGTTGTGGAGAGCGTCGAATGCCGCATGGTTTTGGAGGCCATGGCGAGTGGGATTTGGGCGCTGAGCATGGTGGTGGCGGCGAAATGCCGGAGGTCGTGTACTCGGATGCGGGGGAGTCCGGCTTGGTCGGTGAGTTGGCGGAAATGGCGTAGGACGTATTCGGGTCTGAGTGGTTGGCCGTTGCGTCGGGTGAAGACGAGGTCGCGGCCGGGTTGTCGCTGGGCTTGCTGGCGGAGGGCTGTGGTGACGCGGTCGGAGAGGGCGATCCAGGCGCGGCTGCTGTGTGTTTGGGTGTGGTGAAGACAGGGGTGGTGTTGTTGATGTTGGACAGGGTGTGGCGGACGAAGAGGACTCGGTCGTCGAGGTGGACGTCTGCCCTGTGGGGTTTCAAAAGTGTGCTCAGGGCTCTGAGCAGGGGCTTATGCTGCTGCGGGTTTGTACTCGTTGATGAGGCCGCCGAGGATGGGTTGGCGGCGAATTTGGGTGGGACCGTCCTGTGGGATGAGGCGGCCTGGTCGCGGCGGGACGAGTTGCAGCGCCCGGTGAGGGCGGTGGGTGTTGTAGTGGGTGACATACCGCGCCAGCACGGTGTGCAGGTGACGTTCTCCGATGATCAGCAGTCGGTCGGTGACCTCGCGCCGTCCTGTGCCGACGAATCGCTCGGCATAACAGTTCGCCCGTGGACAACCGGGCGGAATCGCGGACTCGCATCGCCAGCCTCCCTTTCGGGAACGCCGCCCGGGCGACCAGCACGGTCTGCTCGGGCACCACCGGCCACGCACGCGGCTGGACCGACATCACCTGATCCCTCCCGCGGCCGGCACAGGGACCGGCCACACAAGATCATCATCCGCCCACAACGATCACCATACGAAAGCACCCTGACCAGCATCTTCAGAATTAGGCAACAGAGTCTCACAGGTTCTCCGCGACATCGTCACAGGAGTCCCGATGGAACAGGGCAAGAGCGAGGGTGAAATACACCATGAACCTCGCCGACAGCGCCCCAGGTCGGCGATCCCGCTTGCCGCACGCGGCCAGCGCACCGTCCACCAGCTCCGCAGTCACGCAGTGGGTGAGCACGCCCAGCCTGACCTTGTCAGACAGCCCGATCCATGAATGCACGACCAGAACAACGATCACGCTGCCGGCGCGTCACCACGCTCCCGAACAACTACTACGCACCGCAAACAACGGCATTACGCGACCAGGCGCCGATGCCATCGCAGGACGGTGCCCGGCGTCACCAACCGGTGCCCGCGTAGCCGGTCGGAGAGTCGGCGCACCAACGCGGCGAGCACCGCGCGGTCGGCCTAGTCCAATCGCGGGTGTGGGTTCGCCTGGCGCAGCACCGCGACCTCGTGCCGCAACACCAGCAGCTCGACGTCCTTGGCCGCGGAAGACCGGCCGAGCAGAACCAACCAGCCGACGAGCCGGATGAAGATCAGGTACAGCAGTCGCAACGCCACGCTTCGCGATCATGCCCCTGCGGTCCATGGTGCACGATCACCGCAGCTCAGCAGCCCAGTGCAGAGTTCTGGCACCCCACACCCAACGACACTGGCTCGTCGTGGAGCAACTGCCCGGCTACGCCCACGACCTCAACCCGATGGAAATGGTCTGGGGCAACGTCAAAGCCACCGAACTGGCCAACCTCTGCCCCGACACCCTTCGACGAAGCCCACACCGCCGCACAGGCCGGTCTGGAACGCGTCGGCAGCAGCTACCGGCTGTGCTTCAACTTCCTCGACCACACCCGCCTCCGCTTATGACAATCCTCACTCAAATACCGAAAGATCTTTAAGTCAGTTGAGTGCAGTTCGATGCGGACGGACCCCGTTGCAGCACAACAGATTCTCTTCCACCCGCTCCTTCTCGTCCACTCTCTTGATACCATCAGACTGCGGCGTCTCTATGCCCTGGTGTTCCTCGAACACTGCACCCGCTGCCGACGTCACCGCCTCACCGGTAAACGGGTCGCCTAACACGCCCGCACCTTGGCCTGCAACCGGTTCCGATCCAGTCCAATGGAGACAGTGCTGTGTGTCGGCGCCGAAGGCGTTTCCTGACCCTGTACCGCTTGGACAGTCATTGCTGCATGCGTGCCGCGTTGTGGGTGGGGCGGCGTGGTGCGCGGAGGCCGAGGGTGCGTCGGCCTGCCTCGACGAGGTGGTGGTGCAGGGCGTCGTTGTCGTCGAGGTTGACGAGTCCTGATCCGGCTGCGGCGGCGATGCCGGCGAGTGCCATGGTGGCGTTGACGAGGCCGGCCGGACCGGGGCTGACGGCGGCGAGAAGATTCAGTTGGCGGTTGATCAGGTCGCCGGATTCGTGGTGGGAGCGCAGCATCGCGATCGCGCCGGCGTCGGCGGTGAGGACGGCGACCACGGCGCGGTGCCGTACGGCCATGTCGGCGTATTCAGTGAGCAGGTGCTCCGCCCGCATGTATGGGGTGCGTTGAGCCTCTGCGGTTTCGATGACCACGCGCAGCTCGTGCAGCGTCGGCTCGACCACTGCGGTGAGGAGCTCTTCGCGGGTGCGGAAGTGGTGGTAGACGGCCGCCTTCGTGATGCCCATTTCGTTGGCGATCATCTGCAGGGACGTGCCCGCGAAGCTGTGTTCGGTGAACAGGCGGACCGCGACGTCGACGAGGCGCTGCCGGGTGTCGGGCACATCGGACGCTTTACGGGCGGCTCTGACAGCCACATCTGTTCCCTTCTCTCGAGCGGGCACCCCCGGACCTTAGCTTGCCGAACGGCAAGCTACAAACCTGTCGAACGGCAGGTGATCGACGTCACATCCGATGGCTCGACTGCCTGTCGATCGGCTAGCGGATGGCCCGATGGTGGCCGCCGCTCGAGACCGCAGCGAGGGAGCCCCATGACCGACACATTTGCCGGTATCACAGGCGAAACGGCACCGTCCATTCCCGACTATCCGATGCCCAGGCAGGCCGGCTGTCCCTTTCAACCGCCCGCACCTGTGCGGCAGCTGACCGCTGCGGAACCCATCGCGAAGGTGCGGATCTGGGACGGCAGCACGCCGTGGATCATCACCCGCCATGCCGACCAACGGGCTCTGCTCAACGACCCACGCGTCAGCATCGACGAGAAGCTGCCCGGATTCCCACACATGACCCGCGGCCGGGCGGACGCTGCGACGACCACCCCGCCGATGGTCGCCAACACCGACGCGCCCGCCCACACGCGGCTGCGCCGGATGGTCAACGGCCGGTTCATGGTCAGGCGGGTCGAGGCCCTGCGGCCCGGCATTCAGAAGATCACCGACGAGTTGATCGACGCCATGCTGGCCGGTCCGAAGCCGGCCGACCTCGTCACCGCGCTGGGGTTGCCCGTGCCGACGCTGGTGATCAGCGAGCTGCTGGGCGCGCCGTATGCGGACCACGAGTTCATCCAGCGCAACAGCAATGTCGCGGTGAGCCACAGCGCGACGGTGGAGCAGTCGCGGGAGGCAGGCGCCGCACTGTCGGGCTATCTCGGCGGATTGATCGAGCAGAAGATGACACGTCCGGCCGACGACATGCTCTCAGAGCTGGCTGCCCGGATCAAAGCCGGTGAGATGACGCCCGCCGAAGCGGTCGTCATGGCTATCGCCGTGCTGATCGCCGGCCACGAGACCAGCGCGAGCATGATCTCCCTCGGTACGTTGGCCCTGCTGCAGAACCCCGACCAGTTGGCCGTGCTGCGTGACACCGACGATCCGACGGTCGTCGCCGCGGCGGTCGAGGAACTTCTGCGCTATCTGTCCATTGTGCACACGGGGGTGCGCCGGATCGCGGTGGAGGACATCGAGATCGGCGATCAGATCCTGCGGGCCGGAGACGGCCTCATCTTCGACCTGTCCGCGGCGAACTGGGACGCCGGCACGTTCCCCGGCCCCGAGCAGCTGGACCTGAGCCGGGCCGCCCGCCAGCACCAGGCGTTCGGGTACGGCCCGCACCAGTGCCTCGGCCAGTCGCTGGCCCGCGTGGAACTCCAGGTCGTGTACGGCACGCTCTATCGCCGCGTGCCCACCCTCCGCCTGGCCACCTCGATCGACGAGATCGAGTTCGCGTTCGAAGGAATCGCCTACCGCCTGCGGTCGCTGCCCGTCACCTGGTGACCGAACAAACACAGGAGAAAGCTCGTGCGTGTCATTCTCGACGAACCCAAGTGCGTGGCATCCGGCCAATGTGTCCTCGCCGCTCCCCACGTGTTCGACCAGCGCGACGACGACGGCGTGGCGATCGTGCTGGACGAGACACCCGCCCAGGAGTTGCACGACGGAGTGCGGGAGGCCGTGGCGATCTGCCCGGCAGCCGCGATCCGGTTGGCGGAGAAATGAAGCGGATCGTGGTGGTCGGCGCATCGGCCGCCGGACTCTCGGCCGTCGAAACACTCCGCCGGGAAGGCTTCCAGGGCGTGATCACCCTCGTCGGCGACGAACCTCACGCCCCCTACGATCGGCCGCCATTGTCCAAGCAGCTCATGGCCTCGCCGTGGGAGCCGGACCGGTTGACACTGCGCTCGCCCGCGGAGTTGAGCGCACTCGACCTCGATCTTCGCCTCGGCGTCATGGCGACAGGACTCGATCTGGATGCGCAGCAGGTGCAGCTGTCCGTTGGCGGGCATGTGTTCTATGACGGGCTGATCGTGGCCACCGGGGTGCGTCCGCGTCGCCTTCCCGGCCTGGGCGCGCACGTGCTGCGCTCCCTGAACGACGCACTGGCCCTGCGCCGGGGGCTGGGCCCGGGGCGGCGTCTGGTCGTGGTCGGCGCCGGATTCCTCGGGGTGGAGGCCGCGGCCGTGGCACGAGGCCTGGGTTGCGAGGTCGTTCTGCTCGAACCCGCGCCGGTGCCGCTTGCCCACGCCGTCGGGGAACAGGTCGGACACATGTTGTCGCAGGCCCACCGGGAACACGGCGTCGAGCTGCGGACCGGGGTCACCGTGTCCGCTGTGGCCGACGGCGGGGTCCGGCTTGCCGACGGGGAACTGGTGGCGGCCGATGAGGTCCTGCTCGCCCTGGGCGCGGTGCCGAACACAGAGTGGCTGGAAGGCAGCGGTCTGCGCCTGGCCGACGGCCTGGTCTGCGACGAGTACTGCGCGGCCGCCCCGAACGTGTACGCAGCCGGAGACGTGACTCGCTGGCACAACCCGTTGTTCGGCGTGCCCATGCGCATCGAGCACCGCACCAACGCCGCCGAGCAGGGCATGGCCGCCGCGCGCAACCTCCTACACCCCGAAGCGCGACGACCGTTCGCTCCGGTGCCCTACTTCTGGTCCGACCAGTACGACATGAAGATCCAGGCGTACGGCTACCTACGCGGCCACGACGACATCGCGATCGTGGACGGCAACGTCACCAAGCGCCGGTTCCTGGCCGCCTACCGGACCGGTGACCGGCTGGCCGGGGCACTCGCGGTCGGCATGCCACCGAAGGCCCTTCGCGGCTGGCGCCAGGCCATCTCGGTCGGTGCCAGGTGGAACGACATCATTGGCACGGCAACAGGAGTCACAACGTCATGAACCTGACCAGCCGCATCCTGCAACGAGCACTGAAACTGGATCCACCGGTCACGCGAGATCTTATCGTCCAGCGCGACCTGCGAGTGCCGATGCCCGACGGTGTGGAGTTGCTGGCCGACCGATGGGCACCGCGATCCGACGGTGACACGTTGCCCGTGGCCTTGCTGCGCAGTCCGTACGGTCGGAGTGGGTTGATCGGCAACGCCACGGCCAGACCACTGGCCGAGCGCGGCTTCCAGGTGCTCATTCAGAGTGTCCGTGGCACCTTCGGCTCGGGCGGGGTCTTCGACCCGTTCCGGCAGGAACGCGAGGACGGTGTGGCCACAGTGGACTGGGTGGTCAAGCAGTCGTGGTTCGCCGGTTCCATTGTGCTCGTCGGCGGCAGTTACCTCGGGTACGTGCAGTGGGCGATCGCCGACCGGCTGCCACCCGAGGTCAAGGCGATGATCCCGCAGATCACCGAATCCGCGCTCACGCTGGAATACCTGCGCGAGGACGGGTTCTCGCTGGAGACACCGTTCGGCTGGGGCCTACAGGTCGACGGACAGGAACGCCGCGGAGCGCTGCTGCGCCAGTTCACGCAGGCCCGCAAGAACCGCCGGGCGCTACACACTCTTCCGCTCAACCAGTCCGACGTGGCCGCCGCCGGACACCGAGTGGACTACGTGCAGGACATCCTCGCCCACGGCGCGGACTCACCACGGTGGGCCGGCGTCGACCACCGGCACCGCGTCGCCGAGGTGACCGTGCCGGTCAGCATGTTCGGTGGCTGGCACGACGTCTTCCTGCCCGGCCAGCTGCGCGACTTCCAGGTCCTGCAGGACGCCGGGCGGGCACCCCGGCTGACGGTCGGTCCGTGGACGCATCTGGCCACGGACGGCAGTGTGCTCACCGAGTCGATCGCGTTCGGACTGGCTTACGCACGCGGTGAGCGACCAGCGGAGCGTGCCCCGGTGCGGCTGTATGTCATGGGGCAGGAAACCTGGCGCGGCTTCGACTCCTGGCCGCCGCGAGGCTACCTGCCGCGCCGGCTGCACCTGCGCGCCGGCGGCGCCTTGTCGGCTGAGCCGCCCATCGAGTCGGAACCCGACCGGTATCGGTACGACCCAGCCGACCCGACACCCGCCGTGGGCGGGGTCCGGATGACCGGCGGCGGGCGGGTGGACAACAAGAGCCTGGAAGCCCGGCCGGACGTGCTGACTTACAGTCCAGGACGGCGCCGGGGTAGCGCGCCGGGGTCCAGGCGTGTTCGGGGATGGCGCCGATCGCGCGGAGGACCGGTCGGGTTTTGGTCAGCACGAAGGAGAATTGGGCGCCGGTCTTCACTACTGCGGTGATGGTCTTGTGGTTGCCGAACGCGGAGTCGCCTCGGCAGAGGATGGTGGTCGCGCCGGCGGTTTTCGCGGTGGTGATGGCTTCGGTGAGCATGCTGGCCGCGCCTTTGCCGGACCCGGTTTTGCCCGCGCGTAGCCGGATCCCGGTCAGTACCGGGCGGCTGCGCGGGTGGAGATGGTGGTGACCAGTGGTGAGAGTCCTTTGCGCAGTACCTTGTACCGCTCGAAAAGTCATCGCTGCAGTTCAGGCCGCTTGCGGTCGAGAAAGGTGAAGGTGCTGGCGCTTGCCATGGCTTCAGCGGCGGTCCGCCCCAAGGAGTTCGGCGTAACGGTTGTTGCGCGCGAGGAGGTCGTCATGGGTGCCTTGCTCGACGATCTGGCCGTGGTCGAACACGATGATCTGGTCGGCATGGCGGACGGTGGAGAGACGGTGGGCGATTGTGATGATCGTACGGTCTGCCCTCATTGTGTCGAGAGCTTCGGTAATGGCGCGTTCGGTACGGGTGTCGAGCGCGCTCGTCGCCTCGTCGAGCAACAGAATCGGTGGATCGCGCAGGAGCGTCCGTGCCAGTGTCAGACGCTGCTTCTCGCCGCCGGAGAACCGGTAGCCCCGCTCGCCGACCACCGTGCCGTAGCCTTCCGGAAGCGCGGCGACCATGTCGTGGATCTGCGCGATCTTCGCCGCCGCGACCAGTTCGGCGTCACTCGCGTCCTCTTTGGCGAAGCGGAGGTTCTCGGCGACAGAGGCGTGCAGCAGGTAGGGCTCCTGTGTGACGACGCCGAGCATTCCTGCCAGTGAGGCGAAACTGAGGTCCCGGATGTCAACGCCGTCGATGGTGACCGAGCCGGAGTCCACATCGTACAGTCGGGCGAGCAGGTACCCCAGTGTGCTCTTGCCCGAGCCGGTCGCCCCGACGATGCCCACCCGGGAACCGGCGGGGATCTCCAGATCGATCTCTCGCAGTACCGGCGGCAGATCGTCCGCGTAGCGGAAGGTGACTCCCTTCAGCCGGATTTCCCCGCGCACTTGGTCCGGGGCCACGACGACGGGATCCTTCGCCTCCACGATGTCGACCTCGCGGTCCAGGTAGTCGAAGATCCGCGCGAACAACGCCATCGAGGACCGGTACTCGACACCCAGGAGCAGCAGCGCCTCCAGCGGCCCGATCAGCGCTGCCTGCAACGCGATCATCGCCACCAGCGTGCCGGTGGTGACCGACGAGCCGGTGCCCATCAGGATTCCGCCCAGCAGGTACGTCAATGCCGGCATGGCTGCGATGAGCACGTCCACCAGCGAGTACTCCCACTGCCCTGCGGTATGCGAGCGAACCTCCAACCGGGCGACATCCCGGGATGTCCGGGTGAACCGTTCGACCAGTGATCGGGACTGGCCGGTGGTTTTGCTCAGCACGATGCCGGACACCGACAGCGACTCCTGGACGAGGGAGGACATGTCCGCGAGCCGTTCCTGCTGTCGCATGGCGACCTGCAGGCGTAGGTTGCCGATGCGCCGGTTGATCCAGATCGAGAATGGCAGGGCGAGGAACGAGAACAGCGCGAGCTTCCAGTCCAGCACGAACATCGCGACCGCCGAAACGGCCACGGTTGCGGCGCTGCTGGTGAGTTGCGTCGCGGAATGTGTCACCAGGGACTGGACGCCGCCGATGTCGTTGGAGATACGCGACTGGACCTCACCGGTTCTCGACGCGGTGAAGAACCTCAGCGAGAGCTTCTGGAGGTGACTGTAGACACGCACCCGAAGGTCGTGCATCACGGCCTGGCCGACTCGGGACGCGATAAGGGTCTCCACCACCTGGATGGCCGCCGTCACGGCCGCGATCCCGATCAACGCCCCGACGAGAGCGACGAGCAGCCCCAGGGCACGGTTGGCCAGCGCGTCGTCCACAATGGCCTGGATCACGAACGGCGTGCCGATTCCGACGACCGAGGTGACCGCGATCAGCCCGACCAGTAAGACCAGCCACCACCGGTACGGCACGAAGATCCGTAACACCCGCTTGCGGTCGACCTTGACCGGTCCATCGGCCAGGTCGTCGTCGATTGCGTCCGCGAGATCCGCCCACGAGGAGCTATTGGCCACAGGCATCTCTTTCCGAATACGCATGAAATGTTGCCGGCGCGCACCCTACAACGGGACCGCGGCGAAACTCGCGCGATTTTCCGAACAGCCGACTGGTGGGGTGAAGGCAGCCACCTGGCGTGGGCCGTCCGGTCGATCAGCGGAATGAATCGCCTGGAACGAAACCATGACCAGCGGTATTGCGTGTTTCCCAGTGCGGTTCGTCGCGGGCCGGTTCGCATTCGTGACACGGTGCTTCTATGTCCATATAGGACAATAGGGTGATTCCCGACGGATGGCGGGGTTCTCTGGCCGATCGACAGACGCGCTGCGGGCGTCCAAGGCGACAGCATGGCTGTATGAATCCAACAACGAGACGGTCCATCGGGATATCCTTGGCCGTGGTTGGCGTGCTGGCCGGCGGAGCGGTCGTCGTCAGTGCGGCGCCAAGTCTGGTCGCGGACTTGCGTGCGGATGTGAACCGCGACGGCGTCGTCGACATCGGTGGCCAATCGGATGTGGCGGGCAAGCAGACCTGGACTCCGGGCCGGGGCGCGGTCTTTCTGCCGAACATCGGCGACAAGCATCGCCGTTGTCCCATCAAGGATGCCAACGGCAACCCGCTGCCGGATGACAAATTGGCTGAATGCAATGACGCCTCGGATGACATCGCGCATGCCCCCGAGAATCTGGCCCCACTGAAGACGGTCCCACTCGGCAACGCGCCGTCGGACGCATGGGGGACGATAGCAACAGTTGGTTCGGGACAAGACAAGGTCAGGCTGTTCGTCAACCGGGCAGGCGCGTGGACCAGGATCGCCGGCACCGATCGGGTCACCGCCGACGAGCTGCGTTCCGGGGTGAACCTCGGTATCGATGCCAAGGACGTCGTGCGCGACAGTAAGATCTGGGACGGGCGTATCACGGTACGATTCACCGTCAATGATGGTGAGAAGACGACTACGGATGATGTGATGCTCCGTGTCTCCCCGGTACTGACACATCATCATCTTCAGCAGGCTCAGGAAGTGCTGGCATCCGAAGGAACTGACGACCGGCCCGAACAACAGCGTTTCGTCAAGGAGTTGGCGGATCGGGTCAAGGCCGCCGGGATCGACGCACCGCTGCGACTGTTCGGCCCGGACGATCAATGGGTCCAGGACTTCTTCGAGCCAGCCTACGTGACCATGCCGGGCGCGGGCGGAAAACCTCGGGGGCTACGCATCGCGATCCGGTCGGCCCAGCCCGGCAGGCCGGCGGGCAGGCAGGTGTTCGAGAAACTCCGCGGTCCCGGGATTGGGGCGGTCCAGATCGCCAGCCAGGGCGACGGCCAACGCAGTGTGGATTCGACGGGCAACCTGGAGACGATTCCGCCCTACGAGCACCAGGGCACGAGCTTCCCGGCCGGCCGGATCATCATGGGCGACACCGGCCCGGACGGTGAAGGTCCTCCCGATCAGGCAATGCAGACGTTCCTGCGATCGCAGGACTATCAGGCGCCGCTGATCCTGGACACCTCCTGGCTGGCGGTTGGCCATGTCGACGAGTTCGTCCAGTTCCTGCCCGCCGCCAACCAGCGAGGCTGGACGATCGGTGTGGCGGATCCACAGGCAGGCCTTGAGGTACTCCGCGCGGCACAACGAGCCGGACACGGCTCCGCCCGGATGTTCTCGCAACCCGAGGCTGGTGCCGAGACCATCGACCAGGTATTGGGCAATGACACGCTGCTGAGCAACAACGCACTTGCGACACAACGTATCGAGGCCAACCTCCAGACGCTCAAGCGCGAGACCGGTGTCCTTGACGACGAGATCGTCAAGGTGCCTCAGTTGTTCACTGCCGAGGCTCAGTCCCGTGTGGCCGGCCGGAAGCGACAAGCGGCGAAAGTGAACCTGAACGGGCTGGGAGCCTATGTGCCAGGGGCGGTCAACGGCATTGTGCTGAACCCCAAGCGCTATGTCGCCCCGCAGCAGTGGGGCCCGGTTGTCGACGGCCAGGACATCTTCGCCAACGCGGTGAACGCCGCCTACGGAAAGCTCGGCATGACTGTCCACTATGTCGATGACTGGAGCAGCCATCATACCTTGGGGGGCGAGGTCCACTGTGGAACGAACACATTCCGGGATACCAGCAGGACCTGGTGGCCCGTGGGTAGCTAAGCTTACATTCTAAGGGGTCGCGCCGGTCAGCCGCACGACCTGCTCCGCATTCGACCGTCACGGACGGCCAGTGGGCCCAAACGATCTGCCGCGGCGCAGAATCATGACAATGGCCACTGGCCGCCCGCCCGGGTAGTTCCCACCGTGGTCGCGGGTGCGTACTTTCTAACGATGGCGAGAGGGAGTACTGGTGAGCCGGCTCCGGCCGTTCCAGTCGAACGGTTGGAGCACGGTTCTCACTCATGTATGGCATTCACCGATGTCGAGGCCCGCTGGCAGGTGCTTACCGCCTACACGCGGACGGGTCTGGTCCGGGGAGAAAAGGTGCTACTCGTCCTGGGCCACAGCGATTTAAGCGACGACGATGCGGTAGCGCGCATGGATGACGGTAGTGGTCATGTGGAATCTGCCCGCGACAGCGGCCAGTTGATGATCACACGCAACACGTCCTTCTACATGCCGGACGGCTCCTTCGACAAGGAGCGACAGCTCGAAACCGCCCGCACCGAGTGCGACCGGGCCTACCGCGAAGGTTGGCCGGGAATACGGGTGGCGGCCGACATGAACTGGGCTCTGGAGCCCGGCGTGGACAGCGAAGAAGTGGTGGACTACGAAGCGTCCCTGGAACCGTTGTTCGCTGATTCCCGCTACGTCGCGATCTGCTGGTATGACCAGCGGCGGTTCAGCGACTACACAGTGGGCGCGATGCGCGCGGTCCATCCGCTCCAGGTCATGGAGCGCCTCGACGCGGTCGACGTCACCCAGACCCGGGACGGA
Source organism: Kibdelosporangium banguiense (assembly GCF_017876405.1). Lineage (GTDB taxonomy): Bacteria > Actinomycetota > Actinomycetes > Mycobacteriales > Pseudonocardiaceae > Kibdelosporangium > Kibdelosporangium banguiense. The sequence continues at coordinate 10,800,466 of NZ_JAGINW010000001.1, read as the reverse complement.
ACACGGATCGCGGGCTCCGCGGAGCTGTCCACCCGAGGAGAGTTCACCGAGGCACTGCGCGAGGCGCTGAAGCAGCAGCCCGATACCCACGCGCCCTTCCACTTCGAGCTGGACCTGACCGACCTGACCTTCATGGAGGCGCACTGCGCCTGGCAGCTGATCAGCTTCGCCACCTCACTGCCGGAGGGCAGCAAGGTCACCGTCCGCTGCGGGTCGCTGCTCGAATTGGTCTTGCGCGGGCTCGGCTCCGCTGACGTGCCCCAGTTGCAGCTGAACGTGGCGGAGGAATCATGAGCGAGGACTGCCTGCTCAGGCTCAGTTTCGCCCGTTCTGACCTTCCGCTGGTGCGGGCCAGGGTGGCCGAGAGCCTGTTCCGGGCCGGGGTGAGCGAACCGGTGCGGGGTACCTTCGTCCAGGCGGCGCTGGAGATCGCGTGCAACGCGGTCGTCCACGGCGGGGGTTCGGGCCACTTGGCGCTGGGCGTGGTTGACGGGGAGCTACGGTGTGAAGTCACCGACCAAGGCCCCGGCCTGCCCGCCGACGTATCGTCACAACAGCCGTCCACTTGGAACAGTCCGGGCTTACGGCTGGCCGAGGCACTCACCGGGGGACTCAGACTGCGCAACGGCCCCGGGGGCCGAGGCACTGCCGCTACTCTGGTCGTTCGTCTGGAGCCTGTTTCGAACTGAGCCAGACGGAGGCCAGTTGGGTGCGGTTGGTGAGCCCCAGCTTGGTCAGAATGCGCTGTACGTGTCCCTCGGCGGTGCGCTGTGCGATCGTCAGAGCGGTGCCGATCTGCTTGTCCGTCAAGCCCTGAGTGACCAGTTCGGCGACCTCCTTCTCCCGCGGCGTCAGCCGAACATCGGATGACTCACCGGCCACGGCGGGCGTCTTCCTGGACAATTCACCCCGGACGGGGGCCCTGGATTGATCCTGCAGGGCGTAGGCGACGACGTCATCGCGCGAGAGTTCGCCGCCGCGCTGGAAGGCCTGCTCGAAGCCGCGGTCGCCCAAGGTTTTGCGGGCCTGCCGTTCGCTCGCGCGGATCTGGCCAGCTTGACGACGCTGCAACTCCAGTGGACTGTAGCCGACGTCGTGCCAGATCCGCTCGGCCGCGCCCTGCAGCACGGCGGCACGTTCGGCATCGCCCGCGCTGGCGGCAATGGCGGCCAGCAGGTCGAGGGTCTTGCCCAGACTGGGCCGGTCGTGGATGACGTACGTGAGCCGCAGGCATTCCCGGGCGCGCGCGGTGGCGCTGTCGTACTCGCCCAGCACCCACCGCGCCATAGCAAGAACGCGCAGCGCGTGCGACCGGACCCACTGCTCTCCACGCGCCTCGCAGATGGCGATGGCCTCGAGAGAAATTGTCAAGACCTGTGGATGAAGATCGTTAGGCGGCGGTGGGTGGGGCGTGGTCGTCGGGTCGTTCGACGAGTTTGCCGTTGTCGAAGCGGCTTCCGGCGCGGACGAGCGCGACGAGGTGGGGTGCGTTCACGGCGCGCCAGCGGGCCTGTGCTGACTCGATGAGCTTGAAGGCCATGGCGAGGCCTGCGGCGGCCGAGCCGGGGCCCTTGGTGACCTTTGTGCGGTGGCGCACGGTGGCGAAGGTCGACTCGATCGGGTTGGTGGTGCGCAGGTGGATCCAGTGCTCGGCCGGGTAGTCGTAGAACGTGAGCAGTTCCTCGACATCGTCGGTGATCTTCGCGACGGCCTTGGGGAATTTCGCGCCGTACAAGGCTTTGAACGCGGTCACGGCGTCGAGGGCGTGGCGACGGTCTTCGGCGTTCCAGATCTCGGCGAGGGCCTTCTTCGCGCCGGGATGGGCGGATTTGGGTAGCGCGGCGAGGACGTTGGCGATTTTGTGGAACCAGCAGCGCTGCTCGGCGGTTTCGGGGAAGACCTCACGTAGCGCGCTCCAGAACCCGAGCGCGCCGTCGCCGGCCGCGAGGATCGGGGCGCGCATCCCGCGGCGCTTGCAGTCCCGCAGCAGATCCGCCCACGACTCGGCCGATTCGCGGTACCCGTCGGTCAGCGCGACGAGCTCCTTGCGGCCGTCAGCGCGCACTCCGATCATCACGAGCAGGCAGAGTTTGTGTTCCTCCAGACGGATGTTGACGTGGATCCCGTCCGCCCACAGATACACGAAATCCACAGTGGACAGATCGCGCTCGCAGAACGCGCGCTGTTCGGCTTTCCACTGCTCGGTCAGCTTCGTGATCACCGGCGCGGACAAGCCCTTCGCTGAGCCGAGGAACTGGCCCAGCGCGGGCACGAAGTCCCCAGTAGACAGGCCATGCAGGTACAGCAGCGGCAGCACCTCGGTGATCTTCGGGGTCTTGCGCGCCCAGGGCGGCAGGATCGCCGAGGAGAATCGTTGCCGCTCGCCGGTGTCGGGGTCGACGCGCTTGTCATTCACGCGCGGCGCGGTCACCTCTACCGCACCCGCGCTGGTGAGCACCTCGCGCGGTTCGTGGTAGCCGTTGCGCACCACCAGGCGGTGGCCGTGCTCGTCGCACTGGCCGGCGTAGACGGCGATGTAGGCATCGACCTCGGCTTGCAGAGCTTCGGCCAGCATCCGGCGGGCGCCCTCCCGAACGATCTGGTCGATCAACGATGCCGAATCGCCTACCGGCGGCCGGTCATCGTCACCGGATGCGGGGCCAGGGACTACGGTGAGCATGGGCGTACCTTCCCGAGCCAGCGCGCCAACGCTGGCCCTGATCAGAACTCCAGACCTTTCAGATCATCCTCGGGAAGGTGCGCCCATCCAGGTCACCTCGCCGAGAACCATCCACAGGTTCTGATCATTGCTCGGCCTCGACGCACAGCGGCACGGCCTGCTCGGGTGTCGCGTGGAAAACGAGTGTGCAGGCAAGTTCGATCCGGCTGAGAACGACGAAGCTCAGCAACTCGCTCCCGGCGTGCTGCCAGTCGGGAAGGTAGTCGGCCATCGGTATGGGGATCGGCTGGCCCTCAGCCCCCTGTACGGGCTGGCCAGGCGGGGCGCCGGCCAGCAGCACGGCGGCCGAGCGGGTAAGGATCAGGAGAAGGAGGCCATTCGTCCAGTACGACTTGCCCCGCGCATCGCTCCGTTTCGCACCCTGGAGCAGGGCCCGGTGACACCAGCGCCGTACCTCGGCGGAGTGCGCTCCACGAGGGATCCAGTGGCACCACAGGGTCTCGGCTAGATGCAGGCCGTGCTGGGCCTCGCCCGGGGTGGTGACGCAGTAGGTCAAGGCAGCACGGAAGTTGTCCAGCTCCGTTCGGAGATCCTCCGCGATCTCCGGCTGGCGCGGGCCGAACCACTGCCGCTCGTAGTCCTCAGCCCTGTGCAGGTAGTGGTCTCGATGCCGGCCGCGGGCGGCGGACACCTTGCCGAGCTCGGTCAACTTCTCCAGACCGTAGTCCCGCAGCGAGCTCAGCAGCCGGTACCGCAGCGTGTCGTCGTGACGCTCGCCGACCAGGATGGACTTGTCCACCAGCCCAGCGACAATGTCGACAATGTCGGCAGGCTCGATGTCCTCCCCGGCGCAGACCGCTTCGGCCCCGCTCAGATCAAAGCTGCCGGCGAACACCGACAGCAGCGCCCACACCACCTGCTCCTGCTGGGTACACAGCTCGTAACTCCAGTCCATCGTGGCGCGCAGCGTCTGGTGGCGGGACAGCGCGTCGCAACTGCTCTCGGTGAGTAGCCGGTAACGGTCATCCAGCCGCTCGACAAGCTGCTCGATGCTGTGGGACCGCAGCCGCACGGCGGCCAACTCGATCGCGAGCGGCAGGCCGTCCAGCCGCAGGCACAGTCGGGCTACATGTTCCAGATTTCCGGCGGTCATCGTGAAACCCGGGACCACAGGGGTCGCGCGATCGACGAACAGTTGAAGGGCCGAAAAGGCTTTCGCCGCGCCCCTGCCCCGAGCCAGTTCCGCCGGCGTCGGGACTCGCAGCGGGGGCACCTCCAGCAGCTGTTCCCCGGTGAGATTGAGCCGGTGCTGGCTGGTGGCCAGGACCCGCACCCCCTCCGACGCCGAGAGGATCGCGTCTACCAGTGCCGCACAGGCGTCGAGCAGATGCTCGCAGTTGTCCAGAACCAGCAGCAGCCCCCGCCCCCGCAGGTATTCGATGATGTCATCGAGTATCTCGCCGCTGGACTCGTCGCGGATCCCGAGAGTCTCGGCGACGGTCTGGGGCACCAGCGCGTCGTCATCGAGCGTCGCTAGTGATACCAGCCAGACACCGTCGGGAAACGCGCGTGAGAGTTGCGCTGCCATCCGCAGCGCCAGCCGGGTCTTGCCAACACCACCGGGACCGGTCAGCGTCAGCAGCCTGCTGACCGACAGCAGTCGCCTCGCCGCCGCCAACTCCTGCCGCCGGCCCACGAAACTGGTTGTCTCTGCGGGAAGGCCGACAACGCGCAGCGTCCCGGATCTGTTCACCACCCTCACTCACGCCCCATCCAGCCGACATCGGTCGACAACAGACCCTGACATGCTGCTCTGTTGATGAAACGTGGGGGCGGCTTGTCAGCGCCATACCTCTGAGCTGCACTGTAGGGGTCCCTAACACGAACGGTGTTTCCGGCTCTGGTTGTCAGTAGGTCTCAGCGGCCGGCCAGCGGTCACTGAAAGTGAACGAGAACGCGTTCAACGCGGGCTTCCACCACATAGCCCACAGGACCTGCCCGGTCCCTGTCGGGTCCAGAGCGTGATCAGCACAGGTAGCAGGGCAATGGCCCCAGGGGCACCGACAGCAAACCAGCCAAGGACGATCGCGTTGACGGCGATGAGGACGGCGAGCGGTTGGCGCGGCCGCACTGTGAGCACACCCTTGAGGAGCCCAGCCAACCCGGCTTCGGTCAGGTCGGCCGATTCCTGGCCGAACGAGGCGATGGCGACCATCACTCCCGCTATCGGCCTTCCGGCCGTAAGCCCGACCAGGTCATGCCAGGCCCTGCCGGAACTCGCTGGATCACTAACTAGTTTTGCCACAAAATGATATGGTGCGGTTGGCAGTGAACTTTCGGGAGCGGCGGGTCGGGCGTGACATGTCTGAAGCCTCTGGATCTGATCCAGCGCTGGGTGACCACCTCATCCAGGTCATGGACCTGCTGCGGCGGAGCCTGATCCGAGCCGCGCGGTCGGCTGGTGGGCTGTCGGCGTTGACGGAGGCGCACGCCACGTTGCTGCGGGTCCTGATCGTCGGCGGTCCGCTTTCGCCGGCGCAGGTGGCTGCGAAGTTGCGCCTGGCTCGTCCGACGGTGAGCAACCTGGTGCGAGAACTGACGGCCGGTGGGTTGATCGAACGTCAACCGTCCGCCGTGGATGGACGCTCTGTGTTGCTGGCCCCGACCCAACGTGCCCGGACGCAGTTGGACACCTTCAGCCGCGGGCGGAGCATGGTGCTGGCTTGTGCGCTGGGCGAGATCGCGGCGGACGACCGGGACAGGCTGGCAGCCGCGCTCCCGTCGCTTTCGCGTTTGCTGGAACGGCTGGAGACCGTAGCGGAGGAGTCCGGCACGGACGGCTAGGGGCGACGATGGACCAGATCAAGGTGATGCGCAGCTTCGTCAGTGTCGGGGAGCACGGCAGTTTCAAGCACGCCGCACGCCACATGGGCGTCTCCGATTCGCTGGTGTCCCGGCTCAAACCGACCAGAGTCCCGGGACCGTGCGGCTCCTCGACCTCGACGGGGCGGGGCCCGACAGCATTACGCCCTTTGACCACAAGGACGCCAGAAGGGTGTGGGCCGCCCGACAGGATGCCCGGCGGGCGGTGTTCGCCTATCTCAGCTACCACATCCACGACCGTCTACATTCGACACTCGAATACCGAACCCCGCGCGAAACCCGCGTAGGCTATTGTCAAGGTCTCGCCCTCGTGGCATGAAACCCAAGGGTTCGGTTCATGGGACAACCTTAGTCCTGTGACCAGCCGCGGCGCAGCTTTGACAAGCTGTCACCAGGCGAGATCTGACAAAGGCTGCTGACTTCTAATAGCGATAGTGATCGGGTTTGTAAGGGCCAGCTGGGTCGATGCCGATGTACTCCGCTTGGTCTTTGGTGAGGGTGGTGAGGTTGCCGCCGAGGGCGACGAGGTGGATCTGGGCGACCTTCTCGTCGAGTTGTTTGGGCAGGCGGTAGACCTCGCGGTCGTACTCGGAGTGTTTGCTGAAGAGCTCGATCTGGGCGATCACCTGGTTGGAGAAACTGTTCGACATCACGAAGCTCGGGTGGCCGGTGGCGTTGCCCAGGTTCAGCAGGCGGCCTTCGGACAACACGATGATCGAGCGTTCGGAGGGCAGGACCCATTCGTCCACTTGGGGCTTGATGTTGACACGGCGGATTCCGGGGATGCGGGCGAGACCGGCGATGTCGATCTCGTTGTCGAAGTGGCCGATGTTGCCGACGATCGCCTGATGCTTCATCCGGGACATGTGATCGGCGGTCACAACGTCCTTGTTGCCGGTTGTCGTGATGATGATGTCGGCCCGGTCCAGGATGTCGTCGAGCCGTTGGACTTCGTATCCGTCCATGGCGGCTTGCAGGGCGCAGATGGGGTCGATCTCGGTCACGATCACACGAGCTCCCTGGCCGCGCAGAGACTCTGCCGCGCCCTTTCCGACATCGCCGTAGCCGCAGACGACCGCGACCTTGCCGCCGATCAGGACATCTGTGCCGCGGTTGATGCCGTCGATGAGTGAATGCCTGATACCATAACGATTGTCGAACTTGGACTTCGTGACAGCGTCATTCACGTTGATCGCGGGGAACAGCAGGTCGCCGGCCGCTGCGAGCTGATACAGGCGCATCACGCCAGTCGTGGTCTCCTCGGTGACGCCGCGAATGCCGTTGGCCATTGTGGTCCACTTGCCTGAATCGGCGGCCAGTGACTTCTTCAACAACTCCAGGAAGACTTGCCATTCGGCCGAGTCGTCATCGGTGGCGTCAGGAACCACGCCGGCTTTCTCGTACTGCATGCCCTTGTGCACCAGTAGTGTGGCGTCGCCGCCGTCGTCGAGCAGCATGTTGGGGCCTTGGCCGTCCGGCCACGTCAGCATCTGTTCGGTGCACCACCAGTACTCGGGCAGCGATTCGCCTTTCCAAGCGAACACGGGCACTCCCGCTGGTTCGTCCGCGGTGCCAGTCGGTCCGATCGCGACTGCGGCAGCGGCATGGTCCTGTGTGGAGAATATGTTGCAGGACGCCCACCGTACTTCCGCTCCGAGCGCGGTCAGGGTCTCGATCAGCACGGCTGTCTGCACAGTCATGTGCAGTGATCCGGAAACGCGGGCTCCGAGTAGGGGATTGACGCCGGCGTACTCCCGGCGCAACGCCATCAGACCGGGCATCTCGTGCTCGGCCAGTCTGATCTCCTTGCGGCCGAACTCGGCCAGTGACAGGTCCGCGACAGCGAAGTCGATGCCGTTGCGGGACTGCAGCCTCTCGGTGGACATGGTGCTCCCTGGTGCGAAGGGTCAGTGGTTGGATGAGGTGTTGAAGTATTTGGCCTCCGGATGGTGCAGCACGATCGCGTCGGTGGACTGCTCCGGATGCAGCTGGAACTCCTCGGAGAGCTTGACGCCGACGCGTTCGGGCTCGAGCAGTTCCACGATCTTGGCGCGGTCCTCCAGGTTCGGGCAGGCGCCGTAGCCGAGGGAGAACCTCGCTCCACGGTATCCGAGTTCGAAGAACTCCTCGATGTGATCCGGGTCCTCATCGGCCACCGGCCGCCCGGTCGCCCACAGCAGTTCGCCGCGCACGCGCCGATGCCAGTACTCGGCGAGTGCCTCGGTGAGCTGGACGCCGAGGCCGTGAAGTTCGAGGTAGTCGCGGTAGGCGTCGGCGGCGAACAGTTCCGCGGCCGCGTCGGCGATCGGCTGACCCATGGTGACCAGCTGGAACGCCACCACATCGACCTCGCCCGCGTCCCGCGGGCGGAAGAAGTCGGCCAGGCAGAGCCTGCGTTGCGTGCGCTGCCGCGGGAAGGTGAACCGGGTCCGTTCTGGCGCGTCGATGGTCGGCTCGGACAGGATGACCAGGTCGTCGCCCTCGGCGACGCAAGGGAAATACCCATAGACGACTGCAGCGTGGGCGAGGACTCCTTGTGTGGCAAGGCGTTCCATCCAGGCCCGCAGCCTCGGTCGTCCTTCGGATTCGACAAGCTCCTCATAGGACGGTCCCGTCCCGGTGCGTGTGCCGCGCAGTCCCCACTGGCCAAGGAAAGTCGCGCGTTCGTCGAGCATCGCGGCGTAGTCGGCGACCGGGATACCCCGCACCACACGGCTTCCCCAGAACGGCGGCGCCGGGATCGGGACACCAGTGGCCACAGTGGACCGCTCGGCCACCGGTTCGGCCGCCTCGTCGGCTTTGCGTGCCTCCGCGATGCGCAACGCTCGTTCCCGGCGAGCCTTACGTTCAGCCGCTGCGGCTTCGGCTTCCGGGTCCACCAGCGGGGATTCGCCGCGTTTGGCGGCCATGATCGCGTCCATCAACCGCAGGCCCTCGAACGCATCCCGGGCGTAGCGGACATCACCGAAGTACATCTCGGTCAGGTCGTTCTCGACATAGGCCCGGGTCAGGGCGGCGCCGCCGAGCAGGACCGGCCAGCGCGCGGCCACACCCCGGGAGTTCATCTCCTCGAGGTTCTCCTTCATGATCACGGTGGACTTGACCAGCAGCCCGGACATGCCGATCACGTCGGCGCGGTGCTCGGCCGCGGCGTCCAGAATGGTGGTGATCGGCTGCTTGATGCCGATGTTGACCACCTCGTAGCCGTTGTTGGACAGGATGATGTCCACCAGGTTCTTGCCGATGTCGTGCACATCGCCCTTGACCGTGGCCAGCACGATCCGGCCCTTGCCCGCGTCGTCGCTCTTGTCCATATGCGGTTCCAGATACGCCACCGCGGCCTTCATCACCTCCGCGGACTGCAGCACGAACGGCAACTGCATCTGCCCCGACCCGAACAACTCCCCCACCGTCTTCATCCCGGACAGCAGCGTGTTGTTGATGATCTCCAACGCCGGCCGCTGGGTCAGCGCCTCCTCCAGATCGCCGTCCAGGCCGTTGCGCTCGCCGTCGACGATCCGACGCTCCAGCCGTTCGAACAACGGCAGCCCCGCCAACTCCTCGGCACGCGACGCCTTGTTCGACGAGGCCGTGACGCCCTCGAACAGCTCCATGAACCGGGTCAGCGGGTCGTAGCCCTCGGATCGCCTGTCGTAGACCAGATCCAGCGCGACCGTGCGCTGCTCGTCGGGGATCCGGGCCATCGGCAGGATCTTGGACGCGTGCACGATCGCGGTATCCAGGCCCGCTTGGACGCATTCGTGCAGGAAGACCGAGTTGAGTACCTGGCGGGCGGCCGGGTTGAGCCCGAAGGAGACATTCGAAAGGCCGAGCGTCGTCTGCACGTCGGGATAACGCTGCTTGAGCTGCCGGATCGACTCGATCGTCTCCGCGGCGTCCCGCCGTGACTCCTCCTGACCGGTGGCGATGGTGAAGGTCAACGTGTCGATGATGATGTCGCAGGCCCGCATCCCCCACCGGCGGGTGAGGTCCTCGATCAGGCGCGTGGCCACCGCGAGTTTGGTGTCCGCGGTACGGGCCTGGCCGGTCTCGTCGATGCACAACGCGACCACCGCGGCGCCGTACTCGGTGACCAGCTCCATCGTGCGGTGATACCGGGACTCGGGCCCGTCGCCGTCCTCGAAGTTCACCGAGTTGATCGCGCACCGGCCGCCGAGCTGCCGCAGCCCGGCTTCCAGGACGTTCACCTCGGTCGAGTCGAGCATGATCGGCAGCGTGGACGCGGTCGCCAGCCGGCCGGCGATCTCGGTCATGTCGGCCACGCCGTCGCGGCCGACGTAGTCCACACAGAGATCCAGCAGGTGAGCACCATCGCGGGTCTGGTCACGCGCGATCTCCACACAGTCCTCGAACCGGCCAGCCAGCATCGCCTCACGAAACACCTTGGAGCCGTTGGCGTTGGTCCGCTCGCCGATCATCAACACCGAGGTGTCCTGCCGGAACGGCACGGCCTGGTAGAGCGACGACACGCCCGGCTCCGGCCGCGGCCGCCGGTCTCGGGGAGTGAGATTCCGGACCGCGTCGGAGACTGCCCTGATGTGCGCGCTGGTGGTGCCGCAGCAGCCGCCGACCAGGCGCGCGCCGAACTCCGTCACGAACGTCGCCAACGCCCCGGCCAGCTCCTCGGGCCCCAGCGGGTAGACCGCGCCGTCCGGCCCGAGCTGCGGCAGGCCGGCGTTCGGCATCACCGACAACCCGATCCGGGCGTGCTTGGCCAGGTGCCGCAGGTGCTCGCTCATCTCGGCCGGACCGGTCGCGCAGTTCAACCCGATCAGATCAATCCCCAGCGGTTCCAACGCCGCCAGCGCGGCACCGATCTCCGAGCCGAGCAGCATCGTGCCGGTCGTCTCCACGGTCACCTGCGCGATCACCGGGACCGCACGGCCCTCACGGTGCATCGCGTGCCGGGCGCCGATGATCGCGGCCTTGGTCTGCAACAGGTCCTGCGAGGTCTCCACGACCACCGCGTCGATACCACCTTCGAGCAGACCCCGCACCGAGTCGGTGTAGGCGTCACGCAAATCGGTGAACTTCGCGTGCCCCAGAGTCGGCAGCTTGGTACCCGGCCCCACCGACCCCAACACGAACCGCGGCCGCTCCGGGGTACTGAACTCGTCGGCCACGTCCCGCGCGAGCCGGGCGCCTGCCAGCGACAACTCCCGAATCCGGTCCGGGATGTCGTACTCGGCCAGATTGGCCAGGTTCGCGCCGAACGTATTGGTCTCCACCGCGTCCGCACCGGCCTCGAAATAACCCCGGTGCACCCCGCGCACCACATCCGGCCGGGTCACGTTCAAGATCTCGTTACAGCCCTCAAGACCAGCGAAATCGTCCAACGACAGGTCATGCGCCTGCAACGCGGTACCCATCGCACCGTCCGCGACGACAACACGCTCCTGCAAAGCGTTCAACAGGCTGCTCATGACGCATCCGAGACGGCAGTGACAAGCTCCGGACCGTATGCGTCGCTCAGGCGCCGGGAGAAGTCCTCGGCTGAGTACACGTACTCCTGTGCTCCGGTGCTTTCCAGGACCAGAGTCGCGAGCGTGCAGCCGACCTTGGCTGAGAAGACTTCGTCGAGGCCCCACGCCATACCGCCGAGGAAACCCGCGCGGAAGGCGTCGCCGACACCTGTGGGATCTACTATGGACACAGCGGGAGCGGCTGGGATCCGGATCGCCGGACGATCCGCGGACTCGAGCAGGACACCATGTTCGGCCAACGTGGTGACCCACAGGCCGACCTGGTCCAATACCTGGGTCTTGGTCCACTTCGACTTGGACAGCAACAGCTCGTGTTCGTACTCGTTGGTGAACAGCACGTGCGCGCCCTGGGTGAGAGCCCGGATCTCCTCGCCGTCCATGCGGGCGAGCTGCTGGGACGGGTCGGCGGCGAACCGGTAGCCGCGCTCGCGGCATTCCTGGGTGTGCCGGATCATCGCGCGTGGATCGTTCGGAGCGATGTGCACCAGATCGACGCCACCGGCCCTGGACACCACCGGTGCGAGTTCGATGGTGTGCGCCTGCCTCATCGCCCCGGCGTAGAACGACGCGATCTGGTTCTGGGCCTCGTCGGTGGTGCAGAGGAAGCGGGCGGTGTGCAGTTCAGGCGCCACGTGTACACCATGGGTCTGTACGCCGTGCCGATCGAGCCACGACCGGTAGTCGTCGAAGTCCGTGCCGGCCGCGCCGACGAGCACCGGATTGAACCCGAGGGCGGCCAGGCCGAATGCGATGTTCGCGGCGACCCCGCCGCGCCGCACCACCAGTTCGTCGACGAGGAACGACAGCGAGATCCGGTCGAGCTTGCCGGCGATGAACTGGTCGCCGAACCGGCCCGGGTAGGTCATCAGGTGGTCCGTGGCGATCGAGCCGGTGATGAGAAGGCGCATGCGTGGGGTCCAATCGGGTGCTGGGGTGGTTCACTCGGTCGCTGCCTGCTTGAGCGCGTCGGCTCGATCTGTGCGTTCCCAGGGGAGATCGATGTCAGTGCGGCCGAAGTGGCCGTACGCGGCGGTCGCGGCGTAGAGCGGACGCAGCAGGTCCAGGTCGCGGATGATCGCCGCCGGTCGCAGGTCGAACACATCGTTGACGGCCTGCCGGATCCGGACTGGGTCCACGGTCTCGGTGCCGAAGGTCTCCACGAACAGGCCGACCGGGTTGGCTTTGCCGATCGCGTACGCCACCTGGACCTCGATCCGCTGTGCCAGGCCTGCGGCCACCGCGTTCTTGGCGACCCAACGCATCGCGTAGGCGGCCGAGCGGTCTACTTTGGATGGATCCTTCCCGGAGAACGCGCCACCGCCGTGCCGGGCCATGCCGCCGTACGTATCGACGATGATCTTGCGCCCGGTCAGGCCGGCGTCGCCCATCGGGCCACCGACCACGAAACGACCGGTCGGGTTCACCAGCAGCCGCACACTGGACGTGTCGAGGTCCAGCCCGGAGATCTCCGGCTCGACGACCAGCTCCCGGATGTCGACGCCGAGCAGCTGGTCCAAGTCGATCCCATCCGCGTGCTGAGTGGACACGACGACGGTGTCGAGCCGGACGGGCTGGTCATCGGCGTATTCGATGGTCACCTGTGTCTTGCCGTCGGGGCGCAGGTACGGGACGTGGCCCTGCTTGCGGACAGCCGTCAGCCGCCGGGAGAGCCGATGTGCCAACGCGATCGGCAATGGCATCAACTCAAGCGTGTCGGTGCAGGCGTAACCGAACATCAGACCCTGGTCGCCCGCGCCCTGGCGGGCGATGGTGTCCTCGGCGTCCTCCACACGGGTCTCGTAGGCGGTGTCCACACCTTGGGCGATGTCCGGTGACTGTGCGCCGATGGCGACGTTCACACCGCAGGACAGGCCGTCGAACCCTTTGGCGGACGAGTCGTACCCGATCTCGACGATCTTGCTGCGGACCAGGCCGGGAATGTCCACGTACGCGTTGGTGGTGACCTCGCCGGCGACATGCACCTGGCCGGTCGTCACCAACGTCTCGACAGCCACGCGCGACCGGGGATCCTGGGAGAGCAACGCGTCCAGGACGGTGTCACTGATCGCGTCGCAGATCTTGTCCGGGTGGCCCTCCGTCACCGATTCGGATGTGAAGAGTCGGCTCGTCATGACAGTCCTCTCTAGGCGGGCAGATCGATGACATCGGTCAGTGACCCGGTGACGGTGTGCCTGGGTGGTACCGCCGCGCCAGGGGAAAGCACCAACGCCTGGACCGGTTCGGCCGGCACGGTGGAGATCCGGACCACTGGGTCGATCACCGTGTCGCCGGCAAGGGCCAGCGGGGCCTGCTGGAGAATCCTGGTCAGCACGACCTTGATCTCCAGCAGCGCCAGACTGCGGCCGATACAGCTGTGGGTGCCCAGGCCGAATGGGAAATAGATGTGCTGTGCGGGCCGGTTGTTCTGCCAGCGGCCGGGGTCGAACCGCAGTGGATCGGGGAACGAGTCCTTCTCCCGATGCGTCACGAACGCGCTGACCACGACCATCGCACCGGCCGGTATCCGGTGACCGTCGATGCTGGCACCTTCGGTGGCGTAACGGATCGCGAAGCTGGCCGGTGGTATCAGCCGCAGGCTTTCCTTGACCACGAAGTCCAGCACTGGCATGTCGTCGAACAATTCCGGGGCAGGTGCGACGGTGCCTGCCGTTCGAGCGATCTCCTTGACCAGTCGCGCACGCCACTCCCGGTGCTGGTCGAGCAGAACAAGTGTCCAGAACAGCGCGGACGCGACACTGTCATGGCACAACGCGGTGTACGCCTCACCGATGATCTCCGACTCGGACAGGGAATCGGCGGCGTTCTCATCCCGGCTCGAAAGCATGCCGAGCAAGTCCGGGGCGGCCAGTTGGTCCTGGCGTGCCTTCACTAGATCGCGCAGAGTCTGCTCGACCTCGTCGGCCAGCTTGGACATTCTGCGGAAAGGCGTGCCGGGAAGAGGTTTCTGCACCAGCGAGGTCAGCGGATGGCTGGCTGCCTTGGCCAGGGCAGCCATGGCGTCGTGCAGCCTGCCGGCTTTGGCGCGATCGTCCAGTCCTGCCATTGTGGACAGTGAGACCCGGGTGACCAGAGTCGCGAACTCCTTGTGCAGATCGATGGCCTCGCCGGGCTGCCAGTCTCTGATCATCTCGTCGGCCATGGTGACGATGGTTCCGGTGTACACGCGAACATGTCGCGGCGAGAAGGACGTTTGCATTGCCTGCCGGTGACGGCGGTGAACCGCACCGTTGAGTCGCAACAGCCCGCTGGTCAGCAGCATCATCGGCGAGCCGGGCGGCAGCCGCAGATGCCGGAACGAGTCGGAGTGGAACTCCTGCCTGGTAAGGACTTGGCGTGCCTGCTCAGGTCCGAGAGCGAACACAGTGCGGGGCCGTCGCGCGGGCACCGCGCTCAGGACACCGTGCTGCTCGCGGACCTCCCGTAGGAACGCCAACGGGGATCGAAGCAGGTTCAGCCCGGTCAGCAGCGACCGGATGCCCAGGGGATCATTGTCTCCGGGCATCGGGTCGCGGTGGGCTTCCAGGGATCGGGGAGCTGGCATGACTGCCCTTCTGGGCTTGCGGAAGTGCCCTGGCCAGGCAGCATCCCGGTGTGGCAACGGCCAGACCCTTGCTACCGGATGGCCGCCGCCGTGCCGGGCAGTCCGGACAGAATGCGGTTAGAAGAAGCGGTGTGCGCGGACTTTCTCACACGAATCCGTCAAGAACCCCTCATGTGTTCGACAGGACTGCCGAGCGGCCGCACGCGCCGCTGGCACCGTTGCCCTCGTCCGGCGAGATCCACTCGGCACAGGAGGCTCCGGCGATGCCCAGTCCCACGGCGAATCCGCGGCAACAGGCGATGGCCCTGCTGCACGAGGTCGACCCCGCCGTTCCAGGGGCCACGCTGGGGATTGCGCTTCGCATCGCGGACACAGTGGACACTGAGAAGCTGACTTCGGCGGTGGCCGGACTGGTTCGACGGCATGACGCGCTCCGGACTCGGCTGGTACGGGACAATGCGGGCTGGCGGAAGGTGGTCGATCCGGCGGAATCCTCCTTTGACCCGCAACGATACTGCTCAGTTGTCTTTCTGCCGCCGGACATGACGGCGAGCGCGCTCACCCAGGAACTGACCCGACGCTGCCGCGTGGTGCTGAGTGTCACCGAAGGGCCGCTGTTCCGTGCGGAGATCGTGCACGCTGAAGGATTCCCGCGAATCCTTGTGGTCGTTGTGCATCACGCGGTGGTCGACCTCTGGTCGGTCGGCGTGCTCGTCGATGAGCTCGGCGCGCACCTCGCCGATGTTCCGCTCTCTCCAGTCGCGCCGGGCGAGGTGCAAGAAGCAGGTCCCCGTCGGCTTGATCGTGCCTGGGCCTTCTGGAAGGACCTGCTCAGTCATGGTGTGGATGCGCTCCAACTCCCGGCGGCGCCGCACCTTGACGACACACCGGCCGAACGCTCCAGCCACGCCCGGACTTCAGTACACGCTCGGTTGGCACTCGGCCGTGAGCGGACCAGTGTCCTGACGGCACTTTCCCGGGAATGCGGTGTGACTCGTTTCGCGGTCCTGCTCGCGGTGAAAGCACTGGTGCTGGCCAGACTCAGCGGCGCGGTCCGGGTGCCGGTCGCTGTCCCGCTGCATGGCAGGTCCAGCGACTCGATCCGTGCGGTCGACTATCGCGTGTCCACAGTGGCGCTGCCGGTGAATACTTCAGCCGCCACCGTCGGCGACCTGATCGAACACACGTCGCGCGTTCTGCGCGGTGCGATGGCGCATCAGAAGCTGAGCTATCCCGAGCTGGTCGCGATGTCGATGGCCGACGGAGGGCCGGAGATTCCCGTGCCGGACGTGGCATTGCTGCTGCAGCAGGACACTCCTGGCGCGCCGAAGGGAACCGCGGCCGGCCTGCTCGGCGTGGGAACGCTGGAGGTCCACGGTCTCGAGTTCGACGTCGCCGTGCCGCCGCCCAGCATCGGCCCGTTCGGCCTGGCGACCTTGCTGACCGAACATGAAGGCAGTTTTGTCGGCAGAGTCGAGGTCGACCCCGCCCGATACCAGCCGTGGCTGGCCGCGCGTGTGTGCGAGGCGTTTCTCGCGGTAGTCGACACCATCGATCGCGGTGCGAAGACACCCATTGATGACGTAACCGCCGTGAGCAAGGCGGACGCCGAACAGCTTGCGCAGTGGGCGATTGCGGAACCGCCGCCCGGCGACGAGATCTTGATGCACGAACTTGTCCTGGGCTCGGCGGCAACGCACCGCGACGAGACAGCAGTCGTCGCGCGTGACGGTGTCCTGACCTATGGGGAACTGACGGACCAGTCCGCAGCCGTCGCTGCGGCATTGCATGAGCGTGGTGTCGAAGTCGGTGACGCTGTGGCTGTCCTCCTGCCTCGGCGGCGTTCACTCCTGCCCGCCCTGCTCGGCATTCTCAGAGCCGGAGCCACCTATGTGCCGCTCGACGCCACCTCACCGGCTCAGCGCCTGGAAGCGGTCGTCACCGACGCCAAAGCCAAGTTCGTGGTGGCGGACAAGCAACTGGACGACCATCTGCGCGGTTCGCCTGTCCGGGCACTGATCCTCGACGAGATGCTACGGCAGTCCGCGAGGCCCGCCCCCGCGGTGGAACTCCATGGTGAGAACGCCGCGTACATGCTGTTCACCTCCGGCTCGACCGGCCGCCCGAAAGGCGTGGTCATCCCGCACCGGGCGGCCGCGAACTTCCTGAGGTGGGCAGTCACGGCGTTCACGCAGGACGACCTGGCGGAAACGTACGCCGTCACCCCGGCCACGTTCGACCTGTCGATCTTCGAGTTGTTCGCCCCGCTCGTGGCGGGAACCAAGGTCCGCCTGCTCGACAGCGTGCTGGACCTGCTGGATCCAGGTCCTGTCACGCAGGGCGGCACGCTGCTCAACACCGTGCCGTCGGCGGTCACCACACTGGTTGGGCGGGATGCGTTGCCGACGAGTCTGCGAGTGGTCAACCTCGCCGGTGAACCACTGACCGCGTCTCTGGTTCATGGTGTTCACGAGCGAGTGCCGGGCGTGCGCTTGTTCAACCTGTACGGTCCGAGCGAGACCACGACCTACTCGACCTACGTCGCCCTTGCCGCGGATGTGGTCGACCCCATCCCGATCGGCCGGCCAGTGGGCGGCACCAGCCTCGCAGTCGTGGACGGGAACATGCGCCCGGTTCCGCCCGGTGGCGCCGGCGAGCTCCTGATCGGTGGGGTGGGGGTCGGGCTCGGATACACCGAATGGCGGTCGGGTACCGCGGCCCGATTCCTGCCGGACCGCAGCCGTCCAGGGGAACGCCTCTACCGGACCGGCGATCTCGTGCGCTGGCGGCCGGACGGCGTGCTGGACTTCCTCGGGCGGGTCGACGATCAAGTCAAGCTGCGCGGCTTCCGGATCGAACTGGGGGAAGTCGAGTCCGCCCTGCGCGCCACAGTCCAGTTGCGGGAAGTCGCGGTGCTCGCCGAAGGCGCGGGCAACGATCGCAAGCTCGTCGCTCACCTCGTTGCCGCCGGCACGGTTCCCGATCCAGCGGCCGACTGGGTTCGCGGTCTGCGGCAACGCCTCCTGCGACGGCTACCCGCGTACATGGTGCCGAGCGCATTCACTGTCTCTGAGGCACTGCCCAGGAACGCACACGGCAAGCTCGACCGCGCAGCGGTTCGGCAATTGCCTGTCGTGGCTGTGACATCGGGCGAGCGAGTCGCTCCTCGGACAGACGCTGAACGGCGCGTGGCCGCCTGCTGGCGGGCCGCACTGGGCACGACCGAGCTCGGTGTGACGGATGACTTCAGCGATGTCGGAGGCCACTCGCTACTGCTGACGACGCTCGCACATCTGCTGTCAGTCGAGTTCGACGTCGCTGTGGACCTGGCTGCGCTGTCCCGCCGCCGGACCGTCACCACGCAGGCCGAGCTGATGGCGGGCCTCCAACACCAGCCAGTGACGGCCGCTCGGAACACCCCGGTCGCCCGCGTCGACCGCTCCAGGTTCGTCACGCCACCTGAGCCGTCCCCGCGTATTCAGTCCCACGCCAAGGAGTCCTGATGATCGACCGACTGCCCGCGGGCGCGCTGGTCTTCCCGGCGTCGCCCGGACAGGAACGGTTGTGGTTCCTCGACCAGGTCAACCCGGACGCAGACCGGGCATACGTACTGGCTGTCCGAGTGGACCTACGTGGTGAACTCGACCCTGTCGCCTTGCAGCGTGCGGTGAACACCGTGATCGACCGGCACGAAGCACTGCGCACTGGCCTACGGCACGTGGACGGCCGACTTGTCCAGGTCGTCCTGCAAGGGGTGACGGCACCTCTGCGTCAGGTCCGGGACGCGCGCCCGGACGACTTGGACACGTTGCTGCGGGCCGAGGCCGTGCGGCCTTGGAACCTCGCACAGCCACCGCTGGTGCGCTGCCTGCTCGCAGCCGTCGCCCCCGGACATCACGTGTTGCTGCTGTGTGTGCATCACGCTGTCTGCGACGGCATGTCCTTGCAGGTCGTGCTGGATGAGGTGATGCAGGCACACGCTGGGAACCCGTCAGCGGAATCCGAAGCGCCGTACCAGTTCGCGGACTACGTGCTGTGGGGCCGGGACGGGCATGGCGACCTTGCCGACGAGACGCAGGCCAAACAACACGCCCAGCAAGTGGAGTTCTGGTCGGGGTCCCTGCGGGACGCTCCGTTGGTCCTGGACATTCCGACCGACCATCGTCGGCCGCGGCTCCAGTCGTTCTCGGGGGCACGACTGCCCGTCACCTTGGACTCCTCGACCACAGACCGCCTGCGAGGCTGGGCAACCAGGGCCGGTGTGACGCCCTACACCGTCCTGCTGACAGCTCTTTCCGTGGTGCTGTCCCGGGCAAGCGGTCAGGACGACTTGATCATCGGGCTGCCGGTGGCCAACCGGGCGCGGCCCGAGTTCGCGCGGACAGTCGGCTACTTCGCCAACACCTGTCCGCTGAGGGTGGACATGCGTGCCAATCCCAGCCTGCCGGATCTGGTCACGACCGTCCAGCGGTCGCTTGACGACGTGCTCCAGCACTCCACACTGCCGCTCGGGGAGATCGTCGAGGCACTCAGCCCGGAGCGGTCGACCGGTCGCAACCCTGTCTTCCAGGTCATGTTCGGCCTGCAGCAGGGTGTCCAGCGAATCTACCGGCTGCCCGGACTGGTCGCCGACGTGTCCGAAGTGGATACCAGGGCGGCCCGGGTCGACCTGTCCTTGTTCCTGTTCGAGGACGAGAACGGGGAACTTGCTGGCTTCCTGGAGTACGCCGACGCCCTGTTCGATCCCGGGACGGCCGAGGTACTGGCTTCCGCGTTGCAAGAAGTGATCACGCGGATCCTCAGCGACTCCCCGGCAAGCGTCGCCGCCACTCCTCTGGTCGCAGACGCTTGCGCGACGGACCGGACCAACGATCTGACGGACTTGCCCGAACCACCGTCGTGGGACCTCGCCTGGCCGCGCGTCCTGCACTACGACACGCAACAGGCGTCCCGGATCGCGGTACAGGACAACGACATCAAACTGACCTACCGCGAACTGGCCCAGCTCATGGACAGCGCGGGTGCGTTGTTGCGCCGCGCCGGTGTCCGGCCTCGCGACAGAGTCGCCGTCCAGGTCGAGCGGGGCGTGCTCCCGGTTCTCGCGATGCTTGCCTGCTGGCGCGCGGGAGCGGTCTATGTTCCGATCGACCCGAGAGCGCCGATCGTCCGCACCGAACTCATCCTGGCCGAGGCCCAGCCCGTCGCCGTGGTCACCGATGATCCCTGCGCGTTGCCCAAAGGACTGCAGCACCTGGCGATACCAGCGCATTCCTTGCTGCATGCGCCGTCCCAGAGCACCGCGCCCGTCCCGGTCCAGCCGGACGCCGTCGCCTATCTCATGTTCACCTCGGGATCGAGCGGCCGGCCCAAGGGAGTCGCGGTCAGCCACAGCAACCTCGCGAAGTTCCTGCAGGCGATGACCGCGCGGCTGGAGATGACGCGGCGTGACCGGATGCTGGCGCTGACCACGACTGCGTTCGACATCTCGCTGTTGGAGCTGCTGGGGACGCTCATGGTCGGCGGCTCGGTCCACGTGGCGCCCGCCTCGGCACAGCGGGAGCCCACCGAGTTGGCGCGCCTGCTGGACGACCCGGCCATCACCTTGGCCCAAGCCACTCCGGCGGCCTGGCGAATGGCGCTGGGGGCGGGCTGGCGTCCCAGGCACGGGCTTCGAGTGCTTTGCGGTGGGGAAGCGATGTCCGCCGATCTGGCCGACGCGCTCGCCAACGGCGCCGATGTGCTGTGGAACCTCTACGGGCCGACGGAGACGACGATCTGGTCCACCGCGGCCCGGGTCGGGCGTGGCGAAACGGTCTCACTCGGACGCCCGCTGGACGGAACCCGGCTGTTGGTCGTTGACCGTGACCTGCGGCCGATCCCAGTCGGGTTCGTCGGTGAACTGCTGATCGGCGGACTCGGCGTCGCCGCTGGATACCTCGACCGGCCCGCGCTCACCGCCGCGCGTTTTCTCCCTGATCCCCACGGATCCGGGCAACGGCTGTACCGAACAGGCGACCTCGTCAGGGAACGGCACGACGGAACGCTGGAGTTCGTCGGCCGAGCCGACGATCAGGTCAAGGTACGCGGTCATCGCATCGAACTCGGCGAAGTGGAAAGCGTGTTGCGTGCGTGCGCTCACGTGTCGGACGCTGCGGCGGCGATCCAGTATCGCGGCGGCGAGGCGGCAGTCGTGGCCTATCTGGTGGCCGACGAGACCGCGTGTACGGATGAACACGAGTGGGTCACGCAGATACGTCAGACAGCCGCCCGCGTTCTTCCCGCGAGCGCAGTTCCCGGTGAGTTGTACTGCGTTCCGATCATTCCCTTGAATCCCCACGGAAAAGTGGACCGCCGGGCACTCGCCGGCACAGGCCGCCGGATCGGCACGGTCGCCGATCGGGTCGCACCTCGCGGCGACGTGGAAGTCAAGATCGCCACGATGTGGCGCGACCTGCTGGAGGTCGACGAGGTCGGCGTCACCGACGACTTCTTCGCGCTGGGCGGCCATTCCCTGCTCGCGGCGAATCTCCTGCAGAGCATCGACCGGCACTGGGGTGTCCGGGTGCCGGTGGCGGACTTCTTCGTCGAACCGACCATCGCCCGGCTCGCGGCGTCCCTCACACAGCTCATCGGCGAAGTGGGCACCGCCGGTGCCGGCGAGACAGGTGCTCCGCCGGTCATCGAGATGGCCGGCACCGATGACTGGTCCTTCACGCCTGTCCGACCCGAGCCCGCCGCTGTCACCACGCGCCGGGCTGCCAAGGAGGCAACTCCGTGACCACTGTCGACAATCGCTCCTCATTCTCCGGCGCTCTGCAGCTGGCCATTGCGCGGCACGGTGCTGTCGCGGCCGAGCCGTTGTCCGCCGAGCAGCGAAGGCTGTGGCTGCTCGGCGGGATCAGTGGTGCGCGCTGGGCGACTGTGCTCGGCCGGTACCACACCGCCGCCCCCGTGGACCCGGCCGAGATCCAGCTCAGGCTGGGGGAGGCAGCGGCCCGTCACGAGGCATTGCGCAGCGTTTTCACCACGGTCCAAGGGCGTCCGGTCCGGCTCGTGCTGCCTACGATCGACACGGCGTTCCGGCTGGCCGACCTGAGTGCTACCGACTCGCACAGCCGCACACACATCACCACCGCGCTGAACGAACCGTTTTCAGTGGAACACGGCCCACTCCTGCGCGTCCTGCTCCTGCAGGCCGGTGACCACTCGGAAATCGTCCTGGTGGGTCTCCGCCTGGTGCTTGACGAGACCTCGTTGAACCTGCTCGCCGGTGAACTGCTGGCCGCGCCCGGCTCGGCCGGCGGACCACCGCTCAGCACCGTGATCGAGGCAGGCGAGGCACGACTGCGGCAGCCCGATGTCGCCGGCCGGGTCGCTGAATGGGGCCGCTGGTTGTCCGCGCCGGCAGCGACCGAGATCCCGGGCGAACGCCAACGACCCGCGATCAAGAACATGGAGACCGGCAGCGTTGTCGTGACGCTGCCCCACAACAGTCAGCAGACAACAGATGACTGGACCGCCACAGCGACGGCCGCGTGGCTAGGCCTGCTGATGCGCTACCAAGCCACGACAGAGGCGATGACGGCCGTACGGATCACACGTCCGGCATCCGTGAGCCAGGTCGTCGGTCCGTTGGACGGGATCCGGCCCGTACGCGGTTCGCTGGAGCCCGGCGGTGCCCTGCGGGATCTGCTTCCGGCAGTCACCCAGCAGATCCGAACCCCCACAGTGGACGTTCCGTTCGCGCACCTGCTCGATGTCGTGCCGCCACGCCGCGACGTCAGCCGTGCCCCTTACGTCCAGACACTCGTTCATGTGGCCGGCGACAACGACAGCGGTATCATTTCGGTTCCACCAGGCGCGGGCACGACCGACTATGACATCGAACTGACCGTCTGGGTTGCCGAGTCGGTGATCCGGCTGCAACTGGACTACGACCGGCAACTGTTCTCCGAAGACCAGGTCCGCACGATCGCCACGCAGTTCGGGACTTTGCTGAACCTGCTGGCTGACGGCCCGGACGGTGTCGCCTTGGACAGCGTGTCCCTGCTCGACGAGAAGAGCGCCGTGCAGGCGGTCCTCGCCGGCACCGGTGATCGAGTGCCGATCGAAGCCGTGTCCCTGCTTGACGTGTTCCGCAGGCAAGCCGGCCGGACACCGGACAACCCGGCAGTGCGCATGGGTGAACAGACCCTC
Source organism: Kibdelosporangium banguiense (assembly GCF_017876405.1). Lineage (GTDB taxonomy): Bacteria > Actinomycetota > Actinomycetes > Mycobacteriales > Pseudonocardiaceae > Kibdelosporangium > Kibdelosporangium banguiense. The sequence goes on along the minus strand of NZ_JAGINW010000001.1, from coordinate 10,777,641 downwards.
ACCTACGCCGAATTCGGCACCCGGGTCCAGCTGATCGCGGCCGAACTCGTGCGCCGCGGCGTTGAGCCGGGCCATCGCGTCGCGGTCTGGCTTCGCCGCAGCCCGGACGCGATCGCCGGTTTCCTCGGCGTGCTGGCGGCCGGTGCGGCCTTCGTACCGGTGGACCCTGCCCATCCCGAAGACCGGGTCCGATACCTGCTCGACGACTCCGACCCGGCATTGGTGCTCACCGAGACCGCCGTACACGCCGCACACGCCGTGGGCGACGTGGGCAAGCCGGTCGTGCTTATCGACCAGTTGACCGCTGCGGTACCGGAAGTCACGCTCCCGGAACCGCTTGGTGAGGATGCCGCGTACCTGATCTACACGTCCGGCAGCACGGGCAGGCCCAAAGGTGCGCTGGTACGTCACGAGAGCGTGGTCAACAACGTCCGATGGCGGCAACGCCAGTGGTCGCTGACCCCGTCGGACGTCGTCCTGCACAACCACGCGTTCAGCTTCGACCCATCAGTCTGGGCGATCTTCTGGCCACTGAGCACCGGGGCGTGCGTCGAGCTCGCGTCCGAACAGGACATGAACGATCCCTCCGCGCTCGTCAGAGTGGTCCGCGACGGCAAGGTCACAGTGATCGGAGGCGTTCCTTCCTTGCTGGGTCTGTTGCTGGACCACCCGGCAGCGGGCGAGTGCACTCAGGTCCGGCTGGTGCTCAGCGGCGCCGAACCGCTGACGCCAGCACTGTTGAACCGCATCGCCGCCACGTGGTCAGCGCAGGCCGCCAATCTCTACGGACCCACCGAAGCCACGATCGACGCGGCCGCGTATCGGATACCGGCGGACGAATATCCCGTACCCGTGCCGATCGGCCGGCCTGTCGACAACGCCGGCATGCATGTCGTCGACCCTGCCCTGCAACCGGTTCCCGCAGGCATACCGGGGGAGATCGTCATTACGGGCGCAGGTCTGGCCACGGGATACCACCGCCGGCCGTCGCTCACGGCCGCACGATTCCTGCCCGATCCCTTCAGCGGCGTCACGGGCGCGCGGCTCTACCGCACAGGAGACCTCGGCCGTCGGCTGCGTGACGGCACCGTGCAGTTCCTCGGCCGGGTCGATGACCAGGTGAAGATCCGGGGGCATCGCATCGAACTGCCCGAAGTCGAGAACGCGGTACGCGTCGCCGCGGACGGAGCGGAAACCGTCGTCGTGGCGCTCGACGCGGGAACCGAACGTGCCCGGCTCGCGGCGGCAGTCGTCACGACCCGCCACACGGTCGAGGATCTGCGCACGGCTCTACGGGCAGAGCTGCCCGAGTACATGATCCCGGAACGCGTTCACCTGGTCTCGGAGCTCCCACGCACGCCGACCGGCAAGGTGGACCGGCTGGGTCTTGCCAGGCAACTGGCCGAGACGTCCTCGCCGCACGAAGTGCGCACGGCTCCCCGTACCGAGCTGGAGCAATCGGTCGCCGACGCCTTTCGCCGAGTACTGCGGATGGACCAGCTCGACGTGCACGCGGACTTCTTCGAACTCGGTGGCACGTCGATGATGATCGCGAGGCTGTCGGAGACGCTCAGCGCGCAGCACGACGTCCAGATCCCGCTGCACGAGTTCTTCCAGACGCCCACTGTGGCCGGTGTGGCGGAGACGATCTCGGTCTATCGCAGGGATGGCCTGTCCGGGGTACTCGCTCGCAGGCATGCCGCGATGCTGGAAGCAGACGGCACCCTCGACGACGCCATCACCCCGGAAGGCCTGCCGCGGGCAGACTGGCGCGACCCGAGCCGTGTCCTGCTCACCGGTGCGACCGGATACCTGGGCCTGCACCTTGTGGAGCAGTTGCTCCGGCGGACCGCCGCCGAGGTCGTCTGCCTCTGCAGGGCCGATGACGAAGAGCATGCGTTGCAACGGCTTCGTGAAGGCTTCGCGCTCTACGAGATCTCCGTCGAGGATCAGCTTCACCGTGTCCGGTGCGTCGTGGGCGACCTCGCCGGGCCGTTGCTGGGCCTGCCCCAGCAGGTCTGGGACGAACTCGCCGGAACTGTCGATGTGATCTACCACAATGGTGCCCTGGTCAACTTCGTCTACCCGTACTCCGCCTTGAAAGCGCCCAACGTCACCGGGACGCAACGGATCATCGAACTCGCGTGCACCACCCGACTCAAGGCTGTGCACTACATCTCCACAATTGACACGCTGCTGGCCACCCACAGCCCGCGGCCCTTCCTGGAGAACGACGCCCCCTTGCACTCCGCTGTCGGAGTGCCCGCCGGTTACACCGGCAGCAAATGGGTCGCCGAGAAAGTCGTCGACGCCGCACGACGGCGAGGCATCCCGGTCACCGTGTTCCGGCCAGGGCTGATCCTCGGTCATACCGCCACCGGTGCCGTGCAGACCATCGACTACCTGCTTGTGGCGATGCGCGGGTTCCTGCCGATGAAGATCCTTCCGGAGTACCCGCGGATCTTCGACATCGTCCCGGTCGACTATGTCGCCGCCGCGGTGGTGCACATCTCCCGTGAACCGGAGGCACTGGGCGAGTTCTTTCACCTGTTCAACCCGGCGCCCGTGCCGTTGAGCACGTTCTGCGACTGGGTGGCCAGTTACGGCTACGAGTTCGACATCGTGCCGTTCGCCGAAGGCCGCCGCCGCGCACTGGGCACTGAGCCCGGGCATCCGCTGTACCCGTTGGTGCCCCTGATCCGCGACGCCGATCCGGAGCCGCACCGGGCACTGGATCCCCGCCATGCCAACGAAGTAGAACCCGCCCGGGAATGCGCTGGCACCTTGCGGCTACTGGCAGGCAGCGGGATCGGTTGCCCGCCGACCACCGAGCAGGCCGCCCATGACGTCCTGGACTACCTGGTGCGAATCGGTTTCCTGCCCGCGCCTGCCGCGATCGCCGCCGAATGACCGGGATGACCGAGCAGCCGATGAGGCGCGGAAAGGAACCACAGTGGACCTCGAGTATCTGACCCGAGTCGTCGCACTGCCATTTCGGCTGGGGCGTCCCGAGGACCTGCCTGTCGGACTGGCCGCGGTGCGCGAGGAAGGCTCGGCATCGGCCCGTAAGGCGTGCCATTACCTGACAGCGGCCGAAAACGGCGACACCCAGGCGTTGCTGGAAGCCGCGAGACGGGCTCGCCGCCATCTCGGTGAGCCGGCACACGCACCCGTCGGAGCCGATCCAGCCGAGTCGGAGGCCAACCGGGACAACGATCTCGCCTTCGGCATCGTCCGTCACCACGGATCCGCCCTGCAACTGCTGGTCTACGCGAGTACGACAGCGTTGACCGGCATTCTGGAGGTCGCTGCCGATCAGGGATCCGCCCTGGACGAGGTCACCTGGGCAACGCTGGTCGATGGATTCGACATGACGTTCGGCTGGATCGCCGACCCGCATCGCAATCCGCGGCCTCGCCAGGTGCGTCATCCGGGCCGTGCTGCACCGCCACAGCCCGACGACGCACTGCGTCGATGGGTGCGTGGACACCACGTCTTCATGGTGTTGTCGCAAAGCTGCTCGCTCGCCGTGTCCGCCTTGACCCACTGCGCGATGACGGATGACTTCCTCGGCGCGGAGGCGGCAGCAGGTGCCGCGACCAGGCTCATGCACGCCTGCCGTGCGGCGTTGCGATACGCGGGGGACGCCAACGAAGCGCAGTACAACTCCGAGATCAGACCGACCCTGATGCCACCCGTGGCGCCGCCGAAGATGAGCGGGCTGCACTGGCGTGACCACGAGGCACTCGTCCGGGTCCTGAAGTCCAGTACGTACGCCTGGCGCTGGCTGGGGGAGTCGCACCCGCACTGTGTCGACGCGTTCCGGTCGGCTCTCGACGAGGCCTATTCGGCGCATCAGGGCGTGTGCCGGCACTTCGTCGGCGACCAGTCGCCCAGCCTGCTGGCCACGGCGAGGTCGACGCGGGCGGCCACGAGCGTTCTCGAGCAGTTCCGCCAGATCCGCCTGCAGTCGGTGCCGGAACCGACCACCGCCAATCCTGCCGATGGGAGTGCCCAGTGATCCACAACGTGGTCGTGGACGACGCGGTCCGTCAGTACATCGACGACGTGAACCCCGCGTTGGACGAGCTGGCCGGACAACTGCGGGCGGAGACCCTGCGGCTGCCGCTGGCCACGATGCTGGTGCCTGCCGAACAGGGCCGGCTGCTCGCCTTCCTGGTGTCCCTGACCGGCGCGCGGTCGGTGATCGAGGTCGGTGTGTTCACCGGTTTCAGCACCCTGTCGATGGCCCGTGCGCTGCCCGGCGACGGCGTGATCACAGCGCTGGACATCAGCGAGGAGTGGACGGCGATCGCCGAACGCTACTGGGAGAAGGCCGGTGTCCGCGACAAGATCAAGCTGGAGCTACGCCCCGCGGTCGAGAGTTTGGACGCCATGATCGCCCGTGGCGCCGCGGACACAGTCGATTTCGTTTTCGTCGATGCCGACAAGGAAAGCTATGAGCTCTACTACGAACGTTGCCTGACGTTGCTGCGTCAGGGCGGCCTGATGTTGCTGGACAACGTGCTCTGGTCGGGCCTGGTTGCGGATCCGGACGTCAGCGATCCCGAGACCGATTCGCTGCGATCCATCAACGCCCGGCTGGTCGGCGACAACCGGGTGGACAAAGTGGTCCTTCCGGTCTTCGACGGCCTGACTCTGCTGCGCAAGCTGTGAAGGGCGGGACACGGCGGCTCTGGCGGCTCGGAATCCACTGGGGGCCAACCATTGTGGCCGTGAGTGCCGCCGTGCACGGTACGTTCGCGCTCCGGCCGCCACGAGCAGCGGGATGGGACACGCCGTCAACGCGGTTCTCCTCGGCACGTGCCTGTCGTCATCTGCCGGCGATCGCGTCCTCGCCGCATCCCACCGGATCACCGGAGAACGATCGGGTCCGTGAGTACGTTCTGCGGGAGCTCAAGGAACTCGGCTTCGACGTCGAGATCCAGGATGCCTTCGCCACCAATGATCTCGGCCCGACCCCGTACGGGCCTCGCTACCTGACTGCCGGCCGTGTCCGCAACATTATCGCGCGGCGACCCGGCGCCAGCGAAGGCCGGGCCGTTCTGTTGATGACGCACTACGACTCCGTCGCACAGGGATCGGGCGCGAGTGACCCGGGAGCACCATTAGCCGCGATGCTTGAGGCCTTGCGGGTTCTGGCTGCGGACAAGCAGCCGCGCAACGACCTTGTTGTTGTGGTGAGCGACGGCGAAGAGGCCGGACTGCTGGGTGCGAAGGCTTTCTTCGACGAGCATCCGCTTGCTCGCGATGTCGTTGTCGCGTGCAACTTCGACGCACGCGGCACGTCCGGCCCGGTGCTCATGTTCGAGGCCGGGCCGAGCAACAGCACTGTGATCAGGGAACTCGCCCGTAGCGGCGCACCGGTGTTCGCGAGTTCACTGTTCGACGAGATCTATCGCCGGATGGACAACGCGACCGACTTCACGATCGCCAAACAGCGCGGGACAGCAGGACTGAACTTCGCGCACATCAACGGTTTCGTGCACTACCACGGACCACATGACGATATCGAGCACGTCGACCTGGGCAGTGTGCAGCACCATGGCGAACTCATGCTCTCGGTTGCCCGGCGGCTGCTGGCGCTGGACACCGCCCAGGCAAGTAGCTCATCGGATGATGTCTTCTTCACGCTGGGTGCCGGCAGACTGGTGAGATACCGGACCGCGCTCGCGTTGCCTCTGGCTGTGGGTGCGACGGCTGCTTGGGCAGCTGCGGCCGCAGTCGTGTGGCGGCGAAACCGCTTCACAGCAAAGCAACTCGGCACAGCGGCGGCCAAGATCGCCGGAAAGCTTGCGCTGAGCGCCGCCAGTACGACGATGGTCATGCAGACGATCGGTAACCGCAATCCCGAGTTCCGGCGTCATGGTGACGTCAAGGACTCCCATGACATCTATCTGGCGATAACAGCCAGCGCTGTCGGCGCTGTCGGCGCACTGCCTACAAAGGACGCAGCTCGTATCGTCGTGGCGACAGCACCGCTGGCGGTAGCATCTGTCGCGTCAGCCTTGCGCATGCCCGGGGCGACCTATCTGAGCACTTGGCCGCTGCTGGGTGGCGTGGCTGCCCTGGCCGCGTGCGCGATGAAGCAGCGTGGGCTTGGGTACGCCGTGGTGCGCTCAGCTGCGGCGCTTCCCGCGGCCATGATCCTGGTTCCGCTGTCCCGCTTGATGTTCCATGGCCTGACACCCCGGCTCAGCGGGGCCGCAGCGGTCGTACTTCACCTGTCGGGGGAACTCGCCGCCGTCGCGATGCCGCACCGCATCCGGTCCGCGGTACGCTTGGCGGCGTTCGGCCTCAGCACCATGGCAGTGGTACGCCGCCTGACCGGAAAGGCTCCGCAGGGCCCGCGGCCGGAGAACCTCAGCTATCTGCTCGACGCAGACCAGGCAACCGCTCGGTGGATCAGCAGCGACGACCAACCCACCCTGGCAATTCGCACACACCTGGGAACCAGCCCGGACCGGGTGTCTCTCGAACGGTATTTCCCGGGTTGGCGGCGTGAGTTCCTGTCGGCACCCGCCATCGCGCACGACATCCCGGAGCCAACCGTGCAGGTTGTGCGCAGTGAACGCGTTACCGGTGGGCGCCGGGTCGAACTTGTCGTCGGCTCCCGCCGGTCCGCGCGCCAGATCTCGATAGCGATCCGGGAAGGCATGGTGCGCGGCTGGCGGGTGGAAGGCAGACCCGGCCCGGCTTCGGACGCCGGACATGGACCCTGGGAGCTGTGGCTGCATGCCATGCCCGACCGTGAAGTCCACATCGAACTGGACCTGCCGGAGTCCCCCGTGGACATCCGCGTGCTCGATCGCACGGACGGACTGCCCGATGGCGGACCGGAGATCCCTCATCCCGCGGCTGCGCTCGATGTCGAGACGTGGGGCAACGCCACCATCGTCAGCCGCGTCGCCCGGATCTGATCGTACGAGAGGAGGTTTGTGAAGGATGTCAGCTTTTCTCGGTGACGATGGCTCGGTCGCCTGCCAGACCGTTGTCAACCACTTGGGGCAGTACTCGATCTGGCCGGCCGGCCGCGAGGTTCCGGACGGCTGGCGGGCAAGCGGATTCTCGGGAACCCGCGACGCCTGCCTGGCCCACATCGACGCGGTCTGGCCCGAACCGATTTCCGCCTACAGCAAGTACAAGGGCGAATGACCACCCACTTCCAAGGAGCCGTTCACACGATGACTGCGACCTTTGACAAGACTTCTCCCGCCGTTGCCGGTGGCCCACCGGTGGGTGACAGTCCACTCGACATGGCGGGGCTGTCCTGGATCCTGTTCGGGCACGCCGCTTTCCAGTATCTCAACGCGGCCAGCGAGCTGGATCTCTTCGAACTGGTACGGGACAACCCGGGGCTGACCCGGGCCGAGATCGGCGCCAAGCTGCAGCTGGCAGAGCGGGCTACGGATGTACTGCTGCTCGGGGTCACCTCGACCGGCATGCTCACAGTGGACAGCGGGCGCTACCACGTCGCGGCAGTCCTGGAACAGTTGATCGACACCGACGACTGGCAGCGTTTCAAGGACACTGTCGCGTTCGAACAGTACGTCGTCTACGAGGGCCAGCTCGACTTCACCGAATCGCTGCGGACCAACAGCAATGTCGGACTGCGCCGCGTGCGGGGCACTGGCCGCGACCTCTATCACCGGCTCAGTGAGAACCCGCACATGGAGTCGGTGTTCTACCGGTACATGAGGTCCTGGTCCGAGCTGGCCAACCAGCACCTGGTCGAGAAGCTCGATCTGAGTGCCACCACGAGGCTGCTTGACTGCGGCGGTGGTGACGCGGTGAACGCCATCGCGCTCGCGGAGGCGAACCCCCACCTCTCGGTGACTGTGTTCGAGATCCCGCCGACCGGTCCGATCACGGAGAAGAAGATCTCCGAGGCCGGTCACGCCGACCGGATCTCGGTCATCACGGGCGACATGTTCAGCGACCCGTTCCCGCAGGGGTTCGACACGGTCATGTTCGCCCACCAACTCGTGATCTGGACGCTGGAAGAGAACACGACGTTGCTGCGCAAGGCATACGAGGCTCTGCCGGAGGGTGGCCGTGTGGTCATCTTCAACTCGATGTCCAACGACGAGGGGGACGGACCGGTCGTCGCCGCCCTCGACAGCGTCTACTTCGCGGCGTTGCCTGCCGAGGGCGGGATGATCTACTCCTGGGCTCAGCACGAGAAGTGCCTGAGCGAAGCGGGATTCCGTGATTTCCAGCGGATCCCGTTCCCCGGGTGGACGCCGCATGGAGTCATCATCGCCACAAAGTGACATAGCGCCGTGCCGGTTTGCCGTGAGTCCGATCCGGGCTCACGGCACCTGCGCGCGCATTTCAATGTTCTTGTCGAACCTGCCGACAACCCGGGTATCCCTGCGTTGATGCGCAGTGAAAGAAAACGAAAAGATTTGTTTGCAGAGGCTGTTGCCTGCCGTCCTCGTCACTGCCTGTGTGCATTTTGGCCCATTCTCATGGTGGATCCGGAGCGCGTCTCACCCGTGTGGGCTAGATCATGGGATGTCTGGTTCATGGCGTGATGACCGATTGAGGCCAATGGGGTAAAAGGCCACCGCCTCCTTGAACCGGCAGATCTCTATGAGTTAACTGGACTCTGAGCCAGGAGGGCGCGCGGCAATGAGGCCGCCGGGATCGAGTTCGCTCGTCGAATATCTCATTGCTGCTGTCGCCAGGGGGAAGCAGACATGACCGAGTCGTTCAGTGACCAGCGCGTTGTGCTCGTCCGATGGCCGGCGGAATCAGAGTTGCGCCAGCGACTCAGTGATGCGGGCCAGTTACGTCTGCTGGTCCTGGAGTACGGGGTGGATCCGCCGTCCAACGTCGACCTGCAGGAAGACTGGGTGCGCCCGCCGGTCACCCGCGACGACCTACGCGTGCGCATGGCCAATCTGCAAGCCCGCCGGCACCTGGAACGCACGCCGGACATCGACTTGAACGGCATCCTGCGGTACGAGTCGAAGTCCATCGTCCTCTCGCCGACCGAGACCCTTCTGTTGAGCAGTCTGGTGCGCTCGTTCGGCAGCGTGGTGCACCGCCAGAAACTTCTCGACGAGCTGAGTTGCTCCTCCGACGGCCGCAACGCCCTCGACCTGCACATCATGCGTCTCAGGAGGCGGATCGAGCCACTGGGCCTGGCGATCAGAACCGCCTGGTCGCGGGGATACGTCCTCGAGCCACACCACACCGACGATGCCGACGAATCACCGGAAGCCACCGGTTGACCGGCCCTGTCGCAGCCCATCCCGTGGTTCAGCCCGGTCCGCGCGCGGACCACTTGTGCATGCCGGAGGCCCGCACCTTGTTGTCCGCACCTGAGACCGCACTTGACCTGCACAAGCGGCCTTGTCGTACACCGGATCTGCCAGTCCTCGACCAGACCGTGCGCCGATGGCCGGCCGTTGACTGCAGGCTTGTCCTCATCACACACCTTCTCGACACCGCGGTGCCCTACGTGCGTGCCCTGGCATCTGTTTTCGACATCGAGTGCGTGTTGCCGGTGCCGTACAGCACACGTCTTGGCGCGGTACAACAGCTTGGCGAGGTCCCGGTGCGCTTGACGGAGGACACCGGTGAACTCGCGCGAGAAGCGGTGGACATGGTTTGCGGAGCTGCCGCAAGGTCAGGCAAACCTGTTGTCCTGCAAGAAGTCGGCGGGTACGCGGCGTCCAGTGCGCATCGGATGGCCGCGGCCGGGGTTCAGGCCGTGGTCGAGGACACCATGCAGGGACTCTGGCGATACGAGTACATGCAGCCCCTGCCCTTACCGGTGTTCACCATCGCCGACAGCCCGTTGAAGGCGCTGGAGGACATCCAGGTGGGCAGGGCGATCGTGGCGACCACGGACCGATTGGTCCGTGCGATGCAATTCCAGCTGCTGCACGAGAAGAACGTTCTCGTTCTTGGCTACGGCAAGATCGGCACCGCCGTCGTCGACCACCTGCAGCGAATGGGTGGCCAGGTCAGCGTGTACGACACCGACAGCATTCGCGTTGCCGCGGCAGCGATGCGGGGTGCCCGCGTCGGGGAGCGCGATCGGCTCATCGCCGAGGCGGACGTGATCATCGGTGTCTCCGGTCATCGGTCGTTGCACGCTCAGGACATCCCGTTGCTGCATGACGGCGTCGTGCTGGTCAGCGGGAGCAGCAAGCAGGTCGAGTTCGACGTCGAGGCCCTGTACGCGAATGCCTGCCTGCGGCAGACAGCCGGCGAGACCACCGACTTCGAGCGCGCCGGAAGGATGATCCATCTGATGAACGCGGGGAAACCGGTCAATTTTCTCGATCAAAGCGTTCTCGGTCAGGTCCTCGATCTGGTCTGTGCGGAGCTGTACCTCACCACGGCCTGTGCCGCGAGCGGCCAGTCGGCACCCGGTGTGCACAGGCTTCCCGGCGATCTGCAGCACGAGCTGGCCGCGATGTGGGTCAGTCAATACAAAGTGGACTCCAGATGATCCGGCGCGGCCGGGGCGCCCCTCGAACTCCGGCCGCGCTGCTGACGACGCTCAGGGTACCCCTCTAGCCGCGAAGTCATACGATTGACTAACGTCATTCCTATGACTGATCGAGGGGACTCATCCGCGGAGGGGCGACATGCATGAGGGAACCAGGCCACTGGCGGGCCGCGTCGCGCTGGTCACCGGCGCGACCCGTGGGTGTGGCAGAGGGATCGCGATCGAGCTTGGCGCAGCCGGTGCCGCTGTCGTGGTCACCGGCCGGAGCGTGGACGGCCGGCCATCGGAGATGGCCAGGCCGGAGACGATCCAGCAGACCGCCGCCTTGATCAACGATGCCGGCGGCACCGCGATCGCGATCCAGGTCGATCACACCAGCCAGGAGGAGGTCGCCAAGCTGGCAGCGACCATCCATGAGACGTACGGCCGGCTGGACGTCCTGGTCAACGACATCTGGGGAAGCGACAGCTTCGCCCACTTCGGGGTGCCGTTCTGGCAACGACCATTGGGCACCGGGCTTCGCACGCTCGAACTCGCCGTCACGACACACTTGATCACCAGTTGGCACATGGTCCCGTTGCTGGTGCGCAACGGTTGCGGGCTCGTCGTGGAGGTGACCGACGCGGCCGAAGGGCACAACGGCTACCGTGACGACCTCTTCTACGACCTCGCCAAGCACTCGGTGCGGCGGCTCGGGTTCGGCCTGTCGGCCGAACTGCGGCACTACGGCATCGCTGCCGTCACCGTTACGCCGGGCTTCCTGCGCTCGGAGGCCATGCTCGACCATTTCGGTGTCACCGAGGAGAACTGGCGGGACGCGATCGTGCAGGACTCGTCCTTCGCCGCATCCGAAACACCCCGGTATCTCGGCCGTGGGGTCGCTGCTCTCGCGGCGGACAAGAACGTCATGGCCAAGACCGGTCAGTTGTTCGCGAGCTGGGACCTGGCCGAGATGTACGGCCACACAGACGTCACGGGCCATCGGCCCAACTGGCGGCGGGCGTTCCACGACTCGCTGAGCTGACTCCGCACCACTTCATTCGTATGACTTCACTTGGGACAGGGAACTCATGACCAACAGTGAGACAAACGGTGCGGCGGTCGGGTCAGCACCCAGGACAGGCGCTGCCGGCCGCACCTTGTTGATCCTGCTGTGCCTCGCACAGTTCATGCTCATTCTCGATGTCGCGGTCGTGGCGGTGGCCGTACCGTCGATCCAGGGCGAGTTCGGGGTGCCGACCGCAGACATCCAGTGGGTGAGTACCGCCTACAGCCTCGCCTTCGGCGGCTTCCTGGTCAGTTCGGGCCGGGCGGCCGACCTGTTCGGGCCGAAGCGGATTCTGCTGGTGGGCATCACGGTCTTCACCATCGGGTCTGCCCTTTGTGGGTTCGCCGGTGACGCTCTGATGCTGTTCATCGCGCGCGCCATCCAGGGATTCGGCGCCGCACTGGTGTCGCCGGCCGCACTGACTCTGGTGACGACCAGCTTCGGCGAAGGAGAGGGGCGTAACAAGGCACTCGGTATCTGGGGTGCGGTCTCCTCTGGCGGCGCGATCGCCGGGCAGTTGCTCGGCGGTGTGCTGACCGACCTGGCCGGCTGGCGGTCGATCTTCCTGATCAACCTGCCGATCGGGCTGGTGGTGGCGATCGCGGTGATCAAGATCGTGCGGCGCGATCCGCCCCGCGGGGAGGGCAGGACGGACGTGTTCGGGGCGAGCCTGCTCACCGCGGGTGTCGTGCTCCTGGTCGCGGCGGTGTCGCAGTTGGCTGAACACGGCGCGAGCGCGCTTGTGCTGATCGCCGGGTCCGCGGGCATTCTTGTGCTGGTCGCGTTCGTGCTCTACGCGCTGCGCGCGAGCAACCCGATCATCAGGCTGTCCATGTTCCGCAACGGCAACGTCCGTTACGGCAACCTGATCTGCGTCCTGACTTCAGGTGCCGCCACTGTGTCGGTGTTCTTCAGCTCGCTGTACCTGCAGCGCGTACTCGGGTACAGCCCGCTGCAGGCAGGGATGGGTTTCGCGCCGGTCACACTGGTGATCCTGGTCATCTCGTCGCGGACCGGGAGCCTGGTCCAGCGCTTCGGCGTGCGCACGCTGTTGCTGGGCTCGGCTGTGCTCACCGGGGTCGGCGCCGTGCTGCTGAGCCTGGCACCGGCCGACGGCAACTACTGGGCGCACGTCCTGCCCGGACTGGTGATCAGCGGTGCCGGCGCGGCACTCAGTTTCGCGCCCGCGATGATCGTCTCGACGACAGGGGTGGCTGACAACGAGCAGGGACTCGCGTCCGGTCTGCTGAGCACATCACAGCAGATCGGCGCCGCCCTGTGGCTGGCCATTCTCAACACGGTCGTCGCGTCCGTGATCGCGTCCGCGCCGGACGGCACCAGCCGGGAGGCGATGACCTCGGGATTCCAGGCCGGTTTCCTCTGGCTCCTGGTGGTCCCGGTCCTCACTGTCCTCTGTGTACTCGCGTTGCCGAGGACCCGGACCACGGACCAGGCGGCCCCTGCCGGTCACTGACTGGTCGCCGGGGTGTGGTCCGCGACCGCACCCCGGCACTGTCATGCCAGCAATTTGCGCAGGTAGCCGGCGGTCACACTGTCTGCAGTGCTCACGTCCTGGGGCGCGCCCGCCGCCATGACCAGTCCGCCACGGTCGCCCGCCCCTGGGCCCATGTCGATCAACCAGTCCGCGCAGGCGGCCAGGTGCAGGTCGTGCTCAGCGACCACGACGGTGTTCCCGCGCTGGAGCAGATCGTCGAACGTGGCCACCATCCGTTGCACGTCGGACGGGTGCAGCCCGGTGAGTGGTTCGTCGAGCAGGACAAGACCGGGCTTGCGGCCACGGTTGGTGCGGCGCAACGCGTTCGCGAGCTTCAGGCGCTGCGCCTCGCCGCCGGACAGGTCCGTCGCACTCTGCCCCAGCTCCAGGTATCCCAAGCCGACCTTCTGCAGGGCGCGCAGTGTCTCTGCCAGGGACTGGGGTTCCTCGAAACGTTGCGCCGCCTCGTCGACCGTCAGGTGCAGCACCTCATCGATCGCCATGCCGAGGTAGGTCACGCCGAGCACGGCGTCGGTGAAACGGCGGCCCTGGCAGACGTCGCAAGTGGCCCAGACATCAGGCAGGAAGTGCATGTCCACCAGGCGCTTGCCGTAACCGGTACAGGCCTCGCACCGGCCTCCGGCCGCGTTGAAGGAGAACGCGGTGGCGTCGAGACCGGTGCCCGCAGCCTGTGGTGTCGACGCGAACAGTTGCCTGATCGAGTCGAACGCCTTCGTGTACGTGGCCGGATTGGATCGCGGCGTGCGGCCGATCGGACTCTGGTCGACGACCTCGACCCACCGGATCGGCTCGAGCCCGGTGATCTCGCGGACCGAGTCGTGGTGTTCAGCCGCCAGCGCCTCCGTGACAGCCGGCGCCAAGGCCAGGTGCAGCAGCGAGCTCTTGCCGCTGCCGCTGACGCCGGTCACGCACGTGAGCACGCCCAGCGGGATCTCGATCCGGTCAGCCCGGACGTTGTTGGCGTTCACGTCATGCAGCACCAGCGTTCCCGAACGCTCCAGCGGCCGCCCGCTCGCGCGCTGAACGCGTGGCGTGTCCGAGGTGAGATAGCGGCCGGTCGGCGACTGGGGGTGCGCACGCAGGTCGGCCGGTGTTCCGGCGAACATGACCTGACCACCGTGCCTGCCGGCGCTGGGGCCGAGGTCGATCACCCAGTCGGCCAGGGCGATGACGTCGGGGTCGTGCTCGACCATCAGCACGGTGTTCCCGGCGTCACGCAGGCCGTGCAGGATCGGTGCCAGGTTCTGCTTGTCCTCCGGGTGCAGCCCGGAGGAGAGCTCGTCGAGGACGAAGACGATGCCGCTGAGTGCCGTGCTGAGCTGCGCGGCGGTCCGGGCACGTTGCAGTTCACCGCCGGACATGGAGGGTGCCGGCCGTTCGAGCTCCAGGTGCCCGAGACCAAGCCGTTCCAGGAGATCGGCGCGTTGCCGGAGTTCTGGCAACAGGACCTCCCCGATCTCGCGTCGTACTCCGGTCAGGTGCCGTTCCAGCTCCTGGGACCACGGTGCCAGCCGGCCTACCGGCACACTCACCAGATCCCGGTAGCTCATGCCGTTGAGCGTGACGGTTCGTGCGGCGGTACCGAACCCGCTGCCGTCGCACGACCGGCAGGGGGCCTGCCGCATGAACGGGACGTAGCGTTGCTTGGCGTTCTCCGTTCCCGCCGCGCCGAACAATCTCTCGACCTCGGCGATCGCACCGAGCATCGGCTTGTTGTTCTGGTAGATCCACTCCGCGTTGGAGTTCTTGTTCGGGACCTTGATGCTGATCGCGATCGGTTCGTCGCCCGTGCCATACAACACGCTGTCGCGGAACGTCTCCGGGAGCTCACGCCACGGCAGAGACAGATCCACGCCCTGGCGCTCGGCGAGGAACGGCAGCGCCGTCTGCTCAGTGGAGCGGAGTTTGGCGAACCACGGTGACGCCCCGTCGAGCAAGGGCAGGTCGGGATTTGTGACGATCAGATCGGCATCGGCGTGCAGCGAGCCGCCTGCCCCGTGACATTCAGGGCAGCCGCCTTCCGGGCTGTGCTTGCTGAAATGCGACGCCGCGACATCGGTCTCACCGTCTATTGTGGCCAGTCGGGAGTACAGTAGCCCGAGGTAGGCGTCGATCCCGGTCATAGTGCCCACAGTGGACCGGGAACTTCGGTTGAGCTTGCGCTGGTCCACCGCGAGCGTGGCACCCAGACCGTCGATCCGGTCGACCTGGGGACGGTCTCGTGGCGTGATGTACTGCCGGACGAAGGGGGACAGCCCTTCGAGGTACCGCAGTTGCGCCTCGGCATGGATGGTGTCGATCGCCAGTGAGGTCTTGCCGCTGCCGCTCACCCCGGTGAACGCCACGATCCTGCCGCGTGGAATCCGGACGGTGATATTGCGGAGATTGTGCGTGCGAGCTCCGGAGACCTGGATCCACTCGGTCAATGCCGGCTCCGGAAGGTGAACATCTTCTCGGCGTCGATCCGGGCGTACGCCGCCGGCGCACCCCAGCTGTACCAGTCCTGGCCGTAGACCTCCAGGCAGTAGTCGCGGAACGGGCCCCCGGCCGCGGAGCCGAGATCCACTTCATGGGCGGTGCCGTGGACTATCACCGCGAGCGCCTCGCCGCGGGTGTGTGTCGCGCTTATGGCAGGCCTGCGGCGCAGGTGACGGAACCGGACCGAGTCGTGCGAGGAACCGAACCAGAACTGACCACGGTAGAACAGTCCGTCGACGGGGGCCACCCGTGGTTGCCCGGCCGCCGTCACCGTGGCCACGTTGAGAACCTGTACACCGGTGAGTAATCCAGACAGTTCCTCCGCGCTGATCCGGCTGGGATCGGACATGATGCTGCGCAGGTGAGCGCCCGCGCGGCCGTGACTGTCGTCGATCAACGCCTGCGTCCTGCGCAGGTCTTCCGGTGTCTCGTGCACCCGTAACACTCCACTCGGTTCGAGCGCGGACGGCTGTCCGCGAGTGCAGTGTAACGAATGACGTGTTGGGGCTTCAGCGAATGCGGTCATGCCCGGTACTCGCCGCAGGACCGCACCAGTGGCCGAGGACCGATCGGAGATCGGGTGTGGCCGCCGAGTTGCCCGCCCAGGCGACGTAACCATCAGGGCGGACAAGGATCGCTTCCGGCCAGTCGTGCCGGTCCGTGCGGCCCGCTTCCACGATCGTCACCCGGTCAGGCCATGCCGCCCGCACCGCCGCCGCGCAGATCCCGCCTGGTGACTGATCCAGCAACACGAACTTGCCTGTGTGGAAAGCGGTGTAGAGGCGGGCCGGCGAGCCGTTGTGACGTGAACGCACCGTTGCGTCCGGCAGCCGCCGGCCCACCAGATCGTGGTCGGCATCCCGGCGTGGCTTCGGATACCGCAGCGTGAATCCGGAAAGCTGCGCCACCACCGCCTTTTCCATCGGCGGTAGCTTCGCGGCACGCACGCTCAGCCAGCGAAGTGCCCGTGCCGGCGGCGATTGTGATGTCTCGAACTTGTACAGCATGTCGGTCTTGCGAAGGGTGGCCCTGGCGATGGGCAGGCGCTCGGCTTCGTAGCTGTCCAGGACGCTTTCCGAGGCCCAGCCGTGCACTCGTCCGGCCAGTTTCCAGCCCAGGTTCATCGCGTCCTGTATGCCGGTCTGCAGTCCTTGCCCACCGGACGGAACGTGGGTGTGCGCGGCATCGCCGGCGAGCAGGATTCGCCGGGCCCGGTAGGTGTCGCTGAGGCGTTGCTCGCTGCGGTAGCGCGACATCCACTCGGGAGAGTGAATCCCCGGGTCGAAGCCCAGCAGCGCCAGGCAGCTGTCGGTGAGTTCCGCGACGGTGACCGGCTCGTCGACGCCGGCCTTCATTCGTTCGTGGTCCAGCACGATCAACCGGTACATCCCGTTGCCGAAGGGGAAGACCGCGACCATGCCACGCCGTCCGGTCCGGGCGTGGACTTCCGGCTCCGGCGGGCTGGCGAGCGCTACATCGGCCACGATCAACGAACTGTCATAGGGGGAACCGGAGAACTTGATGCCGGCGAAGGAGCGTGTGACGCTCCGGATACCGTCACAGCCGACGACGTAGTCCGCTTCCTCGATGTGCACGCCGGCCTCGTCGGTGACCTCCACGGACACACCAGACGTGTGCTGCTGCATCCCGGTCACCTGCGCGCCACGGACGACCTCGGCACCCATCTTTACCGCTCGGTTCTCCAGCAGCTCTTCGGTGGTGCTCTGCGGTATGACGAGCATGTAGGGAAAAGGGCTGTCCAGACAGCGATAGTCCAGCCAGCTCCGGCCGTCACCCAGCGGGGCGAGTGTCCATGGCAGACCCGCGGCCACGAAGTCCCCGGCATGGCCACGAATGTCCAGCAGTTCCAATGATCGGGGCAGCAGGCCGAACGCCCTCGACCAAGGCGAGCGCTCGTCTCGCCGCTCCAGAACGCGGCAGCTCACTCCAGCCAGAGCGAGCTCCGCCGCCAACGTCAGGCCCGTCGGCCCCGCACCGATCACCAGCACCTGAACGGTCTTGGCCATCAGAGCCGCTCCTGCGCTGGCTTGCGGGACTGCGTCACCACGAATGTGCCTGGGACCACCTCGGCGCGTTCGGCCAGCAGCCCGGCCCGCTGCACCATCTGCTGCAACTGCTGCCGGTCGGCCAGCCTGGGCAGCCGGCCCATGATTTTCAGCGTGGTGGCCATGAGCCAGCCAGGTGGCGCGTGCTCGGCGATGACGCACAGCCCGCCGGGGCGCAACACTCGTGCCACTTCACGCAACCCGGCCGCCTGATCGGTCCAGTGGCCGAACGAAGTCGTGCTGAGCACCAGATCGACGGTTGCGTCCGAGTGAGGCAGATCTTCGACCTGAGCGACCCGCAAGTCGTGCTCAGAGCCGGCCAGCCGTCTCCTGGCGATGGCCAGCATCCGGTTCGCCGGGTCGATGCCTAGCAATGCCGTGCCAGGCCACTCGGCAGCCGCTGCTTCCAGCAGAACGCCGGTCCCGCAACCGATGTCGAGCACCCTTTCCGGGCAGATCCCGGCCTGCCGTGCCCATTGGAGGACGACTGTGTGTGCGGTCTCGCAGTCCCGGCCGAACTTCTCGTCGTAGCGGTCGGCGATCCGGTTGAAGGTGCGAACGTGCCCGTGGTCCGGCATGCGTCACTTCCCGAGAGAGTCGAGGTCGGGCCGAGCGTATGAGGGGCCTATCGGCCGGCCCAGAGATGCGACAGACCGTTGTTATATACCTGCCAGTCCGTCGTACGTATGATGCGTTGTGGCAGAGGGAGATAACGAGCATGGCCAGACCGCGCAGCCCAGTGACGGACGAGGACATCGCCGCAGCTGCTGCCGCAAGACTGGCACGGCACGGCCTCACTGCGTTGACTCTCAAGCAGGTTGCGGACGACGTGGGGCTCGTACCCGCAACCCTGTTGGTGCGATTCAGCTCCAAGGCGCAACTTCTGCTCGCCACGACTCGGTGGAGCAGGGAACGTATGCAGGCGATGCTCCGCGACTCTGTCACCGGAGTGAACGACGGCCACGCTGGGCATCTGGTATCCACATTGGTGAAGCTGACCGGTGTCGACGAGCCCGCCTCGATCCGCACAGTCGTCCGGCTGCGGGATCTCGGTATGTCGTTCAAGCAGTCCGCGGCGGATTACGCGACCGCGATGCGGCACGAACTCCGATGTCTGCTCGACGCCGACCGTGTTTGCGCTACTCGGGTCGAGCCCTTGGCAGAACGGCTTTTCCTGCTGTACAGCGGTCTTGCGGTGGTTGAGCCGCCAGTGAGGACCGGCCAGGCGAGCGCTGTGCTCACCGCCTGCCTGGCTTCTGGTTGATAGATTCCCGACGTATCCCGGTCATCGACGATGGCCCCAGCCATATCTTCGGCTTCGTTCGGCAGTGCCAACGGGTATCTGGCTCGACGATCGGAGAATCCATGGCGGCTCAAGACCAACTCCAAGAACAGGCAAGCAGGCCTGTGGGGCAGCAGGTACCCCGCCGGCTGCCGGCGTGGGCAGCCGCCGTGCTGGCGTTCGGGTCGTCCGCGGCAGTGCTTTTGCTGGAAGTCCTGGCTGCCCGGTTGGTCGCGCCGTACATCGGGATCAACCTCCAGGTCAATTCCGCGGTGATCGGCATCGCGCTGGCCGCCATCGCGCTCGGGGCGTGGGCAGGCGGCCGTCTGGCCGACACTCGGGATCCGGCCAAGCTCATCGGACGCTGCCTGATCGCCGGCGGGATCTGCACCCTGCTGGTCCTTCCCCTGCTCCGCTGGGTGGGTGGATCACTGCAGGCAACAAGCCCGATCGCCGTGATCGGCTTGGCGTCCCTCACTATCTTCGTGCCGTGCCTGCTGTTGTCGATGGTCAGCCCACTGGTCGTCAAACTGCAGCTCAGCAGCCTGGAGCGGACTGGCAGGGTGGTCGGCAGACTGTCGGGGATCGGCACGCTCGGCGGCATCCTCGCCACGTTCCTGACCGGCTTCGTGCTGGTCGCGACGCTGCCCAGTAGCACGATCCTGCTCATCACCGGAGGGATCCTGGTGGTGGGAGGGCTGATCACCGAGATAGCGTTCGCTCGCAGGCGGGCCGTCGTCGCCGCCGCATTCATGGCGGCAGGTCTAGGCGCCGCCGTGCTGACGGTCGTCGCGCCACAACCGTGTCAGGTCGAGTCGGCCTACAACTGCATCCGGACCGTCGCCCATCCGGAGAAAGCCGACGTCAAGATCCTCAAACTGAGCACGTCCGAGCACAGCCACGTGGACATGACCGACCCCGGCCGGCTGCACATGGGCTACGTCCAGGCGCTGGCCGCGGCCGCCGATCTGATCAAGCCTGGTCAGGCGCTCGACGGACTGCACATCGGCGGGGGAGCGGGCACGTTGCCGACCAACCTGCGGCTGACTCGTCCGGGCGGTGTGCAGACGGTGTACGAGATCGATCCTGGTCTTGTCGACTTCGCCAAGCGCGAGCTGCTGTTGAGGCCGGACGACAGGTTGCGCGTCGAGGTCGGCGACGGCCGCATGGGACTACGCCAGCAGGCCACTCAGAGTGTCGACCTCGTTGTCGAGGACGCCTTCGGAGCACACAGCCCGCCCTGGCACCTGACCACCCGGGAAGTGGCTCTGGACGCGCAGCGTGTCCTGCGGCCAGGCGGCCTGTACACGATGAACATCATCGACTTCCCGCCGTCGGAGTTCGTGAAGTCGGCTGTGCGCACCGTACAGGGCGTGTTCAAGCACGTCGTTCTCATCTCCTACAACGAGATCATCGACACCACGTCCGGTGGCAACGTGATCGTGGTGGCCTCCGACACGCCGATCGCGCTCGAGGATCTGCGGCGGAACCTCGCAGCACGGGACGGAAGCGGCCTGCTGATCGTCGCCGACGAGGCCCGCGCCGCTGGCTACACCGAAGGTGCGGGCGAGCTCACCGACGACTTCGCGCCCGTCGACCAGTTGATCACCGTGCCCTTGCGGTACTGGTGACCGGCCCGTCGCGGCGGTCCGAGGAGCGAAGATGACCGGCTCACGTGGTACGAACCACTACCTGTCGCATACCATCTGACCATGGTGTCGAAGCGCCCCACTGGTATCGAGGTCGCCCGTGAGGCAAGCGTGTCCCAGTCGACGGTGTCGCTTGTCCTGTCCGGGCACGCTGACGGACGCGTGTCCCCGGCCACTCAGCAGCGAGTGCGTGACGCAGCCGACAAGCTAGGTTACCGTCCGCACGCGGCGGCCAGATCGCTGCGCATGGGACGTTCGTCCATGTTCGTCCTACTTGTACCAGAGGTCGAAAACCCGTTCTATTCCCGGGTTCTCGAAGGCGCGGAGCAGGCGGCCGCCGAGCACGGCTACGTTGTAGTGCTGGCTTCGGCCCAGTCCAAGTCCGCCTTCATCGACGCCACGGGCACAGTGGACGGCATACTGACCTGCTCCTACACCATCCCGCCGCCGGCTGACTGCTCCGCCTATGTCCCCATGATCGCTCTCGACTCGAAGACCATGCCCGGCGTTCCGTGCATCAGTCTCGCCGTGGGTGATGGCATGAAAGAAGCCGTCAATCACCTGCGCGACCTTGGGCACGACCACATCGCGCACATCCGGGCCAAGCAGTCCACCGCGACGTTCCAGGCCCGTAACGCGGCCTTCAAGCGGGCTGCGGAGGGCATTTTCTCCACGCAACTCGCGACGCCGTTGTCGGCGTCGGACGCCCAGTCGGCGGCGGCCGAACTGCTTGCCAAACGCAAGGAGATCACGGCGGTCGTCTGTGACGACGACATCCAGGCCGCGGGCGTGGTCCGCGCCGCGATGGCGGCTGGTCTGTCCATTCCGGACGACCTATCCGTGATCGGGTTCGGCGACACGCACATCGCCCAGATGCTGTACCCGGCCTTGACGTCGGTCGACCTGCCGGGCGAAGAGCTCGGCCGGGCGGGTATCGCCGGGCTGCTGACCATCCTCGCCGGTGAACAGCCCAAGTTCGTGACCAGGCTGGCCACCCGACTCGTGTGCCGTGAGAGCACAGGCGCGCCGAAGCAACGAGTCAGGTAGCCACGCCTGCTATTCGGGTCCGGGCAGTTCCGACTGGTTTTCGGAGTACTCGAGCACGTAGCCCCGGCCCCACACCGTCCTGATCGCGAGATCCAACGGCCAGATCCGGCGGCGCAGGCGCATGATGTGCAGGTCGAGCGCACTGCGCGAAGGGTTCTGCTTGCTCGACAACCACTCCATCATGGTTTCCCGCCGCACGACCTGCTCGAACGATGCGGCCAGAACGTTGGCGAGGCTGGCGCCGGTCGGCGAAAGCACGAGCGACCGCGACCGGAAATGCAGTACCCCGTGCGCGTCCACACGAGGGGTGCAGTCGGCTGTTAATCGGGCGCGTAATACGGATATCCGTGCGTGTACATCGCTTTCGCTGACCGGCATGCGGACCCAGTCCTCGTAGGCATCGCCGGACACCGGGGCCATGTGGCCGCCTTCCACGACGAGTAGTCTGGGCACACCCTTGGCGCGGCAGTGGATTCGCCGTTCCGACTCCTCGGGCCAGCGAATCAGGGCAACTCCGCTTTGTTCTGCCTGCACTCGCACCTTCTCCTTATGGGGATTGGGTTTCGGGTTCGGCTGCGCTACCAGGTGACCGGCAGGGCCTTCGGGCCGCGGACGACCAGACCGGTCTTCCATTCGATCTCGGTTTCCGGCACAGCCAGCCGGATCCCGGGAAAACGGCGCAGCAGACCGGCGACCGCGCTCTGCAACTCGACTCGCGCCAGCTGCGCGCCCAGGCAGTGGTGGATGCCATGGCTGAACGTCACGTGGCCGTTGTCGGTCCGGGTGATGTCCAGCGAATGCGGATCGGGAAACACGTCGCCGTCCCGGTTGGCCGCCTCCAGAGAGGGGATCACGATCTCGCCCGCGCGGACAAGTACGCCACCGACCTGGACATCCTCCTTGGCGGCAAAGGGAATCCCGCCGATCGTCAACAGTGGGACGTACCTCAGCAGCTCCTCGACCGCCTGCGGAACGAGCCCCGGATCGTCGCGTAGTTTCGCCATCTGCCGAGGATGGCGTAGCAGGGTGAGCAGGAAGTTGGAGATCTCCGAACCGGTGGTCTCATGTCCGGCGACGATCAACCCGAAACCGAATTCGACCAGTTCCTTCTCGGAGAGCTTGTCCTCGTTGTCCCGTACCCGTACCAAGGCTCCGAACAGGCCGTCGGTCGGGGTGCGCCGCTCGCGTTCGATCAGTTCCGAGAAGTAGTTCTCCAGCTGCTGCCGGGCTTTGATGATCTCGTCCACCGGCACGGCGTCGGTCGCCACCACCACGTCGAAGAACGGCTCGAATCGGTCCCTGTCCTCGTAGGGAACGCCGAGGAACTCGCAAATGACCACGCCCGGCACACGTAAGGCGTAAGCCTGGACGAGATCGACCGGGGGAGTCTCGCCGGCCAGGTCGTCAAGCAGCGAGCCGACGATCTCGTGGACCCGGGGACGGAACTCCTCGACCCGCCGGACACTGAACGCCTTGGTCACCAGCCGCCGCAACCTGCTGTGGTCAGGCGGATCCTGGTACCCGATGCCGTCGAGGCCCAGCTGCTCCCAGAACCGCGGCTTGTCCGGCAGGACCGACTCGGAGCGGCTGAAGCGGCGATCGCTGAGCACGAACTTGACGTCGGCATGTCGCGTCGCCAGCCACGCTTCGCCGCCGAACGGCATGGTCACCCGGGCGGGCGAGTCGCCGGCACCGAGCGCCGCATAACCAGGATCGATGTCGAGCCCGGCCCCTGTCCCGAAAGGAAAACGTGGCGCAGGTGCGTGCATGAACAGCACTCTCCCCAGAGTCGTCGTACATGGCCGGTCGACAGCTTAAGTGGTACGTATGACGAAGTGCAACGTATGATTAGTGTATCGTATGACTACGGTCGAATCGACTGCGCGATTCGCTCTGATGAGACACGGTCACAATCGCATCGGCGACGCGCTTACCCCGAGACTTCAGAAGGGACAGCATGCCCACATCGCTACCGCCGGAGGTGCGCGAGATCCTGGAGCGCGTCCTCGTGTGCGAGTTGTCAACGGTGGCGAAGTCCGGTACGCCGGTGACATGGCCACTCGTCTTCGGGCTGACGCCGGGTGCCGACGAGTTCGTCCTGAGCACGGCGATCGCGTATCCGGCGAAACTGAACCACCTGCACCGCAACGACAAGGTGTCGTTGCTGTTCTCCGATCACACTGGCAGCGGGCTGCGCGGCGCCTCCCAGGTGCTGGTCCAGGGCCGCGCCGCGGCACCGGATGAAATCCGTGTGGTGGAAGGACTGGAGGACTTCTGGGAGACGTTGTTCCGCAAACAACCAGACTCCCTGCACAGCGTGCTGGACAAAGAGACACGTGAGTACACGCCGGCCGCGTACTACCACCGGATCCGGATAACCGTGCAACCGGAACGTGTCTGGACCTTCAGCACCGACGAAACGGGTCAGCGAGTCGCGGAGCGTGTCGCATGAGTGCGTGGAAGGAACTCGATCTCTACCTGCATCTGTTCACGAGTCCAGTGCTGAGCTTCGTCGACGAGGACGGCTATCCCTTCAGCCTCCGCCTCCGCCCGCGGCACGACAGGGACGCCGACTTGATGCGCCTCGACCTGCCGCAGGCCGTGACTCCAGTCGCGGGACCGGCATGGTTGCTGTGGCATCGCCATGACGAAGACATCGCCGACATCGCCGCCCTGGCGATTCAAGGAAAACTGACGAAGGACGACGATGGCTGGACCTTCAAACCGGAGCGCGTAATCCCCGGTCCAGGACTCGGTCCAGGCGGCTGGGGCGAGGCGATCCAGGCCATGACCGACAACGCTGCCCGATACGTCGAGCAACGTGGATTGACCCAACCAGACCGGATCCCATGGGAAGGTCTCGAGGCGATCGCGCGTAAAGTGCTGGCCGAACAGAATAGAACACCCTTCAAAACCTGAACATTCTGAGTGTGGAACTCTGGGCCGGGTAGCGACCAGACCAGCTGCCCGGCCCAACCGTGTCTGCGGCTCTCCAAGATGCAGTTCTGTGCGGCGCCAGCGTTGCGCTTGCCGAAAATGTCATCCGCACTGGTCAGGCAGCGTGATGGTACTCATTAAGGATGCCGCCCAAACGTGGGTGTCGGCGGATGGTGAACCGCCCCGGGTTTGATGGAGGCTCACTCGTTGAGTGAGGATGTGGATCATGGCTGGGAAGAGGTACTCACGTGAGTTTCGTGAGCGTGCTGTTGGGTTGGTGTTTGAGCAGGTAGAGCACTACTCCTCGGAGTGGGAGACGATCTGCTCGGTGGCGGCGAAGGTGGGCGTGTCGGGCGAGACGCTGCGTAAATGGGTGCGTCAGGCCGAGGTCGATGCTGGGGCGCGGTCGGGGACGTCGAGTGAGGAGTCGGCCGAGTTGACGCGGTTGCGGCGGGAAGTTGCTGAGTTGCGTCGGGCGAACGATATTTTGAAGGCGGCGTCGGCTTTCTTCGCGAGGGAGCTCGACCCTCGACCGCCACGCTCGTAGCGTTCATCACGGAATTCAAGGACCGGTTCGGAGTCGAGCCGATCTGTGCCGTGCTGACCGAATTCGGTATCAAGATCGCTCCGTCCACCTACTATGCCGCCCGGTCGCGACCGACATCACGACGCGCGTTCCGGGACGAGGAACTCATGAAGGAAATCAGGCGCGCGTATGACGAGAACTATCAGGTGTATGGCGCCCGGAAAATCTGGCGCCAACTTACACGGGAAGGTGTCGAGGTCGGGCGCGGCCGGGTCGAGCGGCTGATGCGCCGACTCGGCTTGGCCGGCGCGGTGCGCGGCAAGACGGTACGCACCACGATCCAGGACCCCGGCGGTGTGCGGGCCGCGGATCTGGTGAACCGGCAGTTCGCGGCTGGTGCGCCGAACCGGTTGTGGGTGGCGGACTTCACCTACGTCGCCACCTGGGCGGGCACCGTCTACGTCGCGTTCGCCATCGACGTCTTCTCCCGAAAAATCGTCGGCTGGCGGGCGAGCACGTCCAAGGAAACCGACCTGGTCCTCGACGCCATCGACAGAGGACTGTCGCACCGCGACTATCGCCGGGTGGACGGTGAAGACAAACTGATTCACCATTCCGATGCCGGGAGTCAATATACGTCCTTTCGGTTCACCCAGCATCTCGTCGACTCGGGTATCAACGCGTCCATCGGCACGGTCGGTGACGCGTACGACAATGCGCTCGCGGAATCCACCATCGGTCTCTACAAAACAGAGTTGATCAAACCGCAAGGACCGTGGCACAATAAGAACGAGGTCGAGATCGCTACCGCCGCGTGGGTGGAGTGGTACAACGATCAACGGCTTCATGAAGCCTGTGGCTATCGGCCACCGACCGAGTTTGAGACCCTGTACGAGCTAGGCGACCTGACCAGTCTGGTTGCCTGACCCCAGTAACGAGTCTCTACCAAACCCGGGGCGATTCATGGCGAGTTGACCGATCTGGGCTGGTTCGGTGATTGGCTGTGGCAGTGGTTGTAGTGGTCGGGCGTTGGCGATGCCTTGGTGGGGTCGGTGGTTGTTGTAGAACTGCTCGTATTCATGGAGTGCGTGGAGCAGGTGTCGTTGGTTCCAGATCAGGACGCGGTCGAGCAGTTCGTGGCGGCAGGTCTGCACCCAGCGTTCGACGATCGAGTTCATCCTGGGCATCTGAACACCACTCAGCACGATCTCGATACCGGCGTCGGCGAGGATGACGTCGAACAGCTGAGGGAACTTGCCGTCCCGGTCGCGGATCAGGAACCGAGCTCGGCGGCCGGCGTCCTGGAGGTCCATGACGAGATTGCGGACGGCTTGGGTCACCCATGCCGCGGTCGGATGAGGTGTCGCGCCGAGGATATGGATCCGGCGCTGAGCATGCTCGATCGCCACCAGCACGTACATGCGTGTGCCGGTGAGGGTGACGGTTTCGAAGAAGTCGCAGGCCAGCAGGACGTCGGCTTGGGAGCGGAGGAACTGGGCCCAGGTGCTGGAGGCGCGTTGGGGTGCGGGGTCGGTGCCGGCGTCGGTGAGGATCTGCCACACGGTCGAGGCGGCGACCTTCACCCCGAGGACGAGGAGTTCGCCGTGGATCCGGCGATAGCCCCAACTGGGGTTTTCTTTGGCCAGGCGCAGGACCAGGACTCGCACGGATCGGATGGTGCGCGGTCGGCCCGGGCGTTTCGGTCGGGACATCCTGGCGTGGCGTCGGCGGATCAGGTCGCGGTGCCAGCGCAGGATTGTGTCCGGGCGGGCCAGCAGTCGGAGTCTGTGCAGGATTTGGCGTGGTAGTGGGTGCAGGAGCGCGGTGAGTAACGCCCTGTCCGCCGGATTGAAGCGCATCCTGGTGTCGCCGAGTTGGCGTTGCAGTACTGCGATCTGGTGGCGTAGTGCGAGGATCTCGATGTCTTTGTCCCAATCACTCATCGGGAGCAGGCGAAGGAGGGCGAACGTGTTAGCGAGGCCGAGGTAGGCCAGTCGCAGCAGCACAGCCGGTCATCCTGCCGTAGGACCGCCTGCCATGAGGGAGCGTGCCGACGTCATCGTATGTAGCGTCTGACCAGCACGGATAAGGTTTTCGGCGAGCGCAGGGCGTGCGTCTCGTTGACGATCAGAACGTGGTCGCAGAGCTCGGTGCGGAGGGTTCTGATGACTCGTTCGCAGTGTGCATTCATCCGCGGCGTCTGGGGTGCGGTGGTCACGATGTCCATGTCTTCGGCCTGGAAGACGGCGTCGAACGCCGGAGAGTACTTTCCGTCTCGGTCGCGAAGCAGGAATCGGAATGAGTGTGTGCCGAACTGGGCGGTGAGGTTGCGGGCTTGTTGTGTCGTCCATTCCTGGGTCGGGTGTTCGGTGACGCTGGCGATGTGGAGCCGCCGCGTGTCGTGCTCGAGGAAGACCAGGGCATAGAGGCGTGTGCCGAGTGCAGTGTCGACGTGGAAGAAGTCCGCGGCGATGACGCCGCGGGCCTGGTTGGCGAGGAACTGCTTCCAGGTGGGGCCGGCTCGACGTGGGGCGGGATCGATGCCGGACGAGTTGAGGATCTTCCAGACGGTCGACGCGGCGATCCGATGCCCGAGCCGAGCCAGTTCTCCCTGGATTCTTCGGTGTCCCCAGCGCGGGTTGTCGTGAGCCAAGCGAAGGACAAGCTGCGTGATCGCAGCGTGAGTGGTCGGTCGTCCGCTCGGACGTCGGCGCGTGCTGTAGTCCCATTTCCATGCGATGAACGTGCGGTGCCAGGCCAGGATTGTCGCGGGTTGAACCGGGAAGACGTTGTGCCAGCGGCGTCGGGGCAGCAGTGAAGACAGTGCGGTGAACCAGAGCCGATCTGCTTGTTCGTAGCGGACGGGGCCGGTGATCTGGCGGCGGAGGACGGCGTTCTCGTGCCGGAGCACGAGCAGTTCTGCGTCCTTGGTGGTGTCACGGCGCAGCAGCACAGCGGGGACAGACAGCAGTCGTCGGGTCAGTTGGTACAGCAGCGACACGATCACCGGATCATGATCCCAACGGCTTGACTGTGGCACCTGACCAGGCGCGATGACTTTTCGAGCGGTACAGGGTCAGCCCATTTGGCAACACCAGGTCGATGTGAGCGCCCGGTGTCCAATCCGGCATTCGCCGCCCTTCCCGATGTGCCAGCGTCAGAGACACCACACCGTCGGCGACGACCGTCTTGGCCGTGACGACCAATTCGACGTTCCTTGCCACCGCCATAGGGATCGCTGCCATGATCATCGGAGCTCCTCAAGGTCTGTCAGGAGCCTGAGAATGACCGGGCCATGGCGGGGATCACCACTGGCTTCTCATTCAATGAGAGACGCGCGCCCTTTGTGTCAACCGCCGCGCATGGAGCGGGAGATGCCGCGGGCCGTGGCCAGCAGCGCGGGAATCTGCATGCGGGCGGCGTCATCGTTGGGTACCACCACGCCCAACGCTGCCACGGTGCGGCCGCTCAGACCGCGCAGCGGGACGGCGATGCCGGTAGCGCTCTCGTCGATGAAGCCGGCGCAGAACGCGTAGCCGTTGCGACGGGTCTCGGCCAGGAGAACGCGCAGTGCTTTCGGCTCGGTCACGGTATTCGGGGTGAAGGCCCGCAGCGGGCCGGCCAGGACCGACTCCTGTAGTTCGCTTGCGCCGCAAGCCAACAGCACCAGCCCCGACGAGGAGGCGTGTATCGGCAGCCGCCCGGCGATGCGGGTCACGTTGACCACCGCTCCCGGTGCCGACAGCCGCTCGACGAACAGCACCTCATGGTCCTGCAGCACACCCAGCTGAACATGGTGGCCGACGACGGCGTGCAGGGCCTCTATGAACGGCATCGCGGCCTCACGCAATCCCAGGGTGGGGGAGGCTCGTGAGGCCAGTTCCCACATCCGGACCCCGATCCGTACCCGCTTGCTCGCGTCCCTGCGCAACCAGCCGTAGGACACCAGCTCGTTGATCAACCGCGAGGCTGTCGCCACCGGCAGCCCTGCCCTCCTCGCCAACTCCGACACCGTCAAGGCCGGAGTGTCCACACCGAACACCTCGAAGAGCCGCACAGCACGCGAGAGCATTGACTCACCACTCGATGACCGCGCCATACCGCACAGTGTGCGCCAAATTCGAAGTCGACGAACGACAACCGGGCAAATACGCCGGACACCCCGAAGACGATCTACGGCCGCGAGAACGCCATCACACCCGGCTGCCGACCCGAGCAACCACAACAGCTGTGATTCGCCGACGTACGTTGTGGTGTGGGAGATCAACCCCGTCTCGCGGGTACCTGTGGGGAGATCAACGCGGAGATCGTCGTGTCGACCCTCGCGTTCGCGTTCGCGGTCGGGACGGCGTTGGCGTTGTTGGTGTTCGCGTTGGTGGGGCGACGGGTGCCCGAGCGGGTCGCGGTGTTTCGCAGGCACAGGCGTAAGGTCAGGATCGCCGACGAGGTCGTGATGATCGTGCTAGCGGGCGCGCTCGCGTGGAATCTGACCTCCGCGCCACAGCGGGCACTACCGGACTACACCGGTCTCTGTGGGTGGCCAATGTCAGTGTTCCTTGGGGTGACGTCGGCCGGTGGGGAGGGTGAGGGCGGCGAGGATGGCAATGGTGAGTACGCCCGCGCAGATCCAGAAACCGTAGGTGAACCCGGCCTCCGCGGGGACGTGGTGGGTCGTGGTGGCGGCGAGGACGGCGGCGAGCACAGCGGTGCCGATGCTGCCGCCGATGGTGCGGGCGAGGGTGTTCATGCTGGTGGCGACGCTGGTCTGGGACGGCGGGACGGTGGCGAGGATGGCGTTGGTCATGGCGGCGGAGGCCAGGCCGAGCCCGATACCCATCAGGGTGACCCCGGTCAGCACCTGCCACGCCGCGTGGTGCGCGACGGCGAGCAGTACGAAAGACGCCGTGGCCATGACGGTGCCGATGACCAGCGGGAGTTTGGCGCCGAAACGCCGGTCCAGGGCGCCGGACAGTGGGGCGAAGACGACCATGGCGACGGTCGCGGGCAGCAGGAACAGACCGGCCTCGCTGACGGTTCTGCCCAGGCCATAGCCGGTGGTGGTGGGGAGTTGGAGCAGGAGTGGTGTGAGCAGGAACGAGCCGAACGAGGCGACGCCGAAGGCGGTGCCGGTGATGAGGGTGGTCCACACGCCGCGGCTGGTGAGCATGCGCATGTCGACCAGCGGCGCGCGGACCCGCAGTTCGACCACGACCCATGCGGTGAGCGCGACTGCCGCGCCGCCGAAGAGGCCGAGTGTCAGCCCGCTGGCCCAGCCCCAGCTGCTGCCCTTGCTGAGCGCCAGCAGCAGGCACACCAGTCCGATTGACAGCAGCAGTGCGCCGGGTACGTCGACCCGGCTGCGGGCGCGTACGGGGGATTCCGGTACGCCCAAGGCGATGCCCACGCCCGCGAGGACGATCATGATGAGGGGGATCCAGAACAACCAGTGCCAGTCCAGGGTGGTCACGATCGGTCCGGCCAGCACCGCGCCGAGACCACCGCCGGCGCCGAGCAGCGCCGACAGCAGGCCGACTGCGACGCCGACGCGGTTGGCCGGTAGTTCGTCGCGGACGATGCCGAACGCCAGCGGCAGGACCGCGCCCCCCGCTCCTTGCAGGACTCGGCCGATCACGAGGACGGCCAGGTTCCCGGCGAGTGCGGCGACCAGAGCCCCGGTGGCAAGCACACCGAGGACGATGAGAAGTATCCGGCGCCGGCCGAACATGTCGCCGAGCCGGCCCGCGATGGGGGTCGCGACGGCGGCGGTCAACAGGTAGGCGGTCACCAGCCAGCTGATCTCGGCGGTCGAGACGTTCAGTTCACCGGCGATGACCGGCAGGGCCGGGGCGACGAGCGATTGCAACATCGCGAACACCAGCCCGGCCAGCGCCAGGACGCTGAACACCAGTGCCGGCTTCGCTCGCCGCGGCACCAGCGGGGTCGGCTCGTGGTGGAGTGTTGTGTCGGTTTGCATCGGTTCACCAGGTGACGGGGAGTGCGTGCACGCCGTAGGCGGACATGTCGTGCCGGAACTTGATGTCCTCGAACGGGATCGCGAGCCGGAGGCCGGGCAGTCTTCGCAACAGGGCCGGCAGCGCGATCTGTAGTTCCGCGCGTGCCAGTTGCTGCCCGAGGCACTGGTGCGGGCCGTGACCGAAAGCCAGGTGCCCCCGGGTATTGCGGGTGATATCGAGGACGTCGGGATGATCGAGGAAAGCGGGGTCCCGGTTGGTGGCGGGGAGATTAACGGTCAGCAGGTCGCCCGCCCGGACTTGGTGGCCGCCGATGGTGAGGTCCTCGGTGGCGACGCGGTGGATCTTGTCCTGGACGATGGTCAGGTAACACAGCAATTCCTCGACGGCGTTGGCCATCACGCCCTCGTCGTCGGTGTCGCGGATGCGGGCGGCCTGCTCAGGGTTTTCCAGCAGGGCCAGGGTGGACAGGCCGATCATGTTGGCGGTGGTCTCGTGCCCGGCGAACAGCAGGATCATGCTGTTCATGGCCGTTTCCTCGCGGCTGAGCTCACCGGTGGCGACGCGGTCGGTGAGCAGGCGGCTGATGAGGTCGTCGCCCGGGTTCTTTTCCTTGTGTGTCACCAGGTCGAGCAGGTAACCGAAGAGTGCCTTGTGTGCGGCGGCCTTCTTGTCGGCGGTGGCGGTGACGGAGATCAAGGTGTTGCTGTGGCTCTGGAAGAGCGCGTGGTCGTCGTAGGGGACGCCGAGCAGGAGTGAGATCACCAGCGACGGGACGGGCAGCGCATACGCGCGAACGAGGTCTGCCGGCGCCCCGGTGCCGATCATCTCGTCGAGGAAGCCATTGGCGAGCTCTTCGATGTGCGAGCGCATCGCTGTGACTCGTTTGACGGTGAAGTCACCGGCGAGCATGCGCCGCACTGCGGCGTGGTCGGCGCCATCCATCCGTGGGAACGCCGCTGGTACGCCTTCGGCGTTCGTCCGCAGCGCTGGAAACCGGCGGGCGTCAGCGCTGATCCGCGGATCGGCGAGAACCGCGCGGACGTCCTCGTAGCGGCTCACCACCCATGCGGTGCCGCCGTTGTGCAGCCTGACCTGTTGCAGACCGTCGGCCTGGCGCCAGGCCGTGTATTGCTCGGACGGGTCGAACGGGCAGCGCCGGGAGCGTGCTGCTGGGAAGACAGGCAGATCGGTTTGGTCGGTTGGGATACTCATGAGAACAAGGCCTCCACAGCGAGATGAGCTGCTACCAGCGGACGTTGTGTTCTTGACTCCGGCTGCTGAGATCGCGGCGCATGTTCCCGGCAGGGCCGATGCGAAGTCGCCGGCCCTGCCGGGCGCGAAATGCCTACTCCGTGACCAGTTGCGGCTGGGCCGCGATGGTGCGCAGCAACTGCGCCATCTCCTCGCCGGGATTGGCGGGGATCGTGTAGCCGGTCTCGTCGCGGATCTCGGAGAGGTGATCCCGAACGTCCTCAATAGACAATTGTGGGTGGTAGTAGCCCTCGGTTCGTCCGGTGAAAAACCGGGCGACCTGGCCGGCACCGGCGGTGTAGATCTCTCCAGTGACCGGGCAGTCCTCGTGAGCGAGGAAGGCCACCACGGGGGAAACCAGTGCGGGGTCGAGCTTGTCGACAACGGCGTTCATCATGGCCATGGTGGCGGGGGCGAGGCGAGGGCCGGAGCCGTCGTCGGCGTCGCGCAGGGAGTGGGTGAGCATCCGGGTGGCGGCGATCGGGGCGATGGCGTTGACCTTGATGTTGTGCTCGGCACCCTCCATGGCGAGGACCCGGGTGAGGCCGGCTACTGCTCCCTTGGCGGCGCCGTAGTTGCTTTTGTTTGTGCCGCCCAGCAAACCGACAGCGGAGGTTGTGTTGACCACGCGGCCGTAGCCCTGCTTGCGCATGGCGTGCCAGGCGGGCCGGGTCACGTGGAACAGGGCCTTGACGTGTACGTCGAGGACCGGGTCCAGCAATTCGGGAGTGACGTCCTCGAACAGCGCGTCCCGCAGGATGCCCGCGTTGTTGACGAGAATGTCGACGCGGCCGTAGGTGCTGAGCGCGGCGTTGACGAGCGCCTCGCCGCCTTCCGGAGTGGCGACGTTGCTGGTGTTGGCGACCGCGTCACCGCCGAGCTCGCGGATCTCGCGCGCGACGGCCACAGCAGGAGCGGCGTCCGAGCCGTCGCCGGAAAGCGAGCCGCCGATGTCGTTGACGATCACTTTGGCACCACGGGAGGCCAGTAGCAACGCGTGGTGTTTGCCGAGCCCGCCGCCCGCTCCGGTGACGATGGCGACTTTGTCGTCGAACCTGAGGTTGGTCATGGTGTCTTGTCCTTTCGCGGTCGTCGGGTTCACCAGGTGACGGGCAGTTCGTGGACGCCGTAGATGCTCATGTCGCTACGGAAGCGCAGGTCCTCCAAGGGCACCGCGAGCTTCAGCCCAGGGAGACGGCGCAGCAGGAGGGGCAGGGCGATCTGGAGTTCGGCGCGGGCGAGGGTCTGGCCGATGCACTGGTGCACGCCGTAGCCGAAGGCGATGTGCCCGCGTGCCGGGCGGTCGAGATCGAGGATCTCCGGCCGGTCGGTGAACGTGGGGTCCCAGTTGCCGGCAGGCAGGTTCATGATCAGACCCTCACCGGCGCGGACGAGCTGCCCGCCGATCTCGACGTCCTCTTTGGCCACCCGGGCGACCAGGCTGTGCACGACTGTGAGATAACGCAACAGTTCCTCGACGGCGTTCGCGATCACGCTCTCATCGTCGGTGTCCCGGACCGTGGCTGCCGCGTCGGGATTCTCCAGCAGCGCCGCTGTTCCGAGGGCGATCATGTTGGCGGTGGTCTCATGTCCGGCGAAGAGCAGGATCTGACCGTTCATCGCGGCTGTCTCGCGGCTGAGCTCACCGGTCTGGACGTGCTCGCGGATGAGGCGGCTGATCAGATCGTCGCCCGGTTCCTTCTCCTTGCGGGCCACCAGTTCCATCAGGTAGCCAAAGAACTCCCGGGAGGCTTTCGCCTTCTCCTCCCGCGAGACGGTGACCTTCATCAGAGTGGCGCTGATCGTCTGGAAGAACTCGTGGTCGGCGTAGGGCACCCCGAGCAGCAGGGAGATCACCAACGAGGGAATGGGCAGTGCATAGTCGGTGACGAGGTCGGCCGGCTGTCCTTTGGCGATCATCTTGTCGATGAAGTCGTTGGCCATGTCCTCGATCTGCGGGCGCATCGCGTTGATCCGCTTGACCGTGAAGTCCTTGGTGAGCATGCGGCGCAGCCGTGCGTGCTCCGGGTCGTCCATCCTAGGAAAGGTCTCCGGCGCGTTGGGCCCTTCGTGATTCCCGTGACCTTGCAAGATGCCAAGGACTTCCGCGCTGATCCGTGGATCGGTCATGGCGGTCTTGATGTCCTCGTACCGGTTCACGGCCCAGACCGTGTGGCCGTTCCAGTTCACCCGCCGCAGGCCTTCCTCCTCGCGCCACTGTGCGTACTCGGCAGGCGGGTTGAACGGGCAACGCGCGGAACGTTCGCCAGGAAGAACCGGCAGTTCTGTGGTGTCGTTCGTGGTAGCAGCACTCATGAGAACCTCCTGAAGTTATGCGGCGGTCGTGTTGGTGATGGCGGTGGTCCATGGCGTGGCGGCGGCGATGAGCGCACGCCAGGCGCGGAGGATCTTGGGTGGTTTGCCGGCGGCGAGGACGCCGACGAGGCGATCGCCTGTGCGGTAGGCGACGAGGAGTTGCCGGCCGGTCAGGTCGCTGTCAAGAACGAGCGTCTCGTCGTGGTCGCGGAGATGTCCGTAGGCCTGGACCTTGATGTCGTACTGGTCGGACCAGAAGTAGGGAACCGGCGCGAAGGGGCGCCGTTGGTCGGGATCGAGCAAGTTGCGGGCCACGGCCATGGCTTGTTCGGCGGCGTTGGTGCGGTGCTCGACGCGCATCGCCGTGCCGAACAAGGGGTTGTGCCAGCGCGCCACGTCACCGACTCCGTACACGTCGGGCGCGGCAGCGCAGTACTCGTCGCAGACGAGTCCGTTGTGGATGGTCAGTCCGCTGCCGGTCAGCCATTCGGTGTTGGGCACGGAACCGACGGCCACCAGCACGTCGTCAGCCGGTAGCACGGTCCCGTCGACCAGCCGCACCCCGGCCACCTCGCCGCTGGCGTGGACGATGTCGGCGACCGCGGTATTGGTGCGGACCTGAACGCCGTGCTCGTGGTGCAGGTTGGTCAGGAACCTGCCCGCCGCCTCGCCGACAGCCAGCGCCAGCGGCACTGGGCCCGACTCCACCAAGGTCACGTCCATTCCGAGGCCGCGGGCGGTGGCGGCCACCTCGGCGCCGACGAAGCCCGCGCCCACGATCACCAGACGCCGCCCCGGCCGCAGCCGTTGCTTCAGCGTCAGCGCGTCGGGCAGGGTGCGCAGCGTGTGCACCCCGGGGACGTCGTCGGTGCCGGGCAGGCGGTGGGCACGGACACCGGTCGCGACGATCAGGGCGTCGTAGGACACACAGGTGCCGTCAGCCAGCCTCACCACTCGTCGCCCGGTGTCCAGCCCAGTCGCCGGGACACCAAGCCGCAGCTCCAGCCCCAGTGCGTCGATGTCAGTCGCCGAGCGCAGAGCGAGCCGGTCCGGCGTCCACTGCCCGGCCAGTAACTGCTTGGACAGCGGCGGCCGGTCGTAGGGCAGCTGCAGTTCGTCACTGACGAGCGTGATCGCGCCTCCGTATCCGGCCCGGCGCAACGTTTCTGCCGCAGTCAGACCTCCGGCCGACGCGCCGACGATCGTGATCCGGTTCATGACTCGGCCAGGCGAATCGCTGCGGCCGGGCACACCATGGCCGACTCGCGGACCGCGTCGTACGATTCCGGCCTGGGTGTCTCATCAAGCAACACCACGATGCCGTCCTCGTCACGCTGGTCGAACACCTCGGGCGCGAGCAACACGCACTGACCGGCGGCCACGCACTTGTCGGCCTCAGCGCTCACCTTCATCTGGGTAGCCTCCTCACGCGTTAAACGACATATGCGTGTCGTTTCCTCTGGGGCGAACGTAGCACAGGTGACATGGCCGTGTCAGTTGGTAGGCTTTACCGGTGGTCAGCAACGTTGAACGACACCCACGGGCGGATGCCGTGCGCAACGCCGAGCGAATCCTGCGCACCGCGCGTGCGGCCTTCGCCGACGATGGCCCGGACGTGTCGCTCGATGAGATCGCCCGCCGCGCCGGGGTTGGCCTTAGGACACTCCACCGCCATTTCCCGCAAAAAGGCGATCTCGTCCGGGCCATCCTCGACCGGAGCGTTGCTGAGGACCTTGCTCCCGCGATCGAACGCGCACTCGCTGCAGAGGACCCGCTGCGAGGCCTCACCGCGTTGATGGAAACCGCCGTGGCCATGGTGGCTCGCGAGCAGAACACCATCGCCGCTGCACGGAATGCCGGCTCGCTGACCGCCGACCTCTCCACGTCGTACTTCGAGGCGCTGACCCGGCTCGCTCAGCGAGCCCAGCAGGCAGGCATGCTGCGAGCCGACCTCGTGCCCGGAGACCTGCCCAGGATCATGGCCATGCTCGTCAGCGTGCTGTGGAGCATGACCCCGGACAGCGAGGGCTGGCGCCGCTACCTGGGGTTTGTCCTCGATGGACTGTCGCCCGTCGGTGCGACCACGCAGCCTGCGGCGGTGCCCTTGCTGAAGTCGCGACGATCGGGCGACGGGCTTCTCTGACCTCGGCGTCCACCCACCCGGTAGAACACCGGTTCGCGCCGGGCGGCATGGCTATGTTTCCGGCTGCGACCTTACGGATCGCGATCCGCTGTCGGCGGCCTCGCCACAACCTTGAAATCCCGCGGCGACTCCGGTGTCAACCGGAATCCCAGGCGTCGCATGGGGTTGTTGTCCATGATGGGTGCTGTCGCGATGTTCAGCTCCGGCCAGTGCGGCGGCGTGACCTTCCGTGCGGCGGGATGAGGGACGTCGTCGTCGCCACTCAGGTCGATACATCACGCCTCGTGGCGAAGTGCTGGCGACTAGTAACCAACTTCAGGGTCGATCTCAGGGCAAACCCTGATGCGGCCCTCTGTAATCGACACAACCATGTCAGTTAGATACGCAATCTGCATGGGAGTGTTACTTATGTCGTTCGTCTCTAATGTGCTGGACTGGTTGCAGGCGTTGCCGCAACCCGCGCTGGTAGCGGGCAACGGGCTGGTCGCGTTCGGCGAGGCCATCATCGGCGTTGGGTTCTTTCTCCCGGGTGAGGCGGCCCAGCTGCTCGCCGCGGCCAGCGTCAACTCGGTGCCGGAGTTCCTGATCCTGTGGGCGGTGGCCACGGTCTGCTCGGTCGCGGGCAACACGGTCGGGTTCGTGATCGGGCGCCGTGTCGGCCCGGCGTTGCGTGAGACCAAGCTCATCAGGAAACACGGCGGGGAAGGCTGGGACAAGGCCACGAGCCTGCTCCGGAAACACGGCACCTGGGCGGTGTTCATCGGTCGATTGATCCCGCTCGTGCGTAGCTTCGTGCCCGCGGTGGCCGGTGGGGCAGGCATGTCCTACCGCATGTTCCTGCCCGCGGTGGCGGCAGGCGCGGCCGCATCAACAGCAGTGACCCTTCTGGTCGGTGTCGCGATTGCCGCGGGCCTGAAAAGCGCCAACGACGTGCTCCTCATCGTCATCCTCGGGTTGCTGCTGGCTCTCGTGGCTACTTTCGTAATCCGCAAGCGCCGCAAGCAAGCCAAGGCCAAGAACGCGGCTGCGGGCCAGGACCCGGATCCGGAGCTCGAGGCAGCCCGCTGACCGGCACCACGACTTTCAAAGGTGGACAGAGCCAAGGACAAACACGAGCTATCGCGAGAGTCCGTTCCTGACCGGGCATCACTGTCCTAATCGGATGGAGGTGGACGCGCCGGACCTGTTCGTCGAGGGTGAGCTGCCGGCGGACCTGGCGGGTGTGTTTTACCGTAACGGTGCGGAACCGCTGTATCCACCGACCGACGAGGACTACCACTGGTTCGACGGCGACGGCATGGTGTACGCCTTCTTCATCGAGGACGGCCGGGTGTCGATGCGCAACCGGTGGGTGCGCACCGACAAGCTGCTGCTGGAGATGACGGAGAAGCGGCGATTGTTCGGCGTGTTCGGCAATCCCGCGACCACCGATCCGCTCGCGCACGGCACGCGCTACAACACCGCGAACACCAACATCATCCTGCGCGGCGGGAAACTGCTCGCGCTGATGGAGGGCGCGCCACCGGTCGAGCTCGACCCGCGCAGCCTCGACACGATCGGCGAGGAGCACTACGGCGGCGTGATCACCACGACGTTCTCGGCGCTGCGCTTGCCGAAAATCTCATCCGTGCTGGTCAGATACTGTACACGGTGAATCAGCAGCGTCCACTTACCGTTCGGCGGTCCTACGGCAGGATGACCGGCCGTGCTGCTGCGACTGGCCTACCTCGGCCTGACCAACACCTTCGCCATGCTTCGCCTGATCCCAGTGAGCAACCGGGACAAAGACATCGAGATCCTCGCGTTGCGCCACCAGATCGGAGTACTGCAACGGCAACTCGGCGACACCAGGGTGCGGTTCAGCCCGGCTGACCGGGCGTTACTCGCCGCGCTCCTGCACCGACTACCACGCCACCTCTTGCGCAGGCTCCACCTGTTGGTACGCCCGGATACGATCCTGCGCTGGCACCGCGACCTGCTCCGCCGACGCCACGCCAGGATGTCGCGACCGAAACGACCGGGCCGACCGCGCACCCTCCGGTCTATTCGAGTCCTGGTCCTGCGCCTGGCCAAGGAGAACCCGAGCTGGGGCTATCGCCGGATCCACGGCGAACTCCTCGTTCTCGGCGTCAAGGTCGCCGCATCTACCGTGTGGCAGGTTCTCGCTGACGCCGGCATCGATCCCGCTCCCGAACGCTCGTCGAGCACCTGGACCCAGTTTCTCCGCTCCCAAGCCGAGGTCCTCCTGGCCTGCGACTTCTTCGAAACCGTCACCCTCACCGGCGCACGCATGTACGTGCTGGCCGTGATCGAACACGCCCACCGCAGGATCCGCGTCCTCGGCGTGACACCACATCCGACCGCGGCATGGGTGACCCAGGCAGCGCGCAACCTCGTCATGGACCTCGAGGACGCCGGCTATCGAGCGCGATTCCTGATCCGCGACAGAGACGGCAAATTCCCGCACCTGTTCGACGTCATCCTCGCCGACGCCGGCATCCAGGTCATCTTGAGCGGCATCCAGATGCCCAGGATGAACTCGATCGTCGAACGCTGGGTGCAGAGCTGCCGCCACGAACTGCTTGACCGCACTTTGATCTGGAACCAGCAACACCTGCTCCACGCACTCCGCGAATACGAGCGGCACTACAACAACCACCGGCCACACCAAGGCATCGCCAACGCCCGACCACTCCAAACACTGCCATCACCGATCACCGATCCAGCGCACATCACAACTCGACATCCGCCGACGCTCAAGTTTGGGCGGCCTCCTGAACGAGTACCACCATGCCGCCTGGCCTGGATGGACGACATTTTCGGCAAGCGCAGGGTCAGTCTTTGCGTGCGACGCCGCTGAGTATCCACCGGGGTGTGCCGGTGTCGCGCTCGGTTGACGGTAACGGGCGCCAGTCCTGGGCGACGACCAAGCCGGGGTCGATCAGAGTGAGACCGTCGAAGAAGACGCGGATCTGTTCGCGGGAACGCAAGCCGTTGCCGGTCCGGTTCGTGAAGCTGCGGTAGAGCTCCTGCGCCTGGCTGAGCTCCGACATCCGGTTGTCGGTGGAGGCGTGCGAGATGACGAGGTAGCTGCCGCGGGGCAGCGCGTCGCGCAGGGTGCGAACCGCGTCGAACGGCTGGTCCTCCTCGGGCAGGAAATGCAGTACGCCGACCAGAATGACCGCGATCGGCTGGTCGAAGTCGATCAGGCGCCGCAGATCCGGGTCGTCCAGCAGGGCTTCGGGGCGGCGCAGGTCCGCGTCGACCACGACGGTCTGCGGGGTGTCGGCGAGCAGGGCCCGGGCGTGTGCGAGGACCGTGGGGTCGTTGTCGACGTAAACCACAACGTGGGAATCAGGCCAGACCGTCTGAACGACCTCGTGCACGTTGTTGCGAGTGGGTAGTCCGGTGCCGATGTCGATGAACTGCCGGATGCCCTGCCGTGCGACGAACCGCACGGCTCGCCCGAGGAACGCCCGGTTCGCCCTGGCCATGTCCGGTGTTTCCGGCGCGAGCTGGAGGATCTGCTCGGCGACCTTGCGGTCGCAGGCGAAGTTGTCCTTGCCGCCGAGGAAGTAGTCGTAAATGCGCGCGATATGCGGTGTTTCATCCTCGAAGTCCGGTAGGCGTTCCTCGCGCATGGCGGTCACAGTACTCCTTCGAGGTACGGCGATGGCCCGAGGACAGTTTGCTGACATACTTGCAAATGCTTTCTTCTTGGGCGCCGTCCGGTCATCCCGGATCTGGTCACCTGCCTGACCATTCATGGGATGGGAGGTTGATTCAACCATTCTGCAGGCGAGTGGGAGAAATTCAGATGACCCCGTTGTGCCAGGACCATGCGGCTGGCGCTCTGTGGCTGTACTCGGCGCGGCTGTCACAGTGCAACCAGGATTGGACATACGAGCCAAGGCCGGAGAAGCCACAGCTTTGCGCCGCTTGGTAGACAGCGTAGGTGGTCAGGCTGGCCACGGCGATGTCGGCAGTGCCGCCGTAGGTGTGCGTGCTGTCGTCCGGGCCACGCAGCCGTGCTCGGTGATCGGAGCTGTGGAAGCCGTCGCGCACCTCGGTCTCGCGCCCGTCAAGCTTGTGCCGCAACGCTTCCAGTTTGTACATCAGCCGGCGCACGTTCTCCCGCACGGTGGCCTCATCCACCGTGCCTCCGGCGAATCCGCTGCCGTCCGGGGAGGCGAACTGGGACCACTCGAAGTGGGCTGTCGATCCGTCCGCGGTGGCCATGGCGCTCAGCCGGCCATGCGTCGCCTGATCGACCACCCCGCTGGCGGGCAGCCCGTGCGCTTGCTGGAAGCGGCGCACCGCCGCTTCGGTTGGCGCGTCGAAGTACCCGCTGACGTCCAGGAAGGCCTGCCGGGAACCGTCAGACGCCCAGCCTGCGACCCGGATCTGCAATTCCCGGACGTCCGCACCGGACATGCCGGCGCGCAGGTCCCGCGCCACCGCCGCATGGGTGGCGCCGGTGCTCACCAGGCCGGCACCGACGGAGACGATGGTCAGAGCGCGCAGCACTGTGCGGCGCGGGTACGACGATCTCTGTTCGTGGTCAGGCATGCCCGGCTCCTCACCCGAAGCAGTTGGCGAAGGCCAACCGCTGCCAGCCGACGTTCTCGGCGACGTTCGGCCCGCCGGATTGGGGAAGGTGGAGATCTTCCAGGCGAACGGTGTTGCGGTTGAACCCCGTCGTCGTCCACTGCCCGCCAGCGGCATAACCGACCGCGCCGTTATTCCTCAGGCGCACCGCCTTGGCGGCATCGTTGCGCACGTCCACCAGAACCGCAGTGCGCTGGCTGGCCGGTACCGCGCTGTTGATGAACGTGCAGTTCTCCACCAGGCAACCGTCGCCCGTCGCCAGATCCGGCACCACGGACGCCCCGACGCGCACGCCCGGCCCGTGCACAGCGTTGAACACGCAGTCCAGCACCTCGATCGTGCCGTCGATGCTCACCACCAGCCCGACGCAGTCCCGGTTCTTGCCGTCCGGGTGCAGGTTGGCGAACGGCCGCTCATTGCCATTGAATCGGCTGGGATAGTTGGGAACCCCGTCCGGCGCGGCCGGAATCATCTGCTGTCCATAGTGGAACTCGAGGCCGACGACCCGCACGTTGCCGGTGATCTGGGACGGCGTGCGCTGGCCGTAGACCCGGCCGCTGAGCGTGCAGTTGCGGACCCGGTTGCTGTCGCCGTTGATGCCGAACGCCCGCTGGTACTGCATTCCACCGAGGTAGACGCTGAAGTCCCGCTCCACTGTCAGGCCGTCGAGGATCACGCCGGCGGCGGGGTTCGCCCGGCCGATCGCGGTGTGACCGGGATCGCGGACGTAGCACAGCTCGCCGGTACCACTGGTTCGCCCTCGTATCAGTAACCCGGTGACTCGCGCGTTGCCGGCGATGCGCAGCGCGTCGGACCCGCCGGTGTTGTGCGCGTTGTCGATCTCGTAGTACGGCTTGCCGACCACACGCATGTCCCACCGCGGCGACACCTCGATCGCGGTGAACGTGTCGGCGGCGGAATGCGCCCGCAAGTCGACCACCGGCAGATACGGGGTCATCACGTCGACACGGGCCTCGAACCGGCCGCGGGCGCAACCACCCCGGATCTTGAACGCGCCGTACCCGCCGCCGATCGCCTTG
Organism: Kibdelosporangium banguiense; assembly: GCF_017876405.1. Lineage (GTDB taxonomy): Bacteria > Actinomycetota > Actinomycetes > Mycobacteriales > Pseudonocardiaceae > Kibdelosporangium > Kibdelosporangium banguiense. The sequence continues at coordinate 10,735,270 of NZ_JAGINW010000001.1, read as the reverse complement.
ATCGTCTCGTCGACGTGCCAGTCGCTGGACTCCTGGATGGTCAGCAGCCCGAGGTCGAGCACGCCGGTCGCACCCGCCGACCACTGGGTCAGCAGCGTGATCCCGCCCCACACCGTGGACGACGCGGGGTTTCCCTTGGGGCTGAACACGAACAGCCGGCCACCGATCGGCGTCGGCACCGGGTCGGCGTCGTCGTCCTCCTGCCACACCTCTGGCGGCGTGAGCTGCGTCCAGGTATGCGTGTCGTCCAGTCCCAGCGTGGCGAAGCTGCGGGCCTCCCAGATCTCGTTGTACGGGTCGTAGGCCGACGGGACGGCGGTCACGCTCCCGATGGTCAGTGGACGGCCACCCCGCCACACCCGGATCACCCGGTAGAGCGGCTGGTTCACCCCGGCGACATTGCGGGTGGTCACCCAGATTCCGGTCGGCTGCCCCGCGTTTGTCCCGCCGTTGTCGCGGATGTTCGGGCAGCCGGCCGTGCTCGCGTTGTAGTCGCTGGCTCCGCTCAGGAAGACCTGGGCGAAGTCACTCGGCTGATTGAGTACGTCCAGATCGGTGAAGTGCCACGGCAGGTTCGGGTCCCGCGCGGTCATCGACCAGCCGTCCGGAACATTGCTGTTGGTGCCGATTCCCTTGCCCAGTTGCTGCCCGAAGTTCGCCTGGCGGGCCATGATGAACTGCCCGATCACGAATCTGACCGTGTCCGGCGCGGTGATTCCCGACGCCAGCGCCCGCGCCCGCGTGAACGTCCGCACCCGGGTGTTCCAGGTTTTGCCGTCCGCCGTATCGACACCATCACCGCTGACGAAAATGTCCGTGACTGCCACGGCGACCTCCCGCTGCGCGATTCCCCAGCAGCGGCAACGTATCCCCGCGCCCGACCACGACGCCATACGTCCGGACGAGCGCGCCGGGCGCCCACTCCCACCATCATCAACCACTGATCGACTGGGGTCGGCTGAGATGGCCGGACCCGCTTCATCAGCGCCTAAACCTCATTGATCTGTGTTCATTCTCACGCCCGCACCTAGGGGTGGCCTGGCGGCACGGCCCAACGAGACCGCGTAGCCGGACTGACGACGGTGTCCTGGGGGTGGTTTATCGCCAACAAAGTCCGTAACTTTCCATCTTGTGTCCGTCTGCGGAGACAACATCGCCGAAGCCGGCACACACCCCATCAGATAGCCAGCTCACACCCCCACCAACGGGTGCGCCACGAGTCCGGACTCTCGCGCGCCATGCGCTCGACGAGTTCGCGCCACGACCGGTCCTGTCGCATCCCAGGCTCTCCAACTGCTCCGGCCTGCACGGAGAATTGAGACCAAGGAGTCAGCATGGCCCTGTTGATCAATCGTCGCACTGTGCTGGCCGCGGGCGCGGGTGCGGCCGCCGCCGGTCTGGCGCTGCCTGGCGTCGCGACCGCCGACAGCGACAGAACCAACAGCGTGGGTTTTGTCCTCAACGCGGTGACGCTTGACGGTGGTGAGCAGGTCACCGCGGTCACCCTCGACACGTCCCGGCTCGGGCCGATCGACCCGGCGAGCCTGACTGCCGGCACCTTCAGCGTGCATGCCACGGCCACCAGTCCGATCGCCACCGGCGGCCAGGTCGTGGGATACGACCTCGACCGGACGGTGACCGCCGCCCAGTTGGACCGCCGCGGGAACATCGTGCTGTCACTGAGCCACGCCGAGGGCCAGCCCGGCGGTGGAACCCTCGGCTACATCGGGAGCAAGGCCCGTAACGTCCAGCTCGATCTCGTCTACACCATTACGCAGAACGCCCCGATCGTCCTGCGTCACGGCCGGCCGGTCACCATCGCGCGTTTCGTGCAGGGCCGGCTCGCCAACCCCGAGGTCGACGCCTTCAGCTATCACGTCTCCGGCTCCGGCATGAAGTATCGGCTGTACACACCCACCCGGCACGGCAGGCGCCCTCTGGTCGTCTGGCTGCACGGGGAGGCGAGGGTGCCTCGCTGCCGGATGACTACTACGACAACGAAACCACGCTGCGCGCCAATCGCGGCGCGCTGGGTTTCGCTACCCGTGAGGCACAGCAGATCTTCAACGGCGCCTATGTCGTGGTCCCGCAGAGCACTTCCATGTGGTTGCAGGACGGTCCTCGCTTCGCCCCGCTGATCCACGAGATCGTCCAGGATGTCGTCCGCAGGCGGTCGGTCGACCCTGACCGCGTCTACGTGGCCGGTTGTAGCAACGGCGGTTACATGAGTCTGAAGATGACCACGGTCTATCCCACGGTGTTTGCCGCCTCCGTGCCGATCTGCGGAGTGGTCGCACCCCGGCAGGCAGGCGCTCCGCCGTTGGTTCCCGACGCCGAGCTGTCCGCGATCAGCACCCCCACCTGGCTGGTCGCCTCCCGCGACGACACCACGGTGAACCCGCAGGCCAACACCGTCCACGCCCACGACCTCATCCCCGGTTCCCTGATGACCCTCTACGACCACGTCGTCTGGAACGGCTACCAGTTCCCCGGCCACTGGTCATGGATCTACGTCGCCCGTAACGACCCGAGCATCAACGGCACCCGTATCTGGCAGTGGATGGCCCGTCAACAACGCTGACCCGAGCCGCGCGAGCACCTCCGGCAACGCACCAACCGCCGGAGGTGCCACAGCGACCGACAGAACCCAATAGCCTCGCTCCAGACCCAGATTCAAGCTTGCCGGAGAGGCGAAAGTCGTCGACCCGGCGGCATGCCGGGGCGGACGTGGTCGTGGTCAGTGCGGCGGACCTTGTCGGGCGGGGAGATCAGACGCTAGGCGGGGCGAGCGAGTCGCGCATGATGAGGGTGGCGGGCAGGACGATGTCGGAAAGATCGGTCTCCCGTCGATCTGGCGCGGCAACAGGTCTGCCGCGGCCTTATCCATCTCGTAGGCCGGTTGGGTGATCGCCGTGATCGGCGGTTCCACCAACGGGTACAGACTCATGTCGTCGAAGGCGAGAACGCTGACATCGGTCGGAATCTTGAGACCCGCCGCGCGGATCGCCGCGTGTTCAGCGCCTAGCGGCGATGGACACGTCGGCGTTGATCAGTCAGTCGGGCTGTGTTGCGGGCGGGTTTTCGTCGTTCCAGCCGCGGGTGGTTTCGAAGACAGAGCCGTCGGGCCAGGTCAGACGGCGGCGTGCGATCTTTGGCATGTGCGGTTTGGTGGTGTGCCACCGGAAGGCTGGTGGTTGGCTGTCGGCGGTGTTGAAGAAAGGGCCGGTGTCGACGATGGCCATGTGCGAGGGGGAGTGGACCAGCCAGGGGCTGTCAGCGGCCATCGCGGCGTCGACGAGTTCGAGTGCCTGGGCGTTTGCGGGGCCGGTCACTGTGCCTTCCCGGCTGGTCAGGCTGGCCCGGCCACCGCCGGCGATGGACAGGACGATGTCGATCGGGACACCGATCACGCCGCGGATGATGTTGCGGAAGAACCGGCGGACCAGTCGTTTGCCTTTGATAGTCCCGTCTTTGCGTCTGCCTGGCACTTCGAAGGAGGGCCTGACCTCGTCCAGGTAGACCACTGCCACGGGTTCACGCCACTGGCTCTCGGCCAGGGCACGGACCCGCTGCCGAATCTCGGGTTTCGGCTTCATTGGTGACCAGCCCTCAGATGTCCAGGTTCCTGCGGGTGTTGGCCGCGTTCTGATTTCCGCCGATCGAGCTCTCGTCGAGGATCGGGCCGTCCTCGTGGGCCTCGTCGAGAGCCTCGCGCCCGAGACCCTTGCCCGCGCCGATGCCTGCCTTGATGCCCGCGCCGGTCAGCAGCGGGGTGAGTCCGGCCTGGGTGCCCAGCGCTGTCGTGATCACCCTGCGGCTGGGCTGGAACACAGTCCGTCCGCCGGACTCGACGAATTTGCCGACGCGGAACCGCTCGGCGAGTTTCTCGATCCTGCCGGAGTACTTGACCAGGAACTTCATGAACTCGTCGAGCAGTTTGCCGAACACACCGAGGTGTTTGGTCACCTTGGCGAGCACGCTGGCCGCCTTGGCGATGGACGCGGTCATCGCCGCCGCCACCGAACCACCCAGTGAGATCACCGACGCTGCCAGGGCCGGTAGCCAGATGGTGATCAGCCAGGACACCAGTTCGGAGATGAGGGCCTTGATCACCTCCTCGATGACGACCATCACCGTCGACCACATCTGCAGTGTCTCGGCGACGGACCCCGCACTGGACCCGACGCCGCGGATGCCGGCCGAGAAGTCGCCCAGGGCCTCGCGGGCCGCGTTGCCGGCGTCGTCCACCCAGTCCTTCAGCGCGGTGTCACCGGTCGTCTCGAAGTCCTTGGCCAGTTCCTCGAAACCCTGGGCGATGGTGATGAAGTTGTCCGAGGCGTGCCCGATGGCCGGGCCGTCCCCGCTCACTTGATGCAACGCGTCCTGTAGCGGCTGAACCAGCTCCAGCAGCATGTTCAGCCCGTGACTGACCAGCCAGCCGACCGGGTCCATCGCGAAGAACGTCACGTCTGCCGCCGCGCTGCCCACGAACTTCGCGCCGTCGGCGGCCAACTGGCGTGACGACGCGGCCAAGTCGTCGAGATCGTCGGCCTGGGTCGCCTCCTGGGCGTGCTGCGCGATCGACTTGCCGGCTTTCCAGACCGTGCCCACCACCGGGGTGGCCTCCGCCGCCCGATCGAGGTTCGCGCTGGTGCTCTCGTCGTACCGCGTGGCGTTCAGGCGATCGGCGATGCTCTGCTTCGGTTCGGTCACGACGTCCTCCTCAGCGCGGGCCGTCGATCGCGGCTTCATGCTGGCCGAACGTCATCACCGTGTCGTCCTCGTTGCCCTGGTAGACAGCGGCGCTCTGCGAGATCTTCGAGGTGAGCGCGTCCACGCCCTGCTTCATCTCCGCCAGCAGCGACCGCAGTTCCGACAGCCGGTCGGCGTACGACTTCTTCGCCCACACACCGACCAGGCCCCAGGCCTCGTTGGTCACGTCGGCCTGGTCGATCAGTGCGCCGAACTTGTCGGCTTCGCCGTCGTAGTAGCCGAGTTGGTTCGCGTACGCCGTCAGCGCGGCTACGTCGACCTGCACCCCGGATCCGGGAGTGGACATCAGCATGGCCCCCTTCGTCACCGCTTGCGGAAGATTGAGTCCTGGCTGTAGTCGTCCTCGTCGTCCGATGCCGACCTGCGCGGTGCGCTTGGTTGGCGGTGATGGGACGACGATTCCTCGGTCGCGGTTCCCAGGGCCTCGGCCTGCGCCTGACCGACCTGGTTGATGGTGTTGAGGCCGAACGCGGCACCAACGGACTCGTCGACGATGGATGCCTGCCGGCGGACGGCCTCGGCGACCGCCGTACGCAGCGTCTCCATGATCGTGGCCGCCAGCGCCGGCGCTGCCTGGCGCATCGCGTCCGGGGTCAGTTGGATGTCGGTCACCGCGCCGCCAGCGCCTGCGACAACCCGCACGGTACGGTCAGGAGACGTCGCGACGACCTCCAGCCGTGCTACCTGTTCCTGCATCTCCGCGACACCACCGAAGTTCACCTCGGCTTGCCGGATCCTGGCCTGGAACCGCTCGAACTCGGCGGCCAGCCGTTCCAGATCAGCGGACACAACCACTCCTCGATCCAATGACAGTCGTCTCGACAGCATGGCAGACACGTCTGCCCCGCACGGCCGGAATGCCAGTTTCCCGTGCCGTCGACACACTGGACCGGGCACCGTGCTTGACCGATCGTCAAGTACGAAGGGGAGTTGTTTGCCTTGGCCGAGGGCCAATTGGATGGTCAATTGGCGACGTGTCGACCTTGGCTAGTGTGCGCCTCCTCTGATCTTGTAGGTGACAGCGGCTCGTCTGTGTTGGTGGTCAAAGCTTCTGCGATGTCGGGTCGGCTCATACCTCGAACGATTGTGGTGAGTGCTCTGGCCTTGGCGGCTCCGATGCGCAGTTGTTTGCGCACTGTTTCTGCTGACGCGGGTCTGCCACATCGGGCCCAGTGGTTTTCGTCGATACGTATCGCAGCTGGCAACAAGTCGGACACAGCTACATGCACTGGATTGCTCGGTTGTGCCCTCTCCACATGCTCGGTGTCCGTCTCACGCGGCTCGGGTTGACCTTGAGCTTGAGGGCGGTGTGCCAGCAGTTCGACGGCCAGCAACAACGCCACTGGTGGCCGGCCGGCTACCAGTACTGGCTGCCATTCCAAGGATGGTGCAGAGGCAATGTTCGCTGCCAAGGACACCAGGACACCTGACGCGAACGATGACCAGGCGGCAACTCGTGCCCGGTAAGAACTGTCATCGTGACGCGTCTTGAGCAATCCGACCGACGCCAGTACCAGCAGTCCGTCGACTGACAAGGGCCACAGTGCCGCGCTGACCGCGTCGGCGCCGCCTTCGAGCGCGAATGCGCGCTGATGCTGATATGAGGCATACGCTGCCACTGCGGCGACGAGTAGTGCGCATATGCGTCTGAGCAATGTATCCACACTCGACTGTCCAAGACGGACCTGTTGCCTCTTTGGGCCCGTCACGGCTGTGCACCTTCTGCGCCAGGCAACAGCAACTCACCGCGGAGAACCACTGTGGGGGTTTGGATCGTGTTTTTTTCGGACACATCATTGCCCCACGGCTTACTCCCGATCACAGCGGGACGAGACCGTGGGGTTTTCTGCGCACTGAGTGAGACGGCGTCGTCGTGCGGCCGCGGCGACGAACTCGGACAGGAATGCCGGGCTTGTTGCTCGTGGCGATGCGCTTGCCTTGCCGGCGTAGCTGGACGGTGACTGTTGTCGTGTCGCACATGATGGTGGCGCCACGGGCTTGTAGGAAGGCCTCGACGTTATCGGCGGTCTCGCCAGGCTGGTGCCCTCGGTGACTGAGCTGAGCCGCGATCTCCGCGATTAGGTGATCCTCACGGCGGTAAAGGCTCCCCGGTCTGCCAGTACGGCGGGTGCGGCTGCTGCGGTAGCCGTGGCGGCATCGGTAGCCCGCGCGGCCGTGGACCCAATGGGAGTCCATTCGGCGCCCACACAGTGCACACTGGATCAAGCCGGACAACCTGTAGGTACGAGTGCTGCCATCACTCCCGACCCGTGGGCAGATACCGACTGCGCCGCGACGAAGTCTTCCTCGGACACCAGAGCCGGATGAGTCGCAGTCTGAGAGATCACCCACTGCCCGGCGGCATTTCGCGCTTGACCGAAGCGGCCGGTCTTCGCGGATCGCTGGCTGCGGTCGCTGGAGGTGCGGTTCCAGACCTGTCGCCCGGTGTAGCGCGGGTTCCGCAGAATCTCGATCACCGTCCTCAGTGACCATTCGCCGGTGGTTCGGTGCCGGTTTCGTACCGGGTCCGTCCCGGACGGGCTGGGCACACCGCGTTCAGTGAGCTCGCGCGCGATGCTCGCTGCGCTTCGTCCGGCCAGGCGTTGTGCGAAGATCCACCGCACATGCCGCGCCGTGACCGGATCCGGAGCCAGTGTGCGCAACCGCCGCCCCCACGACGCATGCACCCGATTCGGATGCGGCCCAGCGTCGACCAACATGTAGCCGTAGGGTGGCCGGCCGCCGAGGTAGCGTCCCTGCTCGGTCACCTGGGTGCGCATCGCCGCGATCGTGCGGTGCCGGGCTCGCAACACCTCACGCTGCGACTGCGCTCCCAACACCATCATCAACACCCGATGCGCCGGGCTGCCTACCTCGACCGGGCCACTGGCCTCGGGCAACCACACGGCAACACCGTGTTCCGCACACAACTCCAACAGCTCATCGAACTGTCCCGCCCCGAACGCCCGCTCAAACTCACCCACCACCGCATCAAACCGACGCTCCCGCGCCGTCAGCTCGGCCAGCAACGCCGATGCTTCCGGCCGATCCTGCCACACCACTCGCCGCGAACACCCCACATCAAAGAACTCCGCCACAATCACACCTTGCCCCGTGATCACCCCTCGTGCCGCTTCGATCTGCCAGCCGCGCGAGGTGACCGGGTCTTGAAACTCCGCAGTGGACGTCCGGCCGTAGAACGCGAACCGCAGACCGCCCGCCACAATCCGGTCGCACGACCCGATCTTCGCGCCGACCGAGCCGAGCCACGACTCCAAAACACCGCCAGCCATCGAGTCCGTCAAGGTGACCACCTCCCGCCACCTGGAGACCTCACCCCGGCGCCATGCATGACGAGCTACTGCTGGGCATCACCCAAACAGCCCACCGGCGACCTTTTCTTGGGCTCCTCGCTCATGATGACTCGCCTGGCTTGCCGACGTAGGTGGACGGTGATCCTGATCGACTGGCGTGTGGTCGTCGCTGACTCATCAACCGCCTCCCATACACCAACCGATGCCTCGTTGCCGAGAACGGCCCGCGCATCGCCGTGTTCTACATCAAGGTCTAAAATCGGCTTCTCGCTCCGCTCACCGCCGTCGACCAACCCGAGGTCCCGCCCGAGTCACGTCAGGTCCTACGCATGCTTGATCCTCACGTCGACAGCTACATCGACCGCTCCCGACTCACACAGCGGTCTGCAGCCAAGACAGCCGAGTCTGCATCGGACTGGAAACGTCACCGGCCGTAACATGCCGCTATGGCCGCGTGTACCCGGCTCCTTCGGCGAAACGTCGCGCGTTTCCGAGCGCGGTGTCGATGGAAGAAGTCCGCGGCGATGATGCCGTGAGCCTGGCTGGTCAGGAACTGTTTCCTGGTGGAACCGGCCCGGCGTGGAGCTGGACCGATGCCGGCCGAGTTCAGGATCTCCCACACCGTCGACGCAGCGATCTTGTGGCCGAGACCGGCCAGCTCGCCTTGGATCCTTCTATGTCCCAACGTGGATTGTCGCGGGCTAGGTCAAGGACGAGCTTCTTGATTGTCGAGTGGGTAGGTGGCCGTCCGGTAGGGCGTCGGCAGGCACTGTAGGTCCACTTCGCGGTGATGAATCTGCGGTGCGAGGCCAGGATTGTTGAGGGTTGGACGGAGAAGATCTCGTGCCAACGGCGTCGGGGGAGCAGCGAGGACAGGGCGGCGAACCAGAAACGATCTGGCGCTGTTGCCGGACCTGGCCGGTGATCTGGCGACGGAGGATGGCGTTCTCGTACTGGAGCACGAGCAGTTCGGCGTCCTTGGAGAAGTCGCAGCGCAGCAGCATCGCAGGGACCGACAGTAGTCGTCGAGTCAGTTGATACAGAAGTGACACGATCACCGCAGCATGATCCCTACTGCCTTCATTCAGGTGTCCTGACCCGGCGAGATGGGTTTTCGAGCGGCACAAGGTAAGCGCGCGTCGGTCACACGAGGTCGGGCTGCCGGATTCCGAGTTGTCCCAGCAGCGACGAGACCACCGAATCCCACGAGTAGCGGCTCGTCAGGTGTTCTCGCAGTGCGTGGGCGCGGGCGAACGCCGCCGCGCGGTCGTCGAGCACAGCCTCGATGGCGCGGGCCCATGTCTCGGCGTCTTCGGCGTCGTCACCGGATACCGGCACCACGAACGGACGCGCCGAGTCCGGCCCGAGCTCCTCGCCGATCAGCAGGCCAAGGCCGCTGGTGCTGCTCACCAGCACCGGCGTGCCCGCGGCGATCGCTTCCGCACCGGCCAGGCCGAACCCCTCGGTGCGCGACGGCATCAGCGCGAGACTCGCGGTTCGTTGAGCAACAGCCAGCCGTGTTCCGTCGCTCGTGTACGGGCGCACGACGACGTTCAGCCCTGGATGTCCGGCCCACCGGAGCACTTTGGACCGCACGGCCGCCGAAGTGCCGGGGCGTGCGCCGTACACCACGAATTCCACCCCGGTCGTGCTGGGTCCGCGCCGCCGCGCCGCCAGCCCCACCGCCCATGCGGCGAGGTCGAGACCCTTGAGCGAGGAGTCCTCGACCCGGCCGGACAGCAGGATCTTCACCGGCGCGCCCGGCGGCGGTGTGCGCCGCACAACGGGACCGGCGTCGAAGCCGGGCACGAACCTCAGGGGAGGTGGGCCGTCGAACGCGGACAGCTCGGTCAGGTACCTGTTATGCAGCATGGGGCCGATGGCCACCGCGCGGTCCGCGGTCTTGGCCAGCTCCAGTTCAAGCGCGGTCCGGTGTTCGGCGCGATCGCCGGCGTCTTCGCCGCGCCGGTTCTTGTGCCATTCGATCTCGTCCGGCGCGACGTGGAGGAAGTGCAGCCTCGTCGCGGTGGGGAAGTGGTCCTCGGCGATGCCGCGGGCCACCAGCCCGGTGAACCTGCCGTGGCCGATGACGAGGTCGGGCACGACCCCGCCGGGCATGTGCGGACGCCGGGCGAGGGCGAAGTCCCTGGGGCCGGGAGACGCGGGGACGAGCACGACACCCTGGCGTTCCGCCTCAGCGATCTCCTGGTGCGTCGATGGGGAGACCCGGCAGAACACCCGCAGGCCGGCGCGGGCCAGCGCGGTGCAGAATCTCTGGTTGAGCATGTCGATCCCACCGGTCAGCGAGTGCCAGGCGGTGCCGACGGAGAGGACATTGACATCCGGTTGTGTGCTCATGCCGCACAGCGTGCGCTGAGCGCATTTTTCCGCGCGAACGTAACCACAGGGGAGGGTGCCGATGAGTCCTGGCAGCCGGGGCAGGCCCAGGGCGGCCGCGCACACGCCCATGGTCGTGATGAAGGAGCTGTCCGCGGCGATGAGACAGCTGAGGTCGGCGGCAGGATGCGAGCGACTGGAAGACGCGGTGGAGGTGCTCAATGCCGTGATCGCCGAGCTGTACCCGGATTCCGGTGACACCCGGCCGGCCGGGAGCACCTCGTCGCTGCCGCATCCGCTTACGGTGCGGTACGTGTCCGGCATCGAGACCGGCAACACGACAAAGGCCCCGGTGCCCGCCTGGCTGCGGTCGGTCAGCGCGTACCGGCGTGAGCAAGTGCGCGGAAGTCAGGTCCCCGCGTGGCTGGTGCACGCTTACGACGTGGCGTTCCTGGCAGACGGCTACCTCGTGGACATGTACCGCTGGGCGGTATCGCTGCAGGCCGATCAGTCTGCGGACCCACCGCGTGCTCCGGCGCACGCCCAGTTGGCGCAGATCGGGCCGGACGGGTTCGACACCGAGGTCGCGATGTTCTTCGAGGGCCCCGAGAGCATGCGTGTTGCGGTGCGGGACATGTGCGCGGCGATCCGTCGCTATCCAAGTGCCCCCGCCGCAGCGTCGGACTGGCTGCCGGACCACGAGGACCGCTGCGGCAACGTGGTCAACCCGGAACGCGATCTGCCTGAAGGGCTCGCGGTGCGGCCGGGAACGTTCGTCCTCGGGTGGTGGCGGCTACGCAACACGGGCGTTCGGCCATGGGTGCACAAGGTGCTCTACCGCGCGGGAGGCGGGGACGCGGGCCTACGCACACCGCCGTTCGTGCCAGTACCGGACGCGCCGCCGGGTGGCGAGGTCGACACCGCGGTGCCGATCCGCGCACCAGAACACCCCGGCACCTACCGGCTGTGCCTGCGGCTCGGCTGGCCCAACGGGGTCTACTGCTACCCGAGCACCCTGGTTGGGGCGATCATGAGCCTCATCGTCCTGCCCGAGCAGTACGCGGGCTGCGAAACACCGTGGCGGACAACATGACCGAGCCGGCTGCCCTGCTCGCCGACACCCGCCGGGCACTCGGCCTCTCGCTCGCAGGCTTCGCACAACGCCTGCGGAACCGCTCCGGGCCGAAGCTGACCCGCCAGTGGCTGAGCCGGCACGAACAGGGCAGTCCGGTGCCGGAGCGACTCCTCCGTGCCATCGCCGAGACGTGCGCGGCCGATGAGATGCTCGACATGGCCCTGCGCACGCGGTGGCGACGCCTGCTCAGCGGCCCGGACCCCGTGATCACGGTCCCCGACCGCAGGCGGCGGTTGCACGAACTGGCGCGCCGGGTGCCCAGGAACCCTAGATGGCCGCTGTACCAGCAGCTCGCGCGTGAGCACGGCGCGACCCTCGACGCACTGCTCGCCGAGGCGCGCGATCTCCTCGCGATGCCACCGCAGGACGACTGGCGACCGGTTGCGGGCGACGCCATCACGTTGGTGCGGCAGGAAAGCACGCTGGGCGTCGCGCTGGTCCGCGGTGAGCTGTTCGTGCTCGTCGCGACGTTGCGCAACAGCGGTACGGTGCCGTGGCGCCAACGGCTGCTTACCAGGCTGGGCCCGCCAGTCACATCCAGTCTGGCGTTCACGCCACCCGTCCTGCCGATTCCGGACACGCTGCCAGGGCAGACGTGCCGCATCGTGATCCCCGGCCGCGGGCCCTGGTTTCCCAACCAGAGCCTCGTCACTTATGCCATGACGTTCCCCGACCTCGCGCCGTGCCTACCGGGCAGCCTGATCCTGATGGTCGACGCGAGCACCCAGGACGACGTGGTGAGCCACCCGGTTCCTGTGGACATCACCACGCGTTTCCGCGACCTGCGGGGCTGACCTTGATTTTCGCGCGACCAGCAGACTGGAGGTGACCACATAGGTCGTCTGTGGTCGTAAGCTCGTCGTCTCCCTCGTTGCTGTGATCACGTGACTATCGGGCCAGTGTGCCAACCGCCGCCGTCACGCCAGTAGTGCTGATACGCCCCGTCGGTTCGTTCGGCGACAAGCTCAAGGTTGGTGCCGTATGTGCTCTGGAGAAGGCTGACGACGCGGCGTACCTGCGCACCGAAGACCGCCGACAGGTTCCACGCGCCTGGAACGGCGTTGTAACGCCACCAGTGCTCGATCCGGTCACTCACGGCCACACAGAGTTCGAAGTTGCCGACACCCGTCTCGTTGCCCGCGCCGTACGTTCCCTCGATCAGGCACGGGGCACTGGAAGCGTTGTCGCCGAAAGTGTTCTCAAGCGTCCAGCCGGACGCGCCGTACCGGTAGTGGCGCATCGCCCCACTGGTGACCGTGCCCACGTAGTGCAGTTCGCCCCCGCCAAGCCGACTCTGCACCAGCGAGGGACCGCCGAACGCGAAGTCCGCGCCGAACGTCGCCCGCTGGTACCACTCACCAGGCTCCCGGGTCCACGGCGCGCTGTTGTGCTTGGTCCAATGCTCCGCCTGTCCGTACTGATTCACCACCACGACCTCGAAGTCGCCGGGCGCGCCACGGTCGCTCTGCACGAAGCCCGGAATGCCGACCGGATCAACGGGACCGAAGATCGTCGCGTCGTTCCACCACCCCGATGACTGGTCGAAGTAGACGTGACGCAACTGGTGGTATGTCGAGCGGTACACGAGCTCGAAGTTGCGGTTGAAGGTGCTCTGTACGACTGCAGGACAGTCGCGCCATGGGTCGACGGAGCGCACCACGCCCACCTTCAACCACGGCGTCTTCGCGTCGGAGTTCTCGCGGTACCAGTGCTCGTGGTTCATACCGATCTTCACGAACAGCTCGAAGTTGTTGTGCAGCGCGCCGTTGCCGCCCTGCACCAACACTGTACCGCTCGAAAAGTCATCGCTGCAGGTCAAGCGGCATATCGGTATTCGTTGATGAGTCCATTGAGGACGCGGGTGCGTAACAACGCGCGGGCGTTGGCTTCGTCTGCTTGGTCGGGCTGCTGGTGACGTTCGGGTGGTCGCTGTTCTCGGGCTTGGTGAGGCCGGTGCCTGTTGTAGTGCCGTTGGTACTCGGCGAGAACCTTTCGAGCGTGTGCCTCGTTGAGGATCAGAACGTGGTCGCACACTTCACTGCGGAGGGTTCTGATGATCCGTTCGCAGTGGGCGTTCATCTTCGGCGCCTGGGGTGCGCTGGTCAGGATGTCCATGTCTTCGGCTCGCAAGACGGCGTCGAAGGCGGCCGAGTACTTCGTATCGTGGTCGCGGAGCAGGAAGCGGAGCGCGCTCAGCCGCGCACTGATATCGGTGGTGAGGTTGCGGGCTTGTTGTGTCGTCCAGTCTTGGGTGGGGTGTTCGGTGACGCCGGCGATGTGCAGCCGTCGTGTGCCGTGTTCGAGGAAGACCAGGGCGTAGAGGCGTTTGCCGAGTGCGGTGTCGATGTGGAAGAAGTCCGCGGCGATGACGCCGTGGGCCTGGCTGGCGAGGAACTGTTTCCAGGTGGGACCGGCTCGGCGTGGAGCGGGATCGATCCCGGCCGAGTTCAGGATCTCCCACACGGTCGAGGCGGCGATCCGGTGTCCGAGTCCGATCAGTTCGCCCTGGATCCTTCTGTGGCCCCAGCGTGGGTTTTCGTGGGCCAGGCGAAGGGCGAGCTTCTTGATCGCCAGGTGGGTGGGCGGCCGTCCACGGGTTCGTCGGCGGGTGCTGTAGTCCCATTTCCGGGCGATGAGCCTGCGATGCCAGGCCAGGATCGTTGCTGGTTGGACAGGTACGAGGTCGTGCCAGCGGCGTCGGGGAAGTATCGAGGATAAGGCGGCGAACCAGAAACGGTCCGCTGGCTCGTAGCGGACTTGGCCGGTGATCTGGCGGCGGAGGACGGCGTTCTCGTGCCGAAGCACGAGCAGTTCGGCGTCCTTGGCGGTGTCCCGGCGCAGCAGCACCGCGGGGACCGACAGCAGTTGTCGGGTCAGTTGGTACAGCAGTGACACGATCACTGGATCATGATCTCAACGGCTTGTTTGATGTCCTGACCAGGCGCGACAGCTTTTCGAGCGGTACAGGATCCGCACCCGCGTGGTCTAGCAGGCATTGCGCGGCCGCATGCTTGGTCGTCGGTAGCATCGCCAATGAAGGTCGACATATGGTTTGATGTGCAGCGAAAACTTTTCGAGCAGTGCCACCTCCTGGACAAGCGAATGTTGGTGACAAATTTCGTCAACAGATTGACGAATTAATAACAGAGGGCATCCTCCTGTTGTTCTACTGTCTGACCCAACGCCGCTAACAGCTACTTGGACAGGGCTGCTAGGGACAGATCGACAGGGAACGGTACTGGCAACTTTAATTGCTCGTGGAAAATCCCGGTAAGTGTGTAAGTGTAGGTGGCGGGGTCGAGTTCGTAGACGTAGGCGACTGGTCGGCCGCCGTCGTTCTCGATGCGCCAGAAGTGGCGGATCCCGGCCTCGGCGTACCGGCGGGGTTTGGTCTCGCGGTCGCGGATCTCGGAGGACTTGGAGACCACCTCCACCACCAGCACCACATCTGCAGGCAGATAGTACGTCCGGTCGAGCTCCGCCGCGGCTGTGGCGGAGACGACGGAGACGTCCGGGCATGGCCGCTGCCGGTCGCCGAGGACCACGTCCATCTCCCGGGTCGCAGTCAGCTCGTCGGGAGCTTGCCGGGCCAGTTCATCGCGCAGACGCTCGACCACACGCCGATGGAACTCCGTCTGCGGACTCATGACGATCAGATCTCCATCGATCAGCTCGATACGCTTGAGCGCGTCAAGTTCCCCATACGGGCCATCCAGACTGAGCCGATCGAGGTCAGCCGCAGTCCACCCGTCAGGCGGCACGTAAGGCCACTGAAGTCCGACTGTCACAGCCCCCAGCCTAACCGCGATACCACCGTCTGTCCCTCGCTCACTGACCTGTCCTCGCCGTTCCGCGTCAAGCTGATTGGCGACTCATCGTGTCACGGGCAGGACGAACCGCCCCAGGTTTGATGGAGTGATTGATGTGCCCCAGGGCGGTTCAACCTCATGCATGTCTCTTCTGTGCGCGGCGCTGCCTGGTCCGGCTGAATATTGACCCCCTGGTTCTGAACGCTTACGCGACGTCGGTGGGGTGCCGCCCGGTTGTATCGAAGGTGCGCTTGCCGAAAATGTCATCCGTGCAGGTCAGGCTGCATAGTGGTACTCGTTGAGGATGCCGCCCAGACGTGGGTGTCGGCGGATGTTGAGTTGGCTGATCTGGGCTGGTTCGGTGATTGGCTGTGGCAGTGGTTGTAGTGGTCGGGCGTTGGCGATGCCTTGGTGGGGTCGGTGGTTGTTGTAGAACTGCTCGTATTCATGGAGTGCGTGGAGCCGGCGGTTGGCGTGGCAATGACGGCGAGCGTCGAATCAGCCGCAGCGGGCGAGCCCCGCGAGTATGCTGCCTGCATGACTGCCGCAGTTCCGTTGCCGCCGCCGGCGCCGGCGCCGTCCGACCCTCAATCCATCCGGCAGCAACTGCCGCCCGTGCTGGTCGCGACCTTCGACGCCGAGTGGGCACTGGTCTTGGACCAAGCGAAGGCGAGCAAGGAGCTTGCGGGTCTGTACAACCTGCTGAACAAGTGGCGACACATCGCCCACATGGAACAGCGGGACCCCGGCTCGTACAGTCGGTTGCTCGACAAGGCCGAGGAGATACTCCGCACCGGGCGCAATGAGAACGCGGGTTCGATCGACGAACTGCGGGCCAGCATCGCAGCGCGCATCGGCAAGTAGGCGCCGGCTTGTACCACGTCGTCCCCGACCCGGCGGTTTTCGACCAAGTCGCCGCCATACCGTCAGCAGCTCAAGCGGAATTCCTGAGAATTCTTGATGTACTGGAAATCACGCCGTGGAACGGCGAACCGCAACACGAAGCCAACCCGGACGGTGCCGTGCGCCGTTGGACATTTGGTGAGAATCGAGCGGGTCAAGTCGTCTACCTGATCTTGGAAGATCTACAGGAGGTCCACATTCTCCTTGTGCTGTGGCTTGGCTGACCTCGACACCTGTCGCCCGACTTGACACTTGGTCAGTTATCGCATTTTGTCAGGAGCGCTTACCTGTTGAAGTCCTCATCGCGTGACCCATTGGGGGCTGTGACGCACGCAGTGCTATATCAGGTCGGCCTGGTGCAACCGGACCAGGAAGGGGATCACGCCGCTTGCGCCCAGGGTGGCGATCAGCAGAAGCTTCAGGACAGTGACGGCGCGCTGGCCACGACGATGTTCGGTAACGGTAAGCGTCACGCCGGTTGCCGCAGTGATGAGGGTAAGCAGCACCACGGCGGCGAAGGTGATCAACGGTGTCCACATAGGCCTGTCCTGTCTGGGAATCGATTCTCCCGAATCCGGGCCGCTTAAAAGCCCGTGGGGCGGAGTTCACCAGCCCGGCCTGCCAGCCGGTCAGGGCTGCGGACACACCCGAACAACGCGCCGCGCGGGCTACGGGGAAACCAGGGCGGATTCGGTCCAGTTAGTTCAGGGCTACGGTGTCCGGTGCCTGTCCGGCGAGCCTCACCGGACAGGCAGGGCCTAACCAAAGAAGTGGACCAAGAGACCAGCTGGAGAAATGGATCCGAGGGACATCGAGACGCTGGCGCAGCTCGCCGAAAGGCTCGGTCAGCTACGGGGCAACCGGTCCTACCGTGCGCTGAGCAAGGCCGCCACAGGCTTACCGGTGCACGATGGGCGGCAGTCCGCGTTGCCGTCCAGCACCATCAGCGACCTGCTCAACGGCAAGTCGGCGCCTTCGCGTGACACCGTAATTATCTATCTGACGGTGTGCGGGCTTGACACCGTCGAGGCGCAGCGGCCCTGGCTGGACGCCTACAAACGCGTCGCGCAACAGCATCAACGACGCCCACCCACCACGCTCCGGGTCCGCGATGCACGCCCACGGATCTTGGGCGTGCATGCCGCCATCCAGGCCACCGAACAACCCAGCTACCGCGAGGCTGGAGACGAGTTGCCGGTATACGTGCCGCGCGACCTAGACGCCGAACTGCGGACGAGGATCACCGCGGCCAGTCAGCAAGGTGGGTTCGTGCTGTTAACCGGTGGATCCTCGGTCGGCAAGACCCGAGCACTGTTCGAAGCCATCAAGACGGTGGTGCCGGACTGGTGGCTGCTGCACCCCGCCGACGCTGACACGATCGGTCAATTTGCCGCCGCGCCGACAGCGCGGACCGTGGTGTGGCTCGACGAGTTGCAACGCTACCTCGACCACTCCACAGGCCTGCCGGGAGCAGCGGTCCGCGAGCTGATCGGGGCGGGTGTGGAGATGGTTGCGACGCTCTGGCCCGGCGAGTACGCCATCCGCACCGCGCCGCCCGCCGTTGGGCAACCCGACCCGCACGCCAACGACCGGGAACTGCTTGGTCTGGCCGAGCTCGTCGCCGTGCCGGAGGAGTTCAGCGCAGAGGAGCGGCGCCGGGCGGAACAGCTGGTCGCCGATCGGCGGATCCGTATCGCCCTGAACACCCCGGACGCCGGGTTCACCCAGGTGATGGCCGCTGGACCGCAGTTGGTGCAACATTGGGAACAAGCACCAGCTGAACACTGCTTCGGCAAAGCTGTGGTCACCGCCGCTCGCGACGCCCGGCGCGTCGGCGCCAGAGCCCCGGTCACATGCGAGTTCCTGGCTGCGGCCGCGCCGAGCTACCTCACCCCCAACCAGCGCGCCACCGCGCCGGCCGACTGGCTTAACCAGGCTTTGACCTACGCCACCAAGTCCCTACACGGCGCCGCCGCCGCCCTCAGCGCCGTCGACGCCGGCATGGGCATCGGGCAAATCGCCGGCTACCAGGTCGCTGATTACCTCCACCAACACGCCCTGCGTGTCCGGCGCACCACCCGCCTGCCCGACACCGTCTGGCAAGCACTCGTCGAGCACCATCACCCCGACGACGTCGACCGCCTGACGGTCAGCGCCCACAGCCGGGGCCGCCACCAGGAAGTCGAAGCCCTTTATCGACGTAGCATCCACAACGGCGATCCGAAAGATCTTGGCCCGCTGGTTGAGCTGCTGGTGGATCAGGGCCGTGTCGATGAGGCGATCACCTTCCTGCGCACTCACGCCAACAGCGGCGACACACAGGCCGCGTACCGGTCGGCGGAGCTGCTGGCTAAACACGGCCGTGTCGATGAGGCGATCATTTTGCTGCGCACCCATGCCGATAACGGCGACCTGGAGGCCGCGTACCGGTTGGCGGAGCTGCTGGCCGAACACGGCCGCACCGACGAACTGGCCCAGCGCGCCGACAACGGCGACACGTTCGCGGTGGGTCGGCTAAGCGGCCTGCTCGCGAAACAGGGCCGTGTCGATGAGGCGATCGCTGTGCTGCGCACCCATGCCAACAGTGGCGACGTGTATGACGTCCTTCGGTTGTCCAACCTGCTGACGAAGCAGGGCTGTGTCGATGAGGCGCTCACGTTCCTGCGCACCCACGCCGATAACGGCCACGCAGAGGCCGCTAGCCAGTTGGCCGTCGTGCTGGCCAAACAGGGCCGCACCGACGAACTGGCCCAGCGCGCCGACAACGGCGACCCGAACGCCGCTTACCAGCTGGCCGTCCTGCTAGCGGATCAGGGCCGGATCGACGACGCGGCCGCACTCCTACGCACCCACGCCGATATCGGCGACACACAGGCCGCCTACGGGTTGGCCAAGCTGCTGGCCGACCATGGGAGGGTTGATGAACTGACGGCGGAGATGGTGGCCGGAAATCAGGGGGCAGCGGCCGCCCTTCGGGCAATGAGACGCAAGCATCAGCACGGTCTGCGGTACCAGGCACGCTCTTGAGGAATGGGTGAGGCTCGCCGCGCCCTGGACGAGTAACCGACTTGTCTGATGCAGGCGCGGATCTCAAATGCGGCGGACCAGTAGGCGGTGCGTATAGCGTCTACCTACCTCTGGCTGGCCAGCGGCATATCGAATCCAATGACCAGGTAGGAGTCCATGTCCGGCCAGGTCCACGCCGGTGACAGGCCCATCGCTGACCGGCCAGGCCAGCACGACGGTGCCCCGCGTCGGTCCTCCAGTGCTGCACCACGGCCACCGGCTCGACCAGCGCGCGATCGCGCCGTGCCAGCCCGCGTGCTCACCAGGTCCGACGTGGCCGCGTCCGGCCACCACTCGATCAGCAATTCCCGCGCCGACCGGAAGCCGGTCGTGGCCAGTCAGTCCCGGATCGCCGACACAGACCACCACGCGCCCTCTCCGTCGCTGTCCATCGGCGCGGGCAACCCATTGCGCCGCACCAACTTCCGCAGACCGCGCTCGTCGACCTCGAGCAGCACGCGCAACTGCGTCGCGTTCGTCTTGTGCACGTACCTGGTGCCGCCCATGCCCCTTCTCATCCCCTCGCACGCACAGTGACTGGTTACTGCATGCATACGCCGTGCTGCAACCCGTAGACGGCCTGTGGCGTAGGGGACAGCGGGAAACCGTGCCCGTGGTGGCCCCGATGCCGGTCTGCGCCTCCGGGAAGATGGGTGCGGTGAAGCCGCTCGCCGCGCTCAGCCGTGGTCTTCGCCGCCGCCAGCGGGCGACCGATCTCTCGCGCGCCGACATCGTCGACGCTGAGCTCGCCTCGATGCACCGCAGCCCGGCTGACGGCGTACCGGTCTGGTCGATCGACTACCGCGGCCGCGGCGGGTTCATCGCCACCGGCCCGCCCAGCGACGGCGCCACGCCATGCCGGTTCTGGGGCACGGCACCAACCGCGCGGGCAGCCGCGCACGTGCTGTCCTGCTACTTCCACGATCAGCCGCCGCAGGTCGTCTTCGACCCGCCCCTGCCGGCCACGCCGCCACCGCTGTTCGAGGCGTGGCGAGGCGCTGATCTGTCCCTCGAAGGCCCGTCGATCCCGGAGCTGCTCGCTCGGCGTGGCCCCGTCTACGACCAGCACGTCGCCGCCTGCCGCACGGCCCGGGACCTGTTGCGCCGGCACGGCGATATCCAGTCCTTTCTCGCCCAGCGCGCGGTCGACCTCAACGCCACCGACCCGCAATTGCCCAGCGCGCGAGCGCTGGACTCGGTCGGGACGCTGGTCAACGGCGACCAGGGCGGCGTCGCGCGCACCGTGCAGTGGGTGCCGACGCGGCTCGTCGTGGCCACCCACCACCCGACCTGGGGCCAGTTCGGTGGCTTCCGCAACCACAGCCCGTACAACATCGCCTCGGGCCTGCTTCGCAGCAACGACCTCGACGCCTTCACCACCAAGCTGTTCACCGACGCGATCACCCTCGAACGCATCCCCGCCTGGGCCGGCCCGATCTACTGCATCAGCGACGGCGGCAACCACCGCATCCACACCGCGCGCATGCTCCAGCTGCCCTGGCTGGCCGCCAGCGTGCAGGTCGCAGCGATCGCCCCCGCCTGGACCACGGCCACCATCGTCTTCCGAGAACCCCACAGCGTGGAGAGCCAGCACCGCCCCCTCACCACGCGGGTCGCCGAACGCACCCAACTGATCGCCGGCCTGATCCGCCGCAGGGTCATCGACGGCGAGCTCGTCGACGCCGAGGGGCAACGCTATCCCGTGCTGCGCTGCCGATACCTCCCCGCCACCTGGCTGCTGCGGACACCGACCGACGCCACGCAGGTCAACGCCATCTACGAAAACCGGTACCCCGGCGCCCTGGCCCAGCTGGGCATCCCCACCGAGATCGGCACCGACCCCACCGCGTGGGCCCGCTGGCTGACCACGCCGTAAACCACGCCGTGGCATCGGCCTGCTCATCCACCATGGCTCCGCCTCGCTCGGCAGGGTGAGCGCGGTAACGCTTCCTGCCGGCAGGCCGACACCCCTACGACCAGTCCACAACGCACAGTGGCTGATCTCGCACAAACCACCAGAGGGGGTGTTGTGGCGCACATGGTTCCGGTGGCGCACAGGCACAACAGCCACGCCCTGGTGCACCGGGCACAGGCGGGCGACCGCGCCGCGCTCGAGCAGGTGTTTGCCGCGGTGCGGCCCTGGATCGTGCGGACATGCCGTGGGCGAGGGCTGGACGCCGACACAGCCGAGGACATCGCCCAGGACACATGCCTCACAGTCCTGACCCGGCTACCCCAGTACCGCGGCACCGCCCTGGCGCATTTCCGGGCCTGGCTACAGGCCATCATTGCTCGTGCCCTGGGGGCACACGCCACCAGCGACCCACCGCCCTCGCCGCTCCTGGCCGACCCAGGCACGGACGTCAGCCCCGCACCCGAGCACTACGTGCTGGGCGTGGAGGCCTACGCCCAGCTGCTCGGCATGATGCTCCAGCTACCGACGCTCCAGCGGCGGATCCTGTTCCTGCACTTCGTGCACGGACTCGACACCAAGACCACCGCAGCATTCCTGGACATCACCGACAACCACGTCCGCGTCGCGGTCCACCATGCCCGGCGCCGCCTACGCACCCTGCTCACCACCCCCACCGCCGGCACCGCCACGACCTACACTCACATTGCTCGGCTCACCGCCGACGACCCGGCCGGCACCACCTTCGTCCCCATCTCCGCGGCCGCAGCCGCTCGCAACCCGGTCGATGTACCGCGCGGTCCCAGCACATGCCCGCGATGCTGGGCCGAACTCACCCCAACCCACACCGACTGGGCCTGCGCATGGTGCGGCAGCTCCGGACAGTCCGCGGTCACACCCGCGGAAACGCACATCGCCGGTGCCGCATAGGTCCCGACCACATCAAGCGCCGACATCGAGTTCGGCGCACTGCCGATCCGCTTCCTTCCGGAGCGGTCGGCGCGGGTGCGCTCGCTCGGGCTGTTCAGGCGCCGTTCTTCGTTGCGGGAGCAGCGGTGACGGTGGTCTTCTCTGTGGGCGGTAGCTCGATCTCCTCGGTGGTCGACCACCACTCGTATGACCAGCTCTGGTGGACCCGGATGCGATCTGCCCAGGGGAACACTGTGCCCGCCAGCCCTTGAACGGCACCAGTGAACGCGGCAACTGCGGTCTCGACCCGGTGGGTATGCACGTTCGCCCGCAGGCCCGGCGGGATCCGATCTCGAACGACAGCTTCGGCACTCGCGGAGTGTCCACGGCAATCTCGCTCAACGGCCGCTTTCCGCGACGTCTATCAGTGTCGTGGAAATGTAGGGATGTCGGCGAAGTGCTCCTGCGCTCGCGCCGAGCGAGAGGCCGAGCGTCGGGAGCCGCCTGACGCTCGCGGAATCGCGATTGCGGGTTCACGCTGGGGGTTCACTCGATCGTGGAGGTGTGGCCGCGGCTATGGTCGCGGCCATGACCGACGCAACGAGCGGGACGGTTACGGGGGATGGGGCGTCACACGGCCATCCGCGAGTGCTGATGACACCGGAGCGCCTGCGCAAAGAGATGGCCGAGATCGCCCGGTGGGCGCCTCGTTCCACGATCACGATTGCCGACCCCGCAGATCCTGATCGTGTCTTCGTGGTCACTGGTTTCCGCACGAATCTAGAGACTGGCGAGGTTGAGCTGATCGTGCGGGAGCGTTGAAATCGGTGGCACCGCCGCATTCCCTCGGTTGCCATCACCCGATTGATCGTCCATTCACGACGCGACCAGCTACTGACGGCATCGCGTCTTGAGGTTCGTGAGTTCGCCTTGACCGTGCGGAGGGCCGCCCCGCTGGTGATCGCGGCTCTAGTTGTCCGACCTTGGTTGGACACATAGAGGGCACTCGTACCCGCACAGGCACGCGGCACAGACCTGACCGGCGCTCAAGGCTTGAAATGATCAGAGTTCAGGTCACCGCATACCCCCAGCGAACAGGATCGGGTCGAGCCGGTCGTGCGGGATGAGCACGCACCTGCGGAATGGGTGATGGGCGGGGATCTGGAAGGCTTTTGCGCCGGCCTCGCTGGCGGGCCGACGTGCTACTGGTGTTGTTCGGTCGCCCGGGCGACTCGTTCGTGGTGGGCTTGGGTGTCGGCGGCGACCTGGAGCTGGTGGGCGAGGGCGCGTTCGCGGTTGTCGAGGTCGGCTTCGGTGCATCGTTGCCGGCGCCAGGCCAGGTAGGGCGCGACGAGCCCGCCGCCGCCGATCCCGATGCGCAGCCCGATCCTGACGGCCTCGAACCGGGCGGTGATCAGCGAGGCGTCCGGTTGCGCGGGCGGGAGATGCGGGAGCACCGCGCAACTCCCGCGGCGGCAATACCAGCCAGTAACACTGCGGGCACTCGACCCGATCTCCGCCTTGCGCTTGCCGAAAATGTCATCCGTGCAGGTCAGGCTGCATAGTGGTACTCGTTGAGGATGCCGCCCAGACGTGGGTGTCGGCGGATGGCGAGTTGGCTGATCTGGGCTGGTTCGGTGATTGGCTGTGGCAGTGGTTGTCGTGGTCGGGCGTTGGCGATGCCTTGGTGGGGTCGGTGGTTGTTGTAGAACTGCTCGTATTCATGGAGTGCGTGGAGCAGGTGTCGTTGGTTCCAGATCAGGGCGCGGTCGAGCAGTTCGTGCCGGCAGGTCTGCACCCAGCGCTCGACGATCGAGTTCATCCTGGGCATCTGAACACCACTCAGCACGACCTCGATGCCGGCGTCGGCGAGGATATCGTCGAACAGCTGAGGGAATTTGCCGTCTCTGTCGCGGATCAGGAATCGCGCTCGGCAGCCGGCGTCATCGAGATCCATGATGAGGTTGCGGGCGGCTTGGGTCACCCAGGCCGCGGTGGGATGTGGTGTCGTGCCGAGGACCCGGATTCTGCGGTGGGCGTGTTCGATCACGGCCAGGACGTACATGCGTGTGCCGGTGAGGGTGACGGTTTCGAGGAAGTCGCAGGCCAGCAGGACGTCGGCTTGGGAGCGCAGGAACTGGGTCCAGGTGCTGGATGCGCGTTCGGGTGCGGGGTCGATGCCGGCGTCGGTGAGGATCTGCCACACGGTCGAGGCGGCAATCTTGATGCCCAGGACGAGTAGTTCGCCGTGAATCCGGCGGTAGCCCCAACTGGGGTTCTCCTTGGCCAGGCGCAGAACCAGCACACGAACAGAACGGATAGTGCGTGGCCGGTCCAGGCGTTTCGGTCGGGACATCCTGGCGTGGCGTCGGTGGAACAGGTCGCGGTGCCAGCGGGATCGTATCCGGGCGGGCCAGCAGACGGAGTCTGTGCAGGATTTGGCGTGGTAGTCGGTGCAGGAGCGCGGTGAGTAACGCCCTGTCGGCCGGGCTGAACCGCACCCTGGTGTCGCCGAGTTGCCGTTGCAGCACTGCGATCTGGTGGCGCAACGCGAGGATCTCGATGTCTTTGTCCCGGTCGCTCCTCGGGAGCAGACGAAGTAGGGCGAAGGTGTTGGTCAGGCCGAGGTAGGCCAGTCGCAGCAGCACGGCCGGTCATCCTGCCGTAGGACCGCTTGCCATGAGGGAGGGCGCCGACGTCATCGTGTGTAGCGTCTGACCAGCACGGATGAGGTTTTCGGCAAGCGCAGGCTCGTGGTCGATGTGGGACGAGAGCTGCTCGCGTTCGATCCGGATCGGCCACTGTGGACTTCGCCGGTGCCGGCGGGGGCGCAAGTCACTGCCGTCGGACCGAGCAATGGCGAGACGGACAAGCCTCACAGGGTGGTCGTCGAGACGCCGACAGGCACGACCGTGCTCAACGGTGACACCGGTGCGATGCTCGGCCCGCTCGCCCCCCTGCCGGGCACCGGCAACGGCGCCGAGGTCACGCCGGACACGGGGTGGTACCGGGTCCACCGACTCGACAAGCGGACCATCGAGCTGGTCCGGGTCGACCTCGGCGCGCTGACTGTGGTGACGCGCAGCGAGCCGGTGCCGTGCGGGATCGATCTCGCAACCGACCCACCCCTACTCAGCGCGGCGAGCGGCCGGCTGTTGGTCACGTGCTGGGCCGGCAACGAGGCCACCATGACGGTGCTCGGCCACTGAGACGAACCCCGCCAAGATCGAACACTGCCACCGCATCAGCCACCGCCGGATCGGTTCGTGGCAAGGAACTCACCTGGCGGGTCCTGGGTCGCGGGCGTCGACGAGCACCACGGCCGCGACATGCTCAGCCGCCAGCGGATACAACCGCACCGTCATCGGGTTCACCACGGCCTCCGTCATACCCGACAGTCCCGCGATTGTCCCGCGAACCGCACAGTCCCCGGTGCTCATGTGCCGTTCGTATGCGGTACCGCTGTGCCGTTCGGGCGATGGACTGGGGTCCAGATCAAGCTACACAATAACTGGGAATTCAGCGCCTTGAGGCAGGAGAACACGATGCTCCGAGTCGTGACGAAGCTGTTCACCGCGATGATCGTTGTGGCGGGCCTGGCCGTGTTCACTCCCCCCACGGCTGCCGCGACCACCAGTGGTATGTGGTTCAGGTCCGGCTCCTGGCCGACCAACGAGCAGTGCCAGCCGATCAAGGACGAAGTCTCGGCCGGCGGCAACCTGACCAACCCCCGGTTCGGCGAGCCGTGCTCACACGACTCGGCCGGCTACTACTTCAAGAGCTACCAAGAGTTCTGACGAATCCGCCAGGCCAGACGAGGCAGTCAGGCCACCAAGTCGGCAAAGCCCTTGATGTGATTATCCTTCTGTCGCAAGAGGATTAATCACACCAATGGCTCCACTCACGATCAACCAGGGACGTGGGCGTCAAGAACGGCTGTTGGTCGCCAGGATCGCCGTTGCCTCCTCGAGGTCCATGTAGCGCAGGCGGGCTTCGGACATCTCGTCGGTCCACCGTTCCGCGATGTCGTAACGTTCCATCGGGGGGGGGTATCCAACAGCTTGCGGCCGGGGAACACCTCATAGCCGTCGAGCAGGTCGACATGTTCCTGCATGCCTTCCTGGAAGGGGTTCTCGCGGCGCAGCACGTACTTGAGGACGGGCACCTCGTCCCAGAGCCTGCGGCCATCCGTCACGATCTCCAGAACCCTGTAGGTGCCGACAATTGCGTCCGCCCAGGTCAGGCGGCGTGACGGTATTCGTGGAGGAGGCCGCCGAGTCGATCGTGTCGTCGGATATCGAGATGGTTGAGCGCGTCTGAGTTTCTGATGGGTTCCGGTCGTGTGCCTTGTGGTGCTGCGGCGTGGAGGGCGCGGTGAGGTCGGTGCCGGTTGTAGAACGTTTCGTATTCGCGAAGTGCTCGCAGTAGGTGTGTCTGGTTGAGGATCAGGGTGCGGTCGAGGAGTTCGGTTCGGCAGGTGCGGATCCAGCGTTCCATGATCGCGTTGGACCACATCGTCAACTACACCCGATCCCGATGATCGGTACCGGCGGGTGCGGGTGACGCACCGGTTCCATCCCCTGTCCGGTCGCGAGTTCGAGTTCGTTGTGCACCGCCAGAACTGGGGTGAGGATCGGGTCCTGTACCGCTCAAAAACTCATCGCTGCAGTTCAGGCAGCTTGGCGGTACTCGTTGATGAGGCCACCGAGTAGGCGCTTGCGGAGGACGTGAGTGTGGCTGTGGCGCAGGAGTTTCGGCGGCTGGGCTGGTGCTTCGGGTGGTTGCTGGTCGCGGGCTTGATGTGGGCGATGCTGGTTGTAGTGTTGCTGGTCCTCGGCGAGGACACGGTGGGCGTGGGTCGCGTTCATGATCAGGATGTGGTCGAGAATTTCGCGGCGCAGGGTGCCAATGACTCGTTCGCAGTGGGCGTTTGCTTTGGTGCTTGTGGTGGTGTCTTGAGGATTTCGATGTTGTCTGCCTTGAAGACGGCGTCGAACGTGCGGGTGTATTTGGTGTCGCGGTCGCGGGTGAGGAATCGTAGGGATTCCATGCGGGTGCCGAGTTTGTTGGCCAGGTTGCGGGCTTGTTGGGTGACCCATTCGCCGGTGGGGTGCGTGGTGACGCCTGCGATGTGGAGGCGGCGGGTGCGGTGTTCGAGGAACAGCAGGGCATAGAGACGCTGCAAGCTGATGGTGTCGATGTGCAGAAAGTCGCAGGCGATGATGCTGTTTGCTTGCGCGGCAAGGAATTCTCGCCATGTCAGGCCGTTGCGGCGTGGTGCCGGGTCGATGCTGGCCGCGTGCAAGATGTTCCAGACGGTCGATGCGGCGACGGTATGGCCGAGCCGGGCGAGTTCGCCGTGGATCCTGCGGTGTCCCCGTCGGCTGTTCTCATTCGCGAGCCGCAGGACGAGCTGACGGATCGCGGCAGGTGTCACGGGTCGGCCCGGTGTCGTGCGTCGGCCGTGTAGTCCCATTTCCGGGCGGTGAGTCGGCGGCGCCAGGACAACAGGGTTGCCGGTGTGACGGGAAAGACCGATGCCCACCGGCGGCGGGAGATGAGCCTGGATAGGGCGCTGAGCCAGAGCCGGTCCGCGGGCTGATAGCGCGTGCCCTGCCCGAGGTGGCGGCGCAGGATCGTGTTCTCGTGTCTCAGGACAAGTAGCTCGGCGTCTCTGCTGGTCTCACGGCGCAGCAGCGCTCCGGGAATCGAGAGCAGGTGCTGGGTCATGCGGTACAGCAGCGAGACGATCATGCACGGATTGTCTCAACCAAACAGCAGGCCCGTTGACCAGCAGCGATGAGTATTTGAGCCCCACAGGTTGGCGATGACGCCGGCGATGTGCAGTCGTCGTGTGCTGTGTTCGAGGAAGACCAGGGCGTAGAGGCGTGTGCCGAGCGCGGTGCCGATGTGGAAGGAGTCTGCCGCGATGATGCCGCGGGCCTGGGTAGCGAGGAACTGTTTCCAGGTGGGGCCGGCTCGGTGTGGGGCGGGATCGATGCCTGCTGAAGTTCAGAATCTCCCAGATGGTCGATGTGGTGATCCGGTGGCTGAGTCCGGCGAGCTCGCCTTGGATCCTTCGGTGGCCCCAGCGCGGGTTGTCGTGGGCCAGGCGAATAACGAGCTTCTTGATGGCCGCGTGTGTGGGTGGCCGTCCAATCGGGCGTCGGCGCGCGCTGTAGTCCCACTTCCTGGCGAGGAACCTGCGGTGCCAGGCCAGGATCGTCGCGGGTTGAAGGGGGGATGTCCTGCCAGCCGCGTCGGGCGAGCAGCGAGGACAGGGCGGCGAACCAGAACCGGTCTGCCGACTCATATCGGACTTGACCGGGAATCTGGCGGCGGAGGACAGCGTTCTCGTGCCGGAGCACGAGCAGTTCAGCGTCCTTACTGATGTCATGGCGCAGCAGCACCGCGGGGACGGACAGCAGCCGCCGGGTCAGTTGGTACAGCAAAGACACAATCACCTGACCATGATCGCAACGGCATTCTTGGCGTCCTGACCAGGCGCTACGGCTTTTCGAGCGGTACAGGCTGGCTCATTGCCGAGGTCGTCGTCGAGGTCGACGCGCTGCGCTCGCCGCAGGTGGTCGATCGCGCGGCGCTTTGCCACGGAGGTCAGCCAGGCGCCGGGATTGTCCGGAACACCCTCGGCCGGCCACTGCGACAAGGCCGCGACCAGCGTGTCCTGGGCCAGTTCCTCGGCGAGCCCGACGTCGTGGACGAGCCGAGTCAGCCCGGCGATGATCCGGGCCGACTCGAGCTTCCAGACCGCCTCGACGGTCCGTGCGACGTCCATGGGCTCAGCCGCGGGTCAGCTGAACACTTGCTGGATGATGGTCGTGCCGTCCCCGCCGATCGCGGCGGCCCGCCGGGTCAGCTCGATGGCCTCCTCCCGCGAGCTCACCTCGACGAGCGCGAACCCGCCTGCGGCCTCCTTGGCCTCGGTGAACGGCCCGTCGGTGACGGTGAACTCGCTGCCCAGGCTCGTGACGTGGATGCCTCCCGGTTCCAGGCCTCCGGCGGCCAGCAGGACGCCCGAAGCGGACAGCTCCGCGACGAACTTGCCCATCTCCTCGTACTGCTGCTCGTCGGGGGTGCTGCCGTCGCCGAACGTCGTCATCAGGTAGCGCACGGGGTTTCTCCTTCGCTCGACTTGCGCGGCGGGGTGCCGTGCCCTGTCGTCGGCTGAGCCTCGCGACAGGGAATCCTACCGTTCCCTGTCACATTGGCCGGATCGACGTGGGGATGAGGCAATCAGACCTGATCAGCGAAGGAAGATCCGATGACCACCGTCACGGCCCCCGCCACCACCACTGCGACCGTCACCCCGGACACCCACACCCTGCTGGCCGGCCTGATCGCCGCCGGACCACTCTGGGCCACCGTGTCGCTCGCCCAGGCCGTCACCCGCGCCGGGGTCGACCTGACCCGCCACCCGCTGAGCCAGCTGAGCACCGGCGAGCTCGGCTGGCTGCAGATCGCGAACTTCGTGCTCGCCGGCCTGCTGACGTCGCCGGCGCGACCGGGCTGCGTCGCGTGCTCGCCGGGCGGCCCGGCGGCCGGTGGGCGGCCCGCCTCGTCCGCGTGTACGGCCTCGGCTGGGTCACGGCCGGCCTGTTCGTCGTCGACCCGGGCAACGGCTTCCCGGTCGGGTCGCTCCCGGCGACGTCGATCAGCTGGCACGCCGCCGTCCACCTGGCCGCCGGGCAGGTCTCGTTCATCGCCCTGATCGCCGCTTGCTTCGTGCTACGCCGCCGAAAAACTTGACTCAAATGTCGAAGTTCTAGGGGCCTAGTTGATGGGCCTAGTTGATCTAGGCTAGACGTCTGCCGTGGCGGTGCCGATCAGGGTTGCGGCGTCGATGTCTGGCTGGCCGACTCGCTGGCTGTCGTTGTCGAGCAGGGCCATCCCGAGCGCGGTCGCGTGGTGCAGCACTCGGTTGCGTTCGCGGTGGCTGGTGATGAGGCCGGCCTGGCGCAGGACGGTGGTGTGCTGGCTGGCGTTGCCGGCGGAGATTCCCAACCGGCGGGCGATGGTGGTGGTGGTCGGGGACCCGCAGATCTCCTCCAGCACCGTCGCACGGGTGGCGCCGATCAACGCGGCGAGTGCGCCGGGCTCTGGATGGGGGGGTGAACAGCGCATTGGGCTGCTTGGCCACGGAGTAGACCACCACGGGCGGGAGCGTGGGGTCGAACATGGTCACGGGTCCGCGAAGGCAGAAGTAGGAGGGGACGAGCAGCAGGCCGCGCCCGTTGAGGTGCAGTGCCTGGTCGCGGCGGTGCGTGGGTAATCGCAGTTCGCCGGAGCTCCAGCTCATCGTGGGGCCCAGGCTGGCCAGTAGGCCCTCGACCCCGCCGCTCGCCAGGGCACGCGTGCGGAGCTGCCGGTCGCGCTCAAAGGCCGCCTCGATGGTGCGCCGGTATGGGTTGATCGCCAGGTGGTAGCAGGTGCGCATGGTGTCGGTGAGCTCGGTGAGCAGGGCGGGCTCGCCGCTGGCGAGCCGGCCGGCGCTGTCCGGCAATGGTTGCGTCTGGGCGAGGTGCCGCAGGTCGTAGCCGAGGGAGCCCCTGGGTGTGGTCCGGATGGCCTCCAGCCCGTGCTCGAGACCCTGGCTGGCTGAGGAAGTCCGGGAAGTAGCCGACCGGTGGGGTGAGCGCCAGCAGCAGGCGCAGCCGGTCGCCCAGCGCGGCCTGCCGGATCGCCGCCGTCGCGGTTCGGCGCCAGTCCCGGAAGAGCAGGTCGCCGGGTTGGGGGCGGAGCAGGTGCAGGTGTACCGCTCGAAAAGTCATCGCTGCAGGTCAAGCCGCGTAGTGGTACTCGTTGGTGAGTCCATTGAGGACGTGTGTGCGTCGCAGCGTGTGGGCAATGGTGCTGTCTGCTCGGTCGGGCTGCTGGTGACGGTCGGGTGGTCGCTGTTCTCGGGCTTGGTGTGGCCTGTGCTGGTTGTAGTGCCGCTGGTACTCGGTGAGGACCTCGCGCGCGTGTGCTTCATTGAGGATCAGAACGTGGTCGCACACTTCGCTGCGAAGGGTTCTGATGACTCGTTCGCAGTGGGCGTTCATCCGCGGTGCCTGGGGTGCGGTGGTGAGGATGTCGATGTCTTCGTCTTGGAAGACGGCATCGAAGCTGCCTGAATATTTCGTGTCGCGGTCGCGGAGCAGAAATTGGAGCTTGCCCTGAGGGCCGTCGGTGATGGTGGTGAGGTTGCGGGCTTGTTGCGTGGTCCATCCCTGGGTCGGATGGGCGGTGACGCCGGCGATATGTAGCCGACGTGTGCCGTGTTCGAGGAAGACCAGCGCATACAAGCGTTTGCCGAGTGCGGTGTCGATGTGGAAGAAGTCCGCGGTGATGATGCCGTGAGCCTGCGTGGAACTGTTTCCAGGTAGGGCCAGTTCGGCGTGGCGCGGGCTCGATACCGGCCGAGTTCAAGATCTTCCCAACCGTCGATGCGGCGATCGGATGTCCGAGCCCGACGAGCTCGCCCTGGATCCTTCTGTGCCCCCAGCGTGGATTTTCCCGGGCCAGGCGAAGGACAAGCTTCTTGATCGTTGCATGGGTGGGTGGCCGTCCGGTGCGTTGTCGGAGTGCGCTGTAGTCCCACTTCCAGGCGACGAATCTACGGTGCCAGGCGAGGATCGTCGCGGGTTGGACGGGGAAGGCGTGCCAGCGGTGGCGGGGGAGTAGCGAGGAAAGGGCGGTGAACCAGAAACGGTCCGTTGGTTCGTACCGGACTTGACCAGTGATTTGGCGGCGGAGGACTGCGTTCTCGTGCCGGAGCACGAGCAGTTCAGCGTTCTTGGTGCTGTCCTGGCGTAGCAGCACGGCGGGGACGGACAGCAATCGTCGGGTCAGGTAGGTGGTACAGCAGCGACACGATCACTGGAACATAGTCTCAGCGCCTGATCTGATGGCCTGACCAGGCGCTACGACTTTTCGAGCGGTTCAGGCCGGAGGCTTCGAATGGCACACCATCAATCCCTGCTACCAGACATTACCGCGAATGGCTGCTGATTTCGGGCTGGTCACGTGCTACGGCTGGATCCCAGCCCCAGCACTTGGAGTCAGTTGATGTCACCCTGGAAGCGCGGGTCAGGACGGCGTGCTCCCGCGCCGCTCGACGTCGCCGGCGGGTTCGTGCCCCGGCCGGAGCTGACCGACACGATCGTCCGCTTGCTGCTCACGGACAGCTTGATGCAGTCGGGCTGGGGCCTGAAATGGCGGAGCGGCTTCACCATTGAAGTAACCGGGGCAGCCGGTTGCGGCAAGACCGCTCTCGTCAGCGAGGTTTGCGCGCGCGATGACGTCAAGGCGGCGTTCAGCCGGATCGAGTGGGTCGACGTGGGCCAGGAAGTCCGTGGTCGCGCGGCAGTCGCCGAGATCATCGACACCACCAGCGCACGAGTCGGCGGGCAACCACCGGGCATAACCAACCCCCGGCAAGCCGGACTTCGGCTCGAGAAGGAACTCCAGTCCCCAACCGGCTGGTCGCTGCTCATCGTCGACGACGTCTGGACATCCGAGCAGGTGGACCCGTACCTGAACGTCAGAAACAACTACACCCTCCTGGTCATCACCGGGATCCCCGACCTGCCGCTGCGCTACGCGCCAACCGTCAAGGTCGACCAGATGAGCCAGGCGCAGGCGCGCGAGCTGCTGACCGGCGGCCTCACCGATCTCCCCCGCAAGCTGGGCAAGCACCTTCTTGAGAGGATCGGAAGGTGGCCGCTTGCCCTTACCCTCGCGAACGCGGCCCTCCGCCGTGCCGCCCGCGAGGGTGCCGGCATCACTTACACCGCAACACGTCTGCTAAGGCGGCTGCAGGAGCTGGGCCCGTCAGTACGGGATATCACCGAAGCGGCACGGCGTGACTGGACAGTGGCCGCGTTGCTCGGATCGTCGCTCGGAATGCTGGGTGCCCACCGGGACCGGGTCGTCGAGCTGGCGATCTTCCCGGAGACCACGGAGATCCCGCTGAATCTGGCCGCGCTGCTGTGGCAGCGGACCGCAGGACTGTCCAAAGAGGACAGCTTCCGGCTCACTCACGACCTGGCCGAGCTGTCCCTCGTGACTTGGCGCGCCGGCCGGTCCACCCTGCGAGTGCACCACCTCATCCGCACCTGTCTCCGCCAGGAATGCGGTCCAACCCGGCTAACCGAACTGCACAACGTGCTGCTTGACGCCATCGCGTCGACCCTGACCGTGTCGACGGTGACCGAAGAGCGTGCGGTCCCGTGGTGGACCTTGTCCAAGTCAGCCGAATACCTGTGGCGCACACTGACTTATCACCTGCGCGGCGCAGGTCGGACGGACGAGTTGCACACCCTGGTCACCGCACCCCACTGGGTCATCGAGAAGATACGGACATTCGGTTCGGTCGCCGTCGCTGCGGACCTGGCACTCGCGGACACCGCGGCCGCCCAGGAACTGAGCAGGTTCCTCGACCAGTTCGGCCAGCTCTTGGTCCCCGGCACTCCCAGCCACGCCGTGATCAGCGCACTCGCCCACCGGCTTCCCGCTTCCCCCGCGCTGGAAGAACTTTGCCGCGCCGCCGAAGCCGAAACCGCTGGGCTGCCACGACTCGTACCGCTCAGGGACCTTCCTGACCCGCCAGATCCAGCGTTGATCCGCGTCCTGAACGGACACGACGACTACGTCTGTTTCGCGTTCACCCCTGACGGAACGAGGCTGGTTTCCACCACGAGCGACGGCATACGAGTCTGGCATCCAGCGAGCGGGCGCCTCATCCAGCACATCGCGGACACCGTCGCCGACGACATCGTCGTGTCACCCGACGGTCGGTTCGTTGCCGTAGAAGCCGATGGCAACACGATCGAGTTGCGGGACACGGAAACCTGGCAGGTTCGCACTGTCCTGCGTGGACATCTTCAATGGCTGTGCTCCTTCTGCTTCATGGCCGACGGCCGCACGTTCGTGAGCACGAGCAATGACAACACACTTCGCGTCTGGGATGTCGGGACTGGAGAACAGCTCACCTCGATCGAGACACCCGAACCACTGAGAGAGTGTGCCGAGACACCGGACGGAAGCCTGCTCAGCCTGGACGACGAAGGGCTGAAGCGATGGGATCTCACGTCCGGAAGCTATACCGGCCTGCTGACCATCGAGTCGCTCGACGAAACCGGGCTGGCAATCAGCCCGGACCAACGCTGGGCGATAACCTTCGACGACGGGCTGAAAGTCCACGACCTGAACGAGATCACCAACCCACCCAGGACTCTCCGCCATCTCACAGAGCTCACCGCCGCAGTCTTCTCGCCGGACAGTACTACTCTCGCCGTTGGCGACGCGGATGGATTCATCGTGCTGTGGAATAGCACTTCGTGGCGTCCGATCCGCGAAATCTCAGGGCACGGAGATAGTGTCTTCGAACTCGCTTTCGCTCCTGACGGGTTGTCGCTGGCCTCAGCAAGTACTGACGGAACGGTGCGACTATGGAATCCCGCGCTGGCTCGCCGGAAGATCACTGACAGAAAGGCAGTAGACGACGAGACCAGGATTTTCGCCGCGGCACTGGACGGATCCTGGCTGGCGGCCGCGAGATCCAGATCCGTCGCCGTCTACGACACCGCCTCCGCCAGAGTTCACGAGATACTGGAGTTCTCCGATCCTGTTTACGGTCTCGCAACTACGGCCGGTGGAGCCTTGGTCGTTGAACTGTTCGCCGAGGTCCAAGTTCGCGCTCCAAACGACGGCGAGCACACCTCTCGATCACTTCGTCACACCCTGGACCTGGGGATCGGCTACATGACTGCCAACGGTGACCTGGTCTGCGTCACAGACTCCGACGACCGCGTGATCGTGTGGGACGTGGCAACCTGGCAACCGCCGGTGTTCATCGAGGTCGCCGAACCAGGCCCGCGAATCGTAGACCGGCAGGTGGCCGAGGCGAACTCCATGACCAACCGGCTCGCGCACCAGACCAGGACAGACCCCAAACGGGGTGCCTGCGTGAGCGTGAAGATCGCACCCGACAGCCAATGGCTCGCCATACTCGCCGGGAAGACTATATATGTCGTACGACCGAAGACGGCGGAGAACATCGCCACTCTGGCTTTCGCCCAACAGGTGGACGGCATTCAGATAACACCGAACGGCCGCCTGCTTGCAGTCCGCATCAACAAAACCATCCAGTACTGGAACACGAGCTCATGGAAAAAGGAGACCGAGTTCACCGATCACAACAAAGCCACTTCAGCACACAACGGCACCTGGTCACCGGATTGTTCAGTCACCGTTGCCACGTCAGCAGACCGCACACTACAAATCTTCGACAGCGCCGACTGGACATGCCTCACGAAACTCCGCATTGACGACGAACTGAGGAGCTATGTGTGGCTGGACAACAACCGTCTGGTGGCGATCGGCGGGCATGGGTTCTACTGGTTGACCTACCACCCCGGGAGCCGACGGAGCTGATGCAGAAGCGGACAGGATCTGACCAGCACGGATGACGTTTTCGGCAAGCGCAAGGTTGCGGACGTGCTGCACACGGTCGGTGTTCACCTCGATGTCGAGCTGGTTCGCGAAGACGATCATTCTGGACTATCGAACTGCCGCCATCAACGCCGGCTGGCCGCCACGTCGGGCCGCAATGGAGTCCAGCCAGTAGGGCTGGAGGCACGTGGCACGTGATGCTGCCGTTTGCCGGGTACGCGTTGCCGCAATGGAGTCCGGCCGGTAAGGCTGGAGGCACGGCTCGGCTGATTCGGGCCGTATGACCTGGGAAGATACCTCGGCGTGGGCGAGCGGTGGCCACAAACGGTCGAGCGTGCCTGTCCTGGTCGAAAACTCGGTTACCGGTTCTGGCCTGGACTTTCATGCGGCGGGTCGGTACTCGTTGAGCAGTCCGCCGAGACACTGGCGGTGTCGGATCGTGTCGATCCGGGCCGGGAACGGGGCCGTGTTCGGTTCGTCGTTGGGAGCGCGCAGAAGCATTCCGTTGCCTTGGTGGCTGCGCCCGGCGTTGTGATGGGTGACGTAGGTGTCGAGTACGTGGTGTAGGTGGCGTTGTCCGGTGATGAGGATCCGGTCGGTGCATTCTCGACGGAGAGAGCCGATCCAGCGTTCGGCGTAAGCGTTGGACCGAGTCGTCGAATGCACCCGATGGTGCCGGTGAGCAACGACTTGTGCGGGTGACGCATCCGTTTCACCCGTTGCGCGGGCGGGAGTTCGAGTTCGTGGCGCGCCGCAGCAACTGGGGTGAGGATCGGGTCTGTTTCCACGATGAGCGCGGCGAGTTGAAGTCCCTGCCTGCGGCCTGGACCGACGTGGTGGAACCGGATCCGTTCGTGGTGATGGCGGCCGGCCGTTCGCCGTTCCGCATCCAGGACCTGCTCGCGCTGGCCGACGTGCTGGTGAACCTGCGTCCCTGACCCGTCCGCGCTTGATCCACGTGTCAACCTGTGGGGTTTCAGAACTCTGCGCCGAGGTCGTGACCTGCGCGATCCATGCTTTTGATGCTGAGGCATGATCGTGTGGCGTGGGCTTGCGACTGTTGTACCTGATCTTCATCCGGCTCAGTGACTGGCTCGTCCTGCTCGGCCGGTCCTCGGCATCCAAGGACGTGGAGTTACTCGTCCTGCGGCACGAGATCGCCGTGCTGCGGCGCACGAACCCACCGTCCACGCGTGGATTGGGCCGACCGCGCGGTGCTCGCCGCACTGGCGCGGCGACTACCCGGCCTGCTCCGGAGACAGCGGTCGGTCACACCAGGCACCCTCCTGCGCTGGCACCGTCGCCTGGTGGCCAAGAAGCGGACCTATCCCCACCGGACAGGACGCCCTCCGATCGACCGCAGCATCGTCGCGCTGATCCAACAAATGGCACGAGAGAACACTGGTTGGGGACATCGCAGGATTCAGGGCGAGCTGCTCAAGCTCGGTCAGCGCGTGTCCGCATCGAGCGTCCGCCGCGTGCTCAAGCGTTTGCGGATCCCGCCAGCCCCGACCCGGGATTCGGACACGTCCTGGCGGCAGTTCCTGCCGCACCCAGGCAACCACGATGCTGGCCTGCGACTTCTTCACCGTGGACTGCGCAGCCACTCTCAAGCGGGTCTACGTGTTCTTCGTGCTCGAGGTCGCCACCCGCTACGTCCACATCCTCGGCACCACAACACATCCCGACGGACCGTGGACCACCCTACAAGCCCGCAATCTCCTGATGGACCTGGGCGACCGAGCTGACGGCTTCCGGTTCCTGATCCGCGACCGGGCCGGGCAGTTCACCACGTCATTCGACGGCGTCTTCGCCAGCGCCGGCATCAAGGTTGTCAAGATCCCGCCCGGTTGCCCGAGAGCGAACTGCTACGCCGAGAGATTCGTCGGCACAGTACGACGCGAGGTCACCGACCGACTGCTGATCATCGGCGAACGCCACCTGCACATCGTGCTGGCACGGTATGTCGTCCACTACAACCAGCGCCGCCCTCATCGAGCCCGGCAACTCATGCCGCCACGACCAGACCGCCCCGTTCCCCACCCGAGTCATGCCCAGGTTCGCCGCTGCCAGATCCTCGGCGGCTTGATCAACGAATATGAACCTGCAGTTGCCTGACAAGCAGGTCACGCCCCATGAGACCGGCTTCTGAAACCCCACAGGCTGAACCGCACTCTGGTGTCGCCGAGTTGGCGTTGCAGTATTCCGATCTGGTGGCGCAACGCGAGGATCTCGGTGTCCTTGTCCTGGTTGCTCATCGGGAGCAGACGGAGCAGGGCGAAGGTGTTCGTCAGGCCAAGGTAGGCCAGTCTCAGCAGCACGGCCAGTCATCCTGCCGTGCGGATCGCCAGCTCTTGAGACGGACGCGGCGACGGCGACACAAGCCGGGCTGACCAGGGCGGATGAGGTTTTCGGCAAGCGCACGGTCGACGGCTACCGACTATGTCCCATCCGCCGCATTCGCTGGGTCCCTTGTGCCCCCAACGCCACTTTCGGTGCGTATCCCGGCCCGTCCGGCACAAAATCAGCAGTTCTTGCCGACCGCTTCCATCAGTTTTCCGAAGCCGCGACCGTAGTGGGTGTCGCGGTCACCGGTGTGCACCTCGCGGTTCTGTCGTCCGCCGGTCCAGCGGATGAAACAGCCGGGAGCGTTCGCGACGAACGATCCGACGTTGTGCACGTAGTCGCCCGGCAGGTCCTTGTAGGTCTGGCGAAACGGGTCGAAGGTGACCGGCGGACCGCCGTAGTTGTACTGCTTGTAGAGGCAGATGATCCCTCGGCAGTCGTCGCCCGGATCCCGCGGCTTGGCGGCTGCGGCAGCCGTGCCCGAGAAGCCGATTGCCACACCAAGGGAAAGAATTGTGACAACTGCCGCAGATTTTGCACGTGGCTTGAACAAAGAAACCCCCGAACAATCGGAATATGTTCTGAAAACAACATTACCGAATCACGTACAACCCACGCCAGGGGTTTCAAGCTCAGCTGAAACCAAGTTTGTTGTGATGGATGAGCAGCCGGTGAGCAGTGCGCTCAATACCGCCGGTCCGCTGGTGAAAGTGGGCCGAGCAGATCGTCCAGCCGGTGCAGTTGCCGCTCGCCCGCCTTGGTGAGCGGCACGATGTTCCGGCGGCGGTCACCCGGGTCTGGCGTGCGCTCGACGAATCCCTGTTCGGCGGGCTCGTTGATCGCCCCGACCACGTCACCTCGGTCCATGTTGCCGTGCCGGCCGATCTCCGCCTGGCTCGCCGCGCCAAACTCGTGCAGCGCCGACAGGATCCGGTAGTGGTACCCCCGCGCCCCCGCCTCGGCGAAGCCTTCCGACGCCAGCCGGTGTGCGTGCACGGCGAGCTGCGTGATCAGGAAGCTCGGCTTCGCAAGCAGTCGCTCTGGGACCTCCACCACACCGGCCAGCCTACATCGTTGACGCGACCAAACGACCAGCCGGAATCCACCACGTCGCCATGTACCTCGGCGACACATCATCATTGAGCTACAGCAACCAGTGTTCCGTCCACATCAGACCAGTCCGACGCACACTCGCCGAGAACGCCATTGTGCCCCAGCTGATCTGTGTCCGCGCACCGTACTACCACGTTTGCCTGCAGTGCGCATCCGCATCCGTTACGTGGTGCCAGCCAAGGTCATCGACCAACTGGGCACTGGAGCCAACAAAGACCGGCAGCATAGTTGACGTCGCCAAGATCGCAGCCGAACGCGGTGTCGAGCGCGAACTCAAACGGCTCGGCCACTAACGTCGACATGACAAGTCCTCCGCGCTAATCCACTGGCAAGTGGAGGATTCGATTGAGTTTCGTCGGTTTTGGACGGTCCACGTAGGTCACATTTGGTCGTCACCTGGGTACTCGCGTCTCTGATTTTGGCTCTATGTATGGTAAAGTGGTAGACGGGTGAATAGTGCGCATCGGACACAGAATTGCCACACGAGGTCCAGTTCACCGGCAGGCGAACTGGACCTTCGTTTGCGCCCGCAAGCATCGGTCTCGGGTTCAAGGGTACAGCCGTTGGGGCCGTATGTGAGTAATGTCGTGCTTGCTCGAAGATGCGTGACCGCGTCGTCCGGCGACAACGGTCCCGGCATGCCCTGCGTGAGCAGGAACGCGACGATCCCGGCGATGAGCGTGTCCTCTCGAACGTAGAGGATCTTCGGAGCGTCCGGTGGGCGTTGTTTGCTGCTGGTGTGGCCGTGCCGACACCGGTAGCCGGCATGGCCGTGGACCCAGTGCGAGTCCATCCGCCTGTCCTGGTCGAAAACTCGGTTACCGGTTCTGGCCTGGACTTTCATGCGGCGGGCCGGTACTCGTTGAGTAGTCCGCCGAGACACTGCTGGCGTCGGATCGTGTCGATCTGAGCTGGGAACGGGATCGTGTTCGGTTCGTCGTTGGGAGCACGCAGACGCATCTTGTTGCCTTGGTGGCTGCGCCCGGCGTTGTGGTGGGCGACGTAGATGTCGAGTACGTGGTGTAGGTGTTTTTCTCCGGTGATGAGGATCCGGTCGGTGCATTCTCGACGGGCGGAGCTGATCCAGCGTTCGGCGAAGGCGTTCATCCGTGGCGCTTGCGGTGCGGTGAGCAGGATCTGGATGCCGATGGAGGTGAAGATCGCGTCGAAGGCGGTACCGAACTTTGCCTCATCACGGTCGCGAATGAGGTGTCTGAATTGGTGGCCGGCCGCTTCCAGATCGCTGGTAAGTTCGCGGGCTACCTGAACCACCCAATCGGTATTGGGATGTTCGGTGATGCCGAATAGGTGGACTCTGCGTGTCTTGATTTCGATGACGAACGCGACGTACAGCCGCTTCAGGGTCACGGTGTCGATGTGGAAGAAGTCGATCGCAAGCAGGCTGTCGGCCTGGGCTCGCAGGAAGGTGCGCCAGGTGTCACCGCGGCGGGTGGATGGCGGGACTCCATTAGCCCGCAGGATTTTGCGGATGGTCGAGGCGGCGACCCGGTGGCCGAGGCGACGTAGCTCGCCCTGGATGCGCACCACGCCCCAGGTCCGGTTCTCCCTCGCTAGGCGCACGATCAGGGCGGTCAGTTCGTCGCCGATCGGTGGACGACCCTGCGGTTTTGGCTGTCGCCACCGTGCGGCGATCAGTTTGCGGTGCCAGCGCAACAACGTTCCCGGCGTGACTATCCGGTAGTTGCGTAGGGGCCTTGGGAAGTATCCGGGCAAGTGCGGCCAGGATCGCGCGATCCGGCCAGGACAGGCGAGGTCTCGGGTTGTTCCGTCGCAGCACAGCGACCTCATGCCGCAAGGCAAGTATCTCCGCGTCCTTTGACGCTGACGATCGAGCGAACAGGGTAAGCCAGGACAGCACCTGGACAAAGAGCCGGTAGACCAGACGAACAGACACGATCGCCGATCATCGGACGTCGCGATTGCCCAGGTCAAACCAGATGGCCGCATTCTCGACCAGGACAGGCGTTCTCGTGCCGGAGCACGAGCAGTTCGGCGTCTTTGGTGGTGTCACGGTGCAGCAGCATCGCGGGGACGGACAGCAGTCGTCGGGTCAGGTGATACAGCAATGACACGATCACTGGGCCATGATCTCAACGCTTGCTTGGTGTCCTGATCAGGCGCTACGGCTTTTCGAGCGGTACAGGATGCGGCTGGGGCGGTGACCGCGTTCGAGGAATTGTTGGCTGATCGGCTCCGGGTGCTGGGTGCCGACCACCCCGACACCCTGGTTACCCGTAACAACCTCGCCCACTGGCGGGATCGGTTGTCGGACAGCGCCCGCCTCATAGTGCCGTGTTGTTGGCGCTCTCTGAAATTGGCTCTGTCCCTGATTGCATGACCTGCGGCCACCCGCTGCCATTGCTGTCGCTGACGGTACACGCCCGCGTACACCCCACAGCGGCCGTCGATTCGAGATACCCGGACATCGGGCCACAATGGACAATGCGCCGTCCACTGCCAATCTGTGCGGAGACTGAATCCGCTGAGCCAGCGTCCACTGACACCCGTCAGCCGAACGAGACTTTCGCGGGGACTCGAACCCACGACTTCCTGGACCACAATCAGGGCCACCACCCCTCCCGACCTCCGCTGTTAGACAAAATCCCAGGTGAGAGCTGTTGGTGTGCGTTGGTCTGCGGAGGTGTCCGGGCACGTCGACCGGTAGCTCGTCTCCCAGATTTCTCCCACGAAGGATCCGGGTCAGCGGTGAAAGACCTTCGTTAAATGTCCACATCACGCCAGGGCGCTGCTGCGCCATGCCTACCCCTGTCGTCACCCGGCATCAAGTAGGACAGTGGGAAAGACTGGACACCGTGGAGACGCGACCTTCGCTGGAAGCACTCTACGGTCGACGCCTCCGCAGTGGGCCCCATCTCGGCTCCCGACATTTCGAGCGCGGCGATAGGTGCACGACTTCGCCCGATCGTGGCCAGCGCTGTCGCAGTGGAACCGTTCGCACACTGACCAAACGAGGTGGTGAGAGCGAATGCGTTGGCAAAAAAGAATTGTGACGAGTTGTGCGGCAACGCTGACGATCGCTACGAGCGGGGTGGGGATCGCCACCGCCGCCCCATCGGCCGTCCCGGCCGAGGACCGCGAAGTACAGTTCGTGGTGGAGGACACGACCACCTACGGCACGGTGCATGTGCCGGCTCACCGGCCTGGTGCCACGTTGGTGGCGGCGCTGCTGCTGCCTGGCAGCGGTCCTACCGACCGAGACGGCAACGTGCCCCCGGACTTTACCCCCGCGACGCTGCGGTTGATCGCCGAGACGCTCGGGCAGGACGGGGTGATGAGCCTGCGTTTCGACAAGTACTTCACCGGGCTGACCGGTGGCGGGAAGTATCAGGACGATCCGAGCCGCATTGACATGGGCGCCTACACCCGGCAAGCGGTGGCCGCCTATAACGCCCTGCTGGCACAGCCCGAGACCGATCCCCACGCGCTGCTGATCGCCGGGCACAGCGAAGGCGGACTGCAGGCGCTGCTGGTCGCCCGGGTGGCGTGGCCGAAACCGGCGGGATTGGCCCTGCTCGCGCCGCAGGACCTGCGCGTCCTCGACATGGTCAACTATCAGCTCGCCGCTCTGATCGACCAGGCGGTAGCGGTCGGCATCCTCACCCGCGAGCAGGGCGAGGCGAACAAGGCGGGGGTTTGCAGGTGATCGCGGACTTCCGCGCCGGTCGTCCGCTGGACATCTCCGGGCTGGCGCCCTGGATCGCCAACATCCTGCATGTCATCTTTCATCCATACCATGTGCGGTTTGTTCGCAGCGATGACGCGATCTACCCGCCGGACGTGGCGCGGCAGATCAAGCACGGTACCCGGGTGATGGTCACCTGCGGCACTGCCGACACCAACGTCCCGTGCTGGACCACGCCCCCGCTGCTGGCCGCCTTGAAGCACACCAGCGGTCCCGGACTGAAGGTGCTGGCCGGTTTGGACCACCTCTTCCACCCCGCGGGCACCCCCGTCGGCGAGCAGATCCTCGCTCCAGCCGCGCGGCAGGCGCTGCACGAGTTCGCCCGACCAGGACACCGCATCGAGGCCGCCGCGCGGCTCTGGCCTGCAAACTGAGCCTAGGTTCGTCGCCCGGATGAGCCGAATGAGACCCAAAATGAGACCTACCGTGGACGCCAGCGACGTCATGTTGTTCGCTTCGCTGGCGTTTCTGCTGGTCATCGTTGCGGAAGCGGAGGGATTTGAACCCTGCGCTTGCCGAAAACCTCATCCGTACTGGTCAACCCTCTGCGCACGGGTGACGTCGATGCCGTCCCCTCACGGCTGGCGGTCCCCACGGCAGGATGACCGGCCGTGCTGCTGCGACTGGCCTACCTCGGCCTGACCAACACCTTCGCCCTACTTCGTCTGCTCCCGAGGAGCGACCGGGACAAAGACATCGAGATCCTCGCGTTGCGCCACCAGATCGCAGTGCTGCAACGCCAACTCGGCGACACCAGGGTGCGGTTCAGCCCGGCCGACCGGGCGTTGCTCGCCGCGCTCCTGCACCGACTACCACGCCAAATCCTGCGCAGACTCCGTCTGCTGGCCCGCCCGGA
Source organism: Kibdelosporangium banguiense (assembly GCF_017876405.1). Classification (GTDB taxonomy): domain Bacteria; phylum Actinomycetota; class Actinomycetes; order Mycobacteriales; family Pseudonocardiaceae; genus Kibdelosporangium; species Kibdelosporangium banguiense. Next base: position 10,691,618 of record NZ_JAGINW010000001.1, on the reverse strand, counting down.
TACGATCCCGCTGGCACCGCGACCTGTTCCACCGACGCCACGCCAGGATGTCCCGACCGAAACGCCTGGGCCGACCGCGCACCATCCGTTCTGTTCGTGTGCTGGTTCTGCGCTTGGCGAAGGAGAACCCGAATTGGGGCTACCGCCGGATCCGCGGCGAACTACTCGTCCTGGGCATCAAGATTGCCGCCTCGACCGTGTGGCAGATCCTCACCGACACCGGCACCGACCCCGCACCCGAACGCGCCTCCAGCACCTGGGCCCAGTTCCTGCGCTCCCAAGCCGACGTCCTGCTGGCCTGCGACTTCCTCGAAACCGTCACCCTCACCGGCACACGCATGTACGTCCTGGCCGTGATCGAACACGCCCACCGCAGAATCCGGGTCCTCGGCACGACACCACATCCCACCGCGGCCTGGGTGACCCAAGCCGCCCGCAACCTCATCATGGATCTCGATGACGCCGGCTGCCGAGCGCGATTCCTGATCCGCGACAGAGACGGCAAATTTCCTGACCTGTTCGACGTCATCCTCGCCGACGCCGGTATCGAGGTCGTGCTGAGTGGTGTTCAGATGCCCAGGATGAACTCGATCGTCGAGCGCTGGGTGCAGACCTGCCGGCACGAACTGCTCGACCGCGTCCTGATCTGGAACCAACGACACCTACCCCATGCACTCCGCGAATACGAGCAGTTCTACAACAACCACCGACCCCACCAAGGCATCGCCAACGCCCGACCATTACGACCACTGCCAGAGCCAATCACCGTTCCAGCCCAGATCACCCGGCTCGACATCCGCAGACGACCACGGTTAGGAGGAATCCTCAACGAGTACCACCACGCCGCTTGACCAGCACGGATGACATTTTCGGCAAGCGGAGGGACAGGACAGCGATAGGAGACGATGACACAGCAGGCACGGCCACGCTCCGAAGGTCACGGTGGCGTAGGAACCTTCATGATCAACGGTTCCGTCGTGCCTGCTCCGAACCGCCTGATCTTCGGTGTGTCGCAACGCAAATCAGCAGGTCAAGCCGCCGATATTCGACTTTGCCTCAGCCCTGGCGATGAACGTGTTCGGCTTGTAGCAGGACGCCTTGGCGACGTGTCCGCCAGGGGCCGCCGTCGTGAGGCTCACGGAACAAGGTCCCGCCGCCAGCGCGGGTTCGACGGCCACGACCATTCCGCTGACGGCCACCGCGACCCCAACAGAGTTGTCCGCATTGGTTCTCCCACTTCGGTTTCCCCTTCGAGGTGTCTGCGGGGAGACCTGGTCGGGCCGCCCCGCCTACACTTTTCCGTTACGGGCAACGCCTCCACGCGAAGTGGTAGACCGTGGCAATGAAAGCGTCGGTCGGGTCCATCGACATGAAGCTCGTCGTCGTCTTCGGATCCGACGTGCCCGCGTTGACCCGCAGCTCGGTGTTGATGTTGAGGTTCCTGGGCTCGCACGGCCGTATGACGGGCAGCTCGATGTCGACAGTGTCCGTGGCCTGCCAGTTGTCGCTCAGCGGGCCTTGCCAGGTGTGGCTCTTGTACATTGTTTCCGGCATGCCCTGGAAGGAGTAGTTGCCTCTCAGTGTGCCTGTAGCGCCGCGTTCGAGGTGGGCGAAGCCGCGGTAGTCGACTCGGTCAATGGCGAAGGCGAAACCCTGCGGCACGTTCACTCTGAGGTTGAGCTGGCAGAACTTCCGGAAGTCTGTCGGCCTGGCACCGACACCGACTGCGGCGAGGTAGTTGCTGTAGATCGCGATGAACGCCGTGTGGTCCGGTGACACCTCCACCGCGGCCGTGCCTGGGGAGCAGCCAGACCCGTTGACGGTGACCACATCGATGGTGACCGCACCGGGCGGCGGCGTGACCGCCGATGGGACGACGACGGTGGACATCGCCATCACAGCGGCAACAATAGTGTTGATCATTGAACACACACCTTCCGACTCGTGCGCTGAGCAGCGGCGGAGAAGTTGGTGGGATCAGCACTTCTTCCAGGAGAAGTGGTACTTGGTGCTGACACTGGCATCGGTCGAGTCCATCGACATGAAGCTCGTCGTCTTCCTGAAGTCGGCGGAACTCGTGATCACGCGCAGCTCGGCGTTGATGTTGAACAGCCTGCGCTCACCGCAGGGCGCGTAGACGATCGACGCCACGTCCGTCCTGTCGGTGGCCCGCCAGTTGTCGCTGAGCGGGCCGTTGAAGGTGTGGCTCTTCGTGGCGGTCTCCGAGTTGCCGGAGAAGTAGTAGTTCGCGGCCGTGCCGGGGCACCCGGTTGGAACGGCCCCCAAGACTTGGGCGGTTCGGTGACCAGCTAACCGACGGCACCGTCCGGCAACGCATTCCGGCGGTGCCCGACAGCCATCGATACGCGTGCAAAGCGCCGACCGACGTATTGGTGTGCGCGGACGTGATCAGAGCCCACCACCGGGTCTACGGCACCCGGACGCAGCTGGAGCCGGAAATTGGCTGGTGCACCATCTTGCTCCGTGTCTCCGGCCCGTACCGGCCGTCCACCGCCGCGCCCACGGCCCGCTGGACCTCCTTCAGCGCTCTCTCGGTCGCCCCTCCGAAGTCGCTGTCGACCCGCAAGCCCTTGCCGTAGCACAAATTCATGCTGTACTGGAGCTTCTCCACGGCCGGGCTGTGCGCACCCCGGCCCATCTCGCAATCCACCGTAAACGGCTCCAGACGGGCGGGTACCCATGCTCCCGCGTAGCTGGCGACCCAGTCGCACCAGACGGCCGTCGTGCCCACGCCCCCGCCAGACGGTGTGGCAATCGCGGGTGCGGTCAGCACGCCGGCCGCTACCACGGCCGCCGCACAGGCTCTGGCCAGCACTCGAATCATCGGACGTCTCATCGGGCCTCATCTCCTACGGTTGATCTGCACAGGTGACAAGTAGGGCTTAGTCGTAGAGCACGGTCGCGGTTTCATCACGACAGCCCCCAGCATGTATCTCGGTCCACCCCACCGGCCTCCACCTGGGTGACCAGTCACCTGGATGCAGAGTGCTAGCGCCGGCTCGAGCCTTCAACGACATTCGGCGTGGCCCGAAACATGGTGGGTAATCGCATGCTCAGGATCTGTTTCACGAGCGACGACATCGCGCGAACCCGGATCGCGCCCGCGCCGGATCCGTTGTGGGAACTGGTCATGAGCCTGCACATGCTCCGGCCTCAGCCCGGCGACCTGCTCTTCCGCCACTGGCGACGAACCATCGGCCCCGCGATCCGGCAGGCCGGCCTCGGCGAGCGACTACGCCTGCTGCTCGCGCTCACCCCAACCGTTGGCTACTTCCCGGACTTCCTCAACCCCTACGCGGCCATCCACGGCCTCGAACCCGGCCTGGAAGCCGTCCGCTCCACCCCCAAGACCGCCATCCACCACGACCTGCAGCACCTCGCCCAGTCCCGCCCGCTCCCCCGTGGAGCCCGCCTGCTCGCCACAGGCGACCCCCGCACACTGACCGAACTCACCGACACGATGCGCACCTGCTACTCACTGACGATCACGCCCTACCAGCGGACCATCGACTCGGCCGTCAGCCAAGACCGCCAGATCCGGACCACCGCACTGTGCACCGGCGGCGTCGAGGGACTACTGGCCAGCCTGCGCCCGGTGATGTACTGGAACTCCGGCCAACTCTGCCTCCCCACCCATCCCCGCGACCAGGAAGTGCACCTCGATGGACGTGGCCTGCTGCTCATCCCGTCCTACTTCTGTCTCACCGGCCCTGTCACCCTGTTCGACCCCGACCTTCCACCGGTCTTGGTCTACCCGGTGGCTAAACCACCCGACGCACTACCGATCGGCCAACGCCCGCCCGGCGCACTTAGCGCCCTGATCGGCGCCACCCGCGCGGCCATCCTGGAAACCCTCGCAGCCCACCCCACAACCACCACCGACCTCGCCCGCCGCATCGGCGCCAGCGCCGCCACAGCCAGCGAGCACACCACCATCCTCCGCCAAGCCGGCCTGATCACCAGCGACCGCGACCGCAACCGCAAGCTGCACAGCCCTACAGCCCTGGGCCTGGCCCTGCTCAACGCCAACGACCGGACTTGACTTCCACAATCCGCAGGCAATGGGTAAGGGCAACCGATTGCGTACCAACGGGTTGCGGCAGCTTCCCAGTCGCCGACTGTCTGCAGTGCGTATGGTGTGGGCGCTGTCGTCCTTGTCGTCGGAGTGGTTCCGCTGCACTTCCACAGCCAGTACGCGAGTTCGGCGATCTGCCAATCAGCGGCGCCACCGGTGGGCGCGCCCGCGATCGTCCGTTCGACCAGGGCGCGCTCGCGGGCCGGTTCACCTTGCAGCCAGGCCGCTTCGGCTCGTGCAGCGGCGACCGGCCCGGTCCGTTGTAACTCGCCGGTCCGGTTGGCCATGGCCAGCGCCTCATCCACCAGGGCATGGATCCTCGCAGGCCGCAATGCGTTACCAGACCACAAACTTGAGGACAAACCCTGCGCTTGCCGAAAATGTCATCCGTGCAGGTCAGGCGGCATGGTGGTACTCGTTGAGGATTCCTCCCAATCGCGGGCGTCGGCGGATGTTGATACTGATGATCTTGGTCTGGTCCGTGATCGGCGGTGGTAGTGGTTGTAGCGGTCGGGAGTTGGCGATGCCTTGGTGAGGTCGGTGGTTGTTGTAGTGCCGCTCGTATTCGCGAAGCGTGCGGAGTAGGTGTCGTTGGTTCCAGATCAAGGTGCGGTCAAGGAGTTCGTGGCGGCAGGTTTGTATCCACCGCTCGACGATCGAGTTCATTCTCGGCATCTGGATGCCGCTCAAGATGACCTGGATGCCGGCGTGGGCGAGGATGGCGTCGAGCAGGTGGGGGAATTTGCCGTCTCTGTCGCGGATCAGGAATCGCGCTCGGCAGTGGGCGTCCTCGAGGTCCATGCAGAGGTTGCGGGCGGCCTGCATGACCCATGCCGCGGTCGGATGGGGTGGCGCCGAGGATGCGGATCCTGCGGTGGGCGTGTTCGATGACTGCCAGTACGTACATCCGTGCACCGGTCAGGGTGACGGTTTCGAAGAAATCGCAGGCCAGCAGGACCTCGGCCTGGGAGCGGAGGAACTGGGCCCAGGTGCTCGACGCGCGTTCGGGCGCAGGGGCGATGCCGGCGTCGGTGAGGATCCGCCACACGGTCGAGGCGGCGACCTTGATGCCGAGCACGAGGAGTTCGCCGTGGATGCGGCGGTAGCCCCAACTCGGGTTCTCCTTCGCGAGGCGGAGGACCAGGATTCGTGCGGATCGGATGGTGCGGGGCCGGCCTGGGCGTTTCGGTCGGGACATCCTGGCGTGGCGTCGGCGCATAAGATCGCGGTGCCAGCGCAGGATCGTATCCGGGCGCACCAGCAAACGGAGTCTGTGCAAGGCCTGGCGCGGTAGTCGATGCAGGAGTGCGGCGAGTAACGCTCTATCGGTTGGGCCGAATCGCACCCTGGTGTCGCCGAGTTGCCGTCGCAGCACTGCGATCTGGTGCCGCAACACGAGGATCTCGATGTCCTTGTCCCGGTCGGTCATCGGAAGCAGACGAAGCAAGGCGAAGGTATTGGTCAGGCCGAGGTAGGCCAGTCGCAGCAGCACGGCTGATCATCCTGCCGTGGTCGGCGGCCATGAGTGCGGGTGAAGCGGCTGTTGGTCAAACAGTGCTTGACCAGGACGGATGGGGTTTCCGGCAGGCGCAAGGCCATGGAACAGCAAAGTCTTCCACAAGCAGGCACCTCGGTGTTTCGGGCTCGGCCGAAACACGTTGTGCTCTCGCTCGCTGGTCCTGGAGGCTCACCCTAGCGGTCTCACCGTCGTGCGATCTGGACGGAGAGGGTCCTGTTTGAAAGGGGGCAGCATGAATCGCAGAGCTGGGCAGTGCGATGTGAGTGCGTTCGTTGCCGCCTTGAGGCTCGCTACGAGCCGTGGAAAGCCGTTGTCTCCAGCTTCGAAAGCATACTGCTCGAGCGGATTCCTCGCGACAAGCTTGGTCGGCCTAAACGATTTGGGCTGACGTGCGGGACAATCCTGGTCATTAGTGTCACCTTGCCGCCTTCTCAAATGGCAGACGCTTTGGCGGCACGTCAACATTTTGAAGAGGAGGATGAATGCTTCGACGATTGACTCAACTGTTCGTCACGACGGCACTGGTCGCGACTGGAACGCTGGTCCTCACGGCGTCACCGGCGGCCGCCGCGGGCGGCTGCACCCCGCCCCCGCAAAATGGAACCATCGGTGCATGTATTGATTATTCCGGGGGTTCATATGCGCAGGCTGATTTCTATCTCAACGTCAATCCGGACTGGTCGCGTTACCAGTACACAGTGGTCATGTACCAGAATGGCGTTCCCTACACTCTTACCGACGGAATGCCGGACTTCACTAGTACAGGCCGTTACTGCTGCTGGTACAAGCATGTCGCGGCCCTGCCCCAGCGGTGGATCACCTTACGTACGAGGGTGAACGTGTACATGCAAAATGGTGCATTCCACTACGCTATCGACAGTCCGACGATCTCGGTTCGTGCGTGAGCGTCTCGTTGTGATGTCATGACAGACAGCCAACGCCCACGAAGGGGAGTCAGTCCCGTGGGGATACCGGCTTGAATTGATGCGTCGTCGTGGGCGCAGACGGGAATGCGCTCGCCGCGTGGCAGGTCTCCAGGATGGCTGGGGTATGCGGTCACGTTGCGTTCGTCGTGGGCTTGCCTGCCATCCCGTCGACCTCCCGGGGGCTACCACAGGGGCCCCAGGGGCGCAGAGCCCGAGTGGCTCGGTCGGCGACCGACTGGGCCGGCGGGATGATGAGCAGTCCGGCCACAGCCAGGCGGCCCAGTCGGTCGCCGGTGCTAGCGTCGAGGGCTGCACCCCTGGGGCCACTGTGGTAGGACTGCGTCAGGTCGACGGGATGGCAGGGAGCCCCTCCTTGCGGGGAGTCCACAGAGGACTCGAGCCAAGATCAATCCCACGCTTTACTCCCGCAAAATGACCACAAACGACCATAACCGACCATCTACACTGGACAGTCGCTAATGCAAATGTCGCAGCTAGACGTGCATGCCTGTGCTGGTCGAAAACTCGGTTGCTGGTTCTGGCCTGGACTTTCACGCGGCGGGTTGGTATTCGTTGAGCAGTCCGCCGAGACTCGGTCGGCGTCGGATTCTGTCGAGCCGGGCAGGGAACGGGGTCGTGTTCGGTTCGTCGTCGGGAGCGCGCAAAAGCATTCGATCGTCTTGGTGGCTGCGCGCGGTGTTGTGATGTGCGATGTAGGCGTTGAGCACGTGACGTAGGTGGCGTTCGCCGGTGATGAGGATCCGGTCGGTGCACTCTCGGCGGATGGATCCGATCCAGCGTTCGGCGAAGGCGTTCATCCGCGGGGCCTGTGGGGCGGTGAGCATGATCTTGATGCCGATGGAGGCGAGGACCGCGTCGAACGCGGCGCCGAACTTCGCATCGCGGTCACGAATGAGATGTCTGAATCGGTGCCCGGCCTCCTCTAGGTCGCTGGCAAGACCGCGGGCTAACTGAGCCACCCAGTCTGCGGTTGGATGCTGGGTAATGCCGAGTAGGTGGACTCTGCGTGTCTTGATTTCGATGACGAACGCGACATACAGCCGCTTCAGGGTCACGGTGTCGATGTGGAAGAAGTCGATCGCAAGCAGACTGTCGGCCTGAGTACGCAGGAAGGTGCGCCAGGTGTCATCGCGGCGCGTCGGTGGCGGGACCCCGCCGGCACGTAGGATTTTGCGGATGGTCGAGGCGGCGACTCGATGGCCGAGGCGACGCAGTTCGCCCTGGATGCGAACCGCGCCCCAGGTCCGGTTCTCCCTCGCGAGGCGCAGGATGAACGTGGCCAGTTCGTCGCTGATCGGCGGACGGCCCGGCGGTTTTGGTTGTCGCCACCGCGCGGCGATCAGCTTGCGGTGCCAGCGCAACAACGTTCCCGGCGTGACCAGCCGGTGGACGAATAGCGCTCTTGGGAGCATCCGGGCAAGCCCGGCGAGAACCGCGCGATCCGGCCAGGACAGGCGAGGTCTCGGGTTGTTGCGTCGCAGCACGGCGAGCTCGTGGCGCAAGGCGAGTATCTCCGCGTCCTTCGACGCCGACGATCGAGCGAACAGGGCGAGCCAAGACAGGACCTGGCCGAAGAGCCGGTAGATCAGACGAACAGACACGACCGCCGATCATCGGACGTCACGATCGCCCAGGTCAAACCGGGTAGCCGCATTCTCGACCAGGACAGGCGATCTGCAGGCCCAGGGCAAGGAGTTCGCCGTGGATCCGGCGGTAGCCCCAGTTCGGGTTTTCCTTGACCAGGCGCAGAACCAACATTCGAATAGACCGGATGGTGCGCGGTCGGCCTGGGCTTTTCGGTCGGGACATCCTGGCGTGGCGTCGGCGGAGTAGGTCGCGGTGCCAGCGCAGGATCGTGTCCGGGCGCACCAGCAGACGGAGCCTGTGCAAGATCTGGCGCAGGAACCGATGCACGAGCGCGGCAAGCAACGCCCGGTCCGCAGGACTGAACAGCACTGCGGTGTCGCCGAGTTGCCGTTGCAGTACTCCGATCTGGTGCCGCAGGGCGAGGATCTCGATGTCTTTGGCCTGGTTGCTCATCGGGATCAGACGAAGTAGAGCGAAGGTGTTGGTCAGGCCGAGGTAGGCCATTCGCAGCAGCACGGCCAGTCATGCCGTGTTGATCCCTGAGGGTATGCGGCGAACGGAGTTGGAGTTGGTGACATGGCCTGACCAGGACGGATGAGGTTTTCGGCAAGCGCACCGTCGTCACCGAACTGCACATGTCCGGCCGGCAGGACGTGCCCCTCCGCCTGCCCGGCGGCCCGGACACCCAAGCCTGGCTGGCCGAGCTCGGCCCGTGGGGCAACACCCGGGTCACCGGGTCCGGCCGCCCGCCGTTCCCCTATCCCTGAAGCAGCAACGGAACCAGCCGCTCGGCGACGTCGCGGTTGCCAGGAGCTACCTTGAGATCCACTTGCACCACGTCACTCAGCCGAACCCGGAACATATCCTCGTCACTGCTGGCGGGTCGGCCGGCCACCTTCGGACCGTCGTACTCGACCCCAAGCGTGAACGCGGCCAGCGCGACGTCCATGGACGTGCCGTTCGGCAACCGGACAGTGCAGTCGCCAGCCGCCTTGACGCCGATCACTTCGTGGCCGAACTTCTCCTTCATCAGCGAGCACAGCCGCAGCCCCTGGACCGGGGTTGGCAGGTCGAACAACCCTGCGGCGGTGAACGGGACCGGGGTGAACGCGACTGTCCCATCCGGACTGATCGCCGGCAGGGAATCGGCCGGCTTGGCCAATGCCGGCACCAGCTCTTCGATCAGGCGTCTGATCGCTGGGGCAGCCACCTTCTCGCCGGTGCCGCCCACTCGAAGAATCGGCGTCTGGGTGCTGTCGGGCCAGGCGGGGCCAACCGATTCGGCGATGGCGACGTCGAACGCGGTGATCCGGCCGGAGCTGGGCAAGGCCTGAACCGGCTTGCCCGCGATCGTCTCGGTCGGTTCAAAGCCCTGGTCGAGCTCGAGCCGGATGTCGACATATAGCTCACTTGCGGAAAGCGCACAGGAGGCGACCAATCCCGTGGGATCCGGCGTGACTTTGATCGTGCTCGCACCGAGTGCCTGCTGCAACCTTTCCGGTGGCAGTGCCCCACACAGCGCCCTGGACGCGACCGGCGCCAGCATGTAACTGAGCGCCTGACTGCCCACTGCCCCATTCGGTGCCGACGGTGCCGACGGTGGCGGCGCGGGCGGCGGAGGCTGCGGGACGGGTGAACTGCACCCGGCCAGCACGACGACAACCGGCAGCGCAAGAAGTCTGATCATGTGTCCCCCCAAGGACGATCAGGACGAGTCTCGCACACCCAGCCACGTGGAGATAGCGTTGACAGTTGACTTTTGACGTCCATCGGTGCGCGGAAGACTTCGATCGAATATCGGGCGAGGGCAGCGAGTTCGGATGTAGTCAGGCCGATGACGGAACGGGCGATGACGTACTGGCCGTCACGTCAGCGCCGAACAACAGCGGGTCACCTGAGCCCAACGCGATGGGCAATCCGGCGTCCAGCAAAGAACGCAGGGCACCGAATCCAGCGTCGCCACGCCAAGCGGCGGATAGGACGTCGGGCAGATCTGCAGCGCGACACCGTTCGGCAAGGAAGGCCACGGTCTTGGCATCACGCATCGCCGTGAGACCATGACCGACGTGTGGGTTCCAGAAGTCGGCTCTATGGCTGTGACCTGCGCGTCAGGCTGCTCTGGGTTCGTATTCGTTGATCAAGCCGCCGAGGATGGGTCGGGGGCGAACGTGGGCGTGGCTCGGGTGTGGAATCGGGTGCTCAGGTCGTGGCGGCATGAGCTGCCTGGCCCGGTGAGGCCGGCGTGTGTTGTCGTGGGTGACATACCGCGTCAGAACTGTTCGCAGGTGGCGCTCACCGACGATGAGTAGGCGGTCGGTGACCTCGCGCCGTACTGTGCCGACGAATCTCTCGGCGTAACAGTTCGCGCGAGGACAGCCCGGCGGAATCTTGATGATCTCGATATCGGTGCTGGCGAAGACGGCGTCGAACGAGGCGGTGAACTGGCCGGCCCGGTCGCGGATCAGGAATCGGAAGCTGTCAGCCCTGTCGTCCAGGTCTATCAGTAGATTGCAGGCTTGTTGGGTGGTCCACGGCCCGTCGGGATGTGTTGTGGTGCCGAGGATGTGGACGCAGCGGGTGGCGACCTCGAGCGCGAAGAACACGTAGACCCGCTTCAACGTGACGGCGCAGTCCACGGTGAAGAAGTCGCACGCCAGCATCGTGGTCGCCTGGGTGCGCAGGAACCGCCGCCACGATGTGTCGGAGTCCCGGGTTGGTGCCGGCGGGATTTGCAAGCGTGTGAGCATGCGGCGGATGGTCGACGCGGACACGCGGTGACCGAGTTGGAGCAGTTCGCCCTGAATCCTGCGATAGCCCCAGCTGGTGTTCTCTCGTGCCATTCGTTCGATCAACGCGACGATGGTGTGGTCAACGGGAGGGCGTCCTGTTCGTCGTGGATAGGTCCACTTCCTGGCCACCAAACGTCGGTGCCACCGCAGGATCGTGCCTGGTGTGACCACTCGATGTCTGCGCAGCAGATCGGGTAGTCGCCGTACCAGTGCGGCGAGTATGGCGCGGGCAGCCCAGTCGAGTCGTGGGCGTGGGTTGGTGCGGCGCAGCACAGCGACCTCGTGTCGTAACACCAGCAACTCCACGTCCTTGGACGCCGAGGACCGGCCAAGCAAGACCAGCCACCCACCGAGTTGAACGAAGATCAGATACATCAGTCGTAGCCACACGTTCCACGATCATGCCTTGCCGTCGAACGGCGCATCACCGCAGTTCAAGACCGCAGGGCGGCGTTTTGGAACCTCACAGCCTTGCACCGCTTGACTCAATCGACGAGATGCCAGATCACAGGCATTGCGTCAACTCTTGACACGGTACAGGACAGCACGGAAACGGGGAGGCGCCAACCACATTACGCTTCTGCGCCCTGTTTCCCGTTACAGCACAACAAGACATACAACATCGCCGCGCGACCAGCCGTATATTCACTGTATACTATGGACATATCTACTGTGGAATCTCTGGATTCCTGGCCTCCTCCGCGAACTCGTCCGCCTTCTCCTGCTCAAGCCCAGCGCAGGCCAGCGCTTCCCAGTAGTGATCGGGGTCGCTTTCCGACACCCGCCGGTACATCGCCGCCCGAGCTTCATAGAAGGCCCGTTTCTCGTCGAGACCGGCATCGTCCGCAGGCTGCACCGGTAACACCGAGTTCGCCTGCGATAGAGTCACGGGGTCGCCCGTGCGTCCCGAGCGCCGTAGACTCACCAATGGTACCCCCTTCTGCTTGTCAGGGGTCGCGAGGAGGCACGGCGACAGGTTCCGGGCGCCAACCTTGGAGATGCCCGCTGCCGTGCACCGCAACACGCGCCGTCGCCCAAACCGAGATGGTCACGGTCGGGTCATGATCCGCGAAAACATCTACAATCACCGTCCGTTCGGACGGCGACCATACCCACCGGAAGTTAGTATCTTACCGGTCGAACAACTCGTGCGGGTTAACCCAAAAGAGTCATTCGGTTGTCCTCCCATGCGCGCGCGTCGCCGGCCACGCTCAGGCATCTGGCCCGTCCCACGATCAGTGCGAGCAACGAATCCGTCAGGCGTTCGGGGACGAGAAGTTCACGATCGCGTTGCGTGAAGGAATCTGCCTCGCCACCTACCAGGCCATCGCCTACGCACTCGAGTCACGGCGAACTATTGGGCCGGAATCCTCGATGATCTTCCGGGCCGCTTCGCGGGCCTTGCCGCGACCACACCGGACACCAAATCCCACGTTTCGCTGGGGCTGACTGGTCGATGTGCTGGGGCACGTTGAGGTGCAGACCGACCTCCACGGAGGCACGACTGTACTGACAAATCGGGGACAGGACGGGCAGTACAGAGCGGGGTGATCCCAGTGTGCCGCGCCCCGCACCTGGGCTGCCCGTCTCTTGTGGCTTGCGAGCCCTCCAGCGAGGGAAGGCTCGCAAGCCACGTCCATCAGTCATCGAGGCACAACAAGCCAACGACTACCTCATGGAACGTCACGTAGACGACGTCATCTGCAGTCTCGAAGGCAACGATGTGCAGCGTGGCCGGGGCGGCAACCTATCGGGGTCGGCGGGACACAGTTCGTGGATCGCGAACGCGTCGTCCGCGCCAGGGATCCTCGGCTGCTGAGCTCGCCGATGGTAAAAGCAGTGGGAACGGCGACGTTCTCAACCTCACCGTCCGGAGATCGGTCTGGCACCTGGTGTCACCGCGACGATCTCAGTGACGGCGAAAGCAATCGACAATGCGATGTACAAAAAGGACATAAACGTGGTTTGTCCATACGTGCCACCGGAATGGCACCAGATGTGTCCGACTACATAGCGGCGCGCGACGGATCGGTTGAGGTTGCGCGCACCTACACGTTGGCGGCAAGTCTGCCGAGGGAACAGGGGGCTCGGCTCCGCTGGCCAGCCCGCGTTCCTGCCAAGTGCGGCCGGGAAACGAGGACAGCCAGCGCAGCAGCTTGACGACCCCCGCGCCGCCGTCCCGCCCGGTTGGCTTGGCCTCGGGAAGAAACGGTGGGGAGGTCAGCCTCCAGACGGTTTCCTCCGGCGTCTGCGCGGTATGCGGCCACCACTGCTCGGCGGGACGGGGCGGGAAGCGCTCCCGCTGCCGAACAACACGCTCAACGGTTGCGGGTCATAGCCCGGCACCGGCGTCACGGTAGTTGTCAAGTCCAATTGAGACGGTTTGTGCCTATGAGGTTGGCTGTGGTTGTTCGATGGGTTGGTTGATCCAGGCCACCTCGGGCAGCTTGGGCGGCCGGGGTCGACGGGCTGGGCTGGTCGTCAGACGGGGTGGACACGTACACAAGGATCTCCGATCCCGCCCTTGGTCAGGAACCCCGGTACTCACACCGGGTGTCTCACACGAGCCTGGCAAAGAGGGTCAAGGCCCTCCGGCCGTAACGCGGTCGGGCTCCGCCTGAGCCTTGACCCCGACGCCTCACCTCGGCGCGCCCACAACCCAGACAGAAAGACCAAAACAAGGTCAGCAGCACCCCTTGACCGGCCCCACTCCTGCTGCTCCGAAAATTTCCGGAACCTACGAGGTCAGGCCGCGTGGCCTTCCCGAGGGGCGATGGTGACCCGATAGCCGAGAGCCTCCAGTTGCCGCACAGCGCGGCGTCGCGCTTGTTCCTGCGTGGTCTTGCGCAACGCGGCCCCACCCGGATCGTCATAGAGCTCGCCGGTGGACAGTAGATACCAGGCGATCACCAGGATCTTGTGGGCAACCGCCATGATCGCCTTCTGCTTACCCTGACGACGCATCACCACCCGGTAGTAGGCAGACAGGTAGGTGCCCTTGGTCTTGACCGCCGCCCACGCGCACTCGGTGAGCGTCTCGGCCAGCCACGGCGACCCCTTGCGCGGCTTGGCCGATCCCTTCCGGCCGGCGGACTCCCGCTGTCCCGGGCAGCGTGTACCGCTCGAAAAGTCATCGCTGCACGTCAAGCCGCGTAGTGGTATTCGTTGATGAGTCCATTGAGGACGCGGGTGCGTAGCAACGTACGGGCGTTGACTCCGTGCGTTCGTTCGTGCTGTGGGTGAGGTTCGGGTGGTCGTTGTTGTCGGGCCTGGTGGGGCCGGTGTTGGTTGTAGTGCCGTTGGTACTCGGCGAGGACGTGTCGGGCGTGTGTCTCGTTGAGGATGAGCATGTGGTCGCAGACCTCGTTGCGGAGGGTTCTGATGAGGCGTTCGCAGTGTGCGTTCATCTTCGGTGCTTGGGGTGCGCTGGTCAGGAGGTTGATGTCTTCGGCTTGGAAGACGGCGTCGAAGGCGGCCGAGTATTTGCGGTCGCGGTCGCGGAGCAGGAAGCGGAGCGCGCCCAGTTCTGTGCCGAGATCGGTGGTGAGGTTGCGGGCCTGTTGGGTTGTCCAGTCTTGGGTGGGGTGTTCGGTGATGCCGGCGATGTGTAGTCGTCGTGTGCCGTGTTCGAGGAGCACCAGGGCGTAGAGGCGTTTGCCGAGCGCGGTGTCGAGGTGGAAGAAGTCTGCCGCGAGGATGCCGCGGGCCTGGTTGGCCAGGAACTGTTTCCACGTGGGACCGGCTCGGCGTGGGGCGGGATCGACGCCGCCGGACTTCAGGATCTCCCACACTGTTGAAGCAGCGATCTTATGCCCGAGCCCGGCCAGCTCGCCTTGGATCCTCCTGTGCCCCCAACGCGGATTTTCGTCGGCCAGGCGAAGGACGAGCTTCTTGATCGCTGAGCGGGTGGGTGGTCGTCCAGTGGAGCCCCGGCGTGCGCTGTAGTCCCACTTCCAGGCGATGAATCTGCGATGCCAGGTGAGGATCGTTGCGGGTTGGACGGGGAAGATCTCGTGCCAGCGGCGTCGGGGGAGTAGCGAGGACACCGTGGCGAACCAGAAACGGTCTGCTGGTTCGTATCGGACTTGGCCGGTGATCTGGCGGCGGAGGACGGCGTTCTCATGTCGGAGTGCAAGCAGTTCGGCGTCCTTGGTGGTGTCGCGGTGCAGCAACATCGCGGGGACGGACAGCAGTCGTCGGGTCAGGTGATACAGCAATGACACGATCGCTGGGCCAGCGATCTCAACGCTTGCTTGGTGTCCTGACCAGGCGCTACGGCTTTTCGAGCGGTACAAGGTTCACCGGTCCCAGAGTAGCCCTTGATACGCCCACAGCGAGCCGTACATGCTCACCGCAATTTGCGCTCTGTCCCCGTGCTCGTATTCGAGCACGGGGCAACGTGCAACAACGACTTTTTGAGCGGTACAGGTTGGTGCGGGTGTTATGTCCGACCGACCGCACCGCGTCGTTCGAGTGGGACGACTATTCACGGATCCCATTTCTGGCCATATTCGGCAACTGTCACGTATTGGACAAATGCTTCGGGGGCGGTTGTGACCATGTGCGCGTACGGTATCGCCATGCTGCCGAACCGGACTCGGGCCGCGATCGTGCAGCCACCGTGCGCCCCACCGGCTTTCGTAGGCGCAACGCGAAGCCCTCGAGCAAACATATCTCCATGATCGAACCGCGAACGAAGTCGCCACCGTTTCTTGGCACGCCCCCACACATGGTCACGTTGAGAATCCACGAGGCCGTTCGCGCATTGAAATCCAGTGATAGATCGTGATCTTCATGGCTCGCAGACCGAACAGCTGGTCCAGCCGGTTGGAGGCGTGCTACATCGTGTTGTGCATAGCCGCACTGCCGACCCTGCTGATTCTGGCCATACTGCCGTCGTTGATCATGTAGCTCAAGATCGTCGCCCCACCAGCCCAGCGCATGGAGCCAACACCCGCACGTTGCTCCGCACCGGTATCCTCAATGGGCTCGTCAACGAGTACCACTACGCCGCTTGACGTGCAGCGATGACTTTTCGAGCGGTACAAGGTCCGTTGCCGGAAAGATCTTGAAGGGCAATCAGATTCTTGACCTGCGTGCGCTCGAGGGCTTCCTGATGCGGCACCCAGGTGCGATGACTCCAAGATGGAAATAAGGCTGCCCGGCGTTGCATTGTGGCGAGCGCCGGACAGTCTCGCATTCGCGGTCTCAAGTGGACTATTTAGCTTTGGCCTTCTTGCCGCTGTGAGCATCCTCGAACGCCTCCAGGACGTTGGACGGGATGCGGCCCCGGTCCGACAAGTCGAAGCCGTTCTTGCGGGCCCATTCGCGGATGGCCCTCGTTTGCTCGCGATTGGCCGCTGGCGTAGCCGCGCCCTTGATGCCGGTCCCCCGCTTGACCCGGCCGCCGGTCCGACGGGCTGCGCCGACGAAGTCGGCCAGGTTCTTCCGCAACTTTTCGGCGTTGCCGCCGGTCAGGTCAATCTCGTAGCTGGCCCCATCCAGGCCGAAGGTGACGGTGCTGATGTCCTCAGCGACTGAGCCGTCCAGGTCGTCCACCAGCTGAACGGTGACTTTCTGAGCCATTAGATTTATACCTCGAATCGTTCAAACCGCTACACGTAACGAGCTCGTGCGGCGGGTAGATAATCCATCTGTAGTTGAGGCGATCATACGGGTAAACATCCGACATGCAACCTCAACCCGCTGGCCAGGGTAACCCGGGAAGCGAGAATTTATGCCGCCGGACTCACGAACCTACGCCTCCCGGCATGAGCTTCTGGACAATTACGTCCGTGATTCCCGCCGGGCCAGGTCGATTTCTGCGTTGCGGCGGTACTTCGCGCAGGACGCCACAGACGGCGAGCTCTACACCGGTCGGCATTTTGAACGCTTCACCGGCGGCGACGTCGGATCGTCGGAAAATCGGATCACGCCAGCCGATGTCTTGGCCCTAACGTTCCTGAGCATCAAGGAAGGGCTGCCCGGCGTGACGGTGGACGTTCCGGAAGTCCATGCAGCAGAGATTTCGAACTTGCTGGCTGAGATTCCGGCAGAGTTGCCGATGCATGAGGCCGAGTGGGTTCACTTCGACACCGATTCGCCGGCCTACAAGCTGTGGAGCCTTCTGTGTCAGTGAGCCTTTCCGCGTAAGTGTGTCTCACGCTGGGCATCGCGGCATCGCTGGCGGCCAACATCGCGGCAGCCGAACCCACCCTGATCGGCAGAGCCGTGGCCGCCTGGCCGCCGATCGCGCTGCTACTGGCCTACGAACTACTCATGAGTCAAATCCACGTAGCCAGCAAACACCCTGGCACAGAAGACATCGCGCACCCGGCATCTGCTCTTGCCGTTGCGCTGCCGCAATGGGCACCGTCCACGGCACACGATCATGCCGCCTTGCCGTCGATCACGGCACCTACGGCAACGCCTCGGCAGGACGGCACGGCATCGACAACCACCGGACCGACCAACAGCCCGGCCGCGGCAGACGTGTCGGCACTGGCGCCGATCCTGGTGGCCGTACCCGACCGGGACGAGAGCTCTAGTGAAACAGTCCGGCAAGCGGCTCGGCAGCGATACCTCAAGACCGTCGCCGACGGTTTGCCGTGTACCGGCAGAGAACTTGCCGACATGTTCGGCATGAACGAACGCTGGGGCCGCTACCAGGTCCGCGCTGCCCGACGCACCCTCACCACCGCCGATTCGGCACCCCGCCGGGGTCTTGAACACTGGAGGGGAGCTGGACCCATGACGAACATCAGTAGCGAGCCACACTCGCAGGTCGATAGCGCCGTGTTCCATAGCCGGAACCCGCACGACCCAGCCTTGCACGTGCCGGTTGGCACGCTCGTGGCGTGGTGGAGCGACGCACTTCACCGCACCGTCCACGCGGACCCACACCGGACAGCCGGTCGATGTCGAAGATTGCTGGACCGAACTCGTGGTAGGCACCCGGCTTGCCCGAGAGGTCACAGCAGGCCGATGGGTGACAGTGGCCCAACTGTTGCGGGCCCACGCAGTCAGGGACTGGCACCAGGTCGGTACCGCCCTGAATCTCACCGGCCCAGAGGCAGCCGCCGGATTCACCAGCTGGCTGGACGGTCAGACGCACCTGTACCGGCAGACAGGGATTGGAATGGCCCCAGGAGAGGCCGAAGATCTCGCCCGCCTGGCTGACGCGATCGCAGCATAGGTGACCTAGACATGCCGTCGTTGCCGCCATCGACGTGCGCTTGCCGCCGTGACGGCAACGACGGCAAATCAGCCGAGCTGAACTCAGCGGCGCGGCACTCCGTTCTCTCGCTCGAACACAAGCACCGCAACGGACAGAGAACTGCGACCCCTGATCTCGACCTTGGATGTCGGCGTCGGCAAGGATGGTGTCGAACAGGGGAGGGAACTTGCCGTCCCGATCGCGGATCAGGAACCGGGCGCGGCGGCCAGTGTTGTCGAGGTCCATGATGAGGTTGCGGACAACTTGGGCCACCCATGCTGCGGTCGGATGTGGTGTGGCGCCGAGGATGCGGATCCGGCGCTGCGCGTGTTCGATCACGGCTAGCACGTACATCCGGGCGCCGGTGAGGGTGACGGTTTCGAAGAAGTCGCAGGCCAGCAGGACCTCGGCTTGGGAGCGCAGGAATTGGGCCCAGGTGCTGGATGTGCGATTGGGCGCCGGGTCGATGCTCGCGTCGGTGAGGATCTGCCACACGGTGGATGCGGCGACTTTCACGCCCAGGACGAGGAGTTCGCCGTGGATCCGGCGGTAGCCCCAGTTCGTGTTCTCCTTGGCCAAGCGTAGGACCAGGACTCTAATGGACCGTATGGTGCGCGGTCGGCCGGGTCGTTTCGGTCGGGACGCCGTGGCGTGGCGTCGGCGGAGCAGGTCGCGGTGCCAGCGAAGGATAGTGTCCGGGCGTACCAGCAGGCGGAGTCTGTGCAACGTCTGGCGTGGTAATCGGTGCAGGAGTGCGGCGAGCAACGCCCGGTCGGCTGGACTGAACCGTGCCCGCGTGTGACCGAGTTGCCGCTGCAGCATTCCGATCTGGTGGCGCAATGCCAGGATCTCGATGTCTTTGTCCCTGTCGCTCATCGGGAGCAGTCGGAGCAGGGCGAAGGTGTTGGTGAGGCCGAGGTAGGCAAGTCGTAGCAGCACGGCCGGTCATCCTGCCGTAGGGCCGCCGAACGGTAAGTGGATGGTGCTGATTCACCGTGTACAGCATCTGACCAGCACGGATGAGATTTTCGGCAAGCGCAGGGTCCGCACGGTCGTCCACAACGGATTATCGTTGACCGCCCGGGTCGAGGAAGGACAGTCATGACTGAGCATGGCTACGCTCAGGCCGAAGACGGCACACATCTTGCCTGTCAACGGCGCGGTGCCGGGCGGCCGCTCCTTCTACTGGCTGGCCAAGCCAACAACCACACGTGGTGGGACCGTGTTCGTGCGGATTTTCTGGATGCACGATCACGATGGACTACAGGGGGACTGGAGCGAGCGACAAACCCGATGTGCCGTACTCGACGCGAGGTTTCGCGGATGACGCGATCGCCGTTCTGGACAAACTCGGTGTAGATCAGGCAGATGTCTACGGCACGTCCATGGGTGGGCGGGTCGCGCAATGGGTCGCCGCGGTCTATCCGCATCGGGTGCGACGGCTGGTCCTCGGCTGTACATCGGCTGGAGGTGTGCATGGCATCGAGCGGACCAACGAAGTCCGGCGCGCGCTGGTTCGGCCCGATTCGCGGACCGCGCTCGTGGACATGATGTACACGCCAGGATGGCGTGCGGAGAATCCCGGTCCGTACACGACTCTCGGCGATCACGGCATGCCGCCGCACGCCGTGCGCGGTCATCTCCTGGCGAGCAATTCCCACGACGCCTGGGACGTTCTCCCCGACATCGCCGCGTCCACACTGATCCTTCACGGTGACGACGACGTGCTGGCACCGGTGGCCAACGCTCAGTTGCTCGCAGAGCGTATTCCGCAGGCGCGAGCGCACATTTTCGCGGGCGCGCGGCATGCGTACTTCGAGGAGTGTAGGCCATTGTCGAGTTCCCTCGTCGTGGAGTTCCTCGGACAGTCATGCCGTTGAGGCATGTAGCCATCTCAGTTTTCTATCGTTCAATGGTCTCCGTCGAGGCGAACGAACGAGACGGTGTCCTCTTTGGATTGATATTGGGAAATCGTCCAATGTGGTCGTCGCCAACGTCGATTACTGTCGGGCGGGCGCAGCCGCGTTTGTGAGGTGCCCGTACGTGCTGGCGGCGGCGTCGCCTGGGAACTCGCTGGAGAGGCGTTCGGCGACGGCTGCCGTGGCGGCGCGAAGGCGGTGTGTCCAGTCGGGGAGGGTCGCCCGATCCGCCCGCCCGGACGGCCACGACAGCGTCAGGGCGCCAAGGGTTCCACCGAGCCTGCCGCGGATGGGCGCCGAGAGCGAGGTGAGGCCCGGAACCCGGGTGCCTTCGGACTCGGCATACCCGTTGGTGATGACGTAGTGGACCCGGTCGGCGAGTTCGGCGGCCGGGAATGGGCGGAGATGGTCGGGGATGCCATGCAGGTAGCTGAGCAGGGCGTCGTGGCCGTACCGATCCTCCATCGCGGCGAGAAACACCAGGCTTGTGGCGCCCCGGCCGATGGTGATCGGCCGATAGAGCACCTCCATGTACCTGATCCCGTGCTTGCTCGGGATGGTCTCGATACACATGAACTCGGCGGAGTTCACGGGGACGTAGATGCCGACCGTTTCGCCGCCGCATTGTTCCTGGAGGGTCAGCATCGGCCCGGTCGCCGCGAGCCGGATGTGTCCATGTGGATCGGCGCGTGCCGCGAGTTCGTGAGCGAGGAAACCGATGGCGTAGCGGCCGTCACCGATTCGAGCGACCGCGCCTCCCTTCTCGAGGGCGCGCAGCAAGCGATGTGCCGCGGTGTTGCTCAGTCCTGTCGCCGCCGCCAGTTCGCCTGGGGGCAATGGCGTACCGGCTCGGCCGAGGACGTGCAGCAACCGCATCGCCTTCTCCACCGACTGGACAGAGTTTCGATCACGGGTCTCGGGCACCTGTCCATGGTCCGCAATGCGGACAGTCGTGTACAGCGGCCGCTGGCTCGGATACGTTGCCGGTCGGCTGTGGAGGTGAGCGTGCGGGCGCACGGGTTCGTGCAGGTGGGTGGTCCTGAGCAGGAGTCGTTCTTGGACGTGCCGGTTCCGGAGCCGGGGCCGGGCGAGTTGCTCGTCCGGGTGCGGGCAGCCGGGGTGAACCCGGGGGATTGGCGGCTGAGGGAGGGCGCCTACGGCGACACGCGTTCCGCAGTGCTGGGCCGTGAGGTTGCCGGGACCGTAGTGCGGCTCGGTTCCGGCGTGAGCGGTTTCGCGCCTGGCGACGAAGTGTTCGGTGGTTGCCCCGGAATGGTCGGTGGGTGGGCCGAGCAGGCCCTGATCACGGCTGGGTTCGCCGCACATCGGCCGGACGGGGTTTCGCCGGAGGCCGCTGCCGTGCTCCCGGTCGCGGCCGGCACCGCGTATGACGCCTTGGAGCAACTTGCCCTGCCTGAAGGGGCGACACTGTTGGTGAATGGGGCAGGTGGTGGCGTCGGTGTGCCGCTGCTGCAACTCGCCCGGCTGCGTGGGATCCGTGTCATCGGGATGGCAAGCCGTGCCAAGCACGATTTCATCGCCGGGCTCGGCGCGGTTGCCGTGGCGTATGGGGACGGTGTTGTGGACCGGATTCGGGCTGTGGCGCCAAAGGCCATCGACGGTGTGTTCGACCTGGTCGGTGGGGACGCTCTGCGCACGGTCGCGGCTCTGGTCCCGCCGGACCGGTTGTTCTCTGTCGCGGACAAGTCGCTGGTCGGGCAACTCGGTGGGCGAGATGTGACGCGCGATCGGAGTACCGGGTGCTGACTGAGCTGGCCCGGCTGGTGGCCGCGGGCGAACTGGACTCGCATATCACCGAGGTGCGGTCGCTCGACGAGGCCCGCGAGGCCCTTGCCCTGGTCGAGCGGGGGCACGCACGCGGGAAAATCGTCTTGGTGCCGTAAGGCCCTCCGCATGGCGGAGGATAATCGAGCGTGCCGTTGCCATTGTGCGTGACGTCTTGGACAGTGCTGGTCGAACGAGTGCGGAGCCCTCGATTTTGATCGGAAGGACACGTGCATGCGTCGGTCGCGCCGGGGATTTCTGCTGGCCTCTTTGCTGGTTGCCGTGCTGCTGGCCTCCGGTGGAGCCGCGCTCATCGGCTTTGGTGGTGGCGAGCCCGATGACGGACCGACTGTCACGATTTCAGGTGCGGAGGCAAAAGCGACGACCGCATTGGGCGCAATGGCCGGCCTTCGATCCGGAAGTGTCCTTTCGTTCAGGGGAGTTCGATTCGGCTTGTCCACCGAGGGCGAGCGCCGTTGGCGACCGCCCGAGCCGTCCGGAAAATGGACGGATACGCTGACAGCGACGCAGTTCGCCGCGCAGTGCCCATCGGGCAACAGTGTGGAGAAAGGCGCGAGCGAGGACTGCCTGTTCCTCAATGTCTATGCGCCGGAGAACGTGGCGAGTGGATCACGGGATCTGCCGGTCATGTTCTGGATACACGGCGGTGCGAACGCGAGCGGCAGCGCGAGCGACTATGACCCCAGCCTGCTCGTCCAGCAGGAAGGCGTCGTTGTCGTCACGACCAACTATCGCGTCGGTGTACTCGGTTTCCTCGCGCATCCGGCGATCGACGGGGAAGGGCATCCCGCGGCCAACTACGGCCTGCTCGACCAGCAAGTCGCGCTTCGCTGGGTGAGGGACAACATCCGCGCGTTCGGCGGCGATCCCGGGAACGTCACGGTTTTCGGCGCGTCGTCAGGCGGTTTGAACATCCTCAACCACATGATGTCCCCGGGTTCCGCGGGGCTGTTCCAGAAGGCCGTTGTCCAGAGCGGGGCGTATCAGCCGGACACTCCGGCACTGTCCGCTTCGCAAGAACGGGGCATCGCGTTCGCCGATCGGATTGGCTGTGCCGACCAGTCAACTGGGTGTCTGCGCGGGAAATCGCTGGCCGATGTGCTGGCGAACCAGGGCAAGACCAACACGGCGTCGAGTGCGTTCAATCAGTCTTCCGTAGACGGCGACGTGATCCCGCAAACACAGCGATCCGCGTTTCGTCAGGGCAAGTTCCACAGAGTGCCGGTCATGCAAGGGGTCACGCGATTCGAAGGACGCGCCATCCCTTCGCAATCGCCAGATATGTCAGCCCGGGACTTCGACGACGTCGCCGCCAACTACGCCACGACCGCCTCGAGAGCATTGAGCAAAGTGCTGGCCGAGTACCCGCTCGACCGATATCCGGACCCGTTCCAGGCGGCAAGCGCTGTGGTGACCGATGCGGCCTTTGCCTGCCCTGCGCTCAACAGCAATCGGGTCATGTCCGTACACACCCCGGTCTTCGCCTACGAGTTCGACGAAGGCTCGGCGGACCCGGCCGCGTCCGGCCACTACGCGGATGTCGAGTACCTCTTCCAGGTTGCATGGACGGCAAAAGCCGAATCGGAGATGGGGCGGACCATGCGGCACCATTGGGCGCAGTTCGCTCGGACAGGTAGTCCGGGAGACTCGACCTGGAGGCCGTTCACGTCACAGGACGGATACGTGCACGCCATTGGTTCGGGCGCGGGCAAGGACTTCAACGGCGAGCATCACTGCGGATTCTGGGGCGCACAGTCCGCCATTCCGGCCAACAGCCGGATCTGAGTCCGGCTCAGAAGACACAGATCGGGTTGACCGCTGCTCCGGTGGCTCGCGGCAGCCGGATCGGCGCGACCGTGAACAGGAATTCCCAGCGGGTCCGGCGTTCGCAGGTCGCGGCGAGCCGCTCGACCTCCGGCCAGTCGAGCAGGACCAGTCCCATCGAGGGCATTCCGATGTGATGCAGCGGCATCCGGATCACGTCGCTGGGATAGGGGATGAACTCCACGCAGTCGCCACCGTAGACCGCCACTTCGCGCTCGTGTATCCATTCCAGACAACGTGCGCCCAACCCGGCTCGTTCGTCCGGCGACTGCGGTCCGTGTACGGCTTCCCAGCGACGCAGGCCCATACGGACGAAGAGGGCGTCGCCGCTCTGGACACGCACACCGCACTGTTCCTCAGCCGCCTCGAGATCCTCGACCTCGATGAGGCGGTCTGGTTCGAAATACTCCACACCTCGCGCCCGAGCCAAATCGAGCAACACACCCCGAGTGAATATGCCATCGCGCATCGCGTATATCGAGCCAAAGGCGAGCCCGTCGTAGCGTTGGATGTCCTCGACGCGACGGCCGTTGTACAGGTGACCGTTCCATGTGGAGTGACAGACCGCGTCGAGGTGGGTCATGGTGAACCCGTGCGGCTCGATTCCGACGTAGTCCGTGGCGTAGTTGGGTCCCGGGCCGACGAACAGCACGCGGTGGTCGACAGCCTCGCTCGTGATCGGATCCGGGGTGGCGGTGAGGTCGCGCCCGATCGACACGGTCTCGCCGGATCGGACGAGTGCAGCAGCCGCGCACCGTTTTTCCGGCGTGATGTAGTTGAGCGTCCCGAGCTCATCGTCGTCGCCCCACCGTCCCCGGTTGGAGACGCGTTCGTTGAGGGCAAGCAGTTCCTCGTCAGTCATCTCGCGGTCGCGCATGCCACGGATGCTAGGCCGCCATGCGCAGTGACCGGCAGCTGTAATCCGCATTGCGGATGACCGGACTGCTTTGCTTGCATGCCGCGGTTACCGCCATGGACCATGCACAAAGCACTGGTTTTCGCAGCTCACGAGCTGAACCGGGCTGGTTCCGCAGCGCATGTGTTCCGCATTGCGCGCGATGACAGGCAGATCCTTGAGTGAGGTCTTGACCATGATCAGAATGCCCGCTGAAGCAGAGCCGCACGAGCGTACGTGGATGGCGTTCCCACCGCCGAACGAGACGTTTGGTGAGGAGGGTTCACCCACGCTTACCGAAGCCCGCCGGGTGTGGGCCGACGTGGCCAACCTCGTGGCGCGCCATGAACCGGTCACCCTGGTGGCCGGTATAGGGCAGGGGCGCATCGCGCGGTCTCTGGTCCGGCCTGACATCGATGTCGTCGAGGTCGCGCTTGACGACGCGTGGATGCGGGACATCGGCCCGACCTTCGTGCATGATCCTTCGTCGCCGACCGGGTTGACGGCGGTCGATTGGCGGTTCAACGGCTGGGGCGCCCAATCATGGGCCGCATGGGACCGTGACCGGCACGTCGCGGCCGGAGTCGCGACGCTGTCCGGTCACCCGTGTCAAGAGTCCACATTGACCACTGAGGGCGGTGGGTTGCATGTGGACGGTGAAGGGACCGTGCTGCTGACCGACACCGTGCAGCTCGACCACGCACGCAACCCGGGGTGGAGCAGGGAACAAGTCGAGGCCGAAGTGCACGCGCGCCTGGGTACGACCACCGCGATCTGGCTTCCACGTGGGCTGACGCGCGACTACGGCAGGTTCGGTACCCGTGGACATGTCGATGTCGTGGCCGCGTTCCTCCGCCCGGGGATGGTGGCCGTGCACAGCCAGACGAACCCCGCGCATCCCGATCACGAAGTATCGCAAGAGATCATCGAACTCCTGGTCACGAGTACCGATGCCTGCGGCCGACGGCTCCAAGTGGTCGAACTGCCCGCGCCCACGGTGCTGGCGGACGGGGGAGAGTTCGTGGACTACTCCTACATCAATCACTACGTCGCCAACGGCGTGGTCGTGCTGTGCGGATTCGATGATCCGCACGACGCTGTGGCCGCCGATATCCTGCGCCGCGCCTACCCTGCCCGGACGGTGGAACTGGTCGATGCCCGGCCGGTCTTCGCCTACGGCGGCGGGGTCCACTGCATCACCCAACAACAACCCCGATGATGTTGTGAGGAAGCCATGCGCCTGATCACCTCGGAACCACTGCCGTCACCGGCACGCGTGCATCCCAGCACTCGGCCGTTTCTCACCGTGGGAGTGGTGCAGACACGCTGGCACCCGGATCCCGCCGAGCACCGAGTCGTGTTGAACGACGGTATCCGCATTGCGGCCGAAGCCGGAGCGGACGTCGTGTTCCTGTCCGAACTCACCCTCGCCCGCTACCCCGCGGACCGGATTCCCGACGGCGATGCGACCGCGTCCGCCGAGGACCTCAGCACCGGTCCCACCTACACCTTCGCGGCAGCCACCACAGCAGAGCACGGCGTCGCGGTGCACGCGTCGCTGTTCGAACGCGCCGATGGCCCCGACGGGCTCGGGTACAACACCGCGATCCTCATCGCCTCCGACGGAACACTGCTCGGCCGGACCCGGAAGATGCACATTCCCATCACTGCCGGCTACTACGAGGATCGCTATTTCCGGCCTGGCCCGGCCGATGGCGAGCCCTACACCGTAATCGATCTTCCCGGCAGCCACGCGGCGCGCCTGGGCCTGCCAACATGCTGGGACCAGTGGTTTCCGGAACTGGCCCGGCTCTACTCGCTGGGCGGAGCGGAACTGCTCGCCTACCCGACCGCGATCGGCTCCGAGCCCGATCACCCCGACTTCGACACCGAACCCTTGTGGCGCACGGTGATCGTCGGAAACGGGATAGCCAACGGCACCTTCATGGTGGTGGCCAACCGCTGGGGAGACGAAGGCACGATCACCTTCTACGGCTCATCCTTCGTCTCCGACCCCTACGGCCGAATCCTGGTCTCTGCACCACGCGACGCCGACGCGGTCCTCGTCGCCTCGCTCGACCTCGACCAATGCCACGACTGGCTCAACCTGTTCCCCTTCCTCACCACGCGCAGGCCGGAGTCCTACGGACGGCTTGCCGAACCGTAATCCGCATTGCGGATTTCGTTGCCAGATGGCTTGCACACTGCTGTAACCACGATGAACCATGCATGGAAGCGCTGGTTTTCGCAGCTCACAAAGCTCAACCGCGCTGGCGCCGAAGCACTTGTTCCGCATTGCGCGGCGCGGGGGAGACCCTGAGACTGCGATACGAGAGGGCCGACGATGGTGGTACGCAGGCGCGGAGTTCTTGCCCTTGGCTGTGTGATGACGATGCTCGTGGCCACCGGCTGCGGTGGCGGCGGCAACGCCGGCGGGAACGTTGGCCAGATCGAGCTGGTCAGTTCCACGCCGGCCGGCCAGCGCCCCGTGGACCTGGTGAAGTGGGCACTGTCCTTTGGGGAGCCGCTGTCGCTGGATCCCACCAAGGCTTTCGGTGAGTCGGAAGAGACAGTGGTGTCCAATCTGTGCGAGGGCCTGTTGCGCATCGCGCCGGACTACTCGGTGCAGCCCGGCCTCGCCACGAAAGCCGACTGGACCGGCCCGACGACATTCGTCGCCGATCTCCGCGGGGACGTCAGGTTCTGGGACGGTACCCCGCTGACCGCCGACGACGTCGTCTACTCGATGCAACGCAACCTCGATCCGGATGTCCAGAGCGCGTACGGCTATGCCTACGAGTACGTCGACACGATCCAGAAAACCGGTCCGCTTCAGGTGACCGTGACGTTCAAGCAGCACGACACCCAGTTCCGCAACGCCATGGCGTCCCATGGGGGAGCGGTCGTGCAGAAGCTGTTCGGAACCCGGATCGGCAAGGATCTCGGCACGCCGGCCGGTGGCCTGATGTGCACCGGGCCGTATCGGCTGGTGAAGTGGTCGCCGGGCGACAAGATCACGATTGCGAAGAACGACGGCTACCGGGACGGGGCGCCGAAGGCGGGGACGCTGGAGTTCCAGTTCCTCACCGACAGCGCGACCCTGACCAGTGCCCTGCTGGCGGGCCAGATCGACGGCGGCTTCAACGCCCCGGTGGCGAGCGTGAACGCGTTCGCGAACTCGAATCAGGGCAAGCTGCTGGCCGGGCCGTCGAGCATGTTCGTCGGTTTCTTCCCGACCGCGTCGCAGGGTCCGGCGATCGACCCGAAGGTTCGCCAGGCACTCGACCTCGCGATCAACAAGGACGCCTTCATCAAGCAGGCCCTGCGTGGCTATGGCGGGCCGCTCAAGACGATGACGCCGCCGATCGTCTGGCAGAGCATCCCCGGGCACGAGACGCTCAAAACCGCGTACGACAACCTGCCCTCCCACACCCAGGATCTCGCCAAGGCGAAGGCGCTGATCGCCGAGGCGAATCCGGCTAGGAAGTCGCTTGTCTTCGCCACGAAGGGCGGTGACGCGCTGGCATTGCAGTCCGCGACGATCGTGCAGTCCGCGGCGCGTGAGCTCGGCTTCGACGCGGAGCTCAAAACGTTGCAGCCCACCGACTTCGACGCGTTCTTCTTCGACGCGAGCAAGCGCGCGTCCGTCGACTTCGTTGTCACACCCGGCTGGATCGAGGTTCCCGGCCTCTTCTACTACGCACCGCAGTACGTGCTCCCCAACGGGTTCTTCAACTACACCGGCTACGACAAACCACAGGTGACGAAGCTGCTCCAGGACGCCCGCACCTCGGTCGACCCCGGCGAGTCGGCCCGGCTGTTCGCCGAGGCACAGGCGATCTTCACGGCGGACGGCGTCATGGTCCCGTTGGCGGGGATCCATGTACGCGTGTTCCTGAACAACCGCCTCACCGGGATCACGACGTCGTCGGCGTTCCTGACCTCGGCGTGGGCGGCCAACCTGGGCGGGTCGTAGATGACGGCCACCATCCGGTTCACGATGCGGCGACTCGCCGGTGTCGTGGTGACCCTGTTCGTCGCCAGTGTCGTGATCTATGCCGCGCTGGCGATCGCGCCCGGCGACCCGGCCGCGGCGCTCGCGGGCGGAACGGTGCCCAACCCGGAGGTGCTCGCGTCGATCCGCACCGAGTACCACCTGGACGATCCCTTTTGGACACAGTACTGGCATTGGCTTTCCGGGCTGCTGGGCGGTGACCTCGGCAGGTCGATGGTCTTTCGCAGCGACATCGCCGACCTCCTGGCCGGCCGGGTCGTCAACACGCTGATGCTCGTCTGCTACGCGGGCCTGCTGACTGTGGGATTCGGCGTCGGCCTTGGTGTGCTGGCGGCGCTTCGCGGTGGCCGCGTCGACACGAGCGTCACGGTCGGTACCAGCGTCGCGATGGCCGTGCCGACGTTCGTGCTGGCGATCGTGCTGATCTGGATCTTCGCGACCCACTTGTCGTGGCTGCCTGTCTATGGTTCCGGTGACGGTTTCGCGGACAAACTGCGGCATCTGACGTTGCCCGCCATCGCGCTCAGCTTCAGCTACGTCGCCTACGTCGCAAGGATTACCCGCGCGGCGGTATCCAGCGAACTGCATTCCGAGCACGTCGATACCGCTCGCAGCCGCGGCCTGCCGTACCGCCGCATCATCCGTCACCATGTCCTGCGCAACTCGGCGGGACCGATTCTCACGATCTCGGGAACGGTGGTGGCCAGTCTGGTCGCCGGCACGGCGGTCGCCGAGGCGGCGTTCGGCGTCAACGGCCTCGGCTCGCTTCTGGTTCAGAGCGCCCAGCGCCAGGACCTTGCGGTCGTGCAGATCCTGTCGATGCTCATGGTCGGCGTCTTCATCGTCGTAAACACCGTCGTCGATGTCGTCAACGTCGCGCTCGATCCACGTCTCGCGAGGGGAGGCCGCAACACATGAGCATCGCACAGGTAATGATGAGGCCTGGGCGCCGAGGCGCGATCGCGCGCCGGATGGCCGCGTTCGGACCACTTGCGACAGTGGCGGCGGTCTGCTGCTTCCTGCTGGTGCTCGTGGCGGTCTTCGGCTGGCTCATCGCGCCTTATGACGCGACCGCGATCGACCCTCTCGCGATCTTCGACCCGTCCTCGCCGGCCCACTGGCTGGGCACCGACGACACCGGGCGCGACATTCTCTCCCGGCTGATCATCGGAGCCGGGCCCAGCCTCGCCGGTCCGGCGCTCGTGGTCGTCCTGTCCGCCATCGGCGGCACGCTGCTGGCGATTCTCGCCGCCTGGCACGGTGGCTGGGTCGACGCCATGATCGCTCGCTTCATCGAGGTCACGTTCGCGGTCCCGGGGCTCATCCTGGCCGTTGTCGCAGCCGCTGTCTTCGGTACGGGCTTTCTGGCGCCGGTGATCGCGCTGTCGATCTCCTATGTGCCTGTGCTGGCCCGAGTGCTGCGGGCCGCCGCGTTGAAGGAACGCAGCCTGCCGTACATCGAGGCCCTCCGGGTCCAGGGTGCCTCGGGGTGGACGATCTGCGTGCGGCACCTGTTGCCGAACATCCTGCCGCTGATCGTCGTGCAGTCCGCGGTCGCCTTCGGTTACGCGATGCTCGATCTCGCGGCGGTCTCCTACCTCGGGCTGGGCATCCAGCCTCCGGCGCCGGACTGGGGCGTCATGGTGGCCAACGGCCAGCCGTCGATCATCGGCGGATATCCGGAGCAGTCGCTCTATGCCGCCCTCGTCATCGTCCTGGCCGTGGTCGGTTTCAACCTCGTCGGCGAGCGGCTCGCGCGTCACTTCGACATCGAGGGGCGCACATGACAGAACCGCTTCTGCAGATCGAGGATCTGCGACTCGAACTGCCGGTCGCGGGGGAGATGAAGACCGCGATCCATGGCATCGGCCTCGAAGTCCGAGCGGGGGAAGCGGTCGGGCTGGTCGGCGAGTCCGGCTCGGGCAAATCACTGACGGCACGCTCGATCATGCGCCTGTTGCCACACGGTGCTCGGCTCAGCGGAGACGTCCGGCTCGGCGGTGTCTCGGTCCCTCCCCTCGATGACAACGGTCTGCGCCGGATCCGCGCCCACGACGTCGCGATGATCTTCCAGGACCCTCGCGCGCACATCAATCCGGTCCATCCGATCGGCGACTATCTCGTGGAGGGCTTGGTCCTCACCCGTGGGATGAAGCGGCGCGACGCGGAGCGCAAAGTGGTCGATCTCCTGCGCGAGGTCGGTATCGCTGACGCCGAGCGGCGGATGCGCCAGCGACCGTGGCAGTTGTCGGGCGGACTCCTGCAGCGGGTGATGATCGCGGGCGCCCTGACAGCCGAGCCGAGTCTCATCCTTGCGGACGAGCCGACCACGGCACTCGACGTCACGACCCAGGAAGAAGTGATGGCGATCCTGGACGAGCAGCGCCGCGAGCGGGCACTCGGGTTGCTGTTCATCACGCACGACCTTGAGTTGGCCGGCGCTGTCTGCGATCGGATCGCGGTCATGTACGCGGGCAGGATCGTCGAACAGTTGCCCGCGACCCACTTGCGTGACGACGCAGCACATCCGTACACCGAGGCATTGCTCGCGGCCAGGCCGAGCCTCGACGTACGGCGTCAGCGTCTCGTCGCGGTTCCGGGGCGTCCGCTGTCGGCGTTCGAGGCAGGCGAAGGCTGCCCGTTCGCGGCGCGTTGCCCGCGTGCTGAAGAGCGCTGCCGTCAGGAGCGTCCGGTTCTGCGCCCGGTTGGTGAGTCCATTGTGGCCTGCCATTTCAGCGAGGACATCCGCGCCGCCCACACCCGCGAGGAGTCCGCCCATGCCTGAGGCCCTTCTCGAAGTCCGCGAACTGACCAAGAGTTTCCGCGTGCGCCGTGCCGCTTCTGGCCGTGAGGACGTCATCGCGGTCGACGGTGTGTCGTTCTCGGTGCCCGTCGGTGGTTCCGTCGCACTGGTCGGCGAATCCGGGTCAGGGAAGTCCACCTGTGCACGGATGATCGTCGGGCTGGAACGGCCTTCCGCAGGCGAGATCGTCGTCGAAGGGGAGACGTGGCCGGCCGGGCACGTGAGCACGCGTGAACGCCGGCGTCGCGGCGGCCTCGTGCAGATGGTCTTCCAGGATCCGTACCAGTCGCTCGACCGGCGCCAGTGCGTGCGTGACACCATCGAGGAGTCACTGCGGCTGCATGCACCCACGCTCGGAAAGGCCGCGCGCAGTGCACGTGCCGACGAGTTGATCGACCAGGTCGGGCTCGACACCCGGCAGGCCGCGGCGCTGCCGCGGGCGCTCTCGGGTGGGCAGCGTCAGCGAGTCGCGATCGCCCGTGCGCTCGCGGCCGAGCCCCGGTTGCTGATCCTCGACGAGGCGGTCGCCGCGCTCGACGTGTCGATCCAGGCGCAGGTGCTCAACCTGCTCGCCGATATCCGTGAGCGGACCGCGGTGGCCTTCTTGTTCATTTCGCATGATCTTGCCGTGGTACGCCAGGTCTGCGACACCGCGGTCGTGCTCCACCACGGCCAGGTTGCCGAGACGGGGCAGGTCGAGCAGATCCTCGACGCCCCGCAGGCGGACTACACGCGGCGGCTGATCGCTTCGATTCCGCGAGCGGGCTGGCGCCCGCGGCGCCGGATCGTCGCGGCTGTAGGTGACTGAGCCCGTGGCAGAGAGTTGTGTTTCGAAGGGAAGCAAGATGTCGTTCAGAATCGCAGTCGATGCCGGGGGCACCTTCACCGACGTCGCCGTGTCCGGAAAGGACGGACGGCTCGTACTGGGCAAGAGCCCGACCACGCGCGATCGGATCTTCGAGGGGCTCCGTGCCGGGCTGGAGATGGCGGCCGAACAGATCGGTCTTCCGGCCGCCACCATTGTGCAGCGATGTGATCTGTTCGTCTACGCGACGACGCACGCCACCAACGCGATGTTGACCGGCCATGTGGCGAAGACAGCATTCCTGACCACAAAAGGGTTTCCGGATACCCTGGTGTTGCGTCAGGGTGGGAAGCAGAGCGCGTACGACTTCACGCAACAGTTTCCCGCGCCGTACATCCCGCGCCGGCTCACCTTCGAGATCGACGAGCGAGTCGACACGGAAGGCGGGGTGGTCGCCCCGCTCGACGAGGCAGCGACGCGCACTGTCCTGAAGCTGCTTGGCGACCAGGGGGTCGAGGCTGTCGCGGTGTCCCTGATCAACGCGGTCGCGAATCCCGTCCACGAACAAGCGGCCGGCCGATTGATCGAGGAACTGCTGCCCGGTGTCCCCTACACCCTGTCCTCGGCACTCAACCCGATCGTCGGCGAGTATCCGCGATCCTCGTCGGCGGCGATCGATGCATCGATCAAACCGTTGATGCAGCGGCACTTGCTCGGCGTGCGCGACGACCTTCGCGCCGCGGGCTTCGCCGGCGAACTGCTCGTGGCCTCGTCCTCCGGCGGGACGATGCACCTCGAGGATCTCGTCGAACGTCCCATCTACACACTCAAGTCCGGTCCGTCGCTGGCGCCGGTCGCCGGCCGCGAGTACGGCTCAGGGCAGATCGGCAGCGAGGACATCGTCGTCGCCGACACCGGCGGGACAAGCTTCGACGTCAGCCTCCTGCGTGCCGGGCGGATCAAGTTCACTCGCGACACATGGCTCGGACCGAAGTACACCGGCCATCTGACCGGGCTGTCCTCGGTGGACATTCGTAGCGTCGGGGCGGGCGGCGGTTCGATCGCCTGGATCGACCCGGGCGGCCTGCTGCGCGTCGGACCCGAAAGCGCCGGGGCCGATCCAGGTCCGGCCTGCTACGGTCGCGGCGGGGAACGTCCGACGGTCACCGATGCGGCGGTGGTGCTCGGCTACATCGACCCGGACTTCTTTCTCGGCGGCCGAATGAGGATCGACGTCGACGCGGCGCGGCGGGTGCTTGCTCCGCTGGCCGCCGAACTCGGTGAATCGTTGGAGCGCACGGCGTTCGGTGTGATCACCGTGGCGAGTGAACTGATGGTTCTGGCGATTCAGGACATCACGATCAGCGAGGGTGTCGACCCGCGGGAGAGCCTTGTCGTCGCTGGAGGCGGTGCCGCCGGCCTGAACATCGGACCGATCGGCCGTGAACTCGGTTGTCGCCGAGTGCTCATCCCACGCACGTCCGGCGCATTCAGCGCGTGCGGCGGGCAGTTCTCGGACGTGGTCTCGGAAACGTGGCGCAGTCACGAGTTCCTGTCGGCCAGTGGCTCGGTCGACGCCGTCAACGCCGTACTCGACGGGATCGACGCCGAGCTCGACGACATCGCGCAGCGCCTGCGCGACCGCGGGTTCACCCGGTTCCAGCGTCAGTACCTGGTCGAGGCCCGATACCCAGGCCAGTTCTGGGATCTGGAGGTCGAACTCGACTCACCCCGGCTGAAGAGTGACGCCGACGTGGAGTCCCTGCGCCGCGCGGTCGGCGCGGCGCACGAGCGGGTCTTCGCCGTAGCGGGTGAGGGCGACGTCGAATGCCTTGTGTGGAAGGGAAGGCTCACCGCGAAGGTGGAACGTCGAACGCCCGGCACAGGTGCCGTGACCACACAAAGCACGCCCGAGCCATACCGCACACGAACGGGATACTTCGGTGACGACCGCGCTCGCGACGTGCCGGTCTTTCTGGGTGACTCGCTCGCGCCAGGGAACCGGATCGCCGGGCCTGCGCTGATCCTTGAGCCCACCACGACCATCGTCGTCTATCCCGGCAGCGATGTCGAGCTCACGAGCGAGGGCCACTACCTGATGGAACTCGGCTGAGTCCGCTGTGCACAGTCAGTTCCCGGATTCACACCAGGAGGAGGCAGCCATGCCACTCACGCAAGCGGACTCCCGTA
Source organism: Kibdelosporangium banguiense (assembly GCF_017876405.1). Classification (GTDB taxonomy): domain Bacteria; phylum Actinomycetota; class Actinomycetes; order Mycobacteriales; family Pseudonocardiaceae; genus Kibdelosporangium; species Kibdelosporangium banguiense. The sequence goes on along the minus strand of NZ_JAGINW010000001.1, from coordinate 10,657,207 downwards.
CGATCGACCCCATCCTGCTGGCGGTCATCGCCAATCGCTTCGAGGCGATCGTGCGCGAGATGACGCACACCCTGCAGAAGGCGGCGTACTCGACCCTCATCAGCGTCTCCCGCGACTTCTCCTGCGCGATCGTCACGGGCGACCATCAGCTGCTCGCGTCCGCGGAAGGCCTGCCGGTACAGAACTACGGCGCGGACATCCAGACGAAGTCGATGTGCGACCTGCACGCGGATCTGCGACCGGGAGACGCGTTCCTGCACAACGATCCGTATCTGGGCAACTCCCACACGCCGGACCTCGGCGTGCTCGTGCCGGTCTTCGCCGGAGACCGGCACCTGTTCACAGCGGTCGCCAAGGGACACGTCGCGGACTCCGGCGGACCGACGCCGGGCAGTGAGTCGATCGACGCGGCGGACGTCTACAGCGAAGGCACGCTCGTGTTCCCCGCGATCCGCGTCGAACGTGACTACCAGGAAATCCACGACATCACCCGCATGGCGCGTCAGCACGTGCGCTTTCCTGAGCTCTGGTACGGCGACTACCGCGCGATGCTGGGAGCGGCCCGCACCGCGGAGCGGCGACTCGGTGAGCTGGTCGACAAGTACGGCGCCGACGTGATCGAACAGGCGGCGGCCGAGTGGCTCGACTACTCGGAGCGGATGATGGCCAACGAGGTGCGCAAGCTGCCCGGCGGCCGGATCACCGCAGAGTCCCGGATGGACCCGCTGCCGGTCGCGCCGGACGGGATCCCCCTACGGGTCGAGATCACAGTGGACGAACAGGCCGGCTATGTCGACGTGGACCTACGGGACAACATCGACTGCTTGCCCGCGGGCATCAACGCGTCGGTGGCCGCGACCCTGAGCGCGGTGATGCAGGGTGTGTCCAGTGTGGTCGATTCGGGCGTGCCGCACAACGCCGGCGCGTTCCGGCGAGTGCGGGTGCTGTTGCGCGAGAACTGCATCGTCGGCATCCCGCGCTTCCCGGCCTCCTGCTCGATGGCGACGTCGATTCCCACCAACCGGTTGATCAACCTGGTGCAGTCCGCGTTCGCGCAGCTGGGCGAAGGTTGGGGAATCGCCGAGGGCGGCATCGGCCTCGGCGTGTCGTACCCGGGGATCACGGGCTTCGATCCTCGACGCGGTGCGGACTACCACGCGTTCTTTCCCGCGGGTAACAACGGCGGGCCTGCGTCGCCGCACGCCGACGGCTGGGTGACGTACACGATTCCCTGTGTCGCAGGTCTGCTGTACCGCAACAGTGTCGAGATCGACGAGCGGCAGTTCCCGCTGCGGTTCCGTACGCTGCGAATCATCTCGGGGAGTGGTGGCGCCGGGCGTTTCCGTGGTGGCCCCACAGTGGAGGTGAGCTATGGTCCCACTTCGGCCTCGATGGCCGTTGAGTCGATGGCTGACGGTTACGAAAGCCCCGCGCGGGGTGTTCGTGGGGGAGCGGACGGATGCCTGGCCGCCAGCTACAAGGTCGGCATCGACGGGACCAGACAGCCGCTTGCGTCGTCCTTCTCCGTCGAGCTCGCACCGGGCGAGTACGTGACCGGCCACGCCTGCGGTGGTGGCGGCTACGGAGATCCGCTGGAACGCGACCCGCAGGCCGTTCTCCAGGACGTCGAAGAGCGCTGGATACCGTTCGATGACGCACTCGACATCTACGGCGTTGTGCTGCGCCCGAAGAGTGGCGGCGGATACGAGGTCGATGTGGAGTCGACGGCCGACCTTCGCGCCCAGCCGAGCACTGCCGGACCATGACCCACGCTCGCGTTCGCCGGGATCGCAACTCGGTCGCCTCGGTCGAGAAGGCGATGGGTCTGCTCGTCGAACTGGCCCGCGCACGTCGGCCACTGCTGCCCTCCCGTCTTGCGGAGCTTTCCGGCATCAGCCAGACGGGCGTGTACCGGCTGCTGCGAGCCTTGGAGAAGACACGGGCGGTCGAACGCCTGTCGAGCGGCGAATACGTGCTCGGGTTCCTCACACATGAGTTGTCCACTGCTTTCGATGGACATGCACGGGTCAAGCTGGCGGCCGCGGGCGCGATGCTCGAGTTGCGTGAGACCTGCGGCGGCGAGACCGTAGGTCTCTACGCCCGGGTTAACATCGCGCAGTTCGCCTGCATCGAAACGCTGCCAGGACACGCACCCGTCCGTCACGCGGAGCTGCTCTACCGGCCGATCCCCATCGCACATGGCGGCACGAGCCTCGTACTGCTCGCGGACACTTGGAACCGCTACGGCCAGGCCTTCGTCGAACGCTATCTCTGCGGACTGCGCCCAGAGCTGAGGCCTGAGCCGGTGAGCGAGCACCTCAAGCAGATCGAACGGGTGCGTGACCAGGGGTACGCCGTCTCACATGGGCGCCGTGTACCTGGCGTCAGCGCCGTCTCGGCTCCGCTGCAAGGCGAGTTCGGTCAGCTACTGGCCATCCTCACGTTATCAGCTCCGACTGCGCGGCTGAACGACGTCGCGGTCAACGCGTGGCAGCCGAAGCTCATGGCGGCAGCAGGGGAGGTGGCCGCGAGTCTGCGCGCCCGAACCTTCGAGACAGGGTGAGCTGTGATGGCAGAGGCCCGGACACAAGCGTTCGACACAGATCGGGGCGCACTCGTCTTCACCGGTGACAACCGGGAGGCAAGCACGACCATCGAGGAGCGGTGGACGATGGGCGGAGTCTGCCACGGAGGGTTTCTGCTGGCCTTGATGGTCGAGGCACTTCGGCACGGACTACGCCATACGCGCCTGGTCACCGTCAGCGGGCACTTCCTCGCGCCCGTCCGGCCGGGGGAGGCGAAGATCAGTGTCCATATGCGAAGGGAAGGCAAGTCCGCTTCGAGCGTCGTCGGGACGCTGACCCAGCAAGCACGTCCGCACGTCACGTGCACCGCGACGTTTGTCGACGAAGCACTCGCCGAACATCCGGTCTCGCTTCTCGCCGGGCGGCCGGAGCTGCCCGGCGCATGTTCCTGCGTCGAACTGCCGACTGTCCTGCCGGGACGGCGGATGGCACCGATCATGAACGAGGTCGAGGTCCGCTTGTCCACAGCGGACGCCGGCTGGCTGGACGGCGCACCGAGTGGGATGCCGCGGATGGCCGGCTGGATCCGGCATCGCGGCGGACGGGAACTCGACGACGCCTCGCTTGTCCTCGCATCGGATCTGCTTCCGCCCGCCGTGCGCAATCTCGGCGTGAGCGGCTGGCTGCCGACCATCCAGCTGACCGTCCACATCAGATCGGCTCCAGAGGGGACCTGGCTGGCTGCCGCGGCTGAGAGCACCGCCGTCTCCCCACGCTTCCTCAACGACGTGGTCCACTTGTGGGACGCATCCGGTGCGCTGGTGGCGGATGCGTACCAGCTACGGGCGAGCCGCGGTCGTTCCTAGTGACATACCGTGTGGTTGCTCCCACCGTCGATCATGCGCATGAACAGGGGATGCCATTTCCGGCAGATGTCCAGTTCGGTCAGGGTGAAGTCCATGGGGTCGCAAGCGTAGTCCCGGTCGTAGTCGCCGGGCAGGTTCAGGCCGGGTACCGCGGGAATCCAGTCTTCGCGCAGCAACTGGTCAGGGTCGCCGTACTTCGCGGCGATCTCCCTGATTCGCAGATCGTCCAGTGCCTTGAGCCTGCCGTTCTCGATGACGACGAAGTCCCCGTCCGGGGTGCCCTCCGCGATGTACGTCGGGTAGTTGAGATGCACGTGCCAGTGTCCCACGACCTTGCCCTCGCGGGCGGCCTGCCGTTCGGTGTCGGCTGAGATCACCGTGCCGAATCCGATGTGGATGATCCCGCTCCGGGTACGTTCGTAGAGGCCGCAGTTGTACCCGCGCGCGTAGCCTTCACGAGGGCGGTGCACTTTGGGATTGGTGCCGATGGACGCCTCCCACCACTGCATGATTCCCGGAGTGTTGTAGCCCGGGTACTGCACGTCCTCGTTCTGTCGCATGACTGTCCGGAGCTTTTCGCCGAACTCGCCGCCACCCCGGATCTCGATGATCTTGGAGCTCTTGATGTGGAGTTCCATGCGTGGGTAGGGCGCGATGTGGTTCATCGTGCCGGCGATGACACCTTCCCCGTCTTCCTGCGGGATGTGGAAATGTGGCCGGCCCCAGATGTGACCGGGCAGGTATGTCTCGCCGTAGGCGACGTTGCCGGAGTAGGCCTTCTCGACGTGTTCGCGGTTGTAGACGGTCCTTTCCTTGTTCCAGTAGGAGTCGTGGTTGGTGAACCGCAGGTCGGTTCCCTCGGGATCGGTGATGTGCACCGTGCGTGCCCGGCGGACGGCCTGCCAGGTCCATTCGTCGATCGCGGTCAGCAGTTCGGCGGGTAGCGCGTGCGCCGCGGAGGCCACCATTTCCGGTGTGATGAACGGGAATCGCTGGATCCTGGTCTTCCGCTCGCGCAGGATCGGGCCGCCGTACCCCATGATGATCTTGTCGTAGGCGCCGATCCGGTCGAACTCCTCCCACTCGTCCATCCAGCGGGCCAGTTCCGGCGTGCGGGCCAGGTAGTACTCGACTTCGTCATGGCCCTCCCAGATCGGGACCGGGCCCTTGTCCTCGATCTCGATCTTGTAGTCGACCTCGAACTTCTCGAAGGTCAGCCGGGCGGCCTCGACGACCATCGGATGGTGCCAGTTGGTGACCCTGAGCAGGACCCGTTCACCTTTTCGCAGGTCCCAGGCCGGCCACAACCCGGGACTGTAGGGGCGCCGGGCGACGTTCTCGAAGTACGGCAGCAGCTCGTCGACGCTCTCGACCGGCTTGAGATGCGGGCATCGCGCGGCCGGGACTCGTTCCGGCCGGATCTTGTCGTTTCCCGGCTCGTAGGGAAACGACGGGCCCTGCTCGTCATCGACGTAGCGCACAGATTCTCCTCGTGTTCTTTGGACAGCGACAGAGCTCAGCGAGTGGCCTCCGGCTCCGCGGCACGAAGTTCCCAGGGCTCGTGCGCGGTCTCCCAGGCGAACCGCACAGCGATTCCCGCGATGAGGCAGATGACCACGACATAGAGGACGATCGGCCAGATGGCGCCGCCTGACCACGCCAGCAGCGCGGTGGCGATCGCCGGCGTCGGAGCGCCGACGAGGATCGCCGCCAGGTTGTACCCGAGTGACGCACCGCTGTAGCGCACGTTGGTGCCGAAAAGCTCCGCGAAATAGGCGCCTTGTGGCCCGAGTATGGCGCCCTTGGCGATGAAGTAGACGATGAGGCCGGCCGCGACGGAGACGAAGGTCGCCCCGCCGACCAGCCAGAAGAGCGGAAAGGTCAGCAGCGCCACGAGTGTGACGCCCGTGAGGTAGACCGGCTTGCGTCCGAAACGGTCCGACATCGCGCCGAAGAAGAGCGTGGCCGCTGCCCCGAAGACACAGCCGATCATCACCGCGGTGATGTAGACCGTGCGTGGAATGCCCAGGTCCTTGGTCGCGTACGACAGCAGGAAGACCGTCGCGATATACGTGGAGGCGTTGTTGGGAATGTAGGCGGCCGCTGCGAGCAGGACGTTACGTGGTGAGCGACGGATTACCTCGATGACGGGGAAGCGGGCCTCACTCCCGGTCTTGCGCACCTCGCGGAACGCCGGTGTCTCCGTCACAGAGGTGCGGATGAACAACCCGATGGCGACGAGCACGATGCTGGCAAGGAACGGGATACGCCATCCCCACGCGAGGAACTGGTCATCCGGGAGCGAGGTCACCGGGATGGCCACCGCCATCGACAGGAACAGTCCGGCGAAGGCTCCCATCGACGGCCAGCTCCCGTAGAAGCCGCGGCGGTTCTGTGGGGCGTACTCGACAGCGAGCAGGACCGAGCCGCCGAGTTCGCCACCGATGGCGAACCCCTGCAGGATGCGCAACACGACGAGCAGGATGGGCGCGGCGACCCCGATCGAGGCGTAGGTCGGCAGGGCTCCGATGAGCGTCGTCGAGATGCCCATGGCCAGCACGGTCAGGATCATCATGGTCTTCCGGCCGACCCGGTCGCCGTAGTGACCGGCGATGATTCCGCCCAACGGCCGGGCGAGGAATCCCACCGCGAACGTCGCGAAGGCCGCGAGCGTCCCGGTAAGCGGACTGAATGCCGGGAAGAACAGCTTGTTGAACACCAGGGCGGCAAAGGTGCCGTAGATCAGGTAGTCGTACCACTCCAAGGTCGTCCCGATGACACTGGCGGCCAGCACTCGGCGTACGTCTTTGCTGGTGGGAGGCACTTCTGACGGCATGGCGAATCCTGTTCTGCGTTGAACACGAGCCCGCGGCGACGGATCTATCTATAGAATATAGCGGATTCTATAGAAGCTGTTGTGCGAGGTCAACGGGCTGAGAGGGCGTATCTGGGTCAGGGCACGTGGGGGATCAGCGACTGGGCGGCCAGCAGGATGTGATCGCGCATCGCGGCCGCGGCCTGCGCGGGGTCGTCGCCGTCCAGAATGTCGATCAGGCGCTGATGCTGGTCGAACGACCACTCGGAACGGTGCGGGATGTTGCGCAGGGAGTGCGACGGCAGCATGTTCCACAGCCGCTCGATCGCCTCGACCATCTGCCGGGAGCCGGACGCCTCGTAGATACGGAAGTGGAACCGCATGTTGAGCCGGGGGATCGGCGCGGTGTCCTGCACTCGCAGAGCCTGGCGCATCTCCTCGTGGGTGTCCTGGAGATCCAGCACCAGGCGCTTGAGGTCGTTGCGCGACAACCGCTCCAGCGCCATCGACACCGCGGCGGGCTCGAGGATGCCGCGTACGTGGTAGAGCTCTTCGATGTCGGCTCGTCCCAACGCGATCACGGTGGCACCCCGGCGGGGCGTGATCCGCACCAGACCCTTGGCTTCGAGGATGAGCAGTGCCTCGCGGATCGGGGTGGCACTCACGCCCAGTTCAGCGGCCAGTTTCTCCTCGAACAGCCGCTCACCCGGCGCGTAGCGGCCATCGAGGATCGCCTGCCGGATCGCCTGTGCCGCCCAGTAGCGCTTGGTGGCTCCGGCCGGCTGAGACGAACCGGCACCGGTCGCGGGTGGGACGGACACGCACATCAGTCTAGGGGACAGGGCTGAAAGCGATCATGGTCGGCACGCGGCGCCGAGCGCGGAAGGATGCGTGGCCAGCGGTGTCACGGTGATCGTCAGGTACGGGAAGAGCGGCAGGTCCCACAGGACGCGGTGCAGTTCCTCGTTGTCGGCGACATCGAACTCGGTGTCCGCTCTCGCAGCGAACTGGCCGCCCGCTTCCGCACCGACGGTTGAGCTGGTCGACGTGAGGGCCCTCAATGGGTCTGCTTGGCGGCGGCCAGGATGGCTTGGGCCCGGAGGACCACGGGCCGATCGATCATGTGCCCGTTGTGGACCGTCACTGCCCCGCCGGCCGCCGCGTCGATCACGGCGTGGGCCCATTCGACTCGCTGGTGCGACGGAGTGAGGCGTTGGTTGGCCGCATTGAGCTGGCGGGGGTGGACGCAGAGTTTGCCGGTGAACCCGAGTCTGATCGCGTGGTCGAGGTCTGTGCGCAGCCGGGCTTCGTCGTCGATGGCGGTGGTCACGCCGTCGATGGGGGCGGCGCGTCCGGTGGCGGCTGCGGCGAGGACGACAGAGGATCGCGCGTGGTGGAGTGCCTCGTGAGACTGATGATCGACACCGAGTTGTGCGGCGAGGTCGATGCTGCCGAAGGCAGGGCGCACGACCGACGGTGCGGCGCAGATGGCTGCTGCCTGCACGATGCCGAGGGCAGTCTCGATCAGGGGGATGATCCCGCCTGACACCCGCCGGGAAATGGCATCGAGCTGCGTCCGGTCTTCGGCCTTGGGCACCATGATCGCGTGGGCCGGCCCGCCAGCCGCGTCGATGTCGTCGTCGTGCCAGGGGGTACCGGGTGCGTTGATCCGTACAACCGCCTGATGACCTTCGGCCAGCCAGGCTCGGACATGGTCTCTGGCTTCGTCCTTGTCGCCTGAGGCGACCGCGTCTTCAAGATCCAGGATCATGACGTCCGCGACGCTGGCGGCGGCTTTGGCGAATCGATCGGGTCGGTTGCCCGGTACGAACAGAAACGTTCGTGCGGTCGCGATGAGGTCGTTCATCGGGCAAGGCTCCGCAGGGTTCCGGTGGCGGTTCGGCGGCCGTAGCGGTCGCGCACGATGGTGGTGGTCTGATCGTGGTCCCTGACGGCTCGGGCCACCAGGCCCTGGCCGTCGAACAGTGGGGATGTCAGCCGGTACTCGAATGCCTGGTCGCCGTGGCATCCCCGTGCTCGGGCGGCTTCCGTCATCGCGAGTGCCTGGAGCGGGCCGTGCGTGAGCAGTCCTGGATATCCTTCGATGTCGCGGCAGTAATCGCGGTCGTAGTGGATTCGGTGGGCGTTGTACGTCAGGGCTGAGAAGCGGAACAGCAAACTCGGCGAAATGTCGATCGCCCACTCGTCATCGGCGACCTGCAGCGCCGGGCCGTTGTCGTTTGTGGTGGGGGAGCCGGACGTGGCGTCCCGGTAGACGATGTCCTGTTGTTCGTCGATTACCACGAGTCCGACTTGAGAGACTTGGTGTTGCACGACAACGAAGGTCAGTGCTCCGGTTCGCCCGTGTTTCTCATGGACTGACAGGACTCTTGTTCGTTTGGTGGCAGGGTAGCCACAGCGCAGTGGTCCCCGGGTACGGACGCGGCCGCCTGCCCACATGCGGCGGCGGCCGGGTCCCGGTGGTGCGGGCACCGTGTTGCGGACCGGGTGCCCGTCCGGGCCCAGGTCCGCTTGGGCGGGCCGATCGAGCAGGTAGACCCAATGCCACAGCAACGGCAGGCCGTGGCGCTCCAGATGCGGGACGGGGACATCGAGCAACGCGCCCAACGCCTCGGCTGGCTCGGGTAGCAGGACTTCAGTGCGTTCGGCCTCCTCGATCATGCCGGCAGTTCTTTCCACGCAGCGAATTCGGCCTTGATCGTGTCGTTGTGCTGACCCAGCGCGGGTACGGGGCCCATCGCGGGTTCCTGCCCGGTCGCCTCGACTGGTGGAAGCAGCGCCCGCATGACCCCTGTGGGTGTTTCGACTTGACGCCAACGGTTTCGGGCATCCAGTTGTGGGTGCCGGGTGAACTGTTCGGGTGTGCGAAGCCGGGCATTGGCGATACCCGCTCGGTCAAGCATCTCGATGACCTGGTCGGCGGCGAGGCGGGCGAACGCGTCCTGAAGGATCGACGTCAGTTCGTCAGTGTTGGCCACGCGATCGGTGTTGGTGCGGAAGCGGGAGTCGTCGGCCAGATCCGGCCGGCACAGCACCTTCCGGCAGAGGGCGTCCCATTCGCGCTCGTTCTGTACGCCGAGAAAGACTTCGCCATCGCTGGTCCGGTAAGGACCGTAGGGCGAGATCGACGGGTGGCGTGCTCCGGATCGTCGAGGGGCTCCGTTGCCATACACGGAGAAGTAGGCAGGCTGGCTCATCCACTCGCCGAGCGCGTCGATCATCGACACATGCAGACTCGCGCCCGCGCTGGTGCGTTCGCGGTCGTACAGTGCGGTGAGGATACCGGTGTAGGCGTACATTCCCGTGGCGATGTCGGCTATCGAGATCCCGGCTTTCGCCGGAACCTCGGGTGTGCCGGTGGACATCACGAGCCCGGTCTCGCACTGCACCAACAGGTCATAGGCCTTTTTGGACCGGTACGGCCCGTGTGGCCCGTACCCGGACACCGAGCAGTGGATCAGCTCGGGCCGAGTCGCCCGGAGGGTGTCCGCGTCGAGCCCGAGACGTTCGACCGCGCCGGGGACGAGGTTCTGCACGAACACGTCCGCCCGGTCGACCATTGCACGTAGGACCGACCGGTCGTCGGGCTTCTTGATGTCGAGCTCGATACTTTCCTTGCCGCGGTTGAGCCAGACGAAGTAGCTCGACTGTCCATGCACGGTCTGGTCGTAGGCGCGGGCGAAGTCGCCTACGCCAGGGCGTTCGACCTTGATGACCCGTGCCCCCAGGTCGGCGAGCTGGCGGGTCGCGAACGGCGCGGCCACGGCCTGTTCGAGCGCGACGACCGTGACGCCATCAAGTGGGCGGTGCATGTGTTTCCTTTACGTGGCAGGTCAGGAAGCGACGGGGTGGCGCTTGATCAGCTGTCGGGCGATGACGGTGCGCTGGATCTCGTTGGTGCCCTCGCCGACGATCATCAGCGGTGCGTCCCGGAAGTACCGCTCCACGTCGAATTCCGTGGAGTAGCCGTAGCCGCCGTGGATGCGGACGGCGTTGAGCGCGATCTCCATGGCGGTCTCCGAGGCGAAGAGTTTCGCCATTCCGGCTTCCAGGTCGGCGCGTTGCCCGGAGTCGTAGCGTCGGGCAGCATAGTGCACGAGCTGACGGGCGGCCTCGAGTTTGGTGGCCATGTCGGCGAGGTAGTTGCCGATGGACTGGTGTTGCCAGATGGGTTTGCCAAAGCTCTCACGCTCCTGCGCGTAGCGCAGCGAGTCCGCCAGCGCGGCCTGGCCGACGCCCAGCGCGCGACTGGCGACCTGGATACGGCCGATCTCCAGGCCACGCATCATCTGTGCGAACCCACTGCCTTCGACCTCGCCAAGCAGCGCGGACGCGGGCACGCGGAAGTCATCGAAGGCGAGCTCGCAGCTTTCCACGCCTTTGTAGCCCAGCTTCGGCAGGTCCCGCGAGACGTGGAAACCGGGACCCTTCTCCACCAGGAGGATGCTGATGCCGTTGTGCGGGGGAGTGGCCGATGGGTCGGTCTTGCACAGCAGCGCGACCAGGTGGGACATGCGGGCGTTGGTGATCCATGTCTTCGAGCCGTTGACCACATAGGACTCGCCGGCGCGCCGCGCTGTGGTTCGTATCGCCTGCAGGTCCGATCCGCCACCGGGTTCGGTCAGCGCCATCGTCGCCCGGATCTCGCCGGTGGCCATCCTCGGCAGGTAGGTGTCCTTCTGCTCCTGTGTGCCGTAGGTGACCAGCAGTTTGGACACGACGGTGTGGCCGCCCATGGCACCGGCCAGGCTCATCCAGCCCCTGGCCAGTTCCTCGGTGACCGCGGCGTAGCACTGGGCGGAGACGTGCACCTCGCCCCATGGCTCGGGGATCGCCAGCCCGAAGATGCCCATCTCCTTCATCTGGTGGATGAGTGTTTCCGGGTACGTGTCGGCGTGGTCGAGCTCCTGCGCGACGGGCCGCACTTCCTGGTCGACGAACTCGCCGACCAGGTCGACGATCGCGGCTTCCTCGTCGGTCAGCCCGTCCATCATCCCTGGTTCCTCTCTGGCGCCGGTCCGGTTCGGAACTATCATCGATGTTGATGTCATGGCTTGTGAAATACCGATTCGTTATATTTTCATGTCTGGTTGTGATAGCGGGAGTGCGCGGATGGAACTCAGGCAACCAGGCGGTCGGCCATGCCGGTGAGACATGTGCCAATCACGATTTTCTATTGTTCAACGGTCTGCATCACTGTCCATGATGGCTCGTATGAGTCAGCCAGAACCGGCCGTCCCGCCGTGGCAAGGGGCGATCTTCCAAGCCCTCAAGAAGGGCGGGATCGAACAGGTCGCCTATGTGCCGGACGCAGGGCACTCCCACGTCATCCGCGAAGCACAACGAGATCCCGCCATCCGCGACGTTGTCCTGACCGCCGAAGAGGAGGGCGTGGCGCTGGTCAGCGGCGCGTGGCTCGGCGGGCAGCGTGCCGTCCTGCTCATGCAGAGCAGCGGGGTCGGCAACTGCGTCAACATGTTCTCGCTGCTGCAGACCTGCCAGTTCCCCTTCCTGGCGCTCGTGACCATGCGCGGCGAGTACGCGGAGTTCAACCCCTGGCAAGGCCCGATGGGACGCGCCACCCAGCAGGCGATGGAGATCATGGGGATCACGGTCAACCGGGTCGATGATCCAGGCGAGGTCGAAGACGTCGTCAGCGCTGCCGTGGACTCGGCCTTCGAGGCGAACGAACGAATCGCGGTCCTCCTGGGACAGAAACTTATCGGCCGCAAGAAGTGGGAGCGCGAGTAGATGACCACTATGGACGTTCGCGTCGATCGCCGCCGTTTCGTCGCCGATCTGATGGCGCGAATCCCCGATGCCTTGGTGGTCTCCGGCCTGGGGTCCGCCACTTACGACCTGTGCGCCGCCGGTGAGCGGCCTGGGAACTTCTACCTCTGGGGCGCGATGGGCGGTGCCCTTCCGCTGGCCCTTGGGCTCGCTGTGGCTCAGCCGGATCGATCGGTGGTCGTCATCACCGGCGATGGCGAGCATCTCATGGGCATCGGCGCACTGGGCACGGTCGGCGCGATCCTGCCGCCGAACCTCACGATCGTCGTGCTGGACAACGGGCACTTCGGTGAGACCGGGATGCAGGCCAGCCACACCAGTCTCGGCACCGATCTCATCACGGTCGCGAAAGGTTTCGGTATCCGCAATGTCGTGCCGGGCAACGACATCGGCGCACTTGCACGGCATATCAACGGTCGCAAGGCGACGACATACGCGCATGTGCCGATCAATGCCGACGAGCCGCCACGTGTACTGCCACCCCGCGACGGAGTCGCGATCAAGAACGCTTTCCGTGCCGCACTCGGCTTCGGCACCTTCTGACGGCGAGGTGGCCATGCTCAGGTATCCGATGTTCATCGAGGGTCAGGCACACGATCCCGCGGGTGGCGAATGGTTTCCCAGCGACGATCCGTACCGCGGCAAACCATGGGCCGAGATAGCGAAAGGCGACGCCCGGGATGTCGACGTGGCCGTGGAAGCGGCATATCGGGCCCTGACTTCGGGTCCGTGGCCGGAACTCACCGCCAGCGGGCGTGGTGCTGTCCTGCGCCGTCTCGGCGACGCCGTCGCCGAAAACGCCCGCAGGCTGGCCGAGATCGAAGTACGCGACAACGGCAAGCTGATCAACGAGATGTACGTGCAGCTCAGCTATGTGCCGCAATGGTTCTACTACTACGGCGGGCTGGCCGACAAGATCGAGGGCAGTGTCGTCCCGCTGGACAAGAAGGGCTATTTCACCTTCACCCAGAAGGAGCCCGTCGGCGTGGTCGGCATCATCACACCATGGAACTCGCCCATCCTGTTGCTGGCCTGGAAGCTTGCTCCCGCCCTGGCCGCAGGGTGCACGGTTGTGATCAAACCTTCTGAGTTCACCTCCGCGTCGACCATTGAACTCGTCAGGATTCTGCACGAGGCAGGCTTGCCCGAGGGCGTGGTCAACGTGGTCACCGGATTCGGCAACGATGTTGGCGCATCGCTGGTTGACCATCCGTTGGTCCGCAAGATCAGCTTCACCGGGGCGGACACCACGGGACGTCATATCGGGGCAGCGGCCGCACGGGGTCTCAAACGCGTCAGCCTCGAACTCGGCGGGAAATCCCCCAACGTGGTGTTCGCCGACGCGGACCTCGACGCCGCCGTCAACGGCGCTGTGTCGGGCATCTTCGCCGCCACCGGCCAGACCTGCATCGCAGGCTCTCGTCTGCTGGTCGAGGAAAGCGTGCACGACGAGGTCGTCCGCCGGGTCGTCGCCCTCGCGGCAACGGCTCGCATGGGCGACCCGATGGACGAAGCCACTCAGGTCGGGCCGATCACCACGCTCGCCCAGTACGACAAGGTGCTGGAGTATATCGCGATCGCCCAGCGGGAAGGTGCACGCCTGGCACTGGGCGGCAATGCCGCGACTCGCCCCGGCTGGTTCGTCGAGCCCACCATCTTCACCGGCGTGCATAACAGCATGCGCATTGCGCAGGAAGAGGTTTTCGGGCCGGTGCTGGCTGTGATCCCGTTCGTCGGCGAGGACGATGCCGTCACCATCGCCAACGATGTCCGGTTTGGACTCGGTGCGGGCGTCTGGACCAGTGACATCGGCCGTGCATTCCGCATGGCGCAACGGATCCATTCCGGCACAGTCTGGGTGAACACCTACCGCGCCGTCAGTTACCTGGCTCCGTTCGGCGGCGTCAAGGACTCCGGCATCGGTCGCGAGAACGGCATCGCGGCCATCGACGAATACCTCGAGACCAAGTGCGTCTGGATCAACACCGGAGCCCTCAGCGGCAACCCCTTCGTCCTCCGCTGAACCCCTGCGCCACCGCGACCGGAAGCTGTGTCTACGCGGTGATCTGCTGGGGGATGATGCCTCCGTCGGCGATCGTGCCGCGGGTTCCGATGCCGAACTGGTGCGGGAGGTCGCGTGCGGTGGGCGTGCGAAGCCAGAGGCGGAGCAGGTGTCGTTTGAGCTCGGGGTCGTCGTGGTCCTCGTACGAGGTCCGGGAGTGCAGGATGGTGTAGTTGGAAAGGACCTGGATGTCGCCCGGGTGGAATTCCATGTCGAGCCGGATGCCGTCCTCGTGGGCGATCTGTTGCATGAGAGTGAGTGCCTCGTCCTGCTCCGCGGTGAGCGGCGCGACACCGTCGAATCGTTGGGCCGCGTAGATGGCCGAGCGTGACATGTAGGTGCTGAGCCGACCGTCGTGCACCGTGTAGGCGGGTGAGAGGTAGTACGGCCGCTGCCAGGTTTCCGGCTGTTCGCCGCGGTAATCGAAGGCGAATGGCTTGTGCAGGAGGGGAACGAGGTCGGGCCGGCGCCGAAGCAGTTCATTGTGCACCGTGACCGCACTGGACAGTGTGCTCAGCCCGCCGGACTTGGCTGTTTTGAGGCAAAGCAGCCCGACCGCGTCGGAGTGGTCGGTGTGATAGGCTAGTCGTTCATTGGTGTGGTATCCACGCGCTTCTGGTTGCTTCAGTTTCTCGCCGGTGTCGCGCACGTGACCGAGCAACTGTCCTCTGGCGTTCTGGCTGACCGGGCGCCCGAGCGCCGATCCCATGACCCAGAAGGCAATGGACGCCTGCTCTTCGGTGTACCGCTCGACTGGCACCCCGCGAATGAGGAAGAAGCCTCGCCCGTCGTCAAGTTCCCGGCCGAGTTCACGCAGCCGGTCGCCGAGGCCGCGCAACGGGCGGTACCCGGGCTGAATGTGAGCCAATGGAACTCCGGACCAGAACCCAACCTGCTCGTCGATTTCCTCGACATCCGCCTCGGTGAGATGGTGGAGCCACTCCTCCGGCTTCTGCAGATCTCGCGCATACCACGCGCTCGGGCCGTCGGAGATTTCGAACGTAGAACGCCCTGTGGTCATTGTTCAGCTCCTGTAGGCATGATCGGCCAAGGAAAGTGCGAAGCGGGACACGTCCCCGCGTATCCCGCCGGTTCCCAGTGACACAAACGAATCTATGAACTCACGAAGGGCGTCGCAAGCGGGGTTTCCAGTCATCGAAAGAGATTCGAGCGGGATCAGGCACCGGGTTCGACGGCGGATCCGAACCCGACGGACTCCTGGAGTGCGTACGCCGCCCTCAGCAGGAGTGCGTCCGCACCGTGCCGCCCGACGAGTTGCAGGCTGATCGGCAGCCCGTCGACCTTTCCGCAGGGAATGGCCAGGGCCGGGTGCCCGGTGTAGTTCGCCGGTTTCGTGTTGTAGGTCGATGGCCATGACATCCAGTTCCGGTCACGGATGTCGTGCTCGATCGCGGCAAGGCGGCCAGGCGGATCCTCGTCGATCGCCGGAGCCACATCGCGAACGGTGGGCATGGCGAGGATGTCGACTTCGGCGAAAGCGGCATCGTACGCGCGGACGATCGCCGGCCTGACGTTGTGGGCCTTCGCGTATGCCGCGCCGTGGAAATCCTGGTGTGACAGGATCGCGACGAGCTGACTGAATATGGATCTGGGCGGAAACTCGGCCAGATGATCGCGCCACAGCTGATCCATGGCGGTGATCTCGGGTGCCGGGTAGTAGGTTTTGGCGCCTGCTCCGTAGAAAACGGTGTCAACCGTCGCTCGAGAGCCTTCAAGGGCGAGTGCCGCGTATATTTTGCCGATCGACCTGTGTTCCGGGACCGACACCGTGCTCACGTGGGCACCCTCGTTGCGGAGGGCTTGAACAGCCTTCAGGACACCTTCGCGGACATGCGGATTGACGGGCTCGTCGAAACCTTCTTGGAGCACACCGATCCTTGTGCCCGCGACCCCTGTCGTGAGAGCCGACAGCACCTCCAGCTTCACCGGGATGTCGCGGCCCTGCCGCGGATCGAGGCTGTCGAACCCCGCGGTGCTTTCCAAGGCGCGGGCCATGTCCTGCACTGTGGACGTCAGCGGGCCGATGTGGTCGAGACTCGGCTCGAACCCGAATCCGGCACCGAAATGGGAAATCAGGCCGAACGTCGGCTTCAGGCCGAGGACACCGCAGTAGGCGGCCGGAATTCGGACAGAACCTCCCTGGTCCCCGCCGAACGAGATATCGACATCACCGATGGCGACGGCCACGGCGGACCCGGACGACGAGCCTCCGGTCGTATGCAACGGGTTGTGTGGATTGACCGGATGCTTGAGGTCATCCATGAACCCGCTCATGGAATTCTTGCCGATGACCCGCCCGCCGGCCGCCAGCACTCGCGACACCACCGTCGCGTCGCACGTGGACACCAGGCCGTCCACCGCGCTGGAGGCAAAGGTCTGCGGAAGCCCCGCCACGCTGATGTGGTCCTTGAAACCCACCGTCCGGCCGGCGAGCAGCCCCTCCTGCAGGCCACCGAATTCGCACTTCCACAGCCAGGCGTCATAGGGATCCTCGTCAGCCGTGGGAATGCGGCCGCACGTTCGCCCGGGAAAGCCGACCGGTGGGATCTGCTCGTCCATGGGTGTCCGGACGAAGTCATGGATCGCACGCAACTGTTCTTCGGCCGCCTCGCGATATATCGAGGCTTCCGCCTCGTCGAGGTGGACGCCGAGCATGTCCGCGAGTTGCTGAATCCGCTTGAGACTGGGCGCGCTGAACACCGTCGCGATTTCCCTTCTGAATACCGGCGAACCGCCTGTGTTGTTCGGGAAGATGCCCGGCGGCCGAGGATCGCAGACGCGCAACGGCACCGACAACCCGGTTTTCACTCACCGAAAGGCTTTTCGGGCCGACGACTCGACCTTGTCGATGGTTGCCTGCGCGTGTCTCCGCCTGTTAGCGTCAATTCCTCATAGGACTGTCGAAGGTGAGCCGATGATGACAGCGGTCAGCGGAGATCCGGGAAAGTCCGTTGCCAGGAGAACCCTGGCGATCCTGGGCGCCTTCGACCTGACCCACCCCCGGCTCTCGCTCTCCGAACTCGCCCGGCGCACCGGGCTTCCGCTCGCGACCACCTACCGGCTGGCCAGTGAACTGGTCGCCTGGCGCGCGCTCGACCGGGACGGGAACGGTGGCTACAGCATCGGCATCCGGCTGTGGGAGGCCGGCCTGCTCGCCCCGGTCGCCACCGATCTCCGGGCGGCCGCCACGCCCTTCCTGCAGGCACTGCAGTCGCGCACCGGCGAGAACGTCCAGCTGGCGGTTCGCGACGAGTTCGGCGGGCTCTACGTGGAGAAGCTGTCCGGGGACCAGGCGGTGCCGATCTTCTCCAGGGTCGGGACACGGATGCCGATGCACGCCACGGCTGTCGGCAAGATGCTGCTCGCCACGGCCGAGCCGTCGTTCGTCGAGGCGCACCTCAGGCAACCGCTGGTCCGGTTCACCAAGCACACGATCACGGATCCCGGCGTGCTGCGCCGGGATCTGCGCCTCGCCGCGGCGCAGGGTTACTCCCTGACCAGGGAGGAGACCATGTACGGCGCGAACTCCGTCGCCGTGCCGATCCCATCCCAGGACGGATCGCCGACCCTCGCGCTCGGGATCGTCGCCAGCAGTTCGGGCACCAACGCCGATCTCTACAAGCTGGTGCCGCTGCTGCGCGTCCAGGCGGACCGGATCGCCCGCCGGATCGCCGAGCCCTCGCGTGAGCTGCCCGGTCAACGGCAGGCGCCGCCGCCGCTGCCTGGCGTCACCAACGCTTCCTGAGTTCCACTTCGGAAACTCTTTCAGTGAGTAAAAACCTGGTTGCCGACTGTTTTGCGGACTCATAGTGTTCGATGAGTTGTCGGAATTCACAGGATGTCCGGAAACAGAATTCTCATTCGACCCCTTCGTTAGTTCATCGCCACCAATGGGAGCTGGTTGATGTCCAGGAAACGGTCGGCGTTCGGTTCGACGGTCCCCATGGAATACCGCTCCGTGGGCTTACACAGACCGTCGAGGAGCAAGGTCATGCACATTATCTCCACTCTTTGTGGCAGGCGTGGGTCAGCGGTGGCCGCCATCGCCACGGTGGCCCTGTCGCTCGCCGCCTGCACCAGCGGACCGGCGAACGGGGACACCACGGCGGACGGCATCGGGCTGGTCAAGTCCGGGAAGCTGACCGTCTGCACCAAACTGCCGTACAAGCCTTTCGAGTTCCAGGACAACGGGAAGGTCGTCGGCTTCGACGTGGACCTGATGGACCTGTTCGCCAAGGATCTGAAAGTCGAACGGGAAACAGTCGACATCGACTTCCAGCAGATCTGGTCCGGCGCCGCTTTCGCGGCCCGAAAATGCGACCTCGGCGCCTCCGGAATCACCATCACCCAAGCCCGACAGAAAACAGTCGCCTTCTCCGATCCGTACTTCGACTCCACCCAGGCACTGATTGTGCCCAGCGGCTCCGCGGCGACCGATCTGGCCGCGCTGAAGGGAAAGAAGGTCGGTGTGATCACCGATACCACCGGTCAGGAGTACGCGAAGAAGTACGCCGGAGAGAAGGGCTACACCGTTGTCGTTTTCGAGGACCACGCGTTGATGATGAACGCCGTGAAGGCCGGCAACGTCGACGCCGTGATCGACGACAACGGCGTGGCACGCGACTTCACCAGGTCGAATCCGGACACCAAGGTGGTCACCGAGTTCGACACCGGTGAGCAGTACGGCGTCGCGGCCAAAAAGGACGACCCGAATGCGACGAAACTGCTCGGGCGGCTGAACGCGGTGATCGGCAAGGCGAAGTCCGACGGGACCTACGGCAGGATCTACGAGAAGTGGATGGCCGCCAAGTGGACCTCCAAGTGACCACCGCGACCGGCGTCGCGCTGCCTGCCAGGCGCGGCATCAGCCCACGCCAACGTGCGCGCCGGTCCCGTCTCATCCAGTACAGCATCCTGCTGCTTCTCGGTGTCGTCGCGGCGCTGGTGGCCGACTGGCCGCAGATCGGCGACGTCTTCTTCCAGCCCACGCTGATCGGGGATGCCCTGACCCAGGGCATCGGCCGCGCCCTGCTCAACACGATCGTGTACACCCTCGGCGCGTTCCTGCTCGGTCTGTTCGCCGGGACCGTGCTGGCGCTGATGCGGCTGAGCTCGGTCGGCCCCTATCGGTGGATCGCGACCGCCTACATCGAGTTCTTCCGCGGTCTGCCCGCGATCATCGTGTTCATCGCGCTGAGCCTTCTGCCGCTGGCCTTCCCCGGTCTGCGGATCCCGTTCGAGCCGTACGGCACAGCGTGGCTGGCGCTCGGCCTGGTTGGCAGCGCGTACATGGCCGAGACCATCCGCGCGGGGATCCAGGCGGTGCCGAAGGGACAGGTCGAGGCGGCCCGGTCGTTGGGCATGCCGCCCAGCCTGGCCACGCGCAGGATCGTGCTGCCGCAGGCGTTCCGGATCATCCTGCCGCCCCTGACCAACGAGCTGATCCTGATGACGAAGGACTCGTCGCTGGTCTTCATCCTGGGCCTGTCCGACGCGGGTTTCGAGCTGACCAAGTACGGCCGGGACCTCGCCAACACCGAAGCCAACCTGACGCCCCTGGTGGTGGCCGGCTTCGCGTATCTGCTCATCACCCTCCCGCTGTCGGTGGTCGTCCGGCGCATGGAGAAGACCTCGGCAAAGGCACGCTGATGACACCGCCCACCACGACGCTGGTCGAGATCACCGGCCTGCGCAAGTCCTTCGGCGACAACCATGTCCTGCAGGGAATCGACCTGACCGTCGAGCAGGGCGAGGTTGTCTGCGTCATCGGCCCGTCCGGCTCTGGCAAGTCCACACTGCTGCGCTGCGTGAACCTGCTGGAGTATCCCAACGACGGACTGGTGATGGTCCGCGGCGAGAACATCGCCGACCTGAACAACAATCTGGACGAGGCCCGCCGGCACATCGGCATGGTGTTCCAGCAGTTCAACCTCTTCCCGCACCTGCCGGTGCTGGACAACTGCACGATCGCCCAGATGACCGTGCTCAGGCGCGAGAGGCCGGAGGCTGAACGGGTCGCCCGCGTGAACCTTGAACGCGTCGGTCTCGGCGCGAAGGTCACGGCCTACCCAGCACATCTGTCCGGCGGTCAGCAGCAGCGGGTCGCCATCGCGCGAGCGCTGTCGATGTCGCCGGCACTGATGCTCTTCGACGAGCCCACTTCCGCACTGGATCCGGAGTTGGTGGGCGAGGTGCTCGCCGTCATGCGCACGCTCGCGGAGGAAGGCATGACAATGCTGATAGTCACCCACGAGATGGCCTTCGCACGTGAGGTGGCGGACCGGGTCGTTTTCATGGACGGCGGCGTGATCGTCGAACAGGGCAGTCCGCACGAGGTGATCAGCAACCCGCAGCAGGAGCGCACGAAGACATTCCTCAAGCGTGTCCTCGATCCCACCAATGTCACCACCGCCTGATGCGACAGCGTTACCGATGACCCCGCCTCGGCCAAGCCGGCCACCAGGTCGAGCATGTTCGCTGTGGTAACAAGCAAAGGCGCGTGTGGCTTCTCTCTTTGTGATCCAGCGAGTTCTTGCAATGCCGCAGATCGGAGATTGGGTGTCTGAAACTCAGCACGTGACGGTTCGGCGTGGCCGGCTTTCCGGCCGTCGTCAAGGTGGTTGCCGTCGCGATCGGGGCCGTGGTCCTGGCGGGAGGACTGCTGTTCTCGCCCGACAGAAGCGTGAACGGTCCCAACATCATCGGTGAACAGGAGCTTGTCCGAGTCGTCGGGCCGCTCGGCAAGACGGCCGAGGTCAAGGCGATCATCGATTCCGGTGCTGGGGCGTCCTCCATGGACACTCAGCTCGCCGAGAATCTCGGGTTCGATCTGGACGAAGCGCCGAGGGTCACGGTGACCTCGTCGCTGGGCAAGGAGCGGCGGCCGCAGGTGGAGGCCAAGGTCAAGCTGGCAGGTCTCGAGCGGTCGGCGAAGATCAACGTCAACGACCGGTCCCGGCGGGACGCACCGGTGCTCATCGGCCGGGCTGAGCTGGTCAACCTTCAGGTGCGCATCGGCAAACAGATGCTGACCACGCCGGATGGCAAGGCCGCGCCGAACTCGCTCGGCGTGCTGCTCACCCCGTCCCCGAGCATCGGCGTCGAGTCCCTGCTTGCCCTGCTGCCGCTGGCCGTGCTGCTCATGGTCGTCCTGCGGGTGTGGATCGGAATCAACACCCTCGGCACCTTCAGCCCGGTGCTGCTCGCCCTGGGCTACACCCAGACCGGTCTGGTCGCTGGTCTGATCACCACCATGGTGATGGTCGCCGTCGGCTTTGCGGCGCAAGCATTGCTGCATCTGCCGCGGGTGGCCAGGCTCGCGGTACTTGTCGGGATCGTCGTGCTCGTGCTGCTCGGACTGAGAGAGCTGATGACGACCGACGGCGCGTCGGTACTGGTCGGCGCGTCGCTGCCGGTCGTGGTCACCGCGGTGATCATCGAAAGGTTGTGGGAGCAGTGGGAAGCCGACGGGGTGAAGGCCGCGGCCGCCAGCGCCGCACTCACCATCGGCTCCGGGATCGTCGCGGCGTTGCTGATGGTCACGCCCATGGTGCGACACCTGGGCGAAAACGCACCGCTGTCCTTCGCCGCGGCCTGCCTCATCTGGTCGTTCGTCGCGGGCACCTACCGTGGCCTGCGGTTGACCGAGTTGGCGCGCTTCAGCCCGGCCGCGCGTGCGCAGGAGGGTGCCCGATGACGTCTCTCCTGCGCGGCCGGGATCCCATCATGGGCATGAACGCCCGGAACAAGCTCATCGCCAAGGTGAATCCCAAGGACGCGATTCGCCTGGTGAACAACAAGTACGAGACGAAGCAGGCACTGGTCGACGCCGGGGCGCCGACCTCGCCGACGGTGCGGCTGGTGAAGTCCCGCCGGGAGATCAACGACATCGACTGGGCCGAGATGCCCGATATCTGGGCGATGAAGCCCAACCAGGGACTCGGCGGCTCCGGCATCATGCTCGCGGCAGGACGCCAGGAGCCGGACTGGCAGTCACCGTCCGGCAAACCGCTGCCACGGGCCAAGATCGCCAGCCACCTGGCGAGGATCCTCGACGGAGACTTCTCGCCGCGGCTGACCGACTGGGCGCTGTTCGAACCGCTGATCCGGACTCATCCGGCGTTGGCCCGCCTGTCGTTCCAGGGGTTGCCGGACATCCGGGTGATCTGTGTCCGTGACGAGCCTCGGCTGGCGATGCTGCGCCTGCCGACCAAACACAGCGGTGGGCGTGCCAACCTGCACCAGCGCGCCATCGGCGCTGCCGTCGACCTCGACACCGGCCGGGTTGTCAGGGCATGCGTCGGCAGCCAGCCGATCGAATCGCACCCCGACACCGGTTACCCGTTGATCGGCGCGGTCGTTCCACAGTGGACGACCGTGCTCGACGCGGCCAGTCGTTGTGCCGCGGCCACCGGGCTGCGTTACCTGGGAGCCGACATCGTCGTCGACAAGACCCGCGGCCCACTCATCCTCGAGGTCAATGCCCGGCCCGGCCTGCAGATCCAGAATATCAACGGTCATGGCCTCATCGCGTCCATCGAGCTTGGTGAAGGTGCCCCGCGTTGAAATCAGATTCCGTCCGCAGCGGACTGTGGTTGGCAGGACGTCTCCTCGCGGCGTTGGCCGGTGCCGCCCTGCTCACCTACAACGTGCTCACCGCCACACCGCCTTCTGAGTCACGAAGCAACGCGGCACCGGCGGCCCCGTCCCTGTCGAGCACGTCGAGCACCACGCCGGCAACTCCGAGCTCCGCAACGACTTCGGCGAGCCTTCCCTCTACCTCGGCATCGACGCGGCCCCGCAGTACCCCGAAGAAACTGCCGACCGGCAGTGACAGCTCGCCGTCCACAAAGGAGCAACAAGTAACGGAAAAGACCTTCCACCGGCGGAAACAGGCCGACCATCAACGGAAACGGACCACCCACCAGCAGGGGACGACATCGCGGACGTCGGCGACGGAGACTACGAAGTCTGCCTGGAAACCGATCCCCAGTGCGCCGACGAGGATCCGGTCATCTCGTAGCGAGTGGCCGCTCGGCAATCTCTGGAACCGTTATCGGTAAAGGTGTGTGCTGTCGGGGGTTGTGGAGCGTATGGCCAGGAGCCCGACAACGAGACCGAGGAGGACTGCGACAAGGACGATTCTCGATGAACTGGCCTTCGACGAACCGGCGGCGCATCAGCAAGGAGCCCATTGGTACGTCGATGTTTCAGCGCCGATAGGAGCGTAATCCACGGTCAGTGTCCGCGTTCCGCGTTGTAGCTTGAGGACTATCGTGCCGACGCCTCGGGAGACATCGGAACCCGTGGGGCCGGCCAGGATGCGGTCACCTTCGGCGACGCCGGCCGTTTCGGCCGCGGAGCCCGCGATCAGGCCGGTGACGACGCGCGATTCGAGACTCGTGATGGCGAAACCCAGCTCCGACATGTGGTCTGGAACCTCGGTCAGGGTGAACCTGGGACCCAGTGCGTCCGGCGGGGGAACGATGCGCTGACCTGTACGCATGGCTTCGAAGTCGCTTCGAGCGGTCTCGCCGAGCTCGGCGGCGACCAGGTCGAGCCAGTCGGGAACACTGACGGTCCCACCGGCTCGCTGCCGGTCGAGCACTGTCAGGACAAGGTTGTCCAGGCTGCGCGCGCCCGCGGTGGCCGAGCGGATCTTCGCGTCCAGATCGATGAAATAGAAAAGGCCCCGCTCGTAGGGAACCCGTTGCGCCCGTTGGTCGGCCCAGTACATTTCCGCGGCCTGTGCGCTGGTGAGTCCTTGCAGCGGGTTGGTGCAGTAGCGGCGAGCGCGTTCGTTGAGCAGCTGTAGGAATTGCGCGTCGTCGAGCAAACCGGCTCGGTGGGACAGCACGATCGAGTAGTACTCTGCGGTTCCCTCGCTGTACCAAGAGGTTTCGCCGTGATCGCCGTCCAGCTTCGGCCAGTTGTGCGCGGTTTCGTGCGCCAGCACGGCAGCGAGTTCGTCAGCGGTGGGCGCCTTGCAGTCCTGGTACCCCAATACAAAGGACCGCGTCATTGCTGTGCCCGCGATGCCTGGATAGGGGTGTCGCCGGACGAAGACCTGGTGCCCGGGCTCGGGTTCCCGGAAGAAGTCGCACATCACCTGGTAGATCCGTCCGGTCCGGCTGGCCACGGCGGCAGCGTCGAACCTGGGCTCGGTGAGCCAGTACATCGTCAGCCCGGCAGCGTGACATCGGCTTACGGGACCGGCCATGAAGTAGGCGAAGGCGACGCTCTGCAATGGACCGGTGAAGGCGGCAGTTCCTTCGCCGAAGCTGGAGACTCCGTGTCCTCGCCACTCGATCGTGATCGCGCAGGGGCCAGGGAAGTCCGGGAGGGCGAGGAAGGTCACGCCCGCTCCGCTGACACCACCGGCCTCGGCGCGTAGATCGAACAACGGGCCGTTTTTGGTGTTCCCGGTCACGATCCGGACAGCTGCGAAGTAGGCGATGGTCACGGGACCGGAGGTGTCGCGATCGGCGAACCAGCGCCGATAGGTGAACGACCCGGTGGCGGGTTCGTCCTCCTCGTGGAGCGTAAGCGGGCCCAGCGCGTCGGTGACCCGCAGGTCGGCTGCACGAACCGGTGCTCCGGGGATGCCGACGATCACGGCGGGCAACCGGCATATGGTCCTGTTGGCCGGGATGGCAGGCGTGTCGAAGATGTACTCGACATGGAACCCGTCGGCCGCGGGCGTGAGCGTCAGAGCGAGGGTCGGTGGCGTCACGGTTGGCCTTCGAGGGTCGCGTCGATGACGGCCCGGATAGCGGCACCGGCTGTCCGTAGCGTGTCGTCGTCATCGAGCGAGTGGCCGGCGGCAAGCGCACATATGTCCAAACTCGACGGCGGCAAGCCGCTGTGACGCAACGCGAACACACTCGCGGCCAGCGGGGTCGACAGGTCGAAATAGCCACCCAGGAGCAGTACGCGGGACTTGGGCCTGGCCCGGATGAGCTCGGCGACGTTCGGTGTCGGATTGGTGTAGAACTCGGGCCTGGGGTGATCGTTTCGCCAGTCGAAGGCGAAGTGGATGTCAAGCGACAGCGACACGTAGGTGCCGTCGACACCGGCCCCGGCCTCGGCTCGGAGGTAGTCGGCGATCTGGTCGGACAGGATCACGTTGGAGCGGCCGATGCCCAGTGCGGGATCGTCGGCGGCAGGCGGACGGTCGTCCGTGGCAGGCGGCGGCATCGGGCCCGTGACCCTCGTGTCGAGGCGTCCCACCAGCTCATCGCGGTCTGCCAGCAGTGTGCGCAGGAACTTCTCGCTGTCGATACGGAGATCGTCGGCGATGACGGTTTCCTGCGGCAGCCCGGTCAGTTCGGCCAGAAAGTCGGCGACGGCGGCACGGTCCGCGGCCGGCAGCGCCGACCCCAGGTGCAATGCGCGAAGGTAGTCGGTCTCGGCGAAGCGCTGGGTCTCATCGAACACCGTGACGGCATCGTGGGCGTGGGCCGAGGCGCACTTGTGCTGCCATGCGGCGACTGCGATGGCCGGGAGCTGGAACACGTGGGGCAGGTCGTTGCCTGGTGAAGGCCACGAGGCGCTGGCGTCCAGCATCGGCGAGACGAACACGAGGCCCGCTACACCGAGGTCGGCGATCCTCGCGCACAGTGTCGCGAGCCGGAAGCCGCCGAAGCTCTCACCGACCAGGTAGACAGGGGAGTCCGAGCGCTTGTGCTCGGCCAGCCAATGCCGGATGAACTGCTCCACGGCAGCCGAGTCGCCGTGGATCGACATGTACGGCGTGGCCCCGCCTTCGCGGAGCTCGCGGCTGAAACCCGTGCCGACCGGGTCGATGAAGACGAGGTCCACGCGGTCAAGCAGACAGAACTCGTTGGGGATGATGGTCCGCTGACCGGAGACGGGATCGCCGACGAAGCGTTTGGGGCCGAACGCCGACATGTGCAACGGCGACGAGGACGCGCCGGGACCTCCGTTGAACAGGAACATCACCGGTCTCGGTTCGCCCGTGACGACCTGGTAGGACGTGGCGGAGATGACCGCGTTGGGCGTGCCGTCGTTCTCGGCCAGGACCAGCTGCTCCCACTGTGCCGTGTAGTCCAGCGTCACGCCGCCGATGGTCGCGGTGTGCCTCATGCGGTTGAACCTCCCCTGGCCGGATTCAACGCACGGTAGAGAAGTTCAACAGTCAGTGCAAGGCGTGACCTCAACACTTTGTTGACTTCGTTGATTGTCGCTGACATTTTGGGCGGATGACAGCGAAGACGGGCGGCAGCCGCGAAGGCTCCGGCAAGGCCGAGAGCGGCGAGCTGAGCTTCACCGAGGCCGAGGTGATTCACGCTGCCCATGTGGTGAGCCTGATCGCGCCGATCGTGCCCGCGCTCGCGCAGGCCCTGCGTCCTCGTACCGAGGTCGTCCTGCACGATCTGACGAAGATGCCGAACACGATCGCCGCGATCGCCGGGTCGATCACCGGCCGCCAGGTCGGCGGGCCTGCCACTGACCTGGGCCTGCGCACTTTCAGTTCGGGGTGGAGCGAGCACCTGATCGGCTACCCCACGGAGACCGCGGACGGTCTGGTGATGCGGTCGTCCAGCATCTTCTTCCACGCTGAGTCCGGCAAGCCGGTGTGTTGCCTGTGCCTGAACACGGACGTCGACGACCTGCGGCGGGCGCAGGAGGTGCTCGCCGTGCTGACGGCCACGACAACCATCTCCAGCACCGCCGACGGGCCTCCCGGTGCGCCGGTCGAGACCTTCCCCGTTTCAGTGGACGAGCTGGCGGCGGGCATCCTGCGGGACGCGATCGCCGCCATCGGTGTGCCGGTCGAGCTGATGAAGAAGGCGCACAAGGTGGCGGTCGTCCGGGAGTTGGACGGCCGCGGGTTCTTCACGATCAGGGAGGCTGTGGACCTCGCCGCGCAGCGTCTGGGGGTCAGCCGCTTCACGATCTACAACTACCTGAACGAGTTGCAGGGCACCGACAGCAAGGGTTGACATGCTGTTGATTAGCTCTACTCTTTGTTGAGATTTGCCGTCGGGAGAATCGGGGTGCTGTGACTGAGTACTTTCCCGGCAAGCCGTCTGGGAGTTATCTGGACACGGCGTCGATCGGCTTGGTGCCGGAGCCGGTGGCTCGTGCGGTGACCGAGTGCTATGAGGCTCTGGGGCTCGGGATCCGGGGGGCGTCGCGGTGGCGTCCGGTTGTCGAACGAGCGCACGAGAGTTTCGCGGCAGAGTTCGGCGTCGGTGTGGACGAAGTGGCGTTCATGGCGAGCACGGGCGA
This sequence comes from Kibdelosporangium banguiense, assembly GCF_017876405.1. Classification (GTDB taxonomy): domain Bacteria; phylum Actinomycetota; class Actinomycetes; order Mycobacteriales; family Pseudonocardiaceae; genus Kibdelosporangium; species Kibdelosporangium banguiense. Next base: position 10,629,853 of record NZ_JAGINW010000001.1, on the reverse strand, counting down.
AGCGATCAACGCGATCGCACACGCGGTGCCGTGGCGCCCGGATGACGAAGTGCTTGTGCTGTCCGATGATTTTCCCACGGTGGTGCTTCCGTGGCGTGAACTTGGCGATGAGGTCCGGGTGGTACAGGTCGAGCCGCTCGCCGGTGACGACAGGCTCGGCGCTCTGCTCAGTGCGATCGGCCCTCGGACGCGTGTGGTGGCCGTGTCGCACGTCAGTTCGTTCACCGGAACGACAGTGGACCTGGACGTACTGGGTACTGCTTGTGCGAAGGCCGGCGCCCTCTTGGTATGTGACGGCGCACAGGCCGCGGGCAGTATCCCGGTAGGACTCGACGCTGTCGATTTCTACATCGCGACCGGATACAAGTGGTTGCTTGCCGGGTTCGGTGTCGCGGTGGTGATCGGCAAGCAGCCCAGCCTCGCCAAGCTGAAACCCATGCTGCTTGGCCATGGCAACCCACCGCCGACACCGCGGCTGACCTACGGGCATCTCAACCTTCCAGGCGTCTACGCGCTCGACGCTGCGGCTTCGGTGCGCCGAACCATTGGCCTGGAAGCGATTCACAGTCGTGTCGGGCAACTGGCCCAGCGGGTGCACGCCGAGACCGCGCACCTGGGCCTGGCGCCGGTGGCGGATCCCAGGCGTACCGCGGGAATCGTCAGCCTGTCCGGACTCGCGGACGTGACCGCCGCTGTCGAGCAGCTGGCGACGGTGGGGGTGACGGTCGCGGAGCGGGGTGGATATCTGCGGATCTCGCCGAACTTCTACACCTCGGACGCCGAGATCGATCAGCTGCTGATCGGCTTGAAAGGGCTGCGGCCGGGAGACGCGAGGTGACTGTGATCCAGGAGCGGTTCATCGTTGTCAGCAACGGCGAGACGGTCGGCCGGATCACCGCGACTTCCGACGGTCCTGTCATCGATGTGGACTACGCCGTTGACAACAACGGCCGTGGCGCCAAGCTGCGAGAGCGCATTCGACTGGACGGGCAGGGAATTCCGCTCGACTGGAGCATCGACGGGACTTCCCTGATGGGAGGCTCCGTCCACGAGGTTCTGTCCACAGAGAACGGTAAGACACAGTGGACGAGTCAGGCCGACCAGGGATGCGTCGAAGCGGATTCGCCTCGCCTGTACGTCGCCAACGACACCAGCCCGTACGCCTCCGGTATCTATATGCGCGCGGTGCTTGCCTCAGGCCGGAGTCTCGAGGTCCTGCCCTCCGGGCGGCTGCGCGCCGAACACCTCCGCCAGGTGGACCTCGATGGGGCCACGGTCGACGCCTATGTCCTCAGTGGAGTGAAGCTGCTTCCGGAGTTCGTGCTGCTGGGCGGCGAACACCGGCTGATCGCATGCCTCGGTGGTGATCTGATGATCAGTGAGATCGCCGTCCGCGAGGGCTACGAGCACCACTACGCGACCTTGGTCGCGCTCGGCAGCGCACTGACTACTGAACATCTCGCCCGGGTACAGCAACGGGTCAGGCATCGATTCGATGTCCCCGTACGTATTCGCGACGTGCGTGTGTTCGACCCGTTCACGAAACGCCTGACCGAAAGGATGTCGGTCACGTTCTTCCGAGGCAAGATCACCGGAGTCGGGCACGCCGCGCACCCGGGGCAGATCGAGATCGACGGTCAAGGTGGCACGGTGCTCGCCGGTCTGCACGACATGCACGCGCACAACTCGGCGTGGACCGGGCTGTTCTACCTCGCGGCTGGTGTCACCACGACGCGGGACATGGGAAACGACAACGACATGCTCCTGGAGCTGTTGCCGCGGTTCGACAGCGGCGAGCTTGCCGGGCCGACGGTGGTCCCGTCCGGCATGATCGAGGGGCGGAGCCCGTTCTCGGTGCGGCTGGGCATCATTCCGGACACGCTCGACGAGGCGCTGGACGCGGTGCGGTGGTACGCCGACCGCGGCTACCACCAGATCAAGATCTACAACTCGATGAACCCGGACTGGGTGAAACCGCTGACGACCGAGGCACACCGCCTCGGGTTGCGTGCGGTGGGACACGTTCCCGCCTTCGCCACGCCGGACCGGATGATCGAGGACGGCTACGACGAGATCACCCACATTAACCAGCTGATCCTGGGGTGGCTGCTCGAACCGGACGAGGACACCCGGACTCCGCTCCGGCTGACCGCGATGGCCCGGGCCAAGGACCTTGATCTCAGCGGGCCACGAGTGCAGCACACCGTGGAGCTGATGCGGCAGCACGACGTCGGGCTGGACACGACGACGGTGATCCTGGAGCGGCTGATGTGCGGCCGCGCCGGGCAGGTCCACGCCAGCGAGGCGGCATACCTCGACCACATGCCGATCGGCTACCAGCGTTACCGCAAACGGACTTTTGTGCCCGCGAAAAGCGCGGAGGACCTGGCCGCCTACGACGACTCGTTCCCGAAATTGCTGCACACCATGGCCATGCTGCACGCCGAGGGAATCCCGCTCTGGCCCGGCACCGACGACGGGACCGGCTTCACCGTCCATCGTGAACTCGAACTGTACGTCGCAGTCGGGATGGACCCGGCTGACGTGCTGCGCATCGCGACCTACGACTGCGCCGAGCATTTGGGCCGTGCGGATGTCAGCGGAAGCATCGAACGCGGCAAACGCGCGGACTTCGTTCTGGTGGACGGTGACCCCACCCAGAACATCAATGACATCCGCAAGGTGCGCATGGTGGTCAAGGGCGGTGACGTCCACTTCCCCGCGGAGATCTACCGCGAGCTGGACATCGAGCCGTTCGAACTTCCTCCTCCCGTGACGATTCCAGGGGCTGATTCATGAGCGTGGTATGCCGCGAGGGCGTGTTCGGTGGCGTGGCCGTCGAATATGAGGCCAGAGTGGACGAACTGATCGTGCCCGACTCCACCGGCAAACCAGGTGCGCGATACGTCTGCACCAGCTATTTCATGCCGGGAAAGCCTGAGCGGCCGGTGATTTTCGCGTTCAACGGCGGGCCGGGATCGTCCTCGGTGTGGCTGCACCTCGGGCTTGGCCCGCGGCGCGTCGCCGACGCCGATCTGCTGACTCCCCGGACGGCACCGCCGTTCGGGCTCGTCGACAATCCCGACTGCGTGCTCGACAGCGCGGACCTGGTGTTCATCGACCCGCCCGGCACCGGATTCAGCCGGGTGCTGAGCGAGGAACAGGAATCCGACTTCTACAGTGTGACCGCGGACGCGATCGCCACGATCAGATTCATCAAACAGTGGGCACGTAAGAACAAGCGGGAGAACGCGCCCAAGTTCCTGCTCGGCGAGAGCTACGGCGCGGTTCGCGCCGCCACAGTCGCCGGTATGAGCATCGGCGGGCCGACGACCACGGGCAGCCTGGAATCACTCGCCCTCAACGGCGCTATCCTGATCGGTCCGGCACTGTCCCTGAGCGACAGTGCCGGAGATCTCGGCTACGCGACGGTACTGCCATCCCTGGCAGCAACGGCGTGGTACCACGACCGGGTGCCGACTCGAACGTCCGGTGTGGACGAACATATCCAGGCAGCGGCAGCGTTCGCCGCCGAGGACTACCTCGTTGCCTTGTTCGCCGGTCAGCAACTGGACAGCGAGCGGCGTGATGCCGTCGCGAAGCGTCTGCACGAACTGATCGGGCTGGCGCCTGAGACGATCGTCGCGCACAACCTGAGGTTCACCGCGGCGGAGTTCGCTCGGCTGCTGCTCGGTGAGCAACAGGCCGGCCTCTACGACAGCCGTTACCGATTGCCGCTGGCCGGGGCGGGCGACCCGGTGGGCGACGATCCCGCGATGGGGCAGTACGTTCCCTCGTTCGCCGGTGTGATCGAGAGTTACCTGCGGGACGAGCTCGGTTGCGAAGTGGACGACGACTACCGCGTGATCGAGTTCGCCAAGGTCTACGGGCGCTGGGACTACGGCGGCGAGCCTGGTGCACCGCCCAGGAACTACACATCCGATCTCGCGACGGCGATGCGGCGCAGCCCGGACTTTCGGCTGATGCTGGGCGTGGGCGTCTACGACCTGGTCACGACAGTCGGCGCTTTGCGATACACCGTCTCGAGAGTCGCACTCGACCCGGCGCGGGTGCACGTCCGTGCCTACGAGTCGGGTCACATGCCCTATCTCGGGCGTGGGTCCCGGGAACAGCTGGTCGCGGATCTGCGCGATTTCGTAAGGGAGCCAACGTGCATGAGCCGGTGACAACCTTCCACCAGGGCGTGTTCAACGGCCTGCGGGTGGATTACAACGCAGTCCTGCGGGAGACAGTGGTCCCGGACGGGAACGGGGTGCCGTCCGTGCGGTTGGCGTGCACGGAATACGTTGCTGTCGAAGGTGATCAGCGGCCGGTGATGTTCGTCTGCAACGGCGGGCCGATCGTCGCGGCGACTCCGTTGCACATGGCGGCGCTGGGGCCGCGCCGGATCGCCTACCCGGACGACATCCACGCCGATCCATCAGGTTTCCGGACAGTGGACAACGAATACTGCCCGCTGGACGTGGCCGACATCGTGTTCTTCGATCCGGCGGGCACCGGCTACAGCCGAGTCCTCGACGGTGTCGATCCAGGGAAGTACCACGGGGTCGAGGCCGATGCCCAGCAGATGACCGCCTGGATCGAGACCTGGCTGCGTGAGCACGACCGGCTGGGTTCTCCGGTGTATCTGGTGGGGGAGAGCTACGGCACGATCCGGGTCGCGGTCGTGGCACGGATGCTCGCGAACCTGCCGAATCCCGTTGCTGTGCAAGGCGTTGTCCTCATCAGTCAGGCCGCCAACATCATCGAGACCTCCTCACGCCCGGCAAACATCCTCAGCTACGTCGTCTCATTGCCGACGCTGGCCGCGATCGCCTGGTATCACGGCAAAATCGACACAACGGGCCGGAGCCTGGACGACGTCGTCGCGGAGGCGTCCGGCTTCGCCGCCACGGAGTATCTGGCCGCGCTGTACCAGGGAACCAGGCTGCCTGCCGCCCAGCGAGAGCCGATCGCGCACCGGCTGACGTCGCTGACCGGCATTCCGGCGAGCCGGTGGCTCGAACGAAACCTCCGGATGCCCAAACACGCCTTCCGGGTCGAGCTCCTGGCCGAGGAGGGCTTGGTGCTCTACATGTACGACGGCCGGTACGCCGGGCCGCCGGCCCCACCGCCTCCTGACGAGGACGGGAAGTCGTTCGCCGCGACCGTGATGGGGCCGCAGCCGACCGGCGTCGGTGCCATCGAGAACGCGATCGGCCCGGCGATGGCGGCGCACCTGCGGGACTTCCTCAAGGTCGGCTGGCCGGAGGACTACCGTGACGCGGACCCGGCCGCCGCGAACTCGTGGATCTGGGGGCAGGCGACATCGCCGTTCGGGGACTGGCCCTACATGGCCGAGTTGTCCACGGCCATGGCGAAACTGCCGGAAATGCGGCTGCTGATCTGCACGGGCGCGTTCGACCTGTCGACCACCATGGGCGCGGCCGAGCACGCCGTGAACCAGTCCACGTGGCCGGTCGACCGCGTCCGGACCGAGACCTACGCCGGTGGCCACATGATGTACAGCATCGAGGCGAGCCTTCGTCAGCTGACCGACGACCTTCGCGAGTTCATCCGGCCTCGTCCTTGATCTCGTTGAGGTAGTTGTAGATCGTGTAGCGGCTGACCTCCAGCCGGGCGGCGGCCAGGTCGACCGCCTCCCGGATGGTGAAGAAGCCGCGCTGTTCCAGATCACGCACGACAGCCAGCTTGTGCCGCTTCTTCATCGCCGCGGGCGGGTGGCCCGAGGCCGCGATCGCGTCTCGCAGGATCCCTTCGGCGAGACTGTCCACTGTGGCAGGGAAGTGCTCGCCGGACGCATTGAGCGGTCCGTTGTGGATGGTCCTGATGGCGGTCAGGTCCGCGAGTGTCTCCTGGGCGGCGAGCAACGAGCTGATGTCGGTGTTGATGCACAGGCAGGCGATCGCCCGGCCGGAGCTGCCGTGGAAGAAGATGCTCGACGAGCGCAACGGCGTGCCGTCCGCCGTAGCCGCCCGGTACCCGATCAGGTGATCCTTCCAGCCGGACTGGAAGGTGCGCAGCCCCAGATCGGTCGCGGGCCCGCCCACCTGACGGCCGGTGATCTCCCCGGCGATGGCCGCGATCGACCCGGGCAGCCTGGTCAGGTCGTGCAGGACCACCTCGCTGCGGGGCGCGAACGCCTGGGCCAGGGCGCGCACGACAGGACCGACGACCGCGACGACGGTGCGTGCCTCGGCTCGGTCGTCATCGCTGTGCGGCTGGCCGGCGGTGACTCCGTCGCCGGGCGTCGGATCGGCTGACATGCACAGAATGTGGCAGAGAATGTCGAGAATAGTCAACAGTCTGTGTAAATCGGCGCCGGAACCAAATCTTTACGGCAGATACTTCCACTACAAGTTGAAATACTCTACTTTCCTTGGCACGACGATGTCACCGGAGGTCCCCATGAAGCGCCAGACCAAGTGGAAAGTCTCAGCCGCGGCCCTGTGTCTGGCTCTGGGGACGGCAGCCTGTTCGCCGTCCGTGGGAAGCGCCTCCGGCGCGGCGGCCTCGATCACCGTGCTGATGACGGCGGACGTGCCGAACCTCGACCCTGCGATGATCCCGAGCGTCGACAGCACTCAGCTGAACTACTTCCTGTTCGACCGCCTGATCGATGTGGACGACGCCACCGGCAAGGTCTCGTCCAACCTGGCCGGTGAGTGGAAGATCGAGCAGACCCACGCGCGTTTTGTCATCAAGCAGGGCATCACGTGCAGCGACGGGACACCGCTGACGGCGGCGACCGTCGCGGCGAACCTCAACAGGATCAAGGACCCGGCAGTGAACTCGCCGACCGTGACGACCTATCTGGGCAGCAAGGACTACACGGTCACGGTCGACGAAACCGCCAACGCGGTCGACATCACGCTGCCCACGCCCCAGGGCTTCCTGGCCAACCAGCTTTCCGGCGGGCCGAGCATCGTGTGCGACTCGAGCCTGAAGAACCCGGACTCGATCAAGAGCCGGCCGATCGGCTCCGGGCCGTACGTGCTGAAGGAGACCGTGGCAGGCGACCATTTCACGCTGGAGCGCCGGGACGGCTACACCTGGGGCGCGGGCGGCGCCACAACGGCCGAGCCGGCAATGCCCAAGACCGTGGTGATGAAGATCGTCACCGACGAGAACACCCGGGCGAACCTGATGTCCAGTGGTGACGCGAACCTCACGATCATGAGTGGCGGCCGGCTCAACCGGTTCAAGACCGGCGGCTACACGGTGCAGAAGCTGCAGGGCACCTCCTACGATCTGGTGTTCAACCAGCGGGCCGGTCACCCCGGCGCCGATCCTGCGGTCCGTAAGGCGCTCGGCCAGGCGATCGACCGCAAGGAGTTCGCCTCGATCCAGAGCGAGGGGCAGTCCGAGCCGTTGCAGGGCCTGCTTGAGACGGGCCGGCCCTGCGTGGATCCCGCTGCCACCGGTCCGAGCATCCCGCCGAGCGACCCGCAGGCGGCTGTGGCCGCGCTCACCAAGGCGGGCTGGACGAAAGACGGCTCCGGAGTGCTGCAGAAGGACGGCAAGCCGCTGGCACTCACCCTGGTGGCCAGTGACGTCAACCGGGCGGCCACGGAATACCTCCAGAAACGCCTGACCGACCTCGGCGTCCAGATCAAAGTGGACGGACGGCCGTCGGAGCAGGCGTCCGGTGTGCTGTTCGCCGGCACGGAATGGGACGCGGTCGTGGTGGGGATGACCGCCGCCACCCCGACCGGGCTGGCCTTCCTGCTGCGCGGCCCGGTCAGCCCGCAGGGATCGAACTTCGCCGCGGTGGACAACAAGGAGTTCGCCGACCTCGCGACCCAGGCCAGGACGCTCGGCCAGCAGGGCTGCCAGATGTCCCAGGCGGCGGAGAAGTCGTTGTTCGTCAACTCCGACGTACTGCCGCTTGTCGCTGTCGGCCCGTCGGTCGTCGGCAAGGGCATCAAGTTCGACGCCGCCCGCAACGTGGTCATGCCCACCTCCTTGCGGACCGGGGCATGACCACCACCGCCGAGGCGCCGGTCGCCCGGTCACGAGGCTGGCGCGAATCCCCGTGGACTGGGTTCCTTCTGCGGCGGACGGGCTCGTTCGTGTTCGCCCTGTGGTTCGTGCTCACCGCGGTGTTCTTCCTGACCAGGGCGATCGGCGGCGACTCCGTCCGGGCGGCGGCCGGTCTGACCGTGACCCCGGAGTACGTCGCGGCCCGCCGGGCGGCGCTCGGCCTCGACGATCCGATCCTGACGCAGTACTGGCACTTCCTCGTCCGGATCGTCCACTTCGACTTCGGCGAGTCGACGGTGAGTGGTCAGCCGGTGCTGGCGAGCATTCTCGACCGGGTGCCGTACACCTTCCAGCTCGGGCTGTACGCGTTCGCGCTGGCCGCGATCGTCAGTGTCCCGTTGGGAATGTGGGTGGCCACGCGCACTCAGTCGGGCCGCAACCGGGCGCTGGACACCGGATTCAACTCGGTGACCGGGTTCTTCGCCTCGGTGCCGGACTACTTGCTGGCCGTCGGCCTGGTGCTGGTGTTCTCGGTCGGCCTCGGGGTGTTCCCGGCCGCGGGCGGGGCAGGGCCGAGCGCCTTCGTGCTGCCGGTGCTCACTGTTGCCTTCGGACCGATCGCGGTCATCTCCCGGCTGGTCCGGGTGGAGACCTCCCGTGTGCTGCAAGAGGACTACATCCGCACCGCGCGGTCCAACCATCTGCGCCCGGCCACAGTGCTGTTCCGCCACGTGTTGCCGAACGTGCTCACCGCGACCCTCACCTACGCCGGGATGCTGCTGGCAGCGTTGCTCGGTGGCACGGTGATCACCGAGAACGTGTTCGCCTGGCCCGGGATCGGATCGCTGCTGGTGAAGTCGTTGCGGCTGTACGACTATCCGACCGTCGAGGGGGCCGTCGTGATCACCGCGGCGACCGTGCTGATGATCAACCTGCTGGTCGATCTGCTGCTGGCGGCGGTGGATCCGAAATCCCTGATCGTCAGGAGCTGATGTCCGACATGGCCCCTCAGAAGCAGCGGCACTGGCTCCGGGCCGCACTGCGTACTCCCGGCGGTGCGGCCGGTGCCGGGCTCGTCGCCGCCCTCGTCCTGACTGCGATCTTCGCGCCGGTCCTGTTGGGCGGCACGGCTGTGGACTTCCGCCCGGCACAGGCCAATCTGGGTGCGTCCTGGCAGCATCTGTTCGGCACGGACGAGCTTGGCCGTGACATCCTCGCCCGAACCCTGGTGGCCGTACGGCTTTCCCTGCTCACCGCAGCAGGAGCGGTGATCATTGCGACTGCCGGTGGGGTGCTGCTCGGCGCGCTGGCCGCTGTGCTGGGCAAGGTCGCACGGCAGGTGCTCTACCAGGTGACCTCCGCCGCCACGGCTTTCCCACCGGTGCTGGTCGGCGTGCTGGTCGCGGTCATGCTGGGCCGATCCAGCTGGGCGGCGATGATCGGTCTGGCGGTCGCCGGAATTCCCGGCATCGCCAGGGTGACGCTCAACCTGTCGACTTCGGTGGCCGGTTCGGAGTTCGTCACCGCGGCGAAGGTGATCGGCGTGCCACGCGGCAGGATTCTTCTTCGGTACATTCTCCCGTCGGTCGCCGGGCCGCTGCTGACGTCCCTGGTGCTGTCCATCGGGTCGGCCATGCTTTTCCTGTCCGCCATCAGCTTCCTGGGGCTGGGCACCCAGGCTCCGGGCTTCGACCTGGGCAGCCTGATGACCAGCGGCCTGGCCAACGTCTACACCCTGCCGATGGCCGCGGTCGGGCCCGGCTTGGTGATCGTCCTGGTCGGAGTCGCGTTCAACCTGCTCGGTGAGGCGCTGGGCACGGGAATCGACCCACGGCAGCGGGCAGCGATCTCGTCCCAGGGACGGGTGCCCAAGGGGGACAAGCAATCCGCGACGACCAGGACCGCGCCGAGGCCTGCGAACCAGGACGCTGTGCTCGCCATTGAGGACCTGCGCGTGACCATCGACAAAGCCGGGGACACGGTCGAACTGGTCAGAGGGGTGGATGTCTCGGTCGGGCGCGGCGAGATGCTGGGCATCGTCGGTGAGTCGGGCAGCGGGAAGACGATGACGCTCAGCGCGATGTCACGCCTGTTGCCGCCTTCGGTGACCTACAGCGCCGACCGGCACGAGTTCGCCGGAGAGGACCTGCACCTGGCCGACGAGGCACGGTTGCGCCGCGTGATCTCCAACCGGATGCCGATGATCTTCCAGGACCCGATGTCGTCACTGAACCCGGCACTGAGGATCGGCACCCAGCTCGGGCAGAAAGTACTCGCGCACAACCGGACCAGCCGTGCCGAGGCGCGTAGTCGCGTCGTGCGCGTGCTCGAATCGGTGCTGATCCCGCTCCCGGCCAAGCGGGCCAGACAGTACCCGCACGAACTGTCCGGCGGGATGCGGCAACGAGTGATGATCGCGATGGCACTGCTCGGCGAGGCCGAGGTGATCCTGGCCGACGAACCGACCACCGCGCTGGACGTCTCGGTCCAGAAACAGGTGATGGACCTGCTGACGGCCATCAACCGGGAAAAGGGTGCGGCAGTCGTGCTGGTCTCGCACGATCTTGCCCTGGTCGCCCAGGTCACCACCCGGATCGTGGTCATGTACGCGGGCCGGATCGTCGAAGAAGGCACCACGGCGGACATCGTCGGCAAACCACTGCACCCGTACACCCAGATGCTGCTGGGTGCCGTGCCGGACCTGTCGCGTGGCACGGACGAACCATTGACCGCCATTCCCGGCGTGCCACCGAAACCCGAGGAACTGACAGGTGGATGTTCCTTCGCGCCGAGATGTCCACTCGCGACTGATCGCTGCCGTGCCGAAGAACCTTCTCTGCAACGAGGTCCGGACGGTCGTGCAGCGGCGTGCTGGCTGGTCAATGACGCCGTTCCGGCCCCGTCGGCGGCAAGGAGTGCGGTATGAGCGAGCTCGCGGCCACCGGGCTGTCGGTCCGGTACGGATCCGGCAGACGCGCCCACATGGCGCTCTGCGATGTCACAGTCGCGTTGAACCGAGGGGAGTCACTCGGCCTGGCCGGTGAGTCAGGCAGCGGAAAGTCCACATTGGGCAAAGCGCTCGTCGGGCTGCTGGATCCGTACGCGGGTGAGGTGAGCTGGGCGGGCAAGCCACTGTCGGCGCTGCCGCGGCGCGGGCCGGGCTCCCGTTCACGAACCCTGCAGCTGGTCTTCCAGGACCCGAACTCGTCGCTCAACCAGCGCATGACTGTCGGCGCGACGATCGCCGAGGCGTTGGTGGTCAACCAGATCGAGGCCGACGTACCCGTTGAGGTGGCCCGGCTGCTGGAAGTGGTCGGACTGGATCCCAGGGACGCGGGCCGTTATCCGTACCAGTTCTCCGGCGGTCAGCGACAGCGCATCGCACTGGCCCGGGCACTGGCGGTCCGGCCCGAGGTGATGATCTGTGACGAGATCACCAGCTCACTGGACGTCAGCGTGCAGGCCCAGATCCTCAACCTGCTCAGGGACATCCACCGGGAGACCGGGATGGGCCTGATCGTCATCTCGCACAACCTGGACGTCGTGCACTACCTGTGCCGCACAGTCTGCGTGCTGCGCAACGGAGAGATCGTCGAGCACGGGCAGACCGAGCAGGTGTTCACCGATCCACGCGACGAGTACACCCGCGAACTGCTCGCCGCGGTACCGAGATTGCCAAGTTAGGGACAAGGGGACAGGCATGCCGAAGATCAGCGTCAACACCGGCTCCGCGCTGGGAGCCTACTCGTCCGCAGTCGTGGCGGGAAACCACTGCTACGTCGCGGGCACAGGCGGCTTCCTGCCGGGCACGACCACCATTGTGGACGGTGGCGTCGATGCCGAGATCCGCCAGACCATGGAGAATCTCAAGGGCACGCTGGAGCAGGCGCGGTTCAGCCTGGAGTCGGTGGTCTCGCTCACCTGTTACCTCAAGGACATTGCCGACTGGGGCCGGTTCAACGAGATCTACCGTGAGTACTTCCCGTCCGAGCCTCCGGCTCGTGCGGCCGTCGCGGTCAATGAGATGCCTGCCGGGGCCAACATCGAGGTGACCGCGGTCGCATGGCGAGAGGACATGGCGTGAACCAGCCGCAGATCGTCCTGACACTGAAACCGTCCGCCCAGCTCGACCGCATCAGCGTGACGACAGTGCTGTCCAATGTGTCCGCGACGCCGGACAAACCCTTCCTGCAAACGCCGATCGTGATCGCGAGTGTCCGGACTGTGGTCTACGGCGACGGTGACGTTGTCGCCTCCGACGCCGCGGGCCCGCTGCCGCTGACCATCACCGAGGACCTGTCGGACACCAGTGGATTCGGCCAGTTCAGGTTGTTCACCGCAGGCCGCACGAGCGAGGGCGACATCACCTTGCAGTACAGCGCACCGATCACGCCCGCGCTGTCGCCACGCCGCCCTGGGCCGTCCTACGACCTACGCGGCCACGATGGCGGTTTCGCCGGCGCGGGCTTCGGGTTCCTGATCCTGCCCAAGGACGACGAACGCGTCTACCAGATCGCCCTGAACTGGGACCTTCGTGAACTCGCCGAAGGCGCCCGGGGCGTCTCGACCCTGGGCGACGGCAACGTGATCACCACCGGACTGGTCGAAAGGCTCTACAGCACCTTCCTTGTCGCCGGCGCACTGCACTGTGCACCGGAGAACGCGGGAAGCCTCGCGTTCAACGCTTTCTGGCTCGGGACACCGAACTTCGACGCACCCGCGACCATGGCATGGACTGTGCGGTCGTTCGACGTGCTCCGGGAGTTCTTCGACGAGCGGGATCTGCCGCCGTACTACCTGATCGGCAGAGCACATCCGAACCCTCGGGACGGTGGCGCGGCCACCGTGAACGGATTCATGATCGAGTACGGTCCGGTCGAACGCCCGGACGCCGCGCTGAGGTTCATGTTCACCCACGAGATGTTCCACCATTTCGTGGGCGTGCTGGACGGTCCGTACGGCACCAGTTCCTGGTTCGGCGAAGGCCTGGCCGAGTTCTACAAGGTGCGCCTGCCGCTGCGGGCGGGACTGCTGAACGCGGCCGAAGCCGAGGCGGAGATCCGTTCGATGACCGACAGCTACTACGAGAACCCCCGCAACCGGCTGCCGAACGACGCGATCGCGGCCGAATACTGGAAGGACTCGTTGGTCCAGAACCTGGCCTACCACCGCGGCATGATCTACTTCGCCGACGTGGACGCCAAGGTCCGGGCCGCCTCCGGGCAACAACGGTCCCTCGACGACCTGCTACTGGCCATGTTGGACAGTCGCCGCAATGGCACAGGTTACGACGAGGCGGCCTGGCGCCGTGTCTTGCGGGCCGAACTCGGCGACAGCGGCATCCAGGACTTCGAGGCAATGCTCGCCGGCGAGTTGATCGCCCCACCCTCGGACGCCTTCGGTGCGGACTTCGAACGCACCACCGTCGACGTAGTCCAGTTCCAGCTCGGCTTCTCCGACCGCTGCCTGCTCGACACACCGCGAGTCATCAAGGGCCTGATCCCCGCAAGCGCCGCAGCCAAAGCAGGGCTGCGTGAAGGTGACGTCGTCGTCCGCAACGACGACGCGGAACAAGCCCGCAAGAACATGGCTCCGGTATTTCACCTCGACGTGCGGCGAGGCGACGAGGTCATCCCGATCCACTTCAGCACACAAGGCGAGCTGGTAGGCAAATACGTCTGGACCAGAAGGTGACGGCGCAAGTCGCCGTATTGCCCTCTTATCCGAGACACGTGGGAGACCGGAACAAGACGTCCGTCGGTTGGCAATCCCAAGATCGGCTTGGCAGGGTCGGCCGGGCCTCTGGGAAATCGACGAATGGAGGGACGGACTCTTGCATCCGATCACGCGCGCGTTCATCGCGCTCGTCAGCGGGGCTCTGGTGCTCAGTGCCGGTCTGACAAGCGCTCAAGCAGCGGAGATCGAGGCTGTTCAAGTCGCGGCCATCGACTGGAAACCGTGTCCTGAGGACGCGACGGCCGAGTGCGGGTCGCTCAGGCTGCCGATCGACTACGCCAGGCCGTCAGCGGAGAAGTTCGGCCTGGCGGTCGCTCGGCGCAAGGCGACCGATCCGGCGAAACGAAAGGGGATCATGCTGATCAACCCGGGTGGACCGGGTGGCTCCGGGGTCGATTTCGCCCTTGAAGCCAAGACCTTCTTCAGTGCCGACATCCAGTCCCGGTTCGACATCATCGGCTGGGACCCGCGCGGTGTGGCCCGTAGCCAGCCGGTGAAGTGCTCGCAGGACGTGCTGATCAAGGCGCCTTCGTCGTACCCGGCCAACCAGGCGGAGTTCGACGCGCTGGTCAAGTTCAACCGGGAGCTGCGGGCGGACTGCCGCAAGCGCAGCGGCGCGATCGCCGATCACGCCGACACCGGCGCGACCATCCAGGACATGGACGCGATCCGGCGCTCGCTCGGTGAGAAGAAGATCAACTATTACGGCGTGTCCTACGGCACGCTGATGGGCCAGCAGTACGCCGAGCGGTACGGCGACAAGATCCGGGCGATGGTCATCGACAGCAACATGGACCACAGCCTGGACAGGTGGGGCTTCGCGGCAACCGAGGCGGCCTCCGCGGAAAGCTCGTTCAACGAGTGGGTGAAGTGGTGCGATCGCACGGTTTCCTGTGCGCTGCACGGCAAGGACGTCGCCAAGGTGTGGGACGGCCTGCTGGCCAAAGCCGACCGCGGCGAGGTGGTGAATCCGGACGAGCCCACGCAGAAACTCACCGCACGCGACATCATCGGTGCGGCGTTCGGCGTGTTCTACAGCCCGAACTGGAAGCAGTGGGCCGAAATCGTGGCCGAGCTGGACAACCAGAAGCCGGCGTCGCAGCGGCGGGCGTTCTCCGCCGACGAAGAGGTCAACGATGTGTTCCAGGCCGCGTTCTGCGCCGACTGGAGCATGCCTGTACGCACCTTCGACGAGTACAAGATGCTGGCGGCGACCGAGAACGCCATCGCGCCGCACATGCGCGGCGGCGCATTGGGACACACCGCGATCACCGGGTGCATCGGCCTGCCGGAGAAGGTCAACAACCCGCAGCGCCGGCTGAACATCAAGAACTCACCGAAGATCCTGATGCTCAACGCCCTGTACGACCCGGCGACCCCGTACTCGTGGGCGGTCAATGCGCACCATCAGTCCCGTGACAAGACCGTGCTGCTGACCTACGAAGGCTGGGGTCACGGCGTGTACGGCCGCAGTGAGTGCACCACGGTGCCCATCGACGAGTACCTGGTGACTCTGAAGACGCCGCAGGTCAAGCGTTGCGCGGCTGTGGAGCCAGCCGTCGCGGCGCTGAGCGCGGGCAAGAGCAGGCTGCCTGCCGGGCCGAAGCCGGGTATCCCTGGCTGGATCCGCTAGCACCAGCACACCTGACACTCACCTGACACCGGGCGGCAGGCGAGCATCGTCAAACGCCCGCCTGCTGCCCACGGGCCTCTCATGTGCTGGGTTGCTCCGCGAGGTGCGGGTCCTGCGTGCGGCGGCTCGAGATGCCGAGTACGACAACACACAGTGCCGCTGTCAGAAGGGGTATCGCGAAGAGCCGGAACACGCTGTCCGGCGACCAATGGGCGGCGAAGAGGTAGCCGACGAAGATGGGCGAGACGATCGAGACCAGACGGCCCGCGCCGATCATCCACCCGGTTCCGGTCGCGCGTGCGCGTGCCGAGTAGACCTGTGGGCTGAGGGTATAGAAGCCGACGATGCCGGCGGTCGTCAGCAAGCCGAGCACGGCCGCGATGATCATCGCCGTGGTGGTCTGGTGGAGGATGACGGCGAACACGACGAAGGACAGGGCAGCGACCACGAGAGTGCCCACCAGCAGTCGCCGGACACCTACGTACACAGTCAGCAGGCCGAACGCGACGCAGCCGACGATGCCGCCGAAGTTGGCGATGGTCCCGAACGTCACGCCCATGGTGGTGTCCCCGGTGACGGTGGCCATGATCTTCGGCGTCCAGGTGTTCGCGAAGTAGTAACCCGCGGTCAGTACGCCGTAGCCGAGCCAGAGCATGATCGTGCGCAACGCCATCCGGCCGGCGAACACCTCCCGGACGACACCTTGCTCAACGGTCTGCTGCTCGAGGCCCGGCAGTTCGGTCAGGCGAGGGCGGCCCATCCTGTCGAGGATGTCGTTGACCCTCTTCAGCGCGTTTGGGGGCCGCTTCGAGAGCAGGAATTCGAGTGACTCGGGAAGGTAGCGGATGCTGACGAGCAACATCAGCGCCGTGATCACCGCGCCGGCGATGAAGACGGACTGCCAGCCGAGCAGAGGGATGAGCGGGCGGGCGATGAATCCGCAGAGGGTGGCGCCGATCGGGAAGCCCGCGGCGTAGATGCCCATCGCGACACCGCGTCGCTTGTCCGGGGAGAGTTCAGCGACCAGGACGTTGAGGTTGGCGACCATGCCGCCCACGCCGAGCCCGGTGACGACCCGGGCCGCGAACAGCCACCACACGCCGGGGCTCAGGACGGAGGCGACCATGCCGATGGTGATGATGGCAACGGCGATGATCGTGAGAGGCCGGCGGCCGATCCGGTCCGCGACAGGTGTCAGCAGGATCGAGCCCGCGGCCATGCCGAACAAGCCGGCGCTGAGCAGGTAGCCCAATGCGACCTCGCCGATTCCCCATTCCTTGGACAGCACTGGTGCGGCATAGGCCATGACTGCCACGTCATAGCCGTCCATGAAGATGAGCATGAGCACGATCGAGATCGCGAAAATTTGATAGCGACTCATCGGGGCGCGCCTGATGGTGTCAAGAATGGTCATACCGCACATCCTTGTTGCGGGTCCGGAGCGCCTGGCTCAGAATTCAGTCGGGATTCATCGCCCACAGGTGCGAGGGTGCACCGAATTGGCGGGAGAGTTTTGTGGAACTCGCGAGCAGTTGTTCCGCCAGCCATTTTCGTGGCCCGGCGTCAATCCGGTCTTGCGGACCTGTGATGGTGAGGGCGTAGCAGATCTCACCGTTGGCGTCCCAGACCGGAGCGCTGATGGCGTCGTAGCCGGGCATTTCCGTCAGCGCCTGCATGGCGTAACCGTCCCGCCGGACGGCGGAGCGGATGGATTCGATGTGCCGGACCGCGTCCGGCCCAGTGATTCCCTCATCCGCGAGTTCCCGCAACGCGGGCCGATTCGTCATGCCCGGGTCGAGGTAGCCGATGAACACGTTGCCGCCGCCGGTGTGCAGGATGGACGCGACGCCGTTGCGCAGGTCGAAGATCCCCCAGGGGGTGCCTGCCTTGTTGAAGACGATCACCGGGCCCATCTCGGTCCAGATCGCCACCGCGACCCCGAGACTGGTGTGTTCCCGCAGCCGCAGGGCCTCCTCTCTGATGACCTCGTACTTGTCGAGCGAGGTCATCGCGGACATGCCGAGCGCGGCGAGACTCGGCCCCAGCGCGTACGCGCCCCGGCTGCTGGACATGACCATGCCGGTCCGCACGAAACTGGACAGGTAGTTGTGTGCCTGGCTGGGCGAGATCCTCGCCCGGCTGGCGACGTCTTTCAGCGCCACTGGTTGCGGGCCTTGTTGGATGGCGACGAGAACGCGGTAGCCGGTTTCGATCGCCTGAATGCCCTTGGACTCTTTCCCCGCTTTCGCCGGAGTCAACAGCGGAACCACCTGTCCTTACGAGTCGGGCCGAGGTAAGACAGCCGATTTTACCGTACGGGTCGCTCGGTGGTTTTTGCCGTCGTCGTCAGTGCGGGCAAAGTGCTTGACTGTCATTTATGCATGACCGCTCCATTCTTGGGTTATCTTTCCACGCCTTGTCTCGAAGAGGTCGTGCGTGCGGAATCGGCTGCCGTCACCGCGGTGAATGAGTAGCCGGACCATGATGAGACCGGCCTCGCCGGCGAACTGCTCGATGACGATGTGCCGCGGGCCCCGCGATCGCGCGGTGACTGTCTTCACGTAGGCATCCAGCCCGTGGACTTCGCCGCCGTCGATTCCGTGCCAGATGAACGAAGCGTCGGCCACTTCGCCGAGCAGCTCGGGTGTGTCCGCGTTCCAGAGCTCTACGAACCGCCGAACCAGTTGTCTGTCGTTGCTCACTACTGCGTGCGTCCGGCGGTCGGCGAGCACCTGGACGACGGCACCGAAGTGGTGATCGCCGAGCCCTTCGGCAAGCGCCTCGCCGAACGCCTCGACGAGAGCCGCAACGTTCGCCGACGACATCTCCAGCCCGGCGGCCAGTTCGGCGAGCAGCCGCATGTCTTTGTCGATCAACCGAAGGGGCGCCCCGCGGTTGTCGGACAGGTCGGCGCCGAGGATCTTCTCCGGGATCGAGTCCAGCACCGCACTGCGAGCCGGGCCGTGCTGCATCGCCTGGGCGAGCAGTGGGGCGTCGACCCCTGCCTTGGCGGCCATCAGCAGTGCTTCGAGGGAGATCAGGTACGTGCCGTAGAGGACCTGCTGGTTGACCAGCTTGCCGACCGTGCCGCATCCCGGTCCGCCGAGGTGGGTGACGTGGTTCGCGAGCACCGCGAACAGCGGTTGCAGCTCGGCCACGGCCACCGGATCACCCCCGACGAAGAACGTCGCATCCGGTGGGCGGCCGGTGACCGGGGCGTCGACGAAGGCGACGCCCCGGGACGCGCACTCCCCGGCGAGGCTCAGGACGAGCGCGTGGGAGTTGGTGCTGCAGTCGACGACGATGCGCGGCAACGAATCGGCGCTCAGGATGCCGTCGGGCCCAGCAACACATTCCCGGACCTGGCTGGGCTCCCGCACCATCATGAAGACGATGTCGCGGCCCGATGCCAAAGCGCTTGCGCTGCCGGCCGTGACGGCGCCAGCGTGCTCGAGTTCAGCGCACCGTGCGGGGTCGATGTCGAAGACGGTCAGCTCATATCCCGCTGCGAGCAGGGCCCGCCCCATGAGGGTGCCCATGAAGCCGAGACCGATGAGACCAACGTTCATACCGTGCTCACAGGAAGATGCTGAGGTTCTTGGACAGCACGACGCTCTGGTCGAGCAGGATCGTACGGCCCGCGATCCGCCACTGGGCCGGTCCGGTACAGCGCAGCAGGTCCTCGCGTTCACCGACCCAGAAGTCGGTTTCGCGCTCCAGGCGATTGCGGTAGCAGATGAAGTTGGACCGCACCTCGAACTCGTCGGGATCCTCGGTCTGGCGGACCACCACGTTGGAGACGATGTGGCGGGTGCGCGAAGGCGGGTCCTCCGACCAGTGCATGCCGGTCAGGAACTGGTTGACCCGCCAGCCAAGCGTCTGTTTGTTGTCGTCGAACAGCGCGACATCACCGCGCTGCGAATTTTCCTTGTCCGCCTCCCGTCGCAGCCGGTTGCGACGCGTGGGTGCCCAATAGCGGATGTCGTCAGCCATCAGCGTGTACCACTCGGCGAACTTCCGGTCGTCGAGCAGTTTTGCCTCCATGTAGAGGAACTGCTCGATTTCCAGCTGCAGGCGAGGACTGGCGAACAGATCGACCGGAGGGACGACGGGGGTGATGGACTCGCGGCCGGCGGGAGCCGAGGGGGAGCGGCCAGCGGTGCTCTCGGACATGTCTACCGTCCCTCCGACGAAGAGGTGGCGATCGCCGGCTCGTCCGCGCCGATCGCCGGGTACTTCTCACTGGTCATGAATTCCCGCCACCGCCGGTAGAAGTTGCGGTGCGACTCTTCGGCCACATAGGACTCGGTGATGATGCCGGGAAATCTCGGGTGATCGCGCAAGCCGCGCCCCATACCCATCTGGTAGTTCAGTGGGACGTCCCGCACCGCCGGCCCGATGAGATTCGCGCTGATCTCGCTCCAGTTCTCGCCGTCGTCGGAGTCTGCGACGCCGAGCGGCCACACGTGCATGTTGTTCATGATGGCCCGCTTGACCTCGGCCGGGGCCGCCTTGTCCACGACGCAGTAGCGCCAGTACTGGAAGGTGTCCGGCGTGACGGGATGCCAGATTCCGATGCTGCTGTGGCAGAACACGCGGGTGAGGAACGAGAAGTTCGGGAACACGTTGCCCGCGCCCAAGGACGGTCCATCCACGCGCTCAGCGCCGAGCCGGTCTCGGACCTCGGCCGCGGTGTCGCGGTAGTACTGCGCGACCAGTTCGTAGTCGGCTGACGGCACGTAGGGCGCGTCGTCCATGCCGTTCTTGCGCCATCCCGCCAGCCCGTGCCCGGCGCGGCTGCTGTACTGGAAGCCAGGCTTGAGCGGGTTGGGGTCTGCCTCGTGGTCGGCGTCGCGCCACGACATGGAGGCCGACACGTGGGTCAGGAAAGCGTGGTAGTTGTCGCCGGCGAACTGTTCGGCGCCCATCTTCCAGTTTCCCCGGTGGACGATCTTGTGGACGCCGCCGAGCACTTCGATGCCGCCTTCGCGGCGGTCGACGAGAGCGTCGAGATACCAGGCCATGTCCCCCAGGTACTCCGGCAGGCTCGGGGCGTCCTCGTCGAAGTTCGCGAAGATCAGGCCCTTGTAGGTCTCCACCCGGGGGACCTGGACGAGACCGAACTTGCCGCGGTCGAGCGCGTCACCGTAGGCGGCCTGCTGCATGGGAACGTTGTTGAGGGCCCCGTCAAGACCGTACGACCAGCCATGGAACGTGCAGGTGAAGGCTCGCGTGTTTCCGCTGTCGGCCCGGCACACCTTCATGCCGCGGTGCCGGCAGGCGTTGAGCACCACCTTTGTCCCGCCGTCGTTCTGGCGGACGACAAGGACGGGATTGAGTCCCATGTAGGTGGAGATGAAGTCGCCGCGCTTGCGCAGCTGGCTCTCGTGACCGACGTACAGCCACGTTCGCATGAACAGGCGACGGCTCTCGAAGTCGAAGAGTTCGCGGTCGTGGAAGATCTCCGGACTGACCAAGCCGTCGTCCGGGCGGACCAGACCGCCGATGTCGTGCTCGGACCAGCTCATCGCGGCCGTCTCCTTCGTCGTCTGCGCCAGAGGGATCGACGGCAACGCTAGGTCGGCCGGCCGGTCGCGAGGTATCCGCGATTTCACCTGGTGGCACCACCGCCGCGAGGTACCGAAGGATGAAACAGGCATTGGGAATACCGCGGTTGCGCTGATAGCCCTGGGCTGTGAACACAACTGCCCTGTCGATCGACCCGCAGAGCCTGAGCAGGTTCGCCGACACGCCGAAGTTCCGCATCCACTACTACGAGTCGGGCCAGGGACATCCGCTGGTTCTGTTGCACGGCAGCGGTCCTGGAGCCAACGGCTGGACCAACTTCCAACACAACATCCCGCACCTCGCCCGGACCAACCGCGTCATCGCCGTCGACATGCCGGGCTGGGGGCAAAGCGACACCCAGACCAGCGAGACGGGCTACGACCACCCCGCCGCGTTGATCGCGCTGCTTGACGCCTTGGACATCGACCGTGCCGCCCTGATCGGCAACTCGTTGGGCGGCACGACCGCGATCGAGGTCGCGTTGCGCGCCCCGGAACGCGTCAGCCACCTGGTCACGATGGGTGCTCCTTTTCCGGGCAAGAACTACTTCTCCGCGGGCAACGGCGCCTCCGAAGGCCAGAAGATCCTCGACGAGGCCTACCGGACGCCCACGGCCGGGAACATGAAGCGCCTGGTCGAGATCATGTGCTTCGATCCGGCGTGGGCCACCGACGAACTCGCCCGGCAACGTTCCGCCGCGGCCCAGGAACGGCCCGATCACCTGCAGAGCTATCTCGCCAGGCCGTTGCCTCGGCCCTACTTCTCACTCGGTGCGCAGATGGGCCGAATCGAGGTCCCCACGCTGGCCATCCACGGGCGTGACGACCGGGTGGTGTCCTACGAGCACAGCCTCAGGCTCGTTTCGACGCTCCCGCAATCCCGGCTGCTGCTGATCAACCGGTGCGGACACTGGGTACAGATCGAGCACGCCGCGGAGTTCAACCGGGTCACGGCCCAGTTTGTCGCCGGGGCATGAGCGAGCACTACGACTTCTGCGTGATCGGTGCGGGAATCGTCGGCGCGGCCACCGCGTGGAACCTGTTGCGGCGCAATGCCGGGGCCAGCGTGCTGCTCCTGGAGAAGGAGCAGCAAGCCGGCGTACATCAGACAGGCCACAACAGCGGCGTCATCCACGCTGGGATCTACTACGAGCCCGGCAGCCTGAAAGCCAGGCTGTGTCGCCGAGGTGCCGCTTGGACCAAGACGTTCGCCGCTGAGAACGGCATCCCGTTCCGCGAGTGCGGAAAGCTCCTTGTCGCGACTGACGAAACCGAGCTGGCACGGATGGAGCAGCTGGTCGAGCGCGCCACGAGGAACGGCCTCGACGCGGAGCGGCTGGACGCGGCCGCGCTACGCGAGCGGGAACCGCTGATCGACGGCGCTGCCGCGTTGTTCATCAAGGAGACCGGGATCATCGACTATGGACAGGTCACTGAGGCGCTTGTCCGGCAGGCTCAACATATGGGTGGCACGGTCGTCACCGGCGCGCGGGTCGTGGAAATCGCCGAACGGGCTGACGCCGTCACCGTTTCCTGCGCGGCGCGGACCTGGCAGTGCCGGAAGCTGATCGCGTGCGCGGGTTTGCAGTCCGACCGGGTCGCCCGGCTGGCCGGCTTGCCGACCGACTTCCAGATCGTGCCCTTCCGCGGGGAGTACTACCGGCTGCCGCCGGCCAAGGCCGGCCTGGTGGCACATCTGATCTATCCGGTTCCGGATCCGGATCTTCCGTTCCTCGGCGTGCACCTGAGTCCGACGATCGGCGGCGACTTGACCGTCGGGCCCAGCGCTGTGCTCGCGCTGGGCCGTGAGCGGTATTCCACCTTCGGGTTCGACGCGCGCGATGTGTGGGAGATGCTGCGGTTCCGGGGGATGCGGAAGGTCGCCAAGGCGAACTTCGGTACGGGTCTGCGGGAGATGCGCAACGCCGCGTGGAAACGTGGCTACCTGCGCGCCTGCCGGAAGTACTGCCCGTCGCTGGAACTTTCGGACCTGGAATCGAAGTTCTCCGGGGTTCGGGCCCAGGCGGTCATGAACGACGGCACCTTCGTGCACGACTTTCTCCTGCGCACGACGCCGCGCATGGTGCACGTCGTGAACGCGCCGTCGCCCGCTGCCACCTCGGCGTTGCCGATCGGCGAAATGATCGCCGAACGAGCCGCTGCCTGAGCGAGGGACTTCCGCCGGAGCGGGGTTGCCGCCCGCTCCGGCACAGGTCTGCTACGTGACAGGCCGAGCGGTGGTGACCGCGAAGCCGGCGATCAACTCCAGGATCGGTCTGTAGTAGGAACTGGTGACGCGGTAGGCGCCAGCCGTGCTGAGGGCGCTGTAGGCAGCCACCCACGTGCGAACCTCGTGTACGGAATGCCCAGCAGCCTCGGTCATATCCGCTGCCCGGTAGTCATCGAAACGACGCGTCACCCCTGAGGCGCAGACCTGAAGGAATGCCCTGTCCCACTCCGGATTGAGATCCTGGATGTCCGCCTCACCCGCGGCGAAGGCCACTGCGGCAGCCTTGACCCGCTGCTCGCGCTGGGCGCGGACCTCCGGACTGGGATTGCGTCCGTTCAGCAACAAAGCCCGTTGCTGCTCGGTCGCCGTGTTCAGCTGAGGCACGGGCGGATCGTGCGACAAGCCGCCCGAACCGATCAGCAGCACGCGCTTGTCGAGGGTCGTGAGGTAGCGTCCGGCCGCCTCACCGAGCAGGCGCACCCGCTGCATCGGCGCGAAGGGCGGCGCCACGGAGTTCACGAAGACGGGGATGACCGGCTTGGCGGCCACCGAACCGAACAGCAGCTCCAATGGCTGAACCGCGCCGTGATCGACTTGCATCTGCAGCGAAACCGAGGCGTCGACGCCCGCGGTGATGACCGCCTCGGCGAGCTCCGCGGCCTCGGCTGGAACCCGGTAGGGGGTCGTGTCGCTGCCGAAGTCTCCGACCCCGCAAGCCGCCAAGCCGATGCAGAACTGGGGCATCAGTTCGTAGAAGAAGCCGTTGTAGTGGTCAGGGGCGAAGGCGACGACGAGCTCGGGGTCGTACTCGTCGACGAACTCACGCGCCACCGACACCGCGGCCTCGACATCGGCACGAATCTCGTCCGGTGGCTCCCCGGCACTGAACAGAGGGCTGTGTGACATGCAGACGAGCGCCAGGCTCATCGTCGGCTCCTTTTCGGATTCGTCAGGCGGAGCACGCCTTGATGATGCTGCCTTGGGAAGGGTCGACCTGGGCGGCGTCGAGTGCCAGACCGATGTTGACCGCCGTGCGACGGATGGCCGGCGCGGCGCGCCGGGGATCGAAGTCCGTGAGCGACCCGGCGACCGACACGGCGGCGACGCAGCCGTCACGACGGGTGAGAATGGGTGCGGCCCCGCAGGTCAGGCCGATGGCGGCCTCCTGGTTGTCCAGAGCGAAGCCTTCGTTTTGCACTCGCCGCAACGCATGGATCACAGCAGGCGGGCTCGCCAGCGTGTAGGCGGTGATCGGCCGGAGGTTACGCGTGACGTTATCGAGCACCACACCGCTGCTGTGCGCGAGAATGGCCTTGCCGACGGCGGTACTGATCGCCGGGCATCTCGCGCCCACCCGTGACGGGGTCTTCGTGCGCCGGTGCCCGAACAGCTTCTCGAGGTACAGGACGTCGGTGCCCTCAAGCACGGCGAGGTGCACGGTTTGACCCGTGGTCGCGAACAAGTCCTGCAGGAAGGGCATGGCGGTCTCGCGCAACTGCTCCGTGGGGCCGGATTCGCCTGCGCCCGAGGCGATCGCCGCCAGCATGACGAGTCGTTCGCCGAGGGTGTAGGTATTGCCCGACCGGGCCACCAGGCCGGCTCCTCGCAGTGTGTTGAGCATGCGCAACGCGGTGGACTTCGACAGTCCGGTCCGCTCGGCGAGCTGGGTCAGGTTCAGCCTGGGGTCCTCCGGCTCGAAGGAGTTGAGCAGGGCGATCGCCCGATTCACGGTGTTCGTGGTCCCGGCGTCCCGATGGGAGCCGCCGATGGTGGTCTCGTGCCCGGTCGCCGTCTGCAACACCTCAAGAGTCATCGTCGACCCCTTTGAGATCATGTGTGACTGAGATAATTTTTGACTATGGAAAATAATTTTTCTTTGTCAAACGTGATGGGAGAGTAGCTGCTGAACAGGCATGGTCACAAGCCACGCCGGACCGCGGGTCGATGCCGCCCGGGTTTCACCCTGCGACACGAGCGCTGGCCCAAGCCGGTACGCGGGTGTGCCATGGGTCCGGACAACGACAGAGGAGGGACCGCCCGTGTCGCAGGAAATCAGGGTGGCCGCCGTCGACGACATCGATGAAGGCGACGCGATCACTGTCGACGCGAAGACCGCCGGAACGCCGGACGACATCGCGATCTTCCACAGCGGCGGCGGCGGCTTCTACGCGCTCGACGACACCTGTACCCACGAGACCGCCTCGCTCGCCGACGGCTGGATCGAGGGCAAGGAGGTCGAGTGCCCGGTGCACGCGGCCAAGTTCTGCCTACTCACCGGCAAAGCTCTCTGCCTGCCGGCCACACGAGCTGTTCGGACTCATCGGGTCGAGGTCCGGGACGGCGCTGTGTGGCTCACGCCGAACCTCGCGGTCGACGCATGAACACCGTGCTGGTCGTCGGCGGCGGCCTGGCCGGCTTGAGCACCGCTCGCCGGCTGCGTGAGCTCGGCTTCGAAGGCTCGGTGACGATCGTCGACCCCGCGCCACTGCCTTACGACCGGCCACCGCTGAGCAAAACCTTCCTCCTCGGCGAGACAACCGAGGAGGGGCTGCTGCTCGCTTCCGCCGAGTGGTACGCCGAAAACAAGGTGGAGGTGCTGAAGGACAGCGTCGTTGCCCTGCGCCCCGACGTCGAGCTCGTCTCAGGGGAGACCATTCGTGCGGATCGCGTGGTGCTGGCAACGGGGAGCCGGGCACGCCGGCTGCCGATCTCCGGTGCCGATCTGCCTGGAGTCCGGTCGCTGCGCACCGTCGCAGATGCCCGGCGGCTTCGCGAGGATCTGCAGCCGGATCGCGAACTCGTCATCGTCGGGGCGGGACTCATCGGAGCCGAAGTGGCATCGACCGCACACCGGCTCGGTCTGCGAGTCACACTCGTCGATCCGGTGGAAACGCCGCTCGTGCCCGCCGTTGGCCGGGACCTCGCCACCTACCTGCACGACATGCACCGCAAGGCCGGGATCCGGGTCATCACCGGACAGGCCGGCGAGATCAGACGCGACGGCTCGCGCTATGCCGTCGTCCTGGCAGATGGCACCGCTCTGCAGGCGGACACCGTCCTGTCCGCGGTCGGTGGTGTCCCCGACATCGGTCTGGCCTCGGCCGCAGGCTTGGCCACCTGCGACGGAATCGTCGTCGACGCCAATGGGCGCACCTCGAACCCGGCGGTCTACGCGGTCGGTGACTCCGCTCGCGTGCGACTCGCCGACGGCACCCTGACCAGGCGCGGCGAACACTGGGAAGCGGCGCGCCAATCCGGGGAGCGGGCCGCCGCCGCCATTCTCGGTGCGCAGGTGGAACCGCAAGTGTCGTCATGGTTCTGGTCGGACCGGCACGGAGTCCATGTCGAAGCCTTCGGACG
Source organism: Kibdelosporangium banguiense (assembly GCF_017876405.1). Taxonomy (GTDB): domain Bacteria; phylum Actinomycetota; class Actinomycetes; order Mycobacteriales; family Pseudonocardiaceae; genus Kibdelosporangium; species Kibdelosporangium banguiense. The sequence continues at coordinate 10,603,323 of NZ_JAGINW010000001.1, read as the reverse complement.
CCTCCGCGGCCTCGGTACCACCGTGCTGCGCGGCCGGCCCGGCGGCCCATGGGCCGCACTGCACATCAACGCGGCCGGATATCTCGTTGGCGCCGCGGCGATCGACGACAGCACGACAGTACGCGCCGCCCGCCGCATCGCTGAGCGACGCCGCCAGGTTGATCCCGCCGAGCTCGCAGATCCCACGACCAATCTCAGAAAACTGGCCCGTTGAAAGGACGCCCATGTCGAATACCCGGTCTTCGGGCGTTGAGGAGGCCGCTCAGCGGTTACTCGAAGCTTCCCGGACCCGCACTCCCTGCGCACCCGTGCGTGATGTGCTTCCGGACGGCAACGCGAGGACAGCGTACGCGGTACAGAAAATCCTCACCGATGTGGCGCTGGCCGGCGGGCGGCGGATCAGCGGGCGCAAGATCGGGCTGACATCGCCGGCGGTGCAGCGGCAGTTGGGGGTGGACCAGCCGGATTTCGGGGTGCTCTTCGAGGACATGGCGGTCCCGGCCGCCGGAGTGGCTGATCCAGGCCTGTTGCTACAGCCGAGGATCGAGACGGAGATCGCTTTCGTCCTCGGATCGGATCTCGACGGACCGGACCTCGACGAGGTCGCCGTTCGAGCGGCGACTGAGTACGTCGTGGCGGCGCTGGAGATCGTGGACAGCCGGATCGCCGGTTGGGACATCACCTTCGTCGACACCGTCGCGGACAACGCGTCGAGCGGGTTGTACGTGCTGGGCGCGGAGCGCCATGCGCTCGACGGGCGTGATCTGACCGGAGTGCGGATGGAGTTGGCTGACGGCACCGGCGTTGTCGTCAGCAAGGGCGTGGGCTCGGCGTGTCTGGGTGATCCAGTGCGGGCCGTGCTGTGGCTGGCGCGAACCTGTCAGGCACTGGGATCACCGCTCCGGGCGGGAGAAGTCGTGCTGTCCGGGGCCTTGGGGCCGATGGTCGAAGCCGGGCCGGACAGTGAGTTCACGGCGTCGCTGTGCGGGCTGGGGACGGTGTCGGTCGGGTTCTCGGGACGAAGGGAACGGGGATGAGGCCAGTATGTCGGCGCCGTTGAGCGAGTAGAGCCGGGCGAGTTCGGGAAACCACTGGTCCCAGCACGTCGGTAGCCCCAGGCGGGCTTCATGGTCGCCGGGAAGATCGACGACGGTGTAGGGCTCGCCGTCGGTGGGGCCGGGCCGGAAGTAGCGGTTCTCGTAGTAGCCGGCGGTGATGGGGATGTGCATTTTCCGGGTCCGGCCGAGCAAAGAGCGGTCGGGTGCGACGAGGATCGCGGTGTTGTACCCGAGTCCGTCAGGGCCGTCGGCGCGTTCGAACAGTGACGCGTGCACGGCGATACCGTGTTCGGCTGCTGCGGCTGCTGCGAACGCGTAGGTGGGGCCGGTCGTCAGGTCCTCCGCGGACGCGGTCGCATCGCCATCGGGGATCCGGTCCGCGGGGTAGCGGGCGAGGGTGAGTTCGGAGAGGAACACGACGTGTGCTCCGGCGTTGGCGGCGGTGCGGATTCCGTCGTTCAGCATGGCGAGGTGTTCGGCGGGGTCGGCGTGCCAGCGTGTCTGTACCACGCCAACGGTGAGCGGCGGCCGGGTGCTGGGGCGCACACGCGCTGGTGACTCATGTGGTGCGGAGGTGATCAGGCGCATGGCTTCCTCACAACGTCGATCGGGGCTGTTGTTGGGTGATGCAGTGGACCCCGCCCCCACTGGCGAAGATCGGCCGGGCATCAACAAGTTCTACCGTCCGGTTCGGGTAGGCGTTGCGAAGGATGTCGGCGGCCAGAGCGTCGTTGGGGTCGTCGAAGGCACACAGCACTACGACGCCATTGGCGACGTAGTGATTGATGTAGGAGTAGTCCACGAACTCTCCCCCGTCCTCCAGCACCGTGGGCGCGGGCAACTCGACCACCTGGAGCCGACGGCCACGAGCGTCGACACTCGTGGCCAGCAGTTCGATGATCTCTTTGGATACTTCGTGATCGGGGTGCGCCGGGTTTGTCTGGTGGTGCACAGCCACGACACCCGGGCGCAGGAGCGCGGCCACGATGTCGACGTGCCCGCGGGTGCCGAATTCGCCGTAGTCACGTGTCAGTCCACGCGGAAGCCAGAGAGCCGTTGTCGTTCCGAGGCGCGCGTGTACTTCGGCCTCGACCTGTTCCTTTGTCCACCCCGGGTTGCGTGCGTTGTCGAGCTGCACTGTTTCCGTCAGCAGCACAGTCCCTTCACCGTCCACGTGCAGGCCGCCGCCCTCGGTGGTCAATGTGGACCTGTGGCAGGGATGACTGGCCAGGGCGGCGACTTCGGCCGCGACATGCTTGTCACGTCCCCAAACGGCCCACGATTGGGCGCCCCAGCCGTTGAACTGCCAATCGACCGCCGTCAGCCCGGTCGGCGAATGCTGGTCGTGGACGAAGGTCGGGCCGATGTCCCGCATCCACGCGTCATCGATCGGGATCTCGACGACGTCGACTTCGGGCCGCACAAGACACCGCGCAGCACCTGCCTGCCCTACACCGGCCACGAGGGTGACCGGTTCGTAGCGCGCCACGAGGTTGGCCACCTCGGCCCACACCCGGCGCGCCTCGGCGAGCGTCGGCGAGTCTTCCTCCCCGAACGTCTGGTTTGGTGGCGGGAACGCCATCCACGTACGCTCGTGCGGCTCCGCCTCAGCGGGCATTCTGCTGTCGCGCTTCATCGCGCAACCCGGGGCAGTGCTGCAGAGGCGGCTTCCGCCCGGTGGACCACTTGGCCGTCCACGACGGTCAGTTCGACGGGTGACTCGGCGAACTCGTCGGGGGAGGCACTGAGCGGATCGAGGACGAACGCGGCGAGGTCGGCGCGGAAACCCGGCGCGATCCGGCCGCTGCAGTCGGCCAGTCCCGCGGCGGCCGCAGCCTGCGTGGTGTACCCCTCCAGCGCCATCAATGCGGTGAGGCCCTGGTCGGGGAGCACCGGGTCGATGTCCGCGTGTTGTGCCGGGCGGCGCAGCTGGGCTGCGGCGATGATGCTTCGAGGATCGAAGTGTGCGATGGGCCAGTCGGAGCCGAGGGTGAGCCGGGCGCCGTGCGTACGCAGGTCGCGGCAGCGGAACGCGCGGCCCGCGCGCTGGCTGCCCAGTCGGCGTGACCAGTTGTCGGACTGGTCGGCGCATGTGTAATGCGTGCAGTGGGTCGGCTGCATGCTCGCAGTCACGTCGAGGGCCTGGAACCGCGGTAGGAGCTCGGCGGGCATGGTCTCGAGGTGCTCGATGCGATGGGGCGTCCGGGATGGGCGGGGCAGGCCTGCCAGAGTGTCGAGCACGTACCGGATTCCGGCGTCGCCGATCGCGTGCGTCACCGTCGGCACGCCTCGGCGGGCCAGGAAGTTCACCGCGGCGGTGTATTCAGCCGGATCCGGCCAGAGCGGTGCAGTGCATTCCCCTTCGCTGTCGGGTTCGGCGAGCCAGGCGGTCCCGCCGTCGATCGTGCCGTCGATCATGAACTTGGCGCCGTCCACCCGCCAGCGGCGTCCAGCCCGACGCTGCTGATCGAGGACGTGGTCGAGGTCGGCGGAGGTGGATCCGGGCATGACGAACGGAGCGAACCGCCATCGCACTGGCAGATCACCACTGTCCTCGGCCGCTTTCATCAGATCGTGTGCGTCGCCCTCGAAATCCATGGCGTTTCCCGCGGTGATGCCGGTCGCCGCCATGCCGTGGAGAAGCTTCAGCAGGCGGGGGAGCCGCTCGGCTGACGTCTCGCTCGGCAGTACGTCCTGCACCAAGGTCATGGCTTCGCGCTCCAGCAGGTGTCCCGTGGGGCACCCGCTGGAGTCGCAGACGATGCGTGCGCTGGAGGCGAAGTCGCGCGTCCCGTCCACACCTGCGATCTCCAGGGCCCGGGGACTGACAAGTGCGGAGTGCGCGTCGAACGACCATAGGAACACCGGGACGTGGGGACCGACGGCCCGCACGAGAGGCTCGGCCGTGACGGGTGTTCCGTCGAAGACAATGGGGTTGAGACCCCAGCCGAGCAGCCACTCGTCGCGCGTCAATCGTTGTGCGGCGTTTCGCAGCGTGACGATGAGACCGTCGACCGAAGTCACCTCGGACAGATCCACTCCCCGGGTGAGGGCGAGCCCCATGACGGGATGGGCATGACCGTCGACCAGTCCAGGAGTGACGGTGGCGGAGCCGAGATCGATGACCTCGGTCCCTTCACCACGCCAGTCCCGGATGTCGGCCCGGGTGCCGGTCGCGGTGATCCGGCCGCCGGCCACGGCGATCGCCTCGACCGGCTTCGCTTCGTCCGTCAGGGTGTGCACACGGTCGGCCAGCACGATCAGCTCCGCGAATCCGCCTCCTGTCACAGTGCGTCCTTTCCCACGTCGCCCGCGTCGCCCTCGCCGATCCGTGCGTAGACGTCGGGACGACGCACCCGCAGTCGCAGGGCGATGACGGCTCCGGCCACAAGGGACAGTGGCACCAGGCTGAGCAGTACGGCGTTCACCATCGGCCCGGACTGGGTGAAAAGTGCGATGTGGTCGACGACCAGATAGGTCGCGGCAGCGAGCAGGATCGCCGACACGGTCCCGGCGATGACCGCGCGTCGTGTCATGGCAGCGCGGTTGCGACGTAGGAAATACACGACGACTGCGACGGCGGTCAGGGTTTCCAGCACCAGGATGCCGACCACGCCGGGGGAGTTGACCCACAGCAGCAGCCCCTGGTAGGGATCCGCTTTCGCCACCACGAAGGCGAGAATCACCACCAGTGCGAGGACACTTTGGACGATGCCGGCGCGGTTGGGTGAGCCGTGCCGCGGGTGCAGCACGCCGACCCACGCGGGGAGGACTCCCTCGGCGGACAGGACGAACATGTACCGGGTGATCGCGTTGTAGAACGCGATCTGTGCGGCGAGGACACTGGTCACGATGAGCAGGTTCATCGCCGTGCCGGCCCAGCCACCGACATAGCGTTCGATGATGCCGAAGAACATTCCCGGTGCGTTCGTGGTCGCCACGCCGACCGCGTCAGCCGATCCGTAGGCCTGGATCGCGGCCCAGGTGACGAAGGCGTAGAAGATCGCCATGAACCCGACTGCCAGATAGGTCGCGCGTGGGATCGTCCGCTCGGGACGACGGGCCTCCCGGCGGTACAAGGCGGTCGATTCGAAACCCATGTAGGCGGCGAAACCGATCCCGATGGCGGCAGCCATGCCGGGGGCGAACGCGGCGGAGGGCGTGAACGAAACCCCGTCCAGCCCACCGGCACCACCCTTGAACAGGACACCGAAGGCCATCAGCGCCAGGATTGCCGTCTCAGCCACCAGGAGGACACCGAGCACCTTGGCGTTCACCTCGATGCCGAACCAGCCGACAAGCAGGACGAGAGCGACCGCGGCCACCGCGACGACAGGCCATGGCACCGTGATACCGAACAGCTCCGCCAGACTCTGCCGCACCTGTACCGCGAGCAGACCGTAGACGCCAATCTGCAGTCCATTGTAGGAAAGCAACGCGAGCAGCGCAGCCGCCAGCCCCCAGGTCCGGCCGAGACCTTTTGAGACATACGAATAGAACGCGCCGGCACTGCCGACGTGCTTGGTCATGGTGGTGAAGGCGGTCGCGAAGGTGGCCAGGACCGCACCGGCGATCAGGTAGGCGACCGGTGCCCCGACCCCGCCGATCGAGATCGCCAGTGGCGCGACGCCCGCCATCACGGTGAGCGGTGCGGCCGCGGCGACCACCAGGAAGACTATGGATCCCGTACCGAGCATCGAGACCTTGACGCGCTCCGGGGAGCCGCTCTGAGCCTGGGGTGCGTCGTGAGCGGGCGCAGGCTGGGGATTGGATGTCACCGTTCTCGATCCTCTCTGGGCCGCCGGACAGCTAGACGAATAGCATTCGGATAGCGTGGGTAGCGCCGAGCCGACCGTCAACGAGCTGTTGCACTCAATGGAACGACCCGTAACCACGGTCTGGCGCAGGGCGCGAAGGCGTCTTCGGGCTCATCCGGGAGCGTCTCTCGCTGACGAAGCCGGCCTGCCCTGTTCCAAACTCAGTCGTACTGGTGGCATGGCTGAGCAGATGTTCGGCACCGTCCGGCCGCGTGAGCCATGTCTTCGCTCATCCAGCGGGACAACCCATCAGATTTGCCGGACCTCCGCCGCGAACTGCCCATGGTGTGGATTGACGCTGTCCACGAATCGCTCAACGATGCGCCTACTCGTCGTCCTGCATAGGCCTGGCCGAGGGCAGCGAAGACATCCGATTCGAAGGGACGATCCATGGCGCAGACCTCCCTTCCGCCCGCGGGGAACGAAGCCACCGGCGGTGGCCTGAAGCCGCTCCTCGGTGTCACGGCAGCGATTCTGCTCACCCTGTCCTGCATCACACCGGCGTCGAGTCTGTTCATCATCGTCCCGTCGCTGCTGACGACTCAGGGATCCGGTGTCGTCCTCACGCTGCTCGCCGGTGTTGTCGTCTCCATCGGCGTCGGTGCCTGTTACGCGGAGCTGGGCACTCGCACTCCCAGTTCTGGCGGGGAGTACGCGATGGTCACGCACACGCTCGGGCGTCGGTTCGGCTGGGTCACCTTCGTCCTCGCGATGGGCATGATGATCGTGATTCCTCCGATCATCGCCCTGGGGACCGCCGACTACCTCGCTCCCATCGTGAACCTCGACCGTCCCCTGACGGCGGCGATCGTGATGCTCCTGGCGATGGGAGCCGCGCTTCTGAACCTCCGGGCGAACGCCTGGGTGACGAGCAGCTTCCTGGCGATCGAGACCATCGCCGCGGCGGTCGTCGCCTATCTCGGTTTCAGCCACGCCCAGCGTCCGATCACGGAGATCGTTGCGCCGCAGGCTCTCGACGGATCGGCTCTGACCCCGTTCACGGCAGGGATTCTGATCTCAGGTCTCGCCGTCGCGATGTTCGTGACCAACGGGTTCGGAACGGCCGCCTACCTCGCGGAGGAGATCGTCAATCCCCGGCGCAACGTCGCTGTCGCGGTGTTCGGGTCGCTCCTTGCCGGTGCGGTGATCATCGTTGTTCCGACGATCGGCCTCGTGATCGGCGCCGGCTCGGTCACCCAGTTCGCTGGTCACACGTTCCCCGACTTCGTGACCGAGTGGGCCGGAACCCGTGTCTCGGCCGCGATCAGCGTCGGCGTCGCGATCGCGATCCTCAACGCTGTCATCGTGATGGTGCTCCAGAGCGGTCGTGTCATCTACGCGTCCGCGCGCGACAAGGCCTGGCCGGAAGCAGTCAACCGGGTTCTCACCCGCCTGCATCCCCGCTTCAACTCTCCGTACGTCGCGACGATGGTCATCGCGATCCCCAGCGCGCTGCTGGCAGCGTTCGCCGGCATCGAGGCACTGCTGGGTGTCACGGGAGTGATGGTGTCCCTTGTGTACTTACTGCTCGCCCTCGCCGCACTGGCCGCCCGACGAAAGACGACCAAGGGCTGGCGGATGCCGCTCTGGCCGGCTGTGCCGGTGTTCGTGATCTGTGCCGTCGGTTACGCGATCACTCAGTCCGCGGTGCGGGACCTGATCATCACCGGATGTGTTGTCCTCATCGCTGTCGCCTATGACCTGCTGTACCTGCGGCCGCGAGGGGCGACTCGGTTCATCGTCGACCCGAAGGACGACCGGTAAGTCCGGGACAGCGGACTCCGGTCGTCCTCAGTGGACCGTCAGAATGATCACCTCAGTTGTTCGTCGATTCGGCGTGCCGCGCTGATCCCGGTCTCCAGTGCGCCGTCGATGAAGCTGCCCCAGCCGTCAGAGTAGATGGACCCTGCCATGTGGACACGCCCTTCCGGGGCGCGGAGTCCGTCGAAATGCTTGGTGAGTTGTCCGGGTCGCAGCATCGGCCAGGTCTCGCGAGAGTACTCGTCGGCGCACCAGTCGTGCCCGAACGACGAGATCACCTCCGCGTCAGGCAGCCACAGCCGAATCGCGCTCTCGACTCCCGCCCGGTCCTCCGGATCGATTCGACCGCCGTCGGGCCCGAAGCACGCGACGATCGTCTCGCCCGGACGGCTGTATTCCGCCTGGCACATCGTGAAGATCTCAGTCGGCGGTGCGATCGCCAGGAAGGGTCGCAGCTCGCCGCGCAGGCGCGCCCACACCTTCGTCCCGCGAGACATCTGCCCTTCAGCGATCATGGCGCGCTTGGCGGGATTCAGATCGGGTGAAAACACGATCGAGCCGAGAACCGAGAGCGGGACAGTCACGATCGCGTGCTGGGAGCGCACGATTTCGCCATCCGCGGTGCTGATCGACACGCCGTTCTCGTCCTGCTCGACCCGGGTGACGACGGCGCCGAGGCGGACTTCGGCGGTGATGTCGTGGCGCATCCGCCGAGCCAGCTCGGACGTCCCTTCGACGATCTTGTATCCGCCCGCGACATCGAAGTGGACATCCCAGTCGCCGCTGGAGAACGCCCACCAGCGAAACGCCTGGCTCATGGCGCCTTCGGCGGGCAACCCGCTGAAATCCGTGGCGATGAGTCCTTCCAGCAGGTCACGCTCGGCCCCGGTCAGGCCGATCCGATCCAGGTGTTGCACGACGGACTCGTCGTCGACTGTCCTGATTCGTTCGCTTCCGAGTGCCGACGTCGGCCGGGGAAGGTACTTCACCGAAGATCGCATGACGTCCCGGACGCGGTCCCCGGCGAAGTCCCTCAACTCTTCGAACGTGCCGGAGTGCAGGCGTCCGCCCGCGATCCAGTAGGCGATCTCCGCGACAGCCGCGCCAGGCTTGACGGTGAGCTGGTACCGGTCGAGTTCGGCCCAGATGTGGGCCTGATACCAATGCACGTACGTGCCGCCCAGCTCAAGGTTCGAGCCCCAGCGGTGCTCGGTGAGAGCACGTCCTCCGATGCGGTCGCGGGCCTCGAGAACCAGCGCAGACCGGCCCAGCCAGCCGAGCTCGCGAGCTGCCACCAGGCCGGCGAAGCCGGCGCCGACAACGGCCACGTCAGTCGTGGTCACCATTTCTCCTCCGCGACAGTCGATCCGTGGGCCCTACCACCGGCGGGCGGATCCGTTCGTTCGATACTCGGGCCAGGGCATGTCGATCGGAGGTTCGAAGTCAGCCGGGAGGAGGGCGGGCATCGGGTCGGCGCCGCGCCGTTCGTGGAACTCGGCCTTCGCGCGATCGAGGACCTCCGGCCGCGTGAACAGGTCGAGGAACGTTCCCGCGACGGTCTTGCCTGCGACGACGATGGTCGGCCCGGTCGTCTCCGGAATTCCCCCGAGTGCGTTCATCACCCACGGCGGGTAGGCGCCCCTGCCCGCATCCGGGCGGAGAGCCGGGCGAGCGACATAGAAACGCACCGTGGGCGCGTAGTGGGTCATCTCGACGTAGTCGTCGCTCGTCCAGTTCTGTTGCCAGGCTGGCATATGCGCTCGCAACGCGGCCTCCGCGTCCTGAGGGCTGATCAGCAGTTCCGTTTCCTCGAGGAACGGCCGCTCCATCGGCTCGATACCGAGACTTCGCTGGATCTGTCGGGCGGTCGCGATCGCCTCAGGCCCGTATGCCGGTGCGCCCACCTCCGCCAGGTTCTCGTAAAGCGCCTCAGCCAACGTGTGGTTGGTCAGACCGGGACGGCTGCGAGCGATCCATCGCTCCTCCAGACTGCAGTGCGCCATCTCCGCGGCATTGCGTGCGTTGCGGTCGAGGACCTCCAGTACTCGCTCGGCCATTTCGATGTCCGGTGTGCGCCACGAGAACTGGATCCGTGCCACGCGCGCGGGAAGGTTGTCCGCCGTCGCCTGTCCGTCACTCAGGATGGCGTCGGAGAGGCTCCAGCCACCCGCGCTGGGCAGCATCGCGTCCTGCATGATCCGGGACGCCGAGTACATCTGCACGAGCGCCGCGTTCGCCCCGGGAGCGCGGGCGGCCGAGTGTGAGGCGGGAATCGGCGAGTGGGGGTCGGCCGAGATCTGCCAGGTCTCCGGGTGATCGCAGAGAAAGCTGTAGACCTTGCTGTAGTACGCACCGCATTGCGTGTCCCAGCGGGCGGTGTTGCACAGCGGAAGCATGTAGAACGGGTGGAAGCTCACGATCGCGTCCACATCGTCGTAGTACCCGCGCAGTCCATGAACGACCTTGGAGCCGTGCATCTTCTCGGCGGGCTCTCCGGTGTACTTCAGCGTTCCGGGTATGCCGTGCGCCTGCATCGTGTGCTTCGTCGCCAGAAGACCTGCCAGCGTGGAGATCCCCAGCACCGAGTGCGGATCGGTGTGCCCGGGCGCGAACCGGCTGAGACCGTCTCGCGGGGTCTCTGTCGTGGCGGCTGCCTGACAGTTGCCTGGAACCGCGTCGTATTCGGCATAGGTGAGCAGGGTGGGCCCGGATCCGTTCGACCAGCGCGCACTGAACGCGGTGGGCATTCCACCCGACCCGGCTTCGACGTCGAAACCCTCGGCGCGAAGCCGCTCGACGTACCACGCGGCGGAGTCGTACTCCCGCCATGCGGGTTCAGCCAGCTCCCAGATGTCGGTGTGCCAATCGGTGAGGCGTTCGAGGTTGACGTCGATCCACTCACGCGCGGTCTTCTTGGCGGTGTCGGGCGCGTTCATCTGATCAACCTCCAGGACGTCGTCAATCGCCGACATGCTGCCCTGCCCGGCCCTCACTGTCGAACGCCGATTCGCCCCGAAGGGCCGAAGTATCTGCAAATCTGTGGGCCTGATGCCGCATATTCGCCACACGGTGCTTGCCCGTGACATCGCATGTCGAACAATCGCGGTTTGCCCCAGGCGAAAGACTCCACTTACCCTCGGGCTCGTGGACCACCTCACCGAGCACGCCGTGACGATCCTGCGTCGCGACGGCCGGGCGTCCTACATCGAGATCGCCCGCAGGCTGAACTCGGATCGCACGATCATCGCGAGCCGGCTCGCTCCGCTGTTCCAGGATGGTTCACTTCGAGTTACGGCGGCAGTTCACCCGCGCTTCCTCGGGCTCAACGTGCTCGCGCACGTCAGCGTCCGCGTCATGTCGAGCGTCGACACCGTGGCGAACGAGCTCATCGACATGTCCGAGCCGGTGTTCATCTCGGAGACCACGGGTCGCTTCCAGCTCGTCCTCGAGCTGCACCTCGCCGGCCTGCAGGAGTTGCACGACATGATCCAGCGGATCAGGGGTGTGCCGCGGGTGACGGACGTCGAGGTCGCGCTCTACGAGCACATGATTGCCAGCTTCTTTCTCGGCGAGGAACCGGAAGGGCTGGCGAGATCGATCGATCCGGTCGATCTCGCGATCATCCGGGAGCTGCAGGAGGACGGCCGGCTCGCTTACGCGGAACTGGGCCGGCGGGTCAACGTGTCCACGAGCACGGCTCGTAGCCGCGTCCAGAGCCTGCTTGAATCCGGGGTGATGCAGATCGGTGCCGTGCACGGCCGTGACGCCGCAGGCAGCGACCTGGTGTTCGGACTCGGTGTGGTGGTTCGAGGCAGTACCGACGCTGTCGTGGACTTGCTGCTCACCGAGACGGGCCTCGAACTGCTCGCCCGGGCCGTTGGCCGGTACAGCGTCATCGCGACTGTCGCGTTCTCCCGTGTTGCCGATCTACAGCGCCTTTTGCTGGAGCTGAGGGAGATCGACGAGGTCCAGTTCGTCGATCAGTGGCTGCACGTCCGCATTCTCCGCGAGCAGTATCACCACGATGCCGTCCAGGCGGGGTAGGAACTAGAACATGTCTCAGACCTCTCCGCACGCCGTCACCGATCCTGCCACTGCGGGGGCGGGATCGGGCGGATCTTCCCCGAGTCGGGTTCTTCCAAGGCGCCTATGTCAACGTCTACGTCTCCAACGAGCAGGTAGCCGCGACGATCGCTGATCCGCACCCTGCCCTGACCGGCAGGCATCCGTGGTGCCGGGCGCCCCAGACAGGCATGCCTCCGGGGCGTCGTCACCCTTGGTGCCGCTGTTTCCCGGACGGAAGCTGGGCGAGCATGTATGCGACCGCGTCGTTCATCTTGATTCGCCACAGTTCGACGGCCGCCTCACCGTCGCCCGCGTCGATGGCGGCGAAAATCCTTTGGTCGTCACGCACGATGTCGTCGATGGGGTAGGCGTAGTCGAGCCCCATGACGGCGATGAACATGCGCAGATGGTCCGCGAGAATTTGCAGCATGGGGGCGATGCGCACCAGTCCGGAGGCCTCGGCGAGAGTGTTCTGGAAGTCGATGTCGGCTGCACCGGTTCGGTAGACGTCGCCGATCGAAGCGTAGTTCTTCAGCTCGTCAAGGGATCGGATCACCGACTGGCGGGCCTCGGGGGACCATCGGACGGCCGCGCGGATCACCATGGCGCCAAGCGCACGCCGAGCGGCATATGTCTCGATCACATCGTTCGTCGTCGGTACCGGGACCACCGCCGCGTGTCCCGTCGTGACGGTGAAGAGCCCATCTCTCTCCAACAGTCGCATCGCCGTCCGCACCTGGCCGCGAGTCGTCCGCAGCCGGCCGGCCAGATACCGGTCGGTGATGCGGTCACCGCCCGCGAGTAAGCCGTCCGCGACACCCTGGCGGATCGTGACGATGATCTGATCCGCGAGGGCTCGTTCCGGCCCGTGGTGACGGATCGCTGATCGGGTGGGCCCCCGGACGCCGTTCGGATCTGTTGTGCTGGGGACCACCCAGGCGAATTCCCGGCGAGGTGCCCTCGCCCATTTGCGCAGTTCGGTCTCCAGTTCCTGCAGGGAGTGCGGCGGGAGGAATGCCGCCCAGTTGACGAAAAGCGAGAAGAGGGACTGCCAATCATCGGCATTCCGGCACGCCCGGCCAAGGGCGACTTCGGTGGGGAGTGGAGCCGTCTTTGATGCGACGGCCATGATGGCGGTGTCCGCCTCGACCGTGCTTTTCACCGTTGCCCAGAAGGTATTCACGTCTGCGGTCTCAGTGATCTGATCGCGGATCAGATCGGCCGCCAGAATCGTTCGCAGTGACCGTCGCAGTCCGGGCCCGGCATGCGCGGGCTGGGACGACTCCGCGTTTCTCGCGAGCTGGAAGACGATGACGGCGTAGTCCGGAGTTACCAGGAGACCGACGAGCCCTGGGCGGGACCCCTGGATCTCGGCAGCCAGTTCGTTGGTCAGGTCCGTAGTGGACCTCATGGGATCCCACGTGCGCGCCACATAGGACTGACTGACGCCGAGGGCGTCAGCGATCGAGCGGCTCGACCATTTGGTGATGGGCATCCACAGCGGCGCGGTGAGGATGGCTTTGCGTGTCTCTTCCATCGTCTGGCGGTGCTGGGCGGGGTGGCTCAGCCGGGCGATGCCGCCTGCCTGATACCGGGCGGTCCATTTCGCGGCGGTTTGTCTGGTCACGTTGTGTACCCGAGCGGCTCGCGTGGGGCCTAAGGACAGCGTGTCCAGTACGAGCCGGGCTCGCCGCCGCACTTCGTCATTTGAATGGTGCGCCAGCGCTTCGAGAGACGGATCGTTCATCAGGAGTCAAGAGTGTAACTCGTTGACTCGATACCGGTGCGACTTCGGTCACAGGACTTCCGGGCGGAGCGCCGCCGCCACATTCTTTTCCCACGTTCAGCGAACCTGCACCACTCGGACGCCGCGTCCCCCGGGAGAGGCAGATGACGGCAGACCCTTTGACAAGTCCGTTCACCCTCAAGAACCTCACGCTTCGCAACCGGATCGTCAGTACGTCACACGAACCCGCCTACGGCGAGGACGGCTTGCCCGGCGACCGATACCGCGCGTACCACGTGGAGAAGGCGCGGGGCGGGGTCGGGCTCACGATGATCGGTGGCAGCGCGATCGTCAGCCCGGACAGCGCCCCGGCATTCGGCAATCTGCAACTGTTCAAGGACGAAGTCGTTCCGTTGCTCCGACGCCTCTCCGACGATGTGCACGAGCACGGCGCCGCTGTGATGACGCAGTTGACCCATCTCGGCCACCGGACGAGCAACTACACCCACGACTGGCTTCCTGCCGTGTCGGTCAGTGCCGTCCGTGAATCCGCGCACCGCGCGTTCGCACGCCCTGCCGACCGGCTGGATCTCGAACGCATCGCAAGCGACTTCGCCGAGGCGGCCGTGCGGTGCAAGGAAGGAGGCCTGGACGGTGTCGAGCTCATGGCGTACGGGCATTTGCTGGATGCCTTCTGGACTCCGGCCCGCAATCGCCGCGAGGACGAGTACGGCGGAACCTTCGACAACCGCATGCGGTTCCCGCTCCAGGTCGTCCGTTCGATCCGTGCGGCTGTCGGCGAGGACTTCATCGTCGGTGCTCGCATGACCTTCGACGAGGGCCGCAGCGACGGTCTGCAGCCCGGCGAAGCACTCGAGATCGCGCACTCGCTGACCGCCGCCGGGATCGACTTCTTCAGCGTGATCAAGGGTTTCATCGACACGGACGCCGAACTGGCCAGGGTGATCCCGCCGATGGGCACCCCTGCGGCGCCACATCTGGAGTTCGCGGGATGGGTCAGAAAGAACGTCGACGTCCCGGTCATGCACGCCGCGAAGATCGGGGACGTGGCGACCGCCCGGTACGCCATCGCCGAAGGACTTGTCGATCTGGTGGGGATGACGCGGGCGTTGATGGCGGATCCCCACCTGCCGAACAAGATCACGGCCGGGCGGACGGACCGGATCCGGCCGTGTGTGGGCGCCAACATGTGCATTGACGGCATCTACACCTCCGGGGCCGCTCACTGCGCCCACAACCCGTCCACCGGCAGGGAACTACGCCTGCCACATCGGGTCGCGAAGGCTGCCGCGCCGCAGAAAACCGCTGTCGTCGGAGGCGGGCCCGCAGGGCTGGAAGCGGCCAGGACGCTCGGCGAGCGCGGGCACGACGTCGTTCTGTTCGAGGCGAATCCCAGTCTGGGTGGCCAGATCGCGCTCGCCGCGCGCTCGCCCCGGCGGCGTGATCTGATCGGGATCGTCGACTGGCGGATCGCGGAGTGCAAACGGCTCGATGTCCACTTCGAACTGAACCACTTCGTGGAGCCGGGCGAACTGGCCAGTGCGGGTTTCGACACCATCGTGATCGCGACCGGTGGCTTGCCGGACATCGGCGTGGCCGAAGGCAGCGGGCTCGCAGTCGACTGCTGGGACATCATGTCGGGAACGGTGCGGCCCCACGGGGACGTGCTCTTGTACGACGACCACGGCGGACATCAAGCGCTCGACGCGCTCGAAGCCCTCGCGAGCACGGCGGCGTCGATCGAGCTGGTCACTCCCGAGCGCACCGTCTCCCCGGATGTCGGGGCACTGACGATGGCCGGCTATCTGCAGATGCTGGCTGATCACGACGTGACGATCACCCCCGCGCGGCGCCTGGCGCGCATCGAACGAGCCGATGGGCGGCTGAAGGCGACCTTCGTCGTCGACGGTGCTCACCGAGCCATCGAACGGTACGCCGACACGATCGTGATCGAGCACGGAACGATGCCGGTGACCGACGTCTACGACGCTCTGGTGGACGCGTCGATCAACCAGGGTGAGATCGACACCAGGGATCTGCTGGCGCTGGCACCCCAGTCGCCGGTTCACAACCGGGACGGCCGGTTCCGTCTCTACCGCGTGGGTGACGCGGTGAGCAGTCGCAACATCCACGCCGCGGTGCTCGATTCCTTCCGCCTGTGCAGCGCCATCTGACCGCCATCCGATCAACGACGAGGAGTTCCGGAATGTCGACGAATGTCCTTGACGACGCACCATTGACGGGCTTTCACAAGCGGCTGGCGGTGTACTCGGCCGGCGGGCCGTTCCTGGACGGCTACGTGCTGAGCATCATCGGTGTGGCCATGACCCAGATAACCCCGCAGCTCAGGTTGTCGGCGTCCTGGGAGGGGCTGATCGGCGCGTCGGCGTTGATCGGGATCTTCCTCGGTGCCTTCGTGGGCGGCTATCTGACCGACAAGTTCGGGCGTCAGCTGCTCTACACGATCGACCTCGTCGCGATCATCGTCTGCTCGGTCGCCCAGTTCTGGGCCGACGACGTGTGGCTGCTGTTCCTGATGCGGCTGCTGATCGGCATGGCGGTCGGCGCCGACTATCCGATCGCGACCTCACTGCTGGCGGAGTTCGCACCCCGCCGCTACCGAGGGCCACTGCTCGGCGGTCTGGTCGTGATGTGGTTCCTCGGCGCGGCTGTGGCCTACGTCGTCGGTGAAGTGCTGCTGCACAACGGAAGCGAGGATGCGTGGCGATGGATGCTGGCCAGCGCCGCCCTGCCTGCGACCATCATCGTCCTGCTGCGGTTGGGCACTCCGGAATCACCACGATGGCTGGTGAGCAAGGGCCGTCTGGAAGAGGCTCAGGCGGTGCTGCACAAGGTCTACGGGCCTGACGCGCGACTGTCGGACCTGCCTCGCGAGGAACAGGAGAACACCGACCTGCGCAAGGTGATGCGGTCCGGTTACGGCGGACGGTTGTTGTTCATCTCCGCGTTCTGGACCTGTTCGATCGTGCCGCTGTTCGCCGTGTACGCCTTCGGGCCCCGTATTCTCGGCGCGCTGAATCTTGAAGGAGGGCTGGCCAACATCGGGGCCGCGGCGATCACGGTGCTGTTCCTGGTCGGCTGTGTCGCGGGGATGCTTGCGATCAACCGGCTGGGGCGTCGCGCGTTGATCATCCACAGCTTTGCCTGGGCAGGACTGGCCCTGTTGGCGCTTGGGGTGTTCCCCGACGCGCCCGTAGCGGTGATCATGACGCTCTTCGCGGCGTACGCGGTGCTGATCGGCGGCACGCAGATCCTGCAATGGGTGTACCCCAACGAGTTGTTCCCCACCGAGATTCGCGGTTCCGCCGTCGGTGTCGCGTCCTCGCTCAGCCGGATCGGTGCCGCCGTCGGCACCTACCTGGTACCGGTGGCTCTCACCGGTTGGGGCATCGGCGGGACCATGCTGGCGGCCGCGGGAATCACCCTCTTCGGGGCCGCGATCTCGGTCTTGTGGGCGCCGGAGACGCGTGGCCTCGCCCTGCACGAAGCCGCCATGATTCAGAGCAAGGGCACCAAGGCCGCCACCGTCCACACCGGACCGTAAGCAGCCCAACGGCGTTCTATGGCCGGCGAGCGATGAAGTCGGCGGCTCTCGCGATGGGGGAGGTCCTGCCGCCGGCGGATTCGTGCCGGTCAGCCAGCCGGTACGCCAGGTACAGGCCACGCACGCCCAGCCACCGCAAGGGTTCCGGTTCCCAGGTCTTTGTCCGGTGCGCCACCCAGGGAAGCCGTGTCAACGGCGTTTCGCGGTGCAGCACGAGATCGGCGAGGGTGCGCCCGGCGAGGTTGCTGGCCGCCACGCCGTGGCCGGTGTAGCCACCTGCCAAGCCGAGTCCACTCGCGTGGTCCAGTTCCACTGTGGCGCACCAGTCGCGCGGCACGGCCAGCACACCGGACCACGCATGGGCGATGTCGATTCCGCGGGTCGGCGGGAATAGGTCTGCCAGCGTCTTACGGAGTGCGTTGATGGTGGCTGGAGACGTGTGGCCGCTGTCGTCGAACCGAGAGCCGTACCGATAGGGAATCCCACGGCCGCCGATCGCGATACGCCCGTCTGCGGTGCGCTGGGCGTAGATGTAGCCGTGCGCGGCGTCACCGAGGGTTTCGGCGCCGTGCCAGCCGATCTCGGTCCAGGATGCCTCGTCCAGGGGCTCGGTGACGATCATCGAACTGTTCATCGGGAGCCAGTCACGCCGGTAGCCGGGTAGGCGTGTCGTGAAGCCTTCAGTGGCACGGAGCACGATGGGCGCGGTGACCGTACCGTGCGGAGTCGTCACGAGACCGGGCGAGATCCGAGTGACGACTGTGTCCTCGTGGATTGTCACGCCGTGGCGTTCGACGGCGTCAGCGAGTCCGCGGACGAGTTTCGCCGGCTGGACACGTGCGCCGTGCGGGTTCCACGCTGCGGCAAGGCATTTCGTCAGCCGGATGCGGTCCACTTGTTCGGCGCTGGTCAGCAGCCGCGTGTCCGGATCCTCGGCTGCGTGGAGCCGCAGTCGTTGCTCCTGCGCGGGCGTGCGGGCGATCTCCAGGACGCCGCCCTTCACGATGTCGGCGTCGATCGATTCCCGCGCGGCGACGGCGATGACCTCGTCGACAGTCTCGTTCACCGCGGCCTGCAACTGCCGGACGGGTCCGGCGCCGTGCAGTTTCGCCCAGCGACGTGCCGAACCGGGGAGCAACCCGGCCAGCCATCCGCCGTTCCGGCCGGAGGCGCCGAATCCGGCGAACTCGGCTTCGAGTACGACGATCCGCAGTGCCGGATCCGCCCGGCTGAGGTAGTACGCGGTCCACAGACCGGTGAACCCAGCGCCAACGACGCAGACGTCGACGGTGCGGTCGCCCGGTAGCGCCGGCCGGCGCTGGGGCTGTGGGCCTAGTTGGGCGAGCCAGTGGGACACGCTGCCGTTGACTGTCATGTCCACCTTTCGGATGTGGATTCGGTGACCGCGGGTCGTGACTGAGATGATGCGCGCATGAGCAGGACGTTTGCCGTCAACGGAATCGATGACGTGTCCCGGCGGATCATCGAGCAGCTGCAGGAGGACGGGCGCCGCTCGTACGGTGCCATCGCCAAGGTGGTGGGGCTGTCCGAGGCCGGTGTGCGGCAACGCGTCCAGAAGCTGATCGAGTCCGGTGTGATGCAGATCGTCGCGGTCACCGACCCGATGAAGGTCGGCCGGTTCCGTCAGGCGATGGTGGGTCTGAAGGTGCAGGGTCCGGTCGAGCCGGTGGCGGACGCGCTGTCGGCGATGCCGGAGGTCGTGTACGTGGTGACCTGCGCGGGATCGTTCGACCTGCTCTGCGAGGTGGTGTGCGAGGACGACGAGCACCTCGCCGAACTGATCTCCGAGCGGATCCGGTCCAACCCGAACATCAATTCCACCGAGACGTTCGTCTACCTGCGGCTGAGCAAGGACGCCTACCGCTGGTGACGGTCCGTCACCGGGGTGACGGGCGTGATCGCTCCGGCACGGTTCTCGATCTCCGTAGCGGCGCGGAACAGGATCTCCTCGCCGAAGCGGGGGCCGATGAGCTGCACGCCGGTGGGCAGACCGTCGGCGATGCCCGTGGGCAGGGCCAAAGCCGGAACGCCCAGGAGCGGCACGGCGAACTGCGGCCACTGCGCCGCGACCAGGGCTCGCACGCGATCGACGCTCGCGACGTCGGCCCCTTGCTCGGCCGGCGGCTCGGCGGAGACCGGTGTCAGCAGGATCGGCCAGTCCTGGAGGAACTGGCCGAGCGACCCGATCAGGGTCCCGCGCCGTGCCCATCCCTCGGTGTAGGCGGTCAGGCTGACTTGGACGCCCCATGTCTCGGTGAACACCTCGATGCAGTACTCCATCGCGCGCTGTGCCGCGGTGTCAGCGAGTTCGTCCATGATGGACTTCAACGTGTGCAGGTCGGGGAGCGTGAGCAGTTGCCAGAGCCGGTGTGCCTCGGCCAGCAGCGGAACCTCGACTTCCTCGACGAGGTACCCGGCCTCGGAAAGCCATGCGGCCGCCTTGTCGAGAGCGGCACTGACATGCGGATGGGCCGGAGCCACGCCCACGTCACGAACGACTCCGACGCGGTACGGACGGCCTGGCTGTGGGCCGGGACCCGTCGGCACGGACGATGAATCGTTCGGCTCGAGGGAGGTCATCACCGAAAGCGCGAGACGCAGGTCGGATACCGATCTTGCGATCGGCCCCTGGACCGCCATCAGCTGAACCGACAGGGGTATCTCGGGTGACGCCGCGTCGGCCGGGCCTGTCCAGTTGGGGACCCGGCCGACGGTGGGCCGGATGCCGGTCACACCGCAGGCATAGGACGGATAGCGGATCGAGCCGGCGATGTCGTTGCCGTGCGCCAGCGGCAGCATTCCCGCGGCGACGGCAGCGGCCGATCCGCCGCTCGAGCCACCGGGCGTCCATTGTGTATCCCAGGGGTTGAGGGTCCGGCCGTGCAGGTCGTTCTCGGTGAACCACCGCATGGAGAACGCCGGGGCGTTGCACCGCCCCACGAAGATCGCGCCTGCCGCACGCAGGTTCGCCACCACGGGTGAGTCCGCCGCCGCAATGTCGCGGGCGAAGGCGACGACGCCGTCGGATGTCGCCGAGCCCGCCTGTTCCATATTGATCTTGATCGCGGTCGGCACGCCGTGCAGCGGCCCCAGGGTGTCACCCGAGGCCACGGCGTCGTCGGCCGTTCGCGCGGCGGCCAGTGCCTCGGCTTCCGAGATGTCGACGAGCGCGTTCACCGCGGGATTGACCTCACGGATCCGGGCGAGGCACGACTGGGTGGCCTCGGTCGCGGAGATCTCGCGGCTGCGCACGCTCGCGGCGATCCGCTCAGCGGTCCACTGCCACAGGTGGTCGGTAGGCATGACGACTACTCCTTCCGCAGTGCGGGTGACTGCATTCGTAGATATTGACGTCAGCAAGTGCTGGATGCGTAGAATCGTGTCATGTTTACAACGAGATTAGTAGGGAACAATGGTTCGCATACCACTGTGTACGAGCGGCGCGCGCCCAGCCGGGCGGTGGTCGACGCGGCGCTCGCGGGAGCCGAGCATCGCGTCTTCTGGCAGGAAGACGCCGGCTCGGCAGGTGGGCACGATCAGCTCGCCGGCTCCCATCGGGCGGACCTGACCGTCGTGGGAGGCGGGTACTGCGGACTGTGGACGGCCTTGCTCGCCAAGCGCCGCAACCCGTCGGCACGTGTGATCCTGCTGGAGGCGGAGACCCTGGGCTGGGCCGCGTCCGGGCGCAACGGCGGCTTCTGCGAAGCGAGCCTGACCCATGGGGAGCACAACGGGCGCGCCCGATGGCCTGGGGACTACGACGAGTTGGAACGCCTTGGCATGGCCAATCTCGACGCGATCGAGTCGGACGTCAAGACGCTCGGTCTGGACTGCCAGTTCGAGCGCACCGGGACGCTGACTGTGGCCGTGGAGCCACATCAGGTGCCATGGCTGTTGGACGACGACGGTGGTCAGTGGCTGGACACCGATTCCGTGCGGGCCCAGATCGACAGCCCCGCGTTCCTTGCCGGGCGCTGGTCCCGCGACGACTCCGCCCTGGTCCACCCCGTGCGGCTGGTGGCCGAGCTGGCGCGGGTGGCAAGTGAGCTCGGTGTGGAGATCTACGAGCACTCGGCGGTGCTCGGGCTCGACTCGGCCAGACACGGGCCGGTGAAGGTGCGGACGATGCGAGGCACTGTCCACAGCGACCGGGTTGCGCTGGCCACCAACGTCTTCCGTCCGCTGCTGTGGCAGGCCCGGATGATGACCGTCCCGGTGTACGACTACGTGCTGATGACCGAGCCGCTCGACGCGTCCCAGCGTGAAGCGGTGCGCTGGCACAACCGGCAGGGGTGGCACGACCTCGCCAACCAGTTCCACTACTCCCGCATGACCGCTGACAATCGCATCCTGTACGGCGGAT
The DNA here is from genome assembly GCF_017876405.1 of Kibdelosporangium banguiense. GTDB lineage: Bacteria > Actinomycetota > Actinomycetes > Mycobacteriales > Pseudonocardiaceae > Kibdelosporangium > Kibdelosporangium banguiense. Next base: position 10,581,926 of record NZ_JAGINW010000001.1, on the reverse strand, counting down.
ACGACGCCGTCTATCACGCGGGACGCCGAGTGAGCGCCGAGTTCGAGGACCGTCCCGAGACCTACCGGCGGCTGGCTTCGCACTTCCTCACGACCTTTCCTCAGCTCGAAGGGATCACCTTCACGCACCGGTGGGCCGGGGTGATCGACACCTCGACCCAGTTCTGCGCCTTCCACGGCCTCGCCCGCCGTGGTCGCGTCGCGTACGCCGCCGGCTTCACCGGCCTCGGCGTCAGCGCCAGCCGGTTCGCCGCGGAGGTGATGCTGGATCGCCTTGCCGGACAACGGACCCCGCGCACCGAACTAGCGATGGTCCGGCGTACGCCACTGCCGTTCCCGCCGGAGCCGGTGGCTAGCGCCGGTATCCAGCTGACCCGATGGGCGCTCGACCGCGCCGACCACCGCGAGGGGCGCCGCAACGCGCTGCTGCGGGTGCTGGATTCGCTGGGCCTGGGCTTCAAGTCCTGAGCCTTGTCAGGTGCTTCTGAACTGAGGGGTGTGCGCGGATCGGGCCCGCCGCGCGGTGGCCTCGGTGTTCGGTGCGAGCGTTGTGAGCAGATCGACCAGCCGCTCCACGATCGGAGTGACCGTCGCGCTGTTCCAGAGTTCGGGATCTTCGAGGCTGGCCACGTAGAACCCGCGCAGGACAAGGTGCATGACGTCGGCGAGGAAGTCGGGATCGTTCGCCTGTACGTCTTGCGCGGCGTCGCGGAACAGGTCGCGTTGCTGACGGCCGTCTTCCCTTAGGACGTCAACCATGTCGCCGTCCGGGCCGCCGCGGCCGATCAGCTCCATGAAAAGCTTGCGTAACACAGGGTCGTCGTCGGTGGTCGTGCACGCCCAGCGGGCCAGCCCCAGCAGGCGCGGCGAGCCGGTCGTGTCCTCGAGGACTCTGTCCAAATCGGATGACCAGTCGCGCAGGGCGTGCTCCATCGCGTTGCGTAGGAGCGCCGACCGGGTCGGCAGGTAGTTGGTGACCAGCGTCGTGGAACCGCCAAGGAGCTTGGCCACCGCCCGGATGGTCACTCCGTCGATGCCTTCCGCTTCCACTATCTGCAGCGTGGCCTCGGCGATTTTCGCCAGGCGTTGATCAAGATCGACGTCAATCGGCATGAGGAGATGCTACAGCGTGATACGACGGTGTTGTACATCACTGTTCTATCACCTACTCTCGCTGGAACCCGGACGCGCGGCGCCGGTTGCCCGACACCTCGGCAAGGAGGGAATCGGATGAGAATTCACCGCCAGGGGCGGACGAAGATCCTTCGGAACGCACGCACGGTATGGACAGCGGGGGCAATCGGCGTCCTGGTCATCACGAGCGTCACGGCATGCGGAACCAGCAGCGGTGACGGCCCGACGACCACGGCGATCAGTCTGACGTCGACCACGCCCGCCGCGACCGGCGCGGTGGACAAGGTCACGTGGGCACTGCCGGCCGGCGAGCCGACCACGCTGGACCCGGCGAAGGCCGGTGACTACTCGCCGAACACCGTGACGGTGAACCTCTGCGAGAGCCTGTTACGGCTCAAGCCGGACTTCTCGGCCGGCCCAGGCCTGGCCGAGTCGTACACCCAGCCGGACCCGCACACGATCGTGTTCCGGATCCGGTCAGGCGTGAAGTTCTGGGACGACACGCCGCTGACCGCCGCGGACGTCACCTACAGCCTGCGGCGCAACATGGATCCCGAGGTCGGGGCGGTCACCGCCTCCGGTTTCCATGCGGTCACCTCGATCGAAGCCAGCGGCCCGCTCGAGGTGACCGTGCGGCTCTCGGTCCCGGACGCGCAGTTCGTCAACAACATGGCCGGGCTCGCCGGCGCGGTCAGCCAGCAGAAGTTCGCGGAGAAGGCCGGACGGAGCTACGGAACCGCGCAGGGTGGTCTGATGTGCACCGGACCGTTCAGCTTCGGCTCGTGGACGCCCGGTGACTCGATTGTGATCAAGCGGAACGACGCCTACTGGGATCCTGCGCTGAAACCGAAGGCCGCCCAGTTCAGCTTCCGGTTCGTCACCGATCCCAGCACCCTGACCAGCGCGCTGGTCGCGGGCGAGATCGACGGCACGTACGAGGCGCCGGTGGCGAGCCTCGACGCCCTGCGTGCCTCGTCCGGCAAGGTCTACTTCGGACCCAGCACCCAGTCGATGGCCATCGGCCCGGCGACGGACTCCGGTCCCGCCGCGGATCCTCGCATCCGGACCGCGATCGATCTGGCGGTCGACAAGACCGCGATCATCAAGACCGCCCTGCGTGGCGCCGGCGCACCGCAGAAGACCTTCACGCCACGGCTGGTGTGGGACGCGAGCCCCGCGCGCAAGATCTACGAGGACGGCTACGCGGCGCTGGAAGACACCTCGAAACCGAACCTGGACAAGGCGAAGCAACTCGTCGCCGAGGTCAAACCCACCCGACCGCTCGTGCTGGCGATCGGTGTCGGAAGCCCGGCGCTCACGCAGACCGCCACGATCGTGCAGGCGTCGGCCAAGCAGGCCGGACTCGACATCGAGATCAAACAGCTGCAGCCCGTCGAGTTCTCCGAGCTGTTCTACGACCCAAGCCGGCGCCAGGGCATCGATCTGGTCGGCACGATCGGCTACTTGGAGGTTCCGGGCGCGCTGTCCTACGCGCCGCTGTTCACCTTGCCGGGCGGCCTGTTCAACTGGAACAACTACCACGACGCAGGCGTCACCGCGGAGATCGAGGCGGCGAGCGCCGCGACAGATCCGGCCAAGACCGCCGAGCACTTCGTGAAGGCGCAGGCCATCTACGCGCCGGCCCGTCTGCAGGTGACGCTCGCCAACGTCCACGAAGTGCTGTATCTCAACAACCGCATCACCGGTCCGCCGTCGTCCTTCGCCTACATCAGTTCGCCGTGGGCGGCGAGTGTGGGAGCGGCGTCCTGATGCGGATCGCGCTGTTCGTGCTCCGCCGGGTGGCGGCACTCGTGGTGACCCTCCTGGTCGCGAGCGTCGCCATCTACGGGGTGCTCGAGATCGCGCCGGGCGACCCGGCGGCGCTGCTCGCCGGCGGGCACGTCCCCGATCCGGCGACACTGGCGGCGATCCGGCGGGAGTTCCACCTGGACGACCCGTTCGTCGTGCGATACGTGCACTGGCTGGGCGGGTTCGTCACCGGCGACCTGGGCCAGTCGATGGTCTTCCGCGACAGCGTGGCGCACTTGCTCGGCAGCCGTGTCGTCACCACCCTGATGCTGGTGGTCTACGCGGGCCTGCTCATCCTCGTGCTCGGTGTCGGGCTCGGGATCCTTGGCGCGTTGGGCGGCAAGCGCGTCAACACGGCGGTGACCGTCGGCACGACCGTCGCCATGGGCGCTCCCACGTTCGTGATCGCGATCGTGCTGATCTGGTTGTTCGCCACCACACTGACCTGGCTGCCCGTCTACGGGACCGGGACCGGCTTCGGCGACCGGATGCTGCACCTGACGCTGCCCGCGATCGCGCTGAGCTTCACGTTCATCGCCTACGTCACAAGGATCACGCGCGCCGCGGTCGCCGAGGAGCTTCGATCCGATCATGTCGATACGGCTCGCAGCAGGGGAATACCGGGCCATCTGGTCATCCGGCGGCACGTGCTTCGCAACGCCACCCCATCCATTCTCACGGTGTCCGGGGTGACGATCGCCGGGCTCGTCGCGGGCACCGCGGTGGCCGAGGACGCGTTCGGCGTCAACGGCATCGGCTCGTTGCTGGTGCAGAGTGCCGCCCGGCAAGACCTTGCCGTGGTGCAAGCGATCTCGCTGTTCGTCGTGGCCGCGTTCGTGGTCATCAACACCATTGTGGACATCACGAACGCGGTGCTCGATCCCCGCCTCGCCCGATCGGGGGCGACAGCATGAGCCAGTTGGCGTTGCCGCGGCGCAGAATGCCTGGGCTGCCGCGATTCGGTGCGGTCGGCGCAGTGACCGTCACGGCCTCGGTCGTGTGTGGCCTGTTCGCCCTTGTCGCGATCTTCGCGCCGTTGCTCGCACCGCACGACCCTTACGCGCTCGACGCCCTGAACGCCTTCGCGTCCCCGTCGGCGTCCCATCTGCTCGGCACGGACGACACTGGCCGGGATCTGTTGTCCCGCCTGATCTACGGTGCCAGGCCCAGCCTTGCCGGTCCCGCACTGGTGATCGTTCTCGCGTCGACTGCCGGGACAGTGCTCGCCATGCTCGCGGCCTGGTTCGGCGGCTGGATCGACGCGATCGTGTCGCGTATCGCGGAATCCCTCTACGCGGTGCCCGGTCTTGTACTCGGAGTCGTGGCGGCGGCTGTGTTCGGCAGCGGCTTCTTCGCGCCGGTGATCGCGCTGTCGATCGCCTATCTGCCGGTGATCCTGCGCGTGATGCGGACCGCCGCGCTGCGGGAACGCAACCTTCCGTACATCGATGCCCTTCGCATGCAGGGCATGGGCGGCATGCGCATCTGCCTGCGGCACCTGCTGCCCAACATCCTGCCACTGCTGCTGGCCCAGAGCGCGGTCGGATTCGGCTACGCCATGATCGACCTTGCCACGATCTCCTTCCTGGGCCTGGGAATCCAGCCACCGGCGGCCGACTGGGGTGTGATGGTCGCGGCCGGGAAGGCGTCCATTCTCAACGGCCAGCCCGAGCAGTCGCTGTACGCGGCGCTCGTGGTGATGGTCGCCATCGTGGCCTTCAACCTGGTCGGTGAGCGGATCGCCCAGCGGCTGGAGGAGAGGGACTCGCGATGACGGAACCGCTGCTGGTGTTCGACCGGCTCGGGGTCGATCTGCCCGTCGGGGTCGAGTCGAAGCCGGTGATCCACGACGTCAGTCTCACGATCGCTGCGGGTGAGGCGGTCGGTCTGGTGGGGGAGTCCGGGTCGGGGAAGTCGATGACGGCGCGAGCCGTGCTCAGGCTGTTGCCGGCCGGGGCGCGGGTGCGGGGCGAGATCCGTTTCGACGGACAGCCGGTTCAGGCGATGACGCCACAGGTGTTGCGGCGTTACCGCGCCCGCGACGTCGCCATGGTGTTCCAGGACCCGCGGGCGCACATCAATCCGGTTCGGACAGTCGGTGACTTCCTGTGTGAAGGGCTGGTCACCACCCGCGGTGTCAAACCACGGGAAGCCGAGCGGACGGTCACCGGACTGCTGCGAGAGGTCGGGATCCGTGACCCGGAACGCAGGCTGTGCCAGCATCCGCACGAGCTGTCCGGCGGTTTGCTGCAGCGGGTCATGATCGCCGCGGCGCTCGCCGCCGAGCCCAGGCTGATCCTGGCCGACGAGCCCACCACCGCTCTGGACGTCACGACCCAGGAGGAGGTCGTGGCTATCCTCGATGAGCTGCGTCGCGAGCGCGGCCTGGCGATGCTGTTCATCACGCACGACCTCGAGCTCGCCGCGGCGATCTGTGACCGGACCGCCGTCATGTACGCCGGGTCTATTGTGGAGGATGCGCGGTCCGCCTTGCTGCACACGGAATCGATGCATCCGTACACGACCGCGCTGCTCGCGTCCCGCCCGGACGTGGCCAGGCGGGGCGAGCGGTTGAGGACCATCGTGGGCCGGCCGCTGTCGGCGTTCGAGGTACCGGACGGCTGTGCTTTCAGCTCCCGCTGCCCGCACGTGGTCGACCAGTGCCGTGTGGAGACACCGCGGCTGCGGACTGTGGAGACAGGCCGGGTGGCCTGTCATGTCGCCGGGCAGCTCGACCGGAAGGAGGTTGCCGATGTCTGAGTCGTTGTTGTTGCGGGTGCGTGGTTTGCGCAAGGTGTTCTCGGTACGCCGAGCGGGAGCGCTCGGCCGTGAACCGTTTGTCGCGGTCGATGGCGTCGATCTTTCGATTCCCGCGGGTGGTGCCGTGGCGGTGGTGGGGGAGTCCGGGTCCGGGAAATCGACCTGTGCGCGGATGGTGGCCGGACTGGAAAGGCCTACCGGTGGCGAGATCCACTTCGATGGTGAGCAGTGGCACCACGGCCGGAGATCGGCCAGGCAACGCCGTCACCGGGCACGGACTGTCCAGCTGGTGTTCCAGGACCCGTACCTGTCGCTTGACCGTAGGCAGCGGGTGCGCGCCTGTCTTGGCGAGTGTGTCCGCCTGCATTTCGCCATGGGCAAGCTGGAGCTGGCCGAACGCGTGTCCGCACTGCTCGACCAGGTCGGCTTGGACGACCGTCAGGCCGACGCCTACCCACGGGCCCTGTCCGGCGGGCAACGGCAGCGGGTGGCGGTCGCACGGGCCCTGGCTGCCCAGCCCAGGCTGCTGATCCTGGACGAGGCGGTCGCGGCTCTGGATGTGTCCATCCAGGCGCAGATTCTCAACCTGCTGGCCGACATCCGTGCGGAGACCGGGATCGCGTTGCTGGTCATCTCCCACGATCTCGCTGTGGTCCGGCAGATCAGCGACACCGTTGTCGTCATGCGGCACGGCAGGGTCGTGGAAGAGGGCCCCGTCGATCGGGTGCTGGAAGCCCCGGAACACCCGTACACCAAGCGCCTGCTCGACTCCGTGCCACGGCCAGGATGGCGGCCCCGCCGGCGTGAATTCGTATCCCAGACCCAGGAGACAGGCGCATGACCGACATCAGGCCAAGGATCGAGTTCGAGCGGATGCCCGCGGCGCCGCGCAGCGAGTTCGCGCAGGAACACCTGGTGCGGATGCGAGACGGCGTCCGGCTGGCCACGGACGTCTACCTGCCGGATGGCGACACCACCCAGGGCGCGACGGTGCTCGTCCGTCTCCCTTACGACAAGAGTGGCGACTACACGTTCATGCCGGAGATCGCCCGGTACATGACCGCGCGGGGTTACCGTGTCGTCGTTCAGGATGTCCGGGGCAAGTTCCGCTCCGAAGGCGAAGCCCTCCTGTTCGTCAACGAGGCTCACGACGGTTACGACACAATCGAGTGGATCATCCAGCAGTCGTGGAGCAACGGAATCGTCGGCATGTGGGGCGACTCCTACTACGGGTTCACCCAATGGGCGGCTGTCTCGACCGGGCATCCTGCCCTGCGTGCGATCGTGCCACGGGTGACCGGCACCGACCTGGCGCAGATGCCGCTGCCGGTTCCCGGAGTGCCCACAGTGGACGTCCAGATGGGCATCATGCGCGTGTACCCACTGATCCACTTCCTCGGCAACGACGACGTGAACTGGGACATGGACTGGTCGCGCCGCCCCTACTCGCAGACGGTCGAGGAGTTCTTCGCCGCGGTCGGACAGCGGTCGCCCTCCTACGACCTGATGTTCCCGAACCCGGTGATACTGCGCCGGTTTCCCGCAGGCCACCCCTTCGACGCGCCGCCGGTACCGGTGCTGATGACCATCGGCTGGTGGGACAACTGCGCGCCATGGCAATGGGCCGACCACGAGGAGATCGCCCGGCGGCCGGGCTGGGCGAACTCGGAGTACCTGCTGATCGAGGCGATAGACCACGAGAACTACCGGCATGCCGACGCGCCTGTCGCACCGGAGCACGATCACGCCGTCGACGCCGAAGCCCGAGCCCGGATGATGCCGCGCTATCTCGACCCCGCTCTGGAATTCTTCGACATCTTCCTGCTCGGCCGTGGCCGCCCGCAGGACATTCCCCGCGTACGCTGGGAACTCGCGGGCGGTGGTGCCGACCGTTGGCGCACTGCCGAATCATGGCCGCCGCCGGAAACCCGTCGCACCACCCTGTACCCCTCAGCGGGGATGCTGTCGGCGCAAGAGCAACCGGAATCCCAGTGGGTGTCCTGGGTCCACGATCCCGACGACCCTGTCCCGTCCGCGATCCCGAACGCCTTCGCCTTCCTGCACTCATATCCCGACGAACGCGCCACCGCCGACCGTGCGGACGTCCTGACCTTCACCGCGCCGGCGGCCGACGCTCCGCTCGACTTGGTGGGTCCGGTGGCGTTCCAGGCCACGATCGCCTCCGACGGCCCCGAGATGGACCTTTTCCTGCGGCTTCTCGATGTCGCACCGGACGGCTCCGCACACCTCATCGCCCGCGGCCAGACAACCCTGCTGACTGCCACCACCCCAACCCAAGTCACTGTCAACCTGGGCCACACCGGCTACCGGCTGCGTGCCGGTCACCGGCTCAGGCTGACCGTGGCCAGCAGCGACGCACCCGAATACGTTGTCGCGCCCGGAACAGGCGCCGATCGCTGGTCGGCCGTCGAAACCGTGCGCAACCGTCAACGGCTGCTTCTCGGCGGTCTCGACGGTGCGCACCTCACGCTGTCCGTGAGCACGGATTCGTGATGGGGCCGAGTCATTCGCGGAAGAGCACGCCGTTCCTGGCTTCGTAGTAGCGGGCGATCTCGGTGTGGTCGGGCGGGGTGTCGGCGTAGGCACGTGAGGACTGTGCGACCACCTGTGCGGCGTCGGTCACGGGTGTGTCCAGGCCCGTCTCGGAGGTGAGGGTGCGGGCGATGCCGAGGTCTTTGAGCATCAGGTCCATCGCGAAACCTGAGTCGAACTTCCCGCTCAGCACGTGTCGTGGGTACTTGAACTCGCTTGCCTGGCTGCGGCTGGTGGAGGCGTTGATCACCGCGAGCATGACCGCGGGCTCGATCCCAAAGCGGCTCGCGGCACTCAGGATCTCGGCGGCCGCGGCGATATTGGTGGCGGAGAGCAGGTTGTTGAGCGCCTTCGCCGCGTCGCCCGCGCCGGGACCGCCAACATGATGGATGCTCGCGCCGATGAGGCCGAGCAACGGCTTCGCGCGCTTCACGGCCGTGACGTCGCCGCCTGCCATGATCGCGAGCTCTCCTGTCCTCGCCCGGGGCACGCCGCCCGAGACGGGCGCGTCGACGTAGTCGATGCCGCGCTTCGCCGCCAGTTCGGCGAGTCTGCGGGTGCTCGACGGTTCCGACGAACTCATGTCGATCACCAGTCCGCCGGCGGGCAGGCGTTCGAGGAGCGCGCCCGGTCCGGTGAGCAGGCCTTCGACGATCCTGCTGTCGGGCACCATGAGGATGACCGTCGTGACGCCATCGGGCAGCGGGTCGAGTGTCTCCGCGACGGTGACGCCGGTCGACTCGGCAAGCCGGTGCGCGGCTTCGGCGTTGACGTCGAAGACCACGACTGGCTCGTTGCCGCGTTGCGCTTGCCGAAAATGTCATCCGTGCTGGTCAAGCGGCGTGGTACTCGTTGAGGATGCCACCGAGTCGTGGGCGTCGGCGGATGTCGAGTTGACTGATCTGAGCTGGATCGTTGGTCGGCTGTGGCAGTGGTCGTAATGGTCGGGCGTTGGCGATGGCTTGGTGTGGCCGGGGGGCCGTGGTGTGGGAATGTTGTGTTGTGTGGGAGGACGGTGGCGCGGCGGCCTCGGCTGACGGTGATGAGGTGCCAGCTCCACGAAGTCGATGAGGTCGACGTCCGCGTCGAACTCCTGCCGGAGCTGCTCGCCCGCCTGCCCACGTCGGGAAGGGCGACGAACTCGCCAGTGTCGAGACTGCCGACCACGAATTCGCCGTCTTCGGGCCGCACGACGAGCGGCCGGAGCCGCAGCCGGCTGGTCATGTCCACTGTAGACAAAAGGGGATCACCTGCCGCCGCGGCCGGGGCACTCCGGCCAGAACTCCAGGTCGGTATAGAAGTTGTGGTCGTAGACCAGCGGGCTCTGCCGGAACGTCCGGCGGGCGGTCTGGGTGGGCATTCCGGTGAGATGGCAGATCTCCTCCAGCGCGGCGAACTGCCCGCTGACGATCGCGGTCGGCGCGATGACCGCGTGCCCCGGTGGTGTGCGCATCCGTTGCCTGCCATTGCCGTCCGGATCGAGGATCCACGGATGCGCCTCGTCCGCGCAGCGGAAGCACGGCGTCCGGTATGGCACGAACAGGCTGGTCAACGTCTGCGGCCCGGCGTACTGCGAGATTATCCACGGCGTACCGGTCAGCAGCGCGGCGTCGTTCGTCCAGAGTTCGATCTCCGGGTAGGGCAGGTCCGCGCACAGGATGAACAGGTCGGTGTCCATCAGCGAGAGCACGTCCTCGATGGAGCTGACCTTGACCGAACGGCCGGCCACCTCCACATGCCGGTTGATCCCGCGCGGACGCCGTACCGCAGCGTCCACTTTGGGCATTCCCACGTCGTCCTCGGCGTAGAGCGGCTGGCGGTTGAGGTTTCCGGTTTCGACTACGTCGAAGTCCGCGCACAGCAACGATCCGACGCCGACGGCTGCCAGGCTCATCGCCACCGCGCTGCCCGTGCCACCGAGGCCCAGCAGGGTGACCCTCGACTCCTTGAGCAGGCGTTGCTGCTCGTACGGCGAGGGACGATCTTGATCTGCTTCATCGTGTTCACCTCCTCTCGTCGGTTGCCAGGTGTGCGGGCACACCTGAAGGAACAGGAGGTCAGTTGGCCGTCCGGCCGGCCGCGCTGCCCGCTTGCCAAAGCGGATCAGGGCTTGCCGCTCATGTTGGTGACGAGGCCTGAAACGGCGCTGACGCGTTGTCCGCGACGCTGGAAGCGCGCTGAAACTGTGACAGGTTTCACGGCAAAGGTGTCTGTTTCGACCTGGCTGCTTCGACGTGTCAATGACCGAGTTCGACAGGAGGACACTCATGAGACGTCGGCTGTATACGCTCGTCCTGCTGGTACTTGCCAGCCTGGTCAGCATCACGGGCACCGCTCCCGCGACGACGACCGTGCCGGGACGGCATACGTACACCGGCACCATCAACGGTGCCGACTACCGGGTCGAGACGCCGGAGCGATGGAACGGCACGCTGATCCTGTTCAGCCACGGTTATGTGCCGGAAGGTATCCCGATCCCGCCGGGAATTCCGCTCGCCAACCGAGTTGAGACCGAGCAGTGGCTGCTCGACCACGGCTACGCGCTGGCCGGATCCGACTACAGGGGGCGCGTCGGCATGGTGCTCGACGACGCGCTCGAGGACCAGCTCGCACTGCTGGACTGGTTCGATTCGAACATCGGGGAGCCCCGGCGAACCATCTCTTCCGGCTTCTCGATGGGCGGCGGCATCGCGACGCGGCTCGCCGAGCGCCACCCGCATCGGTTCGACGGCGTGCTGGCTCTCGGCAGTCTCCAGGACGCGCAGGCGAACCTGAACCGCGGGCTTGACGTCACGTTCGCAGTCCGCACCCTGCTCACCGACGACCAGCGACTCGAGCTGGTCAAGGCGCGCAACCCCTTGCACAGCGCACAGGTGCTGCAGCAAGGCGTCCAGCAGGCCCTGACCACACCCGAGGGGCGGGCGAAACTGGCGCTGATCGGCGCGATCGGTGGCCTGCCGATCTGGGCGACCGCCCATGCGCCACGGCCGACCGACCTGGTTGAGGCGATTCGCCAGCAGGCGTGGTGGACCGAGGCGGCCTTCGTCGCCACCCTGGGCCCCACAGGCAGGGTCGACGTCGAACGGCGTGCGGGCGGCAACCCGTCATTCAACGTCGGCGTCGACTACGCCCAGCAGCTTGCCCATTCGGGTCTGCGTGACTTCGTCGAGCAGGCCTATCGAGGGGCCGGCACGGACCTGCGAGCCGATCTGCGGCGACTCGCCGATGCACCACGCATCGCGCCAGACCCACGGGCAGTGGCTTGGATGTACCGGTACGGCGTGTCCGCCGGAACTACGCCGACGCCGGTCGTCACGCTGCACGGCATTGCCGAGGGGATCATCACCTCCGACGCCCGCTGGTACGGCGAGCAGGTCCGCCGGCACGGCCATCCTGAGCGGCTGCGCCAGCTCTACGTCGATCGTGGCGACCACGGCGCGTTCAGCGCGGCCGACGAAATCCTTGCGCTGCAAGGGTTGCTGACCAAGGTCGAAACCGGCCGGTGGCCAGACCTGCGTACGAACACACTCAACGCCCGGGCCGCGACCTTCACCCAGCAACAACAAACCGTGTTCGACATCTACACCTTCGCCGACAAGGTGATGCCGCCGGCATTCACCGATCAGCAACCACCTCGCCAGCTCCGCCCATCGCGTTAGCCGGCGTCACCCGCTGCCAGTTGGCCGAACCAGCCAACTGGCAGCAGTTGGCCGCTGAACCCCGCCGGCTCAGCCGGTTACTCGTCCAGTGGCTGAGGGTTGCCGTGCTCGTCGTTGCGGGTCACGCCGCGACCGCCGGTCGGATAAGCGGTCCAGATGCTGCCGTCGGGGTTGAGGATGACTTCGATGTCGACGCCGTCGCGGGTGCCGTTGACGACCCAGCGGCCGTTGTCCTGCAGGCGTGGTGGGGTGTCGGGGTTACGGGCGACGTCTTCGATGTGCCCGACGATGGTGGCGTCGAGCTCGGGTGCCGCCGGGTCGTTCTCGTCGGGCAGCCAGCGTTCGGGGAACTCGGTCTTGCCGGGGATGCCGGTGCCGGGGAAGTGGCCGCCGCCTACGCCGTTCGCGTCGCCGTCCATGATGTGGGTGCGGCGGCCCTGGCTGAGGTTGATGTTCTGGATCGGCGGCGGGGAGCCTTCGACGGTTGACCATTGGTTGGGGCGTTCGGTGGGAGTGTTGCTGGTACCCGCACGGCCGTCAGGAGGCGTACCTGCGTCGGCTGCCGCGTCGGTGGCGTCCTGGGCGCTGGTGACGCCCTTACCTGCGTCGATGTTTCCGCGCTGCTGCGACGGTTTGCCCGTGGTGGTGTCGGTGTCGCCCGGCTTGCTCGACGGGGAGTCGCCGCCTCCGCCTGGTGGGCGTTTGTGCAGCATGAATCCGGCTAGCAGGACTAACAGCGCCAGGACGTGTCGCGCGTGGGCCCGCAGCGCGCTCACGACGGGTCGACCGCCAGTTGTGCCAGCACGCCCTGTGGGTCGCCTAGGAAGGCGTAACCTTCCTGGCCCGCGGGAAAGCGGCCGAGCAGGTCGGCCAACTGTTCGTACTCGGCGACGGTGACGACCACCCTGCGGCGTACCAGCGACGCGGCCAGCCCGTCGACCAGCTCGGCCCATTCGCCGGCCGTGCCCAGCCTGCGGTACTGCGCGACGGTGTCGGCCGGGAGACGGTCGGCGACCGACTCCAGCAGGGCGCGTGAGTCGGTGTTCAGCTTGACGAGGTCCACTGTGCTCCTAGCGGGACTGCCCTCAGCTGTTGAGGAGCTTGTCGAGGTTGGTGAGGCTGTTGATCAGGCCAAGGGTGTACGTGGTGATCCGGCCGACCCACTTGACGACCGCCGCCGCTATCTGCGACGCGATGACCGGGATGGTGACCACGAAGATCGCCTCCGCCACCCACACGATCACCCTGGCCACCAGATCCGCGATCAGGTCGCGGACAATCTCCCTGGTCAGCTCGACCAGTCCGCCCGCGCCCTCGGTCGCCACCGCCATCGCCGCCGAGATCGCGGCCAGCCCGCCGAGGGCGTCGACGTTGTTGACCATCAGCGCGCGGTAGGCGTCGGCGGACTCGCCGTGCCAGTCCGGGGTGTCCTTGTTGAGGTGGTTGCCCAGCTCGTCGCACATCGCGTGCAGCTCGGTCGCCATGTTGTTCCAGGTGGCGGCGTGCGAACGGACCACGTCCGGCTTGCCGGTCAGCTCGTCGAGGATCTCCCGCAGCGGCTCGAAGTACTCCATCGCCCAGCCGATGCCGTTGGCCAGCAACGCACTGATCGGGTCCATGACCGTTGCGGCGACCTCGACGCCGAGACCGAGACCGGCCAGCGCGTCGTCCACCCAGCCCTCGGAACGCACCGCGTCGACCAGGCCTTCGATGCTGTCGGCCAGGCCGGACCCGGTCCATACCTCGCGGCTGGACTCGACCGGCGCGACCAGTCCTCCGTCGGCCATTACCGCCCTCCGGGCATCGAGGCGAGCGTCGAGGCGCTGGACTGGTCGGTGGTGTCGTACATCTGGGCGCTGGTGCGCAGCCCGGCCGCGACGAGTCGCAGATTCTCCGCGACCTTGGCGATCAGCTCGTCCTGCCGCGTGTGCTTGCCCTCCAGCACAGCGGAAATCCAGCTGCACAGCAGGCCGTAAGCCTGGTCGTCCTGAGCGATGTGAGCACTGGCGGCCTTGACCGCCTCGAAGCGGGCGAGCACCGCCTCGATGTTGGCCGCGTGTGTGCGGATCTGGTCGGTGGCGACTGCGAAACTGTCGGGCATGCCGTTACCGCTTCCTCAGGTAGGACTGCGTGTCGAAGTCGCCGCCGTCGTCGTGGCTGTCGTCGGCCTCTGGCGGCGTGCCCCGCAGGTGCCTGCCCACCTGCTCGGCGATGGCCCGTCCAGCGGCCGAATCGGGGCCCATCGTCTCGGCGATGACCTCCTGAGACTGGCGCGCCACCTGTCCGCGAGCCTGCTGCAGCAAGGACATGACCGCCTGGGCGACGGCATCCGGCGCGGTCCGCTGGATCCGCTCGGTCAACCGCAGACCAACCAGCGCGCCGGTGGAGTCCACCGTCACCTCGGCCAGTCCGCCGGGGTCGGACGCGGTCACCCGGACCTGCTGCAGCCGGTCGCTCATGGCCTGCGTGTCGGCGGCCAGCTTGTCGATCCGCCCTTTCCAGGACGCCACGCGCTCACGCGCGGCGTCTGGATCGAGAATGCCCCCACTCATGGGTTCCCCGTCCTCCGTGGCCAAGACAGTTCGGGAGTTTAGTGATCCCCAGGCCCCGCCACGCGCGAAATGGCCGCATTGACTCGGCCGTCCTGGAAGCCGAGCGTCGGCCAGCTTGCTGGGTTCGAGCTCATGTTTCCCGCGTAGTACGCCAGCCCTGGTATGAGGTGTTGGTTTCGCCTTCGCCGGCGAGGTGGTGCAGTTCGCGGCGCAAGCGGTCGACGAAGTCCGAGCTGGTCCAGTCGTCTTCGGCCCACCACAGCCCGACCTTCGCCACGAAGCGGGCGGTCTCGTGTTCGCCGTCGTGCACGGTGATGACGTAGTAAGCGTCCTCGTTGCGCTGGTCGTAGCTGTCGTAGAGCGCGACCCATGTGCGGTCGGCGTCGAGTGTGTTGGGCTGGTCGAACTGGGGGAAGGTGAACGTCATGGTGCGGCCGCCGGGATGAGGTTTGATGTCGACCGGCTCGATCTCGGTGATATGACTCAACATCGCCGCATACGACCGGAAGACCGGGTAGATCGACTGGGTGATGTCCCTGTCGTCGGACATCGCGTCGAGGATGTCTTCGTGGCAGTACTCGTAGACGCGACGGTCGTCGCCGTCGGTGCGGATCGCCAGCGTCGAGTTCACGCCGTCTCTCGACAGCGCGACGATGACGAAGCCGGCCCTCTCCAGCAGTTCCCGCGAGCCGTCGTTGCCATGCCCACGCCGTCCCAGCACATAGGGGATGGACGCGACGTAACTGTCCCGCGGCGACCATCCTTCGCTGTCGAAGCTGGCGAAGCGCACCGTCGGGAGGGGACGGTGGGGCATCCAGCCGCCGAGCGTGCGTTCCTGAGCGCGAAACCATTCGGGTAGCGCTGGATCAGTGGCGCTCTCGTTCCATCGATAGAAAACGATGTTGGGAAACTTCTCGACGAAGGCGGTCAGCCCTTCCTGGTCGGCCGGCTCCGACGACGAGCCGGCGATCCAGACGCGCGTTGCGTCGCTCTTACCGAGCGTGCGCGCCTGGGCGAGCCGGACCAGGTCCGGCGTCGCGACGCGATCGGCGTGCTCCGTGAACAGCCACTCGATGGAGAAGGCGGGGTGCAGCATGTAACGGCTGACCATTGCGGGCGTCATGCGCAGCGCGTCGAAGGTGTTGCTGGTGAACCGCGGCAGCCCGGGACGAACGAGGTACGAATCGCCCCGGCCGATGTGCCCCACGCAGGCTTGCGCGCGCAGCCACAGCTCCTGGGTCTCCCGCCAGTCCTCCTCGGTCGACAACTCGCCGAGGTGGTGTCCCCAGTCGGCGTTGCCGACCAGCCAGTGCCAGCCCCGCTGGGCGCAGTGGTTGGCGATCACGGTGCCGCGATTCCAGTTCGCGATCCCCATCAGATCGCCGCAGTTGTCAAGCGACGAATAGAGGATGTCCACGCGTTCGAGGCGCTCGCAGAAGGGCACGCCGAGGGACCCCAGCCGGGTCGCGACGATCTCGAGATGCTCCAGCGACGAGTCCTTGTCGAAACCAGACGGTGTCGGTCACCTCGGAGGCGACGATGCGCAGCCGCCGCAACCCCGTGCAGGCCCTCAATAGCTTGAGGTCGCGCGCGTGCGTCACCACCAGCTCCTCGACTGCGGCCAGCTCCGCGGCATTGAACGGTGGCTGATGTCCGATCGCCGCGGCCAGCGCGCCCGCAGGCACCCGGCGTCGCCGGTCTCCGTGTTCACGGCGCAATTCATATCAGCCGAGCTGTGCCTGAACGGCCGTAGCGCCATGGCAGGCCGGGATTGCTTCCCCTTGGGGCGCCTGATCGGACCTGGCGTGCTGCAATGGGTGTCCGCGGCCGCGCCGAATTTCGACGATGCGTGAATACGGCGATCCACGGATTCGGATCCTCCGCTGAGCGCCGCGCGGCCTTGGCGGGACTGGATCTGGAGAAGCTGCGCGGCCTGCGCGACGCTTCGATCCGAATTGGAGCGACCGCGCACGAGGTGTTCGAGGACGTCGACGCGGTCTTCCAACCGCGGGAAACGGCCAGGGTCGCCCGGCTCGAAGCCGACTACACCGGCTCGCAGTGGCCGCGGGCGGCTGTTTTGCTCCGACCAGCAGGTGCGGATGATGGCCGGGGCGCGCCAGGCCACCGGGATCGGCAACGCGGACCGGATCATCAGCAGGCTGCAGCGGCTCACCGGCCGCGGCCATGGCGCCGTCTTCGGCACGGTGACCCATTCCTCGCAGCCCCATCCGGCCCCGGCGGGAGGCTCCTACAGCTTCGACTTCCGGATCACCTTCCACCCGGACCCGGCCGTCGTGGACTCGCCCAAGACCGGCTTCGTGCAGACGTGCCGGCTGGTGGAACCCGGCACGAACACGAACAAGGAGTACATGGAACCGCAGAACAGCCGCCGCAACGCCAACCAGGAAGCCATCGATCGCGTCCACGGCAGGCGATATGGTTTCTACGGCATGAACAACGACGGGACGGCCATGAACAACGTGACCTACGGCAGCGCACCGGCCGGCCCGGTCGACGCGACCTTCTACGACGGGCCGGGGGACTCGATGTTGAACGTGTCGTTCAACTTCGAGACGGCCATCGTGTCGATCGAAGGCCCGCAGGCAAACCTCGTGTACTCCGTCGTCCACTGGGGATTCGATGTGGACCGTTCGGGCACGATGACCGCGCATGCGACCACCGTCGAGGACCGGCCGACCGCCGGGCTGGCCACCGCGGCGGCAGCCTGGAACGCCCAGGCCGCCGGCCCGCTCGCCGGTCGTAACGATCCCAACCAGCAAGCCCTGCCGGCGTTCCGATGATCAACGAACTGATCTCCGACTCCGCGGCCGGCCTCACCTTGGAACAGTCCGAGGCTTGGCGTGGCAACCGGCTGTCCGCTGGGCAGGCCGCCGACGGGGTGACACAGTTGCGGGAGACCCATGACCACACTGGGTTTCACCTGTTGATGGCCCTGCGGCGGGACGATCCCCCGGGTTACCGGGAGATTCCGGCCGGGGCACGTGCGGCTGTCCTCGCCGGTGCGCTTGCGCATGTCCAGTGGCTCAACGACTTCGGCTACCTCGAACCGGGCGGGTCGTATGTCGGGCCTGCCGGCGCGGCGTTGCTGGAAGCGGGGAATCCGGCCCGGCCGTACCTCGTCGAGCTTCTGGGCGACCACTCCCCGGCACCCCTGCGCGGATCGGAGGAAGCCACGATGGCGAAGATGTTCGGCTACCGCCGCTGCGACTTCGCGTACCGGTTTCTGACCTTGCTCACCGGCCAGGACCTCCCGTTCGACCCTGACCCCGCCCGCCGGGACGAGCTGATCACCGCGTTGCGGAAGTAAGTCAGTACGGCTTCACCGTGGGCACCTTCGGTATCAGGTCGGCATAGCCCAGGGTCCGGTCATAGATCTGCAGCCAGGTGCCGTCGTTGTACGCATTGGTCAGAATGTTGTTAACCTTGTCACGCAAGGGTTTCTCGTCGTGGCCGAGACCGATGCCGTACTCGACGGAGATCACGGTGGAGTAGGTGAACACGGTGTACCTCTTGCCGGCGACTGATGCGTAGGCGGTCAGTATCGCGTCGTCCGAACTGATCGCGTCGGCGCGCTTGTCGTTCAGTGCGTTGAGGCATTCGTCCAGTGACTCCAGCAGCACGATGCCGGACGGTTCGACCTCGCCGGCAGTTTGCAGATACTGCGCGGCGAACGTGCCGCCCACCGCGCACACCTTGCGCCCGCGCAACGAACCGGGCCTGATACCTTGCTCGTCTTCCTTGCGCACCAGCAGGCTCGGCCCGCTTGTCAGGTACGGCCCGGCGAAACTCACGCGCCGCTTGTTGTCGTCGGTGATCGGATAGCTGCCGATGACCATGTCGACCTCGCCGGTGGCCAGGGCGTTCTCGCGCTGCGCCGGGTCGGCCGCCTTGAAGGTGATCCGGTCCTCGGCGAAGCCCAGCCCGGCGGCGATCCGCTTGCCGATCTCCACGTCGAAGCCGGTGAACGACTGGCTGACCGAATCCCACCAGCCGAGTCCCGGCTGGTCACCCCGGACGCCGATGATCACCGAGCCCCGTTCGGTCATCCGGTCAAGCGCTGACTCGCTGGTCTGCTGCTGCGACAACACGATCCACAGCACCGCAGTGGCGGCGAGCGCGACCACCAGTGCCAACGCGACCACGACCTGGCGCCGCCTGCGCCGTGGCGCCAGTTGCGTCCCGGGGATCTCTCGCGTGATCGGCCGGGTCGGCTCGGCACCATGGCGCAGCAGGGCGACGGCCCCGGCGGCAGTGAGTCGCTTGGCGGGGTCCTTGCGCAGCAGGCCTTCGATCAGCGGTCCCAGCGCCCCGGGCACCGGGGGAGCATCTTGGGTGAGCACGGCGGCGAACACCGACTGCACGTCGTCCCGCTGGAACGGTGACTTGCCGGTGATCGCGTAGAACAGGGTTACGCCCAACGCCCACAGATCGCTCGGCGCCCCGGCCTCCTGGCCGTTGATCCGTTCCGGTGGCAGGTACTGCGGCGAACCGATCAGCTGGTTGGTAGCGGTGAGCGCCGTGCCGCCCTCGACCACCGCGATGCCGAAGTCGGTGAGCACCACCCTGTCCCCGTCGAGCAACACGTTCGCCGGCTTGACGTCCCGGTGCAGAATCCCCTTGTCATGGGTGCTCGCGAGCGCGGCGAGCAACTGCCGCGCGATGTCGGTGACCCGGCGCTCCGTCAACGGGCCGTCCCGCTCGACGACCTCGGCGAGCGAGGGGCCGTCGATCAGCTCCATCACGATCCACGGCCGACCGGCCTCAAGAACCACGTCGTGCACAGTGACGATGTTGGGATGCCGTAATCGCGCGCTCGCGCGTGCCTCGCGGAGCGTGCGCTGGAAAGCAGGTGCGGACTCCTCGACGGCGCCGAGGAGAGTCACCTCCTTGATCGCCACCTCGCGTTCGAGGAATTCGTCGGTGGCCCGCCACACCGTACCCATGCCACCACTGCCGAGCCGGTCACGCAGCCGGTACCGGCCGGTGACAAGCCGGCCATCGTGATCGACCATGTGAAGAAGATACGCACCCCGCCCCAGCGGATGTGAGACCCGATCAGGCGTATGGGCCGCAAGCCCTTATAAGGCAATTCCAAGGTTGGCTGAAAGTGTCGCTGAGCTGTGCTTGGTCTGCTGGTGCCAGGCGCCGCGACCTGGCTCGGCGGCGCCAGCGCGCGGCGGCCGGAGCAGTCGAGACGTTCGGCAACCCGGCCGTGCTGGAGCAACGGTTCGACATCCCCCACCGGGCGGCAGCTGGCCACCATCAGCATGCTCGAGATCCTGGTGCACGGCTGGGACATCGCCAGCGGCGCAGGTGTGCCCTACAAGCCGGACGACGCCGTCGTCACGGCGGTGCGGGAGTACGCCATGACGGCGATCAGCGAGGCGCCGCGTGGCGGTCCGTTCGGCCCGGTCGTCTTGGTGGCGGTGGAGGCGGATCCGTTCACCGCGTTGCTCGGGCATCTGAGCAGACGCGGGTGAGGTGAGTCGTGCGCGGACAGGGCGTTCGTGGTGCACTGTTCGCCGCTTTCCCTGTGTGCCAGTGAATCTGAGGCACACAGGTCAGCGCGTCGGCGCTGCCTTCGTCCAACTGGCACCGGAGACCTGGTACGGACCCGACATACCGCTCGAAAGTCATCGCTGCACGTCGAGCGGCGTGACTGTAACTGTGCTCGTTGATGAGGTTCTGTGGCCGCTGGTGCGGAGCAGTCTGTGAGCCCTGGTGCGGGTATCGGACCTGCCGATGATCTGGCTGAGGAGGACGGCGTTTGTGGTGACGGGGCACGAGCAGTGCCTGCGGTCTCGTCTGCATCGCGCCGCCACGTACCCGGTCGTCGGCGGCGTCGTCAACGAAGACCGATACGTGGTTTGACGTGCAGCGACGACTTTTCGAGCGGTACAGGATTCAGCCGAGGCTGCCGGGCAGACCTCCGTGGCAGGCAACCCAAACCGTGCGGATCGCGGTCGGCAGGTAGGTCGTCAGCTGGCCACAATGAGCCAACGTCAACAATCCGCCAGGCGCCGCGAGCCCTGGCGACTCGTCTTTGCATGTGGCGGTTACCGGTTCGGATCGCACATGCGTGCCGTGAACGAGTCGGCTTCTGTGTTGGCCGTTTCCCGTGGTGGTGGGCGGTTTTCGTGCGCCCGGCGGCGGACGTGGATGACAACGTGAGGGTCTCGCTCGCCTAGCAGCGAGACCGTTTCTGGGGGTACTGGGGAGTCGGTCGTGGACGCTAGCGTCACACGCATGACGCTGCTGCGGACGTTCGAGGACGAGGAGTACTGGGCGTCGTACGACACGCTCGTGCGATTCCTGGGACTCCGATGCTGACAGGGAGCCGTTTCCGGCCGCGGAGTGGCCGTCAGCGCGCTCAGTTAGAGTCCCGGTGACTTCGGCGGCTGGGACCACGTGATGGAGACGTCCTATCGCAGCTTCACCGGGTCGGTAGGGCTGACATTCCTGATGGAGCAGCTTCGGTAACCGGCGTCGGAAAATCTTGGCGATAGCACGTCATTGTCCAACGATTTGACATGTAAAATTCCCGAGCATCAACCAACCATGGAAATCGAAAACCGAACTATCTTTACGTCGAGCCGCCAGGCCCACCCCGCTCGGTCGGGTGATAACCGGGACGGCTCCTTGCGGTTCGAGCTGGGTGGCGTGATCGCGCACGTCGGAACTACTCCATATCTTGCGAAAGATCGTTTGATGCCAACGGAGGGATTGATACCGTTTGTTACCGACAGGTATCGATGTTGCCTCGCAAAAGTAGGTACTTGTATCGTCACCGCGGCATAGCTTGACCCATCAAGCGGTCCTTTTCACGTGTAGTGGTCGGGGAACCGTCAGGTGCGCCATCCTGTGCGTGCCTGTATTAACACGAGGAGAAACGTTCGCGATGAATATCGACAGGGCGCTGAAAGAGGCGATGTCCGTTGCCGGCGCGGTGGGTGTCGCGTTGGTCGACTATGAGAGTGGGATGTCGCTGGGCACGCTGGGCGGTGGTGACTGGTTGAACCTGGAGGTTGCCGCGGCAGGCAATACCGAGGTGGTGCGGTCGAAACTGCGGGTGATGTCCGCACTCGGGCTCAACGATGATATCGAGGACATCCTGATCACTCTGCACCGGCAGTATCACCTGATCCGGCTGCTGCAACCGGCCAAGGGCACCTCGACGCTGTTTCTGTATCTGGTCCTGGATCGGGAACGGGCGAACCTCGCGCTGGCCCGGCATCAGCTCAAGCGCATCGAAGCCGACTTGGTGGTATGAGCGAGATGCAGACCAAGATACGCACGGATCTCCAGGATTCCTCTGCGCTGCCCACGCGCAGGCACACATCGACGAGACGGGACCTGTCGCCGCCTGGGCCGATGGTGACGCCGCCGTCGGGCGCCGCCGAGGCGCTGACGCTGGCCGAGGCGGCGGTGACCGAGGCGCTGGGAGACATCCGCGGCCGCGTCGATCGTGTCATCGGGTTGCTGGTGGCCACTCGGGACGGGCTGGTGCTGGGCAGCGCCACCCGCGGCATCGAGGAGGGCAGTGTCGCGGCGATGGCGGCCGCGGCGGTCGGGCTGGCCGCCCAGTTCACCGGGCAGGCCAACCTCGGCGCGCCGCGCGCGGCGATGTTCGAAGGCGCGTCCGGCTACGTCGCCGTCTTCCCGGTCGAGGGCTCCGTCCTGCTGGTGGTGTTCGGCGAGCCCGACATCACCACGGGCCTGTTCAACATCGCCGCCAGGCAGGCGCTATCCCTGCTCCAGCAGGCCATCCTCCGCCTGCGGGTGCACACCGTCCGGGCCGTCCGCCGCGCCTACTTCGAGCAGCCAGCGCCCGCTGACGCCGAGCACGCGAACGAGCACGACCCGAGTCTGGTACGCGAGGAGTAACAGCCGCGGCGGTTGTTCGTCTACTCAGGATCTGTCGCGGGACCACGACCTCTGATTCGAGATAGTCGAACGTCTCCTCGTAGCCGCGAAGCGCGCTTCTGCGGATGAGCGCGGCATCCGAATGTCACCCCGTGGAACCGAGGCTGATTGTCGAATTTGAAGCCGATCTCGTCCCGGAACGCCGGCAGTTTCGCGACCGTCCTCCGTCAACGGCGGAGGCGGTCGCGGGAAACGGTGAATTGGATGGCACGTGAATCATTTTCGCGTGCTGTCGACGACGCCGGCAAGGTCGCCGGTTGGGATGTTCGTTGCCCACTACCTCGTCACAAGCTCTCGATAAGGGTCTTGCTCAGTAGTAGGCAACTGATCAGGCATGGCTGTGATTTGCCAACATAACAGCATTCCCTCCTGTGCGTCGCCTGCTCTCAGCCCACTCGCGCTGTTGAGGATGAACTGTTTCCCAGTACATGCTTCGGTAATGTCATGCAGACAACTATAGATGTAGAATGTTGAGCGTTGGATTAACGCCTGTTTTTTACGCCCTGAATGCACGATCACCCGGTCACCCCATCAATCGACCCGGGTCTTTTCTTTAGCCCTGCGTGCACCTAAGCTGAACGTCTCGATAATCGAGGGAGACTTTCAGTGCTCAGCGTTCACACGCCATCCGGCGTCAAATCTGTGCCACGACGCCACCCCGTCCTCTCGCTCGAGGCGACTTAATACGACGCCATGACGTCGTGCGATCGTCCGCGCGCTGATGCCGGTGGCGTTACTCGGTGAGAGCCCACAGTTGGACAAACAGGTCGACCGAGACAGCGCTTGCCGCAGTCAGTCCACAGTGCACGGACGGGGCGTAGATCAACGTCCTGGACAGAGACGTGCCCCGCCGCTCATGCGGCGTCACCTCACCAGGATCGACCTCGATTCGAGTAGCTGAACGGAAGGTGGCTCGAGCGGTGCTGCTGCTCGCCGACGAATACTTCTTCTCCACACACGATGCCGCGTCCGGACGACGCCGGCTCAGTGAACACACAGCCGCCCTGGGACTGGCCGGTGCGCTGCTGGGTGAACTACTGCTGTCGCGCAAGATCACCATCACCGGTGGCCAGATCACCGTGATCGATCTCCGCCCTCCCGAAGACCCCTTGGTGGGCACCATCCTGCGCCAACTGGTCGGGGACAGTGAGGTTACCGACGTCCGGGACTGGTTGCGCTACCTGGCTCAGAACACATACGAGCTGGTCGCGAAGCGACTGCTGCTCGCCGGCCGGGTC
Organism: Kibdelosporangium banguiense; assembly: GCF_017876405.1. GTDB lineage: Bacteria > Actinomycetota > Actinomycetes > Mycobacteriales > Pseudonocardiaceae > Kibdelosporangium > Kibdelosporangium banguiense. The sequence continues at coordinate 10,558,278 of NZ_JAGINW010000001.1, read as the reverse complement.
CACCGGCAGACATCGTGGCAACCATGGAGGCAGGCTACGTACCCGCCGAACGACCCGAACATCGCGGTACTGACCGCGGCCCGGCTGACAACGCGGTTGACCAGGCACGAGCCACTGACTACTCCTGACGCCGTGCTCGCTGGCCTGATGGTGGCGACCGGCGTGGAGAAATATCTCGTGCTCGATGCTCCTGCCGAGGTCAGCGGCTACCTTCGACAGGTTCTCGCCACTGCGCTGCCGCCACCGTTTGCCGAACTGATCGACGAAACCGCGGCCGCTGTCGGCGACGCCGTATTGAGTCACCGCGCATAGCCCACCGTCCCAAGCCCGGCTCTTCCCCTCGGAGTTTCATCTCATGCCCGCTCCTGCTTCCGGACATTCCACCCGCGCTCGCAGTGCCAGCATCACAAGCGCCTTGGCCGCAGATCGACTCGGCGTGCCATCCGTGATCTTCTTCGTGCTGTCCGCCATAGCCCCGTTCACCGTCGTGGCCGGCATCGTCACCACCGGCTACGCCGTCACCGGCCTGATCGGAATCCCCCTGGCGTTCATCGCCATCGCCATCGTGCTGGCCCTCTTCTCCGTCGGGTTCGTGGCCATGGCCCGGCACGTGGTCAACGCCGGCGCCTTCTACGCCTACATCAGCCAAGGCCTCAGCCGACCGCTAGGCGTCGGTGCCGCCTGGGTCGCGCTGCTGGCCTACAACACGCTGCAAGTAGCCCTATACGGCGCTATCGGCGTCGCTGCCGCGCCACTGCTCCGCGACTGGTTCGGCCTCGACGTGCACTGGGGCGTCATCGCCCTGACCGCATGGGCGCTCGTAGCCGTCCTTGGGCGCCAGCACGTCGATCTCAACGGCAAGATCCTCGCCATCCTGTTCTGCTCCGAAATCACCATCCTCCTGATCTACAGCTTCGCCGAGGTGGCCAACCCCGCGAACGGACACATCACCGCAGACACCCTCGCACCAGGCCACCTGTTCGGGCCAGGCATCGGCGCGCTGCTCGCCCTGGCGGTCCTGGGATTCGTCGGCTTCGAATCAGCCGTCGTGTTCAGCGAGGAAGCCAAAGACCGCACCCGCACCGTCCCCACCGCCACCTACGCCTCGATCGCCATCACCGGCGGCCTGTACGCCCTGGCTTCCTGGGCGATGAGCGTGGCGACCGGCCCCGATAAGATCGTGAACGCCTCCCGCACCCTGGGCCCAGAACTGATATTCCAACTAACCGACGCACACCTCGGCACCGCCATGGTGGACATCGGCCGCGCCCTGTTCGTCACCAGCGTCCTCGCCGCCCTGCTCAGCTTCCACAACACCACCGCCCGCTACATGTTCGCTCTGGGCCGCGAACGCGTACTACCCGCGATCCTCGGTACCACCTCACGCTCCGGCACACCCCGCGTCGGCTCCCTCATCCAAAGCCTCATCGGCCTCATAGTGATCATCACCTACCTCGCCGCCGGCTGGGACCCCTTGGTGCAGCTGTTCTTCTGGGGCGGCACCTCCGGCGCACTCGGGATTCTCACCCTCATCGCCGTCACCTCGATCGCCGTGATCGTGTTCTTCGCCCGCCACCCATCCGAGGAAACTGCGTGGCGTCGCATCACCGCCCCAATCCTGGCCGCCTTCACCATCGCGGCCGTGCTCTACCTGGTGCTGAACAACCTCACCACCCTGCTCGGCGTGTCACCGGACTCTCCGCTCCGCTGGGTCATCCCCGGCACCTACCTCAGTATCGCCACCCTCGGCGTGATCTGGGCTCTGCTGCTGCGAGCAACCCGCCCAGCCGTCTACGCCGGCATCGGTCTCGGCCCGCGAAGCGCCACGGCACCAAACAGACTCGGCGTGACACCACACGTCTGACAACACCCGAGCACCACGTCAGTGCGATGACACCGAAGGACTCCACGGCCCACCAAGATCCTGCGCCGACCACCCACTGGCCGTCCATCTGCTAGCTGCGGGACCACTATGGATTGACGATCTGACGAATCGTCGCAGGGAGGACACTCGAGAGCCAGTCCATACCGTCGGACGCGGCAGCTGAGCTCGGTCGTGGAGTCGCCGAATGCGCCCCAGGCAACCAGGATGGTTGTCCAGATCAGATTGTCTAGGCAGTGGAACTTGACGGTCGAGCGGCAAGCCCTGATCCGGCAGGGCCATCACAGCCGCTAGGCTCGCCGGAACTCGAGGATCGAACCGGGATTCCGCAGCTTGTTCGTGGGTTTCCCGGAAGGATCCTTGGTGTGGCCGGCGCTGTCGGTGGCGACGTAGACCCGTTTGCTATCGGGGCTGATCGCGGTGTCGCGGTACCGGTTGGTGGTCCGCCACAGCGGCTTGACGGAGGTCACCTCCGTGCCGTCTGGGCTGAGAGCCAACCGGTACACGGTGCCATCCTTCAGCACAGGCATGAGCAGTGCGCCGGAGACGTAGTCGAGGCTGGCAGGAGCGACTGTCGGCCAGCAGAGGTGCCAGATCTTACTTTCGGCACACGTCGGGTCCTTGAAGTTGTGGTCACTGGGCACCGTGTGGAACGTCCTGATAGGAGCCGCGAAGTCCCGGCCGCGCCAGTCGGTTTTCTTGTTCCGCGGCACCGACGGCGGGATCGTGTAGTCGTCGAACGTCAGCTCCTCGCAGTCCGGCGCCACCGACCAGTTGCCGTAGACATAGGCCTTGTCGTCAGGGAAACCAGCGACATGAGGCCAGCCATAGTTCATACCACGGCTGATGATGTTGACCTCGTCGTCGGTCTTGGGCCCGTGCTCGCTGGAGTACAGGGTTGCGTTGGAGCCGAAGACAAGGCCTTGCGCGTTGCGGTGGCCGTAGCTGAAGACCTGGCTGCGAACGCCGGCGAGAACCGGGTTGTCGGCCGGAATCGAGCCGTCCTGGTTGAGCCGCAGGACCTTTCCTTGGTAGGCAGTCCAGTCGCGAGCCCACACCTTCGCGGCGGTCGGCAGTCGCTGCGCGAGGTTCGGCTCGCACTTGGCCGCGAACTGGTTCGCGCCCTGGTCGCCGATGGTGTCGTACAGCTTGCCGTCCGGGCCCAGCGCAAGCCGGGCCGACTGGTGGTCGACGCCGCCGGGCAGTCCGATGATCACGCCGACGGGGCGGACCAGCTGCTGTGACCGGACGTCGTAGGTGTAGCGGGCGATCTTGGTCCGACGCACGACGTCTGGGCCGGGGTCGGCGTCGTAGGTGTAAGCGACGAAAACGACATCCTTCCCGTTGAGCAGACCGGGGTGCAACGCCATGCCCAGGACCCCGTCCTGGGCCGAGTGGATCGCGTCGGGAATCGTCACCGCGGTTTTCTGTGCACCGGTCCGGGGATCGATCCGCACGACCCGCAGGCCGTTTTTCTCAGTGGCCCAAATGAATCCGTCCGGTCCCCAGGTGATCTCGTACGGGTCGGCAAGCCCGGTCGTCACGACCCTGCTGACGACGGCCTCGCCGGTTTCCGCGGCAACAGCGGCAACCGGCGAGGCCGCAAGGATCAATGTCAACGCAAGTGCGAGGCGTCTCACGCGCCCTCCCAGATTGTTCGACGGAACGGAATGATCAACAATTCTCCGGGACCGACGTCGATTCCGAGGCGACCGGCTGGCGAGTCTTGCGCAGCGCGATCATTCCGATCATGGCGAACACCACGACAATCGTGGCGCCGATCCCGCAACGGTGCAGTCCGGAGGTGAATGCTTCCCGAGCCGTGACAAGCAAACTGTCGGTCAACGAGCCGGAAAGCGTCTGCCGAAGAGGGCCTCATCATGCACCCGGCGCTATGCGCAATCACGCCACTGGCGTTCGTCCGCCATCCTCCACACCACCGTTTGTGCGGGGCGACCCGGCCGGTTCCCCGGTGTGGGGCGCAAGGTAGGCGCCGAGCCGGTCGCGGACGGCGGTGGCGTCGGCGGTCGGTGGGGCGGATTGGCCGACCGGTTCCCCGGCGAGTACGGATTTGGTGAACGCCACGACGTTCTCGGGGGCGGGAACCATGTCCGAGCCGTACCAGGCCAGCATGAGGAGATCTTCCCCGCAGCGGGTTTCCATGCCCACAGCCCACCCGTGGCTGCCGTCCCAGGTCAACGCCACGTCACGGGACGGGTGCCGGAACAGCCGATCGCTGAGGGCGATGTAGGCGGTGGCTTCATCGGCCAGTTCGGCGTACGTGCTTTCCGGTCCGACGCCAAGCGCATTGGCGATGCGATGCACATAGTTCCGCAGCCCGTACTCCGCCATGTCGGCACCGTCGTGGATGTCTGTCTGCGGGCTCACCGGCCGACCACAACGCCATCCGGGGCTGGAGCGTGAGTGCGTACCGCGTCGCCCAGCGACCGGTAGCCGATGAGCTCGCAGCTGGCTCCGGTCAGATCCAGCACTCGCCGCGCCTAGGCGAGGCAACACAACCAAGCGACATGCGACTCCGTCCACATAGCTCGCCAGCCCTCGGCTACGAAGACAGCAAACCATGGCTACCTACACGCCGGTCACAACTCTGTTGGCGTATAAGCGACATTGACACCTGTTGGCCACTTCACGGGCTCCTGCGACGGGGCGGTCGCGGTCGACGGGGCGACCGACGTCGAGCCGTTCCTCAACCACGCCACCCCCGCACATGACCTCGATGGATAGTTGGGATAGGACAGTCAGTGGAGGCCGGGGACCAGGTGCTGGCGTGGGGTGAGGTGGATCTGGCGGTAGACGCCGCGGCAGGCGTCCGAACCCAGGACTCCGAGAAGCTCGGTGCCGGTGGCGTCCGCGGAGACATTGACCCCGTCGACGGCGTATGTCGACGCCGAATACCGCGATGCCGCACAGGTCGGCGGTGGCCGTGGCCGCGGCTGGGTGTCCGTGCACTGTGGTGTTCGCCAGACGGTAGCCGTTGCCGCCGGTCCGGTCCTCGCCCCGGTAGGGGTTCAAGGCATCGCCAACGCACGACCACTACAACCACTGCCACGGCCGATCACCGATCAAGCCCAGATCACCTGTATCGACATCCGCCGACGCCAGCGGCTGGGCGGCATCCTCAACGAGTATCACCACGCTGCCTAGCCTGCCCGGATGACGTTCTCGGCTAGCGCAAGGTTTTGAACCCCACACGCTCCTCGACACCCCCTTTGGCCTGCTTCGCCGCCGGATGTGTCGCGACGGTCGCCGCCCGGAACCTTCACGTGGGCGTCCGCATGGTCACCTACCGCCCCAGTGGATCAAGGAGCTATGGCGGATCACACTCGTGGCAATGGTGAACTAGCTCGGGTCACCCGGGCGAAACGACTCACGCCGAGCCACGAGATGGTCGACCGCACCATGTCTCGGTGGCCGCGTATCTGGATCGATGACGACTGTACTGCCTGGAGCCAGGTGGTGTGGCCAAGCCATATGTTCGTCAGCGCGGACAGGGTGCTGGCAATCTGCACGGCGACGGGCACACCCGGATCGTGATCGCGTGCCTCGACGTGCTCGGCGGACAGGACGAGCCACCAGTGGCGAGGTGGCGGGGTATCTGTCAGGACGATCTGTACCGCGACGGGGCGCTGCGGGAGGGTGCCGGTGTCGATCTCGTTGCTGATGTCGGTGATCAGCAGGGCGGCGTCAAGGTCGCCGTTGCGTGGTGGTGGCAGCCAGCGTTGACCCCATGCACCGAGTTGGTCGATGAGCGGCCGCAGCTCCAAACCCGCCGTGGTGAGCCGATAATGGGGTGCTCCCTTGGGCTGTACGGATTCCGTCACGAGATTGGCGCGCCGCAGGTGGTTGAGCCGGGCGGACAGCACCGCAGGCGATATTCCTTTGAGACACCGTGAGATCGTGTCGGCCGACCGGTCACCTCGGAGCAGCTCGCGGACGATCAGGACTGTCCAGCGCTCGGTGAGCAGTTCGGCGGCCCGGGCCACCGGGCAATACTGGTCGTATGGGTTCATCGATGTTGTTCAGGTGGTCTTGGGACTACGGCTCGGACTAGGGATGTGCCGCTGTCAGCGGCCGGGCGGATGCAGGTCCCGTTCGTGTGACGGCATCTTGGCCGCGGGCATGACCTTGACTCGTCGCAGTTTGTGTGGTCTGGGCTCAGACTCGTTGGTCGACATTGAGCTGATGGTGGCTGGTTTATTTGCGGTTGTGTGATGCCTCGCCGCAGTGTGCGCGGCATGCAGCAAAGGTGGGTTTGCCCGCCAGGGATGTGGCTTCCCGGGGCTGGTTGTCGAACAGGTCGGTGCAGTCGGCGAGGATTTTGTCCTTTCCGTGATCTCATGCTGGCAGTGCGGGCACCCCGCGGCGTGCCGGCGGAACTCGGTGTTTTCCCGTTCGCCGAGCACGCCGAGCACGTACGCGCCGACCGTGACGGTGTATGGGCATGCGTGTGTCACCGTGCCTTCTCCATCTCGTTCCGTCGCCCGGTCGCCTCTGTATTCCCGTGCTGTATTGACAGTTCGTTGTGTGTCCTGTGTGGAATATGGTGGACGAGCGGCGGCTGACAGGGGAGGACAGCCGCCGCCCGCCCTCGGGCGGCGACCCTGCGCGACGGGACGCGAAACGGTCGCCACGGATCTGCGGGAGTACCAGTCTGTGGGAGTCGGGGTCAGTGGCTGGGCCGCGTCGACGGCGGCGTGTCGCTGGGTTTGCCCGTCGGGTGTGCCTGACCGGGACCGGTGGGGTGCGTGGTGGGTTGGCCCGTCGGGTGTGCGGCCGAGGATTGCCCGGGCTGGTTGCCGAGCAGGTCGGTGCAGTACACGGAGACCTTGTCCTTGCCACCGGCGGTCGTGATCAAGACGGTGAACGCGGGATTGTCCAGCGCCTTGCCCTGCTCGGCCCCCGCACCGGCGGTGTAGGCCTGGCAGAGACCCACCAGCGACGGCGACGGCGAGCCGCTGTTGCCAGCGTTCTTGTCGCCGCTGTTGTTGTCAGCGGCGTTCTTGCCTGGAGCGTTCGGGTCAGCCGCGTCCGGCGCCCCGCTGGAGGCGACCGACGAGGTGGAGGTGACCGAGACCGTGCCCAAGGGCGGCACCGTCGGGCTGTCACCATGTTGGGTGGGCAGGTTGCCGGTCGCGGCGGCCACCGTGACACCACCGGTGGCGACCGCCGTCACGGCGATGGCCGCGACCTTCACCGTGAGCAGCTTCGCCAGCGCGGTCTTGATGAGCATCGAACGTCTCCGTAGCTGAGGGACAGAAGCGAGACGAGCGGCCCGAAACGCCGCCAGCACAGCCTGCTCACCGGCGAGCTCACCCTCCTGCGCCGGGGCGGACGCCGCCGCGAGCAGCTCGCGCAGCGCATCCGATCCAGCGGCCCGCGCCCGGACCGGCTCACCACGAAGTAGGTGTTCGGCGGTGTGCCGGTCGATCCGGCGGGAACGGTGCGCGCTCATCTCACGTCCTTCAGCGTCAACGCCTTCGATCCTGTCACTCCAGCCGGCGCACTCTGTCCAGTCAGGACGCTTCATGCTGGTCAACGCAGCGAGCCTGGGCTTGACGCGGCGGCGGATCGTAGTGGGAGAGCCCGGGAGCTACACCAGCCACGATGCTTAGTCAAAGTGGACACGTGGAGCGTTGGCTCGCGGCGGCCAACAGCGAGCTCAGTTCGCCGATAGCCTGCGGGAATTCGTGGACTCGTTGTGCCTTGATGTCGTTGGCCAGGGAGGGCAACGATCCTAAAGGGACGGTTCGTTTCGATTGCAGTCGGTCGGCTCCCACGAAACCCGCAAGCGATCTCCGCTCGACTCCCCCGAGGGCGTGCACGTTACTTGCCAACTGCTCATCGGGCCTGTGTCGATCTGACATCACGGCAGGGGTTCCGCTGAGCCGGGGGATGGCTCAGGATGTCGCGGGTGCACAGTGCGGCCGCGTTGAGTGATGGTGGTGAGGTTTCTGGTGTCGCTGGGCTACGGCGAAGCCGGACAGCCAGGTGGTCCACAACGGACTCTCGGGAGGAGGTCCTGACCAAACGGAGGCAGAAACAGGCTGACGCCGCGGAATTGGCAGCGGCATTGCCAGAAGCGCAGCGTGGCAACGAGAACGCGTTCCGGGTGCTGTACCGGGCTGTTCAACCGGCGTTGCTGCGATACTTGCGGGTACTGGTGAGTGAGGACGCCGAGGACGTGGCGTCCGAGGCCTGGCTGCAGATCACGCGGGATCTGGCATCCTTTCGCGGGGATGTCGACGGGTTTCGTGGCTGGGCCACGACGATCGCCCGCAACCGTGCGATGGATCATCTGCGCCGTCAACGCCGGCGGCCGATCGTGGCCGGGCCGATCGAAGACCTGCCTGAGCGGTCCGGGCCGGAGGACACCGCCGAATCCGCGGTGGACGCGGTGGGCACCGACGCGGCGCTGGCGTTGATCGCGCGGCTGCCGCGGGACCAGGCCGAGGCCGTGCTGTTGCGCGTAGTGGTCGGGCTGGAGGCCAAGGCCGCTGCCCGGGTACTGGGCAAGCGCCCCGGCGCGGTGCGCACTGCGGCCTACCGCGGTCTGCGCAAGCTCGCCGACTACCTCGAGCACCCTGGTCGATCAGCATGAAGCCGGACCAAGTGACACGATCGAAGGCGTTGACGCTGAAGGATATGAGATGAGCGCGCACCGTTCCCGCCGGATCGACCGGCACACCGCCGAACACCTGCTCCGCGGCGGGTCAGTTCAGACGCAGGCTGGTGGATCGGGTGCTCTGAGCGACCTGCTCGCGGCAGCGGCCGCGCCGGCACGCGAGAGCGAGCTCGCCGGTGAGCAGGCTGTGCTGGCGGCGTTCCGGGCCGCTCGTCTCGCTTCTGTCCCTCAGCTACGGAGACGTTCGATGCTCATCAAGACCGCGCTGGCGAAACTGCTCACGCTCAAGGTCGCGGCCACCGCCGTGACGGCGGTCGCCACCGGCGGTATCACGGTGGCCGCCGCGACCGGCAACCTGCCCACCCAACATGGCGACAGTTCCACGGCCCCGCCCATGAGCACGGTCTCCTCCACGACCGGCCCGGTGACCCCAACCCCGTCCATCGACCCGGGCCAGACACCGGATACTGCTGACAAGAACACCAACGGCAAGAACGCCGCTGACAACAACAGCGGCGACAAGAACGCTGGCAACAGCGGCTCGCCGTCGCCGTCGCTGGTGGGTCTCTGCCAGGCCTACACCGCCGGTGCGGGGGCCGAGCAGGGCAAGGCGCTGGACAATCCCGCGTTCACCGTCTTGATCACGACCGCCGGTGGCAAGGACAAGGTCTCCGTGTACTGCACCGACCTGCTCGGCAACCAGCCCGGGCAATCCTCGGCCGCACACCCGACGGGCCAACCCACCACGCACCCCACCGGTCCCGGTCAGGCACACCCGACGGGCAAACCCAGCGACACGCCGCCGTCGACGCGGCCCAGCCACTGACCCCGACTCCCACAGACTGGTACTCCCGCAGATCCGTGGCGACCGTTTCGCGTCCCGTCGCGCAGGGTCGCCGCCCGAGGGCGGGCGGCGGCTGTCCTCCCCTGTCAGCCGCCGCTCGTCCACCATATTCCACACAGGACACACAACGAACTGTCAATACAGCACGGGAATACAGAGGCGACCGGGCGACGGAACGAGATGGAGAAGGCACGGTGACACACGCATGCCCATACACCGTCACGGTCGGCGCGTACGTGCTCGGCGTGCTCGGCGAACGGGAAAACACCGAGTTCCGCCGGCACGCCGCGGGGTGCCCGCACTGCCAGCAGGAGATCACGGAGCTGACACCGGCCGTTCGCTTCCTGGAGAAGCTCAAGTCTGAGATGCACGCAGCCAACGGGAACGCCCCCTGAGCGGCAGGGGCATAGCCCCGTCAGCATTTCGACTCACCTGTAGTGGTGGGAAATCGTCAGGCGCGCCGTCCGTCGCGTGCCCGAACGAACATGAGGAGAGAGTTTCGTGATGAATATCGACAGGGCGCTGAAAGAGGCGATGTCCGTTGCCGGCGCGGTGGGTGTCGCGTTGGTCGACTATGAGAGTGGGATGTCGCTGGGCACGCTGGGCGGTGGCGACTGGTTGAACCTGGAGGTTGCCGCGGCAGGCAATACCGAGGTGGTGCGGTCGAAACTGCGGGTGATGTCCGCACTCGGGCTCAACGATGATATCGAGGACATCCTGATCACTCTGCACCGGCAGTATCACCTGATCCGGCTGCTGCAACCGGCCAAGGGCACCTCGACGCTGTTTCTGTACCTGGTGCTGGATCGGGAACGGGCGAACCTCGCGCTGGCCCGGCATCAGCTCAAGCGCATCGAAGCCGACTTGGTGGTATGAGCGAGATGCAGACCACAGCGCCCACGGATGCTTCGGATTCCGCCGCGCTGCCCACGCGCAGGCCCGCCTCCGCGCGGCGGGCTCCTGCGCCGGCTGGGCCAATGGTGACGGTGACGCCACCGCCGGACGACGCCGAGGCAAGGACGGTGACCGAGGCGACGATGACCAAGGCGCTGCACGAGATCCGCGGTCGTGTCGAGCGGATCATCGGGTTGCTGGTGGCCACTCGGGATGGGCTGGTGCTGGGCAGCGCCACCCGCGGCATCGAGGAGGGCAGTGTCGCGGCGATGGCGGCCGCGGCGGTCGGGCTGGCCGCCCAGTTCACCGGGCAGGCCAACCTCGGCGCGCCGCGCGCGGCGATGTTCGAAGGCGCGTCCGGCCACGTCTGCGTCTTCCCGGTCGAGGGCTCCGTCCTGCTGGTGGTGTTCGGCGAGCCCGACATCACCACGGGCCTGTTCAACATCGCCGCCAGGCAAGCGCTATCCCTGCTCCAGCAGGCCATCCTCCGCCTGCGGGTACGCACGGTCCGGGCCGTCCGCCGTGCCTACTTCGAGCAGCCAGCGCCTGCCGACGCCGAGCACACGGAGGACCTCAGCCCAGGTCTGGTGAGTGAGGAGCAACAGCTGCAGCGGCAGGGTGTTCCCACCGTCCACTGAGGATTAGCAAAGAAACTGCGGCTTGCTTCCCGCGTGGGATAATGGTTAACAACATGCGTGGGCTTCTGGTGCCGTTCAACGATACTGGATTTGCCTGCACTTCAAGACGATTCCGAGAGGCGGCCGAGCGTGACGACTGACCGAGGGGAGTGGGTGCCGACGACGATCGCTCACATCCAGCATGTCGGCCACAACCATGTGCACGGTGGAGGCTGCGGTCACGTTGCCATCCCGCATGGCGATCACATTGACTACGTGCATGACGGCCACTTGCATCGCGGCCACGACGGGCACTACGACGAGTGCGAGCAGACCGAACACGCCACCCACAACAGACACCACCACAAACACGGCGAGAATTGCGGCCACGTCACGGTGCCGCACGACGATCACGTCGACTACGTGCACGACGGCCACCGCCATGCCGCACACGGAGACCACTACGACGAGCACTGATCCCAGCGGTCGGTATCACCACCCTGCCTACACCTACTCTCTGGACTGTATCCGGGGAGAGCACAGCGCAGCGGCAAACTCGGAGCAACGCCTCAGCGCCTGCTCAAACATCCGACAGTCCAGGTGACGGTGCTTAGGTTCGTTGGTTTCCGCCACGGCGGCGATGAGATCCCGTTTCTCGGGGCGCCCCTCGGGCGTGTACGCCCGTCGCGCAAACGGGTGTGGATGTGGACAGGTGGTATTCCTGTGTATTCGCCTGGGATGCCACCTGACCACGTACCGTCCCCGTTGACGAGTGATTTCGCAGCGCGATGGGTAGCGCTCACACACGATTTCCCCGTCGGAACCTCAACTTGATCCCCATGGTGATTTCCCAGCACCGGCCTGTCACGGCCCCCGCCCCGGGGGCGGTGCCACCGTGCCGGGGTTGTCTGGGACGGACGCACCGTCCGGTACGGGCACGCCGTCCGGTTGCTGGCCTACGCCGAACCGTTGCTTCGCCCGCTGCCCGAGGTAGACCGTCCGTCCCGACATGTTGCTGGCTCAGTGGGGCGACGCAACATGATCATCACTCAGCTCAGTTCTGACGGACCGGCCAGCCGACCGTGCCAGGAGATGGGGCGCAGGGTAGGTGAGAGGGATGTGCGTCCACCCGCTGCACACTGCCCTGGACGTCCGCTGTGACTCGCTGCGTCGGGCGATTGAGGCGCTGTCGCATCGTCCGTTGGCTGTCGACGCGCTGCGGTGCGCCGTGAGCCAGACCAGACAGTTGGCCGTGGAGTTGGCGGAGTTGGCAAAAGCGCTGGCCTGCCACACAGACACCAATGTGGACAGTTCCGGCCTGGTTGATACCCGCGCCGATGCCGGTTCGGTCGACCAGACGATCCACAAGATCGTCGAGGACCTGCGCACGATGTCCCGGCATCTGATCAGCGGCAGCCTGTTGCTGGAACTGGCTGATGACGACCTCGCCCACCTGCGGAGCAGTGCTGGCCGATGCGCCGAATCCGGTCGCGATGCCCACCGGCTACCCGTCGGAGACGACATCACGGCTGCCTCGGCGAGCATGTCCTCAATGGAATACGGCAGGTTCAAGAAGTTGTGGCGCTCGTCGATGATGGCGTCGCACGCAAGGATGGGGTCCTTGATCGTGGCTGACTCAGCAGAGATCGCCGGCCGCTACCGTGGACGGGTGACCGCGCTGACCCACGACCGCCACGCCGGCGAGATCCTCACCGAGACCAAGCTGCTGACTCCGCCCTTGACGGCGCCGACACCGTAGCCACCGTGCCTACCTGTCCGGTAATCGCGACAGGATCTGTCCTCAGACCCCGGCACGTTGCCAGCGACGAACAACCCGTACACCGCCTGCCACGAACCAAGGCCGGTGAAACGTCCCGCCACGGCGCACCGACCCGCACTCGCTATCGGATAACCGTCGATGAGTTGCCGTTCGTCCATGTTGGCGGGCGGCCAGGCTTTCTTACCTCTCGGCAGCAACGGTTCCAGCGCCGCCCACTACACATCGGTCAAGTCCGCCCGCCCGTCACCGCTACGCTGGCCACGAGATCTCCGGTTGATGGTCTTCGTGGTCGATGAACCATCTACCGGAGACCTCATCTAGTTGATCAACGACACGCCAGCACAGTCACCACTCGCGTTGTCGGCTGGCCGGCCCTTTGAAACCTGGCCTAGCTGCGGCGGCGCCTCCTGGACAGGACCAGTGTGCCGGCACCGGCCAGCAGCAAAGCCCCGCCGGCGAACAGGTACAGGGCGCCGTTGAACCCGGTGTTCGCCAGCCCGCTGTCACTGGACGTCTGCCCGGCGGCGGCCGAGGTCGTGGTCACCACGGTGCTGCTGCCCGACGAGGTCGACGGTGAGGCCGTCGTGGACGTCGAGGTGCTCGTCGACGTCGTGGTGCTGGTCGTGGTCGTGGTCTTCTTCTCGCCGCACACGAACCAGTGGCTGATCTCGGCGGGCTTCCCGCTGGGCACGAGCGGGGCGTGCAGGTCGTTCCACGGCAGCGCGCCCAGGTTCGGGTACTTGTTGTACGCCGGGCCGCCCTTCACCACGACGCCGGTGATCGTGTAGTCAGCGGGGGCTGCGGTGATGTCGATGTAGGTGTTCTCGGCGATGTCCGAGGTCACCTTGATCTCCGTGCCGGGCAGCCCGGCGGCTTCACACGTGGTCACATTGCCTTCGACGGCGGCCGCCCGGGCGTCACCCGACTGCGGCGGGTCTTGGGGGGCTGCGCTCGCCAAGGCGGCACCCCCGAACGACACGCCGACGGACAATGCGAGGACGGTCAGCGCGCGGCGGAAGGTGCGCTCCATGTGGGGTCTCCTTGACTACGGACAGACGGCTGGATCATGAGGACTCATCGGTGTAACGCGTACCTGCGTATCAACTATCGACCCGGCCGTTAGCCACTCGTTACCACTCCACTTCGGACGCCGTACAACTGTCCACACAGGATCTCCTGTTCTAGGCCCAAAACAGCTATTCTGCGGAAAGTTTGATCTTTGAGGGACGGATTCAACCGATCGTCGCAGCAAGTCTTATATGGACAATACTGTATCGAAGGCTTCGGCGGGAGTGCGCCAGTTGAGCTCCGCGGCCACGTTCACCAGGTCCTCGCCGTCGTGTAGGGAGACATCCCCGCCGCCACCGACATGGCGCAGGAGTGCTCGGACTGGGCCCAGCGGCGAGGCGACCAGCACATGCTGGCCTACGCCGTCTTCGTCCGGGGACTCGTCGCACGGTTCAGCGGCATCCCCGGCACGCGCAGGCCCTGAGTACTAGTCCTTCTGCGGCTCAACGAGCCAACCAGAGCCATACCCTTTGCCGTAGTCCTTTAGATCTTGGGCAGGATCTTCCGTCGTCTCTTCTTTCTTTTCTTTCTTTGGTTTCTCGTCCGCCAGGTCTTCTCATCTCTCTTCGCGGGGAACCACTTGTCACACAAGAGAAATGTCTTCAGCTCGACGCCTTCGGGAAGCCGCAGCTTGGGTGCGAAGACGCCGCCAGCGACCCAGGCCGTCATCGGCCCAGCTGCGGCCGGGATAATGATGGTTCAGTCCGGAGCCACGCGAGATCGTTCACATCCAGCTCCGGGACACCGTCGGCATGCCGGGCGGCCAGCTCGCGCATCTGTGCCTCGGTCGGCCCGCCGGTCCACTGGACGTCATACCGGTCCGCTGGCCGGAAGTAGCGGACGATCGTCCACACACCGCTTTCTGTGGTGAGGATCGACGACAGGCGCCGAGCGTCGCGGGTCCGCCGCGTGCTCATCATCGCTCCTCCTTGGGCTCGTCGATCTGGTCCTCAACGGTCCAGCCGAGGTCCGTGCACATACAAGTCACAGCGCTCGCCACATTGGGAACGTCACAGGACGTCCGGTCCTCTCTGTGGACGATGCGCCGACCCTCGGATAGATCTCCAGACAGGCGGCTGGTCGCCGGCACTGGACGCAGACCGTGCCGAACATCGGGTAGACACTGGGCGTGACGATGTTGATCACCGGGCCGCCAGCCATCCGATGGCACGCCCCACGATGGTGCCGCCCCCGACGCTGCGCTTGCCGAAAACGGCGCCCGTGCTGGTCACGCCGTGTCAGCGACATCGGCTCGGTCTGCTTATGGGCGCGGCGATCGCTGCGGCAGGATGACCGGCTGTGCTGCTGCGACTGGCCCTACCTCGGTGTGACCAACGCCTTCGCCATGTTCTGTCGGCTCCCGATGAGCGACCGCGACAAGGACACCGAGATCCTCGCTCTGCGGCACCAGATCGCAGTGCTACAACGCCAGCTCGATGACGCGCGGATGCGGTTCACTCCGGCTGACAGAGCCCTTGTGCGTGCCGAAAACTACGTCCACGCAGATCAGGCAGCATGTCGGTACTCATGAATGACTCCGCCGAGGCGGTCCTGTCGATGTATCGCGAGGTGCTTGATCTGGTCGGGTTCAAGTGCCTGAGGCAGGGCTCGCAGTGGTGATGCGGCGGCGAGCGATCGGTGGGTTCGGTGCAGGTTGTAGTGCCGTTCGTACTCGCGAAGTGCGTGCCGGAGGTGGGTCTCGTTCCAGATCAGCATGCGGTCCAGCAGTTCGGTGCGGAGCGTCTTCACCCAGCGTTCCGTGATCGCGTTCATGGGGGGCATCCGGACACCGGTCAATACCGTCGTGACCCTGGCGCTGCTGAGGATTTCGTCGATCAGCGCGGGGTACTTGGCGTCGCGGTCGCGGATGAGGAATCTGATCTGCGTCTGGGGTTACGGAGTTTCGAGATCCATGAGCAGGTTGCGGATGGCCTGTGTCACCCAGGCATGCGTGGGGTGCGCGGTGGTGCCGAGTATGTGCACGCGCCGGCCAGCGTGATGGATGGCGGCGAGGATGTACTGGCGCGCGCCGGTCAGGGTGACGGTCTCGATGAAGTCCATGGCCAGGATCGCTTTGGCCTGGGAACGCAGGAAGTCGGCCCACGTGACGGTCACCCGGTGCGGGGCCGGGTCGACGCCGGCCGTCTTGAGGATCTCCCACACGGTGGAGGGAGCGATCGAGATGCTGAGGAGGGCGAGTTCGCCGTGGATGCGACGGTAGCCCCAACACGGGTTCTCCTTCGCCAGGCGCAGAACCAGGACTCGGATGGATCGAACGGTGCGGGGCAGACCCGGGCGTTTGGGCCGGGATGCCTTGGCGTGGCGTCGACGGAGTAGGTCGCGGTGCCAGCGCAGGATGGTGTCGGGGCGTACGAGCAGGCGGAGTCTGTGCAATGTCTGGCGTGGTAGTCGGTGCAGGAGGGCGGCGAGCAGTGCCCGGTCGGCTGGACTGAATCGCGCCCGCGTGCCACCGAATTGCCGTTGCAGCACTTCGATCTGGTGGCGCAACGCGAGGATCTCGATGTCTTTGTCGCGGTCGCTCATGGGGATCAGGCGAAGCATGGCGAAAGTGTTAGTGAGGCCGAGGTAGGCGAGTCGCAGTAGCACGGCCGATCATCCTGCCGTGGCGATCCCAGCCCCGAGAGTCGACGGAACTGATGCCGACGCGGATAGGACCTGACCAGCACGGATGAGGTTTTCGGCAAGCGCAGGGTCAACCCCCCAGTTACGAGATCAGTATGGTCGTTGTTGTCAGGTTCCGACTGACCACTGGGGATATACATGTTGAACTTGATATTCGAGCGCGAGGATCTGCAACGGGTTCGGTTGGCCGGTAGGGCCGACCCGATGTGGGAACTGGTGCTTAGCCTGCAGAAGGCGCAGATGGGGAATTTGCCGGCTCCCTTTGCCAGGTGGCGGCAAGACATCTCCGTGGGGGTCACCGGCAACAGGCTGGATTCGCTGCGGCTACTGGGATGCATGGTTCGGGCGAAGGGGAGTTTCCCCGACTTCCTTACCCCGCCCCAGTTGGTGTCCGACATAGACGAGGGCTGCGAGGCCTTGCTCGCCACACCGCGAGACCGCCTGTCCGTCGATCTCGCGACGGCGTTCGCCGACCGGCAGCCGCCGTCGTGGGTCAAATCCCTGGCCGGCGGCGACCGTTGGCACATCGACAACACAGTCCGGGCAGTCCACACCGTGTACGACGCGCTGATCGGTCCCTACTGGACCCAGGTCAGGGAGTTGTTCGCGCATGAGTGGTCTCGGCGGACGCGGGAACTGGCGGACCAGGGCGTTGGTGCCTTGCTCGGCAGCCTGCCCGGCGTCATGAGCTGGGACGGACGCGTGCTGAGAACCGGGTATCCAGTGGACAAAACCGTCCACCTCGCCGGCCGAGGACTCGTGCTGTTGCCATCGTACTTCTGCTGGGGCAACCCGGTCACCTGGATCGACCCGGGACTCCCGCCGGTACTGGTCTACCAGGCGCACAGTGGGTTCTCCATCGACCGGCAGGGCCTCGATCTCCCTCCACACCTGGTCCCGTTGCTCGGGCGCACCCGTGCCGAGTGCCTGCGCATGCTGCTGGTCCCGCGCACCACGACCGAGTTGGCTGAGCGGCTGAATGTCTCGGTGGGCGCGGCCAGCAAGCAGGCCTCCGTGCTGTGTGCTGCGGGGTTGGTCACCAGCGGCCGGCACGGCAAGACGGTCGTGCACAAAGCCACGATGCTGGGCATCGCGCTCCTCGTCGGCGCCACGCCGGAGAACTGACGAATCCTTTTCCTCCCGAGGAAAAGCATCGCGGCCAATGTGGCGTTCCCGGGAAAAGCATTGCAGTTGGTGCGACGTTTCCGTTGTCATGTTCGTCAGTGATCAAAACGACGGCCTCCCAACCTGCGCGGTCCGCACTGACGGGCTGGTGGGCAGGGGATTGCGGTGAGCGGGAGGGGAAGGCGCGGAAAGTGCGCGCCTGGACGATGACGTCCGCCGTCCCGCGATATGTGCCGACCGGCCTGACTCGGTGATGGGCAGATTCAAGATGGAGTACATGTGATGTCGGTGGACGCCACCCGGGAGGTGCTCGTCACGTGCGCCGTGACCACGGCGAACGCTGATAGATGGTTCGACACGATCGACCGGGTCGCACCCGCGAACCTGCGGCGGGGCGTGCAGTATCGGGTCGTCTTTCCCGATCATGCCCGGCATACGCTCAAGGAGCGGGTGGCCGGCCTGGTCGAGCTCGGAGCGCATGTCCGGACGGTGCCCGCAGTTCCGCTCAACGCGATGGTGATCGACGGAGTCCGGGCGGTGCTGCCCACGACGCAGGGCAGCCCAGCCGACGGCGCCGCGGTCAGCATCGAGAACGTCGTGGCCGCGGCCATCGGCGTATTCGAGCACCTGTGGCAGACCGGAACACCGTTCTCCTCGCGCGACGCGCCGGACAAGGTCAGGCTGAGCAGGCGGGAACGCAAGGTGCTGAAGATGCTCGAGGCCGGCTACCCGGATGAGTCGATCGCGGTTCGGTTGGGGGTGTCGGTCCGCACCGTCCGGCGAATGATCTCCGCCATGATGGACCGGCTGGGCGCACGCAGCCGGTTCCAGGCCGGAGCACGGGCGGCGGACTTGGGCTGGCTCAACGACGACGATCCACTGTGATCAGGAGAGACTCCTGGTTCGCCGAGGAGGTCGCGCCACCCAGTCCTCGAGGATGCGCACGGCGTCGCCCAGGCCGTCCTCGGCACGGACGAGCGCGCTCACCTCGGCCGCGCGGCGGCGCATGGCGTCGTCGTTGAGCACGACCTTCAACGACTCGTCGAGACGCTCCACGGTGAACTTCCGGTAGGGCACGGGTTTGGCCGCCACACCGAGGTCGTGCACCTGCCCGGCCCAGAACGGGCAGTCGCCGAAGGCGGGAATGGTGATCTGGGGGATACCCGCGCGCAACGCTTCACCTGTGGTGTTGCAACCGCCGTGATGGATGATCGCGGCCGACCGGGGGAGCAGCCACGGGTAGTGCACGTCGTTGATCTGGAAGACGTCGTCGGGCACGTCGGCCGGAGCACCGCCCACCACGACCAGTCGCTTGCCATGGGACCGGATCACGTTGAGCACCCGCTCCATCGTCTCCCCCGGCCGGTGTACGGGCCAGACGCTGCCGAAGCTCAGCACCACGGGCGGGTCGCCGCCCTCGACGAAGTCGACGAGCGCGGCGGGCGGAGTCCAGTTGCGCTCCAAGAACCAGAAACCGGTGATGTGGGTCTGGGCTGGCCAGTCGCCCGGTCCGGGCCACAGCGCCCGCGTGACCGGCAGCAGCATCGGGACTTCGCGGCCGAGGTCCCCGTACGGCGCGCCGAGCCGGGGCTTCGGCGACCGCATGGCCTTGTGGAACGGACGGAACATCGCGTAGTCCAGCAACCCGGAAAGCGTGTGGGTGAACCGGTTGTAGATCGGGCCGAGCCGGACCTTGGGGGCGAACATCGCGGGCCACCGGGTCGTCGGGTGGATCGGCCAGAAGGCCACCGAGGCCCACGGCGGGCCGTTCACCTCGTCCATGCCGACACGGCACAAAATGCCGTTGACGATGAGATCGGCGCCCTCGGTCGCGGCGGCCGCCTGGTCGGCGAGGTCACGCAGTTCGTCCGCGGACAGCCTTGGGACCTTGCGGACGGCCCGTGCGAACGACGCACCTTTCTGGATCGCCTCGGCGAACGCGGGGTGGGCGAAGTACGCCGCCGGGCTGACCGGCATCTCGCGGTGGTCGAGTCCCGCTTCGGCGATGAGGTCCCGGTAGTCGCCGGGAGCGGCCAGCGTCACGGTGTGCCCGCGGGACATCAGCGTTCGTCCCAGTGCGACGAACGGCTGGATGTCACCGCGAGTCCCGAGAATCACCAGTGCGACATGCATGTGAACTCCCGTCAGAGAGTCAGAGTGAGGGTTGGGGTAAGGGCCGGGTCAGCCCGCGTCGACGTCGCTGCGGGCCGCTCGCCATTCCCGGACCCACTCCTCGAGGATCTCGGCCGCGTTCTCGACACCCCGTTCGGCGCGCACCGCCTCGCCCACCTCGGTCGCCCTGCGACGCAGCTGCTCGTCGGCCAGCGCGGTGCCCAAGGCGCGGTCGAGGCGTTCCGCGGTGAACTTCGGGTACGGGATGGGTTCGGTCGCCGCCCCGAGCCTGTGCGCGTGCGCCGCCCAGAACGGGCTGTCACCGAAGGTCGGCACGACGATCTGCGGGGTACCGGACCGCAGTGCCTCTCCTGTGGTGTTGCAGCCGCCGTGGTGGATGACCACCGACGAGCGCGGGAACAGCCACGGGTAGTGCACATCGTTGACGCGGAAGACGTCGTCGGGCACGTCGTCGGGCCCACCGCCGACCATGACCATGCGCCGACCGTGCTTGCGGACCACGCCGAGCACCTTCTCCAGGGTCGAGTCGGGCGCGTGCACGGGCCAGATGCTGCCGAAGGTCAACGTCACCGGCGGCTCACCCGCGTCGATGAAGTCGACCAGCTCCTGCGACGGCGTCCATTGCCTGTCCCAGAACCAGTACCCGGTGATGTGCGACAGCTTCGGCCAGTCCTTGGGTTCGGTGAACATCTCCCGGGTGACCGGGCACAGCAGGGGCACCGCACGCCCGAGGTCCCGGTAGGGCGCGCTGGACGGGAGCGGCGTCAGGTTCGCGTGCTCGCGGTACGGGCGGACGAGGATCGACTCGAGCAGGCCGGCCAGCCAGTGGGTCAGCCGGTTGTAGATGCGCCCCAGCCGAATCCGAGGCGCGATCATCGCCGGCCACTGGGCGGTCGGGTTCAGTGGCCACCAGGTCACGGAGCACCACGGCGCACTGCCGTCGTCCTCGAACACGATGCGGCTCAGGATGCTGGTGACGACGAGATCGGCGCCCGCCACTGCGGCGGCCACCCTGGACGCCAGTTCGGCGGTGGCCTCCGCGCTCTGTTTCGGCACCGCGCGCGCGGCCTTGAACAGCGATGCGCCTTTCTGCAGTGCCTCGGCGAGCGCGGGGTGGGCGGTGAAGTCGCGCGGGCTGCCGGGCAGCTCGGTGAACCCCAGACCGGCCTCAGTGACCAGGTCGTGGAAGTCCGCGTGGGTGGCCACGGTGAGGTCATGACCGCGGGCGACCAAGACGCGGCCCAGGGCGATGAACGGCTGTACGTCGCCCCGAGACCCCGTGACTACGAACGAGATACGCATGGTGTCTCCGTGAGTTGGATTAGTAGCTGGGGACGTACCTGTCGAGGATGCGGTCGAGGTAGGTCACGTCGGTCATCGACCGCATGGGGGGCAACAGGGCAAACAGCTTCTCGATCGACACCCGGGTCAACGCCGGGACGGCGTCGACCAGTTCGTGCTGTGGGACGAGGTCCATGCGCCGCTCGATCTCGCGCACGATTGTCTCCACCGGGTGAGGTACGCCGCTCGCCACGTTGACCACTTCGCCGAACGCCCCCTGCACGAGCAACCCGTCGATCGCCCGGACCACGTCCGCGACGTCCACAAGGTCGCGGTGTGCTCCGCGGTACACCCGGACAAGGCCCGTCCGTACCTGGCGGACGATGGCCGGCAGGAGTTGGTGCGGGCGCTGCGCGCGGCCGACGACGTGACTCAGCCGCAGGATCAGCCAGCGAGCGCCCGAATCGGCGACGGCGTGTTCCAGATCGAGCTTGTGCCTCCCGTACGGCGACTCGGGCCGCATTGCGGAGTCCTCGCTTGCCGGGGTCTCGGTCGGCCCGTACATCGCGTGGGACGCGGTGGACAGGAACACCACCGAGCGGCCGTCCCGCGCGCAACGCTTGGCGGTCTCGCACACCAGGTCCAGCTCGCGCTGGAACTCCTTCCCCGTGTCCACATGGGTGCTCGACACCCCAGCCGCCAACACCGTCGCTGTCGGATGCCGGTCGGCGATGGCCGTGAGGTTGCCCGCGATGAATCCCCTCCCGACGATCTCCATCAGACCGGTGTCGCCTCACTCCGGTGGGCGATGGCGGCGATCCCGTCGAGCAGTTCCGCCGTACGCACCGAGGCGGCCGCCCACTGCCCGTGGTCGGGGTCGGATCCCGTGCGCCGGGCGTGCCGCACGGCGGCGGCGAAGGCGGCGGCCGATGCGGCGAACTGGTGCTCGGCGGGAAAGGTTGTCTCTTCGGTGTGATCCTGTTCGTCGATGCGCACCACGGGTGCGTGGGTGGGTGGTGGTGTGAACGCGCGATCGACCGACAATCGGCTGGTACTGCCCCACAGCATGTAGTGCGACCGGTAGCTGTGCTCGAAGCCGAAGGTGAGCGTCGCGGTCTGTCCGGTCGCCGAGCACAGCACGGCGCTGCCCCCGACGTCGACTCCGGTCGAGGGATCCTGCCGCAATGCCGCACCCGCCACGGTCAGCTCCTCGCCGAGGAAGTACTGGGCCAGCCGCACCACGTACACCCCGACGTCGAGTAGCGCGCCGCCGCCGAGCTCCGGCCGGTAGCGCACGTCGTCGGCGGGCAGCGGCGGGAAGCAGAACGAGGCGTCGACATGCGTGAGCGCGCCGATTCGCCCGTCCCGCACCATGTTCGCGACCTGCTTGTGCAGTCCGTGGTGGAGGAACGCGATGTTCTCGCGCAGCACGACTCCCTTGCTCGCGGCGAGCTTCGCGAGGTCGGCCGTGTCGGCCGCGCAGGTGGTCAGCGGCTTCTCGGCCAGGACGTGTCGGCCCAGGATGATGGCTTCACGGGCCCAGCGGTAGTGCAACGCGTTGGGGACGGGGAGATAGACCGCGTCGATGTCGTCGCGTTCGAGCAGGGCCTGGTAGTGGTGGACCGCGGCACCGCCAAACTCGGCGGCGAACCGCTCGGCCTTCTGCCGGTCACGGCTGGCGACGGCGACGAGCTCGATCGTCTTGTCGTCCCGCAGCACGGGGAGCATTCGCCTTCGCGCTATCGAGGACGCGCCGAGCACGCCGATCCGCACCGCGGACGAGTCGGAGCCGGTCATCCGGCTGCCCTCTTCGGTTCACGGAGCAGGCTGTGCAGGCACGTGATCAGGCTTCTGGCCTGGATGTTGACGTAGTGGCTGTGCTGCATGAGGCCAGCCAGCTGGTGCAGTGTCATCCAGCGGAAGTCGTTGGGCGCCTCGATGTCCCGGTCCGGCGGAACCTCGACGATCACGTAGCGGTTGCGCGTGTGGAAGAAGCGTCCGCCCTCTTCGGACAACACGGTGTCGAAGTGGATGAGGTCGGGTGGTGCGCTCAACACCTCGTCCAGCAACGGAGGGCGCGCCTCGGGAGGCAGGTGCGTATAGTTCTCCGGTGTGCACTGGACCGTCGGCGCGAGCTCCACGACGTCCAGGTAGCCCGGCTCGACTCGGGCGTTGACCAGGGCGTGCACCACACCACGGATCCGCTTGATCAGGAAGGCCACGACGCCCAAGTTGCGGGACTCGATCATCGGCTGGGTCCAGCTGAGCACCTCGCGGTTGCCCGCCTGCACGTCCACCGCCATGACGTCGAAGAACGTGCCGGTCTCGTGGGAGATCCGATCCTCGGACCGGTGCCAGCCCTCGACCCCGGTGAGGTCGACCAGCTTCGTCTCCACGTCCTCGCGGACCCGGGAGTCGGTGATCCAGCTGCGGATTTGGCTGGAGGTGTGCAGGGTGCCCTGGTCCTCGCTGATGGACCTGATCAGTCCCGACCGCAGCGGCTCGGCGTCGAACGGGAAGATCGCGCACAGGCCGACGCCGGAGAACGGCAGGCACGACAGCACGGTCCGGGCGTCCATGTTGATCAGGTCGTCGACGGTGAGCAGGTCGTGGAGCTGGCCGACGGACAGCCAGCAGAAGCCGTCGAGGACTTCGACGTCGCCCGTCGCCTCGACGATGATGTTGCGGTTTCGCTTGCGGTAGAACCACGAGCCCTGCTCGGACTGCAGCACGTCGGCCAGGACGTGCCTCGGCTCGGCGTCGAGGAAGTAGTCCAGGTAGGGAACGGCGCTGCCGCGATGCACCCCGGTGTAGTTGCTCCTGGTCGCCTGCACCGTGGGCGAGAGTTGCACGCGGTTGCAGTTGCCGGGCTCCATCTTGGACTGCATCAGGCAGTGCAGGATTCCGTCGAACTCTTTCACCAGGATCCCGAGAATGCCGATCTCAGGCTGGTTGATGATCGGTTGCGACCATTCGGTAACCGGCCGGTTCTCGGTGCGTACCTGCAGGCCACGCACGGAGAAGAACTTTCCGGTGTGGTGTACCAGATTTCCGGTCTGTTCCTCGAATCGCCAGCCGGAGAGCTCGCTGAAAGGGATTCTGGTGACCTGGGACTCGTCCTTTTCGACGCACTGGGAGAACCACTGGTGAAAGTCGCCGGCGGTGGTGATCGCACCGTCGTCTGCCAGTGCGGAGCTGGCGATTCGGACCGGCAGAGCCATGTCCCTGATGTGCAGCATCACGGGAAGGTCGGACCACCATTCTGGTTTTCGGGTGCGCGCCGTTTTACACGGTTGCCGCGTTGACGAATTCAGCCACCGATGAGGCCGGGATAGTTGCCACGATAGCCACAGATATCGCGGGTTGCGAAGACTTTGACCACTTGTGGACAGTGGCATTCCGTCATGATCGCGCGTCGCTGTAACGTCCCGGGAAGGGGGAGCCATCGCGACATCGACGTCGAAGTATTCGCCCGTGAACTACGCGGATGCCCGCGTTCGGGGCGACCTGGGGACAGCTTCTATCGAATCGGGGTTCGCGTGCGCCACGATCAGGACGATCGTTCTATCGCGGTGATCGGTCTGGCATGCAGGTTGCCGGGAGCGGGGTCGCCTGCTGCCTTCTGGCAGGTCCTGCGCGACGGCGTCGACGCCGTCACCGAAGTTCCGGACGGCCGCTGGCCGGCCGGCGACGAGCCGTTCGCCGGTGCCCGGCGCGGTGGTTTCCTGGACCAGGTCGATGGGTTCGACGCGGGCTTCTTCGGTATCTCGCCGCGCGAGGCGGCGGCGATGGACCCGCAGCAGCGACTCGTGCTGGAACTGGGCTGGGAGGTGCTCGAGGACGCGGGCATCGCGCCCGACCGGATCGCCGGGCGGCGGACCGGGGTGTTCGTCGGCGCCATCGGCGACGACTACGCCACGCTCGTGTTGCGTGGTACGAAGCCGATTGTCGGTCACCACACTTTCACCGGCCTGCAGCGCAGCATGATCGCCAACCGGCTTTCGTACCGTCTCGGTACGCACGGGCCAAGCCTGGTGGTCGACACCGGGCAGTCATCCTCCCTCGCCGCTGTGCATCTGGCCTGCGAGAGCCTGCGCAGCGGCGCCGCCGACCTCGCCATCGCGGGCGGCGTGAACCTCAACCTCGTGTCCGACACGTCGGTGAGCCTGTCCCGGCTGGGCGCGCTGTCACCGGACGGCCGCTGCCACACGTTCGACGCCCGGGCCAACGGATACGTGCGCGGCGAGGGTGGTGGGCTGGTCCTTCTCAAGCCGCTGTCCGCCGCGGTCGCAGACGGGAACCGGGTCTACTGCGTGATCCGCGGCAGCGCGGTCAACAACGACGGCGGCGGCGACGCGCTCACAACACCGAGCCAGGCCGCTCAAGAGGATGTGCTGCGTCAGGCCTACGCGGCGGCGGGTATCGACGCGGCGGCCGTGCAGTACGTGGAATTGCACGGTACGGGGACGCCGGTGGGTGACCCGATCGAGGCCGGTGCGCTCGGCGCCGTGCTCGGGGGCGCGCGTCCGCAGGCACGTCCGTTGCTCGTCGGCTCGGCGAAGACCAACGTCGGCCACCTCGAGGGCGCCGCCGGGATCACCGGCCTGATCAAGGTCGCCCTCGCGTTGCGGGCGGGCGAACTCCCGCCCAGCCTGAACTTCGTCACGCCGAACCCGGCGATCGCCTTCGACGACTGGAACCTGCGGGTGCAGCACCAGTTGTCGGCATGGCCCCGGCCGGACACGCCGCTCGTGGCCGGTGTGTCGTCGTTCGGTGTGGGCGGCACCAACGTGCACGTCGTGCTGGAGCGTACATCGATCGATTCGTCCACTGTGGACGACGAGCCTGCTGGTGTCTTACCAGGACCGGTGCCGTGGGTGGTGTCCGGCACATCCGCCGAGGGCTTGCGAGGGCAGGCCGCCCGGTTGCGTGAGTTCGTCGCCGAGTCCGTGGCGGGGATCTCTAACATCGGCTGGTCGCTGGCATCGTCCCGGGCCGCGCTCGGCCACCGCGCGGTCGTCGTGGCCGAGGATCGCACGGACCTGCTGAACGGCCTCGATGCCATTGCGGCAGGCGAACCCTACCCGAACGTGGTGACCGCGGCGGCCTCGGCCGACCAGGTGGTGTTCGTCTTCCCCGGGCAGGGATCCCAGTGGGTCGGGATGGGCGCCGAACTGCTGGCGTCGTCGCCCGTGTTCGCCGAGTCCGTCGCCGAGTGCGCGGACGTGCTGGCGCCGTACCTGGCCTGGGATCTCGTTGATGTCTTGCGGGGCAACGAGAACGCCGCGTCGCTGGAACGCGTCGAGGTCCTGCAGCCGGTGTTGTGGACGATGATGGTATCGCTGGCCCGGATGTGGCGGTCGCTCGGCATCGAGCCCGCCCTGGTGGTCGGTCACTCCCAGGGTGAGATCGCCGCAGCCTGTGTCGCAGGTGCGCTGTCACTGGCCGACGGCGCGCGGCTGGTCGCGGGGCGCAGCGCGGTCGTGGCCAGTGAACTGAGCGGCGAGGGCGGAATGCTCTGGATCGGCGCCACGACCGCCCGCGTGGAAGAGTTGCTTGCCGGCCGGGACGGGGTGTGGGTGGCCGCCACGAACGGCCCGTTCGACACGGTCGTCGCAGGTGGTCCCGGCGAACTCGACGAGATGGCTGCGACCTGCGAACAAGTGGGTCTGCGGGCTCGGCGCGTCGCGGTCGACTATGCCTCACACACGCCGCACATGGAACGCCTGCGTGAGCAACTGCTGGACCTCGCTCGTCCCGTAGTGCCGAGGTCTGGCGCGGTGATGATGTACTCGACCGTGACCGCCGCCCTGGTGGCAGGGGAGACCCTCGACGCCGAGTACTGGTACCGCAACCTGCGGGAACCGGTTCGTCTCCACGAGACGGTCCAGGCCGTGCTCGACGCGGGCCACACCTTGTTCCTCGAGGTCAGCGCGCATCCGATGGTGACCGGCGCGATCGAGGAAACCGCTGCGGCACAAGGCATCGATGCCACTGCCGTCGGCACCTTGCGCCGCGACGACGCGAGCGCCACGCGGATCACGATGTCGCTGGCTGAACTCTGGGCACACGGCCTCACGCCGGACTGGGGCACCGTCTTCCCCGGTGCCAAGCGGGTCGACCTGCCCACCTACGCGTTCCAGCGTGCGCGCCACTGGCTGGATGGAGCGGAACCCGTCTCGTACGAAGCGCCACCGGAGCCACAGCGTGCCACGGAGGTCGCGGCACCGGCGGCGCCGGAAGCCGATGTGGCGCACGTGGTACGGACCCAGGTCGCGGCCGTACTGGGGTACCAGTCGACGGCTGACATCGACACCCGCCGTACGTTCAAGGAACTCGGTTTCGACTCCTTCACCCTCGGTGTCCTGCGCACCCGCCTCAACAAGACGCTCTCCACCGCGCTGTCCACGGCGGCGCTGTTCGACCACCCCACCCCGGGCAAGCTGGCCGAGTACCTCGCCCCGGCGAACCCTTCCGCCTCCGCCGCCGTTCGTACGAACCCGGCCGACGAGCCGATCGCGATCATCGGCATGAGCTGTCGTTTCCCCGGTGGCGTGCGCTCGCAGGAAGACCTGTGGCGACTCGTCGCGAGCGAGGGTGACGCCATCTCCGAACTGCCCGCCGACCGCGGCTGGGATCTTGATCGGCTGTACGCCACCGACGGTCCCGGCACGACGCCCGTCCGTGGTGGCGGCTTCCTCGATGGGGTCGCGGAGTTCGACCCGCGGTTCTTCGGGCTGTCGGCACGTGAGGCGCTGGCGATGGACCCGCAGCAACGCCTGCTGCTGGAGTTGGCGTGGGAGCTGTTCGAGCGGGCGGGCATCGACTCGGAATCCTTGCGCGACAGCAGAACCGGTGTGTTCGTCGGCACGATGGACCAGGAGTACGGGCCACGGCTGCACGAGGCGCCCGCCGGGGTCGACGGCTTCCTGCTGACCGGCAAGACGACGAGCGTGGCCTCCGGCCGTATCGCGTACCTGTTCGGCCTGACCGGACCCGCGATGACCATCGACACCGCCTGCTCGTCGTCGCTGGTGGCGCTGCACCAGGCGGTGCGGTCGCTGCGCCAGGGCGAGTCGACTCTGGCGTTGGCCGGTGGCGTCACCGTCCTGTCCACACCCGGGGTGATCACCGAGTTGAGCCGTCAGGGCGGTCTGGCCCTCGATGGCCGCAGCAAGGCGTTCGCCGCCGCAGCGGACGGGATGGGTGCGGCGGAGGGCGCCGGTCTGCTGCTGGTGGAACGGCTGTCTGATGCCGTGCGCAACGGGCACGAGGTGCTGGCCGTTGTGCGGGGCAGCGCGGTGAACCAGGACGGTGCGTCGAACGGCCTGACTGCACCGAATGGGTTGTCACAGCAGCAAGTCATCCTCCTGGCGCTGGCCGACGCCAGGCTTGAACCGTCCGATGTGGACGTCGTGGAGGCGCACGGCACCGGGACCCGGCTCGGCGACCCGATCGAGGCGCGGGCACTGTTGGCGACCTACGGGCAGGACCGGCCCGCGGACCGCCCGGCGCTGCTGGGATCGGTGAAGTCGAACATCGGGCACACCCAGGCCGCGGCCGGTGTGGCCGGTGTGATCAAGACGGTCATGGCGATGCGGCACGGGGTCGTGCCCGCGAC
This sequence comes from Kibdelosporangium banguiense, assembly GCF_017876405.1. GTDB lineage: Bacteria > Actinomycetota > Actinomycetes > Mycobacteriales > Pseudonocardiaceae > Kibdelosporangium > Kibdelosporangium banguiense. Next base: position 10,529,747 of record NZ_JAGINW010000001.1, on the reverse strand, counting down.
CCTGCACATCGACGAGCCGACCGCGGAAGTCGACTGGGCCGAGGGCGCCGTGGAGCTGGCGACGTCCGGCACGCCGTGGCCGGCCCGGGACGGGGTACGGCGGGCGGGCGTGTCGTCGTTCGGGATCAGCGGCACCAACGCCCACCTGGTGCTGGAACACACACCTACGGACCCGCCGCCCGTGCAGCCCGAAGAACCGACAGGCGTACTGCCGTGGGCGGTATCTGGACACTCGGCAGCGGGTCTGCGGGCGCAGGCAGCGTGTCTGCGCGATGGTGCTGCGGGCACTGTCGCCGACATCGGGTGGTCGCTCGTGTCGACCAGGACCGGGCACGACCATCGGGCTGTGGTGCTGGCCGAGGACCGTGCCGGGTTCGCCGCTGGGCTCGACGCCCTGGCGTCCGGCACGCCGTCGCCGGACGTGGTGTCCGGGGTGCGGTCCGCCGATCAGCGCGTCGTGTTCGTGTTCCCCGGCCAGGGGTCTCAGTGGGCCGGGATGGCGACCGGGTTGCTGGCTTCCTCTCCGGTGTTCGCCGAGGCGATCGGCGAGTGCGCGGCGGCGTTGGCGCCACACGTGGACTGGGATCTCCTCGATGTGTTGCGCACTGGGGATTTCGAACGGGTGGACGTCGTGCAGCCCGCGTTGTGGGCGGTGATGGTGTCGCTGGCGAAGCTCTGGCGTTCGATGGGAGTCGAGCCGTCGGCGGTGGTCGGGCATTCGCAGGGTGAGATCGCCGCGGCCTGTGTCGCGGGTGCACTGTCCCTTGAGGACGGTGCTCGGCTGGTTGCTTTGCGTAGCAAGGTGATCGCCGGTGAGCTGGCTGGTCTGGGTGGCATGGTCTCGATCGCGGCGTCCGTCGAGCGGGTGCGTGAGCTGCTCACCGGTGATGACGTGCACGTGGCTGTCGTGAACGGACCCTCGTCGACCGTTGTCGCCGGCCCCCCGGAAGGGCTCGCCGTTGTGCTCGCGGCAGCGGAACGTGCCGGCCTGCGGGCCAAGACCGTGCCGGTGGACTACGCCTCACACACGCCCCAGGTAAGCGAGGTACGAGCCGTGCTACTGGAGCTGGCGGCGCCGATCCGGCCGCAGCGGTCCCAGGTGCCGATGTACTCGACGGTCACCGCGGCCGAGATCGACACGCAGGACGCCCTCGATGCCGAGTACTGGTACCGCAACCTGCGGGAACGCGTGCGCTTCCACGACACCGTGACATCCCTGCTGGCCGCCGGGCACACGGTGTTCCTCGAGGTCAGCCCGCACCCGGTGCTCACGACGGCGGTCGACGAGACCGCGCACGCCGTGGACCGGGACGTTCTGGCCACCGGGACCCTCCGCCGTGACCACGGCGGCACCGCGCACCTGTACCGGTCGCTGGTCGAGCTGTGGGTTCGTGGTGTCGTCCCGGACTGGTCGGCTGTGTTCCCCGGCGCCCGCCGGGTCGACCTGCCCACCTACGCGTTCCAGCGTGAGCGCTACTGGCTCACCGGGTCGAGCGGCGGCACCAGCGAGGCGTCTGTCGAGATGCCTGCCGCCGAGGTGCCCGACGGCCTGCCAGGGCAGGTGGCCGCGGCAGGTGCACGTGCGCAGCAGCACCGGATCGTGCTCGACGCGGTGTGCGGGTACACCGCCGTGGTGCTCGGCTGGTCCACATCGGGTGAGGTGGAGGTCGGGCGGGCGTTCCGCGAGTGCGGCGTCGACTCGCTGACTGCGGTCGAACTGCGCAAGCACCTGGCAGCCGCCACCGGGCTGGCGCTCTCGCCGACCGTCGTCTTCGACTACCCGACCCCGGAGGCCTTGGCGGAGTATGTGCTGGCGCGGCTGCTCGGGGAGGAGAGCGGTGACGACCAGGTGGCCGTCCGTCCCGATGCGGGGGAGCCGATCGCGATCGTCGCGGCGAGCTGCCGGTTCCCGGGCGGCGTCGCTTCGCCGGAGGAGCTGTTGGGGTTGCTGTTGTCCGACCGCGACCCCAACACCGGGTTCCCCGTGGACCGCGGCTGGGACCTCGCGCAACTGCACCACTCAGATCAGGGTCGGCCGGGCACGTGTTCCGTGCGCAGCAGCGGTTTCCTGCACGACGCGGCCGACTTCGACGCCGGGTTCTTCGGCATCTCCCCGCGTGAGGCAACCGCGATGGACCCGCAGCAGCGCCTGCTGCTGGAGACGTCATGGGAAACCTTCGAGCGCGCGGGCATCGACCCGGATTCGTTGCGGGGCAGCAGGACCGGGGTGTTCGCTGGTGTCGTCGCGCACGGTTACGGCAGTGGTGCCAACGACGTCGGCGACGTCGAAGGGTACGTGTTCACCGGCGCCACGGGCAGTGTGGCGTCGGGCCGGATCGCCTACACGTTCGGGCTGACCGGTCCGGCGATCACCGTGGACACCGCTTGCTCGTCGTCGCTCGTCGCCCTTCACATGGCGGTGCGGTCACTGCGTCAGGGGGAGTGCGACCTCGCGCTCGCCGGCGGCGTCACGGTCATCTCGACACCGCGCGTGTTCTCCGACTTCAGCAAGCAGGGCGCATTGGCGCCGGACGGCCACTGCAAGCCGTTCGCCGCGGCTGCCGACGGCACCGCGTGGTCCGAGGGCATCGGTATGGTGCTCGTCGAACGGCTGTCCGACGCGCGCCGCAACGGGCACCAGGTGCTCGCGGTCGTGCGGGGCAGCGCGATCAACCAGGACGGCGCGTCCAACGGGCTCACCGCGCCCAACGGGCCCGCGCAACAACGGGTGATCCGGCTGGCGCTGGCGGACGCAGGTCTCCAACCGTCCGATGTGGACGTCGTGGAGGCGCACGGCACCGGAACCTCGCTCGGCGACCCCGTCGAGGCCCAGGCACTGCTCGCGACCTATGGCCAGGGACGGCCCACGGACCGGCCGCTGCTGCTCGGGTCGGCCAAGTCGGTGATCGGGCACTCGTCCGCCGCTGCCGGGGTCGCCGGAGTGATCACCATGGTGATGGCGATGCGGGCGGGCACGGTACCGGGAACCCGGCACGTCGACCGCCCGACCCCGCACGTGGACTGGACGTCCGGGGCCGTCGAGTTGGCCACCGGGAGCACGCCGTGGCCCGAGACCGGTCGGGTTCGGCGCTCCTCGGTGTCCTCGTTCGGGGTGAGCGGGACCAACGCGCACCTGATCCTGGAACAGGCCCCCGAAGAGGACTCGTCACCCGAGCCCGCGTCGGTGGCGCTCCGGTCCGAGACCCTGCCGTGGGTGCTGTCCGGACAGACGCCTGCGGGACTCAAGGCGCAGGCCGTGCGATTGCGGCGGTTCGCGGCGGATGCCGAAGCCGACGTCGCTGACATCGGATGGTCGTTGGTGTCCGCGCGAGCCGGACTGGAGCACCGTGCCGTCGTCCTGGCCGACGACTGTGCCGCGTTCCTCGCCGGGCTCGACGCGTTCGCCTCCGGCGCACCCGCGCCGCAGGTCGTGACCGGTTCGTCCGCGAACCGGGCCAGGGTGGTCTTCGTGTTCCCCGGCCAGGGTTCTCAGTGGGCCGGGATGGCGACTGACCTGCTGGCTTCCTCTCCGGTGTTCGCCGACGCGATCGCCGCCTGTGCGGAGGCGTTGGCGCCGCACGTCGACTGGGATCTGCTCGATGTGTTGCGTACCGGTGCTTTTGAGCGTGTGGATGTTGTGCAGCCCGCGTTGTGGGCGGTGATGGTGTCGCTGGCGACGCTCTGGCGTTCTGTGGGCGTTGAGCCGTCGGCTGTGGTTGGGCATTCGCAGGGTGAGATTGCTGCGGCGTGTGTGGCGGGTGCGCTGTCTCTTGAGGACGGTGCTCGGCTGGTTGCTTTGCGTAGCAAGGTGATCGCCGGTGAGCTGGCTGGTCTGGGCGGCATGGTGTCGATCGCGGCGTCCGCCGAGCGGGTCCGTGGGCTGCTCGCCCGCGAGGACGCGTGGATCGCCGCGGTCAACGGTCCGGTGTCCACAGTGGTCGCGGGCACACCCGACGCCATGGCGGCGACCATCGCGGCCTGCGACGCGCAAGGCCTGCGGGCAAAGGTGATCCCTGTCGACTACGCGTCCCACACCCCGCACGTCGAGCGAGTCCGGACGGCCCTGCTGGACCTGGCGGCCCCGTTCACCCCGGCAACCGGGGACGTGCCGATGTACTCCACGGTCACCGTGGGCCCGATCGACACGGCGGGCCTGGACGCCGAGTACTGGTACCGCAACCTGCGCGAGCGGGTCCGGTTCCACGAGGTCGCCGAGGTGCTGCTTGACGAGGGTGACGTGGTCTTCCTGGAGGTCAGCCCGCACCCGGTGCTGTCGACCGCGATCCTGGAGGCGGCACACGCCCGGGACGTGGAGACCGCGGTGGTCGGCACCCTGCGCAGGGATGTCAACGGTCCCACGCGGTTCGTGACCTCGATGGCCGAGCTGTGGGCGCACGGCGTCGGCGTCGACTGGGGACGCGTGTTCCCCAGCCGTGGCCGCGTTAACCTGCCCACCTATGCCTTCCAGCGCGAGCGGCACTGGCTCGAGCCCGCCCCGCGTACCTCCGGGACGGCCCTCGACGGAGATTTCTGGGACCTGGTCGAGCGCAGCAGCCTGGCCGACCTGGCCACGACACTCCAGTTGGACGAACAGGCCTCCCTTCCCGAGGTCCTGCCGGCTCTGTCCGCCTGGCACCGGGCGCGGGCCGAGCGGTTCACCATAGACGCGCTGCGATATCGCGTCGACTGGAAGCCGTTGCCACACCTCGACTCTGGCGCGCTTGCCGGGACCTGGCTGGTTGTCGGTGAGGACACCGAGCGGACCCGGGTCGTGGTGGCCGGTCTTCGGGCGCTCGGCGTTGACGTGGTCCAAGCCGGTCCGGACGAGTGCTCGGGCCACCCCACCGTCACCGGTGTGTTGTCGCTGCTTGACGGTGTCGGTGCGACGCTGAAGGTGCTTCAGGCGGGGCTCAACGCACCGTTGTGGTGTGTCACGCAAGGCGCCGTCACCGCGGGCGGAGACCCGGTCACCTCGCCTACCCAGGCACAGGTGTGGGGACTCGGCCGCGTGGCAGCGCAGGAGATGCCCAACACATGGGGCGGCCTGATCGACCTGCCGGCCGAGATGGGCGCCCGGGTGGTCGAGCGGCTGTGTGCCACGCTCGCCGCCGCCACCGAGGACCAGGTGGCGATCCGGGCTTCCGGTGTCTTCGGCCGCCGGCTCGTCCACGCTCCACTCGGGGATCGTGCCGAGAAGTGGGCCGACGGCTGGACGGCAGGCCGTGGCACGGTACTGATCACCGGCGGGACCGGTGCGCTCGGCGGGCACATCGCCAGGAAACTGGCCACACTGGGCGCTGAACACCTCCTGCTGGTCAGCAGGCAGGGCGGCGACGCCGCCGGGGCCGCTCAACTGCACGACGAGCTGACCACCGCGGGCGTGGCGGTGACGGTCGCGGCATGCGATGTCGCCGACCCGGCGGCGCTCACCGACTTGGTCGCCGCGATTCCTACCGAGTACCCGCTGACCGCAGTCGTGCACGCGGCTGCGGTGCTCGACGACGCTGCGGTCACCGCGCTCACCCCAGAACGTATGGACCACGTCCTGCGGGTGAAGGCAGGTGCCGCATGGCGTCTGCACGAACTGACCGAACACTTGGACCTCACCGCGTTCGTCATGGTGTCCTCGGTCGCAGGCACTGTCGGCATGGGAGGCCAGGGCAACTACGCGCCAGGCAACGCCTATCTGGACGCGCTCGCCGAATACCGCAGGGCACGGAAACTGGTCGCCACCTCCATTGCCTGGGGCACTTGGGCGGACGGCATGGCGGAGCAGGACGAGGTGACCGCGACCCGCAGGCGCCACGGCATCCCACCGATGGCCCCGGAGCGAGCCACCGCCGCACTGGAAGCGGCACTGGCCTACGACGACACCGCAGTTGTCGTGGCCGATGTGGACTGGAGCCGGTTCGCGCACGCCTACACAGCCGCTCGCCGTGGCCCGCTGCTCGACGAACTTCCCGAGGCACGAGCAGCACTCGCCGAGGCCACGCAGCAGTCGGGCGAATCGTTGCGGGACAGGCTCGCCGGGCTGCCCGCCCGTGACCGCGACCGTGAGCTCCGTGACGCCGTCCGCGCGCAGGTGGCGGCTGTGCTCGGGTACGACTCGGCCGCCGCGATCAGCAACCGCAGGCGGCTCCCCGAGTTCGGCATGGACTCGGTCACCGCGGTCGAGCTGTGCAACCGGCTCGGCTCGGTGACCGCGCTCCGCCTGCCGCCGACCGCGGTGTTCGACTACCCGACCGTGGCCGAGCTGGCCGACCACCTCGGGACACGTCTGTTCGGCGAGGTTTCGCCCGCACCGGGTGCCGCCGAGCTGGACGCACTCGGCAAGGTGCTCGCCGACTTGCCGGCCGACGACCCGGCCAGGGCCGGGATCGCGGACCGGCTGCGGCACCTGGTGCGCACCGCCGCGCCGGAACAGCTCGACACGGCTTCCGACGAGGAGATCTTCGGCTTCATCGAGCAGGAGTTCGGGATCTCGTGAACGCCCGCGGCGACGCCGTTTCCCCAGTCACCGACCCACCCGAAGGCAGCCCCATGAACGATCAGGCCAGGCTTCGCCGCGTCCTCACCGGCGTCACCGCGGAGTTGCGGGACACCAGGGACCGCTTGCGCGCACTGGAGTCCGCGGCTGGCGAACCGGTCGCGATCGTGGGCATGAGCTGCCGCTTCCCAGGCGGCGTGTGCACTCCGGACGAACTGTGGGACCTCGTGTCCGGCGGCGTGGACGCCATCGGCGAGTTCCCCTCGGATCGTGGATGGCGCCTCGACACGCTGTTCGACGTGGACGGCGGTTCCGGTACGTCCTATGTGGACAAAGGCGGGTTCCTGCTCGACGCGGGTGAGTTCGACGCGAGGTTCTTCGGGGTGTCGCCGCGTGAGGCGTTGGCGATGGATCCGCAGCAGCGATTGTTGCTGGAGACGTCGTGGGAGTTGCTGGAGCAAGCGGGTATTGATCCGGAGTCTGTGCGGGGGAGCCGGACCGGTGTGTTCGTCGGCTCCAGCTTCCGCGACTACGGCGCGCGGCTGCCCACGATCCCCGAGGAGGTCGAGGGCCACGCGATGACCGGGGTCGCGGGCAGCGTGGCGTCCGGCCGGATCGCCTACACGTTCGGCCTGACCGGACCCGCCGTCACCGTGGACACCGCGTGCTCCTCGTCGCTGGTCGCCTTGCACCTGGCGGCGCAGGCGCTGCGACAGGACGAATGCGGGCTCGCGATCGCGGGCGGTGTCGCGGTGATGTCCAGCCCGGACCTGTTCACCGAGTTCAGCAGGCAGCAAGGGCTGTCGAAAGACGGGCGGTGCAGGGCGTTCGCGGCGTCCGCGGCGGGCATGGGTGCCGCTGAAGGCGTCGGGCTGGTGCTGCTGGAGCGGCTGTCGGACGCGGTGCGCAACGGACACCGGGTGCTGGCCGTGGTGCGTGGCTCCGCGGTCAACCAGGACGGTGCGTCCAGCGGGCTGACGGCGCCGAGCGGTCCGGCCCAGGAACGGGTGATTCACGCCGCGCTGAAGGCTGCCGGACTGACCACCGCCGACGTGGATGTCGTGGAAGCGCACGGAACCGGCACGGCACTCGGCGATCCGATCGAGGCGCGGGCGCTGCTGGCGACCTACGGGCAGGACCGGGCGGAGGCCGCGCCGGCGCTGCTCGGCTCGGTCAAGTCGAACATCGGGCACACTCAGGCAGCCGCCGGTGTCGCCGGGGTGATGAAGATGGTGCTGGCGATTCGGCACGGTGTCGTGCCCGCGACCCTGCACGTGGACGAACCGACCCCGCACGTGGACTGGACGTCCGGCGCGGTCGAACTGGTGCGGGAGAACACGGCCTGGCCGGAGATCACGCGGTCGCGGCGTGCCGCGGTCTCGTCGTTCGGTGTGAGCGGCACCAACGCGCACGTGATCCTGGAACAGGCACCCGAGCCCGAACAGTCTGCTGTGGACGCGACGCTGCCCGCGCTGAGGACGGACGTCGTGCCGTTGATGGTGTCCGGGCGTACCGCCGGTGCCTTGCGCGGACAGGCAGCCCGGCTGCGTGAGTTCGTGGCCGCGGGCACGGCGGAGCCTACGGACGTCGGCTGGTCGTCAGCGGTGACCCGCGCCGGTCTCGAACACCGTGCGGTGGTCCTGAGTGCGGACATGTCTGGCCTGCTGGCGGGCCTGGACGCGGTCACGGACAGCGCGCCCGCCCAGGACGTGATCAGCGGAGTCGCCCCGGACGACCGGCCCGACGTGGTGTTCGTGTTCCCCGGCCAGGGCTCGCAGTGGGCGGGCATGGCGACCGGATTGCTCGACACCTCACCGGCGTTCGCCGAGTCGATCACCCGCTGCGCCAAGGAGTTGGCCGCCCACGTCGACTGGGACCTGATCGAGGTGCTGCGGGGCGGCTCGCTGGACCGGGTCGACGTCGTGCAGCCCGTGCTGTGGGCGGTGATGGTGTCGCTCGCCGAGGTGTGGCGTTCGCTGGGAATCACCCCCGCCGCGGTGATCGGTCATTCGCAGGGAGAGATCGCGGCCGCGTGCGTGGCCGGCGCGCTCTCACTCGCCGACGGGGCCCGCCTGGTCGCCCTGCGCAGCAAGGTGATCGCCGACGAGCTCGCGGGCATGGGCGGGATGGTGTCGATCGCGGCCGGGGTGTCGCAGGTGGCGGCACTGCTCGACGGGCGGGATCACGTCTGGGTCGCCACGGTGAACGGGCCGTCCGCCACCGTCGTCGCGGGTGCTCCTGACGCGCTCGCAGACGTCATGGCCGCGGCCGAGGAACAGGGACTGCGGGCCAAGGCGGTCGCGGTCGACTACGCGTCACATACCCCGCACGTCGAGCGGATCCGGGACCACCTGCTCGCGCTGGCGGCGCCGATCACCCCACGGGCCGGGGACGTGCCGATGTACTCCACGGTGACCGCCGCCAAGGTGCCCGAGGAATCCTTGGACGCCGAGTACTGGTACCGCAACCTGCGTGGCCAGGTTCGGTTCCACGAGACCGTGGACATGTTGCTGGCCAAGGGCGAGACCGTGTTCCTCGAGGTCAGCCCGCACCCCGTGCTGGCAGGCTCGATCGACGAGGCCGGGCACACCGCGGGCACCGACGTACGCACCGTGGGCACGTTGAGGCTCGACCATGGCGGGCCACGCCAGGTGCTGACGTCGCTGGCGCAGCTGTGGACCGCCGGTGTGACACCGGACTGGGCCGCCGTGTTCGGTACTGGTGCGTCCACTGTGGAGCTTCCGGCCTACGCGTTCGAACGTGAGCACTACTGGCTGCACGGGACGGGCGGGGCCGGGGACGTCGCCGCGGCCGGATTGTCCGTGGTGGACCACCCGCTGCTCGCAGCGGGCGCCGCGCTGGCCGACGGCAGCGGATACCTGTTCACCGGTCGCCTGTCCACCACCACGCACCCATGGCTGGCCGATCACGTGGTCGACGGCAGGACGCTGGTGGCGGGCACCGCGCTGGTCGAGCTGGCGATGCTGGCAGGCGAACACGCCGGGTGCGACCAGGTCGACGAGCTGATCCTGCACGCTCCGCTCGTGTTGCCCGCATCGGGTGCCTCGGTGGAAATCCAGGTCGCTATGTCTCCTATGGACCACCCGGATCGGCACACGGTCCGGGTGCACTCCCGTCCGCACGGCGAAGCCGACGCGGAATGGACCTGCCACGCCACCGGCACCCTGACCCGCGCGACCGAGGGCGAACCCGCGGCGACTGACACCACGTGGCCGCCTGCCGAAGCGGTCGCTGTGCCGCTCGAAGACTTGTACGAAACGCTCGCCGCCTCCGGCTACCAGTACGGTCCGGCGTTCCGCGGGGTCCGTTCGGTGTGGCGGTACGGCGACGAGGTGTTCGCCGAGGTCTCGCTGCCCGAGCCCGCGCTGCGCGACGTCGCCCGCTTCGGCGTGCACCCGGCTCTGGTGGACGCTGCCCTGCAGAGTCTGCTCGCGGTGGTGCCGAGCGGGGAACGCCTGCTGCCGTTCTCGTTCACCGGGATTCGCTGCCACGCCACGGGGGCCACGACCGCCCGCGTCCGGCTGGTGCGCACCGGTCCGGACACGGTGTCAGTGCGGCTGACCGACCACAGTGGACTTCCTATTGTCACCGTCGATGAGATCACCTCGCGCAAGGTGGAGTTCTCGTCCGCGCGGCCGGACTCACTGTTCGAACTGACTTGGTCCCCGCTCGCCGTCTCCGCACCGGTCGACGGCCCGGTCGTGGTTCTCGGTACTCCCGCAGCGCCCACGATCGCCGCGCTTGCGGCGACAGTGCGTACCGGTGACGGACCGGCGGCGGTGCTGTTGCCCTGCGGGCAGGGCGCGGACGCGGACGTGCCCGACACCGCGTACGCCACGGTGGCCACGGTCCTGACAGTTATCCAGGATTGGTTGCAGCACGAGGAACTGGCGCACCTGCGGCTGGTCCTGCTGACCTACCACGGCGTGGCCGTCTCCCCGGACGAACAGGTAGACCCCGCCCAGGCTGCGGCACGAGGCCTGCTGCGCTCGGCGGCCGCCGAACACCCGGGACGGTTCGTCGCGGCGGATGTGGACGACGACACCGTCGCCGACCTGGCGGCCCGTTTCGCTGCGGCGGCGGATGAACCGGAGATCGCGGTACGGGCCGGAGTCGCGCTGGTACCCCGGCTGGCCAGGGTCGGCCAGACCGAGTTGGCCGTGCCTGACACTGAGGCGTGGTCGCTCGACCTGGACACCGGTGGCTCGCTGGAGGACCTGCGGCTGATGTCGTGTCCCGCGGTCGAGAAACCGTTGGAGCCGGGTGAAGTCCGGGTCGGGGTGCGGGCGACCGGGGTCAACTTCCGGGACGTGCTGGTGGCCTTGGGCGTCGTGCCCAACACCATGTCCCTGTTCGCCTGCGAGGGCTCGGGCGTGGTGCTCGAGGTCGGGTCCGGCGTCACGGACCTTGCCGTCGGTGACCGCGTGTTCGGGTTGTTCTCAGGCTCCTACGGTGGTCCGGTGGCAGTGGCCGATCGCCGGATGCTGGCCAGGATGCCTGCCGGGTGGTCGTTCGCCGAGGCCGCCACGGTTCCCGCCGTTTACCTGACGGCGTACTACGCACTGGTCGACGTGGCTGGAGTTCGTGCGGGGGAATCGCTCCTGGTGCACGCGGCGGCCGGTGGTGTCGGCATGGCGGCGGTGGGGTTGGCCCGGCACTTCGGTGTCGAGGTGTACGCCACTGCCAGCGAGCCGAAGTGGCCTGCCGTACGGGATCTTGGTGTGCCGGGCGAGCGGATCGCGTCGTCGCGGTCGCTGGAGTTCGGCGAGCGGTTCGCTCAGGTGGACGTGGTGCTGAACTGCCTCGCCCGCGAGTTCACCGACGCGTCGCTGGGGCTGGTGTTCCGCGGCGGCCGGTTCGTGGAGCTGGGCAAGACCGACATCCGTGCCGCCGACGAGGTCGCCGCCCGGTGGCCCGGTGTCACCTACCGCGCGATCGACCTCGCCGACGCCGGTGCCGGCCGGCTGGAGTCGATGCTGGCCGAGCTGCTGCCGTTGTTCGAGCAGGGTGTGCTGTCTCCGTTGCCGGTGACGGCGTGGGATGTGCGGCGGGCGCCGGAGGCGTTCCGGTACATGAGTCAGGCCAGGCATGTCGGCAAGGTCGTGCTGACCGCCCCGTCGTCCATTGTGGATGGAACGGTGCTGGTCACCGGCGGGACCGGCGTTGTCGGTTCCGCTGTCGCCCGGCACCTGGCCCGTGCCCATGGTGTGCGTGAGGTCGTGCTGGCCAGCAGGCGGGGTGCAACCGCGCCCGGTGCCGATGCAGTGGTCGCGGACCTGGCCGCGCACGGCGTGGCGGCACGGGTCGTCGAGTGTGACGTCGCGGATCGGGATGCCGTTGCCGCGCTTGTGGCCGATATCCCGGATCTCTGTGGTGTAGTGCACGCGGCCGGTGTGCTGGACGACGGTGTGGTCGCCACGTTGTCGCCGGATCGGCTCGACACAGTGTTCGAGCCGAAGGTGGACGCGGCGTGGCACCTGCACGAGCTGACGAAGGACCGCGACCTCGGGCTGTTCGCGTTGTTTTCCTCTGCTGCGGGTGTGTTCGGCGCCCCGGGGCAGGGCAACTACGCGGCCGCTAACGCCTTCCTGGACGCGCTCGCATACTGTCGTCGTCGCCAGGGGCTGCCCGCTCATTCGCTCGCGTGGGGTTTGTGGGCCGACCGCAGCGCGATGACCGGTGGGCTCGGACAGTCCGATGTGGACAGGATGGTCCGGCAGGGTATCCGGGCGCTGGACACCGACGACGCGCTCGCCTTGTTCGACACGGCCGTACGCATGCCCCGCGCCTGCCTCGTCCCCGTCCGGCTGGACCTGACCGGCAGCGCACCGCACAATCTGCTGCGCGGCCTGCTCCGCGCACCCGCCCGCCGAACCGCCGTCAACGCACGCGTGGTCGCCACGGTCATCGACGAGCAGCAGTTGGTCGATCTGGTCCGTACCAACACCGCTGTGGTGCTCGGCCACCAGGATTCCGGCGCGGTCGCGACCGACCGGGCGTTCAAGGACCTGGGCCTCGACTCGTTGACCGCCGTCGAGCTGCGCAACCGGCTCGGCGCCGCGACCGGCCTGCGGCTGCCGGTGACCGTTGTGTTCGAGCACCCGACCCTGGTCGCGCTGGCCCGTGAGCTGCGCAGGCGGCTGGCACCGGATGACAACAGCGCCCCCGTCGTCTCCGCGTCCATCGCGAGCGCCGACGACGACCCGATCGTGATCGTCGGCATGAGCTGCCGGTTCCCCGGCGGGGTGCGGTCGCCTGCCGACCTGTGGGACCTGCTGGTCGAGGGCCGTGACGCGGTGGCGGGGTATCCGGCCGACCGCGGCTGGGACGTCGACGTGGTGCTCGACCGGGAATTCGTCAGGGAAGGCGGATTCCTCACCGACATGGCCGATTTCGACGCCGAGTTCTTCGGCATCGCGCCACGTGAGGCGTTGGCCATGGACCCGCAGCAGCGTCAGTTGCTCGAGACCACGTGGGAGGCCTTCGAATCGGCGGGCATCGACCCCGCCTCCCTGCACGGCACCCAGACCGGCGTCTTCGCGGGCCTGATCTACAACGACTACGCCTCCCGGTTCCCGAACCTGCTGCCCGGGCTCGAAGGCTTCCTCGGCAACGGCAGTGCGAACAGCGTCGCCACCGGCCGGATCGCCTACACACTGGGGCTCAACGGCCCGGCGATCACCGTCGACACCGCCTGCTCGTCGTCGCTGGTCGCCATGCACTTGGCCGCGCGGGCGCTGCGCGATGGCGAGTGCGAGCTTGCGGTCGCGGGCGGGGTGACGGTCATGTCGACTCCGCGGCCGATCGTCGAGTTCAGCCGGTTCCGCGGACTGGCCACGGACGGCCGCTGCAAGGCGTTCTCCGCGTCAGCCGACGGGATGGGCTTCGCCGAAGGGGTCGGCATGGTCGTCCTCGAGCGGCTCTCGGCCGCCCGTGAGGCCGGCCACCAGGTGCTCGCGATCCTGCGGGGCAGCGGCATCAACCAGGACGGCGCCTCCAACGGCCTGACCGCCCCCAGCGGGCCCGCGCAGGAACGGGTGATCCGCCGGACGCTGGCCGGCGCGGGCCTGGCACCGTCCGATGTGGACGTCGTGGAGGCGCACGGCACCGGTACGCCGCTGGGCGACCCGATCGAGGCGCGGGCGCTGCTGGCGACCTACGGCCAGGAGCGCGACACCCCGCTGTGGCTGGGCTCGGTCAAGTCGAACATCGGCCACGCCCAGGCCGCGGCCGGGGTCGCCGGAGTGATCAAGATGGTGCTGGCGATGCGGCACGGCACCGTGCCGCCGACGCTGCACGCCGACGAGCCGACCGCACACGTCGAGTGGGGCCCTGTGCAGTTGGCGGTCAAGGCACAGCCGTGGCCGGAGACAGGCCGCCCACGCCGCGCGGCGATCTCGTCGTTCGGGATCAGCGGCACCAACGCGCACGTGATCATCGAACAGCCCGAGCCGGTCGCGGCGCCCGCCGTGGACAATCGGGACGGGTGGCTGCCGTGGGTTCTCTCGGCACGGAACGCGGACAGCCTGCGCGACCAGGCACAGCGCCTTCTCGAGCGGGTGCACGCGGACGACACGCTCCGCGTGCGCGACGTGGCCCACTCGCTGGTGACTACCAGAACCGTGTTCGAGCACCGCGCGGTCGTCGTCGGGCGCGACCGCGACGACTTCCTGCGCGGGTTGTCCGCCATCAGCCAGGGCGAGTCGGCTGCGGGCGTGGTCGCCGGTGTCGCGGCCGAGTACCGCAAGATCGCGTTCGTCTTCCCCGGCCAGGGCGCGCAGTGGGTCGGGATGGCGGGCGAACTGCTGGACTCGTCGCCGGTGTTCGCCGAGTCGATCGCTCGCTGTGCGGTCGAGCTGGCCGCCTACGTTGATTGGGATCTGGTCGAGGTGCTGCGGGGAGGCTCGCTGGAGCGGGTCGACGTGGTGCAGCCCGCGTCGTGGGCGGTCATGGTGTCGCTGGCAGAGGTGTGGCGTGCGCACGGTGTCGATCCGGACGCCGTCGTCGGTCACTCCCAGGGCGAGCTCGCAGCCGCCTGCGTGTCCGGTGTTCTGTCGGTGCCCGACGCGGCGCGGATCGTGGCCCTGCGCAGCAAACTCATCGCGGCCAAGCTCTCCGGCGGGGGCGGCATGATGTCGCTGGCACTGCCTGTGGCTCAGGCTGAGGAGTTCATCCGGCCGTGGGCGGACCGGATCTGTGTCGCGGTCGTCAACGGAACTGGCTCCGTGGTCGTCGCGGGTGAGCCGGACGCGCTCGACGAACTGCTGGAAGTGGCCGGGCGCAAGGGCGAACGTGCCCGCCGCCTGCCCGTGGACTACGCGTCGCACACCCCGCAGATCGAGCCGTTGCGGGCACCGCTGCTCGACCTCGCCGCCGTGACTCCGGGCGATGCTGTGGTCGCCCAGTACTCCTCGGTGACCGGGCAGCTCCTCGACACGGCAGACGGCGAGTACTGGTACCGCAACCTGCGGGAGACTGTCCGATTCGACGAGGCCACCCGAGCCCTGCTCGATGCGGGACACGATGTGTTCGTCGAGGTCAGCCCGCACCCGGTGCTGACCGCTGGCTTGATTGAGACTGTGGCTGAGGCTGTTGTCGGAAAGGCGGCGGAGCGGTCGGGTGACGTGGTCAGCACCGGCACCCTGCGCCGCGACGACGGCGGCCAGGACCGACTGCTGACCTCGTTGGCCGAGCTGTTCGTGACCGGCGTGGCCGTGGACTGGTGGCCCGCCATCAGCGGCGGCCGGACCGTGGACCTGCCGACCTACGCATTCCGCGCGCAACGCTTCTGGCTGGACCCGCTGCCCGCCAGCGGCAACGGAACCGACGACCGCTTCTGGTCCGCGGTACGGGAGGAGGATCCGTCGGCCCTGGCCGAGACGTTGCGGGTGCAGGACCCGGACCTACGGTCGTCGCTGGCGGCGGTGCTCCCCGCGCTGACCGCGTGGCACCGGGACAGCCACGAACGATCCGTCGTCGAGTCCTGGCGGTACCGCGTCGACTGGACGTCGGTGCCCGCGGGCTCGTCGGAGCTCTCCGGCACGTGGCTGGTGGTCGAGTCGGACGTGCCGAACTCCCGGGCGGACGCGTTGATCGCAGGCATGGAGCGGCACGGCGCCAAGGTGCTGCGTGCCACGGTGGCCACCAACGACCCCCTCGACCTGCACGACCACGTGCGTTCCGTCGTCGGGGACCGGCCCGCGCTGACCGGCGTCCTGTCGTTGACCGGGTGGGACGAACGCCCGCACCCCAGCGCCGACCTCGTACCGGTCGGATTCGCTCGCACCACGGCGCTGATCCAGGCCCTGAGCGCGATCGACGACACGGCCCCGCTGTGGTGCGTGACCACGGGCTCGGTCCTCCCGGACGGTCTGGGCAGCCCCGAGCAGGCGATGCTGTGGGGACTCGGCCGGGTGGCCGCGCAGGAACACCCTGGCCGCTGGGGTGGGCTGATCGATGTCGAAGCCGACCTGGACGAGCGGGCGGTCGCCGCGGTGTGCGGCCTGCTCGCCGGCGGGCACGGCGAAGACCAGCTCGCCGTGCGGGCGGGCGTGGTGCTCGCCAGGAGACTGGTCCGGGCGACTCGGCCCGCCGCGACGGAGGAGTGGACACCGACCGGGACAGCGCTGGTCACCGGCGGCACGGGTGCCTTGGGAGGCCACGTCGCCCGCTGGCTCGCGAGTCGCGGCGCCCCGCACGTGTTGCTGCTCAGCAGGCGGGGCCCCGACGCCGACAGCGCGGCGAACCTGGTGGCCGAGCTGACCGCGGCGGGTACCGAGGTGACCGTCCTTGCCTGCGACGTCGCAGACCGCGCCGCCGTCGCCGACGCGCTGGCCCAGGTTCCGGACGAGCACCCGCTGACGGCCGTCTTCCACACCGCTGCCGTGCTCGACGACGGTCCGCTGGACTCGCTGACCGCGTCCAGGGCGGACCGGGTGCTGCGCGTGAAAGTCGGTGCCGCACGCATCCTCGACGAGCTGACCGCACACCTGGACCTGTCCGCGTTCGTCCTGTTCTCCTCGACCGCGGGCACATTCGGTGCGGCGGGCCAGGGCAACTACGCGCCGGGCAACGCCTATCTCGACGCGTTCGCGCACCACCGCCGCGCGAGGGGCAAGCGGACCACCTCGATCGCCTGGGGCGCCTGGGACGAAGGCGGCATGGCGGACCACGACGAAGTGGCCGCGTTGCGCCGCAGGCACGGCGTGCCCGCGATGTCGCCACGGCGGGCGACGACCGCGCTCGGCCACATGCTCGACGACGACGAGACCATGCTGGTCCTCGCCGACATCGAGTGGGATCGCTTCTTCCTCGCCTACACCGCCGCGCGCCCGAGCCCGCTGCTGCACGACCTCGCCGAGGTCCGCCGTCTGCTCGCCGAGACGGAGAACTCGTCGTCGGCCGGCCCTTCCGTGGCGGACAAGCTGGCCACGGCGACCAGGCCGGAACGAGACGCGATCCTCCGCACGCTGGTCCGAGGCCACGTCGCGGCCGTGCTGGGGTACAGCGGGCCGGAGGACGTGCCGGTCGGCCGCCCGTTCATCGAGCTGGGCCTCGACTCGGTCACCGCGGTCGAACTGCGCAACCGGCTCGGTGGCGCAGTAGGCCGCACGTTGCCCGCGGGTCTCGTCTTCGACTACCCGACCGTATCGGGACTTGTCGGCTACCTGAGCGACGTATTCCACGACGGCGGTGGCACACAAGCACTTCTGGCCGAGCTGGACAAAGTGGACAGTGCGGTCGCCGCGCTGCCCGACGACGACCCCGCGCGACGAGTGGTGGCGGAGCGCATGGAGGTCCTGCTGCGCCGCATCGGCCGGGACGGACCGCCCGCGCGCCAAGTCGAGGCGACGACCCACGACGAGCTCTTCGCGCTCATCGACAACGAGCTTGGCATGTCGTAGCCGTTCCGGCCCCGACACATCGACACACCCTGGATGGATTGATGGCGAACGACGAAAAGCTCTTCGAGTACCTCAAGCGGGTGACCGCTGAGCTGCGGGAGACCCGGGACCGGCTGCGCGTCGCGGAGTCCGCGGACGTGGAGCCGGTGGCGATCGTGGGGATGAGCTGTCGTTTTCCTGGAGGGGTGTCGTCGCCGGACGAGCTGTGGGACGTCGTGGCCGGCGGGGTGGACGCCGTCGGCGAGTTCCCGAAGGACCGGGGCTGGGATCTCGACTCGCTGTTCGCCGCGGGCGGCGGATCTGGTACGTCCTATGTGGACAAGGGTGGGTTCCTGCTCGACGCGGCTGAGTTCGACGCGGGGTTCTTCGGGGTGTCGCCCCGTGAGGCGTTGGCGATGGACCCGCAGCAGCGGTTGCTGCTGGAGACCTCGTGGGAGCTGTTCGAACGGGCGGGTATCGACCCGGAGTCGGTTCGGGGCAGCCGGACTGGGGTGTTCGTCGGCTCCAGCTTCCACGGCTACGCGGGTGACCTCGTCTCCGTGCCGGAAGACGTCGAGGGCTACCTGGTCACCGGTCGGGCGGGCAGCGTGGTCTCGGGCCGTATCGCCTACACACTGGGACTTGAAGGACCAGCTGTCACGGTGGACACCGCGTGCTCGTCGTCGCTGGTGGCGCTGCATCTCGCCGCGCGGTCGCTGCGCGCGGGCGAGTCGTCGCTGGCCATCGCGGGCGGCGTGATGGTGATGGCGACGCCTGAGGTGTTCGCCGAGCTCAGCAGACAGCAGGGGCTGTCGCGGGACGGCCGGTGCAAGGCGTTCGCCGCGTCCGCCGACGGTGCCGGAATGGCCGAGGGCGTCGGTCTGCTGTTGGTGGAGCGGTTGTCCGACGCGGTGCGCAACGGGCACAAGGTGCTGGCCGTGGTCCGAGGTTCCGCGGTGAACCAGGATGGCGCGTCCAACGGGCTGACGGCGCCGAACGGTCCCGCGCAGCAGCGGGTGATCCGGGCGGCGCTCGACGATGCCGACCTCGCGGCGGGCCAAGTCGACGTCGTCGAGGCGCACGGCACCGGCACGAAGCTGGGCGACCCGATCGAGGCCGACGCGCTGCTGGCCACCTACGGCCAGGGCCGCCCGGTGGACCGGCCGGTGCTGCTCGGCTCGCTGAAGTCCAACCTCGGGCACACCCAGGCCGCGGCGGGGATCGCCGGAGTGATCAAGATGGTGCTGGCGATGCGGCACGGCATCGTGCCCGCGACGCTGCACGTGGACGAGCCGACCCCGCACGTGGACTGGACGTCCGGCGCGGTCGAGCTGGTGACCCAGAACGTCGGCTGGCCCGAGACCGGACAGCCCCGCCGTGCGGCGGTGTCCTCGTTCGGTGTCAGCGGCACCAACGCCCACGTGATCCTCGAACAACCGCCGGTCGCCGACGAGTCCATTGTGGATGATACGCGGCCGCCAGTGCTCGGCGCTGCCGTCTTCCCGTGCGTGGTCTCCAGTCGGTCCGAGAAGGGACTGCACCGCCAAGCCGCCCGGCTGCACGAGTTCACCACCGGTCAGTCCACAGTGGACGTCGTGGGCGCCGGCTGGTCGTCGGTCTCAACCAGGGCGGGGCTGGAACACCGCGCGATGGTCGTGGCCGGGGACCAGGACGAGTTGCCGGCTGGGCTCGACGCGGTCGCCACGGCCCGCCCGGCGGCTGGTGTGGTGACGGGTGCCGTCTCGACCGAGCCGGGTGGCGTGGTGTTCGTGTTCCCCGGTCATGGCGCGCAGTGGGCCGGGATGGCGGCCGAACTGCTTTCCTCGCCGGTGTTCGCCGAGTCGATCGCGGAGTGCGCGGGCGCGTTGGCGCCGCATGTCGACTGGGACCTGGTGGAGGTGCTGCGGGACGCGGACGCGCTGGAGCACGTCGACGTGCTGCAGCCCGCGCTCTGGGCGGTCATGGTGTCCTTGGCGCGGGTGTGGCGTGCGCTCGGGGTCACGCCTGCGGCGGTCGTCGGCCACTCCCAGGGCGAGGTCGCGGCTGCCTGTGTCGCCGGTGCGCTCAGCATCGCCGACGGGGCGCGCGTGGTGGCGTTGCGCAGCAAGGTGATCGCCGAAGAGCTGACGGGGATCGGTGGCATGGTCACCGTCGTCGCGGACGCGGACCGGGTCAGCGAGCTGCTCGGCGAGGACGTGTGGATCGCGGCGCGCAACGGCCCTGACTCGACCGTCGTCGGCGGTACCGAGGCCGCGCTTGACCGGCTTGTCGCCGATGCCAAGCGCGCTGGGATCTGGACCTGGTTCCTCGACGCGGACTACCCATCGCACACCCCCATGATCGACCCGATCGGCCCCCGGCTGGGCGAACTCCTGGCATCGGTGACTCCGGGCGCCGGCGAGGTCCCGATCTACTCGACCGTCACCGGCGGCCCGATCGACGGTACCGGCTTGGACGCCGACCACTGGCTGCGCAACCTGAGCGAGGTCGTCCGGTTCGAGGAGGCCACACAGGCCCTGCTCGACACTGGCCACACCACCTTCCTCGAAGTCAGTCCGCAACCGGTGCTGACCGCGGCGGTCGAGCGAATCATCGACCGTCACGCGCCCGCGACGGCGCCCGCCTGCACGGTCGCGGGCACGCTGCGTCGCGACGACGGTGGCCCACGGCGCCTGCTGACCTCGCTGGCCGAACTGTGGGTCCGGGGTGTGACGCCTGACTGGACCGCGGTGTTCGGCACCGGTGTGTCTACTGTGGATCTTCCGACCGCCGTGTTCGACCGCAAGCGGTACTGGCTGCACGGCGACGGCGCGGCGGGAGACGTCGGCGCGGCCGGTTTGTCGGTGCTCGGCCACCCTCTGCTGACCGCGGGCGTCGCGCTGGCCGACCGCGACGGATTCGTGTTCACCGGCAGGCTCTCCAGCCGGACCCACGCCTGGCTCGCCGACCACGCGATCACGGGCCGCGCGCTGCTGCCGGGCGCCGCGCTCGTCGAGTTGGCGCGGCGGGCGGGCGAGCATGCCGGATGCGACCGGCTGGATGAGGTCGTGCTGCAGACACCGCTGTTCCTGCCGTCGGACTCGGCGCTCGACCTGCAGTTGCGGGTCGACGCGCCGGACGAGCACGGTGCCCGGCAGATACGGGTGTTCTCGGCGCCCCCATCGGTGGACGCCGAACAGGACTGGGTCTGCCACGCATCCGCCGTCGCCGCCCCGGCCGTCGCCATCCCGCCGTCCGGTTTGGACGGTGAATGGCCGCCCTCGGACGCGTCACCCCTTGACGTGACCGGAATGTACGACCTGCTTTCCGACGCGGGGTACTACTACGGCCCGGCGTTCCGCGGTGTGCGCGCGGTGTGGCGTCGGGGCGATGAGGTGTTCGCCGAGGTCGAGCTGCCTGATGTGGTGAGTGCCGACGCCGAGCGGTTCGGCGTGCACCCGGTGCTGCTGGACTCCGCGCTCCAGGCCCGGCTGCTGGTCGCGATGGACGACCCGGAGCCCGCGCAGATGCTGCCGTTCTCCTTCAGCGGTGTCGGTCACCACGCCACCGGTGCGACGGCCGCGAGGGTGCGGATCGCCCCGGCCGGCAACGATGCGTTGACCGTGACGATGACGGACGCCACCGGCCGGCCGATCCTCGGCATCGACACCGTCCACTCGCGACTGTTCGAGCCGGGTGCCGAGGCTGCGCCGGACTCGCTGTTCGAGGTGACCTGGCGCCGGTTCCCCGTCCACGCCGAGGAGCCGGCCGCGACCGCGTTCGTGGCCACCGAGGCGGACGTCGCGGAGCTGCGGAAGGCGATCAGCGCGGGCTCGCCACCACCGAAGATGGTTTTCCTGCGGGTCGAGCCGGGCACGGGCGAAATGCCCGCCGCGACCCGTGCGACGACCGCTGCAGTCCTCGACGTGCTGCGTGCCTGGCTGGCCGCCGACGAACTCGTCGACACGCGACTGGTCGTGCTGACCAGGATGGGCGCGGCGGTGGCCGTCGGCGACGTGGTCGACCTCGACGCGGCTGCGGTGCGTGGTCTGGTGCGCTCGGCCGTCACCGAGCACCCGGACCGGATCATGCAGATCGACGTCGACGGTGTTCCCAGCCAGGACACCGCCAAGGTCGCCGCCGCCGCGCTGGCGTTCGGCGAACCGGAAGTGGCGGTGCGGGCCGGTGTGGCGTCGGTGCCCCGGCTGGGCCGGATCACCCCGAGTTGGCCCGCCGTGCCGGAGACCGGCGCGTGGTCGCTCGACCTGGACACCGGTGGCTCGCTGGAGGATCTGCGGTTAGTGCCGTGTCCCGCGGTCGAGGTGCCGTTGGAATCTGGCGAGGTTCGGGTCGGAGTGCGGGCGACCGGGGTGAACTTCCGGGACGTGCTCGTCGCTCTCGGTGTGGTGCCGAGCAGCGGGGCCGAGTTCGGGTGCGAAGGCGCCGGTGTGGTGCTGGAGGTCGGGCCGGAGGTCGTGGACCTGGCCGTCGGTGACCGGGTGATGGGAATGCTGGCCAGGTCCTACGCGGGGCCCGTGGCCGTGGCCGATCGCCGGAAGCTGGCCAGGATTCCCGCGGACTGGTCGTTCGCGGACGCGGCCACGGTGCCCGCGGTGTTCCTGACCGCGTACTACGCGCTTGTCGATGTGGCAGAGGTTCAAGCGGGACAGTCGCTGTTGGTGCACGCCGCCGCGGGCGGTGTGGGGATGGCCGCGGTGCAACTGGCCCGGCATCTCGGTGCCGAGGTGTACGCCACCGCCAGCGAGCCCAAGTGGTCTGCCGTGCGGGGCCTTGGTGTGCCGGACGAGCGGATCGCCTCATCGCGGACACTCGAGTTCGGCGCGCGGTTCGCCGGCGTGGACGTGGTGCTGAACTGCCTGACCGGTGAGTTCGTCGATGTGTCACTGGACCTGCTCGGTTCCGGTGGCAGGTTCGTGGAACTGGGCAAGACGGACATCCGCGACGCCGACGAGGTCGCCGCGCGGCGACCGGGCGTGTGGTACCAGGCGATCGACCTCAATGATGCCGGTCCGGACCGGATCCAGCAGATGATGGTCGAGCTGCTGCCGTTGTTCGAAGCGGGTGTGCTCAGCCCGCTGCCGGTGACGGCGTGGGACGTCCGGCAGGCGCCGGAAGCGTTCCGGTACATGAGCCAGGCCAAGCACACGGGCAAGGTCGTGCTGACCGCGCCGTTGTCCATTGTGGACGGAACGGTACTGGTGACCGGCGGGACCGGTGCTGTTGGTTCCGCGGTCGCCCGGCACCTGGTGCGGTCCCGCGGTGTACGGCGCCTGGTACTGGCCAGCCGTCTGGGCGTTGCTGCGCCTAGTGCTGCCGAGCTTGCCGACGAGTTGGGCGCCGCCGTCCGCGTCGTCTCCTGCGATGTCGCCGATCGTGCCGCGCTCAAGGACCTCCTGGCCGAGATCCCGGACCTCACCGGTGTGGTGCACGCGGCGGGTGTGCTGGACGACGGTGTGGTATCCGAACTGTCGGCCGAGCGCCTTGACACGGTGTTCCGGCCCAAGGTGGACGCGGCGTGGCACCTGCACGAGCTGACGAGGAATCGCGATCTGGGGCTGTTCGCGGTGTTCTCGTCCGCCGCGGCGGTGTTCGGTGCTGCCGGGCAGGGCAACTACGTGGCGGCGAACGCGTTCCTCGACGCCCTCGCGCATGTCCGTCGTGGCCAAGGCCTGGCCGGTCACTCGCTGGCATGGGGCTTGTGGGGTGAGCGCAGTGCGCTGACGGGCGGTCTCGGACAGTCCGATGTGGACCGTATGGCGCGCAGCGGTATTCGCCCGCTCGACACCGATCACGCCCTCGCCCTGTTCGACACCGCCGTGCGGACCCCGCTCGTCAGCCTTGTCCCGGCTCACCTGGACATGGCACAGGCACGTGCCTCGAACCCGTCACCGTTGTTGCGGGGTTCGGTGCGTACCCCGGTCCGGCGCGCGCGTGTCGCAGTCGAGTCCGGTGAGCTGGCCACCCGCCTCGCCGCGTTGCCCGTCGCGGAAGGTGACCGCGTGCTGATCGAGATGATCCGCGCCGAGGCCGCGATCCTGCTGGGGCACGCCGTCGAGGACGTCACCGCCGACCGGCCGTTCAAGGACCTGGGTTTCGACTCCCTGACCTCCGTCGAACTGCGCAACCGGCTGGGCGCTACCACCGGCCTGCGGTTGCCCGCGACCCTGGTGTTCGACCACCCGTCACCCGCCGTGCTGGCCTGGCACCTGCGCGGCCTGCTCGCACCCGATTCGGCGGAACGCCCGGCGCCCGCACCAGTCCAGACCTCGGTCCGGGCAGGGGCCCCGGCGGATGACGCCATCGCGATCGTGGCGATGAGCTGCCGTTTCCCCGGCGGCGTCGACTCCCCGGCCGACCTGTGGCGGTTGCTGCTCGACGAGCGGGACGCGATGTCCGGGTTCCCCACCGACCGCGGCTGGGACCTGGCGGCGTTGTTCGACCCGGACAAGGACAAGGAAGGCACGTCGCACACGCGCGTCGGCGGCTTCCTGACCGGTGCAACCGACTTCGACGCCGACTTCTTCGGCATCTCGCCGCGTGAGGCGCTGGCGATGGACCCGCAGCAGCGGCTGTTGCTCGAGACCGCCTGGGAGGCGTTCGAGAGCGCGGGCATCGACCCGGGAACCTTGCGCGGCACCGCGACCGGCGTGTTCGTCGGCGGCGCACCGTCCGGCTACGGCGTCACCAGGTTCGCCTCCGGCGACGGCCTCGACGGGCACCTGCTGACCGGCAACGCCAGCAGCATCGCGTCCGGCAGGCTCGCATACACGTTCGGGCTGGAAGGCCCCGCCGTCACCATTGACACGGCCTGCTCTTCGTCGCTCGTCGCCCTGCACTTGGCGGCGCAGTCGCTGCGTTCAGGGGAGAGCACGCTGGCCATCGCGGGCGGCGTCACTGTCATGCCTGACCCAGGATTGTTCGTCTCGTTCAGCCGTCAGCACGGCTTGGCGGAGGACGGCCGCTGCAAGGCGTTCTCGGACAGCGCGAACGGAACCGGCTTCGCCGAAGGCGTCGGCCTAGTGCTGGTGGAACGGCTGTCCGACGCCGTGCGCAACGGGCACCGGGTGCTGGCGCTGGTCCGGGGCTCCTCGGTGAACCAGGACGGCGCGTCGAACGGGTTGATCGCGCCGAATGGTCCCGCCCAGCAGCGGGTGATCCGCACCGCACTGAGCGACGCCGGTCTGGCGGCTGCCGACGTGGACGTGGTGGAGGCGCACGGCACCGGTACGGCGCTGGGCGACCCGATCGAGGCGCAGGCCATCCTGGCGACGTACGGCCAGGACCGGGACCGCCCAGTGCTGCTCGGCTCGGTGAAGTCCAACCTCGGCCACACCCAGTCGGCGGCAGGCATCGCCGGGCTGTTCAAGATGGTGCTCGCGATGCGGCACGGCGTCGTGCCCGCCACCCTGCACGTCGACCGGCCGACCACACAGGTCGACTGGACGGCCGGGGCGGTCGACCTGGTCACCGCTTCCGTGCCGTGGCCGGATTCCACGACCCGCCGGGCCGCCGTGTCGTCGTTCGGCATCAGCGGCACCAACGCCCACGTGATCCTCGAACAGGCACCCGAAGGCTCAACGGACACCGCTCCCGACGGGGATCCGGAGCACGGGGTGCTGCCCTGGGTGTTGTCGGCACGGAACCCGGCCGCATTGCGTGCACAGGCAGAGCGGCTCAGCGAGTTCGCCGCGTCGGACGTTCCGGTGTCCGGTGCCGCGTGGGAGCTGGCATCGGCCAGGGCCGCGCTGGCACACCGGGCGGTGGTGCTCGCGTCGGACCGCGCAGGCTTCCGCGGCGGGCTGGCCACACTCGCGTCAGGCTCAGCCGGCTCCGAAGTACTGACCGGTGTCGTGTCGGAGAACCGCCGCATCGCGTTCTCGTTCGCCGGCCAGGGCAGTCAGCGGGCCGGTATGGGTCGTGCCCTCATGGCGCTGCCCGCGTACCGGGACGCCTTCGACGAGGTGTGCGCCGAGTTCGCCCGGACCGGGGCGGCGGTGCGCGAAGCCGTGCTCGGTGACGACGTGCCCGCGGACACGCTGCTCACCCAGGCGGGCCTGTTCGCCTTCGAGGTGGCGTTGTTCCGGCTGATGGTCGGCAGCGGGATCGTGCCCGACTACCTGATCGGCCACTCGGTCGGTGAGTTCGCGGCGGCCCATGTGGCCGGCGTGCTGTCGCTGGCCGACGCGGTCCGCGTCGTCGCCGCCCGGGGCCGGCTGATGCGGGAACTGCCCGAGGGCGGCGTGATGGCCGCGATCCAGGCGGGTCCGGACGAGACCGCCGAGTGGGTGGCCCGCGACCCCGAGAATGTCGCGATCGCCGCGATCAACTCGCCGACGTCCGTCGTGGTCTCCGGCGCACGCGACGCCGTGCAGCGGGTACTGGACCTCGCCGCGGAGGCAGGCCACCGGAACAAGTTCCTGTCCGTCGCCCACGCCTTCCACTCGCCGCTCGTCGAACCGATGCTGGACCGGTTCGCCGAAGTCCTGGCCGACGTGACCTGGCACGCCCCGCGTATCCCGATCGTGTCGACGGTGACCGGGCAGCCGGTCGAGGACGTCGGCGCGGACTACTGGATCCGGCACGCCAGGGACACCGTCCGGTTCGCCGACGGGCTTACGTGGCTGACCGGGCACGGCGTCACCGACATCGTCGAGATCGGCCCGGACGCCACCCTCACCACACTCGCCGCCGACCGGCTCGACGCGGTGGCCACCACGCGTCCCGGCGACGACGAGATCACCACCGTCACGCGTGCTCTCGCGCACCTGTACGTCCGTGGTTCGGCGGTCACCTGGCCGACGTTGCGTCCCGCTCCGAGGGTCGACCTGCCCACCTACGCCTTCCAGCGTGAGCGCTACTGGCCCACCCGGTCGGTCCTGGCCAGCACCGACGCGGCCGTGTCCGCGGTCGGGCTCGCCGCGACCGGGCACCCGCTGCTTGGGGCGAGCGTCGCCCTGGCCGACGGCGGCGGCACGATGTTCAGCGGCAAGATCGCCATCGTCGAGCAGCCCTGGCTAGCCGACCACATCATCCTCGGCACGGTCGTCCTGCCCGGTGCGGCCATGGTGGAGTTCGTGCTCCTGGCGGGCGAGGCGGTGGGCTGTTCCGTCGTCGAAGAGCTGACGATGCACACGCCCCTGGTCCTGTCCGCGGACGAGCCGGTCTTGGTCCAGGTCGTCGTCGGCGCCGAAGACGAGGATGGCCGCCGTCCTGTGTCTGTCCACACGCGACACCCAGACGCGCCACAGTGGACAAGCCAGGCGTCGGGCGTGCTCACCGGAGCCACCCCGCCGCCGCCCGCCGAATTCGTGCAGTGGCCGCCGCCCGGTGCGACCCCGGTGGACGTCGACAGCTTCTACGACCAGCTCGCGGCCACCGGAACGACCTATGGGCCCGTGTTCCAGGGCCTGTCAGCGGCGTGGCGCCGGGACACCGAGCTTTTCGCCGAGGTCGTGCTCCGCGACCAAGCCGGGGATCACGACCGGTTCGGCCTGCACCCGGCTGTGCTCGACGCGGCGTTGCAGGGCGTGGGCATGCTGCTCGGCAGCGACGTCCGTAACGGCCTGCCCTTCTCGTGGGCCGGGGTGCGGCTGCACTCGGTCGGAGCCACCACGTTGCGCGTACGCCTGGCTCCCGCAGGCCCCGCCGCCGTCAGCCTCACCGCGACCGACGAGCACGGCTCCCCGGTCATCACCGCCGACAGCGTGGCGCTGCGGCCCGCTGACCCCGACCACCTGCGAGCCGACCAGCGCGGCGCCCTGTTCTCGGTGGCCTGGACGGACTTCGTCGTTCCGGCCGATGCGCAGGCGGTGACGTGCGCCGAGTACCGGCCGGACGAGCCCGCAGACGGTCCAGTGCCGGACGTGTCTATCGCCAGGTGCCCACGGTTCGATGGTGTCGGCCCCGAAGCGGCCCGAGCAGCCACGCACTGGGCGCTGGACGTGCTGCGGTCGTGGACTGCCGACACCCGTTACAGCGCAGGCAGGCTGGCTGTGGTCACCGTCGACGCGGGCACCGACCCGGCAGGCGCTGCTGTACAGGGCCTGGTGCGTGCGGCACGGGCGGAGTACCCGGACCGGATCACGCTCATCGACGTGGACACCGAGCACGAACTGTCGGTGCTGGGCAACCTGGTGAGTGCGGCCGTGGCGCGGGACGAACCAGAGCTGGCGGTCAGCGGCGATGTCCTGCGCGTGCCCCGGCTGACGCGCGTGACCACACCTGAATCCCTTGCCACGCCGTGGGATCCGGATGGCACGGTGCTGATCACCGGCGGCACGGGTGCACTCGGTGCGGTGGTTGCCCGGCACTTGGCCGAACGCCACGGTGTACAGCACCTGCTGCTGGTGAGCAGGCAGGGCGAGGCGGCCTCTGGCGTGACCGAACTGGTCGCCGACCTCGCGGCGTCCGGATGCGCGGTCACCGTCGCGGCGTGCGATGTCGCCGACCGGGACAGCCTGGCAGGCCTGCTGAACAGCATGCCCGAGGACCGTCCCCTGCGCGGGATCGTGCACGCCGCAGGCGTTGTCGACGACGGCGTCGTGTCCGTCCTGACAGATGAGAGGGTCGACACCGTCCTGCGTCCCAAGGTCGACGCCGCCTGGCACCTGCACGAGCTGACCGCCGTGCTCGACCTGACGGTCTTCGTGCTGTTCTCCTCCGCCGCTGGCGTGCTCGGCGCCGCGGGCCAGGCGAGCTACGCGGCGGCGAACTCGTTCCTCGACGGACTCGCGCGTCACCGCGCAGGCCTTGGGTTGCCCGCACGGTCGCTGGCCTGGGGCATGTGGGAACCGCGCGGCGCCATTTCCGCCGGCATGACCGACCAGGACCTGGCCCGTCTGGCCCGTAGTGGGCTGTCGGCGCTGTCCGCTGCGGACGGAGTCGCGCTGCTCGACACCGCGATGGCGGTCGACGAACCGGTGCTGGTGCCGCTGCGAGTCGCCGCGGTGGCTGCCACCGTGCCCGCGGTCCTGCGGGACGTGGTCCGCGCCACGTCCCGCCCGGCGGCCCGGAGGTCGATGCCGGACTTGCGGGATCGGCTGCGTGCGATGGCGGCGCCCGAGCGGGACAAGGAGTTGCTCGACCTCGTCCGGCGGCACGTGGGCGCGGTGCTGGGGCACTCGTCGCCCGTCGACGTCGACCGGGCGTTCACCGATCTCGGCTTCGACTCGCTGACCGCCTTGGAACTGCGCGACCATCTGACCACGGCGACGGGGGTACGGCTGCCCGCGACGCTCGTGTTCGACCACCCCACCCCGCTGGCGTTGGTCGAGCGGCTGCGTTCGGAGCTGGTCGATGAGGACGAGACGCCTGTCGCCCCGGTCCGAACGGCCCCTGTGGACGAGCCGGTCGCGATCATCGGCATGAGCTGTCGCTTCCCTGGCGGGGTGCACTCGCCGGCGGACCTGTGGCGGTTGGTGCTGGCCGGGCAGGACGCGATCACCCCGTTCCCCGCCGACCGCGGCTGGGACGAGCCAGGCGGCACCTACGTGCGTACCGGTGGGTTCCTGCACGACGCGGCCGAGTTCGACGCCGGGTTCTTCGGGATCTCGCCGCGTGAGGCGCTGGCGATGGACCCGCAGCAGCGGTTGCTGCTGGAGACCAGCTGGGAGGCGTTCGAGCACGCGGGCATCGACCCGACCACCGCCAGGGGCAGCCGCGTCGGCGTGTTCGCCGGCCTGATGCACCACGACTACGCGAGCAGGCTGCGTGCCGTGCCCGACGAGGTGGCCGGCTTCCTCAGCAACGGCAACACCGCGAGCATCGCCACCGGCCGTGTGGCCTATGCCATGGGGTTCGAGGGCCCTGCGGTCACTGTGGACACTGCGTGTTCGTCCTCGTTGGTGGCGCTTCACATGGCGGCGCAGGCGCTGCGCAAGGGCGAGTGCTCGCTCGCGTTGGCGGGCGGTGTCACCGTGATGTCGACGCCTGCTGTGTTCGACGAGTTCGACAAGCAGGGCGGCATGGCCGGAGACGGCCGCTGCAAGCCGTTCGCCGCAGCGGCGGACGGTACGACGTGGGGCGAGGGCGTCGGCCTGTTGCTGGTCGAGCGGATGTCCGATGCCATCCGCAACGGACATCAGGTGCTGGCGGTCGTGCGGGGCAGCGCGCTGAACCAGGATGGTGCGTCGAATGGCTTGACGGCGCCAAATGGCCCGTCGCAGCAACGGGTGATCCGGCAGGCGTTGAACGACGCCGGGGTGTCGGCGGCCGAGGTGGATGTCGTCGAGGCGCACGGCACCGGCACGACTCTCGGTGACCCGATCGAGGCGCAGGCGTTGCTCGCTACTTACGGCCAGGATCGTTCGACCTCGCTCTTGCTGGGGTCCGTGAAGTCGAACTTCGGGCACACGCAAGCGGCGGCGGGCGCTGCCGGTGTGATCAAGATGGTCATGGCGATGCGGCATGGTGTTGTGCCGCAGACGTTAAATGTGGACGAACCGACTCCGCACGTGGACTGGACTGCGGGCGCGGTCGAACTGGCGACGGACAGCGTGCCGTGGCCGGAGACCGGCCGGGCGCGCCGGGCGGCGGTGTCGTCGTTCGGGATCAGTGGCACCAACGCTCATGTCATCCTTGAGCAGGCTCCAGCCGTGGAGTCCACTGTAGACATAGCATCGGTGGCCGGGCCTCTGCCGTGGATGCTGTCCGCCCGTTCCGAGTCCGGGTTGCGCGGCCAGGCCGTGCGCATGCGGCCGGTAGCCGGCGGCGATGCGGAGCTGACCGGCATCGGCTGGTCGTTGGCGTCGTCGCGCGCCGCGCTTGAGCGCCGGGCCGTCGTGATCTCGGACGACAGAGACGGTTTCCTGAATGGGCTTGACGTTCTTGCCGCGGGTGAACAGGCCGACAACGTCATCTCCGGCGCCGTCACAGCGGGCCGCTCACTGGCGATGTCGTTCTCCGGTCAGGGAAGCCAGCGCTCGGGGATGGGCAGCGACCTGATGCGCCACCCGGTGTTCCGGGATGCTTTCGCCGAAGCATGCGCTGCCTTCGACGGCAAGCTGGACCGGCCGCTGCGGGACGTCATGCTCTCTGCTCCCGGCTCGGCGGACGCGGATCTCCTGCACAGCACGGCGTTCACGCAGGCCGGCCTGTTCGCCTTCGAGGTGGCGATGTTCCGCCTGCTCACCTCCTGCGGACCTCAGCCCGGTTTCCTGATCGGGCATTCGGTGGGAGAACTGGCCGCCGCCCACGTGTCCGGTGTGTTGTCCCTCGCCGACGCCGCGACAGTGGTCGCCGCGCGGGGCCGCCTGATGGGGGACCTGCCTCCCGGTGGGGCGATGGCGTCGATCCAGGCCACGCAGGCGGAGGCGACCGACTGGATCGCCGGCACACCAGGGCGGGTATCGATCGCCGCCGTCAACGGACCGGCCTCGGTCGTGGTGTCCGGCGACGCGGACGCCGTGCAGCGGATCACTGGCCTGGCGAGGGAGGCCGGGCGGCGGACGAAGGCGCTGAAGGTTTCGCACGCGTTCCACTCCCCGCTGATCGAGCCCATGCTGGCCGGGTTCGCGGCGGTGCTGGATCAGGTGACCTGGCACGCCCCGCGGATCCCGATCGTCTCCACCCTCACCGGTGGCGTGATCCACGCCGAGATCGTCGGCAGCACCGACTACTGGATCCGGCACGTCCGCGACACCGTGCGGTTCGCCGACGGCCTCACCTGGCTGACCGACCACGGGGTCACCGACATCGTGGAGATCGGTCCCGACATGACCTTGACGACCCTCGCCGCCGACCACCTTGCCCAGGCCGTCACCCAGGTCGAGCCGGCTGCGGTGGCCACCTCACGGTCCGGCGAGGACGAGGCCGTGACCTTCCTCCGGGCGCTGGCGCACCTGCACGTTCGTGGCGAGGTGATCGAGTGGCCGGTGCCGTGGCAGGACAACCGGGTCGATCTGCCCACGTACGCGTTCCAGCGGGAGCGCTACTGGCTGACCGATCCCGAGGACAACACACAGGAGGACACTGTGGACACTGCCGTGGCGGACGACCCGTTCTGGGCGGCCGTCGACAGCGCAGACCCCGGCACTCTGGCCGAGACACTGGGCGCCACCGGGGAGGAGGACCGGGCCTCGGTGCTGGCCGTGCTGCCGATGCTGGCGGACTGGCGCCGGCACGGTCGCACGATGGCCGCCATGCGCGACCTGTACTACCGGGTGGAATGGCGCCCGGTGGTCAGGCCGGACGGTGTCCCGGCAGGCCGGTGGCTGGTGGTCACCGATGACGTGCCGATCGATCCGCCCGCGGTCTCCGCATGCCTGGATGCGTTGGCACGCAACGGGATCACGGTGGTCCGGATCGCCGAGGCCGATCCTGTGGCCACGGCGGAACGGGTACAGGCCACCCTTCCGGAGGCACGCGGTGTGCTGTCCCTGCTCGCGCTGTCGGGCAAGCCGTCCCTCGCGGCCACCGACGCGCTGGTGCGGGTGACTGCCGGAACCCGGCTGTGGTGCGTCACCCAGGGCGCGGTCACGGCGTCCGCAGGCGACGTTCCGGACCCCGAACAGGCACAGGTGTGGGGCTACGGCCGGGTCGCCGCGCTGGAGCACCCGGACCAGTGGGGCGGCTTGATCGACCTGCCCGGTGATGTCGACGAGCGTGTCGGCGACCTGCTTTGCGCACTGCTCGCCAACGACGCCGAGGACCAGCTGGCGATCCGTCCGTCCGGTGTCCTCGCGCGGCGGCTGACCCGGACTCGTCTGCCGGCGGCGGAATCGCGGTGGTCCACGCGAGGCGCGGCGCTGGTGATCGGCGGGACCGGCGCGCTCGGCGCACACATCGCGCGGTGGCTGGCCGAACGGGGTGCCGAGCACCTGGTGCTGACCAGCAGGCGCGGCTCGGCGGCCCCGGAAGCGGCCGCCATCGAGGCCGAGCTGAACGATCTCGGTGCCAAGGTGACCGTCGCCGCGTGCGATGTCGCCGACCGGGACGCCGTGACCGCGCTCGTGGCCGACCTGAACGCGGCGGGGATCGACGTCCGAACTGTGGTGCACGCGGCGGGAATCGCACAGACCACACCGATCGTGGACACCACGCCGGACGAGGTCACCGCCATCCTCTCGGGTAAGGCGGGTGGCGCGGACACACTGGACGCGTTGTTCCCCGACGTGGACGCGTTCGTGCTGCTGTCCTCCAACGCGGGTGTCTGGGGCGGCGCGGGCCAGGGTGCCTACGCCGCCGCCAACGCCCACCTCGACGCACTGGCCCAGCGCCGCCGGGCACGGGGCCTGGCCGCGACGTCGATCGCCTGGGGCTCCTGGGCCGGTGACGGCATGGCCGCCCGCGACGGCGCCGAGGAACATCTGCGCAGGCGCGGCGTCCGCCCGCTCGCACCGGACACCGCCCTCGCCGCGCTCGCCGAGGTGCTAGCACACGACGAGACCTTCCTGGCCATCGCCGACGTCGACTGGTCGCGGTTCGGCAAGTCGTTCACGGCGCTGCGGCCGAGTCACCTGCTCGACGAGATCCCCGGTGCGCGGCAAGAGGAAGAACCGGCGCAGCCGGTGGACCAACGGCTGGTCGGGCTGCCCGACGGCGAGCGGCGCCAGGTGCTGGCCGAGCTCGTCCGCACCCACGCGGCCGCGGTCCTCGGCTACTCCGGACCCGGCGCGGTCGAGCCGGGCAAGCCGTTCCGGGACCTGGGCTTCGACTCGCTCGCCGCGGTCGAGTTCCGGACCCGGCTCACCGGCGCGACGGGACTGCGGCTGCCGGCCACAGCAGTCTTCGACTACCCGACACCCAGGGAGCTGGCCGACCACCTGGCCGCGGAGCTCGGCGCGGACGACACCGACGTGCTCGCCGAGATCGACCGGCTGGAGAGTCGGCTCGCGGCGGTCATGGCCGGTATGGACGCGCCATCGGGAGTCGCGGCCCGGCTGACCGCACTCGCGGCCCGATGGGGTGGTGACGGGACCGCCGCGCGCCTGGACGGCGCCTCGCGGGACGAGGTCTTCGACTTCATCGACAACGAACTCGGCATCTGAGGGACATGGGAACGGACATGGCAGACGACGACAAGGTCCTGGGCTACCTCAAGCGGGTGACGGCCGACCTGCACACGGTCCGCGGTCGGCTGCGGGAGGTCGAGGACGCCGAGCGGGAGCCGATCGCCGTCGTCGGGATGAGCTGCCGCTTCGGGGGTGGGATCGACACGCCGGAGAGCTTGTGGCGGCTGCTCACTGACGGGAAGGACGCGGTAGGGCCGTTCCCGACGGACCGCGGCTGGG
Source organism: Kibdelosporangium banguiense (assembly GCF_017876405.1). Taxonomy (GTDB): domain Bacteria; phylum Actinomycetota; class Actinomycetes; order Mycobacteriales; family Pseudonocardiaceae; genus Kibdelosporangium; species Kibdelosporangium banguiense. The sequence continues at coordinate 10,496,127 of NZ_JAGINW010000001.1, read as the reverse complement.
ACCTGGACGCGTTGTTCCACCCCGACCAGGACCGGGCAGGCACGTCGGTGACCGGCCGCGGCGCGTTCCTGACCGACGCGGCCGGGTTCGACGCGGACTTCTTCGGTGTCTCGCCCCGGGAGGCGCTGGCGATGGACCCGCAGCAGCGGGTGTTGCTGGAGCTGGCCTGGGAGGCCTTCGAGCACGCGGGAATCGACCCGCTGCCGCTGCGGGGCAGCCGCACCGGTGTGTTCGTGGGCACCAATGGTCAGGACTACGCGACGCTCGCAACCGGCGACGCCCATGAGGTCGAGGGTTACCTCGGCACCGGGAACTCGGCCAGCGTCGCGTCCGGCCGGGTCGCCTACACCTTCGGTTTCGAGGGCCCAGCGATCACCGTGGACACCGCGTGCTCGTCGTCGCTGGTCACGTTGCACCTCGCCACGCACGCGCTGCGTCGCGGCGAGTGTTCGATGGCGTTGGCGGGCGGTGCGACGATCATGGCGACTACCGGCATGTTCACCGAGTTCAGCCGTCAGCGCGGGCTGGCCCCGGACGGGCGCTGCAAGGCGTTCGCGGCTGCGGCCGACGGCACCGCGTGGGGCGAAGGCGCGGGGATCGTGCTGCTCGAACGCCTCTCCGACGCCGTGCGCGCAGGACACCGGGTGCTCGCGGTGGTCAGGGGTTCCTCGGTGAACCAGGACGGCGCGTCGAACGGCCTGACCGCCCCGAACGGTCCCGCCCAGCAACGGGTGATCCGGGCGGCCCTCGCCAGTGCCCTCCTCGCGGCGTCCGAAGTGGACGTCGTCGAGGCGCACGGGACCGGCACGGCGCTGGGCGATCCGATCGAGGCGCAGGCCCTGCTGGCGACGTACGGACAGCAACGCGGCCAGGGCGGTCCCGCCCTGCTGGGATCGGTGAAGTCCAACATCGGCCACACCGCCGCCGCGGCCGGGGTGGCCGGGGTGATCAAGATGGTGCTGGCGCTCAGGCACGGCGTCGTGCCCGCCACGCTGCACGTCGATGCGCCGACACCACACGTGGAGTGGGCCGCGGGCGAGGTGGAGCTGGTCACCGAGACCCGTCCCTGGCCGGAGACCGGTGCGCCAAGGCGGGCCGCCGTGAGCGCGTTCGGCATGAGCGGCACCAACGCCCACGTCGTGCTGGAGCAGGCTCCGGCCCTCGATGCGCCGGTGGCGCGGGCCCCGGTTGCTCTTGGGACAGAAGGACTTCTGCCCTGGGTCGTGTCCGGCCACTCGGCCGCCGGGTTGCGGCGCCAGGCCGCGCGGTTGCGGCGGTTCGTGGCGGCGTCGGACGCCGACCCGGCCGACATCGGGTGGTCGCTGGCGGCGACGCGGGCAGGCCTGCCGCACCGTGCCGTCGTGTTCGCTGAGGACCGCGACGGGTTCCTCGCCGAGTTGGACGCGGTGGCTGCCGGTACGCCGGGTGCGGTCGAGGGCGTGGCCGGGCAGGACCGGCCGGGTGTCGTGTTCGTGTTCCCCGGCCAGGGTGCGCAATGGGCGGGGATGGCGACCGAGTTGCTGGCGTCGTCACCGGTCTTCGCGGCGGCGATGGGTGAGTGCGCGGCCGCGCTCGCGCCGCACGTCGACTGGGACCTGGTGGACGTGGTGCGGGACGCCTCGTCGCTGGAACGCGTGGACGTCGTGCAGCCGGCGCTGTGGGCGGTGATGGTGTCGCTCGCCGCGCTGTGGCGGTCGTTGGGCGTCGAGCCCGCCGCCGTGGTCGGGCACTCGCAGGGCGAGATCGCGGCCGCATGTGTGTCCGGTGTGCTGTCACTGGCGGACGGGGCACAGCTGGTTTCCTTGCGCAGCAAGATGATCGCCGAGGAACTGGCGGGCAGGGGCGGCATGATGTCGGTCGCCGCACCCGCCGCTGACGTGGCGGACCTACTCGGCCCGGGTGCCTGGGTCGCCGCGCTGAACGGGCCGGACGCGACGGTCGTCGCCGGAGACGTCGAGGCGCTGGCGGCGGTCGAGGCCGCGGCCGCGGAGGCCGGGCTGCGGACCAGGACCATCCCGGTCGACTACGCCTCGCACACCCCGCACGTCGAACCGTTGCGGGACCGGCTCGTCGCGCTCGCCGCGCCGATCACCCACCACGCGGGCACCGTGCCGATGTATTCGACCGTCACCCCCGGCCCCGCCGAGTTCGACGACACCTACTGGTACCGCAACCTCCGCGACCAGGTCCGGTTCGCCGAGACGGTCGAAGTGCTGCTCGCGGCAGGGAACACCACTTTTCTTGAGGTGAGTCCGCATCCCGTGCTGGCGACGGCGATCGCGGGGGACACGGCCGTGGTCGGGACACTCCGCCGGGACGACGGCGGTCCGCGCCGGGTGCTCACCGCGCTGGCCGAGCTGTGGGTCTCCGGCGTCGACCCGGACTGGCGCGCGGTGTTCGGCGACGCCATGACCGTCGACCTGCCGACGTACGCGTTCGAACGCGAGCGGTTCTGGCTCCGCGGCGGCCCAGCGCACGGCGTGCCCGCCGGCGTGTCCGCGCCGGAGCACCCGCTGCTCACCGCCGGTGTCGCGCTGGCGGACGACTCCGCCGTGTACACGGGCAGGCTGTCGCTCGCCACGATGCCGTGGCTGGCGGACCACACGGTCATGGGCGAGTTCGTGGTCGCGGGCACCGCCATCGTCGACCTGGTGCTGCGGACCGGCGGCGACCGGCTGGACGAGCTGGTCCTGCACCACCCGCTCACGCTGCCCCGTGACGGCGCCGTCGACCTCCAGGTTCATGTCGACGCGCCGGACGACGACGGACGGCGCGAGGTCCGGGTGTACTCCGGACCGGGGGAGTGGACCTGCCACGCGACCGGCCTGCTCACGGAGTCCACTGTGGACGCACCGGTGACCGGGCCGGAGAGCTGGCCGCCCGCCGGTGCCACTCCCGTCGACCTCGACGGCCTCTACGACCGGCTGGACGACCTCGGGTATTGCTACGGCCCGCTGTTCCGCGGCCTGCGCGCGGTCTGGTCGGCGGGCGACAAGGTGTACGCCGAGGTGGCGCTGCCGGCCGGGACCGAGACCGAGGGCTTCGCCGTCCACCCGGCCCTGCTCGACGCCGCACTGCACGCCCGGTTCGCCGCCGACGGCCACGACGGGCAAGGCGGGTTGCCGTTCTCCTTCTCCGGCGTGCGGGTCCACGCCTCGGGCGCCACGACCGCGCGGGTCCGGCTGGCGCCGGATGGGTCGGTCACGCTGACCGACACGGCCGGGCAACCGGTCGTCACTGTCGACGCCGTCACGTCCCGTCCCGCCGCAGCGCAACGCATGCCGGATGGTCTGTTCGAGCTGGACTGGACCGAGTTGTCCCTGCCGGACGGACCGGACCCCGATGTCGTCACCCTGAGCTGCCCACCTGGTGAGGGCGACCCCGTCCACGCGACGCGGGATGTGGTGGCGTCCGTGCTCGGCGAGGTGCGCAAGCGGCTGGACGGCGAGGAGACCCTCGTCGTGGTGACCAGTGGCGGCGTCGCGGTGACCCCAGGCGAACGGGTGCGCGACCTGTCTCATGCCGCCGCGCGTGGGCTGGTGCGCTCGGCCCAGTCCGAGCACCCGAACCGGATCGTGCAGGTCGACGTGGACACCATGCCGGAGTCGGCGGCGGCACTGCCGCGCGTGTTCGCCGCCGCGCTGGCCTCGGGTGAGCCGGAGGTGGCCGTCCGCGGCGGTGCCGGCTGGGTACCCCGGTTGCGCCGGGTCGTCGCGGATGCCTTGCCGGTGCCTGATGCCGGCGCGTGGTCGCTGGACCTGAACGCGGCCGGGTCGCTGGACGGGCTGGGGCTCGTGCCCTGTCCCGAGGTGACGCAACCGCTGGGGCCCGGCGAGGTGCGGGTCGGTGTGCGGGCGACCGGGGTGAACTTCCGGGACGTGCTCGTCGCGCTCGGGATGGTGACGATCGGCGACGACGTGTCGTTCCGCAGCGCGGGGTTCGGGTGCGAGGGCGCCGGTGTGGTGCTGGAGACCGGGCCCGGCGTGACGGGCCTGGCGGTCGGCGACCACGTGTTCGGGCTGCTCTCCGGCTCGTACGGCGGCCCGGTCGCGGTGGGCGACCGGCGGCAGTTGGCGCGGATGCCCGCCGGGTGGTCGTTCGCGGCGGCGGCCTCGGTGCCCACGACGTTCCTGACGGCGTACTACGGGCTGGTCGACATCGGCGGTCTCCGGGCAGGGGAGTCGTTGCTGGTGCACGCGGCTGCGGGCGGCGTGGGCATGGCGGCGGTGCAGTTGGCCCGGCACTTCGGTGTCGAGGTGTATGCGACCGCCAGTGAACCGAAATGGCCCGCGGTGCGCGAACTGGGTGTGCCGGAGGAGCGGATCGCGTCGTCGCGGTCGCTCGAGTTCGGCACGCGGTTCCCCACGGTCGACGTGGTGCTGAACAGTCTGGCGCGCGAGTTCGTCGACACGTCGATCGACCTGCTCGGCGACGGCGGCCGGTTCGTCGAGATGGGCAAGACCGACATCCGCGACGCCGACGCGGTGGCCGCCCGGTGGCCTGGGGTCCGGTACCAGGCGTTCGACCTGGGTGAGGCCGGACCGGACCGGGTACAGGACATCCTCGCCGAGTTGGTGCCGCTGTTCGAGCAGGGTGTGCTCACCCCGTTGCCGGTCACGGCATGGGATGTGCGGCAGGCACCCGAGGCGTTCCGCCACATGAGCCAGGCCAAGCACACCGGCAAAGTCGTGCTGACCGTCTCACCGTCCATTGCGGACGGGACGGTGCTGGTCACAGGCGGGACGGGTCTGGTTGGCTCGCTCGTCGCCCGGCACTTGGTGACCGCGCACGGCGTCCAGAACCTGGTGCTGGCGAGCCGTCAGGGCCAGAACGCGCCCGGCGCGGCTGAACTGACCATGCTCGGCGCGGGCGTTCGTGTTGTCGCCTGCGATGTCGCCGACCGGGACGCGGTCGCCGCGTTGCTCGCGGACATCCCGGACCTCCGCGGTGTCGTGCACGCGGCGGGTGCCCTCGACGACGGCGTTGTCACCGAGCTGACCGAGGAACGACTCGACGCCGTGTTCCGGCCGAAGGTCGACGCGGCGTGGCACCTGCACGAGCTGACGAAGGACCGCGACCTCGGCTTGTTCGCGTTGTTCTCGTCGGCCGCGGGCGTGTTCGGCGCACCGGGACAGGGCAACTACGCGGCCGCGAACGCGTTCCTGGACGCGCTGGCAGAGCACCGCCACCGCGCGGGCCTTCCCGCCCGGTCTCTGTCGTGGGGTCTGTGGGCCGACCGCAGCGCGATGACCGGCGACCTTGACCAGGCGGACCTGGACCGCATGGCCCGCAGCGGTGTCCACCCGCTCGGCGCCGACCATGGCCTCGCGTTGTTCGACGCCGCGACGGCCCACCACCGGCCGCACACCCTGCCCGTGGACCTGCGGCCACGACAGTTCACCGGAACCGTGCCGGCGCTGCTGCGTGCCCTGGTGCGCACGACGTTCCAGCCCGCCGCGGCCGAGCCTCGGACCGGGAACCTGGGTGACCGGCTGGCCAATCTGTCCATTGAGGACGGTATGCGGCTGCTGACCGATCTGGTGCGCACCCAGGCCGCGGCGGTGCTCGGCCACCACAGCCCGGACGCGGTGCTCGCCGACCGGCCGTTCAAGGACCTTGGGTTCGACTCGCTCACCGCGGTCGAGCTGCGCAACCGGCTCGGTACCGGCACCGGGCTGCGGCTGCCCGTCACGGTGGTGTTCGACCACCCGACCCCGGCCGCGCTGGCGGGGATGCTGCGACGGGAACTCGTCCCCGAGGTGGACCCCGTCCGGCTGGCGGCGAGCGCGATCGACTCGCTGGCCGCGCTGCTCACCGGTGTCCCCGCCGGCGACGAGGCCCGGCCGGAACTGACCGTCCGCCTCCGCGCCCTGCTGGCGGACTGGACCGCGACAGAACAGTCGGCGGACACCGACCTCGCCACGGCGACCGACGCCGAGCTGTTCGAGCTCATGGACAGCAAACCCTGGTCGGTCTGAGCCCCCGAACCCACCCGTGCCGCGAAAGAAGCAGTGATGTCACACGAGAGCAAGCTCCGCGAGTACCTCCGCCAGGCCATCGCCGAGGCCCGCGAGGCGCACCAGCGGCTGCGCGCGGTCGAGGACGCCGCGGCGGAGCCGATCGCGATCATCGGTATGAGCTGCCGGTTCCCCGGGGGCGTCGGCACCCCGGAGGACCTCTGGTCGCTCGTCGCCGACGGCCGCGCCGGGATCACCGGCTTCCCGGCCGACCGGGGGTGGGACCTCGATTCCCTCTACGACCCCGACGGCGAGCGCCCGCACACCTCGTACGTCCGCAGCGGCGGGTTCATCGACCGCGCGGGCGACTTCGACGCCGGGTTCTTCGACATCTCGCCACGTGAGGCGATCACCATGGACCCCCAGCAGCGGGTGCTGCTGGAGACCACATGGGAGTCGTTCGAGCGGGCCGGGATCGACCCCGGGACGCTGCGCGGCGGCAGCACCGGGGTCTTCGTCGGCGGTGCGCAGGCCGGCTACGGCTCGAATGTCCATAATGGACCAAGCGGTGTCGAGGGCTACCTGTTGACCGGGAACGCGTCCAGTATCCTGTCCGGCCGGCTCGCCTACACCTTCGGGTTCGAAGGTCCCGCCATCACCGTCGATACAGGATGTTCGTCGTCGCTTGTGGCGCTGCACCTCGCCGTGCGGTCGCTGCGTTCCGGCGAGAGCTCGCTCGGCGTGGTCGGCGGCGTGATGGTGATGTCGGTACCCGCCGCGTTCACGGAGTTCAGCCGTCAGCGCGGCCTGGCCCGTGACGGTCGCTGCAAGGCGTTCGCGGCTGCGGCGGATGGCACCGCGTGGGGGGAGGGCGTCGGGGTGCTGCTTGTCGAGCGCCTGTCCGACGCCCGGCGCAACGGGCATGAGGTGCTGGCCGTGGTGCGGGGCAGTGCACTGAACCAGGACGGCGCGTCCAACGGCCTGACCGCGCCGAACGGTCCCGCACAGCAACGGGTGATCCGGCAGGCACTGGCTGACGCCGGAGTGTCGGCGGCCGAGGTGGACCTCATCGAGGCGCACGGCACCGGCACGACCCTCGGCGACCCGATCGAGGCACAGGCGTTGCTGGCGACCTATGGGCAGGACCGGCCCGCGGACCGCCCGGTGTTGCTGGGGTCGGTGAAGTCGAACATCGGGCACACCCAGGCAGCGGCCGGGGTCGCCGGTGTCATCAAGACGGTCATGGCGATGCGGCACGGGATTGTGCCCGCGACTCTGCACGTGGACGAGCCGACTCCGCACGTGGACTGGGACGCGGGCGCGGTGGAGCTGGTCACCGAGGCGCGGCCGTGGCCCGAGGTGGATCGGCCCCGGCGGGCGGGAGTGTCGTCGTTCGGCATCAGCGGCACCAACGCGCACGTCGTCCTCGAACAGGCACCCCCGGCCGGCGAGGACGAGCCCGCTGTGCCCGGAGCGAGCCAGTCCGGCGCTGTCGTGCCATGGGTCCTGTCCGCCAGGACCGAACCCGCGTTGCGTGCCCGTGCCGCGCAGGTGCGTGACCTCGTCGGTGACCGGCCGGACGCCGAGATAGCCGCGGCTCTGGTGCACGCCAGGGCGGCGTTCGAACACCGCGCCGTCGTGCTCGCCACCGACCGGCCCAAGCACCTGGACGCGGTGGCCCGCGGCGAGGTGGACGGGACCGGTGCGGTGACCGGGCTTGCCCGGCCGGACGCCAAGATCGCGTTCGTGTTCCCCGGCCAGGGTTCGCAGTGGGCCGGGATGGCGGCCGAACTGCTGGCGTCGTCGCCGGTGTTCGCCGAGGCGCTCGGCGAGTGTGCGGCGGCAGTGCGCCCGTACGTCGACTGGGATCTGCTCGACGTGCTGCGTGACGCGCGGGAACTGGACCGGGTGGACGTCGTGCAGCCCGTGCTGTGGGCGGTCATGGTGTCGCTGGCCGCGGTGTGGCGATCCCTGGGGGTCACACCCGATGCCGTCGTCGGGCACTCGCAGGGGGAGATCGCCGCGGCTTGCGTCTCGGGGGCCCTGTCGATCGCCGACGGGGCGCGTCTGGTGGCGCTGCGCAGCCAGACCATCGCACGGGAGCTGGCAGGCCAGGGCGGGATGGCCGTCGTCGCCGCGTCAGAGGGCGAGGTCGCCGGGCTGATCGGTGCCCGGTCCAACGTGTGGGTCGCCGCCGTGAACAGCCCCGCCAGCACGGTGATCGCAGGCGCACCTGGTTCGTTGGCCGAGGTCGTCGCAGCCGCGGACCAGGCGGGTCTGCGCGCCCGGACCATCGCGGTCGACTACGCCTCCCACACGCCACACGTGGAGCAGGTCCGTGACCGGCTGCTGGACTCCGCGGCGCCGGTCGCGCCCACGTCTGCGGACGTCACCATGTACTCGACGGTCGCGGCGGCCACGGTCGACGCCACAGAACTGGACGCGGAGTACTGGTACCGCAACTTGCGCGAGCCCGTCCGGTTCGCCGAGGCGGTCGGCGCGCTGATCGCCGACGGCGTGTACACGTTCGTCGAGGTGAGCCCGCACCCGGTGCTGACGTCGGCGGTGGAGGAGATCGCGGGCGAGCGGGACGTGGTCGTCGTCGGCTCGCTCCACCGAGGCAGGCCCGAGCAGGCCGCGTTGCTGCGGTCTGCGGCCGTGCTGTGGACCAGGGGCACCGGCATCGACTGGCCTGGCCTCGACCGGCCGAGCGCACCGGCCGGCCTGCCGACCTACCCCTTCCAGCGCACGCGGTACTGGCTCGACCCGTCCCTGTCCACGGGCGACGTCGCGAGCGCGGGCCTCGACCCGGCCGGGCACCCGCTGCTGACCGGCGTCCTCACCGCGGCCGAGGCCGACACGGTCACATACACCGGTCGGCTGTCCCGGACGTCCCAGCCCTGGCTCGCCGACCACGCGGTCCTCGGTTCGGTCCTGCTGCCCGGCGCCGCGTTCGTCGACCTCGTCCTGCGGGCGGGCCGGGACGTCGGCTGTGACACGGTTCAGGACCTCACGCTGTCCGTGCCGCTGGTGCTTGACGACGAGGCTGGTGTCGCGGTCCAGGTCGGTGTCGCCGCGCCGGACGACACCGGGGCACGGACTGTGACCGTGCACTCCCGGTCCGACGGCGCGTGGGTCCGGCACGCCCATGCCACGGTCGTGCCCTCGCCGGGAGCGGCCGACGGGTTCACCGAGCTGGCAGGCACCTGGCCGCCCGAGGACGCGACCGAGGTCGACGGTGGCGACCACTACGCGGCGCTGTTCGACCGCGGGTACGAGTACGGCCCGGTCTTCCAGGGGCTGGGCGTGGTGTGGCGGCGGGGCGCGGACGTGTTCGCCGAGGTGACGTTGCCCGACGAGGCCGAGTCCCCCGAGGGCTTCGTCATCCACCCCGCGTTGCTCGACGCGGCACTGCACGCGCTGGGCGTGACCGTGCCCGACGACGCCGTGGCGGCGGTCCGGCTGCCGTTCGCGTGGACGGGCGTGCGGTCGTGGGGCGAGGCGACCCGGTCCGCCCGGGTGCGGCTGACGCCTGCGGGCGCGGACGGGGTGCGGGTGCTCATTGCCGACGCCGACGGCGTGCCCGTGCTCGCCGTGGACAAGGTGTTGATGCGTGCGGCCGGGACCACGTCCGGCGGGTCGCTGTACACGCGGGCATGGGAACCGTGGACGCCCGCTCTGTCCGAGGCGCCGACGGTGGCTCAGTGGGTCGGCGAACCGCTCGCCGAGGTTCTGGCCGAGCGGCCGGAGTTCGTGGTGCTGCCGGTGTGGGACGGCGATGTCCGGGACGTGCTGGGCTCAGTGCTGGAGCGGGTACGGGAATGGCTGGCACACCCCGATTCCCCGGCAGCACGCTTGGCCGTGGTGACCCGGGACGGTGGCGCCGATCCCGTCCACGCCGCCGTGCACGGCTTGCTGCGCTGCGCCCAGTCGGAGAACCCGGACCGGTTCCTGGTGGTGGACAGTGGTTCCGGCACCGTCCCGGCCGAACTGCTTGCCGCGGCGGCACTCGCGGGCGAGCCGGAGATGGCGCTGCGGGGCGACCGCGTGCTCGTGCCCCGGCTGCGCCGCGCGGGCCACGGACCGGCCGAGGCCGCCTGGCCCACGTCCGGGACCGTGCTGATCACTGGCGGCACCGGGGTGATCGGATCGGCGGTCGCCCGGCACGTGGTGACCCGGCACGGCGTGACCGACCTGGTGCTGGCCGGACGGCGGGGTGTGGCCGCCCCCGGTGCGGCCGAGCTGGCCGACGAGCTGCGGGCAGCGGGTGCCCAGGTGCGGGTCGCCGCGTGCGACGTGGCGGACCGGGCGGCCGTGACCGGATTGCTGGCCGGGATTCCCGATCTTCGTGGTGTCGTGCACGCGGCCGGGGTGCTCGACGACGGGGTCGTCACGGCGCTGACCGCCGAGCGGCTCGACTCGGTGCTGCGGGCGAAGGCGGACGCGGCCCGGCACCTGCACGAGCTGACCGGCGACCTCGACGTGTTCGTGCTGTTCTCCTCCGCCGCGAGCGTGTTCGGCACCCCGGGGCAGGCGAACTACGCGGCGGCCAACGCGTACCTGGACGCCCTCGCCGAGCGCCGCCGCGCCAACGGCCTGCCCGCGCGCTCGCTGTCATGGGGGCTGTGGGCCGAGACCAGCGAGCTGACGGGCACCCTCGGCGACGTAGACCACGCCCGTCTGGCCCGGGGCGGCGTCCGGCCCCTCGCCGTCGACAACGGCCTGGCCCTGTTCGACCAGGCGATGGCACTGGACGCCGCACACACCGTCCCCATCAACCTCGAACTGTCACGTGACGCCGAGATCCCGCGCCTGCTGCATGCCCTGCTGCCCACGGCGGTGCGCCGCACGACCGGCGGGCGGACCTGGCAGGACCGCCTCGCCGCCGCACCGGCAGGGGAGCGCGTCCGGCTGCTCGTCGAGCTGGTCCGCACCCAAGCGGCGCTGGTGCTCGGACATCCGGACGCCGAGGCCGTCGCGGGTGACCGCGCGTTCAAGGACCTCGGTTTCGATTCACTGACCGCGGTCGAACTGCGCAACCGACTGGCCGGCCTGGCCGGGACCCGGCTGCCCGCGACCGTGGTGTTCGACCACCCGAACCCCGAGGCGCTGGCGGCGTTCCTCGATACCGCGCTGGGCACGGCACCCGCCAGCACCGCGCGGCGCGAGCCCGCGGTGCGCGCGGTCGCGGACGAGCCGATCGCGATCGTCGGCATGAGCTGCCGGTTCCCCGGCGGCGTGGCCTCGCCCGAGGACCTGTGGGCGCTGCTCGCCGCGGGTGGCACCAGTCAGAGCGGGTTCCCCGCCGACCGCGGATGGGACCTCGCGAACCTGTATGACCCGACCGGAGAACGGCCCGGCAGCTCCATCGTGGACAGAGGAGGGTTCCTCCACGACGCGGCCGACTTCGACGCCGGGTTTTTCGGTATCTCCCCGCGGGAGGCCGCGGTGATGGACCCACAGCACCGGCTGCTGCTCGAACTGTCCTGGGAGGCCGTGGAACGCGCCGGGATCGACATGGGCACGTTGCGGGGCAGCCGGACCGGTGTCTACGGCGGGTTGATGTACCAGGACTACCTGTCCCGCCTGCGCACGGTGCCCGAGGACATCGCCGGTTTCCTCAGCAGTGGCAACGCGGGCAGCGTGGCGACGGGCCGGATCGCGTACACGTTCGGCTTCGAGGGGCCCGCGGTGACGGTGGACACCGCGTGCTCGTCGTCCTTGGTGGCACTGGACATGGCGGTCAGCGCGCTGCGGCGCGGTGAGGTCGACCTCGCACTCGCCGGTGGCGCGTCAGTGGTCGCCACCCCGGGCATCTTCACCGAGTTCAGCAGGCAGGGTGGCCTCGCCCGCGACGGCCACTGCAAGGCCTTCGCCGACGCCGCCGACGGCATGGGTGTCGCGGAAGGCGCCGGGATGCTGTTGGTGGTCCGGCTTTCTGACGCGTTGCGGGATGGGCACCGCGTGCTGGCGGTCATCCGCGGCTCGGCGGTGAACCAGGACGGGGCGTCCAACGGCATGTCCGCACCCAACGGGCCGTCCCAGCAGCGGGTGATCCGGCGGGCGCTGGCCGACGCGCGGCTGTCACCGTCCGATGTGGACGTCGTCGAGGCGCACGGCACCGGGACCAAGCTCGGTGACCCGATCGAGGCGCAGGCGCTGATCGCCACCTACGGCCAGTACCGGGACCGGCCCGTGCTGCTCGGCTCGGTGAAGTCGAACCTGGGCCACACCCAGGCCGCCGCGGGTGTCGCCGGGGTGATCAAGACGGTGCTGGCGTTGCGGCACGGCGTCGTCCCGCCGACGCTGCACGTCGACCAGCCGAGCACCCATGTGGACTGGACGGCGGGTTCGGTCGAGCTGGCGACCGCGCCGGTCGACTGGCCGGACACCGGCAGGCCGCGCCGGGCCGCGGTGTCGTCGTTCGGCATCAGCGGGACGAACGCACACGTGGTCCTCGAAGAAGCGCCACCCGCCGACCCGGTCGAGGTGCCTGCCGTGCTCGCCGACACCGCCGAGCTGCCGTGGTTGCTGTCCGCCAAGTCCGCCGAAGCTCTTGCCGCGCAGGCCAAGCGCCTGCTGGAGCGCGCACCTGCCGACGCGGGTGCGGTCGCGGCCGCGTTGATGCGCCGGGCGGCATTCGAGCACCGGGCGGTCGTGCACGGCGACGTCGTCGACAGGCTGACCGCGCTCGCCGACGGGGCACCCGGCGTTGTCGCCCGCCCACGGGACCGGGTCGCGTTCGTGTTCCCCGGCCAGGGTGCGCAGTGGGCCGGGATGGGCCGGGGTCTGCTGACGACCTCCCCGGTGTTCGCCGAGTGGATCGCGCGGTGCGAGACCGCGCTGGCGTCCTGTGTGGACTGGTCGCTGACCGACGTGCTGCGCGGCGTCGAGGGTGCGCCGTCACTGGACCGCGTCGATGTCGTGCAACCGGTGCTGTGGGCGGTGATGGTGTCGCTCGCGCAGGTGTGGCGGGCCGCTGGGGTCGAACCGTCTGTCGTGGTCGGTCACTCACAGGGCGAGCTGGCGGCGGCCTGCGTCGCCGGGGTGCTGTCGCTGCCGGAGGCGGCGCGGATCGTGGTGTCCCGCAGCGCGGTGATCGCCGGTGAGCTCGCGGGCCGGGGCGGCATGGTGTCCGTCGCGTTGCCCGAGAACGAGGTGCGGGCGCTGATCGGGTCGCACGCGGTGTCGATCGCCGCGGTCAACGGGCCGCGTTCGGTCGTCGTCGCGGGCGAGGAGGCGCCGCTGACTGCTGTGGTCGACGGTTGTGCGCAGGCCCGTCGAGTCGCGGTCGACTACCCGTCGCACTCGCCGCAGGTCGACCTGGTGCGGGAGCGGCTCGCGAAGGAGCTGGGCGACGTCGACGCCCGCGACGCCGAGATCGCCTGGCACTCCACGGTCACCGGCACCCTGCTGTCCGGTCCCGAGGCGGACGCCGGGTACTGGTTCCGCAACCTGCGGGAACGCGTCCGCTTCGCCGAGGTCATGACCGCGTTGCTGGCCGACGGCGTGGACACGGTCATCGAGGTGAGCCCGCACCCGGTGCTCTCCGCGCCCGTCGAGGACCTGGCGCAGAACGTAGTGGTGACCGGGACACTGCGGCGCGACACCGACGAGCGCGGGGCGTTCCTGCGGTCCGCGGCGACCCTGTGGACGCACGGCGTGGACGTGGACTGGCGGGCCGTCGTGCCCGCGCCTGCCGTCCCCGTCGACCTGCCGACCTACGCGTTCCAGAAGGAGCGGTACTGGCTGGACGTCCCGTCGGCATCGGGCGACCTGAGCGATGTCGGGCTCGACCCCGGTGACCACCCGGTGCTGAGCGCGGCGGTCGTCCCCGCGGGCACGGACACCGTCCTGTTCACCGGCAAGCTGTCCCCCTCGCCGGCAGGCCAGGTCGTTATGGACGACGCGGTCCTGCCCGGCGGTGCGCTGGTCGACTGGGCGCTGCACGCCGCCCGGCGTGTCGGCCACGCCTCGGTCGCGCGGCTGACGCAGGACGCGCCGCTGCCCGTCGCCGAGGGCGTCCGGGTGCAGGTCATGGTCGGCGCACCGGCCGACGACGGTACCCGCGAGCTGACGATCCACGCCCAGCAGGACGACGGCGACTGGACCCGGCACGCCACCGGCACCCTCGACCCGGCCCCGAGCGCGGAGCGCCCAGCCGGACTGGCGTCGTGGCCGCCGCCGGACAGCGACCCGGTCGACGTGACCGGGTTCTACGAGGACGCCGCCGACCGCGGCGTCGACTACGGCCCGGACCTCCGGGCACTGCGGGCCGCGTGGACGCGCGGGGACGACGTGTTCGCAGAGGTGGCACTGCCCGACGAGGCAGGCACCGACGCGGCGCTCCTCGACGCGGTCTGCCACCTCCGGCAGCTCAGCGCGCCCGAACTGCCCGTGTCCTGGTCGGGCGTGCGGCTGTTCGCGAGTGGTGCCACCTCGGTCCGGGTGTGGCTGTCGCCGACCGGACGCCTGCTGGTGACCGACGACCGGGGCGAGTCCGTCCTGGAGATCGAGGAACTCGGGTTCCGTCCTGTGCCGACCACTGGCCGGCGGCCCGTGCCGCGCTCCCTGTACCGGGTGGAATGGGAGCCGAGCCACCACGCGCCGCAAGCCCCGGGGGCCGACAAGGTTGTGCTGGAGTGCGCGTCGCCGCACGGGAACGTGCCGGAACAGGTCGCGGCCACGATCGCCGACGTCCTCGCCAGGATGCGAGAGTGGCTGGCCGACGATTCCGGCGGCCGGCTGCTGGTGCTGACCAAACCCGGAGACCTCGCGCAGGCGGCGGTCCGCGGCCTCGTCCGCTCGGCACAGTCCGAGCACCCTGACCGGTTCCTGCTCGTCGACGCCGAGGAACCCGTGGTGGTCCCCGACGAGCCGGAGATCCGGGTCCGTGACGGCCGCGTGTTCGTGCCGAGGCTCCGCCGCGCCGCCGTCCCCGCGACCCCGGTCGTGTGGCCGGACTCCGGCACTGTGCTGGTCACCGGCGGCACGGGCACCATCGGCGCCGCCGTGGCCCGGCACCTCGTCACCACGCACGGCGTCACCGACCTGGTGCTGACCTCCCGTCACGGCGCGGCGGCACCCGGTGCGACCGAACTGGCCGACGAGCTGACCGCGCACGGTGCCCGGGTCCGGCTCGCCGCCTGCGA
Organism: Kibdelosporangium banguiense; assembly: GCF_017876405.1. GTDB lineage: Bacteria > Actinomycetota > Actinomycetes > Mycobacteriales > Pseudonocardiaceae > Kibdelosporangium > Kibdelosporangium banguiense. Next base: position 10,481,018 of record NZ_JAGINW010000001.1, on the reverse strand, counting down.
CGTCGGCGACCGCGACGCGCTGGCCGCTCTGCTGGCCGGCATCCCCGACCTGCGGGGCGTGGTGCACGCGGCCGGTGTCCTGGACGACGGCGTGCTCACCGCCATGACCCCGGAACGCCTGCGAACCGTGCTGCGCCCGAAGGTCGACGCGGCATGGCACCTGCACGAGCTGACCGAGGGCCTCGACCTGTTCGTGCTGTTCTCCTCGGCGGCGGGGGTGTTCGGCACTCCCGGCCAGTCGGGCTACGCGGCGGCCAACGCCTTCTTGGATGCCCTGGCCGAGCACCGCAGGGCGGAAGGATTGCCCGCGCATTCGTTGTCGTGGGGCCTGTGGGCCGAGGCCAGCGGCCTGACCGCCACGTTGACCGAGACGGACCATGCCCGCCTGACCGCGCGTGGCGTGCGTCCACTCAGGACAGAAGACGGACTCGCGCTACTGGACCACGCCGCGGCGTCGGACGATCCGCACACCGTCCCGGTCCGGCTCGACCTCAGCCGCGCCGACGGGGACGTGCCCGCACTCATGCGTGGCCTGGTGCGGGCGCCACTGCCCCGCGCGGCGAGTGCCGACTGGGTCGCGCTGCCGGACCGGCTGCTCGCCCTGCCCGAGGAGGACCGGCCCGACGCGGCCCTGGAGGTGGTCGGCACCCACGTCGGTGCCGTGCTCGGACACCGGCCCGGCACACGGGTCGCGCCGGACCGGACGTTCGCGGAGCTCGGGTTCGACTCGCTCCTCGCGGTCGAGCTGCGCAACCGGCTGTCCTCGGCGGCGGGCACCCGGCTGCCCAGCACGCTCGTGTTCGACCACCCCACCCCCGCGGCGCTCGCCGGGTACCTGCTCGGGGTGCTGGTGCCCGACGCGATCGCCGCACCGGACCTGCTGGACCGGCTCGACGCGTTGCTGTCCGGCCTGTCGGACACCGAGGAGGTCACGCGGGTCACCGTGCGCCTGGAGACCATCCTGTTGCGCTGGCGGGACCGGACCGCCACCCCGCTCGACACCGACCTCGACCTGGACGCGGCGACCGACGACGACGTCCTGCGCCTCATCGACGAAGAACTCGGGCTCAGCTGATGGGTCCGGTCATGAAGGGTGCCGACAATGGCTGACAAAGAGCAGGTCGTCGACTACCTGAAGCGGGTGACAGCGGACCTGCGGCGCACCCGGCAACGCGTGCGCGACCTGGAGGACGCGGCCCGCGAACCGATCGCCATCGTCGGGATGAGCTGTCGCTTCCCCGGGAAAGCCGCCACCCCGGAGGCATTCTGGGAGCTGCTCGCCGACGGCGTCGACGCGACGAGCGAGTACCCGGCCGACCGCGGCTGGCCGGTCGTTCCCGGTGGCCGGGGCGGGTTCCTCGACGGCGCCACGGACTTCGCCGCCGGGTTCTTCGGGGTCTCGCCACGGGAGGCGCTGGAGATGGACCCGCAGCAGCGGGTGCTCCTGGAGGCGTCCTGGGAGGTCTTCGAGCGTGCCGGTATCGACCCCGGCACGGTGCGCGGCAGCAAGACCGGCGTGTTCATCGGCGTGAACGGATCGGACTACGGCGCCCTGCTCAACCACGCCCGGCACGAGTCGCTCGGCTACCTGCTGACCGGCACCGCGGCCAGCGTGGTGTCGGGCCGGGTCGCGTTCACCTTCGGCTTCGAGGGGCCTGCCGTCACCGTGGACACGGCCTGCTCGGCGTCCTTGGTGTCGTTACACCTCGCGGCGCAGGCGTTGCGGGGCGGTGAGTGCTCGCTCGCGTTGGTGGGCGGTGTGACCGTGATGTCGACGCCTGGCGTGTTCGACGAGTTCGGCAAGCAGGGCGGCATGTCCGGGGACGGGCGTTGCAAGGCGTTCTCTGCCGGGGCGGACGGCACCGCGTGGGGTGAGGGTGTCGGTTTGCTGTTGGTGGAGCGGTTGTCGGACGCGGTCCGTAACGGGCATGAGGTCCTGGCGGTGGTCCGTGGGTCGGCCGTGAATCAAGATGGTGCGTCGAATGGCTTGACGGCGCCGAATGGTCCTTCGCAGCAACGGGTGATCGAGGACGCGTTGTCGGCGGCGGCGTTGGCTGCGTCCGATGTGGACGTTGTGGAGGCGCACGGCACTGGGACGACGCTGGGCGATCCGATCGAGGCGCAGGCGTTGCTCGCCACGTACGGCCGGGAGCGTGACATCCCGCTGTGGCTGGGGTCGGTGAAGTCGAACATCGGGCACACGCAGGCCGCGGCGGGTATGGCCGGTGTGATCAAAATGGTGCTGGCGATGCGGCATGGTGTTGTGCCGCAGACGTTGCACGTGGATGAGCCTACTCCGCACGTGGACTGGGCCGCGGGTGCGGTGGAGCTGGTCACCGAGCGGGTTTCGTGGCCGGAGACGGGTAGGCTGCGGCGTGCTGCGGTGTCGTCGTTCGGGATCAGCGGCACGAATGCCCACGTCATCCTCGAACAGGCAGCGGAAGCCGTTGAGACGTCCATTGTGGATGCTGAGGCCGCGGTGGGGCCGCTGCCGTGGGTGCTGTCCGCCAGGACGCCCGCCGAGGTTCACCTTCAGGCAGCCAAACTCGCGGAGTTCCTTGCTTCAGGCGATATCGAGGACGCCGCAGTGGTGGCGGCCCTGGTGCGCCGGCCTGAGTTCGAGCATCGGACGGTCGTCGTCGCACGGGATCGCGCCGAGCGTGATCAGGAACTTGCCGCGCTGGCCCACCAGGAACGGACCGGTCGCGGCACTGTCCATGGCGTCGCCCGTCCCGATGCCGCGCTCGCGGTCGTCTTCTCTGGGCAGGGCTCGCAATGGGCGGGCATGGGCAAACAGTGGTACGACGAGATCCCTGCCTTCGCCTCAGCCTTCGACGCGGTGTGCGCCGTGGTGGATCGTCAGCTCGACGTCCCGCTGGCCGAGGTCGTCTTCGGCAGCGACGAGACCCTGCTCGGCCAGACCAAGTACGCCCAGGTCGCCCTGTTCGCCGTCGAGGTCGCGCTCTTCCGCGCGCTGGCGGCGTGGGGCGTACAGCCGAATGTCCTTTTAGGACACTCAGTCGGCGAGATCGCGGCGGCCCACGTGGCGGGCGTGCTCACCCTGGTCGACGCGAGCACCCTGGCGGTTGTCAGGGGAGCGTTGATGCAGGACCTGCCCGCTGGTGGCGTCATGCTCGCCGTACGCGGGACCGAGCCTGAGGTCGTGGACTGGCTTGGCGGTAGCGACCAGGTCTCGATCGCGGCGGTCAACGGTCCGGACGCGGTCGTGGTCTCCGGTACCGCCGAGGCCGTGCAGGAGGTCGCGCGGCGGGCAGAGGACGCGGGGCGGCGTACTCGGTACCTGAAAGTCAGTCACGCGTTCCACTCGCCGTGCATGGAACCGATGCTGGCCGCATTCGAAACCGTCCTCGGTGGACTGAACTGGGCGCCGCCCGAGATCCCGATCATCTCCACGGTCACGGGGGCGCTGCTTACGGCGGACGAGGTGATGTCCTCTGCCTACTGGGTGCGGCAGGCCAGGGACACGGTCCGGTTCCGTGATGCCGTTGCCGCGCTTGAGGTTGACGCGGTCGTCGAACTCGGTCCGCATGCCGTGCTGACCAGCTCGATCGTGGACAGCGTGGTGGGGGAGAAGCCGGTCGTGACCGCCGTCGGGCACCGCGACCGGCCGCAGACCGCCGAACTGCTTCGCGCGGTCGGTGCGTTGTGGGCTGGCGGTGTTTCCGTCGACTGGCAGGCGGTGCTGCCGGCCGTGACCGAGCGGGTCGCCCTGCCGACGTACGCCTTCGACCGCAAGCGGTTCTGGCCGACTGTGTCCCATCGTGCCAACGACGTGGCCGCCGCTGGCCTGACCAGCGTCGACCACCCCCTGCTCGCCGCCGCGGTCAGCATGGCCGACGGCGACACCGTCGTACTCACCGGACGCATGTCCCCTCTGACCCACCCGTGGCTCGCCGACCACGCGGTGCTCGGCTCAGTGCTGTTGCCCGGGACCGCGTTCGTCGAGTTGGTGCTGCGAGCCGGGCAGGACGTTGGGTGCCCGTCGCTGCGGGACCTGATCGTGGAGACCCCGCTGGTGCTTGGCACCGGCGCCACCCAACTGCAGGTCGTGGTCGGTGCGGCGGACGCCGACGGCGAACGGGCCGTCAGCGTCCACTCCCGGCCAGACGACAGCCAGGCCGCCTGGACCTGCCATGCGAACGCCGTCGTGCGGCCAGCGACCGATGCGCCGGGCGAGTTCGTCGCGGTGACCGGTGCCTGGCCGCCACCCGGCGCGACACAGGTCGACATCGACGGCTTCTACCCGGCTCTGCGCGGGATGGGCTACGAGTACGGCCTGGCGTTCCAGGGATTGCAGGCGGTCTGGCGCCGGGGACACGAGATTTTCGCCGAGGTGACGTTGCCCGACGAGCCGACCGGGTTCGGCATCCACCCGGCTCTGCTCGACGCCGCTCTGCACCCGATGGGCGTTCTCGACGGTGCTGACACGGCTCGTGTGCCGTTCGCCTGGACGGGAGTCCGGCTCCTCGCGACGGGTGCCCGGTCGGTCCGGGTGGCCATCACCGCCGTCGCCGACGACGTGGTCCGGGTGCGAGTCGCCGACCAGGCAGGCGCCCCGGTCATCGGGATCGACGAACTGGTCGTACGGCCGGTCACCCGGATTCAGGCGGCCACCCCGATGGTCGCCGATGCCCTGTTCATCCGCCGGTGGGAGCCGTTCGTCCCGCTCGACGAGCCTGTTGATGACACCGGACTTTTCCTGCTGGACTGTGCTTCCCTGCCGGTCACGGCGACCGACGAGCCGACTCGTGCCGAAGAGACGGTCGCCGCCGTTCTCGCTCGTGTCCGCGAGTGGCTGGCCGACGACAACCAAGCAGGCACACGCCTTGCCGTGCTGACCCGGTTGGGCGCTGTCGTCGGCGATGACGACCGGGTGGATCTGGCGCAAGCCGCCGTCATCGGACTGGTGCGCTCGGCAAGCGCCGAACACCCGGACCGGTTCCTGATCGCCGACCTCGACACCGAAATACTTCCGGAAGGCGCGCTCGCCGCCGCCGTCGCCGCGGCCGAACCGGAGATCGCGATCCGCGGCGGCGCGGTGTTCGTGCCGCGGCTGGCCCGTGCGAGCGCCGCGCCTGCCGAGCCCGAGGCGCCCGTGGTCACCGGCCCGGTCCTGGTCACCGGAGGCACCGGCGTGATCGGGGCGGCCGTGGCGGAGCACCTGGTCACCACACACGGCGTGACCAGCCTCGTGCTGGCAAGCCAGCGCGGACCCGATGCCCCACGGGCGGAGGAACAGGCCGCGCGACTGCGTGACCTCGGGGCCGATGTCCGCCTTGTCGCCTGCGACCTGGCCGACCGGGAGCAGGTGACCGCGTTGGTCGCCGGGATCCCGGGACTGCGTGGCGTCGTGCACTCGGCCGGGATCGTCGACGACGGCGTAGTCGAGGCCATCACCCCCGAGCGGCTGGGTCGTGTGATGCGGCCCAAGGCCCATGCCGCGTGGTACCTGCACGAGTTGACCGCGGACATGGACCTCGACCTGTTCGCCCTGTTCTCTTCTGCCGCAGGGGTGTTCGGCTCTCCCGGACAGGCGAACTACGCCGCCGCCAACACGTTCCTCGACGCCCTGGCCGAACACCGCCGGGCGGCAGGTGTGCCCGCGCACTCGATGGCGTGGGGACTCTGGGCGGAAACGAGTGGGATGACCGGCACCCTGGGCGAAACCGACCGGCGGCGGTTGACCAGGGCGGGCCTGCGGCCGTTGTCCGGAGCGGAGGGCGGGGCGCTGTTCGACGCGGCTCTCCGGCTGCCCGGCCCGGTCGCGGTGCCGATCCGGCTCGACCTGCGCGGACCGGGTCGGCCACCCGCACTGCTACGCGGCCTCGTCGCGGCACCGCTGCCCAGCCTCACCGTGCGCGGAGTGGAGAGCTGGCACGACCGCATGCGCTCCGCACCCGACCTGCAGCTCGCGCTCACGGACGCGGTCCGCGAAGAGGCGGCGATCGTGCTCGGGCACGGCACGGCCGCCGACATCGCCGCGGGCGAGTCCTTCTCCAGGCTCGGGTTCGACTCGCTGACCGCTGTCGAACTGCGCAACCGGTTGACCGATCTGACCGGGATCAGGCTCCCCGCCACCCTGGTCTTCGATTACCCGAGTCCCGAAGCGCTCGCCGCGTTCTTGGGAGAACAGTTCGGCCCGGCCACGGTGGAGCTGCAGGCGCGCGGCCCGGTGCCGTCGGACGAGCCCATCGCGATCATCGGGATGAGCTGCCGCTACCCGGGCGGGGTGCGGTCGCCGGAAGACTTGTGGGATCTTGTCGTCCAGCGGCGGGAGGGGCTGGGCCCCTTTCCTGACGATCGTGGCTGGGACGTCGCCGCACTGCACGACGGCGATGGCACTGAGCTAGGCACCACCTACGTCCGGGAAGGCGGATTCCTCTACGACGCGGCGGAATTCGACCCCACGTTCTTCGGGATCTCCCCTCGTGAGGCTGCGGTGATGGACCCGCAGCACCGGCTGCTGCTGGAGCTGTCGTGGGAAGTCGTCGAACGCGCTGGCATCGACATCACTGAGCTGCGGGGGAGCAGGACCGGCATGTACGGCGGTCTCATGTACCACGATTACGCGGCCCGGTTACGGTCGATCCCCGCTGACGCGGCCGGTTTCCTCAGTGGCAGCGCCGGCAGCGTGGCGACCGGACGGGTGGCATACAGCTTCGGTTTCGAAGGCCCGGCGGTGACCGTCGACACGGCATGTTCGTCTTCGCTGGTGGCGCTGGACATGGCTGTGAGCGCCCTGCGCCGTGGCGAGATCGACTTCGCTGTCGCGGGCGGTGTCACCGTGCTCGCGACACCGACGGCGTTCACCGAGTTCGGCCGGCAGCGCGGGCTCGCGCCGGACGGCCGCTGCAAGGCGTTCTCCGCCACGGCGGACGGCACCGCGTGGAGTGAGGGAATCGGCTTGCTCATGGTCGAGCGTCTCTCGGACGCGCGCCGCAACGGGCATCCGGTCCTGGCCGTCGTGCGGGGTTCCTCGGTCAACCAGGACGGTGCGTCCAACGGGATGACCGCGCCGAACGGGCCGTCGCAGCAGCGGGTGATCCGCCGCGCGCTGGCAGGTGCCGGGCTCGAGCCGTCCGATGTGGACGTCGTGGAGGCACACGGCACCGGCACGAAGCTCGGCGACCCCATCGAGGCGCAGGCGGTGCTCGCGACCTACGGCCAGCGCCCGGCGGACCGGCCGGTGCTGCTCGGCTCGGTGAAATCGAACATCGGCCACACACAGGCCGCGGCGGGAACCGCGGGCGTGATCAAGATGGTGATGGCGATGCGCCACGGCCTGGTCCCGCCGACCCTGCACGTGACCGAGCCGTCCACGCACGTCGACTGGACCGCGGGCGCGGTCGAGCTGGCGACGGACACCGTGCCGTGGCCGGAGACCGGGCAGCCGAGGCGGGCGGCGGTGTCGTCGTTCGGGATCAGCGGCACCAACGCCCACGTCGTGCTCGAACAGGCACCGGAGGCCGAGCCCCGGCCACCCGCACCCGTGGTCCTCGAACCGGGACCGGTGCTGCCGTGGGTGCTCTCCGCCAAGTCCGCCGCCGGGCTGGCGGGACAGGCGGAACGGTTGCGGGACAACAAGGGCACGGCGGCGTCCCTCACGGACGTCGCCGCCGCGCTGGCCGGGTCCCGCACGGCGCTGGACCACCGCGCGGTCGTGCTCGCGCCCGACCGGGACGGCTTCGTCGCCGGGCTCGACGCGCTCGCACGGCACGAGTACGGCGACACCGTCCTCGGTGGCATGGCCCGCACGGGTACCAAGGTCGCCTTCGTGTTCCCCGGCGACGGCACCCGCTGGGCGACGGACCTGCTCACGCGTTCGCCGGTGTTCGCGCAGTCCATGGCCCGCTGTGGGAAGGCACTGGAGTCCGCTGTGGACTGGTCGCTGCTGGACGTGCTCGACTGCGGGGACGTGCCGGAGGCGGCGCGCTGGGCGGTCATGGTCTCGATGGCGGACCTGTGGCGTGCTCTCGGTGTCCAGCCTGCCGCGCTCATCGGGCACGGCATCGTGGCCGCGTGTGTGTCCGGAGAACTGTCCCTCGACGACGCCGCACGCAGGATCACCAGTGGAGAGCCGTGGGCCACGTCGTTCGACGATGAGGTGCGGGCGGCGCTCGACGCGGGCATCGACATGTTCCTGGCGATGAGCCCGCACCCAGCGCCCGCTGTCGAACGGCTCGCCGACGGCCCGGTGCGGGTCCTCGGCTCCGGCGATGTCCTGCGCACGGCCGCGATCCTGTGGACCAACGGCGTCCCGGTCGACTGGCCCGCGTTGCTGCCGCGCCAGACCGCCGAGGTCGACCTGCCCACGTACGCGTTCCAGCGGCAGCGCTACTGGCTCGACGCACCCGAGGAGCCGGGCGACGTCACCGGGGCCGGGCTCGACCCGGCCGGCCACCCGCTGCTGGCCGGCGCGGTGGTCCTAGCCGAGGCCGACACCCTGCTGCTCACCGGCCGGCTCTCGGCGGGCACCCACCCGTGGCTCGCCGACCACGCCGTCCACGGCACGGTTCTGGTGCCCGGCAGCGTGTTCCTCGACTGGGCACTCCACGCCGGGGAACGGCTCGGCTGCCCCGCGATCGCCGAGCTGACCACCGAGGCACCGCTGGTCCTGGACCCGGACGCCGCCGTGCAGGTCCAGGTGCACGCCTCGGCACCCGACCCGGACGGGACCCGGGCGCTGACCGTCCACTCCCGACCGGAACCGGCCGACGGCGCCGCCTGGACCTGCCACGCCAGGGCGGCGCTGTCCCCGGCGAGCACGGACCCGGCCGGGGCCGACGCGCTGGCGACCTGGCCACCGCCCGGCGCGGAACAGGTCGAGCTGGGCGACTTCTATGGCGACCTCGTCGAGCACGGCTACGACTACGGCCCGGCGTTCCGGGGACTGCGTGCCGCATGGCGACGCGGCACCGACGTCTTCGCCGAGGTGGTACTGCCCGGCGGCAGCGACGGTTACGGGTTGCACCCCGCGTTGCTCGACGCAGCCATGCACGCCTTGGGGATCGGCCCGTTCCTCGACCGGGACCCCGGCCACGTACTGCTGCCGTTCACCTGGACCCAGGTACGGCGGCACGCGCCAGCCACCGCCGCCCGCGTGCGGATCTCGGCGGTCGACAAGGACACGGTGAGCGTGCACCTCGCCGACGCCGACGGCCCCGTGGCCGAGATCGGCCGGGTGGCACTGATGCCGGTCCCGGTCGACCGTCTCGCGGGTGTGTCTCGGCAGAAGGCCGCCCGGCCCGCCGCGGCGTCCGACGAGCAGCGCACCCGCATCCGCGCCGCCGCGCAGGAGGAGCGGACCACACTGCTCGTCCAGTTCATCCAGAACGAGCTGGCGGTGCTGCGCCGCGACGCCACACCGGTCCACCCGGACGCCGAGTTCCTTGACGTGGGCGTCGATTCCATGCTCGGCATCGAGCTGACCCGACGCCTCGACGCTCTGCTGGGGCTGCGGCTGCCGAAGACCACGATGTTCGAGCACCCGACCACGGCGCTCCTCGCCGATCACCTGGCCGCACTCGTCGACGCGGAGCCCGTGGCGGACGCCGTGCCGCAACCGGTGAGGCAGCCCGCGGCGAACCCGTTCGCCGGGATCGAGGACCTCTACCGGGAGTCCTACCGGGTCGGCCTGGCCGGCTCGGCGGGCATGCAGCTGATCAGGGCCGCGTCCCGGCTCCGGGAGTCGTTCACCGCCGACGCCATCGCGGAGCACGTGCCGGAGCCGGTCACGCTGGCACAGGGCGGCAGCCGCACGAAGCTCGTCTGCCTCCCGGCCATCACCGCCACCGCGGGCCCAGTCCAGTACGCCCGGCTGTCACAGGTGGTCAAGGGTTCGCGAGACGTCGTGGTGCTGCCCAACCCGGGCTACGCCGATGGCGAGTCGCTGCCCGACTCGTTCCGGACCTTCATCGGCCTGCAGGTCTACGCGTTGCGGGCAGCCGTGGGCGAGGATCCGTTCGTACTGCTGGGCCACTCGGCGGGCGGCCTGATCGCCTACGCCGTCGCGGGCGCGGCCGAGCGGGCCGGACTGCGCCCGGCCGGCGTGGTCCTGCTCGACACGTTCGGCGCCGACGCCCGGTTCTCCGACCGGACGACCGAGGTGATGCTCGACGGGCTGTTCGCCCGTGAGCACATCCTCGGTGCGGACGCGCTGTCCGGCGTGCGGCTGACCGCGATGGGCCGCTACTACACGCTCATGGACGAGTGTGAGCTCGATCTCGTCGAGAGCCGCACGTTCTTCCTCCGCGCGGAGGATCCCATGCCGCACCAGGACGAGGGCACGGGCGACTGGCGGGCCACCTGGCCGTTCCCGCACACCCTCGGCTCGACGACAGGTGATCACTTCACGGTGATGGAGGACCACGTCGCCGAAACCGTCGCCGCAGTGGAGCGCTGGCTCACCAGCCACGGCATCTGAACAACCCCACGGACCACCAGCTCGCTGACCGGAGGAACAACCTGATGATCACCAGGACACCGCGATGAGCGGGGAGAGCCGCCCCGACGGCCGCGTCACGTGGCGCGTCGGCGTTTCGTCGCTCATGGAGGCCGCGAGCGCGGTCGCCACTGTCGGGGCGCTCGTCGTCGTCATCGAAGTGTGCCGGCGGCTGCTCGCCGGACCTGTGAACGGGGACGAGCTGACGAACCTGACATTCGTCGCAGGCGCCGTCGTGCTGGGCGGGGCCTGCGTCCAGTTCGCCGGTCGCGTGCTGAGCCGCCAGGCAGGCGCGCTGCGCCGGGAGGCATTGCGCGGCGGGGTGTTCCGCAGGCTCCGCGACGGCGGTGCGTCGACACCGGCGGCGTGGCGGGCGGAGGGGGCGAGGTTCGACTCCGATGTCGTGCTGGCGGGCACGGTGGCCGGCCGGTCCATCCCAGAAGCCGTGTCGAGCCTGCTGGTCTTCCTGCTGTCGGCCGGTTACCTGTTCTGGGTCGACTGGCGGATGGCGTTGGTGGCCCTGCTGCCGATGCTGCTCGGCTTCCTCGCGTTCGGCGTGATCGCCACACGGTTCAACCGTGACATGAAGGTCGACTACGACGCCGCGATCGCGGCGATCGACGAGGCCCGGCCCGTGGTCGACATGCAGTCACGGGTCCACCGCGCCGGTGCACACGCCCACATCGCGACTGTGGTGCGGCGCGCCGCCCGCGACCTGTCCGAGGTCGTCGACCGGTTCGCGGTGTACTTCCGCGCCAGGATCAGCGACCTGCTCGGTGGCCGGGCGATGGCCGAGATCGCGTTCTCCCCGCTGACCGCGCTGGTCATCGTCCTGATCGGCGGTGGGTTCCTGGTCCAGGCGGGCAGCCTGGCGCCTGCGGACCTGATCCCGTTCCTGACCGTCGGTGTCGGGCTCTCGGCGCCGCTGCTTACGCTGACCTACCTGGCCGAGGAGATCGCGGTCGGTAAGAAGGCCGAGGAGGGCCTGACCAGTTTCGCCACCGGACCGGCGCCCGCGACCGGGCAACCGCCGCTCGTCGACCTGCCGGAGCGGGGCGTGGTGACGGTCGCGGGCGACGCCGGGCCGGCGATCGACCGGATCGCGGCGGGCACATCGGCGCAGCGGCTGGCCCAGGTGCTGCTCGACCCGCCGCTCGTCCTTGGTCCCGTCGGGGCTTTCATCGCCGGGGACCCGGCGGCGGCCGAGAGGGCGGCCAGGATCGCGGGTGTGCACGACGCCGTCGCGTCGTTTCCCGGCGGCTACGACTCCGAGGCGGGCGCCGACGTGTCGTTGTCGCTCTCGGAGTCGCGACGGCTCGCCCTGGCCAAGGCGGTCGCGGGGGACCACGACATCGTGCTGCTCGACGGGCGCGTCTTCGCGGACGACGTCGCCGCGTTGCGTGCCGCGGTCGATGAGCTGGCTCCCAGGGCGGTCGTCGTCTGCGTGTCGCCACCGCCCACGTTCATCGACGGGCGCGTCGTGGTGCTCGACGCCGAACCCGGCGTCACCACCGTCCCGGAAGAGGTCGCTCGATGACCGGCCCGCTCACCAGATTCATGGCCGGTGCCGACCGCAAGGCTTGGCGGCCGGTGATGGTGTTCCTCGTCCTCGGCGCGATCACCCAGGGCATCGGATTCGCCACCGCGGTGCCCATTGTGGACGGTCTGCTCGGCGACGGCGGGCGGATCGCGTGGGGGTGGACCGCGGTGCTGGTGGCGGTCACCGTGGTGCACTCCGTCCTGCACCACCGTAGCGTGCCGATGTGCAACGAGCTCGGCGCCGATCTCGTGGTCGACGTGACCCGGTCGATCGATCGGCGGGTCGCGGCGCTGCCCAACCGGTCACTCCGCCCGGAACACGCCGACCGGCTCGGCACGCTCAGCGGCTACTCGGTCGTGGTCCTCATGGGACTGCCCGCGCACGTCCTGCGGCCGCTGGTCGCCGCCGTGGTCACTCCGCTGACGGTGATCGTGGTCATCGCGTTCGTCGAACCGTTGCTCGCCGTGGTGGTGGCGGGCGGCTCGCTCGTCGTGGCGGTCGTGACCTGGCTGGCCATCCGCCTGCTCGTCGCTGCGGGCGACCTGGACGGGGCCCACTGGCTCGACCGCATCCCCGCCCGGTGGTCGCAGACCCCGCCGTCACGGGTGGTGCGGCTCGCGGCGGGTGACGTGTTGCCGTGGCGGTTGCTGGAACTGCTCAACTGCGTCGCGGTCGTCGCGTGTGTCGCACTGGCGTCCGGCGGGACGTCCCCGGCCATGGCCGTCGCGCTGATCGTGCTGTCGGTCCTCATGGTCCGGCCGATGATGGAAGCGGTGCTGCTCACCAGCACTGTCCTGAACTCCCACGACGTCCTCAGGAGGATCGAGCCGCTCACCGGCACGGACGACCCGGTGCCGACAGGCATGCCGTGGCCTGCGGCCTGCGACGTCGAGTTCGCCGGGGTGGAGTCGGCCGGCGTCGGCACGACGGTGTCGTTCCGGCTGCCCGCGAACTCCACGACCGCGGTCGTCGGTGCTCCCGACGGCCTGCGGCTGACCCTGTCCGACCTGCTGGTCGGTGACGCGCTGCCGACTGCGGGATCGGTGCGGATCGGTGGTGTCGAGATCACGGACCTGGCGCCGGACGAGGTCGCCGCGCGAGTGGCTCGGGTGTCGGCGACGTCGCCCGATCTCACCGTCACCGAAGCGGAACGGCTCATTGAGACGGCATCCGAGCACGCCACGCTCGCCCTGCCCAAGGCACAAGAGGAACTGGCCAGGCTACGGGATGCGGTGGCTGCCGGCACCGACCTCGTCGAGGCGGATCGCTGGCGGCTGGCGTTGCTCCGGGCCGTGGCCCAGGAACCCGCGGTGGTGATCGTGGACGCCACGGCGGGTGCATCGGTGATGCACGACGACGGTCTCGTCGAGTTGCTGGATGTCCTGCGGCGCGACCGGACGTGCTGGCTGCTCTGGGGACCGGGCTCGGCGCAGCCGGAATGCGACCAGGTGCTCGTGGTGGACGGCGGATCCGTCACACCGGGCACAGCAGAGGAAGGAAGTCGGCACATCCGTGTCCCATGAACTTGATTCTCGAGCCGATGGCGGTGTTCGAACCCGTGTACGCACCGACGGAACGCCTGCCGACACAGGAGATTCGGTGACGGCAGTTCGGCCGGCGGACCGGGTCAGCGCCGCTGTCGGCGACCAGGCAGCCGCTTGGGACCTGGCCGGCCGGATCCCTGTCGACCTCGTCCGTGAACTCGGTTCCGCCGGGTTGCTCTGCACGCAGGTGCCCACCCGGTACGGCGGCCTCGGACTGTCCAGTATGGACACAGGAGAGCTCGCTGCCCACACGGGAACCCTGTGCAGTTCGTTGCGCAGCCTGATGACCTCACAGGGCATGGTGGCGTGGACGATCCAACGGTACGCGACACCCGAGCAGCGCGCGGCTTACCTGCCGAGACTCACCGGAGGCGAACTGGCGGCTGCGGCCTTCAGCGAACCGTCCGCGGGAAGCGACCTGTCCGCGATGCGCACCGAGATCGTTCCCGACGGCGACTTCGTCGAGGTGCGGGGACACAAGGTGTGGTCGACCGGTGCGGCGTACGCGGACATGATTCTCGTGTTCGGCAAGTACGAGGACGGCGCGGCGGCGGTCGTCGTGCCCACCTCGGCTCCCGGCGTACACATCGAGCGGATCAGCGAACCAGTGGGGTGCCGTGCCGCCGGTCATACGAACGTCCGGCTGGATTCCGTCCGGCTGCCGGCCGACGCTGTTCTCGGCGGCGGATCCCAGGCACTGCCGTTTCTCGTGACATCGGCGCTCGCGTACGGGCGGATCTCGGTGGCATGGGGATGCGTCGGCATCCTGCGTGCGTGCCTTCGTGAAGCGGCACGGCACGCGAGCACCCGTGAGCAGTTCGGCACACCACTGGCGAAACACCAGCTTGTCGCACGGCACTTGGCCGAACTGCTGGTGTCCGAGCAGGCGGCGACGCGTGCGTGCGAACACGCCAGCCGGTGCTGGGACGACAACAGCCCGGACATGGTGATGGCGACGGTAATGGCCAAGTACGTCGGCTCCACCCAGGCAGCGCGGTCAGCGCAGACGGCGATGCAGGTGCTGGCTTCCGCGGGTGCCCACGACGGGCACCCGGTCGCGCGCGCACTTCGCGACGCGAAGCTGATGGAGATCATCGAAGGCAGCAGTGAGATATGCCAGCTGATCCTGGCGGACCACGTCACGGCGGGCGTGTGAGATGCGACCTCGAGGTGGAGGCGGACAAACGGTGAGTGACAGCAACGCATTGGTCAAGTGCCTGGTCTGGGACCTGGACGAAACCCTGTGGCACGGCACGGTTCTGGAGGATGGCGAGGTACGCCTCACCGACGAGATCAGGGACGTGATCGTCGCCCTGGACTCCCGCGGCATTCTGCAGGCCGTCGCGAGCAAGAACGACCACGACGTGGCATGGGCCAAGCTCGAGGAGTTCGGTCTCGCGGAGTACTTCGTGACCAGCCGCATCTGGTGGCATCCCAAGTCGCAGTCCGTGCGGGAGATCGCGGAGCAGTTGCAGTTCGCACACGGCACGATCGCGTTCATCGACGACCAGCCCACGGAACGCGCGGAGGTGGCATTCCACCTGCCTGAGGTGCGATGTTACCCCGCTGACCAGGCGACGGCGCTGACCGGGTTGCCCGAGTTCAGCCCCGAAGTGGTCACCGTGGACGCACGACGGCGAAGGCAGATGTACCAGGCGACTCAGCGCCGGGAGGCGGAACGGTCGGACTTCAGCGGTCCGGACGAGGAGTTCCTGCGGTCGCTCGAGTTGGAGATGCGAATCGGACGGGCCGGCGAGGAGGAGCTGACCCGCGTCGAGGAGCTGACGCGGCGCACCAGCCAGATGAACGCGACCGGCGTGCACTACTCGGACTCCGTGCTACGCGGCCTGCTGGCGGACTCCCGCCATGAGGTGCTGGTCACGACGATGCGCGACCGCTTCGGACCGCACGGCGCGGTCGGCGTTCTGCTCGTGGAACGGCACCCTTCAGTCTGGCATCTCAAACTGCTGGCCACCTCGTGCCGGGTCGTGTCGTTCGGCGCGGGCGCGGTGATCCTGAACTGGCTCGTCGACCAGGCCGCCCAGGACGGCTGTCACCTCGTGGCGGACTTCCGGGCAACGGATCGCAACCGGATCATGGAGGTGGCGTACCGGTTCGCTGGCTTCGCCGAGAACGACTGCGGTTGCCGGGACGACATTCCCGCAGCCGACGGCCCGGAAGGGTTGCAGCGTCTGCACCTCGTGCCCTCCGCACGGCCGTCAGCGACGACCGTGCGTCTGGAGGCGCCCGACCTGACAACCCTTCCCGTATGACAGGGTCCGCGTCACGGCTGGACGGTGTCGGTCCTCTTTCGTGCGATCGTCATGCCGTCGGCCACGGGAAGCACGCAGACCTCCACCCGGTCGTCGGTCCGCAGCAGTTCGTTGATCTTGCGGATCCCAGCCGTGTCGCGGTCCTGGCATGCCGGGTCGACGACCCGGCCGAAGAACAGCACGTTGTCGAACACGATGAGACCGCCGGGGCGGACGAGTGGGAGCGCGTTCTCGAAGTAGTTCCGGTAGCCGGCCTTGTCGGCGTCGACGAATACCAGGTCGAAAGGCTCCGCCTGTTCCGCCAGGAGGTCTCGGAGGGTCTGGGCCGCGTCGCCGATCCGGACCTCGACGCGGTCGCCGACCTCGGCGCGGTTCCAGAACTCCCTGCCGATGTTCGGCCATTTCGGATTGATGTCGCAGGTGACCACACGCCCGTCGGGGGGAAGAGCGCGAGCCATGCAGAGCGTGCTGTACCCGGTGTACGTGCCGATCTCGAGAATCCTCCTGGCGTCGAGCAGACGCGCCAGGATCGCCAGGAGATCTCCCTGCCCCGGCATGAGAAGCATGAGCCGGCCGCCGGGGAGCTCCATGGTGAGCTCGCGGAGTTCGGTGAGTATCTCGTCGACCGGAGGAGAGATGTCGCGAATGTAGTCGAGCAGATTTTCGTCCACCATTGTCTGGTTGGCCATGGTTGACATACTAGCGTCGATCTTCAGGAAATTGGATTCCTACGGGAAAGAAAATATGTGGTCGTCCACAAGGGACTGGGGGTTGTCTGCGTGTGTCGAGACGACCGTCCCAAGTGGTGCGCTGATCAAGCGCAAGTCCTTTGGCAGTGCGCGCATCGCGCTGAACTCCCGCTCGCGCGACGGGCCAGGACGTCACGGTAGAGGTCTCTTTGTGGTGGAGTGGCTGGCGGGACGTCACTTCATCTCCGACGCACACGAACCGCCTGGCTTCCAGGCGCAACAATTGTTTAACCGGGGTCAAGACAATGATTGATCTACAGAGTTTTGGGTCACTCCTGCGCGCATACCGGTTGCGCGCAGGAATGACCCAGGACGAACTGGCTGAGACGTCAGGCGTGTCCACACGAACCATCAGCCTGCTGGAGACAGGCAAAAGGGATAGGCCGCGACTGGCGTCGGCCCGCCTGCTCGCAGAAGCGTTCGGTCTGGCTACCGAGGAACGGGCGACGTTCCTCGGTACTACGACGAGCCATACCGTGGGCCACAGGGGGCACTCACATGCGCCTACCGCAGCCACGTGCGGCTCGTTTCTGCCCCGGGACGTCCCCGACTTCGTTGGGCGGAGTGTCGAGCTGCGGCGGTTGCTGCGCTCGGTACCTGCGGGGCGGGACGAGTCGGTCCGTGTCACCACGGTCGACGGGATGGCAGGCGTTGGCAAGACGGCGTTCGCCATCCACGCGGCGCACGCGCTCGCGGACCGGTATCCGGACGGCCAGGTCTACGTCGACATGCGCGGGTTCACCCCGGGGCGCGACCCTGTGGAGCCGGTCTCGGCGTTGGAGTCGTTGCTGTACATGGTGGGAGGCCCGCCGTGGCGGATCCCGCCGACGCTCGACGAGCGATCCGCCGCGTGGCGCGCGGCCCTCGCCGGACGACGGGTGCTGGTGGTTCTCGACAACGCCAATGATCCAGACCAGGTGCATCCCTTACTGCCGGGCACACCGGGCAGTCACGTCATCGTCACGTCACGCCGCCGGATGCCCTCAGTGGACGCGTCGGTGCCGGTGTCGCTCGACGTCCTCGAACAGGGTGACGCGATCACCCTGTTCGTCGAGGTGGCCGGTTACCACCGAGTACGCGGTCAGCTGGACGTGGTGGCCGATATCGTGCAGCTGTGCGGCTTTCTGCCGCTGGCGGTCCGGACCGCCGCCGCCAAGCTGCTACACCGTCCAGGGTGGACGGTTGAGTGGCTCGCCGACCAACTGCGCGAGCAGGATCGACGGCTGTCGGAGCTCAGTGTCAACGGGACAGTGGGGGTGGCAGGTGCGTTCTCGTTGTCGTGCAGGCAACTCGACGCCGAACAGTTGCGTCTGTTCACACTGCTCGGCACGTATCCCGGTGCCGACTTCGACGCCCACTCCGCGGCGGCGCTGGCCGACGTGCTGCCGAGGGTGGCTGAGAGCCTGCTGGAGGACCTCGTCGACCACCACCTCCTGATACAGCCTGTGGCTGGGCGGTACATGTTCCATGATCTGCTGCGCGACCACGCCAGGGCGCTGGCGACCGAGTTACGGTCGCCGGACGAAGAGGCCGGAACTTGCGCGCCAGCTGCACGGACCGGAGTCCGGGCGACGTGCTCAGGTGATGGATCCTGGTCACCATCGAAGTCAGGGCACACTGCCAGATGAGTTGGCAACACGCGGCCGAACAGTTACTGCCGCAAGACCATCAACAGCGGAGCCGGCCGCCTCACTGACCCTTGGTCTTTGCTGCGGCTGCCCGGAGCCGCAGCACAAGCTCGACCATGGCGTCGACCGTTCGGAAGTTGTCCAGCCGCAAATCCTTGCCGACTATGTCGATCTCGTAGGTCTGTTCCAAGTGGATCACCAGCTGCATGGCGGCCATCGAGGACACCAGACCGTCGGCGAAGAGGTCCTGGTCGGGAGCCACCGCGGTTTTCAGCCCCGAGGACAGGTGATCGACCAACTCCGCCCGGACCACGTCCGTGCCGGTGGTGGCCGTCTGGTCAATGCTCACGCGAGTGCCTTCCCGTATTCGTAGAAACCCCGGTCCGTCTTGGCGCCGAAGTCACCGGCAGCCACCTTGCGGCGCAACAGGTCGCACGGCTCGTGCGCCGGGTTGCCGGTGCGTTCGAACAGCACGTCGAGCGCGTCGACGAGGTTGTCGAGCCCGATCATGTCCGCGGTGCGTAGCGGCCCGGTGGCGTGTCCGAGGCATCCCCGCATCAGCGTGTCCACGTCCTCCGCCGACGCGACGCCCTCGTCTACCAGCCGTGCGGCGTCGTTGATCATCGGGTGCAGCAGCCGGCTGGTGACGAAACCCGGCGAGTCCCTGACGACGACCGCCTTCCTGTCCAATGTGTCCAGGAGTGACATCAGCGCGGCGATGGTCGTGTCGCTGGTGCGAGGTCCGCGGATCACCTCGACCATCCGGATCAGGTAGGCCGGATTCATGAAGTGGGTGCCGATGAGTTCATCGGGACGCGGAAGCGCTTCGGCGAGCTCGTCGATCGGTATACCGGAGGTGTTGGAGATCACCGGTGTGCCAGGCCGGATCAGCGCGCCGATCTCGGCGAGCGCCTTCGCCTTCAGCGCAGGGTCCTCGGTGATGGCCTCGATCACGGCCGTCACGTCGGCGTCGTGGCTCGACAGGGTGGTGACCAGTTCCCCTGGCGTGCGGTCCGTCGGCAGCGCGCCCATCAACCGGGCGTGCCGCAACTGCCGGTCAATGGTGGCTCGTGCGTGGACAAGCGTGTCCTCGTCGATGTCGACCAGGACGACCGGAACACCGTGTCCCAGCGCCATGGTCGCGATGCTTGACCCCATCACGCCGGCGCCGAGCACGACGAGCCGGTGCGACGTCGGATCGGCTTGCATGACGTCCAAGATCCTCGCCAGGCCGTGTTGGCAACAGGACGTAGAGGAGACGTTCACTCGTCGCTCTCGTCACGACAGCGCTCCGTTGGCCCTCTTTCGCCGAGTGGAGCTACTCGTAGCGTCGTGCCACGTCAGCGGAAGTCTTCGGCGTGGTCGCGGGCCCACTCGGCGAAGGTGCGGGCCGGGCGGCCGATCGCGTCCGGCACCCCGGGCCATGGCGTCAGCAGCGCGGAATCGTCCTGTTCGGACATTCCGTCCTCGCCTGCGGCCTCGGCGCCGCCGTTGCGCTTGCCGAAAATGCCATCCGTGCAGGTCACGCGGCATGGTGGTACTCGTTGAGGATGCCTGTGCCGCTCGAAAAGTCATCGCTGCACGTCAAGCCGCATGTTGGTCTTCATTGACGACGCTATCGACGACCGGGCGACGCTCGCGGAAATCGCGGCCGCACTTGCCGCGCTGACCGGCGAGTCCCATCCGCTGGCCGACTTGAACGGCGGTGAGGCGCATGTCTAGCACCGTTGACATCGAGCCGGATTTGGCAACGGCGGCCGGTCCGGAAACGCTGCGGGCAGAAACCACAGGGACTCCTGACGCCACAGTGGACACTGCAGTAGGTTTCGTGCCGACAACACACAACGCGGTACAAGTAACCACTGTTGTTGCGGTGAGCGTTGTTGCCGCAGTTGCGGCTGTCGTGTCGTTCATGCACATGTACGAACTTGCCGTGCGTGCCGGCGAGGGCTGGCGAGCGTGGCTCGTGCCGTTGGCCATCGATGGGTTGGTGGTGGCGGCAAGCATGACCATGGTTGTTCGCCGCCGTGCCGGTCGACGGGCCGGCTGGCTGGCGTGGATCAGTCTCACGCTGGGCATCGCGGCATCGCTGGCGGCCAACATCGCGGCAGCCGAACCCACCCTGATCGGCAGGACGGTCCGCTGCCTGGCCACCGATCGCGCTGCTACTGGCCTACGAACTGCTCATGAGTCAAATCCACGTAGCCACCAAACACCCTGGCACACAGGACATCGCGCACCCGGCATCTGTCCCTGCTGTTGTGGTGCCGCAATGGGCGCCGTCCACGGCACACGACCGTGCCGCCATGCCGTCAATCACGGTGCCGACGGCAACGCCTCGGCAAGATGGCACGGCATCGACAACCACGGCACCGAGCAACAGCCCGAGCGCGGCAGACGTGTTGGCACGCTCGCCGATTCTGGTGGCCGTGCCCGACCGGGACGAGGGTTCCGGTGAGACGGTCCGGCAAGTGGCTCGGCAGCGATATCTCCAGACCGTTGCCGACGGTTTGCCGTGTACCGGCAGAGAACTTGCCGACATGTTCGGCATGAGCGAACGCTGGGGCCGCTACCAGGTCCGCGCTGCCCGACGCACCCTGACCACTGCCGATTCGGCACCCGTACCGGGGTCTTGATCACTGGACGGGAGTTGGACCCATGACGGACATCATTAACGAGCCATACTCACCCGAGAAGTCACAGCAAGCCGATAGGTGACAGTGCCCAGCTGTTGCAGGCCAACGCAGTCAGCGACTGGCACCTAGTCGGTACCGCCTGAACCTCACCGGCCTGGAGGCAGCCGCCGGATTCACCAGCTGGCTGGGTAGACGCACCTGTACCGGCAGACAGGGATCGGAGTAGCCCCGGGCGGGGCCGAACATCTCGCCCGCCTGGCTGATGCGGTCGCAGCATAGGGGACCTTGGACATGCCGTCGTTGCCGCCGTGTGCTTGCCGCCGTGACGGCAACGACGGCAATCCAGCGGACTGGTGAACTCGGCGGCGCGGCACGCCGGCGGGTGGGCGCCAGTCGAACCGGCGTCAGCTGCTGGACGAGCGCGTGGGCGGAATTCCTCGCACCGTACGGAAGTCCTTCAGCAGATCCAGCGCGGTCGACGGATTGGCGCTCACATACCGGCGTATTCGCGCCAGTGCCTCCAGCCGGCCGCCCACCCTCTGCTCATCGTTGAGTAGCTCCATGGCCTGCTGGTCCAGGCCGTCGTTGAACAGGGCCACCAGTGCCGCCAGATAATCGGCCCAGGCCGCGATACCTTCGGCAATTTTTGCGGCCTTCGAGTTCCTCGCGACGTTGGCCTTTCGCAGTTTGCTGGCGTAAGTCGTCAACTGTTGTTCGTCCACCTTGCCGAAAGGATGTTCATCCAATAGTCGGATAAGGCGGCCAACGCCCTTCCCGTTTTCGGGAGAGTCCGCTGCGATAATGGCGTTCCGCGCCTTCCGGCAGTTTTCAACGAGTTCTTTTGCCGCCAGACACGCGGTCACCGACGACAATCGCGGCTCGGGTTCGTTCTGCCCGATCGCCTTGATGTCGCGCGCGACTCTCGTCAACTCCCACGCCAGGCCGCCCGACAGGGCGTAGGCAAGTGCCAGGAACTGCTCAGAAAGGCCGACCACATACTCGCGCAACAGCTTTTTGGCGCTGTCGAAATCGAGGTACTCCACTCGGACCGTCTCGTGGAACACGAACGGCGGCACGGCATCCTCGGACACCGACACCAAGAACAGGCAGTTCCTCGCCGCGAAGATCGTCTTGACTTCGTCCAGGAACTCTCTGGCCTGCTCGGCTGACTTGATCCGGTCCACCTCGTCGATCTCGATGAGGACCCGCCCGCCTCCCCGCTGCCCGGCGACCGAACCCAACGTCGCCACGATATGTTCCAGAAAAGTGACAAGGTCCGCGACTACCTCCGGAAACGTCATCGGCTGGGCGGCGATCGCGATCGAACGCTTCCCGCTGAGGTCGCCGCTGACCACGGGCAACACAAGTTTTCCGGCGATCTCCGTCGTCACCGTCTGCAATTGCCGGATGCCGTCGCCACGATCCCAGCTTTCTTGGGCCAACGCCCGCAGTCGAGCAGACGTCACCCCGCCACGGCGTCCCCACCGCAACACTCGAGGTGACCGCGGGCCCTCA
The DNA here is from genome assembly GCF_017876405.1 of Kibdelosporangium banguiense. Taxonomy (GTDB): domain Bacteria; phylum Actinomycetota; class Actinomycetes; order Mycobacteriales; family Pseudonocardiaceae; genus Kibdelosporangium; species Kibdelosporangium banguiense. The sequence continues at coordinate 10,458,671 of NZ_JAGINW010000001.1, read as the reverse complement.
ACCGGAGCCAACGTCGAGTACGCGTCGACGTAGCGGCGCACCTCCCTGCACACCTCGGAATAGAGGTGCAACACGAAGTCCCTCGATAGGTACCTGGCTGAGGCATCGACTCTGACGATCAGGTCAGGCGCCCGGCCGGGCTGGCTGTATCGACCGTCGCGCAGCGCCTTCATCAGGTTGGTCTTCCCGGCGCCCTGCGGTCCGACCAGGGCGATGGTGTTGCCGAACGGAGCCCTCAGCGCCTGTACCAGGTCTCCGGCGGCGGCGGTCTTCACATGACGCACCACCGGCTGCTCAGGACTATCGGACGCGCGCAACCGCACCGAGTATCGGGCGGCGTGCTCCCGGTTGAGGCGTTCCCGCAGGAACGGCAGCACACCGTGTTGCAGCAGGGCTTGTCGCCACTGCTGAAAGACGGCCATGACGTCCTGATCGGTGAGTTTCATGTCATGCATCAACTTCGCCAGGCGTTTGTCGAGCCATTTCCCCAGATAGAAAGCCAGTATACCTCCGACAACTGGAACGATGAACATCGACAGAACTCCAGCAGCCAAGTCGAGCTCATCTGGAAGCGGAGGCCACAATGTCGAGATCGCCGCAGACACCGCGCCGCCAGTCATTGCGATCGCAGGTATCACGACAGGCAAAATGAGATGAAAAAAGCTCTCAGCCAAATCTTCGGAGAATGTGTCTTCAGTAGGATTCCGGACGGCGTAGACCACCGGTGTCACCGAAATCGCGACGGTGAGGCCGATCATGAACAGGATACCGGCCCAGGAGTTCGTGAGCGCCGGGTAGGCGAGCGCCAACCACAGCGGGCTCGAGCCAAACAGCAGCCACAGGTAGAACACCGGTAGTCGCCGCCGCCAGCCGACCCGCCAATCCACTGACAGATAGCTGTTCAGGTCCTGGCTGTACCTTGAGTACTCGACAGATGCGGAGCGCAGGATACCTGCCTTGTTCAACAGGGCGGTTATCCGCAGGCCATGCGTGTTCAACTCCGGGCATATGATCAACCCGTTCTTGATCTCGGCGGAGCCCAACGCTTCTTCGAGCACCTCGTGCAACAAGCGATCGGGGTCATCCCGCCCTGCAAACCAGGGTGCCTTCTCACGCGGTTCTGACACACCCTCGCTGCTCAAGCCCACATTGGTGAACGACGTGCCGTGATATTCCCGCTCCGGCCAGGGATCCATGTCTTTATCATTGCATCGTTTGACGGGGAGAGTGAAGCCATCATACTGGGACAATCCATTGTGATCTTGACATGCCTATTCGTCCGGCCACAGCCCGGCGGGCAGGGAAAGGCCTCCCCTGTGCGGCCGCCGCACCATGAGTCCAACGCTCGCTCATCCCGCTGATCGATCGCCAACGCGGCCGGTCGGGCGATCACTCGCTTCCGCCGATGAGCGTCGCGACACGAGGTCGCACGTGGTGAGCGACTCCTGTTGATTGGTCCTTCGTCAGGTAGCCGAATCCACTGTTCAGTCTCGGATTGGTTGTTCAGCGCACTCACTTGGAAACTGGCCGTGTCCCGTCCGGGTTCAGCCCAAGGTCGTCCAGCCCACGGACTTGGTGGACACCTTGCTTTGCGGCGGACAGGAGTTCGCGGACGGCCGCGACGCTGGCAGCAGCCGCACGTCGTTGTATCGCGGGATAGTCACGTAGATCGCAGAGATGGCGGACATACTCGATGTCGGCATACCGATTGCCCCGGTCCGCCTGGTCGCGCAGTTCGTCCCACATCGACAGGTCGGCCATCCTGGATGCCGCCCGGGACTGGGCACTTCGGTCTCCGTTCGTGCTCATGCCGACGGCTATCGCGAGTGCTTCCTCTGTCTGGTTGAGCTCGTGCAGGACGTCACCGAGTTGCTCGCGGGACCGGCCAGGATCCTTGATCGCGGCGGTCTTCCAGAGGGAGACGGCCTCTCCAAGCCTGTCTTGGAGGCGGAGAATGTTGGTGAGGACCTGCAGCGAGTCGAAGTCGCCGCGCTCAGCCCGCGTCGTGAGCGTGGACAGGGTCGCCGGTGCGACGGGAAAGACCGATGCCCACCGGCGGCGAGGGATGAGCCTGGCCAGGGCGCTGAGCCAGAGCCGGTCCGCGGGCTGATAGCGCGGGCGCTGTCCGAGTTGGCGGCGCAGTATCGAGTTCTGGTGTCTCAGGACCAGGAGCTCGGCGTCCCTGCTGGTCTCACGGCGAAGCAGCGCTCCGGGAATCGAGAGCAGATGCCGGGTCACGCGGTTACAGCAGCGAGACGATCATGCAGGGATTGTCTCAACCTGACTAGCAGGCCCGTTGACCAGCAGCGATGAGTATTTGAGCGCCACAGGATCCACTCCGTTGGCATCGATCGGATCGTTGCCGAGGCGAAGGTGACCCGGGCGACGCTGTACCGGCACTTCCCTGGCAAGGGCGACCTGATCGTCTGCTAGCTGCAGGAAGCCGACCAGGCCATGCGGAGCCAGGTGGACACCATCGTGGCCCGGGGGTTGCCGGCGCCCGAGACCCTCCAGGCCATTGCCAGGTCCATCGCGGAGGGCATCCGGTCTCCCGGCTTCCGTGGCTGCGCCTTCCTCAACGCCGCGGCGGAGTATCCCGACCCGGCCCACCCCGTACACCAAGCTGTCCTCGCGCACCGCCAGTGGTTCTCGCACACGATCACCGAGGTGCTGGCCCGCATCGGGGACGCACCGGCTGAACCCGCCGCCCGGCACGTCGTCATGTTGCGAGACGGAGCGATGGCCACCGGCTGCCTGTCCGACCCCGAACCGATCTGTGACACGTTCCTCCTAGGGGTCGATGGTCTGCTACAGCTTCACGCCGCGTCCATGTCTTTGCCGGGCACGGACACGGCACAAGCCTGACCCACTGCCAAGATCGCGTGCTCAGCGTGCGAGCCGCCGCAGCGGAGCGTCGCAACGAACGCATTGTCATGCCGACGACAGGATGATGTCGACGTGATGTGGTTGAGCAATCGGCACACGCTCGGTGGGCGAACGGTTCCGACTGCCTGTGCCGCTCGAAAAGTCATCGCTGTACGTCAAGCGCCGTAGTGGTACTCGCATGCGGAGCAGTGTTCGGGGTAGGTGATATCCCGGATTGGTTAGCTCGTCACAGTTTGGTCCCGGGCTTGGTAAGGAGGTTCCGGGGGATTGGCTACTTGAGGAACTGTTAATGTGCTTTGCGGTGGCCAGAAGATTTTCGGCGATTCACCGGAAGATCTTGGTGCGCGGTGCCGTGCTCAATCCGTTATGTGGGGCCGTTCTGCTGTTCGGGTGACAGTTGGGGTTGTGCCGTAGCAATGCGGCGGATGGGCCCGACAGTGTGGCGTGCTGGACCGGATGTCGTTCTGCTCGTGTGCACCCACCAGAGTGGAATCTGTTACAGAGATTCTGATCGCCGGTGGGGTCGGTATGGTCGAGGCGTCCTGCGCGCCCGACGGGATCGGGCTCGGTGAGCTCGTCCGGATTGCCCAACGGCGTGGGCATGGCGAACAGTTCGTCGTCGTCGAGTGGTCGACGGGGTGGTGGCGTGCCCCGAATGGTACGAGCGCGTTGCACATTGCGGTGCCACGTAAGAAGCTGGCCATCACCGATTACGTGTTGTCACGGGTGATCGGCCCGCATGATGCCGGTGGTGTCACGGTTTTCGACGCTCTCGTACGGCCGATGATGGCCGGGCTGGTCGGCAAACTGGGTGAGCTGTCGAAAAGTTCAGTGGCCGAACTTGGAACGGTGTGGCCCGCGGTGGTGACGATGTTGCTCCGTGCGTTGGAAGACCGGCATTCTGTCGCACCGGACGACACCATCGCTCGGCGTAATGCCGTGATGCGTTACATAGAAATCCATCTGTCCGATCCGGCGCTGAGCCCGGACACGATCGCCGCCGCTTTGCACATGTCGCGGCGCACACTGTACAAAGTGCTCACTCCCGAGACCGCTGACGGCACAGGCGTTGCGGCGGTCATCCGTCGTGAACGGCTGGTGCGGGCGCGGCGAATCCTTGTCGATCCGGCGTACGGTGACCGCACAATCGGCCAGATCGGTGCCGATGTGGGCATTCCGTCCGCTGCCCGGTTCAGCAGGCTCTTCCGGGCCGAGTTCGGGGTGGCTCCGCGTGATCTGCGTACCCGTGAACGGTTCGCCCAGCGTGCCATTGACGATCTGTGCACCAGTCCGGCTCGTTTTGACGTTTCGTGCCCTTCTTCACCCACAACCGCCTGACAGCCGGTCTACTCGCCTGCAGCCCGGCTGCTACCGCCTCGCTTCACACAACCTCGCAGACCTAGAGGGGGAAACGCATGTCCAGTGAGAGCTCTCTGCCCAGTTACGAGGAGCTTTTCGGCGATCTGAGCTTTCGTCCGGCCGACGAGTCGCGCTCGGTGCTCTCGCCCGCCGCGTACCTGGCCGACCTGCTCGAGCTGATCGATGACAGCTTCGAGGTCTTCCCGCTGACACAGCGGCGCCCGGGCCTGCAGGGTGTGCCGCTGGACACCGAGAACACATACACCGTCGTGCCGTACCTCGACATCGTCAACGGCGTGCTCGAACCGCGAGTCGGCGAGTCCGCGGAAGCGGCCTACGAACGGCTGCGAGGTCTGCGTTTCCCGCTGAACCTGCCGTTCTCGTTGCAGGACGAACGGTTGAAGAAGTATCTCGGGCGGTTCGGGGTCACCGCCGACGAGCTCTACCGCGCGTTCGCCACGCGCCCGGACAGCGATGTGGTGACCAGGGCCTTCCTTGGTCTGTCCACAGACGACATCGACGCGGTGGTTCTGCCGGTCAGTGGTGATCCCGGGCGTTTCGCCGGTCTCCAGGACGCTGCGGAGTTCCGCCGGGCCACGACGCTCACGGCGGCCGAAGTGCGGGAGTTGCTGTACGGCAACCTCGGCGTTTCCGAGCGTGCGGCCGCCGCGGAGTTCTTCATCCACCAGGACGGTCCGCGCGTCACCCTGGACGATGCCGAGAAAACCCTGCTCTGGGGCGGAGATGGGGAAACCGTTCCCGAGGAGTGGTTCGATCGGACGGCTCGGTTCGTCAGGCTCGCCCGTAAGACCGGGCTGCGGCTGCTCGACCTCGATCTCGTGCTGCGCAGCTGCTGCGGGAACCGGATCGACCTGGCTGCGCTGCGCATCCTCGCTGCGGTCGTGTCCCTGCAGCGCCGCTTCGACCTTCCCATTGACGTGGTGTGTTCCCTTGCCGCGCCGATGACAATGCTCGGATCGGGCGACGAGGACCGCGAGCGCCACCTCTACGGCCGGGTCTTCGGCACGCCGCCCAGCTACTCCGGCGACATCCTCGCCACCTGGAACAAGGCGTACCGCGAATGGGTCGCCCGCGCGCTTTCCGTCCCTGAGAACGACATTGTCACAATCGTCACGCGGTTGCGTGCTGAGGTGCCGCAAGGTCCGTTCGGCACCGACGAGCAGAGCAAGGACCTTTCGCTGCTGCACCGGATCACCCGGTTGGCCGCGGCCCTCGACATTCCGGTCAGCGAGCTGTTCGGCGTGTTCGACGCGATCGAGAGCGACCCGGCGATCCTGACGCATCCGTTGCCGTTCGGCACGGCCACCCAGAGCATGGACCTTTTCGGGATCCTCGCCGGCACCGATGCCGGCTCGCGGCTGTGGCTGGTCCAGTTGCTCGACGTGATCGTCACGTGGATGACGACCTACGGTTTCGGCGCTCAGGAACTGATTCAACTGCTTGGGGGTGCCGCGGCGAAGGTGAGCGAACAGGACACCGCGCAGCAGGCCGAGGTCGTGGCGAACCTGCGGCGGGAGTTCCGGAACGTCGGTATGGACCGGGACGTGTTCGTCTCCGAGCGGTTCTCGCGGCGGGCGGCCGAGATCATCCACGACGTGCTCACCACGCGCGACGACGGTGTGGTCTCCGGACTTCACCCACGGCTGCTGCGAGTGGACCGGCCGACGGCGAAATCCGCCGCCTACGACGCGCTCGTGCGACTGTCCGGGATCACCGACGAGGACTTCACCGGCCTCGGACTCGACGAACGGCTCACCGCGAAGATATTCACCAACCTGGTTCTCGCCGGGTACGTCGACGCCGACGGCGTGCTGGCCGAAAACCGGCTGCCCAGTACCGACTTCCGGCTGGCGACCGACTTCGAACCGTACCGCGCATCGCTGTTCATGCTGTTCAGCGACGCGGCCGCGGCCGAAGTCGGGGCGGTGTTCCCGTCGGATCTCGAGCAGCTCGGCGACCTGACTGCCGAGACGCTGGCCGAACTGTACGACAACCTGATCCACAACCTGCACATCGACGCCGAGGGCAAGATCCTGGCGCCGGACTTCTTCGCCGTGCCCGAGAACATCCTGGACTTCACCGTCAACACCTGCCTGGACGAGCTGACGCCGGCCGTGTCGGACCGGCTGCACGAGCGGGCACGGCTCTTCGGCGAACAGGTCATCGCGCTCGACCCGGACTCGTTCGCCTCGCTGGACTTCACCGACGCGCAGCTGACCGACCTGCTGGAGTCGTTGCGGTTCAACGGATATGTCAACAAGGACGGAAACTTCACCGACCCGGTCGCGATGCTGGGCCTCGGCCTGGCCGACTTCGGTGTCGCTCTGGAGTTCTACCCGCGTCGCCGCGCGATCCTGGAGGCGATGCAGGTCCGGCTGCAGACTGCCAGGACCCAGTGGAACACCTTCGTTCCCGAGGACTTCCAGGACATCGCCGATCGGGCCGTGGCCCAGACCGTCGCCCGTCTGCTCGACGGTACCTACCTGGTCGACGACCACGTGCCGGAGGACCTGCGGGCACTGCTGTCGCAACCGGCCCCCGGCCTGCGGGTCGGCCCCGGGTTCACGGCGGGCGAGGAAGCCATGGTCTTCCAGCAGCTCGCCGCGATCCTCCGCGAGCAGCAGGCCTACCAGCTGGACTTCACGGCGCTGGCAGAGCTCGGGTTCACCGATGAGGAGAGCCTCGGGCTCGCCGAGCTGCTCGTCGACAACCGTCACCTGACCGACGAGTTCACGGTGCCCGCCGGTCGCCTCGGCTGGTTCGGCAACGTCCACAATGCACTGAAGTTCACCGTGCCCGGCTACGAGGACTACGGCAAGGAAGTGTTCTTCCTGCTGCACAAGGTGGCCATGGCGACGACGGCCGGGATCGCCGAGATCGTCGGCGTCGTCGCCGACCTGGAACAACGGCAGCGGGAAACCCTGTTCAGCGTTCTGCAGGACGCGTTCGGCGTGCCGGCGGCAACGGTCGAAGCGATCTGCACCGAGGTGGCCGGTGGCGCAGCCGAGGCTCTCGACCTTCTGGTCGCGCCGGTCCTGCTCGCCGAGGACACCGTCAAGGACGTGCACTTCCTGCTCGCGTACCGGCGGATCCGCAGGTTCTCGATGCTCGCCGGCAAACTGGCGCTCGAGCCGGCGGAGGTCAGCGTCGCGTTCCACGACCAGGATCTGGCCGGAAAGTACCCTGAGACGCTGGTCCTTCCGCCGGGCGTCGAGGCGTTCGACGCTCTGCTCGAAGACTGGGACGGCAGTGTCTACCTGTTCGGGGAGCAGGGCTACTGGGCCTACGCACCGAAGACCCGCGCACTGGTCAGCCCGGTGGCCAAACCGCTGGCCGAGCTGTCGAGCCGGTTCACCGGCCTGGTGAGGATCGATGCGGCCTTCACCGACAACATCGGCACCGGGTGGATCATCGGCCGGGACGGCAAGGGCGGCTCCCACGCGTTCACCAAGGACCGTGACAGTCTCGTGTGGACACGACGGGAGCAGGTCTGGGGCAAGATCGCGAACAACTTCACCGACCTGGCCCGGATCGACGCCGCCTTCACCGACGACGAGGGGCGCACCTACCTGTTCTGCGGCAACCAGTACGTCCGCTACTCGGGCGCCGACTACACCCAGGTCGACGAGGGCTATCCGCGGACGCTGGGGGAGTGGCGCGAGGACGAGGGCCCGCACGTCCGGCTGGCGGTGAACTTCCAGTTCGCCCTCGACGCGGCCTTCCAAAGTGGCGACGGCAAGGTCCACCTGTTCAAGGAGCACAGCTACCTTCAGGTCGGATCCCCGCAACGCCCGATCACCGAGGTCTGGGGGCGCGTACGCGACTCGTTCAGCCAGGCCACCGGCATCGACGCCGCCTACGTGGACAAGTCCGCGGTCGTCCTGTTCGCCGGTAACCAGCTCGTCCAGGTGACCGGCGGTATCGAGAACCCCGGTGTGCTGGCCGACGACGGTTGCCTGCAACGGATCGAGTCGCGCCTGGGTGACGTGCCATCGGAGTTCGAGGGCGGGGTCGACGCCGCCCTGGTTGACGGATCTGATGTCGTGCACCTGTTCAAGGGCAACATGACCGTTGCCCTGACCGGCGACCGCAAAGCGACCCCGACGGCCCGCAAGTGGGGAGTGCTCACGCCTGTCCTGCCGGACGGCATTGTGGACGCCGCGTTCGTGGGCTTGGACGGCAAGACCTACATCTTCAGTGGGAACAGGTACATTCGTTACTCCGGCGCCGACTACACCACGGTCGACGTGGGTTACCCGCGTACGATCGCCGGCGACTGGGGCGGACTGACTCGGGTCGACGCGGCGTTCGTCCTGGACAACCGGACCTACCTGGTCGGCACGGCCGCCGAGGACGGGCCGGGCACGTACGTCCGATACTCCACAAAGGACTACAAGGCCCCGGACGAGGGCTACCCCAAGGCGATGCCGGACAGCTGGTGGAGCCTGCCGGCGTGGCCTGCCCCCGACAGTCCGGGGTTCACCGTGATCGACACCGTCCTGACCGGGCGTGACGGTCTGATGTATCTGTTCTCCGGCCAGGACTTCATCACCTTTGATGCCAGGCATCGCTGGTGGTCGCAGCCGCGCAGGCTGGCGGAGCACTGGGACAGCATCCCGTTCGACCGGGTCGAGGCCGCTTTCCTGGGCAGCGACGGCAGGACCTATGTGTTCTCCGGTGGAAAGTACGTGCGTTACTCCAGCGCCGACTACACCGCGGCCGACGACCAGCCGGCTCCGGTCGGCACCTTCTGGGGCAAGGTCGTCAACAACATCACGCGTACCGGCAAAGTCGATGCGACACTCGTCGTCAACTCGCCCGAGCGTCACACGTACCTCTTCTCCGGCAATCAGTACGTCCGTTACACCGGCGACAACCTGGCGGAGATCGACAGCGGCTACCCGAAACTGCTCTCGTCGCTCAAGGACGAGCCACGGCTGATCAAGCTCTCCGTCTCCATCGACCACGTCGACGCCGCTTTCTCCGACCAACGCAACGTGTACCTCTTCTCAGGCAAGCAATGTCACGTGGTGTCGGACACTGCCTACCGGCGGTACGACGATCTGGCGAGCGCCGGCTGTGTCCTGCTTGAGGACGGCTCGCTCGTACTGGAGCAGGGCGGCGAATGGCTCCGATGCGGCTCGATCGAGGGCACCGAGGTCACGAGGACAAGAATCCGGCCACGAACGCTTCGTACTGTTCCCAAGGAGTTCCGTAACGGCCTGGACGCGGTACTGTCCGGCCCCGACGGGAACACCTACCTGTTCCAGGGCACCCAGTGCTTCGACAAGCAGCTCAACCGTGCCTACCCGCTGGCCGAGGAGTGGGGGCGGCCGCGCAACACCGTCTACCACAACAACCGTGTCGATGCCGCGATGGTCGGGCGGGACGGCAGGACTTATGTGTTCACCGACGACCAGTTCGTGGTATACGAAGGTTCGGCCTACGACGGCGACATCGTCGGCGAGCCGCGATCCATCAAGGAACACTGGACGGGCCTTGCGACAGTGACCCTCGCCTACGTCCAGGACGAGAAGACCTACCTGTTCGAGAAACCGGCGCAGGACGGCACCATCCGCTACGTCGTGTACTCCGGTACCGACTACAGCGGCCCCGGCGAGCCCGGTATCACCGACTCGGGTTTCTGGCAGATCCCGGCCGAACAGCGGCCGGCCGGCTTCGTCGCCCCGGATGCCGTGCTGTTCGAGGGCGACACGATGTTGCTGCTCACCGGCAAGGAGTGCGTCCAGTACAACGAGAGCACCCGGAAGTGGTCCTACCCGAGGCTGATCAACCGGCTCTGGCGGGGGATCGGCCAGGACGACGATACGATCACCGCCGCGTTCACCGGTGTGGACGGCGCGTCCTACTTCTTCTTCCAGGACGAGTTCACCAGGTACCACGAGCGCGCGTTCACCCAACGGCAGCAGATCCGCGACGTGTGGGCCCGGCCGCGCAACGAGTTCGCCAAACGGGACGGCAGCGGCCGCGTCGATGCGGCTGTGGTGGCCGGTGGCCGGACGTTCCTGTTCTCCGGCACCCAGTACGTGCGCTACTCAGGTTCCACCTACCAGTGGACCGATCCGGGCTACCCCAAGCAGATCGCCCGCAACCTCCGCAAGGAGGAGATGTTCGCGGCGCTGCCGGAGACGTTCGAGGAGGTGCTCGCGGACCGGATCGCGGAGGACGCGCCCGCGCTGATCGACGGCGTGGTCGCCAACGACCGAACCGTCTACGTGTTCGTCGGCTCCAGCTGCCATGTGGCGTCCAGGGCGCTGACCGCCACGCTCGACGTCGGCTCGCTTGGCCGTATCCGCAACAACATCGCCGAGGGCGGCAAGGTTGACGCAGCCCTGGTCAACGGCGAACACACGTTACTGTTCTCCGGCGACCAGTACGTGCGCTACACGGGTACCGACTATGACTATGTCGACGACGGATACCCACGCACGCTGGAATCCGGACTGTCCGCCGAACTCGGCATCGGTGCGCTGCCCGACGAGTTCAAGGATGGGATCGACGCCGCCTTCCGCAGCGTCGACGGTATGACGTACCTGTTCGCGGGCAAGCACTATCTGCGTGGCGACACTGCCGCGCCTGCGCCGATCGCCGGGCAATGGGGCAAGGTGCGCAACGACTTCGCCGATGGCTCGAACGCTATCGACGCCGCGTTCGTGGCCCCTGCCGGTGAGCTGTACGCCTTCCGCGGTGGCCAGTATCTCCGTTACCGCGCAGGCGAGTTCACCACGGCCGACGAAGGCTATCCGCGCACCATCAAGGATGACTGGGGGAATCTGCCCGCGTCGTTCGAGGCGTCGATCACCGGCGCGTTCGGCTTCGAGGGCCGGACCTATCTGGTGCGGGGCAACGAGTACGTCCGTTACACCGCCGGCCGCTACCACGAGATCGACCGTACGTACCCACAGACGTTCCGTCAGCGGTGGTCGGACTGCGGTGACTACCGGCTCACGGACGTGGCCACGATCACCCGGTTCGTCGACCTTGCCCGGTCACGCCCGGCCGGCCTCGTGGACCTGCTGCACATCGGCGCCGACGACCCGTTCGAGGTGCTCGCCGGGATCTTCGGCTGGGATGTCGACGAGCTGAGGTGGGTCAAACGCAACGGTGGTTTCCTGCCCGCCGGCCACGACCAGGAGCACCGGTTCGAGATCGAGTTCCTACTCAAGGCACGTGAGCTGTTCGAACTGGCCGGAAAGCTGGGTACCGGGCCGTCCCGCGTGTTCGGCGAGATCTGGTCGCGTGTCCACAACGGCCAGGACGGAGGCCTGGAACAGGCGGCCTCCGTGCTGTACGAGCTGCTCGAACGGCAGCACACCGCCGAGGAATGGCCGGTGCTCTCCGGGCAGCTGCACGACGAGCTGAACATGGCCAAACGCGACGCTCTGGTCGCGGCCGTGCTCGCCGACCCGTCGCAGCCCGGCCTGGTCACCACTCGCGACCTGTTCGAGCAGCTGCTGATCGACGTGGACATGGGCGGTGAGGCGCGTACCTCCAAGGTCCGGGAGGCGATCGCCGCGGTCCAGCTGTACCTGCACCGCTACCTGCTCAACCTGGAGCAGGCCACAGTCGAGACCGGCGCGGACGAGCAGGCCACGAAGCAGCGGCTGAAGCGGTGGTGGACCTGGATGCGGGCCTACCGCACCTGGGAGGCCAACCGGAAGGTGTTCCTGTACCCGGAGAACTACCTGCGGCCCGAGCTGCGTGACCTGAAGTCCTCGGCGTTCCGGCAGCTCGAGGACGATCTGCTGCAGGGCGAGATCACCGATGACGCCGTCGTGCGGGCGTACAGGAAGTATCTCGACGAGTACACCGAGGTGTCCCGGCTGGCCATCGCCGGCGGCTACGTCCACCCCACCGGGGACGACGACCCGTCAGGCCGCGACCTGGTCCTGTTCGCAACGACCAGGACGGACCCGAGGCGGTACTACTGGCGGCGGGCGGAACTACGCGGAACCGAGCGCGTGTCGACCACCTGGGAGCCCTGGGAGCAGGTCAACGTCCAGATCGACGCGGACGAGGTGGCCCCGATCCACGCGTTCGGCCGGGTGTTCGTGTTCTGGGCGACGGCCGACTCGACAGCCCCGTCCGGATCCACGACGTCCGTCGTCGCGGTCAAGGACGGCGACAGCCAGCGGGTGTCCACGACGGCCGCGACCAACCGCGTCAAGATCTGCTACTCGTTCTGCGACCTCAACGGCCAGTGGCTGCCGGTGCAGAGCAGGGTCGTGGACTCCGGGCTGAGCGGCGCGATCAGCGAGCTGAAGGTGGCCGTGGAGCTGGGGCAGTCCTCGGCCGATGGGCACGAGGCCATCCAGGTCACCTGCTCCTACGTCGACATCGTGACCCACCCACGGACCGTCACGACCCGGTTCACCACGCGGTTCGCGTTGCCGCCGGAGCTCTCCCCGATCCCGATCGGGGAGACCAGGGAGAAGGTTCTCGGCGAGGTCGCCCAGGACCAGGACAAGGCGTTGCTGCGCAAGGAGCTCCTCGACGACGCGCCGGGTAACCACAGCACCGAGGCCCGGATCGTCACGTTCAACAGCACCGAGGGGGACGGCGACTGGTTCAGCCTCGACCATCGCGGCGGCAGTTTCCTGTTCCGGCCGGGTGTGATCGGTGCCGGCGAGGCAGTCGAGTCGTTCTCGCTGAAGAAGGACAACGTCGGGCTGCCCAAGTGGAGCCATGTCGACGCGGCGGTCGAACTGCCGGGCGGGACCAGGCTGTTCTTCCAGAACGGGCCGTCGACCCCGCGCTACCTCGTCGTGCCCAAGTCCACGGACCCGGACGCCAGGGACAGCACCGAGGATGAGGACAACGCCGAGATCGAGGACACCGGCAGCCTCGGCGGTCTCGGCAGTCAAATCGGCCACATCGGCCACGGCGGCCGCGGTTGGGATCGGGGCGGCAAGCCAGGGCCGGACACTGGCCCGGTCAGGAAGACAACCCGGCCACAGCCGATCAGCAAGCGCTGGAATCTGCCGACGGTGACCGCGGCGTACGTCGCCAACGACGCCTTGTACCTCATCAGCGGCAAGACACTGACGCGTTTCGCCATCGTGGACGGCGAGGTGGCGCGGGAGGCCGACCAGGGTTTCCCGGTGGAGTTGCCGCACACCGTCGACGCGGTCTTCCAGCGAGATGACGCCCTTTACGTGTTCGACAGGGGGGAGTACGCCCGCATCGACCGTTCCGTCGAGCTGCACCACAGTCTGTTGACCTGGCAGAAGATGGAGGGCGGCTGGGGCGGCCTGCCGCGGGGCTTCGACGTGCGGTTCGACTCCGTGCTGGACGGCGGCACGCAGCTGTATCTCTTCTACGGCAGTGAATACGTCCAGTACGCGAAGCACGTCCCGGTCCCACGCCCGTACAACCGGGCGACCCAGCCGTACGAGGTCGTCCGCCTCACCACCAGCACCGCGCACAAACTCAACGAGAAGCTGCTGATCGGCGGGGTTTCCGCGTTGCTCGACCCGCGCACCCAGGAGTTCGACGAGGTTCCCGCGTGCAGCACGAAGTTCTCCGGCGAGACCACGATCCATGTCCGCAGCACCCGCGTGACCGAGGACCGGCTGCCGGCCAGTACGCACCTGGACTTCGACAGCGCCAACGGGATCTACTACTGGGAGATCTTCTTTCACGCCCCGCTGCTCATCGCGCAGGCGCTCAACAAGGCGCAGCGGTTCGAGGCCGCGCGGCAGTGGTACGAGGCCGTCTTCGACCCCACCGAGACCACGAGCTACTGGCGATTCCTGCCGTTCCTCGCCGTGGATCCGGAGGCACTGGCGGACGGCTGCCTGGATGACCTGAAGGCACTCGAGCGGTCGGCGGACTCCAAGACGCTGGGCAAGGCGCATCTCGCCGCCGAGGACATGAGAGGCCTGGTCAATCCGTTGCTGGCGAAGGCCGGCCGGCTCGTAGGGGTGTTCCGCCGGTACAGCAGGCTCGACGACGACCTCGCCGCCGATCTTGCGGCGCTCGCGTCGTCCACAGTGCACACCGAGATCGAGCGGCGGATGCTCGGCCTGCCCGGCACCGTCGGCAGGCAAACACTCGGCACGCTCAACGGCCTGCGGGAGAAGACCGCGATCATCGCCGGGCTACGGCGGCAGTACTACCTGCTCGGCGACCCGGACAAGCTCGTCGGGGCCTACCAGGACGACCCGTTCGACCCGCACGCGATCGCCGGGTGGCGTCCGGTGGCGTACCGCCGGTCGGTCGTGATGGCCTACATCGACAACCTGCTCGACTGGGGCGACATGCTGTTCCGCCAGTACACCCCGGAAAGCATCGACGAGGCCCGGATGCTCTACGTCCTGGCGTACGACCTGCTCGGGGCCCGGCCGGAGGCACTGGGCACGCGGCTGCTGCCGGCGCCGCGTGGTCACGGCGGGTTCGAACCCGGTGAGCTCGACCCGAGAGTCGTGCTCACCGGTGACGGTGTCCTGCTGGAAGGCGAGGGTTCGGTCCACCGCGGCGTGGGCAACGAGTACTTCACCGTTCCCGGCAACTCGATGTTCGCCGAGTACTGGGTCCGGGTGGAGGACCGGCTGCGCAAGATCCGGCTGTCCCAGAACTTCCTCGGGATCAGCCAGCCCGTGCCGCTGTTCGCGCCGCCGATCGACCCGATGGCACTGGTCGAGGGGGTCGCGTCCGGTGCGGGGCTGGACCAGATCACCGCGAGCGCGGCCGCGCCGGTGCCGCAGTACCGGTTCAGTTTCCTGTTCCGGCAGGCGCAGGCACTTGTCGACCGGGTGCGTCAGCTGGGTGGTGACCTGATCGGCGCACTGGAGAAGCGGGACGCCGAGGAGCTCAACCTGCTGCAGAACCGGCAGGAGGCCACGATCCTGGACATGACCCGGGCCATCAAGGACGCCGAGGTCAAGGCCGCGCGGGAGAACCTGGCCGAGCTCAGGACCGGGCAGGAGGCCGCGGGCGGCCGGGTGAAGTACTACCAGGGGCTCGTCGACGAAGGGCTCACCGACCTGGAGGTGGCCCAGATCGCGTCGCTGGCCACGGCCGGCGCGGCGCACCTGTACTCCAGTGCCAACAAGATCGGTGCGGCGTTCGCCTACGGCATGCCGCAGGCGCTGATCGGCCCGTTCATCATGGGCACGGAGATGGGCGGCAAGCAGGCCGGCAAGGTGTTCGACAAGTCGTCGGAGATCTGGGAGTCGATCGGCGAGAGCTTCAGCATCATCGGCGAACTGCTCGGTGTCACCGCCGCGCACCAACGGTCCATGGGCGAGTGGACCGACCAGCTGCGCGAGGCCAAGAGCACCGTGGTGCAGATCGGCCACCAGGTGGCCAGCGCGGAGCAGCAACTGGCGATGGCCGAACGGGAACGGGACATCCTCCTGCAGGACATCGCGCACAAGCAGGCCGTCGCGTCGTTCCTGAAGGACAAGTTCGGCACCGCACAGCTGTACTCGTGGATGTCCGGCCGGCTCGGGGAGGCGTACTTCCAGGCCTACAACCTGGCCTACGACATGGCCAGGTCGGCCGAGCGGGCATTCCAGTTCGAGCGTGGACTCGATGAGGCGGACGTGCGCCACATCCGGCCGCAGTACTGGGAAAGCCGGCACAACGGGCTGCTCGCCGCGGAAACCCTGGGGCTGGACCTGGAGCGGATGGGCAGGGCGTTCCTCGACGCGGACAGCCGGGGCATGCAGATCACCAGGCAGGTGTCGCTGCTGGAGCTCGACCCGGTCGCGCTGCTGCGGCTCAAGACCGGCGGCAAGTGCGAGATCGCGCTGACCGAGGCGATGTTCGACCGTGACTTCCCAGGGCACTACCGCAGGCAGATCCGGACCGTCTCGGTCACGTTCGCCAACACCGACGGCGAACGGCTCGGTCTCAACGCGACACTCAGCCAGCTCGGTCACCGGACTGTGATGGCGCCGGACGCCAAGGCGGTGCGGCACCTGCTCGACCCGAAGGGCCCGGCTCCCGCGACCGTACGCGCCGACTGGCGGGCCAGCCAGCGAATCGCACTGTCGCAGGTGGACCAGTATGCGGAGAACAACGGCCTGTTCGAACTGCGTTACGACGACGACAAGTACCTGCCGTTCGAGGGCACCGGCGCGGTCTCCACGTGGCGGCTGGAGCTGACCGGGCGATGCCCCGAGGACCTGCTCGACGTGGTGTTCACCGTGAAGTACACGGCCCAGGCCGGCGACTCGGTGTTCACCAACGCGGTGCGGGGCGTGCTCAAGCCGTACCCGGCCGCGCGGTTGTTCGACGTGGCCGGCGAGTTCCCCGCGGAGTGGACGCGGTTTCTGACCGGCGGCGACCCGGAGCTCCGGTTGCCGATCACGCCGGATCTGCTGCCCGGCATGGTGAGCCGCCAGATCACCGGCATCTATCCGAAGTACCAGGGCGCCGGGCGGTTCGTACTCGGCGGGGACGCCAAGTTCGCGCTGAACAACGGGCAGTTGCTGCCGACTCCCGGGCTTTCGTTGCCCGGCAACGGCGATGCGGGGCTGGCCTTGCGATTCGACGGTGACAGGACGGCCTTGACCGGTCTGGGTCTCGTCCTGACCTATAAGTCCGGCAACTGAAGCTGCGGAGAGGACTACAGGCATGAGTGGGGCGTTTACCAAGGCAGGGAAATTAACACCATCGGGGGGCCATAAGGCGGTCCGGTCCCGGCCATCGTCGATCTTCTCGCAGAACTCGTTCTTCTCGAAGAAGAACCCGGTCTTCCCGAAGAAGAAGACCAAGAAAGAGCCCTGGCTCAGCGGATTCGGCGAGCAGACCAAGACGTTCTTCAAGTTCGGGGCAAGGCGAGTCGAGATCCTGTTGCTGAAGGACGCGCACAGCGGTGCCGTGATCGGGACCTCGTATCCCACCAAGCAAGAGGACACCTTGCAGGTGACCAAGTGGGCCGGAGTCCCCAAGCGCACCTCGGACGTGTCATACCTCAAGAACCTCGGCGCGAAAGGGAAGTCGGGCAAGCAGGGCAAGACAGGCAAGCAGGAGCGGGTGCCGTCCCCCTGGGCGGGAAGCCAGTTCTTCTACACGCACGCCCATGCCAACAAGAAGATATTCGCTGTCTCGCTGAAGGCGACGAAGAAACAGCCCGCCCAGAAGGTGCTCATCGATGGGGCGACCTACGCACGGCTGCTTGCCCGCAGCCCGTTCCTGCGGAAGTTCTTCGCGAAGAACCCGACCATGATGCTGGTCATGCTCTCCTGCAGTGTGGCGCATCCGGAGGCCGTATCAGGGAAGACCGCGGTCGAGAAGTTGCGCGAACTGGGTTTCACGGGGGACGTTTTCGCACCGAGCGGAAAAGGCACCCGGCTCGTGTCGGGTGACGAGAGAACAAGTCGGTACGGCGTCCAACCGGACACGACTTCCAAGGGCGAACCCGTGCCCGGCGAGTTCGTCGGATTTCCCGGCACGACTGTCCGGCAAGAAGAGGAGTGAGGGAGAATGGTCGTCATGGTGGATCAGCAGCCAGCGCCGGAGGACACCGCGGACTGGGCCGTACTGCTCGACCCGGGATGGCAGCCCAGTACCGAGGACGAGGTCCCGCCCGTCCAGGCGATCGTCGGCGGCTGGTCGCTCGACGAGGAGGGCAACCCCGGCCGGTTCGAGCCGAACCCGCAGTACGTGCCGTCCGACGCGTCCTCCCCGACCGACCTGGCCGATGCCGTGATGCACATGATCATCGCGGGTGAGGCCGACGTGGCGGTACTGATCGACGTACTCGGTGAGTCGACCATGGAGATCGCGGTGGACGAGGAGGGCTATCCGCTGGTCGGCCCCGCCCCGGACGACGTGCCGTGTGTCGCCGTGATCACCTCGGAGCCGCACCGTGAGCGTGTCGGTGCCGAGCATTGGGCGACGGTCACCATCGAGGAGCTCGTCGAAGGTCTGCCGCCGGACACCGACATCCTGCTGAACCCGGGCAGCCCGGCCTCGACCCGGATAGTCGCCCATACTCTCCGGGAGAGCATCGCCGGCAATTCCTGACCAGCCGCCATGGCCGCCGGGCACCCGGCGGCCTGGCAGGCAATGCGCGGTCAGCTCACAAGCACTGCTCGTCACCAGGTGACAGGCAGGCGCCACAGTGCCCGGACAGCGGCGCTCTGCCTCCATTCGAGTTCGGTGTGCGGGACTGCGACGTCGAGCTCGGGGTAGCGGCGCACCAGTGCGGCGAGCGCCATCCGCATTTCGGTTCTGGCCAGCTGGGCGCCGATGCAGAAGTGCGGGCCGTGGGTGAAGCTCAGGTGTTGCGACGCGTTGGCTCTGGTGATGTCGAGCTGGTTGGGGTTCTCGAACACGGCGGGGTCGCGGTTGGCGATGTTGGGCACGCCGATCACGGCGTCCCCGGCCTCGATCAGGTAGCCGTCGATGTCGACTTCCTCGGCCGCGATCCACGGGATGGTCGCCAGGATCTGCTTGTCGTAGCGCAGCAACTCCTCGACGGCGTTGTCGGCGAGTTCGGGATTCCGCCGTAACAGGTCGAACTGGCCAGGGTTGCGTGACAGCGCGACGATGCCGTTGGAGAACTGGTTGAGGGTCGTTTCGAACCCGGCGACCAGCAGGGTCTGAATGTTGATCACGAGTTCGGCTTCGGTCAGCCGATCACCCTCGTCATGCACTTCGACCAGCGCGGTGGTCAGGTCGTCGGCCGGGTGTGCACGCTTGGCCGCGACCAGTCCGGCGAGATAGGCGCCCACCTCCTGGTGGGTGGTGGCCATCTCCTCCGGTGCCCCGGCGGTCATGAACCGGTGCGCCCATCCACGCAGGTTCGACCGGTCCGACTCGGGCACGCCCAGCAGTTCGCAGATCACCGTGATCGGCAGCGGCGCGAAGAACATCTCCATCAGATCGGACGGCTTGTCGAAGCTGTCGAATCCGTCCAGCAGGTCGTCGATGATCGACTGGATCCGCGGGCGCAACCGCTCGACCATGCGCGGAGTGAACGCTGCGGCGAGCAACCGCCGCACCCTGGTGTGCTTTGGCGGATCCATTACCGAGATGACGTCGGTGACACCGACAAGTGCCGGCACAGTGACCGGAGCGTCCGGACTCGTGACCGGCTGCCGAGCGAACCTCAAGTCGGACATCACCTGCCGGTTGGCGTGGTAGCCGAGTGCCAGCCAGACTTCCTTGCCACCCTCGGCCATTCGCGCTCTGGCCATCGATCCCTCGGCGAGCAGGCGCAGGCCCTCAGGGTCGGTGTCGTGGCCGGGCGGCGTATCGAACGGGAAGGCCGGAAGCGTGGATACAGCCTGTGTCTCAGTCATGATTACCTGTCCCCACTCTCTGGTACCCGGATTTTCCCGCCGAAAACGAGACGGCGATAGCGCCGTTTGCCGACGTGGTTTCCACCGGTGAAAGACGGGCGTGGGCGCACCGCGCCGGTTCCGTGTTCAGCCATCACAAGCGACGATCCGTCCGCGCACCTGCGTAATCGGGTCCGTGCGGCCGGCCTGGCATCAGACGGCAGCGGAATGCGGATGGACGTCCTGAGTGGACAGATACAGCAGTTCACCGGTTGCGCCGCCGAAGCGGCCGGCCGTCCGCCTGGCGAACCTTTCCTGGATATGAGTGTCGTGGCGGTATTGCTGCGGGAGTTCCTGGCGGGGACGGAACGCGCGCTCAGCGCCCGGTTGCGCCAGAGCCACCCCACCGAGGCACACGATCACGCGGGGAGCCCAGGTGTTGTCCGCCGCGGTGATCGCGTACACAGTGGCATAGCGACATCACGTCCGGGTGGGGCACTGGCAGGCAGTTGCCCGGATCCGCGCCCCTGCCAGTTCGGCGTGGCGCGGGCTCGATACCGGCCGAGTTCAAGATCTTCCCAACCGTCGATGCGGCGATCGGATGTCCGAGCCCGACGAGCTCGCCCTGGATCCTTCTGTGCCCCCAGCGTGGATTTTCCCGGGCCAGGCGAAGGACAAGCTTCTTGATCGTTGCATGGGTGGGTGGCCGTCCGGTGCGTTGTCGGAGTGCGCTGTAGTCCCACTTCCAGGCGACGAATCTACGGTGCCAGGCGAGGATCGTCGCGGGTTGGACGGGGAAGGCGTGCCAGCGGTGGCGGGGGAGTAGCGAGGAAAGGGCGGTGAACCAGAAACGGTCCATTGGTTCGTACCGGACTTGACCAGTGATTTGGCGGCGGAGGACTGCGTTCTCGTGCCGGAGCACGAGCAGTTCAGCGTTCTTGGTGCTGTCCTGGCGTAGCAGCACGGCGGGGACGGACAGCAATCGTCGGGTCAGGTGGTACAGCAGCGACACGATCACTGGAACGTAGTCTCAGCGCCTGATCTGATGGCCTGACCAGGCGCTACGACTTTTCGAGCGGTTCAGGTTTCGAAGAAGTCGCAGCCCAGCAGGACTTCCGCCTGGGAACGGAGGAACTGGGCCCAGATGCTGGACGCGCGTTCGGGTGCGGGGTCGATGCCGGTGTCGGTGAGGATCTGCCAGACGGTCGAGGCGGCGAGTTTGATGCCGAGGACGAGGAGTTCGCCGTGGATGCGGCGGTAGCCCCAGTTCGGGTTTTCCTTGGCCAGGCGCAGAACCAGGACTCGAATAGACCGGATGGTGCGCGGTCGGCCCGGGCGTTTCGGTCTCGACATCCTGGCGTGGTGTCGGCGGAGTAGGTCGCGGTGCCAGCGCAGGATGGTGTCGGGGCGTACCAGTAGGCGGAGTCTGTGCAAGATTTGGCGTGGTAGTCGGTGCAGGAGCGCGGTGAGTAACGCCCGGTCAGCCGGGCTGAACCGCACCCTGGTGTCGCCGAGTTGCCGTTGCAGTACTCCGATCTGGTGGCGCAATGCGAGGATCTCGATGTCTTTGTCCCGGTTGCTCACCGGGATCAGGCGAAGTAGGGCGAAGGTGTTGGTCAGGCCGAGGTAGGCCAGTCGCAGCAGCACGGCCGGTCATCCTGCCGTAGGACCGCCGAACGGTAAGTGGACGGTGCTGATTCACCGTGTGCAGCGTCTGACCAGCACGGATGAGATTTTCGGCAAGCGCAACGTTCCTCACGCTGCGGCCGGAACAGGCTGCCCGGTTGTTCGGCTCGGTACGGCACCCAGACGCCACGGACCCCTCAGTGGCGCACGACTGACCATCCTTTGTGGACCCGCGAAGATGGCTCAAGAAGGACCACGTGACCGGCAAAACCAGGCAGGGCAGGGGCAGGGCGGTTGCAGGTAGTGCGGCAGGGCGACGTGGGTGGTCCGGTCAGCGACCTCGCTGTCACCCATGACGGTGCCTCGTGGGCGTGGGTCGTCGGAGACCGGCTATGGGTAGGTGATCCCGTTGGCGCTGACCAGGGTTCGGCGCCTCTGCCGGGTGAGGCCGCTTACCGGTGGTTGCCGTCCGGGCGAGGTCCGTGCGTGGCGAACGGCACCGGTGACGAGGTGCGGGTGGAGATCCGCACGCTGGACACTCGGGGTGCTCGGCGCGAACGAAACCGTTTGTTCCACTGTCAGGTTCGTCGGGATGTTCGCGGGGTACCGCGGCAATGGAGCGTACGGGGTATTCGCGCAGTAGCTCGGCCGCTTGGTCGGGTTTCCGGGCGACGGTCGCCTGCATGATCTTGCAGGTGTTCTCTGATTGTGTAGCGGCCGGGCGCGACGGACCATTGCCGGTAGAGCTTGGCCTCGTCTCGAAGGGCTTGGCGATCTCGACCAGGCGCCGGTTCTTGCCACCGCCGAGCAGGGCGACGTTCTCGTGCCGGAGCACGAGAACGTCAGTGCCTTGACGAGCCGCTACAGCTTTCGAGCGGCACAAGATGCCAGCAAGATCACGGAAGATCGAGTCTAAGGCGCGAGGAGGTACCACCATTGGCTTGTGTAGCCGTCGCGGCATTCGGCTATCACTACTGGGGTTCCTTTCGCGTTGGAGCCCAGGTCCATGCATTTGCCGTTGCCGCCGTAGTTTCTGATGGTTCGGTCGGAATAGCGAACCCACTGCTGGCTGGAGTAGAGGTAGTGGCAGTCGGTGATCCCGACGACTGTTCCCGACGCGTTCGAGGCGATGTCTGCGCAGTAGCCGTTGTAGTTGCGGAAGGTTTCGGTGCCTTCGTAGCTGTAGAAGTACCACCACTGGCTGGTGTAGTTCGGGGAATGGCAGTCGTTCATGCCGATCACGGTGCCGGGCCGGTTGGCGGCGATGTCCATGCAGTAGCCGTTGTAGTTCTGGATGCGCCAAGGCCCTGAGATGCCGGTGATCCCTTCCGCCTTCGCCCACGGCGGTCTGGTGTCCTCTGCGTCAGCCAGGGCATTTGACGCGAACAGCAAGGCCGTTACCACTGCGACGACAGAGAACAGTCTTCTGGCAAGCATTTTTGACCCCCTATGTTCGAAACCCCGCCTTCTCTGAGCATGCCAGTAGTGGCTCACGCTTGTATAGATGTGAGTGTCAGTGAGCGGTGGGTGGGCGAAACCCATGGATTGGTAAAGCTTTGAGGTGCTGGGTGGGTGTAGTCACCTCGCGCGCAGACGATCGATGTTCGGCTGCTCATGTTTTCCAGGCGTGCCAAGGCAAAGAGACATGCTGTGTGGGCCTGGGTTTCAACCCGGCACTGGCCCTGGACCTCGAGCCGACCAGGGTGCGGGCCACCGCCCTGGCGATCAACGCCCACCTCGCCGTCGTGCAGGGAGACATCCCCGCCGCCACGGCCATGGCGCAGGAGTGCCGGGACTGGGCCCAGTCGCGAGGCGAGGAGGCGGTACTGGCCTACGCCGTCTTCGTCCAGGGAGCCGCCGCGAGGTTCAGCGGCGACCTCCCACGCGCACAGACGCTGCTGGAGGATGCTCTGGCACGTTTCCAGGCCCTCGGCGAACTGAACAGCACCGTGGTCATCGCCTACGTCACGCTGTTCGGAGTAGCCGTGTTCCAAGGGGACTTAACGAGCGCCGTCGCGCTGGGCCGGCACGCCCGTGCGCTCTGCGGGCAGCACGGCGAGCAATGGGCCCGCGCCGCGATGGCGGCCATTCGAACACTCGTGTGGTCGGAGTCAGTCCGTTTCACCCGCCAGTTCCGTGGCGATGCCTGAGGCGATCGTGTACGTGTCACCGAGTGGGCGGGTCGGATGCGCCGCTGCGCGCCGCGCCCAGTTGTCCGCGCGCGAGCACCAGTCGTTGAACACCGGCGGGATGCCAAGATCGACCGTCTTCGCCAGTTCGGTGAACCACCGCTGCCATCGTGCGCGGTAGTACTGGCCGACCAGGCCGTGCCAGTCGCGGTTGGCGTACTCATGGAGGACCCCGCAACCCTTGATCGTCCAGATCGTGAGGATCGATCTGGCGTTCCACAACAGGATCTCCTCCTCGAACGGGGTGCTGGCCCACGCTGTCGCGCGCTGCTCCCACGGCCCGAGCATCCACTGTTCATGGGTGCCGAGTATGCGGTCGGTCAGGTCGGCGTAGTGCAGGAAGCGTTCGCCGAGTCGTTCCACGTCGAGTCGGTTCTTCGCCTGGTAGGCCGAGCGCACCCGGTCCAACAGCTTGCGGGCGCGGTTGGCCAGCACCTGCCGGGTCACGTCGACCAGGTCGTACCGGTAGGTGCTGAGTTGGCGCAGCATGGGATGCACCCGAAGCAGCGCCGTGAGGGCGGGTTCGAACTGCTCCGGCGGATAGCGCCATATCTTGGGCGCGAACGACGACGCCGAGGTCACCGTCAGTGCGGGTTCCGCGGCGAACGGCGTCTCGTAAGGGCCGTCGCCGCTGGTGTGCCCGGTCGAGGAGTACGAGTAGGCAGTGTTCAGTAAGACCCGCCAGGCCGTCAGCGCGTTCTGGTCGGCGGTCCCGTAGCGCCGCCGCACGTAGTCGGCGATCCACCCGTCAAGCTCCACCGGCTGGTCGTGCCAGGTCATCTCCGCGAGCAGGTCTGCGACGACCGGGTTGTGGTAGGTGCCCTCCAACACCATCGCGGTACCGGTGAGCCGCTCGCGATCGGGTGCGTTGCGCACAGCGGGCAGGGTGCGTCCGGGCTCGACGAGGTTGCCGAACATGCCGAGCCGGCCACCGAAGTTCTGGATAGTGCCCCACGCCCACGGCGCGCCCCAGAAAGTGTTGGTCTTGTTCCACAGTGGACCGTCGTCGGAGTCCAAGTCCAACACGATGACCCGGTTCTTGTCGATCGACTCGATCAGCTCCTTGCGCGGGTTGTCTTGCCACGCCTGGAGAAGCCAGGTCGCATTGGGCACCGCCTTGGTGAGCGCGTTCTGCACCTCCCGCCCGGCATCGCCGATCTTGACGTCTCCGAGCACCCCGCCCTCGTGCATCAGGTCGTTGGAGTAGTGCGTCGTGGTGCCGAAATGCGTGGCCTGCAAGCGGTAGAACTGTTCGGCGAGCCGCGGCCACAGTGGATCAGTGGCCGCCAGCCACCACGGCCTCGGATGCCCGGCGGAGTCCTCCTGCGGGATCACCTTGGCGAAGGGGTTGCGCTGCGCGAAGACGCGGTCCGGCACGTGGCCGATGAAAGCCGGGAACACCGGGGTGATGCCGAGCTGCCACATGCGTTCGTTGATCCGCCGGCCGAGCTCGGCGCGCTTGTGCAGCAGCTCCACGCTCACCGGGCCGCTGTAGGCGGACTCGCCGTCGTCATAGCCGGTGATCTCGCCGTACCACTGCCATGGCTGGTGCGCGGGCTGCGCGATCCATTGGCGCACCTCGTACTCGTTGAGCCCGAAGCCCTGGAACAGCTCGTACCAGATGATCTCCTGGCCCACCATGGACAGCACGCGGTTGTAGCCGCTGGCGGCGAGTAGGTCGAGCTCGCGCTCCCAGTCCTGCCACGACCAGAACGGCATGGTGTAGCCGAAAACCGTGAAGTTGTAGGCATAGCGGTCGGTCAGCGACGTCGTCCTGGTGATCGGCTGGCTCGGCGCGGGCAACAGACGGGGGAGGTCGAGCCGGTCACCGTTGGTCGACAGGTGCCCACCCGCGACGTACTTGAGCCACCAGCCGAATCCCGACATCAGCGCGACCGGGCTGCTCGCGCCCAGTTCCACGGCGCCGCGTTCACCCGCGATGTCGAAGACGTCATAGGCTCCGTTCGGAGGTTCCAAGGGGCGTAGGTCGAATTGTTGCGCCCATCCGGTATTCCCGCCGAGCAAACGGGTGATCGCCGCTCTGAGCGCTGTTGCGTCGAATGTGCGGGGCGGACGCGAGGAATCCGCTGACGTCAAACCGGGGGTGACCGCCCCCAGTGCTCCGGCCAGCGCGGTCTGCAGGAAGCCGCGGCGGTGGAAACGCGTCATGTGATCGCCTCCAATGCCGGTTTCCCTGTACCGCTCGAAAAGTCATCGCGGCTGGTCAAACCACGTATCGGTCTTCGTTGGTGACGCCGCCGACGAACGGGAACATGGCGGCGCGCCGCAAGCACTGCTCGCGCACTGTCACCACTACGCCGTCCTGCGCAACCAGATCACCGCGGGTCCGAGGCCCGCGCCAGGGTTTGAAGACTGTTCGGTCCCCGCATCCTCAGGGTCTCACGAACGAGCACAGTTATGCCGCTTGACGTGCAGCGATGACTTTTCGAGCGGTACAGGGATCGGCCGCCAGTACTGCCGCTTCCAGCCGACGCAACTCACGCCCCGGTTCGATCCCTAATTCGTCGACCAACGCGGTCCGGGCGCGCTGAAAGGCCGCGAGCGCGTCAGCTTGGCGGCCCGACCGGTACAGCGCCAGCATGAGCAGTTCCCACAACCGTTCCCGGAACGGATACCGGATCACCAACGGCTCCAACTCACCAACGAGGGGGAGATGCTCACCCACTCTCAGCCGGGCACTGATCAAGTCTTCAGTGGCGGCCAGTCTGGTCTCGGTCAGGTGGGCCGCTTCGGCGCGCACCCACTCGCCCGGTCGGCACTCGACCAACGGGTCCCTCCGCCACAGCCCCAACGCCTGGCGCAGCAACTTCACCGCGGTTTCCGTCGCTCCCTCTGCCAGCGCCTCCCGACTCTGATCGACCATCGTCTCGAAACGAACCACGTCGGCCGCCTCGGCCGGGGCGAGCAGCACATAACCAGGCCCCTGGGCGGCGATCAACCCCGCCAAGCTCGCGTCCTGCAACTGATGCCGCAAACGCGCAAGATGGCTATGCAGCGTCTTGGTGGCCGTCGGCGGAGGCAACTCCCCCCACAAGGCGTCGACCAGAGCCTCCCGTGACACCGTCTCACCAGGCCGGACCCCCAACCGAGCCACCAGGGTGCGTTGAACAGACCCGTGCAGCACCACCAGACCACGCGCCGCGGCCATCTCCAGCGGCCCCAACAACCGAATATCAATATTCGCTGACATCACGTCCCCGTACGGCTAGCCTTATCCGGCAGTACAGCTATTCCGGAGATCTCCATAATATCTGAAGGCCTAGAACCAGACGAACTGAAACTCGATTCGACTAATAGCGAAGCAAGATGCCGTGAAGCCACCTCCAAAGGCGCCATTTGGCCAATGACACAATTTCGCGATGCCGGAGGCGTTGATATCCGCGTATTGGGGTCGGTGGAGGCCACCAGACCGCACGGCTTGGTGGAGCTGTACGGAGGTGGTCAGCGAACGCTGATTGCCCGCCCGCCTTCTGATGGACCCGAGCAGACGCTGCTGCCTCCGGTCGCTGCGCGGCAAGACTGGTCGCAAGCCGGGAAACAGCCGAGGGCGCAAGGGTTTTTGCTGGAACTGGTCGACGATCCAGACGAGATCATCATCGCCACCTGCCCGAGTGCTGCCAGGGCTGCGGCAGCGGGCTGGAGGCGGCGGTGCCGGCGGGCGTAGTGCGCCGCCAGGTCACCCATATCGCCCCCGGCGTTGGCTACGGTCACCGAGCACCGCTTACACCAGCATCGCTGCGGGTGCGGGCAGCTCACCGCCGCGCTGGCCCCTGCCGGTGTCGCTGGGGCACCTGCATGAACAGATCCTGCGAGCCGACCCGGCTCTTGACGCGGTCGTCCCGGACACGGCGGGCGGTGTCCGCACAGAGGTCGTTCAGGCACCGGCCGGGCCCGGGACGACTGAGCAGGGGCAAACACCGGCCTGGCACGCGCGGCGTTCCCGGTGTGCCAGCTTCCGCCCGCCGTCACTGGCGTCCCAGGTGCTCCGGAACGCCGCAGCTGTGTTCCGGAGCAACAGCGACCGAAGAAACGAAGCCGAATGCCAGCAGCTACTGGGTGGGCTGGATATCGCCCACCACGATGCCGTCGCGGCGCGCCTCCACCGGGGGCATGCCGTGGCTGTGGCGGTCGCTGGATGCCAGCGAACAGGTCAAGGCAACGTGGGGAGATCCTGCACCAACTGGATGTGCGGGCGAGCTCATCAACCTCTTGCTGACCGCGCTGCCTGACCACAGCGACGAGCCCTCAACGGACCAGCAATACGCCATCGAGAACCTGCATTCCGCCCTGCGGCACTGCCCGCTCTCTTGGACGGCAACGCACACGTTGTCACCACACATCCCCGCCGCCTCGACGGCGCACCGGCGGACCTTCCCAGCGGCACTCTGGGGTTCGCGCGACCAAGGCATGGCTGGCAGCTCCTCGTTGATGTCGGGTTGCGCGACCCCGCAGCCGCTCTGCAGCCCCATTGCAGTCGACTGTCGGTGCACTGGCTGACACAACGAGTCGACGACTCACTTCCGCGTTTCCTTATTACACAAGGAGCACGACCAGTGTTCACGACCGCACCAGCAGGCTTGAGCCTCTCCCGACGCCAATTTGCCATGCTCCAGGCTATCGCCGCGGGTCGCGGCGAGATCACCGGCAGTTGCGAACCCGATCTGTTCATCGACGGCCTGGCCTGCTGCGACCAGAGCGCCGCCCACCACCTCGCGCACGCCGGCCTCGTGCATGCCACGTGCGCAGCGGATGTGGGTCAGCGCGTTCCTGCCGAACTCACCGCCCCGGGCCACGCCGTACTCGCGACGCTGGCAAACACGAACTGGCCGGCGCACCACTCCCGGACAGGCGCCTTCGACCCGCCCCACCGCATCGGTGCGCTGCCCGAGGGCCTGGGGCAGCGAGATCGTCGAGTGCGACGCGGAAACACCCTGCGGCACGCCGCCGAGAAGCCATCCGGGCAAGCAGGCCGCCTCGACAGAGGCCATTGCCACCCGGAACACCACCACCGTTCGCGACCGGGAGGCTGCCGCATGACCATCGCGCCACTCACCACGCCGTCACCCGTTAGATCCAGCCCGGAAAGGGACCAACGAGATGTTGCTCTACGAAGTTCTGGCCAGAACCCAAATGCGCGAGGCGGAACAGTTCGCCCACCACCACCGGATGGCTCGCGAGCTCCGCTCCAGCCGACGATGGCGCAGACTGGCCACATGGGCCCAGCAGAAGGCCGAGCGGGCCGAGCGTTCGCTGTGACTGGCGACTGTGCCGTGCCGCTCTCCCTCTCTCCGGGGCCGAGAAACGATGCTCATGGGAGCCTGTGGACAGCAGAGTTTCCAAACAGGGGCGCCCGATCAGGGGATGGCGAGAATCGCAGAGCGAAGTGTCGTTTTGAACCACAACGAACCAGACGACGTCGGTTGCCAGCACCAAGGTCAATTGGTTCGACGCCAAGCGAGGTTCTCCGCGCAGCGAGCCCATCACATTGTCGACCCACCCGACCAGATACGTCATAAGAGCAGTATCCAAGCCTCGGCGGATTCACATGGTCGTCGCAATACGGTCTGGTTAGGACTGTAGCGCCTAGGGTGAGCATCCACGAATACCGTCGGTGCGACCTAGAAGATGTCGGCTAGTTCCGGGTCGTCGGGTGGCAAACACTGCCGTGTTCCGTTGTGAGAGTAGTCCGTTGTCGACGGAAGCCCGGGACGGTGGTCCGAGTTGTTCTGTCAATCACTGGACCAACAACCGCCTGCGATCGGGGTACAGGACCCGCGGCCGTACGGCAACCCCTCCATAACCAGGTGGTGTCTCATTGGTGGTGAAAGGCGTAAGTGTGCAAACGCGCTGGCTGTGGGATGGGAGGCGAGTCGTGGTAGCCGCCGGTCGTCCCGGAGTGATCTTTGCCCAGCCAGGATTGGGTTCCGAAAGCAGTGAGATCGCCGCGATCACGTCGCGTCCGGCCACCCCGAAATTGACTGGTCATCGTAGGCAGCGAAAGGAAGGGTCGGGCTTTCCGGAGGCTCGGAATGGAGAAGGAATGCGGGGCGGTGACGTAGGACTGGGAGACGGTGCCCGTCGTCTGGTGGGGCGCGTGCGGGAGAAGGAGTTGCTCGAGCAGGTGCTCCTCGATCGTCCGCGCGACGAGGTGACCCGAGTGATTGAGGTCGTGGGCGAGCCGGGCATCGGCAAGTCCCGGCTGTTGGGTGAGATGCGCGCTGGGGCGTGTCGTCAGGGCTGGATGGTGTTGGCCGGTCATGCCACGGAGCTGGAACGTCACAACTCGTTCGGGGTCTTTCTTGATGCGATGGGTGATCATGTCGCCTCGCTCGACCCGCATGATCTCGCCGGGCTCGGGACTGAACTGGTGGGTGAGCTCGCGATGGTGTTTCCGGGGATCTTAGTGCCACGGGACTCTGCGGAGGCCACACACGAACGCTTGGCCCTCGGCGTCGAGCGTTACCGGTTGCACCTGGCGATATGTGCTCTGCTGGGGCGCCTGGCGTCTCCCTTGGGGTTGGTGCTTACCCTGGACGATCTGCATTGGGGAGATGTCGCCTCGTTCGAGCTGCTGGGGTATCTGCTCCGCCACCCACCTCGCGTGCCCGTCGTGCTGGTACTTGCCTACCGTCCCGGTCAGCGACCTGGTCGGCTCGCTGCCGTGCTCACCCAGGCCATGCGGGAAGGGATGGTTCGCCGGATCGAGCTCGGTCCGCTCAGCCTGGACGAAGTCGCCGAATTCCTTGGTCCCGATGTCGACCGGGTACGGTGCCGGGTCCTGCACCAAGCCAGCGGTGGCAACCCGTTCTACTTGGAAGCGCTGGCCCGTGTTCCCGAGGTGCAGTTACCTACGTCGGCGGTGGCGGAGTCGCGGTCGGGTGCTTTGCTGACTGCCCAATCGCGAAGCGCGGTGTTGTCGCTCGATGATGTTCCTGCCGTTGTTCGCGCGAGTCTGCAAGCCGAACTGGCGATGTTGCCCGAGCGGGTCCGCTTGGTCGCGCACGCGTCCGCTGTTGCTGGTGATCCCTTCGAGCCTGATCTCGTGGCCGCGGTCGCGGGACTGAGTCGTCAGGGGGCCGACCTGGCTCTGGACGAACTGGTCGCCCGTGATCTCGTCCACCCGGCGGGCCCTGGCCGTTTTTCCTACCGCCACCCGATAGTACGCGCCGCCGCGTACGAGGACGCTGGCGCTGGCTGGCTGGTACGGGCTCATGCCAGGGCGTGGAACGCACTGGAGGAGCGGGCGGCTTCGGTGGTGCGGTGTGCGCCCCATGTCGAGCATGCGGCGCTTTCCGGGAATGACAAGGCGATCGCGGTGCTGGTCGCCGCCGCCAAGGCGGTGGCCGGCCGGGCACCGGCCGATGCCGCGCATTGGTTGTCCGTGGCACTGAGGTTGCTGCCCGATGAGGGCGAGGGCGACGTACGCCGCCTGGAGTTGCTCACGGACATGGCGACGTTCCTCGGGATCAGCGGCCAGTTGTGGCAGGCCAGGGACGTCCTGCATGAGGTGTTGAGGCTCCTGCCCCGCACGGCGGCGGATCGGCGGGTGCGGGCGGTCTCGTTCTGCGCCGCGCTCGAACATCTGCTGGGCCGGCACGCCGAGGCAAGTGCTCTGCTGCTGACGGAACTGCGAGGACTGCCTCAGCTGGAGGACGGCGGCGCGACGGCGCTGCAGCTCGGCCTGGCTGAGGCCAGCCTCCGGCGTGGCGACGTCGCCGGTGCCCGCACCTGGGCGGGCACCGCTCACATGCTTGCCAACCGTCATGAGGATCGCGCCGCGCGGGCGACCGCAGCCAGTTTCGCGGCCTACGCCGACTATCTCGCCGCCGACATTCCAGCTGCGCTCAAGCACTGTGACCATGCGGCCCTGCTGGTCGACGGGCTGACCGACGGCGAGTTGGCGCAGCGGCTGGACAGCGTGGCGTGGCTCGGTTGGGCCGAGCACGATCTGGAACGCTATGACGCGGCAGGGCGGCATCTCGAACGCGGCCTCGCGCTGGCCCGCGCCACCGGTCAGAACTATCTGCTGACCACTCTGCTGGTCAGTCGTGGCAGCGTGTTGTTGTGGCAAGGGCTGCTGACACAGGCTGAAGACTGCTTCGCTGACGCGGAAGAGGCCGCATTGCTGGTGCGCAGCCAGTGGTTGCACGCGTTCGCGCTCGCCATGCGGTGCCGAGTGGCGGCGTTGACCAGGGAACCCGATCAGGCGCTGCGGTTGGGACAGCAAGCGTGCCGTCTCGCCGGACCGCCTGCCGACTGGCTGTCACTGTGGACGGCCAAGCTTCTCGCACACGCCCACCTGATGACCGGCGATCCCGATGAATGTTCGTCCATTCTGGACATCGCCGGTAGCGACCCGGAGCTATCGACGGTCGATCCGGCTCGCCGGCCGGCCTGGTTCGAGTTCCTCACCACAGCCGCCCTGGCCCTGGACCGCGCGGCGGAGGGCGAACAATGGGCCACGCGCGCCGAAGCAGCGGCCACCAGCCTGGTGGCGCTGCCGGGCCGCAGGGCGTTCGCGCGACTTGCCCGTGCCAGAGTGCTGTACGCCTCCAGCGACCCGGCACACGCCAGTACAACGGCCCGGACGGCCGCCGCGGAGTTCACCAAGAGCGGCAATCCCCTCGACGCGGGCCGAGCCTGGCTGGTGGCCGGCACCGCGACAGCCGCCGCCGGCGAACGGCCCCGCGCCCTGGAGGACCTGGAACAGGCTCGTGCCCTATTTGCCCACTGCGGCGCCAGCGGACTGCAGGAGCGGGCCAGCCGCGAACTGCGCAGGCTGGGGCGCCGGGTGCCGCGCGGCGTTACCGGACAACGCAACCCTCGCGATGCCATCGGACCTGCCGCGCTGACCTCCCGGGAGAGGGAGGTGGCCGAGTTGCTGGTCACGGGGATGACCAGTCGGCAAATCGCCGCGAAGCTGTATCTGAGTCCCCGGACCATCGACCACCATGTCGAGCACATCACCGCCAAGCTCGGCGTCACATCCCGAACCGGCGTCGCCAGCGCGCTTGCCATGGTCGGTGGCGATGTGGGCAGTGTCCCGGATGTCTCTCATTCGTGCCGGCAGGCACGCTGAACTCCTCGGCAGGCACGACCGGCCGGGAGGGAAGACGGCGTGAGGCGCGCGCTAGGGATGTGCGCTTCACGTCGGCCCCGGTGGGGCCCAGGCAAATGGCTCCCTGGGGTCCGCGTGACCGTATCCACATCAAGGCCGGCGCGGCCGCACGGGCGGTCAAGCAGGACAGCCCAACCACACCGGTCGCCCTGACGCTGTTCTGGGAATTCGGCGCTCGGGGACCGTCCACCGCGAACTCGCCGTTCAACCGGATCGGCCCCGACTCCGGCAATCTCCAGTGGACAGACGGTGACGGCGTCAAACACGACCTGCTGGCCAACGTCGACGTCGTGCTGCTGTCGATCTTTACCGACAACGCCCCGCTGAGCATCTCCATCGATCGAGTCATGTCCACCCTGGACAAGCGAGTGTCCGAACTGTCCAAAAAGCTCAAGAAACTAGTGAAGGTGGGCATCGGCGAACTGGGCTACTGGTGCGGACACGACCCGCACCAACCTCCATCAGTGGACGACCTGGTGCACAAATGGTGTAAGGACATGAACCGCGTGTGGCCGCTCGGCAGCACCCGTACGGACAACGCCAGCATCGACGCAACTCGCGCCTACCTGGTCGATCAGTACACCCACGCGGCGCTGGCCACCGACCACGGTTTGGGCGGCGGCTTCTACTGGTACGCGCTGCAAGAGATGTTCCCGCACAACACCACAACCAGCCTGCGCGCAGCACTCAAGAATGTCGCCGACGCCGTCGGTCCCAGGCCGGCCAGCCAATCCGATACGGCGGTGCCCGGGAAGCCCTGCTGACCTTCAGCTGCGCAACGCCACCATGGCGTTGCGCAGCACTCATTGGCGGGTAATTGCAACCTGCCATGTAGGCAGTGAGCCTTTTTCATCCTGCGGTGACCTCGTAGTTCTGTAGGACGTGGATGGCCTTGGCGAGTCGGCCGATGCGATGCGGGCTGACACGGACTTTGTGCAGGATGCGCCAGTACTTGAGCTGGGCGTTGGCGCGTTCGCCGGGGCCGCGCAGCCGAGCGTGAGCGCGGTTGGCATCCTTCTGCGACTCGGGTTTGTTCTTGCCCTTGTACGGGGTGATCACCTGTTGGCTGGTCTCGTCGTAGCCGTGGTAGCCCTTGTCACCCAACGCGATCAGCCCCGCATCGCGCAGCGCGGCGAGGATGTTCCAGATCCGGGCGGCCGCGGTGTCGTGCGTGCTGCCCGGCAACTCGCCGGACACCCACAGGATCGTCCCATCCGGAGACGCGATCACCTGCAAGTTCACCCCATGGCGCTTGTGCTTGCCGGAGTAGAACGGCCGGTCGACGGCGATCCGGTCGATCGGGATCAGCGTGCCGTCGATGATCACGTACGCCATCTTCTCGCGTTTGGCCTTCCGCAACGCCGCCCGGAGCTTGGGCGCCCGAGCAGCCAGCAACTCGACGGTTTCGTTGACATACCGCCAGCAGGTCGCGGTGGAGATGTCGAACCCGGCGCCGACCTGCGCGAACGGTTCACCCTTACGCAGATACACCAGCACCGACAGCGCCTGCTGGCCTGGGTTGAGCTTGCGCCACGCCGAGCCCAGCTCTCGGCGGTGAGCGCGGATGAGATCGGACACGAAGGTCAGGGTCTGACGTGACAACGGCAGCGCGGCACGGTAAAACAGCATCTGAAGCCCTTGGTTGTACGGACATGGATCTTGGTCGATTGCTGTCCTACCAAGGGCTTCGTCACGTCCGCGGTAACGACACGCCGATGAACATCACCTTGTCACCTCGGATCCCTTACCCACCAACATATCCACACCAGGATGAAAAGCGCTCAGTGTCGCGGACGTCTTCTTTCGCGCCGCAGTGCAGGCTGAACTCCAATCCCAGATATCAAGCAGTGAAATCAGTTCGGGCAATCTCAGCGTGGGCTGGGAAATCACCCCGCTGAGGGGCCCGGGTTCTGTCCTCAGCTACATCGAATCGTCGGTTGGTTCCCAAGTTTGGAGGAACAATGAAAAAGGTCTCCGTCGTGCTCGCCGCGATGCTGAGTCTGGGTTCCCCGTCGACTATTATTACGGCCCCAGCGGCTGGCGCCGCCAATCCGCCTGCGCACGCCTACACCAGCGTGACCGGCCATCAGCGGTCTGTCGTCTCGTTACCGGATATCTGCTCGCGAATGGACGCAGAAGGGTTATGCGCCAGCGCGGGTGATGGGAGCCGCCGCGGCGCGACCGGCCAGCGGGTCCCGCACCAACGGGCTGCCGAGGAGTTGATCGACCATCTCAACGCCATCGGCTGGCCCCAGGAGAGAAAGTACAACCGGTACCGGCAGGGGCAGGAGGAGACCATCGTGCGATGGGGACAGCCCGGTCGGCCCGACACCTACAAAAACGTCTCGCAGTGCGCCTCGTTCGTCACCGAAACGCTGAAGCACACGTACTCACACTGGGCCACCCTCAGCTTTTTCCATACTCATTTCGGCAACTACAGCCCGTTCGCGCGCGATTACCACGACGCGATCGCGAACAAAAAGCCGATACCACACTTCAGGAGGGTCACGAAAGTCACCGATCTCCGGCCGGGCGACCTCATTGCGATCAAGTATCCGGAGTCACAAGACTTCACCGGCCACGTCATGCTGGTACGCAGAGTCACCGGCCGTGAACAGACCGGCCCAGCCCTTGACGACGCCACGGCGTACGTGGTGGAGATCATCGACACCACCAAGGCCGCGCACGGCCGCGTCGGCCAAAGTGGTGCTTACCGGGACACGCGGATCACCGCGAGCACAGAAGAAACCGGCGCCGGGTACGGCCATATGGTCTTCTACGCCAACAACAAGGAGCGCACATTCGCCGGGTACCGGTGGAGCGTGACCAGCCACCAGATCGTCCCGGTGGACAAGCACCCCATCGTCGCGGCCAGAATCACCCCCTGACCAGATCCGTAGTGCGGTGGCACGTCGCACCGGCACGGATGCACCACCG
Source organism: Kibdelosporangium banguiense (assembly GCF_017876405.1). GTDB lineage: Bacteria > Actinomycetota > Actinomycetes > Mycobacteriales > Pseudonocardiaceae > Kibdelosporangium > Kibdelosporangium banguiense. The sequence goes on along the minus strand of NZ_JAGINW010000001.1, from coordinate 10,423,257 downwards.
GATCCCGTCGATCAACTGTCCTTCCTCTATTCCCTAACGACGGCCTTGTGGGTTGCCGAAAACTCCGTCCGTGCTGTTCATGCGGACCGGTAGCACTCGACGTTCAAGCCCAGGACGAGGAGTTCGCCGTGGGAGCGGAGGAACTGTGCCCAGGTGCTGGACGCGCGTTGGGGTGCGGGGGTGATGCCGGTGTCGGTGAGGATTTGCCAGACGGTGGATGCGGCGATTTTGATGCCGAGGACGCGGAGTTCGCCGTGGATGCGACGGTAGCCCCAGTTGGGGTTCTCCTTCGCGAGGCGTAGGACCAGGATTCGGATGGATCGGATGGTGCGTGGCCGACCGGGGCGTTTTGGTCGGGATGCCTTGGCGTGGCGTTGGCGGGAGTATGTCGCGGTGCCAGCGCAGGATGGTGTCCGGGCGTGCCGGCAGTCGGAGCCTGCGCAAGCTCTGGCGTGGTAGTCGATGCAGGAGTGCGGCGAGTAACGCTCTGTCGGTCGGGCTGAATCGCACCTTTGACCAGCACGGATGCGGTTTTCGGCAAGCGCAAGGCCTCCGCGGCCAGGCAGGCAGTGGGCACGTGATCAGAATCGGCGGCCCTGGAACGAGACCACCGGCACGATTTCGGTGCTGAATCGCTGAGTCGCGGCGCGGTAGGGGCCGAACCAGCTTTCGTCGCCTGCCGGGACTGCTGCCAGGAACTGTGTGCGGTTGCCGGTGTGGCTGATTTCGCGGACCTGGTTGCCGGCCTGGAGCAGGAAACCGATGACGAGGTCCTCGAAGGCGCGTTGCTCGGGCTCGGTGAGCGGGCGCTCGAAGTAGTAAACGTGCCATTGGTCGGCGATCGGCTGCGCACGTTCGGCGGCATCGATCTCGGTCCAGTCCAGCCGGGTGATTTCGGGCCGCCGCAGCAGTTCGGCTGTCGCGGCGGAGTCGGATCCCGGCTGGATCACCGCTCTGATTCGGGGACGGCCCAGGTTCCGTGCGGCCAGCAGGTACTTGTGGCCCCTGGTTACGACAGGGCCGCCGGGTTCGGCCCGGATTCCGATGGCCGGTGACGGCTCGAACAGCGAGAGGTAGTGCTCCAGGTGCTCGGGCACGAGCGACGAGTCGCGGTCGGGAAACCGGGACTCGTCGATCACCGGCAGGTCGGGCGGCATTTCGATCAGCTCGATGGGCACGGTGTCGCATCCTGGTCGGGTTGGTCGTCTTGGTCGGAGTAGGTCGCCATCCGGTCGAACTCGTCGAAATTCTCCATCGGGATCCTGGTCTCGGTCTGACCGGGGGTGGGTGGCTGCGGCACCGGAGTCTCCACTTCGATGCCGTGTCGCCTGGCGAACTCGTCGAACTGGTTGCTCGGCACCTCGACCCGCAGCACGCCGGGCCCCATGCCGCGGCCGTTGCCGCCGGCCAGGTCGGCGTAGTACCGCGCGGTGTCCTCCTGCTGCGTCAGGTAGGCGCCCGGGCCGTTCGCCGGCGGCATGGCGGCCTGGTTGGCGCGGATCCGGTCAGCGTCCAGCGCCTGGTTGGCGACGACCTCCTGGAGCGCGCCCCACGTCATGCCGCGGTAGAAGACCGTGGTCTCCGACAGGCCGAGCGGGTCGATCCAGTGCATCGCGTTCGACACGTAGGCGTGCGGGTTCGGACCGGCTGCCAGCCCGAGCGGGTCCGGGCTGGCATACCGGCCGGACAACGGATCGTAGTAACGGTGGTAGTTGTAGTTCAGCCCGGATTCCTGGTCGCGGTACTGGCCAGGGAACCGCAACGGGCAGTCAGCTGGGCTCTCGGCCTCGTCCAGGTCGACGCCCCACAAGGTCGTGCGGCCCTGCCACGCGACGGTTCCGTCCGGCGTCACCAGTTCGGTGGGCGTGCCGACCATGTCGGTAACGATCGCGTAGAACTGCGCGTCGATGGACTCCTGCTGGCTCACCGCGCGGAACGTGCCAGGTTCCCAATCCCAGGTGGTGGTCCGGCCGTCGTGCGCCTGTTCGGCGAGAACCCGGCCGTCCCAGGTAAAATCGACGCGCTCGGCCACCGACCCGTCAGCGTCCAGCCTCCGCTTGCCGATCCTGCGGCCGAGCGCGTCGTAGCTGTACCGCCACTGCTCGCCGTCCGGAGTAACCACAGTGGACAGTTGGTCGTGCGGATCCCAGTCGTAGCGCCACGTGCGGTCTCGCTGCCGCCGTTGGACGATACGGCCTTGCGCGTCGTGTGTATAGCGGGTCTCTCCGGCGCGTTGGATCAGCGTGCCCGCATACTCACGTTCGCCCGCAGCCGAAGCGCCTGCCGAGGCCGCATACGCGATGTTGCCGAGCGAGTCGTAGGCGTACTGCTCGGTCCAGTCACGCCCGTGCACGGCCGTGATCCGGCCAGCTGGGTCGAGATCGAACTGCCGTGCGCCGGACAGTTGGTCGACGACCGCCACCAGATGCCCGGACTGTCCATAGCTGTATGACCGCCGCTGGATGAGCTGGGCGTCCGGCACAGAGCCCGCCAACGACTGGGACCGCAGGCGGTGGTTTCCGTCCCAGATCTGGGAAAGGACCGTATCGCCCACGATTCGTTCGATCTCGCGGCCCGCGGCGTCGCGGCCGAACCGAAGCGTCTCACCGGCTGTGTGCAGCGCGGACGGTTTATGGTTGCCGTCGAATTCCCATGTGCATTCCACGCCGCTCGGTGTACGGCGGTGTACACGCCTGCCCAACGCGTCATAGGCCGAGGTGAGCGTGCGGCCGTCGGTTGTCTCAGCCGTGATCCGGCCCAGCGGGTCACGTGTCAGAACGAGATCCGCGTCCCGGTTCGTCGCCCGCACCATCCGGCCCACCGAGTCATAGGCGAACGTCGCGACGTCGCTTATGTCACTGCCGACTTCCCGCCGCACCACGTTGCCGAGTGGATCATGTCGATAGCGCACAACGTCACCGACGCCGTTGACGAATTCGACCAGCTGCCCGGCCGCGTCGTAGCCGTATCTCATCTCACGGCCGTTGAAGTCCTTTTCCCGCAGCAGGTTTCCGGCCGGGTCGTAGTCGTAGCGCCACACCTGCCCGTGCGGATTGGTCACTGCCACCAGGCGCAACTCGGTGTCGTACGTGTACTCCGTCCGCCCTCCGCCTGCGTCCGTGCGGGCCGCCAGCCTGCCGAAATGCGTCGTCTCGAACCGCTCCTGGTTTCCGGCGGCGTCGACGTGCTCGGTCATGTTCCCCTGGCTGTCGTATCGCCAGCGTTCAGTCGATCCGTCCGGCAGGGTGCGCGACGCCAGCCTGCCCTCGACAGTCCAGCTGAAGTGGGTGACGCCGCCTATCGGGTCGGTCATCGCGGCTACGCGGCCGAAAACGTCTCGGGTGAACACCGTGCGTGCGCTCATAGCGTCGGTCACGGCGATCGGCAAGCCCGCGGCGTTCGTCTGGATACGCCGGGTGCTGCCGACTGGATCGGTGACAGCGATCAGATGTCCTTGTGCGTCATAGCCATACTGTGTGACCGCGCCCGTCGGGTCCGTCACGGCAGTCAGATTGCCGCGCTCGTCGTACTCTTGATGCCACGTCGCTCCGTCTGGGTACACAGTCCGCACGGGGAGCTGCAAAACGTTGTAAGAGACGGTGATCGCCGTACCGTCGGGGCGCGTCACCCCGATCAGGTTGCCGTCGGCGTCGTAGCTGTAACGAACCGTACGGCCGAGAGGGTCCGTATGGGACAGCAGACTGTCGTGGCTGTTCCATTCGGACACTGTGACATTGCCCAGAGCGTCCACTTCTCGGACGACCTGGCCGTCCTCGTTGAGGTGGAACACTTTCCGGTGGCCGAGGGAGTCCGTGTAGGTCGTGACGCGGTCGCCGTACTCGAACGTTCCGGCGAGATACCCGTCCGGGCCACCGGTCCGCACACATCGGCCGCGCTCGTCGTAGACGTAGTGGAACCAGCGACCGGTACGGTCCTGCCAACGGGTGATCCGTCCTTCGCTGTCGTACTCGTAGCGCATGCCACGTCCCGACGAATTGATCACCTCTGTCAGGCGTCGGGCCTCGTCGTAGCGATAACCGACCACACGCACGGCGCCAAGGTGCAAGGCCGTGATCAGACCTTCGCTGGTCTCGGCCCTGAGGTGGTAGCCCCCGGAATGCCGGATGCCGGTGAACGTGCCGTCCGGGGCGTAGTCGAAGTCGATCCGGTTGCCGTTGCGGTCGGTCATCGCCCGGAGCGCCAGCACTGTGCTCTCGTTGCCCGGCGCGAAATGCAAGGACTGGCCGAGGACCGGATTGGTGATCGTGTATCCCGAAGCGGTCACGGTGAGCGGCCAGCGCGGTCCGTGCTCCGGCAGGACCGGTGATTCGCCCGTGGGCAGGGGATAAGCCAGCAGCATCCCGTCGGCGGCCGCGAAGTACAGGCCGCTGTCGACTGCCTCGATCCGCTGGTCCAGTGTGGACGCCCAGGACCGGCCGAAGCCGCGGCCCACCCGGTAGGACGAGATGTGGGTCCTGGCCAGCACCAGTGGCAGTGCGCCGGGAAGGCGCAGGTCGAACTGACTGAGCACCATCTCCCCGCTGGCCACGTCGATCGGGTCGTTCTCGCAACGACGGCCGTTGGCCTCGCGTGAGGTCTCCGGTGACGTGTTGCTCCTGACGTCGTCGCCGGATGCGCCGTTCCTCCCGGGGCGTGTGTCGTTTCCGCCGACGCTGCCGGGTTCGTCGGTACCGGTGCCAGTGCCTGATGTGTCGGTGCCGGGCGATGACGGGCCATCCGCTTGGGCGCCAGGTGCTTTCGTGGAGCTGGGGCTGGTACTGCCGGGTGCGTCGCCCTTGCGGCCGAGCTTGCCGAGTTTCGCGATGATCTCGTCGAGTTTGTCGATGACCTTGCGGATGCGTGGCGTGACGTTGCCGATCGTCTTGACGAGTTTGCGGACCAGGTCGCTGATCTTGGCGATGACCTTCGAGATCGCGGTGGTGGCCTGAGCGACGATCACCGGCGTTCCCAGCCCGAGGGTGGCCACCGCCTCCAGTGCCCACGTGATCAGCTTGCCGACGATCTCCGCGACCAGGTCACGCACGAGCTCGCGGACCGCGGCGACAACCTCACCCATGATCATCACACCGGCGGAGATCCCGTCGGCCAACGCACCCGCGCCGGCGATCGCGTCCGCGGTCTCAGTCGCCTTGCCGCGGTACGTATCCGCAGCCTGCCCCGTCCAGGCTGCCGTGCCGGTCTTGACCTCGTTGCCGTAGTCCGCCGCGATCCTGCCGACCTCAGCAGCGACGTTTCCCCAGGTCTCGCTGAACGACCGGATCACCGGCGGGTCGCCCGCGAACCAGTCCAGCGCCTCCTTCAACGGCCGCACATGCTCGATCAGCCACGACACGCCATACGACGCGACAGTCCCGATCGGATCAATAACCATCGATAAGACCTCAAGACCGACGCCGACCGCACCAAGACCAGCCGCGACCCAGTCACCACTGCTGATTCCGTTCGCCAGGTCCATCGACGACTCGGCGATCCCAATTCCCGTGACAGCGGTCGTATCGCTCTGCGCGCTCGCAACAAGCGGATTACCTTCGGGCATAACGTCCCCCAGGCGGTTCGGACTCGATGCGTCCGACGGGCCTGCGCCCCAATCAGTTCCGCACCACGCACGAATACGACCGTCATCCGTAATGGATTAGCCCGAACAGCCCTATGGCAAGTCGAACTGGTCCCAGCGCGCACCGGCGTCCTCAATGGACTGATCAACGAGTACCGTTACGCGGCTTGACGTGCAGCGATGACTTTTCGAGCGGTACAGGGGATGCAGGCGACATTGCTTGACACCATGGCGTCCGGGTCGATGGTGTGGATCACGTTGTATACACGTTTGTGTGCTTGCGCCAAGCGCAACGGCATCATCGGGTGGAACGACCCGAGGCGCATCTCCTGTGCCATGTAGACAGTCGCCTCGTTGAACGTGATCCACATGGTCACGTCACCGGCATACCGCCGCACGACCTGCTCGGCGTCGGCCAGCCACCGGGGTGCATCCCGGCGTTGCCCCAGCAACCGGTCCACGCCGGGTACACCCAGTGGTCGAGCGTGATCATCGGCCGCGTCCCGGCGGCCCGGACGCGCGCGAGGACGTCGTCATAGAACTGGAAGTCCCACGACCCGGGCTCAGGCTGTACTCGCGCCCACTCCACGCACAGCCGGAAGACCTGAACACCGAAGTCAGCGGCCAGCGCGATGTCCTCGGGGTACCGGTGAAAGAAATCCACCGAGTCCTGGTAGTTCTGGGAGTGCCGACGCCAGTTACTGTCCGGATCCGACCCTCCGGCTGGAACCCGGATGCCGCCACACCCCACAGAAAACATGGGCTTCAGGCGAACGGGTTGTGACGGTATTTCACTCGACTGGGTGGTTCGTGACACGAATGGGCAAGACTTGCCGGTTTCTATGCTCCTAACCCCCTGCCCAACTGTCTTATGAGTCGTGACAACCGAGTCCGAGAGTCTGGCTTTGCTGTGCGTCACTCACCGCGCGCTGGTGTTCAAGACGTGCCGGCAGATCCTAGACAACGACCAAGACGCCGAGGACGCCACCCAGGAGGTCTTCGAGCGGGCCACCCGCTACCTGCAGGGCAAGAGCGTCGAGAAGCCCTCGGCCTACCTCACCCGTGTCGCCAGAAACGCCGCGTATGAGCTGCTGAAACGCAAGCTCAAGCGGCTCGAGACCACACCTTTGCCCGAAGACATGGTCCCCGCGCAGGCCTCCCCGGACGAGGCGGAGGAACGGCTCACCCTGCTGGCCGCACAGCAGCTCGCCGAGCAGATGAGGCCCTTCCTCACCGCGAAGCAGTACAAACGGCTGCAGACCCGGATCGCCGAGGGCGCGGGACGGATCTCCGAAGACGAGGCGGCCGCCGCGCTGGAGATCAAACAATCCAGCCTGCACGCGACCGACGCGCAGATGTCCAAGATCCTCACCGATGCGGCCATCGCCGCCCGCTTCACCGCCGCGCCGACATGCGACTGCATCGCGCGCCTCGCACACGAGGAACCATCCCGCGCGCTGGCGAAGAAGATCGAGGCGCACATCGAGACCTGCCAGGTCTGTACCGACCGGCGCACCCGGGAGAAACGCCGGATCTACGAGACGTTCTACTCACTCCCCGGCGTGCTCACCGTCCCCAGCGGCGCGAAGTTGGTGGCGATCAAGAAAGGCCTCATCGTCGTCGGCGTCGGAGCCGCGGCATGCCTCACCATCGCCGTGGTCAAGACAAGCCCGTTCACCACCGACCTCCCCGCCGAGCAAGCCGCCCCACCGCCAGTCGCAGCCTCGGCGACCACATTCCCCACGGCCACTGTGGTCGCCTCGACGACCGCATTCCCCACGGCCACTGTGGTGGCACAAGCCCAAACCAGTGTGGCCCCACCGAAACCGACCCCGGTGACCCTGCCAAGCACACGCCCGCCCAGCAACGCACCCGCGCACCCAGCCGCCTCATCACCCGCCGTCCGCACGGACACACCCCTGACGATCACCGTCGGCCCCGACGCGATCGGGAACCGCACGATCACCCCAACCGGTTGCGCCGGACCGAAAACCTCCGCCATCCGAGTGGGCATCACCTCATCGGACGGCATCTACCTGGTCAGACTGGCTACGCAGCTCAACAACAAGACCAACACCACCGAAATGCGCAACACCGGCGGATCCACCTGGACCGGCACGGTCGGCCCGTATCGGTCCACAAAGGGCGGTCCTGTCAGGATCGCCGTGGTGGCAGTGGACAAGGGCGGCCGGATAGCCGAGCGCTACATCGGAATAGTGATCCTCGACCCTTGCGGCCGATGAAAGGTGGGGCGGCTGCGGTGGCGCGGTCCGCAGCCACCCCACGACCTGGAGCCAAGATCACCCACAAGTGTTCGAGAATGACACAGCAGTGGGAACCTGTCGGAAAACGCTCTCCGGGACTCTTGATCGAGAGTCTTTATAGGCGTGATAGGAAAAACGGAGCTGGAACGGCTCTATCGTGAGTACTTGCCTTTCGTTGTACTGGTCGAAAACTCGGCTACCGGTTCTGGCCTGGACTTTCATGCGGCGGGCCGGTACTCGTTGAGCGGTCCGCCGAGAGTCGGTCGGCGTCGGGTCCTGTCGATCTGGAGCCGGTCGGTGCACTCTCGGCGGACGGAGCCGATCCAGCGTTCGGCGAAGGTGTTCATCCGTGGGGCTTGCGGTGCGGTGAGCATGATCTGGATGTCGACGGAGGTGAAGACGGCGTCGAAGGCGGTACCGAACTTCGCATCGCGGTCGCGAATGATGTGTCTGAATCGGTGCCCGGCCTCTTCCAGATCGCTGGCAAGTTCGCGGGCCACCTGAGCCACCCAGTCCGTGGTCGGATGCTCGGTAATGCTGAGCAGGTGGACCCTGCGGGTCTTGATGTCGATGATGAACGCGACGTACAGCCGCTTCAGTGTCACGGTGTCGATGTGGAAGAGGTCGATAGCGAGCAGGCTGTCGGCTTGGGCGCGTAGGAAGGTGCGCCAGGTGTCGTCGCGGCGTGTCGATGGTGGGACTCCGTTGGCCCGCAGGATCTTGCGGATGGTCGAGGCGGCGACCCTGCGTTTGCCGAAAATGTCATCCGTGCAGGTCAAGCGGCGTGGTGGTGCTCGTTGAGGATGCCTGTCCCGGTCGAAAAATCGGTTACCGGTTCTGGCCTGGACTTTCATGCAGCGGGTCGGTACTCGTTGAGCAGTCCGCCGAGACACTGCCGGCGTCGTCCTTGTCGGTGCTGCTTGTGGGTAGCAGCCGGAGGAAAGCGAACATGCCGGTGATGGCGAGGTAGGGGAGACGCAGCACAACGGAGCATCCTGGTGTGCTCGGCTGCTGGCGATCCTTGAGGTCTGGAATTCGCAGGTCAGTGCCCATGGATGTCGTTTTCGGCACCCACACGGTCGTCCGCTCAGGCGTCGGCGCGTGCTGTAGTCCCATTTCCATGCGATGAACGTGCGGTGCCAGGCCAGGATTGTCGCGGGCTGGACTGGGAAGATCGCGTGCCAGCGGCGTCGGGGGAGCAGCGAGGACAGCGCGGCGAACCAGAGCCGATCTGCTGGCTCGTAGCGGACCTGGCCGGTGATTTGGCGGCGGAGGATGGCGTTCTGGTGCCGGAGCATGACCAGCTCTGCGTCCTTGGCGACGTCACGACGCAGCAGCACCACCGGAAAGGACAGCAGCCGTCGGGTCAGTTGGCACAGCAGCGACACGATCACCGGATCATGATCCCAACGGCTTCACTGTAGTGCCCTGACCAGCTGCGACGACTTTTTCGAGCGGCACACGCTGTCCGCTGCTGCAGCGGACCACCTGGTGCTGCGGCCATCTCCCCGGTCGGACAATGGTCGGCGAGAGACCCGGCCCACCGGTCCGGTGACGCAGCGCCTGTTGATCAGGAAGGGGTCCGCATCCCACCTGCACACGGACCCCTGAGCCGCTATGTCGTCCTGCCCTTGCCGGTGTGTGCTTTCTCGAACGCCCGGATGACGTTCGCCGGGATGCGGCCGCGGTCAGCAAGCTCGAAGCCGTTGCGGCGGGCCCAGCCCCGAATCGCCTTGGTTTGCTTGCGGCTTGCGGCCGGTGTGGTCGCCGTGGGCAAGGTGCCGCGCTTGACGCGGCCACCGGTGCGGCGAGCAGCTCTGACGAAGTCGTCCAGTTGATCACGGAGCTTGTCCGCGTTGCCGGGCGTCAGGTCGATCTCGTACACCGTGCTGTCGAGGCCGAAGGTGACCGTCGTGATGTTGTCGGCAGCAGTGCCGTCCAGATCATCAACAAGCTGTACAACAACTTTCTGCGCCATGCAGTTCTCTCTTTCCATCTGTGGTCCGTGCTTCACGGCAGCGAGGCGACGTATCGGTCCGCATACACGACGTTGGCATCACCGTTACGGCGCAACGGCGTGTCTCCGCCGCCCGGATGTTGGCGTGATCATTCATCGAATCGCCCGATCGGGCGGGTTGACCGCCGACGTTCGCGGGTCGCGAGGGTGACGCATCCCGCTCCAGCCAGTGGGGGTACCACTGCACCGACTCCCGGCCACAGCTTCTTCTTCGTGATAGCAAGGTAAGCGTCGACGCCGGCTGCGGCGACGACCATCGTCGCGAGGGCCGCCCATACGGCCGCACGCCGAGCAGACGGCGCAAACGGACGGTTGGCGGGTGCTGGTCATGACCGGCCATCCTTGGGGATACAGCCGGTATTGCTGGCTGCACAGGCAGGGTTACGAACCATACGGCGTGATACCGCATGTCCGGCGCCTCACAGGTTTCGATGGCTTCCCGCCTACTTATGGTCGTAGGGATGGTGTTGTAGGCCGCGAGCCAGCCGTGGAGAGGTAGTCGCCGCGGCAGGTGAAGACGGTAGCGCCGCGCATGCTGGGCTGGTGCCGTTGTCGCTTGTGGGGTGGCGGAACATCCTGTTCGCGCCTGAGGAGCGGACTGGCAGATCTGTCCTGTCGATGGGCGGATGGTGGCGGCGTTGGGGCAGGCGCTGTCGAGGCTGTCCGGGTGGTCGGTGAAGGTGGTGTCGGTGGCGCGGTCGCGCCGCAGCGCGAGGTGGCCAGGTTCGTTGAGTTGGCAACGGTGCGGTGGGCGGCCGGTGGGCCAGTCGGGATTGCTGATGTCCCGTTCGCCAGCAAGTTCGTCGCGCCGTCTGGGCTCCATCGATCGCTGCGGCGATCGAACGGCTCGCCGCAGCGATCGTTGTGCTCAATAACCCGGCATTCGTTAGTCACCTTGGCACCTCTTGGAGGAATCATGCGTGACGAGGGGGCAAATCGTCGCACGCCTCGGCGCACCGACGTTGTACGGCATGGCCGGGCTGATGGCGCGTGCCCAGCGTGGTTTCCGCATCCAGCTGCCAGGCCCGCCACACGATCGGTCCACAACGGATTCGATCAGCCGAACCGGTCGACGCTTGGTCCTGTACCCGCGATATTCCGCGATGTGCGGGGGTTGAGTGTTTCGAATCAGGGCAATGGTCCCAGAACCGATCCTGAGTGGACGATGGGAACCAACCTGCCGGCTGTTACTCCTCGCGTACCAGACTCGGGTCGTGCTCGTTCGCGTGCTCGGCGTCAGCGGGCGCTGGCTGCTCGAAGTAGGCGCGGCGGACGGCCCGGACGGTGTGCACCCGCAGGCGGAGGATGGCCTGCTGGAGCAGGGACAGTGCCTGCCTGGCGACCACGTTGAACAGGCCCATGGTGATGTCCGGCTCGCCGAACACCACCAGCAGGATGGAGCCCTCGACCGGGAAGACGGCGACGTAGCCGGACGCGCCTTCGAACATCGCCGCGCGCGGCGCGCCGAGGTTGGCCTGCCCGGTGAACTGGGCGGCCAGCCCGACCGCCGCGGCCGCCATCGCCGCGACACTGCCCTCCTCGATGCCATGGGTGGCGCTGCCCAGCACCAGCCCGTCCCGAGTGGCCACCAGCAACCCGATGACACGATCGACGCGGCCGCGGATGTCTCCCAGCGCCTCGGTCACCGCCGCCTCGGCCAGCGTCAGCGCCTCGGCGGCGTCCGACGGCGGCGTCACCATCGGCCCAGCCGGCGCAGGGGCCCGCCGCGCAGAGGCGGGCCTGCGCGTGGGCAGCGCGACGGGATCCGTGGCCGATCTGGTCTGCGTCTCGGTCATACGATCAGGTCGGCTTCGATGCGCTTGAGCTGATGCCGGGCCAGCGCGAGGTTCGCCCGTTCCCGATCCAGGACCAGATAGAGGAACAGCGTCGAGGTGCGCTTGGCCGGGCGCAGCAGCCGGATCAGATGGTACTGGCGGTGCAGGGTGATCAGGATGTCCTCGATATCATCGTTGAGCCCGAGGGTGGACATCACCCGCAGTTTCGACCGCACCACCTCGGTATTGCCTGCCGCGGCAACATCCAGGTTCAACCAGTCGCCACCGCCCAGCGTGCCCAGCGACATCCCACTCTCATAGTCGACCAGCGCGGCACCCACCGCGCCGGCAATGGACATCGCCTCTTTCAGCGCCCTGTCGATATTCATCGTGAATATTTCTCCTCGTGTCGATACGGGCACGCGACCGACGGCGTGCCTAATGGTCCCGCCCGCTACAGAGGGGCCCTAAGGACCGCTCGGCGGATCACCTTATGCCACGGTGGCTTACGAGTACATACCCGTGGGGAGCAACATCGATACCCGTCGGTAACGAACGATATTGCTTGCCTGGCGGCATCAAACGATCTTTCACGCAATACGGAGTAATCGCGACATGCGCATCCGCACTGTCGCACGAACCGCTGCAGGCTGCCCGGTTACTGTCCAACCGATCCGGAGTGGACCTGACGGCTCGACGTGAAGATAATTCGGTTTCCCGATTCCTGTCGATACAGGAGCTGTGCGTCCTGAATTCCACATGTCGCATATCAGCCAATGACGTGCTACCGCCAAGATCTCCGGCGTCGAATACGGAAGCTCCCAACGCCTCGGCATAACTCGGCATAGTTGCGCAGGCGCTGACGAAAGCGGACGAGGAACAGCCGCAACCCGCGCTGATCGGCTGGTTGCCGAAGCCGTGACGACTGGAGAAGGCCGCCTGCCGGAATCCACGGCCGACGTAGGGGACGGATCACGGCCGGCGATCCGTCCGGTCGAAGATCCCTTACCGAGGCAGCGTTCCGCTGCCGCCGTGGCCATGGGCAGGGCAAGCTCGGTCTGGCCAGCCACAACGCGAGGGCCGTGTCGTTGCCGAGCACGGCGACGGCTCGGGCCACGCCGCGCGCATCCACCGACTGACGGCGGTGCCGCGCCGCGACGTATCAGTGGTCCGTGTCCAGGCCGACCGCCTCGGCGGCGCAGCCCCCGTCGCTGCGATACCGCTGGTCATCACCGTGATACTGATGATCGCCTGTGATGCTTACCGATATAGGCTTGGCTGTCTTGCGAGAGGGACATGGGTATCGGGTCTGGTGAGGATTGCACAAAAGGGGGCTTGGCAGGATGGCGGATCCCACCGGTTTGCCCGCGGTGCACCGGGGAGAGGGCACCGGGCAGCCGCCGGAGGTCGACACCAGCAGGGCCAGCATCGCCCGGGTGTACGACGCGTTCCTCGGCGGCAAGGACAACTTCGCGTCCGACCGGGTCGTCTACGACGCGATCATCGAGATCGCCCCGCAGTGTGCGGAGGTCGCCAAGGCGAACCGGCGCTGGCTGAACCGCACGATCAGCTACCTGTCCGCGTACGTGGGGATCGACCAGTACCTCGATCTCGGCGCCGGGCTGCCCACGGTGGAGAACACTCATCAGACAGCGCAACGCTTCACTCCGCACGCGGTGGTGGTCTACGTGGACAACGACCCGGCCGTGAACGCCTACGGCCGCGCCTTGCTGGAGGAGAACGACCGCACCCACTTCGTCACCGCCGACCTGACCGACCCGGCCGTGCTCCTGGCGCACCCCACGGTGACCCGCGCCCTGGAGTTCGACCGCCCGATGGCGCTGATCCAGTGCGCCACCCTCCACCACGTGGACGATGAAGCGAATCCCGCCGGGATCATGCGCCACTACATCGACACGCTGCCGTCCGGCTCGTACATCGCGCTGACCCACTGGTGGGACCCAGCGGACGGCAGCGAAGGCTCCGCGCTCGCCCACGAACTTGAGCGTCGCTGGCGGACCTCGAGCATGGGCACCGGCCGCTACCGCACCCGCGAGGAAATCCTGTCGTTCTTCGACGGCCTGGAGCTGCTGGAGCCCGGCCTGGTCGAGCTGGACCAATGGTGGCCAGCCGGACCCCCGGTCCGGAAACTCTCGCTCGTCGAGCACCTGATCCTCGGCGGTGTCGGCCGCAAACCCTGACCGGCAATCCGGTTGCGGGACAACGCCATCGAGCCGGTCAACGCCGCATCCGCCGCGCCCTCGACGCCTGCAGCGGGCCGGAAAGTCCGCCCAAGACGCTGACCTGCGGGACGTTGACCGACCACTCGCGCCCGGACCTGTACCGCTCGAAAGTCATCGCTGCACGTCAAGCGCGTAACTGTGCCTTGGTCAGGCCCTGAGGGTCCTGGTGCGGAGCAGTCTGTGAGCCCTGACCGATCACCGGCGGATCCGCGCACGCGTGGTCTCGTTGGTATTGCGCCGCCGCGTACCTGGTCGTTGGTAGCGTTGTCAATGAAGACCGACATGTGGTTTGACGTGCAGTGATGACTTTTCGAGCGGTACCGGATAGGGCTACGGCCGGGCGACCAGGTTTGCCGGGTCGATCTCGAAAGCGAAGGGTCGGGTAATCGTTGTGCGGGTGCCGGCCGGGGCGGTCCCCAGGTGGACGTGATTGCCGGTGTGGTGCAGTTCGAATACCAACAACTCCGGGGCGGTTCCCTCCAGTTCCAGGCGGAAGTACAACGGCACTTTCGCGGCCGCGTACAGGTCTGGTTTCACCACGCGGTCGTTGATGTGGGTGGACGGGCTGACGATCTCCACGACAGCCAGGACGGACCCTGGCGGGAATTTCGTTGTGTCCTCGTCAGCTATCTGTCGGTCAACGATGGCGATATCTGGTACACACAGACGATCCGGTAGTCGAGCAGGCCTGGTCGGGATGACGACGTTCACAGCCTCCAGGATCTCCACGTTCGCCACGCCGGCGGCGGCCGCCGCTGATTCCAGGAGGTTTGCCAACCGCCGCGATGCGCGCTGGTGCAGCGGTTCCGGCGCTGCGCTCACCGTGAGTACACCAGGGGCAAGCAGTTCATAACGGTTGTGGGCCCCCTGGTCCTGGATTTCCTCTACATCCGCGATGGTCCAGAGGCCGGTGTGTTCAGCCAGGGCGGTGCTCACGGTCTGCCCCCTTCCTGCGTCTGGTCTGCTACGAGTGTCCCATGAAGCTGCCCGTAGTGGGCACATCACCAGGACACGGTGCTGTGTTGCCATCCGGCACTGCAGGCTACGAAGGCGCGGGCATCGGCGTGCACACCCCACTCAAACAACCTGCCGGTGACCAAGTACTCGACGCGGACAGCCGCACCTACAACGCGCTCCTACGCGGACTGCGCTGCCTGGGTGAACGCGGCTTCGCGCTACTCACCGGCCGCTGGCGCACCCTCCACCACATCACCGCCAGCCCCCGCAAGATCGGCGACATCGTCAAAGCCGCACTCGTTCTCACCCATTTCGAACACGGCCGACTCACCTGAAGTAGGTGAGATCACCTCAATGGGGTTGACATAAAGAAATGAACGAGGAATATCGGCCCGTTGAATTTCAACGTACCACGGCGCCCGTGTGCGCTCGACGAATTCATGTGAATAGACCGCATATGAAACAAGCCCGTGGGTGCGGCCTGGACTGTCTGCGACTTTAGTTGTACGTACGGCTACCTAAGACGGTGGTTGGCGATCGGCGGATCGGGGAAAGATCAGTGCATGGTCTGGCGCCCTGTGATCGCACTGTTACTGCTGGCACCATATCTCGGGGAGGTGCTGTCGACTGCTACTTCTCCGCTCAACCTGCTGGTGCCGTGGAAGTACGCGATGTTCGCGGCGCTCTACGGCAGCGGGGCCCTGCTGTGCCGGGAGGTGGCGCGCCGGTGGGGGCTCGGTCTGCCCGGGCTGATTCTGCTCGGCATGGCGTACGCCGTGTACGAAGAGGCGCTGGTCGACCGGTACTGGTTCGATCCGGCCTACGCCCGCGACACCGGGGTCGGCGCGTACTCCGAGGTCTGGGACACGAACCTGTTGCTCGCCACGCACCTCACGGCCTTCCACACCGCGGTGAGCATCTGCTCGTCGATCCTCATCGTCACCTGGCTGTTCCCAGACTATCGCGACCGCTCCTGGATCCCCGCCCGCGGCCTGGTCGTCCCCGCGATCGCGATGCTGACGGTCCTGTTTCTCACCACTGAGACCTACGTGCGGCCGCCGCGCGGTCCGGTGTTCGTGGCGATCGGGATCGGTGTCCTGCTCGTGGTGGCGGCGTTCTACACCCGGCGTCTGCCGCCTCTGAATCGCACGCCACCGGCTCGCCCACGACCACGCTTGCTCGCCCTTGTGGCCCTCGTCTGTGCGGGCACGCACTTCACCCTTGTCTATGCGGTCCCGGCGATGGGCATGCCGTGGCCGGTTGGACTCGTCGTCACCCTGATACCGCTCGTGGTCGGTGCCCTGGCCGTCTGGCGCTGGATCACAACGGGGCCATTCGGACACGACTCGCTCTGGGTGGTCACGGGGATCATCGCTTTCTTCATCGGGCTCAATGCCTACGCCGGACTCGGCGGCCGCTACGACCTCTCCATCGGCGCCTTGCTCCTGGCCGCGGGTTTGGTCTGGCTGCACCGCCGTGTCAAGGCGACCGACGCGACATCCGTGGGTTGACAACGACAAGCCTCTCGGGGTCGGCGGTCGGAAACGCTTACGGGTAGCGCATCTGAGGCCAAAGCTTGGCCAACGACTCGTGCGGGTCCTTGCAGAGGACCAGGGGCTGGCCGGTCAGCGCGCCGGCGTTGCCCTGCACGACACCGAGCCGCTGCACGTTGCCGAAGAGCTTGTCCATGTTGTCGTTCCAGCCGACGAACAAGAAGGTGCGGGCGTCCGCGGGTGGGGTGCCCATGTAGCCGTATCCGACCGAGAAGCTGTAAACCCGCTTGGGCAGGCCGCGCTCAGGGCCGAGGACCTCCAACGCCGCAGCACTGGTGTACTCCGTCGTGACGATGACGGTGTCGCGCCGGGTTTCCTCGGGCAGCGCGCGATATGTGGCGGCCACCGAATCAGCCAGCACCGGCCATGTGACCTGCTGTGCCCAGTCGGTCCAGCCGACCGCCAGCTGGTCCTCCAGGTTGTCCTCGCTGATCTGCTGTCCCGCCGAGATCTTCGCGTTGGTCTGCTCGACCAACGACCGTGGCAGCAGTGCCAACGACGGCACCGTCAGCAGCGCGGACAGCACGAACACCGGCCAGCTGACCGTCCAGCGCCACCACCGGGCGGGCTCGCCCAGTTGCATCTGCACGGCCGCCGCGGCGAAGACCGCCGGGAAGATCGCCGCCATGTAGGTGAACCGGCCGTTGACGATCATGAAGACGACGATCATGGCCAGCGTGGCCCAGCCGAAGAAGCGGTAGTCCCGCAGGTGCGGCGAGCGCAGCAGTTTCCATGTGCCGTAACAGAACAGCACGAGCCCGACGGCGATGCCCGCCATCAGCAGCATGTTGGGCAGGAACCCTGCCCTGCCGCCGAGCAACTGATCGTTCTGCTCGCCGACCATCCTCGCGTGCTTGAGCTGCGGCCACTCGTTGGCCGCCTGCCAGATCAACCCCGGCAGCGCGGTCACCACGGCGATACCGGCGCCTGCCCACAACAGCGGGCGGCGCAGCATGTCGCGTGGTCCCGAGAGCAACACGCCGATCGCGATCGCCACCCAGAGGACCGGCACCAGGTACTTCGTCTGCAGCGCCACCGCCGTCGTCACGCCCGCCCAGAGCAGCGGCATATGCGCCGCCCGGCCGGTGACGCCGTCCTGCCGCAGCCGCACCCAGCGGATCACCTGCCAGATGATCATCAGCCAGAGGATCGCGTTGAAGGAGTCGGTCTGCAGCAGGTTGCCGAACGGTGCGAAGGCGATCGCGTACGCGGCGGCGGCGACGACCTGCGCCTGGCGTCCCCCGCGCATCTCCCTGGCCACTTGGGCCGTGAGGAAGACACCCACCAAGATGGCCAGCAGGGACGGCAGTCGCAGCGCGTACACCGAGCCTGGGAACAGGCTGTCCATCAGCCACGCCACCAACGGCACCAGCGGCGGCTGGTCTGCGTACCCCCAGTCCAGGTGGCGCCCTGCCGCGATGAAGTACAGCTCGTCACCGTCGTAGCCGTATCGCCCGAGCAACAGCAACAGTGGCACCGCGATCGCCGCGGCGATGAGCGACAGCGGCTTCCACGCCAGTGGCGCGAGCGCGCGGCCGGCCTCCGGCGGCACCTGTCGCGGGGATTCGACAACGCTCATTTTACGAGTACCTCCACCTGACCCGGTGAGTCGTGCGGCTGCTGGGAATGCTCGGAGAAGTCCGGATGGATTGCGGATGCTGCGCAAACGTGCATGATCCTGCAATCCGAGAACGTTACGTGTTCCGGCGATCACGGGATCAATTCCTTCGCCGCGGGAAAGATAACGTCGATGCAAGTGGATTGACCGCTCCGTGCAGCGAGCGGTTGATACGTGTGCCACGCAATTGACTTCGCATGGATTGTCTTGCCAGCGAGACACGGCCACCGCGAACATGCCTGGTATGGCCACCGGGCGCCGCGCCACGAGTCCGCCCCAGCTCACTTGGCACGGGCCGCCTGCCCCAAAAGGACGGTGCCGATGGTCCGGCTGTCCCAGTCCGGATGTCCCGCTGAACCGGCAATCCGATGATGGTCCGTGACGGATGTTCAGCGCGCGGCCCGTCCGAATGGGCAGTTCACCGCCGATACCCCGGAAAAACCTTCGGCTATTGCCCGACTTGTTACGGGGGATTTTTCCGAAACGCTATGGGCGGGGTCGCGAGGCGTGAGACTATGCGCCACGCATGGGGAAACTACTGGGGTCTGGGGCGAAAGAACAGCGATGAGACTCTTTGCCGGGGGAGAGGGGGTGGAGCCAGTGCTGCTCGTCCTCGTTACCGAATGCCCGCCGCCAGGTGGACCGCTCGGCCGGGGCCTTTGGCAGCGGCGGTTGCGACGGATGGGCGCCGCGTGCCCCTCGGCCGCGGGGACTTGACACAACACGCAACGGATAAGAGGGCGCGCTCGTCAGATGCGTGCGATGGGGGTACTGGGGACGAGTCGAAGTCTCGGCGCATCACACGGCATCGTTAAGGGGTCGCTTTGGGGTTACGCATTTTGGGTCCGCTCGAGTTGATCTCGGACGGCCGGTCGGTCAAGATCGGTGGGCCACGGGAGCGTGTTGTCCTCGCCGCGCTCGCGCTGCGGGTCAACCGGGTGACCTCCTTCGCTCAGCTCATGGAAGCCGTCTGGGACGACGATCCGCCGCTGACCGCTCGCGGCCAGATCCAGAGTTCCGTCTCGGCGCTGCGCAGGCTGTTCACCGACTGCGGCCTGCCTGAGGCCATCAAGACGCACGCATCGGGCTACCTGCTCAACCTGAGCGACGACGACCTCGACAGCGAGCGGTTCAGCAAGCTGGTCGCCACGGCGCACCAACAGATCGCCGAGCGACGGACCGCCGACGCGGCGGCGACCCTGCGTATGGCGCTGAGCCTGTGGCGCGGGCCGGCGATGGACGGTGTGCAGAGCGACCACGTGGCCCGCGCCGCGTCGGTGCTCGACGACGGCCGGCTGACCGCGACCGAAGAACGTCTGCGGCTGGATCTGGAACTGGGCAGGCACGAAGAGCTCGTCAGCGAACTCCTCACGCTGCTCACCGAGAACCCGTGGCGGGAACGGCTGTACGGATTCCTGATGCTCGCGCTGTACCGGTGCGGGCGCCAGACCGACGCGCTCGACGTGTGCCGGCGGGCCCGGGCCGTCCTGGCGAACGAGATGGGTATCGAACCCAACCAGGAACTGCGGGGTCTGGAACAGGCCATTCTCAACCGCGACCCGTCGCTCGACTCGCCGTCGGACGCCGGATCGCGCGGCACCGGCGAACACGTGGCCTGCCCGCGCCAGTTGCCCAGCAGCATCGCCGACTTCATCGGCCGCGACGACCACTTGGCCGAGATCAAACGCATCCTCACCGACGAGCAGACGGACGCCGCACGGTACGCCGTCCCGGTCATCGCGATCTCCGGGCGCGGTGCGGTCGGCAAGTCCGCGCTGGCCCTGCGGGCAGCGCACGAACTGGCCGAGTCGTACCTGGACGGCCACATCTACGCGGACCTGCGGGGATTGACCGGGGGCAACGCGACCTCGGCACTGCTTGCCCGGTTCCTGCGGGCCCTCGGCGTGGAGTCGGTCCTGCCCGACGACCTCGCTGAGCGAATCGAGATGTTCCGCAGCCGCGTCGCTGGCAAGCGGCTGCTGATGGTGCTCGACGACGTGACCAGTGAAGAGCAGGTGTTGCCGGTGCTGCCCGGGAGCCCGCGCTGCGCGGTCGTCGTGACCAGCCGGGCCCGCCTGGCCGGTGTGCCTGGTGCGCACTGGATCGACGTGGACACCTTCGACGACGCGACGTCGATGGAGATGCTCGCCCGGATCGTCGGGTGGCCCCGCCTGAAGGCCGAGCCGGAGGCCGCGGCCCAGCTGGTGACGTACTGCGGCGGGCTCCCGCTGGCCCTGCGGATCGCCGGTGCGCGCCTGGCGTCCCGGCCGCAGTGGCGGATCGCGGAGCTCACCCGTCGGCTGAAGTCCGAGGTGCGCAGGCTCGACGAGCTCAGCCATCGCGGGCTGGAGGTGCGCTCCAGCATCGCGTTGACCTACCGCAGCCTGCCCGAGCAGGCTCAGCGGCTCTTCCGGCTGTGCGCGTTGATCAAGGCCCCCGACTTCCCCGGCTGGACCGCGGCCGCGTTGCTGAACACCGACCTCCGGCAGGCCGAGGACGCGCTGGAGCGCTTGGTCGACGTGCAGATGCTAGACACGAAGGTGGGCGAGGACGGTCAGCTGCGCTACAGCGTGCACGACCTGATCCGGGTCTACGCGCAGGAATGCCTGACGGAGTCCGAGACGGCCGAGGAACGCGACGCCGCGCTGCGGCGGATGCTCGGTGCCCGGCTCGCGCTCGCCGAACGGGCCCACCGCAAGGAATTCGGCGGCGACTACACGATCCTGCACGGCAGCGAGCCGCGGCTGGACTTGGCCGAATGGGACACCCACGACCTGATCGGCTGCCCGATGAAGTGGCTGGACAACGAGCGAGCCGCGCTGGTGTCGTCGGTGCGGCAGGCGGCCGAGGCAGGCATGGACGAGCTGTGCTGGGATCTCGCGCTGACCTTGATGAGTCTTTTCGAGATCAAGGGGTACACCGACGACTGGCGGGAGACCAGCGAGCTCGCCCACGCCGCCGCTGTCCGGGCAGGCAACCGGGTCGGGATCGCGGCGATGCTGTACTCGCTGGGAACGTTGCACATGACGCAAAACCACTTGGCCGACGCGGACCACTCGTTCACCTCGGCGCTGGAGATATTCGAGGCGGAGAACAACCTGCACGGTCAGGCTCTTGTGGTGCGCAACGCGGCGTTCATCGACAGCACATGGGCGAGGTTCGGCACGATGCTGGCCAGATACAACTCGGCTCTGGTCAAGATGCGCGCCGTCGGTGACCTCATCGGAGAGGTGCACATCCTGACTTCCATGGCCAAGTTCCGTGTCGACGAGGGCGAGTTCGACGAGGCGGACCGGATGCTGTCCGGCGCCCTGGCGTTGTGCGGCCAGGCCGGTTACGAACGCGGCGTGACACATGTGCAGACGAGCCTGTCCGAGCTGTACCTGGCCACCGGACAACTGGGGTTGGCCCGCCGTGCGTTGAACGACGTGCTGCGTACCGCAAGGGAGATCGGAAACCGCGTCGGCGAGGCGCATGCCCTGTATGGACTTGGAGTCGTGCGGCGAAGAGAAGGCCGGATGGACAGTGCCGAGGCCACCCTGGCGCACGCTTTGTCTGTCGCCGAAGGGGTCGGTGACCGGATCCTTGTGGGGCAGGCGCGGCACATGCTGGGCGACATAGCCATCGCCAGAGCCGACTACGCCACCGCCGGAAAGCACATCGAGCAGGCCATGTGGCTGTTCGAAGAACTCGGAATGCTGTTGTGGCAGGCGAAGGCGTTGATCCTGCTGTCGGAAGTGCACGATGACGCGGGCGAGAACGAACTGATGAAGGCCGACCTCGAACAGGCGCGCTGTCTGCTGGCCGGGATCGGTGCCAAGCAGTCGGATCGGTTGTTACGCCAGCTGGACGAGGCAAGATCCGCCTTGGTCCCGGAGTCCTCGCGGGGGTGACCGGCCTAGCCGTTCACCCCCGTCGGCGACTGCCTATCCCGCCGACATCCAGCCGTCGGCCACCTGGTCGGGTGCCTCCACGGCCGGATCGCCCCGGAGCATGGCCAGATGCAGCCGCTGTGTGGCGTTCGACGGTTTCACACCGAGCTCCTCGGCCATGGCCGACCGCAGCCGCTGGTACATCTCGAGTGCGCGCCACTGCTGGCCGGAGCGGTAGAGCGCGAGCATGTACTTCGTGCTGAAGTTCTCCGACATCGGGAAGCGCGCACACAGCCCGGCCAGCTCGCCGAGCAGCCCGCGGTGCCTGCCCAGCCGCAGGTCGGCCTCGATGCGCAGGTCGAGATCGCTGAGCCGGTTCTCCTCCAGCCGTACGATCTCGACCATCAGGTGCTGGCCGGCGACCACGTCGGACAACGCGGGCCCGCGCCACAAGGCCAGTGCTGCCGCGAGATTGCGGCTTGCCGTCTCATGGTCACCACGGTCGGCGGCCAGCCGGCCAGCCTGCGCGAGCTGTTCGTAGCGGCCCACGTCGATGTCACTCGCCGGCACCCGCAAGCTGTAGCCGATCGGTTCGGTCACCAGCAGCCGCTTGGCGTCGTAGCCGGAATGGTCGCGCAGGGCCGTTTCGAACTCCCGGCGCAACTTGCCGATGTAGGTATGCATGGTTGTGCTAGCGGACTTGGACTGCTCCGTGCCCCACAGTTCGTCCATGATCATGGACACCGACACCGTACGGCCCGCGTTGAGCGCGAGCAGAGCGAGTAGCTGCCGCTGTTTGGCCGCGGACGGTACGGTCGGGATGTCATCCAGCCTCGCTTCGAAGCTGCCCAAAAGTTTGATCGTGCAACGCACGCGTAAACCCCATTTACGTGTCGCCGTTCGGTCGGCCGAAGCCGTGTGTGCATGTCGCACAAGGGATGCAGCTCGATGCCGGGACCCCCAGTCGAGCTCGGCGACCCCAGCAGGGTGTCGCCAAGCCCGGCATTCATCCCCGCAACCAGTGGTGTCCGGCAGCGCGATGGCTGCCGTCTCGATCCCGCCGTGGTGATCGAGCCCTGCCCGGTCGGCTGGTGCACCACTGTGTCGAGCGGGCCGGACGGCTCGGCGGAGCGCAGCAGGTCACCTTTGCGCAGCCGCGATGCGGGTCTGCCATAGCGATCGCTCCTCCGGAGTCCGTGCCGTACGGGCTGTACTCCAATGATCGTGATCGCGATCCTCAACCGATCCTCAACCGGTCTGCAAGAGCTGCAATGGCCGGGTGCCGAGGAAGTATCCGGACAAAAGGCAAGCCAGTTGGCGTCACGATCCGTCCGGTGGCGGGTCTGACAGTCCGACTGGACCGTGTGCGCCCATGGAAAATGGGCCCGGCGGCAGGTGCCACCGAGCCTACATTCGTCCTGATGGCTCTAGACGTGCAGTTCGGCTCCGTGGTCGGCATAGTCAGGCACGAGGACCTCCGTTGCCGCGCGGTCGAGCATCGTCAGCACCCACTGGTCAAAGTCGACTCCCACGCGGTCGGCCGCCTCACGCCACTTGCCGACGCGGTTCTTGGGCACGTCGATCCGCGAGTTGGCATGCACCGGTCGCTCAGACTGGGTGCTATGGCACTGCGCGACGGCGTTGCGCAGCTGCTTGGTCGTCCACATCTCCTGTTCGGCCTGGTCCAGCAACCGGTCCTGCTCCTGGAAGGGCAGCGACGCGACCTCCGTGTGGTGTTTGAAGGTCAGCTTCGGCCGTCGCCGGCTCATCTCGAACCGGCGCGCGACCCACGCGTAGTTGCGTAACGTCTGGTACCGCAGACCCGCGTTCTGGATGGCGAGCTGGTAGCGGTCGGAGTAGTTCGTCTTGCCGAATACGAGCCAGTCCCCGAGCCACCACGCCGACGAGTCCGCGATGCCGGACAGCTGACGGCCCGTCTTCTCCCATTCGTCGTACCGCAGACCGACGGGAATCTGCAGCCCGATACCGGTCATCCGAACCCGCGGGATCGGGGACCGCACCGCCGACTGTGGCGTCACCCCCGGTGCGACGTCGTTCGACCTCGTCAACTCAGCCATCTCGGCCACGAAA
This sequence comes from Kibdelosporangium banguiense, assembly GCF_017876405.1. Taxonomy (GTDB): domain Bacteria; phylum Actinomycetota; class Actinomycetes; order Mycobacteriales; family Pseudonocardiaceae; genus Kibdelosporangium; species Kibdelosporangium banguiense. Next base: position 10,399,292 of record NZ_JAGINW010000001.1, on the reverse strand, counting down.
CCTCCCTCTGCGCGGAACGCGACAAGATCCCCAAGCGTTCCTGGACCCGTAGACCATGTTGGGGGACAGGGGTTGCCGCAGCCTCAACGCTCGTGCTGGTTGCGACCGCACGTCCGGCTTTACTTTGCCTTGAGTGGCGCTCAAGCGGCTGGATCGCCCGTCTCTGCCGACTTGCGGATCCGGGCCCGGGCGTCGTGCAGGGCGTAGAGCCGCGCTATGTCGTGGAACGCCTCCTTGGGCTCCCATTGGGCCGGGTCTTCAGGATTGACCTTCACCACACCGAACGACGCCATGTCGAGATCGCGCTGGGGGTCGGCGAAGTGCGGGTAGTCGCGCAGGGCGAAGGTGTACACGAAACAACCGTGTACGCCGTGGCGGTTCCAGAGGTTGATCAGTTCGCCCACGTAGGCGGCCTGGACGCGCTCGCTGCGCACGTTGCCCTTCCTGATCCGGGGGTGGATCCCGAACCAGGAGATGATCTTGAACGAGCCCGGCCCACGCTGCGCGCCGCCGATGTGGGCACCGCAGCCGAACTCGGTGATGACCAGCGGCTTGCCCGAGTTCCGCACGTGGTTGCGCAGCCGTTCCTCGAACACCGGGCCGTTGTTGCGGGTGCGGTAGAGGTTGATCCCGCAGTAGTCGAAGGCGGACCAGTCGACCTCCTCCCACGACGCGGAGGCGTAGGTGATCGGACCGTGGAAGTTCGCCCTGGCCACCACGGCCGCCCTGCCGAGCAGCTTGTTGACCATCCGGTTGATCCGGCGGCGGAAGAACCGCCGGTACCTGATCATCATCAGCCGGATCGTCTCGGCCATGCCAGGCAGGCCCGCGCCGAGGTGCACCGAGAACTCACAGCCGACGACAAGGGTCACGCGACCGGGGTGGCGGCTGCGCAGTTCCTCCGCCGCGATCGCCGTCGCCTCGAGGTTGCGCAGCACCCTGCGGTGCGTGAGGTCGATCGGATGCGGCTCGATCCAGGCGTCCAGCCCGATCTGGATGGCGTACTGCGCGGCCGCGATCATCTTCTCGATGTCCATGCCGATGAGGATCACGGCCGTGCAGTGCAGCTGCGTGCGGATGACGCGCAGATCGGCATGGGCGACTTCGGCCGACACCTCGTCGACCATGTACGAGATTCCCCTGATTTCCAGCGTCACGGTCGTCCTATCGTGCGGCGAGCGCGTCGTCGGCGGCCTGGTCCAGCAGGTCCCGGGCGGCCCGCACCTCCGCGGCCATCGGCCGGTCCGCGTCCAGTGGTGGGGACACCCGTGCCAGGTCGGCCCAGAGCCCCGACTCCTCGGCCGGGTGACCGGTGATCGCGGCGAGCTGGGTGACGCCGAGCGCCAGGGAACCGATCACCAGCCAGCCGAGTTCGAGCGCCTCGGCGACGGAGTTGGCTCCGTTGAGCGCCATCGGCACGTGGTCCTGGTTCCAGCCGTTGGTGGGCAGGGTCGTCAGCGAGGACGGTGCGGCCAGCTGCCTGATCCTGGAGACGAACGACGTGGCGCTGATGTGCACGCCGGCGAGGCCGCACCCACGACCCGCCCGCGGGGTGAGCATCGGTGGCAGGTCTCCGTTGGTCGCCGGGCTGAGCAACAGCCCGAGCTGACGTTCGGCGAGGTAGACGGCCATGTGCATGGCCAGTCCGATCTGGTCGGAGGTGAGCCCGACCGGCATGGCGTGGAAGTTCCCGCCGTGCAGCACCCGACCGTCGAAGGTGATGGGATTGTCCTGGCAGCCGGCGACTTCCCTGGCCAGCACGTCGCCGGCGTTGTCCAGTTGGTCGAGCACGGCGCCGAGCACCTGCGGCGCGCAGCGCAGGCTGTAGGGCTCCTGCAGCGGGCGCTCAGGGTTCCTGGTCATCCCGGCGGGCAGCTCCTGGCGGATCCACTCGGCCGCGGTGAGCTGGCCGAGCTGACCGCGGGCGATGCCGTGCCCGGCTTCGTAGTGCTCGGGGTTGGCACCGAGCAACAGCGCGAGCCGGCCGGTCAGGATCGCCGCCGCGCGCGTCAATCGCATCGCCGACTGTTGGTTGAGCACGGACATCGCCAGGCTCGCGCCGGTGCCGTTGACGAAGGCGAGTGCTTCGCGGACAGGCCACTCGAACGGCTGCGCACCCAGCGCGGCAAGCGCTTCCCGCGCCGGCACTGCCGACCAACGCCCGTCGCGGTCGCGCTGCCACGCCTCACCGAACCCGGTGAACGCCAATGCGGCGTGCGCCAGGGGTTGCAGGTCGCCGCTCGCGCTCACCGTGCCGTGCCGGGGGATCACCGGCGTGAATCCCCGGTTCCACAGGTCGGCGACGGCCTGCCAGAACTCGGGTGACACCGCGGAGTACCCCTTGCGCATGTTCTGGATCCGCAGCCAGAGGATGAGCCGGGAGACGTCCGGGCTCAGCGGCTCGCCCTGGCCGGTGCCCAGGTGCGAGATCAGCGAACTTCCTTGCTCCAGCTCGGATTCCGCGCCGTACTGCACGAGCGGGCCGAAGCCGCGGGTCAGGCCGTAGATGGGCAGGTCGGCCGCGAGGTGCTCCTCGATGGTTCGCGCGCTCGCCGCCATCCGGGCGATGTCCTCGTCGCCGCACGGCTGGAGCTCGGCGTCCCACCCGGCGCTGTCGACGACCTGTGCCAGGTACCTCGTACTGGCCAGTTCCGGCGCGGGGCTCTGGGCGATCTGCGTCACGGTGTCACAACCTCTGCTTTCTCAGTGTTCGACTGTGGGTGTGCGGTGGCTTTGCCCAGTGCGGACCGCTCGATGCGCGGCACCACCCGGAGGCGTCTGGGACGCACGCCCAGCCGCCGCACGGCGGCCGGGATGTCCAGTTCGGACAGTTCTGTGCCGGGTTCGAGCACGACGAGCAGTTCGACGTGCTCACCGATCAGCCCGTCGGCGACCGGCACGAGGGCGAGATCCGCGCAGCCGAGCACGGCACGGACGGCGTGTTCGGCCTCGTCGAGGTTGATCCGGCGGCCGTTGACCTTGACCAGTCGCCCGGACCGGCCCACCATCCGGAAAGTCCGGTCGTCCACGGGCACGACGAGGTCATCGGCCACCCATTGCTGTGGCGGTCGCTTTCCCGGCTGGAAGGCCATTCGGGGACTGCGCACGGCCAGCGGGATCTCCTCGCGTACGTCGGCCATCGCGGGCTCGGCGAACGAGACGTCCGGGAACAGTGTCCACGGCGGCGGCTCGCCTTCGTTGAATCGCCTGGTCGCCACGCCGCCCGCCTCGGTCGAGCCCATCACCTCGACGACCGCCGCACGCTCGCGACCCGCTTCCCGCAAGAATTTCCCGGCCGTTGCCGGCAGCATGGCGCCGCCGTAGAGGACGGTGATGTGGTCGAACCGGCGGACCCAGTCGATGTGCTGGAGCAGCAGCTGGAAGATCCAGGGCGTGGCCATCACCGCGATCCGGCGGTGCGGCAGATCCGGCATCTCGCCGACGAACGCGGCGCGGTACCACACCGTGATCCCGAGCTGCGCCGGGACCAGCACAGTGGCCAGTGCGCCGAACAAGTGCCTGGGCGGGACGAAGGAGACCACCGCCTCCGGCCGGTCCGGTGCGATCAGCCCGGCGAGCATGCCCGCCTCCAGCCAGACCTTGTCCCGCGACCGTTGCCAGCAGTGTGACGGCCCGGTCGAGCCCGAGGTGTGGAAGTCGATGACCGGCGGCAGCTCGCTCGCGCAGAGGCCGGCCGGGTCAGCGACGCTGTCCCAGCGGCTGCACCACACACCATCGGTCACCTCCGGTGCGGTGAAACCCAATGATAGCAACCTTTTCGGGGACAACGTCGGATAACCCACAGGAACTCCTCGTCGAAAAATATGGCTCACCGTCCCGGAGTCCCATGATTTCCTGGACGCCGTTGCCGGGCAAGGGGAAACGGTTTGTCCCGCCAGCAGGACAATGAAGGAATCGCCTATTGGTGAGGATCCAGTCGCGACAGTTGTCCGCCTGGCGACCCGCGTGGTCATGTTGTGCTTTCGTGGCAATCGAAACATATCTGAATACGCTTGCGGTCGTCCTGAAAGGAGTATCGCGTGAAGGTTCTCGTCACTGGTGGTGCTGGGTTCATCGGCTCGCATTTCGTGCGCACCATGCCGGATGCCCGTGTCACCGTGCTCGATCTGCTCACCTATGCCGGCGACCGGGCCAACATCGCCGGCGCCGGCCACGAGTTCGTCCACGGTGACATCTGCGACGCCGAACTGCTCAGCCGTCTGGTTCCGGGACACGACATCGTGTTCCACTTCGCGGCGGAGTCGCATGTGGACCGCTCGATCGCGGGTGCCTCGGATTTCGTGCGCACCAACGTGCTCGGCACCCAGACCCTGCTGCAGGCCTGCCTGGAGGCGGAGATCCCCAAGGTCGTCCAGGTCTCCACCGACGAGGTCTACGGCACGATCGAGACCGGTTCGTGGACTGAGGACGAGCCACTGCGGCCGCGCTCGCCGTACGCGGCGACCAAGGCGAGTGCCGACCTGATCGCCATGGCCTACGCCACGACGCACGGGCTTCCGGTCTCGATCACCCGCTGTGGCAACAACTACGGGCCGTACCAGTTCCCGGAGAAGGTGATCCCGCTGTTCATCACCAACCTCCTTGAGGGCAAGAAGGTCCCGCTCTACGGCGATGGCGGCAACGTCCGCGACTGGATCCACGTGGACGACCACTGCCGCGCCATCCGGCTGGTCGGCGAGAAGGGGCAGCCAGGCGAGGTCTACCACGTCGCGGGTACGGCCGAGCTGAGCAACGTCGAACTGACGCGGCTGCTGCTGGACGCGGTGGGCGCGGACTGGTCGTCGGTCGAGCAGGTGCCCGACCGCAAGGGCCACGACCGGCGCTATTCCCTCGACGACAGCAAACTGCGCGCCGTCGGCTACCGGCCTGCGATGTCCTTTGAGGAGGGTCTCGCGGCGACTGTTCGCTGGTACGTTGACAATCCTTCGTGGTGGAAGGCGAAGCGCTGATCGGCCGGAGCCCAGCGGGAATCCGGCACCGGACATCGGGCACGTGTGGCCATGAGACGTCGTCGTGTCCCGCTGGCAGGACACGATGCGCCCTGCGGCGAAATGACGAACTCCCGTTGAAATCGTTGATACATATCGAAGATCGGATGGGATCGTGAAAGGTATCGTTCTCGCCGGCGGCAGCGGCACGCGGTTGTACCCCTTGACGAAGGCGACGTCCAAGCAGCTGCTCCCCGTCTATGACAAGCCGATGGTGTACTACCCGCTCTCGGTGCTGATGCTGGCAGGCATCCGCGAGATCCTGATCATCTCCAACCCCGAGAACGTTCCGCAGTTGCGTGCGCTGCTCGGCGACGGGTCCCGTCTGGGACTGGAACTCACCTACGCGGAGCAGGCGGAGCCGCGCGGGATCGCCGAGGCACTGGTGATCGGCGCGGACCACATCAACGGTGAGCCGTCGGCGCTGATCCTCGGCGACAACATCTTCCACGGTGCCGGCTTCCAGGGCATCCTGCGGGAGGCACAGACGGGACTGGACGGCTGTGTGCTGTTCGGCTACCCCGTCTCCGACCCGGAGCGGTACGGCATCGCCGAGACCGACACCGACGGCAACCTCCTCTCCATCGAGGAGAAGCCGCTGCGGCCGAGGTCCAACAACGCGCTCACCGGCCTGTACTTCTACGACGCCGAAGCCGTGGAGATCGCCCGCGACCTCGCGCCGTCGGCCCGCGGTGAGCTGGAGATCACTGACGTCAACAAGCACTACCTGAAGAACGGACGGGCCAAACTGGTCCGGCTCAGCCGCGGTTTCACCTGGCTGGACGCGGGGACCCACGATTCACTGCTTGCCGCGAGCCAGTACGTGCACGTGCTTGAGCAGCGCCAGGGTGTGCGGGTGGCCTGCCTGGAGGAGATAGCCCTGAACATGGGGTACATCGACGAGGAGCAGTGCCACCGGCTCGGCGTGGAGATGAAGAACTCCGAATACGGGCAGTACCTGATGCAGGTCGCACAGTAGCCGGGACCCTAGGATCATGAACGAGGACCGGGACGCCGAAATCCGCGGGCTGCCCACACGTGGCCGGCGCCGACGCCAGGAAGAGAAGGGCTGACAGTATGGACCTGCAGGAGCAGGACCGGTTACACATCCACCAGAAACTGTCCCTGTCGTTCCGGCGCTACCAGGTCTTCCTCGACGACGGCGCGGGCAAGGCGGGCGACAGCCAGATCGCGTTCATCGAGCAGGACAAGTCCTCGTTCAAGGACAAGGTCGTCATCTACACCGGCGAAGACAAGTCGCAGGTGCTGGCCGAGGTCAAGGCCCGCAAGCTGATCGACCTGGCCGCGGGCTTCGACGTGGTGACCCCGGACGGTGACCCGATCGGCGGCTTCAAGAAGGACGTCGGCAAGTCCGTCATACGCACGACGTGGACGCTCGAGCAGGAGGGCGAGCCGCCGATCACCGTGATCGAGCGCAGCAAGGCGATCGCGATCAGCCGCAGGCTCTGGACGTTCCTGCCGGTGGTCGGGGAGTTCCCGTTCCCCATGCGGTTCCACTTCGACTTCGTCCGCGACGAAAAGGTCGTCGGCGGCGTCGACAAGACCTACCGGCTCAGCGACAACTACCTGGCCTGGACCGACCAGCCCAAGCTGGACCGCAGGCTGTTGATCGCCATCGGGGTGGCACTGGACTTCCGGCAGGGCCGCTGACCCGCGGATCCGTCTGTTTGTGAAAGGAGGGCCGGGCAACCGGCCCTCCTTTTCGCTTTGACAGGTCCTGTTGTGGGTCAACGAGATCGCGCTCCTCGGCTCGGTTTGGGCAACCGCGGGTTGGCGCAGATGGAAAAGCCCAGTCGCACGTGGTGATGTTGCCGTCAGGCGGTGCGGTGCTTGGTGGTGAGTTCCTCAAGCCTGCCGACGAGTTCGTTGGGACTGGGTAGGGCGCGCATCTCGTCGCGCAGGCGCTGAGCTCCCTGTTGGAAGGTGGGGCCGAGCAGGCGATGGACGGCGTCGCGGACGGCGTCGCCGGATGCCTCGCTGGGTGGGATGCGTAGGCCGGCGCCGAGGGCGGCGAGGTTGCGGCCGAGGATGGGCTCGTCGAAGTGGTAGGGGAGGGTCAGCTGCGGGACTCCGTGGACGGCGAAGGTGGAGAGCGTCCCGCCACCGGCGTGGTTGATGGCGGCTGAGCAGGTCGAGGCGAGTGCGTCCAGCGGAACCCAGGTCTCCAGGCGGGTGTTGGCCGGCACGCGGTCCAGTTTCGCCTCCTCGGCCTCGTCGAGGACGGCGACGACTTCGATGTCCAGGCCGGCCAGCTTGTCGAGGATGTCCTGCAGGCTGAAGGCGAAACCGTTGAAGAAGCCGGTGGCGGTGAAGCCCATGGTGATCGCGATCCGGGGGCGTTGCGCGGACACCTGCAGCCAGCGGGGGATGCTGGCCCGACCCCCATAAGGGATGTAGCGGCTGTGCAGGTAGTCCAGGCCCTCAGCCTCGATCTGCAGGCCGCGTGGGTACTGGTCGATCGTGAAATGCCCGCACGTCATGTCCTCGGTGAACTCCGCGCCGTACTTGCGGGCGTAGCCGCCGAGCCAGTCGGCGAGCGGGTCGGCCTGCTGCTCCGGCGGTCGCGCGTCCTTCAACTGGAGGAATCGCTGCCGCGCGACGCCGAACGCGTCGATGCCGAACAGCATGCGGGCGTGGGCAGCACCGCAGGCCTTGGCGGCGATCGAGCCGGCCAGGGTGAACGGTTCCCAGATGACGAGGTCCGGCTGCCACTGCCGGGCGAACGCGACCAGCCCGCTGATCATCGGGAAGTTTTCGTACTTGGACCGCTCCGCGTCCTCGGCGTACGCCGACAGCATGCCTTCCCAGGTGGCTGTTTCCGGACAGTCCACGACGTCGTACGGCGGGTGCAGGCCGGGCCGTGCCTCCTCGAGCATCTCGGGCGTCACCCGCATCGCCGTGAGCAGCCGGTCGGACGTGGTCTGCCGGCCGACCGGAACGGAGGTGAGCCCGGCCCCGGTGACGTGTGGTGTGGCGAAGTCCTGGTTGGCGACGCGGACCTCGTGCCCGGCGGTGCGCAGTGCCCAGGCGAGCGACACCATCGGGTGCAGGAAGCTCCCGTCGTTGACGGTGGCGAACAACACCTTCATGGTCGCTCCTGACGATGCTTGATGGTGAGTTCTTCGAGTTGGCCGACGAGCTCGTTGGGAGTGGGCAGCGCGAAGATGTCGCTGCGCAGCTGCTGGGCGCCGCGCTGGTACGCGGGGTCGTGCAGCAACGCGCGCACCCCTTCGACGACCGCGGTCCCGGTGACCTCGCCACCCTGCAGCGTCAGCGAACCGCCCACCTGCGCCGAACGCCGGGCCAGTTCGGGTTCGTCGAAGTCCCACGGCAGGTTGAGCTGGGGCACGCCATGACGGGCGGTGGTGAGGAATGTGCCGGGCCCGGTGTGGTTGATCACGACCGAACAGGTTGCCGCGAGCGCGTCGAGCGGGACGTAGGAGACGAGCCGGACGTTGTCCGGGAGGGTGCCGAGCTTGTGCTGCTCGGATTCCGCGATGGTGGCCACCACCTCGATGTCCAATTCGGACAGACAGCGCAGCATGCCAGCCAGGTCGACAGTGTAGCCGGTGAACTGTTCGGTGGCGGTGCTGCCGAGGGTGAGCGCGACCCGGGGGCGTTCGGGTCGCGCGTGCAGCCACTTCGGTATCACCGCCGTCCCGCCGTAGGGCGTGTACTGGTACGGCAGGTAATGCAGGCCTTCCGCTTCCATCCGCAGGGAATCGGGCAGTGGGTCGATGGTGAAATGCCCGGTGACCAAGTTCTCTGTGAAGTCGAATCCGTACTTGCGGGCGTAGCCGCTGAGCCAGTCCGCGAGCGGGTCGGGCTGTTCGCCCTTCACACGCAGGTAGTTCTCGCGGGTGACACCGAAGACGTCGATGCTCCACATCAGACGGGCATGGGCCGCGCCGCACGCCTCCGCCGCGAGTGCGCCGGCATGCGTGGTGGGCTCCCAGATCACGAGGGCGGGCTGCCACTGGCGGGCGTAGCTGACCAGGCCGTCGATGAGCGGGAAGTTGTTCACCTTGTGCCACAACGCCAGCATGAACCGGTAGCCGGTGTGCATGGCCTCCCGGCTGATGTCCTGCGGGCGCATCACCGCCGTGTCGTACGGCGCGGGCAGGCCGGGCTCGGCGTGGTCGGGGTTGGCCTCGGCCAGCCGGTGCCAGCTGGTGTCGTGCCCGTCCACCGGGACAGCGGTGAGCCCGGTCCGGGTGACCTCGTCGGCGAATCGCGACTGGCACGCGAACCGCACCTCGTGGCCCGCGGTCCGCAGCGCCCAGGCCAGCGGCACCATGCTGAACAGGTGCGTTCGCTGCGAGTAAGTGGTGAACAGGATGCGCATCGTGGTTCCCCCAATGGGATCACCGCTGGGTGATCAGCGGGTGCGGTACTTCACAGTCAGCTCTTCGATCCGGCCGACGATGTCGTTCGGCGTGGGCAGCGCGAAGATCTCGTCGCGCAGTGCGGTGGCGCGCTCGCCGAACACCGGCTGGGTCAGCAGCCGCCGCACGCTGTCCCGGACGTTGTCGCCGGTCACCTTGCTGGCGTGGATCTCCAGCCCGGCGCCTTGCTCGGCGAGCATCCGGCCGAGCAGCGGCTGGTCGAAGTGATAGTGCAGGGCGAGCTGGGGTACCGGATGACGCGCGGTCGTGGCGAGTGTGGCGAGACCGGCGTGGTGGATGACCGCCGAGCACGTCGGAACGATGGCGTGCCATGGGACATAGGGCACGAGCCGCACGTTGGCCGGGACGGCGCCGAGCTTGTGCTGCTCGGACTCCGCGACGGTGGCCACCAGCTCGATGTCCAGTTCGGACAGTGCGGTCAGGATGTCGATCAGCGGGACCGTGTAGCCGTTGTAGACATCGGTCGCGGTGCTGCCAAGGGTGAGCGCGACGCGCGGCCGTTCTGGTGGCGCCTGCAACCACTTCGGGACGATCGCGGGTCCGCCATATGGCACGTACTGCGTGCGGACGTAGTCCACGCCATCGGCCACCATTTGCAGACTGCGCGGGAACTGGTCGATGGTGAACTGCCCGGTGACCATGTCCTCGGTGAACTCGAACCCGTACTTGCGCCCATAGGCCGAGAACCAGTCCGCGTACGGGTCTTCCTGCTTCTCAGCAGGCTGCTCCGCCTTCAGCCGGAGGAACTGGTTACGGGTCTCGGCGAACACGTCGACGCTGAAGAGCATCCGGGCGTGCGCCGCACCGCATGCCTTGGCCGCGATCGGGCCGCAGAGGGTGAACGGGTGCCAGACGACCAGATCGGGCTGCCACTGCCTGGCGAAGTTCACCAGGCCGCCCAGCATGGGGAACATCTCGAACTTGAGCGACTCGAGCGCGCCCGCGCACGCCTCCAGCGTGTCCTGCCAAGTGGCGTTGCCGGGGTCGTTCACGATGTCGTACGGGGGCGGCAGCCCGGCACGGTACTTCTCGACGACCTCGGGTGTCACGCCCCGCGCCACGAGCATCCGGCCGTCGCCGGTCGGCCGGCCGGCCGGCACGGCGGTCAGCCCGGCCTGGGTGATCGTGTCGGTGAAGTCGGGCGTGCTGGCGACCACGACCTCGTGGCCCGCGGTGCGCAACGCCCACGCCATCGGCACGAGGTACAGGAACGTGCTCTTCTGGGGCAGAACGGTGAACAGGATGCGCATGGTGTCCTCGGTCCTGACGTCTCAGTGGGCGCGGTACTTGGTGGTGAGCTGCTCGAGCCGGCCGACGAGCTCGCAGGGTGGGGGCATGGCGGTGATCTCGTCGCGTAGCCGGGTGGCGCTGTCGCGAAATCCGGGTTCTTCCAGCAGCCGCAACAGTTGCTCGCGGATGTTCTTGCCCGTGACCTGCTCGCCGCAGAGCATCAGCGACGCGCCCTGCCGCGCCGAGCGGCGGGCCAGCTCCGGCTCGTCGAAGTCCCACGGCACGTTGAGTTGCGGTACGCCGTTCCTCGCTGTGGTGAGGTATGTGCCGGGTCCGGTGTGGTTGATCATTACTGAGCAGGTGGCTGCGAGGGCGTCGAGCGGGACGTAGTTGACGACGCGTGTGTTGTCCGGGACCCGGCTGAGTTTGTGTTGTTCGGATTCGGCGATGGTGGCTACGACTTCGATGTCCAGTTCGGACAGTGCGTCGAACGCGTCCTGGACGGAGAAGGAGTATCCGGCGAACCGGTCGGTGGCGGTAGTGCCGAGGCTGAAGCCGACGCGGGGGCGCTCAGGTCGCGTCCGCAGCCATGTCGGGACGACGGTCGGCCCGCCGTACGGGATGTACTGGATGGGTACGTAGTGCAGGCTGCCGGCTGTCATCCGCAGCGACGGGGGCATCTGGTCGATGGTGAAATGCCCGGTGACCATGTCCTCGGTGAACTCGTAGCCGTACTTGCCGCCGTAGCCGCCAAGCCATTCGGCGAGTGGATCACCGTGTTCCCCAGGCGGAGCTTGTGCCTGCAGCCGCAGGAAATGCTCACGCGTGGCGCCGAGAACGTCGATGCTCCAGAGCATGCGGGCGTGGGCGGCGCCGCAGGCCTTGGCAGCGATCGCGCCGGCGTAGCTGAGTGGTTCCCAGATGACAAGGTCGGGTTGCCAGTGGCGGGCGAAGTCCACGACCCCCGCGATGATCGGGAAGTTCTCCGGCTTGTGTCCCTTGGTCACCGCGTGCAGGTGCCCGTACAGCTGCTCGGGCCAGGTGATGCCGTCCGGGTCCTCGACGATGTTCCACGGAACCGGCAGGCCCATCCGGGATTTCTCGAGCAGGTCGGGATTCATGCTGTCGACGCGCCACAACGAGGCGTCCCGGCCGACCGGCACGGCGGTGAGCCCGGCCTGGGTGATCGTGTCGGTGAAACCGGGCGCGCTGGCGACTACGACCTCGTGTCCTGCGGCGCGTAAGGCCCATGCGAGCGGCACGGTGTGCAGGAACGTGGTCTTCTCTGGGATGACAGTGAACAGGATGCGCATCGCAGGCCCCTACGACACCCGGGTCCGGTGCTTGACCGTGAGTTCCTCAAGGTCCGCGACGAGCTCGTTGGGAGAGGGCATGGTGGTGATCTCGTCGCGCAGAACACCGGCTTGCCTGCCGAACGCGGGTTCGTCGAGTAGCCGCAGTAGGTATTCGCGGATGTTCTTGCCCGTGACTTCCTCGCCGTGGAGCATGAGTGAGGCGCCGTGTCGTGCTGAGCGTTGGGCGAGTTCGGGCTCGTCGAAGTTCCAGGGCAAGTTGAGTTGTGGGACCCCGTTGCACGCTGTGGTGAGGTATGTGCCGGGTCCGGTGTGGTTGATCATTACTGAGCAGGTGGCTGCGAGGGCGTCGAGCGGGACGTAGTTGACGACGCGTGTGTTGTCCGGGACCCGGCTGAGTTTGTGTTGTTCGGATTCGGCGATGGTGGCTACGACTTCGATGTCCAGTTCGGACAGTGCGTCGAACGCGTCCTGGACGGAGAAGGAGTATCCGGCGAACCGGTCGGTGGCCGTGGTGCCGAGAGTCAGCGCCACCCGGGGCCGCTTTGGCACGGCGTGCAACCACTTCGGGATGACAGCGGGCCCGCCGTACGGGATGTACTGCAAGGGCAGATAGTGCACGGTCTCGGACCGCATGCCCAGACTGGCGGGCATCTGGTCGATGGTGAAATGCCCGGACGTCATGTCCTCGGTGAATTCGTAGCCGTACTTGCGGCCGTAGCTGCCCAGCCAGTCGGCGAGCGGATCGGCCTGCTGCTCGGCGGGTTGCTGCTTCAGCATTCGCAGGAAGTGGTCGCGGGTGACGGCGAAGACGTCGATGCTCCAGAGCATGCGGGCGTGGGCGGCGCCGCAGGCCTTGGCAGCGATCGCGCCGGCGTAGCTGAGTGGTTCCCAGATGACAAGGTCGGGTTGCCAGTGCCGGGCGAAGTTCACCAGACCGGCGACGATCGGGAAGTTCTCCGGTTTGTGACCCTCGTCCACCGCGATGGTGAATCCCTCGAGCAGGTACTCCCACACGGCGTTGCCCGGGTCTGTCACGACGCTCCACGGCAGCGGCAGGCCGGCCCTGGACTGTTCCACCAGTTCCGGGTTGATGCCGTCGACGCGCCACAGCGGGGCATCGCGGCCGACGGGGACCGCGGTGAGCCCGGCTTGCGTGATGGTGTCGGTGAAGCCGGGCGCACTGGCGACGCGGACATCGTGCCCCGCGGTGCGCAGAGCCCATGCCAGGGGCACGGTGTGCAGGAACGTGGTCTTCTCTGGGATGACCGTGAACAGGATGCGCATCGCGGTGTCCTCGTATCGGTTTGGCCGTCAGCGAGTGCGGTATTTGGTGGTGAGTTCTTCGATCCGGCCGACGAGTTCGTTGGGGGTGTCCGTGGCGTGGACTTCGTCGCGTAGCCGGCCGGCTTCCTTGCTGAACGTGGGTTCGTTGAGCAGGCGCAGCACGCCTTCGCGGACGGTGTCGCCAGTGGTGTCGGCGGGGTCGATGGCCAGCCCGGCACCTTGCTCGGCAAGCTTGTGGCCGAGGATCGGTTCGTCGAAGTGGTAGGGCAGGACCAGGTGGGGGACGCCGTACCGGGCGAAGGTCGACAGTGTGCCGAAGCCCGCGTGGTGGATGGCCGCCGAGCACGTCGGAGCGAGGGCGTGCAGCGGTACGTACGGCACGAGCCTGGCGTTGTCCGGTATTCGGCCGAGCTTTTCCTGCTCGGACTGTGCGATCGTGCCGACCACTTCGATGTCCAAATCAGACAGTGCTTCGAGGATGTCGCGCACGCTGACGGCATATCCGCCGAAGTGCTCGGTGGCGGTGGTGCCGAGGGTCAGCGCGATTCGGGGCCTTTCAGGTGTGGTGTGCAGCCACTTCGGCACGACGGCGGCTCCGCCGTACGGGACATACTGCGTGCGGACGTAGTGCACGTCGTCGGCGTCGACCTGCAGGCCGGGCGGGAGCTGGTCGATGGTGAACTGCCCGCATGTCATGTCCTCGGTGAACTCGGCGCCGTACTTGCGGGCGTAGCCACCGAGCCATTCAGCCAGGGGGTCACCTCGGTCCTTGGGTGCCTGCCGGGCCTCCAGACGCTGGAAATGCCGGCGCGCCAAGGCGAAGACATCCACGCCGTGCAACAGCCTGGCGTGCGCGGCACCGCAGGCCTTGGCCGCGATCGCCCCGACCGGCGTGAACGGCTCCCACAGGACCAGATCGGGCTGCCAGTGCCGGGCGAACTCCACCAGGCTGCTCGCCATCGCGAAGACCTCGAACTTCGCGTGCTGAACCGTGTGGTGCCATGCGACGAGCAGGCCGTGCCAGTCGGCGTTACTGGGCTGCTCGACCACGTGGTACGGCCACGGCAGGCCCCGCCGCACCACCTCGCGTTCCTCGTCGCTTTCCCCCTGGGCGTCGACGAGCCGGGAGACGCCGAGGTCCCTGCCCACCCCGACAGCGGTCAGCCCGGCCTGGGTGATCTCGTCGGCGAACAACGGCTGGCTGGCGACGCGGACGTCATGACCTGCGGTGCGCAGTGCCCAGGCCAGCGGCACCACGCAGGTGAAGGTCGCCGTCCCGGGATTGATGGTGAACAGGATGCGCATGATGTTCGTCTTCTCCGTGTCAGCGGACCCGGTGCTTGGTCGTGAGCTCTTCGAGGTCACCGACCAGCTGGTTCGGCGTGGGCATGGTGTACAGCGCGTCCTGCAGGTGCGCGGCGCGTTCACCGAACGCGGGCTCGTCCAGCAGCCGCGCCACGTTCTTGCAAACGATCTCGCCGGTCGCCTGGTCGGCCCTGATCATCAGCGAGCCGCCCTGTGCCGCGGCACGGCCGGCCAGCAGCGGCGAGTCGAAGTCCCATGCCGCACTCAACTGCGGAACACCGTGTAACGCAGCGGTGAGGAACGTGCCGAAGCCGCCGTGCGTGATGATGGCCGAGCACGTGGCCGCCAGCGCGTCCAGCGGGGCGTAGGAGACGATCCGCGCGTTGTCCGGGACCCGGGTCAGCTTCCGTTGCTCGGACTCCGCGATGGTCGCGACCACCTCCACGTCCATTGTGGACAAGTTGTCGAGGATGTCCTGCACGCTCACCGAGAAGTCCGCACCGTGGTCGGAGAGGCTCACGCCCATACTGAGCGCCACGCGGGGACGCTCCGGCCGGGCGTGCAACCACTTCGGGATCACCGCGGCACCGCCGTAGGGCAGGTACCGCATGGGCACGTAGTGCAGGCCCTCGCCTTCCAGCCGCAGCGAACCGGGCAGCTGGTCGATGGTGAACTGCCCGGTGATCATGTCCTCGGTGAACTCGGTGCCGTACTTACGGGCGTAGCCGTCGAGCCATTCGGCCATCCAGTCCTTGCGGTCGCCTTCCGGCTGCAGGCCCTTGAGCCGCAGGAACTCGCTGCGGGTGTAGCCGAAGACGTCGACGCTCCACAGCAGTCGTGCGTGCGCCGCGCCGCAGGCCTTGGCCGCGATCGGGCCCGCGAAGGCCAACGGCTCCCACAGGATCAGGTCGGGCTGCCAGTGCCGGGCGAAGTTGACGACCCCGCCGATCATCGGGAAGCTCGCCTGCTTGTGCCAGACCAGCAGCGTGTTGCCGTAGCTCTGGGCCATGTGCGCCCAGGTGGCCTTCTCCGGGGATTCCGCGACGTCGTACGGCGGGTGTTCCTGCAGGCCGTACTTCGGTTTCCAGGTCCAGTCCCGGAAGTCGTCGTGCCGGGGGATCAGGTCCCACAGGTCGACGTCACGGCCGACTGGCACGGCGGTCAGCCCTGCCTGGGTGACGGTGTCGGCGAACCTCGGCTGGCTGGCGAACATCACCTCGTGACCCGCGGTCCGCAGCGCCCATGCCAGCGGTACCAGCGCATAGAAGTGCGCCTTCTCCGGGTTAACGACGAACAGCACACGCATCGCTGTCAGCTCCGTCCTGCGATAGCCGGGGCGCGGCGGTGGTCAGAGGCCAGCTTCTCGAGATAACGGACCAGCTCGTTCGGGCTTGGCATCGCCATTACCTCGTCGCGCAACCGGTCCGCGCCTTGTTGGTATGCGGGCTCGGTGAGAATCCGGACCAGCCGGTCGTGCACGAGCGCGCCGGACGCCTGGGACAGGTTCAGGGCGAGGCCAGCGCCGTGTGCCGCGACCTTCTGGGCCAGCGAAGGCCCGTCGCTGTTCCAGGGCACGACCAGTTGCGGCTTTCCGTACTGCGCCGTGGTGAGCAGCGTGCCGATGCCGCCGTGGTGCATGATCGCCGTGCAGGTGGGGACCAAGGCGTGCAGCGGGGCGAAGGTCACCATTCGGACGTTGTCCGGAACGGTTCCGACGTGCTGCTGGGCTGTCTTGGACAGGGTGGCGACTATCTCGACGTCCAGTTCGGCCAGTCCGGCGAACAGGTCCGGCAGTTCGATGGCGTGCCCGGTCAGCTCGGCGGTGCTGATCCCCATGGTGATCGCGACGCGCTGCTTCTCAGGCTGCTTCTGCAGCCAGGCAGGCACAGCGGCCGGGCCGCCGTAGGGGACGTAGCGCATCGGCACGTAGTTCAGATCGGCCTCGACACTGAGGGACGGCGGCACGACAGTGATGGTGAACTGGCCGGTGACAAGGTCCTCACTGAAGTCGAACCCGTACTTGCGGGCGTACGGCCCGAGCCAGTCGGCCAGCGGGTCGGCCTGCTGATCGGCCGGCTGCTCGGCCTTGAGCCGCAGGAAGTGCTTGCGTGCCACGCCATAGGTGTCGAGGCTGAACAGCAGCCGTGCGTGCGCGGCGCCGCACGCCTCGGCGGCGATCGCGCCCGCGTAGGTGGACGGCTCCCAGATGACCAGGTCCGGCTGCCAGTGCTTGGTGAAGGCGACCAGGTCCGGGATCAGCGGGACATTGCTCATCTTGTGCCACCGGGGCACATGCAGGTCGTAGCCGAACTTCAGGTAGTTCCAGGTGACCTGGTTCTCGGGCCAGTCGACCGTGTCGTAGGGGATCGGGATGCCGTTCATCCCGACGGCCAGCCAGTCCAGGTCGTTGGTCATGACCTGCCAGAGATCACGGTTGGAGCCGATCGGTACCGCGGTCAGCCCGGCCTGGGTGATGGTGTCGGCGAACTTGGGCGCGCTGGCGAAGACGACCTCGTGGCCTGCTGTGCGCAGCGCCCACGCCAACGGTGCCATGGCCAGGAAATGGGTCTTCTCCGGGTATGTGGTGAAGAGGATTCTCATTGTGTAGTCCCAAAGCTGGTGATGGCTGGTGTGTCAGCGCGTGCGGTACTTGGTGGTGAGCTCCTCGAGCGTGCCGACGAGCTCGTTGGGGGAGGGCAGCGCGAACATCTCGTCGCGCAGTGCGGTGGCGCGCTCGCCGAACTGGGGTTCGGTCAGCAGGCGTAGCAAGCTTTCGCGGACGTTGTCCCCGGTGACCTTGGTGGTGTGGATCTCCAGGCCCGCGCCCTGCTCGCGCAACAGGCGGGCGAGGATGGGCTGGTCGTAGTGGTAGTGCAGGGACAGGTGCGGAATCGGGTGCCGGGCCGCGGTGGCCAGGGTCGCGGCGCCCGCATGGTGGATGATCGCCGAGCAGGTCGCCACCAGCGCGTGCATCGGCGCGTACGGCACCAGTCGCGCGTTGTCCGGGATACGGCCGAGTTTGGCCTGTTCGGCCTCGGTGACCGTGCCGACCAGTTCGATGTCCAAATCGGACAGCGACTCGAGGATGTCGGCGATCGGCACGTTGTAGCCGCCGTACACCTGGGTCGCGGACAACCCCAGGGTGAGTGCGACACGGGGCCGCTGCGGCGGGGCCTGCAGCCATTTCGGGACGACGGCCGGGCCGCCGTAGGGGATGTACTGCATCCGGACGTAGTCAAGGTCTTCGGCCTCGACCTGCAGGCTGCGCGGGAACTGGTCGATGGTGAAGTGACCGGTCGCCATGTCCTCGGTGTACTCGTAGCCGTACTTGCGGCCGTAGCCGCCGAGCCAGCCCGCGAGCGGGTCGGTCTGCTCGGCGGCCGGCTGCTCGGCGTTCAGCCGCCGGTACAGCTGCCGGAAGCTGCCGTAGACGTCGATGCCGAACAGCAGACGTGCGTGCGCGGCACCACAGGCCTTGGCCGCGATGGGGCCCGCGAAGGTCAGCGGGTCCCAGATCACCAGGTCCGGCTGCCACTGCCGGGCGAACTCGACGAGTCCGGCGACCAGCGGGAAGTTGTCGAACTGGTGCCAGTCCACCAGCGCCTCGGCCATCTGGGGTTTGACGTAGTCCCATGTGGCCTTCGCCGGGTCCTCGACGGCGTCGTACGGCGGGATGATCCCGGCCCGCTGCATGTCGGCGTCACCGCCGAGTTCCACCATGCGGCGCAGGTCCAGGCTGCGGCCGACCGGGACAGCGGTGAGGCCGGCCTGGGTGATCTCGTCGGTGAAGCAGGGCTGGCCGGCGAACCTGACCTCGTGCCCGCCGGTGCGTAGCGCCCAGGCGAGCGGGACCATGTACTTGAAGACGGTCCGCTCGGGATTGGTGACGAACAGGACGCGCATCGGGTGTCCTCCTTTTCCGTGGTCAGCGCTTGACGGGGCGATGGTCGGCGGTGAGTTCCGCCAGTTCGCCGACGAGTTGGTTCGGCGCGGGAAGCGCGAGCATCTCGTCGCGCAGCAGCGCGGCCCGCCCGGCGAAGGCAGGCTCGTGCAGCAGTTGCAGCACGTGCTCCCGGATGGCCGCGCCGGTCACGCGTCCACCCGGGATGGTCAGTGCGCAGCCCTGTTCTGTCGCCAGGCGGGCCAGCATCGGCTCGTCGAACTCCCAGGGCACGTTCAGCTGCGGCACCCCGTTCAGCGCGGTGGTGAGCAGCGTGCCAGGGCCCGCGTGGTTGATCACCACCGAGCAGGTGCGGGCGAGGGCGTCGAGCGGGACGTAGGAGACGATCCTGGTGTTGTCCGGCACGCGGCTGAGCTTGTGCTGCTCGGACTCGGCGATGGTGGCGACGAGTTCGATGTCCAGATCGGACAGTGCGTCGAGCGCGTCCTGGACCGAGAACGTGTAGTCACCGAACCATTCGGTGGTGGACGTGCCGAGAGTGAGCGCGACCCGGCGGCGTTTGGGCGGTTCGCAGAGCCACTTCGGCACCACGGAGGCGCCGCCGTAGGGGACGAACCGCATCGGCAGGTAGTGCAGGTCGGCGTTCCGGCGCAGCGAAGCGGGCATGTGGTCGATGGTGAACTGCCCGCTGATCATGTCCTCGGAGAAGTCGTATCCGTACTTCCTGCCGTACGCGGCAAGCCATTCGGCGAGCGGGTCGGCCCGGTCGGACGGTGGTTGCCCGTTCAGCAGTTGGAGGTACCGGTCACGGGTGAGCCCGAAGATGTCGACGCTCCACAATAGACGGGCGTGTGCGGCCCCGCACACCTTCGCGGCGATCGCCCCGGCGTAGGTGGTCGCCTCCCAGATGATCAGGTCTGGTTGCCAGGAACGGGCGAACTCGACCAGGTCGGTGATCAGCGGGACGTTGTTCTGCTTGTGCCAGATCTCCAGGACGTGGCGGTATCCGTCGCGCATCGCCGCCCAGCCGATGCTCTCCCCTGGGTACGCGGCGTTGTACGGCTCGGGCAGCCCGACCCGCTCGGACGAGGCCCGGTCCGGGAACGCCTCGGTCAGCCTGCGCCAGTTGTCGGTGGCCTGTCTGCCGACCGGGACCGCGGTGAGCCCGGCCTGGGTGATGATGTCGGTGAAGAACGGCTGGGTGGCGACGTGGACCTCGTGCCCCGCAGCGCGCAAAGCCCATGCCAGCGGCACCATCGGCTGGAAGATGGGCTTCTCCGGGTATGTCGTGAACAGGATCCGCATTGTGTCTTTCTCTGTGTTCGTATCGGGTGCGGCGGTCGGCGGGTCAGGCCGGACTTCGCACGCCTCGGTACTCGGCGGTCAGCTTCTCCAGGTCGCCGATCACCTCGTTGGGGGCGGGCATCGCCAGTACCTCGGCCTGGAGCCGGTTGGCCGCCAGCTGGAACTTCGGCTCGCGCAGGATTCGTGTCAGGCGGTCCTTCACGGGTCTGCCGGAGCCCTGGAACACATGCAGGGCGAGACCGGCACCCTGCGCTGCGACCTTCTGCGCGAACGAAGGACCGTCGTTGTTCCATGGCAGGAGCAGTTGAGGCTTGCCGTGCACCGCGGTGGTCAGCAACGTGCCGAACCCACCGTGGTGCATCACCGCGGTACAGGTGGGGATGAGCGCGTGCAGGGGCACATATGACACGAGCCGGACGTTGTCCGGCACGGACGGAATGCCCCGCTGCGCCGCCTCGGACAACGTGGCGACGATCTCCACGTCCATGTTGGCCAGTTCGGTGAAGATGTCCGGCAGGTCGACCGCTTCCCCGGTCAGGTCGCCGGTGCTCAGCCCCATGGTGATCGCGACCCGCGGCCGGTCTGGCTCGGCGTTCAGCCACGACGGCACGACCGCCCGCCCGGCGTACGGGATATGCCGTACTGGCAGGTAATGCAGCCCGGCCTCTACCCCGAGTGACGGCGGCACAAGCGAAATCGTGAACTGGCCGGTGATGAGTTCTTCGCTGAACTCGAACCCGTAGCGCGGACCGTACGAGGCGAGCCATTCGGCGAGCGGGTCGCCGCGCTCGGCCGCCGACTGCTCGGCGTTGAGGTCCAGGAAGCGCTCCCTGGCAACGCCGAAACCGTCCACACTGAACAAGATGCGCGCGTGCGCGGCGCCGCAAGCCGCCGCCGCGATGGCCCCGGCATACGTCGACGCCTCCCAGATGACCAGGTCCGGCTGCCACGCACGGGCGAACTCGACCAGGTCCCGTACCAACGGGACATTGCACATCCGGTGCCACATCGGCACCTGGATGTCGTAGCCGTCCTTCAGATAGCTCCAGGTGACCCGGTCGGCCGGCCAGTCCACAGAGTCGTAGGGCACGGGCATCCCGTTCAGCCCGATCCTGAACCAGTTCTCGTCCCTGGCCATGATCTGCCGCAGGTCGCGGTTCGCGCCGACCGGCACCGCGGTCAGGCCCGCCTGGGTGATGACGTCGGCGAACTTCGGCTGGCTGGCGACGCATACCTCATGGCCGGCCGTGCGCAGCGCCCATGCCAGCGGTGCCATCGCCATGAAGTGCGTGTTCTCGGGATAGGTGGCGAACAGGACTCTCATCGCGCCGTCTCTCGTCGTCGTTCCACCGTTGTTTTCACCGGGTGCGGTGTTTCGCGGTGAGTTCCTCCAGGGCTGTCACGACCTGGTTCGGCGTGGGCAGTGCTTCGGTTTCCGCGCGTAGCCGGTTCGCGCCCTCACGGAAGGCCGCGTCGGTCACTAGGCGCTGCACCGCGTCACGGATGCTGTCGCCGGTGGCGACGGACGAGTCGATCGTCAGCCCTGCGCCCTGGCTCGTCAGCCTGTTCGCGAAGATCGGCTCGTCGAAGTGGTACGGCAGGGTGAGTTGCGGTACGGCGTGCTGGGCGAAGGTCGCGAGCGTGCCGAGCCCACCGTGGTGCACGGCCGCGGCGCAGGTGGGGGCCAGCGCGTGCAGGGGCACGTAGGACACCAGCCGAGCGTTGTCCGGGACATGGGCGAGCTTGCGCTGCTCCGCTACCGGGACCGTGGCGACGAGTTCGATGTTCAAATCGGACAGTGAGTCGAGCACTTCGGAGAGCGGTAGGTTGTAGCCGTCGAAGATCTCGGTGGCACTCAACCCCAACGTGAACGCCACGCGAGGGCGGTCGGGCGGCGCTTGCAGCCACTTCGGGACGGTGGCCGGGCCGCCGTAGGGCACGTACCGCATACGGAGGTAGTCCAGGCTGCCGGCCGGGATCTGCAAGCCGGGCGGGAGGTGGTCGATGGTGAAGTTCCCGGTGACCATGTCCTCGGTGAACTCGAAGCCGTATTTCCGTCCGTAGCCCGAGAACCAGTCGGCGAACGGGTCGGTCTGCTGCTCGGCGGGCTGTGCTCGGTTGAGCGCCAGGTAGCGCTCGCGGACCCCGCCGAAGATGTCGATGCTCCACAGCAGACGGGCGTGCGCGGCGCCGCATGCCTTGGCGGCGATAGCACCCGCGAAGGCGAGCGGTTCCCAGATCACCAGGTCGGGCTGCCAGTGCCGGGCGAAATCGACGAGGCCGGCGATCATCGGGAAGTTGGCTGTGCGGTGCCAGCCCCACACAGCCTCGGTCATCCCCGGCTTGAGGTACTCCCACGTGGCCCTGTCCGGGTCGTCGAAGGCGTCGTAGGGCGCCATGATGCCCTTGCGTACGGCGGCGAGCCGGTCCGGCTGGCTCGCCGTGATCCGCCAGAAGTCGCTGGCGTGGCCGACCGGAACGGCGGTGAGACCGGCGTTGGTGACGACATCCACGAAGCCGGGCAGAGTCGCCACGCGGACTTCGTGCCCGGCGGTGCGCAGTGCCCACGCCAATGGCACCAAGTGGTAGAAGAAGGTCTTCTCCTGGTAGGTCGTGAGCAGGATGCGCATGGTCAGTCTCTCGTTGCCGGGTCAGCGGATGCGGTGTTTGGTGGCGAGGGCTTCGAGCTGCGGGACGAGTTGGTTGGGAGTGGGCAGGGCCAGGATCTCGTCGCGCAGGGCCGTGGCGCGCTCGGTGAACCGGGGTTCGGTCAGCAGCCGCTGCACGCTTTCGCGGACGTTGTCCCCGGTGGCCTTGGTGGAGTGGATTTCCAGGCCCGCGCCGTGCTCGGCGAGTTTGCGGGCGAGGAACGGCTGGTCGAAGTGGTAGTGCAGGGCGAGCTGGGGGATGGGGTGCCGTGAGGTGGTGGCGAGAGTGGCGGCACCGGCGTGGTGGATGACTGCCGAGCAGGTGGGAACGAGAGCGTGCCAGGGCACGAAGGGGACGACGCGGACGTTGTCCGGGATGGTGGGAAGTAGGTGTTGCTGTGACTTGGCAACGGTGGCGACGAGTTCGATGTCCAGTGTGGACAATTCGGTGATGATGTCGGCGACCGGCTCGTTGTAGCCGTTGAAGTGCTCGGTGGCGCTCAGGCCGAGGGTCATGGCGACGCGAGGGCGTTGCGGCGGGGTATGCAGCCATTTGGGAATCGACGCGGCGCGGCTGTACGGCACGTACTGCATACGCACGTGGTCCAGCTCGCCGGGCTTTGTCTGCAGGCTCTGCGGGAACTGGTCGACAGTGAAGTTCCCGGTGACCATGTCTTCGGTGAACTCGAAGCCGTATTTCCGTCCGTAGCCAGAGAACCAGTCGGCGAACGGGTCGGTCTGCCGCCCCTCGGGCTGCTCGGCGAGCAGGCGCAGGAAGTGCCCGCGGGTGACGCCGATGACGTCGGGGCCGAAGAGCATCCTGGCGTGCGCGGCGCCGCATGCCTTTGCCGCGATGGGGCCGGAGAACGTCAGCGGGTCCCAGATGATCAGGTCCGGCTGCCAGTGCCGGGCGAACTCGACCAGGCCGCCGATCATCGGCGCGCAGTCCATCCAGTGCCATCCCCGTACGGCGCCGGTCATCCCCGGCTTGAGGTAGTCCCAGGTGGCCTTGTCCGGGTGGTCGAAGGCGTCGTAGGGCTCGGGGACTCCGGCCCGATCGGTCTCAAGCAGGTCCTCCTCGGTGCTCGCCTCCTCCATGGACCGTGCTGTCGAGGAATGGGCGGCCGCGGTGCCGATGCCGTTGCGGCCGACAGGCACAGCGGTCAGCCCTGTGCCGACGATCTCGTCGGTCAGACAGGGCTGACTCGCCACGCGGACCTCGTGTCCCGCGGTGCGCAAGGCCCACGCCAACGGCACCAGGTACATGAAGATGCTGGGTGCCGGGTTGACGGCGAACAGGACGCGCATCGTGCCGTTTCCTCTCCGCCCCGTCACCAGACGGGGGTGCGGTGCTTGATGGTGAGTGCTTCGAGCTGGGGGATGAGGTGGTTGGGGGTGGGTAGCGTGAACATCTCGTCACGCAGGGCGGTGGCGCGCTCGGTGAACCGGGGTTCGGTCAGCAGCCGCTGCACGCTTTCGCGGACGTTGTCCCCGGTGACCTGGGTAGTGTGGATTTCCAGGCCCGCGCCGTGCTCGGCGAGTTTGCGGGCGAGGAACGGCTGGTCGAAGTGGTAGTGCAGGGCCAGTTGGGGCACCGGGTGACGTGCGGTGGTGGCAAGCGTGGCGGCGCCGGCGTGGTGGATGACCGCCGAGCAGGTCGGAACTATGGCGTGCCACGGGACGTAGGGCACGATGCGCACGTTGTCGGGAATGGTGTTGAGCAGGTGCTGTTGTGATTCGGCGACAGTGGCGACGAGTTCGATGTCCAGTGTGGACAACTCGTCGACGATGTCCGCGACCGGGACGTTGTAGCCGTTGAAGTAGTCGGTCGCGCTCAGGCCGAGGGTCATGGCGACGCGGGGGCGGCGAGGCGGCTCCTGTAGCCACTTCGGCACGACAGCCGCGCCTCCGTACGGGATGTACTGCATCGGCAGGTATTCCAGGCCGGACTCCAGGCGCAGCGAACCCGGCAACTGGTCGATGGTGAAGTTGCCGGTGGTCATGTCCTCGGTGAACTCGAAGCCGTACTTGCGCCCATAGCCGGCCAACCAGCCGGCGAGCGGGTCGGCCTGCTGCTCGATCGGCTGGCTTGCCTTGCGCAGCAGGAACTGCTCGCGGGTCGCGCCGAACACGTCGATGCCCCAGAGCAATCGCCCGTGCGCCGCGCCGCATGCCTTGGCCGCGATCGAACCCGCGTAGCAGAGCGGTTCCCAGAGTACGAGGTCCGGCTGCCAGTGCCGGGCGAAATCGACGAGGCCGGCGATCATCGGGAAGTTGGTCAGCCGGTGCCAGCCCCGCACCGCGTCCTGCATCCCGGACAGCAGATAGTCCCAGGTGGCCTTCTCCGGGTGGTCGAAGGCGTCGTAGGGCTCGGCGACGCCGCCACGCAGGTCGCCGAGCTTCTCCGGGTTGTTGGCCGCGACCCGCCACGGATCGCGGTCGTGGCCGACCGGGACGGCGGTCAGCCCGGCCTGGGTGACCGTGGCGGACAGGCGCGGCCCGCTGACAACGCGGACCTCGTGGCCGGCCGTGCGTAGCGCCCAGGCCAGGGGTACGAGGTAGTTGAAGTAGCTCTTCTCCGGGTTCAGCGCCACCAGGATCCGCATCAGGTCCGCCCCTTCAGGCCGTACTCGGTGACGAGTGCCGTGTCATCGCCGCGGCGAGGCAGTCCAGCCCTTCGAGCAGCGAGACCTGCGGCGCCCAGCCGGTGGCGTCCTGGAAGGCCGACGGGTCGAGCACGAAGTCGAGTTGGTCGGTCGGCATCGAGTGCTCCGCGGGCGGCACGCTGGTCACCGGGACCGGTTCGGCCCCGGTGTGCGTGGCCACCGTCTTCGAGATCATCTTGAACAGGCTGGCGATGCTGACCGCCTGGCCGGTACCCACCAGCCAGTACCGGCCCGCCGTGCGCTCAGGCCGGTCCAGCGCTGCGACGAACGCGCGTGCCACGTCGTCGACGCACACCAGGTCGCGCGTGACTGTGCCGTCGTGCCACATGGTCAACGGCTGGTCCGCGAAAGCCCTACGCATCATGGCCGACACCACCCCGCGGTCGAGCGCAGGTGAGTCGGTCCCTTGCGTGTAGAGCGTGGCCAGTCGCAACGTGGTGCCGCGGATCAGGCCTTCTTCGGTGGCGGCCAGGATCGCACGTTCGGCGTCGAGCTTCTGACGGTCGTAGGCGGTCAGCGGTGCGTCGGGCTCACTGCCGTCGATCCGGTCCTTTGAGGACTTGCCGGCCTGGGACATCGACCCGGCGAGCAGCACGACCGGCGGCCGCGCCGGCTGAGCGGTCCGCACGGCTTCGATGAGGTCCTGCACCAGACCGAGGTTGACCCGTTCCGCCACAGGGTCGGTCGAGGACACCCGCCAAGTGCTCGCACCGGAGATGTGCGCGACGAGGTGGATGACGGCGTCGGAGCCGTCGATCGCCTCGGCCACCGCGCCGGGCTCCGTGAGGTCGACCGTGCGCATGTCGATCTCGGCAAGCGGCTGCGGGGGAACGGTGGTCGGCCGCCGCCCGACCAGACGCAGCCGGATGGGCCGCTGCGCCAGCTCGCGGGTGATCGCGGTACCGACCAAGCCGGACGAGCCGAGCACCGTGATGAGTGGTTTCGCCGCGTTCGTGTCCACGGTTCTCCTTGCGTTTGCCGTCGAGTGGATCGAGCCTCCGGAGCGGGACTCCGTAGGCCTAGTCGGTGCCGCTCACCGCGGGCTCGGGGACCGAACGGACCTGGTCCCAGCTCATCTCCCCGATGGGCGGGGGAAGGGCCGCGATGTCGCGCAGGTCCGCCTGGGTCATTCGCAACTCCGCGGCCGCCGCGTTCTCGCGCAACCAGCGCAGGCGCCGTGTTCCCGGGATCGGTACGACGTTGTCGCCCTTGGTCATGATCCAGGCGATCGCCACCTGTGCCGCGGTGGCGCCGTGCCGCTCGGCGATCCGGTTCAGGCCGTCGACGATCGTCAGGTTGCGTTGCATCGCCTCGGTGCCGAAGCGGGGATCTCCCCTGCGGGAGTCGCCCTCGGCGATCTCGCCGGGACCGAGCACACCGGACAGATACCCCCGGCCGATCGGGCAGAAGGCAAGGAATCCCACGCCGTTGCGCTGTGTCCACGGCAGGATGTCGCCGAGGTTCTTGGTGACCCAGACCGAAAGCTCGTACTGGACCGCGGCGATCGGGAAGATTGCGTGCACGCGCTCGATCTCGTCGAGTGTGGCGTGCGAGATGCCCAGGGCGCGGACCTTGCCCTCGGCCACCAGGTCGGCCAGCGCGCCCCAGGACTCCTCGATCGGGACCTCGGGGTCGACGCGGTGCAGCTGGTAGAGGTCGATGGCCTCGACCCCCAGCCGCCGCAGCGAGCCTTCGCACGCCGCCCTGAGGTGCTCCGGGCGGCAGTCCCGGCCGAACTTGCCGCCCGGCCGCGGCACGAGGCCGCACTTGGTCGCAATCTTCACCTCGTCCCGGTGCGCCGCGAGCGCCTTGCCGAGCAGCAGCTCGTTGGTGAACGGGCCGTAGACGTCGGCGGTGTCGAAGAAGTTGATGCCGAGCTCGACGGCGTGGTGCAGTACGCGGACCGATTCCTCGTCGTCCCGGTCGGCCGGTCCGTATCCGTGCGACATGGAGCTGCAGCCAAGGCCGATCTCGCTCACGGAAAAGCCGTCGGTGAGTTTAATGTGCCGCATTTTTGCCCCCAATTTCACCTTCAGTCGGGTGATCCGGTTTTTCCGGACTGGGCGGTGGTGATGCCTTTTCGATGAACTCTGCTGCCAGCCAGGGGGTGGCACCGTTGATGAATGCGAGCGCCTGATCGAGTCCGGCGTCAGGCGCACGATAATAGCGATGGCCCGCTGCCGTCGGTATACCGACGGTCATTCTTCGGGCCACCCGCTGGAAAATTGTCTGCTGCAATTTCCAGCCGGCGACGGCACGGGTCTGCAAGGCAACTGTCGCCTGGCCCGTCGCGCCACTGCGCACCACGAGGTAGTCCCCGGCGAGCGTGTGCCCGAGCGTGTAGTAGGCGATCACGCCGAGGGTCCACGTGAACGGCAGGAACAACAGCGGGATCTGCCAGATCCAGTCCGCCCAGACCCCGGTCGCGCCGAGCCAGAGCATGATCCCGGCCACCGCCGCGGGTACGTAGGTGGCCCGCATCAGCCGTTGCCGCAACGCACTTCGTGGGTGCCGCAGCAGCGGCGCCTCGAGCGGCTCGACATCGCCCGGCAGCACGTACTTCGCCACCCGCCGGGCTTCGCCGACCGGGCAGCGCGGCAGGATGTTCGCGGTCTCCTTGCGCATGGCGTGGATTCCGGTGGTGACGAGTGTGGTTTCGGCGAGTCGCATCCACCGCAGCAGCAGCGGCTCGTAGATGTGGATGCCGCGGATCCGGCGATCCTCGCGGTACACCGACTGGGTGGTGAACAGGCCCTGCCGGGTGAGCAACGCGCCGCTCTGGTCGACCGTCCGGACCAGTTCGAAGTTCCAGAACTTGGCGACGAACTCGAACGCGAGCCCGAAGAAACCGAGCACGAATACCGCGGCCACGCCGACAAGCACCGAAAGGCCGGTACCGAGACCGGCCGAAGCGGCGGCGTTCTCGACGATCTCGATGAGGTCGATGTCGAACGACCGCAGGAACCAGTAACTGGCGTGCAGGAACATCGCGGCCGCGAAGAAGGCCCAGAACTGGAACATCGTGTAGAAGATCCAGTACCAGCGGAACCTCGCTATCACGGTTTCCTGCTCGGCAGGTTCGGGGTGCTGGTCGGGAATCAGTTCCCTGCGCAGCTGCGCGGCCATTTCCTTGCGCAGCGCGTTGAGGCTGAAAGTCGACTTGAGCCCCGACTCGCCCGCTTCGATGTGCACCACACGCAGCTGCGCGATCCGGTGCCTGATCCGGGCACTCGTGTCAATGCTGCGAATACGTTCCCGCGGCACGCCGCGGTATTCCAGGAAAAGCCAGCCGGTCCGCTTCTCGACGCGCTCCTCGGTGATCCGGTAGCGCGTGGTGAGCCAGCGCTGCAGATCCAGTGCCGTGGTGAGCACACCGAACCCGCAGGCGACCAGCAACGGCCAGACGTCGCCGCTGGGGAACAGGTACAGCCCGAGCAGGCCGGAACCGAGCGACAGCAGGAAAACCGTCGCGTTGACCCACACCACCCGGATGTCGAGGTGCTTCCACGGCACGGTGTCACCGGCGCTCGCCGCAGCGGGCTCGGCCGGCGCCGTCTGCGCGGTCACGTCGCATCCCCGGGGGTGTTCTGGGTGATCTCGTTGAGATGCCGGACCGCTTCCCTGGCCACCTCGGCGTCCAAACCCTCGATCTTGACCGAGCCCTCGCTGGAGGCGGTGATGACCTTGATCGTGGCCAGCCGCAGTGCCCGCTCCAGCGGACCCTGCAGCGTGTCGATGCTCTGGATCCGTGAGATCGGGACGATCCGCCACTCGCGGCTGATCCAGCCGCTGAGCGCATACACCATCTGATCCGTCGTTTCCCATCGGTGCACCAAGTAGCGATACGTCGGCATGAACAGCAGATTGACCACGAAAACGCCGGCCGCGACCCAGGTGATCGGCCCAAGCCACGTGCGGATGGACGGAAAAATCGCGTACAGCGTCACAAAAACGCCAATGACACCGATTGCCCAGAAAAACGTGTTGAGCGTGCGCCACAGAATGAACCGCGGGTTCAGCCGGTGTCGCGGCTGGCGGATCCGGAACGAATCAGCGCTGCGCTGCTCCAGCTCCTCCGCGGGTGCCGAGGAGTCCGAAGTGGACAGCGACGTCTTGTCCATCGGATATGAGTCCGATCTGTGCGGAGTTGCTTTTCTCTCCGGTTTACGGCCGGTTCGCGACGGTTGTCGCGCGAGTCGGTTCCCGTCTCGCTGGCGAGACATTCGCCCTTGGCGCCGGCCGGACGGGGTGTCCGGCAGTGCGGCGTTTCCGGCGCCAAGGCGGCCTGTCAGGCCCGGGCGGAACCGTCGGTCACGGCTGCGGCCGGTGCGTCGCCGGCCTCGTCCTCTTCGCCGTTCGGGTGCTCGTTCTCCCACTTCACGATGGCCACGATGTGCGTGGCCAGGTCGCGGAACTCCTCGCCGTACGAGTAGCTCTCGAACTTCTCCAGAAGCTTGCGGCCGGTGGCGTTCTCGATCTGCAGCAGCATCTGGATGACCGAGAAGGAATCCATATCGGCCAGGCTCTGCGGCTCGGGCATGTCGGGCTGCTCGTCACAGATGACCTTCGCAATGTCCCGCACCAATTTCTCGACCTCGTCGACGTTCGCCAGGTCGACCTCGGCAGCGCCATTCTCCTCGTCATACATGTCTTGATCGGCCCTTCCCGACTAATTTGGCGAATTACCTCGTTGTTGTGGACGCGACCGTAGCCACGGCTCGCTTTCGCGGTCAACAAGAACGAGTCCATGTCCCGCTGGCGGGACGGGCACTCTGCCAACGGCTTTATCGCAGCGGTGTCCCGGTGTACTTTTTCGACAGATCTCCCCGGTGCCCATCCGTACTTATTCGACGGATCCTCGGTACCCGCCCGCATGCTTTATCCGAGCTTTATCCGATTGGGTAGCGGCTGACCCTCTGGAGGTGACCTGCCCTCATGACGCAGTACGTCTGGGGTTATTTGCCGGAGTACGAGAAGGAACGGGACGACATCCTCGACGCTGTCGACACCGTGTTCCGCTCCGGCAAGCTGGTGCTCGGCCCGAGCGTCGCGGCGTTCGAGCAGGAGTTCGCTGCCTACAACGGCGTCGAGCACTGCGTCGGTGTCGACAACGGCACGAATGCCATCGTGCTCGGCTTGCGTGCGCTCGGCGTTCGCGCCGGCGACGAGGTGATCACGGTATCGAACACGGCGGCGCCCACGGTGATCGCCATCGACCAGGTCGGCGCCAAGCCTGTCTTCGTCGACGTCGACCGGGACACGTACCTGATGAAGATCGACCAGGTCGAGGCCGCGATCACCGATCGCACCCGCTGCCTGCTGCCGGTCCATCTGTACGGGCAGTGCGTCGACATGGCGCCCCTCAAGCAACTCGCCGAGAAGCACGGCCTGCCGATCCTCGAGGACTGCGCCCAGGCACACGGTGCGCGGCACCACGGCCAGATCGTCGGCTCGTTCGGCAAGGCCGCAGCGTTCTCGTTCTACCCCACCAAGGTGCTTGGTGCCTATGGTGACGGTGGCGCGACGATCACCTCCGACAGCGAGGTGGACGCGCGACTTCGCCGGCTTCGCTACTACGGCATGCAAGACGTCTACCACGTCGTTTCCACGCCCGGTTTCAACAGCCGCCTCGACGAGGTACAGGCCGAGATCCTGCGTCGCAAGCTGACCAGGCTGGACGAGTACATCGCACGACGCAGACTGATCGCGTCGCGCTACGAGGAGGCCTTCGCGGGCACCGACCTCGTGACGCCGCGCTTGGCGCCGGGCAACGACCACGTGTACTACGTCTACGTCGTCCGCCACCCGAAGCGCGACCAGATCATCGAAACGCTCAAGCAGCACGGCATCTCGCTGAACATCAGCTACCCCTGGCCGGTGCACACCCAGAAGGGCTTCACGCACCTGAACTACCCCAAGGGTTCGCTGCCGGTGACCGAAGAGGTCGCCGACGAGATCTTCTCACTGCCGATGTACGCCTCACTGTCCGATGTGGAGCAGGAGCGCGTCGTCGACATCCTGCACGGGGTGCTGGCAAACCTCTAGACCCGCCGAGGGCCGCGGCATCGTGCCCCACCGTTGACGTACCTGGAGGCTCACGACCATGAAGCGACTGGCGGTTCTGCACGAGGAACTCAACTTCCGACCGTGGACGCCTGACGGCACGCTCACGTCCACCGGCGAGTTCCACGACTGGTGGGCCGACCGGCACGCGAACGGGCACTTCGCCGTCGAGCAGGTGCCGTTCGAGCAGTTGAACGACTGGCACTTCGAGCCGGAGACCGGCAACCTCGGCCACTCGAGCGGGCGGTTTTTCACCGTCGAGGGGCTTCAGGTGCGCGACGGCGCGGTCGACACCTGGTCACAGCCGATCATCAACCAGCCGGAGATCGGGATCCTCGGCATCCTGGTCAAGGAGATCGGCGGGGTCCTGCACTGCCTGATGCAGGCGAAGATGGAGCCGGGGAACGTCAACACCCTGCAGCTCTCGCCGACCGTGCAGGCGACCCGCAGCAACTACACGCAGGTGCACCGCGGCAGCAGCACCCGGTATCTGGAGTACTTCGTCGGCCCCGGCCGCGGCCAGGTGCTGGTGGACGTGCTGCAGTCCGAGCAGGGCGCGTGGTTCTGGCGCAAGCGCAACCGCAACGTGGTCGTCCTGGTCACCGGGGACGTGCCGGTGCACGAAGACTACTGCTGGCTCAGTCTCCAGCAGATCGGTGAACTGACCCATGTGGACAACCTGGTCAACATGGACGCCCGCACTGTGTTGTCCTGTATCCCGTTCTCGCTGCCAGACGAGGGCGACGCCCCGACCGGTGAGTTGTTCCGGGACGCGCTGGTGCGCTCGTACCAGTACCAGAGCCGCGGCGGGCCGGTCCCGGCGCTGCACACCGCGGGCGGCATCCTCAGCTGGTTCACCGAGGCCAAGACCCGCTGCGAGTGGTCGGCCCGGCTCACCGCGCTGAAGTCGGTGCGGGGCTGGTCGCGCGACGAGAACGAGATCACGGCCGACAACGGCAAGAGCTTCCGCATCATCGGTGTGGAGGTCCACGCGGGAACGCGCGAAGTGAAAAGCTGGCGTCAGCCGCTTCTGCATCCGCGCGGCAACGGGCACGCGGCCTTTGTCGCCAGGCCGATCAACGGCGTGATGCACCTGCTCGTCCAGGCACGTCCGGAGTACGGCCTGATGGACATGGTGGAGATGGCTCCGACCGTGCATCTGTTGCCCGGTCAGCATGTTTCTGATGTCCCGGACGCGTTCCTACGCGACGCGCTGACGCCGGGCGGCGGCAAGATGCACTACGACCGCGTGCTCTCCGAAGAGGGCGGCCGGTTCTACCACGCGCTTACCCGCTACCAGGTGATCGAGGTCGGCGAAGACTTCCCGCTCGAGGTGCCTGCCAACTTCTGCTGGATGACCGTGCGTCAGCTGATGGACCTGTTGCGCCACGGCCACTACCTCAACATCGAAGCCCGCAGCCTGCTCGCCTGTATCCACAGTTTGTGCTGACGGGTTCGCTCGGCCAAGGCTACGAAGGGAGGTAATTGTGCGACTGCTGTTCACGACCGCGCCGCTGAGCGGTCATCTGTTCCCCATGGTGCCGCTGGCATGGGCGGCGCGGGCCGCCGGCCACGAGGTCCTGGTCGCGACGACCAGGAACTTCGCGCCCACTGTGCTGGCAACCGGGCTTCCCGCGGTGTCGTGGGGACCTGACGCGGACTTCGTCGGCATGGTCGCCGACGAGCCTCCTATCGAGGCGGACAACGTGCCGCAGCGCCGTTATGCCCACGGCAAGGCGTTCGGCCGGATAGCCCGGCGTGCTTTGCCTGGGGCGCAACGAGTCATAGCCGCGTGGAAACCGGACGTGATGGTCTGCGAGCGTGCGGAGTTCGCCGGGCCGGTTGTCGCTGCCGCGAATGACGTGCCGTACGCGGTGTTCCACTGGGGCGTGCCCGCTCTCGAGGAGTACCGCGAGGCCGCGGCAGGCGAACTCACGGATGTCCCGGGATTCTCGGCGTTGCCCGCGCCGATCGAGACGATCAACCCGTGGCCGGTTGGCATGCGTTTGCCGTATGCGGCAACCCATCAGGGCCTGCGGAGCATCGCCTACAACGGCGAGGGGGCGCTGCCCGACTGGCTGTTGCAGCCTGCCCGGCGCCCGCGGGTGTGCGTCACCTTCGGCACGTTGCTCCCGCGCGTCGCGGCGCTCGGGCTGCACAGTGTCGTGGCCCCGACGCTGGCGCGACTGGCAGGGCTCGGCGTGGAGCTGTGCCTCGCCGTCGACAACGACGTTCTGGCGCAATGGCCGGAGCTGACGGAATCGGCGACCGTGGCCGGCCGGATGCCGCTCGGCCAGGTGCTGCCCACGTGCGACCTCATCGTCAACCACGGCGGACAGGGCACGGTGCTGACCGCGCTGGCGGCCGGTTGCCCGCAACTTGTCCTGCCGCACATGGACGACCAGTTCGACAACGCCGCGGCCGTGGTGAAGGCGGGGGCCGGCATGAGCCTGTCCCTCGACGAGTTCATCCCGGCCGTGGTGGGCGAACGATGCGAGACCCTGCTCGGCGACCCCGGTTTCGGCCGTGTGGCGGCCGATGTGGCGACCGAGATCGAGGCACACCCGTCTCCCGTCGAGATCGTGGACCTCCTCGCGAAGCTGGCCGCCTGATGACCGACCTGGAGAACGACCTTGGGAGTAGATGGAGTATGCCGGGCTCACTGAAGATCGTCGAGATGACGATCCCCAACGCCTACCGGCTCATCCCGGAGCAGTACCCCGACCGCCGAGGAAGCTTCCACGAGGGATTCCGGGCCGACGAACTCTCCGAGGTGATCGGTTACCCGTTCGTTGTCGGGCAGGCGAACTACTCCGTCAGTTGCCGCGACACTGTCCGTGGCATCCACGGCACTTTGCTCCCACCGGGCCAGGCCAAGCTGGTCACGTGCATCGGTGGCGCGGTGATGGACGTGGCGGTCGACCTGCGCATCGGGTCGCCGACGTTCGGCCAGTACGACATCACCTACCAGGACGAGGACTCCGGGATCGCGGTGTATCTGGCCGACGGCCTCGGCCACGCGTTCCACGCGCTGACCGACGGCGCCCGCATGAACTACCTCTGCTCGGAGGAGTACGTGCCGGGCACGATGCTCGAGATCAATCCGCTGGACCCGGACATCGGCATCCCGTGGAAGCTCACCGGGGAGCCGATCATGTCACAGAAGGACGGCGGCGCCCTCGGACTCAAGCAGGCCGAGGCCGCGGGGCTGCTGCCGACCTATGAGCAATGTCTTGCGCACTACGCCGCGCTGAAGGCGAACGGGCCTTCGCGTTCAGCCAAGGGGATAGCGGCCGCCGAGTGACGATCACTGTCCTGCACATCCACTGATTACCGGAGTTTGCGCCGATGACGAGTAACGACACGGCCCAGCGGCTACGTTTTGGGGTCATAGGCTGCGCGGACATCGCGTGGCGTCGAACCCTGCCGGCGATGATCACCAACCCCGCGATCGAGGTGGTCGCAATCGCCAGTCGTGACCTCGGGCGCGCAACCGAGTTCACCAACAAGTTCGGTGGTACCCCGCTGGCGGGGTACTCCGGGGTGGTCGAGCGCGAGGACGTGGACGCGGTCTACATTCCCCTGCCCCTGATGATGCACGGCGAGTGGATCGAGCGGTGTCTCGACGCCGGCAAGCACGTGCTGGTCGAGAAGCCGATGACCGACAGCTACAAGGAGACCAGCAGCCTGATCGACCTCGCCCGGTCGCGTGGCCTGGCACTGATGGAGAACTACATGTTCCTCCATCACTCCCAGCACGCCACGGTGCGCAAGGTGCTCGCCGACGGCGTCATCGGTGAGGTGCGCGGCTTCCGTGGCGACTTCACCATCCCGCCCAAACCTGCCGGGGACATCAGGTACCAGTACGACGTCGGGGGCGGGCCTTTCCTCGACTTCGGTGGCTATCCGCTGCGTGCGGCCCTGCACGTGCTCGGCAAGAAGCTCCAGGTGGTGGGCGCGGTGTTCCGCCGCGACGCCGATCTGGACGTAGTGATGTCCGGCGGTGTCCTGCTCGCCACCGAACAGGGCGTGCCGGTGCAGCTGACCTTCGGCATGGAGCACTCCTATCGGAACTCCTACAGCCTCAGCGGAAGCATCGGCAGTCTGACGCTCGACTGGGCGTTCACGCCGCCGCACACCCACCGCCCGGTCATGCGGATCGAACGGCAGGATCACCGCGAGGAGCTGGTGCTCACTGCGGAGGATCAGTTCGCCAACGTTGTGGACATCTTCGTCGACGCCGTGTTGTCCGGCGACGATCTGCGGCGGGAGCACGAGGGGACGCTGGAACAGGCGGCCCTGATGGAACAGATCAGGATGGCGGCAGTGACCGTCAACGTCTGAGCAAGCGCTGAAAGAAACTGCCTGCCGGCGGGCGACGATGCCCGCCCGTCGGGCGCACCAAATACGAACAACGTCGCGCGCGGGTTTGACAGCGTCACCCTTGCGTTGTTGACCGGTCTGTAGGAGTTCAAATGTCGAACAGTTCCCAGTGTCGTGTGTGTGGCGGAACCGTCACCGAGTTCTTCGACTTCGGGCGCCAGCCGTTGTCCGACGCGTTCCACAAGCCGGACGCGGACTTCGAGCAGGAGTTCTTCTTCCGGCTCGCCGTCGGGTTGTGCGACACCTGCACCATGGTCCAGCTGATGGAGGAGGTCCCCCGGGACCGGATGTTCAACGAGGAGTACCCGTATTTCTCCTCCGGCTCGGCGTACATGCGCACCCACTTCGAGTCGCTGGCCAAGCACCTGCTCTCCGCCGAGCTCACCGGTGACGACCCGTTCGTGGTCGAGATGGGTTGCAACGACGGTGTGATGCTCAAGACGATCGCCGATGCGGGCGTCCGGCATCTCGGCGTCGAGCCGTCCGGCAGTGTCGCGGACGTCGCCGCCGCCAAGGGAGTCCGGGTCCGCAAGTCGTTCTTCGAGGAGTCCACCGCGCGGGAGATCCTGGCCGAGGAGGGCCCGGCGGATGTCATCTACGCCGCGAACACCCTGTGCCACATCCCTTACATGGACTCGATCCTGACCGGTGTCGCGACGCTGCTCAGGCCGACCGGTGTGTTCGTCTTCGAGGACCCGTACCTCGGTGAGATCGTCGCGCGTACGTCGTTCGACCAGATCTACGACGAGCACTTCTACTTCTTCACCCTGCGCTCGGTGCAGGAGATGGCCTCACGGCACGGCCTCGAGCTGGTCGACGCCGAGCGGCTCACGGTGCACGGTGGTGAGGTCCGCTACACCTTGGCGCCCAAGGGATCCCGTACCCCGACCGACGCGATGAAGGCACTGCTCGCCGAGGAGGAGGCGGCCGGCCTCACGAAGATCGAGACGCTGCGGGGCTTCGGCGCCAAGGTGGAGAAGAACCGGGACGACCTGCTGGAACTGCTGCGCACGGCGAAGGCCGAGGGCAAGCGGGTGGTCGCCTACGGCGCCACGGCCAAGAGCGCGACGGTGACCAACCTCGCCGGCATCGGCCCGGACCTGGTGGAGTTCGTCTGTGACAGCACGCCTGCCAAGCAGGGCCGGGTCACCCCGGGCACGCACATCCCGGTGGTCGAGTCCGCCGAGTTCGCCAACCCGTACCCCGACTACGTGCTGCTCTTCGCGTG
Organism: Kibdelosporangium banguiense; assembly: GCF_017876405.1. Lineage (GTDB taxonomy): Bacteria > Actinomycetota > Actinomycetes > Mycobacteriales > Pseudonocardiaceae > Kibdelosporangium > Kibdelosporangium banguiense. Next base: position 10,362,527 of record NZ_JAGINW010000001.1, on the reverse strand, counting down.
GAACCACGCCGAGGAGATCATGGCGAAAGAGCAGGCATTCGCCGACGCGGGCGGCAAGTGGATCCTGTACGTCCCCGATGTCCGGCTGGTCTGACGGTCGCGCAGGCCCGCCCTCGTCGAAAGGAATCGCTGTGAGCACACAGAGCACTTTGGTCGCCGTCCCAGGGGCACGAACTGCGGCGGGCATCTTCAACTCGGTGGTGGCGGGATTCGCCGTCGCCACCGCGTGGGAGATCGGCGTGCTGGACGAGCTGAACGATGTCGGCAGGCTGAACGTCGCGGCGTTCAGCGCGAGCCACGACCTGCATCTGGCGTCGGTGCGCAGCGTGTTCGCCGCGCTGGCCTCGGCCGGTGTGGTCGTCCGGGCGGGCGACACCGTCTCGATCGGACCGCAGTTCGCGGACGTCTACCAGAACAAGGCGTTCTTCCACTGGCTGACGATCGGCAGCGGCGAGCTGTTCGCGGCGATGCCGCGGATCGTGCGCAACCAGAACAGGTCCGGGGAATTCCACCACCGGGACGCGGCGGCGATCGCCTTCGCCTGCCGGGAGATCAACGCGCGGTCGTTCGACCCGGTGTTCTGGCAGGCGATGGGATCGCTGGACTTCCCGCTCACCACCGTCGCCGATCTCGGCTGCGGCAGCGGCGGCCGGCTGGCACAGATCGCGGACCGGTTCCCCGGCGTGCAGGGCATCGGCATCGATATCTCGGCCGACGCCCTGCACGCGGCCGAGACTTTTGTGGACGAGGCCGGGTTCGGCGGCCGGTTGCGTTTCATCGAGGGCGATGTGCTTGCCCTGCAGCCGGACGAGCGGTTCGCGGACGTCGAACTGCTCACCTGCTTCATGATGGGGCACGACTTCTGGCCGAGGGAGCAGTGTGTGGCGACACTGCGCCGGTTGCGGCAGGTGTTCCCCAACGCACGCCGGCTCCTGCTGGGCGACACCGCGCGCACCCAGGGAATTCCGGACGAGGACAAGCCGGTGTTCACACTGGCCTTCGAGACGGCACACGACCTGATGGGCGTGTACCTGCCAACGCTCGCCGAATGGCAGGGCGTGTTCGAGGAAAGCGGATGGCGTTGCGTGAACGTCCGCGAGGTGCACACACCCGCCGACTCGGTTCTTTACGAGCTGGAGGCGCTCCGCTGACGGGACGTGCCACATGATCACGCGGTCAGGTGTCGTCGCAACTGGGGGGATCGGCCTGTGTCGACCGTGCGGACCGGGACCGCGGTGTGTCGGCAGTGCGCAATGCGCGGTGAGGCCGATAGAGCGGCTATACGGCCTTGGTACGCCGGGTGGTCCGAGGGCTGGAGGGCGGGAACTCGCCGCGCGCGACCTGCTCGGCGACGCCGTGCCAGAATTTCAGCGCGGCCTGTTCCAGGCCCAAACCGAGTTCCAGCGTCACCATGCGGGCCGCGACGTCGTCGAGCCCGGCGAGCTCGTTGAAGAACAACTTGATCTCCGCGATGTCGCGGAGCTCGAAGTGTGCGTTCACCGGTTCGGCGAGCCAGTCTCGTAGCGCCGCCCCGCCGTTCGTTGTGATCGTGTACAGCTTCCGCCTGCGGCCGTGCTGCTCCTCCTGGAGGTCGAGCAGCCCGGCATCCTCGAGCCGCTTGGGCTATAGGAATACAGCTGTGCGTGCGGGAAAGTCCAGAAATAACCGATGGACCGTGTAGGTGCCGACAATTACGTCCGTCGAGGTCAGGCGGCGTGGTGATACTGGTGGAGGATGCCGCCGAGTCGATCTTGTCGTCGGATGTCGAGGTATTCGAGTGCGTGTGGTTTGGTGATGGGTGGCGGAAGTGGCCGTTGTGGTGCGGCGGCGTGTAAGGCTCGGTTGGGTCGGTGGTGGTTGTAGAAGTCTTCGTATTCGCGGAGCGCGTGGAGTAGGTGTCGCTGGTTGTAGATGAGGGTGCGGTCGAGGAGTTCGGTTCGGCAGGTGCGGATCCAGCGTTCCATGATCGCGTTCATGCGTGGCATGCGGATGCCGGTGGTGATGGTGGTGATCCCGCTGTCGGTGAGGACGGTGTCGAAGGCGGTGGTGTATTTGCTGTCGCGGTCCCGGATCAGATATCGCACCGTAGTGGCGCCGGCGTCCTCGAGGTCCATGACGAGGTTTCTGGCTTGTTGAGTGGTCCAGGCCGCGGTGGGGTGTTCGGTTGCGTCAAGGATGCGGATTCGTCGGGTGGTGTGCTCGATGACGGCGAGGACGAACAGCCTGGTCCCGGTGAGTGTTCGAGCTTCGAAGAAGTCGGCAGCGAGGATGGCGTGTGCCTGGCTGCGCAGGAAGTTGGCCCAGTTCTGTCGGTCGCGACGAGGTGCCGGTTCGATGTTGTTGGCTCTGAGGATCTCCAGACGGTGGAGGGTGCGATTTTGATGGCCAGGGCGGCCAATTCACCATGGATGCGGCGGTAACCCCAGTTCGGGTTCTCGCGGGCGAGCCGGAGGACGAGTGTTTGGATGCTGCGGATGGTGGGTGGTCTGCCTGGCCGCTTTGGTCGGGATGCTCGGCCGTGGCGTTTGTGGAGCAGGTTGCGGTGCCAGCGCAGGATAGTGTCGGGGGAGACGATGAGGTGGAACGTGCGCAGTGTGGGTCTGGGGAGGCGGTGGAGCAGGGCGGCGAGGAACGCGCGGTCGGGTGGAGTAAGGCGTGGTTTGGGGACGTGGCGTTGCAGGATGGCCTGTGCACGTCGGCTGCGGCTTCGAGAGGGAGGATCTCGGTGACGGCGGCTTTCAACGTGCCCGCTCCGACCAGCCGGAGGACGTCGTGAAGTTCGGACTCGCTGCAGGACTTGGTCCCAAGGAGTGCGATCTCTTTGAGGATCAGCCGCGCGGGAAGCAGCTTCAAGCTGATCCTACAGCGCCCCAGCCGGATCGCTGGTGCCCAAGACACGCTCGAGTGCCGCACGCATGCTCGTCGACGCGCTGGCGTTGAAGGCCACGACGTGCGGCAGGACGATGGTGTGGATCTCCGCGTGAGGTAAGGCCGAAGGTGCCGCCGAGCACGTGGCAGAGCTTGTGATGCTGGGTTTGCCGTTTGTGTTGTGGCGTGAGTCGGCATTGGCCGGTACGCGTCAGCAACCGGTATTGACCGGGTGCTGTTCTGGTTGATTCTGAGCTTGTGGGCGGTGCAGGGCAGCGGTCGCGAAGGGGAAACCTTCCGGAGGACCTGAACAGCTTTGTCGGGCGCCAGCAGGAGATGGCCGTGGTGAGGAGGTCGCTGGAGTCGGCGCGGTTGCTGACGTTGACCGGTCCGGGTGGGGTGGGCAAGACCCAGCTGGGGTTGCGGGTGGCCAGGCAGGTGCGGCGGGCGTTCGCGGACGGTGTGTGGCTGGTCGAGCTGGCCGCGTTGCAGGATCCGGGGTTGTTGGCGCAGTCGGTGGCGGATGCGTTGGGGTTGCGTGATCAGTCCGTTCGTTCGCCGTTGGCGGTGGTGGCGGATTATCTCCGGGACAAGGAGCTGCTTCTTGTTCTGGACAACTGTGAACACCTGCTGGAGGCGTGTGGTCTGGTGGTGGCCAAGCTGCTCGGTGCGGCCGGGGGGCTGCGGGTGCTGGCCACCAGCCGCCAGGTGTTGCGGCTGGAGGGTGAGCACGTTGTGCCGGTCGGCCCGTTGTCGGTGCCGGACCCCGATCGCCTGCCATCGCAGGGGAATGTGCACCAGTACGAGGCGGTGCGGTTGTTCGCTGAGCGGGCGGTGGCTGTTGTGCCGGGGTTCGAAGTCGATGCCGGCAACCGGGCGGCGGTTGTGGGGGTTTGTCATCGGCTGGATGGGATGCCGTTGGCGATCGAGTTGGCTGTGGCGCGATTGCGGGTGCTGTCGCCGGAACAGTTGCTGCAACGGTTGGATGACCGGTTCCGGCTTCTGGTGCGGGGACCCCGGTTCAAGCTGCTGCGTCATCGCACGCTGCGGGCGACGATCGACTGGAGTTTCGACCTGTGTGAGCGGGAGGAGCAGGCCTTGTGGGCGCGGGCGTCGGTGTTCGCTGGTGGGTTCGACCTGGACGCGGCGGAGGCGGTCTGCGGTGACGGCGGGATCGACCGCGACCAAGTGCTCGACCTGGTGGCCGGACTGATGGACAAGTCGATCCTGGTCAGGGAAGGGCACGGGTACCGTGCGCGTTACCGGATGCTGGACACCATCCATGCTTATGGGCGGGACAGGCTGCGTGAGTCCGGTGAGGAAGCGACGCTACGCCGATGGCACCGGGACTATTACCTCGGTCTGGCCGAACTCGGCAAAACTGAGTGGTTCGGCCCTGACCAGGTCGAGGTGTTCCGGCGCACCCAACGTGAGCACGCCAACCTGCGCATCGCGCTGGAATTCTGCCTGAGCACCGCGGGCGAAACCCGCACCGGCCTGCATATGGCCGCCGCGCTGCACTTCTACTGGGTCGGCTGCGGCTTCATGGCCGAGGGACGCCGCTGGTTCGATCGGGCCCTCGCGGTCGACACAGAGCCCAGCTTGCCGCGGGCCGCCGCGTTGTGGGCCAACGCCCACCTAGCTGGCGTCCAGGGCGCCCACCGGTCCACGAACGACATGGCCGAAGAGTGCCATGCCCTGGGGCTGCGGCTTGAAGATGAGACTTCGCTGGCGTGGGCCCTCCTGCTGCGGGGACACCATGCCATGATGACCGACGATCAGTCGCTCGCGGTGGCGCTGTACGTGGACGCGCTGGCTCGCTTCGAGGCGCTCGGAAAACTGAACAGCATGGCGATCATTGTCTATATATTGCTGGTCTTCGTGTTTGTTTTCCTGGGCGACTTCGCCCAGGCGGTCACCGTGTGCCGGCAAGGCATCGCGATCTGCGAGCCCAACGGCGAGCTATGGGTCCGCAGTTATCTGCTTTATACCCTCGGCTGGGCGGAGTGGTCTCAAGGCGAGATGGAGCAAGCCACTGTACACGCGCGGGAATCGTTGTCTCTCAAGAAGGCATTGAACGATCTCCTGGGCATGGCTGTAGCGGTCGACCTGATGGCATGGATCGCGGCTGCGGCGGGTGACGGTGAGCGGGCGGCGACGTTGCTCGGCGCGGTCGGGCAGCTGTGGGAGTCGACGGGTGGCCGGGCCCAGTTGGGTTCGCCAGCCTGGATCGTCCCGCACGATGCGTGCGAGCGGCAGACCCGCAAGGCCCTGGGTGACCATGCCTTCCGAGCGGCCTTCGCTCGCGGTTACGAATTCGGCCTTGACGAAACGGTCGCCTACGCGCTCGGCGAGAAACCGCAACCCACCACCGAAACGGACACTGAAACGGGCAGCGCAGAGGTGTCGCTGACTCGGCGGGAACAGCAGGTCGCGGAGTTGGTCGCCGAAGGGCTGACCAACAAACAGATCGCGGACCGGCTGGTGATCGCCCAGCGCACCGCCGAGGGCCACGTCGAACGCATCCTGGCCAAGCTCGGTTTCACTAAACGCGTCCAGATCGCCGCATGGATGGCCGAACAGCCGGGAACCCGAGGCACGTGACAACCGCAGGCCAAGTCAGACATTCGGAGAACGACGGGTTTTCCGTGGTAGCCGCCACGAGCAGCACGAGCCGGTCCTCGACGGCTCCGAGCAGCGCGTCCTGCTGGGTCTTGGAGAAGTGGTGCACCTCGTAGATGAACAGCACAGTTTGATGGTCGCGGCGACGGCGCGCATCGTTGATCATCTCGCACAGTTCCTTGACACCGCTGGTCAGCGCCGAGAAAGCGACGAAGTGCCGGTATCGACGGTGGCGAGCAGGCGCGCGATCGTGGTTTTCCCGGTGCCGGGCGGGCCGTCGAGCAACACCGACGCCCTGGTCGAAAACTCGGTTACCGGTTCTGGTCTGGACTTTCATGCGGCGGGTCGGTACTCGTTGAGCAGTCCGCCGAGACACTGTCGGCGTCGGATCCTGTCGATCTGGGCCGGGAACGGGATCGGTTCGTCGTCGGGAGCACGCAGACGCATCCGGTCGCCTTGGTGGCTGCGTCCGGCGTTGTGGTGGGCGACGTAGGCGTCGAGCACGTGGCGTAGATGGCGTTCTCCGGTGATAAGGACTCGGTCGGTGCATTCTCGACGGGCGGAGCCGATCCAGCGCTCAGCGAATGCGTTCATCCGCGGAGACCGCGGTGCGGTGAGCACGATCTCGATGCCGATCGAGGCGAAGACCGTGTCGAAGGCGGTACCGAACTTTGCGTCACGGTCGCGAATGAGGTGTCTGAATCGGTGCCCGGTCTCCTCCAGATCGCTGGCAAGTCCGCGCGCCACCTGAACCACCCAGTCCGCAGTCGGATGCTCGGTAACGCCGAGTAGGTGGACCCTGCGTGTCTTGATCTCGATAGCGAACGCGACATACAGCCGCTTGAGTGTCACGGTGTCGATGTGGAAGAAGTCGATGGCAAGGAGGCTGTCTGCCTGGGCTCGCAGGAAGGCGCGCCAGGTGTCGTCGCGGCGTGTCGATGGCAGGACTCCGTTGGCGCGCAGGACCTTGCGGATGGTCGAGGCCGCGACCCGATGGCCGAGGCGACGGAGCTCACCCTGGATACGAACCACGCCCCAGGTCCGGTTCTCCCTCGCCAGGCGCACGATCAGGGCGGCCAGTTCATCGCCGATCGGCGGACGACCCGGCGGTGTCGGCTGTCGCCACCGCGCGGCGATTAGCCTGCGGTGCCAGCGCAACAACGTTCCCGGCGTGACCATCCGGTGGACGCGTAGGGCCTTCGGAAGCATCCGGGCAAGCCCGGCCAGGACCGCGCGATCCGGCCAGGACAGGTGAGGTCTCGGATTACTTCGTCGCAGCACAGCGACCTCATGTCGCAAGGCAAGTATCTCCGCGTCCTTTGACGCTGACGATCGAGCGAACAGGGCAAGCCAGGACAGCACCTGACCACAGAGCCGATAGACCAGACGAACAGACACGACCACCGATCATTGGACGTCACGATCACCCAGGTCAAACCGGGTTACCGAGTTTTCGACCAGGACAGGGATCCGCAAACGCTTGAGCACGCGGCGGACGCTCGATGCGGACACGCGCTGACCGAGCTTAAGTAGCTCGCCCTGAATCCTGCGATGTCCCCAACCAGTGTTCTCTCGTGCCATTTGTTGGATCAGCGCGACGATGCTGCGGTCGATCGGAGGGCGTCCTGTCCGGTGGGGATAGGTCCGCTTCTTGGCCACCAGGCGACGGTGCCAGCGCAGGAGGGTGCCTGGTGTGACCGACCGCTGTCTCCGGAGCAGGCCGGGTAGTCGCCGCGCTAGTACGGCGAGCACCGCGCGGTCGGCCCAATCCACGCGTGGACGGTGGGTTCGTGCGCCGCAGCACGGCGATCTCGTGCCGCAGGACGAGTAACTCCACGTCCTTGGATGCCGAGGACCGGCCGAGCAGGACGAGCCAGTCACTGAGCCGGATGAAGATCAGGTACAACAGTCGCAAGCCCACGCCACACGATCATGCCTCAGCATCAAAGCGTGGATCGCCGCAGGTCACGACCTCGGCGCAGAGTTCTGAAACCCCACAGGCCGCCGCGAGCCAGGTCGACGAAAGTCCGAAGTGGCCGCATCGGCGGAGCAAGTACCTACTGGTGTCCATAAGGGACTAGTCCATAAGAGACTTGCTGCGTTGAAGATCCTGTCGTAGAACTCGTCGATCGCTCAGGTTTCGTTCGAGGAGGGCCGTCCAGAGCGGGCCATGGCGCAGTAGAGGGCGGGCGACGACGGCGCTTCCGGCAACGGCGGGAGCGGGGCATCCGGGGAGGCGAAGGCGCGGAGCATCTGCCCAACGAGCCGGCGCCAGGCCTCGGGCGCGTCGTCGATGGTGGCGGCGATGACGCCGGCGTTGGCCATGAGCAGGACGACGAGGTCCTCCGAGGCGAAGTCGGCCCGCAGGTGGCCGGTGGCCTTGGCGCGGGCAATGAGTTCCAGGAAGCCCTCGTAGGACTCGGCACGCCGGGCTTCGAGGGCTTTGGCGGCGGGAAAGGTCATGGCCAGCACAGCGGCGAAGCCGCGGTCGGCGGCCTGCATGGCGCAGATGGCCTCGATGTAGCGCGTGAAGGCGCGCCAGGGGTCGGGGTCGGCGAGCGCCTCGGCGGTGGCGGCGGCGTAGTTGTCCATGCGGTCGGCGAAGACGGCGTTGATCAGGTCCTCGCGAGTGGTGAAGCGGCGGGACAGAGTGGCCTTGCCGACACCCGCTTCGCGGGCCACCGAGGCCATCGAGACCCCGAGGCCCTCGGTGGCGTACAGCCGACGGGCGGCGGACATGATGCGCTCACGGTTGCGCTCGGCGTCCGCACGCAGGGCGGTTTCGGACTGCTGACCTGGTGGTTCGGGCGGTGTCACGCCTACCACTCTACTAAATGGAACGCCCTTCCCGATTACGTGCTACGGTGGTGCCAGGAAACGGGAAGGCCGTTCCACTTACTGTGAAGGTGGTTGTCCGTGCGTGCTGCGACATTGGAGTCCGTCCCGGCCAGCCCTGCTGTCGGCGAGGTTGAGATCCCGCGTCCGGAAGCGGGTGAGTTATTGGTGCGGGTGGCTTCGGCCTCGGTGAACGGGTTCGACACCGCTACCGCCGCCGGTTACCTGCAGGGGCTGATGGAGCACCGGTTCCCGCTGGTCGTGGGCAAGGACTTCGCCGGGACGGTCGAAGCTCTTGGCGAGGGTGTCGACGGGTTCGCGGTGGGGGACGCGGTCTTCGGCGTGGTGATGAAGCCGTTCCTGGGCGCGGGTTCGCTGGCCGAGTACGTCACCGTGCCGGCCTCCTACGGTGTCGCCCACATCCCGGACGAGCTCAGCGTGCGCGACGCCGGTGCACTGGGCCTGGCGGGCACGGCCGCGCTGGACACGCTGAACGCAGTGGACCCGGACAAGGACGAGACGATCCTGATCTCCGGCGCCACCGGCGGTGTCGGCAGCCTGGCCGTGCAACTCGCCGCCGCCCGGGGTGCCCGTGTCATCGCTACCGCCCGCCCCGGCGCGGATACGGACTTGGTCACCGGCCTCACCGACGCCGAAATCCACGTAGTCGACTTCACTGACGACCTCGACGCCCAGGTCCGTACATACGCGCCGAACGGCGTGGACACCGTGCTGCACCTGGCCGGTGACGGCACCCAGCTCGCGGGCCTGCTGCGCCCAGGCGGGCGCTTCGCCTCCACCCTCGGCGTCACTCCCGACGGCATCACCGCCTTCTCGGTGATGGCCGACCCCACCCCTCAGACCCTTGCCCAGCTGGCCGCCGACGCCGCCTCCGGCGCTCTGCGGGTCCCGGTCACCGCGACCTACCCCCTGGACCAGATCCACGAAGCGTTCACCGCATTCAACGCAGGCACGCTCGGCAAGGTCGCCATCACCTGCTCCTGACCCCGCACACCTCGCAACGATCTCGGAAGGAATCTCGGCATGACCTCAACGACCCCTGCCCCATGGGAGACCGTAGACCCAGCCCTGATCAACCCCCGCGCGGTGCGTCTGGTCGAGGCATTCAAAGACGCCCTCGCACGCATGCGCGACGAACACGGCCTCACCTTCGACGACCTGAACACGGTCACCACACTCCTCACTCAACTGCACGACGCCACCGGCGTGCCACTGTCCTTGTGCGCGATGCCCTTGTTCAGCGAGGTCTTCCAGGGCGGCGGTGACGGCTACACGATCTCCGAGGACGTCGACAGCCCGACCTGCATCCCCGGTTCTCCCATGATCGACAACCCAGGCACGCTGCCGATGCGCCCCGACGAGCCGGGCGTGCCGCTGGTCGCCTCCGGCCGCGTCCTGGACGGTTACGGCAACCCGCTGGCCGGCGCGGAAATGGTGATCTACCACGCCTCCAACGACGGCATCTACTCCGGCATCTGGGACGACGGCCAACCCAAGTACAACCTGCGCGGCCGCCAGATCACCGACACCGAAGGCCGCTACGCCTTCACCACCATCACCCCGGTGCCCTACTCCAACACACCGAGCCAGGCCGTCGACGCCGTGGCGGCGGCTGCCGCGGCGCTGGGCCGCAGCCTCTACCGGCCGGCCCACATCCACTATGAGATCCACCACCCCCGCCTGCTCAAGCCCTATCGAGGCGAGGTCTACTTCGCCGGCGACCCCGTCATCCCCGTCGACTTCGTCGGCCCCAAGATCGCCGCACCATCCCTGCAGGCCGACACGACCCTGCACGACGACCCGCAGGACATCGCCGCCCACGGCTTCGACCGCCCCTTCAACACCGCAGTCTTCGACTTCGTCCTCAAGACCCCTACCAGCCCCGACACCGCCGTCCGCCCCTTGCAAACGGCATGGCCAGAGCCGAAGCCGAAGCCTCAAGTGTGGCCTTCCTGAACACCACGTTCACCCCTCCGTTTTCCCCAATGAAAGTTGTCTCGAAAGACATCCCAGGAGCGTAGATGTCAAGCGGCAAGCGACTCGATGTGATGAGACCAGGCGGTTGTTTCGTCGTAGAGGGTGCCGGTTTTGAGGCAGCCGTGGAGGATGCCGACGAGTCGGTTGGCGAGTTGGCGCAGGGCGGCGTTGTGCTCGCAGCCACGGGCTCGTTGCCGGTCGTAGTAGGCGCGGGCGCCGGGAGAGTGTCTCAGTGCGCTGAAGGCTTGGGTCATGAGAGCGTCGATGAGCCGGTCGTTGTGGATGAAGCGGGCCAGGGCGACCTTCTTTTTGCCGGACGCGCGGGTGATCGGGGAGGTGCCGGCGTAGTTCTTGCGGGCTTTGGCGGTGGTGTAGCGGTGCGGGTCGTCGCCGAACTCTGCGAGCACCCGGGCGCCGAGCACCTGTCCCAGGCCGGGCTGGGAGGTGATGATCTCAACGGCCGGGTGCTGGCCAAAATAGGCCTCGACCTGCCCTTGCATGGCGTTGATCTGGGTGTTGAGTACGGTCAGGACCGCGATCAGTGCCTGGACGGAGGCGGCGTAGGCGGCGGTGACGACCTCGGGCTGGCCGAGGTGCTCAGCGCGCAGCGCGGCCTGGATCGCGGCTGCTTTGTCGGCGATGTTCTTGCGGCGGGCGCGTGTGAGCGCGGCGCTGATCTGCGCGGTGGTCAGCCGGGCGGCCTGCGCCGGGGTCGGGGCCTTGGCCAGCAACTGCAGGGTGTCGGCGGCGTCCAAGTCGGTGAACGCGACCAGCGCGGCCGGGAAATAGTCGCGCAACGCGTGACGCAGACGCTGGGTGTGCCGGGTCCGTTCCCAGATCAGGGTTTTGTGGGTGCGGGTCACGACTTTGACGGCCTCGCCCTGCGCGGTGTCCCCGGCGATCGGCCGCAGCTCGTGGGCGTGGGTGCGGACCATGTCGGCCAGCACGTGTGCGTCCCCCGGGTCGCTTTTGGCTCCGGAGACCCCGAGCCGGTCACGAAACCTGGCCGCCTGCAGCGGGTTGACCGCCAGCACGGTGTATCCGGCGGCCACCAGCGCCCGCACCCAGGGGCCGCGGTCGGTCTCGATGCCCACCAGCACCTCGACCTCGTCGGCCTCGTCTCCGGCCAGCCCGCCCAGGATGGTGTGCAGCCGGGCCATTCCCGCCACGCCCTCGGGCAGCCGGGCTTTGGCCAGCCGGCGGCCGGAACTGTCCATCACCTCCACATCGTGATGATCCTCAGCCCAGTCATCACCTACGAACAACCTCAACAAGCTCTCCCGTCTCCACACTGTCGATCACCCGGTGCAGCCTGCGAGAGAACCATCAGCGACCTAATCAAGCAGTGCTCACGCCAACCAGCAGCAGGCACGACATCCCATCAGCGATCAACTCTCTCGGCCATCCGGCAGGGGCACGATCTTTCGTCAGGACTCATACGTCCAGGAGCACAAAGTGCTCACCTGCCGGCGGCTACCACCAGGAGTCTGCCGGATGGCAACTCCCAGAACTGATTAGGATCGCTATGCCCAGCATCGCCATTGTCGGAGCCGGCCCCGGTATGGGCCTGGCCATCGCCCGAACCTTCGGCGCCAACGGCTTCGACATCGCCCTCATCTCCCGCAACCGCACCAAACTCGACGAACTGGTCGGCCGACTGAAGGACGAGGGCATCACCGCCGCCGCGTTCCCCGCGGACGTACTCGACCGCGACGCGCTCACCCAGGCGCTCAAAGACGCCGCTACGCACTTCGGCGGCATCGACGTCTTGGAGTACTCCCCGGTGGGAACGTTCGGCTCAACCGTACTGACCGTCCCCACCGAGACCGACCCGTCCCACGTGCAGCACGAGATGGAGTTCCAGCTCTACGGAGCCATCACTGCCACCAAGGCGGTGCTGCCCGCCATGCGCGAGGCCGGCGCGGGCACCCTGCTCTACACCACCGGCGCCGGCTCGATCGACCCCGTCCCTCAGGTCGGCAACGTCAATGCCGCCGCCGCGGCGCTGCGCAACTGGGTGATCAATCTGCACAAGGAGCTGGACGGCACCGGCATCCAGGCCGCGCACGTCGCCATCGACGTGATGATCGGCGACTCGGACACAGTCGTGCCCGGAATCAAGTCGGTGCCAGCCGAGCAGATCTCCCCCGTCTACTGGGACCTGCACACCACCGACCGCGACAAGGCCGAGCGCGTCTTCAGTGGCTGACGACGGCACCCGCACAGACTCTGCGGGACTGTACAAACTTTCGGCTCTGGCCCGTAGTCGGTGGTGACCCTGGGTACCTGTCAGGGCAGAAGGATGCGGTGGCGGAGAAGGGTGAATCCGGCGCGTCCGTGCATCTGTCTCATGATCCTCTTGGTGCGGGTGTTGACGCCTTCGGTGCGGCCGTTGTGGTAGGGCAAAGTGAGACCGGCGTCCACAGCGGACCGGTCGATCTCGAGACCGTTGGTGAAACTGCGCAGATGCGGCAGATTAACGGCGCGAGCCGCCGCGATCCACTCGGTGAGTTTCACGTCGTTGCCCGCGGCCGGTGTCAGCATTGCCATCGATCGCTGACCTGCACCGCGTCGGGCAGGGCACGGCGGACGGCTTCGGCGTAGGTGGCCGAACCGTCCCGGCACACGACCTTGACACCGGGATGCTCGCGTAGCCAGGATTCCTGGGTGGCCGCGTCGCGGCCGGGCAGCACCGCGACACGTCGACCGGTCTCGGCGTCGATGACGATCGTGGCGTAGCGCTGGCGGCGACGCAGGGCAAAATCGTCCACGCCGATCACCCGCGGGACCGACTGCTCAGGCAGCGGCAGTTGTAATAGACGGCGTAACGCGGTGCTGCGGGACACCGGCATGGCCAAGAGGTTGGTCAGGCGTGCGGCCGCCCGGCCGCACAACTCTTGCGCCACATGGGATATCTGGCGGACAAGCCGCACCGTGCGGCGCTGGTGGCGTTCCAGGAGGCCGGGAATCTGTTCTCGGAAGGTTTGCCGCCGGCAGCCCTGCATCGGACAAACCAGTCGCCGTACGCGCAGGTGCACGACGACGTGGCGGCCGTCGACCGGCACGTCGGTCACCGTTCGGCGATGGTACCCATGCACCTTCGCCGTGGCGGTCCCGCAGACCGGACACGGCACAGCCACATCCCGAGTACGGGCCGTGATCACCACCCTGCCGCCGCTGTCCCCCACGTCCTGAACGACCAGCGCCGACAGGCCTTGGTGAACCACCACTGCACCGCCCCGGTCGGGCTTTGGCGCTCGTAGGCGGTCCAGACTCGCTGAAACTCCTGTGCCACCCCGATCGCCGCAACACCAGACCGACCAGTCGCGGCCTGGCGGTCCAGGTATGGACGCATCAACCCCAGCTTGCCGCCCACATCGTTCTTGCCGAACTTCACCCACGGGATGTCGTTGGCATCCGCGAAATCCGACACCGCCCGACGGAACCGGTCACCCAACTGCTTGAACAACGCCGGCGACGGGAACGGATATCCCAAGTAACCGGACAGGAACGCCACCACCTGCGCGCTGGTCTGCAGCTTCGGCACATAAGCGTTGAGATAGATCCGGTCCAGACACTGGATATCCAACGCCACATGCCCGTCGAGCACATCGTTGACCGTCACCACATGCCCGCCCATGACCCGCCTCCATCACCACGGCTACGCAGGCGAGCATGCTCCAATCCGCAACGGGCACGCCAGACCAGCCACCCCGCTCGGCGGTCAGAGGCGACGCCTCACTACTACTCCAGCTGGGCTTCGTGATCTTGGCTGGTGAGGGGTGGACGTCGCCAGGGAGGAGGGCCGGCTCGACGAGGCCGAGTACAGCGGTCGGGTCGACTCCCTGGTGACCGCGACGACCCGCGGTGACCTGGTCCGGATGACGGCGGATCTCCCGGAACGCAAGGGAGTTCGGGAGTGGGCCGACGGCCTGCGGGTGCGTGGCGTGGACCGCGAGGACGCCCGCCGCTGGCTCGATGAGACGGCGGCGCGGGGACGTTTGTCCGACCAGGAGTATCAGCAGCGGCTGGTCGCGCTGTCCACTGTGGCGACCTACGACGCGGTGGCCGACGGGGCGGTGAAGCCGGTTGAGGCACACGGCCTGGAGGCCGCCATCCGGCGGGCTCACCGGCGCCGGGACATCGACCTCCTGCTGGCGTCGCTGGCGGAACGGACCAGCGACCGGGAACGCCAGCACACCGTCGACGCCCTGACGGCCGCGCACCAGGCAGGCCAGCTGGACGCCACCGAGTACACCGTACGGGCCGGCCGGGCACAGAAGGCTGCCACCGACTCCGACCTGGCGCCACTGATGGCGGACCTCCGCTGGCGCCTGTCCGAGTCCAACCGGCAGGCGGTCGCCGACCAGCTGAAGCGCGCATTCGACGAGGGCCGGCTGAACCTGGCCGAGTTCGACGAGCGGGTCGCCGCCGCACACGCGGCCACGACCGAGGCAGACGTCGCGCCCCTGGTGGCCGACCTGGCCGCGCCGCCACGGCCGAAGCGCCGAGGATGGAGCGACGACTGGTTCGACCTCGTGGTGGCCAACTCGGCACTCATCACGGCGCCGCGCCACCAGATCCTCAAGGTGGTAGGAAAGACGTACCTGGTGGCGGTCGCGCTGGTCTACGCGTACTTCCTGGTGCGGCACACGATCGTCGCGGTGACGGTGTTGTGGCTGGCGGCCATCGCGATGCTGGCGGCCGGACGCGCGTTGAGGTTGTTCGCGGGCCCGGTGGCCAAGCGCGAGAAAGCCGCCCTCGACGGGCTACGAGTGGACCTCCTCCGCCGACTGCGTAGGAAACACGGTGAAATCAAGACGATCACAGTCGAGTACCCGGCCGTCAAGACCTACCACGAGAACGGGCAGTGGAAGGCGGCGTTACGTCCGGGCGGGGCGCAGCTGGATAGTGCACAGTCGCGGATGGTGTGATGGCATCATCGGCGCGGTGAGTATCCGTGTTCTGGTCGCGGACGATCAGCAGGTGGTCCGCCGAAGCTTTCGGCGCGTCCTGACCAGTCAGGCCGATCTGTCGGTGGTGGGTGAGGCCGGGGACGGAAGGACCGCCGTCGACCTGTCGAGGGAGCTTCGGCCGGATGTGGCGCTGGTCGATGTGCGGATGCCCGGTGTGGACGGGATCGAGGTGACTCGTCTGCTCGCCGGACCTGATGCCCTGGTCCCGGTGCGGGTGGTCGTGGTCACCACGTTCGATTTGGACGAGTACGTCTACCCCGCGCTGCGGTACGGCGCGTCCGGGTTCCTGCTCAAGCGGGCGGGCCCGGGGTTGCTGATCGAGGCCGTCCGGGCGGCGGTGGCTGGTGACACGTTGATCAGCCCGTCGGTGACGGTGCGCCTGCTGCGGCATGTGATCTCGCCCGGTCCGGCGCCACACGTGCCGGCGGAGAGGTTGACCGAACGGGAGGCCGAGATCGCCGGCCAGGTGGCGACCGGCAGGACCAACGGGGAGATCGCCGCCCAGCTGTTCATCTCACCGGGCACGGTGAAGACCCACGTCGCGAGCATTCAGCGCAAGCTCGGCGTTCGCAACCGGGTCGGCATCGCGGTCTGGGCGTGGGAGGCGGGCCGTGCGGGCCAGTAACCTGGCTCGGTCCTGCGCCGCCGTCGGGATCGTGTTGCTGAGCGTGGTGTCGTTCGTCAGTCCCGGGACCGGGGTGGGCGTCGTGCTGCTGGCGTGCTCGGCGGTGGCCGTGGCGGCGGTGTGTTGCCTGCGGTGGCCGCTGGGGCCGGTGTCGTTTCCGGTGGCCGCCGGTGCGGCCGGCTCGATCTCGCTGGCCGTCGATGTCGCCTACGGAGGGCCGAAGGCGCTGGTCGCGGCGTGGCTTCTGGTCGAGTTCCCGGCCCTTCTCGTGGTTGCCTGGCTGGTGGTGCGCCGGTTGCCGGCTCGGTCGGCCGCGTGGCTGACGGCCGTGCTCGGCCTCGCCGTCGTGGCCCTGCCCGTGCGGTTCGCGCTGAGCCGGGACCACCTCGCGTGGGCTCCGACGACGTTCCTGGCCTCGACGGCGTTCTTCTTGCTCGTGTGTGTGTTGGCGGTCGCCTACTACCTCCGGGTCCAGGAAGGCCGCAGGCGCGCGGCCGTCCTTCGGGCTCGCCGGGCCCAGCGCCTCGGCATCGCCCGCGATCTGCACGACTTCGTGGCTCACGAGGTGACCGGCATCGTGCTGGAGGCGCAGGCCGCGCGTGTCGACATGCATGGGGCTGAGGCATTTCTGGAGCGGATAGAGGAGTCCGGCCAGCGCGCACTGTCCTCTATGGACGACATGGTGCACGCGCTGCGGGACGAGGACGGCGCGCTGGCCGGCAGGCACGGTCTGGTGGACCTGCCCGCGCTGGTGGAACGGTTCGCCGCCACCGGCGAAGCCGAGCTGGACATCGCGCCCGGCGTCGGGGTCGTACCACCTGACACGCAGTCCTTGGTCTACCTCGTCGTGCTCGAAGCGCTCACGAACGTTCGACGTCACGCCGGGGCGGGCGCCACGGTCCGCGTCCGCGTCTGGGTCGACGACGGGGCCGTCCGGGTGTCCGTCGTCGACGAAGGCGGTGGGCGCCTCCTGCACACCGGTCGGCGCGGCGGCACCGGCCTGGCCGGTCTGGCCGAGAGGGTGGACGCGGCCGGTGGCCGGTTCACCGCGGCTCCGTTCGGCAAGGGCTGGCAGGTCGCCGCGGCTTTCCCACTCCGGGATTCGTGAGGCGATATCTGCCGATCGGGAGATGTGCCCGCACAGGGCTGTCCTCGAGGCTGGCGCCATGTCACAGGGATCAGATAGTCCACAACGGCGCGCCACCCGCGGGTGGGTCGCGATCGCTCTCGCGGTCGGGCTTCTCGCAGCGGCGGTCATCGCCGGTGCGCGGACGGCTCTCGGAGACGGCACACCGGACCGGGCGGCCATCGCCTGGCACGGTTGCCAGGCCGGGCCGGAGGACGAGGTCGGAAAGGCACTGGACGAGGCCGGGGCGCAGTGCGGCGAGATGACGGTCCCGCTGGACTACGCGCGCCCGGATGCGCGCACTATCACCGTCGCGGTGTCCCGGATCAAAGCTGCGGATCCGGCGAACCGGCGCGGCGTCCTGCTGATCAACCCCGGCGGCCCCGGGGTCCCTGGCCTGGAACAGGTGCTGATCAACCAGCTCGTGCCCCAGGTCGCGGCCCGGTACGACCTGGTCGGAATGGACCCGCGGTTCATCGGACGCAGCACTCCGCTGCACTGCCGGTGGACCACGAACACCTTCCTCCGGTCGGCCGGTCCCGATCGGCGCACCTTCACCGAGAGTTCGGCGTTCGCCGAGGACCTGGCCGCGGGCTGCGCCCGGCAGAACAGGGACCTGCTGCCATACGCCTCGACCCGCAACACCGCCCGCGACATCGACGTGTTGCGCGCCGCGCTGGGCGAGCAGAAGATCTCCTACCTTGGCGCGTCCTACGGCACCTATCTCGGCGCGGTCTACCTGCAGATGTTCGGCGACCGCGCCGACCGGGTCGTGCTCGACGGCGCGGTCGACCCGACGGTCTACGGCCCCAACCTGCTGGCGCGGTCCGCCCCCGCGATGGCCGCGGCGCTCGAGCACTGGGCTGGGTGGGCGGCCGGTCACGCCGACCGGTTCCACCTGGGCGCCACCACGAGCTCGGTTCTCTCCACTGTGGACCGAATCGCTCGGGCCGCCACGCACCGTCCACTTCGGCTCGGTGAGTTCCAGGTCGACGCGCATGTGTTGCCGTACCTGCTGATCGCGCCCCTCGCCGACGACAGCGAGGAGACCTATGCGGCGCTCGCCGGAGACGTGCGCGTACTCGCCGCCGCCGCCGGTGGGGAAGCGGTGGTTCCCACGCCGTCCCTGACGCAGTTCCTCACCGAGCTGTTCACGGGTTCCGGCGCCGCCACCGACCGCGCCGGAACCCCGATCCTCTGCGCCGACCGGGCGACCTCCCGTGACCCGGGCAGCTATCTGCGGGACATCGAGGAGCATCGCGCCGACGAGCCGCTGTTCGGGCCGCTGACCCGCAACATCACGCCGTGCGCTTTCTGGCCGACCGAGCCGGTGGAACCGCCGACCCTGGTGCGCAACGCCGTCCCGGCGCTGATAGTGGGCTCCTCCGGCGACGCGTTCGCTCCTCTGCCGGGCCAGCAGGCCATGCACCAGGCGCTGACCGGATCGCGGCTGGTGACCCTTCGAGGATCGTTCCGGCACACCGTGTTCCCCCTCGCCGGCAGCCCCTGCATCGACACGGCGGTCAACCACTATCTGCTGGACGGCGTCCTGCCGGAGACCGACACCACCTGTGACCAAGCACGCCCGGGTCGTTGATCCGACAGGACCCATGCGACCCAGACCGTGACATCGGCCTGAACTCTCCGCCGGGGTCGGGGTGCGGCGGATGCGGAGCTGGCACGCCAGCCCAGGCCCGCGACCACTCACCACCGAGCGATCACGCCATACCGTCTAGATCGGGTGAACTTCACTGGCAGTGTCGACAGTCCGCGAAACAGTGGCGACGGCCGCCACGTCAACGTGTCGGCCGGTACCGCCAGGAGTACGTCGGGGAGCCGGTCGAGCAGGACCTCGATCGCGGCCTCGGCGATGACCTTGGCGATCTCCTGGGCCGCGTACGGGCACCCGTGTTCGCCGTTGCTGAAGGACATGTACGCCTGGTTGCCGGTCAACATCTGCGGGTCCGGCCGCACGAGTGGGTCGTGGTTGGCCGCGGCAAGACCGAGGATGAGCAAGTCGTCCTGGCGGATCTTGCCCGTTTCGCGTTGCGATGGTTGGAGGCTTACGGCGGCCAGCTGCTCCACTGGGCAGCCACCGCCCAAGACCTGCACCAGCCGAGAACACTGCTAGAGCTTGCCATCGCAGCACATGCGGTCTTCCTACTGTTTAGTGGCAATTCCGCGGCTGCCGAGTTCCACAATGTCTGATCTTGCCGTCCGGGTCGATCCGCGCCTGGCCGGCGTGAGCGAATGTCCGGTGCCTGGGCATGTGCCGTCATCGTGACATTGATCGGGGTAGCACACAGGCGGTCATTGGCTTCTGCCTGAGCGCGCGCCCGGAGTCTCCGAATCGCCCGGCTCGCGGGCGCGCAGTTGACGCCCGCGAGCCTCTGTGCGGGATGTGGCCGGACGGCTTACGCGGTGATGCGGTGGCGCGCGAGGGCGTCGTAGAACGGTTGGTGGTGATCGGCGATGCGGCGCAAATGCTCGTTGGTGTCGGGAGTCTCGCGCTGCTTCGGCTTCTTGGCCTCCAGCCCGCGGCTCTCGGCCACCTCCGAATGCCAACGGGTGGTGCGCTGCCACTTGTTCTGTTCGCCGGGATTCCAGTGCATCGCTTCGGGTTTGAACTCGAGACCGACTCGCTTGCAGTAGGCCCGGACTGTCGCTTCCGGCTTGGCCACCAGGTCGTCGCCGTCGATCACCAGTGGGACTTCGCCGGTCGCCGACCGCACCGCGTCGAAGATCGCGTGCAGGTACTCGAATCCGTATTCGTCCAATGTGGCCTTGGGATTCATCGCGTAGTGGGAGGAGATCGCGCCCCGCGGCTCACGGATCATGAACGTGTTGACCACGTCGCTGAACAGACGGCCGTCTTCGAGCAACTGGGGGTATTTGTAGTCGGAGGTGTCCTTGGCGAACACCCGGCGCTCGTTGGCGTTGACCTCGAACATCGCGTCGAGGAGTTCGATCGTCGACGCGACGCGCATGCCTGCGAACTCGTAGTGGCCGTCCACCTGCAGGTACGAGAATGGCTCGTGGGCGACTTCGAGGTCGCCGCGTTCGAGCATGATGCGCAGGAACGCCGTGGACCGGGATCGAGGCACGGCCCACAGCACAATGGGCTTCGGCGCGGCACTCATTGCGACCACCAAGTGGGTTCACGGTCCCAGCGGTGTTCACGCAACTGCGCCATCAGGTCCTCGCTCAGTGGTTCGGCGTCACTCGTGGCGATGTTGCTCCGGACGTGCTTGAGGTTGCGCATACCGGGGATCACCGTTGTGACGTCAGGGTTCTGGAGGATGAAGCGCAGTGCGAGTTCGGGCATGGTCATGCCGTCCGGCACGATCTTCGCCAGCCGCTCCGCCCGCTCCACGCTCGGGATGAGGTTCTCCGGGACGAAGTACGTGTTGCGCCAGTCGCCTTCGGCCCAGCGGCTGTCGCGGGTCAGGGTGCCGGTGAGGGTGCCCTCGTCGAAAGGCACTCGGGCGATCACCGCGATGTCCAGTTCACGGCACGCCGGGAACAGCTCGTCCTCGGGGGACTGGTCGAAGATGTTGTAGATCACCTGCACCGCGTCGATCAGCCCGGTGTTCAGGGTTTCCAGTACATTCCAGGGTTCCCAGCGGTTGACGCTGATGCCGACGCCCTTGATCAGACCGCGTTCCTTCATCTCGCCGATGGCGTCCTGCCAGGCCGTGTCGTGTGCCCAGGCGTCCTCCCAGACATGGAACTGGAACAGGTCCACCGACGGCACGTCGAGGCCTTTGAGGCTCAGCTGCAAGTACTCCCACAGATGATCCGGCGGGTACACATCGGACAGTTTCGAGTCCCGAGTGGACGGGAAGGTGCGGTCCTTTGGCGGTGGTTTGGTGGCGGCGTACAGCCGGCGATCCGGATGCCGCTTGAGCAACTGCCCGAGCATCTCCTCGCTGTGTCCGCGGCCGTAGATCCAAGCGGTGTCGAAGTAGTTGCACCCGAGCCGGACGGCCTCGTCGAGTGCGGTGTTGCCGGTCTCGTCGTCCGCGCCAGTCCATCCGCCTTCGCCGCCGGCTATACCCCACATGCCGTAGCCGACGTCGCTGACCATCCAGCCCAGCCGGCCGAATCGGCGTTCACGCATCGTTCCTCCTCCCTCGCCTAAACGGCGGTCACCTTGCTCCAGCGGTTGCCGCCCGAGCCGAACCGGGTCTGCTGCACCACGCCGCTGGCCACCTGCATCCGTTCGACCTGAGCGATTCCCCTGTGGACGGACAGGGTCACGCGGCCGTTGATGTCGCCGACGAGCCGGTCGATGGCGACTCGCGCCGCGTGCGCGGCCGGATCGAGCCAGCGCGCCTCATACATCGCAGCACCCAACACTGCGGCCAGCCGGTCGTACAGCTCGCTGCAGGTCGCGTCGAGGCTGGCTTGCAGGATGCGGCTCCAGGCGCGGTCGAGCAGCTCAAGGCCGGGCGCCTCGTAGATGCCGCGGCAGACCGTGCCGATGATGCGCCGCTCGACCACGTCACGCAGCCAAATGCCGTGCCGCGCACCGGTTTCGTTCGCCACGGCCATCCATTCGACCGGGTCGGGGCCGCTGCCGTCGATGTCGGCGACCCGGCCGTCCCGGAAGGTGACCTCGACGGTCTGCAGATCGGCCGGAGTCTGCCTTGGCCACTTGCTCCACCGCGGATCGAGCCGGGTGACCGGCGTCTCCAGGTCTTCCAGTTCGGCCGATTCATGGGAACTGCCGGCGAGATTGGCGTCGGTGGACCGCTCCGCGCTGCTGCCCCGATCGAGATGCAGACCGTACTCGGCGACGGCCTGGAGCATCCGCTCGCGATCGGGGAATCGTTCCAGCGCCTGCGGATTGGTCCACGGCTCGATGACCGACAGCTCCGGCGCGACCTGGGCGCCGTAGCGCGCGAAGCGGCGCTGATCGTTGCCGCCGCCGACACAGCCGTGGGCGAACGCGTGGCATCCGTCCGCCATCATCAGCGGCGCGAGCTGGCTGACGAGCACGAACCGCGCGGCGCCGGTCGTGTTCCAGTAACCGCCGTCGTGGCGGGCGCGATACCGCAACAAATCGGACGCTGTCGCAGCCATCGCTGATCGCAAATCAACGATCACGACTTCGTCGCCGAAGGTTCGCAGCGAAGCGGCGACCGCGTCCATCGTCGGGCGATCAGATTGGCCGATGTCGGCAATATAGTGCTTCGCCGGAGTGGACAGTTCATGCAGCCAGACTCCGACGGCGAGGGCGGAAAGCCCGCCCGATTGAAATACCCCGATAACCTCGTTTTTGTTGGCTTGCACCACGAGCTCCCCACTTATGCTGGTGGACGGGCGCGATTCGGCTCCATACGTCGACCTTCTCCGACTCTAACCGTCCGGTGGTGAGTCGGCATGACAAGCCGGTTGTGCGACGCCACCACAACTGTCGTGTCGGGGTGACCGTCGTGATATGTATCGACGTTATGTGACACGTATTTATCGGGGCTGAGCTGGGGCTGTGTGAATATGCTCGCAAGATCACGGTCCACAATGGTCTTAAAGAGAACTTTACTCTATCCGGGTGATGTGTGTATGGTGGCCGAGTGCTCGGGTAACCGCTAAGCATGGGATTACAGGTTCACGCGTGTGATGTGGTCGTGGGTCCGGATGGCCCGAGGGTTGAGCCGTCCTATCCTGCTGCGCCAACGGAATCGTCGTCGGCACGGCATCGGAGGGCGTCGGTGCCGGGGTGGTACCGGCTGTGGATCATCGCCGTCGCGGTCTCGCCGGGCACGGCGGCGACGATGATCACGCGTGTCCGCTCGTGCGCTTTTACCCGCGCCTGACAATTCGCGCGATGTGCAACTGGCCATCCACATCCGTCAAATACAGTAGACGCTTGGGCACTCTCGTCATGCGGACCGAGGGTGGGTCATGGCAATCTGAAACTCATCGACCTGTTGGTCGCAGATTTGCCTGACGCGATGATTTTTCCAGTCGAGACTATGGGGGCACGATGCCGCGCCATCAGCAGACGAACGAGAGTGAACACGCATTAACTGGCATTCACTCGTCCCTGGGGCCGCACCACGCGTTCCCCCGGCATAGCACTGTCCTGGATCTGTTTTGTGAACAAAGAAGGATCGCGCCGGAGCGGCCGGCCATCCGCTATCGCGACACCACGATGAGCTACGCCGACCTCGACGCCGCAGCCAATGCGACCGCTAATCTGTTGATTGAAAACGGTGTGTCGAAACGGCAATTGATACCCGTGCTCGTCGCCGACGGGCCCGAATTCCCGACAGCACTGTTCGGGGTGATGAAGACCGGCTCGGCGTTCGTGCCGCTGGATCCGGCCTGGCCGATCGACCGGCTCAACGCGATCATGGCCGAGCTGACGCCGCCGGCCATCGTGGCCTCGCCCGCGACCGTGGAGACGGTCACCGAGCTGCGGTGGGCGCTGCCCACGGTGGTCGTCGACTGCGCGCAGGCGCGGCACGATCCGACTGCCCCGATCCCGCCACCGGCCGGCCGGGAACCCGGACCCGAGGACTTGATCTACGGATTCTACACGTCCGGCTCGACAGGAACGCCCAAGTGCGCGCTCAACCACCACCGCGGCCTGGTGAACAGGCTGACCACGATGTCGCGCCGGTTCGGCGACGGGGCCGATCACGTGACGCTGCAGAACAGCCGGTCCACATTCGACTCCTCGATGTGGCAGGTGTTGTGGCCGCTGGTCTCCGGTGGCCAGGTGGTGTTGCCGCACCGGGACGGGATTCTCGACCTTGAACAGACCGCGCTGACCATCGGCCGCTACGGCGTCACGGTCACCGACTTCGTGCCGTCCGTGCTCGCGGTGTTCGTCGCATTGCTGGAGTTGCGTGAGGACCTGCGTGAGGCGACATCGTGCCTGCGGCGCGTGCTGATCGGTGGGGAACCGGCCACTCCTGGTGTCGTGCACCGGCTACGCGCACTGCTGCCGGGCATCAAGGTCACCAACACGTTCGGCCCGACTGAGTGTTCGATCGGCTCGGTGTTCCACGAGATCACCGACGCCGACGTGGACCGGATCCCGATCGGGCGTCCCATCGACAACACCGCCGCGATCGTGCTCGACGAGGACCTCAAGCCCGTCGGCGTGAACACGCCCGGCGAGGTGTACCTCGGCGGTGAGTGCGTCGGCGCGGGCTACCTCAACGATCCAGAGCGCACCGCCGGGGTGCTCGTGGACAACCCGTTCCCGGAGATCCCCGGCGACAAGTTATACCGGACAGGGGATCTGGCGCGGGTCGGCGAGGACGGGCTGCTGTACTTCGCCGGCCGGATGGACGAGCAGGTCAAGCTCGGCGGAGTCCGCGTCGAACTCGGCGACGTCGGGTCGACACTGACCGACCATCCGCTGGTCGGCAGCGCGATCGCGGTCGTACTCGGGGAAGCCCCGGAGTCCACTTTGGTCGGATGCGTCACCCCGCGCTCGGCCGACAATCCGCCGAGCCCGGAGCAACTTCGCGAGTACGCGGCGGAGAAACTGCCTGCCGAGCAGGTCCCGCAGCAGATCGTGGTGCTCGACGCCCTGCCGCTGAACCACAACGGCAAAGTGGACCGCAAGGCGTTGTCCGCGATCGTCACGGCCGAGACGGCACGGCAGACGGGCCCCGCCGATCACATCGAACCGCCGGCCAACCCGATGGAGGAGCTGATCTGTTCAGCCTGGTGCGAAGTGCTGGGGCTGGGCCAGGTTTGTGTGGTCACGCCGTTCGTCGACTACGGCGGCAACTCGCTGATCGCCAACCGGCTCACCGTCGCGGTCAGCGCGCGGCTGGACACGACAGTGCGGCCAAGGGATCTGCTTGTCGAGCCGACCGTGCGCGCCCAAGCGGAACGGCTGGCCAAGGGAGTCGACGACGACAGCGCCGAACTGGCCTACCTCAAGCACGACATCGAGTGGCGTCCGCCGCAGACGCTGCTGGTCACGGGCGCGACCGGGTTCGTCGGCGCGCACATCTTCGCCGAGTTGCTGGTCAACTCCAACTCGACGCTGATCTGCCTTGTGCGGTGTGCCGACCCGACTGACGGCGTCCGGCGGTTGACCGAGGCTCTCGATCAGTACCGGCTGACGTCCGCGTGCCAGCTGTTGCCCGCGATGCTCAAGACCGGACGGGTCGAGGTGGTCCCCGGTGACCTGGGCAGTGAGCTGCTCGGCTTGTCGCAGTGGCAGTTCGACGCGATCGCGTCGAGCGTGTCCGGCGTCGTCAACGCCGCGGGTGCGGTGAACTTCCTGTCCGGCTATCTGGACCACCGCCCGACCAATGTGCGTGGGGTGCAAGAGCTCATCAAACTCGCCGCGGGCGGTGCCCGCGTGCACACCCTGTCCACGTTGAGCATCTTCCCGCCCAGCGAACCGAACGGCAGGCGCATCACCGAGGATCAGATGCCGGCGCTGGATCACGTCGCCCTGGATGGCTACAACAGGTCGAAGTACGTCGCGGAATGCTTGCTCGCCAACGCACGCAAGCGTGGCATCGGCTCGGTGGCGTACCGGCTCGGCGAGGTCTGGCCGCACCAGTCGATGGGAATGGCCAACCCAGGTTCGCTCGCGCACAACCTGTTGTACGCGTGCGCTCGCACGGGATGCGTGTTCCAGACCGACGCCAAGACGGACGTGACACCGGTGGATGTGGTCAGCCAGTTCGTGGCTGGTGCCGCGACCGGCGACATCGAGGTACCCGACGGCGCGGTGCACGTGCTGTGGCCGCGAACGCTGCGCTTCGCCGAGGCGTTCGAGGCGCTCGCCGATCGATGCAGGCTGGACCACGTGGCCTACGGGCAGTTCCGCGAGCGCGTCGAGGCCGCTTCCGAGCACGACCAGAGGCTCGCCGGGCTGCAACTGCTGTTGCCGCCACCGAACGGCAACGGTGACGCCGCGCCGGCGGAGTTCGACCGGATGTTCACCGACAGCTGCAGGCAGTTCGACACCGAGCGGTTCAGCAACCACGCGGTCTCGCTGGCGCGGCCCGCGGCGGACGCGCTCGCGACGTTCGACAGCTATCTCACCGGACTGGCCGACGTTCCCGCTTTGGTACCACAGGAGAGGTAAACGCGATGGAAAACCAGTTCGTCGTGGTGGTCAACCACGAGGAGCAGTACTCGATCTGGCCGGACGGCCGGGAGATTCCGAACGGCTGGCGTGCGGCCGGCGTTTCCGGCAGCAAGAGCGATTGCCTGGCACACATCGCGGGGGTGTGGACCGATCTGCGCCCGCTGAGCGTGCGCCGGTGAAGGAGGAGATCAAGACCATGAACACCACACCCAACGAGGGCAATGCCGCCGATATCCGGCGCGCACTGCTGGAGAGGAAAGTCCGCCAGCGGGTGGCGGAAAGGGCCGAGCGGGAGCGGATCGTCCAGGTTCCGCGCACGGGCAAGATGGCCATCGCCGACCAGCAGCGGTTCCTGTGGTTCCTGCACCAGATGGTCGGCGGCGCCCCGGTCTACAACGTGCCGTTCGCGATGCGCCTGCGCGGCCCGCTCGACGTCGGCCGCCTGTCCGAGGCGTTCCGCGGGATCGTCACGCGGCACGAGAGCCTGCGCACCCGGTTCGGCGATGAGCACGGCGTGCCGTTCCAGGCCGTCGATCCGCCGCCCGAGACGTGGGACCTGCCGGTGACCGACGGCACCGAGGAGTCCATTCAGGACTGGATCGACCAGCATGTCCGGGCGGAGTTCGATCTGCGCAACGGACCGCCGTACCGGTTCGGGTTACTGCGGCTCGGTCCGGAGGACCATGTGCTGTCCATCGTGTGGCATCACATCGTCATCGACGGCTGGTCGTCACGCCAGTTCGCCGACGAGCTGGCGACCCGCTACAGCGATCCGGGCGCGGAGTTCGAACCGATCACCCTGCACCCCGCAGACTACGCGGCGTGGCAACGGCTTTGGCTGCTCAGTGAGGAACCGGAGAAGCAGGTCGAGTACTGGCGCTCCACACTGGACGGGATGGAACCGCTGGAGATCCGCGGCGACTGGCCGCGTCCCTCCGCGCCCACCGGCGCCGGGCACATCCACCAGGACCGTCTGCCGGACGATCTCGCCCGGGACATCCGCGACATGGCCAAGGCCGAGGGGGTTTCCCTGCTCGCCTTGACGATGGCCGGGTACCAGGTCGTGGTGAACCGCTACACCGGTCAGACCGACATCGCGCTCGGCTCCGTCCTTTCCGGACGGACGCGCTCGGAGACCGAGCCGATGATGGGGTTCTTCGCCAACACGGTCGTGGTTCGCGGCAACCTGGACGGCAATCCGGTGTTCCGCGACCTGGTGCAGGCCACCAACAACAACATCATCGAGGCGATGGCGCACCAGGACGTGCCGTTCGGCCGGCTGGTCGAGGCGCTCAGCCCTGAGCGGGTGCCCGGGCGCAACCCGGTGGTCGCGCACCTGTTCACGCTGCTGCCGGAGCAGATGATCGCACGCTGGCGGCTGTCCGGCGTCGATGTCGAGATGCTGACACCGCAGCCTGAGACGACTCGGTTCGACATCACCTTCCAGATCAACGACCTGCCCGACGGCGGCTTGGGGGTGTGGATCGAGTACACCTCCGAGCTGTTCGACCACAGCACGATCCAACGACTGGTCGAGCACTTCAAGACGGTCATGGCCGACGCGCTGTCCAGGCCGGACGCCCGGGTGGACGCGCTGGACATCATGCCCGACAGCGAATACGTGCGCGTGCTCACCGAGTGGAATCCCGAGCCCGGTGCAGTCGATGGGCGTCTGCTGCATGAACTGTTCGCGGCCCGCGTGGCCGAGGCGCCCGACGCGGTCGCTATGAGGTTCGAGGGGGAGGACCTGACCTACGCGCAGTTGGACGAGCGGTCGAGCAGGCTGGCACACGCCCTTGTCGACGACTTCAAGGTCGTGCCAGGGCGCGTGGTCGGCGTGTTGCTGGAGCGCGGATTCGACCTGCCTGCCGCCGAACTCGGCGTGCTCAAGGCGGGCGGGGCGTGGCTGCCGCTCGACCCGCAGTATCCACCGGACCGGCTGGCCTATCAGCTGAGCGACGCCGACGTGGCGGCGGTGGTGACGACGTCGGATCTGGCTGATCGGGTGCCCGCCGAGCTGCCGCGGATCCTGATGGACACTGATGCGCTTGACGGACGTGAGGTTTCGACGCCTTCGGTGTCCGTGGGCCAGGAGGACGCGGCCTACGTCATCTACACGTCGGGCTCGACCGGAACGCCCAAGGGAGTCATCGTCCCGCATCGGGCGGTGGTCAACTTCTGCACCACCTTCCAGCAGATGTTCTCGGTGACGCCGGACGACCGGATCCTGCAGTTCTCCAACCCCGCGTTCGATGTCAGCGTCTCGGACGTGTTCTCGACCTTGACCGCGGGCGGGACCATTGTCGGCGCGCCGCGTCCGGAGCTGCTCGATCCGGAGAAGCTGCAGGCGTTGCTGGCCAAGGAGCGGGTGACGATGGTCGACATCCCGCCTGCCGTGCTCGGCCTGCTCCATCCATCCACATTGGACGATCTGCGGGTGTGCTTCATCGGTATGGAGCCGTTCGGCCCGGATCTGGTCAACAAGTGGTCCAAGCCAGGACGCGAGTTCCACAACGGTTACGGGCCCACCGAGGTCACTGTGACGTGCGTGGACTACCTGTGCCCGGCGGAGCCGCTGGACGGGCCGCCGCCGATCGGCCGGGCGATGGCCAATCAGCGTGCCTACGTGCTGGACAGTGCGTTGCGGCCGGTGCCGGTCGGCGTGCCCGGCGAGCTGTACATGGCGGGCGCTGGTCTTGCCATCGGCTATCTCGGCAGGCCGGACCAGACCGCCGAGAAGTTCCTGCCCGACCCGTTCGCGAGCGACCCAGGCGAGCGCATGTACGCCACCGGCGACCTGGTGCGCTGGAACGCCGACTGCAACCTGGAGTTCCTCGGCCGGGTCGACCGCCAGGTGAAGCTGCGCGGCCTGCGCGTGGAGCTCGGCGAGATCGAGCATGCCATCGAAAGCTTCCCGGGAGTGCGGCAGAGCGTCGTGACCGTGCGAGACCAGGGCACGACATCGGCGTGGCTGGCTGCCTACGTAGTGGGTGAATTCGACCAAGATGAGCTGCGTGAGCACCTGACCGAGCGGCTGCCGCTGCACATGGTGCCCACCGACTACGTGGCGCTGGAGAAGCTCCCGCTGACCTCGACCGGGAAGATCGACCACACGAAGCTGCCCGATCCACGCCCGGGCGGCGACGTGCAACAGGTCGAGCTGACCACCGAGACGCAGCGCCGGGTGGCCGAGATCTGGCAGGGCTTGCTCAGCCTCGATCCGGGCACGATCGGCGCGCAGGACAACTTCTTCCTGCTGGGCGGCAACTCGCTGCAGGTGACCCAGTTGGTTTCCCGGGTGCGTGACGCCTTCCAGGTGACGCTCGACCCGCGGCGGTTGTTCAGCTACCCGATGCTCAGCCAGTACGCGGGCCAGATCGACGAGGCGCAGCGGGCACTGCTGGGCGATGACGAGGTGTCGAAGCTGCAAGCCGAGATCGCCGAGTTGTCCGAAGAGGAACTCGATCGGATGTTGAACGAGTCTCGCTGATGTCCGGTTCACATCCCTCCACTGTGGAAGAGAAACGACGTGCGCTGCTGCAGCTCCGGTTGCGGCGCAAGCGGGAGGAGATCGTCGCGCAGCGGGAGGAACGGTCGCGCGAGGAACAAGCGACCGTTTCACCGCTCGTGCCGCTGAGGCCGGAGGGCGCGCGGCCGCCGCTGTTCCTGGTGCACGCTGTGGGTGGATCGGTGGCACCCTACGTCGGGTTGGCCGGACTGCTGGGTGACGACCAACCCGTCTACGCGTTGGAGGATCCAGGCCTGAATGGCGGCGCGGTGCAGGCACGCGGACTGCCCGCCATCGCGACCGCCTACCTGGCCGCGGTCCGCGACGTCCAGCCCGACGGGCCGCTGCACCTGGGAGGCTGGTCGGGCGGCGGCGCGATCGCGCTGGAAATGGCGCGTCAGGACGGCGATGTCGCGGTGGTGCTCGTGATCGATACCGCCTTCCCGGCCGAACCGGTCCACCCCGACGACGATGAGCTGCGGACGTGGTTCGCCGCCGACATGGCTGGCATGGGTGCCGAACTGGGCGAAGCCGAGTGGGCCAAGCGATTCCCGGTGTTCGCCGCGAATGTCCGCACGTTCCTCGGGCACCGGCCGTCTCCTGTGGACGCGCGAGTGGTGCTGTTGTCCACGGAGGACTCGGAGGCCGAATACCTTGACCGATGGCGCGCCCATGCCGACGCCATCCATGTGGTGCCGGGCAACCACTACACGATGTTCCAACCACCACACATCGAGTCGTTGGCGGAAGTGCTGCGCGACAGGCTAAGCGAGGTGAATGTGCGATGATGCCGGTTCCGACACCCGAGCAGGAACGCTTCCGGGCGGACGTGTGCAGGCTGCTGTGTGAAGATGAAGTGCGCGAGGAAGTGGCGCAGTCCCGCCGGGTGCCGTACGGCGAGGAGACCGGTGTGTGCGAAGTGCACCGGCGGCTGGGCAAGCTCGGCTGGCTGGCGATCAACTGGCCGGAGCGTTACGGCGGCTCGGGCGCCACGATCGTGGAGAAGGCCATCCTCACCGAGGAGATGATCCGCCACGGCGTGCCCGACAACGTGCACCAGCTGGGTATCGACATCGTCGGGTCGGCCATCAACCTGTTCGGCACGCCGGAGCAGAAGGAGCGGTTCCTGCCGGGTCTCGCGCGCGGCGAGACTACGGCCAACGTGCTGTTCAGCGAACCAGGTGTCGGATCCGACCTGGCGTCGCTGACCACGCGCGCGGAGCCGGACGGCGACGGCTGGCGGTTGTACGGCAAGAAGATCTACAACATGAAGGCGCAGCACAGTGATTTCGGGCTGTGCGCGGCCCGCACGTCGGCCGGTCCGGTGAACTACTTCGGGATCACGCTGTTCCTGGTGCCGCTGCAGAGCATGGGTGTGATCATCGAGCCACTGTGGAACATGTCGGAGGAGCGGTTCGACTGCGTGACACTCGACGGGATCAGGGTCGGGCGCGAGGACGTGCTCGGTGATGTCGACGACGGGTGGCAGGTGGCCAACAACGTGCTTCCGTTGGAGCGCACCGGATTGGACCACTTCGCCAAGGCCGAGCGCATCCTCGCCGCGCTGCAGCAGCACGCACCGCCGGGCTGCGAGCAGCGGCTGGTGCAGCTGGAGGCCCGGGTGCGCGCGGCGCGTCTGCTGGCGTGGCGGTGCATCGTGAACCTGCACGAGGGCAAGCCTGACGAGGTGCAGTCGGCGACCGCCAAGTGGTACACCTCGGAGACGGCCAAGGAAGTGTCGCTGGCGGCGGTTGAACTGCTTGGGCCGCAGGCGCTTGTGGACGCACGCGACCCGTCGGCGATCGCTGACGGCGTGTTCGACAGCGCGGTGCGGGAGGCGCCGGGGCTCACCCTAGCCCAGGGTTCTTCGGAGATCATGCTGTTCTTTGTCGCCACATCGAAATTGGGGTTGCCGTCATGACCAGAACGCAGACCGCGTCGATCGCGGAGTTCTTCGACGAGGAACTGGCGCCGCTGGTGCGGCGGATGGCCGATCGGCCGCGCGCGGAAAGCGGACCCGGCGACGAGGACCGTCGCGAAATCCGCGAGATGGTGTGGCAGGGGCTGATGGGGCTCGGTGCGCTGGACACCTCGGACACCGTTCGGCTGGCCGAGGTGCTCGGCTCGGTGCTGTACCAGGGGCCGCTGCTGGACACGATCACCGCGCGAGAACTGTTCCCCGACAACGACCTCGGCCAAGCACCGGTGGCGCTGGCCGTCTCGACCGACACATGGTCCACTGGGGACGATGTGATCACCGCGCGGCGGACGTTCGTCGGGTTCGCCGCGGAGGTGGAGTACTTCGTCGTGGGCGGCGTCGACGCAGCCGGAATGCGTCTCGCGCTGGTGCGTGCCGGTGATCCGTCGATCACGATGCGGCGATACGAGGAAACGGGCCGAGGCGAGGAATACGAGGTCGAGTTCGCGGGCACACCTGTGGCCGCCTGGGCTGATTCCTTCACCGGGTGGGAGACAGCATTGGCCAACGCGCGGATACGCCAAGCGGCGTATCTGGTGGGCCTGACGCAGGCCGCGCTCGATCACGCCGTCGACTACGCCAAGACACGCCGTCAGTTCGGCCAGCCCGTCGGCAAGTTCCAGGGCGTGGCGTTCCGGCTCAGCGAGTTGTCGATGCACATCGATGCCACACGCATGCTGGTGCACGACCACGACGCGACCACGCATGCGGCGGCCAACCTCGCGGCGGCGGCGGATCTGGCGCGTACCGCCACGACGCAGACCATGCAGGTCAACGGCGCGGTGGGCATGCAGTCCGACAACGACGCCCAGTTGTACTACCGAAGGGCGGCAATCGAATCGGTGCGCCTCGGCACACCGGCCCAACTGCGCCGGGAGAGTTGGGCGTGACCGGATGGTTCGCACAGAACTACTCGGGGGATCAACCGATGAACCTGGTGGTACAGAAGTACGGCGGAACCTCGTTGGCTGACGCGAGCAAGATCAGCCGCGCGGCCCGGCGGATAGCCGCCGAGCGCAGGTCCGTGGTGGCCGTGGTGTCCGCGATGGGCGGCACCACCGACTCCATTCTCGGCCTGGCCCGCGACCTCACCGACTCGCCGGACGCGCGGGAACTGGACCTGCTGCTCAGTACCGGTGAACAGGCCTCGGCGGCCGCGCTTGCCTTGGCTCTGAACGAACTGGGCGTGCCCGCCCGTTCGTTCAACGGCCGCGACGGCGGCATCACCACCGACGGAATGCACGGTTGCGCTCGTATCGTCAACGTCGACCCGGTGGCAATCCGCGAATGCGTCAAAGCGGGCGTCGTGCCTGTGGTGACCGGATTCCAGGGCACCGCCGCGGACAACGGCGAGCTCACCACCTTGTGCCGAGGCGGCTCCGACACCACCGCTGTCGCACTGGCCGCGGCACTACAAGCCGAAGTGTGCGAGATATACACGGATGTCGAAGGCGTGTTCACCGCCGATCCACGGCATGTCCGCGAAGCCCGGAAAATGGACTACCTGTCCTATGGGGACATGGCGGAGCTGGCGGTCAGCGGCGCCGAGGTGCTCGCCCATCCCAGCGTGGAATACGCCAGCGCCCACCGCGTACCCGTCCACGTCCGATCCAGCGCGTCCGAGACGTGTGGCACCTGGGTGACCAGCGCCCACTTCGACGCGCCGTTCGAGAGCGAGCGGTTCACCGCTGTCGGCGTGGCCCACCAGACCGGCCAACTACGCTGCCGGCTCGACGGAGTCGACCCCGACGCGCTGGCCACGATCGCCGCAGCACTGGCGAATCCCACGCTCTCGGTGGACGTGCTCAACTACCCGACCGGTGACCTGCCGTCCAGGCCTGTTCCGCTGCGGTTCATCGCCCACGCGGATCAGCGAGACCAGGTCGACGAGGCGCTCGCTGAACTGCACGCGGCCCGCGCGTTCACCGGACGCCACTGGTCCGGGCCGATGGGGACGGTGTCGTTGGTGGGCCGGGGATTTCGGGCCCACCACCCCCGAGTGCGCCCCTTGGTCCTGGACACCCTCAAGACCAACCGCGTCGCTGTGCGAGACATGACGGTCCATGCCCGGCGGATCTCGGTGACCTGTGCCGAGGACGACGTACTCAACGCCGTCACGCACCTGCACCGCACGTTCCTGACACGCAGGGCACCGCGTCACCGCACGGCGATCACCCCGGCATCGGAGTAAGTCGAGAACAACGGATATATGTTCGAAACTGGATTGATGGCCTTAAGTTCCTGAGCGATGCTAAGCGTAACGTCGTACTCACCCAGTCGTATATGGCCAGGTAGCAAGTAAAGCCCGGGACGACCCTCCACCTGTATGCAATCGACCGGTTCAAGCAGCCTTGGTTCCGACTCGAACGCAGGGCGACTGCCCGCTTGCCATCGGTCACCTCACGCCGTCCGCAGCTTCTTGCGCATCGCCAGGGTCAACGGGACGGCCGACAGGATCACGACCGTGCCCAGCGCCAGGGCCCACCGCCAGCCGTCGACCATCGCTCCTGGGGTGTCGGCTCCGCCTTGGGCGGCTGTGACGGCGAAGGCTACGGAGGTCAGCACCGCCACCCCGAGGGCGATGCCCAGTTGCTGTGCGGTGTTCAGCACGGCCCCCGCGACGGCCTTGTGATCGGCGGACACGCCGTTGTTGGCGGCTACGCTGGAGGCGACCACCACGATGATGTGCCCGAACGAGTCGAGCGAGGTGGCCACGAGCACCAGCCCCAGCCCTCCACGTTCGGGCAATGCGACCAGGCCCAGATAGCCCAGCGCGGTGATGGCGATGCCGAACAGCAGCACGCGGTCCAGCGGCCAACGCTGCATGAACCTGCCGGTGAGCGTGCCGGTGAGGATGGCGACGGTGCCCGAGAGAGCGAACGCCAGACCGGTGGCCAGCGCCCCGTAGCCCAGGACCTGCTGCAGGTACAGGGTCAGGATGATGAGCATGCCGCCGTGCGCGGCGCCCATCGCCATACCGATGAGGTTCGCCCTGCCCACGGCTCCGATCCGGAACAGCGACAGCGGCAGCAGCGGTGAGGAGCTGCGACGTTCACACAGCACGAACAGCAGCGCGAGGCCGACGCCGACCATCAGCAGCGATGCCGTGTACATCCAGGACGTCCCGGGCCCGGCCTCCTCGAGGGCGTAGACGATGAACATCATCGCCCCGGCTGACAGCAGGCCGCCGGGGACGTCCAGCTTGCTGCGCTCCCGGACGCGACTCTCGGGAAGCCGGCGCACCGCCAGCGCCGCCGCCACGATCACCACGGGCACGTTGATGAAAATCGTCCAGCGCCAGCTCAGGAACTCGGTGAGCAGGCCGCCGCCGATCATGCCGCTGACGAACCCGGTGGACAGCACCGCGCCGGAGATTCCCAGGGCCCGCTCGCGTTGCGGCCCCTCCGGAATGCTGGCGGTCAACAGGCCCAGGGCGGAGGGCGCGATGAACCCGGCGGCCAGTCCCTGCAGGACGCGGCCGGCGATCAGGATGGTCGGGTTCCACGCGGCGCCGGCCAGCGTTGACGCCGCGCCCAGCACCAACAAGCTGACGACGAACACCCGTTTGCGTCCGTAGAGGTCCGCGATGCGCCCGCCCAGCAGGAGCATCGCGGCGAAGGCCAGCGCGTACGCCGAGAGCACCCAGCCCGCCGAGCCGGGATCGAAGCCCAGTTCCCTGGTCATGGCCGGCACGGCCACGTTGACGATGGACAGGTCCAGTGCCACCAGGAACTGCGCTGCACAGATCACCAGCAGCCCCAGCACGCGGGTGGTGGGCAACGCGGCCGGGCTTGCCTGCGTGCCGTCGACGGTGTCGCTTTCCCGGATCATCGAAGAGCGCCCCTTCGTCGTCACTGCCAAAGGCGTAACGTTGGTTACGGTACGCGCCCCAGTCGTCACCACCAACTCGAAGACGAGAGTGACGCGTGGCGCTGGGAAGGAGCAGGACGGTGCACGACCCCGCCAAACAGGCACCCGGCACGCTGGAGCTGGTCCGCAAGTTCGTCAACACCGACGACATCTACAACGACCGTGACGAGCTGGAGAACGAGGGCGCAGCGACCGCCTGGCTGGCGAAGGAGGGCGTGCTGACCGACGATTGGCTGATCACCGCCGACGACCTTGTCGCTCTGCATGACCTGCGTGACACCCTGCGGGCACTGGCCGCCGCCAACGCCACGGGCGAGCAGGCTCCGCACGGGGTCGTCGACGCGTTCAACCGCCTCTCGGCGCCGCACGCTGCCTCGGTCCGTCTCGACGTGGAGCACGGCAGCCTGGTCGGATTCGTCCGAGCACACGACGGCGGTGCCGGAGGCGTCATCGTGGCGCTGGCCGCTGCTGTGCATCAGGCCGTCCTCACTGGGACGTGGACGCGGCTGAAGTCCTGTGCGAACCCGGAGTGCCGCTGGCTGTACTACGACGAGTCACGCAGCCGCACGGCTCGTTGGTGCAGCATGCGCGCCTGCGGCAGCGTCACCAAGGCCCGCCGCTACCGCGAGAGGCAGCGCCGGCAGGCCTTGGATGCGTCGTGACGCGCGACGCTCATCGTGCGATCACCGAGGCCTCTGGCTAACCTAATACTGTGCAGTTACCAGTTACGTATCAACGGTGACGCGCAGAATGGAGGACTCGTGTCGAGTACGCAATATGACAAGACAGCCGACGTCTACGACGACAGCCTCAACGTTCTTACCTATGCCGCGCATGTCGAAGAGCCGACCTACAAGGCCGCTATCGGCGACGTGCGGGGGCTCGACGTTCTGGATCTCGGTGCTGGTACCGGTATCTGGACTCGCCGGATCAAGCAGGCCGGCGCCGAACGGGTCGAAGGCCTGGAAATCTCTCCGCCCATGGTCGACGTCGCCCGTGCCAAGGAGCGTGACGAACCGCTCGGCGTCACCTACCGCGTGGCCGATGCCACGCAGGGCCTCGATGAGGACCTGAGAGGTGCCTTCGACCTGGTCACCGGCATCAACGTCCTGCACTACAGCTCCAGCCGCACCGAACTCGCCGGCATGTGCTCCACGGCCAGGAGTGCGCTGCGGCTCGGCGGCCGTTTCATCGCGACCTGCGCGAACTGGGACATGCCCGATGACCCCGACTACTACAAGCCCTTCGGGGTGAGCTGCATCGTGCCGGCCAATCGCCAGGAAGGGACACGGGCGGAAGTCGAGACGACGATGGGCGGCCAGACGGTCTCGTTCGATTTCTACCTGTGGCGGCCCGAGACCTATGTGGACAGTCTGCGGGCGGCCGGTTTCCGTGATGTCCGCTGGCACCGGTGGCAGGTTTCGCCGGAAGGCATCGACAAGTTCGGCGCCGAGTACTGGCAACCCTTCATCGACATTCCCTCCATACGTCTGCTGGAGGCTCTGGCGTGATCCGGCGACTCCGGTAACAAGCTGCGCAAAGGGATGAAGGGGTGAGGAGATGTCAGAGGTTGTCCGGCTGAATGTCGAAGGTTCGGATATCGATGGGGAAGGGGCGGAACTGCGGCGGCGGGGGCCGGCCGTGGTGGTGGAGTTGCCAGGGGGAGTGCGCGCGTGGGCAGTGAGCCGGCATGAGACCTTGCGGCGGGTGCTGGCGGATCCGCGGGTGTCGAAGGATGCGTACAAGCATTGGGGGGTTTGGAAGTCGGGGGAGGTGACACACGATTGGTCGTTGAGCAACTGGGTGTCGGAACGGAACATGTCCACGGCTCACGGCGATGACCACAAACGGTTGAGGTCGTTGCTGGCGTCGGCGTTCACGGCGCGGCGGACGGCCGAGCTGAGGCCGGTGGTGGAGGCGATCACGGGCCGGTTGCTGGACGACATCGCGCGAACGCCGGCGGGCCAGGCGGTGGACCTGCGGGAGCGGTACGCGTTTCCGGTGCCGATCCAGGTGATCTGTCATCTGTTCGGTGTGCCCGAGGAGCAGCGCGGGGAGCTGCGCAAGAAGGTGGATGCGCTGTTCGACAGCACCATCACCGCCGAGGCAAGGGAGGCGAACACCGCCGCGAGTCATGAGTGGTTCAGAAACCTGGTGGAGCTGAGGCGGGCAACGCCAGGCGATGACCTGACCAGTGCGCTGATCCAGGCGATGAAGGACCAGCCGGGATCGATGAACGAGACCGAGCTGATCGACACGCTGATCGGAATGCTGTCGGCGGGGCAGGAGACGACGGTGAACCTGCTCGATCACGCGATCGCGGCGTTGCTCACGCATCCGGAGCAGCTCGAGCAGGTTCGGTCGGGGAAGCGGTCGTGGAGTGATGTCACCGAGGAGACGTTGCGGTGGCAGGCACCTGTGCCGTACTTGCCGTTGCGGTACGCGGTCGAGGACATCGACGTGGACGGCGTGACGATCCGGCAGGGCGAGCCGATCCTGGCGGCATACAGCGCCTCCGGCCGAGACCGCGAGGTTTACGGCGACAGCGCGGACGACTTCGACATCGGGCGGGAGTCCAAGCAGCACCTGGCGTTCGGCAACGGTGCCCATTACTGCATCGGGGCGCCGCTGGCCCGGTTGGAGGCGGAGATCGCGCTGCCTGCGCTGTTCGAGCGGTTCCCGAACCTGCGGCTGGCGATCCCGGCGACCGAGCTCAAGACGACGCCCACGTTCCTGTCCAACGGGCACACCGTGTTGCCGGTCCTGCTCAGCTGATCCGGCGGCCTGCTCGGCCGCAGCCGCGGGAGATGGTGGCTGACCCTGGTCGACGTGCTAGGACGGATGTGCGAACCGATCCTCGGCAGGAGCGAAAGGAATGTGGCATGACGAAAGCATCGCCGCACCCGACTGAGCGGGAGAGCACCTTTCAGCCCCGGCAGTTCTGGCAGCTTTCCATCATCTGCGGTACCCAGTTCCTGCTTGCTCTCGATTATTCGATCATCAACGTCGCGGCCCCGAGCATTCGTGACCGAATGGAGCTCGGCCCAGGAGTCGCATGGGTTCTGTCGGCGTATCCACTCGCGCTGTGCGGCTTCCTCCTGCTCGGCGGTCGGGTGGCCGATCTGTACGGGCGAAAGCGAGTGTTCATCTGGAGTCTCGCCGGTTTCCTCCTCGCTTCGCTGCTCGCGGGTGTCGCCTGGTCGCCGGAGGTGCTCATCACCGGCCGCGCCTTGCAAGGTGGTGCCGCGGCGTTCATCGCTCCGGCAGGTCTTGGGCTGCTGCAGGCGACGATTCCGGAAGGGGCGCAACGTGACCGTGCGCTAGGCATCTACGGTTCGGCGCTGTCGGCGGGGTTCGTCGCGGGCATGGTCGTCGGTGGCGTACTCACCGAGTTCGTGGGTTGGCGGTCTGTCTTCCTGATCAACATTCCCGTCGTCATCATCGCCTGCCTGCTGGCGAGCAAGTTCCTCGTTGAAAGCCGGGACACGCGTGCGTCGCGCGACCTCGATCTCACGGGCGTGGTTTTGGCGACGGCCGGCATGGTCGCGCTCGTGTTCGCCCTGACCGAAGGGGAGGTGTACGGCTGGCTGTCGGTTCCGATCGTTGTCTGCGTTGTGATCGCGATTCCGGCCATCGCGCTTTTCGTCCGCGGCGGTCATCACGACCGCACTCTTCCGGAAACGGTTCCAGGGACAGATCACGGAGTAGCAAAGCGGTACACCACGGCCGGAGCGACTTGTTGGCTCCGGCCGTGAAACCGAATATCATTGTTTCAATGGTTACGCAGACTACGTCCGAGGTCCGGTCGCCGTGGCAGGAAGGCCACTTCATCGGCGGCCACCCGGTCCTGGACCTCGCGAACACCGTCTTCGACCGGTTGCACCCGGCCGAGGACGGTGAGCTGTTCAGGGCACCCTCGGACGTCCTGACCTGGTGCGTGTCCGCGGGCCTTGTCGACGAGGTGCCGCGATTGCCGAAGGCATCCGTGGGTGGTCTCGTGGCAGACGTTCAGGCTGTCCGCGAGCATGCGTGGGCTGTCTTCAACGCGATCGCCCATGGTGAGGCGGTGCCGACCGAGTCGTTCGGTGCGCTTCTGGAGCGGGCCGGGACGGGCGTGCGGGCCGGGCACGTTCAGCAGAACGACGCCGGCCTCGGCCGCATCACCGCGGACTGGACGGCGCCCGGAGTGATCCCGGCGTTCTTGGCATTGCTGGCGGTTCACGCCGTGTTCGCCCTGCCGGCCGAGCGGGTCAGGGCGTGCGGCAGGTGCGGTTGGCTGTTCCTGGATTCCTCGCGGGGCGGCCGCCGCCGCTGGTGCAGCATGAGCACGTGCGGCAACCGTGAGAAGGCGCGCCGCCACCGTCAGGTGGAGCGCGCCGCGGGTTGACCAAGCGCTATTTGGGGCGCTATTTGAGTTTCCGCCGCATCACGGGTCGATCTTTACGTGGGCGGGCGATCTCGTCGAATCCGACTTTCAGGAAGGCGCTGGCCATGCCGGTCATCGCACTGTCCGCGCCCGCGCGTTTGCCTTCGGCGGGTTCGACCGGATAACCCTCGGCGATCGTGTAGCCCGCGGAGGCCGCATAGTCGCAGACGGCGTCGATGATGGCCGACTGCATTCCGGAACCGCGGTGCTTTTTCTCGACGTAGATGCACGCGATCGCGCAGACCGGCGTGTCATCGATGTTCTTGAGGATCGGTGAGCGCTGCAGCCTCGGGAACTCGGCGCGCGGCCCAAGCGAGCACCACGCCACCGGGGTGTCGTCTTCGTAGATGATGACGCCGGGCGGCTGTTTGCGTTGGGCGAGGCGTTTCATCGCCTTCTTGTTCCCTTCGCCTTTTTGTTCCATGAATTCCCCCATGGACAGGCGCCAGTGCATGCACCAGCACCCGCTGGCACCCCCGTTCTTTCCCATGACCGCCTCGAAGTCGTCCCAGTTCTTTGTGGACAGTTCCCTGACTGTCAGCGAGCCGGGCTTTGTTTTGCTCATCGCTGCACCGTCCCTGTCGTCTGGCAAGTGATGACCCGCTTTCCCACTCGGCGTACCCGATTCCAAGTAACTGTAAACATGCACTTTATAGGTTACTATGCTGGTATGGGGATATCTGGGTTAGCGACGAAGGGCCGTTACGTGGCCGAAGAAGGCGTCCTCGACGCGCTCGAGGCCGAGGCGATCCACGTACTGAGGGAGGTCGCCGGGGCGTTCCGCCGTCCGGTGATGCTGTATTCGATCGGCAAGGACTCCTCGGTGCTGCTGCACTTGGCGATCAAGGCGTTCGCGCCCGGCCGGATGCCGTTCCCTGTGCTGCACGTCGACACCGGCTGGAAATTCCGCGAGATGATCGCGTTCCGGGATGACACGGCCAAGCGACTGGGTCTGGACCTGCGGGTGCACACCAATCCGGACCCGGCGACGCCGTTCACGCACGGCACGCATGAGTACACGCGGATCAAGAAGACCTTGACACTGCGCAAGGCGCTTGACGAGAACAAGTTCGACGCGGCGATCGGCGGCGCTCGGCGCGACGAAGAGCGGTCGCGGGCCAAGGAGAGGATTTTCTCGTTGCGGGAACCCGGCCATCGCTGGGAGCCGCGCTCGCAGCGTCCGGAGTTCTGGTGGTCGGCGAACACCGAGCTGTCCGAAGGCCAGACGATGCGGGTGTTCCCGCTGTCCAACTGGACCGAGCTGGACGTCTGGCGTTACATCAAGCGGGAGGACATTCCCGTTGTGCCGCTGTACTTCGCCGCCGCGCGTCCGGTCGTGGAGCGGAGCGGCTCGCTGATCATGGTGGACGACGAGCGTTATCCGCTGGAGCCCGGCGAGCAGCCGCAGCTGCGTCAGGTGCGGTTCCGCACGCTCGGCTGCTACCCGCTGACCGCCGCCGTGGAGTCGAAGGCGCGCGACGTCGACGAGGTGATCGACGAGATGCGGCTCGACCGCAGGTCCGAACGCGCCGGCCGGCTCATCGACGGTGAGGGCGGCACGTCCATGGAGAGCAAGAAGTCGGAGGGGTACTTCTGATGGTTTCGGTGCTTCGGGTGATCGCGTGTGGCTCGGTGGACGACGGCAAGTCCACTTTGATCGGTCGGCTGCTGGCCAGTACTGGCGGCGCCACAGTGGACGAACTGGACTACGCGACGCGGACAAGGCGCGGCGGTTCCACGATCCCGGCAGGCGAGGTGGACTACTCGCTGCTGACTGACGGGTTGGAGGCGGAGCACGAGCAAGGCATCACCATCGATGTCGCCTACCGCTTCCTCGACCTGCCGTCCGGGCGCCGGGTGATCATCGCCGACGCGCCGGGACACGAGCAGTACACCCGCAACATGGCGGTGGCGGCCTCCACCGCGGACCTCGCTGTGCTGCTGATCGACGCCACGAAGGGCGTGCGCGAGCAGACCCATCGGCACCTGGCGATCTGCGCACTGATGGGTGTGCGGGCCGTCATCGCGGTTGTCAACAAACTCGACGGGGTGGGCTACGACCGTGCGGTGTTCGAGAAGCTCGCGAACGAGGCGCAGGAGGCGGCGAGCGGCCTCGACGTGGCGGCCAGCGCGATACCGGCCAGTGCGCTCAGTGGGGACAATGTTGTTGAGCCGTCGCCGAATCTGCCTTGGTACGACGGACCGACGCTGCTCGGCGCGCTGGCGAATTGGGAGCCGCGAGGCGAACTTGACAGTGCCGAGGACTACCGGCTGCCGGTCCAGTACGTCATCCGGGCGGATGACTTCCGTGGCTTCGCGGGCACGGTGGCCGGCAGTTCCGTCCGGCCGGGTGATGCCGTCGCGGTCGCCGGCAGCAGCGTGACGTCGAAGATCGACCGGGTGCTCGGCCCAGGAGGCGTCGAACTCGACCGGGCCGACCCTGGCACACCGGTGACGTTGACGCTGACCCATGACGTGGACGTCCGGCGCGGGGACCTGCTGACAACGCCGGAAACGCTGGGCAATGGGCTCGCTCCAGCGACGGCATGCTCCGCCACGCTGGTCTGGACCGCCGAGGAGCCACTGCGGCACGGCCGCTCATATCTGTTGCTGGCCGGGTCGCGAACCGTGCCGGCAGTGGTCACGAATGTCCGCGGTCGGCTGGAAGTGTTATCTGGCAAGCAACTCGCCGCGCGGACCCTGGGCCTCAACGACATCGGGACGGTCGAGCTGACCACCGACACCCCGATCTGTCTCGACAGCTACCAGACGTGCCGAGACACCGGCAGCTTCCTGCTCGTCGACCGGGTCAGCAAGGAAACCGTGGCGGCGGGCATGGTCCGGTACGCGTTGCGGCGGGGGCGCAACGTGGTTCCGCACGCCTACACCGTCGACCGCGACACCAGGCAACAGCTGAAGGGGCAGCGGGCCAAGGTGCTGTGGCTGACCGGCCTGCCGGGCGCGGGCAAGTCGACGATCGCCGACGCGCTGGAACGAAAACTGCACGCGATGGGGCTGCACACCTACGTGCTCGACGGCGACAACGTCCGAAGTGGACTGAACAAGGACCTCGGATTCACCCCCGAGGCGCGCGCGGAGAACGTGCGCCGGGCCGCCGAGGTGAGCCGCATCCTGCTGGACGCCGGGCTGATCGTGATCGTCGCACTGGTCTCGCCGTTCCGGACCGACCGGGCGGTGGCCAAGGGCCTGTTCCAGTCGGGTGATTTCGCCGAGGTCTGGGTGAACACTCCCGCCGAGGTGTGCGCCAGGAGGGACCCGAAAGGCCTGTACGCCAAGGCAAAGGCGGGCACGCTGCCGAACATGACCGGCATGGGCCAGGCTTACGAGCCGCCGGAGCACCCCGACTTGGTGGTCGACGGTGCTGGTTCCCTCGACGACGTGACGGACGAGCTGTGCAGCCTTGTGAGTGCTTGAGAGTCGTACCGAAGACCGCGGCCACCTAATTTAGGTATACCGCGCGTGTACCTGGGCCTGACCCGTTTTGACGGACATCTGAGATCAGGGGTGCGAGCTCCTGGGAGGGATGTTCATTAGGGCTGGTACAACACCCGCCGGCGGCATTCCAGTCTCGGCTACCTCAGCTCAGCCGCCTTCGAAGCAACCCTGCGCTTGCCGAAAACCTCAT
This sequence comes from Kibdelosporangium banguiense, assembly GCF_017876405.1. Classification (GTDB taxonomy): domain Bacteria; phylum Actinomycetota; class Actinomycetes; order Mycobacteriales; family Pseudonocardiaceae; genus Kibdelosporangium; species Kibdelosporangium banguiense. Next base: position 10,318,973 of record NZ_JAGINW010000001.1, on the reverse strand, counting down.
CCCTGCTGGTCAGATCCTGTCTGCTGTGCCGTCGACTCCGTCCGCTCGCGTGGCGAAAATCAGCACGGCAGGATCATCGGTCGTGCTGCTGCGATTGGCCTACTTCGGCCTCACAAACGCCGTCGCCATGTTCCGTCTGTTCCCGATGAGCGACCGGGACAAGGACATCGAGATCCTGGCGTTCAAGATTTTCGGCAAGCGCAAGGTCGTCTCACAAGTAGGACAACTGAGCGAGCTCGGCGCCAGAATCCCGTGTGCGACCCCAATTCCTCCTGACAAACGTCAACCCGGTTCGAAGCCATTTCGGGTGTCGCGGGGGCAGTGGCCGAAGCGCCGGCGGTATGCCGTGCTGAACGAGCTCGCGGAGTGGAAGCCGACCGAGGTCGCGATGGCGGTTATGGTTTGTGCGGCAAACGCTGGATTGGCCAGTTTGTTCCTGGCCAGTTCCAGGCGTTCGGCGCGGATAAGGTCGGTGGCGGTTGTATTTTCGCGGGCGAGAACGGCTTGGATATAGCGGGGCGACCATCCGATTGCGGCTGCTATCGCGGGTAGGGTCAGTTCCGGCTCGGTGGCGTGCTGGCGAATGTAGCGGCGTACCGCGTCGCGTACGGCCGCGCCGGACGTGGCCGGCAGGTGCTCGTCACCGACGGCTGCCAGGCAGAACAGGTCGACCACTCGATCGCATGCCGCGTCGAAATACGATCCCGACAGGTCTTCGCGCTCCCGGAGCAGGCTGGCCAGCAGGTCGCGCGTCACCCGTGCGATGCCTTTGTTGCCGATGACCCGCTGTCCCCGTGGGGACACCGTGCCCAGTCGCTGGTCGATTCGATCGAAGGGGATCAGCAGGGTCAGCGCCCTGGCTCCGTCACCATGGCCGACATGGAACGGGGCGTCGATCGGAACCAGCGTCATTTCGCCGGGGTTGAGCCGGTGGTCGGCTGATTCCTGACCCACCCGCAGTTCACCGCTCAATGGGACGAACAGTTCGTAGTGCCCACGCGGGTCGCGGCGGATTCCCTGCCGCTCGCGTTTCACCAGTTCCTTCTCGCCGGTCCATCCGACGAGTTGGTACGTCGCGGAGCGTTGGCGGATGACCCGCCCACGGTAGGAGTCGGTGTCGAAGGTGATGCCGAACTCGCCGTGGACGTTGGAGCACCAGTCCCGCCAGGCGTCGTGCGCCGCGGTGCCGCGGATCGCCTGGTCGCCGGTGACCAGGCCGTCGAGTTGGTACGTCACTGTCGCCCCTTCGACTCGTTCGGGCGAGTGTAGCCCTGATTTCCCCTGGTCACAGTCGTGAGCGCCGCGCAGGTGTGCGCCTGCGCGAAAGAACTGTTCGTGTGGCGGCAAGACGCCCGGCCAAGTGTGCCGTTTCACTTCAACCGTGCCTGTCCAGCGTCGGAACCAGGCAATACGTTGAGGAGAAGCGATGACTGAGACGAGCGTTCCGTCCCTTGAGGACTTGCTGCGCGACGCGCCGACCAACTGGGGCAAATGGGGGCCGGATGACGAGGTGGGCAGTCTGAACTACCTCGGTGCGGAGCAGGTGATCGCGGCCGCGGGGCTGATCCGGTCGGGGAAGGTGTTCACGATCCAGCGCCTCATCGGTGACCCGAAGGGTGATCCGGTCTGGCCGGGCCGCACGCCTGCGGTCCGTACCCAGGTCATGGACGAGGCCACGTGGGACGGGGACGGGGGCCCGCAGTTCCCCGGTGGCCTGCACTACGCCGACGACAAGATCGACGCCTTCCTGCAGGGGTCGACGCAGTATGACGCGCTCGGCCACGTTTGGTACGGAGGGAAGCTCTGGAACGGGTACGACGCACGGACAACCATCGGCGGTATGGACCGGGCCAGCGTCGAGCCGATCGCTCAACGTGGTGTCGTCGGCCGTGGAGTGCTGCTGGACATGGCCCGGTTCCGCGGCAAGAAGACCCTCGACGCGGCCGAGACCTACACCCACGAGGATCTGCTCGCCTGCGCCGACAGCCAGGGTGTGCGGCTACGCCCGCGCGACATCATCCTGATCCGGACCAACTACCTCCAGCTGTTCTACGAGCTCGGCGAGAAGTTCTATGAGGGGTTCTGCGAGCCGGGACTGGTGTACAGCCCGGAACTGGTCCAGTGGTTCGCTGACATGGAGATCCCGAACCTGGTCACCGACACCATCGCCAACGAGGTCACGACCGATCCGGGCAACGGCGTCGTGTTGCCACTGCACAGTGCGCTGATGCGTAATCTCGGTGTGGCGTTCACCGAGATAGCCGACCTCGAAGCGCTGGCCGCCGACTGCGCGCAGGACCATGTCTACGAGTTCTTCTACGCCGCGGCCCCGATCAAGATCGCCAAGGGCAGCGGCGCACCGGTCAACCCGATCGTCGTCAAGTAGGGACCGGGATGTCGATCTACGATGAGCGCCCGTGGCTGGCCCTGTACGGCGGCCAACCGGCCGAGTACGTCCTGCCGCACCCGGACGCCCTGCAGATGTTCCGTGCTGGCCTCGCCGCGGACCCGCACGGTGTGGCGATCCGCTATTTCGACGGTGTCGTGACCCGCTCCGAACTCGATGCGCAGAGCGACGCCCTGGCATCGGGACTGCGCGAAGCCGGGTTCGGTCCCGGCGACCGCCTGGCGGTCTATCTGCAGAACATGCCGCAGTTCGTGGTCGGCATGCTCGGCGCGTGGAAAGCCGGTGGCTTGCTGGTCTCGATCAATCCGATGAGCCGGGCCAGGGAACTGAGTTACCTGCTGCGGGACTCCGGCGCGAAAGCCCTCGTGGCACTGGAAAGCCTGTATGACGAGGTCGCACGCGACGTCGTGCCGTCCACATCGGTCGAGTTGGTCCTGACGACCAGCGGCCTGGACTACCAGACCCGCAACGACCCTCGGCTGTTCGGCGACGGCACGCGGCAACGCCGCAGCAGTTCCGTCGGTACTCACGACTTCGTCGAGTTCATCGACGCGAACCGCGGAAAAACGCCTCCGCCCACACAGATCGGTGTCGACGACGTCGCATTCCTGACCTACACGTCCGGCACGACGGGCGTGCCCAAGGGCGCGATGAACACGCACCGCAACGTCGTGTTCACCGCCATGGTCTACCGCGACTTCTTCCGGTTCCGGCCAGGTGGCGAAGTGTTCGGGATCGCGCCGCTGTTCCACATCACCGGCCTGATCGGGCACATCGCGATCAGCTTGCTGGCTGCGATGCCGCTGGTGCTGGCGTACCGGTTCGAGCCGGCAGTGGTGCTCGACGCCTTCGCCGAGCACCGGCCGACCTACACGATCGGCGCCGTCACCGCGCTCAACGCGCTGATCGACCACCCGGACTTCGACCGGGACAGGTTCCGCTCGTTCCGGTCGGTCTACTCCGGCGGTGCGGCGATCTCCCCGACCGCGGAGAAGGCTTTCCGGGCGGCCACCGGCCATCAGGTGCACAACGCCTACGGCTTGACCGAGACGACGAGCCCGATGACGGGCAACCCGTTCGGCGTGGCGCCGCCAGTCGACCGGACCTCGGGGGCACTGTCGGTTGGCGTGCCCGTGCCGTCGACGATCGTCCGAATCCAGGACGACGCCGGCAATGATCTCCCGCTCGGGCAGATCGGCGAAATCGTCGCCGACGGCCCGCAAGTGGTCGCAGGCTATTGGGGCAAACCGGAGGAGACGGCGGCCGGCCTGCCAAGCGGGATGCTCAGGAGCGGTGACGTCGGCTTCATGAACGACCAGGGCTGGATCTTCATCGTCGACCGCAAGAAAGACATGATCAACGCGTCGGGTTACAAGGTGTGGCCACGCGAGGTCGAAGACGTCCTGGCTGAGCATCCTGCGGTGCGCGAGTCGGCCGTCGTCGGCGTGCCGGACGAGAAGCGCGGCGAAACGGTCAAGGCATTCGTCAGTCTCAAGTCCGGCCAGTCGGCAACGCCCGATGAACTGATAGAGCACTGCAAGCAGCGGATGGCCGCTTACAAGTACCCGCGCCAGCTTGAGATCATCGACGAACTGCCCAAGACGGTCACCGGCAAAATCCTTCGGCGGAAACTACGAGGCTGACCTGTGGACCTGTCCGGTCGGGCTGAACTGCGCGCCGTCCGACCGAACAGGACACCCAGCCCCTGGGCGCCTCAAGCGCCGGCCCGCAACGAACTGCGCCGCCAGGCCTGTGCCGCTCGAAAAGTGTCCGGATCATGAAGAAGTACCGGACCCGCGGCCGGATCGCCGCGCACGGTCGGCACACCGAGGAATTCGATCGTGCCTCGATCTGGCGGGCGGCGATGGAGCGCTTGGCCACGTACTCGCAGCTCTAACGACGGTCCAGCCAGGCCAGTAATGTTTCCGCGCGCACGTGGTCAGCGCCGGAACGGACCGCGGAAACCGCCACGTTCGAGTCCGAAGTCACCACGGCAACCGGCCGGCTCTCGGGTTCCGGGGCGACCAGAGCGTGGATGACGTCTTCGACCACTACGCCGGGATCACTGAAGAGCGCCCGGACTCCGCGGGGAGCCTTGTCAGGCACGCTGACCACGCCCGCGCCGCTGAAGACCACGGTGACTTCCGCCGATGTTTCCGTGGCCAGCCAGGCGAGCTGCTGGAGCAGGTGTTCCCGCTGACCGGTCGCGGGCAGCTCCCGGTATCCGACCACCGCAACGTTGCCTCCATCGACAATCAGATGCACGGACGGCAAAGCGAGCAGCCGGTCGAAGTCGGCGACCGGATCGGCGCGGAGCCGTTTGATCATCACGAGGCAGGACACGGACTGCCGTTTCCGGGTTCCGTCCGGGAGTCGCACGTCACGCATCACTTCTATTGGTGGGTGCTGCCGATCCGAATAGCCCAGGCGTCGGAAAAGCCGCCCAGCAATCCGGTCGTCGATTTGTGCGGCCAGTGCGACCTCGTTGAAGCCGTCGTCTCGGAGCATCTGCTCCGCTGTGGCGATCAGCTCGGTGCCGACGCCTCTGCTTCGATAGTCGGGGTGGACTTCCACATGGCTGAGAAGTGGGACGCCAGGGATGTATTCCCTGACTTCTGGTGTGTCGGATGGTTCGAGCCAGATGTAGATGTGCCCGATGGGCCGGTCGTTCTGCCAGGCGACAAGCAGCGCGCCACGGCCTTGGTCCTGGCGGGTGAGCCGGTCGGTGAAGAAGCCCTCGTCGCCGAAGTTATCGCTGAGTATCGCCAGGTCGGATGAGCGTGCGTGCCTGATTGTCCTGTCAGTGCGTGGTTGTGGCCTGCGCGCGAGCAACCGGGGGTCGATTCGTTCGAGCAGCGGGGCGACGCCCGCGTAGGTCAGCTTGTTGATGTTGATCCGGAAACTGTTCGGGAATTCGTCGCTGATCCGCTCGTCCTGACTACCGGCCAGGATGACCTGGAGTATTCGCCGGGGGTCAGTATGTTCGAGTATCAGCCGAAATTCGTGCGTTGTCCGTCGTTGGTGGCCGTACTTCGGTGAGACGATCACGATGACGAAGTCGGCGTTGGTGATCTCCCTGGTTGCCCACTTCTCCCAGTCCATCCGGTCGGCTGCGCTCCACCGGTCCAGTACGACGTCTATCCCGTATTCGTCGACGAGGAATGACGCGAAGCGCAGGACAAGATCGTCGTGGTTCAGGGATTCGTGTACGTAGCTGATGTACACGCGAGGGCTGCGAGTGTCCTGCTGTTGTTGTGTCCGGGGCGTTTCGGCGGGCTGGGTGACGCTGTGGTGTTGCCTGGTCAGCAGGTGCTGGAGGCTGGACGCGGCTTCGGCGAACGGATGGGTGTCCGCTGTGACCAGCGTTGTCGAGTTCGGGTCGACGACGACTGCGGACAGCCCGAAGGCAAGGTTGGTGGCCTGCGGCGCGGCGGCGATGTGCCGGGTGATGGCATCGAACGTGTGCCAAGCGTCGTGGTAGGTCAGGTGGGCACGGAGTTGTTCCGCCGCACCGCCATGGAAGGACAACACAGGCTGGTCCGGGCCCGGGCTCGAGGTTTCCAACAGGCCGCTGACCAGAAACTCGGCGACGTCGGACAGATCCGCGTCGCGCATGACGGTGTGCCGGATCAGGTCCAGCAGCGGAAGGCTGAAGTGCGGGAACGGGGAACACAACACTGCCAGCCGGGCGGCACTGGGCGAAGCCGTGTGCAGGAACGCTTCCACCCGGTCGGCGACCGGCTTCTCCGCCAAGGAGACCGAGGCTGACTCGGCGATCCAGTCCAGGTTGAGCAGGATCGCGTCACAGCCTTCGGGCGCGGCGCGCATCAGGGCCTTGGCCCACTGGGCGATACCGGGTGCCGTGAAACCGGCGAACGGGATCGGCAGCCACGTCCCGTCCGGTTCGAGTGCTTGCAGCGCGAGGGAGAGATGGAACCGGAGGGCGCTGCTGCGCGCACCGGGAACGGCCGCGTGCACCACCGTGGTCGGAGAGTCCAGACCTGAGTACGACCACAGGTGCGGTGGCAGCGGATCGACCAGCACTGTGGGGGTTGTCGTTGCCAGTGTGTGAACGAGCTGCCACGCCGGTGCGGCGCGCCAGCCGGCGGAAGCGAAGTCCGACAACAGCATCACCAGGCGCCGTCCGCCCGGTGTAGCCACCCGGCGAGCCGGATTGTCGATTCTGCCGCGCTTGTCGCCCAACGACGCACTCACCGGGTTCAGTTGCCAGACATGGGTGTTACGGAACGCGCCGATACCGCGCAGCAGAGCGGTGAATGCGGTGATCTCCTTGCGCCAGACCGCCATCGAAGAGGTCGTGTCGATGATCACGACAAGGTCGAACCAGCGCTCCGGTTCGGGTTTCATGACAGGGGAGAGGATCCCGCTGCTCGCGTACGCGTCGACGGTCGCGTCGATGTCCACGCGGCGTCTGGTCCCGTGCAGCCATGGCCTGGTCAGCGGCTGCAGGGCACGGGCGAACATCTGCGAGGCGGTGAACGCCTGCGGTGGCCGGACGACGATCTCGTGGCCAGGCACCTTGTCGCGGCTGCCGGGCAACCGTTGCCGCAGGCTGCCCGCGACCAGCTCGTCCACTTCCTCGACAGCTGGCTTCGGTGCGTGTGTCACCGAATTCGCCGGTGCCTGCTGCTCTGGCGACGAGGAATCGGCCGGGTCGGTGGATCCGAGCTCGTCGCCCGCCATCGTGCCCAGCCACAGCGCGTCGGCGATCGCCCACACGTCCAGGTCTGGGTTCGTCTCGGCGAGGGCGGCCAGCACGCGGCTAAGTGACTCAGCCATTCGCCAGGTCGCGCAGCAGGAGATCCCGGATCTCGGCGGTGTCGGGCACGTGCGTCTCGCTCAGGACGTAGACGGCGTTGAGAAGCTGGTCGATGGCCAGTCGCTCACCACGCTCGATCCGCTCGACGAATTCGCCGACCAGAGCGCTGCCGGTGTCAGCACCGTCCAGGTGCGCGCCGATGATCCGTTCCAGCATCTCCACGGTCGGCCGCGGCATGGTGAACCGGATGCAGCGCCGGAGGAACGCTTCCGGGAAATCGCGTTCGTCGTTACTGGTCAGCACGATGAACGGGAACTCGTGGCAGCTGATCCGACCATTGTGGACAATCGTGGTCTCGGGGCTGTCCCACAGCCGGATGTCGATCTCGCCGACCGGGTGGCGGGCCAGTTCCGGGATCTCGAACTCACCGCGCTCCAGGACGTCCAGCAGGTCGCTGGGCAGATCCATGTCACTCTTGTCGATCTCGTCGATGAGCAACGCCCGCGGCCGTCCCGACTCGGACGGCAGCAACGCCGTGCCCAACGGCCCCAGCTGCAGGAAGTCGGCGATGTCGTCGCGGTCGTCGGCCGACCGCTCGCCGGCCAGGCGCAGGTTCTGGGCGTGGATCCGGCCAAGCGCGTCATACCGGTAGAGCGCCTCCTTCAGCGTGCTGCGTGAAGTCACCTGCCAGCGCAGCACCCGGCCTAACGCCAGTTCGTGTGCGACTTGCTCGACAACCGTGGACTTGCCGAACCCAGCCGGGCCGCGCAGCAGCAGGGGCCGGCGCAGCAGCACGGCGGCGTTCACGGCCGCCACCAGTCCTGGTGGCGGCTGGAACTGTTTGTGCTGGGACTCTCGCGGGAAAGTGCGCCACGGCGGTGCTTTCGGCGGCTTGATCGGGCGTTCGATGCCGTCGCCGCGGTAGTAGGGCGACCAAGTCATAACGGCCTGCTCTCGTCTTCGATCATTTTGTCAGGACCGGACTTCCCGGTTGTCGAACCAGCGGCAGAAGTCGAGCCAGTCCGAGTCGTGCCAAGCGGTGCGGACCGAGAGCAAGCCGGCGGTCCGGCCGGCCGCCTGCTCACGGAAGGCGACCGCGAACTCGCCGGGCAGCGCGTCCCACTGCTTGCGGACCTCGTCCGGCCAAGTCGAATCCGACGCGCCCGCGGCCGACGGCCACAGCAGGATCGGCGAGTACTGCAGCAGCAGCCCCAGTACCTCGGTGAGGTTGGCCGGCCGGTGATCGATGCCGATCGCACGCGGGAAACCGCCCAGTTTCAGCCGGTGGCCGAGCTGTCTGAGATCGCGCAGATCGGCCTCGGTCACCCAGTCCACCGGGACGTCCGGGTCGTTGTCGATCCGGTGCATCGCGTCGCGGGCCGAGTCGTTCATCCGCTGCCGCAGGTGCCCTCGCTGGACCCGTCCGCTCCACTGGGTGAGGACGTTGTGCTGGGCACCCAGCAGGTACTGGCCGTCCTCGACTTCCTGCGGGTCCCAGTCGGCCAGCACGTCCGCGGGCACCGCGATGTCGATACTGCGGAGGTCCTCTTCGGGCTGGCGTTCGCCATGGGCCCACGCCAGTGCCCGCACGATGATCTGCTCGGCACCGGCCCGGGACGGATACGCGCACGTGAACGTCTTCTGTGGCGTGGAAGCCGTTCCCGGGCGCAGCAGCCACGCCCGGATGCTTTTCGGCCAGCCCACCGGTTTGCCGGTCGCGACCAGGACAAGCCTCAGCTCGCTTCGCGTCGGCGTCACTTTGAGCGCGGCATACGCGTCGTTGAGTTCCGCGTTCAGTCCCAGTGACTGGGCCCATGCCCGGACACGAGCCTGGCAAGCGGCCGTCCCGGCTTCGATGGCCAGTGCCGTGACCAGCTTGACCAGCGGCTGCCATGGGTTTCCATCCACTGTGGCCACCCGCAGCGCGGCTTCTTCCAGCAGTGCCACAGTGAGCGCGGATCCCGACAACCTGGTCTTGGTGAAGACTCGGGCTCGTTGCGCGGCACAGCGCAGTTTTGGTGTCGAGATCTCACCGAAGTCGCCACGGATCAGGTCCGCGGCACTCAGGGCGAGAGTGATCGCGGCGGCGGCCCGGACAACGTGGCGTGCGGCGATGTCGGTCGCCTGGGCGGCCGTGTCACGCAGGTCGGCAAGGGAGTCGATCGTCCATCCGGCCGGCCGGGGATAGCCGGGATTCCACGCTTCGATCGCCGTCTCGAGTTCGGCCCGGCCCAACGGCCCGATCGTGCCGAGGGTTGTCGACGAGACGTGGTCGCGGTTGCGGGCCAGCCACAGGGTTCCGGCGTTCTCACCATCGAAGACCAAGCGGGCAGGCATCTGCCTGGTGAGGCTCGCACGCAGCGCGGTGACCAGGTCTTCGTTGACGAACAACCGTTCGGCAGGCGTCGAGATGCCGGTACGCACCAGGCGGGTGAGAGTGAGGGTGAAGTCCATCTCGTAGGACAGCTGGTTCGCGGCTGACGACATCAGCACTGCCAGCCCGGTCCGGCCCTTGGGCACGCCGCCGGCGATTCGCCGCACATCCGGCATGCCCGCACCGGAATGGCAGGTGTCGAGCAGCGCGATCACACCTTCGACGCCCAGGTGTTGCACCACTTCGGCGAGCAGGCCGCCGATGTCGATCCCGCCAGTCGGTTTGTCCCGCTCGGTGTTGTGGGCCATGTAGTAGAGGGTGGAGTCGCCGGCCACAAAACCGTGGCCGAGGAAAGCCAGGATCAGAACGGCACCTTCGGCGTCCGCGCGGTCTGCCGCTTCCCGCACGGCTTCACGAATCTCGGTGTCACGCGCGTCGCGGACAAGCATTTTGCCCGTTGCGGCACCGAGATCAGGCGCGGCGAGCATCTCGCCGAGCTGCTTGGCGGCGGCGTCGAGTCCGGGCAAATCGTCCTCGCCACGGCACTGGGTGGCGACGACGAGGAAGTGCCGGGCCGTCATCCCCGCATCGCCTCGACGATGCGACCGGCCACTTTGGACTGAGCGAGATACTTGGTGGCGCTGTGCACCCAGAAGCCGTCGGAATCCACCCGGTCGCTGACCGGCGCGACACCCGCAGTGTTGACGCCGATGTGCTTTTCGAGCTTCGGCCGGGAGACGACGACGTCATCGCGGTCCCAGAAGTTCAGCCATCGCTCGACGTGCGGCGGTGTCGCGGGCGGGGCAGGACGCACTCGGTGCAGTACGACCGCCGCCGTGGCCAGCGGAGAACCCAGGGTGACGAACAGCCGGACCGAGCGCCCGTACTCGTGCAGCGCCTCGAAGGCGACCACTGATCCCAGCGAATGCGCGACCACGACGACCGGCCGATCGTGCGGCAACGACGCGAGGACTCTGGCCCGGACCCGGACATCGAGCGAGTGCCCATGCAGATGTTCTTTTCGGGCAAGGTAACGCCCGACTTGGCTGAGTGCCGCCAGCAGCCGCCGCTCGGACGTCCACTGACCGGCTCTGCGCAGCGGCTGGATCCGCAACAACGACGTCACAGCCGAACCCAGGATTCGCAACACCTGCCCTAAACCCTGCGCCCCAGTGACGTCCAGCTGCGCTTTGGCCTCCAGCAACGCACGCCGGATCTGTGGGTCTTCGGTCTCCTCCAGCAACTCGTCCACGATCGTTTCGACGAACTGCATGAGGAAGAGCGCTTCGTCGTCCGGCAGGGCGTCGGTGCCGCCCTGTGCGCCCTGGCCGGACATCATGTCGCTGTAGTCGGCGAACCTGATGTCCTGATCGGCGAGAACTCCGGCGAAGTCGCTGTGTCCCGCCTCGCGGGCGCCCTGGCTCAGCGCCGTCACCCACTCGGTGCGTTCCAGCGTCGCGTCCCGGCGGCCACCGATGCCGTGCACGAGAACCAGCACAGGAGATGGTTCAACGGCACCAGAGCCCGCCATTCAGCCTCCAACGATTTCGCGAACGCGATGGTATGACGTGTCCGCTAATCGGTCAGGGGCAATGGAGTGTTTCGTGCTGCTCCGTTCGGGTGACGTTCCTGGCGTTCAGCGGGTGCTAACCACCGGTCCGGCGATCAGCTCGGCGAGGTCGTCGAACCGGATCACGAGCACCGCACCCAGTGCGCCGATCGCGGCTGCGAGTGCCGCTATGGCGGGATCAGCCGTCTCCACAACGGACAGCGAGACCGCGCCGAGCCCGGCGACCAGCAACAACAGTGCGTTGCGGACCACGTGCCGGTGCGCGAGCACGGTGCGGGCGGGCCCGAAGCAGCGGCACACAGCGCCGGACCGACGCGCGACGGCACGCCACACTGCCGCGGTCAGCACGCCGAACAGGCCGGTCGCAAGAAGCAGGCCGGCGGCGGCGAGCCAGCGTCCGGGCCGGGCAACGCCACCACACCCGCACACCCGGCAAAACCCTCGACGGCAACGGCAAGAGCCATGTCGGCTACAGTTGCCTGCACAACGCCGTGGACGATCACTCCCGGCTGCCCCACACCGAAATCCTGCCCGACGAACGCAAAGACACCGCCGCCGGATTCTGACAACGCGCCCAATTCACCACCGCGGCCACACCGCACTCGCAGGCCACCCACCCGCCAGCCGCGTTCCCAACCTCTCAGGTCAGTACACCTAGGTCGTGTAGACGGTGTCATCGACCCACGTCGGGGCGCAGTGGGGTGTGCCGATGGAGTGGATGTCCGTCCAACAGCGTCGCCATTTGAGCGGGTAGGCGTTCGGTCCGAGCGGGGCGATCGATTCGTCGTGGGCGCTGCAGGTGGCGGTGATGGTGTCGGACGCGCGCTCCCAGCGGTACCAGACGAACACGATGACACGGCCATTGCACGCCAGGTCCTGGACCGTGAACGAGTTCGGGCCGTGAGTCAGGTCCTGGTCGCCCGGGTGGTACTCGATTCCCGAGGCCGCACTCGCTGGCGTGGTCACCACAAGCAGCGCGCCGCAGACCGCCAGGATCGGGGATATAACGCGTAAACGAGACAGCATGAGATCACCTCTTTAGCCAAGGAACAGGTTTCACCTCTTGTACTAGTGGAAGCCCGGTCGGCCCGCAGAACGGGCTCCCACACGTTGAGAGCCGGATTTGGCTGCCTTAGCCTGAATCCGTGGATCGGATGACTGGTTGATCTTGGTGTGGCTGGTGGGCGGTGTCGGTGTGGGCTGACTGGGTGTGGGCGTGGTTGAGCTGCTGGCCTTCCCAGCTCGTCCATTGTTGTTTCCTGGTAGGGCCGTTGCGGCCGGGGTGGTTGGAGGGTCAGGCTGCTACTTGTCGCCTGTGATCGGTGAAGGTGCTGTCCCACAGGGCTTTCCATCGGCTGGCTCGGGGCCAGTGGGTCGGTAGGTGCAGGGTTTGTTTGCCTTGGGGTCGGGTGATTCGGGCTGGGACGTTGATCAGATGGCGGCGTAGGGTGGCCCCGCGGGCGACGGCGTGGGTGTGGTCGGTGAGGGTTCCGGCGGCGCGTAGCAGGTTGTGGGTGATTGCGGCCAGCGTGGCCCAGGCGGCGTTGGCCGCGAAGAGGCCGGAGGGCAGGTGGGCCCATGGCCCGTCGATCAGGTCGGCGAACACGGTTTCGATGATCGCGTGCTGGCGGTGGGTGATGTCGGCGTCGGTGACCGGTTCGGTGGTGTTGGTGAAGAACGGGTGGTATCGCCATACCGGGAACAGTTCGTCGGGGTGGTTGCGGTCGCGGACGCGCCGGACGATGAGTCGGGCGGTGATCTCGTGTTTCGTGCCGGCGAACGCGGTGTAGTCGATGTCGGCGACCTCGGCGTCGGAGATCAGCTCGCCGGTGTCGGGGTCCAGGACGGCGCCGGGGTAGCGCGCCGGGGTCCAGGCGTGTTCGGGGATGGCGCCGATCGCGCGGAGGACCGGTCGGGTTTTGGTCAGCACGAAGGAGAATTGGGCGCCGGTCTTCACTACTGCGGTGATGGTCTTGTGGTTGCCGAACGCGGAGTCGCCTCGGCAGAGGATGGTGGTCGCGCCGGCGGTTTTCGCGGTGGTGATGGCTTCGGTGAGCATGCTGGCCGCGCCTTTGCCGGACCCGGTTTTGCCCGCGCGTAGCCGGATCCCGGTCAGTACCGGGGCGGCTGCGCGGGTGGAGATGGTGGTGACCAGTGGTGAGAGTCCTTTGCGCAGTACCTGCCTGTTCGCGATTTTCGTGTGTCCGAACGACGCGCCTTGTTTGGCATGGCCGTAGACCGGGCGCAGCAGCGAATCGATGTCCACAAACGCCTGTTCGGCGATCCCGGCCGGCACGTCGGTCCGGGTGGCCAGGGCCAGCAGGTGACGGCGTAGTACCGAGGCCATGCCCGAGATGATCGAGGTCAGTTTCGGAGTCGGGTTGGCTGCCCCGGAACGGATCCGCTCGGACCGGAACACCACGTGCCGCTCCAGCAGGTCGGGCAATCCGGTTTGTTCGGCCAGTTCCATCACCGGCACCAAGCCCGCGCACGACACCAGGTTCTCGTCATCGAACCTGGCAGCATCGTGCCGCCAGTTGTGGGACAATCTTACTGAAAGTGTCCTTCCGATCCGCGTGGGTGCCGCGTGGGTCGAACCCCACGATGTCGAAGCGGGCGCTCACCACGGGCTCCAGGCGCGGCGGGATCCGGCCGCCGGCACCGGGGCCGCCCGGGTTCGTGAACACCGTGCCGATCTTGTGCTGCGGGTCGGTGGCAGGCCGTTTGGTCAGCGCCAGCGATATCTGCGGACCTGCCGGGTCCCGGTAGGACAGCGGGACACGGGCCGTGGCGCACTTTGCGCTCGGCGGACCGCTCCCCGCTGGGCAGGGTGCCCAGTCGAGCACCGGCGTGGCGGCTCTGTCCGGGTCGGGGCCGGCCGGTGGCGTCGCGGCACTCGTTCCCGTGATCAGTCCCGCCGAGATCGCCAGGGTGACGGTGCCCAGCGTGAGGCCACGCCGGACGACGTCGCTTCGTGCTCGCATGTGCGTGTTCTCCTTGTGTGATGCCGCCGCACCTTGATCCGCGCCGGGGTGGGGGCTGGAATGCGCGAGCAGCGTAGGGCGGGGAGGTGGAACCACGTAACGGCCGGGAAGCCGACAAACACTGGCTGTTCGGCCGATATCCGGCGGCTCAGGTTCCGCTTGCGGCGGTCAGCGCCGAGGCGATCAGATCGGTAGTGCGAATCTGGCCTTCTGGACCACGATGTCGTCGCGGAAGCAGTAGCGCTCGACAATCGTTGTACCGCTCTCCATGAGGTTGTACGTGTACCAGCAGTCCGTGCCACCGGGCAAGGGCGGTTCGAGGCCGCGGGACGCCAGGCGGGCGACCGGATCGTCTTTTCCGATCACGTTGGTGATCTGGGCGCGGGTGCTGCCGATATGGACCGAGTCGAATGTGGTGGGCAGGTCGAAGGTCAACGTGTTGAAGGTGACCACGAGGATCGCGACCGCACCGATCAGCCCGGTTGCCAGCACAGCGGACATTCCCGCACGGGCCCAGCGGTCATCCGTCCTGACATCGGTGCCGGCGTCCGGTTCGACCGGCCTCGGCGGGGTCATGGACAGCGGGAGTTCGGCGGTCACCCGGAATCCCCGGCCGGGCAACGGGCCGGCCTGGGAACTCCCGCCCAGCAGGCGGATCCGTTCGCGCACCCCGACCAGTCCGAGGCCGGAGCCTGGCGCAGCGGTGCCGGGCTGCCCCTCGTCGACGACACCGACGCGGATCCTGTCGGCGGCGTGCTCCACGATGACTCCGGCCGCTGCCGTGGGGGCGTGTTTGCTTACGTTGGTGAGTCCTTCGCGGATGATCCGGTGTACGGCTTGCCGGATCGGCAGGGCGATGGCCGCGGTATCGGGGCCGATCCAGGACAGTGCGACGTTGAGGCCACCGGCCTGTGCCTGGTGGACGAGCCGGGAGACGTCCGGCCAGGTGCCGGTGTGGTCGGTGGGCAGTGTGGCGGCTGCCGGTCCTTGCTGGCGCAGGATGCCGAGCGTCGTGCGCAGTTCGTCCATCGCGGTGTGCACGGTTTCCCGGATCAGTCGTGCCGGTTCAGTGATGTGTGTCGGCTTGGTGGTGTCGAGCTCGAGGCTGCCGGCGTAGAGGGAAATAAGGCTGAGCCGATGGCCGAGCAGGTCGTGCATTTCCTGGGCGATACGGGAACGTTCCTGCAGCTTGGCGGTGGACGCCGCGTAGCTGGCCTGTTCAAGCAAAGCGTTGATCAACCGTTCCCGCTGTCCGAGCAGCACGTGCACCATCGCGGGTCCGGCGACGCACACCAGCGCGGCGATCCCGAAGACGGCGAACGCGATTTTCCACTGGTACCCTGACCCGATCAGTCCGATCGTGAACGGCATCAGCGCGGCCACGCCCAGCGCGAAACCCCGCCGCCGAGCAGATCGGACTCGTCCGGCCACGCCGTAGGACGCCAGGGCCAGGATCACCCCGGCCGCCGGGTACCACCCGAACAGCAATGCCGCGGCGAGCAGCGTCGTCAGCGGGAAGCGGTGGCGCACGAGGGCCGGCAGGACCGCGCTACCCGCGACCAGTGCCGCGACGCCGGGGATGGTGTATGGCGCCGGGCTCCAAACCACGGAGATGTAGTCCGTGGCCAGATAGGTGACCATGCTGACGAACCCGAGCAGGGCCAGTTCCCGCCCGAGCGCCATGGCTCGCCCTGCGAGCCATGGCGCTCGGGCCATGATGTGTGATCCGTTCACGTCAGTGCCTACGTGCGTGTCCGGAGCCGCTCCGAGTTGGTTCAGTGCAGCTTGTAGGCGTTGATGATGGTCTGCTCGACGGCGTTGCCCGCCCGGTCGGTCGCCTTGGCCCGCAACGACACCGACGTGGCGTCGTTCGGATGTTGGACGACGGCGAACACGTTCGCCACGACCGTCGTCGGCGTCCACGTCAGGCCGCCGTCGAACGATGCATCGACCTTCAGCGACTTGGGCACCGTGCCTTGCCCGCTGTTCTGGGCCTGTACGGACACCGGCACGATGAACGACTTGCCGGCCGGGGCCGAGTTCGTGGCGTCCAGCGCGGGGGTGTAGCGCACGGCGGACAACGGCAGCCGGACCGGGTCCGCGCCGACGGTGCCCGAGCGGAACGTCCACGAAGCCCGGACCGTGGTGGCCAGGTCGGAGACACTGCTGCGGGTCGCCTCGGTGGTCAGCAGGTAGTTCCCGGCCTTGGCCGGGACGTCGAACCTGCCTCTGCCAGCCTCCTCTGTCTCGCCGATCTTCTTGCCGTCGCGGTAGAGCACCGTGGCCGCCTTGTCCACGACGGAGATTCCGGCGTTGCCGGAGCCATCGCCGAACAACGGGATGTCCACCGAGATCGTGTTCTCGGCACGCGTGACGTAGTCGTACGGAGCGTTGGTCGTCGGCATGGCCGGACCGAACACGCCGCGGTTGAAGGACTCCTCGTAGGTCCGGCCGTGCTGGTAGACCTTCAACGGCCCGGTCAGCTCGACGACGTTGGCGCCGGTGTCCGCCGACGTGATCCACAGACCGGACATCCACGAGAGGTCCTCGGTCGTGTAGTACTCGTTGCGCTCACCAGGAAGCGTCACGGGCAGCAGTCTCGTCCATGTGGACGGGCCGTCAACGGATTTCGAGTGCGGCACGGCATACCGATAACTCGGAAGGACGGGCCCGGCCGCGCCGAACGTGGCGTGTACGTGGGCCAGGTCTTCCTGTTTCACCGTCTTGGTGAAGCCGGTGACCATCGCACCGGCGTGGTGGAAGCCGAGGCCGAAGTAGTCTCCCTTCGGGTTCGTCCACTGTGTGCTCACCACCGTGGCCAGCTCATGCGGACCAGCCGTGGGTCCGACGTGCGCGGTCCACACCGTGCCGAGGTCCCCGCCAGTCAGCAACCAGCCGTAGCCCCCCGTATTGCGCCCGGACGTGCGCAGGTACGAGATGTCGGCCAGCTCCAGCTTGGCCGCCGGGTCCGGTGGGGTGATCCGGGTCTGGCGGGTCTGCCGGAAGTCCAGGTCCACGGTGGTGTCACCGGTCAGGCTGAACATCGGGTAGGCCAGCCACGAGAGGCGCCCGCCGGAGTCCAGCTGGCTGTCCAGCGTGTAGCCACCCTTCGGAAGGCGCACCACGGCTTTGCCGTCCGCGGCGGCAGTCACCCGATCGAACTTCGGCGTCTCCAGACCGGCCACGCTGGTGCCGGCCCCACCTGCCGGCGCGCCATCCGGTCCGATGTGGTTGATGGTCAGCGTGTAGCTCTCCACCTCGCGGTTGATCACCACTGCCGTGTTCACCACCGCTCCGGTGCTCGCGGTCGCGGTCAGCTTGCCGGAGTAGTAGCCGTCGAGCACGCCGAGCCTGGTGTTGCCGGTGATGGTGACTGACGCCTCGCCGCCGGCCGGCACGGTCACCTTCGCCGGTGAGACGGTCAGTATCCCCTTGGGCGCGGCCTTGCCGTCCGGCCCGAGGACGGGCATGGCGATGTCGAAGGTCACGTCGGCCTTGCCGGAGTTGCGGTAGGTGACGTTCTTGCTCACCGGCTTGTCGTCGTCGTGCGGCCACAGTTGTGTGCCGAGATCAGCGTTCGCCGGAACCGTGGTGACGGCCTGGGTGATCGCCCTGGCCACGTCCACGCGCCCCGCGCCCTGATCGAGCGCGGTGAGCTTGTTGTTCGGTTTGGCCGAGGCGGTCAACGTCGCCTTGAGCTGCTCGCCGGTCCAGTCCGGGTGCACCTGCGCGAGCAACGCGGCGACACCGGCGACGTGCGGCGTGGCCATGGACGTACCCGACGCGGCGACATACCCGTCGGCAACGGGTTTGCCCATCCGGGTGCCGGCGGCCTGGGCGGCCGCGATGTCCACACCGGGAGCGGTGATTTCCGGCTTGACCGCGCCGCCGCCGACGCGTGGTCCCCGGCTGGAGAAATCCGCGATGCTGTCGTCGCGGTTCACGGCGCCGACGGTCAAGGCGGCGTCCGCGCTACCGGGCGAACCGATGGTCTCCGGCCTCGGGCCGGCGTTGCCCGCGGCGATCACGAACAGCGTGCCGTGCTTGGCCGACAACGTGTTGACCGCGTCCTCCATCGGGTCGATCTCGGAGGTGTCCCCACCGCCGAGACTCATGTTGACGATCTTGGCGCCCTGGCCGACCGCCCACTCCATGCCCGCGATGATCCACGAGTCGTAACCGGAGCCCCCGTCGTCGAGCACCTTGCCGTCGAGGATGGAGGCGCCGTACGCGACACCCTTGTACTTGCCGTTCGCCTTGGCGCCGGTACCCGCGATGGTCGAGGCGACGTGGGTACCGTGCCCGACTCGGTCCACGGCGTCTCGCGAGCTGGTGAAGTTCTTCTCGGCGACCTCTCGAGTCGCCAAGTCAGGATGCGTCTGGTCGACACCGGTATCCAGCACGGCGACCTTCACCCCCGCACCCGTGTGGCCGGCCTGCCAGGCGGCCGGGGCGCCGATCTGCGCGGTGCTGCGATCCAGGGTGGCCTTGCGTTTGCCGTCCAGCCACACCTTCCTGACACCCGCACCGGCCAGAGCCGGCCACGCAGCGCCGTTCTTGTCCACAGCCATCGCGGAAGCGTTGACAACAGCGAGGTTCGCCGTCGTGGTGGCGCCAGCGACGGCCGCCTGAGCCATTCCCGGCTCGCGGCTGACGATCAGCGGGAGAGTGGAGCGGCTTGCGTCGTCGTAGCCGGAACTCAGCAGCGTCGTGACATCGAACAGACGCTCATCCAAGCGCCGTTGTGCGACAAGGGGTACGGCGTCTCGCGGAACGACGAACAGGTGACCGTTGCGGGTGTAGGTCGAGAATCCAAGCTTCTCCCGCCCCTTGCCGGGAATGATTGTCCTGGCCTTGTTCGCGTCCAGAGTCACGACGCGATCGCCCGTGATCAGCGTGACCGAGCGGCTCTGCTGTCCGGCGCCGGATCGCGGCGCCGCGCTCGCTACTTGTGTTGTGCCCGACGCGAGTCCCAGGACGAGCACGCCGATCGACACACGTCTGACTACTTGGTTTCTGGCTGAATGCACCTCGAAAGCCTCTCGATAGGTTCTCTTGTGCGCACGCCTCGGACATCACGCTGGGAAATCGGCCAATCACGGTCCGGGGCCGGCGTGGACGTTATCGGAACGATCCCGAGGCACAGCAAGGCTTTTCGGTCGGAGAATCCGGATGTCGACGCACCCAAGACTGAAGGCAGACCGCTTTTGGCCGCACGGGAGCGTCCCATTGGCGGAACCCCGGTCTCGCCGTGGTCCGGCCCGGTTTGGCTGTAGGCGGCGACTTCGCCGCCTACAGGCCGATCCGGGTCTGTCTATTGAGGATTCTCAGATCCGGCCGCCGACCACGGGGATGTCGAGGCTGCTGGCGTCGAGCTGAACGGTCAGCGCCTTGGCGGATGTGTCGACCTGGATGTAGTTCTTGTTGTTGGCCATCAGCACGAGACCGATTCGGTGTCCTGCCGGGACGACGTAGTCCTTGCCGTGCAGTTCCCAGGACACCTGGTATTTCCGTCCTGGAACAAGAGGCGTGCCGACGGCCATCGAAGAGTGGTTCTTCAGATCGATGGCGCCACGGGTGATCACCTTCGCGGTGACCGGCATCGCGCGCTCGGCTCGAGGCTCGGCGCAACCCGTCTGCTGGTCGACGTCAACGAGATCGCATTTCTGTGTCATCAGCTCGATCGGGGTGAAGTCCGCCACGGAGTATTCGGTGCCTGGCCCGTAGTCGACGAGTAACGCTGTCAGGGGCGCGCTCGTGGTGTTGGACTGCACAGTCACGTTCACGCGAGATGTGCCGGACATCCGCACGTCCCCGGCTACTGGTTTGGTCACGTAGACCAGGCGGTTGGGCGCGGTGACCGCGTAGTCGGCCATTGCCGTCTTTTCGGTCTGGGTGCTCTTGTCGGTGAACGACT
Organism: Kibdelosporangium banguiense; assembly: GCF_017876405.1. Taxonomy (GTDB): domain Bacteria; phylum Actinomycetota; class Actinomycetes; order Mycobacteriales; family Pseudonocardiaceae; genus Kibdelosporangium; species Kibdelosporangium banguiense. Next base: position 10,298,941 of record NZ_JAGINW010000001.1, on the reverse strand, counting down.
GGGTGCCAGTCGCGCGCCTTTCGCCCAGTGTGCCGGCGACGCCGGAACCGGCCGGGCCGAAGTTCAGCCGCGTGGTGCGGGCGGCCGTGTCCGGCCAGCTGCGGTGGGTTTCCCACGTCCCGTTGGGCCGCTGGATGTCGGCCATGGGCTCTTTCATGATCCCGTTGTCCATGCCGAACAGCCAGTGGTCCATCCACCGGTGCAGCTGGCGTTTCCACTCGCGTGAGCGTGTCTGGACCGGGTCGATGTGCCCGTCGCGGTGCAGCCAGATCTTGCGCGGCACGCCGTGTTTCTGCAACTGGTCCCACCAGAGGACGCCCTGCCCGGGTTTGACGTTCCAGTCTTCCATGCCATGTACCAGCAACACCGACGCCTTTACCTTGCCGGCGTCCGGCCGGTAGTTCCTCGTGGCCCAGAACGGCGTGTAGTCGGAGGTGTCGTCGGCGGCGTTGTCACCGAGGGCTTTGAGGGTGTCGGCGCACTGGGTGAGCGCGGGCGAGCTGGCCACCCATTTCGCGAGGAATTCCGGGTATCGGTGGCCCCATTCGGTGTAGCCGATTCCCGTTGCCCGGGCGTAGTCGTACCAGCTGGAGATCGCGGCGATCGGTACGATCGTCTTCAGTCCCTCGACCCCCGTCGCGGCGACCGCGTTGGGCAGGGTTCCGTTGTAGGAGACACCGGCCATGCCCACGGCACCGGTACTCCACGAGGCGACTGTTTCGGAACCGTTGGCGTAGTAGGCTTTCGCACGGCCGTTGAGCCAGTCCACCACTGCCTTGATCGAGATAGTGTCCTCGGGGCCGCCGGTGGTCGGGCATCCTTGGGACCGGCTGGTGCCCTGCATCTCGGCTTCGATCACGGTGTACCCGCGTGGTACGAAGAACTCGTCGTACCAGCCGTCGAATCCCACCGGCATCTGGCGGTCCGTGCGGGCATTGACCAGACCGTAGTACGGGCTCGGCTCCATGATGACGGGCGTCTTCAGCCCGGTGCCGGTTTCCTTCGGCCGCATGATCTGGATCGCGATCCGGTCGGGTTTGCCGTCGTTGTCGCTGTCCATGGGGGCTTCGACGTAGACGTCCTCACGGATGGCGTTCTGGTAGGAGTAGATCGGTTTGGTCTCCGGCACGGCCTGCGGCGCCGCGGACACGGGGACACCTGTCGCGGCCACGGCCACGATCGAGGCGGTGGTGACCGCGATTCGTAGTCGTCGAGTGGTTTTGCGGGAATCGACGAGTGAATTGCTTGCGGCGCGGCCGAATTTTGGGCCGACCATAGGGAATTCCTTTCGAGTCGACAGGAAGCTCACGAAAGTTCATCGCGCTGGAAGTGATCGGCGCCACGGTCGGAAGTCGATCGCAGGTCAGCCGAAATGCATACGCCCCGAGGTTGAAGGAGGTACGCCGAATGGCACTGCGCTGACCCGGGAATCCCGCTCCGGCCACCCGCTCGGGTCGGCTCCGTCATGGATACCGAAATAACGACGGTGTGAACATCGGTGAACAGTGTGGCCACCTGGGCAGCCGATCCGTGAAGTCCCCTGCTAGCAGCGACTATGGGCAACGATGGGTGAACTCGGCCAGCAACGCTTGTTCACCAACTTTTAGTGTGATAGAACACCCGGAACCAGGTGCTGCGCCGTCGCCACCTCGTTGCGGAAGGACTTCGCATGGCTGATTCGGGCGTCTCGCGTCGTTGCGTGCTCCAGCTCGGTGGCAGCGTCGCGCTGCTGCTGGCCACCGGGGCCTGCGCGGCGGGGTCCAAGGAAGGCGGCTCGGCCGCCAGTACTCTGCGCATCGCAGTCACCAGCTACCTCAGCAGCTGGGACCAGGACTTCGTCGGCTTCGACCTCACCGCGTTCATGCTCTACAAGAACGTGTTCCCGTACCTGATCGACTACGGGGTCACCGAGGTCGCCGGTTCCAAGGTCCTCGATACGCGCAACATCATGCCGGCCTTCGCCGAGTCGTTCGAGCCGAGCGCCGACCAGAAGGTATGGACCCTCAAACTGCGCCGCGGCGTGAAGTTCGCCAGTGGCAACGAGATGAAGGCGGCCGACGTCAAGTGGTCCAAGGACCGCGCGTTCGCCGCTCAGGCCAACGTCGCCGGCATCTACGGCACGATCGGCCTGACCAAGCCGGACCAGGTCGAGATCGTCGACGACTACACGGTGCGGTTCACCCAGGCGTTCCCCAGCGCGCTGACCCGCCAGATCCAGGCCATCTCGCTCTACGTGTTCGACTCGGTGGAAGCCAGGAAACACGCCACCGACGCCGACCCGTGGGCCAAGGACTGGGTGGCCAGGCAACCACCGACCGGCGGCTACTTCAACGTCACGAAGGCCACCCAGGGCCAGGAGATCGTCCTGGAGGCCAACCCGGGCTACCCGGGCCCCGACCCGGCGAAAACCAAGAACATCCGGATCTCCGTCGTGCCGGATGGCTCCAACCAGCGCCTCCAGCTGCAGAACAGCGACATCGACGTCGCGCTCGGCATCGGGCAGCGGGACATCGCCGACCTCAAGAAGACCAAGGGCGTCACGGTCGTCTCCGCGGCCAGCAACGAACAGGTCGCGATCCAGATGTCCGTGACCACGGCGCCGTTCAACGACATCAACGTCCGCAAGGCGTTGGCGTACGCGGTGCCATACGAGCAGATCATCGCGAACGTGTACGGCGGCGACGCGCGCCCAGCCAAAAGCGTCGTGCCGATCGACACGCCCGGGTACGACGAGAGCGGCTACCCATTCACCTACGACGTCGAGAAAGCGAAGGCCGCGCTGGCCGGCCGGACCGTCAACTCGGAGCTGGTGTTCGAGACGGACAACGACACCCAGCAGCGGATCGCCGTGCTGGTGCAGAGCGAGGCACGCAAAGCCGGCATCGAGCTCAAACTGACCCCGCTCGACCCGGCCACACTCGACGGCAGGCGGCAGCAGAAGAACGTGCCGCTGCAGATCACCTCCGGCCAGCTGTGGGTCAACGACGTCGAGTACATGCTGGCCACGAGCTTCGTCAAGGACGCGGCACTGAACTACTCCGGCTACCTCAACCCGGAGATCGAGCGGATCTACGAGCAGTCGCACACGACCATCGACGAGCCGGCCCGCCTGGCGCTGTGGAAGCGGGTCCAGCAGATCTTCGCCGCCGACGTGCCGTGGGTGATCGTCTGCCAGCCGAACTTCAGCCTGCCGGTCCGCTCGTCGGTCTCCGGCTGGGTACAGCCGACGGACGGGCTGGCCCGGCTGCGGTACCTGAGCACGTCGGGCTGACCCCCGGATGCGGCTCCTTCGTTTCGTCGCCCAGCGGCTGCTCCAGGTCGTCCCGGTCCTGCTCGGCGTGATCGTGCTGACCTTCGTGCTGGTACGCGTGCTGCCCGGCGACCCGATCCGGACCATCCTGGGTCCTAACGCGACAGAGGCAGACGCGGCAGCGGCCCGCGCTCGCTTCGGACTCGACAAGCCGATGTGGGAGCAGTTCCTCAGCTATCTGAAGGGGCTGTTCACCGGGGACATGGGCACGTCGATCCAGAGCGGCCGGCCGGTCGGCTCCGAGCTGGCCGTGCGGGTGGGGCCGACGCTGGAGCTGGTCGTCCTGGCGGTCGGGCTCGCGCTGGTGGTCGCTGTCGTCCTGGGGATCTGGTCGGCCCGGCGTGCCGACCGGATCGGTGACCACAGCGTGCGGGTCCTCGCGCTGATCGGCAACTCGATGCCCGAGTTCTGGCTTGGCCTGGTGCTCATCCTGGTCGGCTACAGCACACTGGGCTGGTTCCCGGCACCGAGCGGCCGGGTCGATCCGGACGCCGGCCTGACACCGCTGACCGGCGCCGATCTGCTTGACGCTGTACTGACCGGCAACGGACCGGCGTTCACGTCGGCGCTCAGCCACCTGGTGCTGCCGGTCGCCACGCTCGCCATCGTGGTTGTCGCGCCGCTGCTGCGTAGCATCCGCGCCTCCGCGCTGGAGGTATTGCGCTCGGAGGCGTACCGCGCCGCGTCCGCACACGGCCTGCGTGGACGCACGCTCCTGCGGGGGTATCTGCTGCGCCCCACCCTGGCCCGCCTGCCGGCCTTGGCGGCACTTGTCTTCGGTACCGCGATCGGCTCGGCGGTGCTCGTCGAGTACGTCTACTCGTGGCAAGGCTTCGGCCAGTGGGCGCTGCGCGGGCTGCTTTACCGGGACTACCTGGTGGTGCAGGCATCTGTGCTGCTGATCGCGCTCTGCTACGTGATCGTGTTCCTGATCGCCGACGTCGTGCAGGCGATCCTCGATCCGAGAGTGAGGATCTGATGGCCGACCTACGAGCCACGGACGGCCCCCGTGCGCCGGCCGTGACCCGCCGCGCGGGCGATGGGCGGTTCTCCCGCGCGTTGATCGTCAGCGGTTCCGCGATCCTGGCCGTGGTGGCGCTCGCGGCGGTGGCTGCGCCGCTGCTCAGCGGCTGGGGTCCGGAGGAGATCGACCCCGCTGCGGCCCTCGCTGCACCGGGCGGCGCGCATCTGCTCGGCACTGACGCCAACGGGATGGACGTCTGGAGCAGGCTGCTGCACGCTGCCCGGCTCGACCTCGGCGTCGCGGTCGCTGCCGTCGTGCTCGCCGTGGTGGTGGGTACGGCGGTCGGGCTGCTCGCCGGTTACCTTGGCGGCTGGGCTGATGACGTGCTCATGCGGATCGTCGACATTCTTCAGGCGTTTCCCACGTTCATCCTGGCGCTGGCCGTGGCGGCGCTGCTCGGCAACGGCACGGCCAACCTGGTCATCACGATCGCTGCGGTGAACGCACCGGCATACGCGCGGCTGGTGCGGGCCGAGGTCCGATCGATTCGCGAGCTGCCATACATCGACGCGGCCGTCACTTCGGGTACGTCCACGCTCGGTGTGCTGTGGCGGCATGTCCTGCCCAACAGCCTCACGCCGGTGCGGATCATCGCGCCGCTGAACTGTGGCTGGGCGATGCTGACCCTGGCCGGGCTGTCGTTTCTGGGCCTCGGCGTGACCGTACCGGCTGCCGAATGGGGCGCCATGATCAGTCTCGGCAGCCCGGACGTGGTGGCCGGTCGCTGGTGGACGTCGGTGCCGCCGGGCCTGACCCTGCTGGTCTGCGTGCTCGGCTTCAGCCTGCTCGGTGAGGGACTGCAGGAGCGGTCGGACGCGAGGCGGCGGTCATGAGTGAGCGGCTGTTGTCGATCGAGGATCTCTCGGTGCTCATCCGCCGGCCAGGCCGGGACGTCGCCGCGCTCAGCGGCGTCAATCTGCATGTCGACGCTGGCGAGGTGGTCGGGCTGGTCGGCGAGAGCGGCGGCGGCAAGAGCATGGTGGCTCGCGCGATCGTGGCGCTGTTGCCTGACGGTGCGGAGATCGGCGGCGCGGTCCGGTTCGAGGGTGCGGACGTGCTTCAGATGGACGAGGCGGCGCTGGCCACGCACCGCGGACACGGTGCGGCGCTGTGCTTTCAGAACCCACGCGGCGCGCTCGCCCCCACCCGAACCGTCGGCCGGCAGCTCACCGACCGCCTCACCACCCACCAGCAGATGGGCCGAGAGTCCGCACGGGACACCGCGCGCCAACTCTTCGAGGCAGTCGGCATCCGCAACCCGGCCCGGCGGCTCGAGGCGTACCCGCACGAGCTCTCCGGCGGCATGGCGCAGCGCGTGATGATCTCGCTGGCCACCGGCTGCGCGCCCGGGCTGCTGATCGCCGACGAGCCGACCACCGGGCTCGACGTCACGCTGACTCGGGAGATCCTGCGGCAGTTCCGGCACGCTGCGGACACTGCCGGGCGTGGTGTGCTGCTCATCTCGCACGACCTCGCCTCGATCGCGCCGATCTGCGATCGGGTCGTGGTGCTGTACGCAGGCACGGTCGTGGAGAACGGCCCGGCCGCCAAGGTGCTGCGCGAGCCGGCACACCCGTACACCCGGGCATTGTTGGCGTCCGTCCCGGACGTCTCGGGGCGTCCGGCGCGCGCGATCGGCGGCGCGATGCCGCTGCTGTCCTCGCCGCCTGCGGCGTGTCCCTTCGCTACGCGCTGCGCGCACGCGACGGATCGCTGCACCACCGAGCGGCCGACGCTTACCGGGGACAGCTGGGAGTACGCGTGCTTCCATCCTCAGGCGGGGCCGATAGCACCGGCGACCTTGACGGGCCGCCCAGCTGCCAAACCCGGCCGTGTCGTCATGGAGATCGACGACGCGCATGTCGTGTACGGGAGCCGTTTCGGTAGCGGCGGCCACCACGCGCTGCGCGGGGTGAGTCTGAGCGTGGCGGCGGGCGAAACCGTTGGCGTGGTGGGGGAGAGCGGCTGCGGCAAGAGCACTCTTGCCCGGCTGATGCTCGGCCTGACTCCGCCGACCAGCGGCACCGTACGGCTCGACGGCACCGACCTACATGCTCAGCATGGGCGGAAGCTGCGTCGGCTGCGTACCCGGGCGCGCCTGGTCTTCCAGGACCCGGTCGGGTCGCTGAGCCCGCGCCGCACGGTGGCCGACGCGATCGGCGAGCCGCTGCGCGCGTCGGGCGTGCCGGCGGCCGAGCGGGCGGAGCGGGTCGCCGAGGTGCTGGCCCGGATGAACCTCGACCCGGCCGTGCTCCGCCGTCGTCCGCACGAACTGTCCGGCGGGCAGGCGCAGCGGGTCGGCATCGCCCGGGCGCTGGTCGGTGACCCCGACCTGATCGTTTTCGACGAGCCCACATCGGCGTTGGACGTGACCGTCCAGGCGCAGATCCTCGACGTGATCGCGGAGCTGTCCGGCGATGCAGGCCGCGGCTCGGTGTTCATCTCCCACGATCTGGCCACCGTGCGCGGTTTCTGCGACCGGGTCGTGGTGCTCTACCTCGGTCAGGTCGTCGAGCAGGGCCCGGTGGACGAGGTGTTCGGCGACCCGAAGCACCCGTATACGCGGGCGCTGCTGTCCAGCGCACCCAGCTTCGACGGCGGCTTCATCGGCCCTCTTGTCGAGCTCCGCAAGGACCTTGACGAGACGGACGCCGCCACGGGGTGCCCGCTCGCGTCGCGGTGCCCGTTCGTCACCGACAAGTGCCGCGCGGAGCCGCAATCCCTGATCGCGTACGGGGCGAGCGAGGCGGCCTGCTGGCGCGTCCCGCAGCTCCCCACACTGCTCCAGGAAAGGACCCAGACCCGTGCCTGAACCGCACATCCGGCTCGCCGTCGACATCGGCGGCACCTTCGTCGACGCGATGGAGCTGGACACCCGCACCAACCGGGTCCGCTTCCGCAAGGCGTCCACGACCCCGGCCCGCCCGGCCGACGGCGTGCTGAACGCGATCGCGGCACTGGGCACCGACCTGTCCACTGTGGAGCTGTTCATCCACGGCACCACCCTCGGCCTCAACGCGGTGCTGGAGCGGCGGGGCGGCGCCACCGGCATCGTCACCAACGAGGGCTTCCGGGACGTCTTCCTGCTCGGCCGCGGCAACGTGCCCGACGACCACATGTACGACTTCACTTACCAGCGGCCGGAGAGCCTGGTGAAGCGGCGGTACACGGCCGGAGTGGCGGGGCGGCTGGACTACCGGGGCAGGGTGGTCGAGGAGCTCGACCCGGAGAGTGTTCGTGCCGCGGCTCGTACGCTCGTCGAGGAGCAGGGTGTGCGGTCGATCGCGATCTGTTTCCTGCACTCGTTCCTGGATCCGACGCACGAACGGGAGACCGCCCGGATCATCCGCGAGCTGTACCCGGAAGTGAGCCTGTCGCTGTCCACGGACATCGTGCGCGAGTACCGGGAGTACGAGCGGACCAGCACCACAGTGCTGGAGGCGTACATCCGGCCCATCTTCGAGCGGTACGTCGACGAGCTGGAGAACGGCCTGGCCGGGCGTGGGTTCGCCGGCCGGTTTCTCATCATGCGTTCCGGCGGCGGCTCAATGACGTCCACAGTGGCCAAGAGATCGCCGACGCACACGGTGTTGTCTGGGCCGGCCGGCGGGATCGTCGGCGCCGCGTACCTGGCGGGAGCTCTGGGCCGGGACAACATGCTCACGTTCGACATCGGCGGTACCTCGCTGGATGCCTGCGTCATCGAACGGCAGACTGCGGTCGCCGCGTACGAGGCCCAGTTGGAGCACTTCCCGCTGCTGATCCCCACGTACGACATCCGCACGATCGGAGCAGGCGGCGGCTCGATCGCCTGGTTGGACCGGGGTCTGCTGAAGGTGGGCCCGCGCAGTGCCGGTGCCGACCCGGGCCCGGTCTGCTACGGCCATGGCGGCACCGAGCCCACCGTCACCGACGCCGCGCTCGTGCTCGGGTACATCGACCCGGACCGGTTCCTGGGCGGCGACATGGGGTTGCGCGCGGACGCAGCCCGGCAGGCGCTCACCGAACAGATCGCCGCGCCGCTCGGGCTCACCGCCGAGGCGGCCGCGGCCGGGATTGTCGACGTGCTCCTCGCCCGTACGGTGGGCGCGGTCCGGCAGATCACTGTCGAACGTGGACACGACCCACGGGGCTTCTCGCTGCTCGCCTTCGGTGGCGCGGGGCCATTGCTGGCCCCATTGCTGGCCTGGGAGATGGGAATCAGGGAGGTCGTGGTGCCGTTCGCGCCGTCCGGCTTCTCCGCCTGGGGCATGCTTTCGGCCGACATCGTGGACGACTTCGCGCGTACCGTGATATCCACATTGGACGACGCCGACCTGGCCGAGTTGGACGTGCTCTACAAGGGCGTCGAAGCGGAGGCGCTCGCCTCGCTCTCCGGCCAGGGCGTCGCGCCCGCCGACACGGTGCTGGAACGCCAGCTGGAGCTGCGTTACCTCGGCCAGGAGCACTCGCTGATGGTGACCGTCGGGCGCGAATTGCGGCCGGACGCCATTCGTGCGGGATTCGAGGAGCTGCACTACGCCCGCTACGGCCACACGATGGACAACCGCCTGCAGATCCTCAACCTGCGAGTACGCGGTATCGGCCGGACGAAACGCCCCACACTGGCGTCGCCACCACCGGGTGACGGCAATCCGGAGCGGGCGATGCGCGGACACCGCGTCGCGTACGACGTGGCCGCCCGCGCCATGGTGCCGTTCGCGGTGTTCGACCGGGAGAAACTCGCCCCGGGCGACACTTTCACCGGTCCGGCACTCATCGACGATGGCACTTCCACCACAGTCGTGCCGAGCAGACAGCGCGTCGAGGTGGATCCGCACGGATACTTGCTGGTGACCTTCGCAGAGGAGGCAGCGTGACCACAGTGGACGGTGCCACCGTCGAGGTAGTACGCAGTTACCTCATTTCGGCGGCCGAGGAGATGCGAGCCACGCTGATCCGTACTTCCTTCAACCCGGTCATCTATGAGGTGCACGACTTCGGCATGTCCATGTACGACGCCGGCCTGCGCCTGATCGCCGAAGCGACTGGGCTGACGTTTTTCCTGGGTGCCAACGACTTCTCGCTACGCAAGGGCGTGGAGTACGTCGGCCGCGAGAACCTGTACCCCGGCGACGTGGTGCTGCTCAACTACCCGTACTGGAACGCCGCGCACGCCTCGGACGCGACTCTCTTCGCGCCTGTCTTCACTCCCGGGGACGAGACGCCCGTGGGCTTCCTGTGCATCCGGGCGCATTGGATGGACCTTGGCGCCAAGGATCCCGGATACGTGCTCGACTCCACCGACATGCACCAGGAAGGCATCATCTTCCCCGGCACCAAGGTGGTCTCCCGGGGTGAGCCGGTGCACGAGATCCACGAGCTGATCCGCTTCAACTCGCGGATGCCGGCGGAGGTGCTCGGCGACCTGCACGCCCAGATCGCGGCGTTGCGCACCGGCGAGCGGCGGTTGCTGGAGATCCTGGCGAAGTTCGGCCAGGAAACCGTTGCAGCGGCGGTACAACGGATGATCGACGACGGCGCCGCACGTAGCCGGGCCGCCCTTGAGCGGCTGCCGCAGGGCTCGTGGACCGCCGTCGACTGGCTGGACGACGACGGCATCAGCGACGAGCCGGTGCGCATGCAGGCCACCGTCACCGTCGCCGACGGCGAGTTCACAGTGGACTTCGACGGTTCCGCGGTGGCCGTCGCCGGTCCGATCAACATGCCGTTCGGCGCCACCGAGGCGATCTGCAAGGTGGTCCTCAAGTCGCTGACCTCGCCGGACCAGCCGTCCAACGAGGGCACCGTCGCCCCGCTGCGGGTCAAGGCCGAGCCGGGCACGCTGTTTCACGCGGTGTACCCGCAGCCCACATACACCCTGTGGACCGGAATCGTGGCGGTCGAGCTCATCCTCAAGGCGCTCGCGCAGGGGATGCCGGAGCTGTTGCCAGCCTCGTCCGGTGGTGACGTGCCGGGCATGATGATGGTTGGTACCCATCCGGACACCGGACAGCTCTTCGCGGTCAGCAACAACGACCCGGTCGGCTGGGGCGCCACCGTCTCGCATGACGGCATGGACGCGGCCGCCCATATCTCCGGCAGCACCGGGCGGACCACCCCCATCGAGGTGCTGGAGGCCAAGACGGGGATGTTCTTCGAGCGGGTGGAGATGCGTACCGATTCCGGTGGTGCGGGCCGCTTCCGGGGCGGCGTGGGGTTGCGGCGGGACATCCGGTTCGTGACCCCGGGCGAGTTCCTGTCGGTGATCAAGAAGACGCGCACCCGTCCGTGGGCTCTCGACGGCGGCCAGGAGCCGGAACCCAACCAGGTTGTCGTGTTTCCCGGCACCGAGCGGGAAGCGCGGGTGAGCACGAAGCGGACCCAGGTCGAGGTCGGTGACCGGGTGACGCTGCTGACCGGCGGCGGCGGGGGCCATGGAGACCCGCGGCGACGCGACCCGGAGGCAGTACGCGAGGACGTCGCCGAGGGATACGTCTCTCCCGAGGCCGCCCACGAACAGTACGGATTAGAGGTATGAGCGAAGAAAACGCGCGTACGTCCACTGTGGTGGTCGGTTGCGCCATTGTGGACGGACGGGTCGTCGAAGGCGTGCCTGCCCTGCCGGACGGGGCGGTGTGGGTACGCGGCGAACGGATCGCTGCCGTAGGGCCGCGTGCCGAGGTGCTCGCTCAGGCGCGCGAGGCGGGGGACCACGCCACAGTGGACCTCGGCGGTGCGTACCTGACACCCGGGCTGGTCAACATGCATACACACCTGTCGCTCGCGCTGCCCGGCACCGGTGGTGACGGAGTGAAGGCGATGAATCCGCACGAACTCGCCCTGTACATGGCCGACGGCGCCCGCCGCACGCTGCTGTCCGGTGTGACGACGGTGCGCTGCGTCGCCGAGAGCAACCATGCCGACTTCGCCTTGCGCCGGGCCATCAACGCTGGCCGCGTACCCGGGCCGCGTATCTTCACCGCCGGTCGTGCGCTGGTGTGCACCGGCGGGCACGGTCATGACAACCCGGACACCCTTGAGTGCGACGGCGCCGACGGTTTCCGCCGGGGCGTACGCAGCCAGGTGAAGGCGGGTGCTGACCTGATCAAGGTGATGATCTCCGGGGGCATCGCCGGCGAACACGAGCGAATCACGACGCGCCAGCTGTTCCCGGACGAGCTCGCTGCGGTGATCGAGACCGCGCACGCGTGGGGACGGCGGGTCACCGCGCACGCCGGTCCGGCTGAGCTGATCGCCGAGGCGGTCGAGCTGGGTCTGGACTGCGTCGAGCACGGCTACGAGCTCACCGAGGCGGTGGCCGCTCGGATGGCCGAGCGCGGCACTGCCCTCGTACCCACGCTGCTGGTGACGCGGTGCAAGGAGTTTTTCGACGAGCTCGGTGTGCCGGAGTGGATGCAAGCCCGGTCGCTCGGCGCCGGCCCTCGGCACCTGGACAGCTACGCGACTGCGGTGGCAGCCGGCGTCGAGGTGCTGCTCGGCAGTGACATGCCACCGTTCTGGCACTTCGAGGGCACCACTGCCTCGGTACGCGAGCTGGAATACATGTCCGAAACGGGCATCGGGCCAGCCCGCGCCCTGTATGCGGGCACACTCGGGCCGGTGCGCTGGCTCGGTGCGACGGACGACCTCGGCACTGTCCAACCTGGACGGTTTGCCGACCTGATCGCGATGGACGCCGACCCGGCGGCGCACACGTCCGCGTTCCGGGGCGTGCGCTGGGTGATGACCGGCGGCCGAGTGGTCCGCGACGACCAGGCAGGATGGAGCGTGGGATGAGGCACCCAGACTCGGACACGGCGCTGATCGCCGCCGGCATCGCCGACATGTATGACGCGTTCCAAGCCGGCGACCGCGATCGGTTCGACAGCTACCTGCACCCGCACGTCACCACCTGGGAAACGCACCTGCCCGGGCCCCTGCGCACCCGTGCCGAACTGGACGCGTACCGGGACACCCGGGACGCGGCCGGGCATCGTCCGCAGCTGGACCGGCTCGCCGCCACTGACCTACGGGTAGACGTATGGAACGACACCGCCGCCGCCCGATACGTGCTGGTGGCCGTGCCAGCTGGAGCAGCTCAGGCTGACGAGACCAGAGTCACCGACGTGCTCCGCCGGGACGGCGGCCGTTGGCTCATCGTGCACCACCATGCGGAAAGGGTCCTGCCGTGACGGACATGGAGCTGTACGACCTGCGCGTATCCGTGGACCGCATCGAAGGGCGCTCGGTCTGCGGGATGGCGGTCGGCGACTACTTCGAGCTGACCGACAGTGCCCACCTCACACTGCCGGAGGGCAAGCACTTCTGCGTGTACGCGCTCGCCGCCGTCCTGCCCTTCCTCGCCGCCAAGCAGCGGGACGTGCCGCCCGGCGACTGGCTCGCGCAGGACTCGCACTTCGCCTGCCCGGACCCGGAAGAGCGGCTCGTGATGCGGGTCGAGCGCACCGGCCGGCGGCGAATGAACTCGAGCGACCTCACATGACCCGGGCTGAGATCGGGCTGGGACTGCAGAGCGACAAGCCGGCCGGTACGTACTCCCGCCTCGCTCGCCTCGCTGAAGCGTGCGGCTTCGACGTGCTGACCGTGTTCGGCGATCTGATGTACCAGCCGCCGATCTTCCCCCTGCTGGAGATGGCCGCCGCAACCGAGCGGGTACGACTCGGTCCGGCGTGCCTCAACCCGTACTCGATGGCGCCTTACGAGATAGCGGGCCAAGTCGCCGCCCTCGATCTCGCCTCGGACGGGCGGGCGTACCTGGGCCTGGCGCGCGGCACCTGGCTCGGCGCGGTCGGCATCGCCCAGCCGCGGCCGCTCATCGCGCTCCGTGAGTGCGCCGAAGTCATGTACCGGCTGCTGCGCGGCGACACCGACGGCTTCACCGGCGACATCTTCACGCTCGCGCCGGGCACCGCACTGCGCTACCGCGTGCGGCGGCCCGACCCGCCCTTGCTGCTCGGCGCGTGGGGCGCACGCGGCGCAGCGCTGGCCGGACGGATCGCCGCGGAGATCAAGGTGGGCGGCAGCGCCAACCCAGGAATGGTCGGCGTGATCCGCGAACGGCTGCGCGCGGGCACCGACCCCGCCGGGCGGCCGGTCGAGGATGTCGGCGTCGTGCTGGGCGCGGTCACGGTGGTGGACCAGGACGGTGCGGCTGCCCGGGCCCGCGCCCGCACGGAGGTCGCGATGTATCTGGCCGTCGTCGCCGACCTGGACCCGACAGCGGACGTACCGGCTGACCTGCTCGCCCGGGTCACCGCGCTCGTAGATGCCGGAGACCACGTCGCGGCCGGCCAGCTCATCCCCGACGACGTACTGGACCTCTTCGCGTTCGCCGGTACGCCGGAGCAGGTGGCCGAGCAGGCGCAGGCGCTGATCGACGCGGGGGTACGGCGGGTCGAGTTCGGCACCCCGCACGGACTCACCGACGAGCAGGGCGTGGAGTTGCTGGGTACCGCCGTGCTGCCGCTGCTCCGCCGCGAACCGGCCGCGGACGCCCTGGCCACACGCTAGGGGTGCCGAAAAAAGTTTCGTGAGAGTGAACACGCCCCTGGTTTCAGAACAGCCGGGGGGTGACCACCGAGACCACCGTCGTTACTTGCTCGGTGTCGTTGTACATGCTGTGCGGCACGCTGGAGCGAAGGTGGACGCTGTCGCCCGGGCGCAGCCGGTGCTCGACGCCCTCGACCTCGTAGAGCAGCTCGCCGGTCACCACGTAGGCGAATTCCTCGCCGGCGTGCGCATACGCCTCCTCGCGGCTGCCACCAGGGGCGATGTGCACCACCATCGGCTCCAGCACCAGGTCGGGTCCCCGGTCGGAAAGCATCCGGTAGGTCACCTGACCGGACACGTACTCCGTCGCGCCGCTCTCCGCCCTGGTCAGCGTGAAGTGGCGGGGGAGCGGCGTCTCCTCGTCGACGGACGTTGGTACGTCGTCGTCCTGGAAGAATTCCGCGACCGGCCGGTCAAGGGCCTCGGCCACGCTCTTGAGCGCGGTGAGGCCGATCGATGAAACACCACGCTCGACCTGGGACAGGAACCCGATGGAGAGCCCCGCGCGGGCGGACAGCCCGCGCAGCGTCAGGCCGCGCTCGGTGCGGAACTGGCGCATCCGGGCGCCGACCTGGTCCGAACTGGTCTCGGCCTGCTGCTGGTCGCGACGTTCCGAGCTGCGCAACGGATCCTCCCCGGGGTGCTGCGCGGGAACAGGTTCAGCTCACGCGCGAGTCTGTTCGATCCTATCGAACTTGACTCGATCGATCGCGGAGATGAGCACGCCGCAGATGATCGGAGTCCCGATGAAGCCCGGTGCCGTGCTCGCCGAGCGTCCCGAGATGATCTCATGTCCGTGAGACCCGTCGGATGGACACGGTCTCCGGCAGATCGGCTGGACAAGTCGAGCCGATCGGCTCGGTTCGGCGAGATCGCCAAAGTGCGTTGCGCCGTGCTGTACCGTCGAGATCAGGCACGGAGCTTGGGATCGGACCTGAGCCACCGCCGGCATCCCCTTGAGGCATGGAGCGCTGGAACGCGCCTTCGCCACCGCCTCGTTCCCCGTGCTTTCCAGTATCCGCCGATGCGGTCCATTGTGGACGCATTGGTTGAAAGGGCATCCACTTGACCATCTACTCGCAGCATCCCAGCCGTGGAAAAGTGCAGATCCTGGCCACCTACCGCGAGCCTGGCGGTGTGCGGTCGTCAACCGTCACGAGCGTGGCCGACGCGACGCTTGCCCTGCCGATCGTTGATGCGCTCAACCGGATCTCCGCCTGCGCCACCGTACCTGTCAGCGTGTGGGAGACCGAAGGCGATGGCACCGTCTGCCTGTCAGAGCAGACCGCGGAACTGCGGGACTGCCACGAGGAATATCTCGCCGCTTCCTACCCGCAGGAGCATGTTGCCGCGCTGACCGATCAAACCGCGCGTGCCGACTTGCTGGAGGGCGCGCACAGCCTGTGGTACGAGCAGGTGAAGGTCCTGCTGTATCACGCACTGTCCGATCTGGACGATGCCGTGGCGGCCGTGCCCGCGCCGGTGCAGCAAGCGATCGCGGCCGAACTCGAGTCTGAAGCGCATGGACTGCGCGACGCATTGGCCGAGGATCCCGACGAGGAACCCGATGTCTGCGTACTTCAGCCGGAGAATCGGCGCCTGTGTGATTTCGGTAGCCCGCTCGTAGCGATCGCCGACGGGTTCGACGGACTGAGTGACGAGACTCGCGACCGCTTGAACCGCCTGGAGCGGGACGCCACCACCGAGCAGATCAGGACAGCGGCCACAGACCTGCGGCTGCTTCTCGACGCGGACCGGAAGTGCGCGAACCATGAGCTCACGTTCCTGGACGACTTCACGATCACAGTCGATCATTGGCCGTACCGCGGTCACTACCTCAATGTGGATGCCCCGCTCCCGCGCCGCGACCCCGGTCGTGACGAGTGGAGGGTCGAGATCGGCCGGTGGATCGAGGAGTCCGGCGATTCCGGCGAGGAGAACAGCTCCGCCCGGGGCGAGCCGATCCTTCGTTGCGTTCAGCCGGCTCCTCCTGCCGTTGAAGAGATCGTTGACCTGCTGAACCGGAGCGCAGAACGACCGGAGCACCTTGCCGCCTGGGCCACGACCCCCGTCGGAGAGATGCTCAGTGGCACGACCTTCGCGGTGACAGAGCGCTGCGAGGAGTGAAGAGGCGACCGTGCCTGGGTGCCGGGCCTGCCGCAATCGGTAGGCCCGGCCAGGGATCAGTTCGCGGGCGTCAAGAAGGTGTGGCTGGACGGCAAACGCTAGGCCACAGTGGACTGTGAACGAGCGTGTCCTCAGCTTCCGGCGGGCCAGTCCACGGAATTGGCCTGATACCACCGCCACGTCGCCCGCTGCCACATCCGTGCCTGCAGGGCCAGCCGATCGCGATGTTCCGGCCACGTGAATCGGCCTGGCTGCGCCCATGCCGCCTCGGCGACGCCGGGGAGGCGAGGGAGGAGCAACTGCTCGAGGTCGGCCATGTTCCGGACGGTCTCGCACCAGAGCGCGGCCTCGACGCCGACGATCGCCGGAGGTTCGATCTCCGGTGCGGCGGCGAGTGGCTCCCAGTTCGCGAACGCCTCGAGGGAAGTCGCCGGGTACCTTTGCATTCCCAGCCGCGACCGTCTCGTCTCCTGGTCCGGATCGGCGGACGGATCGCCGTGCGGCCGGTCGAGGTAGGCGTGCGCGGTGGGTGAGAGCAGGACACCTGTGCCCTTCGCCGCGGCCTTCGGCAGATCGGCGGCAGCTTTGGCGAACATCGTGACGTAGAACGCGGCCTCGTCCGCAAGCCCTGCCACAGCAGTGGCCGCCGCCTGCGAGGCGAAGTCGATCCAGTGCTGGATGATCTCGTCCGGTCCCACGTCGCCGCGCACCGTCTCCTGCCACCCGATGACCTTCTTGCCGAGTCCCCGCACGAGACGCACCGCGCGGGAGACGAACCGGGCATGATCGTCATCGGTCATCGCGAATGCCTCGTCGCCGCCGATGTGGATGTAGGCACCCTCCGTGATGTCCGCGACTTCGGTGAGCACATCGCGCACGAACCGCCACACGAGTTCGGAGTCCGCAGCGAGGTGGCCGGTCGGCATCGGCATGTCACTGTCCGGGGCCTCCTGACCAAGCTCCGGGTGAGCCGCGAGCACCGCGCCGACGTGTCCGGGAAAGTCGATTTCCGGCACGACCGTGACGAAGCGTTCACGGGCATAGGCGACTATGGCGCGGAACTCGTCCTTCGTGTAGTGGCCGGGATGGATGCCACGTGCGCCGGCCTCCGTCAGGCGTGGCCAGGACTCGATTTCCAGCCGCCAGCCCTCGTTGTCGGTGAGATGCAGGTGCAGCACGTTCATCTTGTAGAGCGAGAGCATGTCGACCACGCGCTTGAGTTCGGCCACGGGAACGAATGTCCGGGCTACGTCGACCGACAGCCCGCGCCAGGCGAACCGAGGCGCGTCGCAGATGCGTCCGCACGGCACGCGGCCGGAGCCGATCCCGGCGTGCTGAACGATCGACGTCAGCCCGCGGTGCAGGCCTTCGGGATGCTCTGCCCGGACCCGAATTCCGTGCTCGCCGATCTCGAGCACGGAGAATTCGCATCGGGGGTCGCCGTCGTCGGCTCGCCGTCCGGTCGGAGGCGGCAGTGCGGCCTCCGTCGCACCGGACTCGATCCGTAGCGCGGGGCGGGCGGACACGGCCGCCTCCATGGTCGGCGCGGGCAGCTCGATGCCGGTGAGATGCCGCAGTGTGGCGCGGAAAGTCTCGGCGAGCGGGACAAGTGCCGCGTCACCCACCGACAGGGAGCGGGTGGCGGCGAGATCGAATTCATTGCCGTCCGGGCTGGTGCACACCGGTGTCGGGATCATCGTCATGCCGGACAGGTTTCAGGCGGTCTCGTGTGCCGTCCCGACAAGATCCTCGGACGACAACCAAGCCACGATGCGACGAAAGCTGCGTACCGAATCGTCGCGCTCGGGCTCCATGAGGTGCCCGTGGACGGTGCCGTTCTCCCGGATCTGCAGTACGTCCACGCCCGCGGAGGCGAGTTCGGCGGCGAACTGTTCGCCGGAGGTGCGAAGGAAATCGCTGTCGGAGTTGAGCACGAAGACCGGCGGAAGTCCGCGCAGATCGTGTCCACCCGGGAAGGCGTAGGGGGACTCGAGTTGTTCCTCGTTCCCGACGTAGTTGAGCACGAGCGACCGGTAGAGCTCCTTGAAGTCCAGGTCGGGCGGCAGGAACCTCGAGGGTGCGGCAGTGGCCTTCTTCGCGAGTTCATCCGAAGGTGCCGGGAGTGTGGCGTGCAGGGCCGCATAGGCCAGGACGAGCGTGCGCGGCATCGGCTCACCGCGGTCGCGGAGTCGCAGGCACGCTCCGGCCGCGAGATTGCCGCCGGCACTCCCGCCGCCGAGCGACCAGGCGCGCACCGGCAGGCCGGATTCCGTTGATGCCCATTGAAAAACAGCAGTGACCTCTTCGGACGCGATCGGGAAGAACACTCCGTCGCGGGCGGGCAGACCGGCGGCCACGTAAGGTTCCGGTACCGCGGCGAGCTGGTAGTCGACTGACACGACCGTGATCCCGGCGGCGGCGAGCGCCAGCGAGACACCATGTGCCTCGGGGAAGTCCAGATCACCGAACGACCACGTTCCACCGTGCGCCCAGACGAAACCGATTCCGCGGGCGTTGCGCTTCGAGGGTTCGTAGACACGCACCCGCAGCGGGCCATGAGGACCGTCAAGGGTGCGGTCCTCGACGGACATGTCCTGCGACGCGTCGATACGGGTCTCAGATGTCATCGGTGTTTTCTCCTTGCTGTAGAAGGCTGCCTGCGCTCGTGATGGTCACTGCCGCGGCGGCGAGTTCGGGGGAGGTGGCGGCGACCTCGATCGGCTCGGAGCCCATCACACGGATGATGGCCAGGGCTCGCCCCTCGAAGGTGGAGTGCCGGTCGGAGTCGTAGCCCTCCTCGGTTGCTGGTGCGGCGCTGCCGAACGCCACGAGCGAAGCGGGGCCGGTCACGGTGAGCGTCACTTCGCGATCCGCGTTGCCAATGGTCGTCCCGTCGACGTCGGTGGTCGCTACCTGGATGAAGAGCAGGCTTCCCGGTTGGACGTCGTGCTGGTTTCCTTCCACGGTCAGCTGCAGCCGGATGTCCTCGGACACCGCTGAGCGCAGGGACCAGCGGGCTACTTCACGATCCCCGTCGAACGCCACCGCGGTCAGCGTGCCGGGCTCGTACGGGACTTCATAAGTGGTGCGGTAGTCGTGCGCGGGGCCGGTGGGACGGCGCCCGAGTGAGCGGTCGTTGAGCAGCAGTTCGACTTCGGGTGCGGCGCTGTAGATCTCGACGTCCACGGGAGTGGACTGTTCGAGATCCCATGTCCACGAGGCCACGCTGTCCGTCCAGGACCATGGCGTCGAACCTGGAATGAGACCTTTCCCTGCCGGACGTCGGACGGCGAGGTAGGGCTCGTCCCGCAGTCCGTAGACGATCTCGCGGTAGTACGACGCAGGTCGGCGGTGGCCCGTGATGTCGATGTCTCCGCACCACGCGGCCAGATAGGGATATGGCCCTGCGACGGGAAGCCAGCCCGCCCTGGCGCAGTCCTCCGTGTAGGACACGCGCCCGATGCCTGCTTCGCCGAGATAGTCCCACCCGGTCCAGGTGAAGTCTCCGATCACGTAGTCGTTCTCGGACACCAGCGACCAGTTGGCGGCGATGCTGTTCGAGTAGGTCTCGGTTCCGACGAACACTCGGTTCGGATGCTGTTCGAGGTCGGTGAGGTACCGGCTCTCGCCGTAGTTCAGCCCGGCGGCGTCGACGGCGGAGAGGCTCTCCTCGATCCGTGCGGTGATGAGGGGGTCTATGCGCGACATCGTGTCGGCCATTCCGCCCATCGCGTCGTTGAGCCCCGGAGCGGGCTGAGACGCCGCAGTGGCGCTGTCCCGTGTGAGCGACGGCAGTTCGCGCAGGATAGACGCCAGTCCGTTGACGGCGTTCGTCACGAACCGGCTGCTGTCGAGGGAGCGGACCTTCTCGGCGAGCAGACGACCGAGATGAGAGCCGATGGCGGTTCCGGTGTCGGGGATCTCGTTGCCGATGCTGTAGAAGATGACGGACGGATGGTTGTAGTCCTTCTCGACCATCGCTTCGATGTCGCGTTCCCACCACTCCGGGAACGCGAGTGAGTAGTCGAACGACGACTTGGCTTCCGTCCACACGTCGAAGGCCTCGTCCATCACCAGCATGCCGAGGCGGTCGCAGGCGTCGAGCATGGCCTCGCTCATGGGGTTGTGCGCGCTGCGGATGGCGTTGAATCCCGCGTTCTTCAGAATCCTGACGCGGCGTTCCTCTGCTTCGGGGAGCGCTCGGGCACCGAGGATGCCGTTGTCGTGGTGGATGCAGGCGCCGCGCAACTTGGTGGTGCGGCCGTTGATGCGCAGTCCCCTGCGGGCGTCGAGTTGCAGGGACCGGATGCCGAACGTGGTTTCTGTGCTCTGGTCGGGAAGACCGTTCACGGAAAGCCTGCTCGACGCTCGGTAGAGCGCCGGGAAGTCCGGTGACCACAGGCGCGGACGCTCGACGTACAGGCGCTGCCGCGTGGTGGCGGTCGATCCGGGAAGGACCGTGACGGGGCAGAGGTCGGAGGCCACGATCTCGCCGTCCGGGTTCTGGAGGTCGGTTCTGACCAGTGCGGTCACGGTATGCCGGCCGGCGTTGCTGACAGTGGTCGCGACGGACACGATGGCGCGCTCGTCGTCGATGTCCGATGTGCTGACGCGCACCGCGGTGGGCGCGAGGTGCACGACCTCGAGGACGTGGAGCTTCACATCGCGGTGCATGCCCATTCCCGTGTACCAGCGGGAATCCTGGTGTCCTCGGGCTTCGACACGGATGGAGTTCTCCGCGCCGTGCGTGACGTAGGCATCGAGGTCGACGAAGAACCGCGAGTATCCGTTGGGTCGCTGCGCCGCGAGGACGTTGTTGACGAAGACCATCGCGTCTCGGTAGACACCGCCGAACTCGATGATGAGCTTCTTGTCCCGGTAGGTGTCAGGCACGAAGAGGCTCTTGTGGTACTCGACCGTGCCGCCGTGGAAGTATCCCGAGTGGGCTCCGGCGACCGCGTCCGCGGATCGGCCGAGTTGGGGCATGAAGTCGTGGGGCAGGTCGACCGGGTGCAGGGGAGCGGCTTCGCCGGCGAGCGTGTCCCACAGGCCACGCTTCGGTCCGGCGGTCCATCCTCGGGTGAAGTCCGTGTCGATCAACGGTTTGGTTCTCCTCGATCTGGAAGTGTGCCGCCGGAATGGTCAGCGGGCGGCGAGCGTCGGGGTGCCGGCCGTGACGCCGTTTTCGTTGAAGGCGTCGACAGCTATCCAGCAGTCGGTGCCGGCGTTGAGGGCGCGAAGATCGAGATCGGTCTGCTCGTAGAGCAACCAGCTGTGGTAGAGCTTGTCCCGCGTCAGTCCGAAGCGGACGTTGTAACCCTGAACGCCGGGGACCGGTTCCCATTCGATGTGGGCGGTGCGTTCGTCGACACGCGTTGCGTGGGGCGCCGTGACACCGGGTGCGGACCCGGTGCCCCGGCCGAACACGCGAAGGCCGCTGACGGCGAACTGGCCTCCGAACGGGAGCCGGCCCACCGTGACACGGACATGGCGGAGGCTCAACGGCCTGTCCAGGGTGACGAAGAGGTGGGGCGTGTCGCGGCCGGTGTCCCGCCCGTCGTGCACCGTGGTCCAGGTGTGTCCGTCGGTGGACGCTTCCACCAGCAGTTCGGCAGGTTCGTTCTCGCGGAAGATGCCGCGCACTTCCCATTCCAGCTGTACCGCGTCCGCGTCCGCTGCCGCTCGGTCGGCGAGGTGGTGGTCGGCCAGGTTGACCTGGATGGCGTGCACGGTCTTGGGTGCGCCGAGGTCGATCTGCAGCCATTCGCCGGGTGCGTTCGTGCCGGCGGCCCACCAGGTGCGCACGTCCTCGTCGACGGCCAGGCCGGCGCTATGTCCGTCCACAGAGGAGGAAGAGGTCGCGTGTGCCCGATAGGAGACCAGCATCCACTGGGGTGCGGCCTCCTTCCAGGGGTCGAAGGCGCGATCGGGCACGCTCGTCGGGTAGTCGGCGAAGTTCTGGTTGCAGAACAGCACACCGTCCTCGTCGAAGCCGGCCGGGAACAGACCGATCCGGCGTTCGAAGTTGTGGTTGACCGAGATTCGCATCGTGGAGGCATGCCACCAGTTGCCGTGCCGATCCTGGAAGGTGCTTCCGTGACCGGCACCGGTGATGAAACCGCCAGGCTTGTAGGAGAACGGGCTGTTCGGTGAGTACGTGAAGGGGCCGAGCGGTGATTCGGCGGTGTAGTAGCCGTCGGCGTAGGTGTTCAGTTCGGTGGCCGGCGCCGCGTATTGCAGGTAGTACGTGTCGCCGTGCCGGTTCATCCAGGCGCCTTCGATGAACGGGTCGGTGCCGATGTACTGACGGATGAGTTTCTCGCGTTCGGTGCGAGGTGGTTGCAGCACGTGGTTTTCGCCGGACCGCTCCCATCCGTGTGCGGCGATGTCGGACCCGAACAGGTCGGCCGTTTCCCCGACGCGTTCGAAGGTCACCGGGTCGATCTCGGTGCCGCGGATGGGGGTTCTGTTGTCGCATCCCCAGTAGAAGTAGGTGGTGCCGTCCTTGTCCTGGAACAGGTGCGGGTCCCAGAAGTCGAACGTGCCCGGCGTGACCTCTTCGAAGTCGTCCGCGAGCGGGTTGGTGGAGCGGAAGAACGGACAGACGACGCCGCGTCGGGATGCGGAAAGGTAGAGGGCGCCGTTGATCTCCCGTGCGTCCGGGGCGTAGCCCAGAGGTGGCAGCTTCTCCGTGGGCTGGTACTCCCAGGTGACCAGGTCCAGCGAGTGCCAGAAACCGCGCGCCATCGACGCGAACATGTAGTAGCGCCCGGCGTACAGGACAACGGACGGGTCCGCTGCTTCGCGGTGCACCGTGCGCGGGTCCCGCATGGGGCGGATGTCCTGATACCGGTAGGCCAGGTCCAGCGGGTTGCAGATGACGCGGTTCATGTCTGCCGTTCTGGTCGATGGGGAAGCCGCCGCGGAGATTCCTGTTTGGACGGTGAACTACCGGACCGTCTTGACCCGCAAGTAGATGATCAGCGCTCCGGCCAGGACGAACACGCCGGCCAACCAGTACAGGATCGCGTAGTTCTTGCCCTCCCCGGCCGTGCCGATCGTGATCAGCACACCTGCGATGAGCGGGGCGACGATGTTCGGGATGCCCTGCGAGAGACCCATCAGCGCCATGTACCGGCCGGCGTCCGTGTCGCGCTCGGGCAGGATGTCCAGCACGATCGCCTGGTCCACGGAGGTGAAGACACCGATCGCGAGGTTCATGACCAGGGACCCGGCAATCAGCATCAGGAGGTCCGGCGCGAGCGCGGTGATCACCGAGCCGATGGCGAAGCCGACCGCGCCGACCACGATGAAGACGCGGCGCCGGCCAAGCCTGTCGGAAAGGAACCCGCCACCGATCGCGCCGGCCGTGATTCCGATGATGCCGATCAGCGACACGAAAGCAAGCTCGGAGGCCAACTGGGACAACGGGATGTCCAGCCGCTGCGCGAAGAAGAACGTGGTGAACGTTGTCGTCGAGCTGATGCCGAGGAAGAACATGAGCCGGCCGAGCCAGTTCCACGCGTACGGAGGGTGCTTGCGGGGATCGAACACGTACTTCGCTCCCAGCTGTGCGAACGTGAGCCGCTCGAAAGTGAGGCCACGGGAGTCCGCGTCCTTGTAGAAGATGGCGAACAACAGCAGGAGGATGCCTCCGACGACGCCCGGCAGCACGAACAGCAGTAGCAGGTTGGACGCGATTCCGGAGGCGAGCGCCACGCCCACGGTGGGGGCGACCATTGTGGCGAAGCCGGTGAGCCCGGCGACCCGGCCACGTTGCTCTGCCGGCAGACGGTCGGCTTGCACGTTGAGAAGCGATGCGGTGGCGGTACCCCAGCCCAGCTGAGTGAGGATCCATCCGACGTGCAGAAGCGCGACGGAGCTCGCCAGGCCGAGGACGACCAGACCGAGAAGGCCGACCGCGAGACCGCCGAGCATGAAGGGCCGACGGCGGCCAAGGCGTGATCGCGTCCGATCGCTGAGTACCCCGACCAGCGGCCCCGTCACCAGTGCCGCGATCGACCCGGCGGCGCTGAGCCAGCCGAGGATCTCCTCACGGCCGGGGGCGATCCGTTCGATCGCCAGTGACAACGAGAACGCGCTGGGCAGGATCAGCGCCAACATGACGCCGAACGTGGCGAAGACCAGGCCGATGACGAACATCGGGCCTACCCTCGTGAGCACCTTCGGTGTCGCCATGACGCCGGTCTGCGGTGCTACGCCCTCGACCGGCTCCGTCTTGGTGGGTGGCTGAACAGGTGGTGCTGGCTTCGTTGCATCCGACACAGAGTCCTCCTTGACCCGACAACGGATGTGACGTGGAGCGAGCTCGCGTGGAGTGAGACCGTAGCAGCGAATTTCTCGCCCCGACAGACTTTTCGCCTGAATCTTTCGCTTCTGCGAAAAGTTGGTGGTACGTTGCTGTGCAAGGGGATCTGCCGGGGTGGCCCGCCTGGCATGGTGTCTCCGGGTGAGCACGTACACGGCCGGAAGGACGGATCAGGCAATGACGCCACGCACCGGGAGCCGGGGGCCGTACGCGAGGACTGCTCGTGTGCGCCAGGAGATCATCGAAGCGGCCATGGCCGTGTTCGCGGAGGCGGGGTATCGGGCGACCACGATGAAGGAGATCGCGCGGCGCGTTGGTCTCACCGACCGCGCCATCGTGCATCACTTCCCCAACAAGGAGGAGTTGCTCCTGAGTGTGCTGGCGGCGCGTGAGTCGGAGAGCGAACAGCTCGCGCCGCGCAGTCGGGGCGAGGCCCTGGCCGGGATGCTCGCAATCGCCAACGACAACATGACCCGCCCTGGGCTGGTGGAACTGCACTCCACCCTGTCCGCGGAGGCGACCTCGACCGAGCACCCCGCGCACGAGCACTACACCAAGCGGTACATGGACTTCCGCGAGTATCTGGCGGGAGCGTTCGCCGAGCTGAAGCAGCACGGCGAGCTGCGCTTTTCGCTGGAACCGGACGAACTGGCCTCGATGCTCATCGCCCTGTGGGACGGTCTGCAGCTCCAGTGGCTCTATGACAACGATGCCGTCGCCGTGCAGAAACTGCTGCGAGGCTTCCTGGACATGGTGGCCCCCGCCGCGGTCTCCCAGGACGTAACCAGCTGATTCACACCCTGATCCGCGTTCTCACCCTCCCTTTTGGAGCGTCAACGACCCATGAACGCCGACCACCACATCGACGCGACTCGGCTGATCAGTCAGCTGGCCCTCGACGAGAAGATCTCTCTGATCAGTGGGGCCGATTTCTGGCACACGGCCAGTGCGGGAGCGGTCCCCGCGATCATGATGACCGACGGACCGCACGGTCTTCGGCGGCAGGCCGGGCCGGGCGACCACCTCGGCATCGGGGCCAGCGTGCCGGCGACGTGTTTCCCTCCGGCTGTGGCACTGGGATCGACGTTCGATCCAGAGCTCGTGCGACGAGTGGCCGCGGCGATCGGAGCGGAAGCGGTCGCACAGGACGTCGGTGTGGTGCTCGGTCCGGGCATCAACATCAAGCGGTCGCCGCTCTGCGGGCGGAACTTCGAGTACTTCTCCGAGGATCCGCTGGTCTCGGGCGAGCTGGGTGCGGCCTGGGTGCGAGGCATCCAGTCGGTCGGCGTCGGGGCGTCGTTGAAGCACTTCGCGGCGTACAACCAGGAGGAGGACCGCATGCGCGCCTCCAGTGACGTGGACGAGCGGCCGCTGAGGGAGATCTACCTTCGCGCGTTCGAGCGTGTCGTGCGGCAGGCCGCACCGTGGACGGTGATGTGCTCCTACAACCGGATCAACGGTGTGTACGCCTCCGAAGATCCGTGGTTGCTGACCTCGGTCCTGCGTGATGAGTGGGGCTTCACGGGCGTCGTGGTCTCGGACTGGGGCGCAGTCGGCGATCGCGTGAAGGCTTTGCTGGCGGGTCTCGACCTCGAAATGCCCACGAGCGGCGGACGGTCTGGCGCCGATGTCCGGCGAGCGGTCGAAGCCGGTGTGGTCACGGAGGACGTGGTGGACCGCTCCGCCGCACGTGTCGCGGCTCTTGCGTCGCGTGCGGCGAACGAGGGCACGGATCCGACGGCGGTCGACTTCGAGCAACACCATGCGCTGGCCACGGAAGTGGCGGCTCGATCGATTGTTCTCCTGCGCAACGAGGGAGACGTGTTGCCGCTCTCCTCCGGTGCGCGGCTTGCTGTCATCGGTGAGTTCGCGCGCACCCCGCGGTACCAGGGTGCGGGCTCCTCGCGGATCAGCCCCACTCGGTTGGACACAGCTCTGGAGGCGATCCGCTCGTACGCGCGGGACGTCGTGTTCAGGCCCGGCTACAGCCTGGACAAGGACGTAGACGACGCCTTCTCCGCGCAACTGCGGAACGCCGCGGTCGCCGCGGCCAGGGACTCGGACGTGGTCGTGTTGTTCCTCGGCCTTCCGGGGCGGGACGAGTCGGAAGGCTTCGACCGGACCACCATGGATCTTCCACGGGCGCAGCTCGAACTCGTCGACGCGGTCGCGGCCGCGAGTCCGCGGACGGTGGTGGTGCTGTCGAACGGTGGCGTCGTCGCACTCCCGTTCCGGGACCGCGTGGCGGGTCTGATGGAGGGGTGGTTGCTCGGCCAGGGCGGCGGGACCGCGACGGCAGATGTACTGTTCGGAAAGGTCAATCCGTCGGGCCGCCTCGCGGAGACCATCCCCTTGCGGGTGCAGGACAGCCCGGCCTTCCTCAACTTCCCCGGCGAGTTCGGCCGGGTTCGCTACGGTGAGGGATTGTTCGTCGGATACCGCTGGTACGACGCCCGCTTGATCGAGGTGGCGTATCCCTTTGGTCACGGGCTCTCCTACACCACGTTCCACTACGCCGACGCGAATGTCAGTGCGCTCGATTCGGGTGATCTGGTCGTCTCGATCGCGCTCTCCAACACCGGCGCCGTGTCCGGACGCGAAGTCGTCCAGGCCTACGCGGCGCCGGTCGCCTCGCGTATGCAACGGCCGGAGCGAGAGCTAGTGGCGTTCGCCTCCGTCGAGCTCGCTCCCGGCGAGACGCGTCGGATCGAACTCCCGGTGCTGCGACAGGACCTCGCCTATTGGGACGTCCGGGTTGGACGGTGGGTTGTCGAGGGTGGGCCGTACCGGGTGGAGGTAGGTGCATCCAGCCGAGACCTTCGTCTTTCCTCGACCGTCGAGGTTCGAGGGGACGATCCGATGGTGCCGTTGTCGCCGTCGTCGTCCATGGGCGAGGCGATGGCGCATCCCGTCGCCGGTCCGATGCTCAGGCAGGCGATGGCGCGCAACGGCCGCACGAACGACGACTCGGCGGAGTCGCTGTTCGAGGATGCCGAGGCGATTCAGCGCATGACGGCCTCGATTCCGCTGGGTCGTCTCGGCTCGATGGGGGCGCAGCTCGGGGATGAGGAACTTGCGCATCTCATCGAGACCGCCAACAGCAAGCCTTTGTGCTGAAGCCCCAAGATGGGCTGTCTCAACGCGAGCGTCCCGTTCGACCCGGAGGCCGAACGGGACGTCGCACCTGTACCTCTGCGATGCTGTGATCCGTCCGGGGTACCGATCAGCGCACAGGCATCGTCGCCTTCCACTTGCCGGTCAGATCGGCGCCCCTGATGACGCCGTTCAAGTGGTAGAACAAGCCCCACGAGTCGATCATGGACCGGTCGGCGAACACGCACATTCCCGCGAACTCCGTCGGCTCCTTCTGGCTGCTCGGTGCCCAGCCGCCGACATCCGACGGATTGGCGCCGAACTGCACCGCCCCACCCAGCTTCACGCAGTAGTCGTCGGCGGGGTTTTCGCCGCCCGTCGACGGTGGCTTCTGCGGCTTGAAGGTGTAGGCCAACGCGGCCAAGGTCGGCTCGTCCGCCGCGAGAGAGTCGGCGGAGACCGTGATCGTGGTTTGTTCCTTCTTGTCGGTGAAATCGCACATGGTGAACCGGCCACCCAGCCGCACCGGGGTGTAGTTGGTGTTGGCCCAGGGCGAGTAGTCGATCGCTTTGCCGCCCTTGGCCGCACACCAGCTCTTGTCCGACTGGGACGCCGCCGGGCCGGGCGTTTCGGCCCCGGCCGTGGCGCCGGAAAGCAGGCCGGCGAACAGGATCGCAGTCAGGGAACAGAAGCCGATCGTTGATTTCCGGAGCATGCGTCCTCCTGGAAGAGTTCGGGGATCTCGACTCAGCGGCGATACCTGACATTGCCGGTGATCTGCCCCGCAGGACAAGCACTCTGCGTGACCAGTTCCCGTCACGAGACGTAAATACGACAAGGAGTGAAATGCTCGAAGCCGTCGGTTTGTCGCCAGTGGACAGCCGGCTGTACGAAACTGTCATCCGCCATCCGCGTTGCAGCACAGCTGAGCTGTCGGAGCACTGCGGCCTGGCAGCCCGGCAGGTCGCGCGGCGGCTCACCCGGCTCGCCGCACAGGGAGTGATCACCCGGATTGCCGGGCGGCCGGCCCGCTATCTGGCCGTCGCTCCCGACATCGCGATCAACGGTCTCGTCGTCCAGCGAGAGCAGTCCCTGAACGCGACGCGAGCGGTCGTCGGCGAGCTGACGATGCTCTACCGGGCCAGCACTCGAAGTGCTTCGCCCAGCGACGTCCTCGAAGTCGTCACCGGTCAGGACGCCGTCGCCGACCAGGTCGAGGTGCTGCACCGGGGCGCCCGCACCGAGATCCGGGTCTTCGACAAACCGCCCTATGCGAGAAACCCCGACGAACACCGCGAATCCGGTCGCCAGGCCTACCGGCCCGGTATGCGCTACCGGATCGTGTACGACCGTGCGGCGCTGTCCTGGCCCGATCGATTGGCCGAGGAGATCCTCCCCGAGCACCACCGGCCGAGCGTACAGGCCAGGGTCCGCCCCGCTCTGCCGTTCAAGCTGTTCCTTGCTGACCGGCACCAGGCCGTCATCCCCATCAACACGGCACCCACCGCCGTCGACGCCGCGTACGTCATCCACCCGTCGATCCTGCTGGACTCCCTCGCCGCGCTCTTCGACGCCGAATGGGACCGCGCCACCCCTGTCGGCACGCCCGCCGAGCACTCCGCGGAGTGCGACCTCGACGAGTCCGCCCGTCGCCTGCTCACCCTCCTCGCGGCTGGGTTCACCGACGAGCACGTCGCGCGTTCACTGGGCTGCAGCCTCCGGACCGCGCAACGCCGGGTCGCCGAGCTGATGCGCAGGCTTAGCGCCACGACCCGCTTCCAGGCGGCGCTCCGCGCCCGCGACCGGGGACTGCTCTAGGTCGTGACCACCATTGATCACCGGGACACCCGGCTGTCGCGGTTCAGTAGGTGGCGCGGCCGCCGCTGATGTCGTAGACGGCGCCGGTGGAGAAGCTGACCCGGTCGGAGCTGAGGAAGGCGACGAGCTCGGCGACCTCCTCCGGCCGGCCGGCCCGCTTCATCGGGATGAGGCTCGTGATGTGGTCGAGGACCTCGGGTGCGGTGTCGGCGTTCATCGGGGTGGCGATGACGGCGGGGGCGATGACGTTGACGAGCACGCCGCTGGTGGCCAGTTCCTTACCGGCGGATTTGGTGAGTCCGATGACGGCGGCCTTGGTGGCGGAGTAGATCGAGAGGCTGGGGTTGCCGTCCTTGCCGGCCATGCTGGCGAAGTTGACGACGCGACCCCAGCCGCGTTCGCGCATGCCGGGGACGAAGACACGCATGGTGTTGACGGTGCCGAGGACGTTGACCTCGAAAACACGGCGCCACTCGTCGGTCGTGGTGTCGAGCAGGGGCTTGCTGGGTCCCACAATGCCGGCGGAGTTGACCAGGACGTCGACGGGGCCGATCTCGTCGGCGACCCGCCTGAGGGCGTCCTCGGCGGTGACGTCGGCGGTGATGTCGGCACCGCCGAGGTCGAGGGTGACGACCTTGAGGCCGTCGGCGCGCAGGCGCTTGGCGGTGGCGGCGCCGAGGCCGCGTGCTCCGCCGGTGACCAGTGCCGTCCTGACGGTGCTCATCCTTCTCCTTCGAGCATGTGCCGGTAGGAGCCTTCCAACTATCGACACGGTGGTCTATCTTTCGGAATGACGAGGAGATTACCCAGATCATGAACGAAGTGACAGGACCCGGCCCACGGGACGTGGCGCGGATGGACGAGAGCCGGCTGGTTGGGTCCAACCGGGTGCTCGCGGTGCTGAAGGAGCTCGCCCGATACCCCTGCGGGGTCGGTCTGGACGAGCTCACCCGCGTGATCGGTAGCCCCAAACCGACCGTGCACCGGGCGCTGGCGTCGCTGCGCCGGGCGGGCCTGGCCGACCAGGACGAGCGCGGCCGGTATGTGCTGGGCGACGAGTTCCTGCGGATGGCGTTCGCGCACCACGAGGTGCGGCCGGAGCATGTGCGCATCCGCCCGGTGCTGGAGACGTTGGCCGCGCGATTCGGCGAGACCGCGCACTACGCCGTCCTCGACGGCCGGACAGTCGTCTACCGGGCCAAGGTCGACCCGCCGGCCGGCTCGGTTCGGCTGACCTCGACGATCGGTGGCCGCAACCCCGCGCATGCCACGGCAGTGGGCAAGCTCCTCCTGTCCTATCGCCTGCAGACGCCGGACGACGTCCGGAACTGGATCGGCGACCAACCGCTGGAACGGCGAACGTCCAAGACGCTGTGCGGTGCCGACGAGCTCCACTCGGACCTGCGGGCGATCCAGGATCGCGGCTACGCGGTCGACGACCAGGAGAACGAGGTCGGCATCAACTGCCTGGCGGTTCCCGTCTTCGCGACCTCTCCGGCCGAACCGTCCGGCTCGGTGAGCATCAGCGCGCTGGCCTATCGGACCCCTGTGGCCCCACTGCTCGACGCGGTGGACGACGTTCGCCGGGTGCTTGGCGCTCTCGGCGAGGAGTACCGGTGAACCCGGCCGCTCCCTGGTCCGCGTCCCAATCCTGAAGGAGTTGCCGTGTATCTCATGCGTATCGGCGCGCCTGGTGCCGAGAAGCCCGTCGCGCGTCTCGACGACGAGACCTACGTCGACCTGTCCGACCTCGTGACCGACTTCGACGAAGCGTTCTTCGACAGGGGCGGACTGAACCGTATCGACCAGGTCGTGGCCGAACGGGCCGCCGCCGGGCGCACCTCCCGCTTCGCCGGCGAACGCATCGGCGCGCCGATCGCACGCCCGCACCAGATCCTCTGCATCGGCCTCAACTACCGCGACCACGCCGCGGAGACAGACCAGGCCGTACCGGACGAGCCGATCCTGTTCACGAAGTCACCGAACACGCTGATCGGCCCGAACGACGACGTGCGCATCCCGCGTGGCTCCACGAAACCGGACTGGGAGGTCGAGCTCGGCATCGTCATCGGCCGCCGCACCAGCTACCTGGACTCGGTCGAGGAAGCGCGCGACGTGATCGCCGGGTACACGGTCGTCAACGACGTCAGCGAGCGGGCGTTCCAGATGGAGCGCGGCGGCCAGTGGACCAAGGGCAAGTCCGCCGAGACGTTCAACCCGGCCGGCCCGTGGCTGGTCACCCCCGACGAGATCGGCGACGTGCTGGCACTGGACATGTGGCTGGACGTCAACGGCGTCCGCCGCCAGACCGGCAGCACGAAGACGATGATCTTCGACCCGTACTTCGTCGTGCACCACCTGAGCCAGTTCCTGGTGCTCGAGCCCGGTGACCTGATCAACACCGGCACCCCGCCCGGCGTCGGCATGGGCTTCACCCCGCCGATCTGGCTGCGGCCCGGCGACGTGATGGAGCTGGGCATCGCCGGTCTCGGGACGCAGCGCCAGAACGTCGTCGCACCCCGATGAAGGCCCTCATCCTGCACGGACCCGGCAAGGCCACAGTCGAGGACGTTCCCGCCCCGGTCGCGACGCCGGGAGAGGTGGTCGTGGACGTCGAGCGGGTCGGCGTCTGCGGCACCGACATCGAGTTCTTCGCCGGTGACATGGCTTACCTGCGCGAAGGGCACTCGTCGTACCCGATGCGGCTGGGGCATGAGTGGGCGGGCGTCGTTGCCGCGGTCGGCGACGGTGTCGATCCCGCCTGGCTCGGCCGCCGGGTCATGGGCAACACGATGATCGGGGACGGTACCTGCCGGCGCTGCCAGCGTGGACATCAACACGTCTGCGAGAACCGCGACGAGGTCGGCATCCGCGACGGCCGCCCCGGCGCGCTGGCGGAGCGCATCGCGGTCCCGGAGCGGTCGTTGCGCGGTGCGCGCCCGCCAGGCGCCGGACCCGGCCCGAAGATTCACGTGGATCCGCGGCAGGTGTGACACCAACAGCCGACAGACACGTTCGGCCCTGCTCGGCTAGTTCCACGCCCAGACGTGCGTGCCGCGGATGCCCGTGAAGGTGACGTACTCTCCGTCGCTGGTCGCGGCGGCGCCGCTACGGGGCTGGCGGCCGTCCCAGACGAGGACGCCGTCCTGGGTGATCTTGCGCGCGTGGCCGAAGGTCGGGATGCTGACCGCGCCAGTCTGGGTGTGCGGTGCGGCGACCTGCATCTCGAAGGCGCCCGGTCCTTGGGGGTTCCGGCGGATGCCCCACTTGACGTTGATGGCGCCCTTGGGCGTGGGGACAGCGCCTGCGCTCCAGGTCAGGTCGCCTGGCTGAGGCCTGACGCTGAACTGTGCGAACCCAGGACCGGTCGGCGCGACTCCGAGGACATGGGTCGACAGCGCCGCGGCCGGCCCGGTGGACCATCCGTGGGCCGCGCTGTCGCCGCTGGCCAGCGCTCCGCCCGGGAGATTGATCCGTTCCCAGGTGACGCCTCCTGGGTCCTTGGAGAGCATGTACCCCCACTCCTTGCGCATCAGCTGCAGCGCGGCGTCCGGCTGGTTGGCGGTGAAGTCGGCGAGCAGGTTCCATCCGCCCATGAAGGGGGAGACGAGCTGGGTGAGCGACCCGCCCGCGGGTGTGACCGACATGGTCCCGTAAGGACTGTCCAGCTTCTCCTGCATCGTGCGCACGATCTCCGAGGCGCGACCGGAGCCGGCCAGGCCGCTGATGATCGCGAAGGAGTTCGCGTCCTGAGGCAGGTATTTCGATCCTGGTGCGTCGGAGTACGCGTGCAGTTCCGGGCTCCAGAAATTGGCGTTGAAGGCCTTCTTCAGCCCGGCCGCGGTAGCGGCGTACTTGGTCGCGAGGTCGGTTGCCGAGAGCTGGCGAGCAAGGTAGGACGCTTCGTCGAAGCCGAGATGGACCAAAGCGTTGTCCCACGCCGGGACGCCCGAGGCGACACCCAGGCTCCATGAGACTGTCGACAAGGGTTCCTGTGGGTTGTAGAGCCCCTTGCTGTCGATCTGTTGCTCGGCCCAAGCCAGGGCGGAGGTCACTGCCGGCCACATCTGCGAGAGGAAGTCCCTGTCACCGGTGTAGCGGTAGTACGTGTGGAGCGCATCCACCACGGCGATCGAGTAGGCCCCTGACCAGACCATGCACTTCGACGCCGGTTGCGTGGGGTAACAGTCTCCTGGCAGCACTGTGGGCGTGCTGGCCGCAGTTGCCGCGGCCGGTGTGGCCCTGCAGTGCTGTACGAACGGCGACGGCGCGGCCGGGCTCCCGACGGTCGCGGTCGTGGCGACGTGACTGGCCATGAGGCAGATCGAGTCACGCAGGTATTGCGGATCCGACATCACCAGGGTGGTGCGGCCGGCGATGCCCAGGTCGCCGGCCCAGACACCCCGGTCACGCTTTGCCCCGTCGATGAGCAGCTTGAGCGACCCGTTGTCCAGACCGGGGACCGTTGCGGTTCCAGGCAGGACCTGGGTCAGGTTGAGCGTGTAGGCGCTCGCGTACCAGATGCGATTGAGGAGGTCGTCGTTCGACACGAAGTAGCCGCGCAGCTTGGCCGCGGTGTCCCGGTTGGCACTGAAGGTCGTCTCGTCGGCCGAGATCGTGACGCTGCCGGGTTGCGTCAGCGTCAGCAACTGGTACCGCTGGCCGCCCTGCAACTGGATGTCGGTGACCTGACCCGGAGCCGACAGCGGGTGATCTTCGTACCTCTTACCGGTGCCGACGTATCCGAATCCCGGGTCCCCGCCGGTGTCACCAGTGTCAGTGAGGGTGCCGAGTTGTTCGCTGTGGGCGTTACGCAGGACTGGCGTGTCTGACACCGAGGTCACGGTGATCGTCGTCCGTCCGGCAATCATCTTGCCGTAGTCGAAAACCACGGTGGGCGCTGTTCCGCCTGGCTGCATCGTCATGGTCAGGCGCCCGCTGCCTGGCGCACCCTCCAGCACCGACGCGGCATCGGTCACATCGCCGGACGTCCGCACCACCGCGACCGGTGAGACCACCGCCGAGTTCGGCGCCTGGACGTATCGGCTCCAATCCGGGTTCGCCGGCCAGAGGTGCGTCGCCGCGGCCGCCGCCTGGCCGGCCTCTCCGGTGATCAACGGCGGCACGGCTGCCACGGCGACGAGCAACACGGCGAGCATGAGACCTCCTGAAACTCTTGACGTTTCAATTTCACAGGTCATGGACGAGCGCCTCTTGGCCGGCGAACTAGCGTTCGGTTTGGTCCTGGACAGCGGGAACAGGCTCACGCGTCTGTTCGGGTTGTTCGAGAAGGCAAGTGAAGACGTGGATGCCGCTGCCGACCGCGCGCTCAGCCGAGCCGTCCGGAAGAGCGACCCATCCCGTTGTGCCGATCGGCAGCTTCAGGCAGAGGGTGAACAGACGTCCCTCGAGGTTCCACGACACGCTGACATCACCGTACGGCGTGCGGTGAGTCGCGCCGGCGCTGGACAGTGTGCCGCCAGGCTTGGGTGCGACCAGAACCTCTCGATATCCCGGCGCCGACGGTGCGAGGCCGGCCACGGTGCGGTGCATCCAGTCGGCGATGCTGCCGAGCGCGTAGTGGTTGAACGAGGTCATCTCGCCGGGATTGATGGTGCCGTCCGGCAACATGCTGTCCCAGCGCTCCCAGACTGTGGTCGCACCGAGGGTGACGGGGTGCAGCCAGCTGGGAGATTCTGTCTGCTGCAGGAGGCGGTAAGCCGCCTCCAGGTGGCCGGTGGAGGTGAGTGCGTCGCAGATGATCGGCGTCCCGATGAAGCCGGTGCCGATTCGGTGACCACTGTCGAGCACGAGCCGCGCGAGCCGATCGCCTGCCGTGCGCCTCTGATTCGGTGCGAGCAGGTCGAAGACGAGGGCAAGAGCGTACGAGGTCTGCGACTCCCGGTGAGCTGTCCCGTCGGAGGCGAAGAACTCGGCGAAGACGGCTCTCCGGTCCTTGGCGAGTTGCTGGAATTTGACCGCGTCCCGGGTGCGGTCCAGTGCGTTCGCCATCGCCGCGATCATGTCGAGAGAGCGGACCTGATAGGCGGCGAGGACCAGGGCCGGGTCGGTCGCGCCATCGCCCGGCCGGTCGGGCGGGGCGGTCGGATCGAGCCAGTCGCCGAACTGGTGCGATGACGACCGCGGGTCCCGTGGATCGAGGGACAGCAGGGCTTGTGTCCAAGCCACCGCACTCGAATACTGCCGCTCCAGCACCCCGGCATCGCCGAATCGCTGGTACAGGGTCCACGGCACGATCGTCGCGGCATCTCCCCAGCCGGCCATCAGGGGCTCCGCCTGGACGTCGCGGCGTCCGGGGTGCCAGACGTCCACCCAGGGAACGAAGATCGGGACCTTGCCGCCGGGCTCCTGATCCGCCGCCAGGTCGCGTAACCACGACGACAACATGCCCGCGCAGTCGTACAGAAAACCGGCGGTCGGCGCGAACGCCGCGATGTCTCCCGTCCAGCCGAGGCGCTCGTCGCGTTGCGGGCAGTCGGTGGGAATGCCGAGGAAGTTGCCGCGCATGCTCCAGACGACGTTGTCGTGCAGGCGTTGCAGAAGCGGGTCCGAGCAGGTGAAGGTTCCGGTGGCCGCCATGTCCGTGTGGCAGACGACGGCCCGGACCGCACCGACAGGGGGCACTCCATCCTTGCTCGGCCACCCGCCGATCTCGACGTAGCGGAAGCCATGCACCGTGAAACGTGGCTCCCAGTGCTCTGTATCTCCGCCGCGAAGCGTGTAGACATCTCGTGCTAGCGCCGAACGCAACGGCCTGGTTCCCAGTTCACCGTGCTCCAGGACTTCGGCGTGCCGAAGTTCGATCCTGTGGCCGGCAGGTCCCGCGACAGTGAGCTGAACACGGCCGACGAGGTTCTGCCCGAAGTCCAGAAGGACTCGTCCGGCTGGGGATCGGATGACTCGCACCGGCTGGATCGTCTCCGTCCTGCGCACGGGCGGAGATTCCGGAGCAGCGAGAACCGAGTGGTCGAAGGGGAGGACCTCGGCCGGTGCCCAGTCAGCGGGCCCGTCGGAGGCAATAGACCAGTCGTCGCGAAGCAGCCGCGCGTCGTAGTCCTCGCCGTCGTAGAGGTCGCTCGAGATCACGGGACCGAGGCCCCAGGACCAGTCGGCGCCGGTGGCGATGGTTTCCCGGCTGTCGTCGCGGTAGGTGAGCTCGAGCTGCGCCAGAAGACCCAGGTCCTGGCCGTACACTTCGCGCCGCCCCGTCCAGCCCATGCGGCCGCGATACCAGCCGTCTGCGACCATGACGCCGATCGCGTTCGGTCCGTCGCGCAGATGAGTCGTGATGTCGTGCGTGCGGTACAAAAGGCGGTGCTGGTAGCTGGTCCACTCCGGTGCGAGCACATCGTCGCCGACCCGCTCGCCATTGATTTCCGCTTCGTAGACGCCAAGTGCCGTTACGTAGAGCCGTGCCTGGAGCAGGTCGTCCCGGACCGTGAACTCCCGGCGGAAGACAGGGAGGCGTTCGGTCGTCGCCCTAGGCGAGACCATGAGCGCCGACCAGTCGTTCGCGTGGAGGAGCCCGGTTTCCAGTTGTAGCGGTTCGCTCCACTCCGTGGGAGCCGTCTCATCGTGACCCCAGACCCGGACGCGGGCGCGCACCTGTTCCCGCGAGCCGAGCGGCGGGAAGGGCCACGGCACGAGCACTGACTCGTCGCTGCGGATTTGTCCGCTGGTACTGCGGGAGAAGTCGCGCTCAAGCTCGATCTCGTAGGACTCTTGGCGCCAGTTCGGTGAGTCCCCCTCGATCAGCCAGGACAAGCGTGGTCGTGGTGTACCCAGTCCGAGGCCATCACGCAGATGCTCGACGGTCGGTGTTCGAACACGTACGACGGGAGAAGCGGGCATGGTGTCAGACCGAATCCTTTGTGGAGAGTGACGGCGAATCGGCAAGCCCGCTCAAGACGCCGGGGGTGGTGCGCTCGTGTTGCGCTCCACGAGTTTGGGGGTGACGGAGTAGGAGACCGGAGCGTCCCGGCCCTCGAGTCGCTCGCGCAGCAGGCGCGCACTCACCGAGCCGGTCAACGTCCCCGACTGATCGATGGTCGTCAACGAGATCTGGGGGACCGCGGAGACGTTCGTGTTGTCGTAGCCGGTGACGGTGAGGTCCTCGGGTACACGCAGACCGCGCTCACTGGCAGCTCTCAACACGCCGAGGGCGGCGATGTCGGCACCAGCGAACACAGCCGTGGGTGGATTGGCGCGCCCTAAAGCTTCAAGGGCTCCGCGGTAACCGCCGTCTTCGGTGTAGGAGGTCGTGACGACGTCCGGTTCGAGGCCTCTCTCAAGCATGGCGGCGACATATCCATCGGCCCGCGCGGTGTGCGAGAGGACCGAAGGGCGTCGAAGCTCGCCCATCGGATGCGATATGTGACAGATCCGGCGATGCCCGAGGTCCGCCAGGTGCTCCACCATCAGGGCCGCCCCCATCGCATCGTCGTCGACCACGCTGTCGTAGTTGCGGCCACGGCCGTGCCGGGCGATCACGACGACCGGCACGATGTCCGCCAGTTCCTCCAGTCGCGCGGTGGGCACGTTGGGCGCGATCAGCACGAGGCCGTCGACGTTGCTGTCGATCAGCGTCTCGATGCTGCGTTGCTGCCGGTCGGGAGTTGGTCCTCCTGGGCCGAGCACGACCTGGTAGGCAGACCCTTCGAACTCGGCCTGGACACCTTCCACGATCTCCGGTGCGAAGGGCGACCGGATGTCGGAGAGAAGGACGCCGACGGTGAACGTGCGCCCGCGCATTGATCGCGCGCCGGTTCGTGGCCGGTACCCGAGTCCCTCGATCGCACCCTGAACCTTGTCCCTCATCTCGGCGCTCACGCCGTAGGCATCTCTGAGCACCTTGGACACCGCGGACACCGAGACGCCGGCCTCTCGAGCCACGTCGCGGATGGTTGGCCGGGGAAGCTGCGGTCTTGTCGACACCACACGCCCTCTTCGCAGATGAAGACTTCTGTCGACACCGTTCTACACGCAGTGCGGCAACGCTGACAAGCCGTATCTGACGGTCGCTGACCTCGTCAGCAAGGTCTTGTCACGACTGTCAGGAACCTATTGACGGCAGATTGCGCCCGCCTTACGGTTGCGGCGTGTAGAACATTGCACACTCTCTCCACCAGCCCCGTCCGGGCGTTCGGGGGCGCTCCTGGATCGAACGAAGGGACACTCAGTGTTGAGTTCCGACCGACGGCGCGGCGTCGTCACCGCCGCTGCCGCCGCGCTTTGTCTCACGGTTGCCGCCGGTTGCTCCTCGGGAAGCGGCGGCGCTCAAGGTTCCACGACCGCCGACCTGTCCGGACCGGCGCCCACCGGCGTCACGCTGACCCTGTGGCACAACACAGCGGACGGCAAGGCGCTGCTCAACCTCTACAAGGCCTACGAGAAGGCCTCAGGCAACAAGATCGAGTTCTTCGACGTCCCGGCTGACTCGTTCGAGAACACCGTCCAGGCCAAGTGGGCGACCGGTGCGCGCCCCGATGTCCTGGAATACCACGGCGTCAGCAGTGCGATCCGAACCCTCAACGGCGCCAACACACTGGTCGACCTGTCGAGCATGCCGTTCGTGGCCAAGGAGGGCGCCCTGGCCAAGGTCTCGGGCAACCTCGACGGCAAGACCTACGCCGTCACTCTCGGCTTCCCGCAGGTCTTCGGCGTCTACTACAACAAGACGGTGTTCACGAAGGCCGGAGTCAAGCCTCCGCAGACCTTCGCTGATCTCAAGACTGTCTGCCA
This sequence comes from Kibdelosporangium banguiense, assembly GCF_017876405.1. Lineage (GTDB taxonomy): Bacteria > Actinomycetota > Actinomycetes > Mycobacteriales > Pseudonocardiaceae > Kibdelosporangium > Kibdelosporangium banguiense. The sequence goes on along the minus strand of NZ_JAGINW010000001.1, from coordinate 10,259,926 downwards.
GACGCTCAAGACGCAGGCGCCTGGTGTGGCCCCGATCTTCGAGGCCGGCGGTTCCGGCTGGCCGCCTCAGATCCTGCCCGGCAACTACATGGCCAGCGCCAACGAGAACGACGCCTACGCCCAATCCGTGGTCGAGGGCAAGGCGAAGGTCAACGATCCCGGCGGCCCCTTCGTCGCAGCACTGACCGCCTACGACGACCTTCGCAAGAGCGGCTGCTTCAACTCCGACGCCAACACCGCGAAGTACGAGGACTCGCTGAAGGCCGTCTACGAGGGACGTGCGGCCATGGTCGCCCAGCACTCCGACAACGTCGCCACGTTCAACACCAACGCCGGTGGTGACACCAAGAAGGTCGACGAGACCATCGGATTCGCCGGTGTGTCCGGCGGAGGTTCGAAAGCCTGGTTCGCACCTAGCCCGCTTGGCACCTACTACGTGCCCAGGAATCAGGACACGACCAAGCAGCGCGCCGCGCTCGACTTCGTCAACTGGATCAGCACCACCGGCTATCCGGACTACGTCAAGCAATCCCAGGCTCTGCCCACGATGTCCGGTGTGACGGCGCCCGAACTGCAGGGCCTGACCCTCGAGATCGGCAAGGCCTACGAGTCCAGCACCTTGGGCATCGGCTCCAACATCCCCGGCTTCAACGCCTTCGGTTCTCTCGCCGCCCAACTGCTCGCCGGTCAGCTGACGCCGCAGGAGGCCGCCGACAAGGTCCAGCTGAGCGTGCAGCAGGCCATCGCGGCTGGGAAGTGACGACCTGATGACGGGGCCGGGGAGGCGAAGCGGATGACAGAGGTGAGTGCCGAGGTGAAGGCATCGGGCAGAACCGGGAGGAAACCGGAACGTCCTTCGGGAACGCCGGCCCCTGCTGGCCGACGACGTCTGCGCCGGGCTGGTGAACGGTCGACGTTGCACCACTATCTCTTCGCAGCGCCTTCGATCGTGCTCGTCGCGATCTTCTTCCTGGCCCCGTTCGTCCTCAGCGCAGGCCTGGCTTTCACGCGGTGGACCGGTTTCAGCAATGTGATCACCTTCAACGGGCTCGACAACTTCCGGATTCTCGACGAGCTCGGTGTCCTGTGGCACGCGATCGGTGTCACCATCGCCTACGCGGTGATCGCGATGCTCGTCCAGAACGCCGTCAGCCTGACGCTCGCGCTGGCGATGCAGCGCTCCAACATGATCAACTCGTTCTTCCGGTCGATCTTCTTCATTCCCGTGCTGATCTCGCCACTCGCGGCCGGCTACGTCTGGTCGGCGCTGCTGGCGCCGAAGGGACCGATCAACGGCTTCCTCGACTTCCTGCTGCCCGGCGGGTTCGACTTCGCCTGGCTCGGGCACGATCTCTCGGCCCTCGTCGTGGTCGCCTCGATCGACGCCTGGAAGTGGAGCGGGCTCATCACGCTCGTCTACATCGCGGGCCTCAACGCCATCCCTGCCTCCCTCGTGGAGGCGGCCATGATCGACGGAGCCGGCCGCTGGCGACGGTTCTGGCAGATCAAATGGCCGCTTCTCGCGCCGGCGGTGACGTTCAACGTCGTGGTCACCCTCGTCGGAGCCTTCAGCGCGTTCGACATCATCGTCGCCACCACCAGCGGTGGCCCCGGCAACGCGACCAGCGTCCTCAACATCACCATGTACCAGCAGTTCGGGCAGAGCTACTTCGGCACGGCGAGCGCCCTGGGCTTCGTCGTCACCGTGATGGTCGTGCTCACGGCCGTCCCGCTGGTCACGTGGCTTCGCCGTCGGGAGGTGGCCGCATGACGACCGTGCCCAACGTACGGCGCCACCCACGGCGCCGCGCGCTCATGCCCATCATCCGCTACACCGCGCTGAGCCTGTTCGCGCTGCCGTGGATCGTTCTCCCGTTCTGGATGGTCCTGGTGAACTCCTTCAAGACCGAAGGAGAGGCGAACGGGCTCACGATGAGCTGGCCCACCGAGTGGGCGGCGGGGGAGAACTTCTCGACCGTCATCACCGCCGGGCACTACTTCACCGGCCTGCGCAACAGCCTGTTCATCGCCGTCCCGACGATCGTCGCCGTACTGCTGCTCGCCTCGATGGCGGCCTGGAGCTACGGCCGGTCGAAGTCCCGGACCCTCAAGTTCACCTACCTCGCGTCGATCCTGTCGATCGTCCTGCCGCCGGCGATCATCCCGACGACGTTCGTGCTCCAGCAGCTCGACCTCAACGGTAGCGCGCTGGGCTACCTGCTGACGGTCATCGGCACCAGGGTCGGCGGAGTCATCTTCCTGGCGACCGGGTTCGTCCGCGCGCTGCCGCCCGACATGGAGGAGGCGGCGGAGATCGACGGCGCCAGCCATTGGCAGGTCTACCGGCACATCATCCTGCCGATGTTGTCGCCGGTGCTGTTCGTGGGCACCGTCATCATGATCATCTCGGTGTGGAACGACTTCTACTTCGCGCTGTTCCTCCTGCAGGACTCGGCCAGCGCGACACTGCCGCTGACGCTCTACCAGTTCGCGTCGGCATCCACGCACGGAGTCCGCTGGAACCTGGTGTTCACCCACGTTCTGCTCACCAGCCTGCCACTCATCATCACGTACATCGTTCTCCAGCGCCGGGTTCTCGCGGGTCTCGCCGAAGGCGGCGTGAAGGGCTGAGCAAGGCCGAGAAAGAGAAAGCGAGAACAATGCTCGACTACCGTGACACCAGTCTTTCCGCGGACGCGCGTGCCGCAGCGCTGCTCAGCCAGTTGACGATCGAGGAGAAATGCAGCCAGCTCGTCGGTGTCTTTCCCTGGGTTCTCGTCGACGCCGACGGTTCGGACGCGGAGGGCTCCGCGGAGGTTCTTCGAAACCCGCCGGGTCACGTGGCGGGTTTGACGGCCGACGACCCGAAGCGGCTGGCTTCGCTCACGGGGGCCGTTCAGCGCAAGCTGGTCACGCAGACCAGGCTCGGCATTCCCGCCATCATCCACGGCGAAGCACTCAACGGCTTCGTCGCGGGAGGCCACACCACGTTTCCCACCGGTACCGGGCTCGCGGCGACGTGGAGCCCGGAGCTGGTCGAGCGCATGGCGAGTGTCATCCGCGAGCAGATGTGCCGGACCGGGGTCCGGCAGGCGCTGTCGCCCGTGCTGGACGTCGCGCTGGATCCGCGCTGGGGCCGGGTCCACGAGACCTACGGCGAGGACCCGTACCTCATCGCGGCGCTCGGGGTCGCCTTCGTGAGCGGCCTTCAGGGGCCCGACCTGCGCAACGGCGTCATCGCGACGGCGAAGCACTTCCTCGGCTACGGCCTCGCGGAAGGGGGCATCAACCTCTCCGCGGCGGAGACGGGCTCCCGGCGACTCCGGGACGTTTTCGCCTACCCGTTCGAAGCGGCTGTTCAAATCGCCGGGATGCGTTCGGTGATGAACTCCTACGGCGATGTCGACAACGTGCCAGTCGGCGTGAACCGCGAGATCCTCACGGAACTTCTGCGCGACACCATGGGTTTCGATGGGTTCGTCTCGTCGGACTACGCGACCACCGAGCACCTCGTCGAACGGCAGCGTGTGGCCTCCGATCCCGCGCACGCCGGGCGGCTGGCCATCGCGGCGGGGCTCGACGTGGAGCTGCCGACGGCGTACGCGTATGGAGACGTGCTGGCGAAGGAAGTGCGGCGCGGCGCGGTCGACCTGCGTGACGTCGACGCGTCTGTCGAGCGCGTCCTGCGCGCCAAGTTCGAGCTCGGCCTCTTCGAGAACCCGTATCCGCAGGAGCGAATCACCCTCAACGCGGTCGCCGAGGAGGGCCGCGAGCTGTCCCTCGAGCTTGCGCGCAGGTCCGTTGTCCTTGCCAAGAACGACGGCATCCTGCCGCTTCCGGCAGGCAAGCTGAAGGTCGCGGTGATCGGACCGCACGCGGATGTCGTCACGTACCAGTTCCCGACATACGCCTACCCGGCCTGGCGGGAGATGATCGTCCGGATGTCGCGTGGCGAGCTGGGAAACGCCATCGGTGTCGAGCACACGGCTGTTGCCTGGAACGGCGAGCTGTTTCCCCCGGTGGATCCGGAGAGCTTCGTGCGGGAGCGTTACGACGCCACCTCTCTCGTGCAGGAGATCGGAGACTTCGCTCCCACGGTCGTCACGCAACCTGGCAGCGGCCTGACTCAGGAACTGGGGCCAGAGGCCGTCGAACGGGCCGTCCTCGCCGCCGGTGAGGCAGACGTCGTCGTCCTCGCACTCGGAGGCGCGAGCCTCTGGTTCAACAGCGATCGGACGGAAGGAGAAGCGAGCGACTCGGCCGACATCTCGCTGCCTGCGGCACAAGCAGCTCTCGCGGAAGCCGTGTCGGGCACGGGAAAGCCGCTCGTGGCCGTCCTCGTGCAGGGGCGCGCGTACACCCTGCCGGAGGCTGTGAAGAACGCGTCCGCCGTTGTCATCGCGCCCTACGGCGGGCCGTTCGGGCCGAAGGCAGTGGCGGAAGTGCTCTTCGGCATCACCAATCCCAGCGGCAAACTGCCCTACAGCATCCCGCGCCACACGGGCCAGATCCCCGTGTATCACCACCAGAAGACCGGAACCGGGCGCAGGAACCCTTACCCTCCAGCAGTTGCGCAGCACTACCTCGACATGCCCGCGACCCCGCTGTACACGTTCGGTCACGGTCTGAGCTACACGGACTTCGCTCTCACCGACGTCGCCCATGACTCCGAAGTGGACACTCACGGGTCCCTGAGCATCGCGTCGACCCTCACGAACACGGGAAGCATGGCCGGCGCCACGGTCGTCCAGCTGTACCTGCGGTTGACGAGCAGCGGGGTCGCACGGCCCGCGCAGCAACTGGGTGGTTTCAAGCGCGTCCATCTTGCTCCCGGCGAGTCGCGTCGGGTTTCTTTCCGGGTGGAGGCCGCGCAACTCGGCTGCACCAACATCGACCGTGAGTTCACTGTGGAGGCCGGGCCCGCGTCGTTCTTCATCGGGTTCGACTCCGACGGCCGGCAGTTGGAGGGCACTTTCGAACTGGTGGGTGCGCCCAGGGTCCTTGCCAGTGCGCAACGTTCCTTCCTGTCAGAGGCCGTGATCGAGGGCCAGTAGGGCCCGTGTCCCATCAGAACACCCTGAACGCGGGCGCGTGAACGCGCGCTCGTCATTGCTCCCCCTGCCCGGAGTCGTGCGGGAGAACGGAGAAAACCATGAAAGGTGTCCGACGCAGAGCCGTCCAGAGAGTCCTCGCGGGGCTCGCGGCAGTCGCGGTCGCCGTCCCGCTGGTGGCCGCCGTGCGCCAGCAGCCGGCGGCTGCCGCGGCACGGGACTACTTCCCCGTTCCCGACGCGGCGCTGGTCCGGCCGCTCGGGGTCATCGATCCAGGAACCTGTGCGCCGCCGCCCGCGGCGCAGGTGTGTCAGGGTGCGTCTCCCAACGCGTGGGACGCCATCTACGGCAATTTCCCGATCTCCGTGCCGGGGCTGGGCATTCCGGTGGGTGGAGTCGGTGCCGGCTCCTTCATGATCAATCAGGCGGGCACCTTCGGTCCGTGGAACTTCGGCGGGCAACAGGGGAGCAGCTGGGAGACGCGGATCGCGCCGCAGGCGGCCTTCCACGTGCGTGAGCAACTGGGGACGCAAACGCCTACGGTGCGCACCCTTGCCACAGATGGCCCGCAGCGAGTCGGTACCCAAGGACCCGTCGCACCGAGGTCATGGGGATCCCCGCTACCGGCGTGGAACGAACTCCAGCCTGGTGAGGGTGACTACGCGGCTCTGTATCCGTTCGGCTGGATGAACTACAAGCCGTTCAAGACCGACGTGTCCATGCGCTTCTTCTCCCCGATCGTCGCCAAGGAGGACAGGCGGACCTCGCTGCCTGTCGTCTACTTCGACGTGCGCATCGCGAACCACACTTCGCAGCGGGCCGACATGTCGGTGATGTTCACGATGCCGAATGCCCCAGGCCACGTGGCAGGCACCCGCACCGACCCAACCGTGGAACAGGGGCCCGCCTCCGTCCGCAAGGGTTTCAGCAGCCGCCACCGGCAGTTGGGTGGGGTCGAGGCGGTCACGCTGAGCGCCGACGATCCGGGCAACACGCCGGATGCCACGAAGTCCGAGTGGACGCTTGCCGCCATGCCCGCGCGTGGGCAGAAAGTCTCCTACACGACCTCCTGGAACGGGGCCGGAGACGGGGCTGACGTGTATGCGCCGTTCAGCGCCAGCGGCAAGTTGCCTGACAAGGCGCTCGACGATAGCGCATCGGCGGGTGCCGTCTCGGTGTCGGTGAAACTGGCTCCGGGCGAGGTCACCACGGTGCCCTTTGCGTTGGCATGGGACTTCCCTCAGGTCGGGTTCGCCAACAACCAGACGGTGTGGATGCGCCGCTACACCAACTTCTACGGGGCGAAGGAGAACCCGCAGAACGAGTACATCCCTGGCAGCTATCCCTTCCACCAGAGCTTCGCGATCGCGCGTGACGCACTCTGGTGTCGTGACGCGGCACTCCGCGCGGTTGAAGGGTGGTGGAAGCCGCTCGCGACAGATCCCGTCTACCCCAAGGTCGTTCGCACCTCGGCATTGAACGAGCTGTCGATGCTGGTGTTCAACAACTCGTTCTGGGAAGGCGGCCTGGTCAGCAACAGCATCGTTCCCACGAGCTTCTCGTCCGCCGGACCCGGTCAGCATCTAGGTGCCTCGAGACCGGGAACCCACCTGTTCGGCGTGCAGGACACCGGTGCGGGCGGCTTGTCCGGCATGGGCAGGACGACGGACATCCAGACCTATGGCTACAACGCCTACTTGAGGTTGTTCCCCAACCTGCTCGAAGGAACTCTCGCCGCCAGCGCGGAGGCGACCGAACGCGCCTTCAACCGCAATGCTCCGGATCTCTACGTGAGCACCCAGGACGGATCACCGTTCATCAAGTGGGGCAACGCGCAGGACGCCCCGATCCAGGGTGGAACAGACTCACGACCGCCGAAGCCGGGGGTGACGCAATGGGGCGACAGTCCGAGCAAGTTCATCTTCCACTGGTACGCGTACTCGAAGTTGACCGGCGACCAGGACTTCCTGCGCGAGACCTGGCCGGCCATGAAACACGAGATCTCGTTCCTCCAGGCGTTGATCCCGCCGGGTACCCACCTGCCCGTCGACTCGACGTCGTTCGCGAACATCTACAATGGACTACCGCAGACCGGTGCGGGGCTCTACAACTCCCAGCTGTACCTTCTCGCGCTCTCGGCCGCGATCGCCAGCGGTGACCAGCTTGGCGGCGAGGCCAGCTACGTGGCGCGTCTGCGCGCCGACCTGGCGGCGGCCAAGACCGAGTTCGAGGCAGTGTTCTGGAACGCCGAGAAGGGTTACTACCGGTTCACCAGCTCCGGCCCCTACGCCGACCACATGTTCCTCGACGCCTTCTTCGCGCAGCACCTCGCCGAGGACGTGGGGTTGCCGGACATCGTCGACAAGGCGCGGCATGCCCAGCAGCTGGCCAGGCACCACTCCGCCCTGCGGCGGTACAACGCGGACGGCGAGCTGATCGGGTCCACAACCGTGGCGATCCCCGGGGCCCAGCCTGGAACGACCGGCCCCGGCATCAACACCGGCACGAACTACCTCGCCGCGGCGGACCTGTACCGCACCGGGACGCATACCAGGGATCCGAACCTCAAACGGTCCGGAGTGGAGCTCGCCAGTGCGATCGCGCACCAGACCTGGTTCAGAAGCGACAACGGTTTCGCGTTCAACCCGCCCAACTTCTGGACAGACGGCAGCACTCATCAGTACTACTACCCGGCCTACTCCCAGGTGATGGGGGTATGGGATCTGATGCACGCCATCAAGCCCATCACCACCTCATGAACCGCGCCGCGGCCCTCGCTCACGGCGAGGGCCGCGGCGTCCAGGAACACGCCATACCGAACCAAGGCAAGGTGGACGAGTCGTGACCAGGAACGTTTCGCCAGGCGCCGACGCGTGGCCGAACCCCCTCATCCCCGGCATGAACCCGGACCCGAGCTGTATCCAGGTAGATGACCACTACTACGCGATCACCTCGACCTTCGAGTACCTCCCGGCGATACCGGTCTACCGGTCGGACGACCTGAGGACGTGGCATCACATCGGCAATGTCGCCACCCGGCAAGAACAAGTGGGGCTGCTGCGATGCCCGGCCGGTGGAGGGGTCTGGGCGCCCACCATCCGCTACTTCCGCGGCACCTTCCACGTCATCGTCACCGTGGCGAACAGCCCGCGAGGGTGCGTCCTGTTCACCGCGCAGGACCCGGCCGGACCGTGGAGTGACGGTCTGTCGTTCCCCGGGATCTACGGCATCGATCCCGATCTCGCCTGGGACGGCGACGACGCGTACGTGACTTTCAGCGGACTGCACAGGACGGAGTCGTCCATCGGCCCGCTGGACGGCATCATGCAAGCTCGAGTCGATCTCACCTCGGGCGAGCTGCTCGAGGAGCCGCGACGGTTGTGGTCCGGCACCGGGTTGAGCGCCTCCGAAGGTCCGCATCTCCATCTCCGTGACGGCTTCTGGTACCTGTTCATCGCCGAGGGCGGAACCGAACGCGGCCACGCCGTGAGCGTGGCGCGCAGCCGAAGCATTCAAGGCCCGTTCGAGGGCGCTCCCCACAACCCGGTGCTCACCGCCTCTGGCCTTGACCGGCCGGTGATCAGCACTGGCCACGGGGACCTCGTCACCGCCCCTGACGGCCGTGACGCGCTGCTGCTGCTCGGTACCCGGCCGGTGGACCGCGCCAGGGCGTTCTCGGTGCTGGGGCGAGAGACCTTCGTGACGACCGTGGACTGGATCGATGGATGGCCCACGCCACGTCCCGTCGAACTGGCGCCCCGTCAGGAGCCGTGCGTCGAGCACTTCGAGCTAGCGGGCACAGCCGCCCTTGACGACCCGGGATGGCTCGCGGTGCGGCGCCCGCCGGCCGCTGTGTTGGCGGCCGTTCCGCAGACGCGAGACGGTTGGCTGACGTTGCAGGGCGAAGGGGAGCTGCTGCGATCCCGGACTCCAGCGTACGTCGGTCGGCGTCAACGGCACCTCGCCTGCAGCGTCGAAGTCGAAGTCGACTGCAACGGCGGTTCTGGGGGCTTGGCTCTCCGCTTCGACGAGGAGTCCTCGCTGACTCTCCTCGCCGAACGCGGCACCGATCCGGCGGTCAACACCATCAGTGCCAAAATCGACCTCCCCGGGTTGTGCCACTCGACCTCGATCGACGTGCCCGGCGGACTGGTAATCCTGCGTCTCGGCACGAAACCACCGGCGCCTCGCTATCCGCCCTGGGCAGAGGGCGGCGACATCATCACGCTCAGCGTCGTCGACGCCAACGGCGGCGAGACCGAAGTGGCGAACCTGGACGGACGCTATTGGGCTGTTGAAACCGCCACTCCCTTCACTGGGAGGGTCATCGGCATGATCGCGGATGACGGCCGCGTCCACTTCCGCCACTTCCGGTACCACGGCGCGGCCGGGACTTGAGCCGGCAGCGTGGGCGATCTCCCGGCGGCGACCCACAAGAGCTCGTCATCTCGCCCGGTAGGTTGTCCACCGGCCGATCCGACCCGGTACGCGCCGTCATGGATTACGCTCCTTCTGCTGTTGGGTGATCCAGGCGGCGAGCTGGGTGCGTTTGGTGAAACCGAGCTTGGCCAGGATGCGCTCGACATGGCCTTCGGCGGTGCGCTGGGCGATCACCAGCCGAGCGGCGATGTCCTTGTTGGACAGTCCCTGCGCGACCAACTCGGCGACCTGCCGTTCCCGGCGGGTCAATGGCGTCCCCGCGGTATCCCTCGCGGTGGCGGTCGGGGTGGCGGGCGCGGGTTTCTCGCTAAGCGCGTAGGCGATGGCTTGGTCGAGGTCGAGGTCGGCGCCGCGCGCGAAGGCGGCCTGGAACGCGCGGTCGCCGAGGGTGCGGCGGGCCTGCTGCTCGCATGTCTCGTGTGCGGCCAGGTGACGCGAGGAGCCGAACAACGGGTCGCCGCCGACTAGAGGCCACAGTTGCTGCGCCACGCCGAGCAGCACCGCGGCCCGCTCGTCCTCGCCGGCCGTCCCGGCGATCCAGGCCAGCTGCTCGATCGTCAACGCCCTGCCGAAAATGTCGTGGAAGACGTGTGCGGCCCGGAGGCCGTCCTTGGTGTGTGTGCTGGCCAGGGCCACCTCGCCCCGGGTCCATTCGGTGAAGGCCAATGTGTTGAGCATCCGGCCCCGCGCCCAGTGCTCGCCGCGCTGCTCGCACAGTGCGCAGGCCTGCCGGCACAGTGTGATGGCACGGGCGAGGTCACCTTGGAAAACGGCTGTCGTGGCCAGCGCGCTATAGGCCATGATCACGGTGGTGTTCAGTTCGCCGAGAGTGTCGAAGCGCGCCACGGCATCCTCCAGCAGGGCCCGCGCGCGCCGGAAGTCGCCGCTGCACCATGCGACAGCTCCCTGAATGAACAGGGCGTACGCGAGCATGGTCTGGTCGTCATGCTGCTGGGCCCAGTCGCGACACTGCGGGGCCATGGCCGTGGCGGCGGGAAGGTCACCCTGCACTATGGCGAGGATGGTGTTGCGCCACAGTGCAGTGGCCCGCGTCCTGCTCGGCTCGGTGTCCTGGGCCAGTGCCCGGTCCAGCCAGTGGCGTCCCTCGGCCACGAAGCCGCAGCTGAACCAGTAGAAGAACAGGGCAGCGGCCATGCACAGCCCGGTCTGGGACTCGCCCGGGGTGCTCAGGCAGAACTCCAGCGCGGCCTGCAGGTTGGGGTGCTCACCTCGGATGCGGGCGGCCACTCTCCGCTGAGTGGGGCCGAACCACTCGGCCTCGCCGCGTTCGGCCAGATCCAGGTAGTAGTCCCGGTGCCGCCGACGCAGTACCGCCTCCGCCCCGGCCGCGCGCAGGGTGTGCCGTCCGTAGTGGCGGAGGGTGTCCAGCAGCCGGTAGCGGGCCGGGAGGCCGTGGTCGTGGTCCTCTCTGATCAGAATGGACTTGTCGACCAGCCCGGCCACGAGATCGAGCACCTGGTCGCGGTGGATGCCGTCACCAGTACAGACCGTTTCGGCTGCGTCGAGGTCGAACCCGCCGGCGAACACCGACACCCGGGCCCACAGCGCCTGCTCCGCCGACGAGCACTGCCCGTAGCTCCAGTCGACCACCGCCCGCAACGTCTCGTGGCGGGCCGGCACCTCCCGCCAGCCTGCGCGCAGGAGCCGGAACCGGTCGTCCAGCCGGTGCAGGATCTGCTCCGGCGAGAACACCCGCAGCCGCGCCGCGGCCAGCTCGATGGCCAACGGCAACCCGTCCAGCCGGCGGCAGATCCGCGCCAGTGTCGTCCGATTGTCGGTCGTGACCTCAAAGCCGGGCCGCACGAGCGTCGCGCGCTCCGCGAACAGGCGGATCGCCTCGTTGCCAACCAGTTTCCCCGGCGACATCCGCTCCGGGTTCGGCAGCGGCAGCGACGGCACCGCAAAGATGTGTTCGCCCAGGACGCGCAGGGCGTGTCGGCTGGTGGCCAGGATCCGTAGTCCTGGCGCTACAGGGAGCAGGTCGGTCGCCAGCCCCGCGCACCGGTCCACCAGATGCTCACAGTTGTCCAGCACCAGCAATAACTGCTTGTCCCGCAGGTAGTCCACCAACACCTCCCGCGGCGGCCGCGCGGACTGATCCCGCAGCCCCACGGTGTCCGCGACCGTCTGCTCCAGCAGTGTCTGGTCCTGCAACGCGGCCAACTCGACCAGCCACACCCCGTCGGTGAACGCCCGCCGCACCCCGGCCGCCACCCGCAGCGCGAGTCGCGTCTTGCCGACACCACCGACACCGGTCAACGTCAGCAGCCGGGTGGCGGACAACAGCCGCCTGATCTCGGACAACTCCCGGCGGCGGTCCACGAAACTGGTGACCTCCGCAGGAAGATTGCCACCACGCGGCCGCGACCTAGCGCCCGACATCCCAGATCTCACGCTCGTAGCTGTCACCCAGACCCACGCCAGGCAGGTTCAACGCAACCACCAGCAATCACGATGCGTACACCGTGATCTTCCGCAGGGCACTACACAAACCTCCACAGAAAAAGACGCGGGGCAGCCAGCAAAATCGTGGGATCAAGCATACTCGTGGCCGGCCCCAGCGTTGTTGGCGTTCGCTGCGGATATGGACTTCCGCAAACGGCGTTACCTCGCGCAGGTGAAGCTGCTCGCCTTGGCCGGGTCGCCTGCCCGGTAGCGTGGCCAGGTGTCGATGTCCGGGTCGGTCGCATCGTATTTCCGCGAAAGGGTTTTTGACGCGCCGCCACCTCACTCGGCATCGCGACCGTCTCACAGGCCGCGCTGGCATCAGCGAAACTGTCGTCGTGATCAACGACTGACAATCCGGGCGCCCGTGGATCCGTCGACGACTACCGGGCAGTGCTTCGTTTAAGCTCGCGGGTGATCGCGGATCGGACGACCTTGATCGATGGCGTGCGGGCGCTGCCACGGCGGACGGCGGTGGAGATCGTCGCTTGGGACGGTCGGCAGGGACGACTGGGGCGCCGAGGTTTCACCGATCCAGCTGTGACGCCGGGGGAGCGGGCCGCGGGCGCAGCCGCGAGCAGAGGAGAGTTCATCTCACGTTTCTTCGAGGGACGGCTGGCTACTTGGATTGCCTCGGCCGGGTGAGGCCGGCGAACTTGTCGAGGGTCTCGTGGGTGACCCGGTTGTCGCGATGGGACAGCCGCGAAGACGTGACCCCCGCCAGGGCGGCGACCACCATTTCGGCCAGCAGGATCGGACCTGGCGATGCGGGACCAGATCGCCGGATATCCGGAGATGTGTGAGCGGGGCGTGTCGATCCGTCGCGCATCCTGTCGCAAACCTCGCCGCCAGAATTGGGCTTCTGTCGTAACGGTTCGCCCATCCGCCGGTGCAGGATTGCAGGCATGGCCTTCGGATCCTCCGCCTTCCCCACGAAGCTCACCATCCTCGCGAACAGCGAGGCGATTGGCATGCTCGTTGCCGAGCCTGCTGACGGCGGCTTGACCATCAACTCGGCTGTCGACAACAACGGCCGTGGCGCGAAGCTGACCGAGACTGTGTGCCTCGACGAGGCAGGGAAGCCTGCAGTGTGGACTGTCGACGGCACGTCGCTGGCGGGTGGCGAGGTCGGTGAGCGCTTCGAGCGCGGTACCGACGGCATCGCTGTCTGGTCGAGCCAGGCGGACGAAGGCACGACGGCCAAGGAGGGCTTTTACCTACCCGCTGACAGCAGCTCCTACGTGCTGGCGTTGATCGTCGGCCACGCCCTCGCGACCGGCGGGCGCGTGCCGCTCCTCCCGGAGGGATGCGCGGAGGTGCGCAGGGTGGACATCGATGTGCAGTTCAGCGAGCCGATCGAGGTTTATGCAGTCTCGGGCGTCGCCCTGCACGAGCAGTACGTCCTGCGCTCACCGGATGGCCGTGTGCTCGGAATCGCCGACTGGTATCTGCACCTCGTCGACGACCTCCTATCCGAGACACAGCAGCTCGACGATGCTCTTGAGGCCGCCACTCGACGACGCTTCGCGGCCGTGTCGCAGGAGGCGACGGTCCATGTGGGTGGCACGCTGGTGGTGCGCGACGTGCGTGTCTTCGATCCCAAGACCTACGCCGTGTCTGAGCCGCGCACGATCATCGTCCAGGACGGCACCATCGTCGACGTCACGACCGCCGCGGCCGACGTTGCTCACGCGACAGTCGTCGACGGTGCGGGGCGGATGGCGCTGCCCGGCCTGCACGACATGCATTCCCATCTCGCTGCCTCCCTTGGCCTGCTGTACATCGCCGCGGGGGTGACCAGTGTGCGCGACATGGGCAACGACAATCACAAGCTCGACGAGTTGACGGCAGCGATTTCGGCAGGGGAGCTCGTCGGCCCGTCGGTGGTCGCCGCCGGTTTCATCGAGGGCCGCTCGCCGTTCTCGGCCCGTTCCGGTCGCGTCGTCGCGAGCCTTGACGAGGCCATCGAGGCCGTCGCCTGGTACGACGAGCACGGGTTCCACGCGATTAAGATCTACAACTCGTTCAACCCTGACTGGATCCGTGCGACCGCGGACGAAGCACATCGCCGGGGCATGCGCGTGATGGGGCACATCCCCGCGTTCATGGACGCTGACCGCGCGATAGCCGACGGCTACGACGAGATCACCCACCTGAACCAACTGGTTCTCGGCTGGGTGCTTGAGCCGCACGAGGATACACGCACACCGCTGCGTGTCACGGCGATGGGGAGAGCCGCGCGGCTCGACCTCGACTCGGAGCGAGTGCAGTACACGGTGCGCTCCATGGTGGACAAGGGCATCGGGCTCGACACGACGGTCAGCCTGCTCGAGGGTCTGCTGTGCAGTCGCGCACGCCAGGTGACCCCGGGGGTGGCGCCCTTGCTCGACCACGTGCCGGCTGGTTACCGCCGCTCGTTGCTGCGTACGTACCTTCCCTGTCAGTCCGAACAGGAACTGGAGGACTACGCCGCCGGGTTCCGGCGACTGCTGGAGATCATGTCACGCCTGCACAAGCTGGGCGTGCCGCTGTGGCCGGGCACGGATGACGGCACGGCAGTGGCGCTGCACCGCGAGCTTGAGTTGTACGTGGCCGCCGGAATCTCGCCGAGCGAGACGCTCGCGATCGCCACCGCGAGAAGCGCGTCGCACCTCGGTCGTGGCGAGACGCATGGCGTGATCGAGCCGGGCCGCGTCGCCGATTTCATCCTGGTTGACGGAGACCCGACCGAGGACATCTCGGCGATCCGGCAGGTCGCTCTCACCGTCGCCGCAGGGCGGGCGATCGTGCCCGCGCGCATTTTCGCGGCGATGGGCATTGTCCCGTGGGCCGAGCCGCCTGTGATCGAGCTGAACTGACCGAGCCTTGACCATGAATCAAGGAGGTACCATGCTGCGCGCTCACAAGTTGCGGCAATATGAGGATAAGCTGGGAAACGAGATTGTCTTCGCGGGTGAATCACATGACTCGGTGACCGATATTCGGTTCCGGGGAAGCGGGAACAAACTGATTGTCGCGTCCGATGCGAAGATAGTCGACTTGCGAGTGGATTTCATCGGTGATCACGGAACCGTTGAGATCGGTTCGACGGTGGGGAATTCCGTTGGGCTGCGTTTCGCCATGCGCGTCGGCCACCACTCGCGGATCCGGATCGGCCGGGATGTGAGCAGCGAAGGTGTTGTGCTGGTGTCGGCCGTGGAGGGAACAGAGGTGTCCATCGGCGAGGACACGATGCTCTTCGCGGGAATCGAAGTGCGGTCCGATGACACCTATCCGGTATACGAGGTGGCAACGGAGAAACGCCTGAACGATTCAAG
This sequence comes from Kibdelosporangium banguiense, assembly GCF_017876405.1. Classification (GTDB taxonomy): domain Bacteria; phylum Actinomycetota; class Actinomycetes; order Mycobacteriales; family Pseudonocardiaceae; genus Kibdelosporangium; species Kibdelosporangium banguiense. The sequence goes on along the minus strand of NZ_JAGINW010000001.1, from coordinate 10,244,652 downwards.
GTCGATCACCATCGGCGAACACGTGTGGATCGCGGAAGGTGCCACGATCATGGGTGGTGTGACCATCGGCAACGGTGCTGTGATCTCGACCAGGAGTATCGTCGATACCGATATTCCCAACAACTGCATCGCGATGGGCGCGCCGGCACAGGTTGTGAACAGGGATATCGCCTGGGAACGGCGCGTGGTACTGGACCGGAAACGCGGCGATCTGCTGCCTGCCGACGGGGAAAAAACAGCGCGGTACTGGGGCCTCACGCGCGCCGACGTGCCGAATTAGAGGCCGGCCCACCGCCGCGCAGTCGCTGTCGCGGCGGCCTTGTCATCCTCGTCGAGGGAGGCGATCGTCGACGCGTGGTTGCCATCGCGGGCGACGTACACGTAACTGTCGACCGAACCGGGCCCGATGCGGAACGGCTCGGCGCCCCACGGGTCATTCTCGCCGTACACGAACATCAGTCGCCGTCCGTTTTCACGCACCCAGCGGTCGATGTCGCGCATCGCTTCGGGGGCGAAGTTGAGCGGGATGTCTCGGCGCACGCGGTGACGCGGTCCGTAGGTGCTGGGGTGGCGCAGCAGGCCGTCGAGGTGCGGAGTGGTGTAGCTGGGGAAACCGAGATCCAGGCCGGCCGCCACGTAGTACGGCTCGAAGAACATAAGCCGTTCATCTGTGAAGTTGTCCCAGCCGGCGGCGGCGTCGATGAACGCGAACAGTTCCTCGGATGACGCTGTAGTGACCGGAATCGGGTCGTTGATCGTCTTGTTCTGCCAGAACCGCCACGCCATGTCGCGCACGAGCCCCTCGAACGCGATCTCAGCGTTGCCCGCGATGTCGAACGTGTGCCCCTTCTCCTGCGCCCACGTGTTGAAGTGGGCCATCATTTCGTCCCACCGCAGCAGGGCCTCACGCTGCACGGCGATGAGGGCGGCGCGGTGCTCGGGAGTTCCGGTGCGCGCGAAGAACCGGTCCGTCGCGACATCCCTGCTCTCGGGCAGGTGGTTGGGCGATCCGTAGGCGACGACGCCGTCCATGTCGTGTGAGTAGAAGCGGGCGTAGTAGGTGGCCGTCATGCCGCCTTTGCTGCCGCCGGTGGCCAGCCAGTTCTTCCGGTAGATGGGCTTGAGCGCGTGGAAGAGCCTGTGCTGGTCGCTTGCGGCCTGCCAGATCGTGAGCTTCGACCAGTCGGCGGGATCGGGGCGCGACGGCGTGAAGAAGCGGTGCTCAAGTGCGACCTGGTTGCCGTCGATGAGCTCGGCGAGTTCGACACGGCGCGGTTGCGTGCCGACGTAGTAGCCGGACGTGAGGAACACGGTCGGGCGGGTGGCCGACCGGTGCGCCATGGTGAACCGCTGCCGGAAAGTGCCCTGCGCGGGATCGCGGTGATCCACCGGCTGCTCGTAGGTGAAGACATGGAACTTGAAGCCGTCGCCCATCGTCGTCTCGACGAGCTCCATCCCCGCGACCGCTTGTATCCGCTCCGAGATGTCCGTGTCGAGCTGCGGTTCGATCACAGTGGATCTCCGTGTGAGCGGGTCACACCACTGCGCCCGACTGGATGACGTGACGGATGCGGCCTGGCTCGGCCAGTGCGCTGATGTCGGTGAGCGGGTCGCCGTCCAGGACGATGAGGTCGGCGTGCGCGCCGACGCTGATCGTGCCGATCCGGCCGGTCATCCCGAGCAGTTCCGCGGCGACGGTGGTGGCGGAGCGGATGATGTCGAGGGGCGGCTGTACCTCGGCGCGGATGCGGAACTCGGTGTTCTGGTGGCGGTGCATGGCGCCCAGCAGGTCGGTGCCGAAGGCGATGCGTACGCCACCGCGGTGGGCGCGTTCGAGCGCGCCCAGCCCGGCAGTGAGTACGTCGTCGACCTTGCGCCAGCTGTCTTGCGAGAGCCCGGATTCCCGCCCCTCGTTCTTCAACGCCCAGTAGGTGACGAGGGTGGGGACTAGGAACGCGTCGCGTGCTCGCAGCTGCGCCACCGCGTCGTCGTCGATGAGGTTGCCGTGCTCGATGGTGCGCACGCCGGCTTGTAGCGCTCTCGTCACAGCGCGCGCGGTGTAGGCGTGTGCCGCGACGTACCGGTTTGCGGCCTCGGCCTCTTCGACTACGGCCTTCAGCTCGTCCATTGAATACTGCGTCGAGTCGATGCGGTCGGTAGGCGAAGCGACGCCACCACTGGCCATGACCTTGAGGTGGTGGGCGCCCTTACGCAGTTCGTCGCGCGCCGCGGCCCGCACCGCGTCTACGCCGTCGGCCACGCGTCCGAGGCCGGCGCCGCAACACTCCTCCAAGACACGCACGCCACGCGGACGCGTGTCGCCATGCCCGCCGGTCTGACTGAGCGCCTTGCCGCAGAAGAAAAGCCGCGGTCCGCTGATCAGACCCTCGGCCTGCGCGTCGGCAAGGCCGAAGTCCGCGCCGGACGCGTCACGCACCGTCGTAAAGCCGCGCTCGAGCATCCCACGCATGATGCGTGCGGCGTGCGCCGCGACGTACGCGGGCGACCACTCCTGTAGCCCACGCAGGTCTGCGGTGGCAGCGGTGACGTGCACGTGCGCGTCGATGAGACCCGGCAGTACCGGCGCGCCACCGAGGTCGATGACTCGCGCCGACTCGAACGCGCGCAAACCATGACCGATCTCGGCGATGAGCCCGTCGACGCAGTGGATGTCACCGAGTGAGTACTCGCCCGTCGCGACGTCGAGCATGGTCGCCGCGCGCAGCAGCAGATCGGTCACGATGGCGGTTTCTCCTGGTCTTCTCGGGCGGATCGGGTCAGTCTGCGCCAGCGTGCCGGGGCATGCCACGGCACCGTGTCGAAAAATGCCACGCCTGTCTTCGAACAATCGCCCAAAGGCCGCGAGCGGCGTTTACCGGCAGACTTCCCCGATGCGGATCAGTGACCAGCAACGACTCGTGACCCTCACGGCACCGACGATATCGCCGCCGATCGGATGACGGACCACCTGCGCGCGGCAGCCGGGCGTGTGGCCCGCGTTTCGCCATGATCAGGCTCGGCTAGTTCCTTCGTCCACCTTGGAGAGTCACGTTGGCCATCACGCAAGCCGGTCCGGCTCGGACAAGGCCTCTGGCCGGCAGTCCTTGGCCTGCCTTCATCGCGCGCCGCGCCGTCTCGTTCGTCGTGTCGCTGTTCGTCATCGTCACGGGTGTCTACTTCATGTCCCGCGCACTCGGTGGCGACGCCGTGCGCGCCTCGGCAGGGCCGTTCGCCGACCCGGCTTTCATCGCGCAGCGGCGTGCGGAACTCGGGCTCGACGAGTCGGTTTTCGTGCAGTACGTGACCTACCTACGGCACATCGTGACGTTCGATTTCGGTGAGTCGATCTCGTTGCGCCGCCCTGCGATCGACGTCGTGATGGAACAGCTGCCGGCGACTGTACAGCTCGGCCTGCTCGCGTTCATCGTCGCGGTGCTCATCGCCGTGCCCCTCGGCATGATGGTCGCGGCACGCAGCCGTAGGCGCGAGGGCCGCGCGTCGGCGTTCCACTTCGGAACCGGCCTGCTCGCGTCGATTCCCGACTTCCTCATCGCGATCTCGCTGATCGCGGTGTTCGCGATCACCCTCCGGTGGCTGCCGCCGGCCGGCGCTGACAGCCCCGACGCGATCGTGTTGCCCGTGGCGACTGTCGCGATCGGACTCGCCGCGACACTCAGCCGCATCGTCTACATCGAAACGTCACGCATCCTCAAGGAGGACTACGTGCGATCGGCTCGCGCGATGCGCCTGCCATGGCACATCCTCTACGGCAAGCACGTGCTGCCCAACGTGCTGACCGCCACCATCACGTTCGCAGGCCTCATCCTGGCGGCCCTGATGGGCGGGATGATCATCACCGAGACCGTGTTCGCGTGGCCGGGCATCGGCCGCCTGGTCACCACCTCCGTGCAGAACCTCGACTACACCCTGTTGCAGACGGTCGGCCTCGTGATCGCCGTCATCACACTCTCCATCACGTTCGTGGTCGACGTCCTGCTGGCGCTGCTCGACCCACGCTCGCTGATCGTGGGGAGCTGACATGAAGCCACGTGCCAGGTTCTCCCGCTTCGTCTTCGCCGATGCCGGTGCGACTGTCGCTTTTGTCCTCGTCCTGCTCGTCGCCGTCGTGGCCATCGTCGCTCCGCCATTGTGGAGTGTCGTCGCCTCGACGATCGACCCGACGAGCCCGCGCCAGCTGCCCGGTGCCGAGCACTGGCTCGGCACCGACGAGCTTGGCCGCGACCTGCTACTGCGCAGCCTTGTGGCGGCCCGTACGAGCATTCTTTACGCACTCGGCGCGACCGCCATCGCGTTCGGTATCGGCATCACCGTGGGCCTTCTCGCCGCCGTGCTCGGGCCTGCCGCGCGCCGCGTCGTCAACAGCGTGGTCGTGACCCTCATCGCCTTCCCTGGCATCCTGCTGGCGATCCTCGCTGCCACGCTGTTCGGGCGCTCCGGCCTCGCCGCGATGATCGGCCTCGGCATCGCCGGTGCGCCGCAGATCGCGCGCCTCACGATGAACCTCGTGCTCACCCAGGCGGGCAGCGACATGATCGCCGCGGCACGGGCCGTCGGCATCCGCGGCCGGCGCCTGATGGCCCGGTATTTCCTGCCGAACATCGCCGATCCGATCGCGACCCTCGCGATCCTGACCGTCGCCGGCTACCTCATCGCGATGGCGTCGCTCAGCTTCATCGGCCTTGGCGTGCGTGAGCCTGAGTTCGACTGGGGCCTCATGCTCAGTGGAGCGATGACGAACATCTATACGAGCCCGTGGATGATCGTTGCCCCCGGCCTTGCCATCGTGGTCACCGGTGTCAGCGTGAACGTGCTTGGTGAACGGATCGCCGCAGGGCTCGACCCACGCGCCCGCGCGCTGGTCTCCCGGCGCGGATGGCTGAAGCGCCGCTCGGAAACGGCTCCGGCAGACGCAGCTGACTCCGTCGCGGCGGAGACCGACGATGCCGTGCTGTCCATTCGCTACCTGCACGCCCGCACGAAGGCCGACGGCACCGGCCTGCTGCACGGCATCAGCATCGGCGTACGGGCGGGCGAGCGTCTCGGCATCGTCGGCGAATCGGGATCGGGCAAGAGTCTCACGTTGTCGGCTCTCGCCAACCTGCTGCCGGTCGGCGTCGCCGCGGAGTCCACAGCACACCGCCTTGACGGCACCGAAGTCGACACCGAAGTCGGTACTGAGGGCGAGGCGCACGCCCGCTTGCTCGCCGACGGCGTGAGCATGGTGTTCCAGGATCCGCTCGGCTCGCTCAACCCCATGCTCACCATCGGCTCCATCATGCGGGACCGGCTACGCGGGCAACAGCTCAGCCGCACCGAGATCCGCGAGCGCTCGATCGCCGCGCTGGAAGCGGTCGGCATCCCTGTCCCAGCCGCTGCGCTACGCCGTCGCCCGCATGAACTCTCGGGCGGTCAGCGTCAACGCGTGATGATCGCGATGGCCCTGCTCGGCCGGCACACCAAGGTCCTGCTGGCCGACGAGCCGACGACGGCGCTCGACGTCTCGGTGCAGGCCCAGATCGTGCGACTGCTCGTCGAGGTCACCGAGCAGCGCGGCCTGGCGTTGGTGTTCGTCTCGCACGACCTCGCACTGGTGGCGCAGTTGTGCGACCGGATCGCGGTGATGAAGGACGGCCGCATCGTCGAACACGGCACAGCCGAGCAGATCGTCACGAATCCACGGCACCCCTACACGAAGCTCCTGCTCTCGGCGACATCGCCGGAGTTCGTCGATGCGGAGGGTCCACAGTGAACGGGATCGTCGCCGAGGGGATCGAAGTGTCCTACGGCCGTGGCCGCCGCAAGGTGCGCGCACTCAATCACGTATCGGTCGCGGTGCAGCGAGGCAACTCGCTCGGGATCGTGGGGGAGTCGGGTAGCGGCAAGTCGACGCTTGGCCGCGTGATCGCGGGTCTACTCGAGCCCGACTCGGGAACGGTCGACCTCGACGGCACACCGCTCGCATCGATGCCGCGCACCGGCCCCGGCTCGCTCTCGCGAGTGCGTCAGATGATCTTCCAGGACCCGAACTCGTCGCTCAACCAGCGGATGCCCGCGGGCGCGATGATCCGTGAAGCGCTTGTGGTCAACGGCATCGAGTGCGACCCCAAGGAAGAGATGGTCCGGCTGCTCGATCTCGTCGGCCTGCCGGCCACAGCGGCCGACAGCTATCCGTTCGAGCTCTCGGGCGGTCAGCGGCAGCGCATCGCGATCGCACGTGCGCTCGCGGCCCAGCCGCGGTTCCTCATCTGTGACGAGATCACCAGCGCGCTCGACGTGAGCGTGCAATCGGCGATTCTGCGGCTGCTGCGTGACATCCGCGACCAGAACGAGCTGACGCTGGCGTTCATCACCCACAACCTCGACATCGTCAGGGCCCTTTGCGACGAGGTGATCGTGCTGCAGGACGGCCACATCGTCGAGGCGGGGCCGACGTCCGACGTCTTCGACCACCCCCAGGACCTCTACACGCGCAGCCTGCTCGACGCAGTGCCCCGGTTCCCCTGGCGCCCGTTCAGCGTGGCCGCAGCCGATTGACCCTGCTTGCCGCCCATCCACCTCACCCGCCGGAGCGTGCCGTGAAATCACCCAGGCCAGCCACCGCAGTCGCGTTGTCATTGATCCTCACCGGCTGTGCCGTCGCAGGCGGCGGCTCGTCCGGGCCGCAGACGTTGTCGATGCAGATGGGCGACGGCTTCGACAACCTCGACCCCGCGCTGTCGCGCACGACGTTCGCGGGCATCGTCCAGAAGTTCGTGTACGACACCCTGGTCACGTTCGAGCCGGGCACGCGGAAACTCACGTCGAGTCTGGCCAGCAGCTGGGAGTTCACCGCCACTACCGCCAAGTTCACCCTGAACCCGAAGGTCACCTGTAGCGACGGCACGCCGTTCACCGCCGCGACGGTCAAACGCAACCTCGACCGCATCAAGGACCCGGCAACCGCGTCTCCCACAGCCGTCTCGATCATGGGCAGCACCAACTACGACGTCACCGCGGATGACAAGGCCGGCACCGTATCCATCAAGTACGCGGCGCCGGTGGTCATGATCGAGGCTCGCCTGGTGCGTGGCCCGTTCATGGTCTGCGACTCGGGCCTCGACCGTGCCGAGTCGCTGAAGACGACGCCGCTGGGTACCGGCCCGTACACGCTGACTGAGGGCAACCCGGGCGCCGGTTTCACCTTCGCCAAGCGCAAGGACTACACCTGGGGGCCGGCCAGTGCCTCGACCACCAGCGCGGCGCCCGACACGGTCAAGATCGACTTCTCGCCGGACAGCAACGCGACCGCCAACCTGCTGCTCGGCGGCCAGCGGAGCATCGGGATGCTCGGTGGTCAACCAGCCTTGCGGGTGAGCAACGTCAACGGCATGCAGAAGGCGGTCGCGTCGCAGCTGACCCTGAGCCTGCTCTACAACGTCCGCAACGGCTCGTCGACCAGCGATCCGGCCGTGCGCAAGGCGTTGCAACAGCTGGTGTCGGCCAAGGACTGGGCCAATGTGGTCGGCCCGGCGGGTTCCGCCGCCGAGAGCCGCCTGCCCGAGGGCGCCGCTTGCTCTCCCTACGGCAAGGTGACCGACATCCTCCCGCCGGCGGGCGTCCCGGCCGCCACGAAGACCATGACCGACGCCGGCTACGCGAAGGACGCCTCGGGGATCTGGGCAAAGGGCGGTCAGCCCGTCACAGTCCGCCTCGCACCGGTCGAGACGACTGACGTCGGCGCGGAGTTCCTGCGCAATGTCTGGGCGTCGTTCGGTTTCAAGGTCGAGGTGAATCCCTCGTCGACGAACGAGAAGTACAACACGGTCCTGTCGGGCCGGGGCTGGGATGTCACCGCCCTCAGCATCGGTGCCGAACGCCCGACGTACGACACCTTCGGTGGGAGCGAGCCGGCCGAGCGCGGGCAGAACCTCGGCGGCGTGCACGACCAGGCGTATGACTCACTCGTCGCCCAGGCGGCGGCCGCGGGTCCCGAAGGTGGCTGTGACCTGTGGATCAAGGCCGAACGCAGGCTCGTCGAGCTGACCGCCTTCACCCCGCTGTCGCTGGTCGACACGGCGTACTACTCGTCGAAGTTCCGCATCGCGGCCAGCGGCCCGTACCTGGCGCCGACGGCCATCTCCGCCCAGTAGCAGCCGTCCTACGTGCGCGGACACGCGTCCTCTGGACGGCTGGTGCCGCCTTCCGGACCTAGAATCAGGTCAGGGAGGGCGGCACCGGTGTTGGATGAAGTCCAGCGTTCGATCGACGACCTCGCAGAGACTCTGCGCAGGTCCATCACAGTCGACGATCCGAACCTGAAGCTCATCTCACATACACGGTCGTTCGGCGACGAGGACACGACGCGCGTCCAATCGATCATCAACCGCAGGCTCGGCGATGACGTGATGCGGCATCTGCTCGTGACCCATCGCCTGCGCAGTCTGCGCGAGCCCCTCCGGCTCTCACCGGATGACCTGGCCGGCTCGCACGCACGGGTCGTCGTGCCGCTCTGGCATCGTGAGGAGCCCTGCGGGTTCCTCACGCTCATCGACCGCGACGAGTCGCTCGAAGAAGAGGACCTGCGCGAGGTCGTGAAGGTGAGCGCTCGTATCGCCGAGGTGCTCTACCGGCGTCAGCGGTCATTGGAGGTCCAGGAGTCGGAGCGCGAGCGCATCCTGTGCGAGCTCATTCTCGGCGACGGACCTTCGCGCGTGCGTGCCGCGGACGACATGCGCGAGCTCGGACTGATCAACGACGTGGGCATTTTCCACGTGCTCACGCTGGCATATCCGTCGGCGCGGGCGCGCCTGCGTCCACTCAAGACCTTGGTGGCGCGCCGGCTGGAGGTGAGGGCGTACCGCTCGTGGCTCGTCGCCGGTGTCGGCGACAGCGTCGTATTGCTCGCGGCGGGTGATCCGGGGCCTGAAGAGCGTAATATCCGCGCACTCGCGGAGCAGCTCAACCGTATGGAGGACGGGGGCGAGCGTCCGACCGTTGCCATCGGCGGTGCGGTTTCGTCGCTCGAGGAGGTCGCGAAGTCGTACGAACAGGCGAGTGCCGCACTGCGTGCCGATCACGTGCTGCGGCGTCAGGGCGTCATCGACTGGGACGAGCTGGAGCCCGGCCAGATGCTCGCCGTGCTCGCGCCCTCGCCACCACCCGCTCATCTGGTGCCACCGCGGCTGGCGTCGATGGGCGAGGTGCTGTCCGACGAGCTGCTCGCCACGCTCCGCTGCTTTCTGGAGAACATGGGCGACGTGTCGAAGGTGGCCGAAAAGCTCTACGTGCACCGTTCGACCGTCTACTACCGGATTTCGCGCGTCGAAGAGCTGATGGGGCTTTCGCTCAGCGACGGCACCGTGCGCCTTGTGCTGCACTGGTGGCTGCGCAGCGCTGATCTGCGTGACGGACACCAATCGCTCTGAGGACAGAACAAGTGTCGCAGGGGAAGGGAGGCGTCTTTCGTCATTCGACGAGGGCGCTTGGCGGATGCGCCTGCCTAGCATCGTTGGAGTGATCATCAGCGCAGCACGCGAAACGACGTCCCTATGAAGCAACGGGCGCCGTACGGCACCTGGCGTTCGCCGATCGACGCGGCGGCGCTCGCGGCGGAACATCCCGTCCACGACGCCGCGTGGGTGGGCGACGACGTGTGGTGGCTCGAGCGAAAGGGCGCTGAGGACGGTCGGCTCGCGGTGCGTACGCACGGCGACGGCAGTGATCCTGTCGACGTGCTGCCGGCACCATGGGACGCGCGCACGCGAGTGCACGAGTACGGCGGCGGGGCATGGGTGGCGACGCCCTCACGCGACCTTGTCTTCGCGGAGTTCACAGACCAACGCCTCTATCTGCTCACGTCGGGCGAGACGACTCCGGCACCGCTGACGCCTGGCGGCCTCGGGTTCCGCTTCGGCGATCTCGCCGTGCGCGACGGAGATGTGGTCGCGGTGCGCGAGTCGCACGCCGCCGACGCGCTCACCCGCGACATCGTGCGCGTGCCTTTGGATGGGTCGGCGGCGTCGGATGCCGACCGCATTACGTCGGTAGTCTCCGGTTCGCGTTTCCTTGCGTCGCCACGGTTTTCGCCCGACGGCACGCACCTCGCCTGGATCGCCTGGGATCACCCCCAGATGCCCTGGGACGGCACGCAGCTGCGCGTCGGCGCGGTCGCCCCTGACGGCACCGTGCCTTCCTGGCGGACCCTGGCCGGCTCGGCCACCGAGTCGATCGTGCAGCCGGAGTGGGCGGACGATCGCACACTCACCATGAGCGCCGACCCCACCGGCTGGTGGAATCTCGAGCGCATCGATCTTGACGGAACGCGCGTGCCCCTGCATCCGGCGCACGCCGAGTACGGCGGTGCGGCGTGGCTCCTCGGATCGAAGTGGCACCTCCCGCTGGATGACGGGTGCGTTCTCGCGGTCAAGACATTCGGCTCCGACCGGCTCGTGCGCATCGACCCGGTCACGGGCGAAGAAACCGAGCTGCCCGTTGCGCTCACAGCCATCCAGCCGCTCGCACATCGCGACGGGCGCGTGCTGGTATCGGGCGGCTCATCAACGCTGTCGCAGGGCATCCGAGTCGTCGACCTCAACACCGGCGAGATGCACGACGTCCGTCTCTCCGCCGAGATGCCAGTAGGGCCCGAGTGGCTGCCGATTGCCGAACAGCGCGTCTTCCGGGGTCTCGACCGCGACGTGCACGCGCTTGTCTATCCACCGCGCAGTCCTGAGGCTGAGGCGCCCGAAGGCGAGCTGCCGCCCTACATAGCGTTTGTGCACGGCGGCCCGACCACGCGCTCGATGGCCCCACACGACCTGCTGCGCAAGGCGTACTTCACGAGCCGCGGGATCGGTGTGATCGACGTCAACTATGGCGGATCCACAGGCTACGGCCGCGACTATCGCGAGTCGTTGCGCGGCGCGTGGGGTGTGGTCGACGTCGAAGACACGATCGCGGCGGTGTCATGCCTGGCCGAAGAAGGACTCGCCGACCTACGACGCCTGGGTATCCGCGGCGGTTCCTCAGGTGGAGGGACCGTACTGGTGGCGCTCACGACATCCGACGTGTTCGCGGCAGGGGCGTCGTACTTCGGGATGGCTGACCTCACCCGCCTGGCGCAGGACACACACGACTTCGAGTCGCGATATCTGGACGGGTTGGTGGGACCACTTCCTGACGCCGCCGCGCTGTACGTCGAGCGATCAGCACTGTCCAATGTCGACCGTCTGCGCACCCCAGTGCTTCTGCTGCAGGGTCTTGAGGATCCGATCGTGCCGCCCTCGCAGGCGAAGCTGTTCCGCGACGCACTTGCCGCGAAGGGCGTCCGGCACGCCTATGTGGAGTACGAGGGTGAGGCGCACGGCTTCCGGCTGCCTGCGACGATCATCGACTCGACCGAGAAGGAGCTCGCGTTCTACGGGTGGATCATGGGTTTCCAACCCGACGGCGTCGACCCGATCTGGCCGGAATCGTCGATGTCCCACAACAAGCGGCCATGATCTGGGCCCAGGTGCTGGAGGCGCGTACGGGGTCGGCGTCCGAACTGCCGTGCCTTCGTGATGGGCGGGTAGCCGTGACCGGCATTGACTTCGCTCTCCGCCGCGATGGACAGCTGAGCATGCTCATGTAGTTGGCCGCGTAGATGTCCTCCGGCCGGAACAGCGGCCCCCACTTCGTGATGATCCATTCGAAGTAGTTGGCCAGGGTCCATTCCGCGCCCACGCCGCGCAGCAGCAGCGCCCCGGCGGCGTCGATGACGGTGGCGCCGGCAGCCGTTTGCCCACCGACTCGATGGTGGTGCCGCGGACCAGGACGTCGGTCTCGGGCAGCACACCCTGGCGGGGATCCATGGTGACCGCGGTCGCCCGACGGAACAGGACGGGCCTGCCGGGCGCGAACAACGGACTGTCCACCGCGGACTACACCGTGCTCACCGTGCTCTCTGGGGCAACCGGCGGGCGGCTGCGTGCGTTTCACCTCGGCGCGATGATGGGCTGGGAAAAGAGCCGCCTGCACCACCAGCTCACCCGCATGTCCAAACGCGGCCTCGTCGAACGGCACAGCGGGGAAGCCCGTGCCGTCCATGTCACGCTCATACAGAAGGGGCATGAGGCGCTGACCGAAGCCGCCCCCAGCACAGTGACCACGTCCGCCGGCTGTTCATCGACTGCCTCAGCCCTGAGCAGCTCGATCAACTGGCCGGGCATCTCCGCCACGGTCCTGGCCAACCTCCAGCGGCCGGACAACGCCGCGGACTCCTGCACCGACGAGAACTGAGCCCGATCGGCAGCGCTGCTGGGCTTTGTGGAGGATCCCACCCGCGCGGGGGCGGAGTACGCTCCGGCTCACCGTGCTCCCGCCGGAGTGACCTTCAGTTGCGTCCGAAGGCTTTCTCGTTGTCGCCGTAGGTCTTGCCCGGGGTGAGCTGGGTGCTGCCGAAGAGTTGGCTGACGGTGACGAACTGGTAGCCGAGGTCCTTGAGGCCGCTGAGGATCGCGGGGACGGCGGCGACGGAGGTGGGGTGGTTGTCGTGGAGCAGCACGATGTCGCCGGGTTTGACCGTGTCGAGGACGGTTTGGGTGACCTTGGTGCTGTCCCGGAACTTCCAGTCGAGCGTGTCGAGGCTCCAGAGTGCCATGGGGCGCTCCACGGCGCCGCGGACAGTGTCGTTGATCGCGCCGTAGGGCGGGCGGATGAGGGTGGGTTTGCGGCCGGTGGCGTCGGCGATCGCCTGGTCGGTGCGGTCGAGCTGGTCGCGGACCTGGTCGGCGGTGAGCTTTCGCAGGTCGGGGTGGGACCAGCTGTGGTTGCCGATTTCGTGTCCTTCGGCGGCTTCCCGGCGGAGCAGGTCGCCGTGGTAGGTCGCGTTCTGCCCGACGACGAAGAACGTGGCGTGGGCGCCGAAGCGGGCGAGGGTGTCGAGCAGTTTCCCGGTGTCCGGGCCGGGGCCGTCGTCGAAGGTCAGTGCGACGCATCTGACCCGCTGACAGTCCACTGTGGACGGCTGAGGCGCGGGGGCGGGCGGTCGTGGTGTCGTGGGTGCCGCGCCGTCGAGGTCGAGCCGGTTGCCGGGCCGCAGGGCCTGCTGCTGGGCTCGGCGGCCTAGATCGGACAGCAGAGGTTCGGCCTGGACCCGGGGGATGACGGCCTGCTGACGCCCGGCGGGGACAGCGGCGACCGCGCCTTGGTCGAACCGGGCGACGAGGTCGCCGCCTTCGGTGAAGGCCAGGTCGGTCAGGGTGCTGGCGCGGAATTCGGGGACCAGCGCGGCTTTGAGGTTGCCGGGGTCGACGCCTTCGTGGCCGGAGAGGGCTTTGACGACGGCGGTGACGAAATCGTCCCCTGCGTTGTCGGCGAGGAGCGCGGTCGCGGGCAGTGATTTCTTCGAGCGCGTGTCGAACCAGTAGGTGGCGATGGTGGTGCCGTCTCCGGCGCTGGAGTAGTCGACGGTCGTGAGTTCGACACCGACGACATCGCCGGCGGCCGCGAGGAATCGGAAGCTGATGTTGATTTCCGGCGTTTCACCGCTGGGGCAGCCGGTCTCCGGGTCGGCGGCCTGTTCGTCGGGTCGGCTGGGCATCTTGTCGCGCAGGGTGGCGGTGAGCGCGTCGGCGCCCGGGATCGCGGGGTAGGCGGTGGCCCACGGGCAGGACGCGGATTCGCTGTGGTTGCTGACGACTTGCAGGCCGCTGATCCAGGTCGGGGTGACCGTTCTGATCTCGTTGGGGTGGCTGGGCTTCGACGGCTCCGCTGAACCGGGTTGCGGGCCTGTGCACGACGAAAGGAGCAACGTGGCCACGACCGTCGTCGTGCCGATCAGTCCGGCCTTCATGTCACCGAAGACGTGAGGCGGCGGCCCCGCGGTTCAACAGATTCCGCGGACTGTGGGTGACGCCGGTCATACGAGATCCCTCTGTGCGAATACCCGGCCTGGCCGCGCTACTGGGCGGGTGACCGGCCGAGGCGGGCAGCTTCACGTGCGTGAGCCGGTGAACTGTTCGGTGCCGGTGACCCGCAGCAGGTCGAGTTGCGACGCCGCGGGCGTTCCCGGTGCGGCGGAGTAGACGACGAGGATCTGTTCGCCTTCCGCCATGTGGAGGTTGTCGCGGTCGAGGGTGATTCGCCCGAGTTCGGGGTGCTCGAGGGTTTGGGTGGCGGGGTGCAGTCGGCCGGCCTGGCCGGCTCGCCATCCGGCCTCGAACCGGGCGCTGCCCGAGCGCAGGTCGGCGATGAGCTTGCCCAGTTCGGGGTCGGCGGGGTAGCGCGCCTGGGCGAAGCGCAGGCAACCTGCGGCTTCGGCGTCCGCCGCCTTGTCGGCGTCGGCTGAGTCCAGTGTCATCCGGCTGGGGCCGGTGCCGAGGAACCGGTGCCGAGGAACCGCTGCCGGATGATGTTGCGGTTCGCGGGTGGCCATCGGCTGTAGTCGCCCAGCAGCGCGGCGGCGAGCGGGTTCCAGGCCAGGTGGGCGACCTCCTCGCGGCGCAGTCCGGGCACCTGTCGGCGCGATCCGGCCGGGAGGCCGACATCGGCCGGTGACACTCGCGTACGTGCGGTGCGTAGCACTGCGGCCAGTTCGGCTCGGTCCATGTGTTCACCGTGCCGCAGGACCGTGATCTCGGGGTGGTACCGCCGGTCCCAGGGCACAGCGGTCCTGGTGGGTGGTTGCGCGGAAGCGGAAAGTAACCAACATGACCGAAACGACGACCGCCCTGGTGACTGGGGCGAACAAGGGACTGGGCCGGGAAACCGTGCGGCGGCTGGCGGGGCTGGGCTGGCGGGTGTTCCTCGCCGCCCGGGACACCGCGCGCGGCGAGGCGGCCGCCGCCGAACTTGTCGAGGACGGCCTGGCGGTGGAGTTCGTGCCGCTCGATGTGGCCTCTGAGGACTCGGTGTTCGCGGCTGCCGAGGCTGTGAAGGCGCGGTCGGGGCGGCTGGACGTGCTGGTGAACAACGCGGGTGTGGTGGATTCCGGGATTCCGGTCACCGATGTGCGCGGCGACGACGTGCGGGACCTCTTCGAGGTGAACGTGTTCGGCCCGGTCCGGGTGACGCACGCCTTTCTGCCTTTGCTGCGGGCGTCCGAGAATCCCCGGGTTGTGATGGTGTCCAGTTCGGCCGGATCGGTGCCCGACGCGATCGAGTGGGGGAAGACGTATGGCCCGGTTCTGGGCTACCCGTCGTCGAAGGCGGCGCTGAACATGATCACCACCCAGTACGCGATCGCGTTGGGGGATATCCGGATCAACGCGGTGAATCCCGGCAAGACCGCCACCGACATGACCGGGTTCTCCGCGGACAGCCAGCCGGTGACCGAAGGGGCCGAAGTGATCGTGAAGCTGGCCACGGTCGGGCCCGACGGCCCGACCGGTGAGTTCTTCGACAACGACGGACTCGTCCCCTGGTAGCCGGCGGTCAGGCCGGGTCTCCGAGGCGGTCGGTGACCCGGGTGGTGAGTTCGGCCAGCCAGGTCACCTCGCCGGGGGTCAGGTGGTCGAACAGCATCCGGCGTACGGCGATGACGTGCCCGGGTGCGGCGTCTTCGATCGCGGTGCGGCCGGTCGCGGTGATCGCGAAGGCGGCGCCGCGGCGGTCGTCGAGGCATTCGTGCCGCTCGACAAGGCCGCGTCGCTGCATGCGGGACAGTTGGTGGGACAGCCGGCTTTGTTCCCAGGCGAGGGTGGCTTCCAGATCGCGGGCGCGCAGGCCCGGCTCGGGTGCGTCGTGCAGGCGGGCGAGGACTCCGTAGTCGGCCAGGGAGATGTCGTGCTCGTCCTGGATCTGCCGGTTGAGCCTGGTGTTGAGCTGGGCGGTCATGTGGATGAGCCCGCGCCAGGCCTGTTGCTCCTCGTCGGTCAGCCACTTCGTCATCCGACGAGTTTAGCGGAATAGATGACGAGTCATCTAAGTTACATGATGTGTCATCTACTTAACTTGAGGAGGCATCGATGACCAGCCGGCTGATCGTCCAGCGGACCCTGACCCGGATCGGCGACCGGACCCACCTGGGTCCGGACGAACAGGTCGACGACAAGGCGCTCGCGTTCGTCCCCACCGACCCGGCACTGACCGACCCGTTCCTGGGCCTGGTCGAGGACTGGTTCTCCAAGCCGGGCTTCGAGTGGCATCCGCACCGCGGCCTGGAGACCGTCACGCTGGTCGTCGACGGCGTGCTGGAGCACGGTGACAACCTCGGCCACACCGGTGCGCTGGAGTCCGGTGAGGTGCAGTGGATGACTGCCGGGCGCGGCATCATCCACCGCGAACTGGCCTACCGCGACGAACACGCCCATGTCCTGCAGCTGTGGCTCAACCTGCCCGCCGCCAAGAAAATGACCCCGTCGCGCTACCAGGACCTCAAGGGCCATCCCCGCGTCCACGCGCCCGGAGTGGTGATCGACGTGCACGCCGGGACCGTCGATGGGGTCACCGGCGCCGCCGACACCTATCAGTCCGTGCAGGGCGTGGTGGCCACCCTCGAGCCGCTGGCCTCCTACGACCTGGCCGTTCCGGCCGAGCACCGGCTGTTCGCCCACGTCCTGCGCGGCACCGCGCTGGTGGGCGGCCGGATGCTGCACGAGGGTCAGGTCGGCTGGTCCGATCCCATCGCGGCGGCGGGGGAGAGTTCGGTGCGGCTGGCCGCTCCGGACGGAGACCTGCCGTCAAAGGTCATGGTCTACAGCGGCACCCCGCTGCACGAGCCCGTGGCCCTCGGCGGCCCGTTCGTGATGAACAGCAAACCCGAGATCGCCCAGGCGTACCGGGATTTCCACGCCGGCGCGTTCGGCCGAGTACCCCGGCTGGCCCGCGTGGCCTACGACCGTTGAACCGCAACCAATCTCGGAAGGAAAAAATCATGGACTCGAAAGTGATAGCACTGGCCGGCGGCAGTGGTGCGCTCGGCACGTTGATCGCGGAGCGGGTGCTCGCCAGGCCGGACACGACGCTGCGGCTGCTGGTGCGGCCCGGTAGCCGCGGCAAGGTCGCCGAGCTCGAACGTCGCGGCGCGCAGATCGTGGAAGGCGAGCTCGGCAAGGACGCCGGTGAGCTGGCCGCGTTCGTCGACGGCGCGAGCACCGTCGTCTCCGCCGTGCAGGGTGGCCCCGACGTGATCATCGACGGCCAGGCCGCCCTGCTGCGGGCCGCTCGTGCGGCCGGGGTAGCGCGGTTCATCCCTTCCAGCTTCTCCCTCGACCTGTTCAAGGTCCCGGAGGGACAGATCCCGTCCTCCGACTGGCGCCGCCAGTTCGGGGAACTGGCCGACGAACAGCGGGGCGAGGTCGAGGTGGTCCACGTGCTCAACGGCACCTTCCTCGACCGGTCGCTCCTGTTCTACTGGTACCGCGTCATCGACCCTGCGACGCAGACCGCGTACATCTGGGGCGACGGCGACCAGCAGGTGGACTTCACCACCTATCTCGACACCGCCCGCTACGCCGTCGAGGTGGCCGTCGATGACCAGCCGGTCGGCCGCGTCTTCCCGGTCGTCGGGGACCGTCTCAGCTTCCGTGACCTGTACGCGGTCTACGAGAAGGCCACCGGCACGACCCTGCGCGTCGAGCGCCTCGGCTCGATGGCCGACCTCGACGCGCGGATCGCGGAGCTGGCGGCCGGCGGCTTCGAGAACTTCATGCAGTACCTGCCGCTGATGTACGTGCGGTCGAGCTTCAACGGCGACGGCAAGCTGGACCAGGTGCACAACGACCGCTACCCGTCGATCGTGCCGACGAACGCCGAACAGTACTTCGGCACCGACAACGGCTGAACACCCCGGCCGCACCACGAACAAGATCAAGGAGCACACCATGTCCGCAACTCCGCGCGAAGTCTTCGAAACCCTGCTCGACGGCGTCGTCGAGCGCCGCTTCGACGGACTCGCCGACCTCTACGCCGAAGACACCGTCGTCGATCTGCCGTTCGCCCTTCCCGAGCCGCTACACCGTGAGGGGCGCCAGGCACTGGCCGACCACTTCGCCTGGTTCAGCACCCTGCCGGTGCGGTTTGCCGTCGCCAACCTGCGCATCCACGAGACCACCGACCCGGAGGTCATTGTCGCCGAATACGACTACAACGTGCACGTCACGACCACCGGCAAGGAACTCACGACCGCCAACATCCAGGTGATGCGGGTGCGCGACGGCAAGATCGTCGAGTCGCGTGATTTCCACAACCACGCCGTGATCGGCGCGGCCTACGCGGGGGACTGACTGCTCGCCGGCAAGTCCGCGACGGCGAGGCGTGGACTCCACGCCTCGCCGTCGGGACTTCAGCTCAGGCTGCCGGCCCGCATCCAGCTGTCGGACAGCGTGTAGCCGAGCGGGAACGGGTCCGTCGGGTCCAGGCCGACCTGCGACAGCTCGGTGATCCAGGCCTGCCCGGCCAACGGCGGAGCGCTCGTCGAGCACGACCCGGTCGAACGGATTTCACCAGCACGCCAAAGTAAGTGGGTCATGGCCACGGCCGAAGGACGGCATCTGGAGTGCGACCGTGTTGTGGTTGCCGCCGGGTTCGCGTCTCGGGCGCTGCTCAAGCCGCTGAGTGTCAAGGTGCCCTTGGAAGCGGCGAAGGGCACCAGCCTGACCGCGCACGGTGAAGGCGTCGCGCCTGCACGCCCGTTTAAGCTGTACGAGCGGATGGTCGCCTGCTCGCCGTTCGGATCCGCGGTCCGGTTGTCCGGGACGTTCGACATCGGCCGCCGCGATTTCGCCCTCGACCGCAAGCGCCTGGATATGGTGGTCCGGCACGGACTGTCCTATCTGGACAGCTGGCGACCCGCCGGGGCCGGCATCGAGTGGGCCGGGCACCGACCGACCATCGTCGACGACAGCAACTATCCGGCCTATCTGAAGGCGTTCGCCGATCACGACGTGCGGGTCACGCTCGACTCAAGAGTCACCTCGGTGGCGCGCACCGCCGACCGGCGCCTGGAGGTCACGCTACCGACGACTACGCGGGGACCACCGCGACCCGTACGGTCGACCAGATGGTCGTCGAGCACGGCACGGTCCCGGTCGACGACCTCTACTTCGAGCTGAAGCCGTTGTCCCGCAACCACGGCGCGGTCGGCCACACGGCGCTGCTCACCCTGTGGCCGCAGGCGATCGTGCGCAACGAGGCGGCCTCCTTCCAGCTCTTCCGCGTGGGGGACGCCGTGTCCAGCCGCAACGTCCACGCGGCGATCCTCGACTCCTACCACCTCTGTCTGGCGATCTGACCTTTCCCACGGTGATCCTGGTTGACGGCGGCTGGACCGTCGGCACCCGGAACCCGTGGCAAACCCGGTAGCTCTCAACGAAGAAGCAAGTCAGGGCCTTTATTTGAAGCTTCTGTCCAGCGGAATGTCGCGTCATCGCCAGTTGGTTTTGTGTTGCCGGCCGGTCCGGCCGCCAGGTCGGCTGCTCCCGTCGTCGTCCTTCGTCGTCGACGGTCCGAGAATCGAGACGGGTGTCTCTGTTGCCGGCGTCTTCGCGTCCTCAGACTGGATTACGTGCCAAGGCCGATGGTTCGACGAAGGGACCGAGCGTGACAGAGCTGACCGGCAAGGTCGCCTTCATCACCGGAGCCGCCGGTGGGATCGGCCTGGGGATCGCGCGGGCGTTCGCCGAGGTCGGTGGCAGGGTGGCGGTGGCCGACATCGACGAGGCCGTCCTGGCGGAGTCGGCGGCCGAACTGGCGGAGTCCGGCGCCGAGGTCGTCGCCGTGCCGCTCGACGTGACCGACCGGGACAGCTGGGCGGCCGCCGTCGAGAGTGTGCACGCGAAGCTCGGCCTCGTGCAGGTGCTGGTGAACAACGCCGGTGTCAGCACGAACGGCATGCGGTTCGACGAGGTGAGCCCGCGGGTGTGGGACCGTGTCGTCGAGATCAATCTGACCGGTGTCTACAACGGAGTGCACAACTTCCTGCCCGACCTGCGTGCCGCGGGCGGCGGGCACATCGTCAGCACCTCGTCCATGGGCGGCCTGATGGGGCTTCCGGCACTCTCGCCGTACTCGGCGACGAAGGCCGCTGTCATCGCGCTTTCCGAGGCGCTGCATGCGGAGCTGGCCGACGACGGGATCGGCGTCAGCGTACTGTGCCCGGGCGGGGTGCGAAGCCGGCTCTGGCGCACGTCCCGTGCGATCAAAGGGCTGCCCGACACCGACGTGCCACCTGACGACCAGAGTGGACAGTCGGCGACGGCCAGCATGCTCCCGGACGAGGTCGGCCGGCGGGTGGTGGACGGGGTGCTGTCCGACGAGCTGTACATCTTCACGCATCCGGAGATGCGCGGCTGGGTCGCCGAACGCGAGGAGCGGATAAGGCGCGGGTTCGATCGGGCGGAGGCATTCTCCGGCTGAGTGCCGCGGAGAAGGACGGGGGCGTTGTTTTCGGGGGTTCGTTGTCCCAAAAACAAGGGAAAGGGACGGATAATGGAGTCTGTCACCCCCAGAGGATTGCCACGGCGGCCGTACGTGCTCGTGCTCATCGCACTGATCGCCGCCGAGGCCACCAGCGCTTTCGAACTCTCAATGCTGTCCGCGGCGGTGCCGGACCTCATGGCCGAGTTCCGTCTACAAACGACAGACATCGGGTGGGCGTTCACCGGGTTCATGCTCGTGATCGCGGCGTCCGCCGCGGTCGGCGGCAAGCTCGGTGATCTCTTCGGACGCAAGAAGGTTCTGATCGTCGTCCTGCTGCTGTCCATTCTCGGCTCGGTCGTCAGCGTGGCGTTCGGCACCTTCGGTGCGATCATCGCGGGACGCGCGATACAGGGCGTCACCGGCGCGATACTCCCCTGCATCATGGGCATCGCCCGCGAGGCGGTGGAACCGAAACGGGTGCAGGTGACCATGGCCGTCGTCGCCGGCACGGTCACCATCGCCGGCGCGCTCGGGTTCTTCTTCTCGGGGCTGCTGATCCAGTACGCCAACTGGCACTCGATCTTCATTGCGGCCGCGGTCCTCGCCGGGCTCGCGGCGCTGCTGTGCCAGATCCTGCTGGCGCCGTCTCCCAGGACCTACGTCAGGGGCGACAAGATCGACATCGTCGGCGGTGCCCTGTTCGTGCCGGCACTGGCCGCGATCCTCTACTCCGTGACGGAGTCGCAGACTTCGGGGTGGGGTGATCCGGTGGTGCTCGGTGGTATCGCCATCGGGGTCGTCGTCGGGGTGTTCTGGGTGTGGTGGGAACTGCGGGTGCCGAAGCCGTTGCTGAACTTGCGCCTGCTGGCCAAACCGAGGTACGCGCTGACGATGTGCATCGTCGCGTTCGTCTCGTTCGGTGCGTTCGGCGGCATTCAACTGGTGCAGCCGATTCTGTTCCAGTCGCCGACCAGCATGCCGATCGGGCTCGGTCTGACGCCGTCGGTGTTCGGCATGATCGGGCTCGCGATCGCCGGGTTCGGTTTCCTGTTCGCGCCGGTGTCCGGCATGGTCGCCGGCCGGGTCGGTGCGAAACGCTCGATGCTCATCGGCATCGTGGGCCTCGCCGTCACCATGCCGAGCTACTTCCTCTTCCGGGACAGCCTCGTCCTCATGATCCTGGTGATGGTGCTGGGTTCGGTGGGCACGATGTTCGCGGTGACCTCGATCCCCACCATGATGGCCGAGGTCGTCCCGCCGGAGAACATGGGCGAGGGCATGGGTTTCTCGGTCGTCGTCCGGAGCCTGTTCCAGGCCATCAGCGTGTCGGTGTTCTCGCTGACGCTCTCGAGTGCGGTGGTGCCGGGCACGGCGCTGCCTACGGTCGGCGCGTACGGGCTCACGATGGCCGTCGGTGCCGTGGGCACGCTCGTCGCCCTGCTTCTCGTCCTACTGATGCGTGGCAGGCCCGCCGCGACCGGAGTGATCCCCGGAGCGGCGCCCTTGCCCGCACTGGCACAGGACTGAAAGTCTACAAAGGAGGAATTTCGTGCGTGTCGCACCACGAAGGATCAAAACGAAGCTGGCGGCCGGCGCCCCCGCTTTCGGCGCCTGCGTCCAGCTGCCCAGTCCGGACATCGTGGAGATCGTCGGGTACGCGGGGTTGGACTTCGCGTGGATCGACGCGGAGCACGGCAGTATGGGTGTCGGTGAGGTGAACCAGCTCGTCCGGGCGGCGGACGCGGCGGGCATCGACGCGATCGTGCGCGTCCCCGACCACAACGCGTCGTTCATCCAGAAGGTGCTCGACATGGGCGCGGCGGGCATCATCGCCCCGCACGTCCGTGACGTCGAGGTGGCACAGGCGGTCGTGGCCGCGGCGAGGTACGCGCCGGAGGGCGTGCGTGGCGCATGCCCTGCCGTGCGGGCGGTCGGCCACCTCACGATGGACTGGCCGGCCACGTTGCGGCAGATACGCGACGACGCGATCGTGATCGGTCTCATCGAAGACGCCGACGGCGTGGCGAACGTCGAGGAGATCGCGGCCGGCTCGGGCCTCGACGGGCTGATCTTCGGCCCGTACGACCTGGCCACGGAGCTGGGGCTGGACGGGGACGTCTCCGACGCTCGCGTCCGCGAGATGAACGTCCGGGTCCGCAAGGCGGCGCTGAACGCGGGCATCCAGTACCTCGCCCTGCCCGGCTTGGACGGCGCCGTGGGAGCACTGATGGCCGAGGGCGTGCGCCTGTTCAACGTGACCGCCGACCGCGGCCTGCTCTTCACGGCGTTCGAGTCCGCTCTCGCCGCCGCGCGCGAGGAGGCTTCGGCATGAGCCTCCCTTCCACGGACGACGTCATCGGGTACTTCAAGTCCCTGTCGAACTGGGGCCGCTGGGGGGACGACGACCGGCTCGGCACGCTGAACCTCATCACCGCGGAGAAGCGACGCGCTGCCGCGGCACTCATCCGGACCGGCGAAATCGTTTCGCTGTCCAGGAACATCGACCCGAACGGACCCCAGGACCCGCTCGGCGCGGGACTCGGTCAGGCGATGCGGTTCATGGGCATCGGCGAGGTCTCGAGCCACATCGGTAAGGGCGCGAGCCGCTTCGACGCCGTGACCGAGTCCGTCTTCATCTCGGCGCACGGGTCCAACACACACCTGGACGGGCTCGCCCACTACAACTGGGAAGGCCAGAACTACAACGGTTTCAGCGTCGACGAGCACGTCAACTCGATCCGTGGTTCGACCAAGCTGTCCATCCACGACGCCGGCGACGGCATCGTGACCCGCGGCGTCCTGCTCGACATCGCCGCGCTGAAGGGCGTGCCGTGGCTGGCACCGGGCACGCCGATCCTCCCGGAGGACCTGGCGGCCGCCGAGGAACGCCAGGGCGTCACCGTCGGTTCTGGTGACGTGTTGCTGGTCCACACCGGACACGTGGCACGGACCCTGAGCGAGGGCGTCGATCCCGAGCATCGCCAGCCGGGCCTGCACGCGGCCTGCCTGCCTTTCCTGCGGGAGCGGGACGTGGCCGCGCTGGGTGGCGACTGCATCCACGACGTCCAGCCGTCGGGCTTCGAGACGTTCGAGCTGTTCCGGCCGATCCATCTCGTCGGGCTGGTCGCGCTCGGGCTGTGGCTCATCGACGTCATGGAGCTCACGGAGCTGGCCGCCACGTGCGCGGCCGAGCAGCGGTGGGAGTTCTTCTTCGCGATGCTGCCCTGGCGCATGATGGGGGTCACCTCCAGCGCCACAAACCCGATTGCGCTGTTCTGATGGGCGGGATCGTGCTGGTGCACGGCGCCTGGCACGGGGCGTGGTGCTGGGACGGCGTCGTCGCCGAGTTGCGACAGCGCGGCGTGGCGGCGACAGCCGTCGAGCTGCCGCTGGCCGGCCTCGCCGCCGACGTGGCGGCTGCGAGAGCCGCGATCCAGGCCGCCGGCCCGGCGAGCGTGGTCGTGGCGCACTCGTATGGCGGCTTGGTGGTCTCGTACGCGGCCGCCGGACTGTCCACTGTGTCCCGGCTCGTGTACCTCGCCGCCTACCTCACCGAGCCGGACGAGGACGTGTCCGCGCTGATGAGCGGGAAGCTCACGGAGTCCCTCGTCTTCCGTGACGGCGAGGTCAGCGTCGACCCGGCGGCGGCCGCCGGGTTGTTCTACGGCGACGCTGCTCCCGGCACGGCCGCGGAGCTGGCCGGCCGCCTGCGCCCGATGACGATCGGCGTGGCGGTGCCTCCGGTGGTCACTCCGGCCTGGCGATCGATCCCGACGACCTATGTGGTCTGCACCAACGACCAGGCCATCCCGGCCGGCTCGCAACGCAGGATGGCGGCACGCGCCGAAACCGTCGTCGAATGGCCGACCGACCACAGCCCGTTCGTCACTCGCCCGCGAGTCGTCGCCGATCTGGTAGCCGGCCACCCGACCTGAGCTACCCCGTCGGTGCGTCCGCGTCGAAACCGTTGGTGTGGGCCCACAGCGCGAGCTGGATCCGGGACCGCATGCCGAACTTCGTGAGCAGGTGGCTGATGTGCGTCCGGGTCGTCCGTTCACTGAGGACGAGCACGTCCGCGATGTCCTGACTGGACAGACCGCGGGCGACGAGCCGCAGGACCTCCCGCTCCCGCCGGGTGAGGCCGTCGACGGGCGTGGACTTCTCCGCCGCCGACAGGGCGGCGGACACGCGCTGGTCGAGATACAGCCGGCCGTCGAACACCGCCCGCACGGCCTCGACGACGGTCTCCGGAGGGGCATCCTTGAGCAGATACCCCGAGACCCCGAGTTCGAGCGCCGGGCGAACGTAGCGCAGGTCGCCGAAACTGCTCAGGACCAGGATCCGGAGGTCAGGGAACCGCTTGCGCAGCTCACGCGAGGCGCTGATCCCGTCGCACACCGGCATGACGAGATCCATCAGCACGACGTCCGCCGGCGGTCGCGGCGATGGCAGGAACTCGTCGAGCGCGACGCGCCCGTTCGGCGCGTCTCCCACGACTTCGATGCCGGGAACGATTTCGAGCACAGACAGCAGGCCGCGCCGCACGATCTCGTGGTCGTCGATCACGTACACGCGCACCGGCATGGGCGTTCCTCCTGGTCACGAACATCATAGGTGGGCACGCGCACATCTGGAAGGTCCTCTCTGGACGGTGCATACTGGTCAGTCGTGGACCCGACTCCGGCAGACGGCCTGGTGCTCGAGTCGTCGCCGGGACCGGGCGACGACCACCGCCGCGCTCTCGCCATCCGGTTTCTCGAACTCGCCCGGAACGGAAACCTGGACGCGGTCGTCAAGGAGATGACCCGCGACATCGCGAGCCTTACCGGAATCCAGGGGCCGACGGTGGTGCTCATCGACCAGCACACCCAGGCACCGACCTTCATCGGCGGCAACTGGGTACGACCCGATGTGCTCGCGGCTCTGGAAAAGACCCGGGTCACCGGCGGATCGATGACGCTGTGGCGCGCCTACCTCGAGAACAGAATCCTCGTCGAACGCGACTGGCGTGGCCGGGTCATGACCGACCCGGGGCTCGCTCCGATGCGTCCCTTCGCCGCGGACCTGACCGATCTCGCCGCGATACCCCTGCCTTGGGAAGGCGGACCGATCGGCGTCATCACGGGACTGCTCGCCCGCGACGCCCGGTTGGGACCGGACACGTTCGCCCGCTGGTGGGAGATCGCCTTCGAGGCCGCGCTGGCGCTGCGGTACTCCGCGGCGATCCGCGGTGCCCGGCACGTCGGCACCGACCACGAACGCCTGCGCCTGAAGGAGGAACTCCACGACACCGTCTCGCAGCGGCTGTTCGGCCTGTCCATGCTCACGGCCAGGGCGCAGGCCGACGCCGCCGGACAGCCGGCACTGCACGCGCGGCTCACCGAACTGCGCACGCTCGTCGCCGACGCGTCGGCGGACATCCGTCTGCTGGTGGGAGAACCGGCAACGCCGACCGAGGGAGACCGGCTCTCGGCCCGGCTCGCGGCGATCGCACGAAGGTTCGGTGAGGCGAACGGCCTGCGTATCGAACTCGAGTTCGACGAGTTCTGGAACACGCTCAGCGAGGAATGCGCCGAGGACGTCGCCAGGATTGTCCGGGAGTGCCTGCGCAACGCGGCCAAACACGCGCACGCGACCACCGTGTCGGTCCGCATCGTCGCAGCGGTCGACGAACTGCTGCTGATCGAGGTCGTCGACGACGGCACCGGCTTCGATCCACGAACGGTTGGCGACGACGGCTTCGGTCTCGGCCTGATCGACAGGAGAGCCCGCGAGCGCGACGGCACATGCGAGATCCGCGCCGGCGACCCGGGCACGGCGATCCGTGTGCGGTTCGTACCCGAGTTCGAGTCGGACTGGCAGCTCGCCCGCCGTGTACTCGAAGCGGAGATCCAGCGACGGCCCGGGAAGGAAGGTGGCCGCTGACATCGCCGGCGTGTTGGCTGGTCCTCAGTTGGATCGGGCGAGTTCGGAGAGGAGGGCCAGCGTCCGGTGCTGTTCCTCGTCGGTTCCGTAGACGGCGAACATGGCGGATGTGGCGCCCAGGTCTTCCAGCCGGCGGATCTGCTCGGCGACCTGTTCCTCGTCGCCGACCACCGTCAGATCCTCCGCGCCGCCGGCCCCTTCCCGCTCGAACATCGCCTGATAGGCGGGCAGCGATTTGTAGATCGCGAACTCACGGCCCGCGACCGCGCGTGCGGTGTCGGGATCGGACGTGACACACACCGTCAGACCGGCCATGACCTCCGGGGTCGGCCGGTCGGCGGCGTCGGCGGCCTTGGTGATGGTGGGCACGACGTGGTCGGCCAGTGTTTTCGGGCCGACCATCCACAGTGTCGTGCCGTCCGCCAGCTGTCCGGTCAGCTCCAGCATCCGAGTGCCCATCGCGGCCACCAGGACCCTTGGTGGCGTGGCGCCCGGGACGGCGACCGGCGAGCGGGTGGTGTGTGCGGAGAACACCTCGCCCGTGTAGTCGATCTGGTGTCCGTGCAGGAGCGGCATCAGGATCTCCAGATACTCCCGCATCTGCCGGAGCTGCTTGGTGTAGGAGATCCCGTAGACGCCTTCGACCATGATCTGGTGTGAAACGCCGACCCCGAGGGTGAACCGCCCGCCGGTGGCGGCCTGCGCGGTGAGTGCCTGCACCGCGGTGTTCACGGGATGGCGGCTGTAGGCGGGCACGACAGAGACGCCCACGGACAGTGCGGGCGCCTCCCGGGCGGCGATCGTCAGCGCGGTCACGGAATCGACGTCCAGCCCCTGGCCGATCCACAGGTCCAGCCCGTGCCGCTCGGTCACGCGGGCGTGCTCCAGCAAGTCGTCGATCACGTTGCCGGTCTGGCCGGACAACCGAGCCTGGATACCCAAACGCATCAGAAACAGACCTCTTTCGTTCGCTGGCTGGCGGCCGCATTCCGGAAGATACTGTACCGACGGTATATTAGTAGTCAACCGGTGGGATACTAATATCGGTCCATGACCTTCCAGCGCGCACGCAGCGAGGAGCACCGCGAGATCCGGCGCCGGGCCATCCTGGACACGGCGTCGGCGATGCTGGAGGACATGCCGGTCGGCGAGATCACGCTCAACGAGCTGAGCCGCCGGGTCGGGCTGGCCAAGTCGGCCATGCGGCGCTACTTCGAGTCGCGCGAGGCGGTCCTGCTCGACCTGCTCGACGTCCAGCTGCACCGCTGGGTGGCGGAGATCTCCGTGCAACTGTCGGACGGCGATGGCGGCCGCGCCCGCGAGCGTGGCGACCGCCTGGCCGCCCTGGTCAGCCGCTCGATGCTGCGGAACTCCAGGCTGTGCGACCTGATCGCCGCCCAGCCCGGCGTGCTGGAGCACAATGTGTCCGCCGAAGGCCTGCTGCGCTTCAAAAGATCCACGCACACCAGCATCGGCATGTTCGCCGAGGCCGTTCGCCGTTACCTCCCCGAACTCGGTGAGGATTCCCGCAGTGTGTGTGCGATGACCCTGGTCGTCACCGGTGCACTGTGGACGTACGCGCACCCTTCGGCCAGTGCGCTTGCCGTGGGCGAAGCCGACCCCGCGCTGGCCGGTCTGCACCTCGACTTCGCCGCCGACCTGGAGACCACCCTGGCCCGGCTCATTACCGGCACCCTGGCCCGCCGCGCCGGCTGATCATGCGTCAGTGATCGACGATAAGAGACCATTGGTTCACTACTTGTGACCCGGCGTGAAAGCTAGGTCCGGTACCCGGAGCCGGGAACTTCACCGCCGGCCGAGACCGCGATCAGGAGCGGTTTGGTCAACCTGGTCATCTCGACGGGCGTTCGCGGACATCCTCGCTGCAACCAGTCGGTGGCCACCCCTATCAGTGCGCCGGCGACGAACGCCGCGGGCACGTCGTGCGGCATGTCCGCCGGGTCAGCCGTGTCCGATGTGGACTCAGTCGCGGCGAGATGCCGGGAGGTGTGGGCGGCCGCCGCGGTGCGCAGGCGCACGTGTTCGATGACGCGGGCGCTTCCCGTCGGTCCCAGCAGACTGCGGTAGAGACCGGCGTGCTCGGCGAAGTGTGCGAAGAAGGCCGTCAGTGGCGGGTCGGGGTCCTCCGGGGAATCGGACGGGTTCGCGTGGGCGGGGTCGAGGGCGATGACGACCCCGATCAGGTCGTCGATCATCGACGTGCTGGCGGCCTCGGCCAGTTCGTGCACGTCCCGGTAGTGGTCGTAGAACGTCGAGCGGTTGACCTCGGCCCGATCGACGACGTCGGCGACGCTGATCTGCGCCAGGTCCCGCTCCTCGACGAGGTCGATCAGGGCGCGCTGCAGGGCCGTCCGGGTGCGCCGTACGCGTCGATCGCCCGGCGGGGCGCTGCTGTTGTTCGTGGCGGTCATCCCGCTGAGCCTACCTCGATCGCCTCGGTTGGACAACGGATGGCGGTTTTCCGACGCTAGTTGGCAAACCGACATCCGTCGGCTAACGTGGGCCCGTGCCGCTCAAGGCGGTGCTCAACCACTCGGGAAACGGAGAAGGACATGCGTGGACTGCGCGGCAAGCGGATCGTCATCGCCGGGGCTACCGCCGGGATCGGGGCGGCAACGGCCGTGCGGCTCTCGGAGGAGGGTGCCTCGGTCGTCATCGGTGGCAGAAACCTCGATGCCGGGCAGGTGCTGGCCAAGCGTCTGAACGAGGCCGGCGGCAGGGCGATCGCGGTGAAGTTCGACCTGGCCGACGAGGACTCGATCAAGGCGCTCGTCGACACGGCCGCCACCGAACTCGGCGGGATCGACGGGCTGTTCAACGTCGGTGCCGAACTCTCGGCCCAGCACCTGGCCAGGGACAAGAACCTGCTGGACATGGATGTGGCCGTGTGGCGGCGCACCTTCGAGGTGAACCTGTTCGGTTACGCCATCGCCATCCGTGAGGTCATCCCGCACCTCCTGGCGCAGGGCAGCGGTGCCATCCTCAACACCTCGGCGGGCGCGGCCTGGATCGGTGAGGCCGAGCGCCCGGCCTACGGGGCGTCCAAGGCCGCCATCAACTCGCTGGCCAGGCACGTCGCTTCTGCCTGGGGCAAGCAGGGCATCCGCGCCAACACCCTCGGCGTCGGCGTGACCATGACCGAGATCGCGCAGGAGCAGATCGGCGAGGAGTGGCAGGCCAGGATTCTCGCCACGATGCGCAGTCCGCGGCTGGGCAAGCCGGCCGATGTGGCCGCTGCCGCCGCCTTCCTGCTGTCCGACGACGCGGAGTGGGTCAACGGGCAGGCCTGGGCGGTCGACGGCGGCCTGACCATCCGCGACTGAATCGCCCCATCCGCCATCCGAATACCTACCGCTCGAGAACCGGAGTTGCTGTGAACCTCAACCTGACCAACAAGACCGCCGTCGTCACCGGTGCCAGCCGGGGCATCGGGCTGGCGACCGTCCGGACCCTGATCGCCGAAGGCGTCCGCGTCGTCGGTGCCGCCCGCACCGTCACACCGGAACTGAAGGAAACCGGCGCCCATGCGGTGGCGGCGGACCTGAGCACCGCGAACGGAGTTTCCGCTCTCATCGACAGCGCTCTCGCCGAGCTGGGCGGCATCGACCTGCTGGTGAACAACGTCGGCGGCGGGGACGGGGCCACCGTCGGCTTCCTCGACGTCACTGACGCCGAGTGGGCCAGTGCGTTCGGCATGAACGTGCTCAGCACGGTCCGTGCCACGCGGGCCGCTCTGCCCAGCCTGATCGAGCGCCGGGGAGCGGTCGTCAACATCTCGTCGATCATGGCCCTGATGCCCGGAGGCTTCCCGCCTGCGATGAGTTCGGTCAAGGCGGCGCTCACTACGCTGGGCAAGTCCCTGTCCGAGGAATTCGGTCCCCGGGGCGTGCGCGTGAACACCATTTCGCCCGGCCTGGTCAACACCTCCGTGTACTCGAACCCCGACGGCGCGGTCGCTCAGTGGGCCGCCGCGTCGGGCATGAGCCTGGCCGACTTCCGTCAGCAGATGGTGACGGGCCAGAACGTCACGACCGGCCGCATGACCGAACCCGAGGAGGTGGCGGCCCTGATCGCGTTCCTGCTGTCCGATGTGGCCGGAAACATCACCGGCGTCGACTACGTCATCGACGGCGGCACGATCAAGACTGTCTGAAAGCGAAACGCGGCCGGCGACGCACCGGCATCCGCGGAGAGTTCTCCCTCCACGACCTGGGTGCCGCGGCGTTCCAGGTCGGCGACCTTGTCGCGGCTGCCGGGCCGCACCAGCACCAGCAGCCGCGTGTCCGGCCGGGTGAGTACCTCCTCGGCGATGGTCTTGCCCAGCGCTCCGCCGCCGCCAACCAGAGCGATCACTTTCGAGTCGATGATTTCTTCCATTTTTGAAGGGATTACCGCTGTTTCCGCCTGATGCGGGCGGCCTGTTCAGATCTTGATGACGATCTTGCCCCGGGCGTGGCCGGCCTCGATCCGGGCGTGGACCTCGGCGACCTGGTCGAGGCGGTAAGTGGCCGCGACGTGCGGGACGTACGTCCCGGCGGCGCCCAGGGCGGCGGCCTTGACCAGGGTTGGTGTGATCTCGTCGGGGGTCCCCGACATCGAGAAGCGAGCACCGTGTTCCGGGGCCGTGGTGTCGGCAATGCTGACGACGGCGTCAGCACTGGGCGCAATCTTTACCAGATCCGGCAGGTTGGCGCCGGCCACGTCGAAGACGGCGTCCACGCCGGCGGGGGCGAGTGCGCGCACCCGGTCCGCCAGACCGGGGCCGTAGGTCGTCGGGATGACGCCGAGTGAGCGCAGGTATTCGTGGTTGGCCTCGCTGGCGGTGCCGATCACAGTAGCCCCGCGGCCGACCGCGATCTGGACGACGGCGTCGCCGACTCCGCCTGCGGCGCCGTCGATCAGCAGCGTGCTGTCCGCTCCGACGCCCAACTGGTCCAGCACGCGGATCGCGGTCTCCGCCACCACGCCCGCGGCCGCGGCCTGTTCGACCGTCCACGCGTCCGGCTTCGGCGACCACGAGCTGAGCACTGCGTACTCGGCCATGGTCCCGGTGACCGGAGACAGCCCGAACACCTGGTCGCCGACGGCGACGCCGGTCACGCCGTCACCGACCTCGTCGACGATTCCGGCACCACGATTCCGTGGACCGAGCCGAATCCGCCGGCCCAGCGGTATTCGGCGAGATCGCCGAGGTGTGGTGTTTCCGGAGCAGTCACTTTCGGGGGAGCGCGGGTTTCCGGCTGGACCGGTGCCCACCCTCGGGCCGGGCGCACCAGCCGGGTGAACGGCCACAGGGTGAACAGCGCCATCCCGATGAGCACGTGCAGGTGGAATGCGAGCCCAGCGTGGCCCATCGCCTCGACGTCCGGTGACGAAGTGCGGCTGGAGTACCAGAGCGTCCCATGAGACACCGTTGCTGACCGTCCAGCCCGACGCGGCCTGCCTCCGTTGCATAGGAGCACGCCTGCGCACTCGCGAGCGCGAGGCATTGCCACCTGGGCTGGAACCCGCAGGGGAGCGGGCCGGCGTCGCGTTCCCCTGCCGACCCGGCGCTACTGCGCTGTGAGCTCGGTCTTTGCCGCCGGCATGCCGTCGGTTCTGACCGTCACGGTGATGGTGCCTTCTCCTGTGGTGCGCACAACGGCGAGTGCCGTTCCGTCGAACGTGGTGTGCCTTTCGTCCTGAAAGCTCTCATCCGACACGGGGTTGGCGCTGCCTAGGGCGATGAGCTCTGCGGGGCCATCGACCTCAACTGTGACGGCCGCCCGTGCGCAGGCTACGGCCAGGCCGTCGGCGTCCACGAGTTCGATGGTCACGAATCCGAGACCGCCTGCGGCACTGATTGCGGGCTCGTCGACCTTGAGCGCGAGTCCGGTGAATTCTCCCGCCGATCGCAGCGTGCTGCGGCCGACTTCCTGGCCACCCTGGTAGGCGACTGCCACCAGCTGGCCCGGCGTGTAGCTCGTCTCGAACTCCGATCGGAATCGATTGGCTTCACCGGCGGGAACGCGTCCCAGGCTCTGCCCGTTGAGCAGCAGCTCGACCTCCTCGGCATCGCTGTACACCTCGACCGTGATGGGGGCGCCTTCGAAGCCGTGCCACGTCCAGCTGCCGATGCTGTCACTCCAGGTCCACGGCCCCGCCAGCTGAGTCTTCCCGTGGTGCTCCGGGCGCTGGACGGCGATGTACGGGGCGGACTGGAGGCCGAAGACGATCTCGCGGTAGAAGGAAGCCGGTCGGCGACTGCCGGTGATGTCGAGGTCTCCGCACCAGGCGGCGATCCAGGGGAACGGCCCGCTGTGGGTGGGCTGCGGCGGGGTGTCTTCGCCGGCGTACTGCATCCGGCCGAGGCCGACCTCGCCGAGGTAGTCCCAGCCGGTCCAGGTGAAGTCCCCGAAGACATGCGGGTTGTTCTTGATGATGCGCCAGTTGTGGTCGATGCGAGTCGGGAAGGTCTCGGTCCCGATGATCAAGCGGTTGGGGAACCGCTCGTGATCGGACTCGTATCGGGCATCCAGGTAGTTCATGCCCGCGATGTCCAGGAGGCCAAAGGATTCCTCAGTGCGGTCGGTGACCAATGGTGAGGAGCCGATCTGGTTCATGAACTCGCCGGGGCCGGACATGAGGGTGTTGATGCCGGTGCCCTCATCGACGTTCTGACTGCGCTCTGCCGCCATCTTGATGATGTCATCCATCACGGCGAGCATCCCGTTGATCGCGTTGGTCACATAGCGCGTCGGGTCCAGCTCGCGCACCTTCTCTGCCAGGGCACGGCCGGTGGCCGCCCCCGCAGGGGAGCCGACCTCGGGGATCTCGTTGCCGATGGAGTAGAGGATGACGCTGGGGTGGTTGAAGTCTTTGGCTACGAGTGCACTCACGTCGCGCTCCCACCACTCTGCGAAGTGCAGCGAGTAGTCGTAGCCGCCCTTGCCGGAGGTCCACACGTCGAACGTTTCGTCCATGACGTACATGCCGTAGCGGTCGCAGGCGTCCAGCGCCGCTTTGCTCAGCGGGTTGTGCGCCGAGCGGATCGCGTTGAAGCCGGCCTCTTTCAGCAGGCGTACCCGCCGGTACTCGGCATCGGCGAAGGTCGCGGCGCCGAGGATGCCGTTGTCGTGGTGGATGCTCGCGCCGCGCAGTTTGACGCTAGCGCCGTTCACTCGCAGGCCGTGGTGAGGGTCGAGTTGAAGTCGGCGAATCCCGAAGTTCGTCGCCGCCTCGTCCAGCGTGTCTTCGTCGGCGAGCAGCTGCACGCGGGCGTGATACAAGGTCGGACTCTCGGCGCTCCACAGCGAGGGCGAGGTGACGTAAAGGCGATGGCGCGCGACGGCGCTGGAGCCCGGGTAGAGACTGACAGGAGTAGTGCCGCGCGCGACGGTCTCGCCGTCGGGCGAAGTGAGGGTGACCGTTGCCCGCACGGTGCGCAGGCGGCTGCCATGGTGCTCGATCGTGGTCGCCACCTCGACAAGCGCACCCTCCTCGTCGATCTCGCTGGCCGT
This sequence comes from Kibdelosporangium banguiense, assembly GCF_017876405.1. Taxonomy (GTDB): domain Bacteria; phylum Actinomycetota; class Actinomycetes; order Mycobacteriales; family Pseudonocardiaceae; genus Kibdelosporangium; species Kibdelosporangium banguiense. The sequence continues at coordinate 10,210,867 of NZ_JAGINW010000001.1, read as the reverse complement.
TACGCGAAGACCGTCCAGAGCGATGTGGGTGTGCCCGGACGTCCACAGCCAAACGTCGCGGTAGATCCCGGCCCCGGTGTACCAGCGTGAGTCGTCGTGGGTGCGGACCTCCACGGAGACTTGGTTCGTGCCGGGGACCACATGCGCGCTGGCGTCGATGTAAAAGCCGGAGTAGCCATAGGGGTGCTGGCCGGCCAAAGCACCGTTGACGTAGACCATCGCATCCCGGTAGACGCCCTCGAACTCCAGCACGACGTGTTCGGGCAGATCGCCCTCGGGCAGCTCGAAGGTCTTGCGATACTGATACACGCCATCGGGGAAGAACGCCTGGGCCTGCGGCGCCTGCGGGCTGCGCTCACGCGTCAGCATCGCGTCATGTGGGACGACCACATCGCGATAGGCGGAAACGCTTCCGCCCAGCTCGGCGAAGGGGTTCACCTTCTCTCGGAATTGCCATCCATCCACGAATGCGGTGCGCTTCATTTCAAGATCCTTTGCTGGGGTACGTCGAACCTCTCGACGGGCCGTCCCGGGCAGCGACACCGTTCAAGGTATCACGCGATACCAATACTGTTGACACGTGATACCAGCCCATCGCACACTTAGGTATCGCGCGGTACCACCTGGCTGCGCCTTCCGCTCCAGGACGGAGCTCTCAACGATGAGCGCACAAGACGCCAAGCAGGCGGCAATTCCCGAGACTGTGCCTACGCTCCCCTCTCGCCCGGCTGACCAGGCCGAGGAGAACTTCCCGAAGATTTCGCTTCGCGAGAAACTTTCCTACTCGGTCGGAGACATCGGCTCGAACGTCGTCTACGCCCCGGCGACGACATTCGTGCTGTTCTACCTGACCAACATCGCAGGCATCGGCGCCGCTGTGGCCGGAACCATTCTGCTCGTCGGTCAGCTGCTCAACGGCGTCACGGATCTCCTCGTCGGCGTGTTCATCGACAAGACCAAGACCCGCTGGGGCAAGACCCGACCCTGGATTCTGGTGACCGCGATTCCGATGGGCCTGAGCCTGGTCCTGCTGTTCTCGGTGCCCTCCGGCTTCTCCGAGACCGGCAAGATCGCCTGGGCGTTCATCATGTACGCGCTCCTGATGGCCGTTTTCTTCACCGCCTCCAACATCGCCTACAGCGCGCTGCTGGCGGTGCTGACCCCGAGCCCGAAGACGCGCGTGACTCTCACGACGTTCCGTTTCTTCATGGCTCTTCTGACGACCCTCATCGTCAGCTCGATCACGCTGCCTCTGATCCAGACGCTGGGGAATGATCAGCACGCTTGGACCAGCCTGACGAGCATCTACGGCATCATCGCGGCGGTGACCCTGCTCATCGTCTTCTTCGGCACCAAGGAGCGCGTCGTCACGGCCGCCACCGCCGCGGACGCCGAGCCCGAGCAGCCGCTCGGCACGCGACTGAAGAACCTGTTCCACAACCGCTACTTCGTCCTGGCGGGGCTCCTCTTCATCGCCTTCTATCTCCTCAGCGGCCTCGCACAGGGCTCGGGCGTCTACTACGCCACCAACATTCTCGGCGACGCCTCGCTGTTCTCCATCCTCAGCATCGCAACCATCTTGCCGAGTCTCATCGGCATCTCCTTCATGCCGGCGATCATGGGCCGCTACGGCAAGCGCCCGATCTTCCTGATCGGCCTCGGAATCATGCTGATCGGCTCGCTCCTGCCGTTGTTCGGCCCGCACAGCTTCGAGCTGATCCTCATCTCCCAGCTCATCCGCGGCGTCGGCCAGATCCCCCTCACCGCCGGCTTGTTCGCGATCGTGGCCGATGTTGTCGACTACAGCGAATGGAAGCATGGTGTGCGCTCCGACGGCCTGATCTACAGCGCCGCGATCTTCGGACAGAAGGTCGGTGGCGGTTTTGGCGCCGCCGCAGTCGGCTGGCTGCTGTCGTGGGGTGCGTACGACGCCAAGGTCGTGCACCAGAGCGCAGCCGCGAACCAGGCGATCTTCGGCGCATACATTTATCTCCCGATCGCGCTGATCGTCGTCGTCGGCATCATCGTGTACTTCTTCAGGATCGAGCAGTACACACCACAGGTCCAGGCCTTCCTTCGCAAGAAGCGCGAGCAGACTCAGGCGGCGTCCTAAGGGCTGAAACCCGGCGTTGCAAGCGCTTCCCTGCGAGGACGCTTGCAACGCCGTCCGATCTAACGTTGCTGGAACCGGAGGACGTGTCCATGCCCAATCAGGTTCGTTGGGCGATCATCGGAACAGGCGATGTGTCGGCGATGATCGCGCCCGACTTCGCGTTGGCCCGCAACGCCACCGTGACCGCGGTTTGCTCCCGAGCCCTCGACACGGCCGAGACTTTCGCCGATCGCTTTGCGATCCCGCGGCGCTACGACAACCTCGGGCTGCTGCTGGACGACGCCGAGATTGATGCGGTCTACATCGCCACACCCCACGGCACGCATCACAGTCTGGCCATGACAGCCCTCGCCGCCGGCAAGCACGTCATGGTGGAAAAGCCGATGGCGACCAGCTCCGCCCAGGTGCGGGATATCCTCGGCTACGCACGCGGTCGGGGCCTGCTCGCCATGCAAGCAATGTGGTCGGATTTCAGCCCCATGGCCGCGCTGCTCAAACAGTTGCTGGACAGCGACGCTATCGGCGCTGTCACGAGTGTCCAGGCGAGCTTTGGCTTACCGTTTCCCCGTAGTACGGGGAGCCGCTGGAATGCGGCGCTGGGCGGTAGCACTCTGCTGGATCAGGGGATCTATCCGGTGGCGCTGGCGCTCTCCGTTCTCGGACGTCCTGACCACATCCGTGCCCGCGGCCGCGTCACCGCGAACGGGATCGACCTGGCCGAGCACATCACCTTCGAATATAAGGACGGTCGCTACGCCCAGCTCGCAGCGTCGATGGTCGACTTCGTAGAGCCGAGCGCGACGATCAACGGCACCACGGGATGGGTCTCTCTTCCTGCGCCGTTCTGGGTCGCCGACCGGCTCGAACTGCGCAGCGGCGGGTTTCCGCAGGCCTTGATGAACAGTCGGCCGCGATCGGTGACTGTGGAAGGCCACGGATTCGTCCCCATGATCCGCGCCGCGAGCGAGGCCATCCTGGAGCAGAGAACGGAGCACCCGCTGCACGACGCGGCCCGGACCCTGGCGGTGTTCGCCGCCCTCGACGAGATTCGCTCCCAGCTGCCCCCGGGCACGGCCGTCCTCGGCTAGGCAGCCGGCGGCGCCCAGGCACTGCCGGCTGGCCGGCTCACGTTGTTCCGCCGGGAACCAGGGTGGCGGCGCCCTCAACCGACTGAGGAATCCAAGGAACATCCGTGACGCGCGAGGTCATCTCCCCGATGGTTTGCTCAACTTCGCGAGCCACGTCCACGGCCACAGTTGTCAGCGGAGGATCGAGCAGCTGACCCAGCGGAGTGTGGTCGACCCCGACGATGGAGACATCTTCCGGAACGCGGAGCCCCATTTTCCTGCAAGCGGCAAGGACCGCAGTGGCAACGTCATCGTTGTAGCAGGCGACACCGACCGGAAGCGTCCCGAACAGTGGGCGTAAGGTCTGTGCCGCCTCGTCAACGGACAGCTGGATCGTCACGCCCGAGGGAGCAGGCAGCCCGCGCTTCTGGCACGCAAGAGTCACCCCAGCCTGCCGGTTCAGATCGATCTGCGCTCGATCGCGCTCGTCGTCGAGGCCGACATAGACGATCTGGCGTGGTCCCGACGCGAGCAATGCGCTCACCTGAACCTCGCCGATCCGCTGGTCCAGCAACGGTCCTTTCCCGTGCTGGGCGGTTTGAGTGCTCGGCACCACCAGCACGTCCGCCCGCTCCATCGCTTCCCGGTCCTCTCCGGTGAGACCGCCGAAGTCCAGAACGGCCAACGGGCGAAGGTACAGAATCGCCTCCAGGGTTGACTTCGAGTCTCGTCCGGCGAATCGAATCAGGACGCTGGCTCCCAGTTGCTTGACATGATCGGCCACGTAGTCCAGGGCTTCCTGCATCCGGAATCCGATGGTGATGTTCGGAAGGACGACGATCACGGTGTCGGTTCGGCCGTTGACCAGTGCCCGGCCGGCAATCGAGGGCGTGTAGCCCAGCTCGCGCGCCGCTGCGTGGACCCTCAAGCGGGTTTCTTCGGGAAACTTGGCGACTCGGCCGTTGAGAATATGGCTGACGGTGGCACGCGAGACGCCTGCTGCGCGCGCCACATCCACCGTCGTCGCGCGCCCGCCAACGTCTTCGGGCTCAGTCATAGGGCAAGCGTATAGCGCCTCGGTGGCCTGCAGCCGCACACGCAGGATGGCGGGCGTGGCCTGGACGAGCTGTAATCAGGAAATGGCTCGGCATGCTGATCCGGCAACATACCTTGGGAGGGATAGCGGCCGCAGCATCGGGCCGAGCCGACCTGGTGGACAAGCGACGCGGTCCACTCCCCTCCGCAACTGGCCCGGCGCGAGCATGTGCATCGACGGCATCTACCAGTCGGGCGCCGCCTACTGCATCCACAATCCGTCGACCGGGCGGGAACTCGAGCTGCCCCACCAGGTCGCCCGGGCCGAGACGCCGCAGAGGGTCGCGGTTGTCGGCGCGGGCCCGGCCGGCCTGGAAGCCGCTCGGGTCCTCGCCGAGCGAGGTCATGACGTCCAGCTCTTCGAAGCCGCCGACAAGGTCGGTGGCCAGCTGCTCCTCGCCTCGCTGGCCCCGCGCCGCCGCGACCTGCGCGGCATCATCGACTGGCGCGCCGACGAACTCGCCCGCCTGGGTGTGCCGATTTCGCTGAACACCTACGTCGAGGCGCTCCCGGCGCAGTCCTGGGACGTGGTCATCGTGGCGACCGGCGGCACCCCGGCCGCCCTGCGGATTCCCGGAGCCGATCTCGTCCTCGACACCTGGGACGTGCTCTCCGGCGCGCGCCGGCCAAGCGGCCGGATCATGGTCTACGACGACCACGGCGGCACCCAGGCGCTCGACGCAGTCGAAGCCCTGGTCGCCAACGGCGCGACGGTCGAACTGGTCACGCCGGAGCGCGGGATCTCGCCCGACGTAGGCGGAATCACGGCCGCGGGGTACTTCCACGAGCTGGCGAGCACGGCGACACCGTCACGATCCTCCGCCGGCTGCGCGCGGTGACACGGTCCGGCGGCGGAGTCCAGGTGGAACTCGGCATCGACGGCTTCGACTTCCGCGAGCGCCGGACCTTCGACGCCGTCGTGGCGGAGATGGGGACGGCGCCGGTCACCGAGCTCTACGACGAACTCGTTGCGGCGTCGACAAACCACGGGGCCGTCGATCTGGCCGCACTGCTGGCCGGGCGCCCGCAGGATGTGGTTCGCAACGAAGCGGGGTCGTTCCGGCTCTACCGCGTCGGCGACGCGGTGAGCAGCCGCAACGTCCACGCCGCGATCCTCGACGCAGCTCGGCTTTGCCGCGCCGTATGAACCCGATCCGGTCTGTCCACTCCAGACTCTGCCGGGACCTTTCCGGCGGTGGCACCCCCAACGGCACACGGTTGATCCTGTGGACCTGTCAAGGCAACGCGAATCAGCGGTGGACCAGGTCCTGATGATGAGCCGATGCCCCGGACGGGTGTCCGGGGCATCGGTGCGGTCAGTGAACGAGTTGCTTCATCACCGTCGGTCTTTGCCTGCCATCATCGTGTCCCACAGCACTTTGGAGCCGGTGTAGGTGTAGACGCCGGGCCCGCCTTGGGCGGCACAGCCCTCGCCGCGGGAGACGATGCCGATCTGGATGTGCGTCTGGGTACCGGGAACGGTGCGGAAGATCGGACCCCCGCTGTCGCCCTGACAGGAGTCCGTGCCCTCCACTCCGGCGCAGATGTCCGTGACCCTGTTGTACGCGTTGACGCCCTTTTCCGGACCGTAGGCGATCTCGCACTCGTTGTGGGACAACAACGGCACGTCCACCTGACGCAGCCGGTCAGGATAATGGGGCATCTCGGTGTCGGTGTTGCCCCAGCCGATGACAGTGGCCTTGGTGCCGGGGCGAATCAGTCCGTCAGTGCCCGGCGTCGGCTGCTGGATCGGTTTGATGCCCTCCACGATCTTGTCCAGGTAGAGGATGGCGACGTCGTAGCCCGGCTCCTTGCCGTAGCGCGAATGCGAAGAGATGGCTGTGACGTTGCGGAGTTGGCCCTGCTGGTTGTTGGACAGCACGGTGCGGCCGACGACGACCTCCAGGTCTGCCGGGTCGCCCCCGACGCAGTGCGCCGCGGTCATGACGATTGCTCTGTCGATCAGGCTGCCACCGCACGTCTGCCTCTCAAGGGCGCTCCCGGGTCCTTTTCTCAGCAGAGCGGCCATGAACGGATAGGCATCGTTGGACACCTCGGTGCCGCCTATGATCGGCGGCCGAGCATCGACGTTGGACGGTAACGGGTCGGCCTGCGCGGCCGTCGCGACGAGCGACAGCGTGACGCCCGCTGTCAGCAGTGTGGCGGCTGCTTTGCGGGCAAGCGGAAGTCGCATGAAACTCCTCGGTCGGGGGGATGCGGACACGAACGCGCAGCGGTCCGCTGTGATGCTCGTCGAGCCTCGCAGAGATCCACATCGGCAGCCACCCTCCGAAAGACGGTATGTGCCAGGCAGATCGGATCGATTGCTGCCATCGACATCTCGAATTCACCCGTGCCATCTGACCGGGTGGCAAGAACTGTGCGTTGTCCTATTTGGACAAAATTGAGCGGGGTCGCGGCCCCTGTAGGTGCCGACAATTGCGTCCGTCGAGGTCAGGCGGCGTGGTGATAGTGGTGGAGGATTCCGCCGAGTCGATCTTGTCGTCGGATGTTGAGGTGCTGCAGCGCGTGTGGTTCGGCGATGGGTGCTGGTAGTGCTCGTTGTGGTGCTGCGGCATGGAGTGCGCGGTGAGGGCGATGCTGGTTGTCGAAGTCTTCGTACTCGCGCAGTGCGTGCAGTAGGTGTGCCTGGTTGTGGATGAGGGTGCGGTCGAGGAGTTCGGTTCTGCAGGTGCGGATCCAACGTTCCATGATCGCGTTCATGCTTGGCATGCGGATGCCGGTGGTGATGGTGGTGATCCCGCTGTCGGCGAGGACGGCATCGAATGCGCTGTTGTATTTGCTGTCGCGATCTCGAATCAGATATCGCACCGCAGTGGCGCCAGCATCTTGGAGATCCATGATGAGGTTTCGGGCTTGCTGAGTGGTCCAGTCAGCGGTGGGGTGCGCGGTGGCGCCGAGGATGCGGACGCGCCGGGTGGTGTGCTCGATGACAGCGAGGATGAACGGCCTGGCTCCTGTGAGGGTTCGGGTTTCGAAGAAGTCCGCGGCGAGGATGGCGTGTGCCTGGCTGCGCAGGAAGGTGGCCCAGGTCTGCTGGGCGCGACGAGGCGCCGGATCGATGCCGTGGGTTCTGAGGATCTCCCAGACGGTGGAGGGAGCGATCTTGATGGCGAGTGTGGCCAATTCGCCGTGGATGCGCCGGTAGCCCCAGTTCGGGTTCTCGCGGGCGAGCCGGAGGACGAGGGTGGATGCTGCGGATGGTGGGTGGCCGACCGCGACGCTTCGGCCGGGATGCCCGAGCGTGGTGGCGGCGGAGGAGGTCGCGGTGCCAGCGCAGGACAGTGTCGGGCGAGACGATCAGGTGTAGTTGTCGCAGCTTGGGTCTGGGGAGGCGGTGGAGCAGAGCGGCGAGGAACGCGCGGTCGGGTGGAGTGAGGCGCGGTTTACTGATTTGTCGTTGCAGGATGGTCAGTTGGTGGCGCAGGACCAGGATCTCGATGTCTTTGTCGATGTTGCTTGTCGGCAGTAGCCGGAGGAATGCGAACACGCCGGAGAGCGCGAGGTAGGGGAGTCGCAGCACGACGGTGCATCTTGGTGCAGTGTCCACAGACGCGCTTCAAGAGCGTTGGAGATGCGCAGGTCAAGGCGCGCAGATGGGGTTCTCGGCACCCACACGGTGCTGGTTGTAGTGCCGCTCGTATTCGGTGAGTGCTTCTCGGGCGTGTGCTTCGGTGAGGATCAGAACGCGGTCGCAGAGTTCGGTGTGGAGCGTTCTGTTGACTCAGTGTGCGTTCATCCGCGGTGCCTGGGGTGCGCTGATCAGGATGTTCATCTCTTCGGCTCGGAACACGGCATCGAACGCCGAGGAGTACTTCCCGTCCCGGTCGCGAAGCAGGAACTGGAATGCGAGTAGGTAGCCCACTCCGCTCGCACCGCCGCCCAGGAGCTCGGCGGCATACGTCTGTTCGACGTACCGCCAAGCCCACCCACCGACATTTCCGATCAGCCGAGTTTCAGCTCGCCCGCGGCGACCGGCCGGCCAAGCAGGTAACCCTGGGCCTGATCGCAGTCGAGGTCCCTCAGGATCTCCAGCTGCAGCGGGTTCTCCACGCCCTCGGCCACCACGATCAGGTCCACCGCATGCGCCATCGCCACGATGCTGGTGACGATCGCCTCCGCGTCCTTGGACTGGCCGAGGCCCGCGACGAAGGACTGGTCGATCTTGAGCGTGTCCAGCGGCAGGGTCAGCAGCTGCGCCAGCGAGGAGTAGCCGGTGCCGAAGTCGTCGATCGCGAGCCGGACCCCGAGGTCACGCAACGCCGCGAGAGTGGCCGCCGCGATCTTGGGGTCACGCATCAACGCGCTTTCGGTGATCTCCAGGCATAACGTGCCCGGCGGCAGGCCGGTCGTGCGGATCGCGTCGCGCACCGCCGGGATCAGCCGGGGGTCGTCGATCTGGCGCGCGGACAGGTTCACTGTCAGGTGCAGGTCCGGGTTGTGCCGCGTTCGCAGTTCGACGATGTCGGTCGCCGCCTTGCGCAGCATGTGCGCGCCGACGATGTTGATCAGGTCGCTTTCCTCGGCGAGCGGGATGAACTCGACCGGGGAGATCGGGCCGTAGCGCGGATGTGTCCAGCGCAGCAGGCCTTCCACCGTCGTCGTGCGGTCGGTGCGCAGGTCGACGATGGGCTGATAGGCCAGCCACAGTTCGCCCTTGCGTGGCGCCTCACGCAGGTCCTGTTCCAGCTGCAGCCTGCGCTGGGTCCGCATCCGCAGATCCACGTCGAAGAACGCGTGCCGGCCGCGGCCCTGGGTCTTGGCCTCGTACATCGCCAGGTCGGCGTCACGCAGCAGGTCGTCGCCGTCGCGGGCGTCGTCCGGCCCGGCGATGACGATGCCGATGCTGACGTCGACGTGCAGGTTGCGGCCGTCGACGGCGATCGGGCGGTTGAGCTCGGTCCGGATGTGCTCCGCGAGCACCATGGCCTCATCAGACCCTGTCATCCCGTACGCGATGACCGTGAACTCGTCGCCGCCGAGCCTGCCGACGACGTCACCGCGTCGCATGCTCTTGCTCAGCCGCGCGCCGACGACCCGCAGGACCTTGTCGCCGACGCTGTGGCCTAGCGAGTCGTTGATGACCTTGAACTTGTCCAGGTCGATGAACAGGATCGCGGTCGGCCCCGACCGGTGACCACGCGCTGTCGGGCTGAGCCGGTCTATCGCGACAGTACGGTTGAACAGTCCGGTCAGCGCGTCGTGAGTGGCCTCGTGCTCCAACTGCCCGTCGAGCATCCGGCGTTCGGTGATGTCGTTGAAGGAGACGACAACCGCGGTAGGCGGGTCGTCTTCCATGTTGAGCACGCGGCAGCTCACCGACAGCCAGATGCGCGTCCCGTCCGTTCGTTCCACGCAGACGATGCGCCCGTTCTGCGGCTGCCCAGTCAGTCGGGTGTGGGCAGACGGGTAGCTGGACGGCGGGATGCGTGCGCCGGTCTCGTCGTAGAGCACGGCCATAGCGGCCGGGGCGCCAATGGCTTCCTTGGCCACGACGCCCAGGAGCCGTTCGGCCGCGGGGTTGAGCGACTCCACCAGCCCGCTCGCGCCGACGACGATGACACCTTCCTCAATGGCCGCGACCACAGTGGTGAAATGCTGTTCGGCGCGCCTGCGTGCGGTTTCGTCCGCACAGATGAGCACGTAACCGTCGTCCATACGCGCGACCGACACACGGACCGCGAGGTCACTACCGTCGATGTTGTGATGGACGGCCTGCGTCACGCCACCGGCGTCCAGGATCGCTTCCGGGTCGAGCGGTGCCCCGACCACGTCCTGGATCGGCTGCCCGATCGCCGCGGCCGCGCTGTGGCCATAAACCGCCTCCGCGGTGGGATTCCAACTGGTCACCACACCCTGGGCAGTGGTCGCGACGAGCGCGTCACTGACATGCGCGACGAGTGCGGCTTGAAAGCGCAGCGACGCCGCCGCGGCTTTCTGGGCGGTTACGTCCCGCATGATCACCTGGAACGCCGGGCGTCCCTCCCACATGGTCCGTACGGACACCGACTCGACGTCGAGCGTGCCGCCGTCGAACCGCAGCAGGACGGCCTCAGCGGGATCGCTGGTCGCGCCCGGCACGGTCAGCTCCGAGATCCGGCGCAGCATCTCGGGCGCCGAGCCGGAGTGGACGAAGTCGGTGATCGGGCGGCCGAGGATGTCGTCGGCCGAGTCGGCGCGCACGAACCGGATCGCCGCCGGGTTGGCGTACACGACCCGGCCTGCCTCGTGCACCACGATCGCCTCCGGCGCCAGGTCGACCAGCAACCGGTACCTGTCGGCGAGATCGGTCAACTCTTGCTGCTGGTGGTGCTGGATGGTCACGTCGGCCGCGATACCGACCAGCCGCCGGCGGCCGGCGTGCCGGGAGACACGCGCGCGGAACTGGATCCAGCGCGGCTTCCGGTCCGGGATGCTGCACGGTTGTTCCAGCTCGAACGCCTGCCATTCGGACGCCGTCCGCGCGGCGACGGTCAGCGGGGCGATCAGTTCGGCCAAGCGGGCCCGGACGAGCTCCTCCTGCGCGCCCGCCATACCGAGGACCTCGTCGAGGCCCGGCCGCCAGGAGATGTCGCCGGACGACACGTCGTAGCACCACACAACGGCCGCACCGACCGAAAGCGCGAGTTCCACGACCAAGTCATGGTCGAACCCGGCGTCGCCCATTAGTTCCTTCACGCTGTGGCCTCAGGCCCGATCTTGTGTCCATTCCAGGTGGAGCGACCATTGTGGAGCCTTTCCCGTCGCCCGCGCAAAGCCGAGCCGAGCCGACGTACCCCACATGATCCGTTATATCGGTGTACCCGAAACGGGTGACGATCAGGTCCCTAATGCGCCTCGGCTATAGCCTGGAACTGGGCATATACCCTTACGATAGCCATGTTGACGACGCAACGACGTCAGTCGCACCGGCCCTCGAGTCGAGAGGGAGAGCGCAAGATGACCGCTCGAGGCTTAGGCATCTGCGGGATAGGTGCGGTCAGCGGGTACGGGTGGGGCCGTGAACCGCTGTGGGACGGGCTGTTGAGCGGCAAGCCGGCCGCCACCGTGACCCCTGACCTGGGCCGCAACCCCTGCGGCGGAGTCTGGGTGGCCCGCGTGCCGGACGGCGGCGAGGAGCGGGACGGGCCGAGCCGGTTCGCCAGGGCCATGCACGCGGCCGCACGCGAGGCCATCGAGGACGCCAGCAACCGCGGCTGGCGCCCAGGACGCCGGGTGGGCCTGCTGCACGCCGTCGTGCTGGGCGAGGTGGACCTGTGGCGGGAGTTCTACACCACCCGAGGGGGCGAGCTCTCGGTGCACGAGTACCTGGCATTGATGCCGTCCACACCGATGTCCACCCTGATGCAGGAGTACGGCTTCCACGGCCCGGCCATGAACGTCTCCGCGATGTGCGCGTCTGGCAACGCGGGCCTGCTCACCGCCATGTCCTGGCTGGACGCCGGCCTCGTCGACGACGTGGTCTTCGTCGCGACCGACCTGTCGCTGACCCCGGAGAACGTGCTCCACTTCGTCCGTCTCGGCGTGGCGGTGACCGACGCCGAACCTTTACAGGCGTGCCGGCCGTTCCAGCAGGGCAGCCGCGGCTTCATCATGGGCGAGGCGTCCGTCTCGTTCGTACTGTCCAACCGCACGGGCAACCCGTACGCGCGCACGCTCGGCGGCTCCATGTCCCACGACGCCCACCACGTCACCTCAATAGACCCCGAGCTCGGCCAGATCACCGCCTGCTTCCAGGACGCGCTGGCCAACGCCGGCGTCCCCGCCTCCGCCGTGCGCTACCTCAACGCCCACGGTCCCGGCACCGCCCAGTGCGACGCCGCCGAGGCAGCCGTGCTCGACCACCTGTTCCCGTCGAACACCGACGTCTACTCCGTCAAGCCGCTGACCGGTCACTGCCAGGGCGCCGCGTCGGCCATCGAGGTCGCGGTGGCCGCGCTGGGTTACGACCGTGGACTCGTCCCGGCCCCGCCGATGGTCGCTCCCGGACATCCCCGGCTCCTCAACGGCGCCTCCCCGATCACCGACGGCATCACCATCAAGTCGTCGCTTGGCATGGGCGGCCACAACTCTGTCATCCTGCTCGCGCCGCCGTCGTAGCCAGCATCCTGAGTGCCTCCAACAGGGTGACCTGCCGCCGACCTCGGAAGGCACGGACAGCGGCAGGGAGCGGGTAGCCTGTGGCAAAGCAGCCCGGAGAAACGTTGCCATAGGGTCGGAGCCGAAGTTACGCGAGACGGTCCTCAATGGACGGATACGCTTGATCGCGGTACTCGCCGGGCCGCTGCTGGCGTTGGCGGGCTTGTTCGCTGACATCTGGCAGAGGTTTCCGGACATCTTCCCGGACAAGCCAGACGGGCACCTGGCGTTCGGGATCCTGACCGCGCTGTGCGTCGTGGGCGCGGAGTCGGAGTGCTGGCCTGCGACTTCTTCGAAACCGTCACACTTGCTGGGACTCGCCTGTACGTGCTGGCCGTGATCTAGCACGCGCAGCGCCGGATCCGCATCCTCGGTGCGACACTACATCCCACCGCGGCATGGGTGACCCAAGCGGTCCGTAACCTCGTGATGGACCTCGACGACGTCGGCCGCCGAGCACGGTTCTTGATCCGGGACAGGGACGGCAAGTTTCCGACCCTGTTCGACGGCGTTCTCGCCGACGCCGGTATCCAGGTCGTGCTCAGTGGCATCCAGATGCCCAGGATGAACTCCATCATGGAGTGGTGGGTGCAAACTTGCCGCCATGAATTGCTCGATCGCACCGTGATGTGGAATCAGCGGCACCTACTCCACGCGCTCCGCGAGTACGAGCAGTTCTACAACTCCCATCGGCCCCACCAGGGCATCGCCAATGCTCGGCCTCTCCGACCGTTGCCGCCGCCAATCGTCGGTCAGGCCCAGATCGCCCATCTTCACGTCCGCCAACACCAACGATTAGGCGGCATCCTCAACGAATACCGACATGCTGCCTGAGCAGCATGGATGACATTCTTGGCAAGCGCAGCGTCGATGGCGGAACTCCACTGGCGCGCAGGATTTTGCGGATGGTTGAGGCGGCGACTCGGTGGCCGAGGCGGCGCAGTTCGCCCTGGATACGAACCGCGCCCCGGGTCCGGTTCTCTCTCGTCAGGCGCAGGATGAACGTGGCTAGTTCATCGCTGATCGGCGGGCGGCCCGGCGGCTTGGGTTGTTGCCATCGCGTGGCGATCAGCTTGTGGTGCCGGCGCAGCAACGTTGCGGGTGTGACTATCCGGTGGCCACGTAGCGCCCTGGGAGGCATTCGGGCCGGCCCGGCCAGGACTGCGCGGCCTGGTCAGGACAGGTGAGGTCTGGGGGTTGTTGCGTCGCAGCACGGCGATCTCGTGGCGTAAGGCGAGGATCTCGGCGTCCTGTGACGCCGACGACCGAGCGAGCAGGGTAAGCCAGGACAGGACCTGGACCAAGAGCCGATAGACCAGCGGAACAGACACGACCGCCGATCATTGGACGTCGCGATCGCCCAGGTCAAACCGGATTACCGCATTCTCGAAGGGGACCTATTGCTCGCTGATGACCCATCGTTCGGAGTCGGCCGGCAGTCCCAAGTACTTTTCGAGCAGGCGGGTGACGATAGCCGCGAGCACGTCTCGTTCGGCTGCGTGGTCCGTCGGCTGTCCCAACGAGCCCCAGTCGATGGTCACGAAGCTGCCGGCCGCCCAGTCGTCGACGTACCAGTCGACGCTGCCGAAGATGTCGGTGAAGCCGAGGTCGGACAGCACCTCTTGCGGCTTGCCGCTGTGTGGGTAGGGCAGGTTGATCGAGTTGCCCCGCAGTTGCAGCCAGCGGCCGGCCGTTTCCCTGTCCTCGACCGTGATCGTGAAGTCGAAGTACTCGGCCGCGATCTCGTCGAACAGCCGGCCGATGATGTGTGGGGTGTCAAGAGCCACCGGTTCACAGTACCTGTGACAGGAACTGCCTCAGGCACGGCGACCGCGGGCCGTCGAAAACGGTTTCCGAGGTGCCCTCCTCCACGATGAGACCGCGGTCCATGAACGCTGACGGCGCTCTTCGAAAGTGGTCCTGTCGCTGATTGCGTGATCAATACCATGGAACCACTTGGGGCGCCGTTCCTGCGTCTGTGATCATGATCTGGGCGTGATCATGATTGGTTACTGTAACAAACTTGGGGCGGTATCGCGGATATCGATGGCCCCGTTGAACGATGTGGCGATTGTGCGCCCATCAGGGGTGAATGTGACGGCCGACCCTCCCGCCACTTCGGTCTGTTCAAGGGGATGGCGGGGAAGGATTTCCTTGAGGCTGTGTGTCCCACAGTCTGGGGTGCGTCAGGGTTGACTGCGGCCAGGAGGCGACCGTTCGGGCTGAAGGCCACATCCCAAGCAGGCGCGGTTTTGGTGGTGAGCACCGCGGTTTCTCGACGGGTTCTCGTGTCCCACAATCGGATGATCCCGTCGAGATCGCTGGTGGCGACGACGTGTCCGTTTGGGTGATACGTGACGTCCGTGACGGTACTCAGAGGACTGGATGTCATCGTGGGACCGGCTACGTCCCATGTCACAGTGCTTGCGTCGGAGCTGACAGCTGCCAGTCTGTTGCCGTCCGGGCTGAAGTCGAGGGACACGACGATGTCTGGCTGGCCCTTCAGCACAAGGGCCTGCTTCTTGCTCGCCAGATCCCACAAGCCCTGAGTATTCACCGCGATCTTGAGGCTGGGTGTGTCTGACAAAGGAAAAGTGCTCCTGGACTGGGAGAATGAGGGTGTCTACGCCTTATCCCCAGCTATCCCAAGGAGCACTTTTCCGGTGCAGGACATTACCTCATGGTCGGCGGATCTGGCCGTCGAGACCGGCGGCCGGGACGTGATCAACCACGCCGGCACCGCAGCGCTGCGGCTGATCGCCGACCGCACCGGCCTGACCACCGGGTTATCGCACGCACTACGTAGTCAGGCGGTGCGCCGCAGCGCAGCGGATCATCCCTACCGTGGTCGGCGGCTTCTGAGAGCGGGTGGGGCGGCTATTGGCGAAACATTCCTTGACCAGCGTGGAGTCTCGCCGTGGTCAGGAAGGGGGTGTGGTTCAGGGTAGTTGCGTGTAGTTGAGGGCGAGCAGGTAGAACCGGAATGACGCCGCGTTCCGGCCGGTCGGTGAGGGCAGGTCCAGGGCCGCGTTGATGGTTGGGGTGAAGCCGTTGCAGTCCGTCGCCTTGGGTGTGGCGAAGGATGTCTCCGTGTAGTTGGCTCCGACGATGTCCTCCCCGTTCGGGCCGAGGGGGTAGATCCGGAGCGAGCCGGCTACGGGCGTCATCGTGAACGCGATGGGTTCGTCGACGGTGCCGATATGGCAGTTCTGGCCGAGGCCGGGACCGGTCAACCGGAAGCGCAGGGATAACTCGGTGAAGGTGGTCGGAGTGAAGTGGCCGCCGTACTCCGGGGTGATCCAGACGCCGACGGGGAGCCCGGCGAGCCGCATCGGACGAGAGTCCAGTCGCCCGAAGATGAGCTGGTCCGGTGGGCCGTAGGCGACCGTGAGGCGGATCGGCTCGGTCAGCGGTTGGTCGAGTCGGCCCATTCGGATGTACCCGGCGTCGAAGACCATGTTGCCGCATGTCCACTGGGCCGGGTCGGCGTCCGGCGGCAGGGATGGACAGGCGTCGGCGACGAACGCGGGTGGGACGTCTGCGGGAGGTGGTGCCGGTTCGGGTCGGGCGGGCGTGGGTGCTGCCTGTGCCGGGAGTGATGCGGCGGCAAGGAAGCTCAGTGCGCACGCGATGCCGACGACCATGCGGCGGACTGCCTTCGTCATGAATGGCCTCACCTTCGCCGAACGACGCGAAATGCCAGACATGTCTTATATAGGGGCCGTTCGCTTCCGCGTCAACGAGCGACTCGGATCTCAGGACCGTGGGGGATTCATGGGCGATTGAAGAACAGCGTGGCGGGGGAGTCGCACAGGATGCGGTGGCGGTCTTCCTCGGCTAGCGAGCCGGTCGTCCGCCGCGACGTGCTCACCCAGCCGATGACCGACTTCCCGATCGCCTGGTCGCGGTCCTGTGCCTGTCCTGGTCGAAAACTCGGTTACCGGTTCTGGCCTGGACTTTCATGCGGCGGGTTGATACTCGTTAAGTAGTCCGCCGAGACACTGGCGGTGTCGGATCGTGTCGATCCGGGCCGGGAACGGGATCGTGTTCGGTTTGTCGTTGGGAGCGCGCAGACGCATTCCGTTGCCTTGGTGGCTGCGTCCGGTGTTGTGATGGGTGACGTAGGCGTCGAGTACGTGGTGTAGGTGGTGTTCTCCGGTGATGAGGATCCGGTCGGTGCATTCGCAAGCGCGGCGAGGGTCGCGCGATCCGGCCATGACAGGCGAGGTCTCGGGTTGTTCCGTCGCAGCACGGCGACCTCGTGGCGTAAGGCGAGTATCTCCGCGTCCTTCGACGCCGACGACCGAGCGAACAGGGCAAGCCGGGACAGCATCTGGCCAAAGGGCCGGTAGACCAGACGAACAGACACGACCGCCGATCATTGGACGTCACGATCGCCCAGGTCAAACCGGATTAGCATTCTCGACCAGGACAGGCGCCATCGACTCGGTGATCGGCGGACATGAGCGTTCGCCGCCGGTGTTCGCCTTAGCCGCTCTTCGCTTCGACGTGAATCATCCGTCGTGAGACAGTGGTATCTCGTAATGAGTTGCATCTGACCGGTAGTCGTGTACGCTGACGTCTAAGTGTTAGTCAGCTACCACTTGCCACTGAAGGCGGCGATGTCCGCACCAGCATTCCCGCTCGATCAGGCGGCTGACGCCCACGCGACCATCGAGGCCAGGACCACGGTCGGCAAGACGCTCCTTCTGCCATGACAGGTACGGAAAACGAAACAAAGGGTGGACAATGACGGAAGCACCGGAACTGCCGTTGGAGATGCGGCGCGACGGGCTCACCCCGGCCGGGGAGTTGGGCCGGGTACGGGACGAACAAGGTGTACTGCGGCAGATGGGCCCGTTCGGGCAGCCCGCCTATCTGATCCTGCGGTACGAGGACGTCCGGGCGGTGTTTTCGGACGCGGCCCGGTTCAGCAGCGCCATCTCCGAGTTCCCCGACGCGGACGGGATGAGCGAGAAGGAGCAGGCCCAGTTGCGGGCCGGGAATCTGATCGGGTTCGATCCGCCGGAGCACACGCGGTTGCGGCGGATGCTGACGCCGGAGTTCACGGTGCGGCGGATGCGCCGGCTGGAGCCGCGGATCACCGAGATCGTGGAGTCCGCATTGGACGATCTCGAGCGAGCGGGCAAACCGGCCGACCTGGTGTCGAACTTCGCACTGCCGGTGCCCTCGCTGGTGATCTGCGAACTTCTGGGCGTGCCGTATGCCGACCGGGCCGAGTTCCAGGACCGCACCGCGCGCATGCTCGACCTGTCCGCATCGGTCGAAGACCGCAACGCCGCGCGGCAGGAGGACCGGGCCTACATGACGAGCCTGGTCGCCCGGGCGCAGGCGGCCCCGGGGGAGGACATGCTGGGGATGCTGGTGCGCGAGCACGGTGACGATCTGTCCACCGATGAGCTGATCGGCATCGCGAGCCTGTTGCTGTTGGCCGGGCACGAGACCACCTCGAACATGCTCGGCCTGGGCACTTTGGCTCTGCTGCGCCACCCCGTTCAGCTGGCGATGATCCGCAACGACCCGGCACGGGTCGAGCCGGCCGTCGAAGAGTTGCTGCGCTGGCTGTCCATCGTGCCGTCGCTGATCCGCACGACCACGACGGACGTGGAGATCGCAGGGCAGACCATCCCCGCCGGCTCGCTCGTCGCCCCTTCGCCACTGGCAGCCAACCGCGACCGCGCCCTCCTCGACGACCCCGAGGCCCTCGACATCACCCGCGGCGTCGCCGGTCATGTCGCCTTCGGCCACGGGGTGCACCACTGCCTCGGGGCGCCGCTGGCGCGGATGGAGATGCGGATCGCGTTCCCTGCACTGCTGAAGCGCTTCCCCGGGCTGGCGCTGGCCGAGCCGGACACTGACATCGAGTTCCGGGTCTTCAGCGCGGTCTACGGGCTGAAGACACTGCGCGTGACCTGGTGAGAAGACGATGACAGGCCAGGGGCGGGAGTTGCGGGCCGATGCCGCCCGCAACTACGAGCGGATCGTCGACGCCGCGGTCGAAGCGTTCGAGGAGACCGGGCTGGAGACGACGCTGGAGCAGATCGCCGAGCGCGCGGACGTAAGCATGATGACGCTCTACCGCCGCTTCGGCTCGCGCGATCAGCTCGTCCGCGCGGTCTTCGACCGCGTCCTGGCCACCGAGATCGAACCCATGACCACAGCCGACACCGGCGATCGGTGGCGCGATCTCGTCGGCGCGCTCGACGCTGCCGTCGAGGTGATCGTCCGGCGGCCGACGATCCACCTTCTTGCCTTCCAATTCCAGTCCGTCGCCGCCGAAACCAGTCAGCGCTTGGTGCGCTCGCTGGAGCCTCTCCTACGCCGCGCCACGCAGATTCGTTTGAGCGTCACCGCGCAGTCCACGGGGAACAAGTCGCAGGCAAGCATGGTGGACCTGAGTACCAGAACTGGAGGCTAGCCGGGCCTGCGCGCGCCGCCCAGGAAGATCGCAACGGCGGCCTCGGCAGTTTCCTCGGGCGTCATGGATTCGCCGATGGCCAGCCAGAGGGCACGTTCCACGATCGCGGAGAACATGGCGAACAGGATGTCTTCACGCAGGTCGTCGCGCAGCACCTGCTCGCGCACACCTCGGGCGATGACCTCCCGGATCGGTCGGGCCGTGCGTTCGACGTCCGCGGGGTCGCAGTACTGGTCGGCCTGGCTGATCACGGCCGCGTACTTGGCGCCGTTGCGCAGGAACACCGCGACGATCCGGGTGATCGCCCGGTCGACGGGAAGCTCGTCGAGGTCCGCGGTCTCGAACGCCTTGGCCAGTTCCGCGATCCCGGTCTCGGCCACCCCGCGCAGCAACGCCTCCCGCGTCGGGAAATGCCGGTACAGCGTCGCCCGCCCCACGCCGGCCTCGTCCGAGATCTCCGCCAGCGCCGCGTCCGGCCGTCGGCCCAGTACGCGGGCGGCGGCGTCGAGGATCGCCGTCCGAGTCCGTTGCATCCCCGCTTCCGATTTCACCACCGGGCCATTCTAACGATCCGTAACGAGACAGCCATGTATCATGAAGGGAAGCTGACCCTGCCCTGCTCTCGGGGCGATGCCATCACGTTCAAGCCGCGGCCAGCTGCTTTGCCGTTTTATGTGTCAAGTCGTGAGCAAGGCGCTTCTGACCGTCGCATACTTGGCGAGCACGCGGCGCAAAGACGCCACGCGCTCCTCGTCAAACGCCAGCTTCTGGCGCTTCTGGACGTTCTGAGGCTTTGAAAAGTAGTACCCGGAGACTCCCTTGAGCGCTGGGTCGCTGGCAAGCGCCACCACGTTCGTCGCCGACTGTTCGACGGTGATCCCGAAGACGGCAAAAATCCCCTTGGAGATCGCCCTGATGAAACCCGGCAGCGAGCGGTTGATACCGGTATTTTTGACCAAACCCGCTGTCGCGCCGTTGATGGCGGGACCGTTCGGGTGTTCCGCGGCGTACATCTGCTCATACAGCACGCAAGCTGACTGATTCTGTCCGATCGCGCGCATGATCGTGAAATTCTTTTCAAGAGATGGGTCGTCCTCGAAAAGGCGCGGATTCTTCGGTGCCTGCGCGCTGACAAAGACCACCCGGCCATCATCAGCGTTAGAGAGCTCGGGTGTGAAAGCCTCGGTGAGGAGATAGCGGCCCAAGAACTGTGTCGCCCAGCCCTCTTCCAGGCCATCGGCGCTCACCACCCGCTTGCCGTTGCCCACCACCCCGACAGAGTGAACGAGTGCATCCAGCCGGCCGCCCAGCTGCGGTTTGAGAGTGCGGACAAACTGTTCAATCCCCGCGAACAGCGTGACGTCCAACGGCAGGAATTCCACCCCTGCGGGGCAATGAGGACGGAGCCGTGCGACGGCCGTCGCGCCCTTTTCGGCGCTCCGGCCCGCGATCCAAATCTTGTAGCCCTTCTTGCCGAGGGCTTTCGCCGCGGCCAAACCAATCCCGCTGTTGCCGCCCGTCACAATCGCGGTGCGCGGCATCTCTTTGCGTTCGCCCACGTCAAGATCTCCTCAAATTGGTTGCCGTAAGGAAATGGAATATCTCGTGTGCCGGTTCAAATCCAGCCATCAGGAGTCCGGTTTCGCATGGGGTGCTCCAAGGCCGCGTTGATCAGGATCTCCACCGGTCGCAGCCGTCCGGCCCGCGGCCTCGGCGAGCTCGGTCAACCAGATCACTCGCTAGCTGGTCAAGGGCACGGCGCCCGCCCGGCCCGGTGCCCCATCCTCCCTTCACATCGGCATGTCCCGTCGGGGTAGCTGTTAGCTAACTAACGCTTGGTCATCACGGTACATATCTAACGAGACGTTGGCGAATCTTCATGAGAGACGATTCTCTCATGAAGATTCGGGCTGGCGCGGGTCGCTCGTCTCTGAGCGGGAGGCCACGGCCTGAACCACCGAGACGTCCACGATCACCGGTCGGTGACGGCCCGTCCTCCCGATGATCCTCCGGCAAGTGTCGAAGGAGCGAACCGCGATGTTCCGGCATCGGCTCGATCTCTTTCCCGGGGCGCCGGTGCGAGGGTGAGGTTCGGGTTGTCGCATGGTGGAGGGGAAGTGGGGAATGAACACGGACGTCGTGGTGATCGGGGCGGGAGTGGTCGGCACGTCGGTCGTGCTGGAGCTGTCGCGGAGCGGGTACCGCGTGGTCGTCGTGGACAAGGCGGCCGGTGTGGGGAACGGCTCGACGAGCGCCTCGAGTGCGGTGGTGCGCTTCAACTTCTCGACCGCAGCTGGTGTTGAGTCGGCGTGGGAGTCGCGCGCGTGCTGGGAGTCCTGGCGGGAACACCTGGAACTGGCTGCCGGGCATGCTGGCCGGCCGGATCTCCGGTATCGACGTGGGGAGGTACTGGCCGCCGAAGCGGATCGACGACGATGCGTTCTGGGAGCCTGCCGTGGAAAGTCTTGGTGCGGTGTACACACCGGACGGTGGCTACGTCGACGATCCCCGGCTCGCCGCCCAGAACCTCGCGATTTCACCGTCGGGCTTCGGTCGATGCGGCAGGAGGTTCATCAGGTCACGGCGCCAAAGGCGTTGTAGGACAGGGACAGTGCGATCTGCTACGACGTGGCGTGCGGTGATGCGGCCGCCGCCGGTGTGCACACGCACGGCGTCGGCGAGGCTTTCGAGACGGATCGCCGGAGTACGGGCCTGGAACGTCACGCCCATCGCCGCGGCGAGCACACGGTGAGCGTTTCCCGCACGCCCGCAGGCACGATCGACGACCTGCGCGGCAAACCGATCGGCGCGCTCGCGGGCTCGGCCTACGTCGAATCCCTGCGAACCGCACTCGGCGCCGACCGCGTCCGCGAATACCCGTCCACCAGCGACCTGCTCGCGGACGTTCAGAACAGCAGGCTCGCCGCCGCCGTGACCGCGTCTGCCGAAGCGCGTTACCAGACCTTTCGCCAAGTCGAACACAGCCTTCGGCGCGGCCCTGAGCGCGGACATCGCGGCGATCCGGGCGGTCGGCACCGCGCAGAAGATCCCCGCGAACTGGCAGCAGGACGACTCACTCACCCCCCAACGGAAAGTAACCATGTCACCGCTCGTGCAGCTGAAGGACACCTTTTGCGACTGAGCAACCACCTACCGGCCGGTGCACGAGGATCGCGTTAGGCTCGGGTCGTGACTTCCGAGCCGATTGGTGCCCCGGAGAAGGACCGGCAAGAGCGCATCCTCGATGCGGTGCTGGGTCTGCTGTCGCGGCAAGGGATTTCCGGCGTGAGCATGCGTGCTGTGGCGCGGGAGGCCGGGGTCGCTCTGGGGCTGGTGAACTATTACTACGCGGACAAGACGAGCCTGATCAGTGCCGCGCTGCGTCGGATCGAGGAGCAGGACATCACCCTGGTCGAGCCGGATCCGTCCTTGGCTCCCGAGGATCGGCTCCGTGCCGCTCTGCGGCGGGTGGCCGATCCGGAGTTCCTGACCACGGAGTACCTGTCGCTTCGGCTTCAGCTGTGGGCGCTCGCGCAAGCCGACGAGGCCTTTGCCGACATCAACACGACGGCGCAGAAGCGCTATCGTACGGGCCTCGCTCAGCTCATCCGTGGGGCGCGGCCGGAGCTGTCCCGCCGCGACTGCAACAGACGGGCGGCCGATGTCGACGTGGTGCAGAACGGCATGTGGCTCACCGCTCTGCTGGGGCTGGATCGAGCATCATTGCAGCGGGCGGTCACTTTGTGCGAGGAGATCGCGCTGGCTCCGTAGTGCGGGCTGAACGTACGTACAAGACAGAGGATTGAACGATCGTTCAGTCTGCTCTACCATCGGTGTATGAGCCCTGTAACGGTGGATGAGGTACGCCGCATCACGTCGGGCTTCGACCCGGACCCCGCACGCTCAATGTCGCTGCGGTCGGAGGCGTATGTGGAGCCGAAGTGGCTCGACGCCGAAAACGAGGCGGTGTTCGCCCGCACGTGGCAATGGATCTGTCACGTCGAGAAGCTCGCTCAGCCCGGCAGCTACATGGCGTCGACCGTGGCCGGGATGCCAATCGCGGTCGTCCGCGACCGGGCCGGCGTGCTGCGCGGGTTCTACAACGTCTGCAAGCATCGCGCCCACGAGCTGCTCTCCGGCTCGGGGACCACACGTAACATCGTGTGCCCATATCACGCGTGGACCTACGACCTGAGCGGCGGACTGAAGGCGGCTCGCCGCGCCGATCGCATGGAGACCTTCGACAAATCACAGATCTGCCTCGACCAGGTGCGGGTCGAGGAGTTCGGCGGGTTCGTCTATGTCAATCTGGACCCGACCGCCACGCCGCTCGCGGAGCAGGCGGCCGACCTGGCCGCCGAGATCGACTTCTGGGCACCCAACGTGGCCGGGCTGACCCACGCGAAACGCCTCACTTACGACGTGGACACCAATTGGAAGAACGTCATCGACAACTTCCTCGAGTGCTATCACTGCCATATCGCGCACCGCGAGTTCGTCGACCTCGTCGACATGGACACCTACGAGGTCAAGACGCACGGCGTGTGGTCCAGCCACTTCGCCGAGGCTGGCAAGCACGAGAACACCGCCTACGACGTGTCGGCGGCGACGGTCAACCAGCACGCGGTGTGGTGGCTGTGGCCGAACACCTGCCTGCTGCGTTACCCGGGTCGCGACAACTTCATGGTGTTCCAGGTACTGCCCGCCGGCCCCGAGCGGACCCTGGAGACGTGGGACTTCTACTTCGAGACCTCCGAGTTGGAGGACGCCGAGGTCCAGTCGGTGCGCTACATCGACGAAGTGCTGCAGCAGCAGGACATCAGCCTCGTGGAGAGTGTGCAGCGCGGGATGCGAACCCCGGCCTTCGACCAGGGCCGGATCGTCTACGACCCCGCCGGATCGGGCCTGTCCGAGCACGGGGTGCACCACTTCCACGGCCTGCTCATCGAGGCTTACAAGTCCTTGGTCGGCCTGCCAGTCGATGCCGTCCCGTCGGTGAATGCCTGAACCATGGCCAAGCCCGTCATCGTCACGTGCGCACCCACCGGCGGCATCCACACACCGACGATGTCACCACACCTTCCGGTGACCCCAGCCGAGATCGCGACCGCGTCGATCGAGGCCGCCGAAGCCGGTGCGGCCATCATCCACCTGCATGCTCGCGACCCGGAGACAGGCCGGCCGGACCCCCGGCCCGAACTGTTCGCAGAGTTCATGCCGTTGATCGCCGGCGCGACCGACGCGGTCCTGAACGTCTCCACCGGTGGCGGGCTCGGCATGACACGCGAGGAACGGCTCCGCGCGGCGGTCGCGACCTCACCCGAGATGGCCTCGCTCAACGTCGGGTCGCTGAACTTCGGCATCTTCCCCATGGTCGAGAAGTACTCCCAGTGGAAGCACGACTGGGAGCCGGAGTTCCTGGAGATGACGCGCGACTTCGTCTTCAAGAACACGTTCGCCGACCTCGAGTACATCGTCAAAGAGCTGGGACACGGCCACGGGACGAGGTTCGAGTTCGAGTGCTACGACCTCGGGCACCTCTACAACCTGGCGTGGCTGATCGACCAGGGCTGGGTCGAGCCGCCGTTCTTTGTGCAGATGGTCTTCGGCGTGCTCGGCGGCGCGGGCGCGGATCTCGACAACCTCCTGCACATGCACACCGTGGCCGACAAGCTGTTCGGCGACGACTATGAGTGGTCCGTTCTCGCCGCTGGCCGCTACCAGATGCCCTTCGCGACCCAGGCCGCCATGCTTGGCGGCAACCTCCGAGTGGGCATGGAGGACAGCCTCTACATCGGACCCGGTGAGCTGGCCGCGACGAACGCCGGCCAGGTGCGCAAGATCCGCGGCATCGTCGAGTCCCTCGGTCACACGCTGGCCACGCCGACCCAGGCACGCAAGCGCCTCGCGCTCAAGGGAACCGACCATGTCACATTCTGACCCGTCCCCGGGCGGGCACGTCGCGGTACTGGGTGGCGGGCTCATCGGCCGCAGTTGGACCGCGCTGTTCCTCGCCGCCGGCAAGTCCGTCGCCGTGTACGACCCGGACCCCGCAGCCAAGGCGCGGATCAACGAAGCGATCGATGCAGCCTGGCCGGTGCTGACCGCACTCGGCCTTACCCAGACCAGCACCCCCGACGCGGACCTGGTTCTCTGCGACGACCCACGCGCCGCGATCGAGGGGGCCGAGTTCGTCCAGGAAAGCATTCCGGAACGACTCGACCTCAAACACGGGCTCTATGCCGCCATCGAGCCCGTCCTCGGCCGAACCGCCGTGGTCGCCTCCTCCGCGTCGGGCCTGACGCTCAGCGAACTACAACGCGGATGGCGGCAGCCCGAGCGCTTCGTGCTCGGGCACCCGTTCAACCCGCCCCACCTGATACCGCTGGTCGAGGTGATGGGCAACGAACGTACCGGTCCTGGTGTCGTCGACCTGGCCCGTCGGTTCTACGAATCGGTCGGCAAGGTGACGATCGAGGTCAAACGCGAGGTACCCGGACATGTCGCCAACCGCCTCCAGGCCGCCCTCTGGCGCGAAGCCATCCACCTGGTCAACGAAGGCGTGGCAACCGTGAACGACATCGACACCGCCATCTCCTCCGGCCCCGGACTGCGCTGGGCCGTCATGGGTCCCACCCTCCTGTTCCACCTCGGCGGCGACGAAGGCGGCCTCACCACGTTCTGCGATCGATACGCGGACAGCTTCAACCGCTGGTGGGACGACCTCGGCCGGCCACACCTGGACACCGCTACCGCGCAGCGACTCGTCGAAGGCCTGTCACCCATCACAACACGCGACGACATCAACAACCTCGCCGCCAAGCGAGACGCCCTCCTCACTGCCGTGATCACAGCCACGCACAACAAGTGCGGCCAGAACTCGCAGACATGATCACGGTGTCTCTCCCGCAGTTCGGCGTAGAGCGCGTACGGATCCCCTGCCCACCAACGACAGCAGAGTGGTCATGAGGTCGCTCGCGATTCCGGTCGTTGACTGGTCATTCATGGTGACTTCACCGGACATTGAAGGGCCTCTTTTCGTTGAGAAGCTCACTGCACGATCCGTTGGAGTAAACGACGGCCGAGGATACGGACGTAGCGGGTAGCGGCCTCCATCACGAAGAACACGTAGATCCGCTTGATCGTCACCGCGCAGTCGACGTGGGAGAAATCGCCGGCCAACATGGTGGACGCCTGGTACGCAGGAATCTGCGCCAGGACGTGTCGGTGTCCCGGTGAGGTGCTGGTGGTCTCCACAGGCGTCTGAGCACCCGGCGGATGGTCGAGGCACTGACCCGGTGACCAAGCTCAAGCAGCTCACCCTGGATCCTGCGGTAACCCCACCGCGGGTTCTCTCAAAACCATCTGTTCGATCAGCGCGGCAACAGTCGGGTCAAGCGACGGGCGGCCAGGCCGGTTCGGGTAGGTCCATTTCCTGGCCACCAGGCGTCGATGCCACTGCAGCAGTGTCGCCGGTGTGACCAGTCGGTGTCGGCGCAGCATGGCGGGCAATCGCCGTGCCAGGGTGGCAAGTACTGGACGAGCAACCCAGTCCGATCGCGGACGAGGGTTTCCGCGCCGCAGCACCGCGACTTCATGCCGCAACACCAGCAACCCCGCGTCCTTCGACGCCGCCGAGCAGGATCAGCCAACCAGAGAGCCGAACGAAGATCAGATACAGCAGTCGCAACTACACCTCACGATCATGCCCTGGTGTCGAAGACCCCGCTGGCGCGCAGGATTTTGCGGATGGTGGAGGCGGCGACTCGGTGGCCGAGGCGGCGCAGTTCGACCTGGATACGAACCGCGCCCCGGGTCCGGTTCTCTCTCGCCAGGCGCAGGATGAGTGTGATCAGTTCACTGCCGATCAGACACGAACGCCGATCATCAGACGTCACGATCGCCCAGGTCAAACCGGATAGCCGCATTCTCGACCAGGACAGGCCTCTACATCACCCATTTCAGCTCCGATAACAAGATCCGGCGCAACCGATTCTTCAATGTCAGCGGCCAAGGCGTCAAGCTCCGTGACCGCAGCAACGGCAACGAGTTCAGCGGCAACACCTTCGAGCAGAGCGGATGGTGGGCCTACTACCTCGACGAGTTCTGTGACATGACGTGCGTGCGGGGCCCAGGGAACGGCAAGCCGCGGGAATGCGCGTCCTACGCCAATCGATTCGTCGACAACCGGCTGGTTTCCGACCACTGGAACGGCAAGACCAAGGAATGGCAACTGGAACCGCCCGGCCAGCTCAACGCCGGTGAGGCGGGCTGCGCCATCCCGGCCGGCGAACAACGCGTGCACGTCTCCGGCAACACCAAGGGATAGTTGACTGAACGGGCGCCTCAGCGAAATCGCTGAGGCGCCCGTGTCATTCCGGGATTCAGAGCTCAGGGCGCAAGTAGTAGCTCTGGTTGGTCTTCGGCACGACGCCGCACCGCCACTGGATGACCACCCCGCCGTTGTCCTGGCTGAAGCCGGAGACGTCCAGGCATTTGCCGCTGTGCGCGGCTCGCAGTTCGGTCACCAGGTCCAGGCCGACACCGTCGACGTAGTTGAGGCGGAACTGCTGATTGGCCTTGGGCACGCCGGCGTTGCCGCACGGGAACTGCTGTACTGCGGCCTTGTCCTGGTGCGACCAGCCCGCGATGTCCACGCACATACCGGACACCGCGTTCTCAACGGTGTAGTACGGGCTGGCGCCGATCCGCTTCACCACGAACGTCTGGTTTTTCGCCGTGGTCACGCAGTCCGACTGTTGCAGGGGAACGGCCTGCTGCTTCACTTTGTCGGCCGGCACTTCGAGGCACTTGTCACTGTGTTGGGCCACCAACCGGTACTTCCAGCCGGTTTCGACATACACCTCGGGCCGGGCGTCCCCGATCCGGCCAGTCCAATCGACGCGCTTGTTGCCAAACGCGCTTCCAGTCGACACGTAGGTGTGCAGGGCGCGCTGCCCATCACCGGCGTCGTACAGGGCGGCGATGTCGGTTTTGCCATCGCCGGTGAAATCACCCGCGGTGAGTACGGCCCGGGCGATCTCGAAGCTGTGTTCCTCGCCGCTGCTCCACCACGTCTTCTGGGTCCAGGATCCGCCGGGCGAGCTGAACGTGATCATCTGCACGCTGGCATCGCCGTTGTCGTACACCGCTACGACTTCGTCCTTGCCGGCCGCGTCACCGTCCACATTGCCCACCAGGAACCGGGCCCGCTCCCGGTCGAACATGCTCAGCCCGCTGTCCCACTGCTGCACCGGAGCAGCGAACTGGCCCTTGTTCGACGTGTGCAACCACAGCTTGGTCTGATCGTCCGGATAGCCACGGAACACGGCGACGTCGTCATCACCGTCACCGTCGAAGTCCCCGGACACCGGGCTGAAATCCCGGACATCGGCCTTGCCCGCGCCGCTGTCCCACTGCAGCACGGGCTCGCCGAACTGGCCCTTGTTCGACGTGTGCATCCAGAGTTTGGTCTGCGCGCCGGCGTATCCCTGGAACACACCGATATCGTCGTCGCCGTCACCATCGAAGTCGCCAGCCACCACGTAGGCCGTGGACAGGCGGTACTTGTTGTCGCCGGTCCACGCCGGGCCGCTGCCGGCCAGGATCTGGGTGCCGTC
Organism: Kibdelosporangium banguiense; assembly: GCF_017876405.1. GTDB lineage: Bacteria > Actinomycetota > Actinomycetes > Mycobacteriales > Pseudonocardiaceae > Kibdelosporangium > Kibdelosporangium banguiense. Next base: position 10,182,373 of record NZ_JAGINW010000001.1, on the reverse strand, counting down.
CGAGTTCAGCAGGTACAGCCCCACCTTCTGACCCGGATCCTCCCGGAAGATCGCCACGTCCGACCGTCCGTCGCCGTTGAAGTCACCGCGCGCCGACCGAATGGTAGTGGCGGGAAAGCCGCCGTTGATCCCGGTGTCCCAAGCGATATAGCCGCCAGCGAATCCGCCGTCGCGGGACAGGAAGTTCCACACGGCAGTGCGCCCATAGCCCTGGTCGAACACCTGCGTCACGTCGGCACGCCGATCGCCGTTGGTGTCGCCGCGCACTGGCTTTGTTGACACGGCACGGCTCTTCGCGTTGACCTCCCACGCTGGCGCCGAGGAGCTCATGTTGTCGGCACGATCCACCGTGCGGACATACAGCCGCTGCAGAATGCCGGACGTGCCGCCAGGCTGATCGGGCCACAACGTGATCGGCACAGTGGCCTTGCCCTGTTGATCGGCAGCTACTCGCAGCGGTGTCTCCGGACTGAATCCGTAGGCGAACCCGGCGATGTCGTCGCCCGTCGCGGCGAAGGCCACCGAACCGGTCTCACCGACCCATCGAACCGCAACCCCATCAGGAAAATCGGTGGAGCTGACGGTGGGACTGTTCGGTGACACCACGTCGACCGTGAAGTAGCACGTCTCGGTGTACGGACCGAACGTGCCGGTCGGGTCGACCAACCGCGACCGGTAGGCGAACACCGTGCCTGGCTGGTCCTCCGGTAGCACACCAGCGGGCAGTTCGGGCCAGCTGAACGCCGTGCCTGAGCCAACCGTGGCGCCGGTCAGCGTGGTCAGCACCGTGTCCCCGCGCAGGATCTCCAGTTGCCCGGACACGTTGCTGCCGTCCGGGTCGCTGGCCACCGCGGAGAAACTCGGTGTCGAGGTGTTCAGCGCGGTGGGCGCTGCCGCCGTGCCGCACGGTTTGGGTGGCACTGTGGAGAAGCTGGTCGGGACGCGTGGTTTGGTGTTGTACTCGACCAACAGGTGTGCGGTGGCGGGGAAGAACTTCTTCCACTGGGCTTCGGTGAGCTCGTTCTGCGCCCGCAGACCGAAGGTGATGGTCTCGTCGCCACGGTCGGCCGCGCCTTGGACCGCGTTGAACAACGCGGATGAACTGAATGACATGGGCAGGTCCGGTTGGATCTTGCCGCAGCCGCCGGCGTCGTTCGCGTTGCCCTTGCCGGTCCACAGCTGCTTCAACCAGTGCCCTGGAACGCTGTTGTTCCACGTCAGCTTCTTGGCCGGATCGATGTCGCGGGTCTGCCACAGCTCGACCGGGCTCGGCTTGCACGACGCGGAGTGATCCAGCGTCATGGTGACGTAGGCCTTCTGCACGGTCGTCCCGATCAGCTGCGCGGTGTTCATCTGGAACAGCGACCGGAATCGGGATTCGCCTTTGTACTCCTGCCAGCCGACGCGGAAGGCCTTCCGGTAGTAGTCGTCATCCCAGTACGAGGTGTCTTTCGCTTTCTCGTTCACCAACGTGTAGCGGTATTGCTTGGCGTCGAACGAGGTACCCAACGACATCGGATACTCGTTCGGCCGCTCCCACCGCGCCAGTTGCCCGCCGGTGAACACCGTCTCGCCCTTCTCGTCCACAATGGCCGTACGGTCCGCGTCCGACCGCACAGTCAGCCCGCGAGCGCTGGTGCCGAACTGGAATCCACGCAACACGGGGTTGGCCGCCGCCTGGGCGTCGTGGACGACCAGTTCCGGGGCGAATCCCGCGGCGCTCACGTGCACTCGCAGATCGACTCCAGGCAGCACCTGCGCGTAGGTGGCGGTGTCGCCGGCCAGGCCTGGCGTGGGCAGCACGCCGGGCCACGACAACGACATTTCCTTGCCCTGTAGGGAAGCGGTCACCAACGGCCCGGTGCCGCCGCCGGACAACTTCAGGCCGACCACGGTGGCCTTGGGCGCTACCACGCCGTCGGATCCGCGAACCAGCGTGGTATCCACCGGAACCCACCCGTTGTCCTTACGAGCCCGCACGGGCAGCAGGTACTGCTCCAGCGTTCTTGTTCCGGACGGGTTCACGAAGACACGCGCTGTCTCCGTGCGCTGCCCGGTCACTTCGACCTGCTTGCCCGTGTTCCGCGCGATGGCGGCCGCGGCCACCTCATTCGCCGCTTCGGTCACCACCACGGGACCGGCCTGCGCGCTTCGGACTGAAGGTAAACAAGCCATCCCCGCGGCGGCCACCGCTAAGACGACGGCGGCCGCCCCTCTGGACTTCAGCATGTCTATCCCCTTCTCCGGGCGAACCAGCCGCCGATCTTCTTGCCGGCGATGACGACCACGATGGGTGCCACCACCACCGCCGATTCGAGCGAACCGCTGGCCTCGTGCTCGATGCCCTTCGCCACCGTCGAGAGCGAACTTGTCCGCTCCTTCTTGTCGTCGACCTGCGCCTTCTGCCGATCGGAGTTGTTCACTCGGTTGAGTTCCTCGTCATTGCCCGATGGCCGGTTGGGGTTCTTCTCGCAGAGCGGGCACTTGGCCGGATCCACGCCGTGCGGACAGGAGTTGTTGTGGTTCAGCAGCGCGGTATCGCCGGCCAGCACGAAGTACGTGTGCATGCCGTCGACGGTGAGGTTGCGCACCTGCTGCTGTGCCGTCCACGCCCGGGTGCCGACAACGCGCACCTGCGTGCCCGTCGCGGTCTGCAGCATCGAACCCGCGTGCAGTTCGCCGGCAGTCACCCATTCCTTCAGATCCGGTGCCCAGAACGGATGTCCATCCGTCGCGACCACAGTGCCCGTTTGGGTACCAGTGTCCACAGTGAGCTCGACGAGGTTCTTCTCGCCCTCACCGATGATCGTGGCGACCACCGGACGGACCTCGGTCACGCCGGTCTCCGGGTTGGTGGCCAGCACGAGGTCACCTGGTTGCAGATCCTCGATCGGTTTGGTGGACCCGTCGGCCATCAGCACCCTGGTGCCCGGCACGAAGCTATTGCACGACGTCAGCTTCTGGCCTCGGCTGAGGAAACCCTTGCCCAGCTTGGAAACCCGTCCGGCCGCGGCCGCGACACGCTCTCCTGGGACGATGCTCATCAGCTCAAGTCCGGCGCCCATGTAGTTGCCGTTGGCCGCCGCGATCACCGCGTCGATCCCGCTCATCGCCCCGGAGACGGCGAGGCAGACGCCGCAGCCGAACATCCCAGCGATACCGAGCCCCAGCTTGGTGACGTTCCAGATCTTCCCGCCCGGCAAGGAGTTGCGGCCGACCCACTTCGCGCCCTTCCAGAGCTGGCTGTTGACGTGCCGGGTGACCTTCACCGCCTTCTTGACGATCCGGGCCGCCTTGCTGTGCTCCACCTTGTGGTAGACACGCTTGGCGATGTGCACGACCTTCTTGATGTGCTCGGTGACCTTCTTCTCGATCTTCTTGACGAAGTGGTAGGTCTCCGTCCACGCCTTGTGCATGCCGTCCACAACGGCTTCCACTTGCCTGTACGCGGTCTGCACCACCGGCTGGATGACGGTCTTGACCACCGGCTGCACGACCGTCTTGGCGATGTGCACGATCGAGGAGAACCCGAACCGGCCATCCGGGTCGGTGAACGTGACCGGGCTGTTGTTGGCGTAGGCGTAGCCGTGGAGTTGCTGCGGATCCTCGTGATCGATCTCGGGATCGACCGAGATGAACCGCCCGGTGGTCGGGTCGTACTCACGGGCGCCGAGATGCGTCAGCCCGGTAGAGCTGTCCGTTGTGCCGCCCACGAATCCCTTTTCGCCTGGCCACCACGCTGGTGCCGCGCCACGCGCTTCGCCATACGGCGTGAGGAGTCGGCGCTGCGTGTCCTGGCTGTCGGCGTCCACGGCCAGTTGCGCGGTGCCGTGATGGTCCACCCCGAGCCAGCTCAGCTTGCCGTTGGCCGTGCGCACAGCGACGACCTTGCCGGAATGGGAGTAGTACCGGGTCGCCGTGACAACGCCGTTCTGGTCGAGCTGGACCTCGTCCTCGCCGACGTAGAGCGTGGTGCCGGTCGGATCACGGCGGATGAGCCGGTTTCCGTCCGCGTCATAGAGGAACGACGTGGTTTTGCCGCTCTCGGTGACCTTGGCCAGGTGCCCTTCGGCGTCCCACTCCAGGTTCTGGTCCGTGCCCGCCCGCTTGCGCAATGTCGTGTTGCCGGTCGGGTCGTAGCCGTACGAGTCGACGCTGGTAGTGCCGGTGGGCCCGACGGTCGTCACCGATCGCAAAGCGTGCGGCTGTGACTGCCCTGGCGCCGAATAGCCGTAGGTGCTGGTGGTCTTCTTGCCATCCGGCGTGGTTTTGGTCTCCTGCTTGCGGTTGCCGACGTTGTCCAACGTCCACGTGTGCCAGTACGACGCGGGCCCACCCAGGCCGGCGGCGCTCGGCGCGGCCGCGCAGTCCCCGTTGCCTGGCGTCCACGCGGAGGTCAGGCGACGCAGGTAGTCATAGCCGAAACACTGGGTGTCCGGCGCGACACCGGTGTCGGCTCCCGGTGTGTCCGAGATCCGGGTGATGTTGCCGGCCTCGTCGTAGCTGTAGCGGACATCGGACTGGCGCTGTGGTCCGGTCTCCCGGTCGGTGGTCGCCCGCGACAGCCGGTGGGTGCCTTCCTCGTAGTCGAACCGATGGGTCAGCCACTTGCTGCCGGCGTTGAGGGTGACCTCCTCCACCTCGTCGAAGTGGTTGTACTTGGTGCCGGTGACGTACGTCGTCTTGCCGGACAACTCGGTGGGCATGCCCAATGGGTTGTACTTGTGGGTCATGGTCTCCTCGGACAGCCCGCCCACCGCAGGGCGCTTGTCCGTGGCCACCTTGCCATCCTGGTAGTAGCTCGTCTCGAACTCGTAGGTACGGGCGAGCTTGCCCTCCACCGCCGGGATTGTGATGGCCGCCTTGGTCGGCCGGTTTGCCGCGTCGATGGCGGTAACCGCTGTGGTGTAGGCGTTTCCGTCCACGTACCGAATGGAGGTTGTGGTCATCCCGGTCGCCGCCTTGCCGTCCGGCAGCGTGTCGTACTTCCATTCGGCACGCTTGGGCCCGGCCAGCGAACCCTCGTGCAGCTCGGTCTTGCGCCCGAGCTTGTCATAGGCGTAGGCCAGGGTGATCCCGCGTGAGTCCTTTTCGGACAGAAGACGGTCGTTGTCGTCGTAGGTGTACTCGGTGGTGCCCTGGTCGGGATCGTCGGCCCGGATCTTGCGGCCACGCAGGTCGTAGCCGTAGCGCCAGACGTTGCCGGCCGGGTCGGTCACCGACTCCAGCTCGCCCCGCTTCGTGTAGCTGTAGCGAGTGCTGTCGTAGTCACCGGACGGCCCGTCACCCTTGTACTGCCGCAGTTCGACCAGCTTGCCGGTGCCGTCCATGATGCGAGTGGTCGGCGTCTCCCCCTTCGGCGGGTCGATGTGCTGCCGGTCAGCCTCGTACGTGTAGGTAGTGCGCCACTTCTCGGCGTTGTTCGCCTTGAAGATCTCCGCGGTCGGCCGGTCCTGGCCGTCGTATTCGGTCACGGTCTGCGCCGGCAACAACTTCTCGTCCGGCAGGAACACCGTCGCGCCTGGCGGCGCGCTGTTGTAGTACGGCCCGTTGAGCCTGATCTTCAAGCCGCGCGAGTCGTAGACGGTGTCGGTGATGACCCGGCCGCCGTTGGGCGAGGGATCCTGACTCTGGCGCAACCGCAGCAGGCCGTCGTACAGGTCATAGTCGGTGGTGTACCCGCCGTCCTGCTGGAGATTGCGCTCCACCACGACGTTCGGGCCGTCCACCCGCATCTCGTAGCTGAACTCCGTGTTGGGCGACTCGCCCTTGTCCTTGTCCCGCCCCGGGTACCACACCTTGTTGACCCGGCCCATCGGGTCGTAGGCGATCCGCGTGACCCGCTGGTTGACGTCGGTGATGTGTTCCTCGGCGCCCCATGCCGGGTTCAGTTTGGTGCGGGTGGTGTGCCCGAGCGGGTTGGTGGTGACGACCTCGGTGACCGGCGCACCGGCCGCCGGCTGATAGCTCGTGGTCGACTTCTGGTTGTAGACGTCGACCGTCTCGGTCTGCCGGCCGTAGTTGTCGTACGTGGCCCGGGCGATCGTCTTGTAGAGCGGCTGCCCGTTCTCCCAGCCGACGATCTCTTCCTTGCGGGTGATGTCACCGCGCACCGGCGGCGCGCCGTAGGTTTCGTTGTTGTCGTAGTACACCCGCTCGTCGGTGACCACGTCGGCCGGATAGTTCGGCTGTTTGCCGCAGGCCACCGAGACCTTCTGGGAACGTGCCGGCAATTCGATCAACCACGCGGCGTCGTTGCGGACGTACGTGTGCGTGATGCAGCTGTCGTCGTTCGGATCCGCGAGATCGCCGAAGTCGGATGTCTGCTCCAGGACACCTTCCGCGTTGTACACGTTGTCCTGGCCGGTTTCCCGCCACTTGCCGTCGGGCAGCTGCTCCCCTTGCCGGACCTTGGCTTCGAAGACACGGCGTGCTTCGGAGGTACCCCAGCTGCGGGTGCGGGTCGCGGTCGGCTCGGACAGCCAGGGCTCGGTGATCGCGTACTTCGTCGGCGTACCACCGGCGTTGGCGTCCACGTACGTGAGCGACTCCCGCTCGGTCCCGGCGAACTGTTCGGTGTCCGGCCACTGGCCGCCCTTCGAGTCCCGGATGCTGACCGCCTTGCGGCCACCCGACTCCAGCTTGTCGCCGTCCATGCCACGGAAGTAGGCGGTCTCGGTCATCGACCGCAGCCCGCCGGCCAGGCCCTTCCTGACCTTGACCCGTTCGTAGCCGCGCCACTGCGCCCAGGTCTTGCGTTCGGCGGGCACGAGGCCGTCTTCCTCGTCATGGTGCCATGCGGGTGCGCTGGCGTACTCGACTTCGGTCCTGGTCGGTTGCGACCCGGAGGTGAGGTCCTTCTCGGTCACCTCGGTGACGACGTACTTGTTGAACCAGTCCTTGCGTTCCGCACCGGTCTGGTCCGGTGTGGCCGGTGTCCACTTCTGCTGGTAGCACCGTTTGTCGTTGGTGTCAGGGGCCGGCACGCCGCTCGGTGCCGTGCACTCCTTGTCCGAGTAGCCCACGGTCAGCTCGCCGCCGGATTCCGTGCGGATGGACTGGATCCGGAACCAGTTCAAGATCGGGATCCCGGTCGTCCCGTCCACCACGTTGTTGAGCTGCCTACCAGCGAAGATCACCTCGGGCAAGGCCGCGGTCCCGCCCGCCAAGCCGGCGTGCTGGACTCCGTTGAGCCACAACCGTGCCGTGGTGCCGTCCTGCGGATCGGCGAACGAGTGCCGGAACGTCCAAGCCGCCACGTCCACAAAGGACGTTCCGGAGCGGACCTGGGTGGTGATCTTCTCCAGTCGTTTCTGCGTCCAGTACGTCGGGGAGTACTTGTCCTTGCAGTTCGTGGTGCTGGCGCAGTACTGGTCCCACGGGGTGTCCGGCCAGTTGGTCGGCTTGCTCGACACGCAGTCCGCGGCCGGGGTGCCCGGCAGGCACCGGTCGGCGGTCTTGATGATGACCTTGGCGACCGGGAGCGTGCTGAAGACCTCCTTGTCTCGCTGGCCGTACTCGATTCGGGTCAGATAGCCGCCGCGGTCGTACGCGCTGACCTTGGTGGCCGTGATGTCCCGGGCGTAGTGGTTGGTCTCCTTCTGGTAAAAGTAACTCATCGTGTTGCCGTGCGGGTCCACGACGTAGTCCAGGTTCCACCGCCAGCCCTGCGCGCAGAACGACTTGTCGATGCTCGACTGGTAGCAGGGGTCCTTGGGGTGGTTGCCGGACACCGGCACGGTCCACGCCGAGGAGGTGTCGTCCTTGTCGTCGCGCCAGCCGGGAATCCGGTTGAGTCCGAAGTAGAACTGGGTGCCGTTGCGGGTGGTGATCCGCCAGTACTCACCGTCGTTGTCGCCGTTGTTGGCGCCGAACAGCTGCTCGACCCGGGAGCCGTCGTCCTGGCGTGGATGCCAGACGCGCTGCTTGTCGTTGTTGTCCCGGACCAGCTCGCCGCCCTTGCCGTTGAGCGAGAAGTAGGCGTTGTCGGTGGCCCAGCACTGGTCGCCGGTCTTCTTGTGGTCCTTGTTGTTGGGCGCGCCACCGTTCTCCGGCTGGTCCTTCTTGTCCATGCCGCAACTGGTGTAGCGCCGCTCGATGAACCCACCCGGGTTGAAGTCGAAGCCCTCACCGGCCCAGGACGGCTGGTTGTTGGTGGCCGACGTGCGACCGTCCACCGCGCCCGAGGAGTAGCTCAGGGACAGTTGCGGCACTGGGCCGTTCAACGCGGGCGGCGCGGACATCGGATAGGACCAGTTGAAGTCGCCGGACGCACCGCCCGCCGTCCACGACGAAGATGGCGACAGCTGCGAAGCGCCGAAGTCTCCGGCACCACCAGCAGCCGCCGCCTGGACCGCGTACAGGCCGTCTTTCGGTGGCGCAGTGGCATCAGCGACCAGCTTGCCGGAGCCGTCGTTGCGCGTGCTGAGGGACGTGCCCTGGCAGTCATCGCGATCTGGGGTCTGCAAAGCACATTCGGGCAACGCGACCAGCCGCAGCCGGGTGGCCCAGTCACCGCCGAACGCCCCGCGGAACTGCGAATAGTCGACCTCGACCGACACCTTGCCAGCCGCACCCGCGTCCACCCGGTTCAGCCGGAAGACCGGACCGTCCAGCCTGCGGTCGAGCATCTCGACCCGGACCTTGGCCGGCGCCGCCTGCCGTGCCTCGGCCCGGGACGCCACCTGCTCGGGCAGGCCGACCCGCACCGGGAAGCCCGCTATCTCAGCCCGTGCGGTCATCTCGCCGGCCAGCGACAACTCAGCCACCCCAGGCCTCGGCCACGTCACCGCCGGTGGGGCGCGAAGCTCTTTCTCCTTGGCCTGATCAGGCCCGGCCGGCTGGACGACCGCGTCCTGGCCGGGCACCGACCTTTCCTGTCGTGCCGACCATCGATCAGCTGGTGCGGCATCCGCTGGCCGGACCAAACCCGGTAGCGCGGCGAGCATCGCGCCCACCAACGTGAGAACCAACATGCCAGGCAAGAACCGCCACTGTCGAAACCATCTGCGCCGATATGGCCAACGCCCCATGGAACCCCTCCTACGTGCGAGCGCGAAACCCGGAACTGCGCACCCAAACCCCAGGACAGCCGCCGGAGCGTAGCTCGGACGCACCCGCGGCAAGAAACCTTTCCACCACCGCTAAAACGTTGCGCGGTAGCCATATCGACCGGTCAGGTCAGGCGGTTGTGCGGCCAACTCCTTGGCCCGCAACGTTTCCTGCCCACGTGGAAAGTCAAAGGTGAACGTGAGGTGGTCCAGCGCCGTGGCGAGTTGCTCGACCAGTTGCTCGTAGCTGTCCGCCTGCCCGCTGATCTGGTCGAGTGGACGGGTCATCACGCCGTCCCGCAGCGGCTGCCCGGGGTTGGCGTACGGCGTGTACTGGGTTATCCCGGGCACGGCGAGGACATCCCGCCAGCCGGCGATCTCCACCAGGTAGCACGGCGCCAGCGGCGCGAGATTGTGGTATTGCCAGTGCACTCGGGCCGGTTCGAGTATGTCTTCGAGCGTGTCGAAGCCGGTCGGTTCGCCGAGGGCGATCCGGCCGGCCAGCGCGACCAGATTGGTGCCGCACGCCCTCGTACACCTCGTGGCGTTCTACGGTGCCAGGCGAGGATCGTCGCGGGTTGGGCGGGGAAGGCGTGCCAGCGATGGCGGGGGAGTAGCGAGGAAAGGGGCTTTCCGAGTGGCACACGGTGAGCCTACCGAGTCCGATCGTCCACTGTGGTCTGCGCTGGGGTCTGCCTGGTCCGCCGGGATGGTCGCCGGGTCAACCTGGCCAGCCGTGGCCAGAACTCGAGCTTCCGGTTCAGCAGCACCAGCATGATCGCCAGGACGAGGCCGGCGGTGAGGTAGCCGAGCGGCACGAGGTGCGCGCGGCCGATGAACGAACTGCCCGGTGGCGGGATGCTGATCGCGAAGATCGTGCAGCCGATCGCGGTCAGTGTGCGGAAGCGTTTCGTGCCCGCCATGGATGCCGACAGCGGGATGACGGCGTACAGGAGGTACCACGGCTGCAGCGACGGCAGCAGGATCAGTGCGGCGGCCAACGACACGCCGAGTCCTGTCATGGGGCTGCGGCGTCCTTTGAAGCTGTCCCAGATCATCCACGCGGTGATGCCGGTCGCGACGACGTTGCCGAGGGGTGTCAGCACGTCCAGGACCGCTGTGGTGTGGTTGCCCAGTCCCATGGCGATGCCCATGACTCCGCCGAGGTTCGCCAGTTGGGCGACCGGCGACATGTAGCTGCGCACCATCCCCGGTGTGCCGAGCGCGCCGAGCCAGCCGAAGCCGAGGCCGGTGGCCAGGCCGATGAGCGTCATTGTCGCCACGGCCACGACGAGGAAGATCGCGGCGACGGAGAGGAATGATTTCCAGGTGGCACCCCATCGCCTGGCGATCATGACGCCCAGGAATGCCAGCGCGGTCGCCGCTGGGATCTTCACCGCGGCGCCCAACGTGATCAGCACGACGCCGAGCAGTATGTAGGTCCACTCGCCGCGCTGCAATGGATGGGGTGGGCCGCCGGCCACGATCGGGGGTAGCCGCCGGACGCCGAGCTCGATGCCGGCCATCATCAGACCGATGGACAGTGCCTCGTTGTGTACGCCACTCACGAGATGGAACAGCACGAGTGGGTTGGCCGCTCCCAGCCACAGCGCCACGACAGGATGTACGCCGAATCGTTCGGCCAACCGTGGCAGGGCCCATACGAACAGTGCGATGCCGACGAGCGCGAGCAGTCGTTGTGCGAGTACACCGGTGATGACGTGGTCGCCGGTGACCGTGTTGAGTAAATGGCTGAGGAAGAGGAACAGCGGTCCGTAAGGCGCGGGCGTCTCGCGCCACATGTTGGACACGCCGCGGGTCAGCAGGTGGTCCTGGCCCAACGCCGGGCCAGGGCCGACCTCGTACGGGTCGAGACCGTGCGTGACGATCGAGCCCTGTGCGAGGTAGCTGTAGACGTCCCTGCTGAACAGTGGGACCGTGAAGATCAGCGGGATGCCCCACATCATCAGGGTGCGGTTGAGCTGGCTGCGGCTGATCATGGCGGGCCGGCCCGGCATCGCATAGCGGCCGAGCAGCAGCCATGACGCGATGAGCATTCCCATGCCCAGGAACGCCACCGCGAGGGTCGCGCTGTACGCGCGGGAGAAGAGTCCGATCACCGGGGCAGTGATGATCGGGTTGTAGATCGGCAGCGCCCCGGCACCCAGCGAACCGAACAACAGCATGAGCGAGCCGGTCGTGCCGAACTGCCTGATCAGCTCGAGCTTGCGGCACTCGGCGCGGTTCAGCGCTCGGTGTTCGCTCGCTGTCGCCTTGTCCCGCACACCCTCCGTCATCACGTGTGCAGGCTATCGACCCTGTCCTGGTCGAAAACTTGGTGACCGGTTCTGGCCTGGGCTTTCACGCGGCGGGTCGGTATTCGTTGAGTAGTCCGCCGAGGCGCTGCTGGCGTCGGATTGTGTCGATCCGGGCAGGGAACGGGATCGTGTTTGGTTTGTCGTCGGGTGCGTGTAGATGCATCCCGTTGCCTTGGTGGCTGCGCCCGGTGTTGTGATGGGCGATGTAGACGTCGAGTACGTGGCGTAGGTGGCGTTCTCCGGTGATGAGGATCCGGTCGGTGCACTCTCGTCGGACAGAGCCGATCCAGCGTTCGGCGAAGGTGTTCATCCGTGGGGCTTGTGGTGCGGTGAGCAGGATCTTGATGCCGATGGAGGCGAAGACTGCGTCGAAGGCGGTATCGAATTTCGTGTCGCGGTCGCGAATCAGGTGTGTGAATCTGTGGCCGCCGTCTTTCAGATCGCTGGCAAGTCCGCGGGCTACTTGAACTACCCAGGCTGCGGTCGGATGTTGGGTAATGCCGAGTAGGTGGGCCCTGCGTGTCTTGATGTCGATGATGAACGCGACGTACAGCCGCTTCAGTGTCACGGTGTCGATGTGGAAGAGGTCGATAGCGAGCAGGCTGTCGGCTTGGGCGCGTAGGAAGGTGCGCCAGGTGTCGTCGCGGCGTGTCGATGGTGGGACTCCGTTGGCCCGCAGGATCTTGCGGATGGTCGAGGCGGCGACTCGGTGGCCGAGGCGCGCTCATCGCTGATCGGTGGACGACCTGGCGGTTTTGGCTGTCGCCATCGTGTGGCGATCAGCTTGCGGTGCCAGCGCAATAACGTTGCGGGTGTGACTATCCGGTGGGCGAGTAGGGCTTTGGGAAGCATTCGGGCAAGTGCGGCCAGGACCGCGCGATCCGGCCAGGACAGGTGGGGACTTGGGTTGTTGCGTCGCAGCACGGCGAGCTCGTGGCGCAAGGCGAGTATCTCCGTGTTCTTCGATGCCGACGACCGAGCGAACAGTGCAAGCCAGGACAGCACCTGGACGAAGAGCCGGTAGACCAGACGAACAGACACGACCGCCGATCATCAGATGTCACGATCGCCCAGGTCAAACCGGATTGCCGCATTCTTGACCAGGACAGAGTCAGGTGATACAGCAATGACACGATCACTGGACCATAATCTCAACGCTTGCTTGGTGTTCTGAGCGGTACAGGAAACAGTGCAACACCCCAGCGAACACGCTTGCGGATGTTCACGGCCACCCTCCGGTCCTCCGGTTATGTGATCTTGCTGGCGACGGTGTCCATCTTCGTGCCTTTCGGCAGGAAATCCGGAATTTTCTTTCCGTTTGTTTTCAGATACTCCTTCAGGGTCGAATTCAAACCCAGGTACTCGGCGTTCAGCACCAGATGGTCGCGGATCGATCGCTCGAACGGGTTCGGAGAATGCGGAAACTTGACGTTGTCGCTTACCTTGACCTCGTACCGTACCGCCAGTTCGTCGAGTCCTTTCCTGATCTTGCGGACTTTCGACTTTGGCCACCCTGCATTTAAGAGTGAAGCGTCGCGAGATGGCGTGTTTTTACGCCATGCCGGGATCGCGTCCACCGCCGTTTTGAGTGGCTCCTCGAATTTTTTCGACATGTTCTTGTTCGCTGTCGAGGTCAGCGGGGGTCAGGTTGGTCGAATCGCCTTTGCCGCCGAGGTTGTCATTCTGTAGATGACCCTTAACCCATGTCTCATCGATGTCCAGTCCGTTGTTGAGCAGGTAGCGACCCAGGTCGTCACTGAGTTTGTTCTCCTTAGTTCCGTCTGGATGGAAGATGTGGAATTCTTTAGCTTTGTTCAACTCGTTGACGTCGGTGCACGCCTCTTTTGACGGTCGTGAGCCACCACCTGGCGGACCGTCCTTCAGCGTATGTATACCCGACGTGGTGCCACCACCCTGGGTAATGGTTCGGCCGCTGGCTGGATCCGTTCTGGGCTTCTTCGCCACGTGGGCACCCGCGGCGACGGACATGCCATGGCTGCTTCCGGGAGTCGGGACAGCCGGTGCCGGAGTTGCCACAGCGCCCCACTTGCGCTTCTTTGTCAGCGGCATCGCTCTACCCACCCCCTAGTCCCTGAGGTAGGCGCAGAAAAGCATGCCCGCGTGCGCGGCTATCGCGAGGGCGGACGGTGACGTGAACGGGGTGGCGCGGTCGGCGCTCCAGTCAAGGCCATCGCTGACACACCAGTAGACGTTGGTGTTCCCGTCGCCATTCTCACTGTCCACTCCCTGATGGAAACAGTGCAACACCCCAGCGAACACGCACACCGCTGGTCCGGGCCCGCATGCGGTGTTGGGAAAGGTGTACTCGCTGGTACTCCACTTGTTGGTGGCGGGCCGATAGGTCTGCCAGAGCAGCGGCCCGGTCGGATCGACTCCGGAGTGGACATATCGTACCGCTCCGCGGTAATAGGCCGACGCCACAACGAACGACCTCAGCGAAGGAGGCGACGATGTGAGTGCGGCGTAGGCTGCGGTTTGCTGTTCCAGGACAGCGAATCGAGCATCGTCCGACTGGTCGTTCTTGGCCGGTAGTGCCGGATTTCCATGCTCGTCGAAGACGACGACTTTCTGCTCCGTGTTCGCCGAGAACAGGAGGGCCAGGTTCCCCTGATCGGCGACCATCGCCAGGTTGGCCACCTGCTCGACGTCTGCGACCACTGTTTCGTCCGACCAGGAGTTTCCGTCGAAAGTCCGCCACGCCAATTTGTTCGCCACTGTTCATCCTTCCGCTTGAAAAGACTGGTCAGTTCTTGGGCGTGCCGAGGATGCCTGCGGCGATAAAGCTGAACTTCCGGGCCAGTGGCAGCCCGTTCGGTGCTCCTGTGGCGATCTGGAACCCCCGCGTCGTCACCCATCGAACCGCCACGTTGGACAGCGTGTTCGGTGTTATAGCCGATTCTTGTTTGTCGGGATACACCTGGGTCGCGACCACCGCAGGCGGTTCGGCAAAAGTCCATTCCGGCCGGAAAGTGACCGTGACAATCCCCGGCTTGTCCTTCTCGAAGACGGAATCGAATCCCTCGCCCATCTCCGGAGTTCCGTCGGCGCCGACCGTTCCGGCTATGAAGTTTCCGTACATGGCCACCTTCCAGAGTTGTCACCAGAAACGTCAACCATGGGATGCTCGTCGACGGCGAGCAGGTCCTGAGTCACCCATTCGTGGAACTGCTCGCCGAAATCAGCCGGGGTGACCGCGAGACCGAGCTTCCGGTACTCCCGCCCCACCGACACGACCAGGTCACGCAGCCCGATGGTGGTGGCGTTCCGGTCCGTGCCCAGCACACGGAACGCCGCGTCCATGACGACGTTGCGGATGTCCCCACCGGAGATCGGGAACCGCTCGGCCAACTCGGCGAGTTCAGCGGGATCCGGCGGGGTGACCGGCTCGGGAAACATGCCCCGCCAGATCCGGCGGCGCGACTCGGCATCCGGCAGCGGGAAGTCCACCACCGCGTGCAGGCGGCGCAGCAGCGCCGGTTCGACGTTCTGCCGCAGGTTCGTCGCGAGGATCACCACCCCGCTGAACTCCTCGACTCGTTGCAGCAGGAACGCCATCTCCACGTTCGCCCAGCGGTCCCGCGATTCCCGGACCTCGCCGCGCTTGGCGAACAGGGCGTCGGCCTCGTCGAAGAACAACATGGCATTGGTGCGCTCGGCGTCCTCGAAGATCTGGTCCAGGTTCTTCTCGGTCTCTCCCACATACTTGCTCACGATCGCGGCCAGATCGACACGGTGCAGGTCCACGCCGAGACCAGCGGCGAGCAGCCGGGCCGCGGTGGTCTTCCCGGTTCCGGGGACACCGGTGAACAACGCGAGCACACCGGTTCCCTGACCAAGGCGGACACCGAAGCCCAGTTCGTCGACCACGCGTCCGCGTGCGGCGATCCGGGTGGCCAGCTCGGTGAGCTGGCGGCGGCCACGAGCGGGCAGCACGAGGTCGTCCAGCGTCAGCCCCGCGCACGGAGGCATCCTGCGAGCAAAGGCGACCAGGCCACGCCCACACTGGCGGCGGCAGGCCTCCTGCAGATCCGCAGTGGTCAACCGGGCCGGTCCCGGTGCCCGCAGGCGGGCCAGCCCGGTCGCCGATCCGATCGCGGCACTGATCTGACCAGGGGTGAGCCGGAACGTCGCGGCCAACGTCGCGGCGACGTCATCCAGGTCCGGTGCGGGGGCTGCGAAGTCCTCAGCCGGTGGCAGCATCGACCGCCACCACCGGGAGCGTTCGGAGAATCCCGGCGTGCCCAGCTCCACGCGCAGCCATGGGCATCCGACCGAGGCGCCAGGTGGATCCCACTCGTTGTCCCCGATCAACAGGGTGAGGCGCGGATATGTCGCCGCCGCGTGGGCGAGCGCGGTCCAGTGGTCGTGCTCGCGGTTGATCACCGGTTCGACGCCGTGCCAGCAGATCACCGCGTCACGCAAGCGCGCCTCTCGGTAACACAACCGCACAATGTCCGGCCACTGTCCGGCGAGCGCGGCCCGCACGTCGACGACCAGCAAGGTGACTCCGGCTTCCTCGCAGGTCGCCGCCGCCAGTGTCCGGCGCCCGGTCCCGGGTCGGCCGTGCAGCAGGAGCATCGCCGGTTCACGTTCGGCTGCCAGAAGGCACAGGGCCGCGACCCGGTCATGGTCCGGCATCAGCACGTCGGCGCGGCAGCGCGCCTGGCCGGCCTGCCGGACGATTCCCACCAGCTGGTCGTCCATCAAGTCCGAACCCAGCAGGTGGCGCGTGACCCGGTCGGCGAGCTGGAGCGCGCCCGACGGTTCCGCAATGACCAAGCCATCACCGACGAGCGGCCCCTCGGCCGCGAACACCAGCCAGGTCTCGGGCATCCCGGCCAGATCTGCCACGACGGCCCGCAGCACGAGATCGACCGTGAGCGGGCCGCCGGTCAGGTCACTCACCAGCCGCCTGCTATCGGAGTCCACTTCGGCCAGTAAGCACAGCAGGACAACGTCTCGCTGGCGGGTGTCCAGCCCGAAGGCGTCGACCAACGCGGAAAGTCTAAAATGGACGGTCGATGCCGTGACCCGCTTACCGATCAGAACCGCCATTTCCTGCGCCTCGCGGCGGCAGTCCGCCCCGTCGTCGGATTCGGGATCGACGCACGCGCGTAGCAACAGGTACACCCGGGCCAGTTCGTCGCGCAGATGCGTGAGGCTGTCAGGGTATCCGTCGTCGCTCATCGCGCACCGATCCGATAGGTCACGCTCCGCCCACCGAGCCACGGCACCGTCGCTATGGGCGCGTCGTATCCGGCGAGTTGCAGGACGACGTCCAGCGGACCACCGGTCAGCTCAACCACGATCTCGTCCTCGGTCAGGTGCACTGTGCCGGCCCGGCACAGGAAATGACCAACCAGGTAGCCAAGACTGGACCCTGCGAACTGCCCGAGCCACCGCGACCACGCCCGCAGGACGGCGACGGACACCAAACCGATGGTGGCGTCGGCCGACGGCACGCCAAGCAGCCCGTCAGGCAGTTCGGCGGCGGGATCGCTGTCCAGTGTGAACCGCTGAGCCCGCGCTGCGGAGATGACCTCGTCGCGGACCATCGCGCAGCGGTCGTCGTCAGCCTGCCGCCACACGTCCAGCAGTACGTCCAGAGGCTGCTCAGGAAGCCCGGCGAACACATGCGCGGCAGGGTCGCTCGGGTTAGCACCAGTCAGGCGCGCAGCGACGGTCAGCAGTGTCGCCGACAGGCCGGTGGCGAAACCGGCGCGGGTCAACAGCGCAGGCAGGCGCAGATCCGCCACCGAGCGCAGCAACAGCAACACTCCCGCGTTCGGACTGGTGACGACTTCCTCCGGCGTGCTCACGGCGGTCATCGCTAGCACCCGGGCCAGGTCGCCGAATTCCGTAACCCGATCGGGATCGCGCCAAGCGGCCATCGCTTCGGTGATCACCTCGCTGACGGCGGGCTCGTTGGTCCACTCTGGATGCTCGGCGAACAGGGCCGCGGTAAGCAGGACAGTCGAATAGGGCCCAGGCCCGGCGGCGCCGATCCGCTGGCCGAGTTCGACCGCGCCGGGCGCGGTGGTAAGCAGGTGGTGCACCACCATCCGCACCTTCGCCAGATTGCCGCCGAGTCCACCAGGTTGCGTCTGCGGCGGCGTGCCCACCGGGGTCGCCGTAGCTGGTATCTGAGCACCACTGAGTTCGACCCCACTGCCGACGTCGGCCGGTAAGTGACGCATCACGTCTGACTCCGGGGCCGGCGTCGAAGTGGTGGCCGGGCCGAGTTCGACCGGAACCCTACCCAGTCTGTCCGCCATCGCGATCCTCCATCCGGCGAGCACGCTCTCGTGGGTGCGAAGGACCGATCCGGTGTCGAGCAGAGGAAAACCGGGACCGGCTGAGAACGCCGGGCCGCCGCTGTGCGATCTCGTGCCGGTGTCCGGGCGTTGCCCACTGCGACCCGGAAGCAGGAGTCGTGACGGTTCTGCTTCGGGTGTGATGTGGGGGTTGGGTCTTTCGGTGGTGGGTGCGGTGTTGAATCCGAGGAGTACTGGTGTTCCGCCGAGGTTGGTTGCTGTCTTGATGAGTTGGTTGGCCATAGTGGACAGCCAGTGGTCCAGTAGGTTCACTGGGGGTAGTCGTCTGCTGGGTTGTGTTGTTTCGCCAGGGAGTGTGAGGTTCGGTGATGTGGTGGTCTGGGTGGGTGGCTGCCTGTCTGCTGCTTCGGGTGTGGCGGTGTGGGGGTTGGTCCAGTCATGCCCCTCGGCGGCAAGTGTGGGGGCGGATCCCAGTAGTAGTGGTGTTCTGTCGAGGCTGGCTGTAGCTCTGGCGAACTGACCGGCCATAGTGGATAGATGATGGTCCAGTAGGTTCGCCGCGGAGGGGCGCCTGCTGGGCTGTGCTGTCTCGCCGGGAAATGCCAGGTTCAGTGCTGCGGCGAAGTGAACGAGTTCAGCAATGCCAGGCTGCTCGACCGCGGATGGCGGCCAGACGAAGAGCGCCGCTGGGAAGATCGGTCGCCTCTCCTGGGCCAATATCACCGCATCAGGAGCCAGAGGGACATCCGGAACCGACAGCCATTGGTCAATCCGCGTCAAGTCCAGCCACCCGAATTCGGGTCGCACCTCATCCGGCAACACGGCCCCACTACGACGGAGCAGACCCCGATGCTCAAGCTGACGCAGAGCGTCGATCACGGCCTCAGTCAACGCTGTAGGCGAGCGCCAATCCCGCACCTCAACGACGATGTCCTTCGGGACCACCGCCTCATCTGTCCATAATGCACAGCTACTGGCAATCTGGATCGCGGCCGTCAGGAGTGGATCTCCCGTGGCTGATGTCTGTTCAACTGGGAGCAGCGCCTGTTCGGCCACTGCGGCGAGGGCTGCGTCGTCCAACACGCTCAGAACGTCCGGCAGTGTTCCCTGTCGATGCAGGGCCGCCAGTACCTCCCCGGCGGACGGGCCACGGATCGCGTCGAGCACCGCGACATCGGATGGACGGTGACCGGACCGGGCCAGTGGGCGGTAGTACCAGCGACCAGCGGCACGACCATGCACATGGTCGGCGAGATAGCGTGCGGTGTAGTCGGCCTGGTCGGCGAACCGCATCACGTTCACCTGGTCGTGCCGGTTGTCGCCGATCGCGCGGCTGATCGAACCGGCGAGCGCCTCGGCCCAGCGACGGGCGAGGTCCGGCGCGTGCGGGTCGAGTACGCAGTCGGATCGAACGTCCCGGCATACGTACACGGCCTCGCCGATACCGGCCAACGCTGTGAGCGCGGTGTCCAGCGCGCCGGGGAGCGTCGTGCGGGCGATCTGGTCGAGCGCCTCGGCATCCTCCCGTTGGCTCACCAGGTACTCACAGTGCAGCGAGCCGATCCGGCCATCCACTGCTCACGTCTCCCGGTTCAGGGCAACGCGCAAGGCCTGAACGACCGCCGGGTGGTTGCGCACCAATTCGTCGGCGAACTCACTGACAGCCGCCGGATTCTGGGCAAGCCCAGCGGCCAGTACCGGCGCTGAAAGCTTGCCGGCCAGTGTTTTCGCCGTCTCCGGGTAATTCTGGACCAGACCGATGGCCATGGCGGCAAGGGTGTCGTCGGCGGCGGCGAGCAGAGCGGCCATGGCCAGCGGGAGGTTCTCGTCCTGGGCCGCACCCCCACCGGGGACGCCATCTATCGTGCCCCGAACCACCAAGGTGCCATCCACGGTGACGGTGTGATCGGAGGCGACGGTCAGGCAGGGCAGGAACTTCTGCTCCTGCTGCGACCACGCCCCGATGGCCAGAGTGTTCGGCCCATCGCCGTCTTCCTCGGCGGGTAGTTCGACCCGGAGTTCGCGATAACCGGTCTCCGCTCGGTACATCCGCCAGGGTTGGGCGTCACTGGGTATCGGAGTGCCGGCCGGCTTGGCGAACTGCAGCGGGCCACTGTCGATCGTGAGCCCTCCGGCCACCTTCAGGCCATCGGTCACCGCGACCCCCTCGGCGGACGCGGTGAACACCTTGGTCTTCTTTGTCCTGCTCTTCCCGACCTCCACGGAGAATTGTTTCAGACCGACATTCACCACAGTGGTCTTTCTCGGGTTTTCGACCCTTGCGGCGATGACCCGGACATAGCGGCGATGGCCGGAGTCAACGGTGAACGACGGGGGGTCGGTGGGGTGGGTGGTGATCCTGGCCAGGAACACCGGCCACGGTTTGTCCGCGGGCGGCGGTGGGCGAGTGGCGTCGAACGACCAGTCACAGGCGGGCACCGTCGGTGGATGGTCCGGATCCTGGGCGACGGAGGGCTGGGGCACGTCATTCACGAAGATGTCCGGGTGTTCCGTCCAGCGGGTGTCCCGTTTCGTCGCGTCGAACGCCGCCTGTGCCGGGTCAGTCGACTTCTCCCGGTAGCACAGGTACAGGTCGTAGGTGAACTGACCATCGGTTCTCAGCTCGATCGACGACACCTGGATGCGTGTGGCAAGTACCAGCTCCCTGCCGTAACCGTCCACGGCGAATCCCGGTTGGACGAACAGGTTGCCGTTGTCGAGAATCACGTCGAGGCCGGACGCGATACCCCAAGCGTGGCCTGAAAGGTTGTGGCGCCGGCGCATGGCGACGTGGTAGTCCTGCTCGTCGGTGAAGTCCTGAAGCCGCAGGATCTGGTGGTCCTGGTACTGAACTCGCTTTGCCGAACCGTTCGACATCCTCGCCTCCGGTGCGTCAGATCGGTCAAGACAGGTCGAGCACTGCGCTGGCATGACACAGCACACCGCCCGGCAGCACCCCGAACACGCTCGCTGTCACCTTCTGGACGGCGCTGTCCACAGTGGTGCTGACCGAGATCACGTCTCCGCTGCGCAGGAACGGCCGGCGACTGACGACCTTCGGTTCCCGCGCGTCGGTGACCAGCAGAAAGGTCGACGTACGGATCAGCTTCGCGGAAAGGTTCATAGCCAGGATGTCCACTGGTTTCGTGCTGGTGCTGGAATCCGGCTCGTCTTGTCCCAGCCGGACTGATACGCCGAGAGCCGGAGTTTCCGCTGGAACCCCATCCGGCGCGGCGTGGACTATCGGGCCGCGGACCTTGAGCCGCCCGCGGACCGCGGTGTTGCCGCCGGCGTCGACCGTGAGCATCGGGTCGAAAGTCGATCGCGAGGACGACAGGCCGACGACGAACCGGCTGCGGTCCACGGCGCCAGGTATGAGTGGAGACTCCAACTCGATTCGGGACTCGCGCCTCTCAGCTCCTCCTGGGCGATGACAGTTCCAGGGCATGGCCCGAGCCTGTGGCTCCTCGGTCGAACCGATCTCCAGTACGTCGACTGTCATATCCTGGGCAGTCAGGGGTTCTGCCACTGCGCACACGCCGTCAGGGGCGACGCACAACAGCTCTCGAACGCTGCCCTGGGCACCGGGAACGCGCACGGTGAACGTGGGTTCGAGCACCATCTCCGCACCCCCAGGGGCCTGAACGGCAGCGGCGACGACCTGCTTGCCGGTGCCGGGCGCCGTGGTCTCGTCGAATGCCGGGTTGCCATCATGGAGTTCGAGCTCGTGCCGGTAGCGCATGTCGACCCGGTAGCCCTGTTCACCGACCAGGTCGCACAGACCCAGAACCTGTCCCTCCAGGTAGCGAGGGCGTTGCGGGTAGGCCGGCTGGGGCACTGGGGAATCGGTCACGGCAGGACAGCAATCTTCTGCGCACCCACTACCAAGGGCGTTTTTCCGTTTGGTGGCACGGCATGCCGGACCTGAACCAAGGTTCCTGGGCCGACGGCCGGAGCCGGGAACAGGGCGCTCACGTCCGCAACGGTGGCCGGATTCCACTCCGTCCATTCGGACACGACCACACCACGCCCGGTAAGCGTGGCGGTCGCCTCACTCAATCCGCGGCCGTAGGCGTCGGTTGGTGGTACCGCACCGCCCGACGTCGCGTGCAGCATCTTGCGCACTGTGTTGTCCACTGTCGGTGGCCCGTTTTCAGCCACAATCACCTGGGCAAGGAGCAGTTCGTTGCTGGAAGGTCGTTCTTCGGCGGCGGTCCGGAACATGTCGGCCGCCCACCAACCGAGCAGCTGAACGAAGTAACCAGGCAGTGGTCCCCATGTACCGGTGATCCACTCGCGCTGAAAGCAGAAACCACCGGACGGATGCGCATCGACGAGATGTCCCAGCCAATCCTGCAGGGTTTTCTTGTTGCTGGGCTCGAGCTTGAGCTCCCTCGCCCCGGCGATGGCTTCATTCACCACGGCAGTTGTGTTCGCTGCCGGGCTTACGGTGATCGTGACATCGTCGCTGACCAGAGGGTGGTCGTGGTCGCCACTTTCGGTCTCGGCGTAGGCGATGTTGACGTCGTATGTTCCCGCTTTCTGCTCGAGGGTCAGCTGCTGAGCATTCGCCACTATCAGGTCGTCGCCCGTAGGGCTGATCGCGTGCCCGGGACCGACCGTCACCGTGCCAGTCACAGCGGACACCTCCAGACCCTGGAGGACGCCCCAGCCGTCCCGTTGCGCGGCCAACTGCCGGATCGACGTGACCCAGGAGATGATCCCGTTGAGGTCGTCACTGGTCAGAACCTGTCCACAGGCGAATGTCGGGTGCGTCGTCATGGCGTCACCTCCACGTCGACCTGGAACCAACTGTCGAACACACCACCGGGGACGCCGTTGCCGGTCGGCAAGCGGCCGCCGAGATGGCTGCCGTCGATCTGACTACCGTTCTCATCGGTGAGGAAGTCGCAGAGCAGCGACACGTAAACCCAGTGTCCCACCGGGACAGGGGAAACCGGGTACGTGACGACAGTCCTGTTCTCGTCCAGCACCGGCTCCATCCCTTGTGGACACAGCAGCCTCGTCCGATCCGCGAACGGGTGCTCGGCCGAGTAGACGAGAAAGGTGTTCGCCGAAACGCCGTGCGCGGTGGCGTGCAGCCGGCGGTCGAACGTCACAGTCAGGTCGCGCAGGGGCGACGTTCTGTCGTGCTGCCAGTTCACCGACGAGATCCGAGTCAACCGGCTCGGCGAGAACAGCGGTCGTCGCACTGGCTGGACCACAAAGGATTGTCCGTTACTGCGGACGACGGCGAGCGGAATCAGGTCCAGCTCGTCGCAGGTCAGGTCGGCGCGGTCGTCGGTGACGATCTGCTGCCACCGGGCGGTGTCGGTGATCCATGTGGTTTTAGGGTTCTCCCGAACTCGGTTGTACTCGGACGCCGTCGCATCGGCTGATGCGACGGACACCGGTGGGACCGGTTCGATCTCGTCCTCGGCGTACTGGACACACAGCAGAGCGGGCAGGGCATAGAGATCCACGGTGGCACTCAAACCCGTGCTGACGATCACCTCCCGGCCGTTCCTGTCGAGCGCGACACCAGGAGCGACCCGGACGCATCTGGTCGTCGTCTGGTCGACAGTGACGGTGAGACCATCGAGGACTCCCCACCCGTGGCACAGCCGGTTGTGCGCCCGGTGAACGCCCAACAAGTAGTCCGGGTCAGCGGCGAAGTCCCTCGCCGCCATCGCCTTTCCGGTGAAGTACCGGTTGCGTTCGAGCTGCCAGGTGCTGGGCATCACCGGGGTGTCACCTCGAATCCGTGGTCGCGGTGGGATGGAAGGCAGGGGGTGGTGACACGATGGTGTCGACACCGACAGTGGCTTGCTGCCCAACGACAACCCGATCCGCCACCTCGCAGAGTTCGTAGCCGGCCGTGGCCGGTCGCTCGGCCTCGATCAGCGTGATGACCGCGGATCGCACCCCGGGCCTGTCGAGCCAGGCAGACGGCAGGAAGACTCGAAAGTGGTGCCCGGTCGTCATGACGTTGGTGGCGTCCTTGGCCGGATCGCCGACGCCGACAAGCCTGGCCTTCCCCACCTGGGAGTAGGTCCCGATCTGCAGTCGCCCGACAGCCTCCGCACCCCACAACCGGGTCGGGCCGCCCAGCACCGCCCGGTCCGGTCGGCAAAGGGCGAACCATCCACCGACCGATGGCCTCCCTTCAAGCAGAACCGGATAGTGCGTACGCGCGACGTCGACGCCGGTCAGACTGGTCAGCAACGCGATCAGCAATATGCGTAGTGCTGCTGGGGTGCCCCTGATCTGCGACGCCGCGATGCCGGCGCGCAGCACCCTGCGTTCGCGTTCGTACTGAAGGGTCTCCGTGGAGGCCATGGGTCCGGTCGTCAGCGCGATGCCGAACCAGCTCGCCAGCAACCTCATGGGCACGCCACCTGGCACAGCACCTGGATCAAGCGTCGCGGGCAGGTCGCGGATGCGGGCGGTGATCGGATCCCAACTTCCGGCGAGCGCACCGAGAAAGCGATCCAGCACGTCCCGGCTCTCATCGTCGGCGCGGAACACCGCGGGCAGGAAGTCCAGCCACGACGACCTGGGATAGTGCACCCGCAGCGCATGGACAGCGGGCGTACCACTGTCGTGACCCGACAGACACAGCCGGACGGCGAGATAGCGGCCTGGCCTGGACCGGACCGGCCAGTCGACGGTGTGTGTGCCCAGGCTGTTCGGCGCGTGGTGTTCGCCGCAGCGGGTCCAGTCCCGTTCGTCGATCTGCCACGGCGACTGGTCGAACGATGCCGTCTCCACCGTGACCACGCACTGTTCCGGCATGCCGGAGAAGACCAGTTCCACCTGGTCCCACACGCACCGGTCGATTCGGCTGTCCAGCACCAGACTGGTCCAGGTGCCCACCCCCCGGGCGGTCGGAAGCAACTTCAGGTCCGCGTCGTCGGACACGTCAGCGCAGGTAGCCGTGCGCCATCCGGTCAGCCGGTTCAGCAGCCAGTGTGTCGGTCCCCTCGGCCTCATTCGTTGCCACCGTTCTGGAACGTCACCGTGACGCCGTCGGGTTTGAGTACGGCGAGTTGTCCGGGCTCAAGGCGTGCCATGTAGGTGTTTTCGTCCGGTTTCTTCTTGTCCTTCCCGTACTCCACATTGAGCTTGGTCACGGCACGGACCCCGGCCATCGACAGCAGTTCGCTCCACAGGTCGGCGAACCGCAGCTCGGCGCGGAACATCGCACCTGGGCCAGGGGCGAAGGGGTCCATGAACCGGTTCACCGCCTCGGTCACGTCCGAGGAGAGGAGATCCTCGGTCGCGACCGAGGGGACACGTCTCAGCGTGATCTCGATGGTGAACTCGACCAGATCCGGCTGGCGGACGTGCAACTCGGTGGCGAGGAGGCGAACCTGCTCCAGCCGCTGACAGACCTTGGCGAGCAGCACGGGATCCACGAGCGGTCCATACGCCTCACGCCGCGCTGCGATGACAACCGTGACCACGCCGGGAACCTGCTTGTCCGGATAGTCCGGGTGAACCAGTGGTAGCGCGGCCGCATCGGCCACGCCGGGAACCTGCCGGGCGAAGGTGACATAGTCCTCAGCCGTCACCGCGCGGCGCTGGTTGCGCAGCATCGCTTTCGCGTGCGTCCTGAGTTCGTCGAGCGACTGCCGGTCGGCGCCGCCGGTTGCGGGCCGGTGGTTGGTGACGTGATCGACCCCGGGAAGCTCGGCCAGCAGGGTCAGCACCGCCCCGGCGGGCACGTTGCCCCGGATGCCTCCGCCGTGCCGGTAGCTCGCGGCCACGACCTCGGTGTCAGCCGATGGGATCAGGCCGTTGCGGCCGTCCCCGAAAGTGACCACCCCTGTGGTGGGTTCCAGCGCGAAGTCCGGATCGGCCGGACCGGAGGAGAGCAGGTCGGACTTGGCCTGCCAGCGTTGGGTGGTGCCGTCGTCCTGCCGTGTCTCCACCACGAGGCTGTCCGCATCGACCGGGGTCTGCCGGAGCTGGTAGGTCTCGGTGGGATGCCCCTCGGCATGCCCCAGCAGTTCCTCGTACTCAGTGACCAGGTTGCGAGCGGTGATGGTGTTGAACGACACCGCCTTGACCAACGGCTCCAGGTCGTCGGCGTAGGCGCCGTCAGCCAACCGGCACCGCAGCCAGTAGCGCTCCTCGGGTACTTCGTCGACAGATGTCAACGGGACGTCGTGCGGGCCGGCGATCACCAGATAGCCCTCGTGGGTCAGCCGGCCGGTCCCGTCGGTCAGCAAGGACAACGGACGCCATTCGAGAGCTTGGCCGGTACCGCGACGCGTCTGGTACTCCCACGCCAGGGTCACGGGTGGATCCGGCAGCTCCCGCACCTCCGCCGCGCTGAGCGTCTTGAGCACACCCGCCTCCGGCGGCACCGTCACGTGCAGTCGGAGCAGTTCGGGGAAACAGGCGGTTGGTGGGGGCACACCGTCGGGGACCGGAGCCATCGGGGCGAACCCCAGGAGCAGCGCGTCACCCTGGATCGGCCGGCAGCCGAACGGCCGGTAGGTGGGCGGTGCGTCGACCGAGGGCCGGCGCACCGACGAGTACTTGTCCTGGTGCCGGATCCAGATGTCGGTCAGGGGATACGACACCAGAGCCAGGTCGTCGTCTGTCTCGAACACCACCGGCGCCCCGTCGGAGCCGGTGGCCGATGCCCGCGTCCCCCTGGGAACTCGCACGCCGGTCACCTGGGCCATCGGGACGAACGTGAGGTCCACAGTGGCCGGGACCGCGGCGGCCTGGGAGAAGCCGACCAGTTCGAGGAATTTCACGTACGCCAGGTCGGGCATCCGGTTGGTCTCGTACAGCAGGGTTTCGGTGAGCCAGCAGAACAGCTCGACCAGTGCGGTGCCCGGATCGCTGGGGTTGAAGTCGGTCCACTCCGGCACGAACCGGACGATCCGCCGCTGTGCCTCGGCGACCAGCTCGTCGTAGGACCGGGTGTCGAGGTCGGGGAAGTCGAGGCTCATCGCCGGCCTCCGCTCACGGCGGCGTCGCCCTCGCTGAGGAAGAACGGGTAGACCACGTTCTGCGTCGCGTTGTTCGCCCGTATCCGGTAGTCGACCCGGATCAGCAGGCAGTTCGGCGTGTCGGGCGAGACGTCGACGCCCACGTCCAGCAGGTCGATCCGTGGCTCCCACCGGGTGAGCGCCACCTGGACCTGCTGGATCACCACGCCGTGCAGGGTCGCGGTGTTCGGCTGGAACACCAGGTCGTGGATGCCGCAGCCGAAGTCGGGGCGCATGACGCGCTCGCCGGGCGCGGTCGCCATGATCATCAGGATCGCCTGCTGGATCTTGGCCGAGCCCTCGGCCAGCCGGGGCCGGCCGGTCACGTCCCATCGGACGGGGAACGCCATCCCCTTACCGAGCATGTCGATGCCCATACTTCACCCCCCGAACTGCACAGTGCTCGTCGCCATCACCCTGCCGACCGGAAGATCGACCGGATCGTTGCAGGTCAGCACCGGATCTCCGGCGCGGGCGGCGGATTTTCCGTTGATCCGGACCGTGAGGCTGCCGAGGACGACCCGGCCCTGGTTGGTCGGGGGCTTGACGAACGTCCCGCCCGGCGGAATGTGCGGCGGCAGGTTCGTCGCCGTGCTGCCGACGGTGGCCGCGGGCCTGCCCTCGATCCGGACGTCGCGGGACACCTGCCCGACCAGGGTGCCGTTGAACGGCAACGGCACCGGGGCCGGTGGCGCTGTGCCAGGCGGCTGTACCAGGTGGGTGTCCATCGCGGTGACCCGGTCTCCGAGTTTCGCGGCCGGTTTGCCCATGACGTGTTTCCCCTTCAGAAGGAATGCCTGGCTAGTTGATGTCGACGGTCAGTCCGCGGATGGTGACCTTCTGCCCGGCGGTGGTGGACAACGTGGTCCCGGCCTCGGCTTTCAGTGATGTGCCCGCGGTCAGCTCGACGCCCTGCCCGGCCTTCGCCTTGAGCGAGGTGGTCGCGTCCAGCTCGATGGTCTTGCCCGACAGCGTGATCGCACCGTCCGGTGCGGACAGCTTGATCCCGCCGGAGCCCGCCTTGACGGTGATCTGGTCGCTGGTGCTGTCGATGGTCACCGAGCACTTCTTGCCCTTGTCGATCACCTCGATCTTCTCCTTGCCGGGGGTGTCGTCGAACCGGATCACGTGGCCGCTGCGGGAGGTGATGAACCGCCAGTTGTTCTCGGCCGGCTTGCCGTCGTCGGGCGGGGGAGGGTCCGGGGCGTTCCATACGGCACCTAGGACGTAAGGCGCCCGGCTGTCGCCCTGGAGGAAGCCGACCAGCACCTCGTCGCCCTTCTCCGGCCGGAACACCATTCCCCGGTGTTTGCCCGCCATCGGGGTGACCAGCCTGGCCCAGTCGCTGCGGGCGTCGCCCAGTTCCGGATAGCTGACCTTCACCCGGCCGAGGTGTTCCGGATCGTTCAGGTCGATCACGAGACCGACCAGCAGGCCGTGCCCGGCGGGAGGTGGCATCGGGTGTCTCCTCAGTCCTCTCGGCGGCAGTCGAAAGAGGTGCGGTAGCCGGAGTCACCCAGCGAGTGCTGGGTGCCCGTGACGAAGTAGGTGCCGTCGAACCGGGGCCCGACGCCGTCGATGCGCACCTTGCGGCCGGCCCGCAGGCCCGGCAGGCCGACCGTGGACCCGGTGGCCTGGATCATGCTGTTCCCGATCTCGGCGAGCCGGTCCTTGGCGATCCGGTGCGCTTCCTGTTCGCTGGCGACCACCGCGTACACCACCTCGCCCCGCCCGTTGAACGCCTTCCGCACCGCCGGGTCGCCGGAGGACCCGCGTTTCGCGGTTGCGGTGATCTGCTTCTTGCGCCTGCGGTCCCACGCCCATACCACCACCTCGTCGACCTGCCGCGCGGTGTTCAGCGTCGGCTCGAACTCGATCAGCGACTTGCCCCAGGTCAACCGGTAGTCGACCCGGCCGGCCGCGGCCGACGGCTCGAAGTGCAGCACTGGTTTTCCCCCGGAGAGGTCCTCGTCCACCCACAGGTCGTAACCGGCCCGCGCGGCCAGCCGCATCAGGAACAGCACGTCGTATTCGTTTTTCTGCAACAGGTACGGATACGGCTGCTCGTCCGAAGGCGCGGTGTGGATCGGTACCCCGATCTGGTCGGCGACCTGCTTGGCGATCTGACTGGCGGTCTTGTTCTCGTACACGGCGATGTTCTGCTTGTCGCGCAACCGATGCAGCAGGTTGAGCACGGTCACCACCAGCGTCGGCCGGCCGGATGCCGGGAAACTCGGCCGCATCGCGGTGATCTCACCGGTCATCAGCCGGCTCAGCGCGCCCTTGCCGCGGTAGCCGACCCACAGGTCCAGCTTCTTGCCTGGCAGGAAGGTGCTGGTCTCGCTGTACTTGAACGTCCGTTTGGCACTGTCCCAGTTGTTCACGGTGATCGAGAAGCTGTCGACCTCGCCGATCCCATCGCGGTAGGTCACGTCCAGCACGTCGTGCAGCACGTCGCGCGGCATCCGCTTGCCTGGCGGGTTGACCTCGAACGCCGGGACGTAGAAGTCCTGGCCCTGGTAGATCACCTGGCTGGTGCTCATGAGGCCGCCTGGCCCAGCGGGAGCGGGGGGATCTCCAGCAGCGTGCCCGGTTCCGGCCGCCTCGGATCCACACCGGGATTGGCGTCGGCGATCGCCCGCCACTGCCGCGGGTCGTCGTACGCCTCGGCCGCGACGGCGGCAAGTGTGTCGCCCCTGGCAACGACCCGGATCTTGGTGTGGTCCGGGGACTGGAGCTTCAGTTCGGCGAGTTGGGTCTCCAGCGACTTGTACTCCCGCATGGTCAGCGTCACCGTGGCCCGCAACGGGATGCCGGCCGGGCTGAACAGGGTGAAGCGCTGCTGCACCTGCTCGGCGACGGCGGTGAACGACAGGCCCTTGCCCCAGGTGACCCGGAACCGGGGAGCGGCATGGGTCGCCGGCTGGATCTTGACCAGCTGGTAGACGTGCCTGGTCAGGGTGGTCACGTCGAGCGCCTTGTCACCCATGCCGGACTCGGTGGTGTCGAACAGCAGCTCCAGGGTCAGCCGCTCGGTGTCGCCCCGGACGAACTGGAGAATCGGCGAGTCCACCCCGGGAATGCCGATCTCGGCGAACTGGGCGCCCTTGGCGAGCGTGTAGTCGGCCGGGTTGAACTGGGCGTCGAACTGGTCGAGCAGGCCACGGGCGCGGTCGACGGCAGCCTTGTCCAGCACCTCGAAGTGAATCTTGGTCAGGGCCATCGGCTTCAGTCCGCACTCGACCGGCGGCCACCGGCATCCGGCCACAGGTCGGTGGCCTCGGCCAGCAGCGCGGCGGCCCGCCGCCTGCGGTCCAGCCGGGCGGCCACCAGGTCCGCGATCCGGTCAAGGTCCTCGTTCGTCCACGAAGGACTGTCGGGTTGGGTGCGCACCTGGCTGGTCAGACTCTCGATGTGCAGCGGCACGACGTCATCTCCTCCGCTCAAGACCCTCATGGGCCAGTTCGACGGTCTCCACCGCGACGCGGCTCTGTGCCGCGTCGAGCTCCGGTCCGATCCAGGTCACCGGCAGGGCCCGGGAGAACCGCCATTCGGCCACCACGTCGGTACCACCCGGATCGCGCACCAAGATCGCGCCACCACGGCGGCGGACGATTCCGCCCGCCAGTTCGGCGTACCAGTCCCACAGCACCCGGTCGGCCACCCCGCGCCGCAGCGTGATGTCGCTTTGTGTGATCCGGACCGGCAGCTTGTGCACGTGGGTGTTCAACCCGCCCTCGGTGAAGTCCTGGATCTCGGTGTGCAGCCGCAGGCCGCCGCACTCGCTGAACCCGCCGACCGTGAGGGCGTCCAGCCGGACCTCGAAGCGGAAACCGAGGAACGGATAAGTCCGGGTGCCCAGCTCAGACATGCTCGCCTCCCGGCTGTTCGGCCAGTACTCCGGCCGGCGTGCGGACCATCCGGACCACCAGGAACTCCGCCGGTGGTGGTGGCCGAATCCCGATCAGGCAGGCGATCCGTCCCTCGGCGAGGTCCGCGGGCGGATTGACCGACTCGTCGCAGTGCACCGAGTA
This sequence comes from Kibdelosporangium banguiense, assembly GCF_017876405.1. Taxonomy (GTDB): domain Bacteria; phylum Actinomycetota; class Actinomycetes; order Mycobacteriales; family Pseudonocardiaceae; genus Kibdelosporangium; species Kibdelosporangium banguiense. Next base: position 10,151,667 of record NZ_JAGINW010000001.1, on the reverse strand, counting down.
CGCCTCGTCCGGTGTCGCCCCGGCCAGCAGTCCTCGCCGCCTCGCGTCTTCAAGGACGTTGCGCACCAGACGTTCCAGCTCGTCGCACAAGCTGGGCCCGTTGGCCTCGAACACGGTCCACGCGGTCTCGACCGCGATCTGCTCCTCCAAAGCCAGCAGCAGCCGTCGCACGTTCAACTGCCCCAGCCACGAACCCTGCTCGGTCATCGTCCGGTTGCCGAGCACGCGCACACCCCGAACCGCCCTGACCACGTTGACCCCCGCGTGGTTGAGGTCGCCGTGCTCCACCTCGTCCAGGTCGACGGCGGTGTCGATGGCCAGCTGTAGGGCGTGTCCAGCCGGGGCCTTATGCACTCCGATCGTGTTGTCACCCAATGCACAGAGACCAGCGACATGGCCGCTGGGTGGGATGAGCGTCCGTTCACTCGGTGTACGGTCGGGGAGCACGATCCAGGGGTGATAGAGAGCGGCGTAGGACGAGGTGAACCGGGCACGCCACGCGATTGCGTCAGCCGTACCCGCGAAAAGGCCGTCCGCGCCGTCGCGAGGAGCATCCAACAGCGCGACCCGGTCACCTCGTCGTTCGCAGTGCCAGACCACGGCCTGCTGCACCCGGGCCGCCTCCTCGGGATCGAACACCGCGCGTGGCGGCCCAAGCCCCATCCGGTCCACTGTGGACTTCGGGGCGCAGGGCCGTGGCTTGGCCACGTCACCCCACTGCACTGGCGGTGAGAAGCAGTCGGGCACGCTCACCATGGAGACCTCGTCGACCAAGTCAAGCGCCTCCACTCCCCAGCGGGCCTGCTCCGCACCGAAATGCTCGGGACGGAGACCGGCCAGGCCGTCCGCGCCGCCGGTGAGCAGTACGCCGTCGGCGGAATAACCCAGCGGATGCCCGACGACGCCGACCGTGTGGACCGTGTCGTCGGCCCACCACCGCACTGTCACCAAACGTGATCCCGTCACCGGGTCGTTGAGCACGGCGATCGGATCCCGGCCCACCGGGTGGTCCGGGGTGCTCGCCAAGCCACGCCACGTCTCACGAACGCCACCGCAGCGCAGTTCCAGTGAGAAGGTCCCGCCCAGCGCCGGCCGCACGTGGCATTCGATCTTGTTGCCCCAGGTTCCCGGATTGCCGGCCGTCACCATCAACGGGACACGGGCTTCCCCGACCATCACCGCGGCGCTGGCGGCGATGGCGTCGTCCGGGTTGGCGACCCGGACGACCCAGCACCGGTTGCCGCCGTTGGCGAAGAACGCCTCCACCGCGGACGCGAGATAGGCGTACCGGAGTGGAGCACCGAACACCCCTTGGAACTGGCCGAATCCGTCGACCCGAACCGCACTGTGCAGCGGCCCGCGCTCGGCTACACCGACGAAACCGGCAACGTCGGTCGGCACGACCGTGCGGCCCTGCGGGGCGGTGTCCAGCCATTCCATCTGGACACCGGGGGAGTGGTGCCTGCCAGACGGGTCTGGCCGCACGGAGGTGGTCGAGTCGCCGTGCACGCTATGCCGCTTCCAGCTCGAAGCTCTCCACGACCAGCACCAGTTCCTCGACCGCCACCTCGGTCGCGGTGCCGGTCAACTGCGGTGCGGAGTACTGCTTGGGCCACGCGTTGGTGAACTTCCAGCGCAGCGCGGGCTTGCCGGCCTCGTCGTTGAGCACGATGTGGCCGGTGCGGCGCACGACCGTGCCTTCCAGAACCGTGCGCCGCCACTCCCACAGTTCCCGGTTGGTGGTGAACCCCCGTTTCAGGGTGATGTCGCCGAACTTCTTCAACCCGGGCAACTTGATCACACTGAAGTCCATGTTGCCCTCGCGATACTCGATGACGTCCTGCTCGGTGTTGGCACCACTGCACTCCGAGAAGCCGTGTGAGCCGGCAAGTCCGTCGATGTCGAGGGTGAAGTTGAACGCCGCGAACGGATCCACTCGCGTTCCGGTCTGTGCCATGGTCGTTCCTCCAGGTGATTGGCCGGGATCAGGCGGTGGCCTCGATGGTCTTCTGCGAGAACCGCAGCACCACGAATTCCGCCGGGCGGACCGCGGCGAGGCCGATCAGGCAGATCAGACGGCCGTTGAGGATGTCGTCGGCCGACATGGTCGAGTTGTCGCACCGGACGAAGTAGGCCGCCTGCCGGGTGCTGCCCATCAGCGCGCCGTCCCGCCACACCTGTTCCAGGAAGGTGTCGACCGTCCGGCGCAGCCTGGCCCAGGTGGGTTCCGAGTTCGGTTCGAACACCACCCACTGCAGGCTGCGTTCCACCGACTCCTCGACATAGGTGAACAGCCTGCGGACGTTGATGTAGGTCCAGTCCGGCTGGCTGGCGATCGTCCTGGCGCCCCACACCCTGATCCCCTGCCCGGTGGCCCTGAAGTCCCGGATCACGTTGACGCCCTGCGGGTTGAGGATGTCGTGCTGTCCCTTGGAGATCGCGAACTCCAGCGGTCCGACGCCCGGCTGCACGTCCCGGGTGAGGATTCCCTGTACCTGGTAGTTCGCCGGTGCCTTGTGCACGCCCCGGCTGACGTCGTTGTTGGCGTAGATACCGGCGACGAACCCGCTGGGCGGCACCAGGATCGGCGCACGGGTGGCCGGGTCGAGTATCCGCAGATGCGGGTAGTAGATGGCGGCATAGTCCGACCGGCGGCCGACGTACTTGGTGGCGATCTTGGCGACGTCCGCCTCGCCCGGCCCGACGTCGAGGATCGCGAACCGGTCCTTCAGCTTCTCGCACTGGTCGAGGACGTTGCCGACGATGGTCCCGCGCTCGGCGTCGTCGGTGATCAGCGCGGTGTTCACCGCGTCGGGCACCGCGAGGATGGCCACCTCGTCCACGGCGGCCAGTGCCTCCAGCCCGGTGGGCGCACCTCCGTCCGCCCCGTCCTGTCCCTGGAAGTCACTGGCGGTCGGCTTCACTGAGGGGTCGTCGGCATCGACCGCGAGTGGGGTCCAATCGCCCTGGCTGGGCGGGGAGGGGGTTCTGCCCGGCGGCCAGGCCAGTGAGATGAGGTGGGAGGCGGCGTTGACCACGCCCGCCGCGTACCGCCCCGCGTGGGGGTCCGCGCCGAGTTCGTCGTAGTCCTCGGACACTGTCGGAGGGGACTTGACCGGGTCGAAGGGGTCTGGCGGCTTGCCCCGGTAGTAGGCCACCTGCAGCCGGAATCCGTTGGTGTTTCTGGTGGCCGGGATGACCCTGACGTACACCCGCCCACCCCAGCCACCCGGACCGGCCGCTGTGACAGTCGGCGCGGCGTCGCCGTCGGCGGGCAGGGTGAGCGTCGCGGTCGTGGCCGTTGCCGACTGTGCCACGACTCGGGCCACGAACAGCCGCTGGCCGCCGTTGGTGAAGAAACCCTGCACCGCGATCGGCAGGTACGACTGGGCCGGGTCGAGAATGCCGCCGTACCAACGCTGGTACTCGGGCCATGAGGTGACCAGCGTGGCGTGGGTCGGCCCGCGTTCGGTCAGGCCGGCGAAGCCCGCCGTGCTGGTGCTCACCCCCTGGATCGGGAGCACGTCGCTGGGCAGCTCTTCGACGTAGGTGCCGGGAGAAAGGTACTCGGGCATCTACCCTCCTCTGTTCTGCGGGATGTAATGACGCTCGATGGTTTCCAGAGGCCCCGTCGCGTCCCCCGGGTACAGCGACGCATAGATCGTTCTCACGTCGACGATCAGTGCGGTGTCGTCAACGCGGGTGCTGTCGATCCGCACCACCCGCACCACGTACGTGACCGACAGCCGGTACGGGGTGTGCAACGCTTCCCAGATCCCGACCGACTCGGCTTGGTCCTGGCGACCAAGGACGACCCTGATCTCGTCGACCGTGTGCGCGACGGGGTCATGGACGTACACGATCGGGTTGTCGTGCAACCGTTGCATCGAGCAGCTCAGCAGGATCTGGTCGTTCTCTGCCGCAGAGGCGAACGGGGTCAGCAGGTAGTGCAGGTCCAAGGCGAGCGGCGGCTGCCGGCGGGCTGTCGTCCCCGGCGGCTCCTCGACGGGGACGTTACGCAGGTAGCCGTTCTCCACAACCCGGTACAGCCACATCGAAAGACATCCCGGCGTGTCCTTGGCTGTGTCGGCCGGATTGGTGAACACGACGCCTCTCGTTGCGAGCGCGTTCACCTCCGGGTCGGTGCGGAGTCCCTCGGTGAGCACCTCGCGCAACGCACGGCTGACCATGTTCAGGGCGAGGTGGACGTGGCCCACTCCGGCACCTCTTCGTCCGCCGATTGGGTGGCCGCCCGCAGCAGTGCCGCCGTCCAGCGACGCAGCAACTCGGCGATCCGGTCCTTGGTCAGGTCGGCCACCGTCTGCTCGGCCGTGCTCTGCTCACCGGTGAGCGTGGACACCTTGTTCTGGGCTTTCGCGAGCGCCCGCTGGGTACGGACCACGTCGCCCCATTTGGCGAACACGAGCTTGTGGAACTCGTCCGTCGTCGGTATGAACAGTTCTTCCTCGAACTGCCGGATGATCTCGTCCGCCGTGGCGTACGCCTCGAAGGTCCGTAGGGGATCTTGTGAAGCGTCCTGCACCTTCTTGTCCAAGGCGGTCAGGGTGGTCAACTGCGTCGCCAGAGCAGCCGGCAGGTTCATCAAGCTGTTGAGGTACTCCTGCTTGTCGGCGAGTTCCCGCGTGCGCAGCGCCAGTTCCCGTTGGGCCGCCGTCAGGTGTTCGGTGATCTCCTCCAGCTTCGCCCGTGCCTGGAGGATGTCGTCCCGGTAGGTGCGGATGACCAGGTCGGCGAGATCGGCCTTGTCCTCCAGCACCCGCCGGAGACAGGGCCATTTGTCGTCGACGCGGGACCGTAGGTCGGCGAACTTCTTCAGGAAGTCGCCAGCGGCGTAGGCTTTCTCGTTCTTGTCGATGTCGTCGCGGTTCTTGTTCAACTCCTTGACGGCACCTTCAATCGCCGCCGCGTCCTTGGTGAGCGTCGCGGCGAACAGTTTTCCGTATTCGGCCTGCTTCTTCAGCTCGCGCAGCACGGTGTCCGGATCGTCGGAAGGGTTTGTGTTGTTGTCGTTGGTGTCGTCCGCCATGGCCAGCCTTCGGGTTGGAGAATCGGCACGGATGTTCATCGAACTCGGTCGCCGAGCCGGAAGATCTACAAGGAGTAGCAGACGGTGCGCACCAGCACATCGCCGTCCTTTTCGGACCAGGCCGGTTCGGCCACCTTGCGGAAGAAAATTGTGAATCCGCCGTTGAACCGCTCATAACCGGCCACTTCGACGGCTGCGAGATAGTCGTGGGCGATCGACTCGGCCTCCTTGGAGGACAGCAGAACCGTCCTCGAACTGAGGTTGTCGACGAAAACGTTCCTCGACCAGATCGTATTGATCTTGTGGTTGCTCAAGTCCTTGGCCGAGATCTTGTAGTCGTCCACGAGGACGGGCAGCGCGGAGGCGCCGTCCTTCCCCGGATCGCCCTTGTCTCCCTTGTCACCCCTCGGCCCGGGTTCACCCTTGTCGCCGCTGTCACCCTTCGGCCCTGGGTCTCCTTTATCGCCCTTGTCGCCTTTCTCGCCCGAATCGCCCTTCGGCCCGGGATCACCCTTGCCCCCCGGGTCGCCCTTGGCGCCAGCATCACCTTTCGGGCCGATATGACCGTCCGCCCCCGGTTCTCCCTTGTCTCCCGGGTCGCCCTTGACGCCGGGATCGCCTTTGTCGCCGGCCACACCCTTGTCGCCGGGGTCACCCTTCGGGCCGATGTCTCCCTTCGGACCACGGGTGCCCTGCAGCCCGGGGTCACCCTTCGACCCCTGGTCGCCCTTGGGTCCGGTATCGCCTTTGTCGCCGCGTTCCCCCTTGTCGCCCTTCTCGCCGTGATCTCCCTTGTCGCCCTTGGGCCCGGGGTCGCCCTTGTCACCTTTGTCGCCACGGTCTCCCTTGTCGCCCTTTGGGCCGGGGTCGCCTTTGTCGCCCTTCGGACCCCTCTGCGAATGATTCATGTCCTCATCGGGGTCCGGTCCGGCCACGCCACCGGATGGCTCGCTCACCGTGAGAGCGACATTGCCGAGCACGTCACCATCCGGTCCGCCCCTGCGCACCTCGATGCTGTGTTCGCCTGGTGACACGTCGGCCCCGACAGTGATATCGGCAGAAGCCGTGACCGCGCCGTCCGGGTCGGCGGTCGCAGTGAGGTCCCGCACTTCCCCGCCGTCGATGGCGGCAGAGAAAATGCTTACCGAGTCGACGTCGGACGGAAGTCCGTCAATGGTGATCCGTACGCGTGAACCCGGTTCGACTCTGGCTGGAGTGAAAATGGCATGGAGCGTTTGCGCGGTTGTCATCGCGGATTTCCCTTCCACAAGGGACGCACGAACATTGCGTATCAGCAAGCACATTTTCTGGGAACGTGTGAGCCCTCATTACGGGCTACCGTCGATACTGGCGCAAACAATTCGTGATCACAATCGGTTCACCCTTTAAGGCTAAGCGTAGCGTTCACCCGAATAGCCCACTTTCCGGGCAGCCCACTGGGTGGTAAGGCCGCCACAAAAGGTGGAACTTGAGCCCCTCCGGACACTTACTGTTATGACCGGTAGGCTATTTAGTGGTAGCACGTCGTGCATCCGAGCGGTTATCGCCCGAGAGCATGGCGATCACCGCTGTACGCGTGATCTGTTGTGACGCAGCTGTCGGATATCGGAGGGTAGACGATGGTCAGCCGAAAACAATGGCGGGGCGTCGGCACAGTGCAAACCAGGTATCACCGAGCACCGCAGGAACATCAGGCGTTCATCCTGTGCTGGTCGAAAACTCGGTTACCGGTTCTGGCCTGGACTTCACGCGGCAGGTCGGGTATTCGTTGAGCAGTCCGCCGAGACACTACCGGCGGCGGATCGTGTCGATCCGTGCCGGGAATGGGATCATGTTCGGTGCATCGTCGGGAGCACGCAGATGCATCCCGTCACCTTGGTGGCTGCGCCCGGCGTTGTAATGGGCGACGTAGACGTCGAGCACGTGGCGTAAGTGCCTTTCTCTGGTGACGAGGATCCGGTCGGTGCACTCTCGGCGGACGGAGCCGATCCAGCGTTCAGCGAAGGCGTTCATCCGCGGGGTCTGTGGTGCGGTGAGCACGACCTGGATGCCGATGGAGGCGAAGATCGCGTCGAAGGCGGTACCGAACTTCGCATCGCGGTCGCGAATCAGGTATCTGAATCGGTGCCCGGCCTCCTCCAGGTCGCTGGCAAGTCCGCGGGCTACCTGAACCATCCAGTTCGCAGTCGGATGATCGGTAATGCCGAGTAGGTGGACCCTGCGTGTCTTGATCTCGACGCAGCTCACCTGGATACGAACCGCGCCCCAGGTTCGGTTCTCCCTCGCTAAGCGCACGATCAGGCTGGCCAGCTCGTCGCTGATCGGTGGGCGACCTGGCGGGCGAGCAGGACAAGCCAGGACAGCACCTGACCGAAGAGCCAATAGACCAGACGAACAGACACGACAGCCGACCATCAGACGTCACGATCGCCCAGGGGTCAACCAGGTGGCCGCATTCTCGACCAGGACAGTCATTTATGGGATTCTCGGATATTCTGTCGATCCTGCCGTGGGTCAGCGTGTACGTGTGGCTATGGCTGCGATACCATCGGGCTCACTCACGTGGGCCGACGAGCTTCCTGAGCAACTCCCGCCTTTTTTGCTCGTTGTCTTTCGCCGCTTTCAGATCGCTATCCCATTTCTCGGCAATGCCCGTCAGAAAATTCTCCCATCCGCCGGGGAAGCGGCCGAGTTCGACCAGCATCCTGTTGTTCTTCAACTTCCCGCCCGCGATCTTGTCTTCCTTGTGTCCGAGCATGCTGGATACCGGGTTCGCGGTCTTCTCGCTCGAACGCCAGTTATGGACGTAGCCGACTGGGCTTTTGGCTCCCGGACCAACGGTCTCGATTCCGACCATGAGCGAGCCTTCTTTGGTCGCCGTCGGCTTCTGGTATACCATGAGCATGTGGCCATGCGAGCCATCCGGAAGAATCACCGCGCCGTTGAAGTCGAGCTGCCCAAGGCCGCCGGCAGCCAAGTTCAGTCCATAGATCTCCGCGTCACGTTTGACCACGTTGATCAGCGAGGCGAACATCCCGCCCTTCTCCTCGAACCTCCCGTCACCTATGTCCACCCGGTGCGTGGCGAACCCGCGCTTCTCGTCCTCGCGTCCCTTTCCGTCCGAGGTGAGTCCCAGCCAGTCGGTGAGTTCATGGCCGGTCTGCTCGGCGGTCAGGCTGGGGATTCTGATAGTGACCCGGCCTCCGTGAGCCAGGGCCCGCGCGACATCACCTTCCTTGTAGTCGACGTGGCCCGGCGCGCCGTCACCCTGTTCCCGCCACACCTGCAGGCCGTGTCGAAGTATGTGAAACACTCGGGTCAGAATGTCGGTCGCACGTTTGTTCTTCTCCCAATCGGATTTTTTCACGGTCGCCGCCGGCTCGGTCAATGATGCATCGATCGTGCGCACGAACATGTCCCGGATCTGCTCATCACGCTCCCGTTCGACTTCCTTCCGCTCATCTTCACCCAACGTGCCGCCCTTGAGCGCGAGGTGGCGACCGAGAATATAGGCAGGATCAGTTGGCGTTAGATTGGCGTCTTGACGACGGACACCCTTCCATTGCAAGGTTGCGATGAGTATCTTCTTTCCGGCGGGTAGTGGGTGCCATTGTAGATAATCCTTTTTGTTCAGATACTCGCGGGCCGCTTCCGAAGTGTCTATCCCGGCGTCGGTCAGCCACTTCGGGTAAGTCGGACTGGCCGAAAGAACTTCGATGTCGTCCAGATCGTCGTCGCTGAACAGGGGGCCGACCTTCAATCGCTTTTCCAGAATTTTCTTGATTGTGCTCGCGGACGACTTCTCCGGAGTTTTCGCGTCGCCCTCGGGCCCGTTTCGCCGTTTCTTGGTGATGCTCGCCTTGAGACGTGCCTTCGCCTCGATCCCGGCCGGGTCGCTCCCGCCGTTCTCGTCGTCCGTGGTGACGCGCTGGATCGCCCCCTCGTTGTGGGCCAGAGCTTTGGCTTCACCTCGCACGGTCGGCGAGAGGCCGGACATGACTCGATCGACATTGGCCTCTGCCGCCAACTCGAATGCGTCACCCGGATCGGAGACGCGCAGACCGGTGCCACTGTCGGTGCCGCCCACCGTTCCGGACCGCTGCTGAAGTACATGGGTCAGCTCATGGGCGAGGGTGCGCCGCCCCGCGGCGGTGGCAGGGGCGTATGCGGATCGCTGGAAGACGATGTGCTCTCCAGCGGTGAACGCCTGGGCCTGGACCGCTTGCGCGGCCGCATGGGCGAGGGCGCCGGCGTGCAGCCGAACGGTGGACAGGTCCGCGTCGAGGCGGGACTCCATATCCGCGCGCAGTTGTGGCCGCAACGGCGATCCGGGTTCACGAAGCACGGCGTGCACCCCCGCCGCCGTTCCGGACGGCTGGCCGTCGGCCTCGCCACGGGAGGGCGTGGACCGGCCGAGGTGCGTCGTCGATGGCTTCCTGCCGAGCACGAGGCCGGCTACCGCACGAGACACACCCCTGCCGGGCTCATCCCGTCCTGGTGACGTCGCCGCGGGGTTCGGGGCGCGGCCGCGGAGGTGAACCGCGACGCCCTGGGAATCCTGCTGTTTCCTGGTCCTCATCGTCGAATCCTATTCGTTGACCGCTGCGCCGAGCGAACAATCTCGGGGTGGCCCCATCACCGATATCATCCGATCTATGGCGTCAAGATCGCGAGCCCTGGACCCCATTGAATCGACGCCCGGATGAGTGGGATTCGTCGCTGAGGGCTTGCAGAGAATCACCATGCTGATTTGATCTTGCGCGTGGGGCGGTTGTCGTGTTCGAGGACGCGAGCGGTGAGCGCGGTGAGCGCGGCGGGTGGGAGGCTGCGGGCGGGGTGGCTGTCCCGTACTGGTCGAGTAGGTGCTTGATCTTGTGGAAGGTGTGGTGCACTGCGGCTCTGCTGCTGCCTAACAGCACGGCGAGAGGCTCTGCGGGCAGGTCGAGTCGGAGGTGGAGCACGGTGGCCAGAACCTGTTCAGGGAAGAACCGATCACTGGCCCTGAGTATTCACCGCGATCTTGACGCTGGAGCGTGTCAGACAGAGAAAAGTGCTCCTGGACTGGGAAAATGAGGGTGTCTACGCCTATTCCCCAGCTATCCCAAGGAGCACTGGAACATCCGCAACATCGAGGTCCTCGTCGACCGCGACGCGGTCACGTCCGGCCAAGCCGCCGCCTGTGAACCCTGGCTGCACTATGACCTCGGCCACGGATACTCCGGCTATCCGGCAGTGTTGCAGCCGGCGAAACGGCGCTGTCGTTCCCAGCCAACCCGAAGTCCGTTGCAGAGCCATGATGACCGAAGGGCTCTCGTCACGTGACAACAGGAAAGGTCTTACACAAGGTAGTCACATGTGGGGCGATCGTCGCCGGCTGCAGCTTTCCGATGCATGGCTGATTCGACGACCGTCTATAGGTTGCCCGACACCGCCGTGCGGATCGCGTTCCAGTTCTGGGTACGCCACCAGTCGAATAGGTCGATCGGGAAACATCAAGCGGCTAGGATAGAGTCGATATGGCAGGCCCAGGGGTCAGGATTCCAGTCGGATCGTAACGTTTTTTGGCGGCGGTGACGTCGGGCCACGTAGCTCCATAGTGGTCTTCCCAGGCGTGATTGTCGAAGGCCTGCGAACCGATGGGGTAGCGTACGCCACCGATAGATCGTGCTGTCTCGAATAGCATGCGGTTGCGTTCGAGCATTCGTGTCGCGAATTCTGGATCAGGGCCCACGTTCTTCGACGCGCCCAGGATGTCGAACAGCCAGACGTAATGGTCATCCTCGGGAATGCGCAGCCTCGGCGAGTGGAATGCGCTGGTTTCGTGGGGGAAGGCCAGCACGAAGCCGACGCCCGGGCTCCAGTCCTCTTCGGTGAGTTGCGAGACCACCTGCGCCACATAGGCCTGCACCGTCTTGTCTGGCAGAAACACGTCGAACCACGGCTTGACGCAATCGTCCCAGCCCTGTGCGCTCAGGGCGTCGAAGAACGCGTCGTAGGTGGTCACCTGCTGGACGTAGTCCTCGTCGATCTGCTGCCTGTCGGCGGGCGCTGGCAGTGCGCGCAGGAGATGCTTGTCGTCGGGCGAGGTGTTTGCGTCGTGAAACTGGTGCACGTGGAGTTGGTAGACCGGCGGGGTAGTAGCTGTCGGTGGAAGGATCATGCAGAACAGTTCGTCGACTTCGCGCCGAATGAGCAGCGTGCGCATCGCGTCGAACGCGGCATCGCTGCTGGTGTAGTCGAGCAGGTAGGTACGGACGAAGGGCAGAGCGGGGACCAGGTCGATCACGGCTCGGGTGATGATGCCGACCTGGCCGAGGCCGGCCAGCGCCGCGTGGAACAGATCGGTGTGCGCATCAGGTCCGCAGCGCACGATCTGCCCGGTCCCGGTGACCACCTCGAGCTCGCGTACCCGGTCGACCTGGCCGCCTACTCGGTAGGCGGGACTGACCCCACCGACGCTCAGCGTGCCGCCGACCGTCAGCCTCAGGTAGCCGGTCAGCGCGGGGAAACGCAGCCCTTGCTCCGCGGCTGCCTCGACGAGGTCTCGCCACATCACACCGGCATCGACCTCGGTGTGGTCGGTTCCAATGGTGTGGATCGTGGTGAGCGCGGTCATGTCGATGACGAGTCCGCCGGGGGCCAGACCCTGGCCGTGGGTGGTGTGGGCAGCACCGCGGGCCGCCACGGCGATGCCGTGGCGGGCGCAAAACTTCATCATGGCGGCGATGTCGGCGGACGATGCTGGCCGCAGCACCGCTCCCGGGCGACCGAACACGATGTTGCCGAGGTCGCGGCCGGCTGCGTCGAGGACTTCGTCGGACAGGATGAGTTCACCCTCGAGTGGTGGAACAGGGGCACTGTCGGTGGTTTCATGCCGGCGCACCCACCGGCGGCGCGATGCGTCGAACCTGACCGAGGGCTGGTCCATGACAAGGCCTCCGTTGCGCAGGGGGTGTGGTGGACAGCTGCCGCGAATCGATCAATTGTCGCAAGGCGCCTGCGGCTGTTCTATGCGCAAAACCCGCAGATTTGCGGGTACTGGGGCTGAGTAGTTGTTGCAGGTTCGCCGTGACAGGTAGGTAATTGCAACGGCGGTTGCGGGCCTGCGGATAATGGACCCCTGTGACCAGATAGCAGGGTGAGTGGTTGTACGGGTGCGATTGCGACAGGGGAGGGCATGGTCAGCGGCGTTCCGGGCCGATCTGAAAGGCTCGCGACTGGGGTGACCAGTTTTGTCGGACGCGACCACCTACTGGCGGAACTGCTGGATCTGCTGCGCGGATCCCGGCTGGTCACCCTGGTCGGCCCGGGCGGCGTGGGAAAGTCACGTCTGGCCGCTGAGCTGGAGCGACGCCACCGCGACAACTTCGGCACGGTCGCCGTGGTGCTGCTCGCGAAAGTCGACGCCGCCGGGGTGGTGGAGCGGGAGATCGCCGCCGCGCTGGGAATGGTGGACTACTCAGCCCGCCCGGCCTACGACACGCTCGTCGAGCACTTGCGCGGCCGCGGTGACGTGCTGCTCATCCTGGACAACTGCGAACACTTGTGGGAGGACGTCGCCGAGCTCGCCGGCGCGCTCATCGAGGACGTGCCCCGGCTGCGGCTCCTGGCCACCAGCCGGTCCTACCTCGGTGTGTCCGGGGAGCGCGTGTTGCAGGTTCCGCCCCTGTCGGTCGAGGCCACAGACCACAATGGACGGTCCGAGGCAATGATCCTGCTGATGGACCGCATGCACGCCGCCGGCAACTCCACCGGTGACATCGCCGCCGACGAGGCCGCCGACGAGCTGGCGCGCTGGTCGTCGGGCCTGCCACTGGTACTGGAGTTCATCGCGGTCCGGCTCGGCAGCGGCCTGACACCCGCCATGGTCCTCGAACGCCTCAACGGCGGCCGCCTGCTCAGCGCCGCCACTGGCCGTCAGAGCCGCCGCGTGCAGCCGCATCACAAGACGCTGCACGACGTCCTGGACTGGTCGTGGAATCTCTGTTCCCCCAAGGAGCAGCTGCTGTTGGCGCGCATCAGCGTCTTCAGTGGCAGCTTCGATCTCGATGCGGCGGAAGCGGTGTGCACCGGCGGCGACATCGCGCTCGAAGACGTGGTCGACCTGGTAGGCGAGCTGGTGCAGCAGTCCTGGGTCACCACCACCAAGAGCGGCCGTTACCTGCAACTACGGCCGATCCGCGAGTACGGACTGCGCCAGTTGGCCGCCTGCGGCGACGATGACCGGACCCGCAGAGCGCATTGCGCGTACTTCCGGGCGATGGCTGCGAACGCGGCGGTGTCCTGGTTCAGTCGCGACGAGGTCCGGTTGCTGAACCAGATCCGGGACAATCTGTACGACTTCCGCGCTGCGGTGAACTATTGCGCCACCGCACCGGACACCGTCCACTTCGGTCTGGAAACGTGGTTCAACCTGACCCGCGTGCGGGCGTGGTTCTTCTTCGGAATGCTCGGTGACGGCACCGAGCTGTTGCAATACATGCTGGATCTCGCTGATCTGCCGGTAGGGCCCGAACGCATCAGTGTGACGGCGTTGCTGGGGTTCAACCTGCTGTGCCAAGGTGATCAAGCCGGATCGGCCAAATACCTGGATCTCTGCCGTGACATGGCCGAGCAGGCAGGTGTGCCCGAGGCTCCTGCACTGACCTTCTTCGCCGGTTCGCACGCCCTGTTCTGCGACGATTCCACGCAGTCGATCCCGCTGCTGAAGCGGGCCTGCGACCTGTTCGCCCAGGCAGGGCCGGGCTTCCGGGGCGACCAGGGGATGGCTGAGCTGCTGGCGGCCATCGCCGGAGGGCTCGTCGGCACGCCTGCCGACGCTGTGCTCGCTGAACGATGTCTGGCCCACGCCGAGGAAAGCGGTGCCGAGTGGGCGGTGAGCTGGGCGCTGTGGGCGAAAGGCGTCACCCCGCTGCTGCACGGCGATCCGTTCACCGCCATCTCCCTGATGCAGGACGCGCTGGACCGGCAGATCACCCTGCAGGAGCGATGGGGAACGATCTGGTCGGTGGAAGGCTTGAGCTGGGCGACGGCGGCGCTGGTCATCCAGCTCCAACTCGACGGTGAGGCGGCGCAGCGGGCGGTCGAGCTGCAGGGCGGCGCCGAGCAGCTGCAGAAGGACAACGGCATCTACATCGGCGGTTTGGCCCCGATGCGCAGGCAACGGGACAAGGCCAGAACCTCGATGGTGAGCGTTCTCGGCGAGGCGGTCTACACAGCGGCCTGCGAACGCGGCGCAGCCCTTGCCCGGAGCAACCCCCAGGAGTTCCTTGCCGGAGCGAAGCGCCCGGTTGTCCTGAAGAACAGTCTCGACATCCTGACCCCGCGTGAGCAGGACGTGGCGCTGCTCATCGGCGACGGTCGGACGACCCCGGAGATCGCCGCCAAGCTCAACCTATCGCCACGGACCATCGAGAATGTAGTCCAAAAGCTGTACGACAAAGTGGGCGTCCGCCGTCGGCCCGCGCTGGCCGCCTGGGTGCAAGCGCAGCGGTCAGGGAGTCCACGTGACGGGCAGTGACCGCACTCCGCGTATTACCCCGTAGGTGGTCTCTATCTGCTGGCCGGGTGCGAGTGCGAGTCGGTGGTCGGGCATCGCCTCCAGGACTTCCCGGATCACCACACCCAGTTCGACGCGCGCCAGGTGCTGGCCCAGGCACCGGTGCGCGCCCGCGCCCCAGGCAAGGTGCCTTCCCTGATCGCGCTCGAGCCGGAACTGGTCGGCATCGGTGACGTGCTTCTCGTCGCGGGTACACGACCCCCCAGGCCAGCAGGAGCCTGTCGCCGGGGTGCAATGCGACGCCTGCCAGCGTGGTTGATGCCAGGACCGTGCGGCCGGTCGCCGCGACCGACGACTCATAACGCACCGATTCCTCGATCAGGTCAGGGATCAGGGTGGGGTCGGTGACAATCCGTCGGCGTAGTTCCTCGTCGCGTGCCAGCACCAGCAACGTGTTGGCGATCGTGTCCGCGGTGGTCAGGTGGCCGGCCGCGACCATCAGGAACGCGAACTTCACCAGTTGCAGTTCGGTGGCCTGGTCACCGATAGTGGAGTTGATCACTTGAGTGAGTACGTCGTCTCCGCTCCGGCCTCGGCGCTCGTGTACCTGTTCCCGCAGGAACGCCAGGTAGTGCTCAGCGGCGGATCGCGCCCGCTCCGGGGGCAGTGAGCCGGCGGCGATCGCACGGCGACCACGAAGGCCAC
Organism: Kibdelosporangium banguiense; assembly: GCF_017876405.1. GTDB lineage: Bacteria > Actinomycetota > Actinomycetes > Mycobacteriales > Pseudonocardiaceae > Kibdelosporangium > Kibdelosporangium banguiense. The sequence goes on along the minus strand of NZ_JAGINW010000001.1, from coordinate 10,136,416 downwards.
ATCGGATCGGCAGGCACACATTCGCAAGACCACCTGACCGGCCGAGCGCTACCGGATTTGTGACTGGTAGTGACCTGTCGCCGATTGCAGGTTCGCGGCCGGCCGTTGCGGGTTCGCGGGTAACTGTGCGGGTTCTGCTCTAGTGCGCGACCGAGCCCACCACGAGGATTTGACCCCCGCCACCGATTACGACAAATGGAGCTGTGCGTGCCGACATCGCTGGTGATCGTGGTGGGCTTGCCCGCGGTGTTGATACTTCTCGTCCTGCTGGTCCGGCAGCGACACGTCAGCACCCGGTTGCGGGGTCATCTCATCGCCGCACGCCAGGCTGTCGAACAGCGCGACGGCGAGCTTGAGCATCTGGGCAGGGCGCGCATACCCGCTGTGGTCGAGTCCGTTGGCGGCAAACAGGGCGAGGTGCCACCTCCGTTGTACCCGCAGCTGGAGAGCACCCGATTCGGACAGTTGCTGAACGGCTTGATGGACATGGCCACGAACTACGAGTCGACCGCGCTGCGCCGGGCCGATGAGCAGGCTAGGTCCGCGATTCTCGCAACCGCCCGCAGGGTGCAGAGCCTCGCGGCTCACCAGCAGGCCGCGATTTCGGACATGCAACACAAGCACGACGACCCGGAGGTACTGGAAGGCCTTCTGGTCATCGATCACGCCAACGCCCAGTTGAGCCGCCGCGCGCAAACACTCGCCGTGTTGGGTGACTCCTGGCCAGGCACTCAACGCTCCATGGCCGCGGACATCGTCGATGTCGTACGAGGTGCCACGTCGCGGATCCGCGACTACCAGCGCGTGGAAGTCACCTCCCGAGCTGCCGCTGCGGTCAAGGGCAGCTGCGTTGAGCCAGTCGTGCTGGCCGTGGCCGAACTACTCGACAACGCCGCCAGCTTCTCCGAAGCCAGCGTGCGAGTGGACGTGCAGCAGGCTTCCAACGGGATCGCGATCGTGATCGACGATGCCGGTATCGGCATGACGCCGGACCAGGTCACGCGGGCGACCTCCCTCCTGACCCGCGGCGCCTCGGTGAAGATCAGCGAGCTGGGCAACCCGGCGCAGATCGGGCTGCCCGTGTGCGGTGCACTGGCCAAGCAGTACCGCTTCAAGGTGTCGGTGGACACAAGCTCCCCCTACGGAGGTGTCCGCGCGGTGGTGTTCGTCCCCAACGAGATGCTGGTCTCCCACACAACGACAGAGGACCACCATGGTCGCCGTCCGGTGCCAGCGGTGCCGCCGCCAACGCAGGCCGCCGCTCCCGCGGTCGATGCGGCGGTCGTCGAACGCACGCCGAACGGCCTCCCGATCCGCCGCCGCAGGGAGCCCTCCGCCCTCGTGGCTCCTGCGGCGGCTTCTCGCTCCCTCTACCCCCAACCCGCTGCTCACCGTTCAGTGCAGGCAAGCGCGGACAACATCGCAGGCTGGCAGGACGCCGCTGCTGCGAACCGTGGCCATGCGACGTGGAGCGACGACGAAAGGATTGTCGAGTCGTGACTCGACCCATAACCGACAACAGGCTCGGCTTTCTGCTCGATAGAACCCTGCAGGGCGTCTCAGGCGTCAAGCATGGAGTCCTGTTCACCGACGACGGTCTACTCAAGGCGTACTCCACAGGGCTTCATCGCGACGAGGCGGAGCGACTGGCGGCCAGCCTGACCGCACAGGCGGCATTGGCACGGCAGGACGGCGAGCACTATTTCGGCTGGCAGCAAAGCGTAATCGAGTACAACAGTGGTTACGTCGTGCTCGCCCCGGCAGCGCTGAATACGAGGCTGGGCTTTATCACCACGCCAGAGGTGAGCCTGGGTGACCTGACACTGAAGCTGGCGGAGCTGGTGCAGCGGGTCGGCGAGGAGCTGGCAAGCGAACCCAGGCAGGACATAGGCAGCAGCGCGTGACTAACCCGCGTCGGCGTGACGAAGCGCTGGTGCGGCCCTACGTGGTAACCGACGGGCGGGGTACACCCAGCCGCGACGATTTCCACCACATCACCCTGATCAGTGCTGTGCGCAACAACTTCGACGGCCTGACTCCGGAGAAGGCACGGCTGGTACGGCTATGTCTGGGCGGACTGCTGTCCGTGGCCGAGGTCGCCGCCCACCTCGCGCTTCCCGTCGGCGTGACCAAGGTGCTGCTGGGCGACCTCGTTGACACCGGCCACATCACCACCACGTCGCCACGCGCACGTACAGCACCGCCCACCCGCGAAGTCCTCGAGGAGGTGCTCCATGCGCTCCAGCGTCTCTGAGACCGGCGTGGCCTACCTGCCCAGCGGCGTGCAACAGGCCGTGAAGATTCTCATCACCGGCCCCTTCGGCGTTGGCAAAACCACCCTGGTGTCGACGATGTCGGAGATCACGCCCCTGCGCACCGAGGAGGTCATGTCGCAGGCAAGTGTGCCCGTCGACGACCTGAGCGGGGTTCCCGGCAAGACCACGACCACCGTCGGGATGGACTTCGGCCGACGCACCCTGACTGACGAGATCGTGCTCTACATGTTCGGCACACCCGGCCAGAGCCGGTTCCAGCCAATGCTGGAACTCATGGCACAGGGGGCGCTCGGCGCGCTGGTCCTCGCTGACACTCGCCGTCTGGACCAGTCGTTCGAGGTGATGGAGCGCCTGGAAGGCATGTCGCTGCCCTATGCCGTGGCGGTCAACCATTTTCCAGAGTCGCGGACCTTCGCCGATCAAGAGCTGCGCGAAGCACTCGACCTGCTGCCGGACACCCCGCTGGTCACCTGCGACGCGCGGGATCTCCATTCGTCGGCGAGTGCGCTCGCCGCCCTGGTCGCGCACATCCTCACCCCTGACAAGTAGGAGTCCACGTGCAACCCACCCTCGGCGGTCCCGCGTCTCCGCCTCCGGGCTGTCCCGCACATGACCGCATTCCACTCTACGACTCGAAATTCGCCCAGAACCCCGCTGTTGTCTATGATGACCTACGCCGCCACGGCCCGGCCGCGCTCGTCGAGCTGGCGCCCGGTGTGCCGGCCATGCTGGTCACCGGCTACGCGGCGGCCTTGCGGGTACTGCAGGATTCCGTCACATTCCGCAAGGATCCCCGCCACTGGCAGCAGGGCATCGACCCGAACAGCAACATCGCTGCGGCCATGATGTACCGGCCGAACTGCATGTTCGCCGACGGCCTTCAGCATGACCGGCTGCGTGGGGCCGTCACCCGGTCACTGGCCAAAGTGGATCGCCACGAACTTGCCGTCTACACGCGACAGACAGCGGAAGCGATCATCAGCCAGCTCGGCGGCCGCGGCCACGCCAACCTGCTCACCGAGTACGCCATGCCGCTGGCCTTGCGCGTCTTCACGCACATGTTCGGCTGTCCCCAGGACCTCGCCGACAAACTGATGGCCGGCACGAACGCGATCTTCGACGGCGGCAACGCCGAGCAGACCAACGCCATGCTCGAGGAAGTGCTGCACAGGCTGATCACCCTCAAGCGCGACCAGCCCGGCGACGACGTCCTGTCCTGGATGCTCGCCGATGAGGCGCAGTTGACCGAGCCCGAGCTGATGCATCAGGTCCTGGTCGTCATGGGCGCCGGGGGCGAACCCGAAGCGAACCTGATCACCAACGCGTTGCTGCTCATGCTGTCCGACGAACGCTTCGCGGGCGACCTCTACGGCGGGACCGTACCGGTTGATCAAGCACTCGACCACGTGCTGTGGCACCTCCCGCCCATCTCCAACTACGGAACCGTCTTCCCCACACACGATGTCGAATTCGAGGGCACCATCCTCCCCGCACACCAGCCGGTAGTGATCAGCTTCGCGGCGGCCAACACCGACCCAGCCCTGGGCGACCCCACGAAGATGCGCAACCGTGCCCATCTGGCCTGGAGCGCCGGTCGCCACGCCTGTCCCGCACAGGAGATGGCCAGGCTGATCGCGACTAACGCCGTCGAGCGGATTCTGGACCGGTTGCCCGGCATGGAACTGGCCGTTCTCGTCGACGAACTCACGTGGCGCGAGGGACCATTTCACCGGGCGCTCACCGCTCTGCCGGTGCGGTTCCCGCGAGTGGCCGTACCCGCACTCGTCAACACCCCAACCATACCGGCCACGGCAACCGTCGCGTCGACCTCCGCCTCCGCCGCACCTCGTCGTCGAACAGGCAAACGTCTCTGGGCAAGGTTGGTGTCGTGGTGGCACGGCGAGTGAAATCAATGTGCTGTCACTACCTCGCTTCCGCCACGCCGCGCTGGGCGGCCGTCCCTGGGGGTACGGCTGTCCAGTTGCCTGCTCACACGTCTCGCTCATGACCACGTGCTCGTGCTTGGCCAGCCGACCCAACTTGAAAAGCCGCAGCGGAAACGGCTGAGCTGATCGTTCGTGCTCTGCTCAGCGAAGCATGGACCGAGCACTGGCAAGCTAAGGCACACGGACTGCGCGAGCCCTGTGAGACTCTGTTGCTTAATTTGGTTATGCGGCGAGACCCGGATCAAGCCTGGTGAGATGGCTGGCTCGTCGGTCGCGTGGCGTGCCGGTCAGCCAGGCGTCCAGCCGGATCAGGTTCAGAGCAAGAACAAGGAATCGGCGTGACCGTTCACGAACTGCATCCCGAGTCCGGGTTCACGACAGATGTGTTCGACCGTAGCGCGCCGCCTGTGTTGACCGTGGACCCAGGCGACACCGTTGTCGCGCGATCGCTCGACGCGGCTGGGTTCCTGGAACGGCAACGCTCACCAGGGGAGCAGCGGCCGACGATGTTCGACGGGCAGCGCGGCCACTGCCTCACCGGTCCCATCGAAGTGCGCGATGCGGAACCGGGGAATGTGCTCGCGGTCCACATTGTTTCGGTCAACCCGGCTGACTGGGGCTGGACCGTCGCCGGTGCCAAAAACAACGCGCTGAACCGCGCGCTCGGTCTCACCGGAGCACCTTCCTGGCTGCTATGGGAGATCGACGCGGACCTTGGGACCGCCACCAGCGACCGCGGCCACATCGTACAGACCTCCCCGTTCCTCGGCGTGATCGGCATGCCGCCGAATGAACCGGGCCACTCCACGATCCCGCCACGAGCCGCTGGTGGTGGGAACATCGACTGCCGTGACCTGACTGCGGGGGCGACATTGTTCCTGCCGGTCACCGTACCCGGCGCGCTGCTGCACCTCGGCGATGGCCATGCTGCGCAGGGCGATGGCGAGGTATCCGGCACCGCGATCGAATGTCCTATGACGACGGAGGTGACGCTCGACATCGTCACTGATGCTCCGATCTCCGGCCTGCACGCCGTAACTCCCAGCGGGCGTATCACTTTCGGGTTCGACGCAGACCTCAACGCGGCGATGGCGGAAGCCCTCGCCGCGATGGTGACGTGGATGCAGTATCTGTACGACCTTGACAGGGGCACAGCAACGGCACTGGCCAGTTCGGTCGTGGACCTGCGCATCACGCAGGTTGTGAACGAGACATGGGGCGTCCATGCCGTACTGGCACACGGGGCGATCACCTGAGTCATGGAGCTCTGACCGGCGGCGGGACTGAGGACATTGTCGTACGCAGATACGCCGAGATACCCACGTTTCTGGCCGAACGTGGCGAGTTTCAGCCACGCGCCGATTCACCTCAGTGGCCCGGCCCTCACCCGGCTGATTCCTCCCGGCAAGGACCGTGACTGGGAAAACCCTGTCGCCAACCGAATCCAGAGCCGTCGACTCGAGTACATCCGTCGGATTAGTGACCGGCATGCCGCCACACCTGTCAGGGAACGGCATGGATACGTTCAGCTCGTATCCATGCTGATCCCAAGGAGTTTCCATGCGACACAAGGGCATTGTTTCGACAGCGAACCCGCGGTGGCTCGAATCGGCCTGCCTGGCTGTCCTGGTGCCTGCGATGGCGTTCGGCTTGGCCGCGTGCGGCTCGAGCGTTGCGGGGACGAGCACCGCAGCACCCAGCGGCGGCACCAGTCCAACCGCGCCTCCGCCGAGTGCCACGAGCAAATCCAGCAGCGCCAACGCTCCGGCGGACAGCCCGGCTGCCGCGGTTGAGTCCTGGGTCACCCAGATTTTGCAGAAGCGCTACACTGAGGCATGCCTGGCGAGTGCGCCCGCGATGGCGCCGGATCAGGACGCCGAGACTGTGTGCAACGGTCCCGAAGCGAAGAAGACATTGGAGTCGCTGCACGAAGCCTGGGCCAAGCCCGGTGTCAAGTTGCCGCCGCAGGCGAAGGTCGAGGCGACCGGCGTGGCACCCCAAGGCGATACCGTCACGGTGGCGGACACTGCTATCAGCGTTGACGGCCGCACGTTGCACGAGCTCGCGCTCATCGGCGCGACCGGCAACGTCGAATCGTTCAGCGTCAGCCTGGAACTGAAGAAGCACAACGGGACCTGGCACGTCGGCGACCTGCACATCAAGTTCTGACCCACGTCGCGTCCTGTACCGCTCGAAAGTCATCGTTGTAGGTCAAGCGGCGTATCGGTTTCGTTGACTACGGCACTGGGCTTGTAACACGTGGCACCGATATCCAGCGCAGGGCATGGCGGGGGTGGCCAGGTTCGGTGCCTGGAAGCCGTTCGCTGTGGCGTTGGTGCGGAACAGGTGGATCTTGGCGGTGGGGGTGGTCGTTTCGTAGAGCGCGGCCAGGTCGGTGCGGCCGTCGGCGTCGAAGTCGCCTGCGGCGAGTCTGGCCCGTCCACTGTGGAAGGTGTTCCAACCGCCGCTGTCCCACCACCCGGCTGCGCGAGCGTCTCGCGTACGGGATACCTGATCCAGCGCGGGCCTATCGGCAACTCGCGGCGTGGACGTCCTTCTGGCTGGATCACCGCCGGCCGCCCGGCCACGAACTCCCGTACTACGAACACGGCAACGACAGCGGCTGGGACAACTCCACTGTGTTCCGCGACGACTGCCTCGTCCAGTCGGCGGACCTCGCCGCGTTTCTCGTGCTGCAGATGAAGGAACTTGCCACGCTCGCCGCCGAATTGGGTGAGCCATCCGCACAGTGGACCGAGCGCGCCGAGACATTGCTGACCACGATGCTGACCGATCTGTGGGACGGGACCCGGTTCCTCAGCCGTGATGTGGCCAGTGAACGCTCCGCGCCAGCACCAGCCTGCTCGACCTGATGTCAGTCGTGCGGGGTGAGCACCTTCCCCGTGACGTCTTCGATCGGTTGTGTGCCGGGGTCGCGGACCATCTGACATCGGTCGGTCTGGCCACCGAGTTGCCCGGATCGCCGTACTACGAGGCGGACGGATACTGGCGAGGGCCCGTGTGGGCGCCTGCCACAGTGCTGATCGAGGACGGCCTGCGCCGAGGCGGCGCGGTCGAACTCGCCGACCGGGTCAGTGCCCAGTTCCGTACTGTGTGCGAGAAGTCGGGCTTCGCTGAGAACTTCGACGCCCTCACCGGTGAAGGATTGCGCGATCGCGCCTACACGTGGACCGCCAGCGCGTATCTGATCCTTGCCGAGGACTCCGAGCGCGGCGGCCGGCACGACGAGACGGAGCTTCGTCACGGGGTTCATGGAGACCTTCAGTGCAGGGAAGGTGGGCAGTCCGGCAGTCAGCGAGAGCCGGACTATGGAAGGGAATCGCGGCCGGCGTCGCCCCGTGGGGCGACGCCGATCGAGCGATGTGGTCACCCGGATCGCTGGGCAGGGTGTGATCAGGGTGCGCCTGGGCGTCGGCAGGCCAGCGGATGAGCGGGATACGCGGCGCAGGAGTTTTGTCGCATCGAAAGTCCCCAACGTCATCGTTGACGAATGGCCGCGGCAGGGAGTCCGACCGGAGTGGGTCACCACCTCGTCGGCGGCCTTGACTTTCGAGCCAATGTAGCGCCGGCGGTACCGGCAGTCAACGAAAGTTGTGAGCGCTAACATTACCGCCCCGGGCCGGAAGATCGTTTTTCCGGGCCTGATAGTCGCGGCTACTCGACTCTTCCGTGGAGCGCTGTCCGTGCTCTTGGGCAGGCGGAACCTCTACCTGCTGGTTCGGCCTGTGAGCGTGAACAGTCCGGTGGCGGTTGTCCATAGTGGAACAGGCATGACCTGGGACCTCTGGGCCGTCTGGTCTCGCTGGGCAACGTCCGGACATCATATGTTTGTTGCTTGATCACTATCAGACCCCTGATCTGTCGAACCTGTCTTTGAGTCCTGGTGCGATCTCGCGGACGGTGACTGGCTGGCACTTGACACGACTCGGCACAAACATATGATGACTTGTTGGATGGCGGTATGCGTTGTGTGCCCGATGGCCACGATGCCCGCGATCGGGGCGGGTGTGCCGGGGAGTCGTTCCGCCTCGGGCGCCGCCGAACCGTTGGGTTGTCACCGTCAATGACGATGGGGTTCCCATGCCTGCTCAAGACTTCGCTCTCGGCTCTGCAGCCGATGTGCCGGCTTCCACGGTGACCCCGAGCAGAAGGAGTCAGTTCATGTTCAGGCACAGATTGGGGCCCGTCGTGGCCGCCGTGCTGCTCGTTCTGGGAATGGGAAGTACGGCCACGGCTGCGCCGGCGCAGAACGGCACTCTTGCGGCGAGCGCCGGATGCGGCAAGGCCCCGACGTTGACAAGCGGTACCCGTTCGATTCAGACCAGCGGCAAGAACCGCAGCTATATTCTGAGGATTCCCGACGGCTACGACCGCAGCCGCCCCTACCGGCTGATCTTCGGGCTGCACTGGCTGGGCGGCACGTCCACCGATGTGGACACCGGCCGCACGGTACAGACGGGGGTGTGGGCGTACTACGGGCTGCAGAGACTGGCGAACAACAGCGCTGTCTTCGCGGCGCCGCAGGGGTTCAACAACGGCTGGGGCAACTCCGGCGGCGAGGACGTCGTTTTTGTCGACGACATCATCAGGCAGATCGAGGCGGATCTGTGCGTCGACACGACGCAGCGTTTCGCCGTGGGATTCAGCTACGGCGGCGCCATGAGTTACTCGCTCGCGTGTTCCCGGGCGAATGTCTTCCGCGCCGTCGCGGTCCAGTCCGGCGGGGTACTCAGCGGGTGCAGTGGCGGCACCCAGCCCATCGCCTACATGGGCATACACGGACTCCGGGACGGAGTGCTGAACATCTCCGGTGGGCGGTCGATGCGGGACAGGTTCGTCCGGAACAACGGCTGCACAGCACAGAACCCGCCCGAGCCGTCGCAGGGAAGCCTGACGCACCGAGTCACCACCTACTCGGGGTGCCGGGCCGGTTATCCGGTCGTGTGGGCGGCGTTCGACGAAGGGCACATCGCCGCTCCACAGGACGGGGCCACTGGTGACAGCGGCTCCAGGACCTGGGTGCCGGCCGAGGTGTGGCGGTTCTTCTCCCAGTTCGGGTCCACCAACCCGCCGGATCCGGACCCGGGCACCGGGGCGTGCCGGGTCACCGACACAGTCAGCGCCTGGAACACCGGTCTGACTTCGAGCATCACCATCGCCAACACCAGTACCACCGCGATCAACGGCTGGTCGCTCGTGTTCACCCTGCCCGCCGGGCAGGCCATCACCTCCGGCTGGAGCGCGGATTACTCGCCCAGTTCCGGGCAGGTGACGGCCAGGAACGTGGCCTACAACGCCGAGATCGCTCCCGGTACGTCGACCACCATCGGGTTCCAGGCCAACCACACAGGCAACACCGCAGAACCAGCTTCGTTCACTCTCAACGGCACGGCCTGCACCGTCGCCTGATCGCTTGCCGAGCATCCGGGGGCAAGCCCTGCCCCGGGTGCTTGCCCGGTGTTTTCAATGAGGAGAGCAATGGCGTTCGCACGCGGCGATCCCTGTTATGGGGCGGGGACGCCACCGAGGTCGTCTCTGCGGAGCGTCCGGGTTCTTTCCCCTCGGTGTGATGACGTGTTGTCTCATGGTCGATATGCCTCCAGGACCGGATGAATGTGATGCGCTTTCGGCTTTGTGTCTACAGTGAACTGAAGGGCGGCCCGGACAGGGTGCGTGCCGCACGCCTGTCCGGGAGCTCGATCTAGCGGTAGCCGGCTGCGGTGATGTTGGCCTGCACTGCGTTCTCGGTGGCGTCTGTCGGGTAGCCGGAGGTCATGACGCCTTCGTAGAAGGTGCCAGCGGAGCCGTGGCTGTTGTCTCCGCCGATGCCGAGGATGATCGCGCCTTCCTTCTTCATCGGGTTGTAGCCGGGGACGTTGGGGCGCTTGCCGTTGTAATAGGTCGACAGGCCGCCGGACTGGGCGTTGCCGGCGCGGATGGCCCAGTGGTTCGGTTCGCCTTTGATGATGGCGGTCAGGTACCGGTGGTTCACGGTCGGGTCGTTGGCGTTGTAACGCTGGTTCACGCCGGAGAACAGGCCGTTTTCGAGGTCGGCCATCACCCAGGGGCCGGGACCGGTGCCGTAACCCCAGACTTTGATGTTGCCGAAGTAGATGGCTTCCATGGTGCCGTTGCCGTTGTCCCGGCTGTTGCGCTCGGCATTGCCGTAGTCGAAACAACAACCACCGTTGTAATGCGTCCCGTCGAGGATCGCGTACATGCCTTCGGGCTGGTCACCGGTCGCCACACCGTTGGTGTTGTTGTTGCGGTATCCGGTGCCAGGGGCCACGAACACGCCGTACGCTTTGCGGCCGCCTACCGTGGTCGGTGCCGCAGTGGCGTTCGCGAGGTTGTCGTACCCGCCCGGAGCCGGGCCGGGGAATCCTCCGGGCGGGGCCTGGGTGAGGTTGTTGTGCCTGCTGGTCTGGTCGTAGATGATCGTGATGAGACAGGTTGTGCCCGCGCAGAAAGAGTCCTGCGTTGCCGCGTTGGCGACTCCGCCCGCGCTCAGGACGCCGATGTCCCGGGTGGTGTTGTCCCTGGAGCGCCTGACTTGGTACAGCGGACCGTTGTATGCGCCGAACAACGCCCTGGTGGTGCTGTGGGCGGCCACGCAAGGCGTGCCACCGCTGGCGTAGATGTCACACGGCAGAGTGCCGGCTGCCGTCGCGGTCTGCGTTCCTGTCACACTCGCACCGGTGATGGCGAGTGCCATGGCAGCGGTGATCACCGCCAACCGGCCTGAGGTCCTCAACTTTCGCAAGGTGTACTCCTTTCTGGTGCGTAATCCGATCGCGCCTGGCCGGGAACACCACCGTGGTCCCGGCCAGGCTCAGGTGCTAGATCAACGGGCAGGTGCCGCGGTACATCGAGACACCGGTCTTGTCCAGCAAAGTCGGGCACAGGAACTGGCTGTAGCGGGTGTCGTTGTCGAGGAAGATCTTCAGCCAGGGGATCAACGTGCGCATCTCGACCGTGTTCGGCTTGGTGGCGAACAGATGGTCGGCGCCGTTGATCTGCACGTAGGCCTTCTTCGTCGCCGCGGGCAGACTGCCGTAGAGACCATCCAGATAGGACGGAGTGACCACTGTGTCCCGGTTTCCGGCGATGAACATCGTCGGCACGCGGTCGTTGGCCAGGTTCCCGGACGGCTTGAACGGCGCGAGCCCCACCGCGGCCTTCAGCGACGGCCTCTGGGTGGCGGCGACGAGGGCACCGCCACCACCCATGGAGTGCCCGATCACGCCCAGCCGGCCGGGGTCGACCCGGTTGCGCACCGCGCTCTTCTGCGTCAAGTAGTCCAGCGCGGCCAGCAGTTGCGTTCCCCGAGCGGTGTCGAAGTCCGTGCGGCTGTTGGTTTCGATGCCGATCACCACGAACCCGAAGGACGCCAGTCGCGGCCCCATCCAGGCCTCTTCGTTCTTGAACAGTGCTGTGTAGCCGGGCACGATCGCGACCGCACCCCACGTACCCAGGCTTGTGTCCGTCGGGTAGTAGATGTACCCGCCGTTGAAACCATTGCCTGGCGGCACGGTCATTTGCGCGGTGGCAAACGGTCCGTTCGTGGCCGCGACGCTGGCGAGGGTCGGATCCGGGCCCCGCTGGTACGGATTGGCCGCCGCCAACGCTGATTGCGGCGAGACCGCGGGCGCGAGTATCCCCAGGACTACCGCGGCTGCGGTGACAGCTTGTTTGAGCAGTCGCCGCCGGGGGATGGGGGGTTCGGCACCTGCCGGAGCCCGGGATTTTATGACATGTCGCACTGTTACGACCTCCTTGTCGGTGCAGGGGAGTTGTCGTTGCCGCCGTCGTGCGCGGAGATCCGCGAGCCGGGTGCAGGGACTCACAGACCGTCCGGAGTGGACCGTTACGGGCGGCGACTGGGTACATCACGACGCCGTGTGCGGGACTGAAGCGCTGATCGCGCTGGCCGTGGTCGACGTCGCACCGGTCTGCAGACCGGTCAGGGTGTAGCGGCCCGCGCCGGGAATGCCGGCTATGCGCGGGACAGGCCGAAGAAGTCGATGACGTACTGGGCCATACCGCCCTGCGGGAGGGCGTGGCCGACGCCTTGGATGCTGATGCCTTCCACCTGGACGGTGCCGCCAAGGTTGTAGCGGGTGCGGGTCCAGTTGGACTGTGGGCGATCAGTCGTGGTCGGGCTCTGGCTGATGCCCGCCACGTTCGTCCACTGTTTGATCGCCTCACCGAAGTTCGGGTATCGCAGCGTGGCGTCGGTCGTGCCGTGCCACAACTGCATCCGTGGCCTCGGTCCGCTGTAGCCGGGGTACGCGGCGCGGACGAGATCGCCCCACTGCTGCGGGGTCTTGATGATCTGTCCGTTGGCGCACTGGCTGTTCCACTCCGAACCGTTGGTGGTGGCGAAGCATCCGAACGGCACACCGGAGAAGGCCGCGCCGGCCTTGAACACGTCCGGATAGTCACCGAGCAGGACGTTGGTCATCATGGCGCCCGACGATGCCCCGGTGACGTACACACGGCCGGCGTCGGCGTTGTTGTGCTGCACCACGTACCGGACCATCGACACGATCCCGACCGGGTCGCTGCCGCCGTTGTGCTTCAGCGCCTGTGGGGAGGAAACGTCGAAACACTTGCTGGCACGGGTCACCGACGGGTAGATGACGACGAACCCGTAGCGGTCGGCCAGCCTGGCGAACTCGGTCCCGGAGTAGAAGGCCGGACCGGAACCCGTGCAGTAGTGCACCGCAACGAGGATCGCCGGCTTGGGTTTCACCGTGTTCGGCACGTACAGGTACATCTGCAGGTTCGACGGGTTGGTGCCGAAGTTGGTGACCTGGGTCAACGAGGCCGCGGACGCCGGCGAGGCCGTCAGCAAGGCGGCGGCGAACAGCGATATCGCGGTCAGCAACGCGGTAAGGAAACGACGAACCATTCTCTTGCTCCTCTCAGCTGTTCAGCACTCGGAGCGCGGCCGCCGCGCCGAGGACGGCTGTCTGCCATCGGTTGCTGGTCATGTGTTGATCTCCCCTTAGCGGTAACCAGCACCAACGATGTTGGCCTGTACCGCGTTCTCGGTCGCGTCGGACGGATAACCCGCGACGATCGCGCCTTCGTAGAAAGTTCCGATGCTGATGTTGGTGTTGCCGTTGCAGCAGTCGCCGCCGCTGCCCAGCACGATCGCCCCTTGCTTCTTCATCGGGTTGTATCCCCTGGGAAGCGAGCCGTCCCACAAGGTCGCCAGGCCGCCGGACTGTGCGTTGCTGCCTTTGATCGCAAACCGCGTGGTTCCGTTGTTCTTCAGCGTCGCGGTGACGAACTTGCTGGTGAACGATCGCTGGTTGGGGTTCCAGGATGTGCTGCCACCCGGGAACAGCCCCCACTCCAGATCCGCCTGTACCCAGGGACCGGACCCGGAACACCCGCCGAACCAGCATTGCCGGCTGAAGTTGATCGCGTCCATGGCACCGGGGCCGTCAGCCTTGCGGGTCGTTTCGCTGTTGCCGTAGTCGAAGCAGCAGCCGTTGTTGACGTGTGTGCCGCTGGTGACCATGTACATGCCTTCGGGAGCGCTCCCAGTCGGGACACCCGACGAGGACCCGTTGCGCCAGTAGCTGTTCCTCGCGTTGATGTACAACGAATAGGCCTTGTTCGTCCCGATCGTCAGCGACTCGCTGGTCGCCTTCGCCGGGACGTCCGAGCCGCCCGCGCCGCCGGGTCCCTGATAGGCCAGGTGGTTTCCCCGCCCGGACTGGTCGAGGACGACGGTGATGACGCACGACGTGCCGGCACAGAACGAATCCTGCGCCGCGGCATTGGCCGCACCGCCCGGGGACAGTACGCCGATATTTCTGGTCGTGTTGTCCGATGATCGACGGACCTGGTACAGGCTCCCGTTGTAGGAACCGTAGAGCGCGCGAACGGTGCTGTGTGCTGCTACACAAGGGGTTCCGCCAGCGGCATAGATGTCACACGGACCGGTCGCGGCCGCCGAGGCGGGCGCGGACCACGTCAGCGAACTCGCCAGCACCCCCGCCGCCACGAATACGACTTTCGTCGTCCGGCCGGCGGCGCGACGTGGAACAGTTGGGGCGCCGGAGGAGGCGATCACCGCGGACCAGTTCATACGGGGCATCGGAACTCCCATCATCGTTGACGGCGAGCACTGCCTGCAGGGCAGGAACCTGAATGGGCCGGACCTCTCGCCGGCCACATCGGACATCCGGCGGGGGAATGGAGTGGTCGGCTTACGTCAGGCGACTATCGTGTCGTGGAGCCGAGATTGTGTTAGCGCTAACATCTCGATTGTCAAAGTTTAGTACTCCAGATCGTCGTCTGGCAACGGTTCCGTCACGTTCTGCTTGCGCGTGAGGGTCATGGCTATCGCCGGCTCGAGACCTGATGATCCGGTCTTTCGTCCTCTGCTGACGTACTGAAAATGCGAAAAGACGGAGGAAAATGACACAACGGACTGTCCTCGGCGGGTAATAGTCGAAAGTGGACACAGAGCCCGAAGGCATGTACGCGATCTTCAACGGGACGCGTTACAACGGTGGTTGTTGTTTCGACTACGGCAATGCCGAGCGCAACAGCCGGGACGACGGCAACGGCACCAATGTGGGGATTTCGCACTGCCGGGCCGTCAGCCAGGCTTTGGGCAACGCGCCGACGCCTGTGACCGGCTGGCCCATCGGACAGTCACGTCGGGAGAAACTTCGCCGCGAGCACTCGAGCCAGAGCCCAGTCCTGGGCGGCGACGCCGACGGTCTTGAACACCGTTCGATCCCGCCGCGCGGGCGGATGGGACAGAGCCTCACCGAGCACGATGAGGTCATCGGCCACAATCGCCCCGCTGGACAACGCGTGCAGAATTTCGCCGGACTCGTCGAGGATCGCCGCACGGTCATCGATGACGACTGTGGCTTCGGCGAGCAGGTCGTCCGGAAGCTCCCGCATCGTCGGCCGGAACGCGCCGATGGCGTTGATGTGCACTCGGGCGGGCAGCATGGCCGATGCCAATGCTGGCTCGGGTCCGGTTGAGGTCGGTCACCGTCAGCTCGGCCAAGGGGCGAACGGCGTGCACGGCGCGAACCTGGTCGGCGGCCTGGCCTCCTGCGCCGACGATGGCCATTCGGTTGGGCGCGGGGGAAGCCAGCGGGCTGGCATGCCTGGCGGCCGGCGCACCTGCACGTCAAAGTCTCCGCGCCTGGCCACGAACTGCTCACCGCGCAGCTGTACTTCCCCGGCGATCCGCACAACGACGACGACATCGCCAGTGCGGTGAAGCCCGAGCTGATCCTGTCTCCCGTTGCCCAGGACGATGGCAGTGCCAAGGTCGGCTACGGCTTCGCGCTCGACCCGGTGCGAGGCTGAGCGTGCTGTTCCACGTGCGGAAGACGGACGTCCAGCAGCTGCAACAGTGCGGAAAGTGGCTGCATCTCTGGCGGATCACCGGTGAGTACGCCAACTTCTCGATCTTCGACGTCGAGTCCAACGACGAGCTGCACACTCTGCTGGCCGGGCTGCCGCTCTTCCCGTACATGGACATCCACGTCACGCCGCTCGCGACACACCCGTGCGACATCAATGCTTGAGGACCTGCATCAGTGATCGGTGGGCGTGTCGAAGGCGGCACCTGCCGTGGCCAGGTTGGCGCGGGCGGTGTCGATGAATTCGTGGAACGGGTCGTTGGGTTGCCATTGTTCGTAGGCGGTCATGAGTGCTGCCATCGCCAGGTTGAGTTGCAGGCGGGCCGATGGGAGGTCTTGTGCGGGGGTTCGTTGTTCGACCCAGGCGCGGAGGTCTTCGCTGATCCATTGGCTGCCTTTGCGGAACGTGGCCGCCATCGCCGGGGTCGAGGACTTCATCCGCCGGAGCGCCACGAACGATTTCTCGATCGATTCCAGTCCTTCCAGGACGGTGTCCGTGATCGCCCGCCACAGGGGTTCGGTGTCGGCGTGTTTCGCGCGAATGCTCGCCCACACGGCCCGCTCCTGCGGGTCCGGCTCGGTGATCGTGTCCTCTTTCGTGGGGTAGTAGTTGAAGAACGTCGCCCGGGAGACGTTTGCGGCGGCGGCGATCTCCTCCACGCTCACCGAGTCGTATCCGCGCTCGGCGAAGAGCTTCAGTGCCGCGTCGCGGATCGCTCGTCGTGCCTGCAGCTTCTTGCGCTCCCGTAGCCCGAGAGCCGGGTCGTTGCTCACATCCACGACCATAGACGACTGATGGACTTGCGTCCAACTTTGTCTTGAGTCTATGTTTGGGGTGCAGTCCAAAGTGTCCGTGTGGACATGAATCCGGATACCGCGCACAGCTACGTCCCAGACAGAAAAGGAACGATCGACATGTCGACCGGTAAGCGTGAAGTGCTGATCATCATCCCCTCGGGGGGCGACCTGCCGCTGGCCGAGCCCTCCGGGGCGTCGGTGTCGGTGGGGTTCTACCTCGTCGAACTCGCACAGGTCCTCCGGCAGTTCGAAAGCACTCACCAGTTCACTTTCGCCACGCCCGACGGGACAGTTCCCCAGCTGGACATCAACGGGATGGCGCTGCCGTATCACGCGTTGGACGCTCTCGTGGCCACGGCACAGCAGGCGCGCGAGCTGCAGAGTTCTCCCACGTTCGATGTGGTGGACTATCGCGAGCGGTTCGCGCCCCTGGTCGCGCGGCGCGAGCAGGAACTCGGACTGCTGGAGCGTCACCTCGGGCGGCTGGCGCTCTCCGACGTGCTGCCCGGCACGGACAAGGACGCCGCCACGTTGCACCCTGAGCTCGCGGCACGCATGTCTCGCCTGCCCGAGCACTCCTTCCTCTCCGCGCGGCAGATCGTGCAGCGCCACCGGGACCCGCTGGACAGCTTCGAGGTCGGCAGGTTCGACTTCATCCACGCGCCCGGGGGACACGCCCCCATGATCAGCTTCCGCGATGACCCATGGCTGGGCGAGATCCTGCACCTGGCCCGCGACAACGGCGTGCTCATCTCGCTGATCTGCCACGCACCCGTGATCCTCACCTCGACCCAGTTCCGGATCGACGAGAGCGGCAACCCCTACACGCCGCAACCGAACCCATTCGCGGGCACGACTGTCAGCACCGTGCCGAAACTCGCTGAGCGGTCCGCCGAGGACTACGGATATCTGCACGTTCCCGGCGAGCAGACCCGAGTCACCTACTACATCGACGAAGCACTCGAAGCCATAGGCGTGCACAACCTTCCCAAGGAAAACCCCGCAGCGATCGAGGTTCACCACGAGCGCGCCGTGAACGTGGTGTCAACCAACGGCCCTCAGGGGGTCGACGCCCTCGCGCAGGAGATCGAATCCCTGCTCGCCGCGACGGGTGCGCCCCGCGCCACATCGACCACTTGAGTCACAGCCGCCACCAGTGTCGGCCCTCAGGTTGCGTGGCGATGAGAGGTCAGTCCTCCAGGTGGGCATGCAGCCAGCGTTCCGCTTCCGGTTGAACCGAGAGGTGATCACGTTGGCCGAAGTGATCAGTGCCGTGGACGCCGTGGACGTCCGGTTCCCGACCTCGCTGAGCCTGGACGGGTCGGACGCGATGAACCCGGAACCCGACTACTCGGCGGCCTACGTGACCATCCGGACGAGTGCGGGCGAGGAAGGGTACGGTCTCGCGTTCACGGTCGGGCGTGGCAACGATGTGCAGGTAGCCGCCGTCCGCGCGCTGGTACCGCTGGTGGTGGGAATGCCGGTGGCCGAAGCGTTGTCGGATCTCGGTGCGTTCTCCCGTCGCCTGACCGGGGACAGCCAGCTGAGGTGGCTGGGGCCGGACAAGGGCGCCATCCACTTGGCCGTACTGGATCGAGGAGCCGACGTCACCGGACGACGTGCTGGGCCATGCCGCGATCCGCCGGGCGGTGGCGCCGATCAAGGTGGCCACCGGGATCGCACTGCTGGTGCTTGCCCAGACCATGGTGCTCGTCGTCGGCAAGATGGACCTCTCGCTGGAGTCCACGTTCGGCCTGGCACCCGGGGTGGCTGCCTGGCTGACCATCACCGGCGGCCACTCGCTGGGCCTGCTGCCCGGCTGGGCCGCGCTGCCTGTGGTGCTGCTGGTCGGAGTGCTGGTCGGTGCGCTCAACGCACTGCTGATCGTCCGATTCGGACTCGGCGGGTTCGTGGTCACCCTGGGTATGCTGATCGTCCTGCGTGGCCTGCTCACCGGGGTCTCCGGCGGCCGGACGTTCTTCGGCCTGCCCGATTCGATGCTCTATCTCGGAACGACGCTGTGGGCCGGGATCCCGGCGTCGATCTGGCTCTGCCTGCTGTTGTTCGCCGGCGGCACACCGATAGCGGCATGGGCAACCCGGTGCGCCCGTGATCGTCACTACCGGGGGGCAGGATGCGCTGGGAACTCGCGTGATGAGGGTGGAGGCAGCGTGGTCGGAGCAGTCCTCAGCCCGTCGGCCAGGAGAGCGACATAGCGTTTGCGGTCGGCGCCCTGGTGATCGTCTGGATGAACGGTGGCCAGGGCCATGACGATGACTGCCGCGAGGTCGCGAACCTCCAGCTCCGGCCGCGCCGTTCCGGCGTCGACGGCGCGGCGGAGCAGGCGTTCGAGGGAGCGCAGGCAGCGGTGCACGCTGTCGACGTCGAACGCGTCGGACTCCCGGGCGAGAGAGAGGATGGTCCGTTGCCGGGCCAATACCTCGACGGTCGTCTCAAGCATGCCGATGAGATCCCGCCACGGATCATCGGTGTGTGCCGCCGCCATGGGTTCGATCTCCGTGGTGAGCACATGGTCGAAAACGGCCCGGACGAGCTGGTCGCGAGCGTGGAAGCGCCGGTAGACCGTCATCACGCTCACATCCGCGCGCTGGGCGATCTGCTCGAGGGTCGCCTCGGGCCCGATCTCCTCGAACGCCAGGACTGCCGCGCCGACAATCCGCTCGTAGTTACGGGCAGCGTCAGCCCTCAGGGCCCGTTCGTTCGTCGCCATGGCAGACGCACGGTAACAGCCCGGCGGGACATCACCATGTCACCTGCAGTGTCTTGAGCCCGAACACCACGCCGAAGACATGGAACTGGGCCTGCTGGTCCGGGTCGGACAGCGCCAGCCGGGGGAAACGCCGAAGCAGGGCCGGGAAGGCGATCCGCATCTCCATCCGGGCCAGCGGTGCCCCCAGACAGTGGTGCACACCGTGGCCGAAGGCCAGGTGACCGGCGGCTCCACGGGTAATGTCCAGGGCCTGAGGGCGTTCGATGAACGTGCCGTCGCGGTTGGCCGCGGGCAGCGAGACGATCACGAGCGAGTCCGCGGGGATCGTGTGCCCACCGACTTCCACGTCAGCGGTGGTCATCCGTGGTGGCATCGAGTGCACGATGGACAGCCAGCGCAGCAGTTCCTCGACGGCGGGCTCGGCCTGTGCCGGATCGTCGCGGACCATGGCCAGCTGGTCCGGGTGCCGCAGCAGGGCCAGGGTGCCCAGGCCGAGCATGTTCGCGGTCGTCTCATGACCGGCCAGCAACAGCAGGCCCGCGATGCCGACAAGTTCGTCCGTACTGAGATCGCCGCCGTGTTCGCGCACCAGCATCCCCAGCATGTCCTCGCCGGGATCCGCCTGGGCGCGGGCGACCAGACCGGTCATGTAGTCGCGGCTCTCGCGCCGTGCCGCCATCCGCTGCTGCATGGACACCGACAGGTCGAGCAGGCGAGCGGAACGGCCGTGGAACTCGGCGCGGTCGGCGTACGGCACGCCCAGCAGTTCGCAGATCACCAGCGAAGGGACGGGAAGTGCGAAATGCGCCACCATGTCGGCGGGTCTGCCTGCCCGCTCCAGATCGGCCAGGGCCGCCTCGACGATCTCCACGATCCGCGGTTCCAGCCTGCGCATCCGCCGTACCGTGAACTCGGGCGTGAGGATGCGCCGCAACCGGGTGTGCTCCGGCGGGTCGAACCCGACCAGGTTGCCGGCCCGCATCCGGGCCACCTCCTGCTCGTCGGCAGCTATCTGGCCGCTCGGACCGAACGGTGTGCGCGCGCTGCTGAACCGTGCCGGATCCGACAGCACCTGCCGGACATCTTCGTAGCGGCTCACCAGATACGCGGGCACGCCGAACGGCGTCATCATCCGTACGACACCCTCGTCGTCCCGGGCCCGTGTCAGTTCCTCCGCGGGGCCGAACCCGTCCCGCCGCATGTGCAGCGGGATCTCCGGCGCTTCTGTCATCGCCTGTCCACCTTCCCTGCAGTCGTCCAGGGCCAACGTATCAGATAAGTGAAAGGTGGCTAACACTTACTGTATGGCGCCGGACCGGCAAGGTGGGTGCTTGGCAGGACTCTTGACCGTCCTTACTGGACATATTTCCGTGTCCGCGGGTCCGTCAGGCCGAAACGTTTGCCCGCTCGAGCACCTGCATGAACGCGCGTGACCACTGGGGCAGGTCGGGCCACCCACGACACGACACCATGTTGCCGTCCACGACGTCGGGCCCGTCCACGAATGTCGCGCCGGCGTTCTCCACGTCGGCCTTCAGCGGCGGGTATGCGGCGGTGGTGCGGCCGCGGAGCAGTCGCAGTGCGGCCGGGACCTGGGGGCCGTGGCAGATCGTGCCGACCGGGAGACCTTTGCCGAAGAAGTACCTGACGATGCGCGCCACGTCCGGGTCGGTCCGGATGTACTCCGGCGCGCGGCCACCGGGAATGACCAGCGCGTCGTAGTCCTCGGGATTCACGTCACCGAATGCCAGGTCCACGGGCAGTCGGTGGCCGGGCTTTTCGGTGTAGGCGTCGCAGCCGGGCTCGAAGTCGTGGACCACCAGCTTCACCGCCCGCGTCGTCGGGGCGGTGACTATCGCCTCGTGCCCGGCCTCACGCAGGCGGAACACCGGGTACATCGAGTCGAGTTCCTCCGCCGCGTCCCCGGTCAGGATCAGCACTCGTGCCATGCTCGCTCCTTCCGATCTGTCTGAAGCATCCCTTGTACACCAACGTAACCAGAACGGGAGCCCTTGCCACGCCTGGCGTGGCAAGGGCTCCCGTCCAGGTCAGAGCCGCTCGAGCCAGATGTCGCGGAACCGTGGGTTGGCACCGGGGTCGCCGTGGTCCTGCAGCTTGATCTTGCCGGTCGGGGCTTCCGGTTTGCCCAGGCCGGTCGGGCTGTCGATGGCCACGTTGTTGTGCACCTGCGTTCCGTTCCACCACACGGATATCCGTGCGTTCTCCACCTTCTTGCCCGAACCGTCGAAGCGCGCCGCGCGGAACTCGATGTCGTAGGTCTGCCAGGTGCGGGTCGGCCGCGCCGCGTTGACGTCGGGCGCCTTCTTCAGATAGATGGAACCTGCGCCGTTGAGCTCCGGTGGTCGCCGGTAGGACTCCAGGACCTGTAGTTCGTAGCTCTCGTGGATGTACACGCCACTGTTGCCGCGGGCCTGTCCGGTGACGTTCGGCGGGTAGTCCGGCTCGTACCACTCGACGTGCATGCGGAAGTCGCCGAACTGTTCCTTCGTACGGATGTCACCGCCGAGCGACTCCATCGACCCGTTCGCCACGGGCCACGTCGCCGGTCCGCCGGATGACTTCTCCCACGCGTTGAGGTTGGTACCGTTGAACAACGTAACCCGGTCCGCGTTCTGCGGTGGCGCCGCCTCGGCGGTAGGCAGCCGGTTGAGTGTGTACCACGCTTCGGTGCTCCACAGCTGCGTACCGGACGCCGAACTGAACGGGCGCGGCGTACGCACATACACCACCCGGCCCGGCTTCAGGTTCGCGATCTTCAGCGTCACCTTCTTGCGATCGGCCGACAGCGTCGCCGAGGTGACGCTGAGGTTCTCCTGGTCGACCTTCGGCCCGCCGTACGTGGACGTCGGCACGTACCGCCACTGCTGGGCCTTGTACCTGCTGAGGAGATTCGTCGCGGTGTCGTTGGACAGCGGCTGGGTGTACTCGAGTTCGAAGCCGCCGCTGATGGCCCGCATCTGGTAGATGTCGAACGCGGTGGAGGCGTTGAAGGTGAGCTTCTGCAGGCCGTGCTTGAGTTTGCCCTCCTGGCCCCAGTTGCCTGCCCAGCCGATGCCGCCGGCGTAGATCGCGCCGTCCGGGCCGAGGCTGATCCGGTTCACCCCGGCCTCGAGCCCCTGGGTCATGCGGAACACCGCGCCCTGATACTCGCCGCCGACCTTCTCCAGGTAGGCGCGTTGCAGACCGCCGTAGGTCACGTCGCCGAACACCATCTGGTCCTTGAACACGCCGCTGGGCAGCATGATCGGGTTGCTTGGCGAGTTGGAGATCTCGTTGTGCGGCAACCAGAGGATGGGCTGGGTCACCGGCTGGTCGTCGTACGGGCCGTCCGGGTTGGTGAAGTGGTTGTAGAAAGCACCTTGCTTGATCCGCAGCAGCTTCGACGTCGGCACCCACATGCCCTGGTTGTCGGTGACGAACAGGTCGCCCTCCGGCCCCAGGCCCGGACCGTTCGGTGTGCGCAGTCCACCGGCCATATAGGACAGTTGACCCGTGCTCCTGCTGATCTTGAGGACACTGCCGCGGCTGGGCACGGGCTGCGGGTCGGCGGTCGCACCGCCGGGGACCATCGCGATGCCCGTGGTGACGTAGAAGAACCCGTCCTTGTACACCAGGCCGAACGCGAACTCGTGGTAGTTGCCGCCGAACGGCCAGGTCGCGATCCGGCGGTACTCGTCGGCGACCTCGTCACCGGTGTTGTCCACGAGCGCGGTCAGCTGGTGCTTCTCCGACACGTAGATCGTGCCGTCGACGTACTTGAGCCCCATCGGTTCCCGCAGGTTCTGGGCGATGCGCTTCATCGTCACCTTGGACGGGTCGGTGTTGCCGGTGACACCGCTGAGCAGAAACACCTCGCCGAGCACGGTCAGCCGGTCGCCGCCCCACGTGGAGATGGCCAGCCGGCCGTCGGGCAGCCAGTCCATGCCGGTGACCTGCGGCTCGAAGCCAGGCGGACGCAGGTTCGTCAGCGTGTAGTCCGGGTGCACACCGGTCAGCGGCAGACCGTCGCCGCCCGAGTCGGCGGCTGTCTCGCACTGCTTGCGGCCAGGCGAGGTGACCCGGACGACGTCGGCGTCGGTGCTCAGCGCCGAGTTCGGCACCAGGCTGTATCCGCTCGCGCCCGGTGGCCGCCACTCGAGCAACAGACGTTGGGCGGAGACGGCGTCGAAGTGGTCGATGCGCAACGCATGCGGGCCCGTCGCCAGCTGGACCGAGCCTTCCTTCGAGGTGGCGCCATGCCGGCCGGGGTGGTTGATCACCTGGCTGCCGTCGAGCAGGAACCGGGCGCCGTCGTCGCTGGTCAGCCGGAAGCCGTACGTCCCTGCGGTGGATATGTTGAGATAACCGCTCACCTCGGTGACGAACCGGTCGGCGAATCCGAAGTGCGCGGTGGTCGACCAGTCGATCGTCGGCATCAGCTTGTCGATGTTGGGTGTCTGGGCGGGCTTGAGCCGGCAGTAGTCGTTCAGTTCGACCTGGACGTCGAACACGCGCATGGTCACGCCCGGTTCCTGGGGCGGGATGCCGGCCTGGGCGGACGCGGGGACTGAGAGGACGGGAATCGCTATGGCAGCGGCTAACAGGGCAGCGAACGACCGCATGAGGGGGTCTGCCTCCTTCGGGGCCGATGACAGGGCCCCACGCCGGTCGCGTGGGGTCCTGTCACTTACGGAAGAGGACAGCTTCCGTTACAGATCGACGAAGAAGTGGGAGTCCACTTCGGATCAGAACTGGGTGAAGAATTTCCATACCTCGGCGGGGACCCAGGTCCTGGAGCCGCTGTCACCGGGTGCGCCGTCCTGCGGTGCGGCGATGTGGCCACCGTCGAACGCGGCCCACGCGACCGGATATCCCCCTCGGCAGCCCGAGTAGGTGGTGGTCCGGTGTGTCAGGCTGCCGCGGGCAGGCTCAGGCGGGTTCTGCGCGGCGCAGCCGTTGTTGCGGACGAACCTGTCCCGCAGCCCTCGCCCACTGGCGATGTTGTCTCCGACGCCGTGCACACCCAGGTAGGCGATGGGCTGCGTGCCGCCGCTGCATCCGCTGAGCGTTCCGGGCGACGACTGGACCGCGACCGCACGGAAAACGTTCGGCCTGGCACAGGCCAGCGCATGGCTCATCGCGCCGCCGTAGCTGAAGCCCACGGCGAAGCGGCGCGTGGTCTCGACACAGAGGTCGCTCTCGATCCGGCTGAGCATGTTGTCCACAAAGGTGACGTCCTCGCCACCGGAGTTGGCCCAGCCGTTGCCGATACCTTGGGGTGCGACGAAAATCGTGCTGTTGTTCGCGAGTCGCTGCAGGCCGTAGTAGGCCCAGACATCGCGCTGCACGGTCTGGCCGGTGGCGACATCGGTGGCGGTGCCGCCCCACCAGTGGAACCCGAACACCAGCCGGTAAGGGTTCCTGTTGTTGTAGTTGTCGGGAATCTTGAGGATGAACGTGCGGTTCTTGCCGCTGCTCTGAATGGTGTGCGTACCGCTGCGCAGCGTCGGCGTCTTGCCGCATCCGGCGGTCGGTGAGGCGATCCCGATGTCCGTCGGTGACGCGGCGGCGCTGCCCTGGGCGGTGCCGCTCATGGTCAGGACTAGCAGTGCCGCGACCGCGGCGGCCCCGAGGAAGGATCTGTGTTTCACCATCATGTGGCTCCCTCGAACAAGGTAGGGGATTCAACAGAACGAGCCGGCCTGCGTGAGCAGGCCTTTCCGCCAGGCGGCCGGCCGTCGGCCGTGTTCCGGCGGGAAAACCCGGCGTGCGGCGAACACTCGATTCCGCTCAACTGGTGAACTGCCACCAGTTCATGTTGAACAGATAGCCGCTGGCGCCGGTGAATCTGAGAAACAGGTCCTGGGTTCCGGTCGCGCCGGTGACCGGGCAGGAGACGTTCGCCCAGTTCTGCCAGCCGCCTGTGCCCGCGACGGTGCACCTTCCGACGACCGTGCCGTTCTGGTTGCCGAGCCGCAGTTCGATGGTTCCGCCGTTGGTCGCGGAGGCGACTCGGGTGGTGAAGGACTTCGCGCCGGCTCCAAAGGCGACTGCTTTGATCTTGATCCAGTCGTTGTTGTGGATATGGCCGATGTTCATGGTGCCTTCGCTGGCAGGTTCGGTCTCGATGCCGGATCCCCAGGCGATGGTCTCGGCTTCCTGCCGGACATAGGGATTCAGCGTGTCGGCAGCGGGTGGCCCGGCGGTGGTCATGTTGAACGTCGGGATGGTGCCGTCGGCGTTGTAGCTGAACTTCTCCACGGCGACCGAGCGGGTGAAGCCGCCGCCGCCCGGCAGCGCGCCGTTGTGGTAGAAGAAGTACGAGGACCCCTTGTAGTCGATGATGCCGGGGTGGTTGGTGAAGCTGCTGCCCTGGGTGGGCATGATCGTTCCGCGGTAGGTCCACGGCCCGGTCGGGCTCGGCGCTGTCGAGTAGGCGATGAACTCCGAACAGCACTTCGCCGCGAACACGTTGTAGTACAAGCCGTTGCGTTTGTAGACCCAAGGTGCTTCCTCGTACAGGGTCGGCCTGCTCGGGTTGCCGGTCCGGGTGCCGAACCCCGCGGTGGTCAGCGGAATGCGAGTGGCGCTTCCGGAGAACGAGATCATGTCCGGGTTGAGCTTGACGTACCAGAGGTTGGGGTTGCCCCAGTACAGGTAGGCTTGGCCGTTGTCGTCGATGAACGCTGCGGGGTCGATCTCGCCGTTCTCCACCAGTGGGCGGCCGATGGCGTCCCGGAACGGGCCGGTGGGGCTGTTGGAAACGCCGACGCCGATGGCCATCCGGCCGGTCGCGCGGTTGGTGACCGGGACGTACCAGTAGAACATGCCGTTGCGCTGGATGGTGTGGCCTGCCCAGGCGTTCGTGCTTGCCCAGGAGAAGGTGGCCAGGCTCATCGGTGAGCCGTGGTCGGTCCAGTTCACCATGTCTGCGGACGACCACACCCGCCAGTCCTTCATCGTGAAGTTCGTGGAACCGTCCTCGTCGTGTCCTGTGTAGAGGTACACGCGTCCGTTGTAGACCATTGGGGCCGGGTCGGCGGTGTAGACATGCTGGACGATCGGGTTGTCGGCGCTGGCCACGGCCGGGAAGACCGCCAGGGCGCAGACAACACTGACGATCCAGGCGACTGTCCTGCACGGGAGAGATCGCACAGTCATCCTCCATGAGATCAGGGAGTGACGCGGAAGGTGGCGTCCTGCCGCTCGGTGAGGCTGGACGAGGCGCTGATCGGGTCGATACGCAGCAACGAGTTGGCGTGGCGCAGGTAGCGGGTGGGGAAGTTGTAGGAGCGGAACGACGACCAGGACGAGTCAGCCAGCCCAGCGGTCTGGTAGAACGTCGCGTCGCCGCGGAACGCCGTGGTGTTGTCATTGGGGTCCAGCCGGAGCGCGTAACCGGCGTGCCGCAAGTAGTTGTTGGCCACGTTCACCGACTGGAAGGACACCCCGGCCGAGTCGGCCAGCCCGGGGACCATCCGCCACAACTGTTCCTGGTACGGATCGAACGGGTAGGCGTCCAGCCTGGCAACGCGGTTCGAGTGCCGGACGAACCGGTCGGGCAGGTTGGACGACTTCAGCCGCACCCAGTTCGGCAGGCCCCACCGGTTGACCACGGCGTTGTACTCCACATCGGAGATACCGACCATCGAACCGTGCTTGGCGTTCAGCGGCGGGGTGTAGTCGCGCTGGTTGAGCAATGTCCACGCGTTGGCGGTGATGTTGGACGAGCTCCACGCGTAGTAGTCGGCGTTGACAGGGCTGAACGAGTCGCCCCAGAGGCGCCAGCCACCTTCATTGGTCTTGAGCAGTAGCGGCGCCTCCATGGCGTTGCCCTGTTTGAGGCCGCTGGTGTACGTGGTGAAACTGTTCGGCGCACCGGTCGAAGAACGCGCGCCATAGATGAAGCCGTCAGCAAGGTTCTTGTAGTACATGTACGTGGTCGCGCCCTCGACCACGATGTCACCGTCCAGGACATTGAAGCCGGGACTGAAGAACACCTGTGACGAGCTCACCGTCCGGAAGTCGCTGGTGTAGTTCACCATGAACACGTCCCGGCCGTTGTTGGCCGAGTACACGATGCCGTACTGGTTGCGCGAGGCGTCCCAGAACGCGGTCGGCGCCCACGTATGGGTGTTCAAGGTGTGCATCCGGACGCGCCGGTAACCCGTGAACGACGTGAGATCTGTCGAGTCGTACACGTGCAGGTACTGGCTGTTGCGGGAGAAGTCGGTGCCCTTCAGGTCAGTGGCGAGCACCACGAAGGCGCCGTCGCGCTTGCGGAACAAGAACGGGTCCCGCAGGCCCATCTCACCCGCGGTCGGTGTGACGACCGGGTTGTTCTGGTTGAGTGGCGTCCAGTTGAGACCGTCCCGGCTGACGGCCAGGTGCAGACCGTAGTCGGCGCCGGTGAAGCTGGGGGACTCGGTGAAGTACGCCATGAGGTACGCGGTGTTCGCCGCGAACGCCATGCGTGGCAGGGCCGCGAGTCCGGTGGCGCCAAGCGCCGACACGAAAGCCGCGCGTGTGAATGATCGACGAGTGAGAGCCATGGGATCCCTTACCGGGTCAGGGAGTGGCGAGTTCGAAGCGTTGGACGGTGACCGCGCCGCCGAGGGAGCTGGTGGCGTGGTTGAAGATGCCGAAGCGGTAGCCCATGAAGAACTGCCATTCGTTCTTGAGGGTGAATCCGGGGCCGAGTGGCGTGAAGGTGACGCCGTCGGTGCTGTAGGAGAACCGGGCCTGACGTCCGGCGCCGGGACGGATGTCGGCGTTGGCCCGCAACCAGATCTTCGTGCCTGTCAGGTTCGCGCTGGCCACTTCGGTACCTGTGCCGGTGGTGGCCCAGTTGTTGTTCATCGTCAGGCCGTTGACTATGACGAGCCGGTTGCGGCCGCCGTCACGTTTGACCCCGATCCAGGCCGAGGAGTCGCGTAGCATCGCCAGGCCGGTCCGGTCGCCATCACGCATCGCCGAGATATCCAGGGTGACGGTGCCGGTGGAGGTGGGGCCCTGGATGCGGTGGGTGAGGGTGTTACGGGCCGAGTAGAGGTCGTTGGTCACGGTCGCGGTTTGCAGGCGTAGTCCGTTGTTGACCGAGTACTTGCTGGTGTCCGGGTTGTGGTTCCATTCCCATTGCGGGCCCAGAGTGGTGCCGTTGAAGGTGTCCACGCCGGTCATCGGTTTCACCGGACGTGCGGGGAGGGGCATGGGGTAGCTGGCGCCCCAGCCGTTGTTCACCGTCTGGATCCGTGGCCACCCGTCGGATGTCCAGGTGATCGGGGCGAGGACAGGCACGCGTCCGCCGGGGTAGGCGTCGACGAAGGCCATGTAGTGCCAGTCGCCGTTCTGGGTCTGGACCAGTCCGCCCTGGTGGGGGACGCCGCCGCCGGGGATCGGGGTGGGCATGTTCAGCAGGACCTGTTGCAGTGTGTATGGGCCGAACGGGTTGCTGGCCTTGAGGATGTACTGGCCGTTGGCGGGGCGGGTGAGGAAGATGTAGTAGTTGCCGTTGCGCTTGTAGAAGCGGGCGCCTTCGAGGGTTCCGATGTTCGATGGGGTGGTGAAGACCTGTTGTGAGCGGACTTCGGTCTTGCCGTCCGGGGAGAGTTGGGCGACGCTGATGTTGGAGTTGCCGTAGGCGACGTACATGGTGTCGTTGTCGTCGACGAGCATTCCGGCGTCGTAGTAGCACTTGTTGATGGTGGTGTGGCGGGACCATTGGCCGTCGACGGCGGTCGCGGTGTAGATGTGGGTCTGGCCGAAGTCGATGCAGCCGCCCCAGTAGAAGGTCTTGTTGCTCTTGCGGTAGTTGAGGAAGGAGGCCCAGATGCCGCGCACGTAGCCGCGGCCGCCGTTGAGGTCGTACTTGGCGCCGAAGTCCAGACGCGGCACCGAGTGGCCGGCGAACTCCCAGTTCACCAGGTCGTAGGAGCGTAGGATTGGTGCGCCGGGGGAGTAGTGCATGGTGGATGCCGAGTAGTAGTAGGTGTTGTCCACGCGCAGGATGTCGATGTCCGCGAAGTCCTGCCAGAGAACCGGGTTGGTGAAGTTCGCGGCCGGCTGGACATCGCCGGTGCCTGCCTGTGCCGAAGGGCTTGCCAGCAGGCCGAGCGCGACGGTGACAGTTGCGCCGAGTGCCCAGAGGCGTCGGAGTGACATGGGGATTCCCTTTCCGGGTCGGAGCTCGGGCGCGGACCCGTGTCTGGCCGTGACAGGTCCAGGGACCGCGGCGCTCCGCGGCTCCTTCAGGTGGAAAGGGGACGCTGCCCGCGTGCTGCGCGCCGGCGGCGTCCCCGAGATCAGCAGGGCAGGACGGTCCGAGTGATCTGATTGATCAATGTGGACAGTCGACGCGGTGCGTCCGTCGGCTTGGTGATCGGGTTCATGGGCCTTCGGTGCAGGCAAGGGGGAGCGGGTGGGTGGGCGGACTCGGCGCAGGGGTTTGTTCGCATCGAAAGTCCCAACGTCATCGTTGACGGATGGTCGCGGCGGCGGGTGGCCCAACCGGGATGGGTTACGGCATCGGCCGTACGACCTTGACTTTCGGGCCAATGTAGCGCTAGCGGTATCGCCAGTCAACGAAAGCTGTGAGCGCTAACAGCGGTGGTCGCGCGATGTTCCGAGCAGGAAGATCGTCTTGTTCGGCCAGGCAGTCGCGGCCCTGTCACTGTTGTGAGCGGTCGATTGCTCTTTTCGAGGCAACGCGGGAACCCTACCGGCCGGTTCAACTTGTGAGCGTGAACAGTGCGGTGTCACACTGTCGCCCGTCAGGCGGGCTCCGGTTCCGGGCGCGCATCGCGTGGTGCTGCGCTGCCCCGAGTCCAGCCGGCTTGAGTCCGGACCGCGGCGGTCCTCCGCGACGCCCGTGCTATGTCTGCTTAGGACAGTCTGGCCGATCGCCGCTCCCTGCCACCTGCCTGCCATGGGCGGGTGCTGTCCAGAAGGTGTCACACATGAACCTGACAGCGAGGTCAGTGTCACGAGCTCTGATCGTGACGACGTTGGCGGTTGTCACAACCGGTGTAACCGCCCTGGTTCCGATCGGGTCGGCGAGTGCCGCGAGCACACTCGGCGCGTCCGCCGCGCAGACCGGCCGCTACTTCGGCGCCGCCGTCGCGGCGCACCGGCTCGGCGACGCGACCTACACCGGGATTCTCAACCGGGAGTTCGACATGGTCACGGCCGAGAACGAGATGAAGATGGACGCGACCGAGCCCAACCGCAACCAGTTCTCCTACGGCAATGCCGACCGGATCGTGAATCACGCGCGCAGCCAGGGCAAGCGCGTGCGTGGCCACACACTCGCGTGGCATTCGCAGCAGCCAGGGTGGATGCGGGGGATGGAAGGTTCCGCGCTGCGTTCGGCGCTGGTCAACCATATCTCGAAAGTCGCGGCGTACTACCGGGGCAAGATCTACACGTGGGACGTGGTGAACGAGGCGTTCGCCGACGGCGGTTCCGGCGGCAGGCGCGACTCGAACCTGCAGCGCACCGGCAACGACTGGATCGAGGTCGCGTTCCGCACCGCTCGTGCCGCTGACCCGGGTGCGAAGCTGTGCTACAACGACTACAGCATCGAGGACTGGTCAGCCGCCAAGACCCAGGGCGTCTACCGGATGGTGCGCGACTTCAAGTCGCGGGGCGTTCCCATCGACTGCGTGGGCCTGCAGGCCCACTTCGGCACCGGTATCCCCGGCAGCTTCCAGACCACGCTGCAGAACTTCGCCAGTCTCGGGGTGGACGTGCAGATCACCGAGCTGGACATCGCCGGTTCGGGCGCGCAGCAGGCCGACAACTACCGGCGCGTCACCCAGGCATGTCTTGCTGTGGCGCGCTGCAACGGGATCACGACCTGGGGAATCCGCGACACGGACTCATGGCGCTATCCAGGCGTGTCGCCGTTGCTGTTCGACGGAGCCGGCAACAAGAAGCCCGCCTACACAGCGGTGCTGAACGCTCTGAACGCACGCAACTAGGTGTGCCGGAACTCCTCGACACACACATCAGACATCATATGTTTAAGTTTGATCTCTGTTGTTAGCGGCAGGCGCACTCTCCGGATGGTCCGACGCTGCAAGGCAATGACGTAGACCGGTGAGAGCGTCGAAGCGAGGGTTGACAGGAAGCCTGATAGACATATGATGACTTGTTGGATGGCGGGACGTATTGTGTGCCTGACGGCCATGACGCCCGCGATCGGGATCGGGTGTGCCGGGGAGTTCACGTCGCTCTCCGCGTGCTGCCGAACTGTTGGGTTGTCGCCGTCAATGACGATGGGGTTCCCATGCCTGCCAAGCACTCTGCCCGTGTGAGGTTCTCCTCTCCGCATCCGGCCTGTTTCGCGCACAGCGGTCCGTAGCGTCTTCACTTTGCGCGCTTCGTCGTTACGAGAGGTTCCCTGCCATGTCCTCTTCAACGTCTCGATTCAACCGCCGCAGACTGCTTGTCGCCGCCGGGGCCGCCACGGCCACCGGCTTGTTGCGGCCTGGCATCGTGCTTGCCACCGAAGGCCCGAGTGGCTATACGCCGTCCTGGCCGTCGGTCGACCAGCATCCACCCGCGCCGGAATGGTTCCAGGACGCCAAGTTCGGCATCTACTTCCACTGGGGAGTGTTCAGCGTCCCCGCGTTCGCCAACGAGTGGTATCCGCGCAACATGTATGTCAGCGGCTCCAACGAGAACCGCCATCACGCTGCCACGTATGGGGACCCGTCCGCGTGGCCGTACCACAACTTCATCAACGGGGCACGAGACCGGGCGGGCAACTGGGTACAGTTCGCGCCGCGGTTACGGTCGGCGGGCGGCAACTTTGACCCGAACGAGTGGGCACAACTGTTCGCCGACGCGGGTGCCAAGTTCGCCGGACCGGTCGCCGAGCACCACGACGGCTACTCGATGTGGAACAGCACCGTCAACGAGTGGAACTCGGTGCGCACCGGCCCGCAGCTTGACTTGGTGCGGTTGCACGCGGACGCGATCCGCGCCAGAGGCATGAAGTTTGTGGTGTCGTTGCATCACGCGTACAACCACACCGGCTACTACGACCGAGTACCGGCCCAGCCGACTGCCAGTCTGCGCAAGCTGTACGGCCAGTTGGGCGCGGCCGCGCAGAACCAGTTGTGGCTGGACAAGCTCAGGGAGGTCATCGACGGCTATCAGCCCGACATCGTCTGGCAGGACTTCAACCTCGGCCGGATCGACGAGCCGAAGCGGCTGGAGTTCCTCGCGCACTACTTCAACCGGGCGGTCGCGTGGAACAAGGACGTGGTGACCACCTACAAGGACGGGCTGAACAACCGGGGATCGGTCTACGACTTCGAACGCGGCGGCCCTGCGGGGATCCAGTACCCCTACTGGCTGACCGACGACAGCATCTCCAGCTCCAGCTGGTGCTACACCGCCGGTATCGGCTACTACTCGCTCAACGCCATGCTGCACTCGTTGATCGACCGGGTCAGCAAGAACGGCAACATGTTGCTGAACATCGCCCCGATGGCGGACGGCACCATCCCCAGTGGACAGCGCACGATCCTGCTGGGCATCGGTGACTATCTCAAGCGGTTCGGCGAGTCCGTCTACGCGACACGGGCCTGGGAGGCCTTCGGTGAGGGCCCGACCCAGATGGGTGGCGGCTCGTTCGTCACGCCGCGGGCCGGAACCAACCGGGACATCCGGTTCACGCGCAACAAAGCCGCCACGGTGTTGTACGCGACCGTGATGGGCTGGCCGGGCAGCATGCTGTCGATCACGACCCTGAACTCGAACCGGATCAATCTCAGCGGCCTGGCCTCGGTCCAGCTGCTGGGAGCCACCGCCGGCACGTACATCAACCTGCCCGATCGCACCCAGAACAGCTCGGGCCTGCGGATCACGATGCCCTCGGCGGCGGCTCCGTTCAACGCACCTGCCTATGTCGTGAAACTCACCTTCAACGGCCAGATCCCCGGCCTGGGTACCGGTCCGCTGCCCACCGGCTGGACACGGATCGCCAATGTCACCAGCGGCCTGGTCCTCGACAGCGGTGGCAGCGTCCCTTCAGGCTCGGTGCTGAAGCAGTGGACCGCCGACGGAAGCACCAACTTGCAGTGGCAGCTGGTGGACGTGGGCGGCGGCTATGTGCGCATTGTCAACCGTACCAACGGCATGGTCGCCGACAGTGGAGGCAATGTCGCCGACGGGGCCAACGCGGCACAGGCGCCGTGGAACGCGAGCAACAATCAGCAATGGCGGTTGGCCAGCCTTGGCAACGGCCGCTACCAAATCATCAACCGGGCTACGGGCACGGCGTTGGACAGCGGCGGCGGTACTGCTGCCGGGTCCACTGTGAAGCTATGGAGCGTGAACTCCAGCACCAACCTCCAGTGGACGATCACGGCCGTCTGACCGTCTCCATTGGAACCATCTACCCGCGGCGCCTGTGGCGTTCCGGTGTGGCGGGCGCCTGCCCAGAGAACTGAGGAGTTACGAATCATGAGGTGGCGAACTTTCTGCCGATCTGTCGCGGTCGCGACACTTCTCGTGGCCGCCGTGGGCACGGGACACAGTGCCAGCGCGACCACGTCGGCTACGGATGTGGGCATCACCGCGGCGTCGGCAGGGTGCGGCAAGGCCCCGACGCTGGGGAACGGGACGTACACGATCCAGAGCAGTGGGAAGAACCGCAGTTTCATCCTGAAGGTCCCCGACAACTACAACAACCGCACGCCGTATCGCCTGGTCTTCGGGTTCCATTGGCGGGGCGGTACGGCCACCGACGTGGCCACCGGCCGGACGGTGAACCCGCAGTACTGGCAGTACTACGGCCTGTTGCGGCTGTCCGGTAACAGCACCATCTTCGTGGCGCCTCAGGGCCTGGGTAACGGCTGGGGCAATGCCGGTGGTGAGGACGTGACCTTCGTCGACAACGTGATCAACCGGATCGAGAACGACCTCTGCGTCGAAACAACCAAGCGCTTCGCTGTTGGCTTCAGTTGGGGCGGTGGCATGAGCTACGCGCTCGCGTGTGCCCGGCCGAACGTCTTCCGCGCGGTCGCGGCCTACTCCGGCGCACAGATAAGCGGATGCAGCGGCGGCACACAACCCATCGCGTACTTCGCCGCACACGGCGTCAGCGACGGAGTACTGGGTATCTCGGCCGGCCGGTCACTGCGAGACCAGTTCGTTCGCAACAACGGTTGCGCAGCGCAGAACCCGCGAGAACCCGCACGTGACAGCCGGACCCACATCATCACCACCTATTCCGGATGCCGGGCCGGCTATCCAGTTGTCTGGGCCGCGTACGACGGAGGCCACGACGCGAGTCCGTGTGACGGCGCGAACCGGGATGCCCCCGCGAACATCAAGGGCCAGTGCACCTGGCTGCCGGGCGAGACATGGCGGTTCTTCACCCAGTTCTAGGAGAACCACGATGAACAATCATGTCCGAGTTCGCAGATGTCTCTTCGTGCTGGCGGTGGCGATCGGTGCTCTCGCGATCGCACCGGCGGCCGCCCAGGCGGGATCGGTCATTCCGCCCGCTGACTACCAGCAGGTGCAGCTTGCGTCCGGCGGCGGTGAGCTCGGTGAGGCGATGTCGCTCGCGGTGTTGCCGAACCGTTCGGTGGTGCACACGGCGCGCGACGGCACAGTCCGGATCACCGACGCGGCCGGGAACACCGCCACCGCAGGAAAGCTGAACGTCTACTCACACGATGAAGAAGGCTTGCAGGGCGTCGCGGCCGACCCTGGTTTCGCCACGAACCGGTACATCTGGCTGTACTACTCCGCCCGGCTGTCCACTCCAGGCGGTGACGCACCGTCGGAGGGCTCGCAGGCGGAATGGGACCGCTGGAAGGGCGAGCTGCGGCTGTCCCGGTTCACGCTCACCACTGGCAATACCCTGGACATGGCCAGCGAGCGGATCGTGTTGCGGGTGGCCAACGACCGAGGCCTGTGTTGCCACGTGGGCGGCGACATCGACTTCGACGCGGCCGGAAACCTCTATCTGACCACAGGTGACGACTCCAACCCGTTCCAGTCCAGTGGCTACACGCCGATCGACGAGCGCACGAACCGCAATCCGCAGTACGACGCGCAACGTACCGCCGGCAATACCAATGACCTGCGGGGCAAGCTGTTGCGGATCAAGCCGCAGCCGGATGGGACGTACACGATTCCTGCAGGGAACCTGTTCCCGGCCGGCACCGCGCAGACGCGGCCGGAGATCTACGCGATGGGATTGCGTAACCCGTTCCGGATGAGCGTGGACAAGGCGACCGGCGTGGTCTATCTCGGCGACTACGGCCCGGACGCGGGCACCACGAACGCCGGCCGCGGGCCGAGCGGCCAGGTGGAGTTCAACCGGATCACCAGCGCGGGCAACTACGGCTGGCCGTACTGCACCGGCACGAACACCCAGGCCGAGACCTACACCGACTTCCAGTTCCCGTCAGGCCCGTCGGGGGCGAAATTCGACTGCGCGGGCGGGCCGGTCAACAATTCCTTCCGCAACACCGGTTTGCAGAAGCTTCCACCGGTGAAGCCGGCGTGGATCAAGTACGCGGGTGACAACGGAACCCCGCCGGAGTTCGGCACCGGTTCGGAGTCGCCGATGGGCGGTCCCGTCTACCGGTTCGATCCCAACCTGAGCTCCTCGGTCAAGTTCCCTCAGTCGCTGGACGGCCGGTTCTTCGCCGGTGAGTACGGCCGCCGCTGGATCAAGGCGATCGAAGTCACCTCCAGTGGCGGGGTCGGTGACATCGGGGCGTTCCCCTGGACCGGGACCCAGGTCATGGACATGGCGTTCGGCCCGGACGGGGCACTGTACGTGCTGGACTACGGTACGGGCTCGAACAACCAGGCGTTGTGGCGGATCGAGCACATCGGCAGGCAGAACCGTAATCCGATCGCGAAAGCCGCGGCGAACAGGACGTCCGGACCGGCGCCGCTGACCGTGACGTTCTCCTCGGCGGGCAGTTCCGACCCTGAGGGTGGTGCGCTGACCTATCAGTGGAACTTCGGCGACGGCACCTCGTCCACCGCAGCGAACCCCACGAAGACCTACAACTCCAACGGAAACTACACGGTCACGCTGACCGTGCGGGACCCGCAAGGGCTCACCGGCACGGCGAACGTGCAGATCTCAGTCGGCAACACCGCACCCTCGGTCACACTGTCCACACCGGCCAACGGAACCTTGTTCTCCTTCGGTGACCGGGTGAACTTCCAGGTCGCGGTGTCCGATCCGGAGGACGTGAGCATCGACTGCGGCCGCGTCAAGGTCCGCTACCTGCTCGGCCACGACAGCCACAACCACGAACTGACGTCGGTCAACGGTTGCTCCGGCACGATCGCCACACCGGCCGATGGTGAGCATGACCCGGCCGCCAACATCTACGGTGTGCTCGACGCCGAGTACACCGACAACGGCGGGCTGACCACCCACAGCCTCCGTACACTCCAGCCTCGCCATCGGCAGGGCGAGCATTTCTCGGCGCAGCAGGGCATCCAGACCGCGCAGCACGCCGGTGCCGAGGGTGGGACGACGGTCGGTTACACCGACAACGGCGACTGGATCTCCTTTACGCCCTACACACTGCCCAGCGCGGGCGGGAGCATCTCCGCCAGGGCTTCCTCCGGCGGTG
Source organism: Kibdelosporangium banguiense (assembly GCF_017876405.1). Taxonomy (GTDB): domain Bacteria; phylum Actinomycetota; class Actinomycetes; order Mycobacteriales; family Pseudonocardiaceae; genus Kibdelosporangium; species Kibdelosporangium banguiense. The sequence continues at coordinate 10,099,612 of NZ_JAGINW010000001.1, read as the reverse complement.
CCGGCGGCACCCTCGAGGTCCGTGCAGGCTCGGCCACCGGCACGCTGCTCGGCTCGGTGACGGTGCCGAACACCGGAAGCTGGGACACCTTCACCACCGTCTCGACATCGCTGTCCGCCGCGCCGGCCGGCACGACCCAGCTGTTCCTCGTGTTCAGGAGGGTCAGCGGGACGGGCTACCTGTTCGACCTGGACGCGTTCACCATCTCCGGCTGAAAGGTCCGTCATGGCACACGAGATCACCCGCCGGTCGGTGTTGTCCGGCATCACCGCCAGTGGGCTTGCCCTGTTCCCAGCCGTGGCCATTGCCGCGCCCGTGACCAGGGTTCTGGTGTTCTCCAAGACCGCGGGATTCCGGCACGACTCCATCCCCGCCGGGATCGCCGCGATCCGGCAGCTCGGTACGCGCAACGGTTTCACCGTCGACGCGACCGAGGACGCCGGCCGCTTCACCACACAGAACCTGGCCCAGTACCAGGCGGTCGTGTGGCTCTCGACCACCGGCGACGTGCTCAACGCCGCCCAACAGGTGGCATTCGAGTCCTATGTGAACGGTGGCGGTGGGTATGTCGGCGTGCACGCCGCTGCCGACACCGAGTACAACTGGCCCTGGTACGGCGATCTTGTCGGTGCGTACTTCGCGTCGCATCCCGCGCAGCAACAGGCGTCGGTCATCGTCGAGAACCGCACCAACGACTCGACCGCGCATCTGCCGGCAGTCTGGAGTCGTTTCGACGAGTGGTACAACTATCGTACGAACCCGCGAGGCCGGGTGAACGTGTTGACGCGGCTGGACGAGTCGACCTACCGCGGTGGCACGATGGGCGCGGACCACCCGATCACCTGGTGGCGTGCGGTGGGTGCCGGGCGGGCCTGGTACACCGGCCTCGGCCACACCATTCAGTCCTATTCAGACGCTTTGTTCACCCGCATGCTCCTTGGCGGTATCCGGGTGGCCGCCCGCGCCGTCTGACTCGTGAGTGGAGGACCCAGATGTCGGATCTGACGCGACGGCAAGCGTTGAAGGCCGGTGCCGCGGGTGCCGTGCTGTTGCCGTTTCAGTGGACGGAGGCTGCCCGTGCCGGGTCGCTCGCGCCTCCGGAGGTACGTGCGGTCAACGACCTGGCGCTGTGGTATGACAGGTCGGCCGGTTCGGACTGGCTTCGTGCTCTGCCGATCGGCAATGGCCGCCTCGGCGCGATGGTGTTCGGCAACACCGACACGGAGCGGTTGCAGCTCAACGAGGACACAGTATGGGCCGGCGGTCCGCATGACTACAGCAATCCACGAGGTGCGGCCAATCTGGCGGAGATCCGGCGGCGGGTGTTCGCAAACCAATGGTCGCAGGCCCAGGATCTGATCAACCAGACGATGCTCGGCAGTCCGGGCGGTCAGCTGGCCTATCAGCCCGTGGGCGACCTCAGGATCACCTTGCCCGGTGCGAGTGGGATATCCGGTTACCAGCGGTGGCTGGATCTGACCACAGCCACAACGGTGGTCACCTATGTGGCGAACAATGTGCGGTACCGGCGTGAGGTGATCGCGAGCGCTCCCGACCAGGTGATCGCCATGCGCCTGACCGCGGAGACCCCGAATTCGATCTCGTTCTCGGCGTCTTTCACGTCTCCGCAACGGGTGACGGCGTCCAGTCCGGACAGTTCCACGATCGCGGTGGACGGCCGGTCCGGCGATCAGCGGGGCATTGCCGGAACAGTGCGGTTCCTCGCGCTGGCCAAGGCGATCGCCACAGGCGGGACCACCACCAGCTCCGGCGGAACACTTCGAGTGTCCAATGCGAACAGTGTGACGCTGCTGATCTCGGTCGGCACCAGTTACGTCGACTACCGCAACGTCAACGGCGACTACCAGGGCATCGCGAGGGGCCGCCTCAGCTCCGCTCAGGGCACGCCGTACGACACTCTTCTCGCCCGGCACGTAGCCGACTACCAAAGGCTGTTCGGCCGCACGACTGTCGACCTGGGACGGACCTCAGCGGCCGACCAGCCGACGGACGTCCGGATCTCCCAGCACAACTCGGTCAACGACCCGCAGTTCTCGGCCCTGCTGTTCCAGTACGGCCGGTACCTGCTGATCTCCTCCTCCCGGCCCGGTACCCAACCGGCCAACCTGCAGGGCATCTGGAACGAGCAGATGGCCCCGCCGTGGGACTCGAAGTACACGATCAACGCCAACCTGCCGATGAACTACTGGCCCGTCAACACGACGAACCTCGCCGAGTGCCAAGAGCCGGTCTTCAAGATGATCAACGACCTCACGGTCACCGGTACTCGTACGGCACAGGTGCAGTACGGCGCCCGAGGCTGGGTCACCCACCACAACACCGACGGATGGCGAGGCTCCTCGGTCGTCGACGGGGCGCTGTGGGGCATGTGGCAGACCGGCGGTGCATGGTTGTCCACGTTGATCTGGGACCAGTACCGGTTCACCGGTGACGTGGGGTTCCTGCGGTCCAACTATCCCGCGATGAAGGGTGCCGCCCAGTTCTTCCTCGACACGCTGGTGGAGGAACCGACGCTGAAGTCGTTGGTGACCAACCCGTCGAACTCGCCGGAGCTGGCTCATCACGCGAACGTGAGCGTGTGTGCGGGGCCCACAATGGACATGCAGATCCTGCGGGACCTGTTCGACGGGTGCGCTCGTGCCAGCGAGGTACTGGGCGTGGACGCCGACTTCCGCGGGCAGGTGGTGGCGGCCCGCAACCGGCTGGCCCCGATGAAGGTCGGCTCGCGCGGGAACATCCAGGAATGGCTTTACGACTGGGTGGAGACCGAGCCGGGGCACCGGCACATCTCGCACCTGTACGGTCTGCATCCCAGCAACCAGATCACCAAACGTGGTACGCCGCAGTTGTTCTCGGCCGCCCGCCGGACCCTGGAGCTGCGCGGGGACGCCGGAACCGGCTGGTCACTCGCCTGGAAGATCAACTACTGGGCCCGGATGGAAGAGGGCGCCCGGGCCCACAAACTGATCCGTGACCTCGTGACCCCTGCCAGGCTCGCGCCCAACGTGTTCGACCTGCACCCGCCGTTCCAGATCGACGGCAACTTCGGCGCGACCTCCGGTATCGCCGAAATGCTGCTGCACAGCCACAACAACGAACTGCACCTGCTGCCCGCGTTGCCGGCGGCCTGGCCGACCGGGCGCGTCACAGGATTGCGTGGACGCGGCGGATACACAGTCGGCGCCGCGTGGAGCACCAGCCGGATCACCGAGCTGTCCCTCACCGCGGACCGCAGCGGCACGGCAAGGGTCCGTAGCCGGATGTTCACCGGCACCTACGAGATACGTGACGAGACAAGCAGCACCGTGATCCAGCCGGCAAAACCCGAGACCGACCTGATCGAGTTCCCCGTCCAGGCCGGCCACACCTATCGCGCGACCGCCCGATGAGCGCACGACGGTGGAGCGATGACTCCGCACTGATGAGGTTTCACCATGCTTCGTAACTCCAAACGTTGCCTCGCCGTGACGATGTCACTGGCGTGCGTTTTGCTGAACCAGCCTCCAGCGCACGCCGCGGCCGCGGCGACCATCGACGGCGCTGTGGTGTACCAGCCGATCGACGGATTCGGGTTCTCCCAGGCGTTCGGGCGGACCAACGTCATCCGCGCCATGTCCGCGGCCAATCAGCAACAGGTGCTCGATCTGCTCTTCAACCGCACCACCGGTGCCGGGCTGAGCATCGTGCGGCTCGGGATCAGCTCAAGCGGCAGTTCCATCCAGCCGACCAACCCGGGCGGCCCGAACGCCACACCCCGCTATGTCTGGAATGGCGACGACGACGGCCAGGTATGGCTGTCGAAGAAAGCACAGTCCTATGGCGTCAATCGCTTCTATGCCAACGCATGGAGCGCGCCCGGCTACATGAAGACCAACGGCAACGAAGCCAACGGCGGCTCGTTGTGCGGCCTGCAGGGCGCCTCGTGCGGCAGCGGCGACTGGCGCCGGGCGTACGCCAACTACCTGGTGCAGTATACGAAGTTCTACGCCCAGGAAGGCATCAAGATCACCGATCTGGGGTTCACCAACGAACCCAACTACACCACCGACTATTCCTCGATGCGGTTCACCCCGGCGCAGGCCGCGGAGTTCGCCAGGACAGTCGGGCCGATCGCGGGCGCGGCCGGGCTCAAACTCGCCTGTTGCGACCCCGTGGGCTGGAACGACCAACGCTCCTACGCCTCGGCGATCCTCGCGGACCAGGAAGCCAACCGGTGGGTTTCTCTCCACACCGGACATCACTACAGCAGTGCGCCGACCTCGCCGTTGTCCGTGGGCGGGCGGCCCACCTGGATGTCGGAATGGTCGCCGGGCAGCAGTTCCAGCTCCTGGAACACCAACTGGGACGACCGTGGCGGCTATGACGGGTTCACAGTCGCCAACTCCATCCATACCGCCCTCACCGGCGGGAACGTCAACGGGTACGTCTACTGGTACGCGGTGTCGCTCAACAACACCCGGGCGTTCATCCAGGGAAACGGCAGCAGCTACACGGTGTCCAAGCGGCTGTGGGCCATGGCCGGGTACAGCCGCTACATCCGTCCCGGCGCCACCCGCATCGGTGCGATGTCAGGGGATGGCAACCTGCGGCTGTCGGCGTTCCGCAACAGTGACGGTTCCCTGGTGGTGGTCGCGCTCAACACCGGTACCAGCGCCACGCCCATGTCGTACACCTTGCGCAACAGTGGTGTGACAACCGGGACTGCCACCCCGTACCTGACCAACAACTCCAACAACATGGCCCAGCAGCCGGCAGCGGGGATCAACGGTGGCGCGTTCTCGGCGACCGTTCCGGCGCGGTCGCTGGTGACCTACCGGATCACCAGTGGATAGCAGAAGGGAGACCACAGTGACTATGACCTGCCTGGCCCGCCGCCGGCTGGCGACCGTCGTGTCCGGGCTGTTGCTGCTGACTGGAATGTCGGCTGTATCGTCGGCAAATTCCGCGCAGGCACTGGAAAACGGTGTGGCGCGCACGCCGCCGATGGGCTGGAACACGTGGAACACGTTCGGCTGCAACATCAGCGAGACCTTGATCAGGCAGACGGCCGACGCGATGGTCAACTCCGGCATGCGCGATGCGGGTTACAAGTATGTCGTGGTCGACGACTGCTGGTTCAACCCCAACCGTGACTCGGCCGGCAACCTGCAGGGCAACCCGAGCCGGTTCCCCAGTGGCATGAAGGCGCTCGGCGACTACATCCACAGCAAGGGGCTCAAGTTCGGTATCTATCAGGCACCGCTGGACAAGACCTGCGCTCAGTACTTCAACGCCTATCCGGGTGCGACCGGCAGCCGCGGGCACGAGGTGCAGGACGCCCGCCAGTTCGCCGCGTGGGGCGTGGACTATCTGAAGTACGACTGGTGTTCGCCCACGGGCACGATCGACGAGCAGGTGCGTACGTTCGCCAGGATGCGTGACGCGCTTGCCGCCAGTGGCAGGCAGATCGTGTTCAGCATCAATCCCAACAGCATCCACGACAAGACCGGGCCGCGGCGCAACTGGGGTGACGTGGCGAACATGTGGCGTACCACCGAGGACATCACCAACAGGTGGAACACCGGGCAGACCAACGGCTACCCGATGGGCATCCAGAACATCGTGAACGTCACGGTGCCGCTGGCCTCGTACGCGCGGCCGGGAAGCTTCAACGATCAGGACATGATGGAGGTCGGCCGTGGCGGCATGACCGACACCGAGATGCGCAGCCACTTCGCGCTCTGGGCGATCATGGCCTCGCCGCTGATCGCGGGCAACGACCTGCGGAGCATGAACCCGGCGACCACGACGATCCTGAAGAACCAGAACCTCATCGCGATCAACCAGGACAGTCTCGGTCTGCAGGCCACCCAGGTCAGCAACGACGGTACCCGCCGGGTGCTGGCCAAGCGGCTGGCCAACGGCGATGTGGCGGTCGCCCTGTTCAACCAGGGAAGCGGCACCACCACCGTCAGCACGACAGCCGTCGCGATCGGGCTGTCCGGGAATTCGTTCACTCTGCGGGACGCGTGGACCGGTCAGACAAGCACGACCTCAAGTGCCATCTCGGCCAGCGTCCCGTCACACGGCACGGTTGTCTACCGGGTCGCCCGTTCCTGACCAGGAGGGGAGGTGGGGTGTTGGCGGCGTTGGAGCGACCGCCAACACTTCATTTCACTACGATGTGGACTGAAGGGCCCGGTACCGGTCCGACCGTCGAGGAGTTCAGCCAAGATGTCATTGACCGACGAGGCCATCTCGCGGATCCGTGAGCTGGTCCGGTCCGGGCGTTTCCCGGCTGGTGCGAAACTGCCGCCCGAACACGAGCTGACCGCGGAGCTCGGCATGTCGCGCAGCCCGGTGCGGGAGGCTGTCAAGGCGCTGGCGGTAGCCGGCGTGCTCGACGTGCGTCGTGGCGACGGCACCTACGTGTGCCGTGTTCGAGGAATATCAGCGCGTAGAGACGCTTGCCGAGTGCGGTGTCGATGTGGAAGAAGTCTGCGGCGGTGATGCCGCGGGCTTGGCTGGCCAGGAACTGTGTCCACGTGGGGCCAGTTCGGCGTGGAGCGGGATCGATCCCTGCCGTGCGGAGGATCTTCCATATGGTGGATGCGGCGATCGGGTGACCGAGTCGTGCCAGTTCGCCTTGGATTCTCCGGTGACCCCAGCGCGGGTTGTCGTGAGCCAGGCGGAGGATGAGCTTCTTGATCGTGGCGTGGGTGGGCGGCCGCCCGGCAGGGCGTCGGCGTGCGCTGTAGTCCCATTTCGCGGTGATGAACCTGCGGTGCCAGGCCAGGATTGTTGCGGGTTGGACAGGGAAGATCTCACGCCAGCGGCGTCGGGGGAGCAGTGAGGACAGTGCGGCGAACCAGAAACGATCCGCCGGTTCGTACCGGACCTGACTGGTGATCTGGCAGCGGAGGACGGCGTTCTCGTGCCGGAGCACCAGCAGTTCAGCGTCGAGCACCCCACCGGGTTCGTCGGCGACTTCCGTTGCCCTCGAAGCCGTCGCGACCAAGACGCCTACCAGTTGCGCTATCGCGGGGGCTCTGGCTCGTCAGAGGTACGTTCCGCCGCGGGCAATTCGGCCAGCGGCGGGTCGGCCAGGGTGCCGGCTACCTGTGCGGCCAGTGCCTGAATGGCTTGCGGATCGAGATGGCGGACATGGTCGGCGGCCAGTTCGACGGACTCGCCGTCCTTGGTCACCTTGATGGTGATCTTGCCTGAGCGGTGCCGGAGCCAGACGATGACGGCGCTGGTCAGCGCCGCCAGTGCGCCGCCTGGACCGAGACCGACCTGCAGTACGTCGGTGATCGTGCCCATGGCGCCGGATGGCGGCGGGGCCTGGCGCAGCTCGATCCGGCCGCGGAACTCGTCCTCGCCGATCAGCCAGTCTCGCAGGTCACGCAGATCGTCGTCCGGACTGGACGTGGTCTTGACGAGAATCGACAGGGCGACTTGCTGCTGCATGGAATGTGGCCTCGTTCGTCAGGGACAGGGGGACTGGAACGGTACGTCAGGCAGAACCTGACGCCATTGGTCTTCGGTGATCCTGGTGTTCAACGTCGAGCACACCAGGTCGGCCACGGCCTGCGCTTCGGTATTCCAGAGCTGGACGGTCGAGTCCCATGAAGCGGTGGCGATGGTAGACGAGCCCGGGGCGAACGACACCCCGTAGACCACATTGGTATGACCGACAAGGGTTGCCACCAGAACTGGTTTGGCGCGGTCGCTGACGTCCCATACCTTGGCCGTCTTGTCCTCGGAGGTGGTGACGACAGTGCGCCCGCCGTCACCGAACGCGACGCCGAAGACCTGACCGACATGACTGCTCAGTACCGACATCACGACGGGTCGCCGTGGATCGCTGACGTCCCAAAGCCTGGCCGTCCGATCGTCGGACGCGGTGGCGAGCGTCAAGCCATCCGGACTGAACGCGACACCTCGCGTCGTGCTCCCATGATCGTCCTTGACCGCGATCTGCCGGGCCTGGCGCGGGTCGACGACATCCCACAACCGCAACGTCCGGTCCTCCGACACGGTCGCGAGTGTCTGGCCGTCCGGGCTGAACGCCACCCCGAACACGTAACTGGTGTGTCCCCTAAGGACGTCCAGTGGTACTGGCTGCCGAGGATGTGTGACGTCCCAGAGCCGCGCGGTCTGGTCGCCCGAAACCGTCGCCAGTATCGAGCCGTCCGGGCTGAACGCCACGCTTTTCACGGTGTCGGTGTGTTCGCCAAGGGTTGCCAGCTCCACGGGTTGAGAGCCGACATCCCATAACTTCGCGGTGCCGTCATCGGACGCCGTGGCCAGCAGTTGACCATCCCGTTTGAACGCCAACGCGTTGACTGTGTTCTTGTGCCCGGGAAGCGTCGCGAGCGCGGTGGGCGCACCGGGGTTGGAGATGTCCCACAGCCTCGCCGTACGGTCCTCCGACGCGGTGGCCAACGTCTTACCGTCCGGGCTGAACACGGTCGCGCGAACAGTGCCAGTGTGGCCGCCGAGTGGTGGCAGCATGCTGGCCGGATGACGGGGATCGCTGACGTTCCAGAGCTTTCCGCTCTGATCCGCGGATGTCGTTGCCAGTGTTCGGCCGTCCGGGCTGAACGTCACCCAGTTGACCGCGTTGGTGTGGCCGGAGAGGGTCGCGGTGGGAATCGGATGAGCCGGATCGCTTACGTCCCACAACTTCACCATCGTGTCGGCTGAGCCGGTGGCCAGCGTGCGCCCGTCCGGACTGAACGCGGCGCCGCGGATGGCGTCCGTGTGACCGGTGAGGGTCGCCAGCTCCACAGGTTTGCCAGCGATGTCCCAGAGTTTCACCGTTCGGTCATTGGACGCGGTGGCCAGAAGGTTACGGCCCGGCGCGAACGGCACTACTCGAACGGTGTCCGTGTGGCCAGGCAGAGTGGCCACGCCCTTGGGCTGACTGGGATTTGTGATGTCCCATATTTTGGCCGTACGGTCCTCGGACGCACTCGCCAGCAGGCCGTCCCGCAGGAACGACACGCTTCGCACGACGTCCTGATGACCTGGGATCCTCGCCAGCAGTGCCGGTTTGCCAGGGTCGTTGATGGCCCAGAGGCGGATCATCCGGTCCGCCGACGCGGTGGCGATCGTTCTGCCGTCGGGCGCGATGGCCAAACCACGTACGGAGTTCGTATGTTCGGCCAATGTGGACAGTTCAACTGGACGTCGTGGATCGCTGACATCCCACAGCTTCACCGTACGGTCACCGGATGCCGTCGCGAGCAACTGCCCGCCGCGGTCAAAGACGGCCTCGTAGACCGGGCCGGTATGTCTCTCCAGTTTGGCCAGTTGAACGGGATGGCGAGGATCGGCGCGGATGTCCCACAACCGCACAGTGTTGTCCTCGGCGCCGGTGGCGACGACCGCGCCGTCGCCCCGGAACGCTGCCGCGACCACACCGCCTGTGTGCCCCATGAGCGCCACAGGCAACGGGAGTGTCACCGAGCTGAGGACCGCGCTGCGTGCTTCGGGCGTGTTGTGAGTACGGAACGCGGCAACGCCGAGCTGCATGGCCACGGCGGGGTCGACGCCGCGCATGTCGGCAGCCGTACGGGCGGTGGCGAGGGAGTGAGCACGATTGAGACTGGCTTCAGCCACGTCACGCTGGCGGTCGGCGATCCGCTCCTGCCAGATGGCGTAAACGGCGGCCAGCGATGACATCACAAGCAGAACGGCCAGCACGGCGACACCGATTTTACGCAGCCGCCTGGCTTTCCGGACCTGGCGACGGCTGGCGTTGAGAAACTCACGCTCACGCTGCCCGAGCGATTCCCCGGAGTCCTCCCGCAGCTGGCTGTCCACCGCGGCCAACCGGTTGCGGGACAACAGCGAAGCCGGATCGCGGTTCTCGTCCTCCCAGGTGGCCGCGGCTTCGCTGAGCTGCCGGTGGACCAGCAGGTCCGCCCGGCTGTCGGCGATCCAGTCGCGCAGCCTCGGCCACGCACGCAGCAGCGCGTCGTGCGTGATCTGCACGAAGTCCTCGTCCACGCTGACCAGCCGCGCCCGCACCAGCTTGTCCAGCACTTTGCGGACACCCGGCTCCGCACCGATCTTCGATGATGGAAGCTTGCGTCTGCTGTCGGCGGTCCCGACACCGACCTGCACCAGCTGCAGCAGCAGGCGCCTGGCGATGTCCCGGCTGTCCGGATCGAGTTCGTCGATCACCGAGTCCGCGGTCTTGGCCAGCGCCTGCTCGATACCGCCGGTGGTCAGATATCCCCGCAGGGTCAGGCGGTTTCCTTCGCGGACCTGCCATGTGCTCAGCAACGCGTGGGACAGCAGCGGCAGCGTGCGGGCCGCTGCGCCGGTCCCACCGACGTCCTCGAGCAGCCGGTCGACCAGCTGCGGTTCCACTACCAGTTTGGCTCGGTCCGCCGGCTTTTCGATCACTTCGCGTATCTCGGCGTCGTCCAGCGGGGTGACCACCACCGGGCGCTGCAGTGCCGGCACCAGCTCGGGGTAGCTCGCGCAGATGCCGAAGAACCCGGCCCGCAGGCAGATGACCACTGTCGCCGCGGGCTCCCGCCCGTCCGGGCCGGGGCTGCCGGCCGCGCTCAACTCCTCGATGAAGCGGCGGCGAACCGACTCGTCCTCACAGCTGGTGAACAGCTCCTCGAACTGGTCGACCACCAGGAGCATCCGCGTGCCGGTCCGGTTGCGGGCCACGAGCACGTCGGCGAGCGCCCCCGGCTTGGCTTGCAGGCGCTCGCGGAGCACGCCGGTGGACACGCCTGCTGACGCGGACAGCCGGATCGCCAGTTCCCAGAACGGATCCGACCCGGGCGTGAGCACCTGCCATTCCCATCTGGGCGCCACGGTCATCCGCCCGACCGCAGGGACAAGGCCCGCACGCAACAAGGATGACTTGCCCACCCCCGACGATCCGGTCACCAGCAGCGGCTGGCGCTCGCCGATCCGAGCGACCAGATCGTCGATCAGCCGGTCGCGCCCGAAGAAGTAGCCGGCGTCCTCGGGACGGAAGTACGCCAGTCCGCGATACGGGCTGCCTTCGTCGCCACGGTCGGGTTCGGGCTTTGGCGGCCGTGCGGCTGCGTTACGCGCGAACGGCCTCATGTCGGTGTGGTCGGCCGCTTGCCGGCGTGGTCGCGGAAAACCTTTGTCTGCCAGCTTCGCCGACAGCGCTTGGTACACCTGGTCCAGAGTGAACACATCGGGACCGCCGGGGTCGCCGTTGCGCAGCAGCCGGATGACCTCACCGCTGAACGCGGTGTGCCGCTCGTTCTCCGGCGCCCACGCGTGCTCGTCCCGTCCGGCTGCGGCCAGCAGGTAGAAGCCTTTCTCCTGCGCAGTCGCGGACAACGAGTCCATCACGTTCCCGGTGACACCGTGGGCACGTCCGGCGAAACAACAGTCAAGGACAACGACAGTCGAGCGTGCCGTGGTTTGTTCCACCACCTCCCGCAGGTCCTCGTACGGGAACGCCTGATAGCGCAGCAGACCATGGCCGATGTCGGTGGTGGCGAGCGTGGCCAGGTAGAGGCGGCCGCCGTTGCCGATGACGCCGTGGCACACGAAATACAACACCAGTGTGTCCGTCGCGCGCGTCGCCGCGGCCATGAGGGCCTCGCCCAGCTCGTTCGGCGTACCGGGATCCAGCACCGTGGTGAGGTTGCCGGGGGCCAGGCCGCAGTAGTCGACGAACGTCTGCCCAAGCGCTGCGACGGTCGGCGCGATCGAGGGGACGCCAGGCAACATCGACCCTTGCTCGTGGCCGCCGGTGCCCACGACCAACACCCGAGTTCCGGCCGAGGCCAATAACCCGCCAGATCCGGACTCCACCGGTCATCCCCCTGCTCGCCTGTGTGAGCCGTCGCACGCCGATCACGCTCAGCATAGGTCACCATGGGCGTCGTCAAGGGCTAGGCAGGTCCTGAATCGCCTTGCGCAACGCGAGGGACCCGATGGCCGAGGCGACGCAGCTCGCCCTGGATACGCACCACCCCCAGGTCTGGTTCTCCCTCGCCAGGCGCAGTATGAAAGTCACCAGCTTCATCGCTGATCGGCGGCCGGCCCGGTGGCTTTGATTGTCGCCAGCGCGCGGCGATCAGCCTGCGGTGCCAGCGCACCAATGTTCCCGGTGTGACTATCCGGTGGGCGCGTAGGACCTTGGGAAGCATTCGGGCAAGCGCGGCGAGGACCGCGCGAGCTGACCAGGAGAGACGAGGCTTCGGGTTGTTGCGTTGCAGCACAGCGAGCTGGTGGCGCAACGCGACGATCTCGGCGTCCTTTGACGCTGACGGTCGAGCGAACAGGGCAAGCCAGTACAGCACCCGACCGAAGAGCCGGTAGACCATGCGAACAGACACGACCGCCGATCATCGGATGCCGCGATCGCCCAGGTCAAACCGGATTGCCGCATTTTCGACCAGGACACGCCACAGGTCGGCCCGTCGCCTCTGCTCGCTGTAGTCTGCCCGCTCCCGAGCGACCGCCCGCGCCGCCCGAAGCCGTTGCAGCACAATGGTATCGATGCTGTCCAGCACCCGCCACGCGATGGCCGTCGAGGCCACCGCGCCGAACAGGGCCGGCTGATCCGGTAACGCGGCCAGATCGCTGATCGTCTGGCCGCCCTTGCCCAGCATCACCGCCAGATCGATCGCAACCCGCCCCGGCTCATGCCCGCGCCCGCGAGCTGTTCGCGGAAGGCCGCGAACGGGCGTTCCGGGAAGGCTACCGTTCGTTCGTGCCGTACCTGGGGTGGCCGCGTCGCCGCTGGCGTCGGCACAGGGCGATCACCTGCTTGCCGCGCGGATGGTCGGGTTCGCCGACAGTGCGTTTGCCGCGATCGGGCTGGTGCCTGATCCCGACGACGCGGAAGAGCTGTCGACCGCCCGCGCGGCCGCTGTCGACGCGCTGGGCGATGCCCGCTTCACCGAAACCTGCGCGAAGGGCGCTGCGCTGGCGGACACCGAGGTGTTCGGACTCACCTGGACCGACGCGCCGGGTCGGTGAGCGGCCCCGCGGCCCACAGGTGGTAGGCGAGGCGCTCAGCAGTCGAGCCGGTGTGCTCGAGGGCATCCGCGATCCGCATGTGCAGCCGGGTCGCCCGGGGTGGCGGTGTGGTTTCGGAGACCGCTTCGCGGACCAGGTCATGCGCGAAACGAAACGAGAACGGGTCGTCCGGAGTGGGTTCGAGCAGGCCGAGTGCGTCCAGGGCCTCGATGCGGTCCAGGCAGGTCTCGATGTCGAGGTCAGCCGCGCGGGCAAGCAGGTCGAGGTCGACCTCACGGCCGATGAACGCGGCGATCTGGAGGAGATTCCGGGAATCGTGGCCGAGGCCCGCCATGCGGTCCCGGACGATGTCGTGCACGGTGGACGGCACACCGGTCCGTGCGGTGTCTTCGGTGAGCACACCCGTGAGCAGCCGGGACAGTTCCCTGACGAAGAACGGATTGCCGGCTGTGCGGGCGTGGATGATGCGGGCAGCGTCCGGGCTGGGCTCCCTGCCGATCTCGTGACGCACGAGCTCGGCCGCCTCGGCCGCGTCGAGCGGACCGAGCCGGATACGGCGATGACTGGGCACCCGGCTAGCCGTGGCGAGCATCCCCGACAGCTCGGTGCTGAGGGCGGGCGCGCGATTGCGGAGCGCGCCGACAAGAACGGTGCCATGGGGCATCCGGGCTGCCAGATGACCGAACAGACGCAGTGACGCGAAGTCGGCCCACTGCAGGTCGTCGATGACGAGAAGTACCGGCCGCTGGGCCGATGCCTCGCCGATGACAGTGACGACCCGCTCGAACAGCCGGAACCGGGTGGCGTTGTCCGGCAGCGCAGGACCGTTCTCCCGCGGATCGATGAGGCGGCTGAGCTCTCCGCCGAGCCACTTCTCCCGCGCGGTGGGCAGGTTGTCGAGGACCGCGCCGATCGCCTGTACCCACGGCCACATCGACGGCGTGTCGTCGCCGTCGAGGCAGCGACCCCACCCGACGAGCGCGCCGCGTCGATCCGCCTCGGCGGCGGCCTCCTCCAGCAGACGGGTCTTTCCCACCCCGGGCTCGCCCTCGACGATGACAAGCCCGGTAACACTCGCCACCGCCTGGTGAAACACCGCGAGTTCCTCGACTCGGCCGACCAGACCGCCGATCGGCGGTGTCTCGGGCACCCCGGCCACCGGGGCCAGGGTCGGGCGCAGCACCCGCTGGTGCGCGGCATGCAGAACAGGGCCAGGATCGATGCCGAGATCCTCGGCAAGTCGCGCGCGGACCGTGCGGAAGGCCGCGAGTGCTTCTGCCTGCTGCCCGGCGGCGGCCAGCGTGGTGATGAGGCTTGCCTGGACCGACTCGTGCAGGGGTGCCATCGACGTGGCCAGCCGGAGAGGCGGCAGCACTCGATGCGGTTGGCCCAGGGAGATCGCGAGGTCGGCAGCGGCAGTGCACGCGTCGAAGAACTCTCCGTCGAGGGCGGTGAAGATGATCATCGCCGCTGATCCGTAGGTGAGCCCGTGGCCCGCTGGACCGTGCCACAGTCCCAGGGCTTTGGTGTAGTGGTCGAGAGCGCCCTCGTTGTCGTCATGGGCGAGGTGGGTCCTGGCGGTCTCGACGTGTTCGCGGAAGTCGATCAGGTCGAGCATGCCGTGCGCGATGGTGAGCCGGTAGCCGTTGCCATGTCTGTGCAGGTAGGAACCGGCTTCGCGAGCTGGGAGCGTGGGCTCGAAGATTCGGCGCAGGGCACCTACGTACTTGTGGACGACATTGACCGCACTGGCGGGGGCGTCGTCGTCCCAGATCAGGTCGATCAGTTCGCCCGCACTGACCGGCTGGCCGGCGCGGGCCAGGAGCAGGGCGAGCAGATAGGCCTGCTGGCGTGGGCCGGGGTGGACTTCGACACCGTCGCGCCGGAGTCGCAGCGGACCGAGAACCTGGAGCCACAGGGAGTTGTCCGAGACCATCTGAGCCTCGCCATCTGTACGGGTGGGACGCGTCCTCCGGTATAGCAAGCGTGGCGCGTGTCCAGCAGCTCCCTCGGGTACTGGACAAAAGGAAATCCGCTGGTCGCCGCGTGCCCTGACGTGCGAGCTCCTTGCTGTGTAACGACCAGCCGGACGCTCGCGATCTTTCCCGGCGGGGGTGGCCCGATTGGGAAGACGCGAGCGTCCGCTTGACCCGGACCAGGGAGTTCTGCAGCGTTTCGCGTCGGAGTTGCGGCAGTTGCGGGAGTCCGCGGGCGCACCCAGTTATCGGGAGCTGGCCAAGCGTGCGCGCTATTCGGTGACAGCGCTGTCCGAGGCTGCCGGCGGGCAGCTGTTTCCGTCGCTTCGCGTCACGCTCGCCTACGTCAAGGCATGCGGCGGCGACCCGGACATCTGGCGGGAGCTCTGGGAGAACGCGTGCCTCGACCTGATGCCGAACAATGACGGCGACGACCCGGAGAAGGCGCCCTATCTGGGGCTCGCATCCTTTCAGCCCGAGGACGCGGACCGGTTCTTCGGCAGGCGAGCCCTGCTCGAGGACGTGTGCGCGCGGCTCGCTGAGTCTCCTTTTCTCGCGGTCTTCGGCACGTCCGGCAGCGGGAAGTCGTCGCTGCTGCGTGCGGGCCTGCTGCCCGCGGTCTGGCGAGGGGACATCCAGGGAAGCGACGACTGGCCCACCGTCCTGCTGACACCCGGCAGTCGCCCGCTCGAACAGCTCGCCGTCTATCTCGCCGACCTCGGCGGCGTCTCCCCGGCATCGAAGGTCACCGACCCCGACGGCATCCACGTGTTGCTCCGGCAGGTGCTCACCAAGCGCGCGGAGACGGTGCGGCTGACCATCGTCGTCGACCAGTTCGAGGAGATCTTCACGCTGTGCCGGGAGGAGGACGAGCGGCGCCGTTTCGTCGAATGCCTGCTGGCGGCCGCCGGTGAGGACGGCCAGGCGCGGGTCGTGCTGGGGGTGCGGGCGGACTTCTACGCGCGGTGCGCGCAGTATCCGGCGCTGGTGACGGCGTTGCGTGACCGGCAGGTGCTCGTCGGTCCGATGGACGCCGACG
This sequence comes from Kibdelosporangium banguiense, assembly GCF_017876405.1. GTDB lineage: Bacteria > Actinomycetota > Actinomycetes > Mycobacteriales > Pseudonocardiaceae > Kibdelosporangium > Kibdelosporangium banguiense. The sequence continues at coordinate 10,083,595 of NZ_JAGINW010000001.1, read as the reverse complement.
ACCTGCGGTCCGTGGTGCGTGAACCGGCCGTCCGCGCCGGGCTGACCGTGGAGAACGCGCTCGTCGAAGCCGTAGTCGCCGACACCGCGGACGAACCGGGTGCGCTCCCGCTGATGTCGCACGCGTTGGTGGAGACGTGGAAGCGGCGCTCCGGCGACCGGATGACGCTCGCCGCCTACCGGCAGGCAGGCGGGGTGCGGGGCGCGATCGCACGGACGGCGGACCGGGTGTTCGACGAGTTCGACCCGGATGAACAACTTCTCGCCCGGGACGTCTTCCTGCGCCTGACCGCGTTCGGCGAGGGCACCGAGGACACGAGGCGACGGGTCGCGCGCAGCGAGCTGCTCGACCGCGTCGGCGCGGAGTCCATGGCGAAGGTCCTGGCCAGGTTGGCCGAGGAGCGCCTCGTGACGCTGGGCAGTGACACCGTGGAGGTAGCGCACGAGGCGCTGATCCGTTCCTGGCCCCGGTTGCGTGCCTGGCTCGCCGAGGACCGCGAGGCACTGTCGGCGCACCGCAGGCTCACCGAGACCGTCGCCGACTGGGAACGCCACGACCGCGACGACGGTCTGCTCTACCGAGGGGCACGGCTCACCGCGTGGCAGGACGATTCCCTGGAACGGTTCAACGACGCCGAACGAGAGTTCCTGTCCCTGAGTTTTTCCGCCGCCGACCGCGAACGCCGGGGCCGTAGGCGACGCACGCGCGTGGCCTTCGGCTTCTCCGTCACGGCGACGGCCGTGGTGACCGTGCTCGCGGTACTCGCCATGATGCTCGCCGGCAGGAACGCCGAGGAACGAGAACTCGCCTACAGCCGTCAGCTGATCGCCGACGCGCGGGCACAGGGACAGCGGGACCCTGAGCTCGGGCTTTTGCTGACACGGGAGGCGTACCGGATTCGTCCTGGCGCGGAGACCGAGGCGGCGCTGCGCCAGGCCGCCGTCGACTCGCGCGTCCGGGCCAGCCTCACCGGCCATCAGGGCAAGATCACCGGCGTCGCGTTCGCCGAGGACGGCCGGCAGCTGGTCACAAGTGGCGCGGACGGCGCGCTTCGCGTGTGGGAATGGACGGACGGACATGTGTCGTCGAAGCCGCCGGTCGTGCTGCGCGGGCACCAGGGCGAGGCGTGGTCCCCGGTGTTCAGCTGGGACGGATCGCGGATCGCGGCCGCTGGGGTCGACGGCATGGTGTCGGTGTGGGATGTGAGAAGCGGTACGGCGGTGCTGCTGCGCGGGCATCAGGACGCCGTGTGGGCCGTGTCGTTCAGCCAGGACGGTCAGCGGGTCGCGAGCGCCGGTCAGGACGGCACAATCCGGGTGTGGCGGGCCGACGGCAGCGGCGAGCCGGACGTCCTGAAAGGACACAACGGAAGAGTCCTCGGGGTCGCGTTCAGCCCGGACGGCCGGAGCCTGGCCAGCAGCGGCGGCGACGGCACGGTCCGGATCTGGTCCATGGACGGCGCCGGACCCCCGATCGTGTTAACGGGACACCGGAACTCGGTGGAGATGGTCCAGTTCAGCCCGGACGGGCGGCACGTGGCGACGGCGAGCACGGATGGCACAGCGCGGCTGTGGGACGTGCGAGGCCACGAAGATCCGGTTGTGCTCGGTACTCACGAAGGAACAGCAGAGGGGATCGCGTTCAGCCCCGACGGCAGGTGGCTGGCGAGCACCGGCGACGACGGCACGATCCGCGTGTGGAGCATCAGGAACCGCGCATTCTCCACCGTGCTGCGCGGGCACCGCGGCACGGTCTGGGCCGCGACGTTCAGCCGGGATGGGAAGTCGCTGGTCAGCGCCAGCGACGACGGCACGGCCCGAGTGTGGGACCTCGAGGAAACCGAAGACGTGGTGATGGACGGCCACACGGGTCCGGTCTGCTGCGCGGCGTTCAGCCCGGACGGCACGCGGGTTGCCAGCGCCGGCAAGGAGGACGGCACGCTCCGTGTCTGGGACTCGTCCGGGCGAACGGACCCGATGGTGCTGTCCGGCGGCGGCCCGATGACGGACATCACGTGGAGCCCGGACGGCACAAGGGTGGCCGGCGTCGCCAAGGACAGCGTGGTGCGAGTATGGCAAGTGGACGGACGAACGGACCCAATGGTGCTGCCGAGCCTGGGCGATCCCGCGCCACAGGCCACGTTCAGCCCGGACAGCCGGCGAATCGCGGTTGCGAACGGCAAGGACGTCATCAACATCTGGAACGTGACCGGCACCGGCGGGCCGACGGAACTGCGGGCCAAGGAGGGCGGATTCCTGTACGTGGCGTGGAGTCCGGACGGGGGACGGATGGCCGCGTCCACCCTCAGCGGCGTCATCGTGGTCTGGGACCTCGCCGGGCGCGGCGAGCCCGTGGTGTTACGAGGCCATCTCGGCCCGGTATGGCAGTTGGCGTTCAGCCCGGACAGCACCCGGGTCGCCAGCGCCGGCAACGACGGCACGACCCGGGTGTGGCGTGTGACCGGGACCGGTGACCCGTCTGTCCTAACCGGACACCAGGGACTGGTGTGGAGTGTGACGTTCACCCAGGACGGCCGGTACCTGATCACCAGCGGCAACGACAGCACCGCACGCCGCTGGGCCCTTGATCGCCCCGGCGAGTCCCTGGTGTTCCGCGAGTTCCGCGCCTCGGTGGAAAGCGCGACCACAACGACCGACGGCCGCTACCTGACGGCCCACGGTGACGGCACAGTACGTGTCTGGCGCTGCCCGGCCTGCGGCCCGATCGACAAGGTTCTCGCCGACGTCGACCACCACGTCACCCGCGGCCTGACCGCCGACGAACGCAGGATCTTTCTCGGCCGCTAGAACCCCTTTCGCGTCAGCCTGCGGCGCGCTTGATGAGGTCGGCCACCGGGGCGGGCTGGGCGATCATCGCGACGTGCGAGGTGCCGGCCTCGACGGTGTGTGCACGGGCCCGCTGTGCCATGAAGCGCTGCGCTGCGGCGGGAAGCACCTTGTCGTTACGGGAGACCAGGCACCAGGAAGGAATGGTCTTCCAGGCCGGGGCGCCGGACGGCTCCTGTAACGCGCCAGTGTCAACCGGCCGCTGACTGACCCACATCAGGCTCGTGACCGCCTTGGGCACATCCCCGGCGAACACGTCATGGAACAGCTCTTTCTTGATGTACGCGTCGACGCCCGCGCTGTGCGGACGGAAGTCCAGCGCCGTCTCGTCGATCTGGCTCCCCGGGTACTTCGTCTGCAGGCCCAGCAGCGTTTCACCCTGATCCGGCGCGAACGCGGCGATGTAGACCAACGCCTTCACGTTCGCGTTGCCGGTCGCGGCGTTCGTGATCACGTTGCCGCCGTAGGAATGCCCGACGAGGACGAGCGGGCCGCCGAGGGTGGCGAGAACGCTGGCCAGGTATGCGGAGTCGACGGCCACGCCGCGCAGCGGGTTCGCCGGGGCGATGACCGGATAGCCGGCGCGCATGAGCCGGGCGGCGACGTCGTTCCAGCCAGAGGCGTCAGCGAACGCACCATGCACCAGTACAACGGTGGGCTTCTGCTTGCCGCCGTGCCGGGGCTGTGCCTCCGCGGCGGGCACTCCGACAGCGGCACCGGCCGCGACCGCAGCGGATCCGGCGAGCAGGTTTCGGCGAGTCGTGGTCATCGATGTGCTCCTCATTGTCCGTTCTCACCCAGTGATCGCGGATCAGTGTGGAACCGGGTACTTGACGAACACTGAACGAAGCGGCTGGCGGATTGCTTCGTCGTTCCCTCTTCGTCAAGTGCGATCGGACACCGCCGGCTCGAGCCCCAGCTTTGAAGACGCGCTGATCCCATGGTGCGGCCGGCGGGCATCGGAATGTCGCGCAAGATCAACCGGACCCTGGCTTCGCGGAAACCCTGCTGCCCTTTGAGGATGGCAAGGATCTGTTCGACCTCGTCGAGTCGCCGTGGTGGTTGGCCAGACCGTGCACCTGGGTGTCATTGTTGGAAGGGTTGGGGTCTCCTTCGCCAGGCGCATAACCAGGACTCGGATGGAACGATGGTGCGGGGCCGTCCGGGACATTTTGGCCGGGATGCTGCGGCGTGGTGTCGGCGGAGTAGTTCGCGGTGCCAACGCAGGATGGTGTCGGGGCGTACCAGCAGGCGGAGTCTGTTCAATGTCTGACGTGGTAGTCGGTGCAGGACTGCGGCGAGTAGTGCCCGGTCGGCTGGACTGAATCGCACCCGTGTGCCAGCGAGTTGCCGTTGCAGCACTGCGATCTGGTGGCGCAGCGTGAGGATCTCGGTGTCCTTGTCGCGGTCGCTCATTGGGAGCAGGCGAAGCAGGGCGAAGGTGTTGGTCAGGCCGAGGTAGGCCAGTCGCAGTAGCACGGCCGGTCATCCTGCCGCGGGGCCGCAACCCGTGAATGGACGGCCTCGACGTCATCGTGTGCAGCGTCTGACCAGCACGGATGAGGTTTTCGGCAAGCGCAGTGGCGGGTCGGCGCCGCCGTGAAACTCGAGTTTGGTCAGGATGTCGGCTTCGCTGACCACGCCGATCGGTCTGCCGGAGCTGTCGATGACAGGCAGCGCGTCGATGCCGTGGGCGAGCATGGCGCCGGCCAGTTCTTTGAACGGGGTGTCGTACACCGCGGTGATCACCTGGCGGGTCATCACCGCGCCCACGGTCGGCTCATCCATCGCAGCCTCGTTGCGCCGCACGCTTTCGGAGTTGCTAAGATTAGCAACTGTTGAACCGTGCGGCTACGGTCGGGATGTCGGCGCTCCGGCGTAGGCCAGAGAGGATCGCCTTATGAGCGCGACAGAGGGACATGGCCCAGGTGGGGAGGGGTGTCGGTGAGCAGGCCCCTTTATCAGCTGAAGGCGGAGTTCTTCAAGACGCTGGGGCATCCCGCGCGGATTCGGGTCCTGGAGTTGTTGAGCGAGCGGGAGCACGCGGTCGCGGAGATGCTGCCCGAGGTCGGCATCGAGTCGGCCAACCTGTCGCAGCAGTTGGCGGTGCTGCGCCGGGCGGGGCTGGTGACCACTCGCAAAGAGGGCTCGAACGTCTACTACTCGCTGGCCAGCCCGTTGTTCGCGGACTTGCTGGCGGTCGCCCGCCGGATCCTGACCGGGGTGCTGTCCGGGCAGATGGAGTTGCTGGCCAATCTCAACACACCGGTGGTGGTGCCCGCGACGACACCGGAGGGGTAACGCCGGGCGGATGAGCTGCGGTCGCCCCGCTGTCGTTCCGAACCCGTTGCCGGTTTCGGCGGGGTGGCCGCTTCCTTTGGTGATCCGATGTGCAGGAGTGACTAGTGCTGGGTTTGTGGCGCAAGATTCGCGCGACCGGGCGGGTCGCGCAGGCCGCGCCGCCTCGGCCGGAGGGTGATCGCCCGGTGGCCGCGGCGGGGTTGGGTGGTTCGGTACAGATCCGTCACGTTGATGCCGGGTCGTGCAACGGCTGTGAGGTGGAGATCGGCTCGGCGTTCGGGCCTGTCTACGACGCCGAACGGTACGGCGTGCGGCTGGTGGCTTCGCCGCGGCATGCCGACGCGCTGGTGGTCACAGGGGCTGTGACTCGCAACATGGCCGAGCCGCTACGACGGACCTACGATGCGGTCCCTGGCCCAAAACTGGTTGTCGCCGCGGGGGATTGCGCTCGTGACTGTGGTGCGTTCGCGGGTGCGTACGGGGTGGTCGGTGCGGTGTCCGATGTGGTGCCCGTCGATGTGGAAATCGCCGGGTGTCCGCCGCGGCCGGAGGCGATCGTCGAGGGATTGCGGAAGCTGACCGGACGATGACCTCGGTGAGCTTCGGTATTGCCATGGCACTAGGTGTACTGGCTGCGATGAGCGCTGTGGTTGTACCGGTCGCGATCCGGTCCACTGTGGTCGGTTTGGGAACGGCACTCGCTGGCGTTACGGGGATGTTGGCCGGTGGTGCAGCGCTGGCGGGGGAGTCGTTTTCGGTTGCGCTGTCAGGGTTGTTGCCGCTGTCCGGTGTGGTTTTCAGTGTGGACGCGCTGAGTGGACTGTTCATCGTGGTCATCGGCGGTGTCGCGGTCGCAGCCGGGGTGTACGGGATCTCCTATGCCCGTAACGGCTTGGACTCGCGACCGGTGCAGGCGGTGTTCCCGCTGTTCGTCGTGGCGATGTTGCTGGTTCCGGCGGCCGGGAGCGTGGGCACGTTCCTGGTGTGCTGGGAGCTGATGGCGCTGACCTCGTTGCTGCTGGTCGTGGCCGAGCACTGGCGACGCGACGAGGTCGCGCAGGCGGGCCGATGGTACGTGGTGATGACGCACCTCGGGTTCGTGGCTGTGCTGAGTGGACTGTTGATGTTCGTGGCGCACGCGTCCGGTGACTCGTTTCCGGCGTTGCGGGAGGCTGGCCTGTCGCCGGGGACGGCGGGCGTGGTGTTCGGGCTGACCTTGGCCGGGTTCGCGTCGAAGGCGGGGGTCGTGCCGCTGCATGTGTGGTTGCCGCGAGCTCATCCGGAGGCGCCGAGTCACGTGTCGGCGTTGATGTCCGCGGCAATGGTGACGCTTGGGGTGTATGGGATGGTGCGGGTCGGGTTCGACCTGCTCGGTGGTGGTGAGCGCTGGTGGTGGTTGCTGGTGCTCGGGCTGGGCGCTGTCTCGGCGGTGTACGGGATCTTGCAGGCCGCGATGAGCACCGATCTGAAGCGGCTGCTGGGGCAGTCGACGACCGAGAACATGGGGCTGGTGCTGGTCGGCGTGGGCGCCGCCGGGCTGTTTGCGTCATCGGGTAACCGGGTCCTGGCCGGGCTGGCATTGGCCGCGGCGTTGTTACACGTGATCAACCATGCGGCGTTCAAGACGCTGCTGTTTCTGGCGGCCGGTTCGGTGCTGCACGGCACGCATAGCCGGGATCTGGACGAGCTGGGTGGGCTGCGGCCGCGGATGCCGGTGACCACGGCGGCGTTCGGTCTGGGTGCTTTGGCGGCGTCGGCGTTGCCGCCGGGGACAGCATTCGTGTCGGAGTGGTTGTTGTTGCAGGCGTTGATCCATGGGCTTCCGGTGTCCGGGGTGGCCGCGGCGATCGCGATGCCGGTGGCGGTGGCGGCAGTGGCGCTGACCGCGGGGCTTGCGGTGGCGACCTTCGTGAAGGCGTTCGGAGTGGGATTTCTGGCCAAGCCCCGCAGTGCGGCCGCTGAGAACGCCCACGAAAGCCCGCCGAGCATGCTCGTGGGCATGGGACTGGCCGGTGCGGCGTGTGTGGTGCTGGCGTTACTCCCGACCGTGGTTCTGCCATCCGTCGCGTCGGCGGTCGGAATCGCTGTGGGGACAGGCGATGCGGCTGTGTCCGGCGCGGTGACCCTGCAACTGGCGGGAGTGACCGGGGCGTTGTCGCCGTTGATGCTCGCGCTCGCGTTGGTTGCCGGTGTTGTTGTGGTGGTGGGTGTTGTTCGGTTTGTCGCGGTGCGGCGGGCACGCCGTGAGGCACGGCTCTGGGACTGCGGTGGTGGCCCGATGTCGGCGCGGATGGAATACACGGCAACTTCTTTCGCGGAGCCGTTGCAGCGGGTGTTCGACGACGTGGTCCAGCCGGAGACCGATGTGGACGTCAGCCACCACGAGGAGTCGCGGTACCTGGTTCAAGCTGTCGAATACCGGCGGCGGGTTCCGGATCGGATCGAGCGGCGACTCTACGAACCGGTCCTTGCCGCGGTGTCCGCGTGGGGCAAGGTGGGCCGCCGTCTGGCAACCGGGAGTGTGCATCGGTATCTCGGGTACGGCTTCTACACCGTATGCGCGGCCCTGATCCTGCTGGCGGTGACCAGGTGAGCACGCTGGGAATTGTCGGCGGGATCGTGCAACCGGTGGTCATTGTGGCCGGGGCACCGCTTCTCGTTGGGGTGATGCGGCAGGTCCGCGCCAGGCTCGAAGGCCGTGCGGGCGCAGGTATCTGGCAGCCGTGGCGGGATCTGCGCAAGCTGTTCGGCAAGGAGCGCATCGCTCCACGCGGGACCAGCGAGGTGTTCCGCGTCGCGCCGCTGGTGCTGGTGGCCACCACGCTGGTGGTCACTGTGGTGGCGCCGTTCGTGACCACTGCCTCGGCGATCGATCCGGTCGCAGACCTGTTCGCCGTGGTCGCGCTGCTGGCGTTGGGCGCGGTGGCGCTGGCGCTGGCCGGGCTGGATACCGGGACCGCGTTCGGCGGCATGGGATCCAGCCGGGAAGTCACGATTCTCGCGCTGGTCGAGCCGACCCTGCTGGTAGCGATCTTCGCGCTGTCGGTCCGGGTCGGGTCGACCAACCTCGGCGAGATCGTATCCTCCACATTGGACGATCCGGCACGGGTGATCTCCCCGGTCAGCCTGCTGGCCGCGGTCGCGCTGATCGTGGTGATCATCGCGGAGACCGGGCGGCTGCCGGTGGACAACCCCTCGACGCACCTGGAACTGACGATGGTGCACGAGGCGATGGTGCTCGAGTACGCAGGTCCGGACCTGGCTCTGGTGGAGCTGGCCTCGGCGATGCGGCTGTCGGTGTTCCTCGGCCTGCTGGCGAACTTGTTCCTGCCGTGGGGGATCGCGACGTCGGCTGCTCCGCTCGCGGTCGTGGCCGGGGTGCTGGCGTTGGTGATCAAGGTCGGCGTGTTCGGCGTGGTGCTCGCCGCGGGTGAGGTGTTCCTGGCCAAGCTGCGGCTGTTCCGTGTGCCGGAGCTGCTGGCCGGGTCGTTCCTGCTCGCGCTGCTGTCCGTGGCGGCCTCGTTCTTCCTGGCCTGAAGGGAATCGTGGTGGACGAGGGCCTTTACGTGCAGTTGCTGGACCTGGCGTGCGGCGGCCTGTTGCTGACCTCTGTGCTGGTGCTGTGGCGCCGCGAGCTCGCTGTGATCATCCGAGTGTTCGCGCTGCAAGGCCTGGCACTCGCAATGTTGGTCGGTGTCCTTGCCGCGCACGAGAACTCCGCTGAACTGTGGGCTGTGGCGGCCGGTGTACTGGTGTTGCGCGCTGGGGTGCTGCCGCATCTGCTCTGGCGGGCATTGGCCAGCGCTGGTGAGGCTCGGCGGGAGACCCGGCCGTTGGTGAACGTGGCCGCGTCGTTGCTGGCTGCCGCGGTGCTGACGTTGCTGGCGTACGCGGTGTCCCAGCCGTTGGTGCAGCTCGCGCCATCCGCGGCGACACAGGCGATCCCGGTCGGGATGACTGTCGTGTTGATCGGGTTCTTCGTGCTGGTCACCCGGCGCCGCGCGCTGTCGCAGCTGGTCGGTTTTCTGTTGATGGACAACGGGATCACCGCGGTCGGGTTTCTCACCACCGCAGAGGTCGGACTCATCGTCGAGCTAGGCGTCTCGCTGGACGTACTGCTGGCGGTGCTGGTGTTGCAGATCCTCACCACCCGGATGCGGGAGACCTTCGGCGATACGGACCTCGATGAGCTGCGGGAGCTGCGCGACTGATGACTGTTCTTCTCCCGCTCGTGGTGCCGGTCATTGGCGCTCTCACCTTCGCCACATTCGGCTGGCATCGAGTCACCGCCTGGGTCAGTGCTGTGAGTGCCGCCGCCGTGCTCGCATCCGCGATCGTCCTCGCCGGCTCCGAACCACATACCGGCGTGGCGGGGTTGCTGCGGGTGGATGCGCTTTCGGCGTACATGCTCGTGGTGATCGGTGCGGTGGCACTGCTGGCCACTGTGGCGACTCCGGCCTACTTCACCGCCGAAATCACGGCAGGCCGGGCCACCGTACGCACCGCTACCCGGCACAGTGTCCTGGTTCAGCTGTTCCTGGCCGCGATGGCGTTGGCGGTGCTCGCCGCGAACCTGGGCGTGTTGTGGGTGGCGATCGAGGCCACCACCATCGTGACGGCATTCCTTGTCGGGCAACGCCGGACACGCTCGGCTGTCGAGGCGGCGTGGAAGTACGTGGTGATCTGCTCGGCCGGTATCGCGCTGGCTCTGCTGGGCACGATCGTGCTGAACTTCGCCTCTTCTCGCGCTCCTGGTACGTCCGGACTGGACTTGGACGCGTTGGCGGCCAACGCGTCCAATCTCGACCCTGGGGTCACCCGAATCGCGGTGCTGTTGCTGGTTCTCGGGTTCGGCACCAAGGCCGGGCTGGCACCGCTGCACGCCTGGCTGCCCGACGCCCACAGCCAGGCCCCCGCACCGGTGTCCGCACTGATGTCTGGCGTGCTGTTGTCCGTCGCGTTCTACGCGATCCTGCGGGTCAAAGTGATCGCCGACGCCGCGCTCGGTACCGGGTTCACCCGCATGCTGCTGGCGGTGATGGCCGTCGCTTCGTTGGTGCTCGCGGCGTCCCTGCTGGTGGCGCAACGGGACTACAAGCGGATGCTGGCCTATTCCAGCATCGAGCATCTTGGCCTGGTCGCTCTCGGTACCGCGTTCGGCAGCCCGCTCGCGCTGACCGCGGTGCTGTTGCACATCCTCGGCCATGGTCTGGCCAAGGGCGTGCTGTTCCTGGGGGCCGGGCGGATCCTGCAGGTGACCGGCTCCAGCCGGATCGGCGGCGTGCGCGGGCTGGCCACCCACCATCCCGCACTGGCCGGGGCCGTTGGGCTGGGAGTCCTGGCGCTGATCGGCTTGCCCCCGTTCAGCCTGTTCGCCAGCGAACTGGGCTTGTTCCGCGCCGGATTCACGGCCGGACTGGGCTGGCTCACCGCGATCGCGCTCGTTCTGGTGCTGATCATCGCCGCGGCTCTGGTGACCCACACCAGCCGGATGCTGCTCGGCGCCGCCCCGGACGGCCCGGGAACGGCCACCGGGACACGCCAGCTGCCGATACCCACCTCGCTCGCTCTGCTCGGCGGACTGGTCGCGTGCGCGGTCCTGGGCGTCACCGCGGGACCGCTGACCACATTGCTGCACTTGGCCGCTGAAACCCTGGTGGGGGCCCGATGAGTACTCCGAACACGTCCGCTCTCGGTGAGCCGGTCGGCGAGCACCGCACCACACTGACCGTTGCTCCCGACGAACTGGCCGAGCACGCGCGTTCCTTGCTGGACAATGGATATCGGGTCGCATTGGTCGCCGGTCACGACGACGGCGACCGGCTTCGCGCGGTGTACCTGTTCACCGCCGCCCAGCCGGACCGACGCGTCGACGTGCACGTCCCGCTCGACCGTGCAGCCCCGCGCGTGCCGAGCCTGGCCGGCTTGTCCTTCGCCGCCGGGCGCTTCGAGCGGGAGATGCGGGACCTGTTCGGCATCGTGCCTGCCGATCACCCGCTGCCCCAGCGCCTGGTCCGGCACTTCCACTGGCCGCGAGGCTGGCATCCGATGCTCGCCGACGCGGGCGAACCGCCCCAGTTCGGCGACGTCGACGGACCGTATCCGTTTCGGACGGTCGAAGGTCCTGGTGTGTACGAGATCCCGGTCGGCCCAGTGCACGCCGGGATGATCGGTCCGGGCCATTTCCGGTTCTCGGTGGTCGGCGAGACCATCCTCAACCTCAAGGCCCGGCTCTGGTTCGTCCACAGAGGAATCGAGAAACTGTTCCAGGGCCGGCGCCCGCGACAGGCGATCGAGCTCGCCGAACGGGTCAGCGGTGACACCACCGTCGGGCACGCCCTCGCCTTCTGCCAGGCGATCGAAGACGCCTGGCAGTATCCGGTGCCCGCGCACACCCAGCGGATTCGCGCGATCCTGCTGGAGCTCGAACGGCTCTACAACCACATCACCGACATTGGCGCCCTGTGCAACGACGTCGGCCATGGCATCCTCAACACCCACGCGCAACGCGTTCGCGAACAACTGTTGCGGATCAACGACGAGGTGACCGGCCACCGGTTGCTCCGCGGTGCCATCCATCCCGGCGGCGCGACCGTCACTGCCCTGCCTGACCCCGTCCGCCTGGCGGTGATCGGCGAGGACATCGCCGAAATCGCCGCCCTCGCACTCGGCAACACCGTCGTGGCCGACCGATTCGCGGGCACTGCCGTGCTCACTCGTGAACAGGCCACCGATCTCGGCACCCTCGGCTACGTCGCCCGCGCCAGCGGCCTGACCACCGACGCCCGCCACGACCACCCGTTCCTGCACGAGGTGTTCCGCCGCACCGAGCACACCCATACCGATGGCGACGTGTTGTCCCGGTTCCTGGTTCGCGCCGAGGAGATCACCTATTCGATCGGGCTGATCACCAGTCTCGTGCATACCGTGCGTCAACAGCCGGCAACCACGCCGATCACACCGGTCGAACCCCGATCCGGCCGGTCCGGGGTGGGCATCGTCGAGGGGTGGCGAGGCACGATCGTGCACCGAGTCGAACTCGCCTGCGACGGCACGCTGGCCCGGGTGAAGATCGTCGACCCGAGCTTCTTCAACTGGCCGGCTCTGCCGGTCGCGCTGGCCGACACGATCGTCCCGGACTTCCCGCTGACCAACAAGAGCTTCAACCTCTCCTACGCCGGCAACGATCTATGACTTGCGAATTTCTTTAACTGCGCAGATGCTGTATTCTGTAGCTGTGTCGGACGTTGCTGGCCGCCGGAAGAAGGTGGGAACGATGAAGGAGTTCACTGCGGTCTTGCACAGTCAGGTCGATGACGCCAAGCAAGCGATGACGGCGGCCCGGCAGGCGCGGCACGACTACGAGGTTCACCTGCACGGCGCCCGGATCCGCGACCTGCTCGACGTGCCCGCCGAGCACGGCATCGACACTGGCGACTGGGTGGATCGCACGATGCTGGACGACGCGATGCTCGGAGCCTGACCCATGGGCATGCCGTTGTGTGAGGCGAAATCCGCGTTGTTTCGCGGGTTGGCGCACCCGGTGCGCATTCGGGTGCTGGAACTGCTGGACGAGGGCCCCAAAACCGTGCGTCAACTACTGGACGCGGTCGCGATCGAAAGGGCCCGGTTGTCTCAACAGCTCACGGTGCTGCGCGGCACCGGACTGGTCGCCACCCGCCGCGCCGGCAACACCGTGGAGTACTCACTCAGCACGCCCGAGGTGGCTGAACTGCTCCACGCTGCGCGCCAGGTGTTGACCCACGTCACGCTTGGGCAGGGACAGCTACTGGCGGAACTGCGCCTGGAGCAGGCCTCGTGACATCGAGCAATCGCACGGTCGCAGTGGTCAGCGACGGCAGCGCCCTGGCCGACCAGGACACACCGATAGAACCGTTGCTGCACGAGTACTCCGCGCTGATCCGCGACGTGGCCGGTCTGCCGACAGTCGTGATGCCGTTCGAGGCCGGTACCCCGAGGCAGTTGCATGCCACGCTGGGCGGCCTCCCATCCACCGTCGGTGCTGTCTTTCTGCCGCACGTCGCACCTGGACACGCCCACGTGGCGCGCCTGGCTGCGGGCGAGACACCAGTGGTCACCGACCACAACACCGCAGCGATCGCCCTGATCGCCGCGCTGCTGACCACGCTCACCCGCGCCGGCCGCCCACTGACGTCCAGCCGTGTCGTGATCGCAGGCGCGAACACCATGCCGATGCTGTCCCCACTGCTGGTGACCGCTGGGGTGGGCGATATCACCACCTGGAACCGCGACGACGCCGTCGCGTTCCCGCTGCATCGCGTCGCCGCCGGTTCGGATGCCGTGATCGACCTGCTCGGTGGTATCACCGAGGCATTCGGCACGCTTGTGGAACCTGCCGTGATCACCCGCGACGACCCGCGCACCGTGCTGCTCGCGTTGCCCGGCCTGCTTCGCGCGCTCACGCAGGTCCCGAACGCACGGCTGGACGTCGAGGTTTACCACGCCTGCGCGCTTGCCCTGGTGATGGCCACCCCATCTGACGAGCGGTTACCGCAAGGTCCGGACCGTGCCCTCACGCGCCAGGTTGCCGACGCCGCGACCCGGACTCTGCACCAGCCAGCCCGCCACTCCCACGACACACGTTCGAGCTGACCGGCCGATGAACGCCGGGCGGCCGGCAAGGAGACCACGATGACCGCAACCACCATCCCCGGCGTGGACCAGACACCCACCACGCACCAATCCCTGCTGGCGTGGGTGCGCAAGGTCGCCGAGCTGACCACCCCGGAGCGGGTGGTGTGGTGCGACGGCTCGGACGAGGAGTGGCGTGCTTTGACCACCAAGCTGGTCAAAGCGGGAACGTTCGTGCGGCTTTCCCGGAAGCCCAACTCGTTCTGGTGCGCCTCGGATCCCGGTGATGTCGCCCGGGTCGAGGATCGCACGTTCATCTGCTCGACCTATGAGGCCGACGCGGGGCCGACCAACAACTGGATGGACCCGATCGACATGAAGGTCGTCATGACCGAGCACTACCGGGGAAGCATGGCCGGCCGGACCATGTATGTGATCCCGTTCTCCATGGGCCCGCTCTCGGCGGAGAAACCCATGCTGGGCGTGGAGATCACCGACTCGGCGTACGTGGTCGCCTCGATGCACATCATGACCCGCATGGGCAGCAAGGCACTCGCGCTGTTTGGTGACGACGCCGAGTTTGTGCGCTGTCTGCATTCCGTGGGCGCGCCACTCAAACCCGGGCAGAAAGACGTGTCGTGGCCGTGTGACCGGACCAAGTACATCAGCCAGTTCCCCGAGGAGCGGATGATCTGGAGCTACGGCTCCGGTTACGGCGGAAACGCGTTGCTGGGCAAGAAGTGCTACTCGTTGCGGATCGCCTCGGTGATCGGCCGCCAGGAGGGCTGGCTGGCCGAACACATGCTGATCCTCAAGCTCACCTCACCGCGGCACGCCGGGGACTACTTCCAGCACTGGATCGACACCGGCAAGCACGCCGACGCGGGCGAAGCTGCCGAAGATCTTCTATGTCAACTGGTTCCGCCGCGGCGCCGACGGCCGGTTGCTGTGGCCTGGGTTCAGCGAGAACGCCCGCGTGCTCAAGTGGGCCATCGAACGCATCGAGGGCACCGCGCCCGCCGTGGAGACTCCGATCGGCTGGGTACCCAACGTCAACTCGCTCGACATGGGGGGCCTGGCCGCCCCGCCGGACGATGTCGAGGCCGCGATCGAGGTCGACATCGACGAATGGAGAGCCGAGATCCCGCTGATCGAGGAATGGTTCACCACGATCGGCGACAAACTACCCACCGCGCTGTACGACGAACTGACGGCGCTCCGCCACCGTCTCGATAGGACACCAGCACCGTGACGCCCTGCGCGTCCGTCCTGACCCGTACGCGGCCGGGACTGTCACGAAGCGGCTGATGTTCCTCTAAAGCGGATCCCATCCCGAACTGGCCGGGGACGTCGCCAGGCACGCCATCCCGTGCGTGCCCGAACGAACACAAGGAGAAAGTCACGCGATGAATATCGAGACGGCGCTGAAAGAGGCGATGTCCATCGCCGGTGCGGTGGGTGCCGCGCTGGTCGACCATGAGAGCGGGATGTCGCTCGGCAGGATGGGCGGTGGTGACTGGCTGGATCTGGAGGTCGCCGCGGCCGGCAACACCGAAGTGGTGCGGTCGAAACTGCGCGTGATGTCCGCCCTCGGGCTCGGCGACGGTATCGAGGACATCCTGATCACCCTGCACCAGCAGTATCACCTGATCCGGCTGCTGCGACCGGCCAGGGGCAACTCGACACTGTTCCTGTACGTGATCCTGGACCGGGAACGGGCGAACCTCGCGCTGGCACGCCATCACCTCAAGCGCATCGAAGCCGACCTGATCGTTTGACCGAGACGCCGAGAAGATCGGCCACGGATCCCGCCCTGCTGCCCACTCGTATGCCGCCATCGGCAGGGCGGGACTCTGGCCGGCCCGGCCGACAGTGGCGCGACCGCCGAACGATGCCGACGCGGCGCGCCGACGTCGCCGTGGTACGTGACGACCTTGCCAATATCCCTGCTGTGGTTGCGCTGGCACGACGAGCTTGGCGACTACTGTAGCTGTCGTGCGCTGCTGTTTGCCGACACCTCACCGCCCGTGTGATCGTTATGCGCGCCAGTACCGAGGATCTGCCGAAGATCGCAAAAGAGATCTATCGGGTGCGTGGCGTCCAACTGAGACCGGCCACTCGTGGTGACGTTCCGCCGGACTCAGGGCCGGCAACTACTGGAGCCGACGGTCATCTGCCATGAGCGGGCATTGATCCGCATGCAATGTGTTGTCGTCCTGCCGCACCGGGTGGTGCCTTGAATCCTCCTCCGCAGGGACATCTGACTCGAGCCTACTGCGGTTTCACCACGAGGACTGGGCATGTGGCCATGTGCAGCGCGGTCGAGGTGATGACTGAGAGTTTGCCGGGCTGGTTGCCTGAGCCGATGACGAGCAGGTCGGTGCGGTCGCAGGTGCGGACGGCCTCGTGGGGCTGGCTGCGGACCAGGCGGAGGCTGGGAGTCAGGTCAGGGGCGAGTTCGTGCACGAGGTCGTGGGCGTGTTCGAGAATGCTGGCGGGGGCGACAACTGCCGGTACGGCGGGGGCGCCTGGTAGTGGCGCGGCGTGCAGAAGACGCAGTCTGCTGCGGGACCGGATGGCGAACTGGACCGCGCGCCGCACGACCAGTGTGTCGTCCTGGCCG
The DNA here is from genome assembly GCF_017876405.1 of Kibdelosporangium banguiense. Lineage (GTDB taxonomy): Bacteria > Actinomycetota > Actinomycetes > Mycobacteriales > Pseudonocardiaceae > Kibdelosporangium > Kibdelosporangium banguiense. The sequence goes on along the minus strand of NZ_JAGINW010000001.1, from coordinate 10,067,212 downwards.
CTGATGGCGGCGGTGATCCAGCGGTGCTCGCCTTGCACGGCCCGGGTCTGGCCGCGGACGACGACAGTGTCACAGCGGGCCGCGGTCACGATGGGCACGACGGAGCGGCCGAGGCCGAACGGGCCGTGCTGGCGGCCTCGGTAGCCGAGGACCAGCAGGTCGTGATCCTTGCTTGCGGCCACCAGGGTCTGTACTGGTGGCTCAGGGGAGACGCTGACTGAGGTGAACAGCCACCGGTAGGCGCTGAGTCTGCGGGCGATGGCCTGGTCGTCGGAGGATTCTGCGGCGAACACGCGCACCTGGGCGTTGAGCGGTCCCGCGTGCCGTAGGGCCCAGTCCAAGGCCGCGTCGCCCCAGAGTGTTCCGTCGGTGCCCACGGCGATCCGTGGCCGACGAAGTTGACGTTGCTGGGGGACCGGTTGGATGGCCGGTGCGGTGCGGGTCGTCATCGTTCCTCCACTACCTGTGTGTGCCGGTGTCCACGGTCGCCTTGACTGACGTTGACCCGATAGGGCTGGCTGCCTGCTGAATTGGGGGCGAAAGTCCTGATCCGCACAGGGCTGGCGGCGGTATCGGCGGCGTGGGGTGTGCGGGCAGCGTTGGGGTCGACAACCTCGACGGAAGGTATGGCGATGACCGCCCAGACTCACCTCACCGAAGCCCGGTCCGGCGCTGACACGATGCACCGGATCGATGCGTGGTGGCGTGCGGCGAACTATCTGTCAGTGGGCCAGATCTACCTGCTGGACAACCCGTTGCTGCGCACTCCGCTGCAGCCTGGGCACGTCAAACCGCGCCTGCTGGGTCACTGGGGGACGGTGCCGGGCATCACGCTGACTTACGCCCACCTCAACCACCTGATCATGCGCGACAACTTCAATGCCCTGCTGGTGACCGGCCCCGGACACGGGGCCGCCGGACTGAACTCCGCCGCGTGGCTGGAGGGCACCTACTCGGAGCTCTACCCGCACGTCAGCCAGGACGAACAAGGGATGCGTGAGTTGTTCCGCCAGTTCTCGTTTCCTGGTGGCGTGCCCAGCCACGCGTCGGCGCACCTGCCGGGCTCGATCCATGAGGGCGGTGAGCTGGGTTACGCGCTGGCGCACGCCACCGGAGCCGCGCTGGACAACCCTGACCTGATCGTGGCCTGTGTGATCGGCGACGGTGAGGCAGAGACGGGCCCGTTGGCCACGAGCTGGCACGCACCGGCGTTCCTCGACCCAGCGACCGATGGCGCGGTGCTGCCGATCCTGCACCTCAACGGCTACAAGATCGCCAATCCGACCGTGCTATCCCGGCTGGCGCGCGAAGACCTGGCTGCGATGCTGCGGGGACACGGCTGGCGTGCGGTCGAGGTCGCCGGCTCGGATCCGTTCGAGGTCCACGAGGCCTATGCGGAAGCGCTTGCTGACTGTTTGTCGGACATCCGGCAGATCCAGAGCGATGCGCGCCGGGGCGTCCGCGGCCGGGCAGCGGTATGGCCGGTGCTCGTGCTGCGGACTCCGAAGGGCTGGACCGGGCCCACAGTTGTTGATGGGCACCAGGTCGAGGGTTCATGGCGATCGCACCAGGTGCCGATCACCAACATCCGGTCGGACCCGCACCGGCTGGCCCAGCTGGAAACCTGGCTGCAGTCCTACCGGCCTGGCGAGCTGTTCGACACCGACGGTACGCCTGCGGCTCTGGTGCGGTACTGGCATCCGTTGGGCGAGTTGCGGATGAGCGCCAACCCGATCGCGCACGGTCTGGTGCAACGTGACCTTCGTCTGCCGGACTGGCGGAAGTACGCGGTGGAGGTCACCAGGAAGTCCGAGGCGACTCGCGCGCTCGGCGGCTACCTGCGTGACGCCATGGCCGCGAACACCGACAACCTGCTGTACTTCGCGCCCGACGAGCACGCCTCCAACCGGCTCGGCGACGTCCTGGATGTGACCGGCAGGCGCTGGCAGCTGCCCATCGAACCCAACGACGAACACCTGTCGCGGGATGGCCGGGTGTTCGAGGTGTTGTCCGAGCACCTGTGCCAAGGCTGGCTGGAGGGTTACCTGCTGACCGGTCGGCACGGGCTGTTGTCGAGCTATGAGGCGTTCACGCACATCGTCGACTCGATGGTGGCCCAGCACGCCAAATGGTTGCACACGGCCGCGGACATCCCGTGGCGCCGGCCGGTGCCGAGCCTGAACTACCTGCTGACCTCGCACGTGTGGCGCCAAGACCACAATGGAGCGTCGCACCAGGACCCTGGGTTCATCGACCACGTGCTGAGCAAGCGCCCCGAAGTCGCCAGGGTGTACCTTCCGCCGGACGCCAACACACTGCTGAGCGTGGCCGACCACTGCCTGCGCACCCGCGGGCTGGTGAACGTGATCGTGGCCGGAAAGCAACCCGCACACCAGTACCTGACCGCCGACGAGGCACGCGCGCACTGCGAACAAGGTCTGGGTGTGTGGAGCTGGGCGAGCAACGACCTCGACGGCAACACCGACGTCGTGCTGGCCTGCGCGGGAGATGTCCCGACACAGGAAACGCTTGCCGCTGCGGATGTTCTGCGAGAACTAGTGCCGGACTTGAAGATTCGTATCGTCAATGTGGTCGACCTCGGCCGCTTGTTCTCGCCGGAGCAGCACCCGCATGGTGTCAGCGATCGCGTGTATGGCGAGATCTTCACAGGCGACAAGCCGGTGATCTTCGCGTTCCACGGCTATCCGTGGCTGATCCACCGGCTGACCTACCGCCGCCCGGGCCACGACAACCTGCACGTCTGGGGTTTCCACGACTACGGCACCACCACGACACCGTTCGACATGTGCGTGCTCAACGAGCTGGACCGCTACCACCTCGCACTCGCCGCACTGGAGCGTGTGCCACGGCTGGAGGGCCGGATCGGTCACCTGCGTCAGGAACTGCTCGGCCGGCTGGCCCGCCACCACGACTACATCCGCCGGACAGGCGAAGACCTGCCCGAGATCCGTGACTGGACACCAAGGAGGACATCATGAACAAGCCGATCATCGTCGGCGTCGACGGATCCACTGTCAGTATCGCCGCATTGCGTTGGGCCATCGACGAAGCCATCCGCCGGGGCGTCACCGTCACGGCAGTTAACGCCTGGCACTCCGACCCGGCCGCCGCGGGACTGAACAGGCTGGACCTGATCCAGCTGCGACCCCGCAGCGAGGTCCTGGAGGCACAGCGGGAGCTGCTGGCGAATGCGGTGAACCAGGCAGGCCACACCGTGGAGATCACCGAACTGCTGCTGGAAGGCCAGCCTGGCCCGGCCCTGGTCCAGGCCGCTGCCGAAGCCGACTTGCTGGTCGTCGGCAGCCACGGCTACAACCGGTTGTACGAGGCGCTGCTCGGCTCGGTCAGCTCGTACTGCGTGCACCACTCGCCCTGCCCGGTCGTCGTCATCCCGGACGCCCACCGCAAGCACGAGAAGGCACCCGTCACCGAAGACGCGCCGCCGTTGACGATCGGGCCCCTGCTCTGAAACTTCCGAAATAGACACTGGAGTGAGCTGTCATGTCGTTCTGGTCACCAGGCGAGGTTCGCGTACTTTTCGAGGCGGTCTCCCAGGCACCTTCGGTACACAACATTCAGCCATGGGTGCTGGAACTGCACGATCGCAACCTCCTGCTGTTCGAACGCTGGGACCATGCGCTGCCGCACCACGACCCGGCAGGCCGGGACAGGCTGATGTCCTGCGGCGCGGCCTTGGCCAACCTCGAGCTGGCTGTGCGCAGTCTGGGATGGGAGATCATCACGACGCTCTTCCCGGACCCACAGCATCCGGACCAGGTCGCGGTCGTCACCCCGGTTCGCCGGCAGTCGCATACCGAATCCGAATGGCAGATGTACCAGGCCATTCCGCACCGGCGCAGCCAGCGCTTCAAGTTCGACGGCGAACCGCTGTCCGCGGAGGAGATCCGTGCTGTTGAACACGCGATGCACGGCGAGCGCGTCGGCGTTCGCCGTGTCACCGGGCAAGCCGAAGCGAGCGTGGTCGCAAAGCTCTGCGAACACGCCGCCAAAGTTCTGCATCACGATCATCGCTACCTGCGAGAGATGCGCTCGCTGACGTTCGACCGGGGTGCGGCCAGGATCGGCATTCCGGCGGACCGGATCGCGCACGGGCTGTTCGGCGGCCTGGTTCACGGTATTGACGGAGTGCCGGACCTTGACGTCCTGACGGCTCGCATCGCCAAGGAATGTGTGCTGATCGTGGAAACCGTCGACGACACCAAGCGGGACCATGTGCTTGCTGGTGCCGCAATTCAGCGTGCATGGCTGACTGCGACACATCTGGATCTCGCGGCGTCGCTGATCACCCAGCCGCTGCAACTGGCCGAAGTCCGAGCCGGGCTCAGCGAACAGTTGCAGCTGCCCGGCTTCCCGCACGCCCTACTGCGGGTCGGCCGATCACATCGTGTTCCGGAAGCCAGCCCTCGCCGTCCGTATGCTGAAGTTGTCAGGGGATTGAGATGAGCAAGCCGATTGTTGTCGGAGTGGACGGTTCCACGTCCGCGGAACACGCGGTCCGGTGGGCCGCGAAGCAAGCAGCCGGCCGGCACGTGCCGCTGCGGTTGGTGCACGCGTGCATGGTCATCGAGGCGTACACCCCAGTGACGCTGCCGGTGTCGGTCTCCGAGGCGCTCGCCCAGCAAGGGCGGGAATGGCTGCGCGAGGCCGCGCTACTGGCGAAAGAAGCGGCCCCCGAGGTCGACCTGTCGACGCACCTGCGCAGCGGCCCTGCCGCCCAGCGGCTGATCGAGGAGTCGGAATCCGCGGGACTTGTGGTTCTCGGATCACGCGGACTTGGCGGTTTCACCGGGCTGGTGATCGGCTCAGTCGCGGTCGCGCTGTCCACTCACGGGCATTGCCCGATCGTGGTGGTGCGTGGCGAGGAAGACCGGGCTGAGAAGCCGGTCGTGGTTGGAGTGGATGGTTCGGCCACCAGCGAGGCGGCCGTCGCCTTCGCGTTCGAGGAAGCGTCCAGGCTCGGCGTTCCGTTGGTCGCGCTGCACGCCTGGAGCGATCTTTCCCTGTACATGAAATTCTCGCTGCCACCCTACGGCTTGACATGGACAGAAGCGCAGGATGAGCAGCGGCGCATCCTCGACGAAGGCCTGGCCGGCTGGCGCGAGAAGTATCGGGATGTCGAGGTCCGGCTGGTCGTCACTGCCGACCGGCCCGCACACAGCTTGCTCGAAGCCGCGCGCGACGCCCAGCTGGTGGTGGTCGGCTCGCGTGGCCGCGGCGGCCTGAAAGGCATGCTGCTCGGCTCGACCAGCCAAGCACTGCTGCATCACGCGCCGTGCGCGGTTGCTGTCATACGACCACACAGCTGATATGTCCAAGCTGCTGAAACCGCGGGCCAGGCGAAGGCATCCGCAGCGGAGTGGTCAACGCCGGCGAGGCAGCCGAATTGACCGCGACCGCGACTGCGGACGAAAGCACCTACGCTGGAGTGATGTGCCTGGCCGAACAGGCGGCTGCGGAAAGCGCGCCTGTGGTTCGGCTCGCTGATCGCCTTGCCGCGGTGTTCTTGCCCCTGGCTGTCGCGATCGCAGCTGCGGCATGGATTCTGACGGGAGATCCGGTACGAGCAGTGGCGGTGTTGGTCACGGCCACACCGTGTCCGCTGTTGTTGGCCGCGCCCATTGCCATCACAGCGGGAATGTCTCGTGCCTCACGCCTAGGTGTGGTCCTCAAACATGGTGCTGCTCTGGAAGCGTTGGGGCGTGCGCGCACCGCCGTCCTGGACAAGACCGGAACTGTGACGGCCGGACAGCCGACGATCACCAGTGTCCTGGCCGCGCCGAACTACACCGAACAACGTGTCCTTGAGCTGTCGGCCGCCGTGGAGCAACTGTCACCGCACGTGCTGGCAACTGCGGTTGTCCGTGCGGCTCGGCTCGCAGGGCTCCGCGTAGCACCCGCGCAACAGGTCACCGAGCAGCCCGGCATCGGCGCCGCCGGATATGTCCAGGGGGCAAGGATCACCGTCGGAAAGCCCGAGAGCGAGGTGTTGCCACCATGGGCGAAGGCCGCGGTCCGGCGAGCCGAACTCGATATGGCCAGCACAATCTGGGTCAGCCGGGACGGCGAACCCATCGGGGTCCTGCTCGTCCGTGACGAGATCCGGCCGGACGCCGCACGAACGCTCCGGCGACTGCGATCCGCCGGTCTGCAGCGGATCGTCCTGCTCACCGGTGATCGACTGGCCAACGCACAGGACGTCGGCATCCTGCTCGGCCTGGACGACCTGTCGGCGCAGTGCAGTCCGGCGGACAAAGTCAACCGAGTGCGGGAAGAACGTGCCCGGGCGGTGACGTTGATGGTCGGCGACGGGATCAACGACGCGCCCGCGCTGGCCGCGGCCGACGTGGGGATCGGCTTGGCTGGACGGGACGCCACCGCTGCAGCTCAGGCTGCGGACGCGGTCATCACCGACGGGCGCATCGCGCGGCTGGCCGACGCCGTCGAGGCCGCCGTCCGAGCGCACCGCATCGCCCTGCAGAGCGCGGGCATCGGTATCGCCTTGTCTCTGGTCGCCATGGTGATCGCCGCGGTCGGCTGGCTCCCACCAGTGCGGCGACGGCCGGCTGAGCAGATCGAGCAGGTCCTGCAGAGGTTCGCGGCTGAGCACGAGCAGCTGATGCCGGCCCGCCGAGCAGTGCGCCAGGCGGCGGACGATCTCTCGGAAGGGCCGACTGCCCAGGCGGAGCAGTCCGTGCGGCGCGCGTACCAGCTCGTGTCCGAACACCTGCTGCCGCACGAACTGGCCGAGGACCGGGAGCTGTATCCGGTGGTCGCCGAGTTGCTCGGCGATCCGGAAGTCACCCAGGCGATGAGCCGCGGGCACATGGAGATCGAGCGGCACATCCGGCGGCTCGGCCGCCACCTGTCCACATCGGATTCCATCGGCCCGGACCAGGTCGACGATCTGCGAGCCACCCTGTACGGGCTGGATGCCATCCTGACACTGCATTTCGCGCAGGAGGAAGAGGACTACTTCACACTCACCGGCTAGCAGCGGTGATCAGAGCGTCGGACAGCCGCTGTAACGCACGCGCGGCGGCGAGCTCAAATTGACACTGAGACACGGCCGTGTCCGGAGTCGCGCTACGGAATTGCGCGCTGGCTGACAGCGTTCCGTCGTTCTCGTCGATCAACGTCGCCGTCGCGATCACCGCGCCCGTGGAGTCGTCCAGGTGCACCTGCACCGTCCAGTCCTTGGCCATCTTCGTCTCCCTTGTGAATAAGCCCATGTTGCCGGGGAGCACGGGGCGCGGCCACGGGGCGGATGGCTGTGAAAGGCGGGCGATGGCCCTTGAGGCACAGGGTCTTCTGGCCGTAGTTGGTCTTTTACATTGTGCCTAGCGTCGAAGTCATGACGATGAGCACCGAAGCGGTCAAGTCACTGCTCGCGGACGGAACAATGGTGACTGTCCGCCAGTTGGGCCCCGCCGACCACGAACAGGTGGTCGCGCTGCACCAGGCGATGCCGGACGAAGACCGCTACCTGCGGTTCTTCAGCATGTCCAGCCCGCCCTTGGACAGCTTCGTCAACAAGGTCGTGTCCGAGGACACCGCGAATCACGGCGCTGTGGGCATTTTCGAGGGCGAGACGTTGCTGGGAATGGCCGCGTACGTCGTCATCAAAGGCCGCTCGCCGGTCACCGGAGACGTCGCTCTTGTGGTGTCACACCAAGTGCAGCACCACGGTATCGGCACAATCCTGCTGGAGCACCTGGGATCGCTGGCGCGCAGCCGCGGCGTGCGGAAGTTCTCCGCGGACGTGTTGCCGAGCAACTGGCGGATGCTGCAAGTGTTCTCGAACATCGGCTTGCCCGTGCACACGCGTCCGGACTTCGATGTCATCGAGGTGGATATCGACCTCGCGCCGGACGACGGATACCTCGACGCTGTCGCCGTCCGGGAACGGCTCGCTGACAAAGCGAGCCTGCAGCCCTTGTTTCGCCCGGACTCGGTCACGGTTGTCGGCGCGGGACGCAAGCCGGAATCCATCGGCCACGCGGTGCTGTCCAACATTCTTGCAGGCGGTTTCACAGGCGCGGTCACCGCGGTCAACCCACATGCTCACGAGGTGCTTGGTATCCCCTGCTATCGCTCTGTGGCAGCCATACCCGACGTGCCGGACCTTGCTGTGCTGTGCGTGCCCGCCGCCGCGGTGCCTGACGTCGCGGCGGAATGCGGCCGTGTGGGCGTCCAGGCGCTGTTGGTGATCAGCTCAGGACTTTCCACAGATCCCGATCTGGGCAAACGGCTGCTGGAGACCGTGCGGAAACACGGGATGCGCATGGTCGGCCCGAACTGCCTGGGAATCGTGAATAGCGAGCCAGCGGTTCGCCTCGACGCGAGCTTCGCCCGCGGCGGCCTGGCCATGGGCGACGTCGGAGTGGTGACGCAGTCCGGTGGTATCGCCATTGCCTTGCTGGAGGAGCTGCGCCGGTTGGGGATGGGTGTGTCGACCATGATTTCCACTGGGGACAAGTACGACGTGAGCGGCAACGACCTGTTGCACTGGTGGGAGAACGACATCCGAACCCGAATCGCGGTGCTCTACATGGAGTCGTTTGGTAACCCACGCAAGTTCTCCCGCCTGGCTCGGCATTTGGCCCGGAGCAAGCCCGTCCTGGCCATCCGTGCCGGTAGTACGGACGTGGGGCAGCGGGCTGCGGCGTCGCATACCGCGGCCACTACGACGCCGACTGTGCTGCGGGATGCCTTGTTCCGGCAGGCCGGTGTCATCGCGGTCGATCGGCTGTCCGAGCTGACCGACACGGTCGCGCTGCTGGCTCGCCAGCCGTTGCCGACAAGCAACCGCGTGGCTGTGGTCAGCAACGCGGGCGGCGCGGGTGTGCTTGCCGCTGATGCCTGCGTCCAGAACGGACTCGTGGTTCCGGAACTGTCTGATGAAACGCGCAAGAAGCTGCACGCGGTTCTGCCTGCCTTGGCCAGTGTGAGCAACCCTGTCGACACCACTGCGGTGGTGGACGACAAGGTCTTCACCGAAGCGCTGCGGATCGTGCTCGAAGACGACGGAATCGACGCGGTCATCGCCATCGCCGCGCCCACCGCGCTTGGCGACCCCGCAGACGCTATCGACGTCCACACTCAAAAGACTGTGATCGCTGTGCGACTGGGACAGGTCAGTGCGGTGGACTGGTTGAACCAGGTGCCCTGCTTCGCTGACGCCGCTGCCGCGGCCGTCGCGCTGGGCCACGCTGCAGAGCGAGCCGCCTGGCTGCGCCGGCCTGCAGGCCGCACACCCGAACTGGCTGGCATCGATGCCGAGGCCGCGCGCCGGGTGATCCACGACTATCTGGCGGCCAACACCCACGGCGGGTGGCTAGGCCCGGAACAGGTCGTCACCTTGCTGCGGGCCCTCGGCCTGCCGGTGCTCGGCGAGATGTTCGCCCAGGACGTCAACGCAGCTGTCGCCGCTCAGCAGGAGTTCGACACTCCCGTCGCGATGAAGGCCGTCGCCAGCGGGCTGCTGCACAAGAACCGCGGCGGGGGAGTACGCCTCGGCCTGTCCAACGCCGAGGAGGTCCGGGCGGCCTTCGAGGGCTTCGCAGACCGGTTCGGGACGGCACTGCACGGCGTCGTGGTCCAGCCGATGGTCCAGCCCGGCCGCGAACTGCTGATCGGCGTGAGTAGCGATCCCATGTTCGGACCGTTGATCGTGTTCGGGCTCGGCGGCGTGGACACTGACATGCTCGACGACCGCACAGCGCGGCTCGTCCCAGTCACCGATGTCGACGCCGACGAGATGCTCGACGCCATCCGTTCGGCCCCGAAACTGTTCACGTCCGATGTGGACAAGTCCGCCGTCCGCGACGTCCTGCTGCGCGTGGCCCGGCTGGCCGAGCTACTGCCAGAGGTCGCGGAGCTGGACATCAACCCGCTGGTCGTCGGGCAGCGCGGCGGGATCGTCGTCGACGCACGCGTCCGTGTCATGCCGACGGACTACGTGGATCCCTTTCTGAGGAGGATGAGATGACCAGCTTCGAGAAGTTCCAGGCCTCGACCGAGGCCCGCCAGACCACGCACGGCGACCACGTCGACAAGCTCACGGGGTATTTCATGGCCGAGGCCAACCGGTTGCGTGAGCAGGAGGAGCCTCCGGAGGCCGACGTGCCACAAGTGGCACCGGAGCTGGTCGGCGAACCACCGCCCAAGGCGAACAAGCGCTTCCGGTGGCTGCGCTGGTGGAAGCGAACCTGACTGAACAGAATGCGAATAGGACAGCAGCTCGCAGCTGTTGTCCTATTCGCGTATGGGAAGCCCTGCGTCCAATGATCAAGGCCGGGCGCCCTACCAGCAGCGGTAGGGCGCCCGGCCGTTTGATGTCGTCGTGTATCAGATCAGCCAGTGGTTCTTGCGGACGATACCCAGTTCGGCCCACTTGCGACCGAAGCCCCACGTGTTGCCCGCGTACGTGACCGCGAGCGCGATCAGGACGATCGCGTAGAGCAGGTGGTAGTCGAGGATGGGGTTGGTGGACATGGTCGGCTGGCCTGCTTCGTTGAAGCGGTCGAGCGGCCATTCAGCGACCCACATCATCAGCATCATGATCGTGCCGGCGATGGCGGAGATCCGCAGGCCGATGCCGAGGGTGACGGCGAGGCCGATGCCCAGCAGGCCGAGCATGAACAGCCAGTCGGTCAGCCAGCCACCTGCCCAACCGCGCAGGGTCTCGGAGAACGGTCCGACGTCGACGCGGCTGAGGAATCCTTTGGTGGGGGAGCCGCCGTTGATCCACGCGTTGGCTGAGCCGGTGGCGTAACCCAGGCCGAATGTCTTGTCCAGGAACGCCCACAGGAAGACCAGTCCGGTGGTGATCCGCAGGATCGCGGTGACTTTGCCCGCGGTTGTCGTCATCACCGCGCCGTGTGCCGGTGCGGTGTCCGCGGCCTGGTGCGGGGAGACCTGCAGGCAATCGTTGACCGGGGCCTCGTGGATGGACATGAGGACCTCCTAATCTCGTTGTTTGACACCATCCTGTCGGTGTCGAGGCAAGACCGATTGGGTCGAAAGTCCCTGTGCGGTAAGGGCATTGGGTGCAACTCAGAGACCGCCGGGGATCGGGTCGATCAGGCGGAGCTTCTCGTCGTCGTGCGCGTAGGTCAATTCGTTGACGACATCGACGACTCCGGCGACCGCGTGGGTGAGTGAAACAGCGATGTCCACGGAGCTCTTGCGCTCCAGCTGGGCCAGTCAACGTCACGACGCCGTCGGCGACCTGGACGCCGACCTGTGCGGGATCGGTGGCCATGCTGCATCAGTTCCTCCGCTACATCCGGCTAAGCTGACCGCGGAGCTTGTCCTGCAACAGGTCCACGGCTTCGGTCGCGGTCTTGCCGACCGAGTGGGAGATCAGGGGTGTGCCGTTGACGTCCATGTTGGCGTGTGCGACGACGTCCACGTTGTGGCCGTGGCCGGCCGGCATCAGGCGGACCTTGATGAACAGGATCGGCAGGCGCGAGTACTTCACCAGGCCTGGAATTTTGGCCCTGGCGTAGTTCTCGGCGGTGGCCGGGATGCCGTCGGCGAGTTCGATCTGGACGTTCGGCTGCTGGTCAGTCCTGGTGGGGCGCATGGATGTCTTCCTCGTGCAGCGAGCGGGCGATCTCGGCCGCCCAGGTTCGGATCTGGTCCCAGTCGCGGAAGTCTCCGGCGAGCGAGCCTTTGGCCATACGGCGGGCCATGAAGCCCTGTGCCGTTTCGGGTTCGAGGCGACCGGCGAAGGTGGTCGGTTCGGCAGCTCCGATCGTGCTTGCCATGCGACGCACGGCAGACGGTGTCTTCTGCGGTTTGCCGACTGTCTCGCCGAGTGGTCCGCTGTGGAACAACCAGACGTGCCGGTTGGCCAGATCAGCGCGGAACCGGCGCAGGAACTGGACGGCGTCAGGGCGCCAGCGGGCCGCGTACAACGCGCTGCCCAGCACCACGGCGTCGTAGTAGCCGACGTCGGTGACCTCGTTGGCCGGCAACACGGTCACCTCGTCGCCGGCCGCACGGATCGTGTCGCCGATGGCGTCGGCGATTCCCTTTGTTGCCCCCATTTTCGTGGCGTAGGCCACCAGAACTCGTGACATGATTATCGTTCCTCAGCGGGTATTACCGCGAGCGGGCAGCTCACGGTACGCAGTAATGCCTGGCTCACCGAGCCGAGCAGCAATCCGGCCTTGGGACTGTGCCCTCGCGTGCCCACTACCAGCAGTTGGGCCTCCATGGACTGTTCGGAGAGGACTTCCTCCGCACGGCCGACGGGCCGGGAGATCCGCACTGGCACAGTTGGGTGCCGGTCACGAGCGGCTGCCAAGGCGTCGGAGACGATCCTGAAGTGGGCCGCGCGCTCCTCGGCGATGTCATCGCCACCAGGGAACATGCTGCGATGCCACGTGTGCACGGCGCGAACCCACGTCTTGTGCCGGGAGGCGTAGTCGAACGCGAACTCGACGGCCGCAGTGGTCACGGCCGATCCATCGACACCGAGCAACACTGGAAGCTGATCGCTCGCCAGAGAACGGACAACGACTACGGGGCAGCGGGCCTGGGATGCGACGGTTCCGCTCACCGAGCCCAGCGCCGCGGTCGTCAAAGCGCCGCGGTTGCGGTTGCCGAGCACAATCATGCTCGCGTCGGTTGCCCAGCTCGCCAAAACATCCGCCGGAGTGCCGGGCACGATGAGCGACGAGAAGCGGATATCTCGATTCATCGCTTGGATGACCGCGGCGGCGTCGGCGACCACCTTCTGGCCGTGCGTCTGCGGCGCTGTCATCAGCGGGCCGCCGGCGACTGGCCGTGACCACGCTTCGCCGACGTGCAGCACCGTCAGGCGAAGGCCTCGCCTGGCCGCTTCGGCAATGGCCCAGTCCAGGGCGATCGCACTGTCCGGTCGGCCATCGATTCCGACCACGATCGGTTTGCTCATGGCCCCAGGCTTGCCCAACGAACGAGGACCAGGCAGGGCCTGATGGCACTGTCCTGACCGGGCAATGGCCTCTGCCTGACATGCCGGCATCGCACCTACGTTGCGGGCATGTCCCAAGCGACAGACAGGCGCGTTCCCCTGCTGACGCAGGAATGCACGGCGGCCGAAGCACTCGAGGCGGTGGGTTCGTCGTGGCATGGACTGTCTGCGGAAGACGCCAATGAACGACTGGTCGCGCACGGCCGTAACGAACTCGTCCGCCCACGCCAAGCGTCCGTGGTGCGTCGCTTCCTTGCTCAGTTCACGGATCTGTTCGCGGTGATGTTGATCGTCGCGGCAGGCATCACGTCGGTGGCGTATCTGCTCAGCGATCCACCGGACATCGGCAGTCTCCAGCTTGCGATCGCCATCCTGGCGGTGGTGCTGCTCAACGCGGTGATCGGGTTCATGCAGGAGTACATGGCCGAGCGCACTGCCGAAGCGCTGCAGGCCATGGTTCCGCACCGCGCCCGGGTCATCCGGGACGGTGAACGAGCTGAGGTGCCGGCGGCTGAACTGGTGCCCGGGGACTTGGTGGTCGTCGAGGCCGGAGACGCGGTGTCGGCTGACTGCCGGGTGGTTGAGGCACACGAGCTCACGGTCAACAACATGGCTCTCACCGGAGAGAGCGCGCCCGTCCGGCGCGATGCGGATCCGGTGGCGGCGAGCATTGCCCGGCTGGAGGCACGCGATCTGGTATGGATGGGCACGACCGTGACTGCGGGAACCGGGAAGGCAGTGGTCGTCGCCACCGGCCGCAACACCGAGTTCGGCCGGATCTATCAGCTCACTGCGGGCGCGGCGACCGACGTCAGCCCGTTGCGGCGCCAGGTGGCGCTGATGGCGCGCCGGGTGGCGGCTGCCGCGTTCGCTTTGGGAGTGCTGCTTTTTGCCGTTCGCCTGCTCGCAGGTGGATCGTTGGTGGAGACGTTCGTCCTCGCGCTGGGTGTGATGGTCGCGCTGGTGCCGGAGGGGTTGCCGGCGACCATGTCTGTGGCGTTGGCGATCGGTGTCCGGCGGATGGCCAAGCGGCATGCGCTGATCAAGAAACTGCTCGCGGTGGAAACGCTCGGCTCGACCACCGTGATCTGCACGGACAAGACGGGGACCCTGACCAAGGCCGAGATGACGGTTCAGGTGATCTGGACCGATGGTCGCGTGCGGCGAGTGTCGGGCGCCGGCTACGAGCCCAAGGGCGAGGTGGAAGATCCGGATTCGGTCCGGGAGTTGTTGCGGGTGGCTGCTTTGTGCTGTGACGCGCGCCTGCTTCCGCCTGCTGGACGACAGGGCTGGCGAGTACTGGGCGACACCACGGAGGGCGCTTTGCTTGTCGTGGCAGCGAAAGCAGGGCTGGACGTCCAAGCGGAACAGCAGAACGCGGCCAGGGTCGGTGAACTGCCGTTCGACTCTGCTCGCAAGCTGATGACCACCCTGCACACCACGGACGGACGGACTTGGGCGCACGTCAAAGGCGCGCCACAGGAACTGCTCGCCCGGTGTACTCACATCCGTGACGCGGCCGGTATCTCCACATTGGATGACCAGAAACGCCGGGCAGTGCTGGCGGCGAACGACGAGATGGCCGGTTCGGCGTTGCGCGTGTTGGCTGTGGCGGTTCGCGAGGTCGGGAGCGCCAGGGCGGATCACGACGAGGCGGAGCATGGTCTGACCCTGCTCGGTCTGGTCGGAATGCTCGATCCGCCGCGGCCGGAAGTCGTCGCGGCTGTCCAGGCATGCCGGGAAGCGGGGATCCGGATCGTGATGACGACCGGGGACTACGCGCTCACAGCCGAGGCGATCGCCCGGAAGGTGGGGATCATCCCGAGGGGTGCTGTACCACGCACGATCACGGGAGTGGAGCTGGACCAGACCGACGATGCGACCCTGCACACTGCGCTGGTGGAGAACCCGTATCTGTTGTTCGCCCGAGTCAAACCCGAGCACAAGATGCGGGTTGTCTCAGCGTTCAAGGACCTCGGCGAAATCGTGGCGGTCACCGGTGACGGCGCCAACGACGCGCCGGCCCTGAAGCGGGCCGACATCGGTGTGGCGATGGGGGAGTCCGGCACGGATGTCGCCCGTGAGGCGTCGGTCATGGTGTTGCTGGATGACTCGTTCGCGTCGATCGCGGCCGCGGTGGAGCTGGGCCGGTCGGTGTACCAGAACATCCGCAAGTTCCTGATCTACCTGTTCAGCCACAACATCGGCGAGCTGATGCCGATCCTGGCCGCGACCGCCGTCGGGTTCCCGCTGGTGCCGTTGAGCGCGGTCCAGGTGCTGGCGATCGACCTCGGATCCGACGTGCTACCCGCGTTGGCGCTGGGCACCGAGCCACCTGAGCCCGGGGTGATGAAGACACCACCACGTGATCCCCGCAAGCCGCTGTTCTCCATCGATCTGGTTCGCAGGATGTTGTTCCTCGGTAGCATCCAGGCGGTTGTGGTGACCGCGGTGTTCTTCTGGCACATCAGCAAGGCCGGCATTCCGTTCGACGCTTTCACTTCGGACAATCCGGTCTACCGCGAGGCACTGACGATGACACAGGCAGGCATCGTGGTCTGCCAGTTCTTCAACGGTTTCGCCGTGCGCAGTGACCGGCTCAGTGTGTTCCGTATCGGCCTGCTGTCCAACCGGCCATTGCTGGCCGCGCAAGCGATCGGGCTCGCAATCATGTGCGCCATCAGCTATCTGCCGCCACTGCAGGCCGTGTTCAACACCGCGCCGCTTTCGGTCGCGGACTGGGGACTTCTGTTCGCACTGGGCTCGCTTGTCCTTGTCGCTGACGAGATCCGCAAGGCCGTGCATCGTCGCAAGGAGGTCTTGACATGAAAGCGATCATCATGGGGTGCGGCCGGGTCGGGTCGACGCTGGCTCATCAGCTGTCGGTCGAAGGCCACGACGTATGCGTGCTCGATCGAGATCCGGAGACCAGGCAGTTGCTGCCTGCCAACTACTCCGGGGTTTTCATCGTCGGCAACGGCTACAACCGTGCGGTGCTGGAAAAGGCGGGCATCGCGGAGGCCGGTGCGTTCGTGGCCGTCACCTCCGGCGACAACACCAACATCGTCGGCGCCCGGATCGCCAAGGAGGACTACCAGGTCCCGCAGGTCGTGGCCCGTATCTACGACCCGCGTCGCGCGGACATCTACCGTGACCTGGGGATTCCGACCGTGGCCAGCGTCCGGTGGACCACCAACCGGATCCGCCAGATGCTCTCGCACCGGTACGTCAATCCGGAGGTGAGCTTCGGCAACGGCGACACCTTGCTGGTCCGCGAGACCCTGCCCTCCTGGTTTGATGGCCGGCCGCTGCATGACTTGGAAGTCGACAGCGAGATCCGTGTCATCGCCGTCACGCGTGGCGGCACATCGTTCATTCCGACCACGACCACTCTCGCCGAAGCCGACGACGCGGTCAGTTTCGCCGTGGCCGCCACAGCTTTGGACCGGTTGCGGTCGTTTCTCGACAAGGAGCTCGGCACATGAAGATCCTGATCGTCGGAACGGGCCGGCTCGGCGAGCAGGCCGCGCATCTGCTGGCGGCCACCGGCCACGAGGTCACGGTCGTCGACCGCGACCAGCACAGGCTCGACCGCCTCGGCACGGCATATCGACTGGTCCGGGGCGACGCATGTGAGCCACCTGTACTCGAGGCCGCTGGTGCCCTGCGCACGCACCTGCTGCTGGCCGCGACCGGTGAGGACGAGGACAATCTCGTTATCTCGCTGCTGGCCAAGCGGCAGTTCGGCGTGCGCAGGGTGCTGGCACGGGTGAACGATCCCGACAACGCGTGGCTGTTCGCGGCGCGTTGGGGCGTGGACGTCGCTCTGCCGGCTGCCGCACCGCTGGTGTCGCTGATCGAGGAAGCCGCGGGCGTCACGGACACCGTGGGCTTGGTGCGTCTCGCGGCGGCGGGTGTGGAGCTGATCGAGACCCGGATCGGGGATTCGTCCGCAGCAGCAGGCAGGCAGCTGGCGGACCTGGAAGTACCTGCGGGCACGGTAGTGGCGACTGTCGTCCATGATGGACAGCCGATGGTTCCCAGCGGCGACTACCGCTTCCACCCTGGGGACACTGTCCTGGTCGTCACGAGCACCGCGACCGACAGCGACATCCACAAGGTGTTTCAGTGACTGGTGGTTCCGTCGGCGTCGATCTGCTCGTAGCCGAGCTCGCCGGCAACCGGTTGCCATCAGGGACCTTGTGCCCAGGCTCGCGGCCGAAGGGTTCCCTTTCGGCGACCTGCTCTAGGGCCATCCGGCCCTGTCAGTGCGCGAGCAACCGCGCCCCGGCCCGCAGTCCGGTCTCCATCACGCGCCATCCGGCTCCTGCGTGGAACGGAAGACCATGGCGGAACCGCGCCGGCAGGTAGGTCCCTAGGGCCTTCTTGCCCAGCCGCCAGGTCGCGCCTGTCCCGACGCGGTATTCGCTCACCGAGTCCAGGTCGACGGTCACCGGCCTGTCCGGATCGTCGGTGAGGCGCAAGGGAACCTGGGCGAAGGTGGCCCTGTCCAGCATCTCCATCACGCACATGCTGGTCGGCTCGAACAGCCGCTGGGGCGTTCGGCCGGTGATGTCGGCCGTGATCTTGCTGGCGACCGCGTCGGCCTGCAGCAGGGCCAGGAAGGCCTGTTTGACCGGGAAGTCGCCCGCGTCGCCGGGCGCGAAGATGTCCGGATGGCCGACGACTGCGCGGGTTTCGGGTTCGCAGGTGAGGAAACCGCGGTCGTCGGCAGGCAGGCCCTCGTACCGCTTGGCCGCGATATACGGTGGGAAACTGATCAACAGGTCGAACTGGCGGGTCTCGCCGTCGGTGTAGACGACCTCGGTCTCGGTGACCTTCTCCGGGGCGACACCGGTGTGGCCGGTGATCCTGCGGATGGCGAACTCCTCGACGACCACGTCCCGGACTTTGGGGCCGAATGCCTGGATGAAGGCCGGCTCGCAGGTGGTGAACGTGATGTCGATCTGGTGACGCACACCTTTGCGGTGCAGCCAGATGTCGAGCATGAACGCGATCTCGTACAGCGGTCCGGCGCACTTGTTTCCGGGCGGGACGAGGAACAGGACATTCTGGTGGCGGCCGTGCCGGGCGTGCTGCGCGACCCACTGCAGGTCCTCGCCGAGTTTGTGCATCTGGCCAGGTGCCCAGATCGTCCGGGCGAACTCGCGCAGGCCGGGGATCTCGTCGGGATTCATGGCCGCGCCGGTGGCGATGACCAGTTTGTCGTAGTGGATCGGCAGGCCGCGACTGGTGTGCACGACACTTCGTTCGGCGTGGACGTTTTCCACGTGGCCGATCCGGTGGTGGATGTCGTGGTTGAAGAAAGCCTTCTGCAGCGGCACGTGCAAAGGTTTCTCCGCCGCGCCGAACGGCAGGTAGATCATGTTGGGCTTGAACAGGAAGTCGTCACGGTCCGACACGACCGTGATGTCGACGTCCGCCTTGTCGAGCTTGGAGCGAAGCAGGAACGCGGTCTCCAGGCCCGCGAAGCCGCTGCCGAGGATGACCACTCGTGGCGCGAGCATCACGTCTCCTTTCCCTTGTCACTTGTCGTGCTCACGGTGCTGCCTGACGGCGATTCCCATCAGGGCCTGGCGCTCCGCTGAGTTCGGGCCTTTCGGCCCTGATCGCAACGGCAGCAGGCCCTAACCACTTGATGCGGTCCGGCGGGAGTCTCGTAGTGCACGAAAGTGAGGAGGAAGTATGAAGGCACTGGTGTACCACGACCCCGGCCGCCGTTCGTGGGAAGAAGTCCCGAAACCCGAACTGCGCGACCCCACCGACGCGATCATCCGCGTCGACGCGGTCACGATCTGTGGCACGGACCTGCGCATCCTCAAGGGCGACGTGCCAGAAGTCGAACCGGGCCGGATCCTGGGCCATGAGGCTGTTGGGACGGTCGAGCAGGTCGGTGCTGCGGTGTCCGGCTTGAAGCCCGGCGATCGGGTGCTGGCGTCCTGTATCAGCGCGTGCGGGCGATGCCTGTACTGCCGCACCGGCGTTTACGGCCAGTGCCAGGGCGGTGGCGGCTGGATTCTCGGCCACACCGTCGACGGTGTGCAGGCCGAGTACGCCCGGATTCCATTCGCGGACACCTCGACCCACGTGCTGCCTGATGGCGTTGCCAATGACGCCGCGGTGATGCTGGCCGACATCCTGCCCACCTCCTACGAGGTCGGCGTCCTCAATGGACAAGTCAAACCGGGCGACACGGTCGTGATCGTGGGTGCGGGGCCGATTGGCTTGGCCGCGATCCAGACCGCGCAGTTCTACAGCCCGAGCCACATCGTCGCTGTCGATGTCGCTGCTTCCCGACTCGACGCCGCCAAGCAGTTCGGCGCCGACATCACGGTGAATGCGGCCGACGACGTCGCCGCCGCGGTTGCCGAGCTGACCGCAGGAGCAGGCGCCGACACCGCGATCGAGGCTGTGGGTGTGCCGGAGTCGTTCGAGCTCTGCACGCGGCTGGTCAGGCCTGGTGGCCGGGTGGCAAACGTTGGAGTGCATGGCAAGCCGGCGACTTTGCATCTGGAGGAGCTGTGGATCCGCAACGTCACGATCACGACAGGTCTGGTCGACACCGTGACCACGCCCCGGCTGCTGAGGATGCTCGCGGCCGGACGCCTGGACGCGGAGCGGTTCATCACTCACCGCTTCGGACTGTCCGAGATGGACGAGGCCTATGACGTCTTCGCGCACCCAGCCGACAGCGGCGCGCTGAAGGTCGTCCTGTTCAGCTGAAAGGAGAGCAACGGTGACCGAGACGAGCGGACGCCGCCCGATCCTGGTCGGCGTCGGTGGATCGACGGCGAGCACAGCCGCTCTGAAATGGGCGGTCGCCGAGGCGGGCCGGCGTGATCTGCCCGTGTTGGCGGTGATGGTCCACCTGCCGCAGGGGCAGATCATGATCGGCGCCGTGCCGTATGACGCTCTCCCGCCGAGCGGCGTCGGCCTGCAGACTGACGCACCCCTCAAGCGCGCAATTATGCCAGCCGGCGGGCTGCGGCTGGTCGAAGCCGGGCTGGACGCGTACGGCTACAAGCTCGACCCGGTCGTGAAGGAGATCTTCACCAAGTACCGCAAGACACACAACGACGGCATGTTCGACGCCTACACCGCCGAGATCCTGCACGCCCGCAAGGCGGGGATCATCACCGGCCTGCCCGACGCCTACGGCCGATGGCCCTGCACGACTATCCGGTGCAGCGCCTGCTCGGCTGCGGTATCGCAGGCCTGTCAGTGGTCGCCGACAGCTTGTCGGCCATTCAGTACGCCCGGGTTCGCGTGATCCGCGACTCCAACGGCCTCGCCGTCGACTACGCCGTTTCCGGGGATTTCCCGCGCTACGGCAACAACGACGACCGCGCGGACCGCATCGCCGTTGGTCTGGTCGAGCAGTTCATGACCAAGGTGCGGCGCTACTCGGCCTACCGCGACGCCATCCACACCCAGTCCGTGCTGACCATCACGTCCAACGTGGTGTACGGCAAGCACACCGGCGACACACCCGACGGCAACCGCATGTGGATCAGGTTCGTGCTCGTCCCGGGCCTGACCGACGACCCAGCCAACGTGGAGGGCATCGCCTCGTTCGTCAGCACCCTCAAGACCGTCGACCGCGTCGAAGTCCTGCCCTTCCACAAACTCGGTGCCGCCAAGTACACCAAGCTCGGCATGGTGTTCCCGTTGGAGCACGTACCGACTCCGGATGTCGCGTTGATCGAACGAGCCCGGGACCAGTTCGCCCAGCGGGGAACACCGGTCTTCTAAAGAGGAGGTCGGCAATGTCAACCGTGATCGATCGAACGCTGGAGTCGTTGCGACATGGCGTCCTGCGGGAAGGCGGCCGGACGGCACTGCTCGTCTGTGGCGTGCTGTCCTCGTTGCTCTACGCCGGGACGACAATCCTGGCAACCCTGTTGTGGGAGGGGTACAACACCGCCTCACAGACCATCAGCGAGCTGTTCGCGATCGACGCACCGCCACGTGCACTCGTCGTCGCGCTTTTCCTCGCGCACAACATTCTGTTGATCGCCTTCGCGGCTGGTGTCTGGGCCTCTGCGAACCGGCGAGCACTCCGTGTCACTGCCGGCCTGCTCGCCGGTATTGGAGTCATCGGCTCGGTAGCCACGGTCTTCTTCTCGATCCACCTCCGCGGTGCCGTGCCGACAACGACCGACACGATGCACGCGGTGCTCACCGGTGTGATCGTGGCCCTCATCCTGCTTGCGGTGGGCTTTGCCGCGACGACAGCGGGGATGTGGTTCCGCGTCTACTCGTGGGCCACCTTGGCCACTCTGGTGGTTTTCGGCGCCATGGCCGGTCTTCAGGGACCCCACCTTGCCGCGAACGAATCAACGCCATGGCTCGGTGTGCTCGAACGCATCAATATCGGCGGATACCTGCTGTGGCTGACAGTCCTGGCCGTCGTGCTGCTGCGCGCTCAGGTTCGCAGATCAGCGACAGCGCTCTAGACCGGACACGATCGTGTCCGGTTTCACCTGAATGGGCCACTTGTCTCAGTAGTTGTCGGGTGGCTGGTCCCACTGGCGTGTGGGCGCGTCATTCGGCCTGCCGGCGCGGACGGTTCGCGCTGAGGCGGCGACGGTGTTGAGGACGATCGTAATGGCCAGGCCGATGGCCAGATTGATCACCGCGGTCGCGATCTTCCCGCCGATCTCGACGGTCAGGGTCAGCGGCAGGACCACGGCGATCAGCGTCATCAGCACCATGATCCACGTGAAGAACTGCCGGGGTGCCGCGACTGCCAGGATCAGCAGATGCATCATCCCGGTGGCCAGCAGTGCCGCCAGGGCGGAGAGCATCGCGTAGGTGAACGTGTTCGCGTTGCCCCAGACGCCCTCGCCTTTCGGCGCCAGGACGGCGACCTCGACGACGCCCCGGGCGATCAGGATGCCCACCACGGCCAGCAGGGCGGCGACCACAGCTGTGGCAAGCCCGCTCGCCCAGAGCCGGGCGGCGTTGACGCCAGGACGTCTGGCCGCGCCGTACCGGGCGCCACCGTCGTAGTCGGCCATGTCCGACTCCCTTCGTGCTGATCCACCGCTGCCGATTGTCGTCCTTCACGAGCCGGTCCGCTCGGTCAGCGGACAGCGAAAGGTGGGGATCGCTGGTCGTCCCAGTGATCCCCACCAGCGGTGTCTCACCGGTCGCGTAGTGCCGCCTGCAGCATGAGACGGCGCTCGGCAGAGCCGATGATGGCCCGAGCGTGCGGCACGACGTCAGGGTTGACCGACACGGACGTGATGCCGGCACGCACCAGGTGTTCAGCGAACTCCGGCCGGTTGGACGGGGCCTGGCCACACAACGAGGACGTGATCCCGGCTTCCTCGCAGGCCTTGATAATCCGCGCGATGGTGTCCAGCACCGCGGGGTCAGACTCGTCGAACAGCTCCGCGCACGGCGTGGAGTCCCGGTCGACGCCCAGCACCAGTTGTGTCAGGTCGTTGCTGCCGATAGAGACGCCGTCAATGCCCATGGCGGCGTACTCCGGGATCCGATAGACAACCGACGGGACCTCAGCCATGACCCAGCGCAACAGGCCGCGC
Organism: Kibdelosporangium banguiense; assembly: GCF_017876405.1. GTDB lineage: Bacteria > Actinomycetota > Actinomycetes > Mycobacteriales > Pseudonocardiaceae > Kibdelosporangium > Kibdelosporangium banguiense. The sequence continues at coordinate 10,044,634 of NZ_JAGINW010000001.1, read as the reverse complement.
TGGCGGCCGAGCGGGCTGGCGGCGATCATCTCCAGGCACCGGGCCAGCTCCCACTTTGTGCGCACGAACGGGATCATGATGTGCAGGTTCGGCGTCTCCTCCCGCACCCGGGCCAGCGCGGCCAGTTCGAGCGCGAACAACTCGGGTTCGCGGACGTACCGGTAGCAGCCGCGGTAGCCGATCATCGGGTTGTTCTCCGACGGTTCGAACTCCGCGCCGCCGACGAGGTCGTGGAACTCGTTGGTGCGGAAGTCCATCGCACGGTAGATCACCGGCCGCGGCATGAACGGGCGGGTGATCTTCAGCAGGGACTTGGCCATCGCGGAGATGAAGTCCTCCGGCCCACGGTCGGCCAGGAACCGACGCGGGTGCATCCCGGACAGGGCCTCGGCCAGCATGAACTCCGCCCGCAGCAGACCCACGCCGTCGACCGGCAGCGCGGCCGCGGCTTCGGCGTGGTCGGCCATCGCCAGATTGACGTACAACTTGGTCGCCAGCGGCTCGAAGATCGGCATCGCCGCGGCTGCGACCTGAGCGACCTCGGCCTTCTGCCGCACAGCCCCGGCCAGGACGCGACCTTCGCGACCATCTATCGTGACCTGCTGGCTGTCCTTCAAGACGCTGGTCGCGTTGCGAGTACCCACGATGCACGGCACCCCGAGTTCACGGGCGACGATGGCCGCGTGGCATGTCATACCGCCCTCGTCGGTGACCACAGCACCGGCACGGCGCATGGTGGGCACCCAGTCAGGGTTGGTCATCGACGCGACGAGCACGGCCCCGTCCTGCAGCTGTGCGCCTTCGGCGGGAGAGGACAGCACCCGGACACGGCCCACCGCGATGCCTGGCGAGGCAGCGAGGCCCTTGATCAGGACCTGCTCTTCGCCGTCGGCCGGGCCGAGAGTGGTGATGGGCCGGGACTGCACCAGCCAGATCTTCCCGTCGACAATGGACCATTCGATGTCCTGCGGGACGCCGTAGTGCTGTTCGACCCGGGCGGCCAGCCGGGCCAGGTCGCCGGCTTCCTCGTCGGTGAGCGCGCGACGGGTGGATTCCTTGCCGGTCAGCTCGACGCGCAGGTCGGCGCCGTCTGGGCCGCGGACGATCTCGTGGGTCTGGGTGCCGACCCGGATGCTGATCGCGGAGAAGTCCTTTTTGGACATGATGTGGGTGTCCGGCTCGATCGCACCGCTGACGACGACCTCGCCGAGGCCGAATGCGGCCTCGATGACGATCCGGTCGCGGTCGCCGGTGGACGGGTCCGCGGTGAACATGACGCCGGACCGTTCGGAGTGCACCATCTGCTGGACGACGACGGCGATGGCGGGTTCTTCGGTCAGGCCGCGTTCGGCGCGGTAGGCCAGGGAACGCTGTCCGAACAAGGATGCCCAGCAGTCGACGAGCCGCTCCAGCAGCTGTTCGGCGCCGACGACGTTGGTATAGGTCTCGTTCATCCCGGCGAAGGACGCGCCCGCGGTGTCCTCGGAGGTGGCCGAGGAGCGCACCGCCACCGACACGTCATCACCCAGCAGCCGGTACTCATCCAGCACACCGGCCCGGACATCCGGGTGCACTCCGGCCTCCCGCACGAGTGCCTGGAGGTGCTTGCTGGCCGCCGCGAGTTCCTCGGGCTGGGCGGCCAACGGCAGCAGGTCCTGCACGGCTTTGTTGATCTCGGCGCGGGCTCCGTTCTGCCCCATGGACGTCAGGTAGGAGTCGGCGGCGACCACGAACCCGGGCGGCACGGGCAGCCCGGCTGCGGTGAGCTCGCCGAGGTTGGCCCCCTTCCCGCCGGCGACGGGCGCGTCGTTCTTGCCCAGCGCCTCGAATCCGATCACGTACTTGGTCATCTCATCTCCCCGGAAGGTGGTCGAAGATCTCAGTGACGGGACGCCGGGGCGTGGCCAGCAGCGGGTCCGCGTTGATGTGGCCCCAGCCGATCCGCAGCACCAGTTGCGGGAACAGGGCATCGTCCAGCAGTTGAACTTTGAGCTCCTCGCGGACGCTCGGCACCTCCAGCGGCTGGCTCAAGGGGCATGTAGCCAGGCCGAAAGAGGTCGCCCACAGCAGAACGGCGCTGGTGGCCTCGCCGGCGTGCAGCCGGGACACCAGGTCGTCCGAAGTCGTTCCCAGCACGACAAGTTCGCCCGCGTCGAGGTCGGCGTATGACTCTTTCGGCTGCGCCAGACCGGGCGCGGCGAACCGTCGCATCGACAGATCCCCGTAACCCTCGTAGATCAACGGAGTCGCGGCCGCAGGCACACCGTCCGTTGACCCGCTGTACCGGCCGCTCCATGCCGCCAGCTCGGACTGGTACTCCGGGGCAGTGCTTTGTAGACGGTCGGCTTCCGTGATCGCCGAGGCGAGGCGGAAGCGCATCGCCGGATCGGTCGCCGCGCGCAGCACGGCGCCTTGTTCGAACGAGTATTCGCCCAGTTGGTCCAGCAACGCCTCCGGGACCGGCCAGGAGCTGTAGAGCCGCCGGTCGGTGCGGCGCCTGGGGATGGCTGCCGCGACCGGGATGTCCTCCTCGGTCGGCGCGCGTTCGAAGACCTCCACGGCGGCAAGGTGATCCGGATCGCCCGGGTTGGGCAGATGATGGACAGTCGTGCCCCAGCCGAGTGCGGCCAGTGCCACTCGTAGGTGGTGCAGGGACGCACCGCAGCTGACGATGAGGTCGCGGCCGTCCGGGTCGGTCGCGGCCAGATGCCGTGACCAGTCGGCGTACAGGTGCAATGAGCTGTCGCCCACGCGCCAGCGCCAAGGTTGGGAGTTGTGCACCGACGGCGCACGAATCGCCAGCGCGATCGCGGACCGCACGGTCTTCTCGTCGGGTAGGCCGTGCCTCATGCTCTGTCACCTCCAGTGAACTTCCGTTGCCCGGACGGTCGCACGCGTGCGGTGTTCCGGGTATGGGCCAGAAGACCCGCTATGCCCCGGCCTGTGTGCCCTGTCCGGCCCAACCCAGCGGGTCGACAGTGGGGTCGAAGTGGACAGCTATCGCGAGGAGGACTCGATGAGTTCTGTCCGGTTGCAAGGCCGGCCGGACGAGCAGCTGAGCAGCTGGCTCTGGCTGGTGAAATGGTTTCTGGTGATTCCGCACCTGATTGTGCTGGTCAGGATCAACGCCGACTCCAGCCAGCGCCTGTTCATCGGGATCGGGCCGGCCGATGACGTGTCCCGGTACCTCAGCGGCATCGCCTACGACCGCGCCAGGACGCTGTCGCCGGTCCCGATGTGGCGCGGGCGCCGGATGGCCGGTCAGTTCGCACTACCCGAAGAACAACAGTTTTGGTCGGTTTCCGTGGTCGGCTCCGGTCCACGCAGGCTGTCCTGGAATGTCCCGGATGGACAGTGGACGCTAGTCGTCCTCAACGCGGACACCACCTCAGGCGTCGAGGTCGACCTGTCGGCCGGTGCGACGGTCCCTGGCCTGTTGCCGCTGGGAGCAGGACTGCTCGGTGCCGGGTGGTCGCGATCGCGGGTGGCGTGCTGCTGCAGTACGCCGGTCTGCGACGCCGGGGCGTGAGCCCTAGGGCCACTGGGTAATTGGGCCCTATCGACGTGAGCTTGCCGGCGACCACAGTGATGGCAGGACTTCACGGGAAGGTGAACCACAATGGTTGAGCAGAACGAGAACCGGCCGATCGTTGTCGGCGTGGACGATTCGGATGCCGCGCGCAAGGCGCTGGCCTGGGCGATCGAGGAAGCCAGCCTCCGCCGCTGCTCGGTGCACGCGGTCACGGTGTGGTCGGTCGACCCGGCGACGGACTTCGTCTGGACGCCCAGCGAGCAGATCCGCAAGATCGCTGAGGAGAAACTGTCGAGCACAGTACGACTGGCCGTTCAGGGCCGCGAGCACGTGCCGCCGATCGTCGAGCGTGCGGTCGAAGGCCCGCCGGCCAAGGCACTGGTCGAGGCCGCACAGGAAGCCGCGATGCTCGTTGTCGCGACACACCGCGGCGAGCGGCTCCGCAAGGCCCTCCTCGGGTCCGTCAGCGCGTCGTGTGTGCGGCACTCCAACGTGCCCGTCGTGGTCGTGCGTCCGGAACCGGAAGGTGCGTGACATGCGAGCACGTGACGTGATGACCACCTCTGTGGTTACCGTCGGCCCGGATACCACGGCCAAGGAAGCGGCCGATCTGCTGGTGCGGAAGGGCTTCACGGCGCTGCCGGTGGTCGATGCCGACCAGAACCTGGTGGGCATTGTGACAGAGGCCGACATCCTCAAGGACCGGATTGGCCTCGATCCACGCTCACTGGCACACCCGGACTGGCCCGTTGATGCCCCCAACGGGCCAGCACCGCCCACGGTCGGGGCCGTGATGACCACCGACGTGGTCGTCCGAGGCCCGAAGACCGATGCCGCGCAGGTGGCACGCGACATGCTCGACCACCACCTGCGCGCCATTCCGATTGTCGACGGGGACAAGCTCGTGGGCATCGTCAGCCGCCGGGACCTGCTGCGCACAATCGCGCGTGATGATGAGCTGATCGTTCTGGATGTCCGCCAGCATCTGACGCGGTGCTTCCGCCGCGGCGACTGGTCAGCCACCGTTACCGATGGCGTGGTCACGCTCGTGGACGACTACAGCAATGAAGAGGACCGGCACGTCGCACGCGTCATCGCTGGCGCCATTCCCGGTGTTGTCGAAGTCCGGGTCGTCGCGCCCGCAGGCAGGTAAAGACTCCGGCGAATACCCGCTCCGCCGCTGTCCTGGATGGGCCTCGCGGGTCACTGGCGATGTCACACAACCGCGAAAGGAGGCGACGCCGTTGTAGGCCGCGGGGAAGCGGTTACAGAAGGTCGAGGTGGTCCGGCCACCTCGGCCTTCATTTCGTGGCAGCAGCAGCGTTCGGATTTGGAGCACGAGGTGGCTCGATTGATGCTGGCTGATCCCTGCGGCCCAGTTTTCCTGCTGTGGAACAGGTCTTGCAGATCGGGTCTTGTGCGCCGGCAGAAGACATGGTCGGCGGCCATCGTCCCCTCGGTTCGGCCAGGATCATCGAGAACACGGCGCACTCGCTCGTGCGCCGCCGCTCCAGTATCGGGCACGAACTTGGACATTCGCGGATATGTCCAATTCCAATGAGGACTTAGCTGTGAAGTTCGGAGTCAGCACACAGTTCGCCCAGATGCGGATGTACGGGCCCCGGGCGCTCGTAGAGAACACGCGTCGCAAGCAAGCGGCTGGACGGTGAACTAACGCGCCGGTACCGAATCGGTCAGATGCGCCCGTTCGTGCCAGGGCGTCGCCTTGTGCGTGATGGGCTGGTGCCGACCGAACCGGAAGTAGGCCGATGGGCCCACGAAGTTGATGGCAATGACCAAGGCCCACAACAGTTTTGGGCCGTTCACCAACTCCTGGGGACGACGCGACAGGTCGTACCAGGCGGAGACTGCAAGCCCCACCTGCACGGCGCCAGTTGCCACAATCGTGCGCCGCTGGCGCGGTTCGAGGTCGCGCCACTTCTTGGCAGCCATGATTCTCACTCCTTCTTGCCGGCAAGGACGACCACGACCGGGCAGCGTGCGTGCCGGACGCACGCCATGGTCACGCCGCTGAGCAGACCGCCGCGGCCGATCACGAGCAAGTCCCCGGGGCCGGCCATCCGGGTCAGTTCTCGCGCCGGCTCTCCACTCAGCAGGTGTTCGCTCACGTTGTCGTTGTGTTTCCCGACGATCGAGTGCAACTGCTCGGCTCGAGCGGCCTGCGTCGGCTGCGGCGGGGAGCCGTATGGGTGCAGAGCCATTGAGCTGGCTGGCATGAACGCGGGTATGCGTCGTTGGACCGCGACCGCGGCGACGTGGAAACCCTGGGCCGAGGCCAAATCCATCGCCCAGTGCAGGGCAGCCCGGCTCGCGGGCGATCCGGCCACGCCGACTACGACGGTGCGCTGCTGTGTCTTCATCTCCAGTTCCTCCGCTTCTCGTTCGACCTCAGAGTCGACGGTGCGAAGGACGGTGGTCAGGGGCAAAGGACCCTGTGTCTGAGGGCCGCTGGTCAGGACGATTTCTGCTCGTCGCGCCTGCGGGTGGCGTAGACGGCTGCTTCGGTGCGACGTTCGAAGCCGAGCTTGTGCAGGAGGGAGGAGACGTAGTTCTTGACGGTCTTCTCGGCGAGGTAGAGCTGGGCGGCGATCTGCCGGTTGGTCATGCCTTCGGCGATCAGGTCGAGGATGCGGCGCTCCTGCGGGCTCAGTGACGCGTAACGGGGATCCTCCTGATCGCCGCCACTGCGCAGCCGGTTCAACACTGTGGCGGTGACGCCGGCGTCGAGCAGGGAGCCGCCTGCGGCGAGGGTGCGGATCGCGCCGACGAGGTCGTTGCCGCTGACTTGTTTGAGCATGTATCCGGCCGCGCCGGCCATGATGGCGCTGAAGAGGGCTTCGTCATCGGCGTACGACGTGAGCATCAGGCACGCCGGCGGGGGTTCGACAGCGGCGCGGATGTCGCGACAGACCGTGACGCCTTCGCCGTCCGGCAGGCGGACGTCGAGGATGGCCACGTCCGGCCGCAGCGCGGGGATACGGGCGATGGCCTGGGCGGCGGTGCCTGCCTCACCGATGACCTCGATGTCCGGCTCGGCTTCCAGCAGTTGCTGCAGCCCCCGGCGGACGACCTCATGGTCGTCGAGCAGGAAAACCGAGATGCCCATGGTCCGCTCCTCTTCATCGGCGACGCCGACGCTACTCCGCGACAGTTGTCTTGCCGAGTCAAAAGTGCCGGACCTGCGGCGACCCCGGATAGGGCCGCGTGCCAGCTCGAATAGGGCCGAACGGCCCTATTCGAGCAGTCGGGTCATCGGCATCGGCCACAAAGGACATTTCCGGCAAGCCTCCGGGATGGTGCTGGTGTCGATGAACACCGGGCCGCTTCTGTACCGGCTCAGGTCGAAAGGCCCTGCCTGCCGATGGCGCATGCCCCTGAACTGGCAGGTCGAGAGTGCATAACGTGCCAGCCAGCCAATGCGGAGGTAGCAGTCATGCGAGGGCTCACCGTCGCCACAGTGATGACCAAGGACCCGGTCACCGTGGCACCCGACACCGAGTTCAAGGACATCGTCGAGATTCTCGCCAGGCACTCGATCAGCGCGGTCCCGGTGGTCGGCCGCGACGGCGTGCCGATCGGGGTCGTCTCCGAGACCGACCTGATCCACAAGCAGGAGCAGCCGTCACAGCCGAAGGTCCTTGTCGGCCAGCAGACCCGTGAGCGCTGGCACAGGGCCACCGCCGAACGGGCATTGGAACTGATGACGGTACCTGTGCGCGCGGTGTCGGCCGACAAGTCGGTGAGCTTCGCGGCCCGTGAACTCAACCGCAGGGGAGTACGGCGCCTCTTTGTGATCGATCAGGACCGTCTGGTCGGTGTGGTGTCCAGGCGCGATCTGTTGCGGGTGTTCTTGCGGTCGGATGAGGACATCCAGGTGGACGTCGAGCGCGAGGTATTCCAGCGGGTGCTTTGGCTGGACTTGAGCGCGATCACGGTGTCGGTGAACCGCGGCGTCGTGACGTTGACCGGCCGGCTCGACCGCCGCAGTGAAGTGGAGATCGCAGGGCGGCTGACGCCGACGATCCCGGGCGTCGTCGAGGTCCGCAACCGGCTCGACCACGCCTGGAACGACCAGGTCCACAACTGAAGGGAGATGTCATGCACGGCAATGTCGGCGACTGGCTCGTCATCAAGGGAGCCAAGCTGGACGACCCGTACCGCCGGGGCGAGATCGTGCAGCTCGTACACACGGACGGCAGGCCGCCGTACTACGTGCACTGGCTGGACACCGGTCGCACCACCCTCGTGTTCCCCGGACCCGACTCTCACATCGAGCACCGTTCTACCGAGCCGGTTTCCTAGTCGAGTGCCCTCGCGTGTGTCCACAACATACGCATCAGGCCACGGGCCGGTGCCGGAGACATTGCTGTCACGGGTACGTATCCGGCAGATAGGGACTATCGGCCCTGGTCCGGCGGGCCGGTCGCCACTGCCTGGATGAGGGGCGCTCGCGGGAAAGTCTCACCAGGAGATCGAAACCGTCCGATGTGGAGGAAATCCGCGATGAGCACCCTGTCCGAACACCACCGGCCTGTTGTCGTCGGGATTGACGGCTCGGCTGCGGCCGTGCAGGCGGTCCGTTGGGCGGCCAAGGAAGCCGCGGCTCGGAAGCTGCCGTTGCGGCTTGTGCACGTGCATCCTGATCCGGCTGTCAGGTACGCCGACGACAAGATCGCGGATGCGATGCGTCCGGCGCTGGAAACACAGGCGAAGAAGTGGCTGAATGAGGCGGCCGGCGTGGCGCCGGAAGCCGTATCCGAGCTGGAGCCGCAGGTGGAGTTGCGCGCGGGTGCGGTCGTGCAGACGTTGGTCGACATGTCGGCCGACGCCGCGATGATCGTGCTCGGAGCCCGGGGACTGGGTGGTTTCACTGGCATGCTGGTGGGAACGACCGCGAATTCCGTGGTCGCTGGTGCGATGTGCCCGGTCGTGGTCGTGCGGACCGCGCCATTGGGCCCGTCCAGGACCGGCGGACCGATTGTGGTCGGCGTCGACGGCTCTCCGGCGAGTGAAGCGGCCATCAAGTTCGCCTTCGAGGAAGCGTCCTTGCGTGGGTGCGCTCTGATTGCCCTGCACACGTGGACCGAGATCTTCATCGACCCAGAGCTGAACGTCGACCGTATCGCCTTCGACACCACAGTGCTGGAGCAGCGTGAGCGGGAACTGCTCAGCCAGCGCCTGGCGGGCTGGCCGGAGAAGTACCCGGATGTCCAGGTGACCCGCGTGGTCAAGCAGGACCGGCCGGTGCGGGCGTTGCTGGACTACGACGAGGAAGCCCAGCTCCTCGTGGTCGGTAGCCGCGGGCTCGGCGGCTATCACGGAATGCTGCTGGGATCCACCAGCCAGGCGCTGATGCACTACACGCAGACACCGCTGGTCGTGGTCCGGCCTGAGGACACGCCATGACTACCGCGGTTCAGCCGTACGCGGTGGAGCTCGCCAGCGCACCTGTGCTGTCGGTGGACACGGATGTGGATGCCCTGGCAGCGCTCAGAGTGATGCACGCCAACCAGATCAGGCATCTTCCGGTCCTCAGCAGGGGCGCTTGTGTGGGTCTGGTCAGTGAGACGGAGTTGTTGACGGGTTTGTTGAGCCGCACCCGAGGGCCGTTGCCCACCAGCGGCGAGCTGTGCCACCGCCCGCCGCCCACAGTAGACGATCGGGCCACCCTTGCGGACGCGGCGAGGGTCATGCGAGAGACGGCTTCCGACGCGGTTGTCGTGTTCTCCGGCCAGCAGGTCGTCGGTGTGCTCACCGCAGTCGATTTCGTCCAGTCGTTCGCCCGAGAAGGAGCAGATGATGACTAAGCCGATCGTCGTCGGAGTCGATGGCTCCGATTCGGCCCAGCAAGCTGTGCGCTGGGCGGCCCGCGAGGCCGCACGCCGGAAGGCACCGCTGCGCCTGGTGCACGCCAACATGGTCATCCCGGCGTACACGACCGTGCCGGTTCCGAGGTCGCTGGCCCAGGCGCTGGCCGAGGAAGGCCGCAGGTGGCTACGCGAGGCGTCCCAGGTGGCGCAAGAGGAGGAACCGCAGATCGAAGTGTCGCGGATCCTGGAGCGCGCCGATCCGCCGACGGTGCTGCTCGCCGAGTCGCAAACGGCCCAGTTGATGGTGCTCGGCTCGCGAGGGCTGGGCGGGTTCACCGGACTGATGGTCGGCTCTGTTGCCGTCAAGTTGGCCCAGCGTGCGTCGTGTCCCGTTGTCGTGGTTCGAGACGAGCACGACGACACCAGCGGCAAACCAGTCATTCTGGGCGTCGACGGTTCGCCGGCGGGCGAGGCCGCGATCGCGTTCGCCTACGAGCAGGCCTCCCGATGGAACGTGCCTCTGGTGGCCGTGCACACCTGGAGCGACGTGCTGCCGCCCGCCGCGTTCTCGATCGTCCCGCACGCATTCGACTGGCCGGAGATCCAGACGAAGGAACTCGAACTGCTCTGCGAACGCCTCGCCGGCTGGCAGGAGAAGTACCCCGACGTGCAGGTCGAGCGGATAGTCACCCAGGACAGTCCGGCGCGCAGCCTGATCGAGCAGGCACGGAGCGCCCAACTGGTGGTGGTCGGCTCGCGCGGCCGCGGAGCACTGGCAGGGCTGCTGCTCGGATCCACCAGCCAGGCACTGCTGCATCACGCCCCTTGTCCGGTGGCGGTCGTGCGACCGGACTAGGTCTGCGTCGGTAGTGGGACTGTCCAGGTGATGGTGGTTCCGCTACCGACGGCGGTGTCGATGTCGCAGGTGCCGTGCCATCGGTTGGCTCGTTCGGTGATGTTGGCCAGGCCACTGTGGCGCTGGGGTTCTCCGGGCATGCCTTTGCCGTCGTCCTTGATCGCCAGCTTGAGGCCGCGTCCCTCTCGATCGACGTTGATCGTGATCAGGACAGTGCTGGCCTGGGCGTGCCGGGCGGCGTTGGACAGCGTTTCCCGCAGTGTTGCCAGGACGTCGGGGCGCAGGTCGTCGGGGACCAGGCTGTCCAGCGGGCCGTCCATGTTCACCGTGGGCTCGAAACCGAGTGCGCCGGCGCCTTCCTGGATCACCCGCAGCAGCTCGCCGCGCAGGCTGACCGGCCCGGTGCCAGGGTCTTCCTGCAGGGAGAAGATGCTGCGGCGGATCTCGCGGATGGTCTGGTCGATCTCCTCGACGAACCCGGCCACCCGGCGGCCGAGGTCGGGTTTGACCATCAGCCGGGACAGGCCCTGCAGGCCGAGGCCGATCGCGAACAGCCGCTGGATGACCTGGTCGTGCAGGACATCGGTGTCCTGGCTGTTCTTGATGGCAGGCAGTTGATGGACACGGACGGTCAGCTTCGGATCGATGATGTGCGGCAGGCAGTCGGGGCCCGGCTTCACCTTGTTCCCCGGTTCCGGCAGCTCCTCTATGTCCCACGGCGCGGGTTGGGCCGGCCGGTGTGGGAGATGTGGATGCTTCCCGGGTTGTCGGACGTGCGGGTGGGCATGTTCGTGAAGGCACACCACACCATCGCCGACGGCGTCGCGGGCGTGGACCTCCTCGGGAGACTGCTCGACGTGAATCCCCATGCGGCGCAGGCGGGTTTCGATCCTTGGCGGCCAGCGCCAATGCCCTCGTCACGCGATCTGCTCTCGAACCAGTTTCAACCACTCGATCGGCCCGGCTCGTACGTTCGCGGTTGGCTGGTGCGCCGTTGGTTGAGGTGTTTCCGATGGTGCCGCTCACCGGGAATCTCGCTCTCGGTGTCGGTGCACTCTCGTATGCGGGTCAGTTCAACGTCACCGTGGTCGCTGATCCCGGTGTATGTCCTGATTTCGAGGTCTTCGCCGACGGGGTGCGGCGAACAATGGAGATGGTGGCGGGCACCGGTGGCTCATCTCAGCGCACTGCGAATCCCAGTTTCCGGCCGGTGTCGCGCAGGTGATCGCGGGCATCGGGGTGAGCGACGTGGTCGATGATCTGCTGTGCCTGTTCGCCGGCGTCGTGACCCCAGATTGTGGCTGTGCCTTGCTCGCTGACGATGAAGCTGTGCTGGAACGACGTGACCGGCCCGGCCAGCAGCGGGACCACAGTGGACACGCCAGCTTTGGGGTGCCAGGAGGGCAACGCGATGATCGCGCGGCCGCCGGGTGAGTGCAGCGCGCCCACCACGAAATCCGTCTGCCCGCCGAACCCGGAGTAGATCACCCCGCGTACCCGGCTGGCGTTGGCTTGGGCGTAGAGGTCGACTTGCAGCGCGCTGTTGACCGAAACCAGCGACCGTTGTCTGGCTATCAGTCCTGGATCGTTCGTCTTTTCGGTGCGTAGCAACCGTACGCGGGGGTTGCGGTCGACCCATTTGTACAGCTCCTCGGTACCGAATACGAACGAAGCGGTCACCGGCGTCGCGGGATCGAGTGCTCCGGCGCGATCCAGCCCGAGTACTCCGTCGCTGAACATCTCCGACCACACCGCCAAGTCGCGCCGCCTGGTCAGCGTGGCCAGCACTGCGTCCGGCACCGCGCCGATGCCCAGTTGCAGGGTCGCGCCGTCGTCCACCAGTGCGGCTACCCGCTCGCCGATCGCGTGGGAGACCTCGCTGGGTGGCCGCGGCATGGGCGAGGGGAGTGGCTGGTCGGCTTCGATGGCGTAGTCCACCTCGTCGCAGGCTAGGACGGCGTCCCCGAAGGTGTAAGGCATTTGTGGGTTGAGCTGCGCGATGACCAGGCCGCCGCGGGCCCGGACAGCTTCGATCGCCGCCGGCAGGATGTTTACTTCGGTGCCCAGCGACACCGTTCCGTCCACCGGCGGTGAGGTGTGGATCAGCACGATGTCCGGCGGAAGTGTCTGGGCGAGCAGGTGCGGCACGAGCGACAGCCGGGATGGGAAGTAACGTAACGTGCGGCGGCCACGCATACCTGGCCCCACGAAAGGAGTTTCGAGCGTCACTCCGCCACGGTCGGGTATACCAGGTTGGGCGTTGAGCATGAACAACCGGTACTCGGCCACTGTCCGGTCCAGCACTCCCAACGCGTGGCTGGGCGTGGCGAAATTGCCGCTGGCCACGACCCGTGGCGGCGCGCCGATACCGGACAGGACATCGGCAAGTTGCGACTCGGATACCACCCGCATGGTTCGTCCCCCTGATCTCTCCGCACCGACCGTACCCGCGCGCGTTTCCGAGGTGTCAGATCGGGGCTGGGAGCTCCGCAGGAGCGTGGAGCCGCCGGCCGGTCACCCACGGCTGGAGCCAGACGCCGGAAAGCTCCACGAGCTCGTCGGTATCAAAGATCAGCTGCGCGTGCCCGACAACGGTCACGCTCCAGCCGGCGCGCAGGTCGGGATCCAGTTCGTCGGCCTGGAAAGCGACCACAGCGTTGCCGGAGGCGGCTCGTAGTTTCGCACTGCCTGCCACCCGGATCACGATCTGCCCTTCATACAGCCGGAAGTTGACCGGTTGCACCGCGGGCAAAGCGTCCTCGGTGAACACCAGGCGGCCGAATCGCACAGTCTGTAACAGGTCCAGGCACTGTTCCCGGTCCAGGACCTCGAGTTCCGATCGAACTGACATGCTTGCTCCAAACCGAGAAGGTGCGACTGATTGCCATCGAGGATGCGTGCCCGCGCCCAGACGGACGCAGGGGCGAAAGTCCCGTACAGAGGGACCGAGTGGCACCCATTTGTCAGGCGTTCACGAGGGGAACGGTCCACGTGATGGCCGTGCCTCTGCTGGGCGCGGAGTCGATATCGCAGGTGCCACCCCAGCGAGCGGCGCGTTCGGAGAGGTCAGCCAGGCCGTCACGCGAAGGCGGGCGGCTGGGCAGGCCCTTTCCGTCATCCTGCACTGCCAGCTGCAGCCGGGTGCCCGCGACGGTGATCCGGACCGAGTGCGCATCTGCGTGCCGGGCGGCATTGGACAGTGACTCCCTGAGCGTGGCCAGCACGTCCGGCCGCACGTCATCCGGTACCAGGCTGTCCACCGGCCCGTCGATGCTCAGCGTGGGTTCGAACCCCAGCTGGCTGGTGGCTTCCTGGATCACGCGCAGCAGCTCACCGCGCAGACTGGCCGGACCGCCCGGGGCCTCCTGGAGGGAGAGAATGCTGCGCCGGATCTCACCGATGGTCTGGTCGAGCTCTTTGACGAAACCCGTGATCCGCTTGCTGACCTCCGGTTTGGCCACCAGCCGGGTCAGACCCTGCAGGCCCAACGCGATGGCGAACAGCCGCGAAAAGGACGTTGCCCCTAGTCGACACGTGACTGCCCATCGGTGCGGAGGGTTTTGATGACCCGTTCGCAGTGGGCGTTCATCTTCGGTGCCTGGGGTGTGCTGGTCAGGATGTTCATGTCGTCGGCTTGGAAGACGGCGTCGGAGGCGGCCGAGTACTTTGTGTCGCGATCACGGAGCAGAAAGCGGAATGTGCCCGTATCCGTTCCGAGATCGGTGGCGAGGTTGCGAGCCTGTTGTGTCGTCCCAGTCCTGGGTCGGGTGTTCGGTGACGCCGGCGATGTGCAGCCGTCGTGTGCCGTTTTCGAGGAAGATCGGGGCGTAGAGGCGTGTGTCGATGTGGAAGAAGTCTGCCGCGATGATGCCGCGGGCCTGGCTGGCGAGGAACTGTTTCCAGGTGGGGCCGGCTCGGTGTGGGGCGGGATCGATGCCTGCTGAAGTTCAGAATCTCCCAGATGGTCGATGTGGTGATCCGGTGGCTGAGTCCGGCGAGCTCGCCTTGGATCCTTCGGTGGCCCCAGCGCGGGTTGTCGCGGGCCAGGCGAATAACGAGCTTCTTGATGGCCGCGTGCGTGGGTGGCCGTCCGGTCGGGCGTCGGCGCGCGCTGTAGTCCCACTTCCTGGCGAGGAACCTGCGGTGCCAGGCCAGGATCGTCGCGGGTTGACCAGGGAAAATCTCGTGCCGGCGGCGACGGGGGAGTAGCGAGGACAGGGCGGCGAACCAGACGCGGTCTGTGGGCGCGTATCGGACTTGACCGGTGATCTGGCGGAGGACGGCGTTCTGGTGCCGGAGCCCCGGAGCGCCTGCCTCTGCGCTACGGGACCAAGCCTGCCAGGGCGGCCGGATTCGAACCGGCGTACTCAACCGTGACGGGTTGGTGCGCCTGCCTCTGCGCTACGACCCTGGCATTACCGGCATCGTATCGGCCGGGTTCACAACCCCACTGACCCGTCAAGCCCAGGCAGTCCTTTGTGACAGGACATGCCCAAGGTTTACGGCGTCATGTCAGGTGGCCGTTGCGGGGAGCGGGGGTGACGAGGCCTGCCTCGTATGCGTAGATCGCGGCTTTCACGCGGTTACGGGCGCCGAGCTTGCTCAACAGGTTCTGCACGTGTGACTTCACTGTGCTCTCCCCCAGGCGCAGTCGTATGGAGATCTCCGCGTTCGTCTGGCCCTCGGCCAGCAGCATCAGCACTTCCACCTCCCGGGCGGTGAGTGCGAGCCCGTTGGTGTCCAACCGTTTCGGGACCGAAGGCGTCGAGTCCCGGGGCCGTGGCACGACAAAGTGCCCCGCCGCAATCAGCCTGACCGCGGCGATGAACTCCTTCTCCGTCGACGACTGGGGTAACCAGCCAGCGGCCGCGCATCGCTGGTCGAACGCGGCCGGGAAGCCTTCGCCGCCGATCATGAGCATCCGGATGGGCCAGTCGGGTACGGCCTCGATGAGCCCGGTGATCACCGAGGCCGGGTCGTAGGCGTCGGTCATCACCAGGACATCGGGCGGTGCGTCGCCGGAGATGTGCGCGAAAACCCAGTCGATGTCATCCGCCTCCGCGACGATCTGGAGATCTCCGGTGCGCGCCATGGCGGCACGCACCGCGGTACGGGTGATCCAGTGGCTGTCCAGCAACACGACAGCCATTGGCTTTTCGTGCACGAGCCTCCCATCGACCACGTCAGGCCAGTGCTCCCGTCAGCAAGTTCTCGAACACCCCCGGGTCGTCCTTGCTCACCACTGGCCAGCCGACGCCATAGACACCCTCCCAGTAAACCTCGATTCCCGGGTTCGCGTGATCGGTCCCGTCCGGGAGGAACAAGTGCGGACTGCAGTTGACCTGGTCGGTCGCGGAGATCGCGGCGTCCGCGGACAGAGCCTTGCGGGCGCGGCCGTCGTCGAGGGCTTCGGCGAGCGCTTTCACGTCCACGACACCGGTCGATCGCGCGGCGTCCATGATGACCTTGCGGTTGCTGATGCACTGGGACTCCGCCCAGAAAGCCCGGCGAAGCGCCAGATCGAGCTGCTCCGACGCACGGTAACCCTGTTCCTTCGTAGCGATGACGGCCTCGAGAGCGGGCAGCGTCGTCGACGGGTACAGGTACTCCTTCGCCTGCCAGAGCTGCCAGCCCGCCTCAGGCTCGTGCTGTCCCATCCGGCCGACCTCGCTGTCGGTGCCCGACCGCGGGCTCGGCTGGTCGTTGAGCAGTTCCAAGGGGAACGCGCGCAGATCGAAGCTGATCTTGTCGGTCAGGCCGAGCTTGGCCCGGGTCTGGTGCAGCCGGAACACGGCGATATGCGCGAACGAACACCAGATATCGGCGAACACCGTGATGACACCGGGCTTCGGGGTCAGATTCGCGACCGTCATTGCCTGTCTCCTTCGTTTCCGGCCTCGTAGCGGGTCAGCGCCGCTTCGACTTCGATATCCTCATCGGGCAGCCACGGGTCCATCGACGGCACCGCGAGCACGGTCTCGATCAGCTCACCTGTCCGTCCACGGGCCGTCGGCGAATGGGCGGACAGCACGACTTCCGGTGACAGCGAACGGATCGAGTCAAGCGAGCGCTCCCACTTCACCTGATCGGCCAACGCGGTCCACGGTGCGTTGGCCCGCGTGAACAACGCCATGCCGTCGAGATAGGCGGATCGGTCGGCGTCCGCGGAATCCTCCACCAGCTCTGGTATCACCGTGCCGAAGCTGTCCGCCGCGAACAGCGCGGCGCTGCGGTGGTCGTACACCGCGATCGTGGACGGCGAATCGTACGAAGGCGGCCGTACCAACGTGATCCCGCGGTCGCCCAGCTCGATCGTCCGGCCGGGATTGACCGTCCGCACGCGGTGCTTGGGGACGTCCCATTCCTCGCCGAGCCTGGCCACCGCCAGCCCGTTGGTGATCACGGTCGCGTTCGGCGCGGCCATCAGCACCTCTTTGAGGTTGCCGCAGTGGTCCCGGTCGTCGTGGGTGATCACGATCCACTTGAGATCCCGCGGGTCCACCAGCGACCACAGCTCCTGCTCGAAGTAGCCGCGGTCGATCGCCATCCCGGTGTCCACCAGGATGGGCTCCTTGCCGGTGATCACGTACGCGTTGACGGGCAACAGACCGAGCCCGGTCAGCGGGAGATGTGACGGAAGCGTGTGGATGTCCGGAGCGGCCAGATACGGCTTGCGTAAGTTCGACGGCACTTGAAGTCCCTTCGATGATCAGGCGAGCTGGACCAGGATCGAGCCTGCGATCAGCAGCGCGAGGCCCGTGATGCGACGGGTGGTCAACGGGCGTTTGGGCATCCGGAACAGGCCGAAGCCGTCGATCACGGCGGAGGCGAGCTGCTGGCCGGTGACGGTGAGCGCGACCGTGGTGGCCGCGCCGATCTCCGGGATCAGCAGGAACGTCGCCGTCACGTACGCGGCCGCGCATGCGCCGCCGAGCCAGCCCCACCAGGGCATCCTGGCCAGCGGCTTGAACTGCGGCGTGGGTGTGCGGCGCAGTGCCAGCAGGACCAGCAGGACGATCGCGATCGTGATGGTCGCGACGATGAAGCTGATCATCGCGACGGTGATCGGCGCCTTCAGCTCGGCGCGCAACTGGGCGTTGACCGCGCCCTGGATCGGCAGTACCGCGCCGGCGACGATGCCCAGGATGATCCAGCCGATCCGGCCGACGCCGACCGGCGATGCCGGCTTCACCATGGCCCCCAACGACTTCCCGGCCGGCTGAGCGTCCGGCTGGGCGGCCGGGGACGGTGCGACGGGCTTGGCGGCGGGCTGACGGATGATCATGGTGATCCCCACGAGCACCGCGATCGCGCCCAGCACGATGCCGATGCTCAACGGCTCCCGCGGGATGCCGATGAGCCCGAACAGGTCCAGCGCCAGCGAAGCGAACATCTGGCCGGTCACGAACAGGCCGACGGCGGCAAGCGCACCGAGCCGCGGGAACAACAGGATGCCGCTCGTGATGTAGAGCGGGCTGGCGAGTCCGCCGAGCAGGTGCCACCAGGTCACGTCGGACACCAGGGACACCGCGCCGATCGTGCCCGCGGCGAGCGCCACGATCGCGAGCAGGATCGTCGCCACGGAAAGCTGCACGGTGGACGCACCGTAGGGAGTCTTGACCGCGCCGTTCAGTTGCAGGTTGACCGACGATTGCACCGCCAGCAGGCATCCCACCAGCAGTGCCGCGGCCAGCAGAGCCACGTTCATTTCTCACCTTTCCCCGTCGCATGGGAGAAGATCCACGCAAGTGAACGTCGTGTCCACTTATGGTCAGGAGAACCGTAGGGTATAAGTGGGCATGCTGTCCACTTAGCTCCCCCGTAAGGTGACGCCCATGGTCACTAGCGACCACCAGCTCCAGCCACCCGACCGGGCGGATCCTCGGCGGTCTGATCGGGCCAACCTGCTGGGCGGCCCCGCACGCCAGGAACGGGCCGACGCGGCACGCAACCGTGTGCGTGTGCTGGAGGCCGCTGACCGGCTGTTCTCCGCCGGTGATCCCCGCTCGGTCACGATGGACGACATCGCGCGTGCGGCAGGCGTAGGCCGCGCGACGCTGTACCGCCGTTACCCCGATCCCGGCGCTGTGGCGGTTGCCCTGCTGGACGAGCACGAACGGGTCCTACAGGAGAAACTGATCTTCGGCGAACCTCCGCTCGGCCCCGGCCAGATGCCCGCGGCACGGCTGGCTGCCTTCTACGAGGCCATGACCGATCTGCTGGACAAGCACCTGCATCTGCACCTGGGCGCGGAGATCGGCAGGTCGAGACTGGAAACAGGGGCGTACCGGTTCTGGCGGACGCATGTCCGCGCACTGGTGCACGAAGCCGGCGTGGGAGACCCGGACACGCTCGCCGACATCCTGATGGCGCCGCTGGCGCCGGAGGTCTACCGGTTCCAGCGCCACCACATCGGCCTGCCGAAGAAGGAGATCGTCGAGTCGCTGGTGCTGCTCGCCGGCCGTGTGCTCAGACCGTGACAAAGGCGCAGGGGCGCGGGCGAATGTGGATTCGCCCGCGCCCCTGCGCCTTGTCGTACCGTTATTCCTGCTGTGTCAGGTCTTCGGCGACCCTCACCCGCAACGACCCGCACGGCGGACCGGACAGCTGGTTGCCCGACCGCAGGTCGAACGTCGAATGGTGCAGTGGGCACGTGATCGTCATGCGGCGCTCGTTGACCACGCCGAACCGCAGCCTGCCCCCGCGGTGCGGGCACCGGCTTTGCACGATCACGCTGGTATCGCCCAGTTCCAGGAGAATGTCGTCCTCGCTGACCTGCCGGATGACCACCGTCATACCGGCACCGCCGCCCGCGCACGGGAGACCGCCGCCGCGGTCGCCTCGGCGACGACCGCGCTGGTCAACTGGATCCCGGTCCACACCTTGGCCAGATCGACCGGCCGGTACCGCTCCAGTGCGCCGATCGACGCCCGCATCTGCTTGCTGTGATACGCGTCGATGTACAGGTGCTCCGCGTAGTACTTGCCGTTGACGATCCCGAGCCGCTTGGTCGCCTCGGCGTAACACCTGAACGCGTAGAGCACGCTCGACTCGAAGTACGCATACGCGCCAAGGAAGTACTCGGGCATGGGTGCCCGCTCGGCGAACCAGTGGAACAGGTTGACGTACGCGAAGCACTCGTCAGGTGCGATGCCGACGTAGTGCTCGAGCTCGGCCGGCATCCCCAGCTCGGTCACCAGTCCGGTGTAGAGCTGGGCGTGTTCCTGTTCGTCGTTGCCGCATCCGAACTCGTCGATGAGGACCCGCAGCACGGCGGTCCGTGCCTTGGCCGGCAGGCGCGGGATGATTCCCAGGTGTGACTGGGATTCCACCAGGCCGTCGACCGCGAAGTCCGCGACCACCGACGTGAACTGCGCCAGCGTGGCTTCCTGGGCGAGGAAAAACTCGTCCGGGCCCGGGACGCCGCGCTCCTCGGCGTCGAGGAGGTCCTGCAACGCGTCGAGAAGTTCGTTGCGAGACGAGAACTCCGGCGCCTGCGCTTCGATTTCGGCGGCCAGGCCGGCCACCCAGGCACGTTCGATCTCGAGCATGTCCGCGTACGCCTCGACGGTCGGCACAGTGCGATTGTGGATATAGAGCCGCTTCTGCGGGGAGTCCCCTGGGGAGACCCTCATGTCCGCTCCTCCACCACCAGATCGGTGCCGATCACCTTCCGTTTGCAGAGTTCCTGCTTGACCAGCCGGTACCAGTCGTCCTCGAAAACGCCGTAGCGCCGGCAGGTCTCGTCGATCGTGGCCTGCCGCTCTGGCGTGGGGTCGACGAGCATCGCGTTGCACAGCTGTGGTTCGAGGTTGGCCAACGGCCCGATGAACCCGGCCACACCGTGCGCTTCCAGAAGCAGGTTCTCCCAGCCCTCGAACACCGGCACGGTGTGATCGGCGCGCACGATCCGCCGGGTGAGCTCCGCCGAGCCGCTGGATTCCTTGATACCGACCACGCCGGGCAGGGCGAAGATCCGCAGCAGCGTTTCGAGCTCGATCGTGTTGCCGGACACCGCGGCCTCGTTGTAGATGAACAACGGGATGTCGACGGCCGCCCGTAGCGCCTGGTAGTGCGCAAAGATCTCGTCCTGCGAGATGTCGGCCTGGAACGGTGTGGTCACGACGACCGCGTCCACACCGAGTTCCTTGGCCAGCCGGGCGCGTTCGATCACCTGCCCGGTCTCCGGCAGCTGGATCCCCGCCAGCACAGGCAGGCCGCGCGAATGCTCGCAGGTGGCAGCGACCATGTCACGCCATTGGGTCTCGCTGAGCTTCCAGCCCTCGCCCGAACTGAGCGTGGGCATCAGCCCGGCCACGTCCCGGTGCACCGACTCGATCAGCCTGGCCACGCTCGCCGTGTCCACACGGGTGTCCATGTCCAGTGGCGTGATCAGCGGAACGATTGTCCCGGAGTACATGTCAGAGATCCTTTCCGGCGACCCGCACCAGCAGCGAACGCTGGTACAGACGCTCCAGATATGGCGGGAAACCGAGCTCCGTCCCGCCGTCCGGCGCCCGGACGGGCAGGCCGTCGTTGCTTGCCAGCCGCGGGTTGACGGTGACCAGCTCACCGCCCCTGGCCAGGACCATGCCCACGGTCAGCCGGTCGGTCAGCTCCAGGCCGTCGAGGATCGCGGCCGACTGCGCGGTCTTGATGTCCTGTTCCTGGTACGGGACACGATCCAGGGTGATGTCGGTGTGCAGGACGTCCATGAACGGGTAGTAGGTGTCCTGCTCCGTGCGGCCGTACTTGCTCCAGATCAGGTCGTCGCACCTGCCGACCTGTTCCAGGCTCATCACGATCCGGCCGCCGGCCAGCCGCCTGACGAAGAAGTTCTTGCACGCCCGGCGGATCGAGTCGTCCTCGGCGTGCATCCCCATGAACAGGGCGGAATCGATGAACACGTCACCGGCCATCGTTGCGCAGCACCTTCCGCATGGCGGTCATGGCGTCCGCGAACTCCTCGGGCCGCCTGGCCAGTGCGATGCGGATGTAGCGCTCGCCTTTTTCCTTGTCGTCCCAGTAGAAATACGTGCCCGGCAGGACGTAGATCTCGTGGTCGAACAGCTGTGACTGCAACTGGCTCGCGGTCAGATCCGGCTGCGTGATCCTGAACCACGCCACGCTGGTGTCCACCACCGGCTCGACGTACTCGAGGATCGTGCCCGCCAGCGCCTCCCTGGCCGCGGCCCGGTTCTCGGTGATCACATCCCGCACCGAGGCGAAGCCGTCGTCGATCGAGTCCTCGACGTACCGGACCAGGAAGTTCAGCACGAACGGCGAGACGTTCAGCAGGACCGCGGTATGGATGTTGTAGACGTCCTCCCGGATGTCCTCGCTCGCCGTGATCATCGCGCACTTGGCGTCCTGCACCGGCCAGGTCTTGCCGGTGTCCTCGATCGCCATGTAGGTGACACCGGACTCCTCCAGCATCCGGTAGATGTCGATCCGGTCCATCCCCTGCGCGCACAGCACGAACGACGCGAAGCAGAAGTCCATGATCAGCAGCTTGCCGGTGTCCTTGCACAGCCGCAGCAGCTCGGCGAACCCGCTTCTGCCGTCCTTGAGCAGGGTGAAACCGGTCGGATTGTTCGGGTCGACGAGATAGATGGCGTCGGTCGTGACACCCGACATCCGGTCGTAGACGGAGTCGAGGTCGTGCAGCCATTCCTCCGGGAACGAGCCCAGCTCCACACCCATGTGGCGCAGCAGGTCGACCAGGTTGTCGAAACACGGCGTGACCAGCGATACCGACATGTTCCGCTGCTGCAGGTACATCGCCGCGACCATCGTGGAGACACTCGCCGAATACGACAACAACGTCTTCTGCATCGCCGCGGCTGTGGGCTGCTTGTGTAACCGGAAGAACGCGTCGAGAAAACGTCGTTCCGCGTCCGACTGCAGGTTGTCCTCGGACTCGTGCCACAGGTCGGGCAAGCTCGCGACGATCGCGTCCTGGCTGGCGGACTGGCGCTGGTGGGTGTGCGCGTCGGCCAGGTTGTACTTCGTCTTCAGCGCCTGGATCTCGTGCTGGGTCAGGTCGACGAACTTGCTGACGTCCGGAGTACCGGCCTCGACCGGATCGAGGATCGTGACGTCGTCGCTGATCATTACCTGGATCTCCGTTCAGAGCTCATAGAAACCGCGAGAAATGACATGGCAACTGTGCGGCCGCTTCCCCGACGATCGCGGAAGCGGTCGTGCCTTGCTCAACTCAGCTGTGTTGCACAGAACTGCAATTCCAAACCGCCCACGCCAAACGCGGACAGTTTTATTCGGCCCCAGGTTAAGTTCCCGTCAACTGCCCGTGACGCATTTGAAACAGCGGAGCCCAGCATAAGAACTGCGGATCAAGGACGCCACCCGCCGATGTGATGGTTCTTCTTCATCATTTCGGCCGACGCTATCCGGGTGGTCCGAGTAGCTCACTTTCCGTGGCCGGCCGGGCTTGACATATCCACGCGCCCCGCTAGCAGGGCATATTTACCTACAATGCGCAGAATTGTTCCGAGATCCGCCTGTTGGACGGCCTTGACTTCGAAGGCCGTCCGTACCAGGGCAAATAACGAGGTCACCATAGGGTCACGCGTTCGCCGCACGGACGTCCGAAAGCTGATAAAATGTCGCCACTCACCCGGCGGACACCTGTAACAGAGGTCGCAAGATGTAAAGATTACGTCGATATTTTTAGATTTCCCGTCAAGTTACCGCCGCGAAGGCAAGGCTATCCATTCAACGGGCCGAAGCTCGTCAAGATGACCCGTGGCTGCTATAAACGTCGTCATGCGACTCCGCGCCACCCAGTGCAGCCGGCCTTTTCGTCGCGCGGCCAGTGGGCGGGAAGCCCGGCCGCTCGAGAACACGAGTCCTCAGGGGGTGACGATCACCTGGTACATCAACGCGGTGAACGAAGGGAACCGGATGGGCGGCGCGGCTCTCCAGGAGAACAGGCTGTAGGCCGCCCATTCCCCGGCGTCGTCGACATCGCCCGGGTCGAGGAACAAGATTCCGGCGTCTGCCTGCAGCGAGATCACCAGTCCGCGGCTGAACCGGTGCCGTTGCCCGGATCGGGGTTGTCCTCGGCGCACAGGTCTTCCCAGTGCGCCCAGCGCGGCTCGATGTCGCGCAGCCAGCCGAGATTCGTGGTGTCCCGCATGCGCCAGACGAAGCCCCCGGCGTTGCGCCAGCCGTCGGTGGTCAGCAGGAACTCACGGTACGACGGCGGCAACCCTCAGCCCCCAGGCGAGCCTCCGCGCTCGCCGGCGCGAAGCCAAGCCATCGGTCACGGAGCAATTTATCCACATTCGACTGTCCAAGACGGACCCTGTTCGCCTCTGGACCTGTCACGGTTGCGTACCTTCCGCGCCAGGCAACAGCAGTTCACCGGGCGGCGGAGGGACTCGCCAGTACATCAAGGCGGTGGCCGAGCGGATCACTGAGGGTTCCCGCTCAGTGGCTGTAGAGGATGCCTCGGTAAAGCGCCGTGCAGAGCGTCGCAGGGTCTAACCCGACTGCCACGATGAGTGCGTCCGCAACTGCCGCTCGCGGGTTGATGTACGGATTGAGTCGTTCTGTGCACGCTGTGTGACTGGTTTGGTTAGGATCCTCCTCGGTTCGAGAGGTGGGAGAGGGGAGCGAGTGTGCAGGAGGGGTATCGCCGCCGAGACTGCGGCGTTCTTCGGCATCCAGTCGACCGATCTGGGGGCGGTCGCCTCGGCGGTCACTTTCGCGACCATGGCCGGTGCGGTGCGCGAGGCCGGTGCGTCGTATGGCGCGGCCGGGTTGTTCCGGAGTGTCGACGGCCTAAGGCCTGTGCTCGCGCTCGTGCAGTGTTTCGTGCTGCTGTCCGACCACTACACCGTCGACGCGGCTGTTGCTGGATTGACATCGCTGCACGCAAAGCAGGGAATGGGGGCGGTCCGCACCGAGCGTCTGGAGTCCGGGCCTGCGGTCGTTGTGGAGACGGTCGAACAGGATCTGCTCACGATGGGTGATGAGGTTTTCCAGACCGAACCGCGATCCGTTACGGCGTGGATACCGGACCCGGCCGGCACGTGTGTGGTCGGGTTGGGCGTGTCGAGCAACAACACCGAGGACTGGGACCAGATCAAGGATCTTGCCGAAGGGGTGTTCAACGCCTTCGAGTGGGTCGTCGCTGGAGGATAGGCCGGATGAGCGAGGACTATGCGCGGCCGGAGAGTCTTGCTTGGCAGGAGGTTCCGCCTGTTGCGGTGTATCAGTTGGCGAGCCGGACATTGCGGCATCCGTTGTTGTACGGGTTCCAGCTTGATGAGTTCCATCCCGCTTACCAGGTGCCGGGCAGGCGGAAGGACGGATCAATCGAGGGGGAGCAGCAGGTCAATCAGTTGCTGCGGCCGTTGCGAGCCATCGGTCGGGGGATCTCGGAGCTGTTCTTGGACACGGGAAGTAGTCAGTCCAGGCGGGGGATCGTGATCGGTCCGCCCGGCGGGATGGCGGTGCGATTCGCCGACGCGCACACGCGTCGCAGCGAGATCCCCTGGCTGCTGTGGTCGGTGTATCGCGTCGTCCTGGTTGAGGTCGTCGGTGATCGGCTGGATCTGCTGTGGTCCGGCGAACACCAGACAATGCCTGTTGTGGACGCTGTGAACGGCGTTCTGCGTTGGCAGGATGGCTCGTCGGCCGACCTGGGCCTTGGCGACTCGGCGCGTCAGCTGTTCGCGCGGCAGCGCAGCGTCTGAACCTTCGCCGCAAACAGGCTCGCGTAGACCAACGAGCAGTGCTCGGAACGTCCCTGCGTATTCGGCGGAGTAGTTCGCGGTGTCAGTGAAGGACGGTGTCCAGTCGTATCAGCAGGCGGGGTCTGTGCAAGGTCTGGCTTGGTAGTCGGTGTAGGAGCGCGGCGAGCGGCGCTCTGTCGGCTGGACTGAACCTCACCCTGGCGCTATCGAGTTGCCGCTGCGGCAGTCTGATCTGGTGGCGCAACGGCAGGATCTTGATGTCTTTGCCCCTGCTGCTCATCGGGATTAGGCGGGACAGAGCGAAGGTGTTAGTCAGGCCGATGGCAGGAGCACGGCCGATCATGCTGCCGTTGTGGTCGGCCGTCTTGAGAGGAGGGACAGGGTTGATGTCGTGCGTTGACCAGCACGGATAGCTTTTTCGGCAGGCGCAAGGCTCCGTCCAGGACCTGTGCCGTGCCAAAACTCGGCCCTGTGCCTTTGACCTGGGGTTCGTTGATGTTGTCACGCGGCCCTGTGGTACTCGTTGATCACGCCTCCGAGGAGCCGTTGGCGGCGGATCGGCGCAGCTGCTGGGATGATGGTGGCGTTGGGGTCGTCGTTCGGGGCTGTGTGGCGCAGTGCTTGGTGTGGTCGGTGGTTGTTGAAGTGGCGTACGTAGGTGTTCAGGACTGTGAGAGCGTGCTTTTCGTTGTAGATCAGTATCCGGTCGGTGCATTCCCGCCGGGCGCTGGAGACCCAGCGCTCGGCATAGCAATTCGCCCGCGGACGCCGCGGAGGGATCTTGACGATCTCGATGTCCTCGGCGGCGAAGACAGCGTCGAAGGTGTCGGTGAACTTGGTGTCCCGGTCGCGGATCAGGTGTTTGAACTGTCTGACGCGATCGCCGAGCTGCATGAGCAGGTTCCGTGCTTGCTGGGCGACCCAGTCGGCCGTTGGGTGCGCGGTCACGCCAAGGATGTGCACGCGTCGTGTCGTGACTTCCCTGACGAACAGGACGTAGAGGCGGCGTAGACCGATGGTGTCGATGTGGAAGAAGTCTGTGGCCAGCAGACCTGAGGCCTGGGTGCGGAGGAACTGCCGCCACGATGTGTCGGTCTGTCGTGGTGCTGGGCCGATGTGACGGTGGCGAAGGATCCGGCGGATGGTGCCTGCGCCGAGGTGGTGTCCCCATCGGGTGAGTTCGCCTTGGATCCTTCGGTGGCCCCATGTGGGGTTCTCTGCTGCCAGACGAACTACCAGGTTGCGGAGGTCGTCGGGGATGGGTGGGCGGCCAGTGGGGTGGGGATAGGTCCATTTCCTGGTCAGCAGGCGACGATGCCGGCGCAAGGGCGTTGCGGGGTGACGATCCGGTGTGCTCGTAGTCGGTTGGGCAGAAGCCGGGACAGTGCGGCGAGTATCGCTCGATCTGGCCACGATGGTTGTGGCTTGGCGACTTGCCGGCGCAGTACTGCTACCTCATGGCGCAACACCAGCAGTTCCGTGGTCTTGGCGGTGTCATTGCGGCAGAGGAGCACAAGCCAGCCAAGCACGTGATTCACGCTCAGGTAGAGCAGTCGAAACGTCACGGGAAACGATCCTGCAGCAGCTGGTCACGATGCGAAGGAACAGGCCAGTGGGTCGGCCGAGTTCTGGCACCCCACAGGTCCCGCCGCGTCCTTCCTCAGCGTCGAAGGGACGTCGAGGTGCTGGTGCTTACGACCCGAGGAGCGGTTCTATGCCGCCGGAGTCGTGTCGGCGGAGGGTGAGACGATGTCGGCCGCCAGTGGTGCGATCGCGCCGATGATGGCGGTCACGGTTTCGTCCGGCACGCCGGCCGCGGCCAGCGCCTCGGTGAGGTGCTCGGCCACGAGGTCGAAGTGCACCTGGCCGATGCCCCGTCCCTGGTGGACATCTTTCATGGCCCGGCCGGAGTACTCGTGCGGGCCGCCGAGCGCGGCCGCGAAGAACTCCATCTGCATCCCCTTGAGCCGGGACATGTTCGCCCCCGCGAAGAACGGCGCCAGCTGCGGGTCGGCGAGTACCCGCACGTAGAAGTCGTCCACCACGGCGATCAACGCTTCCTGGCCACCGATCCGCTCGTAGATGGTCATCATCATCGCCTCCCCGAACCCCGATTGTCCGACCAGGCAACTGCCGGAACGTTGCCGAGACATGACGCGACTGACGCGGCCAGGCAAAACTCGCCGCACACCAGCGGCCGGCAGCGGTGCGAGACTCACGGGATGCTCTCCAAGGGGGCATCCCGACCTTTGCCGCTCCAGTGAAACACGGCATTGCGGTGCACGTGCAACCAGCCACGTTGGCGCAACTCTACTCGGCGGAGCGTTCAGAGAAGCCGCCGCGATACGGAAAGTCTGCGCACAGCAGGATCCGGCGCTCCACGGACCCGCCTATCGCCGCGCATCGGCGCAGCTACGCAACCACCTCGATCACATCGGACGAGCCGACGAGGCAGTGGCACTCGATCTGACCGCCCAGTCGCTGAGCCAGTCCGCCGACACCCGCAAGAACGATCAGTGAATATTCACTGCAGCCGCCCACGGTGCCCGCCGCAGCCCTCAATCCACAGGTTCTCGCGCTGCCAGTACGTTCGCTCGCCGTATCAACATATGTCTATTATGGATGATCGGATTCCGACCGCTTCGCGGCAGACCGGAAAACCCCGGCAAGCGTGCAAGAGTCCGGTCGATCGGACAAGCCCGCCGCAGCAGAGGGCTGACCGCGACCGTGGTCGGGAGTCCATAGTGGAGGCAAGCTCCTGTTGTGGTTACTGGTGTGTCCATTGCGGGTGTGACCGGCGATGTGATGGCGTGGTTGGTGTCTGGGCGGATGCGCGATCGCTGTCCTTCATTCGAGGTCCAATGTGGATATAAGTGGTCCACGGCGTGGAATCGTTCGCCGCTACAGTTCCTCGGCGTCGCCAGCCTGTCCCGCATGACGATCGGCCGGTGCGCCGCGCTTCCACCTCGGCCAGCAACAACTTGCGCCTGTCCTGGTCGAAATCTCGGTTACCGGTTCTGGCCTGGAGTTTCATGCGGCGGGTCGGTATTCGTTGAGCAGTCCGCCGAGATGCTGTCGGCGTCGGATCTCGCCGATTTGGCAGGGAATGGGATCATGTTCGGGACATCGTCGGGAGCACGCAGAAGCATCCCGTCGCATTGGTGGCTGCGCCCGGTGTTGTGATGGGCGATGTAGACGTCGAGTAGGTGGCGTAGGTGGCGTTCTCCGGTGATGAGGATCCGGTCGGTGCACTCTCGGCGGACGGAGCCGATCCAGCGTTCGGCGAAGGTGTTCATCCGCGGGGCCTGCGGTGCGGTGAGTACGATCTGGATGCCGATGGAGGCGAAGACCGCGTCGAAGGCGGCACTGAACTTTGCGTCACGGTCGCGAATCAGGTGTCTGAAGCGGTGCCCGGCCTCCTCGAGATCACTGGCAAGACTGCGGGCCATCTGAACCGCCCAGTCCGCGGTTGGATGCTCGGTGATGCCGAGCAGGTGGACTCTGCGCATGTTGATCTCGATGGTGAACGCGGCATATAGCCTCTTCAGCGTCACGGTGTCGACGTGGAAGAAGTCGATCGCCAGCAGGCTGCCAGCCTGGGCGCGTAAGAAGGTGCGCCAGGTGTCATCGCTGCGTATCGATGGCGGGATCCCGTTGGCGCGCAAGATTTTACGGATGGTCGAGGCGGCGAGTCGATGGCCGAGGCGCCGCAGCTCACCCTGGATACGGACCACACCCCAGGTCCGGTTCTCCCTCGCCAGGCGCAGGATGAACGTGGCCAGTTCATCGCCGCTCGGCGGACGACCCGAAGGCTTCGGCTGTCGCCACTGCGCTGCGATCAGCTTGCGGTGCCAGCGCAGCAACGTTGCGGGTGTGACTATCCGGTGGACGCGTAGGGCTTTGGGAAGCATTCGGGCAAGTGCGGCCAGGACCGCGCGATCCGGCCAGGACAGGCGGGGACTTGGGTTGTTGCGTCGCAGCACAGCGAGCTCGTGGCGCAAGGCGAGTATCTCCGTGTCCTTCGATGCCGACGACCGAGCGAACAGCACAAGCCAGGACAGCACCTGGACGAAGAGCCGATAGACCAGACGAACAGACACGACCGCCGATCATCAGATGTCACGATCGCCCAGGTCAAACCGGATTGCCGCATTCTCGATCAGGACAGGCAGGTGAGGCCTATGCCCTGACAGCCCTCCACCGCCCCGATTGGTCATGCTGCGCAAGGTCTCCCGGACTGTTTGCCCACGGCCCTAGTCAGGCCGAGAGACTCTGATTCAGCGTCGTGAGTCGTGACGTACCCGCTGGATAGCAGCGCTTGCCGATCAGCAGCGCGGCAACGGCTCCGATGTAGGCCAGCGGCGCCAGCCGCAGTGCCTCCAGCAGTCCGAGACGGTCGGCCAGCACCCCGACGACGAAGGGGCCCAAAGCCAGTCCGAGCAGGCTGTTGACCAGGGTGAGTGATCCGAAACCGGTGGCCCGGATGGAGGGGTGGGTGAGGTTGGCGACCATGGCGGTCGCCGGGCCGGATGCGCCGGCCGAGAAGAAGGCGCCGGCTCCGATCAGAACGAGCTGGAGCCCGCCCGCGTCGAGGTTGAAGCCGACGATCAGCAGCGCCGCCGCGAGCAGGCTGTAGGAGGCGGCCGTGGTCCATTTACGCGTCGGTTGCTCGTGGCTGAGCCGGTCGGTGACGATGCCGCAGACGATCATCCCCACACCGATGAGCAGGACGAAGATCGCGGCGACCGCACCGGCCCGGTCCGGGGTCATGGCGTGGTAGCGATTGAGGAAGCTGGGTATCCAGGCCGGCAGGACGGCGGCGACGAACAGCTGCAGACCGCTACCGATGTAGGCGCAGTTCACCGAGGCGATGGAGAACAGACTGGTGAGCGGAGCACGATATCCGGCGGTTGTTCTCGGTTCACCGCTGGTCGCGGTCGTGTCACCATGCTGATACCGATCCACCTTTGTCTGGGTGACGAACACCCGGAACAGTACGACCAGGAGCAGGCCGAAGATCGCGACGGCGGTGAACGACCAGCGCCAGCTCAGCTGCACGGCGATGACGCCACCGAGCGCGACACCGATCACTGAGCCGAACGATCCACCGGCCATGAGCGCACCGCTGAGCGACGCACGAAGGTGGGGCGGGAACATGCTGAGTACCACGGCGATGCCCACGCTGCCATATGCGGCCTCGCCCACTCCGACGAGGAAACGCGCGCCGAGCAACTGACCGTAGTTGACAGCGACGGCGCAGAGGAGGGTCGCCACGCTCCAGATGATCGCCATCAGGACCAGGCTCTTGACCCGCCCCCAGCGGTCCGCCAGTAGCGACAGGGGAAAGGTGAGCAGGCCGACCATCAATGCGACGACGCTGTTGAGGGCGGCGAGCCGGGAGTCGGACAGCGCCCACTCTGCCTTCAGGAACGGGAAAACCGCGCTGAGGACCTGCCGCGACATGTAGTCCGACAACAGCAGTACGAAGGCCAAGCCGAACACGACCCAGGGGTAGATCCTTTGCCCTCCTGTCACGGCGACAGGGTCTGTTGTGGGGGCGTCGGCAGTCTGAGCTTGCGGTTCCACGGCCACTCCTGTGCTGGCTCGAACGTGATCGGCGTAGACCTCGATCAGGAGTGATGCGTGAAACCGACCTGACCCGGTTGACGGTTCGGCGCGAACCCGATCTTGGCCAGGGTTTCGTCGGCGTCGGCGTACCGCTCGCCGATCTTGTAGATATCGAAGGCCTCCTTTCCAGTGGCCACCTCGCGGCCGAGTTCGCCGGCGATACGTGCCAACTGCTCGACCTGCTGGACCGAGGTCATCTTCTGGCCCTCCTTGCCCCACAACGTGTCCTCGTTGCCGCAGCGGGCGTGCAGACCCATCGCGATCGCCATGGTGTTGACCGGCAGGACACTGCGCATGAGGGTTTCCAGCGTGAGCACCGCACCGTCGGGGACACGGCGGATGAACTCCATCATGTTGTACGGACTGGGGCCATCGAACCCACCTCCGATGCCGACCCACGTCAGCATGAGCGGGCCGGTGTAGACCCCCCGCCGGATCAGCCGCTCCACGGTTTCCAACTGCGGGATGCCGGCCAGCTGGAAATGCGGCTGGATACCCGCGGCTTGCAGCCGCCTGAGGTGTTCCTCGACCCAGGCCGGGCCGGCTGGTACGAACATTTCGCGGTATGCCTCCGCCACGGCCGGTCGCGTGAACGAGGTGCCCGCGATGTCGTCCGCTGTCATCAGCTCCATGATGTTCATCTGGCAGGTGTTGATGGCGATGGTCACCTGGTCCGGCGCGGGATCCAGCGCGGCCAGCATGTGACGGGCCTCGTCGCCGAGCCACCTGGCGTCCGCCCCTTCGTGTTCCGGCGCGAAGGAGATGGAGCCGCCGACCTGCAGGATCATCTCGGGGACGGCCGCACGCAGCCGGTCGAGCAGTTCGTTGAACCGCGACAGTCGTTTGGAGCCCTTGCCATCAAGCTCCCGCACGTGGATGTGCAGCACGGTGGCGCCCGCGTTGTAGCAGTCGACGGCCTGGCGGACGTGGTCGTCCATGGTCAGCGGAAGGTCTTCGGGGAAGTCGGCTGGTTCCCATTCCGGCCCGTAGGGAGCCGCCGTGATGACCAGCTTTTCCTGGTTCTCGGGAAACAGTGAGTCGTCGAGGAAATGCATGATTTTCTCCCGTCGAAAGGGGAAGGATTGAATCGGACGGTCAGAATGGCCGGTCGCCGATGATTCCGGCCCGCTCCATCTTGCGGACCCCGGGCCAGTAGTCCTGAACCGCGTAGTGCTGCGTGGATCTGTTGTCCCAGATCGCGACGCTGTTGGGGGTCCACCGCCAGCGGACCTGGTATTCCGGGATCGAGGCCTGACTGATCAGGTAGTTGAGCAGGTTGCTGCCGCCGGGGGCGTAGTCGATGCCATAGCGGATGTTCTCCGGGGTGTGGAAATTGACGAAATGTGTGGTGTACGCGTTGACGAAGAGGACCTTTTCCCCGGTTTCCGGGTGAGTGCGCACGACCGGGTGCTCCGCGTCGGGAAAGTATTCCTTCAACCGGTGGCGTTGTGCCACCGGCATCACCGCACCGAATGTGGCCTCAATGCTGTGCCTGGCACGCAGCCCATCGATCAGTGTCTTGATGTAGTCGGGCAGCTTCGCGTACGCCTCGACCATGTTCACCCAGATCGTGTCGCCACCGGCCTTCGGTGTCTCCACGCAGCGCAGCACACATCCCATCGGCGGCTTCTGCCGCCAGGTGGCGTCACAGTGATAGGCGTTCTCGTAGTGCTCGGCGGGGCTGTCGAGATCCTTGTAGATCCGGACCAGGCCCGGATGTTCCGGATCGCTGCTCGCTAGCGGGTGGTCTTCGAGTTCGCCGAAACGCCGGGCGAATGCCACGTGTTCGGCGCGGCTGATGTCCTGATCGCGCAGGAACAGGACCTTGTACTTGAGCAGCAGCGCCTTCAGTTCGGTGAACAGCGTGTCGTCCCGGCTGACGTCGCCGAGGTCGACGCCGAACAACTCGGCACCGATAGAGCAGGTGAGCGGCTCGAACCTGATCGTCGACGACCCGACGGGCGTCGAGTCCGCCGACTCAGGGGTGTTGGTCATGACGAATCCTCTGGGTTGGGTTTCGTGTGGCGGGTCAGACCGAGAAGACGGAGGAGCCGATGCCGCGGCCCGCCTCCAGGTCGCGATGAGCCCGCACGGCGTCAGCCAGGGCATAGCGTTGGTTGATGCCGATCTCGATCCGGCCGGACTCGACGTGGCCGAAGAGCTCTCCCGCCAGCTCGGCGCGCTCCGCGGGGTCGGCGATATAGTCGGCCAGCGCCGGGCGGGTGACGAACAGCGAGCCCTTGACGGCGAGCTGCATGGCGTCGATTGGTGGGACAGGTCCCGACGCGGTTCCGAAGCACACCAACAGGCCGTGCCGGGCCAGCGAATCAAGGGAAGCCGAGAAAGTCGTCCGGCCGATGCTGTCGAACACGACCGGCACACCGGCACCACCGGTGAGTTCCCGGACCCGTCCGGCCACGTCCTCGCGGGGGTAGACCACGACGTGGTCGCACCCGTAGGCACGCGCTATCTCGGCCTTCTCGTCCGTCGACACCGTGCCGATCACCGTGATACCCAGGAGTTTCGCCCACTGCGTGAAGATCAGACCGACGCCGCCCGCGGCCGCGTGCAGCACAACGGTGTCTCCCGGCTTCAGAGGGTGGATCCGGCGGAGCAGATAGGCCGCGGCGAGACCACGCATGGTCATGGCGGCAGCGGTGTCGAACGCGATCGCGTCTGGTAGCGCGATCAGTGGTGCGGCGGGCATCACGCGCTCGGTGCTGTAGGCCCCGAGGGGGCTGCCGGTATAGGTGACGCGGTCGCCCTCCCGCACGTGCGCTACCCCTGGTCCGACGGCCTCGACCACGCCGGCCGCTTCCACGCCTATGCCTGCGGGCAACTCGACCGGGTAGAGGCCGGCGCGGAAGTACGTGTCGGCGAAGTTCAGTCCAACCGCCTCATGGCGGACCCGGACCTGACCCGGCCCTGGTTCGCCGACCTCGACAGTTTCCCACCGCATGACCTCTGGGCCACCAGTCTCGTAGTAGCGAACCGCGTTTGCCACGGCGTTCTCCTCAGGTCGGAATCGGGTGGTCTCATCTGCCGCGTACAGCACCAAACGGTAGGCAGCCTCGACGACCGATGCTTATCCTGAGGTGACAGCAAAGTATTCAACCCGGGACGCGATCGTGAAAACCCTCGCTCGCTATGCCGCGCTGAACAGCTACGTCGAGGTCAGTCAGTCGGTCGGCATCGACCCGGCACGGCTGATGAGAGGCGTCGGCCTCGATCCCGCCGACCTGGGCCTTCCGGATCGCTGGATCCCCGCCGTGGCGATCGCCAGGCTCCTCGAGCAGTCAGCGGCGACGTCCGGGCACCAGGACTTCGGCCTGAGACTGGCCGAACGTCGACGGTTGGCCAACCTCGGGCCCCTGAGCCTGGTCATTCGCGAGGAGTCGGATCTCCGCAGCGCTCTCGGAATGCTGATCCGCCACGAAAACATGTACAACGAGGCACTGCGAATGCGCATGTCCGTGATGAACGGATTGGCGACCGTCCGCATCGGGTTCGAATTCGGTGAATCGGCGCAGACGAGGCAAGCGACGGAGTTGGCTGTGGGCGTACTCCACCGGCTGCTGCGCGACTTCCTCGGCACCTTGTGGCAGCCGGTCACCGTCTGCTTCACGCACCCGCCTCCGGCGGACGCGAGCACCCATCGAAAGTTCTTCGGACCAGCGGTCAAGTTCGAGCATGAATTCAACGGGATCGTGTTCTATGCAAGTGATCTTGACACACCGAACAAGATGGCGGACCCGCAGTTGCGCACCTATGCCCAACAGTTCCTCGACTCCCTCGAACCCTCGAAAGAAACGACGACCCTGAATCGAGTCCGGGAACTCGTCGAACTTCTGCTGCCCTCCGGCCGATGTTCGGTCGAGCAGATAGCCCGTAGCCTCGGCGTCGACCGCAGGACCGTCCACCGGCACCTCGCCGACGCGAACGAGACGTTTTCGTCGGTACTGAACTCGATACGGACCGAACTAGCCGAACACATGGTGAGCAACCGGCGTTACTCTCTGACCGAGATCGCCACTCTGCTGTCCTTCTCCTCGTCGAGCAAC
The DNA here is from genome assembly GCF_017876405.1 of Kibdelosporangium banguiense. Lineage (GTDB taxonomy): Bacteria > Actinomycetota > Actinomycetes > Mycobacteriales > Pseudonocardiaceae > Kibdelosporangium > Kibdelosporangium banguiense. The sequence continues at coordinate 10,010,003 of NZ_JAGINW010000001.1, read as the reverse complement.
TTCTCTCGCTGGTTCCGAGGGCGATTCGGATGCAGCCCCAGCCAATGGCGTGCCAGTGGTGTGCCGCTCGCGCCTGTTGCGAGCGCGGCATCACCGACGGCGTAGACGTCGGGGTGCGAGACCGACCGCATTGTGTCGTCGACGACGATCTGCCCCGTCGCGGAAACCTGCAGGGTCGTGGCCGCATTGGCGCGTCGCGCGCTCGAGCTTGCCGGGGTTTACCAGGGCGGGGGTCCTGGCGGACCGGTACGGCTTCAGTCCTCGACGATGATGGTCCCGTCGGTAGCCGACGCGGTTCCGCTCGTGATCGTTACCGCCACTGCGGCGATGAACACGGCCACTAGAGCCAAAACAAACCTGCGACGAATCTTCACGCCGCCAGGTTAGGCGCGCACGGCTGGACCAGGCACCGCTACTCGGCCGAACGCGGCCGCACAGTCCACTGTGGCCAGACAGCTGCAGCGGGCCGGCGTAGTAAGGGTTCTCCTCACGGCGCGCCCTCGATCATCTTCCACGCGCGGGTGGCCATGTGCAGGTTGAGGCGCTGGTCGACGTCGGTCAGGTCGAAGCCGGTGATCTCGCGGATACGCCGCAGGCGGTATCGCAGCGTGCTGCGGTGGATCAGCAGTTCCGCCGCCGCGGCATCGTAGTTCCCGCCGCACTCAAGGAAATGCGACAACGTCGGCACCAGTTCGGCGTTGCGGCGGTAGTCGTAGTCGATCAGGGCGCCGAGCCACTCGTGCACGAACTGCTCGATCTCACTGCCGTTCTCGCCGGTCTGCAGGATGCGGAACACCCCGAGCTCGTCGTAGGACGTGATCCCGTCCGGGGTCCGCGACATCATCCGGATGTCCAGTGCCCGGCCGGCCTCGAAGAACGACCGGGGGAAGTCGGCCGGACAGTCGCACCGCCCGCCCACACCGATCGAACCGTTGGCCGGCCTCAGCTCCTTGCCGATCGCCCGATACAGGGCCCGGGCGTCCGGCCGGCCGCGGAACAGCGCCACCACCGCCTTCGGCCGCCTGGTCACCAGGACTTGCAGCTGCATCCGGACCGCTGCGTGCTCAACTGCGCGAACCACCTTGCCGTCAGCGATCCCGGGCCAATGCAGCACCGCTACATAGTGAGGTCCTTGCAGGTCGTGGCCGATGACTTCGGATCGCGCGTAGGCGCTCGCGTCGTCGGTGCCGGAGAGCAAGTCCTCCACCAGTTCGCGCCGTAGGCGTAGCTCCATCTCGGCAAGCTTGTGCTGGTAGGTGAACTCCAGCGCCAGGATGACCGCGCCGCGTTCGAGAACGAACATCTCGTGATCGCCCGCTGTCTTCTCCGGATCGATGAGCAAGAGCACACCGAGGATCTCGTCGCGCGGCTGGACCAGAACGAGCAGACGGTCCTTCTCCCTTGTGGAACCGCCCTCCCGGACCGCACGACTGAGTACCTCCTCCCGCCGTACGGCGTGCGGCTTCGGGTAGGGATCCGGGCAACCGGGCCCCTCCCACGCCCGGAGGTTCCCGAACCGGTCCTCGACCGCCACCGCGTGTCCCGTCAGCTCGAACAACGCTGCGGCAATACCTTGCTCGCCGTGCAAGGCGATCACCTTGGTGAGCACCTCATGCACGTGCCGTGCCCGTTCCAGATCAGACACTGTCCGCATGAGCTCGGCGTTCACGGCCGCACGTTCCTCGTACAACCGGCGAAGTTCCTTGGCCTGCTCACGTTCCCGCTGATGCGACGACGCGTTCGACATCGCCGTCGCGGTCAGCTGGGCGAGCGCCTTGAGCAGGAAGAACTCGTCCCTGAATGGCTCACGGTCCGCGCTTACCACCAGGTACCCGTTCGGCGCGCCGATTCGCCGTAATGCGAACGCCCAGCACCAAGGGCTATTGCCCGCGATGATCGCGCCGTCCTCACCGCCCAGGGCACGCACTGCGCCGTCGATCTCGTCGAGCGCCGGACACCGTCCCCGAGTGGCGGTCCGCACCAGCGAGTTGTCGCGGACCAGGTAACCGGCCTCGGCTTGGCAGGGGCCGAGGGAGGCGACCGAGGACATGGCCAGCTTCAGGATGTCCTCCTCGTCGCGATCGCTGAACATCATCGTCGACAGCACGAACAGACTGTGCAGGCTGGACAGGTGAGATCGGCCCCAGGACTGCGTGTCCGCCGATCCGGCCGAAGTCACACCTCTACGTTACCCGCTGGTGACCCGCAGTACCGGTTGGTCTCACCCTGCCAGGACCAATCAGGCCGGTGGATTTCGACCGGCCAGAGGCAAGCGGAATCCGGCGAGGTTCTGGGACCCTGCCTATGCCACGGCACGATCTTGTCCTAGGTAGACAGACGGAGGAGTCGCCATGGTACTCAGGCATGACAAGGAAAACCGGCGATCAACCACCGATCCCGCCGACACCGGGCAACGGCGGGTCATCGCCGCGTTCGCCAGCTACGGCGAGGCCGAGCGCGCGGTGGACTTCCTGTCGGACCAGAAGTTCCCGGTCGAGCGGGTGGCCATCGTCGGTCACGACGTGCGGATGGTCGAACAGGTGGTCGGACGGCTCAACTGGGGCCGTGCCGCATTGCACGGCGCGGGCTCCGGTGCACTGGTCGGCGCACTGGTGGGGTGGATCTTCGGCCTGTTCGACTGGGTCCGGCCGCTGGTGGCGAGCCTGACATTGGCCGCGTACGGATTGATCTTCGGCGCTGTGGTGGGCGCGATTTTCGGGCTGATCGCCTACGCGCTGCAGGGCGGGCGCCGTGATTTCTCGTCCATCCGGATGATGATGCCGAGCCGCTATGAGGTTCAGGTCGATGCCGAGGTGGCCGACGAGGCCACGCGTCTGCTCATCCAGCGTGAGAGCGCTCTCAAAGCCCCTGAGAAGTAGCGCGGACGCCCGAGGAGGCAGCTCATGGCGAAGGCAGTCGGAATCGATCTGGGCACGACCAACTCGGTGATCGCCGCCTGGGAAGGCGACGAGGCGACCGTGATCCCCAACGCCGAAGGATCCCGGACGACGCCGTCGGTGGTCGCGTTCACCGATAGCGGCGAACGGCTGGTAGGTCAGCTTGCCCGGCGGCAGGCGATCCTGAATCCCAAGGGGACTGTCTATTCCGCGAAGCGGTTCATCGGGCGCCGGTACGACGAGATCTCCGAGGAGACCAAGGCGGTCGGCTTCGACGTGGTGGAAGGGCCGGGTGGCTTGGCCCGCTTCCAAGTGCACGGGAAGTTGTTCGCACCGGAGGAGATCAGCGCGCAGGTGTTGCGCAAGCTGGCCGACGACGCGTCGAAGTTCCTCGGTGAGAAGGTGACCGAGGCCGTGATCACCGTGCCGGCCTACTTCAATGACGCGCAACGGCAGGCCACAAAGGACGCCGGACGGATCGCCGGGCTCAACGTGTTGCGGATCATCAACGAGCCGACCGCGGCCGCGCTCGCCTACGGGCTGGACAAGAAGAGCCACGAGACGGTGATGGTGTTCGACCTGGGCGGCGGCACCTTCGACGTGAGCCTGCTCGACGTGGGTGACGGCGTGGTCGAGGTACGGGCCACCGCCGGCGACGGGCACCTCGGCGGCGACGACTTCGACCGTCGCCTGGTCGACCACCTCGCCGAGACGTTCCAGCGGGACAACGGCATCGACCTGCGCAAGGACCCGCAAGCGCTGCAACGGTTGTTCGAGGCGGCGGAAAAGGCCAAAGTGGAGCTGAGCTCGGTCACCCAGACGCAGGTGAACCTGCCGTTCATCACTGCGGACGCCGCCGGCCCGAAGCACCTGACCACGACCATCAGGCGAGCCACCTTCGACGAGCTCACCCACGACCTGGTGCAGCGCTGCCTCGGCCCGGTGCAGCAGGCGATGGCCGACGCCAAGGTGTCCGCGAACGACATCGACGAGGTCATCCTGGTCGGTGGCTCGACCCGGATCCCGGCGGTGCAGAACCTGGTTCGCAGGCTGACCGGCGGCAAGGACCCCAACATGAGCGTCAACCCGGACGAGGTGGTGGGGATGGGCGCCGCCATCCAGGCCGGGGTGCTCAAGGGCGAGGTCTCCGACGTGCTGCTGCTCGACGTCACCCCGCTGTCGCTGGGTGTGGAGACCCGCGGCGGCGTGATGACCAAGATCATCGAACGGAACACCACCATCCCGGCCCGCCGCACTGAGGTGTTCTCCACCGCGGAAGACAACCAGCCCGCTGTCGACATCGTTGTACTGCAAGGAGAACGAGAGCGAGCGGCGGACAACCGGGGGCTCGGCCGGTTCCAGCTGACCGACATCCGGCCCGCACCGCGTGGCGAGCCGCAGATCGAGGTCACCTTCGACATCGACGCGAACGGCATTCTGCACGTCACGGCACGCGACAAGGACACCGGCAAAGTGCAGGGCATCACCATCAGCGAGGCATCGAACCTCGACCCCGGCGAAGTGCAGCGGATGATGACCGAGTCCGAGCAGCACCGGTCCGAGGACAAGGCCATGCGCGAGGCCGTCGACGCCCACAACGAGCTGGACTCGGTCGCCTATCAGGTGGAACGACGGCTGGCCGAGCTCGGCGACGCCGCCCAGCCACACGACAAGGCGCGCGCCGAGATCCTGATCAACGACGCGCGTGACGCGGTCAAGAACGAGGCACCGCTCGATCGGGTGCGATCGCTCACCGCCGAACTCCAGCAGCTCTACCATGGCCTCGCGGCGGCCCGGCCGGGCGGCGACGGCGGTACCCGGTCCGGCTCCGGGTCCGGGGTGGCCGACAACGATGTCATCGACGCCGAGTTCGACCGGAGCTGACCCGTGCCCACCCAGAACGAGTCCGGCCAGCCGGAGGCCGCCCGAAAGGAGCCGGCGCAACAAGAACCGGCACAGCACGACTCGGCCCGGAACGAATCGGCCCAGCAGCCGCCGGCCGAGCTCGCCGAGTTGGCGGACCGCTGGCGGCGGGCCGTCGCCGACCTGGACAACCTGCGCAAGCGGTACGCACGGGAGCTGCGGCGTGAGCGGGCGGCCGAGCGGGACCGGGTCGCCGCGGACTGGCTGACCGTGCTGGACGATATCGAGCGTGCGCTCGCCCATGCCGAAGCCGATCCACGCGCGATCGTCGCCGGTATTCAGGCGGTCCGGGACCACGCGGTCGGTCTTCTGACCGCACTGGGATACCCGCGACAGGACCAGACCGGGATTCCGTTCGACACCGCCAAACACGAGGCGGTCGCCGCGGTGGACAAACCGGATGTCCCGCCGGGCACTGTGGTGGACGTGCTGCGGCCTGGCTACGGAGATGGCGAACGGCAACTGCGACCGGCCGCGGTGACGGTCAGCCGCCGGGGGTGACCGCGCGGTGGCACGAGACTTCTACGAGATCCTCGGCGTGCCGCGAACTGCCGGCCCCGAGGAGATCCAGCAGGCGTACCGCAGGCTCGCCAGGAGACACCACCCGGACGTGAACAAGGATCCGGGTGCTGAGGAGCGGTTCAAGGAGGTCAGCGAGGCCTACGACGTGCTCGCCGATCCGGAGACCCGCAAGCGCTACGACCAGTTCGGTGCCGATTTCCGGCAGGTCCCGGAGGATTTCGACGAACGGGTTGCCGTTGGGCAGGGATTCCGCTCCGGAGCGCCACGGGGTGGCGTCCGGGCCGGCTTCGGCGACGACGTCCAGTTTGGACAGGGTTTCGGCGGTGTCGACATCGAGGACCTGCTGGGCGGGATGTTCGGCAGACGGGGCGCAGGCGGCCCGATCCCCGGTGCCGACCAGGAGGCGGAGCTCGCGCTGTCGGTCGACGAGGCCTACCGCGGCGGTCGTCGGAAGCTCACCCTGGCCGGGCCGGACGGCCCACGCACCTACGACGTCACTATCCCGCCAGGAGTCGTTGACGGGCAACGGATCCGACTGTCGGGTCAAGGAGGCCAGGGTAGTGGCCAGGCGCCGAGTGGTGATCTTTACCTGATCGTGCGGATCAAGCCGGATCCGGCCTACCGGCTGTCCGGCCGGGACATCACCGTCACGCTTCCGGTGACGCCTTGGGAGGCCGCGCTGGGCACCACCGTCCCGGTCACCACGCCGGGCGGTGACGTGAAGGCCAAGGTTCCGCCCGGCACGTCGAGCGGCCGCCGGCTCCGGCTGCGCGGCCAGGGAATGCCCGATCCCCGTGGCGCGCCGGGAGATCTGTACGCCGAGGTCCGGATCATGGTGCCGGCCGAGCTGTCCGGCCGCGAGCGAGAGCTGTTCGAGAAGCTGGCCGCCGGGTCGGCCTTCGACCCGAGGAGGCAGCGGTGACGGCAGTAAGTTACGCGCTCGCCCGCCCTCGCAGGCTCAGCACCGCGATGCTGGCCAGCAGCACCGGCCTGCATCCCGAGCTGGTCCGCAGGTTCGCCGCGCTCAGCCTGCTCGATGCCGTCCGCGATTCGACGGGTGAGCTCTGGTTCACCGCGACGGCGCCCGCGAAGGTGGCCAGAATCCAGCGGCTGCGCGCCGGGCTTTGCTTGAACTACAACGCGATCGGGCTCGTGCTCGACCTGCTGGACCGCATCGACGCGCTGGAAGCCGAGCTGCGGGCGAGCCGATCGGTGGAGGGTGGACGTCCATGGACATGAACCGGCTGACCCGGAAATCCCAGGAAGCGTTGCAGGACGCGCAGTCCATCGCCACGCGGCACGGCCATACCGAGGTGGACGGCGAGCACCTGCTCGCCGCCCTGCTCGACCAACCGGACGGGCTTGCGCCACGCCTGCTCACCGGCGCTGTGGTCAACATCGACGCACTGCGTTCCGACGTCGAGGCCGACCTTGCCCGCAAACCCGCGGTGACCGGCCCAGGCACCGCGCCCGGGCAGGTCTACGTCACCAGGCGGCTGGCCGCTTTGCTCGAAGCGGCCCAGCGGGAGGCCAAGCGGCTCAAGGACGAATACGTCTCCATCGAGCACCTGGTGCTCGCGCTGGCCGAGGAGGGCTCCGCGACCGCGGCCGGCCGGGCTCTCAAGAACCACGGCGTGACAAGGGATTCCTTCCTGTCCGCGCTGACCGGCGTGCGTGGCAACCAGCGCGTGATCTCGGCCAACCCCGAAGTCGCCTACGAGGCACTGGAGAAGTACGGACGTGACCTCGTGGCGGAGGCGCGCTCCGGCAAGCTGGACCCGGTGATCGGGCGGGATGCCGAGATCCGCCGCGTCATCCAGATCCTGTCCCGCAAGACGAAGAACAACCCGGTGCTGATCGGTGATCCCGGCGTCGGCAAGACCGCCATCGTCGAAGGGCTGGCACAACGGATCGTCCGCGGGGACGTGCCGGAAGGGCTGCGGGACAAGACGATCTTCGCGTTCGACCTGGCCTCTCTCGTCGCGGGCGCCAAGTATCGCGGTGAGTTCGAGGAGCGGCTCAAGGCCGTGCTCGCCGAGGTGACCGCGGCGCAAGGCCGCATCCTGTTGTTCGTCGACGAGCTGCACACTGTGGTCGGGGCAGGTGCCGCGGAAGGCGCCATGGACGCGGGCAACATGCTCAAGCCGATGCTGGCCCGCGGCGAGCTGCACATGATCGGCGCGACAACGTTGGACGAGCACCGCAAGCACATCGAGAAGGACGCTGCGCTGGAACGCCGGTTCCAGACCGTGCTGGTCGACGAGCCGACCGTGGCGGACACCATCTCGATCCTGCGTGGACTGCGGGAACGGCTCGAGGTGTTCCACGGGGTACGGATCCAGGACGGCGCCCTGGTGGCCGCGGCGGTGCTGAGCAGGCGTTACATCACCGACCGGTTCCTGCCGGACAAGGCGATCGACCTGGTCGATGAGGCCTGCGCCAGGCTGCGTACCGAGATCGACTCGATGCCGGCCGAACTGGACGAGATCACCCGGCGCGTGATGCGGCTGGAGATCGAGGAAACCGCTCTGGCCAAGGAGAAGGACAACGCCAGCAAGGCCCGTCTCGACGAGTTGCGCAAGGAACTAGCCGATCTTCGGGCCCAGGCCGACGCCATGCGTGCGCAGTGGGAGGCCGAGCGGCAGGGCATCCGCCGGGTTCAGCAGCTGCGTGAGGAACTGGAGGCGGTGCGGCGCGAAGCCGAGGAAGCCGAACGTGTCTACGACCTCAACCGGACCGCCGAGCTGCGCTACGGCAAGCTCGCCGAACTGGAACGCAAGCTGGCCGCCGAGGAGGAGACGCTGTCGGCCAAGCAGGGTGGCAACCGGCTGCTGCACGAAGTGGTCACCGAGGACGAGATCGCCGAGATCGTCGCGGCGTGGACCGGCATCCCCGTGGCCCGGTTGCAGGAAGGCGAGCGGGACAAACTGCTGCGGCTCGACGAGATCCTGCACGAACGGGTCGTCGGCCAGGACGAGGCGATCCGGCTGGTGGCGGACGCGATCATCCGGGCCCGTTCCGGCATCCGCGACCCACGCCGGCCCATCGGGTCGTTCATCTTCCTCGGCCCGACCGGGGTCGGGAAGACCGAACTGGCCAAAACCCTTGCGGCGGCGCTGTTCGACACCGAGGAGAACATGGTCCGCCTGGACATGAGCGAATACCAGGAACGGCACACGGTTTCCCGACTCGTCGGCGCCCCACCCGGCTACGTCGGCTATGAGGAGGGTGGCCAGCTGACCGAAGCCGTACGGCGCAAGCCGTACTCGGTGGTGCTCTTCGACGAGATCGAGAAGGCGCACACCGACGTGTTCAACACCCTGCTGCAAGTGCTCGACGACGGGCGGATCACCGACGCGCAGGGCCGCACCGTCGACTTCCGCAACACGATACTGATCATGACCTCGAACATCGGGTCGATGCACCTGGTCGACGGCGTCACCGCGGACGGGGAGATCAAACCCGATGCGCGCGCCCAAGTGATGTCCGAACTGCGCCGGCATTTCCGGCCGGAATTCCTCAACCGGGTCGACGACATCGTCCTGTTCACCCCGCTCAGCGTCGCCGAGATCGCCAAGATCGTCGACCTGCAGTTCGAGGAGCTGCGCAGGCGGCTGGCCGAACGCCGGATCCCGTTGGAGCTGACCGGGAACGCGCGCAGGCTGATCGCCGAGCACGGATTCGATCCGGTCTACGGGGCACGGCCGTTGCGTCGCTACATCGCCCACGAGGTGGAGACCAGGGTCGGCAGAGCGTTGCTCGCCGGCGACGTGAGGGAAGGGCGGGCCATCGTCGTCGACGCGAAGGACAACGAACTGGTGGTGTCCTTTCAGGACGCCCTGGAGGCGCAAACCGCCTGAGGAGGATCGAGCCGATGGAGTCCGAGATCGTCGAATGTGACCATTGTGGACGGAAGAACAAGGTGCCCGCCGCCGCGCCCGGCTACCCCAAGTGCGGCAACTGCGAGTCCGCGTTGCCGTGGGTGGTCGACGCGGGCGACGCCGACTTCGCCGAGGTCGCCGAGCAGGCGTCGATCTTCGTCCTGGTCGACCTGTGGGCGCCTTGGTGCGGCCCGTGCCGGACGGTCAGCCCGGCGCTGGAACAGCTGGCCAAGGACCGCGCCGGCCGACTGAAGCTGGTCAAGGTCAACGTGGACACCGCACCCGGGCTGTCTCAGCGGTTCGATGTCCTGGCGGTGCCGACATTGCTGCTCCTGCAACGGGGAGAAGTGATCGCGCGCCAAGCGGGTGCCGCGCCGGCTGGTGCCCTTCGTGAGTGGGTGGACACCGCGATTGCGAAGGCCAAAGCATCCACATCGGACTCGGGAGGACGCTGATGAGTTCCGGCGTTGTCAGCACTGCGCATTTTCTCGCCGCTGGACTGCCGGAACACGACCTCACCGCGATGCGGCCAGGCCGGTTCGCCGCAGCCACCTACCCGTTGCACGGCATGCTCGGCGAGCATCTGTACGCCCGGCTGCACCCCGGTGGGGAGATCGCGACCGAGGTCGCGTTGTTCGTGTCGGCCATCCCGGAGGAGCTGACCGCGAAGCTGCCGACCGCGTTGTCGCTCGAACTGCTCGCGGTGCATTTCCCCATCCTGCCGACCGGGGTGATCCCAGATGAGATCACCCTGTATCCCCTGCCGTTCCCGGCCTGGGTGGCCCCGCTCGAGGCGCTGGACCACGGCGATGTGGTGGCACACCGAGCCGTGGCCGCGGCCCCACAGGTACTACGGGCCTGGCTGTCCACGTCGAATGACTGAGTCGGACGGGCTGCCGGAGACGCATGAAGGTCCAGGCCAGAACCCGTAACCGAGTTTTCGACCAGGACAGGCATCCGATGGGTGGCATGACGAGCACACCTGGCTCGGCGGCCTACCCGGTGAAGCAGTACGAGTCGCTGGACGCGTCGCCGCCCTGCAGGCGGGTCTGATGCACCCGCAGGCCGCGGAAGGTGTCCCCGTACAGGAAGAAGCGGTGGTCCGCGGACAGCCCGCCGTCGGCGTTATCCGCGTCCAGCTTCACCATCCACGCGCCGACGCCCTCCGGGTAGAAGACCTCGTCCCAGGCCGCGTACAGCGAATTCGTCAGGTAGATCCGCTTGGCGTCCCGGCTGATCTCCACCATCTGCGGACCGCCGGACAGCGGCAGGTCGGGTGCCGCCGGATGTGGCCGCTTCCCGACGATGCCACCGAGCCGCACCGATGCCGTCTCGCGCGGCGAGAACGGATCGCTGACGTCGTACTGCTTAAGCTCCCCGGTGCCCCAGCACGAGACGTAGAGCCAGCGATCGTCGACCGACAGGTCGATGTCCAAGATCAGCGGCGGGACCGCCGAGAACGGCCGCAGCGCGGGCGGCAGCTGCGCGGGATCGGCCGGCTCGGCGGGAATCGTGATCACCTTGCGGACCGCCCACTGGTCGCCGTCCTTGTGCCACAGCCACACCGAGGCGGACAGGTCCTCGACGCTGATCACCACACCGGCGAAGCCATAGGTCTTCGCCGGATCGTGCGCCGGCCGCAGCTCCAGCACCATCTGGTGGGCGTCGCCGAGGTCGACGCGCTGGCGCGGCTTGCGCTCGGACATGCTCCAGAAATTGAGGTGATGGCCGAACCGGCGGCCCAGCAGGTCCTCCGGGTTGAAGCCGTTCTCGATCATCGACGGGGTGGCCCATTCGGAGGTGATGACCGTGTCGTGGTTGAGGTGCCACCACACGTCGTAGGCGAAGTACTGGTCACCGCGCTCGGCCTCCCATGGGCCCATGACGTCGAAGGTGTCGTGGTCGAGCAGCGCGACCCCGCCAGGGCCGTCCGCGCCATCGGCGCCGCCGAGCGCGGACAGATAGATCCCATCGGGTCCGCAGTGCACCGTGTGCGGGCGCGAGTAACCGGCCTTCGCCGCGAGCTCGTCCGCCCCGATCTCGCGCACGACCTTCGGTGCTCTCGGGTCCAGCTTGGTGTCCAGCACGTAGGTCCGCGACGAGCGCAACCCCGGCACGATCAGGTACCGGCGTTCGAGGTGTCCCGCGTGCCCGCCGTGGCACAGCGCGCTCGAGCAGGCGTTCCACCCGAAGTGGTGCAGTTCGTTGCCGCTGGTCGGCAACTCCGTCCAGCCGACCACCTGGCCGAATGTCGAGGACATTTCGTCGCAATCCACCACGGTGAGTGCATCTCTGGCCTGGCCGGCCGGATCGAACGCAACCACATACGCGAGTGACTCCGGCGCGGCCGCGATCGCGTCGGACGGGGTCCGGTAGAACGTGGGATCGGCGATGTCCGCCATGATGGCCTCCTCTTCAATTATGTCCACAATGGACAGATCGAGCCATCGTCGCCACGCGCTGGCGGCGGGTCACCGACAACCAGCTTCCCCGGTCCCGCATCACCCTGGGCCGCGACGAGGGGGCACGGAGACTGCCACGGTATGACCGTGGCCACCCGCGCATAAAGGGCCATATCCGGCCAGATAGCGCCAACGCGCATCCGCGCCGTCGGCCAGGACGGAAGCGATCACCTCACACTGCTCTGCAGACTCTCTGCAGTTTCTCCTCGAAGGAGTAGCGCAGAGTCTGACGCTGGTCTTCCGCTTAGGTCGTCTGAATACGGCATCCCGCGAGGTTCGCGATTCCTCGTGGGGACCTAGGGTTCGCGGATGTCTCACGACATGTCTCCCGGCTGGAATCTCAGATCCGTGGCATTTTTTCAGCGCCAGTTGGGGTGGGACTGGCGACACGGGCTCCGGATTTGCTCGGCGAGCAGGCACGGGTGAACTGGACGACGTCAACCAGGTGAACGTGCCAAACATGGGACACTGGACTGTGGACTGGGTTGGTGCCCGGACGGCCAGTGGTGCCCGCCGTGCGGGCGGGCAGCAGGAGAACCTCCACTCGGGGGCGGCGATACAACCCGTGCGTGGCCCACCGAGTCGAAAGGAAACCCCATGGCTGCTACCGTCCCCCCGCTTTCGTCCCGGCACACCGAGGTACTTGAGGACCTCGCGCGGTTCCCGCTTGTCGACGCCCTCCTGGGCCGCCGGTCACGGCGCTTTGCACTCGGCGACGAGATCCCTGACGGCCCGTTGGCGTACACCTCCAGGCACGATCCGATGCCGCTGAGGAAGAGGTCACGCTCCAGCGCATCCTTGAGCGTCACCGGGACCGCCTGCGCCAGCTCTCCGGCCAGCGTATCCACCTGCCCCGGGAAGAGCCGTACCTGGAAGGCCACAACACCTGGTGCGTCCGCCCGATCCCCGGAATCGAGCGGTTTCGCGGTCTGGCCGATATCGACCAGCTGATGCCACTGACGTTCTTCGACCAGTACATGCTCTCGGAGGTGGTCGCCGAGTTGGCCACATCCTGTTATGCGGGCGTGCTCATGCTCCAGGGCATGGGGCTCGGCGGCTGGATGTTCGACGGAATCGACCGCTTCACGATGCTCGGCGCGTCCGGCGACCCCGGGATTCCCGGCCTCGGCTTCCGCTACGACCAGGACGAGCGCTGGCCGACACCCAACCCGACCGGACGGCAGGGTGTATTCGAGGCATACTGCCCGCCGCACTACCTCGACATGGCGGCGGCCGTGGAGGCGTTCGCCGAGCGGAAGTTCGGCCCGGGCGGCCCCTACCACCCCGACACGCCCGGTGCCTGGACCGACAGCCCGGGCGTCCGCGCCAGCGCCCAGGTCCACTCACCGCAGTTCAAGGCCTGCGTCACCCACCAGGCGCAGTACATCTACGACACCTTCGGCAAGTTCCCGGGCACCGTGCCGTCGGTCATGATCCTGAACTACGTCCAGGCCCACCACCTGGATCTGGAGTTTTACGACCGATTCTTCAGGCCAGGGGCCTACCTCCGCGCTCACGCTCACCACATGCAGCGCTGGCATGCAGAATAAGCGACGCCAGAGCCCCACGCGATCCCGCCCGGATTACGAAACCGACAGATACCGACTCGGCCGCGTTCCCGGGGGGAGAGTGTCCGTTCTCATCCATCGTGTCGGGGAGTCAGGCCGCTGAACTGGGAATGGACATTTCCGTTGAGACGGAGCGGATGGGTGGCGTGCCCTGCGTTTGCTGGCCGAGTTGACCCTCCCTCCAGCGTCTCAATGATCACTTCATAGTGGGTGCTCGCCGACCTGGGCCGTGACAGCTTCAGTGAGACGCGATTCTGCTTCGTCTCAGTTGAAATGGCAGATTTCGGTACTGGCTAGGTGGAACAGAGATCGTTCCGTGTCGGCCAGCAACGTCCGCTTCGCTGGTGACAGGACGATCGGACGATACCGATTTCGTATTGACCAGATTTTGTCATGTCTTGACTGTTCGGCCATCGCCGAAACAGCCGCGCCACCTTCCTCAGCTCAGAATTGTCGGACCCCTGTGTTGTACTGACCCGCGCTGAAGGACGCACGACGCAAGGGGATTCCTGCATGCCAGTGATCATTCGTACCCGCCCCGATGGCACTAAATACCCCATCCGCGTTGGCGGAGGAGGCAAGATAGCAGTCGCCGCAACTTTTGCCGCTGCCGTCCTGGCCGGTGGCGGCCAGTTGGGTCTGACCGCAACCACAGGCGGGGCGGGCAACAGCGTCGCGGGCAACCTCACGGGTGATGTGGCCGATTCGCTTCCCGGCCGCGATCTGCGGACACGAAAGACGGAAGGACGCAAGTCCGCTCAGCGCGGGCGTTCGGATGAAGCGTGGAGCAGGATGAAGTTCAAAGAACTCAAGCGCAATGTCGAGCACCGGCTCGAATGCGTCGCCGCCTCGACGGGCAAGGTCCGGGAGTTCCTCCTGCGGACACCGTGCACGTCGTTGGATGGGCTGTTGTTCCTCGTCGGTGACGGCCAGGGCAACGCGGCCGTCGTCTCCGTGGTGCGCATCGGGTTCCGCACCAAGGCCCAGGCTAACGCTTTCCAGAAGGTAGAGGACATCGGTGAAAGCGGCGACGTCTTTCCCTGGAATGTCGCGACAGCTCTCGACTTGGCCAACGTATCGATGACCGGGCACCACTACCACCTGCGGACAGACAAGACTGCGAAGATCATCGGCGAGGCTGATGTCGCCACGGGCAGCATCGACAAAGAAACACTTCTTGCATTGGCTGAAGTCGCCTCATACTTACCAACAAAGTGACCGGCGTATCTGTCGCACCAGGACATGCGCCTCATGACCACGCCGAAGATCCTCTTGTAACAAGTGCGCTAATCGGCATGACAGCGTGTCCGGACTTCCTCGGACGCATGTCCACTTCCGCGGGATTCTAGTGAGACAAGCCAACTCTGATGAGACTGACATCAGCCTAGCCGAGCACGAACAAGACAAACCGGGCGGTCTGCTGCACCACCGCTTGAGAATCTGTCAGACCTGCGCGCGACACCCTGAGACGCTGCAAAGTCCGCTGAGAACGGACAGAGAGAGTCTCGGTACGAGTCGCATACGACATCCACACGACATCGCCGGTGAGATTACGACATCACATTTGAGACCCTACAGTGATGTAGGGTCTCACCGCGCATGACATCTCGATCTTGTGTGACCTGCGGATTCACTCCGTGTCTCAGTTGATGCGTCCGCCTTGATGTCTCACTTCGGTGACACTTCTTCATGGCGGGCCCAACGGGCGCCGCCCGCTCTGGTGATGCATGTCCCGCGCCGGCCGGTGAGCAGCTCGATCAAGCGCACTGACCGCGCGCGGATGGGCGAGCAGCGTCCGGGGCCGAACACCAGGTCGAGGCAAGCGGACCGCGATCAGTTGGGGAAGGGATTCGACAAGGCTCGCCCCAGGCGCCCTCTAACGAGCATCTCCGTTGTTCTTAGAATGGTCGCGTGGAAGACATTGAGGCGATCGCCGTTCTGCAGGATCCGGTCCGGCGGCGGCTGTATGACTACGTGGCCGCACAGGACCACGAGGTGAGTCGGAACGAGGCCGCTGAGAGAGCCGGGATCCAGCGCACGCTCGCTGCTTTCCATCTCGACAAGCTCGTGGACGCGGGGCTGCTGGAGACCGAAAGCAGGCGTCTGAGCGGGCGTTCGGGCCCGGGTGCCGGGCGGCCGGCCAAGCTCTACCGTCGGTCCGGCGCCGAGCGTCAGTTCTCGGTCCCGGCGCGCGACTACCGCATCGCCGCCGACCTGCTGGCCGAGGTCGCCGAGGTCGCCCGCCTGGACACCGCGCTGCAGGCCGCCGCCCGGCGCGAGGGGCGTGCCGCTCGCGCCGCCGCCGGGCCGGTCGAAGGTCTCGCCGCGGCGAAGGCCCTGCTGGCTGCTCGCGGCTACGAGCCGCGCATGGACGCCGACGAGGGTGTCTTGCGCATGGCCAACTGCCCCTTCCACGCTCTCTCCGAGCGGTATCCGGCGTTGGTGTGCGGCATGAACCTGGCGCTGCTGGAAGGGCTTATGGAGGGCGCCGAAGGGCTGCGGGCCTGCATGGACCCGCGCCCCGGGCTGTGCTGCGTCGTTGTCGAGGGTTCTAAAAATAATGTCAGTTGACATAGAAGTTTCGCGATGGTGAGGTGAGGGCATGACGGGACATCACCTCGCCCAGCTCAACGTGGGCACCTTGAATTTCCCTCTTGATGACGTCCGCGCGCACGGCTTCACGTCCATGCTCGACACGCTGAACGAGGTCGCCGACAACGCGCCCGGCTTCGTATGGCGGCTGATCGAGGACGGTGGCAACGACGCCACCGCGATCCGGACGTCGCTAGGCGACGACGTCTTGGTGAACATGTCGGTCTGGGAGAGCCGCGACGCCCTGTGGGACTACGTCTACCGCAGCGGCCACCTGGACATGTTGCGCTGTCGTGCGGAGTGGTTCCAGCTACCGAAGGCGCCGTTCCAGGTGATGTGGTGGATCCCCGCCGGGCACATCCCCACCATCGAGGAGGCTGTCGAGCGTCTGGAACTGCTACGCGAGCAGGGCCCCTCGTCCAGTGCCTTCGGTTTCAGGGACACCTACATGCCTGAGGACGCCGCCTCGGCTGTACCGCTCGAAAAGTCATCGCTGCAGGTCAAGCCGCGTATCGGTACTCGTTGATGAGTCCATTGAGGACGCGGGTGCGTAGCAATGTGCGGGTGTCGCCTTCATGCGTTCGGTCGGGATGTGGATGAGGTTCGGGTGGTCGTTGGTGTCGGGCTTGGTGCGGTCGATGGTGGTTGTAGTGCCGCTGGTACTCGGCGAGGACTCTCGGGCGTGTGCCTCGTTGAGGATCAGGATGTGATCGCACACCTCGGTGCGGAGCGTCGTCCGCGAACGCGACCTCGAACTCGCCGCCCGGCGTCGACGGTGCTCCGTCAGTGTCCGGTGACAAGTGATTGTCCTCGGTCTACCTGGCCTGACCAGGGCTGAGGGCGCTCAACTGGCGATGTCATGCGCGGGCGTAGGCGATGGAGTGCTCGCCGGTGAGTTGGGTGCCCTCGCTGAACAGGGCGGTGAATGCCTCATGTCCCAGCGCTTGATGGACGCGCTGTTTGCAGAGTGTGTGCTCCGGGGCGAGGTATCCCAGCTCGGATGGAGGTGTTCCGGTTAACCGCCAAAGCCGGTCGGCGGCCCCGAGCAACCGGGCGGCGCGCTGTTCGTCTTGCTCTGCTGCCGCGACCCAGGCCAGCAATTCCAGGCAGTGCGCCGTACTCAACTGATCACTCGAGGGCTGCCCGGTTCGCAGTGCTTCCCGGCTCAAGCTGTCAGCCTGCCGCAGATCGCCGGCGATCCACCGGCCGAAACTGTGCACCCACAGCGCCCACGACCTGGACATGGATCCGCCGCAGTCCTTGACCAGGCTCAGACTGTCCTCGCCGAAGGCGAGCGCCCGGTCCGGGTCTCCGGCGACCGCGGTGGACACGGCCAAGTGCAGCAGGTTGATCCAGACATCGCTGCGGTCCCCGGCCGCCTGCAGACCGGGCAGGGAGTCCTCGAACAGTGCCACCGCGCGCGGGACGTCGCCGCGGAGGAACGCGGCGAAGCCGGAAATCCAGGTGGCGTGCGCGAGGAAGTACTCGTCTCCTAGCCGCTCGGCCAGTTCGCGGCACTCCTGCACCATCGACAGCCCCGCGGCCCAGTCGGCCTGCAGCAGGGCGAACCACCCGTTCACCCAGAGGGCCTTGGCCCGTGCCGGGCTCGGCTCCCGGTCCACCTCCAGGGTGCTGTCGAGCCAGTAGCGGGCCTCGCTGAGCCAGCCCGAGATGTTCCAGTAGATCCACAGGGCGGCCGCGATCTCCACCCCGGCTCGTGCCTGGCCGGGTTCGGTCAGGCAGAACTCCAGCGCGGTCCGCAGGTTGGCGTGCTCGCGCAGGAACCAGACGAACCAGGCCTGCTCGTCCGGCCCCACCCACGCCCGCTCAGCCCGCCCTGCCAGCCGACGGTAGTGATCCCGGTGCCGCAGCCGCACCACCGTCTGGTGGCCGGATGCCGCGAGTCGCTGCTCACCGTACTGGCGAATGGCCTCCAGCATCCGATACCGGGCCGCCGTCACGTCCTCGGCCCGCACGAGGACGGACTTGTCCACCAGCCCAGCCACCAACTCCAGCACCTCCTCACGCGCGACACCGGCGCCGGAACAGACTTCTTCCGCGGTCGGCAGGTCGAACCCGCCGGTGAACACCGACGCCCGCAGCCACAGCGTTCGCTCCTGCTCGGTGCAGAGGTCGAAGCTCCAGGTGATCGCGGCCTGGAGCGTCTGCACCCGCGGCACTGCGGTGCGGCTGGCCTCCGCCAGCAGTTCGAAGTAGTGATTCTCGAGCCGGGTCAGGATCTGTTCCAGGGACAATGCGCGTACCCGTGCCGCGGCCAGTTCGATCGCCAGCGGTATCCCTTCCAGCCGCCGGCACACGCGAGCGACCGTCGCGCGATTACGGGCCTCGACGGTGAAGCCGGGCCGCGCGAGGGCGGCCCGCGCGGCGAACAGCCGCACCGCCTCATTGCGCGCCAGCGCGCGGGCCGTCATGGGCTCTTCGGTGTCGGGCACCGGCAACGGCGGCACCTCGAGCAGACGCTCCCCGCCCGTGCGCAACGCCTGCCGGCTGGTGGCCAGGATTCGTAGTCGAGGTGCCGCCCGCAGCAGGTCGTGCACCAGCATCGCGCACGCATCCACCACATGCTCGCAGTTGTCCAGCACCAGCAGCAGCTCTTGGTCGTGCAGGAACTCCGCCAGCACCACCATCGGCGGCCGACCGGACTGATCCCGGACGCCCAACGCGTCCGCGACCGTCCGAGCCACGAATGTGTCATCCTCCAGCGCGGCCAGCTCCACCAGCCACAC
This sequence comes from Kibdelosporangium banguiense, assembly GCF_017876405.1. Taxonomy (GTDB): domain Bacteria; phylum Actinomycetota; class Actinomycetes; order Mycobacteriales; family Pseudonocardiaceae; genus Kibdelosporangium; species Kibdelosporangium banguiense. The sequence goes on along the minus strand of NZ_JAGINW010000001.1, from coordinate 9,991,411 downwards.
CCCATCAGGGACGACATTCGTCAGATGCGCGGCTATCCGCTGGGCGAGCCGGGTCTTGCCGACCCCCGCACCACCGGTCAAGGTGACCAGCCGATGCCGCCGCAACAACCGCTTCGCCGCGGCGACCTCTCCTCGGCGGCCGACGAAGCTGGTGACCTCGGCGGGAAGATTGCCCACCGATTGACACGAACCGGCACGTGACATCACAGATCCCGGGTTGTCCAGCGTGCAATCATCTTTGCAGCGATCTCCACACCGAACCAGCCCCCGTGAGCGGTATTCGGTCGACGGTTCGTCACATATGTGTCGTGCCCAGGCAGAAAAGGCGCCACTGGCCACTATTCGCCATAGTCTCATCTCATTAATATGCTGTGGACATCTACCTCCACAAGGGCAGCCAAGACTACAGGCGGACAGGCACTTGACCGTTCGAGGTAGAGAAGAAGTTCATAGCGCGACAATGAAAAACTGAAAGTCGATCAAGCTTCGGACGTGCCACTCCGAGCCTTCACGCCCGGCGCTACGAAGCGTCGGAGCTCGGCCGTCACGACCACCGGCAACTCCAACCGGAGGGCCAACTCTTTGAGCCGGCGGACGATGATGGACACCTCGCGTTCACGACTGGCATTCGGCTCGGCGGTGGCTGTCATCGAGGCCAACGGGTCGATGGCGACAAGCTCGAGCGGGCCGGTCGTGGCAACCTTGGCGATCTCGCCGGCCAGGGCGTCGACACTACCTCGCTGGCGTTTAGTGGCCATTGCCAGGACCACGCCTACGCCTGCCGTTCCACCATGCCGGGTTGCTGCAGCATTCTTGACGCTGGAGTTTGCGGGCTATCCCGCGTCCTCGTCCGGTGCGGAGGTTTGTGTAGTGCCCTGCGGAAGGTCACGGTGAATGCATCGCGGCTGCTGGTGGCCTCGCTGAACGCGCCCGGCTCGCGGCCTGGATGACACCACCGAACGTGAGACCGTCATGTCAGGTACCAGGTCGCGGCGGCATGGTGGCAATCTTCCTGCCGAGACCACCAGTTTCGTGGACCGTCGACAGGAGATCGCCGAGGTCAAGCGGTTTCTGTCCACCAGCCGGTTGCTGACGTTGACCGGTGTCGGTGGGGTGGGCAAGACCCGGCTGGCGGTGCGGGTGGCGGCTGGGGTGCGGCGGGCGTTTGTCGATGGGGTGTGGCTGGTCGAGTTGGCCGCCCTGCAGGACCGCACGTTGCTGGAGCAGACGGTCGCGGACACTGTGGGGCTGCAGGATCGGTCGGCGCGGTCGCCGCGGGAGGTCGTGGTCGGTTACCTGAGGGACAAGCAGTTGCTGCTGGTGCTGGACAACTGTGAGCATCTGGTGGACCGGTGCGCGGGGCTGGCCGGCGACCTGCTGACTGCGGCGCCGGGCGTGCGGATCCTGGCTACCAGCCGACACGCGCTGCGCACTGCGGGCGAGCACATCCTGGCGGTGCCGCCACTACCGGTGCCGGACCCCGACCGCCCGTCGCAGCCCGGGAAGCTGGTCGGCGACGAGGCGATCAGCCTGTTCGTGGAGCGAGCGGTGGCCGTGCGGCCCGGCTTTGAGGTCACTGCCGGCAATCGCGCGACGATCGCGCGGATCTGTCGGCGGTTGGACGGGTTGCCGTTGGCGATCGAGCTGGCCGCGGCGCGGCTGCGGGCACTTGCGCCAGAGCAGATCCTGCACCGGCTGGACGACCGGTTTCGTCTCCTGCGCGGCGGCAGCCGGGCAGTGTTGCCGCGCCATCAGACGTTGCGGGCGGTGGTCGACTGGAGCTACGAGCTGTGCTCGCCGGCGGAGCAGGCGCTGTGGGCGCGGGTGTCGGTGTTCGCCGGCGGGTTCGACCTGGATGCGGCCGAAGCGGTGTGTGCCGGGGACGGCATCGACCGCGACCGGGTGCTCGATCTGGTGGCCGGGCTGGTGGACAAGTCGATCCTGATCCGCGAGGACCAGGATCACGGTTTCCGGGTGCGGTATCGGTTGTTGGACACGATCGCCCACTATGGGCGGGATGCCCTGCGGGCGGCAGGGGCGGAGGCGATGCTGTGTCGGCGGCACCGGGACTACTACCTGGGATCGGCCGAACGTGGCGAGGCCGAGTGGTTCGGTCCTACCCAGCTGGCGGTGGCCGCCCGCACCCGATGTGAGCATGCCAACCTGCGCCTCGCGCTGGAGTTCTGCCTGAGTACTCCCGGTGAATCCCAAACCGGGCTGCGGATGGCCGGGGCCCTGTACTTCTACTGGCTCGGCTGCGACTTCCTCGCCGAAGGACGGCATTGGCTGGACCGGGCACTGGCTCTGGATGCCCAGCCGACCAGAGCCCGGGCCACCGCCCTGTGGATCAACGCCCACCTCGCCGTCGTGCAGGGGGATGCCTCCGCCGCCACGGCCACGATCGAGGAGTGCCTGGACTGGGCCGAGCGGCGGGGCGAGCAGACCGTGCTGGCCTACGCCGTCTTCGTCCGGGGGGCCGCCGCATGGCTCAGCGGCGACTCCCCGCCCGGGCGGGCCCTGCTGGAGGATGCCCTGGCGCGCTTCGAAGCCCTCGGTGAACTGCACACCACCGTGATCATCGCCTATGTCATGGCGATCGTGGCAGCCGTGTTCCAGCAGGACCTTGCGCGCGCTGTCGCGCTGGGCGCGCATGCCCGCGCGCTGTGCGAGCGGCACGGCGAGCAGTGGGCGCGGGCCTTCACGCTCGGTGGTCTCGCCCTCGCCGAATGGCGACGGGGCGAGGTGGCGCAGGCGAGCACGCACACCCGGGAAGGCGTGCGGGTCATGCACACCTTCCACGACACCTTCGGCACGGTGTTGTTCATCGAGCAGTTGGCCTGGATCGTCGGGGCGGCCGGCGAGGGCGAGCGGGCCGCGGTGCTGCTCGGCGCGGCCGGCACGATCTGGCCCCTGGTCAGCGGTCAGCCCCTGTTGGGCTCCCCGCCTTACCTCGCCGCGCGTGAGGCGTGCGAGCAGCAGGCCCGCCGCGCCCTGGGCGACCACGCCTTCCAGGCCGCCTTCCGCCGTGGCGCCGACCTTGACCTGGAGCAGGCCGTCGCCTACGCGCTCGGCGAGAAACCAGAACCCGCCCCCACAGCCCTCGCAGAAACGTGCACTTCGGGGACGCCATTGACCAAGCGGGAGCAGCAGGTCGCCGAACTCGTCGCGGAAGGACTGTCCAACAAGGACATCGCCGCGCGGCTGGTGATCGCCCAGCGCACCGCCGAAGGCCACGTCGAACGCATCCTCGCCAAACTCGGCTTCACCAAACGCACCCAGCTCGCCGCCTGGATCACCCGGCAAGGGAAAGACCGAAACCCATGACAGCGCGTGCCAGGTCAGGTCGGCCGGTGGGCAATCTGCCGGCCGAGCTGACGAGTTTGTGGGTCGTCGGCGCGAGACCGCCCAGGCCGCGCGGCTGGTGCGGCGGGGACGGCTGGTCACGCTGACCGGGGGGGAGAGAGGTCGATCGCGAGGAGGCTGTCGGCTTGGGCTCGCAGGAAGGTGCGCCAGGTGTCGTCGCGGTGGGTCGATGGTGGAACTCGGCTGGCGTGCAGGATTTTGCGGATGGTTGAGGCGGCGACTCGGTGGCCGAGGCGGGCGATCAGCGTGTGGTGCCGGCGCAGCAACGTTGCGGGTGTGACTATCCGGTGGCCACGTAGCGCCCTGGGAGGCATTCGGGCCGGCCCGGCCAGGACTGATCGCGGTGAGCTGGTAGGTCGCCAGCTGGCCACAATGAGCCAACGTCAACAATCCGCCAGGCGCTGCGAGCCCTGGCGACTCGTTTGTGCCTGTGGCGGTTACCGGTTCGGATCGCACATGCGTGCCGGGAATGAGTTGGCTTCTGTGTTGGCCGTTTCCCGTGGTGGTGAGCGGTTTTCGTGTGGCCCGCGGCGGACGCGGATGACAATGTGGAGGTTTCGTTCGCTTGGCAGCGAGACCGTTTGGAGGGGGTACTGGGGGTCGGTCGTGGACGCTAGCGTCACACGCATGACGTTGCTGCGGACGTTCGAGGACGAGGAGTGCTGGCCGTACGACACGCTCGTGCTGTGCGACTCCTGGGACTCCGATGCTGGCAGGGAGGAGTGGTCGTCAGTGCGCTCAGTTGGAGTTTCGTGTGCCTGCGCTCGAAACGACTGGCTCCATGGGTGTGCGAGCGGCGACTATCAGGTTGACCGGCTCAAGGTCCACGACTGCGTTCCTCCCGATGACTTCGGCGGCTGGGACGACGTGATGGAGACGCCCTATCGCAACTTCACCGGGTCGGTGGGGCTGACGTTCCTGACGGAACAGCTTCGGTAACCGACGTCGGAAAACCTTGACGACAGCAGGTCATTGCCTAACGATCTGATATGTGAAATTCCTGAGCCTCAACCAATAGTGGAAATCGGAAAACCGAACTACCTTTACGACGAGCCACCAGGTCCACCTCGTTCGGTCGGGTGATAATCGGGACGGCTCCTTACGGTTCGAGCTGGGTGGCGTGATCGCGCGCGTCGCGCCTACCCGGTATCTTGCGAAAGATCGTTTGATGCCAACGGGAGTTTAATATCGTTTGTTATCGACAGGTATCGATGTTGCTTCACAAAAGTAGGTACTCGTACGCCATCGTGGCATGAAGTGATCCATCAAACGGCCCGTATTTACCCACAGTGGTCGGGAACCCCCCAGGCGCGCCATCCTGTGCGTGTCCGTATTAACACGAGGAGAAAGTTCGCGATGAATATCGACACGGCGTTGAAAGAGGCCCTGTCTATCGCCGGCGCGGTGGGTGCCGCGCTGGTCGATTATGAGAGTGGGATGTCGCTGGGCACGCTGGGCGGTGGTGACTGGTTGGACCTGGATGTCGCCGCGGCCGGCAATACCGAGGTGGTGCGGTCGAAACTGCGGGTGATGTCCACCCTCGGGCTCAACGACGGTATCGAGGACATCCTGATCACCTTGCACCGTCAGTATCACCTGATCCGGCTGCTGAAGCCCGCCAAGGGTACCTCGACGCTGTTTGTGTACCTGGTCCTGGAGAGGGAACGGGCGAACCTCGCGTTGGCCCGGCATCAGCTCAAGCGCATCGAAGGCGACCTGGTGGTATGAGCGAGATGCAGACTAAGACACGCACGGATCCCTGGGACTCCGCCCCGCTGCCCACGCGCAGGCACACATCGACGAGGCGGGACCCATCGTCTGAGCCGACGCACGCGCCGTACGACGCCGAGACGATGAACGAGGCGACGATGAACGAGGCGCTGGACGAGATCCGCGGTCGCCTCGACCGTGTCTCCGGGCTCCTGGTGGCCACCCGGGACGGGCTGGTGTTGTGCAGCGACACCCACGGCATCGAGGAGGGCAGCGTCGCGGCGATGGCGGCCGCGGCCGTCGGGCTGGCCACCCAGTTCACCGGGCAGGCCAAGGTCGGCGCGCCGCGCGCAGCGCTGTTCGAAGGCGCGTCCGGTCACGTCTGCGTCTTTCCCGTCGAGGGCTCCATGCTGCTGGTCGTGTTCGGCGAGCCCGACATCACCATGGGCCTGTTCAACATCGCCGCCAGGCAAGCGCTGTCCCTGCTCCAGCAGGCCATCCTCCGCCTGCGGGTGCACACCGTCCGCAACGCCCGCCGTACCTACTTCGAGCAGCCGGCGCCGGCCGGCGCCGAGGACAGCAGCCCGGACCTGGTGCGCGAGGAGTAACAGCCGCCACGTTCGTTTGTCTACTCAGGATCTGTCGCGGGACCACGACCTCTATTCGAATAGTCGCACGTCCGCTCGTAGCCGCGAAGCGCGCTTCTGCGGATGAGCGCGACGTCCGAGTGTCAACCCGTGGAACCGAGGCTGATTGTCGAAGTCGAAGCCGATCTCGTCCCGGAACGCCGGCAGTTCCGCGACCGTCCTCCGTCAACGGCGGAGGCGGTCGCGGGAACGGAGAATTGGGCCGACTGGGCTGGCACGGGTCGAATCCGGTCGATCCCGGGGATTGGTGTGCGCATGGCGCCGCTTAGCCCTGTGGCCGTGTGTTGGTGCCTGTGGGGTTCCGAAATCATGCATTGTTGCCTTGAACTGCGGTAACCGTGAACTTTGGTCGTAGGGCATGATCGCGCCACATGGCGTTGCGGCACGAGGTCGCCGTGCTGCGTCGGAGGAATCCTTGTCCACGGCTGGACTGGGCTGATCGCGCAATGCTCGCAGCCTTGGCGCGGCGGTTGCCAGCTGTGCTGCGCCGACACCGACTGCTCACTCCGGCGACGCTGCTGCGATGGCATCGGCGTCTGGTAGCCAGGAAGTGGACCTATCCGACCCGGCCTGGCCGCCCGGCGCTCGACACTGAGGTCGTCGCGTTGATCGAACGGTTGGCGCGCGAGAATCCGACGTGGGGGTTATCGCAGGATCCAGGGCGAACTGCTCAAGCTCGGTCACCGGGTCGGTGCCTCGACCGTCCGCCGCGTGCTCAAGCGCTTGCGAATTCCGCCAGCACCCAACAGGGACGCTGACATGTCGTGGCGGCGGTTCCTGCGTACCCAGGCGTCCACCATGCTTGCCTGCGACTTCTTCCACGTGGACTGCGCGGTGACGCTCAAACGAATCTACGTGTTCTTCGTGATGGAGATCGCCACCCGCTACGTCCACATTCTCGGTACGACAACGCATCCGGACAGATCATGGACCACGCAACAAGCCCGCAACCTACTCATGGACCTCGGCGACCGAGCTGATGAATTCCGGTTCTTGGTTCGCGACCGGGCCGGCCAGTTCACCTCGGCGTTCGATGCGGTGTTTGCCGGCGCAGGTCATCATCCCATCGGAGTCCTGATGGGACAGCTGTCCCGGCCTCGAGGCGAAGTGCGGCTACCGCTCGGTGATCTCGATCCTGCGGGCCTTGGCCGTTTCGGTCTTGGGGATCCGCACGGTCAGGACGCCGTTGGCCAGGCTGGCGTCGATCTGGTCCGGGGCCACGTTGCGAGGCAGGGTCATCCGGTAGTCGAAGTGACCGGTTCGCCGGGTGCGCTTGCGGAACAGGCCTTCCCGTTCGGTTTCCTTCAGCTCACCGGTAATGGTCAGTTCGTCGTCCCGGAGGTCGATGGTGATGTCGTCGCGTTTCACGCCCGGCACGTCCACCTCGACGATGTAGGCGTCGTCGGTCTCGCACAAATCGGCGAGCGGGGACCACGCCGACGCCGTCGGCGAGTCGGTTCCGACTGCCGACTCCCACAGCCGGCCGAGACGGGTGTAAAGATCCTCGAACTCGCCGAACGGGTTCCAGCGGGCGATCTGGCCGCCCCGTCGTGGCGCAGGAAGTGTCATCGCAGCTCAGTCCTCCTATGACCGTCGTTCGTTGCGTGTCGATGACCGTGTACCCGAGTGACGTCGTGGGTACTCGCGGTGAAGGCGAGTGAGAGGTGGTTGATCATCATGGAGGTCCGGATCGGGCGCGCTCGCCCGCGCCGCCGGTCGCCGGTGCGGCAACAGGCCGCTGTAGCCGGAGTTGCCGCGGGCGCGGGCGTGGTGGCCGAGTATCTGCTGGATCCTCATCGGGGCCGGGCCAGGCGGGCCAAGGTGCGGGACAAGACCGGTCGTGCCGTGCGCAAGGTGAGGATCGGGACGAGAGTTCTCGCGGACGACGTGACCAATCGCGGCCGAGGTCTGCTCGCGGGTGGCCGGTATCGACTCAGGGGCAATCACGTCAAGGACGGGCGGGTGCTGCATGAGCGTGTGCGCGCGGAGTTGGGGCGGCATGTCCGGCATCCGCATGCGGTGGGCGTGCAGGTCGAGGACGGCGTGGTCACGCTGACCGGCGATGTGCTGGCCGACGAGGAAACCCGTGCCCGGCGTGCGGTTCGGCGTATACCGGGCGTCAGCCAGGTGCGTACGGACTGGACCGTGTGGACCGACTCGACTGGCGTGTCGGCGTTGCAGGGCGAGGGGCGGATGCGGGAGCCCGTTCCTGAATTGCTGCAACAGCATTGGTCACCGACCGCGCGGTTGCTTGTGGCGCTTGCCGCCGTTTCGGCATGGGGTGCGACGAGCCGGTTGCCACAGTCCGTGGCGTGGCTGGTGCGTGGGGCGAGCGCGGTGCTGGCGGCGCGGGCGGCCACGAACCTGCCGCTGAGGCGGTTGACCGGGGTCAGGGCTGGGTGTCGTGCGATCGACGTCGAGGACACGATCGTGGTCGGTGCGCCGGCCGAGAAGGTGTGGCCGTGGGTCAGCGACTATGAGCTGTTCCGCCTGATCATGCCCGATGTCCGGGAGATCGAGCGGATGCCGGCCAGCAGGGAATCGCGGTGGGTCATTACGGGCCCGGCCGGCGTGCCGGTCCGCTTCACCGCGGAAGAGACCAGGCGCGAGGACGGCCGGGAGATCGCTTGGACGACCAGTGACGGCCAGCTCATCGCCCACACCGGCACGGTGCGGCTCGACTCGCTGGACGGCCGGACCCGGCTGCAGGTGCGGTTGAGCTACAACCCGGTCGCCGGTGCGGTCGGGCACGTGGTGGCGGCGTTGTTCCGCGCGGATCCCAAACACAAGCTGCACCGCGACCTGCAACGGCTGAAGTCGCTCGTGGAAACCGGCACACCGCCACGTCGGCAATGAGCCCGCCTGTCACGGTGTTCCTGTGCGGCGATGTCATGACCGGGCGTGGCGTCGATCAGATCCTGCCCAGGCCTGGCGATCCGCGGCTGTGGGAACGGTTCGTCCGGGACGCCCGGGACTATGTCGGGCTCGCTGAGGCGGCCGACGGCCCGATTCCACGCCCGGTCGATGTCACCTGGCCGTGGGGCGACGCGTTGCGCGTGATCGAGGAGATCGCCCCCGATGTCCGGATTCTCAACCTGGAGACAAGCATCACGCGTCGCGGTGAACCTGCCCGCGGCAAGCAGATCCACTATCGAATGGCTCCGGAGAACGTGTCCTGCCTGACGGTGGCCCGGCCCGATGTGTGCGCGCTGGCCAACAACCATGTCCTCGATTTCGGCCACAGTGGACTAGAGTACCTACACGCCGGACACAACTCTGTTGGCGTATAAGCGACATTGACACCTGTTGGCCACTTCACGACCTACGACGGGGCGACCGGTGTCGCTGGGGTACGACGAAGCCGGACGGCTAGACGATCCACAGTGGACGCCATGGAGGACGTCCTGACCAACCGCCGCTCGGAAAGCCATTGTCTCGACACGGTTCTTGATCATTACGGGACAACCTTTAGTTGCCTCCGCCGTCGTTTTCTTTCTTCTTGTTCTTCTCTTTCTCGCCGTGGCCCTCTCTGTTGCCGCTTCCCTTGCTGATCTGGGAGGAGAGCACCTGGTCGGAGTTGATCAGTGGCGTGCTGTTCTGCAGCAGCATGGTGTGTCGGTGGGTTTCCCGGATCCGGCCGCGGCTTTCTTGGGTGAATTCGATTTCCACGATGACGGTGTTTCCGGAGACCTGGGGAGTGGTGCGTGTCCGGAGGTCTTTGACGTTGTGCCAGAACTTCTTGTACTGCTCGCGGTCTTGGCTCTGCATAGCCGGGCCGAGCAGTGTCCATGCCTGGTCGGCGTTGTCCGGCAGCAGCGTGTAGTACTGGGTGACGGCCTGTTGCAGGAGGGCCGGATCGCCGGCCAGCGACGGGCTCGGCGAACTGTTGGCAGTGCTGCTTGGTGCGGTGCTCGCAGAGGGTGGTGCGCTGGACGGGATGCCGGTGTCCGGATCAGCCAGCAGCGTGGTGAGCAGGATGAGCACGCTCGCGGCGAGCAGGCCCAGCAGGGCGTAGGTGATGCGCCGCCGTCGCCTGGGCGGGACGGCGGTGGCTGGTGCGCTGTCGGTCTGGTGGGGGTCGCCGAAGGGCCGGAGGTCTATCCGTGTGGGTGCGTGCCTCGCGGCGATCTCGTTATCCGTTGCGACAGCCGGTGTGTCGGTCCTGGTGGATGGTTGATCGGCGATAGCCGTGAGGGCAGCTGCGACCTGGGACATAGTGGGCCGCGTGGTGGGGTCGTCACGGAGCATGCTCGTCAAGGTCCGTGTGAGTGGGCCGGCTTGTCGGGGCGATGGGGCGTGCCCGGCGGCGACGCGATGGAGCTGGGCGATGGGATTGTCGGCTTCGCCGAACGGCGGCGTGCCCTCCACGGCCATGTACAGGGTCGCGCCCAGGGAGAACACGTCCGAGGCAGGTGTGGGCGGTTCGCCGCACGCCGCCTCAGGGGACAGGAATGCCGGGGTACCGGCCAGCATGCCGGTGCTGGTGACGGTGACATCTCCGGCGGCGTGCGAGAGCCCGAAGTCGGTGACCTTGGCCGTGCCGTCGTTGTCGGCGATCAGGATGTTGCCGGGCTTGACGTCGCGGTGCACGACGCCGACGTCGTGTGCCGCCGCGAGGGCAGAGGCGATCGCGGCTCCGATGCGGGCGACTCGTGCTGGCGGGAGCGGGCCGTGTTCGGTGAGCGCGGCGGCCAGGCTGTGTGACGGCAGGTATTCCAGGATCAGTACGGGCTGGTCCTGGTCGTCGGTGATCACGTCGTAGATGCCGACCGTGTGCGGATGCTGCAGCCGGGCGGCGATGCGGGCCTCCCGGAACACGCGTTGCCGGGCACGCTGTGCTTCGTCCTCTGCTGGGGCTGGGGGCATTCGGAGTTGCTTGACCGCCACCGCTCGGTCCAGGAGGAGGTCCGCTGCCCGCCATACGAGGCCCATCGCGCCTGCGCCGACACGGGATTGCAGGCGGTAGCGGCCGGCGACGACTCGCCCCGTCTGCCAGGTCCCGTTCGGACTCATGTCCGGGATGGTTGGCAGGTCCGGTGTAACGCCGCCCAGTGTGTCCCGATGTGAGTTATCGCGCACAACGCAGTCCGTCCTCTTCGGCCGATACCCCTGCGAGAGGAATTGTCATCGATACCGCTTCCCGCATCACGGGGGTACCCGGTTGCCGTGGTGATCGCCGGCCATGTGAGCGGGCGGAGTCGAGGTTGATAGCACAATCTGACCAGGAGGGATGAGGTTTCGGCAAGCGCAGGGGCTGGCAGGACCAGTGTGCCGGCACCGGCCAGCAGCAAAGCCCCGCCGGCGAGCAGGTACGGGCCGCCGTTGAACCCGGTGTTCGCCAGGCAGAGGGCTGGATCATGAGGGCTCATCGGTGTAACGCGTACCTGCGTATCAACTATCGACCCGGCCGTTAGCCACTCGTTATCACTCCATTCCGGACGACACGCCACTGTTCACACGGGATTCCCAGCTCCACGTCGGAAACCGCTGTCCTGCGGAAAGTTTGATCTTCGAGGGGGCAATCCCGACCTGCTGGGTGGGCAGCGCTGCTGGCTGCGGTTCACGAAGTGGCCATGCGCCCATGTTGTCCTATTCGGTCAATGGCCATTATTGGACACAGCGGGAGCGGCCCGCACTTGATCGACTGAGGGCATGATCGCAACATGAGGATTCTCTCGGTGGAGCAGGACAGGCGGGCGTCCCACGCCCGCGCGAGGGTGCTACGCCACGCGGGCTACGGCGTTGACGTCGAGCCCTCCGACGCGGCACCCACGTCGATCGGACCGCATGCGCCAAGCGGGCCGACGCGGTGAATTCGCTGCGTCTTGATGTCAGGGGTTGTAGAGCGCTTGGTCCAAAAGGGACTGTCTCTTTTGCGGCATGCGGCTGGTCTTTGTGCGCCCCGCAAGCGGTCTCCGTCAGCCCTCCGGGGAATGTGATTGTTACTTGCCAACTCTGCATCAGTCCCGTGTGGATATGACATTCCGGCAGGGGTTTCGCCGAGCCAGGAGATAGATCAAGATGTCGCGGGTGCACAGTGCGGCTGCGTTGGGTGATGGTGGTGAGGTTTCTGGTGTCGCGGGGTTGCGGCGAAGCCGGACGGCTGAACGATCTACAATGGATGCTTCGGGGGACGTCCTGACCGGAGAGAGACGGCCACTGACCGATGCTGCGGACTTGGCAGCGGCTTTGCCTGAGGCGCAGCGTGGTGGTGAGGACGCGTTTCGGGTGTTGTATCGGTCTGTTCACCCGGCTTTGCTGCGGTACTTGCGGGTATTGGTGGGTGAGGATGCGGAGGATGTGGCGTCAGAGGCGTGGTTGCAGATCGTGCGGGATCTGGCGTCGTTTCGTGGGGAGGTCGATGGGTTTCGTGGCTGGGCCACGACGATTGCCCGGCATCGTGCGATGGATCATCTGCGTCGTCAGCGTCGGCGGCCGGTCGTGGCTGGGCCGGTGGAGGAGTTGGCGGAGTTGTCCGGGCCGGAGAACACCGCCGAGTCCGCGGTGGACGCGGTGGCCACTGATGCCGCGTTGGTGTTGGTCGCGCGGTTGTCGCGGGATCAGGCTGAGGCGGTGTTGTTGCGGGTGGTGGTGGGGCTGGATGTGAAGACTGCCGCTCGGGTGCTGGGCAAGCGCCCGGGCGCGGTGCGTACGGCGGCCTATCGTGGTCTGCGCAAGCTCGCCGAGTACCTCGAGCACCCTGGTTGACCAGCATGGAGCATCCTGACTGGACGGAGTTCGCCGGTTGGAGTGACACGATCGAAGGCGTTGACGCTGAAGGACATGAGATGAGCGCGCACCGTTCCCGCCGGATCGACCGGCGCACCGCCGAGCACTTGCTTAGTGGCGCGCCGGGCCGGGCTCGGGCGGCGACCGTTCCGTAGTCCTGTTGCCCAGGTCGCCGCCCGAGGGCGGGCGGCGGTTGTCTTCCTCCCGGCCGCCGCTCGCCCCTCAATCCATCCAGGACACACAACGAATTGTTGGCACAGCACGGGAATCCAGAGGCGCCCGGGCGACGGTATGAGGTGGAGAAGACACGATGACGCACGCCTGCCCGTACACCGTCACGGTCCGCGCGTACGTACTCGGAGCGCTCTGCGAGCGGGAAGGCACCGAGTTCCGTCGGCACGCCGAGGTGTGCCCGTCCTGCGAGCGGGGGATCGCTGAGCTGACACTGGCCGTCCGCCTGCTGGAGAAACTCCAGACCGAGACACACGCAGCCAACGGGCACGCGCCCTGAGCGGATCCGCGCCGGCCAAGCCGACGTGCGATCTCACGTACTCCCGCGTCATGTGCCTTCAGGATCGCGATCTCTTCCCGCTCCGCGAACGACAGATAGCGCCCCGACGACGGCTGGAGACTGACTGTTGGCATGCCGCCACCTTCGCGCAACCACCGCGGCCCCAACGGCGTCGACACGCCGCGTGCCACGGCGGCATCCTCACTGGACAGTCCTTCGGCAATCTTCTGCCAGAAACGCTGCCGCTCCTCACGCCGATTGACCGGCGGCCGTCCTGGTGATCGCAACGGCGGCCGTCCAGCCTGAATCGCCGCACGCGCTCTTCCCTGTGCCACAACATCCTCCTCCACAGTCAAGGGGTGTTGCGACGATCAGTCGAATCCACCTGACGGTGCCGTCACGGGTGACGACCAGGCCGCTGCCGACCGTGCACCTGTTCACCAATGGCGGGCGATTTCACCAATGGCGGGCGATGTATGGCAGGCGATGCCGACGTTGCCTTCAGGTGCGGAGATTCTGCTCCGCGAACGGGAAAGGAGCACCTCAGATGTCCACCCTCGAAGTGACCCGTCAGGAGTTGCTCACCCGCGATGAGGCCGCCCGCCGTCTGTCGGCGCTGGCGGCCGCGCTCGCCAACGGCGAGAAAGTCGAGGTCGCGCTGGGCAGCAGCAGTGTGAAGATCCATGTCCCGGACCACGTCCGGTGCGAGATTGAGGTGGAAGTCGACCGCGAGGACGTCGAACTCGAGGTGGAACTGAAATGGACCACGTCCGAGTAGCCCGAGTAATTCCCGAGGCGACTCGATGACGGACATGACGATGGATCGCGTCGCGGCGGAAGGCGCGGGATTGACACGTACCGAGCGCATTGCGAAGGGAAAGGCGGCCCGTTCCGCGGTGCCTCGCGCACGCCATGCCGAATTCACGCGTGACCCGGATCGGCCGGATCCATTGGCGCTGCTGGCGAGTCAGGACGCTGCGCGCGTGCAGGACCTGCTCCCCATCCGTTATGGGCGCATGGCCCTGTCTCCGTTCTCCCACTTTCGCGGGGCCGCGCTGCCGATGGCCAGCGACCTCGCCGGTACCGCGCGAACCGGTTTCCTGGTGCAGGCATGTGGCGACGCCCACCTGTTGAACTTTGGTCTGTTCGCCTCGCCGGAACGGCGGCTCGTCTTCGACATCAACGACTTCGACGAGACTCTGCCCGGGCCCTGGGAATGGGACGTGAAGCGCCTCGCGGCGAGCCTCGAGATCGCCGGCCGGAACAATGGCTACGCGCCGAAGCAGCGGCGAAACGTAGTGCTCAAGTCGATCGCCGAATACCGCCGCGCGATGCGGGAGCTGGCGGGCTGGCCCGCGCTCGAAGTCTGGTACGCCCACGCCGATGTGGAAGCGGTGCGGGAGGTGTACGCTGGCCAGCTCAGTGCGGTCCGACGCAGAAGGCTCGCGGACAGGGTCGCGAAGGCGCGCACGAATGACAACTTCGGTGCACTCCGCAAGTTCACCGAGATCGTTGACGGGACACTGCGGATCACCCCGGACGCTCCGCTCATCGTCCCGGTCGACCAGCTGGCTGGGTCTGGGCAGGACCCCGCCGAGCTGACATCGCGGTTGACCGCCGTGCTCGACGCGTACCGGGAAACCTTGGAACCGGAGCGGCGCCGGCTCCTGGACCGGTACCGGCTGGTCGACCTCGCGCGGAAGGTCGTCGGGGTGGGCAGCGTGGGCACGCGGTGCTGGATGGCCCTGCTGCTCGGCAACGACGAACGCGACCCCCTGTTCCTGCAAGTCAAGGAAGCGGGCCCGTCCGTGCTGGAGGCGTTCCTCGGCCGGAGCAGGTACCACAACGCCGGGCGCCGGGTGGTCGTCGGGCAGAGGCTGATGCAGACGGTCAGCGACATCTTCCTCGGCTGGGTTCGGGTCACGGGCTTCGACGGCCAGACCAGGGACTTCTATTTCCGGCAATTGCGCGATGGGAAGGGCTCGGCAGACGTGGAGACGATGCCTCCGGGGGGCATGCTGGGCTACGGCAGGTTGTGCGCTTGGACCCTCGCCCGTGCCCACGCGCGCACCGGGGACGCCATCGCGATCGCGGCGTACCTGGGGGCCGGTTCCTCTTTCGAAGCGGCGATCCGCGAGTTCGCCGGTGCCTATGCCGACCAGAACGAGCGTGACCACGCGGCACTGCTGGACGCCATCAAGGCCGGCCGGATCGCCGCCGAACACGGGCAGTGATCGTCGTGACCGCCGCTGCTGGCGACCGCATACCTCGCTGTTTCGTAGGTACGAGGCCCTCGGCGGGCGGCGGCGGGCATAGGCCGTGCGCCGAGGGCGATGTTCAGCGCGCTGGATGCCCGGCGAGCACTCGGAACGAGGCCGTGACCACCTGCCGGATGCCGACCGGGGTCACGGCCGCGGGCGCGGTGTTCGGCGCGTCGATGGGGGTGCGCACGCGAAGCGCGCCGGGAAGCGAGCGGAATCGCAAGGGGGGTGGCAGCCGCAGGGCCTCACCGTCGACGCCGACGTCGACCAGGGGCTGCCCGGAATCCACCTCGAACTCGCGCGTGGTCCACTCCTGGTAGCCGGGGAAGCGGTCGAGGTGCCCGCCGGCCTCGGCCACGATGAGCGCCGGCAGGTCCCGCGCGCGGTTCACCGTCAGGGTGGCGACGCCGAGCACGCCGGCGTCCAGGCGGCTCCTGGTGCCGAACCCTTTGAGGCTGTCGAGGCGGTAGACGCCGTTCGACACGAGCACGATGTCAGCGCTCCGTACGCTCGCCCCGTCCGGGCGGGTGAAGCGCAGGTCGAAGCCCCGTACGTCCGGGCCGAGCAGGTCGGGGAGGAGTTCCTGGGCAGTGGCCAGCTTGGCGTCGCGGTAGCCAGCGGAGTGCACGATGGCGGCGTACACGCCGAGCGAGGCGTTGTTCACGAACACGCGATCGCCGAGCATGGCGAGGTCGACGCGCCGTTCCAGGGCGTCGCCGAAGGCACCGAGCGCGGCCGTCACATCGGCCCGGTCCAGTCCGAGGTCGAGCGCGAAGTGGTTGCGAGTCCCGGCGGGTACGCAGATGAACGGGATATGGTGTCGCCGGGCGACGTCGGCGACCAGAGCTTGCGACCCGTCACCGCCGGCCATGCCGATCACGTCGGCGCCCTCGGCCACGGCATGTTCGGCCAGGACCCGCAGGTCGTCGCCGCGCTGGAGTACGACCGGGGTGATCCCGAGTTCGCGTGCCTTCTCCTCGAGCCCGAAGCGCTCCACCTTTCTGCCACCGGACCAGGGGTTCATCAGCAGTACGCCGTGGTTCGCCGGACCGGCCGACCGGGTGGCGGTGGCGGGGGCCAGATCGCGGGCGACCGCCACCTTCACCGCCGCCGTGGAGATCGCGATCAGCCCGATTACGACCGCCAACAGCGCGAACGAGCGCACGTCGGGCAACGCGACGGTCGCGGCCAGCGTCACGACCGCGGCGATCGCCGCGAGCACCCGGCGGATCCCGTGATGCACCACCGCGGTCCAGGCCGCAATCACCGCGAGAATGATCAACAGCAGCGCCAGTGGCAGCTGGACAGGGTGCTGAACGAGGCGCCAGGCCACCACCACGGCAGCGGCGACGAGCGTGATCAACGCGACCGCGGCGGCCACCCGCCGCCGGGCGGATGGGCGCTGTGCCGACGAAGCGTTCGCCGGGCCGGTGTGGACGTCCATCAGCCCGCCTCCTACTGGGAGGCCCACGGACCGGCCCTCGTGCCGATGCGCGCGGACGCGGCGGTCAGTTTCGCCGGCGGCTGACGCGCCGCGCGGTGCGCCGCGCCGTGCGGCGGGCGATCCTCCGTGACCCGAACATGTCCTACCTCCCGAAGATCATCGGCACGTCACTTGTGGCTGCCCGCCGCCGTTTCCAGCGCGTGCAGCTCCTTCGCCTCCTCCGCCGAGACCAGACCGACGCCGATCAGGTCCAGCGGGCTGACGAAACCATCGCTGATGCGGAACCCGCCGGCCGCCGCGATCGCGTCGCGCAATGGGATGGCCCAGCGGTGCTCCAGCAGAAGCAACGCCGCGGCCGAGCCGTTCGGGATCTCCTCCAGCACATCCCACGCGTCTTCGTCGGAGAACACCTCGAGACCCTCCACGGCCGCCTCCGCGCTGGCACGCGCACCGGCTACCGCACCTTCCTCACCCGCGATTCCGAGCCCGATCAGCGCAGCGATCTTGCTGCCTAGCTCGATCGCCTCCTCGTCGCTGATGTTGCTCAGATGGGTGACCTCGATGGCACCGTCGCGGTGCTTGTGGACCGCGAGCGCGTCGATGACGCGAATGGTGTCGCTCTCCCGCAGGCGTTCCAGTTCTTCGATGATGCGGCCGTGGAAGTTCGGCTCCGGGAATCCCAGCACGACCAACTGCACGGGCCCGATTGTCATTTTCTTTCCCTCCGCTCCACGGAGTGATCGCCGTGGCACGACGCCTGTGGCAAGGGTGCACCCCTGCGTTTCCGGCTGCCTCATCTGCTGGAGGTGAGCTTTCCCGGGCGCGGGGCGTCCTTGCTCACGTTGTCACCCACGGGCCCTGCCAGCCGATGCTGGCGACCAGGTCGTCGGCCGCCTCTGGCCCCCACGACCCCGGCGCGTAGTGGTGTACCGGCGGCGGCGCATCGAGCAACGGCTGCATGATTCGCCAGGTTTCCTCAACCTCGTCTTGCCGTTTGAACCGCAGGCTTTGCCCAGTCATCGCGGCGTGCAACAGCACCTCGTACGGCGTCGGCCCCGCGCCGCCCTCTTCAGCAAATTCCATGTCAAGCGTTATGGGCTCCGGTTGCGGCGTGCCCGCGTGGCGGGCGTTGAGGATGACCCGAATCCCGGTCGACGGGTCGAGCTTCACGACGATTTGATCCGGTGTTGGCCGACGATCTCCGCGCAGACCAAAACCGAGACGAGGCGGGTCCTTGAAGATGAGCCGAAGCTCGGTTTGTGTGACCGGCAGTCGTTTCCCGGTGCGGATGACGAACGGTACGCCTGACCAGCGCCAGTTATCGATCTCCAAGCGAAGGGCGGCGTAGGTCTCAGTGGTGGAGTCCTCTGCGACTCCATCGATGCTGCGATAGGCGTCGTACTGGCCGCGAACATACTGAGCGGGGTTCGCCGCGATCGTGGCCTTGAAGAGGGCAACCTGCGCGTTCTTGACCGTTTCCCGGTCACCGCCAGCGGGAGGCTCCATCGCCGCGGCGGACACCACCTGCATGAGATGGTTGACGACCACGTCACGTAGCGCACCGACGGGATCGTAGAAGTGTCCTCGGTCCTCGACCCCGAAGCTTTCCGCCATGGTGATCTGCACACATTCGAGGTAGTTCCGATTCCAGACCGGCTCCAGCATGGTGTTCGCGAAACGCAGGTAGAGGATTTCCTCGAGGCCCATCTTTCCGAGGTAATGGTCGATCCGGTACAGCTGTGACTCGTCGACGTATCGGTGGAGCTCCTCCGCCAGGGCGCGAGCCGAGGCGAGGTCGTGACCGAATGGCTTCTCCACGACCACACGTCCAGTTTTCACGAGATCTGCTTCGGCAAGCCCCTTGACAACGGGGGCAAACAGGAACGGCGGGATCTCCAGGTAAAAGACAGGAAGCTCGGCACCCTTGATCGCCTCTGCCACCCGCTGATAGGTACCCGCATCAGTAAAGTCGCCCGGTACGTACGAAAGCCGGGCAGCAAAACGCACAAACACGGATTCGTCCAGCCGCTCCCCGGTGCCCTCGATGGACTGACGCGCGCGTTCCACCAGTTGATCGACCGTCCAGTCCTCGACGGCGACACCAACAATCGGACACTGCAGCAACCCTTGCTTTTCGAGCCGGTACAGCGACCGGAACGTCATCACCTTCGCAAGGTCGCCGGTGATCCCGAAAATCACGAAGACATCGCCCCGCTGTCCCGAACCCGCGGAGCCGTTATGTCCCACCATCGCCGGCCTCCCTCCCCAAGTGATCATCGCGCTCTTCCGGGTGAGAGAGCACGAGGACATACCCGTCATGTGACGCTAGAGAGAGGGCGACGCCCTGCCTTCACCTCTACGGGGTGACACCCAGCCGGTGAGCGTCTGCTCGCTGTCGAGCCGACTGCAGCGTGGAGGACGAGTGAAGGACGGGCTTCGGCTCACGATCCGGCGGGATGAGGCTCAAACTCCGGACGCTCGCCGTGGTCGTCGTCTCCCCACTCGATGCGCGCCGCGTCTGGGCCGTCAACCACTGCTGTGGCCCGGTTCTTGCTGAAGTAGTCCCAGCCCCAGGCGATGAACGCGTCGATTTTGCTTCGGATGCCACTGAGCAACATGGCGTGTACGCCAAGCCATGCCGCGAACGCTACTGGCCCCTCGACCTCATGCCTGTGCGGCCCCATTTCGGCCACAGCAGCGTTTCGGCCGATCATTGCCATGATGCCCTTGTCCTTGTAGCGAAAGGCCCGCCCTGGCTTGCCGGCGATGCTGTCGAGGATGTTTCGGGCGGCCCAGGCTCCTGACTGCTGCGCAACGGATCCAAGCTGCGCCAGGATCACTCCGTCGGCGCCGGGGACATTCGCCGCATCCCCCAGCACGTAGACCCGCGGATGTCCAGCCACAGTGAGATCCCGCTGCACGTCGATCCGGCCGCCACGCCCTGTGGGCAATCCCGCTGTCGCGATCACGTCGGCAGGTTTCTCGCCACCACCCCAGATCACGGTTCGGGTGATGATCTCGGTCCCGTCGGTGAGCGTCACGCGGTCCTGGAGCACCTCCTTGACGCCGACACCGAGGTGGAGGGTGACGCCGTCGCGTTCCAATCGTTTCGCGGCATAGGTGTGTGCCTTGTCGGAGAAGGGCGCCAGCAGAACATCACCAAGATCGACGAGGTGTACCTTGGCCGGGGCCGCCAGCGATCGGTAGCGGTCGGGGACCACGTCCCTGAGGACCTCGGCCAGTGCCCCCGCGGTTTCGACTCCGGTTGGCCCGCCGCCGACTATCACGAAGTTCAGCGATCCCCGGTCGACGAGCTTGGGGCGGTCCACGGTGGCATCGAGGACGTCGAGGATGTGGGCACGCAGTCTCTCGGCATCGTTCACGGAGTAGAGCGGGAGGGCGTGCTCGGCCGCTCCCGGAGTGCCGAAGAAGTTCGCCTGGGCTCCGGCCGCCATGACCAGGTACTCCCCGGACAGGACCGACCCGGAAGCCGTGGTGACAGAGCGTGTCGTCGGGTCGATCGACGCGGCGGCCGTGCGGCGTAGGTCAACCGTCTTGTCGCGATGAAAGATTCCTCGCAGCGGCCGCGCAATGTCGTACGCGGCTACCTGGGCCGTGGCGACCTGGTACAGCATCGGCTGAAACTGGTGATAGTTGTTCTGGTCCAACAGAATCACGTCAACGTTGTGCTTCGCGAGGTGTTGCGCACAAGTGACCCCGGCGAACCCGCCCCCGACAATGAGCACTGTCGTGTCAGCCATGCATCCTTCCCCTCCTTCAGACGCGGTCAGCAGCCCTGTGCGAGTAATGGCGCCTCTGGCAGTGCCATAGGCGAGAGCTGGGCCAACCGAACGCATGGTCCAACCGTCGACGCGGTCACACGTCACCCAGCGCGGGTGAGTCGCTGCGCACACGACCGCCGCACACGCGGTGACCGCTGCGAACTATCCACACCATTCGTCTCGTCCCGCCCCAGACCGACGATCAGAACGTCGCCCTTTCCAGATGATGCTTCTGCAACGGTGCACCGGCCACGCTCAAAACGTCACCGGGCGCTTCGCGCGTCGACGCGGACCGGCTTGGACGTGTCGAAAACGGAGGGTCGTGGTCATCCTGTCCGGAACTCTCAGCGCACTTGCGGTTTTCGCCGTCGTGGACCCGGTTCCGTGGGCACGGGGACAGATGGCGTTCACCTTGGCCTGTCACATCATTCTGGTGCCGCTCGGAGTCTCCTGGACCTTTCTGACCCTGATCGCCAACTATCGGGCGCTGCGGCACAACGACCGGGACGCTTTGTCACTGGCCCAGCGTTGGTCCAAGTACATGGCCGTGACCTTCGCCGTCGGCGCGGTTACCGGAACCGTCCTGAGCTTCGAATTCGGCTTGCTCTGGCCACGGTTCATGCGACAGTGGGGCGAGGTCTTCGGCGTGCCGTTCGCCTTTGAAGGATTGTTCTTCTTTACCGAAGCGATCTTCATCGCGATCTACATCTTCGGATGGCGTCGGCTAAGACCGTGGGCCCACTTCTGGACCGGCGTTCCGATCGTCCTCGCCGGCCTCTTCGGCAGCGTGTCGGTGGTGTCCGCGAACGCTTGGATGAACGCGCCGTCGGGCTTCACGCTCGATTCGGCCGGACGGGTGGTGAAGGTTGATCCCATCCAAGCGATCTTCAACGAATCGATGCCGTTGCAGGCCGCCCACATGGTCATCGCCGCGTACCTGGTCGGTGGATTCCTGATCGCCTCGGTGTATGCGACAGCCCTGCTCCGCGGCCGCCTGGATCACTACCATCGCATGGGCTTCGTGATCGCGTTCACCGTCGCCGCGGTCATGACGCCGATCCAGATGGGCGTCGGAGATTCGCTGGCACGGTGGGTC
The DNA here is from genome assembly GCF_017876405.1 of Kibdelosporangium banguiense. Lineage (GTDB taxonomy): Bacteria > Actinomycetota > Actinomycetes > Mycobacteriales > Pseudonocardiaceae > Kibdelosporangium > Kibdelosporangium banguiense. The sequence continues at coordinate 9,969,868 of NZ_JAGINW010000001.1, read as the reverse complement.
TACAACAACCAGCCGGTCAAGTTCGCGGCCATCGAACTGGTGCCGGAGACCAGCAGTGACGTGCCCGAGATCCTGCTGGGCCGACTGAACGAGGATGGCACGGTCAGTGGCGGTATCAAGATCAAGGGCCTCGCGTCGTGGCTGTCCGACCCGAGCACCGGCACCGCGACGGTTGTGCAGGGACTCGACTCGGTGCCAGCCGACGAGCGGCCGACCATCCGGCAGGTCAACATCGTCCACCTGGCTTGGGACGTCATGGTCGGCTTCGGGGCGCTGCTGTTTCTGCTGTCGGTGTGGTACGCCGGCAGCTGGATCGTGCGCCGCCGCATGCCGAGGAGCAGATGGTTCCTGCGAGCCGCCGCCTGCTCCGGCGTGATCGCCGTGATCGCGATGGAGGCAGGATGGGTCGTCACCGAGGTGGGGCGCCAGCCATGGATCGTCTACGAGCACATGAAGGTCGCCGACGCGGCCACGAGTAACACGGGGGTATGGGCCACGTTCATTGCGGTGATCATCCTCTACATCGCCATCGGCATCACGACAATCCTCGTCCTGCGTGGGATGAGCAGACGGTTCAGCAGGGCTGACGGCTTCACCGACGACGACACGCCTTACGGCCCAAGCGCGCCCCTCGCCACGCCCCCCGGCCAGGAGGAGGCGGATCGGTGAGCACCGCAGTCGCCCTGATCCTCCTTCTCGCCGTGGTCGCGTATGCCGTCTTCGGCGGTGCTGACTTCGGGGCGGGCTTGTGGGACCTCACCGCAGGTGGAGCCGAGAAGGGGGAGCGTCCACGCCGCATCATCGAGCACTCGATCGGACCGGTGTGGGAAGCGAACCATGTCTGGCTGATCTTCATCTTCGTTGTCTTGTGGACGTCATTCCCGCAGGCCTACGCGTCGATCACACTGACCTTGTTCGTGCCGCTGACTATCGCCGCGCTCGGGATTGTGCTGCGTGGTGCGAGTTTCGCGTTTCGAAAGGTAGTCGTCACGACCCGCACGCGCCGCATTTTCGGGGGAGCTTTTGCGATTTCCTCAGTGCTGGTGCCCTACTGCATGGGTGCCATCGCCGGGGGAATTGCGTCTGGGCGGGTGCCGGCCGGAGGCAGGGCCGGGGATCCGTGGGACAGCTGGGTGAACCCGACGTCGGTGCTCAGCGGCGTCCTGGCCGTTGCGGCGGTCGCCTACCTCTCCGCCGTCTACCTTGTCTGGGACGCCCGCCGCCTTGACGACAATGACATGGCCGACTACTTCCGCCGGAGGGCCGTTCTTGCGGCCGCCGCCGCGGCCCTCATCGTGGTCGTGAGCATCTTCGTGCTCCGCGCGGACGCGCGCTACCTCTTCGACGGTCTCACATCACGGGCACTGCCCCCGGTCATTCTCAGCGCCATTTGTGGGATCGGCGTGTTTCTGTTGCTCGTCCGCGGCGCCGCGCGTGGCGCTCGGATTCTCGCCGTGGCCGCTGTGGCGAGCGTCGTCGTCGGCTGGGGTGTGGCGCAGTGGCCGTACCTGTTGCCCGAGAGCCTCACAGTGTCTGCGGCGGCGTCGACTTCGGGCACCCTGGTCGCCGTTCTGATCGTGGTCGGTCTGGCAGCCGTCCTGGTGATCCCTGCCTTCGTCCTGCTTTATGTCCTGGACCAGAAGGGTCTCCTTCCCGAAGAAGGTGTGACCGATACCGCGCCATGACCACCACCAAGACTGCTGATACCAACGATGACGCTCTCACCGCACCGGGCGCTCTACGTGTCGTGGCCGTGGGCTTCGTCGCGGATGCGGTCGATCATGTGCGCGTAGTGCAGTTCGAATGCCGGCCGTTCGGACCGGATCTTGGGCAGTTCAAGGAAGTTGTGCCGGGGTGGTGGGCTGGTGGTGGCCCATTCCAGTGAGTTGCCGAAGCCCCAGGGGTCGTCGGCGTCGGCGCGCTGGCCGTAGCGGTAGCTGGTGAACACGTTCCAGATGAATGTCAGCATGGACGCGCCGAGCAGGTACGAGCCGATCGTGGAGATCACGTTCAGCGTGGTGAAGCCGTCGCTGGCGAGGTAGTCGGCGTACCGGCGGGGCATGCCTTCCGCACCGAGCCAGTGCTGGACCAGGAATGTGGTGTGGAAGCCGATGAACGTGGTCCAGAAGTGGAGGTTGCCCAAGGGTTCGTCCAGGTATCGGCCGGTGATCTTGGGGAACCAGAAGTAGATCCCGGCGAAGGTGGCGAACACGATGGTGCCGAACAGGACGTAGTGGAAATGTGCGACGACGAAGTACGTGTCGGTCACATGGAAGTCGATCGGGGGCGCGGCCAGCAGTACACCGGTCAGCCCGCCGAGCAGGAAGGTGACCAGGAACCCGACGCTGAACAGCATGGGTGTGCGCATCATCAGTTGGCCTCGCCACATGGTCAGGCTCCAGTTGAAGAACTTCACGCCGGTGGGCACGGCGATCATGAAGGTCATCAACGAGAAGAACGGCAACAGCACGGCTCCGGTGGCGTACATGTGGTGTGCCCACACCACGGCCGACAGCCCGGTGATGGCGGCCGTCGCCCACACCAGCGCTTTGTAGCCGAACAAGGGCTTGCGGCTGAACACTGGGAAGATCTCACTGACGATGCCGAAGTACGGCAGGGCGACGATGTAGACCTCGGGATGTCCGAAGAACCAGAACAGGTGCTGCCAGAGGACGGCGCCGCCGTTGGCGGGGTCGAAGACGTGCGCGCCGAGGTGCCGGGCGGCCAGCAGCCCGAACAGTGCCGCGGTGAGGACCGGAAAGGCCAGCAGTACCAGGATGCTGGTGAAGAGGATGTTCCAGGTGAAGATCGGCATCCGGAACATCACCATTCCGGGGGCGCGCAGGCAGATCACGGTGGTGATCATGTTGACGGCGCTGAGGATGGTCGACACACCAGTGACGATCAGACCGGCGGTCCACAGGTCGCCGCCGACGCCGGGCGAGTACGTCGCGGTCGACAACGGCGTGTAGGCGAACCAGCCGAAGTCCGCGGCACCGTCCGGGGTCAGGAAGCCGGACAGCACGATCGTCCCACCGAACAGGTAGAGCCAGTAGGACATCGCGTTGAGCCGCGGGAACGCGACGTCCGGCGCGCCGATCTGCAGCGGCAGGACGAAGTTGGCGAACCCGAACACGTTCGGCGTGGCATACAGCAGCAACATGATCGTGCCGTGCATGGTGAACAGCTGGTTGTACTGCTCCGACGAGAGGAACTGCAGACCCGGCCAGCCCAACTCGGTACGCATCAACAAGGCCATCACGCCGCCGGCCATGAAGAACGCGAACGAAGTCGTCAGGTACAGCACGCCGATCTGCTTGTGATCGGTGGTCCGCAACAGCCGCAGCAACACCTTTCCCTTGGCGGCCGGGCCAGCGGGCCTGATCATGATTGGTTCTGGAGCGGTTGGCACGGTGAGTCTCCAGACGAAAAGGCTAGACGCCAGGGTGGGCCCGGCAGAACCGGGCCATCAAAGGCGCGCCGCCGCTGTCATTGGCCGCTGTCATCGATGTCTCGCTCCCTCCACTATGGTTCCATCGCCTCAGCATGCCCCCGACACCATGCATGATCACGCCATCGGCGTTCATCCGCCAGCACAAGCAAGGCGGCCGTCGCTCGATCGAAGCGTCGATGTGCCGCCCGGCATCGGAGATACCCGCAGGTCCATTCTGGACAATAGATTCTGTGCCCCATCGAAGAACGGACGGCGAGGCCGTGGCCGCTTCACTGATGGCCGTACTATGATGTCTACTGTGGTCGATCGAGACGGCATTGAGCAGTTGCGCATCGACTTGGAGATCCCCGCGTTGCGGCACCAAATCGCCGTGCCGCAACGGCAACTCGGTAACACGAGGGTCCGGTTCACTCATGACGAGGCTGCGACACAGTCCACATGTAGACACCAATATATTTGACTTTGACGGGCGGTAACGCAAGGCACGCACCGTGGCTGAACGAAGTGGCGCGACGTATGTGGCAACGACACGACACACCGAACCAACTGGCCGTCATTGATCATCCGCGCTGATCAACAGTGCGGTCCGCGCCAGCGGTCGTGCTGGGGGTATCCCGGCGAACAGGCCCAAGGACCTGTGAAAAGTGACGGCGTTTCGGGCACGCTAGGAAACGGGGCCACCACAGGTCGCAGGAGAGTGTAAGAGCCGAGAGATCCCGGGGAGGCCGGGTCCGTGTCGTTCGTGCCAGCAGCGTTCAACAGGACTGCCCGACGCAACCTGATGCGCTTCGTACGGAGTCAGCGTCGTGTGGTGGCCGTCGTCGTCGCGGTCCTGCTCATATCGGCCACGGCCGCTGCGGACATTGCCGGCTGGATCGGGGCTGACCCGAACCCCGACGCGGCCCCCTTGGTCCCGGTCGCGAACGGCCTCGGCCACGGGTTCTTCGGTATCGACCTGGACGACCTGGGCGCCACCGGGCAACTGCCGCAGGTGGACCAACTGTCCGACCAGTTGCTGCGGCTGGCGGGCGACCCGGGCGCGTTGGCCGCGACCGGCGACCCGATCTCGGTGCCCAGCGGCCCGCTGGGCATCCCGGGTCCGGCGATGAACGCCTACACGAGGGCCGCGAGCATCCTGGCGACCCAACTGCCGAACTGCCACCTGCCGTGGTACCTGCTGGCAAGCATCGGCCGGATCGAGTCCAACCACGGCAACGGCGGTCAAGCCGACGACAAGGGCAACACGATCACCAAGATCGTCGGCCCGGTGCTCGACGGCCAGGGCTTCGCCGCCGTCCCGGACACCGACCACGGCGTGTGGGACGGTGACACCCAGTGGGACCGGGCGGTCGGCCCGATGCAACTGCTCCCGTCCACCTGGGCCCAGTACGCGTCGGACGCCAGCGGCTACGGCACCAGGAGCCCGCACAACTTCTACGACGCCGCGCTGGCGGCCGGGAAGTTCCTGTGCTCCGGCGGCTTGGACATGAACAACCCGCAGCAGCGCGCAATCGCGGTGTTCCGGTACAACCATTCCGAGAGCTACGTGCAGACCGTGCTGATCTGGGCGGACGCATACGAGCACAACATCGTTGAGATCCCGTCAGGCACCGGTGCCATGGAAAGGCCCCCACGGAACGTTGCCCAGACGTCCAACAACGCGCCGCCGACCAACAGTCCGCATCCGCCGCCCACCAGTTCCGCGCCGCCGCCGAGCACGAAGGTCACCGGCGACATCCCCGACGACCCAACGACAACGACCACCGTCCCCACATCGTCGCCACCGTCCCAGGCCACCTCAAGCCCACCGTCATCCACGCCCACATGCACGTCGATGACGACCACCAACACGACCACCACGACGACGAGCACCCCGCCGTCAAGCTCCGTGCGTCCGAACAGCACCAGCCAGACCAGCGTGGTGGAGCACGCCGCAACGGGGGCGACCACGACCACCGCCCCGACCGGCCAACCGTGCCCGCCAGCCACAAACAAGAACAAATAGTGGATCCAGCGGCATACCAAGAGACTCCGCGCGTCCGCACATGCTTGATATGCGGGTGTTGAAAGGGGCGGTTAGCCATAGAACGGTGGCCCATCGCCGAATCCTCCGCTGTCCGGGGGTGGTGCATGTCCCATGGATGTCCGGCGGGACGCTGCGCTTGCCGTCGGGGCGGTTGTGTTCGGCGGCCGACCCAACTGTGGAGGTTGCGACGACCAGATAGCCGTAATGGTCCTGCAGCTCTGCAAGGTGTGTCAGCACCCGGTCCGCAGTCGACGGAGGATGTCTATTCGGCGTTGGTGGGAGGTTTCCCGGCAGGCGGATCGTCCTCACGCAAGCCCTTGGTCTCCGCTTTGAGAATGCGAAGCGCCCGGCCGGTGGAGCGGGCGGCGTCGGGTAGCCGTTTGGCGCCGAACAACAGAATGAACGCCGCGGCCACGATGAGGAGATGCGGCCAGCCGAGACCGTTGGCGAACACGCAATCCTCCAGTTCTGTCAAGTCTTGTTCATGAGACGGGAAAGTTGGGGAATTTGCCGGTTCGTTTCGTTGGTAATCCTACGCCAGGACGCCGTCGGGTGAGGGCGGTGTGCCGGGCATGGTCAGAGGCAGGGTCAGGCGAATAGTGGCCATTGACCGGTATGCGCCTTCGCACGGATATGTCCCAAAAGGATTAGCCGGGCGCCGGACGTTCTGCGGCATCAGTGAACCACTCATCAGCCGTGAACCCGACGTGTTGCCGGTAGCCGGGACTTTGTGACCGTTTCGGACAGAGATGCCCTGACGGCAGGCGCTGCCGAGTTCGGCTAGCGTTGAGCCAAGCCGCCATGCAGTCTCTGGAGGACCTTGTGTCCGATCAGTCGAATCCGATATCCCGGCGCCGATTCCTTGGATTCGGGCTCGGGGCTGCCACCGCGCTCAGCGCGTGTTCGCCGCCTCTCCCGCAGCGACCTGGTCAGCCTGGCACCACTGTGCCGTCGGCTTCATCGCCGGTCGGGAAACCCGGTGGTGGCTCCGTGACTGAACTGGTGCGTGCCACAAGTGGTCGATCCGAGGTCGCGCTGACCTTTCACGGCGCGGGTGACCTCGACATCACGCGTCAGGTGCTTGCCGCGCTGGCTCAACACGGCGCTTACGTGACTGTGCTCGCGGTAGGAACATGGCTGGCGGCCAGGCCGGACGCCGCCAAGATGGTGCTCGACGGTGGCCATGAGCTTGGCAACCACACGTGGAGCCATCCGGCGTTGTCGGCGTACAAGCCTGAGCCGATGCGTGTGGAGATCGAGCGTTGCCGGGACGAACTGGTCGAGCTGACCGGATCACCGGGCGCGTTCTTCCGGCAATCCCAAGGGCAGCACGCGACTGCCGAGGAACTCCTGGAGGCGGGCAAGGCCGGGTACTCGCGGGTGCTGTCGTACGACATCGATTCGCTGGACTGGCGCGATCCCGGGCCTGCGGCGATCCGCCACGCCGTGGCCGCGGCTTCGGCGGGCAGTGTCGTCAGTATGCACCTTGGCCGGCCCGGCACGGTCATCGCGCTGCCCGGGATTCTCACCGACTTCGCCCGTCGTGGCCTAACTGTCGTGACCGCTTCGAAACTGGTGAGCTGAACATGACAAAACCCAAGATCTTGCTCGTTGCCGCGCTGGCGGTAGCGCTCGTCGCCGGCTGCACCTCAGCGCCGAGTCGTTCTGCTACGAACATGCCAGGCATGTCGCAGTCCGGTTCACCGATGACGAACCTGCCGGGCGAACCGAACCCGTCGGCACCGGCCCTCGGTGACCCGTTGCCTGGCATGCCGCCGGTGACCGACCCGAGGAACGTCTACGCGGCCGCGGGTGCCGGCATGCTCCTGCCTGTGGTGGCCGCTGACAAGCCACTGGTTTACGTGCCGCATAACAAGTCCGGTGACGTATGGGTGATCGACCCGACGACCTACCAGGTGGTCGGCAAGAACCACGTCGGTGGCGAACTGCAGCATGTCGTGCCGTCGTGGGACATGCGCACGCTTTATGCCACGGACGACAAAACCGACCGTGTGATGCCGTTCGACGCCCGTACCGGCCGCGCAGGCCCGGTATTCCCGGTCGTCGACCCGTACAACATGTACTTCACGCCGGACGGGAAATACGCGATCTCCGTGGCGGAGAGACTCCGCAAGCTCGTCTGGTACGACCCCCACACCTGGAAGATCCACGACGAGACGCCGACCCCGGACTGCGCGGGAATCGACCACGCCGACTTCTCTCCCAACGGCCGCACCGCGGTGTTCACCTGTGAGTTCGCCAGCCGGGTGGCCGTCATCGACGTACCCAGCCACAAAGTGCTCCGCATGATCGACATGACCCACCGGCACACCCACATGGGCCCGCAGGACATCAAACTGGCCCCGGACGGCTCGGTCTACTACATCGCCGACTCGGACGCCAACGGCCTCTGGGTCCTGGACGGCGCGGCAACCCGCGTTCTGCGCTTCATCCCCACCGGCAAGGGGGCCCACGGCTTGTATCTGTCCCGGGACGCGAAACGGCTGTTCGTCACCAACCGCGAGGAAGGCACTGTGACAGTGCTCGACGCCTACACCGGCTCGCCCGTGACGACCTGGCGCATACCAGGCGGTGGCAGCCCCGACATGGGAAACGTCACCGCGGATGGCACCCAACTGTGGCTTTCCGGCCGCTACAACAATGTCGTCTACGTCATGTCCACCAAAGACGGCTCGATGATCAAAACAATCCCCGTCGGCCCCGGTCCCCACGGCCTCTGCGTCTGGCCCCAGCCCGGCCGGTATTCCATCGGCCACACCGGCATCACCCGCTAGGTCCTGTCGGTGAGGGCGAGATACGGGGACGAGCCACCCCGAGTGTCTGCTATGGACAATCTAGCGGTAGGACCGGCGCAGACGAGGGAGGTGTCCGGATTGAGCATTGAGCACATGTTCGTCCTTCTCCTCGCGGCGTTGTTCATTCTCGGACCCGAGCGGCTGCCCGCAGCGGCCAAGTGGCTGGGGCTGACGATGCGTCGACTGCGTGAGTTCGCCACCACGACCCGCGAGCAACTTGAGGCCGAACTGGGACCGGAGGCGGACGAGTTGCGCGAACCGCTGCAGGATCTGGCCGCGTTCCGAGCGGCGGAACCGCAGCGGATGGTCACCCGCTACCTGGTGGAGATCCTCGACAGCACTCCCGTGCCGGAGAATCGCCCTACTGGCCGAAACTCCACGCCGGTCAACGCAGGCCGGCGTGGCGGTCCGCTGCGGCCGGGCGAGTCGCCGCCAGTCGACCCAGACGCCACCTGATCGCAGTCGGACCGGGGGCATCCGTCTGTCCCAATTGGCCTGGCTGTCACGACCGGCCGGGCCCTGTGGATGGGCACAATGACAGAGTGGGCGTGTCCTTGTTGCACGGCTGGCTGCCGTGGGCATTGCAGGCCGCCACGGTGCTGGCCATCGTGCTGACGGCCGGCATGCGTGACCGGTCCTGGCTGCGGCGCCGTTTCCCCACCGCGGTGCTCATCGGGATCGTGCTCTCCGCTGTGGCCGCTGTGGCCCTCCCGGCGATGCTCGCGCTGACCGATCCCCTCCCGGCCACGTTCTGGTTGTGGGCCGGAGCGATGGTCGTCGCGCTGTGCGTGCTGGTCGTCGTCTGGCGAGGTGCACGCTGGCGGCAGCGCGTGGCCGGTCTGGTCGCGGTCCTGCTCGCCGTTATGACGGCGGCGAACTCCCTCAACATCTGGACCGGCTACTACCCGACCATCGACGACGCTCTCAGCGACGCGACCCACCGCCCTGTGTCCCATCAGATCGGTATTGACCAACTCGGTGTGGTTCCGGCGGAGACCACAACCGGGCGGGTCGTCGCGGCCGACCTGCCGGCCCGGATCAGCCACTTCCCGCACCGCCAGGAACTGGTCTACCTGCCACCCGCCTGGTTCCGCTCGCATGGGCAGTACCGCCTGCCCGTGCTGGAGATGATCGGCGGACAGGTCGGCTCCCCGGCCGACTGGATCCGGGCAGGCAACGCGGTTGCCACCGCCGACGCCTACGCCGCTCAGCACGGCGGCGTCGCTCCGATCCTGGTCTTCGTCGACCCGTCGGGCGACTTCGCGGTCGACTCCGAATGCGTCAACGGCCTGTGGGGAAACGCCGAGGATTACCTGCTCCAGGACATCCCACGGGACGTCGTGCGTACCTTCGGCGCCTCGGCGGACCCACGCAACTGGGGCGTGGCCGGCTGGTCGATGGGCGGCACCTGTGCCTTCGACCTGGTGGTCGAACACCCGGAGGCGTTCCGCCACTTCGAGGACATCTCCGGCGATCTTGGGCCCAACCTGGGCAGCAGGCAGGACACCATCCGCAAGCTCTACCACGGAGACACCACCGCCTGGGCCGAGCACGACCCGCTCACCGTGCTCGGCCACCACGCCCGTTACCTCGACACGTCCGGCTGGTTCGCTGCCGGCACCGCGGAAACTGGGCACGCCCGGCAGGCGACCCAGCTCAATGCTGCCGCGCAACGCGCTGGCATCACCACTCGGCTGATCATCGAACCCGGGAACCACAGTTGGAGGTTCGCCGCTCGTGCCTTCGCCGAAGCATTACCGTGGCTGACCAACGAACTGAGCGGGCGTGCGTGACGGCCCGGGGCCGCGCTGGACTGGGATTGGCCCGATTCGACAGACAAGGCCGATATGTGGCCAGGCTACTGCACGACCGGTAGCGGGTTCGGTGGTCGCCTCGTAGGCGGCCGGACTGAGACAGCCGAGGCTGGAGTGCCGTCGCCGGGTGTTGCACCACCCTTCGCCGTATTCGAAGATTGCCTTGTGTACCAAGGCTTTCGCCAACCTCCATATGGGTGGTCATGGCGAGACGAGGTATTGGGCAACGTCCTGTCGTTTGAGGAGCATGCCGTGTTCGGCGGCGCTGAGATCGGGGCTCACCGTGCCACCGGTGGGATCCAGGACGCCGTCGAAGAAGATCTTCTCGATCCGGTCGTGGTCGGCGAACCACTCGATGTGCCGGAAGTTGGGTGTCGCCACCGCGACATGGGTGGACAGGTTCGGTGCGCAATGGGCGGAGACCTCCAGCCCGGCGGCCGCGGCCACGGCAGCCGCGCGCGCCCACTCCGTGTAGCCACCGCAGCGGGTGACATCGACCTGCAGGCAGTCGACGGCTCCAGCACCGACCATCCGGGCGAAGTAGACGAGGTCGTAGCCGTACTCGCCGGCCGCTATGTCCACTGTGGTCGCTTGACGCAGCCGGGCGAGACCGACGAGGTTGTCGCTGGTCACGGGTTCCTCGAACCATCGCACGTCGTACTGCTCCAGATGGCGGACGACCCGGCGGGCCTGGCCCGGCGAGTAGCCGTCGTTCGCGTCGACATACAGTTCGACGTCGTCGCCAATCAGGGAACGCGCCGCGCGGATTCGGGTCAGGTCCCGGTCGATGGCACTGCCGTCGCGTTCGGCGATCTTCATCTTGACGCGTGGGATGCCCTGCTCGCGCACCCATGTGTCGAGCTGGGTTTCCAGCTCCCGGATGGTCTGATTGGTGAAGCCGCCGCTGCCGTACAGCGGGACGCTCTTGTGCACTCGACCGAGCAGCCTGCCGACCGGGAGTTCGAGGAACCGGGCTGCCGCGTCCCACAACGCTATGTCCACTGCGGACAGTGCGCAGGAGCTGGAGCTGCCCGGCTACGCCGGCTCGCGGCCGGTCCGGATCGGCAATGCCGCATACGGACAGTTCCAGCTCGACGTTTATGGATGGACTTCCTCGAGTCACGGTGGCGTGAGCCGGACAATGGCTTGTGGGAGCTGCGCGGCCCGCGCCGGCATTTCACCCACTCCAAGGTCATGGCCTGGGTCGCGGCGGATCGCGCGGTCAAGGGGATCGAACAATTCGGACTCGACGGACCGCTCGATGACTGGAAACTGCGGCAGGTGATCTTCGACGAGGTCTGCGAGCGGGGTTACGACAGCGAACGGCAGACCTTCACCCAGTACTACGGATCATCCACACTGGACGCGTCGCTACTGCTGATCCCCGCCGTCACCGACGTCCAGGGCCTGCGCCAGCACCTGCGCACAGACACGGAGATCTCCTCGGCCGAGTACGACGAAACGGCGGCCCGCTGGACCCTGACCACCCGCCGGGGCGACCGGTACACCGCGGACGTGGTCGTCTTCGGGGTCGGCCAGTTGCACCGGCCCAAGCTCCCCGACATCGCCGGCCGGGAGGACTTCACCGGGCCTGCCTTCCACACCGCACAGTGGGACCACGCACAGGACCTGACCGGGCGCCGGGTCGCCGAACACGATCCTCGGCCACAACTCGAACGTCTTCATCATCGAGTGCCAGGTCCACTACGTCATGAACTGCCTGCGGCTCCTGCGCGGCGCCCGCGCCATCGAGGTCCGCGCAGAGGCCATGGCGGCCTACCGGCAGTGGCTGACCGGGGCTCTGGCCGGGACGGTGTGGCAGGCCGGTTGCCAACGCTGGTACCAGAACCCGGCCGGCCGCGTCACGACCCGTGGCCGATGTCCACAATGCACTACCGCCGACTGACCCGACGCGACCCACGACCCGCCTTTCACGCCAGTTGACCCATGTGGCACGTCCAGCGTCGCCGCTGAAACGGCCCGGCCAAGCTGTGACAGTCAGTTACTCCGGACGAGTGGCTCAGTGCCAATCGCCAGTCCTGCCGCCCAGTTCGTCCGCCGGTGAACTGGACCTCGTGTGGTAGTTCCGTGTCCGAGCGAAGTTCGGAACGAGTGGGACACTGGATCGCGCACCCGATGATCTGGTCCCGGTGAACTCAGGGCGCTCGCTCTTCGCTGCGCAGCTAGACGTCCAGGAAACGAACGTCCTTGGCGTTGCGGGTGATGAACGAGCGGCGCGCTTCGACGTCCTCGCCCATCAGGACGCTGAACAGCTCGTCGGCGGTGGCCGCGTCGTCCAGGGTGACGTGGCCGAGCACCCGGTTGGCCGGGTCCATTGTGGTCTCCCACAGCTCGTCGGCGTTCATCTCGCCGAGACCCTTGTACCGCTGGATGTTGTCGTCCTTGCCGAGCTTCTTGCCGTTGGCCAGGCCCTGCTCGATCAGCCCGTCGCGCTCACGGTCGGAGTAGGCGAACTCGGGCTCGACACCACGCTGCCACTTGATCTTGTAGAGCGGCGGCTGCGCGAGGTACACGTGACCGGCCTCGACCAGCGGGCGCATGAACCGGAACAGCAGCGTCAGCAACAGCGTCCGGATGTGCTGGCCGTCCACGTCGGCGTCGGCCATCAGCACGATCTTGTGGTACCGCAGCTTGGCCAGGTCGAACTCGTCGTAGATCCCGGTACCCAGTGCCGTGATCAGGCTCTGGACCTCGGTGTTCTTGAGCACCCGGTCGATCCGGGCCTTCTCCACGTTGATGATCTTGCCTCGGATCGGCAGGATCGCCTGGAACTTCGAGTCGCGGCCTTCCTTGGCCGAGCCACCCGCGGAGTCACCCTCCACGATGTAGAGCTCGCACTCCTCCGGGTTGGTGGAGCGGCAGTCCTTCAGCTTGCCGGGCAGGCCACCGATGTCCAGCGCACCCTTGCGGCGAACGAGTTCCTTGGCCTTGCGGGCCGCCATCCGAGCCTGCGCCGAGCCGACCGCTTTGTTCACGATCGTCTTGGCGTCGGCCGGGTTGCTCTCGAACCAGTGCATCAGTTGTTCGTTGCAGGTCTGCTGCACGAACGTCTTCGCCTCGGTGTTGCCCAGTTTCTGCTTGGTCTGGCCTTCGAACTGCGGCTCGGACAGCCGGATCGACACGATCGCGGCGAGACCCTCGCGGACGTCCTCACCCGTGAGGTTCTGGTCCTTCTCCTTGAGCAGCTTCTTGTCGCGCGCGTACACGTTGACCACGCGGGTCAGCGCCGCACGGAAACCTTCTTCGTGCGTACCGCCCTCGGGCGTATTGATCGTGTTGGCGAAGGTGTAGACCGACTCGGAGTAGCCGGTGTTCCACTGCATCGCGATCTCGGCTTCGATGCCGGTGCCCTTCGCCTCGAACGCGATGACCGACTTGTGGATCGACTCGCGCGCGTGGTTGATGTGCTTGACGAAGTCCTCGAGACCGCCCGGGTAGTGGTAGGTCCGCTCCTTGATCCGCGCGGCCTGGCCCTCGGCGTCCTCCTGCGCCTCCTCCTCGGAGACGCGCTCGTCGCGCAGGATGATCGTCAGGCCCTTGTTCAGGAACGCCATTTCCTGCAGGCGGCGGGCGACGGTCTCGGCGTTGAAGACGACTGTCTCGAAGATCGTGGCGTCCGGCCAGAAGGTGATCGAGGTACCGGTGTGGTCGCTCGGCTCGCCCCGCTTGACCGGCGCTACCGGCTCGGTGTCCCGGTAGCTCTGGGTCCATACGTATCCATCGCGGTGCACGATTGCTTCCAGGCGCGTGGACAGCGCGTTCACCACGGAGATACCGACGCCGTGCAGACCGCCGGACACCGCGTAGCTGTCGCTGTCGAACTTGCCGCCCGCATGCAGCATGGTCATAACGACCTCAAGGGCGGATTTCTTTTCTTCCGGCTGCTCGGCGACGGGGATGCCGCGGCCGTCGTCGACGACGCGCACACCACCGTCCGCGAGCAGGGTCACCTCGACCTTGGTCGCGTACCCGGCCATCGCCTCGTCAACGGCGTTGTCCACAACCTCCCACATAAGGTGGTGCAGACCCCGCTCACCCGTGGAGCCGATGTACATGCCGGGACGCTTCCGAACGGCTTCCAGCCCTTCGAGTACTCGGATCGACGAAGCATTGTAATGATCCTGTTTGCCTGGCACAGGCCTTACTTCCTTTTTGGTCTCGCACAACGGGAATCCACTCCGTGTCGACTCTACATGGTCGGTCCTCGCGAGCAGTGCTTGTCCGTGCTGGATTGCCGCAAGCAGAGTCGGGGAGTGGTGCGGTGGCATACCGCTCCGCTTCCAGTGCTACTACATCAAACCGTGCATGCAGTCTTCCCGCGCACACAGTTTTCCGACATCGTTCACCCATTGGTATGCACGGTCGCCATGCGTACGGTCCAGAACGTTCCTGTTCAGCCCCGTAGAGTTTATGTCCGCGGTGGGTGGGCGAAGGCTGCCAGCCGCTTGTGGACGTATCCCAAATCTTGTCAGTTTTACCGCAACGTCCGCGCCGACTGTCAACGTTGCGGGCAGCGCTGCTCCGCCATCTCCACGGTTCCACCTTTCGACGGCGGAAGCGGAGAAACTCGAAGCCCTACCCACCTCTGCCGCCGGATCCGGTGCGTTACCCGGTGGGTGACAAGACCAGTAAGTGGTCGCGGTAGGGTGCCGACGTCCCTCGTCGGCAGTCGTCGTGCTTGCAACGCCGTACCAAGCGCGTGCAGCGCGATGTTGGTCAGCAACGGGGGAATCGGCGATTCTTGCCAAGTTCCCATTACACACTCACTGGTTCGCCGCAACGCACACTGCTTGGCAGGCGTCGACCGCGGACCGCTTGGACCGAACCTGGAGCTCGCCTCGGTGAACCGGCCCTCCGAAACCGGTTCGAGCACCAGCTTCGCGGCGAGTTCTCCCGTCTGCCCCGGTTTGGGAACTTTGCGGGGAACCGGAATCAGGGACTGATCACGGGCGTATGTCCGGACTTCACGTCACTATGGGCGGCCGATGGCTGTGAGCTGCTTATCAGAGGTTGTGCGGGCGTGGCGAGTGGGATACCGTCGCTTAGGGTTATGGTCCCGGTGCACCAATCTGAGATCCGCATGTTGGGGAAGATTCGGGTCGGCAGTTCTACGGGGGTGTCGGTGAGATTTGTTTCAGAACCGCGATGATGTGTTTCGCGTTGCTCTGGTCTGGCGTGGTTAAAGGCGTGTATCTGCGTCCTCGCGGTCGTGCTCGGCTGCTTTGGCACGTCACGAATGCTTCGCCGTGTAGTGCGACGGGAAGTGGCTCGGTGTGTGCTGTCGACGGGCGGCACCTCCTTTGCCGTTTTGTCCGAATGACCCTGTTTGTTTATTGGTCCGGTTGAGCTATCGGTATCGACCATCGAGGCGTATGGCGCATATTGTGCACCACTGTCGTTCTCTGTTCCATTTTTCCGATTATCGATCCGTATGTAGGCGAGTGTCATCCTCGAGCGCGTCAGCGGCGTCGGTCATTGCAGGGCTGGGGCGGCTGGCGATTAGCCGTGCTCGGGCTTCGCGACCGTGGGAGATTGTCGTGCTCAAAGGGGGGTATTTCGCGTGTCATTGGTTGAGCGTGACGAAGAGTTGGAGAGCCTTTTGTCAATGCTGGCCGAGGCTGAGCAGCGCCGTGGCGGGATCGTCCTCGTCAGTGGTGTGCCTGGGGCTGGCAAGACAACCCTCACCGACGTCTTTGCCGGCCTGGCCACCAGAGCCGGCGCGAAGGTCGCCCGGGCCGTCGGAGCGCCGTCGGAGCGCGCCGTCAACTTCGGTGTGATCCGTCAGCTGGTCGTCGGTCTGGCCGGATCCGCGCCAGGCACGGCATTACCCGCGGCACTCGATCTGGAGCCTCACACCGAGGATCCAGGGGCCGGCCCGCACGACGCCAGCGTTGTCCAATTTGGAGACAAGCTGGTCGCGGCATTGCGCGAGCTGGCCGGCAGTCCGGTCGTGCTGATCGTCGACGACATGCAGGATTCCGATGCCGCTTCGTTGGAGTACTTGCTGTACATGGCACGCAGGCTGATCGGCGCACGAGTGCTGATGGTGTTCACCGAGACCCCGTGCGTGCCGGCCCGGCACCCGGACCCGGCCGCGGATCTGATGCGGCAACCGAACAGCAGGAGGCTCCGCCTGGCTCCGCTGTCGCCCATGGGAGTTGCCACATTGTACTCCGAGAAGTCCTTACCGGGCACCGGATGGCGTGCCGAAGCGTGCCACGTGGCCACCGGTGGAAACCCGCTGCTGGTGCACGCACTGCTGCAGGAGCATCTGGGGCTGACAAAGCAAACAGCCGGGGATGACACCGAACCGCCACTGGTGGGCGGGGCGTTCGCCCAAGCCGTAGTGGCTTGCCTGCACCGGTGGGGACCCAAGGTTCTGGACGTGGCTCGTGCGATCGCCGTGCTCGGCGAGACCGCGACGGAACCGGCGGTCGGGCGGCTGACCGGCGCGGACTCGATGACCACGGAGAGCGTGCTGACCGCGCTGAGCCGGACAGGGCTGACGAATGGGCTTGAGTTCCGGCATCCAGCCGCGGGCAAAGCCGTTATCGACGCGATGGACGACGACATACGGGCCGACTGGCATCTGCGCGCCGCGGCGCTGCTGCACGCCGATGGTGCCGATCCGGCCTCAGTCGCGCGGCGGCTCATCGCGGTGGGCTGGGCGCCTGAACCGTGGTGCCTCACCCTGCTGGGCGAGACCGCCCAGCGAGCCATCGAGGACAGCGACCGGAAACTGGCGGTGGCGTGTTTACGCCTGGCCGTCGACCAGACCACCGACCCGCGGCGCCGCGCGTCGTTCACCGCGGCGCTGGCGAAGGCGGAATGGGCAGCCAGCCCGCTGACCGCGACCCGCCATCTGACCACCCTCCTGCCCGCGCTGCGCCAAGGACACCTCCACCCGAAGGACGGGATCGCCGTGGCGAGGCTGCTGCTGTGGCGAGGCGACTTCACCGACGCCATCGAAGCCCTGCGCCGCGTGGGTGACACGGCCGAGGAGCCGGCGACAGCGGCCGAGTTGCGGGTCACGCGTGAGTGGATGTCCGTGACGATTCCATCGCTGAGCGACCGCATCCCGGCGCCGAGATCACCGCAACCGGCCCACCAGCCGAAGTACTCGATCCTGTCGAAGGCCGAGGACGCGATGCTGGGCTTCGCCGCACTCCTGCGGGGCGACGACAAGCCGAACGCCTCGTACTCGGCCGAGGCTCTCCTGCAGGCCGCCGACCTGACCGACGGGATGCTCGAACCCGTGGTGTCGGCGTTGCTGGCGCTCGCGTACTCGGGCCGGCTCACCGCGGCCGCCGAATGGTGCGACCGGTTCATCGGGCGTGCCACCAACCTCGGCCTGCGCACCTGGTGGGCGGTGCTCACCGCGGTCAGTGCCGAGATCGCCGTGTCCACCGGCGACTTCGGTTCGGCCGAAACCCGTGCGCTGGCCGCGCTCGACGACCTCGATCGGGACGACTGGGGACCGGCTATCGCGATCCCGCTCGCCAGCCTGCTCGCCGCGCTGACCATGACCGGGCAGGAGGGCCGCGCGTCCGAGGAGATCCGCCGGGACGTGCCGGCCGCCACCTTCGAGACCCGGTTCGGCCTGCGGTACCTGCACGCCCGCGGCCAGCACCATCTCAACTCGGGCCGGCTGGAGGCCGCGCTCGGGGACTTCCTCGCCTGCGGCGACCTGATGACCGGCTGGGGCATGGACTTACCGGCGATCGCGCCGTGGCGGCTCGGTGCCGCCGAGGTACAGCTGGCGCTCGGCCGGCCCGAGCTCGCGGCCGGACTGGCGCATGAGCACCTCGACCGGGCCGGTCGCGCGGATCCGCGGAACACCGGTGTCGCGCTCCGGCTGCTCGCGGCGACCAGCGGCATCCGGGATCGGCTGCGCCTGTTACGTGAGTCCACGCGACTGCTCGAATCGGGGACCGACTTGTTCGAGCTCGGCAAGACCCTGGCTGATCTGCGGGACGCCTATCAGGCCATCGGGATGGTCGACAAGGCTCGGATGCTGGCCCGTCGGGTGTCCCGGGTCGGCGGCGGCCGCAAGGACCTCGCCCAGCGGATTCCGGAGCCCGCCGCGCCGGAGCCGGCTCCTGCCGGGAGCGGCGAATCCGCCACCGGGCTGGGCAGTCTGAGCCTCGCGGAGCGCCGGGTGTGCGCACTGGCTGCCCGCGGGCACACCAACCGGGAGATCAGCAACCGGCTGCACATCACCGTGAGCACGGTCGAACAACATCTGACGAAGATCTACCGCAAGCTGAACATCAACCGGCGCGCCGAGCTGCCGTCGACGGTCGAGCTCGACCCGATCGAAGCCGGATGAGCGCCGCATCAGGCGAGCTTCTGGATCACCTGCAGCAGCGTCGGCCGATGCTCGCCGGTGCGCCAAGCGTGCACCAGGCCCGGAATGACCACCGTGTCGCCTTGTTCGAGCAGGATCACCGACTCGTCCTCCAGCAGCAGCTCGATGCTGCCGGCGACGACGAAGACCAGGTCGAGGGTCTTCGTCTGGTGGAAGCCGGACTCGGTGTGCGCACCCCAGGTGCTGTAGAGCCAGGTGATCCCGGTGCCGAGCGGCTCGGTGTGGAAAAAGTCCAGGCCGGTGGTGAGATCCGGCTGGTCGGACCGCGCCGGCGACGCGTCGCTGGCCCACAGTTCGGCGCCCGCGGTCTGGCCGTCCGGTATCCGCTCGGGCACGTCCGGCAGGCCGACGATGGTCAGATGGTCGGCATCGGGGCCGGAGATCCCGAACACCGCCTGGGGCGGGCCGTCGGAAAGCACCGTGCCTTTGCCGCTCGCGTCCAGCCCGGTGACCACCCTGCGCATCGTTGGCTCCCATCGCCGAATGCCGCCAGATCCGTTGTGCGTCAACGTAACTACAGCTCCGACGGGTCACTACCCTTACCGAGCCCCTGGGGGCCCCTAGTGGCCGGATCAGTTCCGTTGCCGCTTGGCGAAACTCGTCACGGCTGCTTACGCTGCGCGCCGGCGGCAGTTCACCGCCGACATGCCGGGCAGGTTTTCTGTTTCCGAAGGAATTCGCGATGTCTCGAGTACTGCGGGTCGGTGTCATCGGGGCCGGCGTGGGCGTGCGCACGTATCTCCCGGCTTTTGCCGCGACCGGGCGGGCGGCGGTCACCGCCATCGCCGCGAGTAGTCCGCGGCGTGCTCGCGAGGTCGCCGCCGAGCATGGTATTCCCTTCCCCTGCAACGATTTCGTGCAGCTGTGCGCGATGCCGGAACTGGACCTGGTCTGTGTGGCGTCACCGAACAATCTGCACCTCGAGCACTTCCGTTCGGCACTCGCGTCCGGAAAGCACGTGCTGATCGAGAAACCGGTCGCGGTGGACATGGACACGTTCGTGGAATTCATCGAACCGGGCCAGGCGGAGGGGCAGTGGGTCCTGGTCAACCACCAGCTGCGGTTCAATCCGTATCTCCGGGCGCTGCGTGACGTAATCGTGTCCGGCGCCCTCGGGAATCCCTACTCGATACGGATCCACCAACAGGACTCCGGTCTGTTCTCGTCGGCTGCGCCCTTCTCGTGGAACACCGACCCGCGCGGCGGCGGGGTGCGCCTGGCGATGGGCTCGCACCTGGTCGATCTGCTCGGCTACCTGCTTGGTCACCAGCGGTTCGACGCGGTGTCCACCACGACCACCGCGGTTGTCCCGGCTCGCTTCGACCGCGATGGCCGGCTTCGCACCGCCGCCGACGTCGCTTTCGCCGCACTGGTGCGGGCGAACGGCACGAGTGCACTGCTTTCCGCCAGCTCGGCCGCGGCCGGCCGGACCGCGTTCGAGGTGGAAGTGCTCGCCGACCGCGGCGAGGCGCGGTTCGACCTCGACCGAAAGCTGTCCGTCGCGTGTCGCGGCGACCCGATGACGCCGTGCGAACCACCCGGTGTCACGCAAACGGAACGGGGCAACAAGCAGTCGATCTTCCGGACCTCGTTCGTCGGTTTCGCACAGGCACTGGTCGAGGCCATCCTCGATGGCGATGGTGCCGCGCTCGCGTCGGCCTGCTCGCTCACCGAGCAGGGACCGACAATGGCCGTCCTCGACGCCATGCACACGTCGGCTCGCACCGGCCACACGGTCGTGCCCGGACCGGCGACTGTTCCCGACCGCATCTGAGACGATTCGGAGTCCACAATGTCCACCACGGCGTCCACGGCCGAAGCCCCGAGAGTCGCGCTGCCGTCGCTGACGGGAATGCGTTTCGTCGCGGCGTTCATGGTGTTCTGCGGACACGCCATGGCGGAGAACCTGTTCGGCGACGACTCGGTGAACCGGGCACTGGTCAACCCGGCGCTGGCCGGCAGTTTCACCGGTGTGAGCTTCTTCTTCGTGCTCAGCGGTTTCGTGCTGACGTGGTCGGCCCGTGACGACGACACCAAGCGCCGGTTCTGGCGCCGCCGGTTCTGGCGGATCTATCCGGTGCACCTTGTGACGTGGCTGTCGAGTGCGGTGATCGGCCTCGCGCTCGGCAACGTCGTCGCCGAGCTGATGAACCTGCCGAGCCTGTTCCTGCTGCACGCGTTGTTCCCCCGGCCGTTCTCGATCAACGAGCCGAGCTGGTCGCTGAGCGTGGAGGCGTTCTTCTACCTGCTCTTTCCGTTGCTCCTGCGGTGGGTCAAGCGGATCCGGCCGGAGCGGCTGTGGCTGTGGGCCGGGCTGATCGTGGCGGCGATCGCGGTCGTCGGGCTGGTCGTGAGTTTCGCCTTGCCGTCGCAGCCCTGGCAGGACCCGCTGCGGATGACGTGGGTACAGCAGTGGCTGGTGTACAGCCTTCCGCCGGTGCGGACGCTCGAGTTCGTGCTCGGCATCGTCATGGCCCGGATCGTTCTGACCGGACGCTGGATCCGTCTGCCGCTCGGGCCGGCAGTGGTACTGCTGGTGGCCGGATACCTGGGCAAGGCGTTCACCGTCACCGTGCCGTACGGCGTTGTCGCGCCGACGATCATTCCGATCGCGCTGGTGATTCCGGCGGCGGCCGCCGCCGACCTGACCGGCGCGTCGTCCGTGTTCCGTACGCCGGCGATGCTTTGGCTCGGCCGGATCTCCTATGCCTTCTTCATGGTCCACTTCTTGGTGCTGCACTTCGGCCACCAGTTGTTGCTGGACGAGGCGACGTACTCGATTCCCGTCGCGATTGGCGTGCTGGCACTGGCGTTCGTCGTGACGGTCGGGGTTTCCGCCCTGCTGCACCATTACGTCGAACAGCCGGCGATGCTGCGCTGGAGCCAGCCACGTCGCCGACGAGAGGGGACGACGGCCGGCGCCTGACCGGGGCACCGGGACGATCATTCGGCCGGGCTTGGTTGTTGTTTGCGGCTCCCCGGCAGGAAAAGGGCAGGAATCATGGCACAGACGCCGATGCCGACCGCCCACCAGAAGGTCGTTCCGAACGCCGCGCCCGGGTCGCCGCCCTCGGACAGGTTGCCCTGCAAGGCAACGGCGAACAGCGCCATGCCGAACGGTCCGCCGAGCTGCATGAAGGTTCGCACGGCGGAGGTGGCACGTGGCACGGCAGCGCGGTCGAGACCGTCGTACGCGGTCGTCATGGTGGGCACCATCATCGCGCCCATGCCCAGACCGGACACGACGAGCGCGAAGCTCACCAGGACAGGGCTGGTCGTGGAATCCAGGCCAGTCAACGGAAGCAGCCCGAGGATCACCAGAATGGCGCCGCTCAGCACGAGTGAGCGGGCCGGCACCCGGCCCACGAGCCGACCGCACCAGATCATCGCGATCGCCATGCCCACGCCCTGCGGGCCCATCAGCAGCCCGGCGTGCCCGGCGGTGTATCCGCGAACCTGCTGGTAGTAGAACGGAAGCAGCAGACTGCTGCCGAACAGCATGAGGCCGGCGACGAGCAGTACACCGGACGACGCGGCGAACGGGCGGCTGCCGAACAGGCGCAGATCGATCAGCGGCTCGACGCGGGTTTTCAGTACGTGCCAGACGAACCCGGCTATCAGCACGATCCCGGCCAGCGCCGGCCAGAGCACGGTCGGCGCGCCCAGACTCCCGTGGTTTCCCGCCTGGGACAGGCCATAGGCGAGCGCACCGAGCCCTGGCGCGATCAGAAGCAGACCGAGCAGGTCCAGCGGGGCACCGCCCGGTTTCCCGGCGCGGCCAGGGAACTGGGTCACCGACAGCGCGAACGCGGCGGCGCAGATCGGCACGTTGACGTAGAAGATCCAGCGCCACGACGCGTGGTCCACCAGCAGGCCGCCCAGCACGGGCCCGAACACCGGGCCCAGCAGCGAGGGCAGGGCGACCAGCGCCATCAGACGGCCGAGCTCGGCCGGTTTGGCCGACTGCACCAGCGTGGCCTGGCTGACCGGGATCAGCATGCCGCCACCGAGTCCCTGCAACACCCGGAACACGATCAGGCTCTCCGCCGACCAGGCGGCGCCGCAGGCGATCGAACCGATCAGGAACACCGCGATCGAGGTGAGCCAGACGGCCTTGGCACCGAACCTGTCGATCGCCCAGCCGGCCGCCGGGATGACCATGCAGAACGCGAGCAGGTAGCCGGTGCCGACGCCCTGGATGGTCGGCAGCGTGGTGTGGAACTGGCCGACCAGCGTCTTGAGCGCCACCGACGTCATGGTTCCGTCGAGCTGGACCGCGAGTGTGATGAGCAGGATCGGGAACGAAAGCCGGATCAGTTGCGGCGACAACCGCCGGGGCGGCGAGTCGATGCCGGTCATGCCGAGGTCTCCTTACTGATGTAAATATTTACTGCAGGACTGGCGCGAAAAACCCGGCCAGGTCGGCCGGGCGGCTCAGCGCGGGGGCAACGGTCCGCTCATCCCGTCGATGAGCTGGTCGATCACCATTCCCAGGATCTCGGTCTGGTCGGGTTTCGGGCTGGCGTTGGCGATGATCTTCGCGTCGCGGCCGCTGAGGATCGGCATCGCGATCAGCGCGCTCATCGCGGTGGTGTACATGACGAAGAACGGGCAGTCTTGGCGGAAGACGCCTTCCTGCTGCCCCCGTTCGTAGATGGCGCGCATTTCGGGCACCGGTGTGTCGGTGTCGGGCAGTGGCAGCGTCTGCCAGCCGCCCAGCGATTCGTGCATCCACAGCTTGACCAGTAGTGGCGACGCGCTGAGCGCGTCCACAAAGCTCATCAGCGCGGCTCGCATGCCCTCGTACGGGGGCAGGGTGGTCGCGTGCTTCAGCGCTGGCTTCCAGGCCGTGAACAGGCGCTGCTGCTGGTCGCGTATGGCCTCCTCGTACAGCCTTTCCTTGCTGCCGAAGTGGTGGTAGATCATCCGCTCGTTCACGCCGGCCTTCTGCGTGATGTTCTGCACCCGCGTGCCGCGCAGGCCGTACTTGGCGAACGCCTCCACGGCCGCGGCCAGGAGCAACGAGCGGCTGTCGGTCATGCAGTAAATGTTTCATGCATCGCCGTGGCCCGTCAAACTCCCAGGTAGTCAAGGGGACTCGGGCCGGACAGGGGATGAGCGGGGTCGGGTAGGGGTTGGGCCGCCTGCCGGCCGTGGTTAATTTCGGACGGGAGGCGGCTGGGGTGGGTGTGCGCCATTCCGATTCCCCGGCATGCCGTTCGATGCGAATCCGGTATTCCGGCGGAGGGAAACCATGTCCGTGGAGAGTCGTGAGGTCGTGGTTGGCAGCCTCACCCGCTATATCGAAAGCCATTTGCTCGACGGCGACAGTTCGATCGGCCTGACCGTCGAGACACCGCTGTTGGAATGGGGTGTGCTCAACTCCATCGAAACCGCGCGGCTGGTCGCCCATATTCGGGACGAATTCGGCGTCCGGGTACCGCCGGCGAAGATGGTGAGCAAGCACTTCTCGAACATCGACCGGATCGCCGACCTGGTGTGCTCGCTGGGGCAGAACGAGGCGTGACCACCGCGTACGACGCACGACCCGGTAAGGGAGAGCAACGTGTCCGTTGATTTCAACTACGACGTGGGCATCATCGGGGGCGGGCCGGCCGGTGCCACGCTGGCCGCCTACCTTGCCAAAGCCGGCCTTTCCGTCGTGATTTTCGAGAGTTCGCGTTTCCCCCGGGAACACGTCGGTGAGTCCTTGGTACCGGCGGTGATTCCGGTGATGCACGACATCGGCATCATCGGGGAAATCGAAGCGGCCGGATTCCCGCGCAAATACGGTGCGGCTTGGACGTCGACCGACACCCGGCCGACCAGCATGCTCGAATTCGACGCCGATTCACACACTCTCGGTTACGCGGAAATCGCCTATGAGGAACGAGAACAGGCCGGTGTCGACCGGGTCTACGCCTGGCACGTCGACCGCGGCCGGTTCGACCAGATCCTGCTGGACCACGCCCGCGAGCTGGGCGCGACGGCGTTCGAGGGCACTCGCGTCAACCGCGTCGACTTCACCGACCCCACGAGGCCGGTCATGCACCTGCGCTCCGGCGAAGACCGCTCGACGGTCACGGTCCGGATGGTCGCCGACGCGAGCGGCCGGCAGACCATGCTCGGCAGCCAGCTGCGGGTCAAGGTGCCCGACCCGGTCTTCAACCAGTACGCGGTGCACACCTGGTTCGACGGCCTCGACCGGCAGTCGCTGGCCACCCGGCCGGGGGACGCGGACTTCATCTTCGTGCACTACCTGCCGCTCGAGGACACCTGGGTCTGGCAGATCCCGATCACCGAGACGATCACCTCGATCGGCGTGGTCTCGCAGAAGCAGCGGTTCAGGGCGGCCAAGGACGACCTGGACCGGTTCTTCTGGGAGTCCGTCGGCAGCCGGCCGGAACTGCTGAAGGCCCTGCAGGACGCGCAACAGGTGCGCCCGCTCAAGGCGGAGGGCGACTACAGCTACGCGATGCGCCAGATCACCGGGGACGGTCTGGTCCTGATCGGCGACGCCGCGCGGTTCGTCGACCCCATCTTCTCCAGCGGCGTGAGCGTGGCGATGAACAGCGCCCGCCTGGCCGCGAAGGACATCATCGCCGCGCACGCGGCCGGGGACTTCCGCAAGGAGAGCTTCGAGAACTACGCCGGCACGCTTCGCCGGGGCACCCGTATCTGGTACGACTTCATCTCCATGTACTACCGGCTGAACGTGCTGTTCACGGCGTTCATCCATGACCCGGCCTACCGCATCGACGTCATCCGGATGCTGCAGGGCGACGTCTACGACGCCGAGGAGCCCGAGGCGCTCAAGGCGATGAAGGAGTACGTAGCGGCCGTCGAGGCCGATCCGACCCATCTGTGGCACCGGCATCTCGGCAACCTGAAGGCCACCTCGGCCGCGGCGCTGTTCTGAGTGTCCGCCATGGCTGCCGGCTCCGACACGGCCCCCCGCCGGGGCACCCTGCGCGCGGCCGGGCGGTTGATTGCGCCCTATGTGCTACTGGTCGCGGTGCCTGGTGTGCTCGGGGTGGCGCTGCTGATCGGCATGAGCGGCTCGCCCGACGGCACGATCGGAGCCGTCGCGTCCGGGTCCGATGTCGTACCGAAACTGCTGTTCGCGCTCCCGGTGATCTTCCTGGCCTGCCGGCTGATCGCGGCCCTGTTCCGTCGTGTCGGCCAGCCCGCGGTGATCGGCGAGATCGTGGCCGGCGTACTGCTCGGGCCGTCCCTGCTGGGCTGGCTGTGGCCGGCGGCTTACCAGTGGATCCTGCCGGACCGGCTGGTGCCAGCGCTGGACGTGCTCTCGCAGCTGGGACTGGTGCTGTTCATGTTCGGCATCGGCCACCAGCTCGACCCCGGCGCGCTGCGGCGGCGAGTGGGTGCCGCACTGCTCGTCAGCCACGTGAGCATCGCGATTCCGTTCCTGTCAGGCATTCTGCTCGCGTTGGCGCTCTACCCGAGCGTGGGCGGTGGAGTCGGGCTGATCGCGTTCGCGCTGTTCTTCGCGGCCGCACTGAGCATCACGGCTTTCCCGGTGCTGGCCCGGATCCTGACCGACCGCCAGATGGATCACACACCGCTCGCCTCGCTGGCACTGACCTGCGCGGCGATCGACGATGTGACCGCGTGGTGCCTGCTGGCGCTGGTGACCGCGGTGGCGCAAGGACACTCGATGGGCGGCACGCTCGTCACGGTCGGCCTTTCGCTGGCTTTCTTCGTGCTGATGATCTGGCTGGTCCGGCCCCTGCTGGCCCGCCTGCTCGGCACCGGCGGGCGTCCCGGCCTGATCCGTGACGACGCGGCCGTGCTGGTGCTGCTGCTCGGCGGGTTGATGCTGTCGGCGCTGGCGACGGATGCGATCGGGATCCACGCCATCTTCGGTGCGTTCCTGTTCGGACTGATCACGCCACGCGACCATCCGGCGGTGACCCGGATCGTGCAGCAGTTGCGCGCGGTGACGATGGGGCTGCTGCTGCCCCTGTTCTTCGTTTTCACCGGCATCCACACCCGGTTCGGGCTGATGCGAGGCAGCTGGGCCCTGTGGGGCTGGTGCGCGCTGATCATCGTGGTGGCGGTGCTGGCGAAGTGGGTCGGCAGTACGGTCGCGGCCCGGGTCAGCGGCATCGACCGCCGCTCGGCGTGGTCGCTCGGCGCACTGATGAACTGCCGCGGGCTGACTGAGCTGGTGGTACTGAACATCGGACTGAGCCTCGGCGTCATCAGCCAGACCGTGTTCACGATGCTCGTGTTGATGACCTTGGTATCGACCGTGATGACCGCGCCGGCACTGTCCATTATCGAGCGTGTGGGCAGGCGCAGGCAGACCGTGCCGGCCTCTGCCCCGGAGGAGAATCCCCGATGACCGAAGCGAACGAGCCGTCGTCGCTCGAGGCCGATCTGTTCCTGCTGCACGCCCCGAGCGTCTACGACTTCCGCGAGCGAGACGACATGCTGTTCTCGTACTTGAGCGACAGCGACAGCGTGAACGTGACGTCAGTGTACGAGATGTTCCCGATCGGCTGGTTCTCCATCAAGCAGCGGCTCGCCGAGCACGGGCTGGACACGAAGATCGTCAACCTCGCGTCGCTCATGCTGATGCACCCGTCGCTGGACGTGCAGGCGCTGCTCGGCCGCCTGCACGCGCCGGTGTACGGCTTCGACCTGCACTGGATGACCCAGTGCCACGGCGCGATCGAGCTCGCGGCCGCGCTCAAGCGGGTCAACCCCGACGCGTTGGTGATCTTCGGCGGGATCTCGGCGACCTACTACGCCGAGGAGCTGATCCGGTATCCCGGCGTGGACGTCGTGGTACAGGGCTACGACACGCTCGCGCCGGTCACGGAGCTGGTCACGCTGGCCAAGCGGGGCGGCCGGGACCTGTCCGGGATACCCAACCTGCTGTACAAAGCGGACGGTGAGGTGCGGCGGACCGGGTTCAGCCACAAGCCGGCCCGTGACTACAACGACGCGACCAACGACTGGTCCTACTACCGGGAGCAGCGGCCGTCGGACCCGTCGGTCTCCAAGCTCATCATGACGTTGCCGAACACCGGCTGCGCGCACGACTGCGGCTGGTGTGGCGGCTCGCGCTACGCGTACAAGAACATGATGGGCGTCCAGAAGACGATGATCCAGAAGAACAACAGCCGCGTCGTGGACGAGCTGCGCAGCATGGGCGAAGCGGCCCGGCACACGTCGATCTACGCCCTGCAATGCTACTCCGAGGGCAAGAAACGCATGCACGAGTACCTCGACGCGGTGCAGGAACTCGGCTACAACAGCGTCTTCTTCGAGCAGTTCAACCTGACCCCGCCGCAGACGCTCAAGAAAATGGGCGAGGCGACCCGGTCCTACATCATGCTGTCGCCGGAATCGCACGACCCTAAGATCAGCAAGGCGGCCGGCCGCGGGACCTACACCATGGCCGAGATGGAGGACTGGATCCCGCGCGCGCTGGACGCCGGGGTCAAGGGCGTGATGGTGTGGTTCTTCATCGGCATGCCCTACCAGGACCGCAGGTCCGTGATGGACACAGTGGACTACTGCGAGCACCTGATCCGGAAGTTCAAGGGCTGGGCCGCGTTGCCGCTGATCTGCCCGATGGTCCCGTTCCTCGACCCCGGCTCCCGCTTCTTCGAACAGCCCGAACGGCACGGCTACCGCATCTACCACCGCACGCTCGAAGAGCACCGGCAGGCGCTGGTCGAGCCGTTGTGGTATCGACGGCTGAACTACGAGACCAAGTGGCTGAGCCGGCGCGACCTGCAGGACGTGTCCTACGAGGCGATCGCCCGGCTGGTCGAGATGAAAGCCGAGTACGGGGTGCTGCCCAGGGAGTTCTGTGACGCGGTGCTGGCCACGATCGCGCAGACCCGCACCCTGCTCGCCGAGATGGAACGAGCGCTCGAACTGGACGGCCGGTTCCCGGCGGATCTGCGTGCGGAGATGCGGGTCTACAACCGCAAGATCCTCGCCTACTCCAGCGACCAGATCATCCCGGTCCAGCGCCCGTTCGGCGGCCGGTGGTTCGACGACATCACCGTGCCGGAGCACATGATCCGCGAGCTGTCCGGCGACGTGGTGCCCACCGTCTAGTGCGACCGGATTGGTCCGCCGTGCCGAACGGCAAGCCAATCCGGTCACCACACCTCAGGCCGGCTGGGGAAGCGGTAGGCCGGCCGCGGTGCGGATGGCGTCCAGGACAGCCATGGTGCGCACGGCATCGTCCGGGGGCGTCAGTACAGGGCCGCCGTCCAGAACAGCCGCAGCGAAGGCGTCCAGCTGGTAAGCATAGGAGCTGCGTCGGTGGAACCGTTCGGTTCGTTCTCCCGCGCCTGTGCGCACCCGAAGCCGGTGCCAGGCCTGGGGAACGATCGGGTTCAGGACGTGCATCTCCCCGCGGTCGCCGGTGACTCGCGCGCTCATCTTCAGCACGTTGCGCGACCACATCGCTGAGCGCACCAATCCGGTGTGCCCCTCCGGGAAACACAGACGTGCGGTGACTGCACGCTCGACGCCGTCGCGCATGGCCGCTGTCGCCGAGACCACTTCGGGCTCACCACCGAACATCCTCGCCAGGTGAACGACATAGCAGCCGGAGTCCAGCAGGGAGCCACCGCCCAGGTCGGCCCGCCACCGGTTGTCCGAGAACACCGGCAGCGACAGGCAGAAGTTGGCCTCGACGTGCCGGAGCCGCCCGAGCTCACCGGACCGGACGATCTCCTCCGCCCGCAGTAACAGCGGGTGGTAGCGGTGGTGCAGGCCCTCCAGCACCACCACGCCGGCGTCCGCGGCCGCTGTCGCGACTGTCCGCGCCTCGGATTCGTTGACCGCGAAAGGCTTTTCGCACAGGACATGCTTCCCCGCCTTGATCGCGGCGAGTGTCCAGCGGCCGTGCAGGGTGTTCGGCAACGGGTTGTAGACCGCGTCTATCCCGGGATCGGCCAGCAGTTCGTCATAGCTGTCGTGCACGCAGGAAATACTGTGCTGTGCGGCGAACTGTTCGGCTCGCTGCACGTCTCGGGCCGCCACTGCGACCACATCGATCCGCGCGCCCGCAGCGGCCGGGCCGACGACCACCCGGGGCGCGATCCTGGCCGCACCGAGCAGCCCGATCCGGACCTTGTCGTGCGCACCGTCCATTGTGTCGTTCTCCGTTCCCCGATCGGCGAATGTCAACGGACCGAGATCGTCACCGTGGCAGGCCCACGCAGGTTGATCCGGCCGTTCCAGCTGACCGCGCCGAGCGTCAGGCGCGGGAAGCGCGCGAGTAGCCGCGTGAAGATGACGCGCGCCTCCAGTCGGGCCAGCGCGGCACCGAGACAGTGGTGCGCGCCGGCGCCGAACGACAGGTGCTGGCGCGCGTTGGCACGGTCCAGCCGTAACTCGTCGGCGTCTGGCCCCCAGAAGGACGCGTCCCGATTGGCCGAGGCGAGGCTCGCGGTGACGAATGTGCCCGCGGGAATCTCGTGCCCGCCCAGGTTGAGTGGTGTCAGCGTGATCCGCCGGCTCATCTGGACCGGGCAGTCGTAACGGAGAAGTTCCTCGATCGCGTTGGTCATCAGGTCCGTGTTCGCGCGCAGCAGCCGCAACTGCTCCGGCTTACGCAGCAGGGCCACGGTGCCGCCGGAGATCAGGTTGACCGTGGTCTCGTGGCCGGCGATGTAGAGCAGCAGGACCTGGGCGACCAGTTCGTCGTCACTGAGCACGTCACCGTCGTGCTCGGCCCGGATCAGCGCGGTGAGCAAGTCGTCGGACGGCGTGCGGCGCTTCCAGGCAAGCACGTCCTGCATGATCGCGGTCAGCTCTTCGTTCGCGGTCGCGTTCTCGGTGAGCAACTGCGGATCCACCACGGGTTCCGACGAGCGGACGACGGTTGCGGTCAACTCCCGCAGCCGGACGTGATCCAGCGCCGGCATCCCGAGCATCTCGGAGATCACCGCGAACGGCAGCGGAAAGGCCAGCGCCGCGACGAGATCGGCCTCGCCCGCGTCCGCCATGCGGTCCAGCGCCTCGTCGACCAGCACGCCGACCCTCGGCTCCAGCGCCTCGATGGAGCGCGGGGTGAACGCCTTGGACACCAGCCGGCGCAGCCGGGTGTGGTCCGGCGGATCCTGGTCCAGCATGGACAGTCCACGCATCCGCCGTGCGCCGTCGCTGTGGGTGGTCTGGTTGATCTCGCGCAGGGTGCCGGGGCCGAGGCGTCGTTCCTCGACCGAGTGGCTCGACCGGAGCAGCGTGGATACGTCGTCGTAGCGGGTCAGCACCCAGTAGCCCAACGGATGGGCGTGCACCGGCGCCAGTTCGCGCAGTTGCGCGTAGTGCGGATAGGGGTCATCGGTGAAACCGGGAAGGAACGGGTTGAAGAAGACCGCCGGCGAACTCTTGGTCACGATGGCCCCTCCTGGTACAGCCGCAGGCATTTCGTGTACGCGGGGAAAAGCCCGGCGCGCCGGGCCGCCGCCACGGCCGGCGCCGTACTGTCTCTTGTGGACAGAATTGGTTCGCTGCCGGCGAGCAGGCCCCGCCAGTCGATGCCCAGATCCTCGTCGAGCGGGTGCACCCCGAACTCGTTCGCCGGGTCGTAGGTGTCCGAGCACAGGTAGAACGCGGTCGTGCCGTCGGCCAGCGACGCGATCCCGTGCCCGACTCCCTCGGGCAGAAAGACGATCTTGTGCGTGTTCTCGTCCAGCAGCACGGTGTCGTGCACGCCGAAGGACGGGGAACCCGCCCTGGTGTCGACGATGACGTCCACCAGCGCGCCGGCCAGGCACGTCACGAACTTCGCCTGGCCGGGAAGTCCGGTGAAGTGCACCCCGCGCACCACGCCACGGTGGTTGACGCTGCAGTTCACCTGGGCCACCGGCAAAGCACGGCCGATGGCCTCGTGCCACCATTCGGCCCGCAGCAGTTCGAGGAACCGGCCTCGGTGATCGGCGTGCACATCCGGCGTGAACTCCAGTGCGCCGGGCACGGCCAGTTCGCGGACCTTCATCGCTTCCGCAGGTATTCGCGGATCGACCGGGACAGCGTTTCGGCCAGCTCGCAGCACTCCGCCCGCGAGATGGTCAGCGGTGGCATCAACGGCAGGTTGCCGTGGCCGAGGCTGGTGAGCAGACCGTTGTCGCGGCAGATCACCCGCAGGTCGTTGACGGCCAGCACGTGCCATGGCTCGTCGTTCTCGTCCGCCAGGTCGACGCACAGCATCATGCCTTCGCCGCGGACCGCCCGTACGGCCGGAAGATCGGCCAGTGTCTCTTCGAGCAGCGAGCGCAGGAAGGCGCCGGTTTCCCGGACTTCGGCGAGGAACTCGTCGGACCGCAGGATGTCCAGCACGGCCAGCCCGGCGGCCATGCCGAGCGGGTGGCCGTCGGTGGTCGAGCCGTTGATGAAGCCGATCGGCTGGTCCAAACCGGACAGCCGGTGGTAGATGCCGTCGTGCACGGCCAGTGCGGCCAGCGGGAAGTACCCGCCGCTCAGCCCTTTGGCCATGACCACCATGTCGGGCACCTCGCCGAGCGTCTCGGCGACGGTCATCCGCCCGGTGCGGCCCGCGCCGGTGGTCACCTCGTCGAGGATGACGTGCACGCCCAGTGCCCGGCATTCGCGGATCAGCCGATCCAGATAGTCCCGGGGCAGGGTGATCGTGTCGGTGCCCATCACCGGTTCCAGCATGACCGCGGTGACCCGGTCGGCGCCGAGTTCGTTGATCAGATCGAGGACCGCCCGCGCCGCGGAGCCGTCGCAATCGCCTGCCACCGGGGGAGCGGTGACGTGCCGGACGTCCGGGTCCAACGGCGCGGAGAACTCCTGCAGCTTCGGCTCACCGGTCAGCGCGGTCGCCAGCGGGCCGGTTCCGTGGTAGCTGCTTTCCAGCGTGACGACGAGGGTACGGCCGGGCTCGCCGGTCAGCCGCCGGTAGAACCGCGACAACATCGCCGCCGCTTCGGTCATCTGGCTTCCGGTGTTGCCGAACCGGATGTGCCCCAACGAGTCCGGCAGCATCGACGCCAGCGCGGCGGCGTACTGCGCCATGATGGCCGGTGGCTGCTCGAACCGCATGATGGTGGCGAACGGCAGCTCGTCGAGCTGACGGCGGATGGCCGCCTTCACCGGTTCGCAGGAATAGCCCAGTGTCACGTTCCACATCGAGGACCTGGCGTCCAGGTAGCGCCGGCCCGCCCGGTCGGTGACGTGACTTCCCTTGCCCTCGGCAAGGAACAGGTCCGGGTGCGAGTCGCGATGGAAGTGCGCCATCGGGGCCAGGCCGTGCCAGGCGTGATAGTCAGAACCGTCGAACACCGCTGTCTCCTCGTGCTCAGGCGCCTGGCGGGCAGATGCCGCCGGCCAGTTCGGCGGCCAGCTCGGCCGGGGCAGGCAGCCGGGTCAGTTCGTCCGCGACCTCAACCGCCGCGGCGCGCAGTTTGTCGTCCTCCAGCAGCCGGTTCAGCAGCTCCGGGGTGACGTCCGCGGCCGACGCGGTGAACGCGGCCCCGCGTTCACCGACCGCGGCCGAGTTGATGTGCCGATCGGAGCCGTCCGGCAGTAGCAGCTGGGGAATACCGGTGTGCAGTGCGGTCATCGTCGTGCCGGAGCCGCCGTGGTGGATCGCGGCGGCACAGGTCGCCACCAGCGCGTCCCACGGCACCCAGCCCGCCGCGCGGACGTTGGGCGGCAGTTCGCCCAGTGCCGCGGTTTCCGCATCGTCCATGGCCAGCACGAACTCCGCGTTCACACGGCTCGCCGCCTCGACCACGCCGCGGATCCGGTCGACGCCGGTCATCGCCGCGGAAATGGTGCCGAGGGTCACGGCGACCCGCGGCCGCTCAGGGGGTGTGGTCAGCCACTCGGGCAGCTGTCCGCCGCCGTTGAGCGGCACCGGCCGGACCGGCATACCACCGTGCTCGCCATTGGTCATGCTCGGCGGCACGGTGTGGACGACTTCCAGCGGGGCGAGCGGCTGGGATGCCCCATGTCTGGCGAAGGCGTCGGCGAGATGCGGCAGCATCACCTCCCGCAACGGCCCGGTGGGCGTGAAGCCGATCCCGACCTGAACCGCGGGAATGCCGAGAGCGCCCGCGACGACCAGTCCCGCGGGCGACATGTACTCGTAGACGACCAGATCCGGGCGCCACGTCCGGGCCGCCGCGACCATCCCGTCCGCCACGACGTCGTTGACGTGGGCGAACAGCACCGCGAAGGCGGCGCGGTCGGCCCCCATGGTGCGCTTCACCCGAGCCAGCTCGGCCGGATGCGCTTCGCCGGCGACCTGGAGTGCCTCGTGATACATCTTCACGCCGGGTGCCGCGTCGACCCACGGCAGTCCGGTCATGGCGATCCTGGCCGCGTCGTCGTAGGAGGCGAACAGCACGTCATGACCGGCCGAGCGAAATGCCCATGCGAGTGTCGCGAGTGGAAAGAAATGCCCGACAGCCGGTACCGAGACGAACAGAACGCGCATGTTCACTTCCTGTTCTCGTAATTCCAGTTCCGAATGTATTCAGCCGATTGGCCGGGCGGTCGTCGACCCTGGCGGTCATGCTTTCGGCGAGCCGAAACGCTTGTCAAGAGGCCTGGGTCCGAGGTGGGGTGCTAGGGGTGGCTAGGGGAGGCCTAGGGGTTCAAAGCGGATTCGCCGCGCGTATTGAATCGGTTTCGGTCGTTGTCCGAGATTCGCTGCCATGGGGGCAAAGAATTCATGACCGAATTACACTCGTGGCGAGTTCTGAACAAAGGGCGATCGGCCGATGTCGTGCTCGCCGCCGACTTCAACATCGCCGGTCGCCGGGAGGCCGGGTTCGCCGATCTGGTGCCGCGGCTCGACCCTGGGCTGGCGGTGTGGGAGACCGATCCGCCACGGGTCGGTGACGATTTCACGCTGAGCGGTAACGACTACGTCGACCGCTGGGCCACGGCGGTGCGGACCACCGGCCGCCCGGTCCGGGCCGTGCTCGGCTTCTGTGCGGGGAGCGTGTTCGCCGCCGAGCTGGCCGGCCGGATCGAGGGTTGGCAAGGCGATCCTGTGCCGCTGATCCTCGTCGATCCGGAGGTCCCCGTCGCCCGGACCGTGCAGGAGCAGTTCCACCTCGCGGTGGACCACATGCTGACCGTGCTCACCCCTCAGGAGCGTGTCGCCACCCAGGAGGCGGCGCGACGGGCGCTGGCCGAGGACCCGGACCTGGCCGTGTTCGGGCCCCGGCTGATGAAGATCTTCCGCGAGTCCGGACAGCTGGCCTTCGACCGGGTCGGGCTGAATCCCGCCGGTCAGGAGGAGATGTTCACGACGGTGAGCTCGTTCATCTCGTTCGTGGTCGCCGCCGCACAGCTCGATCCCGTGCCCGGCTGGGCCAAGGCGACCGCCGTGACGTCGGCGACCGAGGGGTCGGGCACTGGAGCGGAGCACGCCGCACGGCGCCTGCCATTCGACGTCGAGCACATCAACCTGTTGCGACACGAGGGTGTCGCAGCGGCCATCGCCGGATTGCTCGGCTGACCCGGCCGGCCGAGGAGGGAAGTGGGGGATCGGATGACAGCGGTGGAAAGCCTGTTCGGCGCGGCGACGCGCAAGGAACAGGCGCTGCGGTTGCTGGAGGACTTGGTTCCGGGCGGCGTCAACAACCTGCCGGTGGTGCTGCGGGTCGACGGCCGGATCGACCGCACGGCCATCACCGCCGCCGTCACGGCCGCGGTGCGTCGTCATCCCGTGCTGCGCACGGGCTTCCCCACGCGAGACGCGGTCATGCAACGAGTAGTGCTGGCCGCCGAGGCGGTAGCCGTGGAACTCGAGATCCTGCCGACGAGCGGCCCTGCGCTTGAGGACGACCTGGCGGAGTTCATCCGCCGTCCATTCCCGTTCGACGGCGGGCTCATGCTGCGCGCGGGAATCTGCCCACGGCCCGAGGGCGACGTCCTTTGTCTTGTGCTGCACCATCTGGTGTTCGACACCATCTCCGGCGCGCTGCTGATCGACGAGCTCACCGCGGCCTACGACGCGCTGGTGGCCGGGCGCGCGATGCCCGGCGGGCAGGCCGAAATCGTGCCCGCATCCCAGGCGTCCGCGGCCGATATCGAGTTCTGGCGCGACCACCTCGCAGGCTTCGAGCCCAGCGGTCTGGAGCTGGCCTGCGGAGGTCCTGACCGGGCCAGGCCGACCCTGCACGGCGGCCGGATCTCGTACGCGATGAGCTCGGACGTTCGGGGAATGCTCGACCAGGTGCGCACGCAACTGCGCGCTCCCGAGGCGGTGGTGCTGCTCGCGGCGTACTACTTGCTGCTCGCCCGGCATGGCGCCGGCCCCGATCTCGTGGTCGGTTCGCCGATCAACGTCCGGCCGGCCGAGGCCCGGTCGGCGATCGGCTATCACGTCAACGTCGTCCCGCTGCGGGTCCGGGTCGAGCCGTCGGCGAGCTTTCGCGACCTGGTCCGGCTGACCCGTGACGTGTTCTTCGAAGCGATCGCCCATGCGGACGCGCCGGTGGAGCAGGTCATGGACGAGCTGAACGCACCCGGTGCGTCCTGGCGCAACACCGTGTTCCGGCACGTGTTCAACTACGTGCCCGACATCGGGCTCGGCGAGCGTGCGTTCGGTGGCATGCCGACTCGCCCGGTGCTGGTCGAGAACGGCTACAGCAAGTTCGACCTGGAGTTCTTCCTGGTGTCGTCGGCCGCGGAGCTCACGATCCGTGCGGTCTACTACGACGAGATCCTGTCCGTCGCGGATGTCGCGGCGTTGCTGCGGCGATACGAGACGATCTTGGCAGCGGTACTCGCCGACCCGGACCTCCCGGTCGGTGACGTCCCGCTGTTCACTGACGAAGACCATGCGGTGATCGGCAAGGCGAACGCGACCGCGTCGCTGAGCACGCCCAGCGACTTGCTCACCGCGGTAGCGGACCGCGTTCGCGCGAATCCTGACGCGGCGGCTGTCGAAGACGGCGCACGCACCGTCACCTATCAACAGCTGTGGGACCAAGCCGCCGCCACACGCGATGCCTTGCGTGACAAGGGGATCGGGCCAGGTGCGGTCGTAGGTGTCTTCGCGCCGCGCGGAGCGGACCTCGCCGCTGCGGTTCTCGGCGTCTTGCGGGCGGGCGCGGCATATCTGCCGCTGGATCCGGTCTACCCGGTGGCTCGGTTGGCCTGGCAGGTCACGGACGCGGGATGTGCCGCGGTCCTGGCGCCACGTGGGGCCGCCGTGCTGCCGGACGTTCCTACGGTCGAGATTCCGTTGACTGGTGCCACTGGCGGGACGGACAGCGAACCGGCCGCGCGGGACTGTTCCCTGGTCGTGTACACCTCCGGTTCCACCGGGCGGCCGAAGGGCGCCCGGCTGACCCATGGCGGACTGGCCAATGTGGTCGCCCATTTCGCGGACATGCTCGGCGCCGGTCCGGGCGACGGGACGCTTTGGCTGGCCGGCTTCGGCTTCGACATGTCCTCGATGGACCTCTGGCTGGCGCTGAGCACCGGCGGCCGGCTCGTCGTGGCCCCGGATGAGGCGCGTTCGAACGGCCAGATCCTGCTGGATCTGTTGTCCCGCCACCGCATCCGGTTCGTCCAGGCCACGCCGACCACGTGGCGGTTGGTGACCAACGAGATCACGACCGGGCTCGCCGGGCTGCGGGTGGTGTCCGGAGGTGAGCCGCTACCGCCGGACCTGGCCGCGCGGCTGATCAGTGCGGGTGCTCGGGTGTGGAACGGCTACGGCCCCACCGAGACGACGATTTACGCCACCTGCCGCGAGGTCGGCGCGGACGAAACCGCCCCGCTGGACGTCGGTACGCCGATCCGGGGCACCCATGTGTTCGTCGCGGACCCCGCCGGCCGGCCACTGCCGGTGGGCGTCCGTGGCGAGTTGTGCATCGCGGGTGCTGGTGTGGCACAGGGATATCAGGCCCGGCCGGACCTGACGGCCGAACGGTTCGGCGTACACACCGAGTACGGCAGGTTCTACCGCACGGGCGACATCGCACGGTGGCGAAGCGACGGCACGGTGGAGCTGCTCGGCCGTGCCGACCGACAGGTCAAGCTGCGCGGCGTACGAATCGAGCTCGGTGAGATCGAGGCGGTTCTCGCCGAACATCCGGCCGTCCGGGCCGCGGCGGTGACCGTTGACGGCGAGGGCGCGGACCGGGTTCTGGTCGCGTTCGCCGAGAGCGATGGGATCACCCACGACGAGCTGTGGACGCACGCGAGCGCCCACCTACCGCCGTCGATGGTGCCGAACCACTTTCATGTCGTCGCGGCGCTTGCCCGCAACAACAACGAAAAAGTCGACTACGGCGCACTCGCCGCGACACCAGGACTTCGCACCATCGCCGCGCCACCCGACGACGACCTCGTCATCGAGCTGATCGCGCTGTGGCGGGAGCAACTCGAGCGGGACGACGTCGACGCGGAGACCAACTTCTTCGCCCACGGCGGCCATTCGCTGCTGGCCGCGCAGCTGGTGCAACAGATCGAGGAACGACGGCCGTCGGGCTTGCGGCTCGCCGACCTGTTCACGAACCCGACCCCGTCGGCACTGGCCGCGTTCCTGCGTGCCGGGCCGACCGCCGACGAGCCCGGAGCGGAGTGACGATGGCCGAAGAGCACGACGCCGGACTGGCCAAGCGACTGGCCATCTCGGCCTCGGCGAAAGCCGGACGGGGAGCCACGGCGGACTTCCACGCCGCGTTCGCCGGCCTGGCCGAGGCGATGCCGATCCAGGTCGACCGGATCCCGTTCGCCGAGCTGGCCGGCTGGGCCTTCCACCCGGGCACCGGCAACCTCGTGCACGACACCGGCCGGTTCTTCACCGTCGAGAGCATCGAGGTGCGAATCCCCGACGCCGTGGTGCCCGGCTGGTCGCAGCCGATCATCAACCAGCCCGAGGTCGGCATCCTCGGCATCCTGGTCAAGGAGTTCGGCGGCGTCCTGCACTGCCTGATGCAGGCGAAGGCCGAGCCGGGCAACTGCAACGGCGTCCAGCTTTCGCCCACCGTCCAAGCCACCCACAGCAACTACACGCGGGTACACGGCGGACGCCGGGTGCCCTACCTCGAGTACTTCCTCGACGCCGACGCGCACCAAGTGGTCGCGGACGTGCTGCAGTCCGAACAGGGCAGCTGGTTCTACCGCAAGCGCAACCGCAACATGGTGATCGAGGTGACCGGCCCGGTCGAGGTTCTCGACGGCTTCTGCTGGCTGACCATCGGTCAGCTGCACCAGCTGCTCGGCCAGGACAACCTGCTGAACATGGACAGCCGCACCGTGTTGTCGTGCCTGCCGTTCACCGGCGAGGCACTCGAATCTGTGTTCGCCGCGGACACCGAAGACCTACGGGCGGCCGCGATTCGTTCGTACCACGAACTCTCACCCAGCCGGCACAGCACGCGCGAGGTGCTGAGCTGGATCACCGCGGCCCGTTCGCGCGGGGACGTGCGGACCCGTCGGATCCCCCTCGCCGAAGTCACCGGCTGGACGCGCGACGCCACCGCGATCACGCACGACTCGGGCCAGTTCTTCCGGATCATCGCCGTCGACGTCCAAGCCGGATCCCGGGAACGGACCAGCTGGACGCAGCCCATGCTCGAACCGGTTGAGGTCGGCGTGGTGGCGTTCCTCGTCAAGTCGATCGCCGGGGTGCTGCACGTGCTGGTCAACGCCTGCATCGAGCCCGGATACCTGGATGTGGTCGAGCTGGCGCCGACGGTGCAGTGCTGCCCGGGCAACTACGCGCACCTGGCACCGGAGGCCCGGCCGCCGTTCCTGGACGCGGTGCTCGACACGCCGCCCGAACGGATCCTGTTCGACACCGTGCTGTCCGAAGAGGGCGGCCGGTTCTTCGCCGCTCGCAACCGTTATCTCGTCGTGGAGGCCGACGACGACGAGCACGAGCCGCCCCCGCCGGACTTCCGCTGGCTGACGCTGCACCAGCTGGTCGGCCTGCTGCGGCACAGCCATTACGTGAACGTCCAAGCCCGCAGCCTGATCGCCTGCCTGCACGGCCTTTCCGCGCGGCACAGCGCTGTGGTCCAGCCAGCGAACGGAGGCCGGCGATGACCGTCGAGACCGACCAGGCACCGAGCTACCCGATGGCCCGCCGGTGTCCCTTCGAGCCTCCCGAGGGCCATGCGGGCCTGCGTGCCGAGGGGCCGCTGACCAAGGTGACCCTGTTCAACGGACGCACTGTGTGGGCCGTGACCGGCCACGCCGAGGCCCGCGCCGTGCTCGCCGACCCGAGTATGTCCGTGGACCAGGCGAACCCGGCCTATCCCGCGTTGGTGCCGAGCCTGCCCGGCAAGCTCCCGTTCCGGATGTTCGTCGGCATGGACGATCCGGAGCACGCCGTGCACCGGCGGGCCGTGCTGCCGTGGTTCACGGTGCGCCGGATCCAGGCCATGCGCCCCAGCATCCAGGCCGTCGCGGACCAACTCGTCGACAGGTTGCTCGCCGCCGGGCCGCCCGCGGACCTGATGACCGGCTACGCGATGCCACTGTCCTCTTTGGTCATTTGCGAAATGCTCGGTGTGCCCTACGAGGACCACCACTTCTTCGAGGAACGGACCCTGCTGCGCCGCTCGCCGGACCGGGCGGCGGCCGCGCAGGCCGTGCGTGAGCTGTCGGACTACCTGGCCGAGCTGCTCGCCGCCAAGGAGGCCGACCCCGGCGATGATCTGCTCAGTTCCGTTGTGGCACAAGGCCGTCGTGAGGACAAGCTGAGCTGGAGCGATCTCGTCGGCATCAGCGTCGTGCTGCTGATCGCCGGGCACGAGCCGCCCGCGAACATGATCGGGCTGGGTACCCTGGCGTTGCTCGAGCACCCGGACCAGCTCGCCGCGCTGCGCGCCGACCCCAGCCTGCTGCCCGGCGCCGTGGACGAGCTGTTGCGGTATCTGTCCATCACGGACTCCTCGATCCGGTTCGCCACCGTCGACCGTGAGCTGGCCGGGCAGCGGATCGCCGCCGACGACGGCGTGCTCGTGCTGCTACCGGCGGCGAACCGGGACAGCGCGGCGTTCGCCGATCCGGATCGGCTCGACGTCACCCGGACCGATATCCAGCACGTGGCGTTCGGGCACGGCATCCACCAGTGCCTCGGCCAGAGCCTGGCCCGGCTGGAACTGGAGATCGCCTTCGGCACGCTGCTGCGGCGCCTGCCGGACCTCGCCCTCGCCGCGCCGGCCGACACGCTGCCGGTCCGCGGCGCGACCGAGGTGCAGGGCGTGGCCGAATTGCCGGTGACCTGGTGAATGTGAATCCGTACCTGGCGGTGGACCAAGACCTGTGCATCGGGGCGGCACGCTGCGTGCTGGCCGCACCGGAGGTGTTCGACCAAGGCGACGACGGGCTGGTCCGGCTCACCGCCGCCGGTACCCGGGCGACGCCGGACGCCGTCGGCTGGGCGGCTGTGGACCGCGCGTTGCGTGCGTGCCCGTCTGGTGCGGTCCAGCGGGCCACCAGTGAGAAGGGACGCTGAGCCATGCGGGTGTTGTTCGTGCCGCTACCTTGGCCGACCCACATTTTCCCGGTCGTCGGGCTCGCCTGGGCGTGCCGCCTCGCCGGCGGCGACGTCCGGGTGGCGGTCGACGACTCGATGACCGATGTGGTCGTGACGGCCGGGCTTACCCCCGTGCCGTTGGGCGACGGCTTCGACTTCATGGCCGACCTGCGCACCACCCGTGAGTTGCCGCCGTGGGACGGACCGGGCGCCACGCTGACCGGGTCCCAGCGCAGCCGACCACTGGACCGCTACCTCAGCGTCGCCGAGGCGCAGATCGACGCCTTGTCGGCGTTCGCCGGGCACTGGCGGCCGGACGTCGTCGTGTTCGACCCGATGAACTTCGCCGGGCCGCTGGTCGCCCAGCAGCTCGGGGTGCCCGCGGTACGGCACCTGTGGGGACCGGACATCACCCGGCTGCTCGGCTGGCCGGGCATGGGCAACGCGCAGATCGAGTGGCCCGAACGGCTCGCGGACCTGTTCGCACGGCATGGCGGGAAACCGGTCGACGATCTCGCGGCGCTGACCGTCGACCCGTGCCCGGCGGTGTTGCAAGTGGACGGTCACCCGCATCGCGTCACGATCCGGCCGGTGCCCTACAACGGTCCCGGCTGGCTGCCGGACGACCTCGCGGCTGCTCCCGCGCGCCGCCGGGTTCTGGTCACCTGGGGCACCGCCGCGACGCAAGTCGGTGGGGCGAAGGAGTTCGGCGTGCCCAGGATTCTGCAGGCACTGGCCGATGAGGATGTCGACGTCGTGGTCGCGGCCACGCGACGCGACGCCGAGCAGTTGGACTCGGTGCCGGCCAACGCGCGTGTGCTGACCGGCGTGCCGCTGCACACCGTGCTGCCCACGTGCGCCGCGATCGTGCACCAAGGAGGTGGCGGAACCCTGCTCACATCGGCGTTCTACGGCGTCCCGCAGCTGGCTGTGGTCACCGAGCCCAATCAGCGGATCACCTCGGCCGGGCTGCCGGACACCGGGGCAGGGGTGCTGATGCCGGTGCAGGACGCCGAACCGGAACATGTCCGCGCAGCGGTCTGGCGGCTGCTCGACGAGCCGGCATACCAAGCCGCCGCGGCCGGCTTGCGCACGCAACTGCTTGCCCAGACCCCGCCCGCGGAGCTCGCCGCACGGCTGCGCGAGCTCGGCTGACAGGAGCACCAGTGAAACTCAATGATGTCCACTTCCTCGGCCTCGGCGTCCACCTGCCGGAGATCGTGCCGGTCGGCTGGGCGATCGAGCGGGGCTTCGTCGATCCGCAGGATGCGGCGCGCTCCGGCCTGCTCGGCGCCGCAGTGGCGGGTGATCTGCCCGCTCCTGACATGGCGCTCGCCGCTGCCCGCCAGGCCATCGAACGATCGGGACAGGACGCGGGTTCGCTCAACGCGTTGCTGTACGTGGAGGCCTACCACTCCGGCCCGGAGGGCTGGCTGTCGCATTCCTGGCTGCAGCGTCACCTGGTGGGCGGGGACGTGTTCGCCACGACCGTCAACCAAGGCTGCAACGGCATGTTCGGGGCGCTACAGCTTGCGGCCGACCGGCTGACGGTGGACCCCAGC
This sequence comes from Kibdelosporangium banguiense, assembly GCF_017876405.1. GTDB lineage: Bacteria > Actinomycetota > Actinomycetes > Mycobacteriales > Pseudonocardiaceae > Kibdelosporangium > Kibdelosporangium banguiense. The sequence continues at coordinate 9,927,321 of NZ_JAGINW010000001.1, read as the reverse complement.
CGTCCCGTGCTGATCGCGGCGGCGGACAACATCGGCTCGTCCAACATCGACCGGTGGCGGTGTCTGCGGCCGGACTTCCTGGTCGGCGACGCGGGCTCGGCCGTCGTGCTCGGCAGTGGCGGGCCGTCGTTCGCGCGGATGCTGGCCATCGACTCGGTCACCATCCCCGAATACGAGGGCATGCTGCGCGGCGACGAGCCGATGTTCCCGTCCAGCGCCGCCCTCGGCCACGAGGTCGACTTCACCTCCCGCCAGGAGGAGTTCGAGAAGGCCACCCCCGGGCACGAGATCGGCATGGCCGTGGTGCGGACCCGGGAGGTGCTGCTGGACCGGCTGCTCGCCGACGCCGGGATCGCGATGGGACAGATCTCCCGGGTCGCCTACAACCACGGTTCGCGCGACTTCGTCGAATCCGGTCTGATGGCCATGCTCGGCCTGCCGCTGGAGCGGTCGACCTGGGAGTTCGGCCGCGGCGTCGGCCACCTGAGCGTGAGCGACCACCTGATCGCGATCGAGCACCTGCTGACCACCGGCGAACTGCGGCCCGGCGACCACCTGCTGATGCTCGGCATGGGGCCGGGTATCAACATCGCGGGCGCGGTGCTGGAACTCACCGACGTCCCCGCGTGGGCTGGCTGAACGGATGGATTTCGGTTGGACGGACACACAACGCGCACTACGGGAGCGAACCCGTGACCGCGTCCGGACGTCGCTGGCCGGCGAGCCGGGCCCGTTCGACCGGGCGCGGTGGCGGTTGCTGGGTGAGCTCGGTGCGCTTGGCCTGCCCGTGGCGCGGGAACACGGCGGCCAAGGGCTCGGCGCTCTCGACACCGCGGCGGTGTACGAGGTGCTCGGCGAGGAATGTGCCGACACGGGCCTGGTATTCGCCGCGGCGGCCCACTTGTTCGCCTGCGTCGTACCGATCGCGGAGTTCGGCGATGACGCTGTGCGCAAACAGCTGCTACCAGGACTGTGTGCCGGTGAGCTGATCGCGGCGAATGCGATGACTGAGACCGAGGCGGGCTCGGACGTCTCAGCGATCGAAGCCGTTGCCACCGAGGTGCCTGGCGGGTTCGTGCTCAACGGCCACAAGAGCTTCGCCAGCAACGGCCCGGTGGCCGACGTGTCCGTCACGTACGCGGTCACCGATCCGGCTGCGGGTCCGTTCGGCCTCACCGCCTTCGCCGTCGACACGGCCTCGGAGGGTGTCCGGCTCGGTGAGCCGTTCGACAAACTCGGCATGCGAGGCTGCGTGGCGGGCACCGTGACCTTTGCGGACTGTTTCGTGCCGATGGAGCGGGTGCTGGGCGAACCGGGCCAGGGAGCGGCGATCTTCCAGCACTCGATGGGCTGGGAACGGGCCTGCCTGTTCGCGCTTTATCTTGGCGTGCAGGACCGTTTGCTCAAGCAGTGCGTGACACACGCCCGCACCCGGCGCCAGTTCGGCCGGCCGATCGGTGAGTTCCAGGCCGTCTCGCACCGCATCGCCGAGATGAAACTGCGGCTGGAGGCAGCGCGGCTGCTGGTGTACCGGACCTGCTGGGCGATGGACGAGGACGAGCCGGCCGGGCTGCACGCCGCGCTGTCGAAGCTCGCCGCGTCGGAGGCCGCGCTGGCCAGCGCGACGGACGCGATCCGTCTGCTCGGCGGCCAGGGTTACCTGACCGGGTCCGGCGCGGAGGCTGCGGTCCGGGACGCACTCGGCGGAATTCTGTTCTCCGGCACGACAGATGTCCAACGCATGCTCATCGCGACGGAGCTGGGACTGTGAAACTCCTGCACGATCTGGTGGTTCGAGCGGCGGCCGCGGATCCGCCCGCCGTTGCTGTCTACAGTGGACCAGACAGTACCAGCTACGGCGAGCTGGACGCGTTGGCCGGTCGCTACGCGAGCGCACTGGTCGTCGCGGGTGTCCGGCCGGGCGACCGAATCCTGGTCTGGGCCGAGAAGAGCGCCCACGTGATCGCCCTGATGCAAGGCGCGTTGCGCGTCGGCGCGGTTTACGTCCCCGTCTCCCCGGTCAATCCCGCCGAGCGGGTGAACCGGATCGCGGACAGTTGCCATCCCGCCCTGATCGTCACCGACCAGGACCGGGCGGACGCGCCATCGGTCACGCTGGCACAGTTGCTCGAGCGGGGCGGGCAAGCGGCGGCGCCCGTGGCCCTGGCCCCGGACGATCCGGCATATATCCTCTACACGTCCGGGTCCACCGGCGAGCCGAAAGGCATCTGCCTGAGCCATCGCAACGCGCTCGCGTTCGTGGACTGGGCCGTCGGGACAACCGGTCTCGGCCCGGGGGATCGGCTCGCCAGCCACGCCCCGTTCAACTTCGATCTGTCGGTCTTCGACCTCTACGGTGCGTTCGCGGCCGGCGCGTCGGTGGACCTGCTCGCCGCCGACCAGGCGTACTCGGCCGAAGGTCTCACCGAGTTCCTGCGCGGTCGTGGGATTACCTGTTGGTACTCGGTGCCTTCGGCTTTGCAGCTGATGATGCGTCAGGGCGGACTGCTCGACGCCGTCCAGCCGAGTTCGTTGCGGGTCTGTGTGTTCGCAGGTGAGCCGTTTCCATTGCCGGAGGTGCAGCGGCTGCGCCGGGCCTGGCCGGGCGTGCGGCTACTGAACTGGTACGGCCCGACCGAGACCAATGTGTGCACCTCCTACGAGGTCACGGACGCCGACCTGACGCGAACCCGGCCGTTGCCGATCGGCGCCGCGTGTTCGGGCGACACCGTGTCGCTGGCTGACGATGGCGAGATCGTCGTCGACGGGCCGACCGTGATGCTCGGCTACTGGGGCCGGCCGCGGCACGAAGGCCCGTACCACACCGGGGATCTCGGCCGTTGGGACGAGCACGGCAACCTGGAGTACCTCGGCCGCCGCGACGCGATGGTCAAGGTGCGCGGGCATCGGGTGGAACCCGGTGATATCGAAGCGGTCCTGGTCACTCACCCGACCGTCGTGTCGGCTGCGGTCGTGGTGTCCGGCACCGGTCTGGACGCCCGGCTGTCCGCCTTCGTCGTCCCGGCGGCCGGTACGCGGCCGAACTTGTTCTCCCTCAAACAGCTGTGCGCGCAACGGCTTCCGCGCTACATGATCATCGACCGGCTGACAATGCTGACCGAGTTTCCCCGCACGCCCAACGGCAAGACCGATCGCGCCGCCCTGCGTGCGATGGCGTCCGGCACGGCAGCACACCCGACAGCGACCCGAGCGGGGGTATCGTGACGATCGAGGACCAGGAACTGCTGCGGAGGATGATCCGCATCCGCGTGGTCGAAGAGGTGCTCGCGGACACCTACCGGGATGAGCAGGAGATGCGCACGCCGGTGCACTTCAGCATCGGCCAGGAGGCGTCCGCGGTGGGCGTGTGCGCCGCGCTCGGCACGTCCGATCTGGTCTACAGCGGACACCGCTGTCACGCGCAGTACCTCGCCAAGGACGGCAATCTCAATGCCATGGTCGCCGAGCTGTACGGCCGGGAGACCGGGTGCACGCGTGGCCGGGGCGGGTCGGTGCATCTGGTCGACGAGGCCGCCGGATTCGCTGCCTCGTCGGCCATCCTCGGCGAGATGATCTCTGTGGCCACCGGGGCCGCCTGGGCGCTGGCCCGGCAGGCCACCGGGAGCATCGCGGTCACGTTTTTCGGCGACGGTGCCGCCGAGGAGGGCGTCTTCCACGAATCGCTGAACTTCGCGGCACTGAACCGGCTGCCGATCATCTTCGTCTGCGAGAACAACGGATATTCGATGTCCTCGCCGCTCAGCGCCCGGCAGCCACCGGGGACGAGCATTCTCCGTTGGGCACAAGGGCTTGGTGTCCAGGGAGTGCCGGCGGACGGCAACGACGTCTTCGCTGTCGCCGCCGCGGCCGGCGAAGCCGCACGGCGGGTGCGAGCGGGCGAGGGCCCGTACTTCCTGGAGCTCGCCACGTATCGCTGGCGCGAACACGTCGGGCCCAACCGCGACGGCCGGGACGAGGCCGAAGTGGACTCTTGGGTCGCGCGCTGTCCGATCCGGCAGGCGACCGACGCGTTGCGTGCTGCGGATCCAGACATCGACCAAGCCGTCGTGCGGTGGCAGAGCGAAGCTCGCGCCGAGATCGCCGAGGCGATCGCCATGGCCAAGACGAGTTCTTTTCCCCCAGTGGCGGACCTGCTGCACGGTGCGTACGGACGTTAGAGGAGAGGCAGCAGCCGATGCGTGTTCTGAAGTACAGCGAGGCGATCGCCGAAGCGACCGTGCAATGCATGGCGGCCGACCCCTCGATCCTGCTGGCCGGCCAATGCGTCGACGACGCGAAGGGCATCTACGGCACCACAGTATCCGCGGCCCGGCGGTTCGGACCCGCGCGGGTCATCGACATCCCCAACTGTGAGACGGCGTTCGCCGGCATGGCGGTCGGCGCGGCTTCACGCGGCCTGCGACCGCTGGTGACCTATACCCGCGACGACTTCATGTTCCTGGCCATGGACGGCATCTTCAACCTCGCGGCGAAGTGGCGGTACATGTACGGCGGCCGTTCGGGTGTCCCGGTCGTGATGCGCGGCGTGGTCGGTCACGGCTGGGGGCAAGGCGCAACGCATTCGCAGAGCCTGCACACCGTCTTCGGGCATTTCCCTGGGCTGCGCGTGGCCACCCCCGCGTCGCCGGCCGACGCCAAAGGGCTGCTGGTCAGCGCGCTGCGTGGAGACAATCCCGTTGTACTGATCGAGAACCGTGGTCTCTACGAGAGCGTCGGCGAGGTGCCGGAGGAGCTGTACGAGGTTCCGTTCGGCAAGGGCCGGATCGTCCGGGCCGGCGACGACGTGACGATCGTGGCGGTCTCGTTGATGGTCCGGGAGGCCGAGCGCGCGGCGATGGCGTTGGCGGAGCAAGGAGTCAGCGCGGAAGTGGTGGATCTGCGGAGCATCCGTCCGCTGGACGAGGAGATCGTCCTCACGTCGGTGGCGAAGACCGGTCGGTTGGTCATCGCGGACACCACGTGGGCGCGGTACGGGGTGGGTGCGGAGGTCGCCGCCGTCGTGGCCGAGCAGATGCCGTCCGCGCTGCGTGCCCCGGTCCGGCGGATCGCCCCGCCCGACTGTCCCGCCCCGGTGTCGTGGCCGCTGGAGGAGGCGTACAACCCGGATGCGACGGACATCGCGCAGGCGTGCCTGGCCGTGCTGCGCTCCGGCCAGGACATCCTGGTCAAGCAGGACGAGTTGGCGCGTGACTTCGTCGGCCCGTACTGAGCGATCGCGAAAAGGCCGTTCAGCGCGCTGAACGGCCTTTTCGTCGTATCCGGTCTCAGCATGGCACGATGGCGATGAACCGGTCCTGCCAAAGCTGGTGCAACTCGGTGCGCAGCTCGTCGGTGAGTGTTCCGATCGGCGTCTGGCTGTCGGTGCGGCTGAGCACGGCGTAGGCCTCCGGCGAGACGGTGCGGCGCTTTCCCTTGGCCAGTGCGAAGAACAGCTCGTGGGTGACGACCCGGCGGCTGCCGTCGTGCTGGACTGATTCGGCCAGCCGGACCGCGGCCGGCAGGACGACGGTGCAGGTCTCCAACGCCGGACGGCCGGGCTTGTCCTTGCGGCGCACCAGGAAGTCGCCGATCACCAGCCGGTCCAGGCCGGTGGTCAGATAGGTGGCCAGCGCGTCGCGGACGTTCTGCACGATCGGCTCGGCGTGGTTGTTGAACGACGTGTTGAGCAGCACCGGCACCCCGGTCCGGTCGCCGAACCTCGTGACCAGCTCGGAGAACCGCGGGTTGGCGGCCGGGTCCACGACCTGGACCCGGGCCGTGCCGTCGACGTGGGTGACCGCGCCAAGGGCGGCCCGGTGTTCCTCCCGGACCGGCAGCACGAACGACATGAAGTCGAAATTCCCCTCGGCGGAGGGGATTTCGAAGTACTTCTCGGCGGCCTCGGTGGTGACCACGGGAGCGAACGGCCGGAAGCTCTCCCGCATCTTGATCATCGCGTTGATCCGGGTCTGGTTCTCCTTCGGCCGCGGATCGGCCAGAATGCTACGGTTGCCGAGCGCCCGCGGGCCGAACTCGGACCGGCCCTGCACCCACGCCACCACCGAGCCGTCCGCCAGCAGGTCTGCGGTACGGGCGACGATGTCGTCGCATTCCTCGAACTCGACAAGCGGTTCCCAGGCGAGCAGTTCGGTCCGGATCTGGTCGCGGTTCCCGATCCCAGGTCCCCAGTTCGCGGCGTGCAGCTGCTTCGGAGCACGGTCCCGCTGGTCGTCCGCGGCGAGCGCGGCACCCAGTGCGGCGCCGGCGTCGTGCGAGGCCGGATGGACGAAGACCCGGTCGAACAGCCCGGAGCGCAACACCTTGCCGTTCATCGTGCAGTTGTGGGCCACCCCGCCGGACAGGCACAGATCGCCCAGTCCCGTCGCTTCGCGCCAGTGTGTCAGCGCGTGCAGGGTGATCCGCTCGACCGTTTCCTGCAGTGCGGCGGCGAAGTCCTTGTGATCCTGGCCGAATCCCTCACCACGTCGCCGCCAGGTGAACCCGTTCATCGCGAAGGCCGGCAGCAGCGCGCCCAGGTCGAGGTCGAAGGCGCCCTTGTCCCGCAACGTGTAACAGCCGTCGAACGCCGGCCGGTAGCGCTCGGGATCGCCGTAGGGGGCCAGGCCCATCACCTTGTACTCGTCGCCCATCTTGTACCCGAGCATCGCCGTGCCGATCAGGTAGAGCCTGCCGAGCGAGTGCATGACCGAGTGGGTGGTCAGCTGCTCGAGTCCGCTCTCGGTGCCGCGGTAGAACGTCCAGGACTCGTCGTCCCCGCGTGCGTCGATCACGACGACGAGCGCCTCGGACATGCCTGAGTGCGCGAACGTGGCGGTGGCGTGTGCGAGGTGGTGTGGCGTGTAGCTGATCCGGTCGGCCGGGAAGTCGGTGCCCAGCTCTTCGGCAAGCCGGCGGCGCACCAGCTCCCGGGAGTACACCACCGGGATGTCCGGGTTGTTCATGTACTGCATGTGCAACTGGGCGTCGAGGAAGTCCTCACGGAAGTAGTAGGAGATCCGGTCGACGTCCGCGAGCGTGACACCCGCCTCGGCCAGGCAGGCGCGGACTGCCCTGGCCGGGAACTTCGTCGTCTGTTTGATCCGGTTGAGCCGTTCCTGTTCCACGGCGGCCAGCACGTGTCCGTCCCGCAGCAGGCAGGCGGCCGCGTCGTGGAAGAAATTATCCTGGATGTCCGGAGTGAGCTCGACGTCTTCTCGTGAGAATCCGCCGCTCAGGCCGAGAACGAGCATAGCTGTCACCGATCCCAATTCGACCGTGAAAAGACACGTCATCGCGTGGAACGCACGGATAGCCGGGCGGATTTCGAACTGCGTTCCTGGCCATGAGCAGTATCAACGCGCCCGCGCGGGTGTCAAGCCGAAAGGGTCGGCCCCGGCGGCTAGGGGGCGGTCCGGGTCGGCTAGGGGTGGGACTCGCCGCGGGCCCTACCTAGCGTGCGAAAAGGGCGGACATATTTCGGTTATCGGCACGGGATTTCACAATGCCTTGGGGACGGAATGCGGTGACAACCGAGACGACAATCGAATCAGGGCCGGTCGCGGTGGTCGGGTTGGCCTGCCGGTTGCCCGGGGCGCCGGACGCCGCCGCGTTCTGGCGGCTGCTCGCCGAGGGCGGCGACGCGGTCACCGAGGCGCCCGCGGACCGGTGGACCGATCGCGCCGGTGGCATCCGGCGTGGCGGTTTCCTCGACTCGATCGACACCTTCGACGCGGACTTCTTCGGCATCTCCCCGCGGGAAGCCGCCGCCATGGATCCCCAGCAGCGGTTGACGCTCGAACTCGGCTGGGAGGCCCTCGAAGACGCGGGCATCGTGCTGTCGACGGTCAGGGCGAAGCGGACCGGTGTGTTCGTCGGGCTGATGGCCGACGACTACGCGGCGCTTCGCGCCCAGCACGGTGCCGCGGCGGACAAGCACACGCTCACCGGCCTCAACCGTGGTGTGCTGGTCAACCGGCTCTCCTACTTTCTGGGGGCCACCGGCCCGAGCGTCTCGATCGACAGTGCGCAGTCCTCGTCCCTGGTCGCAGTCCATGTCGCCGTGCGCAGTCTGCGATCGGGCGAGTCGGAGCTGGCGCTGGTCGGCGGTGTGAACCTGAACATCCTGGCCACGACGACCGAGGCGGCCGACCGGTTCGGCGGGCTTTCCCCGGACGGCCGCTGTTTCACCTTCGACGCCCGGGCGAACGGTTACGTCCGCGGTGAAGGTGGCGTGATCATCGTGCTCAAGCCGCTGGCAACCGCGTTGGCGGACGGCGACCGGGTGTACTGCGTGCTGCGCGGCAGTGCGGTCAACAACGACGGCGCGACAGACGGGCTCACTGTGCCGAGCCGGGCCGCGCAGGAAGCGGTGTTGCGAGCCGCGTACGCCGATGCGGGGGTGCAGCCCGCCGACGTGGGTTACGTGGAACTGCACGGCACCGGCACGCGGGTCGGTGATCCGATCGAGGCCGCCGCGTTGGGCGCGGTGTTCGGTTCGTCCCGGCCGGTCGGTTCGCCACTGTTGGTCGGTTCGGTGAAGACGAACATCGGTCACCTGGAAGGTGCGGCCGGGATCGCCGGGCTGGCCAAGGCGGTGCTCGGCGTCCGGTACCGGACCGTGCCGGCCAGCCTCAACTTCGCCACACCCAACCCGGACATCGCCCTGGACGGGCTGCGAGTGGCGACTGAGCCGACGCAATGGCCCAGTGGCCCGGCCGTGGCGGGAGTGAGCTCGTTCGGCATGGGCGGCACCAACTGTCACGTCGTTGTCGCGGAGGCGCCGGAACCGTCTGCTCGCTCAGCCGGAACCGTTGCCACCGCACTGCCGTGGGTGCTGAGCGCGCCGAACGAGCCCGCGCTGCGGGCGCAGGCCGCACGGCTGGCCGGGCATCCGGTGGCAGGACTGGCTGATGTCGGCTTCTCGTTGGCCACGACCAGGGAGATGTTCGCCAACCGCGCTGTCGTGATCGCCGCCGACGAGGCCGGGTTCCGCTCGGGTCTGACGGCGCTCGCGGCTGGCGAACCGGCGCGGGAAGTCGTGCGCGGGCGAGTCGCCGACGAGGCCGGGCTCGCGTTCCTGTTCTCCGGCCAAGGCAGTCAGCGTGTCCACATGGGACTGCAGCTGAAGGCCGAGTACGGCGGTTATGCCCGCGCCTTCGACGAGGTCTGCGCGGTTGTGGATCCCTTGCTCGACGAGCCGTTGGCGCGAGTGCTGGGTGATGCCGGAAAACTCGGCCGGACCGGTTTCACCCAGCCGGCGTTGTTCGCTGTCGAAGTGGCGCTGTTCCGGCTTTTCGAACAGTGGGGTGTGCACCCGGATCTGCTGATCGGTCATTCGATCGGCGAACTGGCGGCCGCGCACGTGGCGGGGATGCTGTCCTTGGCGGACGCGGCGAAGGTGGTCGCCGCTCGCGGCCGTCTGATGCAGCGGCTTCCGTCGGGTGGCGCGATGCTCGCCGTCGACGCTTCCGAAAGCGAGCTCCGGCAACACGTTGCCGAGTCTGATGGACGGATCGACGTCGCCGCCGTGAACGCCGCCGACGCGGTGGTGCTGTCCGGCGACGCTGAGCCGTTGCGTGCCCTGGCGGCCGAGTTGACCGCAGCCGGGCACCGCACGCGCATGCTGCCGGTGAGCCACGCGTTCCACTCCCATCGGATGGACCCGATGCTTGAGGACTTCGGCCGGGTCGTCGCGGGCGTCAGCTGGTCGGCGCCGGCCATCCCGATCATCTCCACGCTGACCGGCCGGCGACTGACCACCGCGCCCGACCCGGACTACTGGGTGCGCCAGGTCCGTGAACCGGTGCGGTTCGCGGACGCGCTTGCAGCGGCGGATGCGGCCACGTTCGTCGAGATTGGACCCGACGCGGTGCTCACGGCGTCGGTACGCGCCCGCGGAGCGGCCATATCCGCGTTGCGCCGGGACCGCCCCGAGCCAGCCGAAGTGCTGTCCGCTGCGGCGACCGTGTTCGCACGCGGTGGCACGGTCGACTGGGCGGCCGTGTTCGACGGCCGGGGTGCGAGCCGCACGGCATTGCCGACCCATGCCTTCCAGCGCCAGCGTTATTGGCTGGGCGAGGCCGTAGCGCCACCTCCGGTGGAACGCGCCGCTCCGATGGCAGGTGTGACCGGGCCGGCCTTGCTCGACCTGGTCCAGTCCACGACCGCGCTGGTGCTCGGGCACGTGACACCGAGCGCGGTCGACCAAGACCGGACGTTCCGTGATCTGGGCATCGATTCGCTCGGTGCGGTGGAGCTGCGCGACCGGCTCGGTGTCGCGACCGGCCTCGATCTGCCGCCGGGGATCGTCTTCGACTATCCGACCGCACGGCTGCTGGCCGAGCACTTGCGGGCGGATGCCTCGCCGGTCTCGGACGTGCCGGCCACCCCGGCCGGTGAGCCGATCGCGATCGTGGGCATGGGCTGCCGCTATCCGGGCGGCGCGGATTCCCCGGACCGGCTGTGGCAACTGGTCACGGATGGGGTCGACGCGATCTCCGGCTGGCCGGACGACCGCGGCTGGGATCTGCCCGAAGCGTCCGCAGTGCCCAAACGCGGCGGATTCCTTCCTGATGCCCCCGAGTTCGACGCGGACTTCTTCGGCATCTCGCCGCGTGAGGCGCTGGCGATGGACCCGCAGCAACGCCTGCTGCTCGAAGTGGCCTGGGAGGCGATCGAACGGGCCGGCCTCGACCCGCTGTCGCTGAAGGCGAGCCCGACCGGGGTGTTCATCGGTGCGACCGCCCAGGATTACGGGCCACGCCTGTACGAGCGGGCCGGCGAAACCGACGGATACCGGCTGACCGGCACGACCGTGAGCCTCGCTTCCGGCCGGCTCGCCTACACGTTCGGTCTCGAAGGACCCACGATCACCGTGGACACGGCGTGTTCGTCGTCCCTGGTCGCGTTGCACCTGGCCGCACAGGCGCTGCGGCAGGGCGGATGCACGCTCGCGCTCGCCGGCGGCGCCGCGGTGCTGAGCAACCCGGGGATGTTCACGGAGTTCAGCAGGCAGGGCGGGCTCGCCCCGGACGGGCGCTGCAAGGCGTTCGGCGCGGGAGCCGACGGCACTGGCTGGGCCGAGGGCGTCGGCGTTGTTGTGCTCGCCCGGCTGTCGGAGGCACAACGGCGTGGGTTGCCGGTGCTGGCCGTGCTCCGCGGCTCAGCGATCAACTCCGACGGTGCCAGCAACGGCCTGACCGCCCCGAGCGGGCGGGCCCAGGAACGGGTGATCGGCCGCGCACTGGCCGACGCTGGACTGGAGCCGGCGGACGTCGACCTGGTCGAAGCGCACGGCACGGGCACGAAGCTGGGTGATCCGATCGAGGCCGCGGCACTGCGGGCCGGCTACGGCCGGGACCGTGATCGTCCACTGTGGATCGGATCGCTGAAGTCCAACATCGGGCACACCCAGGCCGCCGCCGGGATCGGCGGGGTGATCAAGGCCGTGGAGGCGCTGCGGCGGGGAATTCTCCCGCGCACTCTGCACGCTGACGAACCGTCGCCCTACATCGACTGGGCCACTGGCCCGCTGTCGCTGCTCACCGAAGCGCGGCCGTGGCCGGAATCCGGTGCGCCGCGCCGGGCTGCTGTCTCGTCGTTCGGGATCAGCGGGACGAACGCCCATGTGATCCTCGAACACGTGCCCGCGACGGAGATGCCCGAGACGCATCCGACCACTGTGGACCAACCGGTGCCGTGGGTGGTGTCGGCACGGAGTGCGGAGGCCTTGCGAGCTCAGTGCGACACGTTGCGGCACGCCGTTGACTCATTCCCGGCGGACATCGGATTCTCACTGGCCACATCGCGGGCCCAGCTGTCCCATCGGACCGTTGTCTTCGGCGGGAACACAGCCGAACTGCTCGAACGGCTCGTCCAAGCCGACGCCGGGCCGCCCGCGGAGCCCGGGAAGACAGCGTTTCTCTTCAGCGGACAAGGCAGTCAGCGGGCCGGGATGGGACTCCGGCTCGCGGCAGCGTTCCCGATTTTCGCGCTGGCGCTCGACACCGCGTGCGACCTGTTCACCCCGCACCTGAACCGCCCGCTGCGGGACGTCCTGTCCGATGTGGACCTGCTTGACCGCACGGAGTACACCCAGCCGGCGCTGTTCGCGCTCGAGCTCGCGCTCTACCGGTTCGCCAGGAAGTTCGGCCTGGCACCGGACTTCGTCACGGGCCACTCGGTCGGCGAGCTGGTCGCCGCACACGTCGCCGGTGTCTTCTCAGCCGAGGACGCGGCACGACTGGTCGCGGCGCGCGGTCGGCTGATGCAGCAGGCGCGGCCGGGTGGGGCGATGGTGGCTGTCGAAGCCGGCGAGTCCGAACTGGCCGGGCTGCCGGCCGGGGTGGCGCTGGCCGCGGTCAACGGGCCGCGGTCGATCGTGCTGGCCGGCGACCCGGATCCGGTTGCCGTCGTGGCGGACTCGTGGCGCGAGCGTGGCCGCAGAGTGACTGTGCTTCGGGTCAGCCACGCGTTCCATTCCCCGCACATGGACTCGGTACTGGCGGAGTTCCGGGCGGTGGCCGGGGAGATTTCCTATTCGGAGCCGCGCATACCGGTGATCGCCAACCGGACCGGCAGGCCGGCGACCACCGGTGAGTTGACCGACCCGGAATACTGGGTCCGGCACGTCCGGGACACGGTTCGGTTCGGCGACGGCGTGCGCGAACTGCACGAGCAGGGCGTCACCCGCTACCTCGAAGTCGGGCCCGGTGCGGTGCTCGGCAGCGCCGTCCTGGACTGCCTTGGCGAAGAAGCGCCTGCCCCCATGGCGTTGCTGCGAGCCGAACTGTCCGAACCAGACTCTTTCCGGACGGCGCTCGCGGCCATGTACCTCCGCGGTGCGGATGTCGACTGGACGCCATTCTTCCCTGATGCACGGCGGGTGGATCTGCCCACGACGGTCTTCCGCCGACGCCGGTACTGGCTGGCCCCCACACCGTCGACCACTGCGGCGCACCCGCTGCTCGGCACCGGCGTCGACCGTGCCGGTGGTGACGAGATCCTGTTCACCACAACACTGTCGCCGAACCAGCTGCCCTGGCTGGCCGACCACGTGGTTGGCGGGATGCCGCTGCTGCCCGCGACCGCGTTCCTGGAAATGGTGCTGGCGGCAGCACATTCCACGGGGCACGCGGCGGTCGGCAGCCTGACGATCGTCGCGCCGCTCCCGGTACCGGCCGGTGCCGAGATCGAATGCCAGGTCGCGGTGTCCGGCCATCAGTTCTCGATCCACGCTCGCCGGCCTGGGCAGGACTGGGTGCGGCATGCCGAAGGCGTCCTCACCGAGGTGAGCGAACCGCCACCGGCCGCGATCGCGCGCCCGGCGACAGCGGCCGCGGTCGAGCTAAGCGGATGCTACGAGCGACTTGCCGTACAGGGCTATGAATACGGGCCTGCCTTTCAAGGGCTGCGTGCGATGTGGCGACAAGACGGACACGTCTACGCCGAGATCGAACTGCCCACCGAAGCCGAGGATCCGCGCTTCGGCCTGCATCCGGCGTTGCTGGACATGGCCTTACACCCGCTCGTGCTCGACGCCGGGGAACTGCTGCTTCCGTTTTCGTGGAGCGGGGTAAGGCTGTACGGGACTGCGACCACGACGCTGAACGCGCATTGGGCGCCGGCTGGGCAGGCCATGTCGCTGACCCTGACCGACCCCGAGGGCCGGCTGGTGGCGGTGGTCGACGAGCTCACCTTGCGGCCGGGGGCCACGCTCAGCACACCGCTGTACCGAATGGCTTGGACACCAGTCGAAGCCCTGAGCGGCACGCCGGATGCCCATGTCTCCTTCGAGGTTTCGACCGGGCGGACCGCCGACGACGCACGGGCCGAGCTGCATCGGGCGCTGGCTCGGATCCAGGACTGGCTCGCCGCCCCGGGGACCGGCGCCCGGCTGGTGTTCGTCACCCGGCGCGCCGTGGCCGTCGAGCCCGGCGAGGAGATCGAGGGCGGCGGCGCTGTCCTCGGGCTGGTTCGCGCGGCCCAGGCCGAACATCCGGACCAGTTCGTACTCGTGGACACCGACGGGTCCCTGCCGGTCGACCGTGCGTTGACAGGCGATCCACAAGTGGCTGTACGCGACGGGCGAGTTCTGGTGCCACGGCTGACCCGGGCCGCCGTGGCACAACCCACGCCGTGGCCGGACGGAACAGTCCTGGTCACAGGAGGAACCAGCGGGCTTGGTGCCCACCTCGCCCGGCGGCTCGTCACCCATCACAACGTCCGACGGCTGCTGCTGGTGAACCGCCGTGGCCCGGAAACGCCTGGTGCCCTGCAGTTCGCCGAGGAGCTACGGGTCCTCGGGACGTCGGTACGGATGGTCGCCTGCGACATCACCGACCGGGACGCCGTCGCCGCGCTGCTGGCCGAAAATCCCGTCACCGCGGTCGTACACGCGGCGGGCGTGCTTGATGACGGGACCGTGACGACGTTGACACCAGAGCGGGTCGACAAGGTGTTCGCCCCTAAAGCCTCCGGTGCCTGGCTGTTGCACGAGTTGACCGCTGATTTCGACCTGACGGCGTTCGTGCTGTTCTCCTCGGTCGGCGGGGTGGCCGGCCGGCCAGGACAGGCCAACTACGCCGCCGCGAACACCTATCTCGACGCACTGGCCCAGCATCGGCACGCCCGTGGACTGCCGGCGGTCAGCCTGGCGTGGGGTCCGTGGATCGGGGTCGACGGGATGGTCGACCGGCTCAGTGCGGCCGACCGCGAGCACTGGACCGAAGCCGGCCTGCCGCCGTTGACAGTGGCGGAGGGTGACGCGCTCTTCGATGCCGCGTTGTCCGCCGGATCCGGGATGTTCGTGCCCGCGAAGGTGACGGCGTCGTCGACGCTGCTGCGCCGTAAGACCACACCGTCCAACGGGACGTGGGCCGCGCGGATCGCGAGCCTGCCCGAAGCCGAGCGGCACCGGCGGGTGCTCGACCTGGTTGTGGCAGCCGGTGCCGCGGTGTTGGGACACGCGGATCCCGCACACTTGCGCCCCCGGGTCGCCTTCCGCGAGCTGGGCTTCGATTCGCTGGCCGGGCTCGAACTGCGCAACCGGCTCGGCGCGGCGACCGGGCTGCGGCTGTCGCCGACTGTGGTCTTCGACCACCCGACTCCGCACGCGCTGACCCAGTTCCTGCTCACCATGCTCGGCGAGTCCACGACCACCGCTGAGCCCGTCCGCGGCACGGCCGATCCCGCGGAACCGATCGCGATCGTCGGGATGGCGTGCCGCTACCCAGGCGGTGTCACTGGTCCCGGGGAGCTGTGGCGGCTTGTCGCCGAAGGCGTCGACGCGATCGGCGAATTCCCGGTGAACCGCGGCTGGCCGACCGGACTGCACGATCCCGATCCGGAAGCAGTCGGCAAATCCATCACCCGGCACGGCGGATTCCTCTACGACGCCGATCTCTTCGACGCCGAGTTCTTCGGCATCTCACCACGAGAAGCCCTGGCCGTCGACCCGCAGCAGCGGCTACTGCTGGAAACCTCCTGGGAGGCGCTGGAACGGGCTGGGCTGGCGCCAGACTCGTTGCGGGGCAGCAAGACCGGGGTGTTCGCCGGTGTGATGTACGACGACTACGCCTCCCGGCTGGCCCGGGTGCCGGCCGAGGCCGAGGGATACGTGCTCACCGGCACGACATCGAGTGTCGTGTCCGGCCGAATCGCCTACGCCTTCGGCTTCGAGGGCCCGGCGATCACCGTCGACACGGCATGCTCGTCGTCGTTGGTGGCGTTGCACCTGGCGGCGTCCGCGCTTCGGCGCGGCGAGTGCGATCTCGCGCTTGTCGGCGGTGCCACGGTCATGGCGAGCCCGACGACGTTCATCGAGTTCTCCCGGCAACGCGGTCTGTCGCCGGATGGGCGCTGCAAGGCGTTCGGTGCCGGCGCTGACGGCACCGGCTGGGCCGAAGGCGTCGGGATGCTTGTCGTAGAACGGCTTTCCGAGGCGCGCCGCCGCGGTCACCAGGTGCTCGCCGTGGTGCGTGGATCGGCGGTGAACTCCGACGGTGCCTCCAACGGCCTGACCGCACCGAACGGCCCGGCGCAGGAACGGGTGATCCGGCAGGCGCTGGCCGACGCCGGCCTTCGGCCGTCCGATGTGGACGTAGTAGAGGGGCACGGCACCGGGACGGCGCTGGGTGACCCGATCGAGGCGCGAGCGTTGCTGGCGGCCTACGGCCAGGACCGCGACCGTCCACTGTGGCTGGGCTCGCTGAAGTCGAACATCGGGCACGCCCAAGCCGCGGCCGGGGTGGCGGGCGTGATCAAGATGGTCGAAGCGATGCGGCATGGCGTGCTACCACGAACTCTGCACGCCGACGACCCATCGCCGTTCGTGGACTGGACTTCGGGCGAGGTCGCGCTGCTGACCGAAGCCCGGGCGTGGGACGCGCCTGGACCTCGTCGGGCCGCGGTGTCGTCGTTCGGGATCAGCGGTACGAACGCGCACGTGATCATCGAGCAAGCGCCGGAACCTGTGCCGGCGAGCCAAAAACCGGCGTACGCCGGATTGGTCCCACTGCCGGTCTCGGCTCGTACGCCGGCCGGCCTGGCAGCGCAGGCGTCTCGGCTGCGGGCCTGGCTCACCGAGCGTCCGGACTACGAGCCGGCCGATGTGGCGTTCTCCGCAGCGACCACGCGGGCGGCGCTGCCACACCGTGCGGTGGTGCTGGGCCACGACCGGGCTGAGCTCGATCGCGGCCTGGCCGCGCTCGAGACCGGCCAGCCGGCCGAAGCCGTGCTGACCGGGATCGCCGGGACCGGCGGGACTGGCGGAACGGCGCTGCTGTTTCCCGGACAGGGCAGTCAGTTTCCGGGGATGGGGCTGGCGTTGGCCGAGGCCCACCCGGTCTTCGCCGAGACCTTCGACGCGGTGTGCGCCAGGCTGGACCCGTTGCTCGGCCGTTCACTGCGCGACGTGATCAGCACCGAGCCGGAGTTGCTCGCCCAGACGGCTTGGACGCAGCCGGCGTTGTTCGCGATCGAGGTCGCCGCCGCTGCGGCCGCCGCTGCGACCGGGGTGCGACCGGACTACCTGATCGGCCATTCCGTAGGTGAACTGGCCGCCGCGTACGTGGCCGGTGTGTTCAGCCTCGATGACGCGTGCACGCTCGTGGCGGCTCGTGGTCGGCTGATGCAGGCGGCGCCCGCTGGGGGTGCGATGGTGGCGATCGAAGCCACGGAGGCCGAGATCACGCTTTCCGAGGGTGTCGTGATCGCGGCGGTCAACGGTCCGCGCTCGGTGGTGGTTTCCGGTGACGCGGACGCAGTGCTCGATCTTGCCGGACAGTGGCGGGCCCGTGGGCGCCGCACGTCCCGGCTGCGCGTGAGCCACGCGTTCCACTCGCCACATATGGACGCCGTGCTGGCCGAATATCGGACGGTGGCGGCCGGGCTGACCTATGCCGTCCCCTCGGTGCCGTTGATCTCTGGGCTTACCGGCACGGGGATCACCGAAACCGACGCGGACTACTGGGTACGGCAGTTGCGGGACGGTGTCCGGTTCCTTGACGGAATGCGGTATCTCGACGAGGCCGGTGTGCGGACATTCCTCGAGGCCGGGCCCGGTGCGGCGTTGTCGGCGCTCGCCACGGACTGCGTCGACTGGCCGGATGCCGTTGTCGTGCCGCTGCTTCGCCCTGGCGTCCCGGAAGACGAGAGCTTCGTCACCGCTCTGTCCACAGTGCACGTCGCAGGTGACCCGATCGACTTGGGAGCATTGCTGACGGGGGCTCACCGGGTCGACCTGCCGACCCAGGCCTTCCAGCGCGACCGCTACTGGTTGTCGGACGCCGGTGCCGCCGAGCCGGCCGCGCTCGGCCTGCTGGCCAGTGCGCACCCCTTGCTCGGCGCGGCCACCGAACTCGCCGATGGTGGCGACCTCGTGTTCACTGGACGGTTTTCCACGGACCTGCATCCGGTACTGGCAGATCATGCCGTCCGCGGGGTGCCGTTGGTGGCAGCCGCCGTCCTGCTCGACCTGGCTGTGTCGGCCGAGGACCAGACCGCCCTTCCGGTGGTGGAAGAGCTCGCGCTTGAGGCACCGCTCCTGCTGCCTGAGATCGGTGGGGCACGCGTCCAGCTGGCTGTGCGTGGCCCGGATCCCACCGGTCGTCGGCCGTTCACCGTCCATAGTGGATCAGAGGACGGTGGCGGCTGGACCAGGATCGCGCACGGCGTGCTGGCTGCGGCGACCGATCCCGAGCCTGTCGTCGATTCGGAACCATGGCCACCCTCAGGCGCGGAGCCGATCGACCTTGATGGTGCCTATGACGCGTTGGCGGATGCCGGTTACGGATATGGGCCGGCATACCGGAACCTGACCGCGGCATGGCGACTCGGCGACGACTTGTACGCGGAAGTGCGGCTGCCCGAGGGCGCAGCATCCTTCGCGATTCACCCCGCCCTGCTGGATGCCGCGTTGCATCCGCTCGCCCTCGCCGCTGAAGGCGGGCCGAACGTGCCGTTCGTGTGGACTGGAGTGCGGTTGTGGGCTACTGGAGCGACCGAGGCGCGAGTCCGGCTGTCACGATCCGGATCGGACACTGTCGCGGTCCGGCTGAGTGATCCGGCCGGTCGAGCTGTGCTGACGGCCGAGGGGGTATCGCTACGGCCGTTGCGGCTCGATTCCGGGGACGGCGCTTTGGCCGTGCAGACCTGGGAAGCCGTCTCAGGTACCTCGTCCGCCGAAACCGTTGGCTGGTATGCGGAACTGGACGAGGCCGATCCGGTGCCAGGATACGTCGTGGAAGTCGTGCCAGAGGCATCGGATCCGCTTGAGGTGACTCGGCAGGCGCTGGCCACTGTTCAGACCTGGGTCACCGAGGAACGGTTCGCCGGCCGCGTGCTTGTCGTGGTTACGCGGGGCGCCGAGGTGGATCTCGCGGGCGCTGCAGTGTGGGGACTGATTCGTTCCGCGCAGGCCGAGCATCCCGGCCGGATCGTCCTTCTCGACATAGACCGGGAACCAAACCTCGAAGCGGTGCGCTCGGCGCTGATCGACGGCGAACCGCAACTGATGGTCCGCAACGGAGTCGTCCACACACCACGGCTCGTTCCCGCACAGCCGGCAGCACGTCCGGCAGTCGAACTCACCGGCGGGACAGTGCTGATCACCGGTGCCAGCGGAGCGCTGGCCGGGGTGGTGGCCCGGCATCTGGTCACGCAACATGGAGTTGAGCACTTGCTCCTGATCAGCCGACGCGGCCCCACAGCGACCGCGCAACTGGTGGCCGAACTCCAGGAGTTGGGTGCCATGGCGACCGCACGCGCCTGCGACGTCGGTGATCGGGCTGCCCTCGCCGCGGTGCTCGACGACATCCCGATGGCACATCCGCTGGTGGCCGTGGTGCATACGGCCGGAGTACTTGACGACGGCACAGTGACCGCGTTGACCCCGGACCGGCTGGAAAAGGTCCTGCGGCCCAAGGCAGAAGGGGCCCGGCACCTGCACGAGTTGACCGCTGGGCTCGACCTGCGAGCGTTCGTGCTCTTCTCGTCCATCGCAGGCACGATCGGCACTGCCGGGCAAGCGAACTACGCGGCGGCCAACGCGGTTCTCGACGCAGTGGCCCGGCAGCGGGCCGCCGCCGGGCTGTCCGCGCTGTCGCTGGCGTGGGGCCCGTGGGCGGGCGACGGAATGGCCGCGACCCTGTCCGCTGCGGACCAGGCCAGGCTGAATCAGGCCGGGATCGGCCTGCTGGCACCGCAGGACGGCCTGCGCCTGCTCGATTCGGCGCTCACCGGCGCCGAACCGGCGGTGGTCGCGGCCAGGCTCGACCGCACCACGGTCGGCCGGACCACAGCCCGGCGGCGCACGACGGCCAAGCCGACCGCGAGTGAACCGCTTGACCTGGTGCGGGATGCCGTCGCGGCCGTGCTCGGTCACGCGGATCCGGCTGGGCTCGATCCGAACCGGCCGTTCAACGAACTCGGCTTCGACTCGCTGACCGCGGTCGAACTCCGCAATCGGCTCGCGAAGGCGACCGGGCGGCGACTGCCGGCCACGCTCGTGTTCGACCACCCGACGCCTGTGGCAGTCGCCGAACTGCTCGGCGGCGGTCGACGGCAGACGCAGGCCACGGTCGTGCACGCGCCAACGGATGAACCACTCGCGATCGTCGGCATGGCCTGCCGGTACCCGGGAGACGTCCGTAGTCCGGCGGATCTATGGCGGTTGGTATCCGAGGGCGGTGACGCGATCGGCGAGCTGCCAACCGATCGCGGTTGGCGCGTGGACGAGCTTTATCACCCTGATCCCGGACATCCGGGCACGAGCTACGCCCGACACGGCGGTTTTCTTTATGAGGCTGCTGATTTTGATGCTGGGTTTTTTGGGATGAGTCCTCGGGAGGCGTTGGCGACGGATCCTCAGCAGCGGTTGTTGTTGGAGGTGGTGTGGGATGCGTTGGAGGATGCTGGGTTTGATCCGGGTGGGTTGCGTGGTTCGGAGACTGGTGTTGTTACGGGTGTGATGTACAACGACTACGGCAGCCGTCTGCATCAGTCCGGCCGTGCCATTCCCGGCCATGAAGGCTACCTGGTGACCGGTAGCGCGGGGAGTGTGGTTTCCGGCCGGGTGGCGTACTCCTTCGGATTTGAAGGGCCTGCGATTTCTGTGGATACGGCGTGTTCGTCGTCGTTGGTGGGGTTGCATGTTGCTGGTGGGTTGTTGCGTGGTGGTGAGTGTTCGTTGGCGGTGGTGGGTGGTGTGTCGGTGATGTCGTCGCCGGCGGTGTTTGTGGAGTTTTCGCGTCAGGGTGGGTTGGCGGTGGATGGTCGGTGTAAGGCGTTTGGGGTGGGTGCGGATGGTGTGGGGTGGGGTGAGGGTGTTGGTGTGCTTGTTGTTGAGCGGTTGTCGGATGCGGTGCGGCGTGGTGGTCGTGTGTTGGGGGTGGTGCGTGGTTCGGCGGTGAATTCGGATGGTGGGTCGAATGGTTTGACTGCGCCGAGTGGTCCGTCGCAGGTGCGGGTGGTGCGGCGTGCGTTGGCGGGTGCTGGTTTGTCGCCATCTGATGTGGATGTTGTGGAGGCGCATGGCACCGGCACCAAACTCGGGGATCCGATTGAGGCTCAGGCGTTGATGGAGGTGTTTGGGGGTCGTGATCGGCCGTTGTGGTTGGGGTCGGTGAAGTCCAACATCGGTCATGCGCAGGCGGCTGCCGGGGTCGCCGGTGTGATCAAGATGATCGAGTCGATGCGACACGGTGTGTTGCCGCGGACGTTGCATGCGGATGAGCCGTCGCCGCATGTGGAGTGGGATGGTTCGGTGCGGTTGTTGACGGAGTCTCGTGTGTGGCCGGAGACGGGGCGGCCGCGTCGGGCTGGGGTGTCGTCGTTTGGGATTAGTGGGACGAATGCGCATGTGATTGTTGAACAGGCTCCGGTGGTGGAACCATCTGTGGGTTCGGTGGTGTTGCCGGTGGTGCCGTGGGTGGTGTCGGCGCATTCGGGGCAGGCTCTGGATGAGCGGTTGGCTGGGTTGTCCGGTGTGGAGGCTGGTGCGTTGGATGTGGGTTTTTCGTTGCTGTCGCGGGCTGTGTTCGATCACCGGGCTGTGAGGGTGGGCGAACGGTTCATTCGTGGCATGGTCTCGGCCGGAACGAGTGTGGGTTTCCTGTTTTCCGGACAGGGGCCGCAGCGGCGGGGGATGGGTCGCGAGTTGCGGGCGGTGTTCCCGGTGTTCGCTCGGGCTTGGGGTGAGGTTTGTCGTGTGATGAACCCGTTGTTGCCGGAGCCATTGACCGAAGTAGTCGACGGGAATGCGGGGTTGTTGGGGCGGACGGATTTTGCGCAGGCGGGGTTGTTTGCGTTTGAGGTGGCGTTGTTCCGGTTGTTGGAGTCGTGGGGTGTGAGGCCGGATGTGTTGGTGGGGCATTCGGTCGGAGAAATCGCGGCGGCGTGTGTGGTGGGGGTGTGGTCGTTGGAGGATGCGTGTCGGTTGGTGGTGGCGCGTGGCCGGTTGATGCAGGCTTTGCCGTCGGGTGGGGTGATGGTTTCGGTCCCGGTCGGTGAGGCTGATGCTGAGAAGGTGTTGTCGGGGCTGGTGTCGGTTGCGGCGGTGAATGGTGTGCGGTCGGTGGTGCTTAGCGGTGCTGCGGATGATGTCGCGGCTGTGGTCGCACGGCTAGGTGTTCGGGGACGCGAGTTGTCGGTGAGTCATGGGTTTCATTCGGTGTTGATGGAGCCGATGCTGGCGGAGTTCGGTGCGGTGGTGGCGGGCTTGTCGTCGTCGGATCCGGTTGTGCCGATGGTTTCTACGCGGACTGGGCGGCTGGTGGAGCCGGGGGAGTTGCGGGATCCGGAGTATTGGGTGCGGCAGGTGCGTGAACCGGTCCGGTTTGCTGATGCGGTGGATACCGCGCGGGCGATGGGGATTGCTCGGTTTGCGGAGGTGGGTCCGGATACGGTGCTGGCTGGGTTGGCTGCGGATGGTCTGCCGCCGGATGCGGTCGTGGTGGGATTACAGCATCGCCGCCTGGGTGACGTCGAGGCGTTGTTCACCGGGCTGGCTGAGCTCTGGGTCAACGGTGTCGAGGTCGACTGGCGTGACGTTTTCACCGACACCGGGGCACAACGCGTCGCACTTCCGGGATATCCCTTCCAACGCACCCGATACTGGCTCGACGCACCCTCGGCTGAGCCCGGACTGTCGGGAGTCGAGTCACTGGGGCATCCGCTGCTCAGTTCCGGCGTGGAGGTCGGCGGCGTTGGCTTCGTCGCCACAGCGCGGCTTTCCCCCAACGACTGGCTCGGCGAGCACGCTGTCTTCGGCACCAGAGTGGTGCCGGGCATGGCATTGGCCGAAATGGTCGCCGCTGTTGGCGGTTTCCTGGGCGCAGGTGGGATCGGCGAGCTTACCTTCACGCGGCCGCTGCTGCTCGAGTCCGAGACCGTCGTGCAGGTCTACGTGGACGGCGACCGTTCAGTGCGAGTGCTGTCCCAAGCCGACAACGGTGAGTGGACTGAGCACGCGACCGGCACGCTTTCCGACGTGTCGTCGCTACCTGCGAAGGCAGTCACGACGGCTGGCGACGATGTGGGTATCGAGGGCCTGTACGACGACCTCGCGAGTCGTGGTTACCGTTACGGCCCGGCCTTTCAGGCTTTGCGCAGGGTCTGGAGAGCCGGCGACACCGTGACGGCGGCGGCAGAACTGCCGGATGCGCTGTCCAGCAGCGGTTTCGTGATGCATCCGGTACTGCTCGACGCGGTACTGCACAGCCTGTTCGCCGCGAACGGGACTGATCGGATGTTGATGCCCTTCAGCCTGGCCGACGTCGTCATCAGCCCCTCCGGCTCGCGGGTGGCACGTGCTGTGCTGACGACGGTCGACGCAGACACGGTTTCCCTGACAGTCAGCGACGAATCCGGAACACCAGTAGTCCATATCGGACGACTCGTTCTGCGGCCCGCCGATCCGTCAGCGCTGAGCGGGGTGTTGCACACCGTTGACTGGGAGTCGGTCACGGCGTCGAAGGGGAGCGGGTTCGAGGGATGGGCCACGCTCGGTGGCCCCAGCGTGCTCGACCTGCCACCGATCGACGACCCGGCGTCCTGCCGGACGTTGGTGCTCTCGGTTGTGGACGATGAGCCGCTGTCGGCGTGCACCAATGCTCTGGGCGCGATCCAAGGCTGGCTGGACGACGAGCGGCTGGCACACACGCGGCTGGTTGTGCTCGTCCCGGAAACAGTCGCCGGGGCCGCGGTCGCCGGTCTGGTCCACAGTACGCAGGCTGAGCATCCGGACCGGCTGACTCTTGTGCGGACGGACGGCCATCCGGATTCGACGGCGGCGCTCGCCGAACTGCCGGACGAACCCGAAGCCCTGGTGACCGGTGGCCGGATCACGGTCCCGCGGATCGCTCCCGTTCCCCCGGTGCTGACCCCACCGGCCGGCCGGCCATGGCGGCTGGACTTCGTGCGCCGAGGCAGCCTGGACCGTCTTCGGCTGGTGGCCGACCCCGCGCTGGATCGGCCGTTGGCTCCGCACGAGGTCCGGGTCGCAGTCCGGGCGGCCGGGGTCAACTTCCGGGATGTGCTGATGGCGCTGGAGATGGTGCCCGACGACGCCGGCCTGCCGGGCAGTGAGGGCGCGGGCGTGGTCGTCGAGATCGGGTCCGAGGTGCGGGAGTTCGCACCGGGCGACCGTGTGCTCGGCCTGCTCGCCGGTGGCGCCGGCCCGATGTCCGTCGCCGACTCCCGGTTGCTCGTCCGGATGCCGGAGGACTGGACCTTCGCTGAGGCGGCGGCGGTGCCCGTGGCGTATCTGACTGCGTTTCTCGGCCTGGTGGACCTGGCCGGGGTGCGCCCCGGGGAGCGGGTGCTCGTCCACGCCGCCGCGGGCGGGGTCGGCATGGCGGCCGTCCAGTTGTGCCACTGGCTCGGTGCGGAGGTACTGGCGACGGCTTCGCCGGCGAAGCAGAACGTGGTTCGTGCGATGGGAGTCGAGCAGGTGGCGTCCTCGCGGTCGCTGGAGTTCGGGGACCAGTTCGGGGAAGTCGACGTGGTGCTCAACTCGTTGGCCGGTGAGTTCGTGGACACATCCGTGGGGCTGCTGCGCCAGGGCGGCAGGTTCCTGGAGATGGGCAAGACCGACATCCGGGACGCGGCCGAGTTCCCCGGTATTCGATACCAGGCGTTCGACGTGGCCGAGCCTGGCATCGACCGGCTCGGCGAGATCCTGCGTACGCTCGTGGACTTGCTGCGCCGCGAGGTGCTGTCGCCGTTGCCGGTGCGTGCCTGGCCGATCGAACACGCGGCGGACGCCTACCGGTTCCTGAGCCAGGCACGCAACATCGGCAAGGTCGTACTCACCATCGCGCCACCGCTGGACCTGGCGTCCGTGCTGGTCACCGGTGGCACCGGTGGCATCGGCGGCCTTCTGGCCGAGCACCTGGTCCGTGCGCACGGCACCCGGCGGCTGACTTTGGTGTCACGCCGAGGAGCCGAAGCGCCTGGCGCGACCGAACTGGTGCGGCGGCTTCGCCAGTTCGGCGCCGAAGTCCACGTGCACGCCGCGGACGTCACCGATCGAAGCGCGATGAGCGCGCTTCTGCCGGACGATCTCACTGCTGTCGTGCAGGCGACCGGCGTACTGGACGACGGCCTTGTCACGGCGCTCACCCCGGACCGGCTGACGACGGTGCTAGCGCCGAAGATCGAGGCTGCAGCCGTGCTGCACGACCTGACTCGCACGCGTGACCTTTCGACGTTCGTGCTGTTCTCCTCGGCTGCCGGGATCCTCGGCACGCCTGGCCAAGCCGCCTACGCCGCGGCCAACTCGGCGCTCGACGCGTTCGCCCGCCGACGCAGGGATCAAGGCCTGCCGGCGGTCTCCGTGGCATGGGGTCTCTGGGCACACCCCGGCGGCATGGCCGCCAGTCTCACCGACACCGACGTGGCCCGGATGGCACGCTCCGGCGTCGATCCGCTGCCGGCCGAGACCGGGCTGGAGACGTTCGACCGGAGTCTCGCCTGCCCGGAACCGGTCGTCGTCGGTGTCGCGTGGAACCGGCCGGAACTGGCCGCGCAGGCCCGCAGGGGAACGCTGAAACCGTTGCTGGAGAAGCTCGTCGGCAAACCGGTCCGGGTGGATGACACGGCTCGCCCATGGGCATCTCGCCTGTCGCCGGAGACCCTGCCCGACCTGATCGCCGAGCACACGGCGGCGGTGCTCGGCCACGGCGAGACCGCGGCGATCGACCCCGCTCGTCCGTTCGCCGAGCTGGGTTTCGACTCGCTGACCTCGGTCGAGTTGCGCAACCGGTTGGCGGGGGCGACCGGGTTGCCACTGTCGGCCACAGTGCTGTTCGACCATCCGACACCGGCCAGGCTCGCCGAACACCTGCGGGCCGGGCTCGTGTCGAGCGAACCGGCGGCGGACGACGCGGAGCTGGCCCGGCTCGTCGGCGCCATCCCCTTGGCACAGCTGCGCGCCGCGGGTCTGCTCGACCGTCTCCTCGAGCTCGCCGGTGTACCGGTCGAGCCGTCGAACGGTGCCGACTCGCTGGACGGACTCGGCGCGGAAGACCTCGTCCGGCTGGCAATGGGCACACAGGACAACTGACGCACGCGGCGGAAGGTGGGAGGCCTGATGACCATGTCCGAGGAGAAGCTCGTCGAAGCCCTCCGCACGGCCATGAAGGAGACCGAACGGCAGAAGCAGCTCAATCGCGAGCTGCGCGAGGCGGCACGGGAACCGATCGCGATCGTCGGCATCGGTTGCCGGTTCCCCGGCGGGATCCGTTCTTCCGGCCAGTTCTTCGACTTTCTCATCGAGGGCCGCAGCGCGGTGCGTCCGTTCCCCAGCGATCGTGGCTGGGATCTGGCCGCGTTGTTCAACGACGATCCGGAGGCCGCCCGGACGACCTATGTCCGGGAAGGAGGGTTCCTCGATGACGCCGCGGACTTCGACGCGGAGTTCTTCGGAATGAGTCCACGGGAGGCGCTGGCGGCCGATCCGCAGCAGCGGGTGTTGCTGGAGACCACCTGGGAGGCGCTCGAACGGGCCGGCATCGACCCACAGTCGTTGCGCGGCACGGAGACCGGAGTCTTCATCGGGTTGATGAACCAGGACTACGGGCCACGACTGCACCAGGCGCCGGCATCGCTGCAAGGACACCTGCTCACCGGCAACACCGGCAGCGTGGCGTCCGGCCGGATCGCCTACACGTTCGACTTCGCCGGTCCTGTGGTGACAGTCGACACGGCGTGTTCGTCGTCGCTGGTGACGCTGCACCTGGCCAGCCAGGCCCTGCGCCGCGGTGAGTGCCCGCTGGCGCTCGCCGGCGGTGTTGCGGTCCTGCCGAATCCGGGGTCCTTCATCGAGTTCTCCCGCCAGCGCGGGCTGTCCCGGGATGGGCGCTGCAAGCCCTTCGCCGCGGCCGCGGACGGTACGAACTGGTCGGAAGGTGTTGGCGTACTGGTGCTCGAACGGCTGTCGGACGCGCGCCGCAACGGTCGTCGTGTGCTGGCGGTGATCCGTGGCTCGGCGGTGAACTCGGATGGCGCCTCCAATGGCCTGACCGCTCCCAACGGACCGTCACAGGAACGGGTGATCCGGCGTGCGTTGGCGAGTGCCGGTCTTTCACCATCCGATGTGGATGCTGTGGAGGCGCACGGTACCGGGACCGAACTGGGAGATCCGATCGAGGCCCAGGCACTCCTGGCGGTTTACGGACGGGACCGCGGCCGTCCGTTGTGGCTCGGATCGGTGAAGTCCAACATCGGGCACGCGCAGGCGGCGGCCGGGGTCGCCGGCGTGATCAAGATGGTCGAGGCGATGCGGCACGGTACGTTGCCCCGCACCCTGCTGGCGGGCGAGCCTTCGCCTCATGTCGACTGGTCTGCCGGCCGGATCGAACTGGCCACCACCGAACGCCACTGGCCGGCCGGGGTACCGTGCCGAGTGGCGGTGTCCTCGTTCGGGATCAGCGGCACGAACTGCCACCTCATCCTTGAGCACGAGCCAGAACCTCTGCCCGCCAAGGGAAAACCCGCTTCAGATCCGGTTCCGCTCGTCATATCGGCCCGCACCGGGGCCGCATTGCAGGCTCACGCCAGCGAGTTGGCCGATTTCATGCGCGCGCACCCGGAGATCTCGCCGGCTGACATCGCCGTGGCGTTGCGGTCCCGGACGCTCTTCGACCATCGTGCGGTTGTGGTCGGTGCCGACACTGCGTCGTGCGAGAAGGAACTGCGGGCCGTCGCCACCGGTGATGCTGCGGTCGCGGAAGGCGCCAGGAAGGCTGTTTTCGTCTTCCCAGGGCAGGGCGCGCAGTGGCGCGGCATGGGGGCCGAACTGTACGCCACTTCCGAGGTCTTCCGGGAGGCCATCGAGCGGTGCGCCCGGTTCCTTGACCCGTTGACCGAGTGGTCCCTGGTGGACGTGTTGCACGACGACGACCTGGATCGCGTCGACGTAGTGCAGCCCGCCTTGTTCGCCATGATGGTGGCGTTGGCCGAACTTTGGCGGTCCTATGGTGTGGAACCAGCGGCGGTCGTGGGCCATTCGCAGGGTGAGATCGCGGCCGCGTGCGTCGCCGGCGCGCTTTCCCTTGCGGACGCGGCGAAGGTGGTTGCGGGGCGCAGCCGAGCGCTGCGGTTCGTGGCGGGGAAAGGCGGCATGCTCTCTGTCGCGCTGCCTGCCGCGGCAGCCGAGAAGCGGATCTCGCCTTGGGGTGAACGGATCTCTGTCGCCGCCGTGAACGGTCCAGCCACGACCGTCATGTCCGGCGACGCCGTCGCGCTCGACGAACTGACCGCCGCGCTCGACAGCGAGGGGGTTTGGTGCAAACGGATCGCCGTCGACTACGCGTCGCATTCGGCGCACATGGATTCGCTTCGCGAAGAACTCACAACGGCTTTGGCCGGGGTCACCGCGCGCTGCCCTGACGTGCCGCTCTACTCCACCGTCACCGGCGACTGGCTCGCGGCGGGGGAGGCGGACGCCGGCTACTGGATCCGCAACCTGCGCCAGACGGTGCTTTTCGAGCGAGCCGTCGATGACCTGGGGCGGTTGGGTTTCAACGCCTTCGTGGAGGTGAGCCCGCATCCGGTTTTGTCCATGGCGGTAGCTGAGACACTCGGCGGACGTGCACTGGTCACCGGCTCGTTGTCCCGGGGAGAGGGCGGAATGGAGCGGTTCCTGCGGTCGCTGGGCACGGCGTTCTGTGGCGGCCTTCCGGTGGACTGGACCGTCGTGGTGTCCGGCGACAGCCACCTACCCGACTTGCCGACGTATCCGTTCCAGCGGGAGCGGTTCTGGTTGCCCGTGGAGTCCGCCGAGACGGCATTGCCCGGGAGCCGGAACTGGGGCCACCCGTTGGCCGGGGCCGGCACCCAGATCGGCAGTACCGGTTTCGTCGCGTCCGGCCGGATTTCCGCGTCCGGCTGGCTGACCGAGCACACCGTCTCCGGCCGGACCGTCGTGCCCGGAGCGGCGCTGCTGGAACTGGCCGCGTCGGTCGGCCGCGAACTGGGTACCGAACTCGTTGGTGAACTGGAGCTGGTCCGGCCCCTGGTGCTCAGTGACCAGGACGCGCTGCTTCAGTTCGTTGTGGATGGTGAGAACGGGTTCCGGATCTGTTCCCGGGCACAGGACGGCCAATGGACCGACCACGCTACCGGGATCCTCGCTCCGCGCGGCATCCCGCCGGTGCCCATGGAATTCCCGTCGGGTGAACCGGTCGAGCTGGTTCGCGGTTACGAGGAACTGGCCACCCTCGGCTATGGGTATGGACCGGTTTTCCAGTGCCTTGAACGTGTTCTGCGTTGCGGTGACGAGCTTGTCGCCGACATCGCCTTGCCCGCCGATGTGGAGACCGAGGGATTCCTCGTCCACCCGGCATTGCTCGACGCGACCCTGCACGCTGTGCTGGCCACCAGTGACGGTGATCGGTTGCTGTTGCCGTTCTCGTTCGCCGACGTGAACGTGCGCCCGACTGCCGCCCGGCGCCTGCGGGTGCGGATCACCCCCGTCGGCCCGGACGCGGTGAGCCTGGTCGCGGCAGCCGACGACGGCACCCCGGTCGTCACGTTCGGCCGGATTTCGATGCGTCCAGCGGACCGGCACGATTTCGGATCGCCGTTGTATACCGTGACCTGGCAACCTGTCGAGTTGCCGTCAACCGAGACTGATGTGGTGGTGTGGACGGCGACCGGTGACGACCCCGCTGAGGCGGCCACCGAGGCGCTGAGGGTCGTGCGGGACTTCCTCGGCGACGCTCAGCAGGAGCGCACCAGGCTGGTTGTCCTGGTGGGGGATTCGCCCGCCGGGGCCGCGGTCGCCGGGCTGGTCCGCAGTGCCCAGACCGAACACCCCGGCCGGTTGACGCTGGTGCACACCGGTGGCCATCCGGGCTCGATGGCGGACCTGCGTGCGGCGGCGGCGTCGGGTGAGCCGGAGCTGGACCTCTCCGAAGGCGCGGCACGCGTGCCCCGCATCGGGATCGCTGATCTGGGGACCCAGTTGGTCCCGCCCGAGGACGGCAATTGGCGACTGCACGCCGTGGACAAGGGCACTTTCGACACGCTGGCGCTGGTCCCGGCAGAGCCGGTGGATCCCCTGCCGCCCGGCATGCTGCGGATCGAAGTACGGGCGTGCGGTGTGAACTTCCGCGATGTCCTTTCGGTGCTCGGCATGTACCCGGGTGAGGCGCCTGAGCTGGGTGGTGAGTGCGCGGGCGTGGTCACCCAGATCGGCGAGGGAGTGACCGGATTCGCGCCGGGGGACCGGGTGATGGGGATGGTTCCCGGCGCGTTCGCTCCAACGGTCGTCGCGGACGCGCGGTTGATGGTGCCTGTCCCCGACGGCTGGTCGTTCGCTGAAGCGGCCGGTGTTCCCGTGGCGTACCTGACCGCTTACCACGGGCTGATCGACCTCGCTGGTGTCCGGAATGGACAGCGAGTGCTGGTGCACGCCGCGGCCGGTGGAGTGGGCATGGCGGCGGTTCAGCTGTGCCGTTATCTCGGTGCCGAGGTGTATGCCACCGCCAGCCCGCCCAAGCACGACGTGGTCCGTTCGCTAGGCGTGGAGCGAGTCGCGTCGTCGCGGAACCTCGACTTCGTCGGTGAGTTCGCCACCGGGGTCGACGTGGTGCTGAACTCGCTCGCCGGCGAGTTCACCGACGCCTCACTGTCTCTTTTGGACGTCCGTGGCCGGTTCATCGAACTGGGCCGGACCGACCTGCGCAGCCCGGAGGAGGTCTCCCAGCGCTTCCCCGGGGTGCGCTACCGGGCCTTCGACCTGTCGGCCCTGGCCCCGGACCTGCTCGGCAAGCGCCTCCGTGCCCTGTCGGAGCTGTTCGAGCAGGGCGTGCTCCGGCCGCTGCCGGTGCGCACGTGGCCTTTGCCGCGTGCTGTCGAGGCGTTTCGGGTGCTCGGGCAGGCGCGGCACACCGGCAAGGTGGTGCTGATCCCACCTCGGCGGGCGGATCTCGACACCGTTCTGGTCACCGGTGGTACAGGTGGGCTGGGCGGGCTTGTCGCCGAGCACCTGGCGAAGCAGGGCGCCCGGCGCCTCGTGCTTGTGTCCAGGCGGGGGATGGCCGCTCCGGGCGCCGAGGAACTCGTCGCACGGATTCGGGCGCTCGGTGCGGATGTCGAGGTGCACGCCGCCGATGTCGCGGATCGGGACCAGATGACCGCGATCGTCCAGCCCGAGCTGACCGCAGTCGTGCACACGGCGGGTGTCCTCGACGACGGCCTGGTCACCACCATGACGCCCGAGCAGGTGCGTGGAGTGCTTGCTCCGAAGATCGGTGGTGCTGCCCTGTTGGCCGAGCTCAGCCACGCGCACGACCTCTCGGCTTTCGTGATCTTCTCGTCGGTGGCGGGCGTGCTCGGCACCGCCGGTCAGAGTGCTTACGCCGCGGCGAACTCCGCGTCGGACAGCCTCGCGCGGCTGCTGCGGTCGCAGGGATTGCCCGCTGTGTCAGCCGCCTGGGGCTTGTGGACTGATGAACACGGCATGGCCGCCGCGCTGTCCGATGAGGACCGTGACCGGTTGGCTCGGCTGGGCGTGCGGCCGTTGTCCGTTGAGCAGGGCCTTGAGCTGTTCGATCGTCTGCTGGACTCGCCTGGTCCGGTGGTGCTGCCGGTACAGTGGGATCTCGCGGCCCTGGGCGAGCAAGCACGCGCCGGTACCTTGCCCGCGGTGCTGTCGAGTCTCGTGGCTCAGCGCCGGAGCGACGTGGGTGATACGGCACTGGACGCCATTCGATCAGCGTCGCCGGAGAAAGCGCAAGAGCTGGTACAGTCGTTCGTCACCAGCCAAGTGTCCACAGTGCTCGGTCATCTCCGCGGTACGGCGGTCCGCGAGGACCGGGCCTTCAAGGAACTCGGCTTCGACTCGCTGACCGCCGTCGAACTACGCAACCGGCTCGCCGCGGCGATCGGGCTGTCGTTGCCCGCCACGCTGTTGTTCGACCATCCGACACCGGCCGCGCTCGCCGCTCACCTGACCGGCCTGTTGGTGGGCACGTCCAGCGATCCCGTCGCGCCGGTGCTGGCCGAAGCCGACCGGCTGGAGCAGTTGCTCGGGCGGGTCACCGCCGCGGAGGACCGGGCCAGGGTGGCCGCCCGGCTGCGGGAGCTGGTACGGCACTGGGGTGGCGCCGGGAAGCCGGACGACCTGATGTCGGCCACTGATGACGAAATCTTCGACGTGCTGGAGACCGAGCTCGGCATCAGCTGAGCCACCGCCCGCGGGCAGGGAGCAAGCGAGTGACGAACGAGGACAAGATCCGCTACTACCTCAAGCGTGCGACGGCGGATCTGCGCGAGGCCAAGAAGCGCATCGAGGACTTGGAGGCCGGGCGCGCCGAGCCGCTCGCGATCGTCGGCATGGCCTGCCGGTTTCCCGGAGGGGCGGACCGGCCCGGACTGTTGTGGGACGTGCTGGCCAACGGCCGGGACGTAATCGGTGACCTGCCCACTGACCGCGGCTGGGACCTCACGGCGCTGGCCGGGACCTCCGCATCCGTAGAGGGTGGCTTTCTTCGTGGGGTCGCTGATTTCGATGCCGAGTTCTTCGGGATGAGTCCTCGGGAGGCGTTGGCGACTGATCCTCAGCAGCGGTTGTTGTTGGAGGTGGTGTGGGACGCGCTGGAAGACGCCGGGCTTGATCCACTCGCGTTGCGCGGCACCGAGACAGGAGTCTTCATCGGCACGGCGGGCGACGATTACCTGCCCCTGGTGCAGCAGCATGCGGAGCTGACCGAGGGATACACGATGACCGGCAATGCCGCGAGCATCGTGTCCGGTCGGGTGGCGTACGTGTTGGGGTTGGTGGGGCCGGCTGTGTCGGTGGATACGGCGTGTTCGTCGTCGTTGGTGGCGTTACATGTTGCTGGCGAGTCGTTGCGTCGTGGTGAGTGTTCGTTGGCGGTGGTGGGTGGTGTGACGGTGATGTCGTCGCCGCTGACCATGGTGGAGTTCACCCGGCAAGGTGGGCTAGCCCCGGACGGCCGGTGCAAGGCTTTTGGCGCCGGGGCGAACGGCACCGGCTTCGCCGAAGGCGCTGGTGTGCTTGTTGTTGAGCGGTTGTCGGATGCGGTGCGGCGTGGTGGTCGTGTGTTGGGGGTGGTGCGTGGTTCGGCGGTGAATTCGGATGGTGGGTCGAATGGTTTGACTGCGCCGAGTGGTCCGTCGCAGGTGCGGGTGGTGCGGCGTGCGTTGGCGGGTGCTGGTTTGTCGCCGTGTGATGTGGATGTTGTGGAGGGGCATGGCACTGGCACGAAGTTGGGGGATCCGATTGAGGTGAATGCTTTGTTGGAGGTGTTTGGGGGTCGTGATCGGCCGTTGTGGTTGGGGTCGGTGAAGTCCAACATCGGTCATGCGCAGGCGGCTGCCGGGGTCGCCGGTGTGATCAAGATGATCGAGTCGATGCGACACGGTGTGTTGCCGCGGACGTTGCATGCGGATGAGCCGTCGCCGCATGTGGAGTGGGATGGTTCGGTGCGGTTGTTGACGGAGTCTCGTGTGTGGCCGGAGACGGGGCGGCCGCGTCGGGCTGGGGTGTCGTCGTTTGGGATTAGTGGGACGAATGCGCATGTGATTGTTGAACAGGCTCCGGTGGTGGAACCATCTGTGGGTTCGGTGGTGTTGCCGGTGGTGCCGTGGGTGGTGTCGGCGCATTCGGGGCAGGCTCTGGATGAGCGGTTGGCTGGGTTGTCCGGTGTGGAGGCTGGTGCGTTGGATGTGGGTTTTTCGTTGCTGTCGCGGGCTGTGTTCGATCATCGTGCGGTGGTGGTGGGGGAGCGGATCGTTCGTGGTGTGGTTGCGTCTGGTTCTGGTGTGGGGTTGTTGTTTTCGGGGCAGGGGCCGCAGCGGTGGGGGATGGGTCGCGAGTTGCGGGCGGTGTTTCCGGTGTTCGCTCGGGCTTGGGGTGAGGTTTGTCGTGTGATGGATCCGTTGTTGCCGGAGCCGTTGACCGGGGTGGTTGATGGGGATGTGGGGTTGTTGGGGCGGACGGATTTTGCGCAGGCGGGGTTGTTTGCGTTTGAGGTGGCGTTGTTCCGGTTGTTGGAGTCGTGGGGTGTGAGGCCGGATGTGTTGGTGGGGCATTCGGTCGGAGAAATCGCGGCGGCGTGTGTGGTGGGGGTGTGGTCGTTGGAGGATGCGTGTCGGTTGGTGGTGGCGCGTGGCCGGTTGATGCAGGCTTTGCCGTCGGGTGGGGTGATGGTTTCGGTCCCGGTCGGTGAGGCTGATGCTGAGAAGGTGTTGTCGGGGCTGGTGTCGGTTGCGGCGGTGAATGGTGTGCGGTCGGTGGTGCTTAGCGGTGCTGCGGATGATGTCGCGGCTGTGGTCGCACGGCTAGGTGTTCGGGGACGCGAGTTGTCGGTGAGTCATGGGTTTCATTCGGTGTTGATGGAGCCGATGCTGGCGGAGTTCGGTGCGGTGGTGGCGGGCTTGTCGTCGTCGGATCCGGTTGTGCCGATGGTTTCTACGCGGACTGGGCGGCTGGTGGAGCCGGGGGAGTTGCGGGATCCGGAGTATTGGGTGCGGCAGGTGCGTGAACCGGTCCGGTTTGCTGATGCGGTGGATACCGCGCGGGCGATGGGGATTGCTCGGTTTGCGGAGGTGGGTCCGGATACGGTGCTGGCTGGGTTGGCTGCGGATGGTCTGCCGCCGGATGCGGTCGTGGTGGGATTACAGCATCGCCGCCTGGGTGACGTCGAGGCGTTGTTCACCGGGCTGGCTGAGCTCTGGGTCAACGGTGTCGAGGTCGACTGGCGCAACGTTTTCACCGACACCGGAGCGCAACGCGCCGAGTTGCCCGGCTACCCGTTCCAACGCACCAGGTATTGGCTCGATCCCATTACTGACCGCGGGTTCCCTGGCGCGGTTCCGGTCCGGCACGCATTGCTGACAGCGGAGGCAGTCCTGGGCGGCGCCCAGCGGGTCGCGACGGGGCGGCTGGTGGGAAGTGGCTGGCTGGGCGACCATCGGGTACTGGGCACCGCTGTCGTGGCCGGCGCGGTCGTGCTCGAATTGGTCGCGACCGCCGGTCTTCTGTTCGGCAGCCCCGTGATCCATGAACTTGAGCTGACACGCCCGCTGGTGCTTGCCTCAGATCTGTTGGTGCAGGTCGTGGTCGGCGACGAACGCTCGGATGGGCTGCGTCCCGTGCGCGTCTGCGCTCGCGACGACGACGGGCAGTGGACCGATCACGCGACCGGAACGCTCGCGGCGGCATTCACGTCAGAGACGCCTTCCGTTGCCCAGCTGTTCGACGGGGAACAGCTCGACGTCGATGATCTCTACCCACGCTTGGCCGAACGCGGCTACGACTACGGCCCCGCCTTTCAAGGACTACAGAGAATCTGGCGTGCCGGTGACACCGTAGGCGTTGAAATCGCTGTGCCGGAGGAAGCCGACGGCGAATTCACCGTGCACCCGGTGCTGCTTGACGCCGCCCTACAGGCACTGCCGGCCGCTGCGGGCGGACAGGCCTTGATGCCGTTCGTGTTCACTGATGTCCAGCTGTACCCCTCGCGTGCTCGCGTTGGCCAGGCTTGGCATCGCCAGGTCGGTCCGGACACGTTCACAACGCTGGTCTGCGACCCCGACGGTCAGCCGCTCATCCGTATAGGACAGGTCCGCTGCCGTCCCGCCGATCCACACGCGCTCGGTGGCACCGACCGGCTGCAGGTCCTCGGCTGGCATCCGATCGAAGACACCGGTCCAGCCGGTCCAGCCGGGTGGGTCAGTCTGGGCAGGCCGGTCGGCCACGGCATTCCCGTGGTGACCGACCTGGCGGAGGCTGTCGGCAAAGCGGTCGTGCTGGTGCCCTGTTCCGACCCGCATCACATGCTCGACGTTCTTCATGCCTGGTTCGCCACGGACTTGGACGAAACCCGGCTGGTCGTCCTTGTCGAGGACAGTGTCGCCGGTGCGGCCGGCTCGGGCCTCGTGCGTGTCGCCCAGGCCGAGCGGCCCGGTCGGATCACGGTGGTGCAGGCCGGCTCCGATGTGAGCGCGGCCGTCGGAACTCTCGTTCGGGGCATGCCGGACGTCGCTCATTGTGCGGTCCGTGATGACGCCGTGCTGGTTCCTCGGTTGGTGCAGTCGTCCGCATCCCGCTCGCGTCCGGATCTCGCCGCAGGCCCAGTCCTCATCACTGGTGGTACAGGCGCATTGGGCCGGGCTGTCGCCGAGCATCTGGTGCGGGCCTGGGGTGTACGTGAACTTTTCCTGGTGTCCCGCCGAGGGCACACGGCCGAGTTCGGCGCGGAACTCGGCGCGAAAATCCGGATACACGCCGTGGACGTGACCGATCGGGCCAGGTTGTACGAAATTCTGCCCGCCAACCTGAGCGCTGTCGTGCATGCTGCCGGTGTCCTCGACGACGTCCTCCTCGAGTCGTTGACCCCGGCCAGGCTCGACGCCCAGCTCGCCCCGAAACTCGGTGGTCTGGAAACACTGCACGAGCTGGCGCCGGATGCTCTGCATATCGTGTTCTCCTCGGTCGCCGGGCTGGTGGGGAGCGCCGGCCAGGGTGGGTACGCCGCAGCGAACGCCGCTGTCGACGCGTTCGTCCGGCAACGCCGGGCCCAAGGGCTCCCGGCTGTCTCCATCGCATGGGGGCTCTGGGCCGGCGACGGTATGGGATCGCGAGAGGTCCGTGGCCTGTTGCCGATGCCTCCCGAGGACGCGCTCGCGATGTTCGACCAGGCATTGACGGCGGCCGAACCGAATGTTGTCGCGGCTCGCTGGGACCGGGCCGTGCTCGCCGACCTGGCCCGTGCCGGGCTGCTGGCGCCCGAGCTCACCGACCTTGCCGGCGGCCCCGTACGACGTGCGGCCAGGTCCGGCATCGCCGGCCTGCCCGACGAGGAACGTGCGAAAGCCGTGCAGGCGCTTGTGCTCGACCGCATCGCCGACGTACTCGGACACCCTGTGGACCGGATCGACCCTGGCCGCGCGTTCAGCGACCTGGGAGTCGACTCGCTGACCTCGCTGGAGCTTCGCAACCGGTTGGGGATCGCGCTGGAGCTGTCCCTGCCTGCCGGCATTGTCTTCGATCATCCGACACCGGCGGCGCTCAGTGCGTTCCTCACCGCCCAGTTGGCCGACAAGAAGCCGATCCGCCCGGCGGTGACCGCACCGGTCGCAGTTGACGAGCCACTCGCGATCGTCGGCATGGCCTGCCGCTACCCAGGCGGTGTGACGTCCCCGGCCGACCTGTGGGACCTGGTCGCCGCCGGGCGAGACGCCGTGTCGTGGTTCCCGGCCGACCGCGGCTGGCCGGTGGCTGCCCTGCACGACCCGACTCGTTCCAGGACAGGGACGTCGGTCACGGCGCAGGGCGGTTTTCTTTATGAGGCTGCTGATTTTGATGCTGGGTTTTTTGGGATGAGTCCTCGGGAGGCGTTGGCGACGGATCCTCAGCAGCGGTTGTTGTTGGAGGTGGTGTGGGATGCGTTGGAGGATGCTGGGTTTGATCCGGGTGGGTTGCGTGGTTCGGAGACTGGTGTTGTTACGGGTGTGATGTACAACGACTACGGCAGCCGGCTGACCGAAATCCCCGACGAGGTCGAAGGTCAGTTGCTCACCGGCAGCGCGGCCAGTGTGGCTTCCGGCCGAATCGCGTATTCGTTTGGGTTTGTGGGGCCTGCGATTTCTGTGGATACGGCGTGTTCGTCGTCGTTGGTGGGGTTGCATGTTGCTGGTGGGTTGTTGCGTGGTGGTGAGTGTTCGTTGGCGGTGGTGGGTGGTGTGTCGGTGATGTCGTCGCCGGCGGTGTTTGTGGAGTTTTCGCGTCAGGGTGGGTTGGCGGTGGATGGTCGGTGTAAGGCGTTTGGGGTGGGTGCGGATGGTGTGGGGTGGGGTGAGGGTGTTGGTGTGTTGGTGGTGGAGCGGTTGTCGGATGCGGTGCGGCGTGGTGGTCGGGTGTTGGGGGTGGTGCGTGGTTCGGCGGTGAATTCGGATGGTGGGTCGAATGGTTTGACTGCGCCGAGTGGTCCGTCGCAGGTGCGGGTGGTGCGGCGTGCGTTGGCGGGTGCTGGTTTGTCGCCGTGTGATGTGGATGTTGTGGAGGCGCATGGCACCGGCACCAAACTCGGGGATCCGATTGAGGCTCAGGCGTTGATGGAGGTGTTTGGGGGTCGTGATCGGCCGTTGTGGTTGGGGTCGGTGAAGTCCAACATCGGTCATGCGCAGGCGGCTGCCGGGGTCGCCGGTGTGATCAAGATGATCGAGTCGATGCGACACGGTGTGTTGCCGCGGACGTTGCATGCGGATGAGCCGTCGCCGCATGTGGAGTGGGATGGTTCGGTGCGGTTGTTGACGGAGTCTCGTGTGTGGCCGGAGACGGGGCGGCCGCGTCGGGCTGGGGTGT
The DNA here is from genome assembly GCF_017876405.1 of Kibdelosporangium banguiense. Classification (GTDB taxonomy): domain Bacteria; phylum Actinomycetota; class Actinomycetes; order Mycobacteriales; family Pseudonocardiaceae; genus Kibdelosporangium; species Kibdelosporangium banguiense. The sequence continues at coordinate 9,888,983 of NZ_JAGINW010000001.1, read as the reverse complement.
CGTCGTTTGGGATTAGTGGGACGAATGCGCATGTGATTGTTGAACAGGCTCCGGTGGTGGAACCATCTGTGGGTTCGGTGGTGTTGCCGGTGGTGCCGTGGGTGGTGTCGGCGCATTCGGGGCAGGCTCTGGATGAGCGGTTGGCTGGGTTGTCCGGTGTGGAGGCTGGTGCGTTGGATGTGGGTTTTTCGTTGCTGTCGCGGGCTGTGTTCGATCACCGGGCTGTGAGGGTGGGCGAACGGTTCATTCGTGGCATGGTCTCGGCCGGAACGAGTGTGGGTTTCCTGTTTTCCGGACAGGGGCCGCAGCGGCGGGGGATGGGTCGCGAGTTGCGGGCGGTGTTCCCGGTGTTCGCTCGGGCTTGGGGTGAGGTTTGTCGTGTGATGAACCCGTTGTTGCCGGAGCCATTGACCGAAGTAGTCGACGGGAATGCGGAGTTGTTGGGGCGGACGGATTTTGCGCAGGCGGGGTTGTTTGCGTTTGAGGTGGCGTTGTTCCGGTTGTTGGAGTCGTGGGGTGTGAGGCCGGATGTGTTGGTGGGGCATTCGGTCGGAGAAATCGCGGCGGCGTGTGTGGCGGGGGTGTGGTCGTTGGAGGATGCGTGTCGGTTGGTGGTGGCGCGTGGCCGGTTGATGCAGGCTTTGCCGTCGGGTGGGGTGATGGTTTCGGTCCGGGTGAGCGAAGCGGACGCTGAGAAGGTGTTGTTCGGGCTGGTGTCGATTGCGGCGGTGAATGGTGCGCGGTCGGTGGTGCTCAGCGGCACTGCGGACGCGGTTGACCAGGTGGTGGCGCGGTTGGGGGTTCCGGGTCGCAAACTGTCGGTGAGTCATGGGTTTCATTCGGTGTTGATGGAGCCGATGCTGGCGGAGTTCGGTGCGGTGGTGGCGGGCTTGTCTCCGTCGGATCCGGTTGTGCCGATGGTTTCTACGCGGACTGGGCGGCTGGTGGAGCCGGGGGAGTTGCGGGATCCGGAGTATTGGGTGCGGCAGGTGCGTGAACCGGTCCGGTTTGCTGATGCGGTGGATACCGCGCGGGCGATGGGGATTACTCGGTTCGCGGAGATCGGCCCGGACACGGTGCTGGCGACATTGGCCGGGGATGGTCTCTCGGCTGGTGCGGTCGTGGCAGGGTTGCAGCATCGTCGTGTGGCTGATGTCGAGGCGTTGTTCACGGGATTGGCTGAGCTCTGGGTCAACGGTGTCGAGGTCGACTGGCGTGACGTTTTCACCGACACCGGGGCACAACGCGTCGCACTTCCGGGATATCCCTTCCAACGCACCCGATACTGGCTCGATCCCGAGCCGGCCAAGTCTGCCGGACCCGACGAAGAACTCTGGCGCGCGGTCGACGATGACGACCTCGACAGCCTGCTCGACGGCGGCGAGGACCTGGCTGCGGCGCGAGCGATGCTTCGGTCCTGGCGTCACCGCCTGACCGAAGAGTCTATAGTGGACCGGATGCGTCGACGGACGGATTGGGTCGCGTACACCCGGCTTTCCGTGCGTGGTCCGGCTGGACGGTGGCTGTTGATCGGGGCTGCCGGCGATCCGGTCATCGACCAGTGCCGGCATGCTCTGTCCGTCGATGGTGTCGAAGTGATCATCGTGGCGCCCGGAGCGGAGTACGACCAAGACGTCCAAGGTGTCCTGGCCGCGAACGTCGACGTCGACCTCACTGGTTTCGACGTACCGACCTGGGTGGTGACGGCCGGCGCCATCGGAGCGGTGCCCGGTGACGAGCCACCGGAACCGGCGACTGCGCGGCAGTGGGCCGAAGCGCAGGCGTGGCCGGTTACCGGCGTGATCGACTTGCAGGCAGCCCCGTCTCGTCCGGATGATCAGGCAAGCCTGTTGCGGCGGCTGCTTGATGGAGATGGTGGCACCTTCGCCGTGCGTGACTCCGGTGTCTTCACGCCTCGGCTGGTCCCAGCTGCACCACCGTCTGCCCACCGTCGTTGGCGCGGGCAGACTGTGCTGCTCGTCGCTGAGAGCGACACCGCTGGACCTCTGGCCAAGTTGCTTGCGCGCAGAGGTGCGGCCGGTCTGGTCGTTGTCAGCGACCGGCAGGAGCACCTCGAGCTCGATCTGCCGGTGGAGACCTTCGCCGTGGCCCCAGCCGAACTGACCGAATGGGACGGACGAACGGAGCTGAAGCGGTTTCTTGACCGGACAACTGTGACGGCTGTGGTATACGCGGCTGGTCCCGTCGAACCGGCCGAGGTGCTGGACCAGTACACCGCCGGCCTGCCGTTCACGCTCGTTTCCCTTGACCCTGTCGCGTATGCGGGACATGCCGCGCTGGTGGCCCGCCGTGGCAACGGATCCGCGATCGCAGTGCTGGGGCAGCAGGATCTGACCGAGGTGATGCTCGGTCGTCTGCTCGACTACGAGGACCCGGCAGTGGCTCTTGTGCCGGACCGGCCGGCCGAGTCCACTGTGGTCGAAGCCGACGAGCCGGTGGATCCGGAGACCCGGCTGCTACGGCTGGTCCGTACCGAAGTCGCTGACGTACTTGGGCATCCCGAAGCCGATGCCGTGGCGCCGGACGCCGACCTGGCGGAGCTTGGTATGTCCTCGCTCACCGCCGTGGACCTGCGCAAGCGGCTTGTGGTGGCGACTGGTTTGGACATTCCCGCGTCCGTCGCCTTCGACTACACGACACCGCGGGCGCTGGCCGGTTATCTGGTCGCCGAGCTGGACGCGAAGGAGACGTGAGATGTGGATCCGTCGGTTCCACCGCGCCCGGCCGGACGCTCCGCGATTGGTCTGCTTCCCGCACGCGGGCGGCTCGGCCAGCTACTTCGTGCCGTTGTCGGTTGCAATGGGACAGTCGGTCGAAGTCCTCGCGATCCAGTATCCCGGGCGGCAGGACCGGTTCGATGACCCGCCGATCGGGAGCGTCACCAGGCTGGCCGACGTGATCTCCGACGAGCTGACCGACCTGCTCGACAAGCCGCTGGTGCTGTTCGGACACAGTATGGGGGCGAACGTCGCGTTCGAGGTCGCGCATCGGCTGGGCGCCGGAGTGCGGCACCTGGTCTGCTCCGCGCGACTGGCCCCATCGCGCGGGCAGCCGGCGACGCTGGACCTGACCGACGATCGCGCCCTGATCCAGGAGTTGCACCGGCTGCAAGGCTCTGCGCCCGGTGCTCTCGACGAAGAGGTCATGCGGCTCGCCCTTCCGGCGCTGCGCAGTGATTTCCTTGCTGTCAAAGGATATCGGTGCCCACCGGACCGGCGGCTGTCCTGCCCCGTCACTGCCTTCGTCGGCGACGACGACTCGGGGGTGCCGGTGGCAGAGGTCCAGCACTGGAGCGGACACACCACCGACCGCTTTGTCCTGCGGCGGTTCCCAGGCGGTCATCACTATCTGGCGCACCAGTGGCCGACGGTGGCCGACGAGCTTCTCGCTGTGCTCGCGCCGGTGTGCGCGCCCACCACGACGGAAAGGCGGAACGACAGATGATCGAGATCACCCCCTGGGGCCTGGTCGAGGAACTCGTGTACGTCGACGGCGGCCCTCGCACGGCACTTGCCGGGATTGTCGGCAGGCACGGCGTGGATGCCGTTGTGGGCGTGCTGGTGGAGGAACTACGCACCCGGGTCGATCACCACGCCGACTTCTGCCGCGTGACGCTGCTGCTGGAAATCTCCTGGGACGGCAGTGTCTTCAAACACGTGCTCGAGTTCAAGGCCGGCCGTGTGGCTGCCCGCGTGGCTGGGACCGAGTCCGCCGACGTCGTTGTCCGGTGGGCGCTCGACGACCTCGTGCGCCGGCTGTATCCGGCCGCCATCCGGGCTGACCGAATGGGGTGGGACTACGAACCGGTGTGGGCCGAACGAATGCGGGGCGAACTGGCAGCCGTGCGGGCCGGTGAACGGCAGATGCTGGACGTACAGCGCGAGTTCGATGAAACCGTCGCGGCCATCAGCCGCGCGAGTCACCTCGTCCGAGCGGCCACGACCCGCGGCGCCGACGACCTCGACGAGCTGGCAGTGCGATTCAACTCCGACAAGTACGGCCACCACCACTGGTACACGCAGCACTACAACACGCACTTGCGTCACTTGCGCGACCAGCCGGTGCGCGTGCTTGAGATCGGGATCGGCGGTTACCAGGACACCAGTTCCGGGGGTGAGTCGCTGCGGATGTGGGAGCAATACTTCCGGCGTGGTCTCGTCTACGGCGTGGACATCCACCCGAAGCAGGGCGCCGAGTCGACCCGGATTCGCACCGTGGTCGGTGATCAGAGCGATCCGGCGTTCCTGGCCCGGCTGGGTGAGCAACTCGGCCCCTTCGACCTGATCATCGACGACGGTTCGCACGTCAACGGCGACGTGATCACTTCGTTCGAGGCACTGTTCCCGTACGTCCTGGATGAGGGCTACTACATCGTGGAGGACACGCAAACCGCGTACTGGCCGGCTTTCGGCGGCATGCCCGAGGGCTCTGCCGCTCCCGGGACGAGCCTCGGGTTCCTGACCCGTCTCAGTGACTCGCTGAACCATCGGGAGTACCGAGACTCGGACAACTACGCGCCGACTAGTTACGAGCGTTCGATCGCGGCCATCTCCTTCTACCACAACATGGTCTTCATCAAGAAGGCGGTCAACGGCGAGAACGGCTGGCCGATCTGGGCGCGTAGTCAGAACCCTGGTGGCTGAACACGACGGCCTAGGGGTGCGAGAGTGGCTCTGTCCCACTTTCGGTGGTGATGTATGTCCTCAGCCAAGGAGGATGCGGCGTCGGATTCTCTGAACTTGATCTGGGTGTTCGTGAAGCTTGGTTGATGCTCAGGAACCCCTTGTGGGAGTGGACATTCCGAGGTTTGACGGTTCTCGTAGTGTTGGTGCGTTTGTCGATTTGGGCGAGTTTGTCGTTGGCGCCGGTCAGGCTGATCCGGAGTCCTTCGACTTCGCCGAGCCATCCTTCGCGTTCGGCCTCAGAGCTCTACATGGGCCGCAGCGTCATCGGTGTCAGTTCCATCGTCATCCCCACAGTCGACGCAACCAGGATCGCCGCGACGGTGTTCGGCGGTACGGCGGTCGACGCCGGCGTGGTCGCCAGCCAAGGCGCCACCAGTGCCCTCGCTGGGGCGTGTGGTCTGACCGGCACGCTTACTTCGTGTTATGCGGAGGTCATCGCACCGACCGTGGGCAACGGTTGCGCCGGTGTGCTGGCCACGATGCTGTCGTGCGTCCCCACCGCGCCCCGCCCCGTATTCGCGAATCCCTCACCGCAGCCGGACCCCCAGAGCGAGCCGACCTGCCGGGCACGCGAAAGACATCCCAGGAGCGTAGATGTCAAGCGGCAAGCGACTCGATGTGATGAGACCAGGCGGTTGTTTCGTCGTAGAGGGTGCCGGTTTTGAGGCAGCCGTGGAGGATGCCGACGAGTCGGTTGGCGAGTTGGCGCAGGGCGGCGTTGTGCTCGCAGCCACGGGCTCGTTGCCGGTCGTAGTAGGCGCGGGCGCCGGGAGAGTGTCTCAGTGCGCTGAAGGCTTGGGTCATGAGAGCGTCGATGAGCCGGTCGTTGTGGATGAAGCGGGCCAGGGCGACCTTCTTTTTGCCGGACGCGCGGGTGATCGGGGAGGTGCCGGCGTAGTTCTTGCGGGCTTTGGCGGTGGTGTAGCGGTGCGGGTCGTCGCCGAACTCTGCGAGCACCCGGGCGCCGAGCACCTGTCCCAGGCCGGGCTGGGAGGTGATGATCTCAACGGCCGGGTGCTGGCCAAAATAGGCCTCGACCTGCCCTTGCATGGCGTTGATCTGGGTGTTGAGTACGGTCAGGACCGCGATCAGTGCCTGGACGGAGGCGGCGTAGGCGGCGGTGACGACCTCGGGCTGGCCGAGGTGCTCAGCGCGCAGCGCGGCCTGGATCGCGGCTGCTTTGTCGGCGATGTTCTTGCGGCGGGCGCGTGTGAGCGCGGCGCTGATCTGCGCGGTGGTCAGCCGGGCGGCCTGCGCCGGGGTCGGGGCCTTGGCCAGCAACTGCAGGGTGTCGGCGGCGTCCAAGTCGGTGAACGCGACCAGCGCGGCCGGGAAATAGTCGCGCAACGCGTGACGCAGACGCTGGGTGTGCCGGGTCCGTTCCCAGATCAGGGTTTTGTGGGTGCGGGTCACGACTTTGACGGCCTCGCCCTGCGCGGTGTCCCCGGCGATCGGCCGCAGCTCGTGGGCGTGGGTGCGGACCATGTCGGCCAGCACGTGTGCGTCCCCCGGGTCGCTTTTGGCTCCGGAGACCCCGAGCCGGTCACGGAACCTGGCCGCCTGCAGCGGGTTGACCGCCAGCACGGTGTATCCGGCGGCCACCAGCGCCCGCACCCAGGGGCCGCGGTCGGTCTCGATGCCCACCAGCACCTCGACCTCGTCGGCCTCGTCTCCGGCCAGCCCGCCCAGGATGGTGTGCAGCCGGGCCATTCCCGCCACGCCCTCGGGCAGCCGGGCTTTGGCCAGCCGGCGGCCGGAACTGTCCATCACCTCCACATCGTGATGATCCTCAGCCCAGTCATCACCTACGAACAACCTCAACAAGCTCTCCCGTCTCCACACTGTCGATCACCCGGTGCAGCCTGCGAGAGAACCATCAGCGACCTAATCAAGCAGTGCTCACGCCAACCAGCAGCAGGCACGACATCCCATCAGCGATCAACTCTCTCGGCCATCCGGCAGGGGCACGATCTTTCGTCAGGACTCATACGTCCAGGAGCACAAAGTGCTCACCTGCCGGCGGCTACCACCAGGAGTCTGCCGGATGGCAACTCCCAGAACTGATTAGGAGACGGAGTTCCCCGGCCAGGCTGCTACCCAGCGTGTCCGAACTCGTCAACGAGGAGGCCACCCACGACGCGGTCCTGTCGCGTTTGGAGGCGAGCGAATGGGCACACTCCGCGTGCCACGCCGCCACCGACCCGGTCGATCCCGGAACCACGTCACTCGATCTGGTCAACGAGTCGATCTGACCAACTCGTGAATCAACGCTGTGGGAAGTCCGTTCAGCCCGCGCAGGGATCGCGATCGGGGCGTTCTGGCATGAACCGAGCCCATTCCTCCGGTGTGAGGTTGCGGGACAGGGTGTCACAGATACGGCCCGCGATCCGTTCCGGATCCATGTCCCACAGGATGATGGCGCCATCGGCTCCTGCGGATGCCAAGGTCGTGCTGTCCGGGCTGAAAGCAATCGCCTGACCGCAGACAGGTGTCCGGTCAGCCGCGCGGACACCTGGCGCCGGTCGACATCCCAGAGCAAGACAGTGTTGTCGGCGTTGCTGTACGCGATGGTCTTGCCATCAGGACTGAACGCGAGGCCATGGAACAAGGCGTCCTTGTGGCCAGTGATTCGGGTGATCTGTGTGCCGGTGGTGGCGTCCCACAGGATCACAGTCTGGTCCGCGCTGGCCGAGGCGACCAACCGCCCGTCAGGGCTGAACTCGACAGTCCTGGTCCAGCCAGTGTGACCTTGTAGCTGCGCCTTACGGGTGTGAGACGACAGATCCCACAAGGTTACGAAGTCCTCGTGGTCGGCAACTGCCAGTTGCCGACCGTCTGGACTGAACGCGACACCTGTCGCCACGGCGCCGATGTCCAATGTGGCGCGCTTGGTGCGGCTCAAGACGTCCCAGAGCACCACGGTCTTGTCCTTGCCTGTGCTCGCAACGTACGCAGCCGCAGATCCCAGACCCGGACGGCAGACTGTCTATCTGGTGTGGCAGGACACCCGATTCAGTGGGGGAGTGGCGGACGCCGTGGTTCTCTCCCGTTCCGACGATGCCGGCCGGACTTGGTCGGAGCCCGTTCAGGTCAGTCCGGCGACGGGCGTTCAGGCGTTCACGCCCGCGGTCACTGTTGACTGGTTGGGGCGGGTGACGGTGGTGTACTACGACTTCACGTACGACACCGCGACCGATCCACTTGAGACGGACCTCTGGCTTACCCGTTCATTCAACGGAGGCCGGAACTTCCAGCCACGACAACGCATCACTCCGTCGTCGTTCGACATGCGTGCCGCACCCGCAGTATCACGCGGCTTCTTCGTCGGTGACAACCCAGGTATCACTCGAGCCGGTACGCAGGTGTTCACGCTGTACTCGAACAGTCAGGTCCATTTCCCTGGATCAGTCACCGGACCTCACGCCTCGGAACCGCACCTCGATCCGGCCGCTACTGGGCGTCGATCACCTGTTTGACCAGCGGCCTCAGGGCGTCGTGGGTGCCCTCGGGCAGGCGTGCGAAGAGAGTCACCCCGATCTGTTGACCGTGCGCGATCTTCATCGCACCGAAGGTCCCTCTCGTGCTTTCCGGAGTCGCGCAGTAAGAAGCGATGTCACCGACACCGGCGACCGGTGTGGCGTTCGGCGGGCAGACCTTCAGGTCGGTGATGCGTGAGTTGGGCCCGGTGGTGTCCATGGTCGTCACTGTCAGTGCGGCCAGCCAGCCGCCCCTGTCCGGAGTGGAGAAGTTGCAGGTGTAGCTGACAGCGTTGTTCGGCCCAGACGTCTTCTGCGGGTCGGTCATGGTGAACACGTGGCGGGCGCCGAGCGCCCGCCCCACTGTCTCAACCGTCAGGTACGGACACGGCTGAACCGATGTCGGCTGGGGCTGGGTTCTCGTGCTGGCCGGAGGTTTCTTCACAGTGGTGGGTGTACGCGTTGCCGAGGACGTGCCTGACCGAGTCGCTGGGAGGCTGGGGCCCGTCGGAGAGGTCGTTGCGGGCGTCACCGAAGGCGAAGATGGCTGCGCCGTTCCCACCGAACGCCCACAACCGGCTGTGCCGCACAGCAACATGATCACACCAGCCACAACACCCCAGGTTCGCACTCACCAGACGTTAAGGGCAGGCAGCGTGCCCGCAGGAGGACGTCAGCACCACGCCACACGAACGTTGGGTGAAAAGCGCGTCTCGCGGGCAGGAGCCCAGTCGTGAACGAGGCGATCTTGACGCCGTCGCGCGCAGCACATTCCCGCTCCCGGCGGGTCGGGTTGTCAATCCTTCTGTAGCTCGACTGGGAGGGCGGTGAGGGATCGCAAGACGCTTCCGGTGTCGTAGGTCAGTGTGTCCGGGTCGACGGCGAGGCGCAGGTGGGGGAACCGTTTGACGGTGGTGGCGAGTGCCGTGCGTAGTTCCAACCGGGCGAGTTGCGCGCCGAGGCAGAAGTGAGGTCCGTGCCCGAAGCCGACGTGAGGTGGGGCGTCCCGGGTGAGGTCGAGGCGCTCCGGTTGCGGATAGACGGAAGGGTCGCGATTGGTGGCGTTGAGGACCGGTACGACCGGGGCGTCCTGCGGGAGCCGGACGCCGGCCAGCTCGACGGGCTCGGTGGTGACGCGCGGCTGGGCACTGGAGACCAGTTTGGTGTAGCGCATGAGTTCCTCGACTGCGCGACCAGCCAGCGAGGGGGCGTCACGCAGCAGCTGGAGCTGGTCCGGGTGGCGGAACAGGGTCACGAACATGTTGGCCAGCTGGTTGACGGACGTGTCGTGGCCGGCGACCAGGAGTCCTTGCAGATTCGCGAGCAGCTCGCTTGAGCCGACGCAGCACCATGAGCGACACGACCACGCCGACCACGAACGGCACCGGTCGCTCCCGAACCGCTGCGGCGAACCGCTCCAGTCGTTGTGCCACTGTGGCAGGCAGCTTGTCCACCGTCTGCTGCGCGGTTTTCCACGCCGGTTCGGAGACCTCAGCAGTCTTGGCCGTAGCAACATTCCTGGCCTCGCCCGCCTTCGCCGATGCCGCGTCACGGATGGCCCTCGTGGTGCCAGCTCTTCCTCTGTCTCCTTGGGGCTGGTCCGCGTGGATGGGGGTCCCACACGATCGGCGTCCGCATGGCGATCCGGCCGAGCAGGTCACTCAGGCGTTCGTCCCGGGCGAGGCCTCTGCCGTAGTCGGAGACGAGTACCGCGTCGCCAGTCCGGACGGCGTCCAGCATCTCGTCGGTGACAGCAGGATCGCCGCGACCGCCTCGATCGATTCGCATGAGCGACTGGACTGCCGCGCGCAGCCGGGTCTTGACCGGTGTGGCGGCCCAGTTTGGCCCGGCCACGAATGGCATGTCCCCCAGTACTTTGCGTAGCCGGTCCCCATCGGTGTCGTCGGTGATCGCAGTGACCAGCGTGACATGCAGCCCGTCCGCTGCGGCCAAGGCGGCGGCCGGTCCAGCCCCGCCGGGCCGGACGAGCTCGCGCTCCAAGTCGAGCACGGGCACTGGTGCGTCCGGGCACAACCGTGTGGCGGAACCGATCAGATCGATGTCGAGCAACGTGTCACCGACCACGACCAGACTCATGACGCCTGCCGTCCGGCAGCTACACTGTCCATACGGGGCAGAGCAAGAGCGGCCTCGAATGCCTCGCACACCATGTGCACAGCGATCAGCTGGGTCTCCTGCACGGTGCAGGTGCTGCCCGGCAACACCAGTGTCTCGTCTGCCAGCTCAGCGAGCGGATTGGGACGTGCTCCGGTCATCGCCCACACGCTCATGCCCTGACGAGTGCCTGCCGTGGCCGCGCGCAGGAGGTTCTCGCTCCTGCCGGACGTGGACAGCAGCACCAGGATGTCCTGAGGCCCACCATGGGCGGCGACCTGGCGTGCGAAGACCTCTTCGTATCCGTAGTCGTTGCTGATCGCGGTGACGCTCGAAGCCTCAGCGCACAGTGCTATCGCGGAGAACGGACGGCGGTCCCGGTCGTAGCGGCCCACCAACTCGGCCGTCAGGTGCTGGGCCTCAGCGGCGGAGCCGCCGTTGCCTGCGGCGAGCAGTCGTCCGCCCGCCGGCAACCGATCGGCCATCACGCGCCCCCAACGCAGCAATGTACTCGACTGGCTGCGAAGTGCTGAAAGCGTTTCGCTCAAAGCGTTGACGTGGTCGTGGACCGGGTTCACGATCCCTCCTTCACCAAGTCGGCGGGTCGTTAGTTGCGTCGCGCCGGGCGAAGACAGTGATTTCGTGGCCGCTCCGGCACAACGCCGCGGACAGCTCGGCGACGTGCAGATTCTGTCCACCGGCGTCCACTTCGCCCAGTGCGGCCAGCGGGCCGGCGTGCTCGGAGACCATCGCGATCCTCATGAACTCACCGCCATCAGTAGCTCGTCCCACTCGTCCAGGAACTGCGCCAGCCCGTAGTTCGCGAGCGCGTGCTCCCTGGCTTTTTCTCCTATCCGGCGTGCCGACTCCGGTTCACTGACCAGCCAGTGCAGCCCGTCCACGAGCTCGTTCACATCGGTTGAGACGAGTCCGCAATCTGCTGGTACAGCGCGCAAAGCCTCGGTCGTTGCCAGTGCGACGACCGGCATTCCCAGGTGCATCGCCTCGATCAGTGAGAGGCCCAGGGACGTCCATCGAGTCGTGTGCAGGTAAACCCGTCGTTTCGCGAGTTCGTCGTACAGCCGGAGGGCCGGTAGATCACCGTGTGGCTGAAGTCGCCCGGCACAGTCATCCAGGCCGTCCAAACCCATGCCGAAGATGTCCAAGGGCACCTTCGCGGCGAACGCGGGCAGCAGATCGGTGCCGGTGACCCGGCCGCGACGGACCGGTTCGTTGATCACGACGCCGGCGCGTGCCAGTTCCCCGGTATAGCGTTCGCCCGGGTCCACAATGCCGTGTTCGATCACCGTTGTCGGTGCACGTCCGGTGTCCCACATCAGATCGTTGAAGTGGGTGACATGCACAAGCGGGATGTCGTCGCGATGGGCGATCGGGTGCCGGGCGCACGGTACGTTCCCCTTGGGAGTGTTGTGCTCCAGATAGATCATCGGCACCTGCCGCCCGACCGGTAACTGCTCGGCAAGCTGGATCTGGTCGGGCTCCTGGACTACTACGACATCGACCGCTTCCCGGTGGAGTTGGTCGAATGGAATCTCGACAGCGTTCGCGGGCCAGTCGCGGCCCATCCGTCCGCCGCCCCACGGACCTGTGGGCAGGAGATATCTGTGCCGGCCGTGGATGAACGAGGTCGTCCACGAGCCATGCACATGCCAGACAAGGACATTGAGCGTCAATGCTTCCGAACCAAACTATTCACAGCCGCGACGACATCACGCGGCAAGATGGAGTTCAGACAGGGATGCCCGTGGATTGGACATCGTGTGGCGCGGCTGCCGGCACAGGCCGCGTCCTGGTTTCCCAACAACCGGACGGGAACACCGAACGGCGCCCATCGCCGGGCGGGCACCACTGGGGCGAAGAGTGCCACCACTGGCGTGCCGACCGACGCGGCCAGATGCGCGGGACCTGTATTGCCGACCACGAGCGCGTCGGCACGAGCAAGCACCCCGGCTAGTATGGGATAGGTGGTCCGGCCGCCGAGATCGACTCCATCGGTGCCCGCGACGTAGGAGGTGAGCTCCCGTTCGCTTGAGCTTCCGGTTACGAGGACCCGATGACCGTCCTGGTGCAACGCCGTGACTGCGTTGGCGCAGCGGAGGGGTGACCAGGCTCTCGCGGGTGCCGAGGCACCTGGATGCATGACGACATAAGGACCTTCGCCGGTTGTCGCCCGGACATCCGGTGGTGGTGTTACGCGCAGGTCTCCCTTGTCGCCCGGCGGAAGGCCGAACCCCGCCCTGGATGCCACCTCCAGCGCCCGCAGTGGCTCCGGCTGGTCGTCGTCCATGTCCACGCCTGGCCGAAGCCGGTGATCCAGCAACGATCCCGGATAGTCCGGCGAGATTGCCGCGATCTCCCGTACTCCGGCCAGTCGCAGCACCAAGGCGGTGGGTAACGGCGACTGGTGGAACGACGTCAGGAGGAGTGCCGCATCGAACCGTTCGGTCGCAAGCCTTTCCACCAACGCGCCGACGTCCGCCGAGGAAACCTGCGGTGGCTCGGCCATGATCCATGGGCACGGCCACTCGATCACCTGCCGAATCCCGGGAAGCAAGCCGGCCGCCTGTCGGCCAGATGGTCCACAAAGGATTTTCACGTCCGCGGGATCGCCGTCCCGGCCGGCCGCGGCGGCTCGGATCGCCGGTCCGCTCGCCAGTACGTCACCGTCACTGTCCAATCGCACGACCAGGATGCGCTCGGTCATGACAGTGCCCAATCCACTGCGGCCTTCAGAGTGGGCGCGGTGACGGCTGCTCGCTTGATTTCCTCGAAGCGGGTGACGGCGGTGGGTACGAGTACAGACCGGGCGCCGGCGTTGTGCGCCGCGGTCATGTCGTTTTCGATGTCCCCGATCACGATCACTTCGGCCGGGCTGAGGTTCAGCGCCGCGCATGCGGCGAGCACCATGCCTGGTGCGGGCTTGCGGCACGCACAACCGTCATCGGGTCCGTGCGGGCAGATCTGCCAGGTATCGAACGCACCGAGCAGTTGCTCGACTCGGGCGTTGACCCGGTTGACCTCTTCCGCCGTGATCAGCTTGCGAGCCACACCGGACTGATTGGTGATGACTCCGGTGCGAATTCCCTTGGCACGAACCATGCCCAAGGCGTGTACCGCGGTAGGGACCGGCTCGACCCGCCGCGGGTCGCCGTTGTAGGGCACGTCTTTGATCAGCGTGCCGTCGCGGTCGAAGAGCACCGCTTTTGTCTGCCGTCCCATGCAGACGGAGATTGCCGGAGAAGAAGCAGGTAAACCCAGCAGACACCACTACTACCCTCCGTGTTCGTTCGGCCGTCGGTGTGAACCCGGATCGACGGGGTAGCCCCGTAAGAACTAGGAGAATCGACATCGCGATCCGTGACCGGGAAGGAGGCCGAGATCGATGCCTGGCCGGGAGAGCCTGCCCAGCACGCTGCTTCGTTCACCCAAGGAAGCGCAGGAGACGTGGGTGAAGGCACACGACTCGGCGATCGAGACCTATGGCGAAGGGGAACGGGCCCACCGCACGGCCTTCTCGGCGCTGAAGCATTCCTTCGAGAAAGTCGGCGACCACTGGGAGCGCAAGGAAGGCGGCAAGCGTGGGCCTTCCGACAAGCAGGCGGCCAGGGGTGCGGGCAGCCGTCGGGGCGAGACCGCAGGTGGCGTGGACACCAACGCCTCCAAGAAGCATCTCTACGACGTGGCGAAGAAACTGGACATTCCGGGCCGTTCCGGGATGTCCAAGCAGGAGTTGGCCGACGCGGTCCAGAAGGCGAACGACCGCGCCACCGCCAGTGCCCGGTCAGGTCGTTAGAACCTGGGCGAGAGCGCACTCCGGGCTACCTGGAAGAGCAGATCCGGAAACGTGGGTCCTTTGGCCGGCCGGGATTCGGGCTTCTCCATCGGGGTATTCGGTGACGGTGACAGTCACGTTCGGGGTGGAAGAGGAATTCCTGCTGGTGGATGCCAGGTCGCGGCGAACCGTGGGGAGAGCGGACGCGGTGCTGAAACGAGTGGGTTCCGGTGTGCTTCCGGACGGCGCCACCTTGCATCGGGAGTTGCTCAGCAGCCAGGTGGAGTTCGCCAGTGGGGTGTGTGCGTCGATGGGCGAGTTGCGTGCTCAGCTTGCCGCCGGCCGCCGCGTGTTGTGCGAGGCAGCTTGCGGGGAGGGGCTGGGTCTGGTCTCCGCTGGGACCGCTGTGCTTGCCGATCCTGACGTGCCTGTTGCCGAGGGAGAGCGCTTCGATCGGATCTCGGCGGTCTACGCCCAGGTCTTCCGGGACTATCAGGTGTCCGGCTGTCACGTCCACATTGGAATACCGGATCGGGATACCGCGGTCGCGGTGATCAACCATATGTCGGTCTGGTTGCCCGTGTTGCTGGCATTGTCCGCCAACTCTCCGTTCGATCGAGGCCGGGACACCGGGTACGCCAGCTGGCGGATGGTGCAGCAGTCACGTCTTCCTGGCAGCGGACTCACGCCGTGGTTCGGTTCGGCCGCCGAGTACGACCAGATGGTCGCCCGGCTTGTGGACTGTGGCGTGTTGATCGACGAGACAATGAGTTTCTGGCTCGCTCGGCCGTCGCCGCGATACTCCACAGTAGAGGTACGGGTGGCGGACGCGGTGGCCACTGTCGACGAGGCAGCGTTGCAGGCCGCGCTGACAGTGAGTTTGGCACGGTATGCACTGACCGAGCTGGCGGCGGGCCGCGAAGCCCAGCCGATCGATGGGCAGCTGGCGGCCGCCGCGATCTGGTCAGCGGCCCGTTACGGCCTGGACGGCCCTGGGATCGATCTGCGATGCGGGCGAAGCGTCGCCACGCGGCGGTTGCTGACCGAGTTGGTCGATCTTGCCGACGACTCGGCGATCGATGATCTGGTGCGCAAGGTGACCAAGCGGGGCACAGGTGCCCAGCGGCAACGTCGGACCGGCGAACCCGTCGCCGTGGTGGACGAACTGGTCGCATTGACAGCCATGGAGGAGAAATGAAGCCGCCGCCGTTGCCTGAGCCCCGTGGTGAACTGTCCGCTGTGGTGGTGGAAGCCTTGCGTGGCGAACCGGCAGATCATGGCTATCCGGATGTGGCTGCGCGGCGAGCGGACCCGTATGGCGAGGATCTGCAACTGGCGCTGCAGGTGTGCTACGAGCTGCACTACCGCGGCTTCGACTCCGTGAATCCGGACTGGGAATGGAATCCTGACCTGCTGCGGCTACGTGCGATCATGGAGGACACGTTTCTGACGGCGTTGCGTGATGAGGCCGCCGGTGGTGATGACATATCGGGAACGCTTGACGCGCTACTCACCGAACCCGTCGATGGAACGGGTATCAGTCACTACCTGCGCGACGAGGGGGAGTGGTGGCAGGCGTGTGAGTACTTCGTCCACCGGTCGATCTACCACCACAAGGAAGCCGATCCCCACGCGTGGGTGATTCCCCGGCTGCAGGGGCAGGCGAAGGCGTCCCTGGTGGCTGTCGAGTTCGACGAATTCGGCGGCGGGCGCGGGGAAAGAATGCATTCTCAGCTCTACGTCGATCTGCTGGCCGGTGCGGGGCTGGAGACGGGATACCTGCACTATCTCGAAGTGGTGCCGGCAGCCATGCTCGCCGTGGTCAACATGATGTCGCTGTTCGGATTGCGTCGCTCGATGCGGGGAGCCCTGGTCGGGCATTTCGCCGCTGCGGAGATCACCACCGCGCCGAGTGCTCAGCGGATGGCCAAGGCGTTGCGTAGGCTTGGGGCCAGTCCGGCCTGTGTGGTGTTCTTCGCCGAGCACGTGGAAGCGGATGCGGTGCACGAGCAGGTGATGCGACGTGATGTGATCGGTGATCTGCTGGCGCGTGAACCGGAGTTGACCGAGTTTGTGGTGTTCGGTGTGCAGGCGACGGATCTGTTGGAGGACCGGTTCGCCGCCGAGGTGCTCGGGGAGTGGCGGGCGGACCGATCCTCGTTGCGTCAGTCCTGATTGGAGGATTTTCGGATCCGTTTGCGGTGGCTTGTATCGCACAGTGGAAACAACTTGCTGCGGCGACATGTGCACACGGCGACCAGGAAACGGTCCGAGACCACGACAGTGCCGTCGTCGGTCACCAGTTCGACGGGGCCTTCCACAAGTGCGGGACCACCTTGGATCAACGTGATCCTTGTGGGCTCACTGCTCGATGCGGTCGGCACGGATCACCACCAGTTCCTCATGGCGCTGTCCCGCGTCGATCAGGCCGGCACTCTCCAGCCATTCGGCGCGAGCACGCATGACAGGTCCGAAGGGGACGGTCTCACGAGCCACCACCGATGCCTTGAGCCCGGTGCCGCGCAGCTGATTCAGAGTGGTCTCAGTGCCGCACAAGGCCGAGTGCACGATCAGAGCGGTGCCTCCACGATTGAGCAGAACAGGTAACAGGGGGCACAGCCGATCGAGCACTGCCCGGCCCTGCGGGCCGGCGTCCCATGCGCGTTGGAGGCCTTCCGGTAGTTCTTCGTTCCGGTACGGAACATACGGGGGATTGGACAGTACGACATCGAAAGTGCGTTTCCCCGCGAGCTGGGCGAAGTCGCTATGGATCAGCTCGAGCGGGATGCCTCGTATCCGGCTGTTGACCCATGCCGTGGCGATCGCCTGGGAGGAGAGATCCACTGCGGTCACTGCCTGGGCCCCAGCGCGTGCTGCGGCGATCGCGAGCGCGCCTGTGCCCGTACATACGTCGAGCACTGTCGCGCCGGCGGGGAACGATGCCTCGGCCATGGTGCGGGACAGCAGCCAGGTGTCTTCCTGCGGACGGTAGACGCCTCGGGATCGAATCAGCCACACAGGACGCTGAATACCACTTTCCATTGACATGAAACGCCTTCCGGTCATTGATCGGTCAAGTGGGTGACTTCTCGGGTGACAGGTTTGGACAGCGTCGCGATGACCGACTACCTCTACGGAGGCGGGAGGCGCCATGACCCAGCCGTTGCACGAGGGGGATGGCACCTTGGGTGCCGGGCTGCAGGCCTATGCCGCTTCAGTCGCGGATGCGGTCGGAGTGGGGCTCGAATCCTGCTGCCTGGAGGCAGATGAGCAGGCCATGATCTATCTGGCTGTCGACAACCGTGTGGCCGGCTTCACCGGTCGCGATGCCGCGTTGTTGTGGGACGAACAGACCGGCTGGGCGGTCGCGATGGAGTCGGCGAGCGGCGAGGACTTGATCGTGGTGGCCGTGCACCAGGCGGACTTGCTGCCCGCCCCGGCCGCGGTCGCCCGGTGGCTCACACAAGTGACCGACGGCGCAGTACGTTCGGTGACTGTCCGTAAACGCCAAGTCGACCGTGCTGTGCTGACACGTAGGCTTTCGCGGTACGTACCGGCATATCGGGATTGACGAGCGGCCCGAGGCATCGGTTGCGGATGCGACAGGCCGGAGACGTTTCCGGATTCCGGGGAGTATCACCAGGGTGTTCAGCCCAGCCAGGCCGTGATGGCCGTGGGCCTGGTCAGGATCAGGCTCGGCCGGCGCCTCGCCGACGACGTGCGACACCCGGTAGGTCAGGTCTCCGGATCGCGGCGTGGCAGCGGACGCGTCGCCGGTCCTTCTAGGACATTGCCGTCGACATCGAACCGAGATCCGTGGCACGGGCAGTCCCAGCTGCGTTCGGCCTGGTTGAACCGCACCAAGCAGCCAAGGTGCGTGCAGCGCAGTGATACGCCGTGCAGGCCACCGTCATCATCGCGGTAGACGCCTTTGCGGCCGAGACCGTCCCGCACGACGCTGGCCTGTCCGCGCGGCACGTCCTCGCTGGTGGTTGTGTCGACGGTGACGAGCCGGTCGCCGATCATGTCGCCGGCGACCATCGCGTTCATCTTCAGCAGGGACGGCAGGGCGGTCAGCGTCACACGGTGCGGACTGAACCGGTCCGCCCACGGGTTCGGCTTGTCCATAAGCCGATCCGCGAGAATCATGCCAGCGAACGTTCCGGTCGACAGCCCCCATTTCGCGTACCCGGTCGCGACATGGAGCCGCTTCGAGCCCATCGTGTATGAGCCGATCATCGGCAGGTCGTCGTAGCCGCGGGGATCCTGCGCGGACCACCTGTGGGTGACCCGATCGACGTCCCAGTGCTCGCGGGCGAAGGACTCGAGCCGCTGGTACCGCTCGTTGCCGACGAATCGCTCCCCGGTGGGATGGCTTTGCCCACACACGATCAACAGATCGCCCGCGGAACCTATGGACCAGGCCGGGTTCCCTGCGCTGATGGCGAGCTCACGCGGCGGTGCCCCAGACCGCAGTCGCAGGGCGACGCAGTAGGCGCGGATGGGTTCCAGGCGGCCGAAGTACAGCCCTCGGTCAAGGATCGGGTAGTGCGTCGCAACCACCACGCGATCCGCACTGACCGTGCCGCTTTCGGTAGCCGCCCGGCATTGCGTTCTTTCGTGAACCAGCAAGACGCGGCTGTTCTCGAACACTTCGCATCCGTCACCGTGCACGCTCGCCGCCAGCCCGATCAGGTAGCGAGCCGGGTGGATCATCAACTGGTCATCCAGGCGGACAGCGCCGAACATCGGGAACGGGACATCGAGTTCGTCGACCGACGTCACGGGCAGCCCCGCCGCGGCAGCGGCTTCGGCTTCCCGCCGTACGGCGGGCAACTCGCCCTCGGTCATGGCGTAGGTGACCGCCGGCCTGCGGTCCGCGTCGCATTCGATTCCCTCCTGCTCGACAAGCGCGGCGAGCTGGTCCACGCCGGCCATGCTGGCGGCCGCGTAGTCGCTCGCCGCGGCGGTGCCGTGCCGTCCGGCGATCTTCGAGTACATGGTGGCTTGCAGCGCTGTCACCTTGGCGGTGTTGTTGCCACTGACGCCGCTGGCGATTCGGCCCGCCTCCAGCACGGCGACGCGTGCGCCGGCACGCTTGAGCAACAAGGCTGTGGTCAGCCCGGTGATGCCGCCACCGATGACGACCACATCAAAATTCTTGTCGCCCTCCAGGTTCCGGTATCCGTCGGCCGGCAGCGCCTCGAGCCAGAGCGAATGCCGCGCGGTTGTCGTTGACATGGCTCCCGGATACCCGCATCAGGCGCCTGCCATGCCGCGACGTACAGGACCGCGTCAACGGCTTTCTTGAGCGCCGTCGTGAGATTGTGTTGATCACGATCCGATGGTGGGTGTCTTCCGGTCGTCCAGCCACACTGCCACACCGGCTTCGGTCAGCTGGGATAGCGGACCGTCGTCGTCCGTGAAGGGTTCGGGATCACGCCATTCCTCGGACCTGGTGGGCCGATTGCCGCGCAGCGCGCCCTGGATCTCGTGCTTGAGCTCGTCGTCGCGGAGTGGTCCATGCTTGTCGCTTTCGCGTTGCATCGCGGCCTCCTCTTCAGTCGAAGCAGACCGACGCGAACGGCCCGAGGTGCTCAGTCAGCTCTCGCAGTCTCATCGGTGCTTTCGCCTCCACCACATCGCGGTCACGACAAGCAGGAGCATCACACCCGTGACGATCACCGGCAGCCGGGCAGAACGCCGCATCCGCGCCGGGACACGGGTGAGCGCGTCGATGGTGCCTGCCAGCTCCTCGCGGGTGAGCTCGACGTCGCGGCGCAAGTCGTCGTCGGTCAGTCCGTCGCCGGGCATCCGTTGCTTGCTGGTCATCGCTGCGTCGCCTCTTTCACGGTCCGGATGTCCTGTTTCGCGCTTTCCACAGCGGCGGACGGCAGCGGAGCGCCGCGGCGTAGCTGTGCGCGGGCGACTAGGATGGCAAGCCCCGCCATGGCAAGGGCGATGGCACCGCCGACAAGCGCGGCCACCCAGACCGGCATAACGAGTGCGAGCAGCAGGATCAGCCCGGCTATGATCGCGCCGCCACCGTAGAGGGCGAGCACACCGGCGACCCCGGCCGCCGTCGCGCCCAGTCCGGCGTGCCGGATCTTGCCGCGCACCTCACGTCCGGCCAGCCGGACCTCGGTGCGGGCGAGGTGGCCGACCTGACCGGAGAGATCTTTGAGCAGCTCACTGGTGGACTTCTCACCAGAGGTGTTTTCCGGCATCGCGATCACTCCTCCTGTCTGGACTACCCCGCCGGCCGGGCGGAAAACGACTCGTCCAGCACCTGTGACAAACCGGCTGGGGGGTACTCGAATGTACGGCCTGAAGTTGCTTGTCGGGGCCGGTGTGCATGGGCCGGACCAGGAAGCGTTCTTCGACTTCTGAGAGAACCGGGTGCATCCGGAGCTCCGGGACCGCGCGGCGGCCCTCGTGTGACCTGTCACGAGGCGCTTTGCTGGACTTCCTTGGCGAGGCGCCTATCCAGACCAACGCGGACCAGACCCGCGGCCAGCCTGGCGGGATCGTCACCGGCCAGTCGGGCCAGCCGGCCGCGATCGGCTGTCAGGCCGACCTTGGCCGCGCCGTCGAGCGCCTTGCGGTCCAGATACGGCCGAAGCTCCGGCCATACCCCTTGCACCTCGCGGCAGAAGATGTGTGCGCCCACCGGCCCTAGTCGCGGAATCTCCTGCAGCAACGCCCGGATCTTGTCCACGTCGCCGTCCGCCGCTTTGCGGAGCTTGCGTAGGTCACCGCTGTACTTGTCGAGCAGCAACTGCGCGCCCTCGCCGAGTGCGGTCGCGGTGCTTTCGTCGTAGCGGACGTAGTGAGCCCTGCCGAGGGCGTCGACTCGTTGCTGCCAGGTCGCGTTGAGCATCTTGCGAGGGGTGGTCATCTTGGCCTTGGCCAGCTCATGGGCGGCGGCCACCGCGATGTCCGCCTTGATCCGGGTGGACAGCAACACGCTCAGCACGAGCAACCGGTAAAGCGGGGACGGTTTGTCGGCGAGGCGGATGCTGGCCTGGCTGGCATAGGTGTCGCCGGCCACGTCGAGCAGCCGCCTCGCGATCTGCTTCTGGTCGGTCATGCAGGCCGGGTACCACGAGTGCCGGTGCGTGAACCCGGGCCGAAGGTCCGGGCGGTGGTGGCAAAGTGTTTGCTCTGGTGTGTACTCATGCCCTTGGGTTACCCCCAGCTGGTTGGTTGCCTGTCGGACGGCCGTCATCCGATCCCGAGTGCTGGGTGCGTCGTCTGGGATGCAGTGGGTACCCGGTCTGTGTGACCAGACAACGACCGATGCGGTATGTCGTCGTGGTGTCGCTTAGCGATCGGGCGTCTGGGTAAGTCTCTGGCATGACGAGAAGTGCGCTGACTCGAACCGAGCAGCTGTGCCTTGACCCATGTGCGGAATGCGTGGAGATGGACAGCAGTCACGTCGCGATGACGCTGGAACCGGCTTTCTACAGCACAGTGTCGCCCAGGTTGGCCGAATGGGCCGCAACGGGTCAAGGTGTTCTGACCTGACGTCAGGATGTGGCCTGGATCAATCGCGGGTACGTGCTCGCAGGGCTTGGGCGAGAAGCTCCGCGAGATGGACGCCTTTGTGACCGCCGCTGTCGAGTTCGTGGATCTGTGTGCGGCAGCTGAATCCGTCGGCGAGGACGGTGGTCGATGGGGCGGCTGCGCGTAGCCGAGGCAGCAGGACTCGTTCGGCGCAGGCTTTGCTCACGTCGAGGTGGCCTCGTTCGAATCCGAAGTTGTCGGCCAGTCCGCAGCAGCCGGATTCCAGCTGTTCGATGTGGACACCGGCCTGACGCAGCAGTGTGCGGTCGGCGTCCCAGCCCATGATGGCGTGCTGGTGGCAATGAACTTGGGCAAGAGCTTGGTCCACGGCTACGGGCGGGGGCTGGTACCCATCGGTGTGTTCGGTGAGTAGCTCGGCCAGTGTCACGGTCTGCTCGTGGAGGCGGCGGACGTCGTGGTCGCCGGGGAACAGGTCGAGGGCGTCGGACCGGAAGACCGCGGTGCAGCTGGGTTCGAGGCCGACGACGAGGCCGCCCGCACGTACGTGGCGGGCGAGGGCGCGCACGGTGCGGGTGAGGATCCGTTTGGCTGTTGTGAGCTGCCCGGTGGAGATCCAGGTCAGGCCGCAGCACAGCGGCCGGGCCGGCATGGTGACTTGCCAGCCGGCATCTTCGAGCACTTCGACAGCCGCTTTCCCGATGTGTGGATGGAAGAAGCCGGTGAACGTGTCGGGCCAGAGCACGGCTGTGCCGCGATGGCCGGGTCGTGAGCCGCGGCGGTGGAACCAGTGCTGCAGGCTTTCGCGTGCGAACAGCGGGATCTGGCGCTTCTCCACTCCGGCCAACGCGATGGCCAGTGTGGACAGCAAGGGAGTGTGAGTGGCCGCGTTGACGATGCGGCTGAGCCGCAGTCTGCTGACGGCGTGGGCGATCGTGGGGAGCCAGCCCATCGACAGGTCCGAGCGGGGACGCCGCCACGGCCGGCCTTGGTAGTGGTGAGCCAGGAACTCCGCTTTGTAGGTCGCCATGTCCACGTCGGCCGGGCAGTCGGCCTTGCATCCTTTGCAGGACAGGCACAAGTCCAATGCGTCCTTGACGGCTCCGGAGCGCCAGCCGTCCTGGATCGGGCTGTCGCCGTGACCGTCCAGCATCTCGAACAGCAGGCGGGCGCGACCGCGCGTGGAGTGTTCCTCGTCCTTGGTGACTTGGTACGAGGGGCACATGACCGCGCCTTTGGAGTTGGTGTGCTGCCGGCATTTGCCGACTCCGACGCACCGGTTGGCGGCCTCGGCGAAGGAACCGCCGTCATGCGGGTAGTGAAAGTGCAGGCGCTGGTCGACGGCGGGCGCCCAGGACGAGCCGAGCCGCAGGTGGTCATCGAGCGGGGACGGATGGACCACCTTGCCCGGGTTCATCTTGTCGCCGGGGTCGAAGATCGCCTTGAGCTTGCCGAAGGCGTCGACGAGGTCTGCCCCGAACATCCTTGGCAGCAGTTCACCGCGGCTCTGTCCGTCGCCGTGTTCGCCGGAGAACGACCCGCCGAACTCGGCGACCAGGTCGGCGGCGCGTTGCATGAACTGCCGGTACGCGGCCACGCCGTTGGTGGTGTAGAGGTCGAACGGGATGCGGGTGTGCACGCAGCCCTGTCCAAAGTGGCCGTAGAGACTGGGACCTGTGTTGTCGGCGTACCCGAATTCCTGGTACAGGCCTTGCAGGCGGCGGAGGTAGTCGCCGAGCCGGTCCGGTGCGACGGCGGAATCCTCCCAGCCTTCGAACGTATCGGGATGGTTCGGGATGTGGGCGGTGGCGCCGAGGCCTGCCTCGCGAACTTGCCACAGCTCGTCCTCGTGGGCGGGGTCGTGTTCCGACTCGCCGATCCCGTCGAGCAGTCGCTGTGCCTGTTGCTCGACTTCGTCCTTGGTGCTCGCGCCGAACTGCACCATCAGGTACGCGTGCCCTTTCGGCAGTTCGCCTCGTGCTTTGTCGTTGAGGTGCTTGATCTGTTCGTCGCGGATCAGCCGTGCGTCCATGCCTTCCAGCGCGATGGGGTCGTGCGGCAGGATCGCCGGAACGGCGTCCGCGGCCCGGTAGATGTCGGGGAATCCCAGCACGACCAGAGTCCGCTCGTTGAGCACCGTAACGAGTTCGAGTTCCGCACGGAGGATGGTCACCAGCGTCGACTCGCTACCGGTCAGCAGACCGGCAACGTCGAAGTCGTGTTCTGGCAACAGGGAGTCGAGGTTGTAACCGGACATGCGGCGTGGGATGTCCGGATAGCGTTCGCGGATCCGGTCGGCGTAGGTGTCCCTGAGATGACGCAGTCGCCGGTAGACCGACGCGCGGAGGTCGCCCCGGCGTTCGATCCGGGCGTAGTCGTCATCTGTGGTCTCACCGCACCAGAAGCGGGTGCCGTCGTAGAGCAATACTTCCAGTCTCGCGATGTTGTCGACGACCTTGCCAGTGCGTTGTGCGGTCGCGCCACAGGAGTTGTTCCCGATCATCCCGCCGATGGTGCAGTTCATGTGGGTCGCGGGCTCCGGGCCGTACCGCAGTCCTGTGTCCGCCAGTTGGCGGCTGAGCTCGTCCAGCACGATTCCCGACTGCACAACGCAGGTGCGCGCGTTGACGTCGACGGATTCCAGCCGCGTGCAGTATTTCGACCAATCGATCACGATCGCGGTGTTGGTGCATTGCCCGGCCAGGCTTGTGCCACCGCCCCGGGAAAGGACAGGGGCGTCGAATTCCCGCGCCACAGCGACCGCTTCGACTGCGGCCTCCGGTGTTCGCGGTATCACGACACCGATAGGCATTTGCCGGAAATTGGACGCGTCGGTCGAATACGCGGCGCGACTGCCCGCATCGAACCGGATCTCGCCGTCCACCCGCTCACGCAAGCTCGTTACCAGGTCCACGGTGGCTTGTGTACCCCGATGCCGACTGGGTAACCGCCAGGGAGGGAGTATCGAGCGGAAGGGGACCTGACGTGGCCGAGACCGTTGGCGACTACGTGCTGCAACGTTTGCGGGACTGGAATGTCGAGCAAGTGTTCGGCTATCCGGGCGACGGTATCAACGGGATTATCGCCGCGTTCGGAAAAGCGGACAACGAACCACGATTCGTGCAGTCACGGCATGAGGAGATGGCGGCTTTCGAAGCGGTCGGTTATGCGAAGTTCTCCGGCCGGGTAGGTGTGTGCATGGCCACCAGTGGGCCGGGCGCGATTCATTTGCTGAACGGCTTGTACGACGCGAAGCTGGACCACGTACCGGTGGTGGCGATCGTCGGGCAGACCGCGCGCAGCGCGATGGGCGGGAGCTATCAGCAGGAAGTGGACTTGCAGGTCCTGTTCAAGGACGTCGCCAGCGACTACCTCGTTGAGGTGAACGTGGCCGAGCAGCTGCCGAACGCCATCGATCGCGCCATCCGGATCGCGCTGGCCCGGCGCGCACCCACGGCGATCATCATCCCGGCCGACCTTCAGGACGAGAAGTACACGCCACCGAAGCACGCGTTCAAGAACGTTCCCTCCAGCCCCCCGAGCGTGGTCCAGCCGGACGTGCTCCCGGCCGCAGGAGACATCGAGCGCGCCGCCGAGGTGCTCAACGCGGGCAAGAAGGTGGCGATCCTGGTCGGCCAGGGCGCACGCGCCGCCGCCGCCGAGGTACGTCACGTTGCCGACCTGCTAGGCGCAGGCGTAGCGAAGGCTCTGCTGGGCAAGGATGTCCTCTCGGATGAGCTGCCATATGTGACCGGCTCGATCGGTCTGCTGGGTACCCGGCCGAGCTACGAGCTGATGCGCGACTGCGACACCCTGTTGATGATCGGCTCGAACTTCCCCTACTCCCAGTTCCTGCCGAACTTCGGTAAGGCCCGTGGTGTGCAGATCGACCTCGACGGCACCATGATCGGAATGCGATTCCCGACCGAAGTGAACCTCGTTGGCGACTCGAAGTCCACACTGGCCGCGTTGATCCCTCTGCTGCGGGCCAAAGAGGACCGCTCGTGGCGGAAGACCATTGAGTCCAATGTGGCACGATGGTGGCAGACAGTGGAGATGCAGGCGATGGTGACCGCCACACCGGTCAACCCGATGCGGATCGTCTGGGAGCTGTCCGCGCGCGTTCCGCAGGACGCGATCGTGACCGCTGACTCGGGATCCGCGGCCAACTGGTACGCCAGGGACTTGAAGATGCGTGGCCGGATGCGCGGGTCGCTGTCGGGTACGCTGGCCACGATGGGCCCTGCCGTTCCTTACGCGATCGGCGCGAAGTTCGCTCACCCGGACCGGCCGGTGGTGGCGCTGGTCGGCGACGGTGCCATGCAGATGAACGGGATGGCCGAGCTGATCACGATCGCTCGCTACCGCGAGCTGTGGGCCGATCCGCGATGTGTGGTCTGTGTGCTGCACAACAACGATCTGAACCAGGTCACGTGGGAGTTGCGGGCGATGGGCGGTGCGCCGAAGTTCGAGGAATCCCAGGTACTGCCGGATGTCTCGTACGCCTCGTTTGCTCAGAGCGTGGGGCTTGAGGGGATCACCGTGGACGACCCGGACGACTTGGGGCCTGCGTGGGATCGTGCCCTGTCCGCGGATGGTCCGGTGGTGCTGGATGTCCACTGTGATCCCGAGGTGCCGCCGATTCCGCCGCACGCGACGTTCGAACAGGCCAAGTTCGCCGCCGAAGCGGTGCTCAAAGGCGACCCGGACGCCTGGCACCTGATGGTCGAGGGCCTCAAGACCAAGGCACAGGAAGTGCTGCCGCATTGATCGACGCCGCCGCCTGTCGAGTGCCAGCCGAGGTCCTGGAAACGGACGGCGCTCCCTCCCTGCAGTGGAGTCTGGTCTGCGTCGGTGGGCATGAAGCAGGTTTCCACTTCTATGCGTCCGGCGATGGTGAGTTCGCAGATCCAGGGGAGCTGACCGTGACGGCGCATGGCTTCGGTCCGGGCGTCTCCCACGGTGGGGTTGGGTGGGCGGTTTCGCGGGATTCTCCTTTGTAGACAGCTTTCGAAGGATGTCGGCTTATGCAGCAGTCATGGAGCAACAAGCGTGAGCGACAGTACAAGCATGTCAAGGACTCAGCGAGGAAGTGCGGCGCCAGCACGAAACGAGCCAAGGAGATCGCGCGGCCCGTACGGTCAACAAGAACCGTGCCCAGTCCGGTGAATCCCAGCCGACGGCCTCGCCGATCCGCGCTCACCGGACTGTTCGCTGGGTACCCGTGACATGTGAGAGAACTCCAAGCCAGCATCCGGCCTGACCGGCTGGTGGGGGCGCGGTCACGCCAGGCGTAGTGGGCCGTCCGCCACGGGCGAGGAGTACTGGTTGCCGCAGGCGGTCTCGCGCTCGCAGCCGGGCTGGGACTTGCCGCCGCTCGCCGTCAGTAGCGTCAATCACCTTCGCACCTTATGTTTCGGCGGGCATCCGGGTGTCAATCCGCCAGCATGAGCGAGCGGCAGGATGTGCCCAGACCACTACGGTTGACAGCCGCATACGCCTGGCGCCTGGTGGTGATCGCGGCGGCGCTGTACGTGGCCGGGACAGTCGTCGGGTACCTGGGACCAGTGGTCGTGCCGGTGGCGGTCGCGCTGTTGCTGGCTGCCCTGCTCACCCCGGCGGTGGGTTTCCTGACGCGTCACAGGATTCCGCGCGGCTTGTCGGTGGCGTTGGTGTTGCTCGCCGGACTGGTTGTGATCGCGGCTCTGCTTACGTTCGTTGTTCAGGCCTTCATCGACGGCTTGCCCGCGTTGCGTGACCAGCTTGGGCGCAGTGTCGGGACCATCAGCGACTGGCTGATGAACGGTCCGCTGCACTTGAGCAACGACCAGGTCCGGCAGTTCTCTGGCCGGATCGTGCATGCGCTGACCGACAACCAGGCGAAGGTCACGACCGGCGCCATCACCACGGCCACGACCATCGGTGAGTTCCTGGCGCAGATGCTGCTGGTGCTGTTCGTATTGATCTTCCTGATGTATGACGGTGCGGACATCTGGAACTTTCTGCTTGGTGCGGTGCCGCACCGGACCCGTCAGCGTGTCGACGTCGCCGGTCGCCAGGGTCTCGCGTCCTTGGTCAGCTACGTGCGGGCCACCGTCGCAGTGGCCACTGTGGACGCTGTTGGAATTGGTATCGGGTTGTGGGCAGTGGGCGTCCCGCTGGTGATTCCGTTGGCCACGCTGGTGTTTCTTGGCGCATTTGTGCCGATCGTCGGCGCGGTGGTCGCCGGTGGCGCCGCCGTGCTCGTCGCGCTCGTGGCCAATGGGCCTGTCCCCGCGTTGATCGTGCTCGGCGTGGTGATCCTCGTGCAACAGCTGGAAGGCCATGTGCTGCAACCTTTCCTGCTGGGTCGCGCGGTGAAGCTGCACCCGGTTGCCGTGGTGCTCGCGATCGCGGCCGGAGTGGTCACCGCCGGCATCGTCGGCGCTTTGCTGTCCGTGCCTCTGTTGGCCGTACTGAATTCCGGTATCCGCTCGTTGCGCAGCCCTGCGGATGAGGGAACCGACCCGGACGACGTGCACAGCAGCCAGCCGGAAGTGGCCGAACCAGGCAGGACCGACGACGATGCCGACCAGCAGGAAGAAGAGCAGGACCGCCCGCCTGCACGACGACAGCGACCACGTCACCATCACTGTTAAGCTGCCCGCAGACCAACTACCCGACATCGCCCACGCGGCCGAGTCTTTCGCTCTTCGCGGAGTCTTCGAGCGGCACGCCCAGGATGTTGCGCGACGGGACAAGGCAAGGAGTCTACGATGGACAGACGGAGCGAGGAAGGCTACTGAAGGTGGCACTTGTGAGGCTCGGTCCGATGTCAGCGCTCGACAGAGTCAACCGATCGTGACAACTTCCATGGCGGTGCGATACGAGCCAATGCAGAGCACCAGCCGGCTGGCATCGTCCGTGTACGTACCGGATTCGCATGTACAAACGGGACCTCCTGTACGTACAGTTTTTCCATGTACATAAGAGATTGCCGTCCACGTCACCGATGAAATCGTCACCTGGAACCTGGTGGCTGTGAGGGCTGCCCTGTGACCAGTTCCGGGACCCGTACTCCACTCGGGTATTCTCGCGCGAGGCGACGATGTCCCTCTTATGGGCCAGTCCTTCGACTCGACCGTACCAAATAGTCGAGTCAGTCGACCACGTTGAGATGCTCAACGCGACATCTGCTCGCCACAAAGGGGGCACGCGCGTGACCCGATTGAACTATGGTAACGAGCTCCGCATTCCGAGAGAATGAAAGTGACGGTCCTGCTGAGACTTGGATCGAGCAGTAGGACGTCGTAGGGAACAATCGCGCAAAATGAGTAACGCGGCTCCGGTTTGTACGTAGCAGCCCTGTCTCCGCCAACTTCGGCAATGCAGTCATTTCCGTGCCAACGGCACGGTGTTCTTCCCGTCAAGCGAGCGGTGTCATCTTTTTGTCCATCGTGGAGTTACTGGTAGGGAGGAAGGAATCAGAATGCAGGTCATCTGTCCACGCGTAGACGAGGTATTCCCATGAATCGTCGCGGGTTTCTCGCGACCACGGCCACGTTCGGCGCGGCCGTGGCCTTGGCAGGCGACGCGTCAGTCGGCCCGGCCGCGACCGGGCTGGGGCCGGTCACGATCGTGCCTGATGATCCATGGTTCGACGATCTCGTCCAGCGGCCGGTCGGCTCCAGTTGTTCCGGTGCCGAGGAAACAAGGACAGTCCTACGCTCGAGTCTCACGTCGTACCTCGACCCAT
The DNA here is from genome assembly GCF_017876405.1 of Kibdelosporangium banguiense. Classification (GTDB taxonomy): domain Bacteria; phylum Actinomycetota; class Actinomycetes; order Mycobacteriales; family Pseudonocardiaceae; genus Kibdelosporangium; species Kibdelosporangium banguiense. The sequence goes on along the minus strand of NZ_JAGINW010000001.1, from coordinate 9,859,634 downwards.
TGCGCGTCCCTCCTATGCTGTGCCCGAAGCGGGGGTACCTGACGGTGCGGATGCAGTCCACCTGGGTGCGGCTGCACTCCGAGTTGCCGCTGTCCAGGGTTTGGGCCTACGACGGGCACTTTCCCGGTCCCACCATCGAAGTCCGGCGCGGACAACGGCTGCGTGTGGCGTGGCACAACGACATCAGCGGGTGCTACCCGATCGTCGACGTACGCACCCAGGACCCCGACGGCACGACGAAGCCCGGTTACACCGCCCAGGACGAGGTGGTCGCCGGCGTGGCGGAGTTGCCACCATGGACAGTGGTGCACCTGCACGGCGCCCACACCAACGCAATGAACGACGGATGGGCGTTCAACGCAGTACCGCCAGGGCACGCACAGTTGGCGGAGTATCCGAACGACCAGCAGGCCACCGCACTCTGGTACCACGACCACGCGATGAGCATCACCGCGCTCAACGTGCTGACCGGACTGGCCGGCATGTACCTCATCCGCGACGACGAGGAGGACTCGCTCGCGTTGCCCTGTGGCGAATATGAGGTCCCACTGGTGATCGCTGACCGGAACCTGACCACCACACGGGACGGGCAGTTCACGGGTCAACTGATGCGCAAGCTGTACGACGACGGAGTGACCGATCACCCGTTCCTCGGCCCGTTCACCCTCGTCAACGGCACGATCTGGCCGTACTTCGACGTCGAGCCGCGGTGGTACCGGTTCCGCATGCTCAACGCGTCGAATTCCCGAACCTACCAACTACGACTGGCCGACGAGACCGGTGTACCGATCGAGCCAGACCTGGCGCGGCGCGCGGTCAAACAGATCGGTACCGACAGCGGCCTGCTGCCCGAACCGGTCGACATCCCGATCGGTGGGCTGACCATCGCCTCGGCCGAGCGTGCCGACATGCTGGTCGACTTCAGCGTGTTCGCGGGCAAGCGTGTGCAGTTGTTGAACACCGCCGGGGACGCGGGAGACAACCAGGAGGTCATGCAGTTCCGGGTCGCTCGTGATCACGCGTGCGCCGACAGCTTCACGTTGCCGGAGAAGGTATCCGGCTCGTTCGTGCGGTTGACACACGAGACGTTGCCGCCTGCGCACGAGCGCCGGTGGGTGCTGCTGACCCCGGCATCACTGACCGGGATGCCGATGATCTGGGAGATGATCGAGGTCGACGAGTCCTCGGTCACGCTGCCGAGCGACGGTGTGGTCCAGATCGACCTGCCGGGCCAGGGATTGAAAACGCTCAAGCGGGTCGCCGTGAAGTTTGAGGAGACCGTCAACTACTTCACCAAGTACGGCGGCTGGGAACTCTGGAACTTCCTTAACCTCAGCGGATCCGACGTGCCCGACAGTCATCCGATGCACATCCACGTGATGGCCTTCCAAGCGTTGAGCCGCAACAACTACACCGTCGACGCGTTCACGGTGATCAAGGCAGGGCAGGAGCGGACAGTGGGATTGGGCACGCTACCCGGCCGGCCGATCGCGTTCGCCAGTCCCGGCACGCTCGACGACAACGAGCAGGGCTGGAAGGACGTGATCCGGGTGGCAGCAGGCGAACTGGTCTCGGTCGCCGGCCAGTTCGGCGGCGGCACCGGTGAGTTCACGTATCACTGCCACATCCTGGAACACGAGGACGAGTCGATGATGCGCCCGTTTGTCGTGATGCCGGAGGAGATTCTGGCGTTGCACCCGATGGGCCCAGGCGGCGGGCACCACTGACCGTCAGTGCATCGAGCGTGGCCTCGACAGGCGGTCACGGAGAGCCCTTGGTTGCGGACTTGATTTTCGGAAAATCCAGTCCCGCCAAGGGCTCTCTGTCCATCGGGCCCGGTTGCCCACGACACCCCAAACGATCAACTCGTGGCTTTCATGGCTGCGATGGTGCTGTTCGGATGCCGATGTCGACCGGGTTCGTCGCGCGGGCGCATGAACGGTCCACTGATCGGCTCGAACGAGCAGGCTTTGACCAGACCATCGGTTCCGCGCTGGCGGGCGACGCCATCCACAACGCCCTCACCAGCGACCCCTGGATATCACCACTCGCCACAGCCTGTCGGGGCCGGGCGAATGGCCCCTTTCCAGAGCCCCCTCCTGATGCCACAGACTGGAGTGCGGTGAGTATTTTTCAATGAACGGGTGGGGGATGTCAAGCTGACACTCCATCCGGCGACTGCTCTCGCGTACCGAGAAATATTGGTACCGCGTGTGCATGGTCGCGGTACGGGGGTGATTGGCGGAATAAATCACGCGGGTCATTGTGGGCCCCATGCAAGCGGTGCCGCGCGGCATCACCTCCAGTGATGAGAGCGCCCCATGGGGGCGACCGGGGGGTGCGTCTTGTTTCGGCACAATGAAGCTTTGTCTGAAACTCTGGATCTATCGAGTTCCCATAGTAGTGAGATAGCGAAAGTGATATCCTGACATGCGTGAAGTGATGGATTTGCGAGATGCTCGACAGAATGCAATCGCCTCACATCCGTTCTTTGGCTGGTTGCACGCGGATCATGTGCCGCTCGAGGAGCGCCTGACGTTTGCGCCAATGGCGGCGTTCTTTGTCATGCAGTTCCGGGACATGAACCGTTGGGTGCTGCGTTTCCCCGAGCCGCGGGACGAGTATGAGTGGATTATCGATGCCGGCACCTGGGAGGACGAGAAGCATTCGCATTTGTTCTTGGAAGACTGGCGGAAGCTGGCACTCGATCAGAAGCTGGGGTGGAAGGCGAGTGACATGCTGTGGTGGCTGTTCCTGTCCGAGGATCAAGAAGTGTTCCGCCGGAGCGGCATGGAGTTCATCTCGCTGGCGGTCGAGGATGCCGACGACGCGCTGGTCCGCTTCGGCCACTCGGAGGCCGGGGAAGCCACCGGGCACGTAATGCTCGACAATACGTCGAAGGTCGCGACGGCACTCTCCGAGCGGACCGGGTTGGAATACCGTTACTTCGGCAAGTACCACCTGGACCTCGAATCGGGTCACGTCGCGAATACAGAGGGCGTGTTCGAGGAACAAATCCTCGACAGCCGGCGGCGTGTCAGTGCCATGGAACTGTGCGGGAGAATGTTCGATCTCTTCGAACGCATTTTCGACGGGTTCATGACCTATGCCCACACCTATATCGACTCCGGCACGGTGCCCCGTCGTTCCCCCTCCCGGCGGGCGACCGAGGAGTGGACCGCGCCACCTCTCGCGATCCATCCCGCCGACCACCGCGACGTCGAGATGGCCCGCCTGATCGAGGAGCGCAAGGCACGAGTCGCCACGCACCCCTTCTACGGTTGGCTGAGCAAGGAAAGTGGCCTGTCACCGCTGCAGAAGCTCCAGCGATTCATCCCCATGTGGATGATGGACGTGCTGGGCTACCGGGATCTGAACAAGTACGCCATGTCCTACACCGATCCTGAAAACGCCGCCCAGCAGGCGATCAACGCCTGGGCTTCGAGGCTTTCGACGCACAGTGACCTGTTTCTCGCCGACTGGGACGCCCTCGGGCTCGACACTGTGCTCGGATTCTCCGCCAGCGAGACCCTGGAGTTCATCTTTCTCGATACGGATATGGATCTGCACCGCGAACACATGATCGAGTTCGCCAAGCTCGCGCATCGGCACAGCGACCCGGCCGTGCGGTGGTGGATGATGACCGCCCTGGAATCAACCGGGGAGGCATTCTTCGCCCATACACGTCCGCTCGCCCGAGTAGTCGAAGAGACAACCAACGTGCGGCTGGACTACCTATGCGGACGGCACGACGCGCCACAGTCCGGGACGAGCGTCGGTGGCGTGGACGACGGTGTGCCGCCCGCCTCGCTCAACGCCGTCACCCTGGGCGTCGCACAGGGGCTGGTGAACCACGTATTCGATGCGATGGACAGCCAACTGTGGCGGTCCCTGGCCGTCGCCCGCGCGAACAAGTTCGCTGTGCCGTAGTGAGCGCTGTGTCGTAACGAGGGCGGAGGACCTGACATCATGCATGGCAACAACGCAGAGACGCCGCTGTGGGGGCTTCTCGACCCGGGGATCCGACCGGCCCCTTACCCGCACCACAGGCGTCTGCGCGAGTCGGGGCCGATCCATCACGACCCGATGGGCGCGTTCCTGCTGACCCGGCACGCCGACTGCGCCGCCCTTTTGCGTGACCCACGCTTCGGTCATGGAAAGCTGGTCACCGCGAGGCCGGACGGGAGCCCGCAGGCACAGGTCGGGCGTCCGTTCCTGTTCCTCAACCCGCCCCGCCACACCCGGTTGCGGCACCTGGTTGGCAAAGCGTTCGCGCCACCCGCCGTGGCCATGCTCCGACCACGGATCGAGCGCCTGGTCGCCCAACTGCTCGACGACGCAATCGCGCTCGGCGAGGTCGACCTGATCTCGACGTTCGCCTACCCATTACCGATGATGATGATCTGCGACCTGCTCGGGGTCCCCACCGAGGACCACGGCATGCTCCAGCAGTGGTCGCACGATCTGGCCATGGCGTTCGATCCCGACTTCGATTTCCTCCAGCCACCCGACATCCTGGTGCAGCGGGACCGCGCCTGGTCGGCGTTCGCCGAGTACTTCCTGGACCTGGCCGAGCGGCGCCGCCGACGGCCTCAGGCCGACCTGATCAGCCAGCTCACCGCTGTCGAGGAGCACGGAGACATACTCAGCCAAGAGGAACTGCTCAACACCTGCGAGTTGCTGCTCGTCGCGGGCCACGAGACCACGGTCAACCTCCTCGGCAACGGCACCCTGGCATTGCTGCGACACCCCGACCAACTCGACCTCCTCCGCCGCGATCCCAGACTCGCCGGCAACGCCGTGGAGGAACTGCTGCGCTACGACTCGCCCCTGCAATTCATCGCACGGACCGCGCTGACCGACGCGCAGTTCGCCGGCCGGTACGTTCTCGCAGGCGAACTGGTCATCGCGCTCGTCGCCGCGGCCAACCGCGACCCCGAGGTGTTCAACGACCCGGATCGCCTCGATCTCGCCAGATCTCCCGGCCGCCACCTCGGGTTCGGCCTCGGCATCCACTCCTGCCTCGGCGCGCGACTGGCCCGCCTGGAAGGCCAGATCGCCCTGACCGCACTCGCATCGCTACCCGGACTGGCCCTGGCCGGCGAACCCGTGTACCGGGACAACCCTGTGTTGCGTGGCCCTGCCAGCCTGCCTGTCAGGTTGCGGTGACGCGGGGTGCTGCGGGTTGGTGCTGGTCTGGTGGGTGTGATTGCCCAAGCTGTTCATGTGCAACAGGTCTTCGCCTTTACTGACGCACCATGGCCGCTCGAAGGCGGTCTTCCGGTGTGATCAGGCGGTCATGACTGTCGTCGCCGATCTCGAGCCGCACCCAGTTCACTGTGCCAGTGAAGTCACTGTTTTCGGGTGCGTAGTCGTCGCTGACGGCTGATCCATGGTCTTTGCCCAGGTCCACGGTTTCGTCAGCGGAGAACACCAGGGGGATGGTGGCGTCCAGGCGTCCCTCGCCGATCTGGGCACCGTCGAGGAGAAGAACTACCGTTCCGCCCTTGCCCAGGCCGCCGCCATCGTAGGCGAATTCCATCCGCAACTGGTGGATTCCCGGCCCCAGCTGCGCGTCGCCGGTTACGGTGTACCGGGCTAGTCCGAACAGGTTGTAGCAGTATTTGGGGATGCCGCCCTTGGCGTAGAGGACCCATCCGCCGAACGCGCCGCCCTGGGCGATGACGACCCCGTTCGCGGGCGCGGTGGACACGTCGACTTCGGCGGTCACCCTGTGGGATTTGTTCTTCAGGTTGATGACCGCCCCTTCGGGGAGCCGGCTCATGCCTTTGACCAAGGTCTGGGATCGGCCAGTGACCAGCACCGGACGTCCGGCCAGGTCCGAGTCGAGACGTTCGATCCGGCGGTCGTCGAGCGGAAGCACGTTGTATTTGGTCGCCTCGATCAGGAACTGGCGCTGGAGTTTGCGGAGTTTGTCCGGCATCTCGGCGGCCAGGTCGTGAGCCTGGGTCCAGTCGGTGCCGGTGTCGTAGAGTTCCCACACGTCGTCGTCGAACGCGGGTAGTTCGGCGTGGAACATCCAAGGCGTGCTGTGCCGTGTCACCGCCGTCCATCCCTGGTGATAGATGCCGCGATTGCAGAACATTTCGAAGTACTGGGTTTCCCTGCGCCCGGCTGCGCCGGGATCGTCGAAGCAGTAGCGCATGGACACCCCTTCAATGGGGCGCTGCTGAATTCCGTGGACGAAATCCGGAGCGGGCAGGCCCGCGGCCTCCAAGACGGTGGGGGCGACATCGATGACGTGGTGGAACTGGGTGCGCATCTCGCCGCGCGCGGTGAATCCGTTGGGCCAGTGCACGATGGCCGGGTTACGGGTGCCACCGAAGTGGGAGGCTACCTGCTTGGTCCACTGATACGGAGTGCACATGCAGTGTGCCCACGAGACCGCGTAGTGGTTGTAGGCCGTCGGAGTCCCGAACTCGTCGATGTGTGCGGCCACCGACTCGGCCGTCTCGAGCTGGGCCGCGCCGTTGAGCGAGATCATCTCGTTGAAGGTGCCGTTCGGTGTCCCCTCGGCACTGGCCCCGTTGTCCCCGATGATGTAGTAGACCAGCGTGTCATCCAGCACACCCAGTTCTGCCAGCGTATCGATGAGGCGGCCGACGTGGAAGTCAGTGTGTTCCAAGAACGCTGCGTAGATCTCCATCTGGCGGGCCAGCACCGGTTTGAGTGCGTCATCCATGTCCTCCCACGCCGGAACCTCCTCGGGCCGCGCTGTGAGGTCCGCATCTGGGGGGATCACGCCCATTTCCTTCTGCCGGGCGAAGGTCTCCTCCCGCAGAACATCCCACCCTGCGTCGAACCGGCCCCGGTAGCGGTCCAGCCACTCGGCGGGCACATGGTGGGGAGCATGGGTGGCGCCCGGCGCGAAGTAGATGAAGAACGGTTTGTCGGACGCCAGCGCCTTTTGCTGCTGGACCCACATGATGGCCTTGTCGGTCATGTCCTCGGTGAAGTGGTAACCCTCCGCTGGGAGCTTGTCCGGCTCCACGGGTGTCGTGCCCTCATAGATGGCTGGGTAGAACTGGTTGGTCTCGCCCCCGAGGAAGCCGTAGAAGTACTCAAAGCCGCTGCCGGTCGGCCAGCGGTAGAACGGCCCGGCCGGACTGGTCTCCCACAGCGGGATCTCATGGCACTTCCCGAACTGCGCCGTGGTGTAGCCGTTCAGCTTCAAAGTCTCGGCCAGCGGCGCGCAGTCGTCGGGACGCACCGAGGTGTACCCCGGAGCCGACGTTGCGATCTCGGTGATCCCGCCCATGCCCACCGTGTGGTGATTACGGCCAGAGAGGAGCGCCATCCGCGTAGGCGAGCACAACGCCGTGGTGTGGAAGCGCGTGAACCGCAGGCCGCCTGCGGCCAGGCGCTCCGCCATCGGATTCGACGACGGGCCGCCAAACGCGCTCGACGCGCCGAATCCCACATCGTCGAGCAGGACAATCAGCACGTTCGGCGCGCCCGGCGGTGGTCGCAGCGCAACGACGGGCGGGAAACTGGTATCCGGGTCCTTGGCGTCGTAAGTCGTGATCCCCACATGCTTGCGTTCAGGAATGGGAAGCACGTTCCGGGGACGATCCACCATAGTCATCACATCTCCTAACGGGTCCCACGGCTCGTCCCCGACTCCATACCCCCGCGAGGAACGAGTGCCTGCCTGAACCCGACAGCAGCCGCCGCGGTCAGCCATCACCCTCCATGGGTGAGTCAAGCCCCTCTGCGGCAAGGCATACGTCCGGCATCCACGTGTTCACCGTGATCATCAGTGGTCCACTGTGGGCAGCGTCGATGCGCACCAGGTGCATGAACGCCAGGGAAAGCTCCCCTGTTGCGGCCATAGTCCGGGCGCCACGCGCCGCTCCGGTACCCGTGTCAGTGCGTGAACGCCGGGTATCCACCTTCATGTGACGCGAAGCTGCCCCTGATTCGGATCAACACGAAGGAGGCACGGTATGGCCGGCCATGATCGAACGATTTGGATCAATCCCGCTCAGGGGAGATGTGAACCATGACAACCAGGACGGCCAATCGCCACAATCGCAGCGCGACCATCCCCGCGACACGGCGACACTGCCTGGCTCCGACCGGGATGGGAGTGCCAGGACTCCCAAGTGGACTGTACGGCCTGGCACTCCGGCATCGACGTGGCGGGAGAGTGTCGCCATGACTCGGCGTCCGGACTCGACACGCTCGTTCGACATCGACCGCCTGTGGGCCGGAGGTGGCGCCACCGCAGTGGTCGCGGCTCTGCTTGCCGTCGTCGGGATTCTCATCGCCCGTGGTTTGCTTGACGTCGCCGTACTCGCGCCCAAAGGGGAAGGTGCGTGGGGTAATGCCAACACCCTCACCTACTCCCTGGTGTCCGCCGGGTGCGCGCTCGTGGCCGCTGGACTGATGCACCTGCTGCTGGTAACCACACCGAACGCGACCCGGTTCTTCGGCTCGATCATGGTCCTGCTCACGCTGGTCGCCGTCGTGCTCCCGCTCAGCCTGGACGTCAGACTCGAGAGCAGGATCTTCACGGCGGTGCTCAACTTCCTGATCGGCCTGACAATCACACTGCTGCTGCTCGGTGTGGCGGCCAGCGCCCGGCGCAAATGGGACACCTGGGCCGACTCGGCCGCCTCCACGACCCAGTGGCGCGAACGGTGAACCCCGCCGACCCAAGCTGTCGCGGGTCAGCCGTCGGTCTCGCTCACTGCCGGCACGCGGTCGGGCTCGCCGTACTGGTCTTCGTGTTCTTCGACCAACCGGTGGCCGCCGGACCAGCCGGACAGGCCGACGGACCCTGATTGAGCCGCTCACGACGTCGGTGCCGTGGTGACCGTCGCAGTCGTCGACGAGCTCGGGGCGCAAATGGCGGCGACGTCGCCCAATGCGGCGACGAGGTCGTTCGTGGCCGCGCGCAGGCTGGCGGTGTCGATCGGCTGCGCGTTCAGCGCATCCTGCACCCGCCGCAGGGCCTGTCCGGCCTTGTCCAGGTGCGCGCGGGTGTCGGGCCCGACGGTCGCCTTGGCATCGTCGAACGCGTCGGACAACTCGCCCGCTGCGGCGCGCACCTGGTCGGGGGTCGCGTCCCCAGTGGTCAGTCGGCCAATCTGGGTGAGAAGCGCGTGTGCTTTGTCCGCGACGTTGACGCACTCCGGTCGGATCGACACGGTCGTAGCGGGCCCGGTCGTCGTGGTCGTCGTGGTTTTCTGACTGGGCTGGTCGTTCGTGGCCGACGTACAGCCCGTGAGGGCCAACGCCGCGCAGAACACCAGAGCGGCATGTCGAGCGATCACACGGTTCATGGTCGGGAGTACCCCCGGCGAACGCTTCGCATGTTCCGGGTGAGGTCCGCCACCGCGGGCTTTTCCTCGTACCGTTCGGTCATCGCCGGGCCGCACGGTCGATGGCCTGGTCGAGGGTGATCGCGGCGTCGATCAGCGCCAGGTGGGTGAAGGCCTGGGGGAAGTTGCCGATCTGCTCACCGGTGAGAGCGATCTCCTCGGAGAAGAGCCCGACGTGGTTCGCGTAGGTGAGCATCTTCTCGAAGGCGAGCCGGGCGTCATCGAGCCGGCCTGTCCGGGCGAGCGCGTCGACATACAGGAACGAGCAGAGTGAGAACGTGCCCTCGGAGCCGCGCAGGCCGTCGGGTGAGGCCTCCGGGTCGTAGCGGTGGACGAGGCTGTCGGTCACCAGCTCGTCGTCCATCGCCCTCAGCGTGTCAGCCCACATCGGGTCGAGCGGGGAGATGAACCCGACGCCGGGCATCTTCAACAGCGAAGCGTCGAGCACGTCGCTGGCGTAGTGCTGGACGAACGCGCGGCGCTCGGCGTTCCAGCCCTTGGTCATGATCTGGTTGTAGATCGCGTCCCGAGCCTGCGTCCAGCGGTCGACGGCGGCCGGTCGCCCGTGTGTGACCGCCAGCCGCAGGCCGCGGTCGAACGCCACCCAGCTCATCAGGCGCCCGTAGGTGAAGTCCTGGCGCCCGCCGCGAGTCTCCCAGATGCCCTCCTCCGGCTGGTCCCAGTGCGCGGCAAGCCAGTCCAGCACCTCGCAGATCGCGACCCAGCCCCGGTGCCCGACCGGCAGCGCCCGCTCGTCGGCGAGGAAGATGCTGTCCAGCGCCTCGCCGTAGATGTCGAGTTGGAGCTGGTCCGCGGCCTCGTTGCCGATCCGGACCGGGCGCGACCCGCGATAGCCGGACCAGTGCTCCAGTGCCTCCTCCGTGAGGTCGGAGGAGCCGTCGATCCGGTACATGATGTTGAGCGGGCCGCCCTCGCCGCCGACCCGTTCGGTCACCCGGTCGTACATCCAGGCGGCGAACTGCGCCGCCTCCTCGGTGAAGCCCAGCCGGAGCAGGGCGCGGACGGAGAACGACGCGTCCCGCACCCACGTGTAGCGGTAGTCCCAGTTGCGCTCGCCGCCCACCTGCTCGGGCAGGCTCGTCGTCGGGGCGGCGACGAGCCCGCCGGTCGGCGCATACGTCATCAGCTTGAGCGTGATCGCCGAACGCTCCACTGCCTCCCGCCAGCGCCCGGTGTAGGTCGAGCCGGTGAGCCACGAGTGCCAGAAAGCGACGGTGTGGTCGAACAGTCGCTGGAACTCCGCCAACCGGATCTCCCGCGGCGGGCCGTCCGCTCCCGACTCCAGCACCACTCCGCGCACATCCCCGGCCGTAAGGTCGATCGACAGGTGCACGTCACCCTCGTCCACGCGCGCCTGCGCCAGCCGGGCGTCCCCAGGCTCCCGCACCGCGTGCAGGGTCAACGTCAGGGCATCGGTGCTGAACACCGCCCCGTGCTCGGTCAGTTCCGTACGGTGCGCTCTACGGCCGTAGTCGAATCGCGGGGCGATGTCCACCTCGAAGCTCATCCGGCCGCGGACACAGCGCAACATCCGAACCAGCCGGTGGTTCCCGGTCGGCTCCGGGCCCGACGGCGGCATGAAGTCGACGACCTCGCCCGCGCCGGTCTCTGTGAGAAACCGCGTGACGAGCACGGCGGTGTCCGGGAAGTACATCTGCTTCGACTCGTAGTCCCGGCCCGCCGGCTGCACCCGCAGGTGCCCGCCGCGCTCGTCGTCGAGAAGGGCACCGAACACGCTCGGCGAGTCGAAACGCGGGCAACAGAACCAGTCGACCGACCCATCCGTGCTGACGAGCGCTGCTGTCTGTAGATCGCCGATCAACCCGTGGTCGGCGATCGCTGCCTCGGCCATGACAACCCCTCGAGGTGCGCACACAAGGAGACGTGGCCCGCGGGGCACTCCTCCTCGCGTACCGTCCCCGGAACCAACCCACCGTCCCCGGGAACCGGCATCGGACGCATCACCCGTACCGGAGGAGCGAAGCGCCCGGACGCCCAGCACTCGGTGCGATCCCGGCGTCAGGGGGCAGCGCAATTCCGGTGAGCGGCGTGCGTCGCCGCTCTGCGGCACGGCCCAGTCACCCCTGCGAGGTGATGAGCAGTGTGTGTGGGTTCCGAGGTCTTCGCGAACACCAGTTTCCCTTGCAGGACAGGCACTCCTGCCCACCTACAGCCCGTGTCACCCTGAATCGCGCGAAAGCGGCAGGTTAAAGTGGCCTATTTCTGTTATTGACGCCAACTCGCCATTCAGTTGCTTCCTGTGTATGAGCCCGGGAGGTATGATCCTCATTTCTTCAGTCAGGCGATAGTTTTGTAAACAATGGACGGATAGGTCGATTTACGACGGCTCAAGGAGTTTGCTTGAGTGTTCAGCGGGCGTTCTCCGGAGAACGAGGGTAGTTCCTCACCATCGGTGGTGCTTGCGTTTGACGGTAGAGCGCCGTAGTGGAAGGGCGCCACATGACCACCACGCCGTACGAAGGTCTGGCCGCCGCCCTGCGGGGCGACCTCATCACCCAGTTGGACGCCGGGTACGACGAGGCGCGTGCCGTCTACAACGGCATGATCGACAAGCGGCCAGCGGCCGTCGCCCGCTGTCGGGACACCGTCGACGTCATCGCCTGTGTCCGTTTCGGCCGTGAACACGACCTGGAGATCGCCGTACGGGGTGGCGGTCACAACGCCGCCGGCCTCGGGGTATGGGACGACGCTCTGGTTATCGACCTTTCCCTGCTTCGCAGCACCACGGTCAACCCCGAGAACCACACCGTCCGCGCCGACGCGGGCTGCACCTGGGGCGACGTCGACCACGCGACCGTCGGGTTCGGCATGGCGACTCCCTCAGGCTTCCTCGCGTCCACCGGCGTGGCCGGTCTAACGCTCGGGGGCGGCATCGGCTACCTTGCCCGGCGCTTCGGCCTGACCATCGACAATCTTCTCGCCGCGGATGTGGTGCTCGCCAACGGCACGTTCGTGACGGCCAGCGACAGCTCCCACAGCGACCTGTTCTGGGCCTTGCGCGGTGGCGGCGGGAACTTCGGGGTTGTCACGTCGTTCACCTTCCGCTGCCACGACATCGGTGAGCGCGGCGCGATCATCGGTGGTCCCGTGCTGTACGACTTCGCTGACACCGCCGAGGTGATGCGCTGGTACCGAGAGCTACTGCCGTCGCTGCCGGAGGAGCTCAGCGGCTGGTGCGCGCTGCTCACCATCCCGCCCGCTGCGCCGTTTCCCGAGGAGCTCTGGGGCCGCAAGTCGTGCGCCATCGTCTGGTGCTACACCGGATCGCACGCCTACGCCGACGAGGTGCTCGAGCCGATCATGACGTACGGCTCACCGTTGTTGGTCGGCCTGCACGACATGCCGTTCACCGCGCTGCAGAGTGCGTTCGACGGCCTCTACCCAGCCGGGCTGCAATGGTACTGGCGGGCGGACTTCTTCAACGAGATCTCCGACGCCGCGATCGCCGTGCACAGCAAGTACGGCGCGCAACTGCCGACCGGCCACTCCACCATGCACCTCTACCCCATCGACGGCGCCGCCAGCCGCGTGCCCGCCGACGCGACCGCCTTCGCCTACCGGGACGGCGGCTGGGCAGGGGTCATTGTGGGCGTCGACCCGGACCCGGCCAACGCTGGCGTCATCTCGCAGTGGGCCCGGGACTACTGGCAGGAGCTGCACCCGACCTCGGCCGGCGGTGCCTACGTCAACTTCCTGATGGACGAGGGACAGGACCGGGTCGCAGCGTCCTACCGCGGCAACTACAACCGGCTCGCCCAGATCAAGGACCGCTACGACCCGGACAACGTGTTCCACATCAACCAGAACATCCAGCCCGCCAAAGGGGCCGATCGTTAGTTCCTTGATGCCGTCAGAACGGTCTGATCACTTGTTCGCTGGTCTCTTCGAGGGCGTAGTCGATGGCCTGGTCGGGGGTGAATCGGGTGCCGTGCTGGAAGGCCGCGGTGAACTGGTCGTCCCCGAGCGCGGCGCGAATGTGGTGTTTGCAGTGGTCGTGAAAGGGGACGAAGAACCTCGGGCCGCAGGGAAGCGTCCCGGTTGTGCGCCAGATGGTGTGGGCCGCGCCGAGTAGTCGTGCGGCGCGTGTGTGCCGGCCATCCGCTTCCGTGATCCAGGCCAGCGTTTCAAGGTTGTGGGCGAGGGCCCACCGATCGTCGAATTGTTGCGTGGCGGGGAGGCCGTCCCGGATCAGCCTGGTGGCCTGCTGCCGGTCGCCGGACAGCCACTTGGCGAAGCTGAGCGCCCAGAGCGGGTAGGTCGTGGACGGGTACGCACCCCGGCTGTCGCACAGAGCCAGGCATTCCTCGCCGAAGTCGGCCGCGCGATCCGGGTTCCCGAGGGCCGCGGTGGTCAGAGTCAGACTGATCAAGGCGAGCCAGACGCCGGTCGGGTCGTCGAGCGTCTGGTGGTGGGCCAGGGCGTCCTCGAGGAGCGGGACCGCGCGGTCGAGGTCGTTCTGGAAGAACGCGGCCACACCAAAACCCAGCGTGGTGTGCGCGAGGGTAGGCTCGTCCCCGAGCTGGTGCGCCAGCGCACGGCCTTGCTCCAGCAGGGACAACCCGGTAGCCATGTCGGCCTGCAGCAGGGCGAGCCAGCTACCGGTCCACAGGGCCTTGGCCCGCTGCGGACTCGGCTCCGGGTCCAGCTCCAGGGCCTGGTCGAGCCAGTAGCGGCCCTCGGTGTGCGTGCCGGAGCGGACCCAGTAGTGGAACAGGGCAGCGGTGATCTCCAGCCCGGCCCGTGCCTGACCGGGTTCGGTCAGGCAGAACTCCAGCGTGGCCCGCACGTTGGGGTGCTCGCGGCGCAAAGTTGCGAACCATGCCTGCTCGTTCGGGCCTAGCCACTCCTGCTCCGCCCATGTGACCAGCCACCGGTAGTGGTCCCGGTGGCGTGCGCGCGTGGCCGTCTGCTGGCCGGATGCCGCCAACTGTTCCTCGCCGTACTGGCGGATGGCCTCCAGCATCCGGTAGCGCGCGACGGGGTCGGTGTCATCGCGGGTTCGGGGCAGGACGGACTTGTCCACCAGCGCGGCCACCAGCTCGAAGACATCCTCCCGCGCGATGCCTTGGCCGCTGCAGACCGCCTCGGCTGCCTGCAGGTCGAACCCACCGGCGAACACCGACGCCCGGGCCCACAGCTGCTGCTCGAGCGGCGAGCACAGCGCGAAGCTCCAGTCGATCGTCGCCCGCAGAGCCTGCAAACGCGGGACCGCGATCCGGTTCCCGACGGCAAGGAACCCCAGGTGGTCGTCCAGCCCGGCCAGGATCTCGGTCACCGGCAGCGCCCGGACCCGCAGCGCCGCCAGCTCGATGGCCAGGGGGATACCGTCCAGCCTGCGGCAGATCCGCACAATCGTGGCGCGATTGTGCGCATCGACCGCGAATCCGGGCCGGGCGAGCGCTGCCCGCTCGGTGAACAGCCGCACCGCCTCATGCCGCGCCACAGACCGCGTGGTCATCGACTGTTCCGGATCCGGCACCGACAGTGGCGGCACCTCCAACAGGTACTCCCCGGCCACTCCCAGGACTTGCCGGCTGGTGGCCAGGACCCGCACTCCCGGCGCCACCCTCAACAGCTCGCCGGCCAGCACCGCGCACGAGTCCAGCAGGTGCTCGCAGTTGTCCAGCACCAGCAGCAACTGTTTGTCCTCCAAGTAGTCCGCCAGCACGTCCATGGCAGACCGCTGCCCCTGCCGATCTTGGATACCCATGACGTCGGCCAGCGTGGGAGCCAGCAGCTTGTCCTCGGTGAGCGCGGCCAGCTCGACCAGCCACACACCATCCGGAAACGCCTCGCGCACCTGGGCGGCCACCCGCAACGCCAGCCGGGTCTTGCCGACCCCGGCCACCCCGGTCAGCGTGACCAGCCGCGCCCGCCGCACCAGCCGTACGGCTTGAGCGGTCTCGCGCCGACGACCCACAAAACTCGTCACCTCACCCGGCAGATTTCCCGCCGGCCGATCCGATCCGCCGCCGGCCATCACCGGTCCAGGCCTTCCCGTTGCTCGATGACCCACGCGGCGAGCCGGGTGCGTTTGGTGAAGCCGAGCTTGGCCAGGATGCGTTCCACGTGACCTTCCGCGGTGCGCTGGGCGATCACCAGCCGGGCAGCGATGTCCTTGTTGGACAGTCCTTCCGCGACCAGCTCGGCGACCTGCTGCTCCCGTCGGGTCAATGGCGTCCCCGCGGTATCCGTCGTGGTGGCGGCCGGGGTGGCGGGCGCGGGTTTCTCGCCGAGCGCGTAGGCGATCCCCAGGTCAAGGTCGAGGTCGGCGCCCCGGCCGAACGCGGCTCGGAAGGCGCGGTCGCCTAGGGCACGGCGGGCCTGCTGCTCGCATGTCTCGTGTGCGGCCAGGTGATCTGAGGAGCCGAACAAGGGTTGGCCGCCAACCAGGGACCACAGTTGCTGCGTCACGCCGAGCAGCACCGCGGCCCGCTCGTCCTCGCCAGCCGTCCCGGCGAGCCATGCCTGCTGCTCGACCGTCAACACCGTACCGAAGGTGTCGTCGAAGATGCGCATGACCCGGAGGCTGTCCTTGTTGTGCGTGCTCGCCAGCGCCAACTCGCCCCGCGTCCACTCGGCGAAGGCCAACGCGTCGAGCACGTAGCCCAGGGCCCATTGCTCGCCGTGCCTCTCGCAGAGCGCGCGAGCATGCTGGCTCAGCGTGATGGCACGGGCGAGGTCACCCTGGAAAACGGCTGTCGCGGACAGCGTGACATAGGTGATGATCACCATGCTGTTCAGTTCGCTGAGGGCCTCGAAGCGCCCCAGGGCATCCTCCAGCAGGGCCCGCGCGCGCCGGAAGTCGCCGCGGAACCGTGCGACGGCTCCCTGGATGAACAAGGCGTACGCCAGCACGGTCTGGTCACCGTGCAGCTGGGCCCAGCCGCGACACTGCTCCGCCATGGCCGTGGCGGCGGAGAGGTCGCCCTGCAGGAGGGCGAGGTTGGCGTTGCCCCACAGTGCGGTGGCCCGCACCCTGCCCGGCTGGGCGTCCAGGGTCAGTGCCCGGTCCAGCCAGTGCCGTCCCTCGGCCACGTGGCCGCAGTGCCAGTAGAAGTGCAGGGCCGCGGCCAGCCGCAGCCCAGCCTGGGATTCACCGGGGGTGCTCAGGCAGAACTCCAGCGCGAGGCGCAGGTTGGCATGCTCGCGCCGGGTGCGGGCGGACACCTCGGGCTGGGTGGGGCCGAACCACTCGGTGTTGCCTCGTTCGGCCAGATCCAGGTAGTAGTCCCGGTGCCGTCGGCGCAGCACCGCATCCCGCCCGGCCGCCCGCAGGGCGTCCTGCCCGTAGTGGGCGATGGTGTACAACAGCCGATACCGCACCCGGGGAGCGTGGTGCTGGTCCTCCCTGATCAGGATCGACTTGTCCACCAACCCGGCCACCAGATCGAGCACCCGGTCGCGGTCGATGCCGTCCCCGCCGCAGACGGCCTCGGCCGCGTCCAGGTCGAACCCGCCGGCGAACACCGAGGCCCGCGCCCACAGGGTCTGCTCGGGCGGTGAGCACAGCTGGTAGCTCCAGTCGACCACCGCCCGCAGCGTCTGATGGCGGGCTGGCACCGCCCGGCTACCTCCGCGCAGGAGACGGAACCGGTCGTCCAGCCGGTGCAGGAGCTGCTCCGGCGAGAGTGCCCGCAGCCACGCCGCGCCCAGCTCGATCGCCAGCGGAAGCCCGTCCAGCTGCTGGCAGATCCGCGCGATCGTCCCGTGATTACCGGTAGTGACCTCGAAGCCGGGCCGAACGAGCGCGGCGCGCTCCGCGAACAGGCGTACTGCCTCGTTGCCGTCCAGTTTCCCTTGCTGCGGTAGATGTTCAGGGGCCGGCACCGGTAGGGGCGGTACCGCGAGAACGTGTTCGCCCGAGACACACAGCGCGTGTCGGCTGGTGGCCAGGATCCGCAAGCCCGGTGCCACCGCCAGCAGATCGGTCGTCAGCCCCGCGCACCGGTCCACCAGGTGCTCGCAGTTGTCCAGCACCAGCAGCAGCTGCTTGTCTCGCAGGTAGTCCACCACGACCTCCTGCGGCGACCGCGCGGACTGATCCCGCAGCCCCACGGTGTCCGCGACCGTCTGCTCCAGCAGCGTCCGGTCTTGTAGCGCGGCCAGCTCGACCAGCCACACCCCGTCGACGAACGCCCGCCGCACCCCGGCCGCCACCCGCAACGCCAACCGGGTCTTGCCCACCCCACCGACACCGGTCAACGTCAGCAGCCGAGTGCTGGACAGCAGCCGTTTGACCTCGGAAATCTCTCTTCGGCGGTCCACGAAACTGCTGAGCTCCGCCGGAAGATTGTCGCCATGCTGCCGCGACCTGGTGGTGCCCGGCATCGCCGCGATGCACTCACTGTGACCTTCCGTCACACTGCACAAACCTCCACACCCGAAGAAGACCCGGGCAGCAGGCAAAACCCGGCCTTCAGAATGCCGCAGCAACCCGGATGGCGGAACGGCAGGAGAGACGCAGTGTCGACAATGGCCACTAGACGCCACCCGGCCAGGAAGAACGGTGACCAATACACCACAGCAGGTGTGAGAGCTGGGGCGGTCAGCTCGCCCGGCCGCCCAGCACCTGGAGCAGCGCGACGACCGTGGCTCGCGTTCCGGACGGCAGTGTTGCTGCCGGGGACGTGCCCGGTGCGTCGCGGGGTACGCGGACCCGCAGTGCGCCGGGCAGGATCCGGAAACGCAGGGGAGGCGCGAGGCGCATCGCTTCGCCATCGAGGCTCGCCTCGATCAGGGGGCGTCCCGAGTCCACCACGAACTCCGGTGCCGACCACGACCGGTAGCCGGAAAATCGTGAGATCCGGCCCGCTATCTCGGCCGAGATCAGCGCGGGGACCTCCGCGGCCCGGTTCACCGTCACGGTGACGATGCCAAGGGTTCCGGCGTCAAGGCGCTCCCGGGTGCCGAACCCGCTCAGGTGCTTCAGCCGGTACGGGTCGTTGGAGACGAGCAGGAGATCGGCCGATTCGCGACGGGTTCCGTCGGGCAGAGCGAATCGCAGGTCCGGGCGTTGCGCGTCCGGGCCGAGCAGGTCGGGCAACTGCCGCACCACCGTCGCCGCCTTGGCGTCTCGGTAGGCGGGCGACTGGACAGCGGCCGCGTAGACGCCGAGCGAGACGTTGTTGACGAAGACTCGCCCGTTGAGCTCGGCCAGGTCGACGCGCCGTTCGACGGCGTCGCCGAACGCGGCCAGCGCCGCGGGCACGTCGTCGCGGTCCAGCCCAAGGTCGAGTGCGAAGTGGTTCCGGGTGCCCGCCGGGACACAGACGAACGCCACGCCATGCTGGCGGGCCACGTCGGCGACCAATGCCTGGGATCCGTCGCCCCCTGCCATTCCGAGTACGTCCGCACCGTTTGCGACCGCCTGCTCGGCCAGCGTCCGCAGGTCGTCGCCCGGCCGCAGCTCGAAGGGCTCGACCCCGAGGGCGCGGGCCTTGTCGGCCAGGCCGAACCAGGTGGCCTTTCCGCCGCCGGAGCGCGGGTTCACCAGCAGGACGCCATGACGCGCCGGCCCGGTCCGGCTGACGGCACTGGAGGATGCCTGCCCCAATGCGGCCCTGGTCGCGCCCGCGGATAGCGCGACCAAGGCGGCCACCACCAGGAACCACAGGTACGCGCGCAGATCCGGCAGGGCCGCAGTGGCGGCCAGCGCGAGCACGGCGATCGCGGCGGCCGCAATACGGCGCCGTCCCCGGTGGACCAGCGCCGCCCACGCGGCGGCGATCGCGCAGCCGACGAGCAGGACGGCGGCGATCACCTCGAGCGGATCGCGCAATAGCACGGTAGCCGTGAGGACGAGCGACGCGGCGCCAGTGGCCAGCGCGACGAGTGCGAAGCCGCGCCGTGCCGCCGGGGGAGCGAACCGCATGCCCGGTCATCACCATCCTCTCCTGTCGGAGGCCAACACTGTCTCCGAATCTGCTGCGGCGGGCTTCACCCGGCGCGGAGGAGGCTTGGAGCTTGTCTTACGTGTGGCTGGGTGCTGCCCCAGCCAGACGCCCCGGCGCTGCTGTATGTCTCGCTGGTCCTGTGGCTGCTGTCGGCCGGCGAACCTGGCAGTGGCCGGAGTGCCCGCCCTGGCAGCGCAGGGCATTGTCGAGGCGAACCGGAAGTCCCGGGACGGGGAGCAGTGGCGCGTCGGCCGTCTCGCGGCGCCAACCGGTAACCATTCCGCGGGGGCGTGCGTTCCGACGGCGGATGTACGCGAGGCGCCCGATTCACCCGGCCGGGATGAGCAGGACGCGGTGCCGCCGTCTTAGCCTCGCTCGCATGAAGGAGCCTCGGGGCCCGCCGGTCTCACCGGGCGGTGCGGGACCGTCGGCAACATTCCTGTCCCGGACCGTGGTCGCGCTGCCCGGGACTGTGGCCGAGAGAAAGGGGCGGGCGGACAACGGTGCAGAGCGGGCGGGTGCGGTTCGCCGGACCGAGTCGCTGTTGCCTTTCCGTCCGTTTCGGACAGAATGGGGAAGCGAGACATGGCAGGCCGGACGGCTGAGCGGTTCGCCGGGCGGCGCCGGGCCGCGGGAATCTACGGGGCGATCGTCACCGCGGCCATCCTGACCGCGGCGGGAGGGCAGCTGCCTACTGTGCCCCTCACGATCGCGGTCGTGGTCACGCTCCTGGTCTACTGGACGGCCGAGGAATACGCGGAACTGCTGGGCGGGCACGTCCACGACGGCAGGTTCCCCGGGCGGGCGCAGATTGTCGCGGAGTTGCGCGCCACCTGGCCCATGGTGACGGCCTCCTACGGCCCGCTCGCCGCGCTGCTGCTGGTCCGGCTGGCAGGCGCCTCGCCGGTGACCGCGGCCAACATCGGGCTGGCCGCGGCGGTGGTGCTGCTGATGTACCACGCGTGGTCGGCGGCGCGGGACGCCCAGCTGCGTGGATCGGCGCTGATCGGGATGACCTGTGCGGCCGGGCTGCTCGGCGTCGTCATGATCCTGATGAAGAACCTCGTTCTGGTTCACCTGCACTGAAGGGGATCCAGTCGGTGTTCGTCTCTTCGCGGAACACGGCCGCGGCGGAGTCCACATCGGACGCGATGGTGTCCACGGTGTCCACATCGGAGGGGGACGAAAGACCCTCGACAGGACGGGACAATCCGCCGAGCCTCGACCGGAGGCCGGCACCGAGGAGGCGTCGGATGAACGACGTACGGGCCAAGCGGATAGCGAGTTTCATCGAGCCACTGCGCGTCGAGCCGGGTTCGAAGGTCAGACTGGCCAAGGACTTCGACCCCGCCTTCAAGGCCGGGGTCACGAAGAAGCGGGAAGGCCGCGAGCTGTTGCGGGCCGGGGTCGAACTGCTCGCCGAGTACCAGCGCAGGCTGGCCGCGGAGAAGACCCACGGGGTGTTGTTGTGCCTGCAGGCGCTCGATGCCGGTGGCAAGGACGGCACGATCCGGCACGTGATGAGCGGGGTCAACCCGCAGGGCGTGAAGGTGAGCAGCTTCAAGGTCCCCTCGGCCGAGGAGCTCGACCACGACTACCTGTGGCGCTACGCGTGCCGGCTGCCCGCCCGCGGCGAGATCGGGATCTTCAACCGGTCGCACTACGAGGAGGTCCTCGTGGTCCGGGTGCACCCGGAGAACCTGGACCGGCAGCACCTTCCCGGCGCGTCTGTGGGCAAGGACATGTGGGCCAGGCGGTACCGCGAGATCAACGATTGGGAGCGGTACCTGACCGACAACGGGTTCGCCGTCGTCAAGCTCTTCCTCAACCTGTCGTGGGAGCAACAGCGCGCGCGGTTCCTGAAGCGGATCGACGTGCCCGAGCGGAACTGGAAGTTCTCCGCCGCCGACATCCGGGAACGGAGCTTCTGGAAGGACTACCAGCACGCGTTCTCCGAGATGCTGTCGGCGACGAGCAAACCCTGGGCGCCGTGGTACGTGATCCCGGCGGACCGGAAGTGGTTCGCACGCCTGTGCGCCGGTGCGGTGCTGGCGCACACGTTGATGGAACTCGATCCTCAGTACCCGCGCGTGAGCGACGAGGCTCGTGACGAGCTGCGGAAGGCCAGGGCGGAGCTCGAGGCCGAGGAGAAACCTCCCACGACGGCGGGCGGTTCACGCCGAGCCTGAGAAGGGGTGACGAGATGACGCAACGTTCCGAAGCCCCGGTGCCGACCGTACCGTGGTACGCCCACACCGCCGAGGAGGCCGCCGCCTTGCTCGGTGTCGACCCCGCCCGGGGGCTTTCCGCGGCCCGCGCAGCGGAGTTGTGGCGTGTCAACGGTCCCAACGCGTTGCCGGAGGAGAAACCACGGCCGGGCTGGCTGCGGTTCCTCGGGGAGTACCGCAGCTACATGCAGATCATTCTGGTCGTCGCCGCAGTGGTCTCGCTGGCGATCCAGCAGTGGACCACGGCGATCCTGCTGGTGATCCTGACCGTGGTGAACGCGGTCGTCGGGTTGCGGCAGCAGGGCAAGGCCGACAGTGCGATGAACGCGCTGAAGTCGATGATGAAGGCGACCGCCAGGGTGCGCCGGGACGGGCAAGAGGCGGTCGCCCCGGCGGAGGACCTCGTCGTGGGCGACGTCGTGCTCATCGCAGCCGGCGATCAGGTGCCTGCGGACGGGCGGATCCTGCACGCCAGTTCGCTGCAGATCGACGAGTCCGCCCTGACCGGCGAGAGTGTGCCCGCCGCCAAGAGCGCGCAGGCGCTCCCTGCCGACCGGCTCGGCCCGGGGGACCAGGTGAACATGGCGTTCATGCACACCCCGGTCACCCACGGCAGCGGCGCGATGGTCGTCACCGCGACAGGCGCCGCCACGGAGCTGGGCCGGATCTCCGGGATGCTGTCGGCCACGCCGCCGGAGCAGTCACCGCTGACTCGGGAGCTCAACCGGCTCACCCTGTGGATCGCCGCCGCCGCGGGGCTGACCATGATCGTGATGTTCGTGCTCGGGCTCAACCGGGGGCAGACCTGGGACGCGCTGTTCGTCAGCGCGGTCTCGCTCGCGATCGCCGCGATCCCGGAGGCCCTGCCGACCGTCACCCAGACCATCCTCTCGCTCGGCAGCGTCGACCTGGCCAAGCGCAACGCGATCGTGAAGGACCTGCCCTCGGTGGAGACACTGGGTTTTACCTCGGCGATCAACTCCGACAAGACCGGCACCCTCACGATGAACCAGATGACCGCGGTCGAGGTCGTGGACCCGACCGATCGTTACACGATCTCCGGCAGCGGGTACGACCTGGCGGGCAGCGTGTATCGCGTGGCCGGGTCCACCGACACGATCGAGGGCGCCATCCTGCCCTACCTGGTGGCCAGCGACGCGAAGCTCGTCGAAGGAAAGGTCGTCGGCGATCCCACGGAGGGGGCCTTGCTCGTGCTGGGGCACAAGGCCGGCGTCGACGTCGACGCCACTCGCGCGGCGTTTCCCCGGCTGGCCACCCTGCCCTTCGACCCGACCTACAAGCTGATGGCGACGTTCCACCAGGCCCAAGACGCCTCGGGGCGCCCGGTCATCCGCTGCTTCGTCAAGGGCGCGGCGCCGGCCGTGCTGTCCAGAGCGGGCTCCGCCCTGGCCGGTCAGGAGAGTATTCCGTGGGGCGCGGACCTGTCCGCACGGGCCCAGGCGCACCTGGAACGGATGGAGGGCGAGGGCAAACGCGTGATGGCCGCCGCCACGCGCGACATCGTCCCCGAGCAATTCGATCCGCACGGCGACCTGCTCGGCTACGTCACGGGGCTGCGGGTCACGAGCCTGGTGGGCATGGTCGATCCGCCGAGGGACACTTCGAAGGAGGCGGTTGCCGGCGCGCAGGAGGCTCACATTCGCGTCCGCATGGTGACCGGTGACGACGTCATCACCGGTGCCGCCATCGCCGGGCAGCTCGGCATCTCCGGCGACGCCATGCTCGGCGCCGACTTCGCTGCCCTGCCCGAGCCCGAACGGCTGGCTCGCATCGACGGGATCGGCGTGCTGGGCCGGGTCGCCCCCGAGCACAAGGTGTTGCTCGCCGAGACGCTGAAGAAGAAGGGCGATGTGGTCGCGATGACCGGCGATGGCGTCAACGACGCCCCGGCCATCAAGGCCGCCGACATCGGCATCGCGATGGGCAGCGGTACGGAGGTGGCCAAGAACGCCGGCCGGATGGTGCTGTCCGACGACAACTTCGCCACCATCGTGTTCGCCGTCGAGCAGGGCCGCAAGATCTACGACAACCTCACCAAGTACATCCGGTTCGTCCTCGTCCTGCTGGTCGTGTTCGTCCTGACGTTCCTCGGGGCGGCGCTGTTCGATATCGCGGCAGGGGAGCCGTTCAACCCCGGGCAGGTGTTGTGGATCCACTTCGTTGTCAACGCGGCCTTCGGTTTCGCGCTCGGGTTCGACCGGCAGAGCCCCGGCCTCATGGCCCGCAGCCCGCGTCCTCGTGGCGCATCGGTCGTGAGCAAAGGGGTGATGGTGACGGTCGGGGCGGCAGGCCTGGTGATCAGTGCGATGCTGCTCGCGGTCCTGTACCTGGGCGAGTCCCGCTTCGGCGATCCGCGCGTCGCCAACTCGATCGCCTTCACCACGTTCGCGCTGTGCCTCATCGTGGCCGGCCTCGAATGCCGCAGCGAGACCGCGTCCGTGCTGACGACGGAGACGTTCGACAGCAAGCAGATGAACTGGGTGGTGCTCGGGGAGTTCGTACTCGCCGTGCTGGTGACGCAGATGGACGCGTTCCAGCGGCTGCTCGGCACCACGGAGCTGAACGCGCTGCAGTTCGGCTGGGCGATGGTGCCGCCGGTGGTGCTGCTGATGGTGTGGGAACTGGGCAAGCTGGCGGCCCGCGGCCGGCACGCCAATCGTCCCCAGTGGACAGTGGCATCAGGCCGAACAGGTTCAGGTTGATGGCTTTCGCGATGGCCAGCAATCCAGCCATCTGGAGATTTCCGCCTACCAGTGACCGGTAGGTACGCAAATCCGTCGAGCTATGCAGGCCCGGCCCGGTCACACGGCCCATGTCGTGGTCACCTCGTGTGTCAGACTGGCTGGGAGCCGGCGGTCAGCTTGTTGGAATTGAGTATGTCTTCGCCGTAGAGGTCTTGTAGCCAGTTGGTTTGGTAGATGGTGTCGAGGTAGCGTTCGCCGAGGTCGGGGGCGATGGCTACTGCGGTGAGTGCACGTGTGTCGTGCTGGGCCAGCCAGTCTGTTGCGCCGCTGACCACTGTGCCGGTGGAGCCGCCGAAGAGAAATCCGTTTCGGGCCAGGCGGTGGCAGGTGCGGATGGTGTCGGCTTCTTCGACGTGGATCACGTCGTCTACATAGGATTCGTCGAGCAGTGGTGGACGGACGCTGGTGCCCAGACCGGGGATCATTCGGCGGCGTGGTGTGCCGCCGAAGGTGACCGAGCCGACGCTGTCCACGGCGATGATCCGTACTGGCCGGTGCCGTTCCCAGAAGTAGCGTGCGCAGCCCATGAGGGTGCCGGTGGTGCCGGCTCCGATGAACAGTACGTCCAGTTGTGGGAACGCGGCCGCGATCGCTGGTGCTGTTGTGTGGTAGTGCGCTTTCCAGTTGCCTGGGTTGGCGTATTGGTTGAGCCAGATGTATCGGTTGTCGGAGGCGCAGAGGGTGCGGACGTGGTCGATGCGTGCGCCGAGGAAGCCGCCGTTGGTGTCGGGTTCGGTGATGATGTGGACGTGGCTGCCCAGTGCTTCCATCAGTCGTCTGGTGGAGAGGTTGCAGCGGGAGTCGGTCACGCAGAGGAACTGGTAGCCCTTGCTGGCCGCGATCATGCTCAGTGCCACGCCGAGGTTTCCGGATGAGGATTCGACCAGGATCGATCCCGGTGTCAGGGCGCCGTCTCGTTCGGCGGCTGTGATCATTTCGGTGGCGGCTTTGAGTTTGATGGAGCCGGCGAAGTTGAAGCCTTCGCACTTCAGGAAGAGCGGGTGCCCGACGATCGACCGGAGGTCGACGTAGAGCTCCTCCTCGTTGAAGTCCTGTGGAACGGAGATGACTGGCACCGTTGCACCCCTCATGTGTCTGGTAGAGCACTCGAGCTGCTTATCCGTGCCGGCGCAGCTCGTGGAAGAAGTCGTTGATGATGTGCGGCTCGCCGAAGCGGACACGACGAGCGCTTCGCGCTGTCCCTCGAAGGGATCTCTGCTGTGCGCGGTGCGGATGTTGTCGATGAGCATCAGGTCCCGGCCTGCCATAACAAGCCCGGCCCTGGCACGATCAGCAATCGCCTGCCAGAAACCGCTCGACTTCGTCGAGTGTTTCGACGATGGCCATCCGGTCCGGGCGGGTGGTCGCCTTGTTGGCTTTCATTTCCCGGCCGGTGATCAGGAGGGCCACGGTTTCCGCCGGGTCGGCCAGGCCGTGTTCGACAGCGATTTCCAGCCCGGCCAGGGCTGCCGCGCCGGCGGGTTCGGCGCCGACGCCGGCCCGGCTGGCCAGGGTGGCGACCGCGCTCAGGAGTGCGTCGTCGGAGACTGCGGTCAGTGCTCCGCCGCTGCGGTGTATCGCGTCCAGTACGGCGTTGCCGATGGCTGGGCGTACGACGGCGATGCCGTCGGCGATGGTGGCGGTGGGGTCCAGGTGGGCTGGTTGGGCGGGGGTGCCGTGCCAGGCGCGTACCAGTGGTTGGCAGTGTTCGGCTTGGATGCCGATCAGGCGTGGTTGGCGTGTGGCGAGGCCGCAGTGGACGAGTTCGGTGAAGCCTTTGTCGAGTGCTACCAGGGTGGGGCCGTCGCCGACGGGGGTGATCATTACGTCCGGTGGTTGGCGGCCGAGTTGTTCCCATACCTCGAAGGCGACGGTTTTTTTCGCTTCGATGGTGAGTGGGTTGGCGCCGGTGTTGCGGTCGAGCCAGCCGAAGGTGTGGGCGGCGGTGCGGGAGAGGTCGACGGCGGCCGGGTAGCCGTGGCGGACTTGGAAGACCCAGGCGCCGGCTTGGGTCATGAGGGCGAGTTTGTCGGGCTGGCAGTCGGTGGATACGAAGATGACGGCTCGTATGCCGGCTGCTGCGGCGCCGACGGCGGTGGCTACGGCTGCGTTGCCGGTGGACGCGGTGGTGATCGTGTCGATGTGGCGTCGTAGTCCGTCTTCGAGCACGAGTGCGGTGGCGCGGTCTTTGTTGGACGCGCTTGGGTTGCGAGTTTCGTCTTTGAGCCAGAGGTGGGGCATGCCCAGTGTTTGTCTGAGGGCTGGTGCGGGTAGCAGTGGTGTGCCGCCGATCGGTACCGGGTAGCGCACCGGGCCGTCGCCGATCGGCAGTAGTTGCCGGTATCGCCACATGGTGAACGATTCCGGCCGGTCCTGCGCGATCAGCGTGGGGTTGTAGTCGTATCGCAGCCATTCACAACCCGCCAGGCCGGCCGACCCGATTACGCTACCCACGTCGTGACCGCCTTCCGTACTTCGTGATACCGGGCAGATGCGATGACTGGCACGATGGCCTCCTTGTCTGTGGCAGGGCACTGGGCTCAATTGGGCTGCTCATCCGTACCGGCGCAGTTCGTGGAAGAAGTCGTCGACGGTGTGCAGCTGGCCGGTGTGGGCTGCCTGGTCGTAGACGTATTTGCCGACTGCGAGGTCGAGTACGCCGAGGCCGAAGGGGGAGAACACCAGTGGCCGGTCGGTGGGCAGTGTGATTCGCCCGGTCATCACGTCGTCGAGGGTGCCGTGCAGGAAGTCGCGGTTGCCGGTGAGTTGTTCGGTCAGGTGTGGTGAGGTGTCGGCTTTCAGGCAGTGCTCGATGTCGTCGACGATGTTGGTGGCGGTGAGCAGGATCTGCGGTGCGAGGTCGCGCAGCGATACGTGCAGTACCAACGGGTTGTGCTCGAACCAGGACGGGTCGTGGACATGCGGCTGGCTGGCGACGGTGGCGAAGACGACGAGGTCGCTGGAGCGGATGAGGTGTTCGGCGGTGTCGTGCACGGTGATCCGGCCGGTGGTACCTGACTGCTGCAGGTAGTTGCGGAAGCCGGTGGTGCTGTCGGTGGACAGGTCGTGCACGCCGATGTGGTCGAAGGACCAGCCGGTGGCGGTCAGGAAGGTGTGGATGTAGCGGGCGATCAGGCCGGTTCCGATGAATCCGGCGCGTGTGGGGCGTGGTCGGTTGCGGGAGAGCCGGTCGGTTGCTGCGGCGGCGAGTGCGGCTGTTCGGGTGGCGCTGATGATGGAGGCTTCGAGGCAGGCGAAGGGGTAGCCGGTGTTGTGGTCGTTGAGGATCAGGACGGCCGAGGCGCGGGGGAGGCCGGCGGTGACGTTGTGCGGGAAGCTGGAGATCCATTTCAGGCCGGCGACCGGTGTCTGGCCGCCGATCGAGGCGGGCAGTGCGATGATCCGGGCGGAGGGGTGGTCGGGGAAGCGCAGGAAGTAGGACGGTGGGTTGACCGAGTCGCCGGTGCTGTGCAGCCGGTAGGTGGCCTCGATGAGTTCCACGATCAGGGTTTCGCGGCCCTGGAGCGCGTGCTGGACCTGGGCACCGGAGATCACGGCGAATCCGGGCACGGGATCGGTGATAGCCGTACTGACGGATGGGGCCTGCGCCGATACATTCCTGGTCATCCGGTGGTCACCTCCATGGTCGGTGAGCAGTCGGCCAGGCGTACGGGGTCGGCGAGTGCGACGAGCATGTCGCGTGGTCCGTGGTAGGGGTCTCTGTTGTGGGCGGTGCGGATGTTGTCGACGAGCATCAGATCGCCGGCCTGCCAGGGTTCGCGTGCGGTGTGGGCGTCGTAGGTCTTGTTGAGCAGGTGGATGACGTCCGCGCTGATGGGGTCGCCGTTGCCGTAGTGGGTGTTGAACGGCAGGGCGTCGGCGCCGTAGACGTCGATGAGGTAGTCGCGTATTTCGGGGTCGATGGTCCATTGGTTGAGGAAGGCGATCTGGTTGAACCAGCTGCGTCGGCCGGTGATGGGGTGGCGCACGATGGCGCTGCGGTGTTGTCGGGTGCGGAGTGTGCCGTCGGGTTGCCATTGGAAGGCGATCGCGTTGGCGCGGCAGTAGTGTTCGATGGCGGCGCGGTCCTCGGTGCCGAATGCCTCGGTGAGGGATGCGCCGATCTCGGTGTTGTAGGTGCGGGTGAGCAGCCAGCCGTCGCGGGTGAACCGGTCGACCAGTTCGGGGGGCAGTGTGTCGAGCAGGGTGGGGGCGTCGGCGATTCCGGTGGCGCCGCCCGTGGTGGGTGCACGTAGGCAGGCGAACAGCAGCAGGCTGGGGAATTGGAGGGTGTAGCTCAGTTCGTGGTGCATGCACATTTGTTGGTTGGCTGGCCATTTTGAGGAGGAGTACACGCCGTCGGGGTAGGTTCGCCGGGAGGCGAAGGCTTCTTTCTCGGTCATCAGGCTGGTGGCCAGTTGGTGGAAGACGGCGGTGGTCTGGGCTGGGTCGTGCAGGCCGAGGCCGCGGATGAGGACCGCGCCGTGCTCGGTGACGATGGCGCGGAGCGCGTCGCGGTGGTCGGCTGCCCAGCGTGGCGGGTCGCCGGCCGGGTCGGCCCGCAGGATCGGGGGTGTGCCGGGGTGCAGGTCCACGCCGGGCAGTGCTGTCCGGGATGAGGACGTCATCTCGGTGTCCTTTCAGTCGCTACTCGGAGAAGGAAGCCAGTGCTACTCATGACAAAGCCGGTCGTGGCGACGCCAGTGATCCGGCAGTGGTAGCTGTGGCGGTCTCGTCGAGGATCGTGGCCAGGTCGGCGAGGATCGGGTGGCGGGTGAGGTCGGTGAGGGTCACCGCGCGGTCCAAGGTGATCACCAGCCGTACTGCTGACAGTGAGGTGCCGCCCCGGTCGAAGAAGTGGTCCCGCCGGCTGATCTGGTCGGGCGGGATGCCGAGCACTGTGGCCCACGCGGTCGCCATGCGCTGCTCGGTGGGCGTACGCGGCGCCTGATAATCCTCGTCGACGACGTCGCTGCCGTCGAGTTGCCCGGCGAGCGCGGTCAGGGTGGTGCGGTCGATCTTGCCGTTGGTGGTCAGCGGCAGGCCGTCCCGCCAGTGCACGGCCGACGGGACCATGTAGCCGGGCAGGGCCTCGCTGAGCTGGTCGGCCACGAGGCCGGCCGGGAGTGGGTGTTGGCTGGTGTAGAAGGCCACCAGTCGCGTGCCCAGGCCCGCGCCGGTGCCGTCGGTGACTACGACGGCGGCGTCGTGGATGCCGGGTATTCGTACCAGGGCGTTCTCGATCTCGCCGATCTCGATCCGGAAGCCCCGGATCTTGATCTGGTTGTCCCGGCGGCCGAGGAACTCCAGTGTGCCGTCCGGCCGCCAGCGGCCGTAGTCGCCGGTCCGGCACAGCCGCTGTCCCTCGCGGTGCGGATCGGCCAGGAACACCCCGCGGGTGCGTTCGGGGTCGTTGATGTAGCCGCGGCCGACGCAGATCCCGGAGAAGACGATCACGCCGGGGGCGCCCAGGGGCACCGGTGACAGGTTCTCGTCGACGACGTAGACGTGCACGTTGGTGATCGGGCGGCCGAGCGGGATCCGGTCGGTATCCGGTACTCGGTGCATGACCTCGTGCACGGCGTCGTCGGAGGTCTCGGTCAGCCCGTAGGTGTTGACCAGGGTGATCCCGGGCTGGGCGGCGAACCAGCGTTCGACGAGCTCTTTCTTCAGCAGGTCCCCGGTGGGGGACACGGTGTGCAGATCCGGCAGGGCGCGGGGGCGCTGCTCCAGACAGGACACGATCACGTCCAGATAGGACGGTACGACCTGCAGCACGCCGGCCCGGCCGGCGACGAGGGTGTCGAGCAACCGTTCGACGTCCAGGATCGTGTCCTGCTCGATCAGCAGGGTCCGCCCGCCCACCAGCAGCGCGGCCAGCAGTTGCCAGAGCGAGATGTCGAAGCATTGCGGGCCGGTCTGCGGGATCACCTCGCCTTCCCCGACTCCGAGGTCGGTGATCTTGGCGTAGATGTGGTTGAGCATGCCCGCGTGCTCGCACATCGCGCCCTTGGGTTCGCCGGTGGAGCCGGAGGTGAACAGGACGTAGGCGAGCTGGTCCGGCGCGACCTGGACACCGGGATTGCCGTCGGGATGGTTCTCCGCGTAGGCCGCCTCGACACGCAGTAGCCGGATTCCGGGCGCCTGGCTTGCGGGTGTCTGGGTTGCGGGTGTCGGGGTTCGGGACAGGGTGTCGAGGGCCGTCTGGAGGGTGCTGGTGCTGCCGTGTTCGCTCAGCACGAGCGTGCAGTGGGCACGGGAGAGCGCGGTCGCGATGCGACCGGCCGGGAACTGCGGCTCGAGCGGCAGATACACGCCACCGGCCTTGAAGATCGCCAGGACGGCGGCCATCCAGTCCAGGGTGCGTTGCATCACCACCGCGACGACATCCTCGCGGTGCAGGCCTCGGGCCAGCAGGGCTCGTGCCAGCCGGTTGGCCCGGGCGTTGAGCTCGCGGTAGGTCCACTGCCGGTCGCCGTGCACGGCCGCGACGGCGTGCGGGTGCGCTGCCGCCCGCTGCTCGAACAGCTCGTGCACCCGCAGGTCCGGCAATTGCTGGCGAGGGCCGGCCAGCCCGGTGAGCTGGACGTGGAGTTCCTGGCCCGACAGCAGGCTCTGCCGGCCGTGCTCGGCCTCCGGATCGGCCGCGATCAGTGCGAGCGCGGTGCGGTGATAGCCGGCGATCCTGGCGGCATAGCCCGCGTCGAGCACGTCGGTCCGGTACCGCAACCGCAGCACGAGTTGGCCGTTGTGCCATACGGTTCGCACCGACAGCACGGTGTCCTCGGCGAGATCCCCGCCGAGGGCAATGGTGCCGATCGGATCCAGCGTCGGATCGAACACGGTCTCGAACGACGGTCCGGCCAGACCCAGCTCGCGCCTCAGGTCATCGACCGGGAAATCCTTGTGCGACAGCAGTTGCGACTCGGCCCGATGGGCTTCCAGCACCAACGTCCGCCACGAAACGGGCTCTGTGGTCAGCCGGCACGGCAACGGCCGCCCGCCCGCCACGGCCACGTAGCCGGTCGCGACCTCGCGCTCACCGGACAACGCGGCCAGCACCTTGGCGTGCGCGGCCAGCAGCACCGAGCTGAACGGCACCGCCAGTTCGTCCGCCAGCCGCCGCAACGCCACCACGTCCTGGCCGGGGACCGGCACCTCGTGCCCGGCCACACCGGGCACCGGATCCAGAGTCCACCGCGGAATCGCGGTGAACCCGCCCGCGACGAGCACATTCCGCCAGAACTCCCGGTCGGCTTCCACATGCATGTCCATCGGAAAACCTTTCCTCCGCTCCCGGTGCGCCAGACGGCTACGTCCCGGGTGCTGCTTCTCGTCGAGTTCCGGACGTGAC
Source organism: Kibdelosporangium banguiense (assembly GCF_017876405.1). Classification (GTDB taxonomy): domain Bacteria; phylum Actinomycetota; class Actinomycetes; order Mycobacteriales; family Pseudonocardiaceae; genus Kibdelosporangium; species Kibdelosporangium banguiense. The sequence continues at coordinate 9,828,002 of NZ_JAGINW010000001.1, read as the reverse complement.
CACAGCGGCGTTGTCGTTGTGGTCCCGGAGAACCCGCGAACCGGCCAAGGCGTCCCGCATCTGGCGGGCCGGGTTTCCGCCCCACCGGGCGTGCGGTGGCATTTCCTCGCCCTTCATCAGGAAGGAATCGGGGGCCAGTACCGCGCCGTCGCCCATCGTCACGCCGTAGTGGACCAGCGCACCGGTCCCGACGGTGCAGCCAGAACCGATCACGGTGCGATCGGACTTGAAGGCGAAATCTTCCTGCGAGTGGCACTGGATGTGCGAGCCGGCGTTGAGCATGCAGTCGTCACCGATCGTCACCAGGTTCTTCTCGTCCAAATCGGAGCCGTCGTCGAAGAGCCTCTTACCGAGCCGGACACCCAGCAGCCGCCAGATCACAGCCTTGAAGGGGGTGCCATTGAAAACGGCGTGTACGCCTGCCGGCACAAACAACTTGTAAAAGCGTTCCGTCCGCCAGAAGTCGATCTGGTAGATCGAGCAGTATGTCGGTCGCACGCCCCGGAATCCCGTAGCGGCACGTTCGACCAGTACGAAGTAGAGGGTCCCGAACAGGAAGATGAGGACGGTGGCCAGCGCGATCGCCGAGGCGCCGAGCGAGTGGTAGAGGTCCGCGGCGCCTAAAGCTATCAAGACGACCAGGAAGGCATAGCACCACCGCGACAGCAGGAACCATCCCATACTCACCGCATTGTGCTTGTTCTTGGCCGCGAGACGCCGGGGCAGATCGTCCCCGCTCGCCAGGTGGTTGAACTTGGTGTCGCGTTCGACCGTGCGCGGGATCTCGAAGCTGGGCGAGCCCAGCAGCCCGACACCCTCCCGGAGCAGGCCGTCGATCGGGACCAGGACCTTCGTCGCCAGCAGGCAGTTCTCGCCGGTCCTGCCCTGCGCGGGATAGACGATCCAGTTCCCGAGGAAATTGCGCGCCCCGATCGAGGCCCGCGACACCCGAAACGACGTGCTCGAGAAGTCGACATTGGCGATCGACAGCCCGCTGGCGACCACCGTTCCGCTGCCGACAGCGCTCAGGTAGGGGGTCTCGTGCTTCACCAGGTTGCCGAAGTTCGACCCGGTCTGCACCACAGGAGCCAGGCGATACCCCATGCAGCGCAGATAGTGGACTATGCAGGAGCTGTCACCGAAGAGGGTCTTGAAGAACTGGATGTTGGTCAGGCGCGCGATCGCTCGATGCAGGGCATAGTGGATCCCGTACAGGCGATAGACCTTGCCCGGCTTGATGGCGAGGTTGAGCACGCGGGGGACAGCGACCATGACGAGCAGCCTGACGAGCGCGGAGCCGAAGAAGAGCACGAGGGAGACGGCCAGGGCGTCGCTGTAGAACGTCCAGCTCGTGAAGGCCAGAGGCTCGTTTCCAAGGAGCGCAGCGAGCCGTGGGACCTCGGTGAAGAGAATGGCCACGCCGCCGTACACCAGCGGAAGCTGCAGGGCCAGGGCTTTCAGCAGTTGCAGGACGGTGTAGACGGCCCTTCTCCCGGCGCCGCACCCGGCCGGTTCGACCCCCCGATAGTCCGCCTCGGCCGGCTGCGCCGGGGACCCGTGCCAGCGCTCGCCCTCGGGCACGGCCTGCCCGGCGTGCAGCGAGGAAGCATGGCCGAGCTGGGCCCCGTCGCCGAGCGAGGTCTCGATGTCGAGCACCGTCGCCTCGCCGACGAACACGTCCCGCCCGAGAGTCACTGCGCCCGTCTGAATCCAGCCGGCGCAGGCCCGGTAGCCGGTGAGGAACGCGTCCTTGCGGATGACCGTGCCCTCGCCGATGGTCAGCAGATCGGTGCACACCGGCGCGTGCCGGGAGAAGACCACCACGCCGCGCCCGACTCTCGCACCCAGCGCCCTCAGATACAGCACATAGAGCGGCGAACCGGCGAACAAGACCAGCGGATTCAAGCCGACCAGCGTCTTGACTACCCAGAAGCGGACATAGGCCAGGCTCCAGATCCGGATCCGCTGGGGCTTCCACCGACCGATGAGCACCCACTTCACCAGGATCGGGAGGGTGGACATGCCGAGGAAGAACGCACCGCCGAACAGGACCGACCGCAGGTAGACGTGGACCACATCGGAGCCGGCGGAGATCCACTCGAAACCTAGTTCGAGGACAAGTGCGGTGAGGTAGGAATATCCCAGGAGAAACAGGAACTGCAGTGCTCCGCAGAGGACATACTGCCGAGTGCTGACCGGTGTCGTCACCTCGGTTGTCGCCGGGACCGGCGAGCCGCCGGCGGCGGGCGTGGTGTCCGCGAGCGCCGCTGCCAGGCTTCTGATCGTGGGGTGCTGGTAGATGTCCTTTATGGACACTGACGGCAGGTCTGGCTGTTTTCGGACTCTGGCGCAGAATTGGGCCATCACCATCGAGTCGGCGCCGAGGTCGTCGAAGAAGTGGCTGTCTGCTGGCACTTGCTCGACGCGCAGGACTTCGGCCAGCACGTCAGTGAACATCCGCTCGACCGGGACGGGCGCGGTATCCGCGAGCGCCGCCGCCAGGCTTCTGATCGTGGGGTGCTGGTAGATGTCCTTTATGGACACTGACGGCAGGTCTGGCCGTTTTCGGACTCTGGCGCAGAACTGGGCCATCACCATCGAGTCGGCGCCGAGGTCGTCGAAGAAGTGGCTGTCTGCTGGCACCTGCTCGACGCGCAGGACTTCGGCCAGCACGTCAGTGAACATCCGCTCGACGCCAGCCGCCGGGCCGACGTGCGCGCCGTCCGTGGTAGAAGATTCAGCCAGATCGACTGTCGGGACTTCGACAGTTTTTCCCACCACATGAGCTCCTTGAACAGAAGTTGGCGATTGCGATGTGCGGCATCGATTAGCGACGGCGATCGCCCGGCTCATCCCGGGTCTGCGCGCACCGTTCCATCTGGTACACCCGCCGCCGAACGAAATCACGCCGGGACAAGCACTGGCGGGCCGGTGCAATTGTGGACACTGTGGTGCGCATCGCGCGTCCTTCCGAATACGTAGGTCAATTCGCCCGGTGGTGGGTCTTTATTGCCCTCTCGCCACACGGGGTAAGACCGCAAACTGGATACGCTCGCTTTGGCGTGGCACCGAGTTTTCGCCGACGTGGTGCCGATGGGGAGGGGTTTCCTGTATCCCTGGCTGATGACACTGCGGGATACAGGCCTTGAACAGGGAAAACAACCCCAAGGAGGCGCAGAGCTCGCAACCTGGGAAATGTTCCGGGTCGATTGGCTCGCTGCCCTGGTGAGCACCGGGCCCAAGCAGGCGCACTACGGCTATGGATTCGTGAGTGGACGAATTTGTCAGATGACGGTTGGGCCGGCGGGATAGTGGCGCCATGGTTCGAGTTGGCAGCCGGGGAACGGGGCGTAGTCCGTCAGTCGGTCACGTAGGGCGGCTATGGTGGGTATGAGGGCGAGGTCGTGGTCGCGAATCCACGTGTCGTCGTAAATGGTGTCCAGGTAGCGGTCGCCTCCGTCAGGTGCTACTGCGACGACGTTGTGGCGAGGGCCTAGTCGTTGGGCGACTGCCAGTGCGATGAAGACGGCGGCACCTGATGAGCCGCCGAGCAGCAGGCCTTCGTTGCCGGCGAGTAGCCGGCATGTGCTGAATGCTTCTGTGTCACCGCACCAGTAGGCCTCGTCGATGGTTGCCGGGTCGAAGTTGCCTGGGGTGAACCCGGAACCGAGGCCGACCAGCAGGTGCCGGCCCATGGGGCCGCCGATAGCGGTCGAGCCTCGGCCGTCCACCGCCACCATCCGGCAGTCACGCCGAGTCTGTTTGATCCGTCGGCCTATTCCGGTGATCTGGCCGCAACTGCTGGTGGTGCACACGATGGCGTCGACATCGCCGTCGAGGTCGTCGAGGATCTCCGCGGCGGTGGTCGTGCTGTGTGCGGCGGGGTTGTCCGGGTTGTCCCACTGGTTGGGCATGTAGGCGCCCTCGACAGTGTGGGCGATGGCTTCGGCTGCCTGGATCCGGGGGATCTGGTACTTGCCGTGCTCGTCGGGTTTCTCGACAAGGGTTGGTTCGGCGGCGTAAGCGGCAATGGTCCGTACGCTCAGTGCCGGTGTGCGGGGATCGACCATGATCTTCACTCGGATGCCGAGTGCGGCGCCGATCATCGCCAGTGCGATGCCCAGGTTGCCTGATGTGGCTTCGACAATGGTGCCGTCCTCGGTGAGCGCCCCCGAGCGCAGTGCCTCGCGGATCATGCCCAGGGCCGGCCGTGCTTTGACGCTCCCTCCTGGGTTGAGGCATTCGAGCTTGACCCACACCGTCGCGTCGGTCGGCTCGGTGAGCCGATTGAGGCGCACCATCGGAGTGTTGCCGATGGCATCGAGGATTGTGTCGTAACGCATGGGCCTTCTTTCCTTGTCACGAGCGGTCTTGGCGAGGAAACGCCGCCCTGGCGCGCAATACGCCGATCAGCATCGCGCAGGCGAGCCCATAACCGACAAGCAACATCCAAGGTAGCCACGGCATGTCCAGGCGGATACCGAGATCGGTGGCATAGCCGACAGCGGTGTTGCCGATCGCGGCGGCCAACCCGGCGGCCATGGCGTAAGCGCCGAGATACGTGCCGGTTAGCGCGCTACGCCCGAATGCTGGAGTGCGATCCAGGACGAATGGTTGCGCCACGGCGACGCCGAGGGTCAATACGATCGTTGCCAGTATCGCCGGGGAGATGGCCGGCAAAGAGCGCAGCACCGCCGCGATCCCGCCGTCGTGCGTGCCGGCGGCGGTCGGTTGCAGGGAGCCGGTGACGGCGAGCGGGGCGAAGGCCAGGCCGCACAGCGTCAGTCCGACGCCGATGGCCGTGGCCGGCTCCCAGTGCCGCTGGCACCAGTCGGTGATCCGAACCTGCAGACCGAGGGTGACGAGAGTGGAGGCGATGAACAGCATCGCGACCGTACTGTCCACTCCGGACACACGGCTGGCCTCCAGCGGCAGTGTCAGATAGAGCTGGTTGTACAGCACGAACACGCCGGAGGTGGCGCAGACGAAGAGCAGGAAACGCCGATTGGTGATCACCTCTCGCCAGTCCGCCAGCACCGACTGCTCCGCTGGTTGCGGCGCACGAGCGGGCAGCGCGAGAACCTGGGCGATGGTCAACAGCGCGAAGACGGCCGCCGCCGTGATCGCCGCGGCGCGGAATTCCACGGCGAGCAACACACCGCCCAGCAGCGGGCCGAGCAGTGTTCCGGCCTCGCCGGCGACGTTGAACAACGCGAACGCCCGCAGCCGCTGGTCACCTGACTCCTGCGCGAGATAGGCCCGCGTGGCAGGGCTGAACACCGCACCCGCGACACCGGTCAGGAGCGCCGCGGCGAACAGCCCCGGCACGTTGTCAAGGAACGCGAACGCCCCGAATCCCACTGCTCGAAGGGCACATCCGGCGATGATCAGCGGCCGGCAGCCGATGCGATCCGCCGCCGACCCACCGAACAAGGTGAGCCCCTGCTGGCTGAGGCTCCGTGTGCCGATGAGCGCCCCGACGACGCCGGTGGCCAAGTGCAGGTTCTCCCGCAGATGCGTGGCCAGATACGGAACCAACAGATAAAACCCGAGATTGACGCCGAACTGGTTCAGCAGCAACAACTGCACAGTGCGGGACAGCGACCGGACGGCTCGGATCGTGCTCAACGCCGTCTCGCCGTGCCGCGCTCTGGCCGGGCGAGCGGATCCACCACACGCCGGCAGCGCGTCCAAGAGGTGACCTCACGCGCCCACGGGTCGGAGATCTCGTCCGGTTCGTCAGCCGGTGGCACATCGAGCAGCCCGTGCCGCCGGCAATAGTCGTCGTTGTAGATGGTGTCGAAATAACGCAGCGGCCCGTCCGGGAAGATGGCCACCACCCGCAGGTCCGATGGCTGTGTCCGAGCGATCCAGCCGGCCACAAGGGCCACCGCCCCCACACTCCAGCCGCCGCAGGCGTATCGAGCCCTGGCCAACTGCCGGCACGACCACACCGCCTCAGCCGACGCCACCCAATGCACCTCGTCGAAGCTGGCATAGTCGACGTTGCGCGGGTAAATACTCGACCCGAGACCTCGCATCAAGCGCGGCCGGGCGGGCTGGCCGAAGATCGTGGAACCCACCGAGTCCACACCGACCAGCCGCAGATGCGAGAAGTACGTCCGAAGCACCCCGGCGACACCAGCCGAGTGGCCGCCCGTACCCACCGAGCACACCAGCACGTCGACGCGGCCAAGCTGAGCCACCAACTCCAACGCCAGGGTCGCGTAGCCCGCGGCATGATCCGGATTGTGATATTGATCAGGGTGGTACGCCCCCGGACACGCGGCCAGCAGTCTCCGGACCCGGTCACGCCTGGCCTGCTGCCATCCCCCGACCGGGCAAGGCTCGCGAACCACATCCACCCGCACACCCTGCGCGCTGAGCATGCGCCACATGATCGGCTCCGTACCGGAATCCGTCACAACAGTCACAGGGTGACCAAAGACAATTCCCGCCAACGCCAAGCCCAAACCAAAAGAACCGCTGCTCGACTCGACGATCGTCGCGCCCGGCTTGAGCTCACCACGCTCGCGCGCGCACGCGACCATATGCAAGGCGGGCCGATCCTTCATTCCGCCAGGGTTGGCCCCCTCCAGCTTTGCCCAAAACCCTCGGCTCTCCGGGGTGAATGGTCTGTCGATCCACAGCGCAGGCGTATTTCCCACGATCGAAGCGAGATTCGTGCACCTGCTCGCCCCAGCCGGCAGGAGCAGGCGCGCAGGTGGGCATGTGAGTAACCTGTTCAAGGTCCCGATCCCTCGAGACAAGAGTGGTCGTCGCCCCGCCCGGTGGCCGTGCTCGAAGCGCTCCGCTGCCGAACCTGCTTGGTCTTCCAGAGCCGGATTCTGCGTTGCCTGCTGGATAAGCACACGCATGACTGTCCAATTGTGGACACTGTCGTGAGCATCGGATGCCTCCGCATGAACACAGGTCTATTCTCCCGATGGCGAGCCCTTCCGGCCCTGTCGCCATCAGGGTAGGACCACACGCTGAATACGCTCGTTTTGTCGCAGCACCAAGTTTTCGTGAACGCGGTGACGGTGGGGAGGGGTTTTCCGTATCCCTGCCTGATGACGCTGAGGGATACAGGCTGTGAACAGGGAGAACGATCTGAAGGAGGCGCAGGGTTTCGCAGCGGAGTTGCGTCGCCTGCGTCGCGCGCGGCGGTTGTCGCTGACCCAGCTGTCCGGGCTGACCCATTACAGCAGGGGCTACTTGAGCAATGTCGAGAACGGACACAAGCCGGCGACGGCGGAACTGGCCCGAAGGCTGGATGAGGTGCTGCGGGCCGAAGGGGCACTGGCAGGCCTCGTGGCACCGGCCGAGGACGCCCCGCCGTGCCCGTATCGAGGGCTGGCGGCGTTCGGCTTCGAGGACGCCCGATGGTTCTTCGGCCGGGAGCGGAGTACGGCAGCCTTGATCAGCCGGGTCGCCGAGTGTGCGAATCGTGATCAGCCACTGGTGGTGTTCGGCGCTTCAGGGGCGGGCAAGTCCTCACTGTTATGTGCCGGACTGGTTCCCGCCCTGGCCGCCGGCGCCCTGCCGGCGACAGGTTCGGCCGACTGGCCGGTGCTGGTGATGACACCGACAGCGCATCCCACAGCCGTGCTGGCCGAGAGTGTGGCCAAGTTGCTGGCGGTACCCCATGAGAATCTCGGTGATGGGATCCGTGCCGGGCGGTGGGGTGCGGCGCTGCGGACCGCACTCGGTCCCGGCAGGGGCCGCCTCGTCCTGATCGTCGATCAGTTCGAGGAGGTCTTCACGCTCTGTGAGAAGGGCAGTGAACGCCAGGCCCTCATCGGGGCGCTGTGTGACGCGTCTCGTCCCGGAGAGGGCAGTGAGCAGGCGGCCGCGTTGGTGGTGCTCGGCGTCCGCGCTGATTTCTACGGTCGCTGCCTGGCCTATCCCGAGTTGCTTGGCGCGGTCCAGGACAATCAGTTCGCCGTTGGCGCGATGAGCCGTGAGGAGCTCGTCGAGGCGATCGTCGGTCCAGCCCGGGTCGCCAAGCTCGACCTCGAACCCGGACTGGTCGAGGTGCTGCTGCGCGACCTGGGCATTGACCACGGCATCGACCAGGAACACGCCACCTACGAGCCGCGTGTCCTGCCGTTGCTGTCCCATGCGCTGCTGGCCACTTGGCAGCAGCGGCAGGGTAGCCGCCTGACGGTGGCCGGCTACCAGCTCACCGGCGGTATCCACGGTTCGGTCGCCGCCACCGCCGAACGCGTTCACACCAGCCTGGATGCTACCGCCCGACAGGAAGCCCGTCGCTTGCTGCTGCGTCTGGTTCGAGTCGGCGAGGACAGCGAGGACAGCAGCCGCCGCATCGAACGTAACCGGCTGATAAGCGACTCAGCCGATCAAGCCGCGTCCGCGGTCGCTCTGGAAGCGTTCGTCGCAGCCCGGTTGCTCACGCTGGACTGCGACTCCGCGGAGATCACCCACGAGGCCCTGCTGCGAGCCTGGCCGAGACTGCGCGGCTGGATCGACACCGACCGCGCCTGGCTACTCGTCCGCCAACAGCTCACCGAGGCTGCCGAGGCCTGGGATCGCGAAGGCCGGCACCCGGCCACCCTCTACCGAGGCCCCCGCCTGGCCACAGCACGCGAGTGGGTGAACGAAGCCGGCTCTGCCGCCGGACTGACCCCGCTGGCCCGTCAGTTCCTCGATGCCTCGATCCAGCTCGAGCACGACGAACAGCGGGCCGTTCGCCGCCGCACCCGCCGCCTGCACAAACTCGTCGCCGGGCTCACCGTCCTGTTTCTCTTCGCGGCCGGAGCGACCATCTACGCGATAAAGGCCCGGGAAGACGTCATCGAGCAACGGAATCTGGCGGTCTCCCGCAAAGTGGCCAGTGAGGCCAACGGTCTTCGTGCCGGCGATCCGCTTTTGGCGGGGCAGCTCAGTCTTGCCGCTTATCGCCTCGCGCCCACGGTGGAGACCAGGAGCAGTCTGTTGAGTTCCTGGGCCGCGCCGTATTCCACCGTCGTGACGAGCGGCGCGGATCTCGGGAAGGCGCTCGTCCTCAGCCCGGACGGTCGAACACTCGCCACGACGACTCGAGATGGCTTCAGCCTGTGGGATGTCACCGATCCGTGGCAGCCGGGAGACCCGGTCACGGTGACAGGGCATTCCAAGGAGGTTGTCTCGGCGGCGTTCAGCCCGAACGGACGTCTCTTGGCCACGGACAGCATGGATGGGACAGTTCGGCTTTGGGATGTGGTGAACCGGCGCGGACCGCGCGTGCTGGGCACCATTCCGGGCTACACCGGTTCCGGGGAGGCCGTGGCGTCGGTGGCTTTCGCACCAACTGATGCGGTCCTGGTGACCGTCGGCCAAGACCGGACAGCTCGGCTGTGGGATGTCACTGATCCGCAGCAGCCGAGGGCCCTGGGCAAGACGAGCCAGCACTCCGACGCTGTCCGCGTGGTTGCGTTCAGTCCGCAAGGCCACACGTTGGCGACTGTGGGCGGCGATGGGACGGTGCAGCTGTGGGACGTGGCGGATCAGTCGTCCCCTCGGCATCTCAGACCTCTTCCTGTGCCCATGGAACCCGCTGCCGGGTTCAGTCCGGACGGACGCCTGCTGGTCACCGCCGGCAAGGACCGGACGATCCGGCTCTGGGACATGACGGACCCACGTCAGGCCAGCATGCTCGCCAGCCTGCCTGGGCACGATGACAGGATCCGTGCCCTGGCGCTGAGCCGGGACGGACGCATGCTCGCCACGGCGGGCGACGATCGCACGATCCGGCTGTGGGATGTGACCGACCCACACCAGCCTGGTGCTCTTGCGGTGCTGACCGGCCACACCGAAGCGGTCACATCATTGGTGTTCAGCCGCGACGGACGTACCTTGGTCAGTGCCAGCGCTGACAGCACAGCCCGGCTATGGGAGGTCCCCGGTCCCGTCCTCGCCGACCACACAGCAGCCGTCTATGCCGTCGCGTTCAGCCCGGACGGCCGGGTTCTGGCTACCACGAGCGACGATCGCACCCTACGTCTACGGGATGTTTCGGATCCTCGTCGGCCGAGCCTTCTTGCCGCGACGCCGACCGGCCACACCGGTACCGTTCGCTCAGTGGCTTTCAGTCCTGACGGTCGTCTGCTGGCCACCGCGAGCTGGGACGAAACCGTTCGTCTGTGGGACGTGGCCGATCCGCGCCGGCCGAGCCTGATGGCGATCGTGTCCGGTCACGACGCCAAGATCCGCTGGGTGGTGTTCAGTCCTGACGGTCGTCGGCTGGCCACCGCGAGCGACGACCATACCGTCCGGCTCTGGGACGTCAGGAATCCACGCAAGCCTACGCTTCTGAGCACATTGACGGGACATAGCGAAACTGTTCGCGTGGTGGCTTTCAGCCCTGACGGTAGTCTGCTGGCCACCGCGAGCTGGGACAAAACCGCTCGGCTGTGGAACGTCACGAACCCCCGGAAACCAATGCCCCTCGGAACGATCACCGGCTACGGCCACCAGGTGCGATCGATCGTGTTCCATCCGAACGGGAACGTAGTCGCCACGGCGACCTGGGACGGCGTGATCCGGTTGTGGAACGTTACCGACCCACAGCGACCCCGTCTCCTCGCACCCCTGGCAGAGCACAATGGCATGGTCTTCAGTGCGGTCTTCAGCGCTGACGGCCGTACCCTCGCCACCACCGGCATCGATGGCACTGTCCGGTTGTGGGACGTCACCGACCCACAGCGACCCAACGCATTGGCCGTCCTGCTGACCGAACAACCCACAGCAGTCTTCGCCTCGGCGTTCAGTCCGGACGGTCACACCCTCGCCACGGCCGCTCATGACCACACAACGCGCCTATGGGAAACCGATGTCGAGCGGGTAGCCACCCGCGTCTGCGGCACCGCCCAGAACGCGCTCCCCGAAGGTGAATGGGAACGCTATTTCCCCGAAACTCCCTACAATCCGCCCTGTTCGTAGGCTGACATCCGGTGATGTTGGCGAGGATGGGGACTGCAAAAGTTTCGGCTCTGTCGCCAATCCCGCCGAGCGCCGCGATCAGCGCCCGTGTGGTCCGGACGACGCGATGGGAACCCCTCACGTGCCGGTCTGCTGCCGGATCCAGGACAGGTGCGCGGCGATACCGGTGTACAACGTCGTGGTAGCACATTCGCCGGCGTTGTCGCCAGGGCCGAGGGTCTCGCCGACCAGGGTCCAGTTCCCGCGGGTGCCGATGAGCGCCGGGCCGCCGGAGTCGCCGTGGCAGGCGGACTGACCACGGCCGCCCGAGACACACACGTCCTTGCCGGTTCCGCCACCGGCCGCGCAACGGAGGCTGGGGAGGATGGTCAGGTCGATCTCCTGCAGCGTGACCGGAGCAGAGCAACTCGGCCAACTCGTGCAACCCCAGCCGATCAGCCGGACAGGGCTACCGGCGGCGGGGTTGGTCTGCGCCATCCGCACCGGGGCGGACCGCGCGGGTGCGGACAGGTGCATCAGGGTCAGGTCGGTCCCGGGCTTGGTGATGCGACGGTCGATCTGTCCGACCTCACCACCGGAATTCTTACTGATCGAGCCGATCCGCCCCTGCGACGCATCGCCGCAGTGGTTGGCCGTGACAATCCATTGGGGCGCGACCAGGTTGCCACCGCAGCTGTTGCTCAACGCGACCATGAACGAATACGTCTCGGTGGCGTTGTGCCCGCCGATGATGCTCGGCTGGGCGCCGCCAGTGGGTTCCGCCGCGTCCGAGGCCGTCGCACCGACTACCGCGAACGCGAGTGTGCACGCCCCGAACACGGCTATGAGGACTTTGCGCATAGGACTCTCTCATTCGAGCGCCGCGCCGGCACCGGTCCACGAAACTCGTCGGATCAAGAATGCGGCAGCAACCCGGCATAGTGGAACGGCAGGAGCTGGCGCAGTCTCGTCAACGGCCATAGACGTCGGGACCGTGAGCCTCTCCGGTGAACCGGAGGTGAGGCTGACTTCTGGGCCCCACATGGACTGTTGTCCTATTCGGACAATGTCCGATATTGGACAGGACTGGGCGGCCGGTACCCGATCGACTGAGGGCATGATCACAACATGCGTTGGGTGATGGTGGTGAGGTTTCTGGTGTCGCGGGGTTGCGGCGAAGCCGGACGGCTGAACGATCTACAATGGATGCTTCGGGGACGTCCTGACCGGAGAGAGACGGTCACTGACCGATGCTGCGGACTTGGCAGCGGCTTTGCCTGAGGCGCAGCGTGGTGGTGAGGACGCGTTTCGGGTGTTGTATCGGTCTGTTCACCCGGCTTTGCTGCGGTACTTGCGGGTATTGGTGGGTGAGGATGTGGCGTCCGAGGCGTGGTTGCAGATCGTGCGGGATCTGGCGTCGTTTCGTGGGGAGGTCGATGGGTTTCGTGGCTGGGCCGCGACTCGTGGTCTGCGCAAGCTCGCCGAGTACCTCGAGCACCCTGGTTGACCAGCATGGAGCATCCTGACTGGACGGAGTTCGCCGGTTGGAGTGACACGATCGAAGGCGTTGACGCTGAAGGACATGAGATGAGCGCGCACCGTTCCCGCCGGATCGACCGGCGCACCGCCGAGCACTTGCTTAGTGGCGCGCCGGGCCGGGCTCGGGCGGCGACCGTTCCGTAGTCCTGTTGCCCAGGTCGCCGCCCGAGGGCGGGCGGCGGTTGTCTTCCTCCCGGCCGCCGCTCGCCCCTCAATCCATCCAGGACACACAACGAATTGTTGGCACAGCACGGGAATCCAGAGGCGCCCGGGCGACGGTATGAGGTGGAGAAGACACGATGACGCACGCCTGCCCGTACACCGTCACGGTCCGCGCGTACGTGCTCGGAGCGCTCTGCGAGCGGGAAGGCACCGAGTTCCGTCGGCACGCCGAGGTGTGCCCGTCCTGCGAGCGGGGGATCGCTGAGCTGACACTGGCCGTCCGCCTGCTGGAGAAACTCCAGACCGAGACACACGCAGCCAACGGGCACGCATCCTAAGCGCAACCGTGCCGGCGGGTGGCCGGGACATCGCCGGGCACGCCATCCGGCGCGTGCCCGAACGAACATGAGGAGAGAGTTTCGTGATGAATATCGACACGGCCCTGAAAAGAGGCGATGTCCATTGCCGGCGCGGTGGGTGCCGCGCTGGTCGATTATGAGAGTGGGATGTCGCTGGGCACGCTGGGCGGTGGTGACTGGTTGGACCTGGATGTCGCCGCGGCCGGCAATACCGAGGTGGTGCGGTCGAAACTGCGGGTGATGTCCACCCTCGGGCTCAACGACGGTATCGAGGACATCCTGATCACCTTGCACCGTCAGTATCACCTGATCCGGCTGCTGAAACCCGCCAAGGGTACCTCGACGCTGTTTGTGTACCTGGTCCTGGAGAGGGAACGGGCGAACCTCGCGTTGGCCCGGCATCAGCTCAAGCGCATCGAAGCCGACTTGGTGGTATGAGCGAGATGCAGACCGCAGCGCCCACGGATGCCTCGGATCCTGCCGTGCTGCCCACGCGCCCGAGTCTGGTGCGTAAGGACTGGTAAAGAGTAACAGCGGCAGGGTGTTCCGATCGTCCACTGAGGATACACAACGGGACCGCGGCTCGCTTCCCGCTTGGAATGAAGTGCAAGTCGCCCGGAGCGGGTGATGTGTCGTCGCATGGCACCGCCCGATGCTGCTTCAGCAGTGCACGGAAGGCGGTAATACGATGACCGATCGAGGTGACATGTCCGGCGAAGTGGGCGGGCCCGCCGGGGCGTCATCTGACGGGAGTGGGTCGCATCGGTTCACGGCCGCGATCCCTTATGGCTTCTCAGCACTCGCGCAACACCGGCCATGGCTTCTGGGTGTATTGGTCACCGTTCTTCCTGGCCGGCGGCGCGCTTCTGTTCGGCGTCCCCGTCTATGCCGCCCAGCGCCGCCATCTGACCGAGCTGCGCCCAGGCCGCGTTATTGGGTGAGGGCGGCTGAATCATCGAGCGAGGAGGCTCGGAATGACCGAGACACGATGGATCAGTGTTGTGGTGCTGGCAGCGGCCATCACGTTGTCGGCGTGCACGGGAGAGGACGCCGCGCAGCCGTCACGCGAACCGGTGGCTACCACGCCGGCACCGGCTGGACCACATGCCGGCTTCGCAGATGTGGTGGATCGGGTCGGGCCGAGCGTGGTGACAGTACAGGTTGGCGAGGGCGTGGGCAGCGGAGTCGTACTCAGGCCGGACGTCGTGGTCACCAACCAGCATGTCGTGGGACAACAGCGCAAAGTGACCATCGCCTACGCCGATGGCGCGCGTTCACCGGGCACTGTGCTGGCCACCGACACGGTCACCGACCTCGCTGTGGTCGGCACCGAACGCAGGAACCTGCCGGTGCCGGAGTTCCGGGCGGAACTTCCGCGTCCCGGCGAGCGGGCCCTGGCGATCGGCAGCCCGCTGGGATTCCAGAACTCGGTGACGGCCGGGATCATCTCCGGGCTGCACCGGGAGATCCCCGGCTCGGCCGGCCAGACCCAGTCTCTTGTGGACCTCATCCAGACCGACGCGTCCATTTCTCCAGGCAATTCCGGGGGTGCCCTGATCGACACCTCGGGCTGGGTAGTGGGCATCAATGAGGCGTACATCCCGCCCACCGCGGGTGCGGTGTCGTTGGGCTTCGCGATCCCCTCGGCGACCGTCGTCAACGTGGCTGACCAACTGCTCGCCAACGGCACGGCCACACATCCGTATCTCGGACTGTCGCTCGGCCGACTCACCGCGGACATCCAACAGCGTCTCGGCGTACAGACCGGCTACGGCGCACTGGTATTGAACATCGACCAAGCCGGACCAGCCGCCAGCACCGCGATCCGCGTCGGTGACGTGATCGTCGAGTTCGCCGGCAAGGAGATCCGCACTGTGGAGGACCTGCTGTCCGGGCTACGCCAGACCAAACCCGGGCAGAAGGTGCCGATCACCGTCGCTCGCGGCGATGCCCGTCAGCACGTCGAGCTGACCATCGGCTCCCGAACCGGCTGAACTACCACTGCCATCGCCGATCACCGGTCCCCTGCCTGCTGGCGCAGCCGGGCTACCACAAGCAGCCCACGAACGCCCAACCGTCGGCGCGGTGTCCCTGGTTGCGGCTACCGCCCGTCGCGGCCGTGCTCAGCTTGCGGAGTTCTCGGTCGATCTGTTCAGGTGTGGGGCGCTGCCGCGGGTCTTTGTTCAGCAGCCGGTCGATGAGCGGCTTCAGCGCATGGCCGAGTCGCATCGGGTCGGGTTCTTCTTCAGCGGCGGCGGTGATGGTCGCCAAAGGGGTATCGCGGTCGTAGGGGCCGCGACCTTCTATTGCGGTGTAGAGCGTCACGCCCAGAGACCACAGATCGGATGCGGGTTCGGCGGGTCGTCCGCGGGCGCGTTCGGGAGCGATGTAGCCGGCTGTGCCGACCAGGAACCCGGTCGTGGTGAGCGGGTTCTCGTTGTGGTCGGCGGCGAAGCCGAAGTCGGTGAGGACGGCTCTCCCGCGATCGTCCACCAGGATGTTGGCGGGTTTGACGTCCCGGTGGACCACACCGTGCCGGTGGGCGCGGCACAACGCGGCGAGCGTGTGCAAGCCGATCGTTGCCGTCTGCGGCGGGGATAGCGGGCCGTGGTCGGTGATGAGGTGGGCCAGCGAACGGCATCGCAGCAGCTCCATCACGATCCACGGGCGCCCGTCATCCTCGATCATGTCGTGGACGGTGATGATGTGGGGATGGTTGAGCCGTGCTGCGGTGCGGGCCTCGCGCCGGACGCGTTCCTGCAGGATCTGTTGTTCGGACGGGATCAATCCCGGTATGGGCACGAGCTCTTTCACCGCCACCTGGCGGCCGAGCACGTCGTCCATGGCCCGCCAGACCACCCCGCTACCGCCGCACCCGGCCACATCGAACAGCCGGTAGCGACCTGCCACCAGCCGCGTGTGTGCTCGTGGTGACGCGGTAGCGGACGAACTGGGTCGCGACTGCGTCGACGACGAGCCACTGCCCGCCGGATGGAGGTCCTTGGCGACACCGGCGCCAGCTCTGTTCATCGGTGGGCCACTGGGCTGTTGCAGGGCGACTCCGACATGGCTGTTCCCCTCCCGTGGGTTGGGCCACCAAAGCGCCAGGCGGCAGCGAATGGCGGCATGGGGCAGTCGCTGGTCACGCTGTGCCGTTGGGGTTGTGACGTCCGTGATCGCTGTGTGCGGGGGCGTGGCGGGGGTCCCCGGGCTGGGGGTGCAGCAGCGGGGCTGCCGTGTCGAGGAGTTGGCGGACGTTCTTCAGTCGACCAAGGAGCCGGTCGCGACAGCCGTGCAGCGCGTGCGCCTGTTGCCGGGCATCGGCAAGGATCCGCCCGGCGAGCTCGCGGGCCTCACGAACCACACGCTCGGCCGCCGCCTCCGCAGCGGTCTTCTGCTCGGCCAAGGCGCGCATCGCTTCGGCGCGGCGAGCTGCCATGGCGATCTCAAAATCGCGTTCGACCTGCTGGCGGTCCTGGGTGGCCTGCTCCGTGTGCGCCCGGCTCTCCGCGGCTGTGGCCTGCGCCCGTGCCACGATCTGCGCCGCCTCATCCTCGGCGAGTTCGACCATCCGCCGCAGCCGCTCTTGCAACCCGCCGGTCTCGATCGGTGAACGGCAGACCCGGTCGAGCTGTGCCCG
The DNA here is from genome assembly GCF_017876405.1 of Kibdelosporangium banguiense. Classification (GTDB taxonomy): domain Bacteria; phylum Actinomycetota; class Actinomycetes; order Mycobacteriales; family Pseudonocardiaceae; genus Kibdelosporangium; species Kibdelosporangium banguiense. The sequence goes on along the minus strand of NZ_JAGINW010000001.1, from coordinate 9,811,379 downwards.
CAACCGGCTGTTGTCCGAACGTCGGTCCTCCAGTTGACGGACCAGCTTCCCGGCACGGCCCACGGCGGCATCGCGAGCCGCAACCAGTGTCCGCAACGTGGTTTCGGTGCTGTGCACGTACTGCCGGACCTGGCGTCGGTCGTAGCCACGCCAGGCCAGGTCGAAGACGGCCCGCGGCGGCACCGACTCGTCCCGGCTGTCGACGCTTGACATCGATCACCCCCTGCACGAACGGACCAATATGGACACAGGCAGCTGCGTGCATTCCCCGGCATATCGCATGGCCTGGGCGACGATCGCTGCGGCACAGGACGCTGACACGCACGCGAACACCCTTGGAGCTCGCCAGCCCTGCTGACGACTACCATCCACAGTGGTCGCTCCACCCCGCGGACAATCAACCGGTAGTAAACCGATCACCACACATGATCAGCGCATCACCGGCACGATCACCCACAAGGCCAGCGGCTTGTGTCCGGGTCGGTCACGGAAACCATGCCAGCGCCGGAGTTTCTCCCGTAGGCGGTACTTTCGATCCGCCGCGACATAACGGACGGAGATGGGTCACACCCGTTTCGTCTCCATGAGACGTGCAGTGCGTGCTGGCCATCGCCTCAATCGAATCGTGATGTGTATACGGTGGAGCCCTCCCTGAGTTGTCCAAACCCGTCATAGCCGACCTCCTTCCCTGTCCGCCGTCCAGCCATAACTGAATCAACGGCGAACCATGGACGCTTCGGTTCCAGATTCCCTGATTGGGGTGCCTGGCTGGGCTGCCCCGACATGGTCGACCAGGTCGCCGACCGTAAGCGCGACTAGGCCCGTCGGCACTTCGCTGTCGAAATGCCAGAACCGACCTCAAATTCAAACACCTCAAATTGATGGCACGAACCTAGTCAATAGCTCGCCCGCCCGACCTGCTGAGACAATGATCAGAATGCTCTGCCAGCAGGAGAGCTTCAAGCACATGGGGCGGCGTATGCTCGCCACTGTCATCCAATTGCCAGTCATCGACGATCGCGACCCGACGTCCGGGTGCTCACCTCCCAGGATAACAACGACTGTTCGAGGAACGAGCGCCTGACCTTCCCGTATCGGTATGCCCGATATTGGAAACTTCACCGCCACTGTTTCCTCAGCGTGCCTCGGATCAATTCTCGTCGGGCTCGAGTCACGCATTCCGCGTGCGAATGGCCCATTTCATGGCTGCAGAAGGACTTTCACCATGCCATCCTGTTTCTTCTGGAAGGTCTCGTAGGCGTGCGGGGCATCGTTGAGTGGCAGGTGGTGGGTGGCGAAGCTGTCCACGCCGAGTGGGTCGTCGTCGGTGAGCAGCGGCAGGATGTCATCCACCCAGCGCTTCACGTTCGCCTGCCCCATCCGTATTTGGATCTGCTTGTCGAAGATCGTCAGCATGGGCATCGGGTCTGCCATCCCGCCATACACCCCCGCCACCGACACGGTGCCGCCCCGTCGGACGATGTCGATCGCCAAGTGCAAGGCGTTGAGCCGGTCAACCCCTGCTTTCTGCATGAACTTGGCTGCCACGGCATCGGGCAGCAGCCCGGTGACCTGGTGAGCGATCTTGGCGACCGGTGAGCCGTGGGCCTCCATGCCGACCGCGTCGATCACTGAATCGGGCCCGCGGCCGTTGGTCATACCTCGGATCGCCTCGGCCAAGTCGCCATGGTAGTGCAGCAGGTCCAGCGTCTCGACTCCATTGTTCTGCGCTCGTTGCAGTCGTTCTGGCACGAGGTCGACACCGATCACTTGGCTCACACTGTGATGGCGGGCAATGCGGGTGGCCATGTCGCCGATCGGTCCGAGGCCGAGCACAACCAGGCTGCCGCCCTTCGGGACGTCGGCGTAGTGGACGGCCTGCCATGCCGTCGGCAGCACGTCGGAGAGATACACGAACCGGTCGTCCGACGGGCCATCCGGGACCTTGATCGGCAGGGTGTTGCCGAACGGGACCCGCAGGTATTCCGCTTGTCCGCCGGGGACCTGCCCGTAGAGCTTGGTGTAGCCGAACAGGGCCGCGCCCATGCCATGCTCGCGGACTTGGGTGGTCTCGCATTGGGAGTGCAGGCCCTGGCCGCACATGTAGCAAGTCCCACAGGAGATGTTGAACGGCACCACAACGCGGTCGCCCGTCTTGAGCTTGGTGACGTCGGCTCCGACGTCCTCCACGATGCCCATGGGTTCGTGGCCGAGGATGTCTCCCTCGCCCATGAAGGGGCCCATGACTTCGTACAGGTGAAGATCCGATCCGCAGATGCCACTCGATGTGATTCGCACGATCACGTCAGTGGGATCCTTGATCACTGGATCGGGCACAGTGTCTACTCGAACGTCACGCCTGCCGTGCCAGGTCACTGCTTTCATGTCATGCCCTCCACCCGGTGAAGAAGTACCTGCGCTGAGCCTTCCCGCCTCCGCCACGCATAAACCTTGGCGTCCGCTGCCGCAGGTCTGGAGTTGCTCAACCATCCGGAAAGTCAGGTCGGATTGCTCATCTTCGATGGTTCCCGACTATAGAAATCTCGTATTCAACTTCACCGCGAATGAACAGCTGGCGCCCACTGGTCGTTGTCGCATTCTTGCCAGCCGGTTACCGGCCAACGGGATACCATCAGTGATATAGTCTTCCTTTTGTTTCATCCAAGGCTGAAAATTCAATATATGGGTTGAGGTGTGGATCGATCGGCAAAATCGGATGCGGGTATCCCGGTGGAGAGCGACGAGTACTCGCTCACCGTTGGCCCGGACGAACCGATCCTGCTGCAGGATCACTACCTCAACTATCAGCCAGATTTAGTTGCTTGATGCGACTAAGGTGCGATGAGTTCGGCCACCTGCCGCGGCTCGTCGACCTGGACATAGTGGCCGGCGGTATCCAGCAGGTGTAGCTCGCTGTTGGGGAACAGGGCGGCCAGCCGCCTGGCGACCTTGGGGTTGAGGTACCGATCACGGGCGCCGAAGATCACCCGTACCGGGGGGCTGAAGCGGCGCAGCGCCCCGATGCGCCGTCGGCGGCTGAGCACCGTGGCGAGCAGGTCGTCGTTGAGTCGCCAAAAGGCAGGCCGTGCGGAAAGATACTGCTCGTAGAGATGCGCGACGAGTGGTCGCCGTACCTCGGGGTCGCGGATGAAGCCGCCCACCTGCCAAACGTACAGCCGCCGATCCAGGTCAGGCCAGCGGCGCGCGACGGCACGGGCCGCAGCACGCACCACAGGCGTCGAATAGAGCGCAATGGCTGGCGGGCGGCGCAGCCCAGGCATCCAGTGATAGTAGGTGTTGAGCAGCACCAGCGCGGCGACGCGTGACGGGTTGGACAGCGCCCAGTCGATCGCCGGCGGGCCCGACGCGTCATGTGCCACGAGCACCACCTGATCCGTTCCCAGGCGAGTGGCGACGGCGTCGGCCACAGCGTCCAGGTCTCCCGCCTGGTTCGCGGACGTGTAGGGGTAGCCCGGCGGCTTGTCCGATCGGCCCCAGCCAAGGAAGTCGAAACGCACTACCGGCCGGCGCCCGGCGAGGGGCGGCAGCAGCCGGTCATAGAGGTGCACGTTGTCGGGGAAGCCGTGCATCAACACGACCGGCGCCCCGGTACCACCTAGTACCTCGACGTACAGCCGGTACGGGCCTCGTGACACGGCCAGCGCTCGGGGTGTCCGATCCATCATGATGCTCCTCACTGTGGATTGTGCGAAACAACCAGCTCGCGAAACTACGAGTTTTGCCAAGCAACCACGTCGACAGCGCCAGCGCGCGTGCGGCCATGGTCGTATGGGTTCCAGAAGTCGGCTGCTGGCGTTGACCTAGGGACTTGGCCGCGCGTTCGTACTCCGGAATGGCACTGAACGCGGTGGCGCCAACGCCGAGGTCCTGGTGCCAGTCGTACACCACGACCGACTTCACCAGCAGGTCCTGCACCGATCGGCGGGACCTGCTCACCGTCGCCCACAGCAGGCCTAACGGGAACAGCGCACATAGAACCGCCCGGCCCGCCGCGCGCGGCCAGCCCAGCAGATGCCGCCGTGAGGACAGCACCCGCAGGCCCAGCAGGATGCCGCCCACCGTGCGTCCACTCGTCGCCCACGCAACGGTGAAGTAGCCCGACGCCAGCACGAGCAGCGCCGGTATCGACAGCCACGGAGCCAGCCGGGGCCATGAGAACGACACAGGGAACCACAGGAACACCACCACCGCTACAGCGATGTACAGCGCGGTCGCCAGCATCGCCACGAGCACCATGTCGATGACCGCGGCGATCAGGCGGGTGACGACACCGGCGGTGGCGTACTCATGTGGGATGCCGTTCACAGCGGTACAGGACGGCGTCGCAGGACGCGGTCGACAAGGCGATCGACTGCGTCATCGGCGCGTGCGCACTCCGCGCGCACCCCCCGCAGGGTCTCCGACGCGAGGGGACCTGCCGACTCACGCACGATCTGGGGCAGGTCGACCTCATCGAGCACCTGACGCACGAGACCGGCAAGGTCGAGCCGGACGATGATCGCGTCGAGATCCACTCTCGCAACGACGGCGTCCACGTCCAGACCGCGAGCAAGCTCGTCGACATCCACGTGCTCCTGGACAAGCGTGGTCAGATCCACGGCGTCGAGCACCGCCTCCACGAGCGGCCGAACCATCACCGGAAATGTCGCCTCGACGACGTGTGCCACTCGCCGGCGTAGGTCCGTGCCACGAGCGGCCAACGCCGACGCAAGCCTGTCCCGTAGCGGTCCGCGAGAGACCCGCTCGACGACGACCGCGACGGCGAACACAGGTCGCAGCGACCTGTGCGCCGCGGCCAGCGCGCATGCTCCAGCGCCAAGGAGCACGTCCGCAACGCCGAGGCGGCGAGACGCTGACGCGGCCATGTTGTCCATAGCCGATCAGGGTGTAGCCGGCCCTGCCGCGCGGGAGCCGCGGGTCGGAGCCGCGCCGCGGCTCCCGCTGAACACCGCCGAAACGATCGCCATCACCCCGATCACGACCAACGCGATGCCGAACAGCCAGATCATCGCGACAACGCTGGGAACCGGATAGACAAGAACGACGATGCCGGCCAGGACGCTGACGACGCCGGACACGATCGCCCAGCCACCGCCGCCCACGAAGCCGTGGAACATCTCGATCACGCCACTGACGATCCATGACACGCCGAACAGCAGCACCAGGATCGCGGTGGTGTGGAACGGCGAGCGCAGGCAGAGGATGCCCACGACGATCAACAGTAGGCCGAGCAGCACAAACAGAACCCGCCCACCCCCACCGTCAGTGTCCAACGAGAAGGCGGTCACGATGCGAATAACGCCGGCGACGATCAGTTGAAGGCCCAGGAGAACGGCCACGGCGAGCAGCGTGGCTCCCGGCCAGAAAAGCATCAGTAGCCCGACCACCACGGTTACCGCGCCGAAGGCGATCTGCCAGCCACGCGACGGTCTGGCCGTGATGACCGCCCTGACCGCCTTGCTACCGATGGTGGGCGAGGAATCCGCTGCACTCATTGAAACACCCCTTTGGGCGGATTGGCTATCGACAGCCGTCGTGCCACACGATTCGGCATCAACCCGGGTCGTTCATCCCCCGCGGCGGGCGAGTTGTCGGAGCGTTTCCGGCTGCTGCCCATCACCAGACCTCCTCGGTTCCACCCGCCCCGTAAGGACGGTCGGACGACCCCGTCACCCTGCGATGCACCCACGATCGCGCGCGTCACCCGTGGAGGGTGAAGAACGCCGCGACTGTCTCACCCACGCTCCACGACACCGGATGCAAGCAACCGTCTTCAACCGACAACGCACACCGAACACCTGACCGAACCGCGCCGGGTTGGTTGGTGACGGATTGCCAGGCGGCCATGACCAGCGAGGGCACCGTCCTGCAGGCTCCGAAAAGGTTCACCAGACTGACCGCCGCGCGGTGACCGGTTCGGCGACAGCCAGCGCGATTGCCCAAGCCACCGCCGACTTGTCGCTCGTGACTTGGGTGGTGTGTCCGTAACCCAGGTCTGTCCACTATGGAATGTGGAATGCCGGTTCGTCTGTGACCACGTGATCCGGCCTGGGCTCACCGCTGCCGGCTCTGATCCGTTCAGGGGCGGGCCCTTCGGCCGCGTGTGTCATTGGCTCACCCGCCACTTACGGTCGTCCGGTCGCCTCTGGATTCCCTTGTGCGCCAACAATTCTCCTTGTGTACTGCGCGGAATGGGTGGGCGAGCGGCGGTTGGAGGGGAGGCAACCGCCGCCCGCCCGGGAGCGGCGACCCTGCGCGCCGGCACGGACGCCGCCGCGAGCAGGTCGCTCAGAGCATCCGATCCGACGGGAACGGTGCGCGCTTATCTCATATCCATCAGCGTCAAAGCTTCCGATTGCGTCACTCGGTCCGGCTTTATGCTGGTCAGCCGGGGCAGTCGAAGTACTCGGCGAGCTTGCGCAGACCGCGATAGGCTGCCGTGCGCACTGCGCCCGGGCGCTTGCCCAGCAGCCGGGCGGCTCCCTTCACGTCCAGCCCTACGACCACGCGCAACAGCACGGCCTCGGCCTGATCACGTGGCAGTCTCCCGATCAACGCCAGCGCCGCATCGGTGGCCACCGCGTTCACCGCGGATTCGGCGGTCTCCTCGGGTCCGGATCGATCAGCCAGGTCCTCGACCGGCCCGGTCACGATCGGCCGCCGGCGCTGACGACGCAGATGGTCCATCGCACGATGCCGGGCGATCGTCGTGGCCCAGCCACGAAACCCGTCGACATCCCCACGAAAGGACGTCAGATCCCGCACGATCTGCAGCCAGGCCTCGGACGCCACGTCCTCGGCATCCTCACCCACCAGCACCCGCAAGTACCGCAGCAAAGCCGGTTGAACAGACCTGTACAGCACACGGAACGCGTCCTCGTCGCCATGCTGCGCCTCTGACAAGGCCGCCGCCAAGTCCGCCGTGTCAGCCGGTTTCCGTCTCCGTCTGGTCAGGACCTTCTCCCGGGAGTCCATTGTGGATCGCTCAGCCGTCCGGCTTCGCCGCAACCCAGCAACATCAGAAACCTCACCGCCATCACCAAACGCGACGCACCGTGCGCCCGCGACATCTTGATCCATTTCCCGGCTCAGCGAAACCCCTGCCGGAGTGTCATATCCACACGGGACTGACGAGGGGTTGGCAAGTAACGAGCACATTCCCCCGGCGGGGTCGACCGGAGACCTCTCATGGGTGTTGCCAAGATCGGCCGCATGATCCGGAACAAACTGTCTCTTTTGGACAAACAGACGAGTCGGCATCCAGATGCTCGACAGGACGTGGCGATGGCGTAATCACGACAACGGCGATTCTGCGCCACACGTAGCCCTTCACTCGCCCATCTGAGAGTGCCAGGCTGCCGACGTGGTATCCATTGCGCACTGTCGTCCACACTAGACAGAGTGCTGGCCGCTTCCCCTCGGCGCGGCTTTGGCGGGACGATCGACGGGATGATGAGTCGTTTCCCGACCGTAGCCCTCGACCTCGACATGCACGCTGTGCGCCGACTTCGGCCGCGCGACCTCGATGCCAGGCCCGACCGTGTGACAGAACCGCTTGTCGGTCGCGATCTCCCATTCCATCAGGAACGGACGGTCCGGCATCCCGCCATGGCCGTTGTCGGCCAACGGGTTCTGCGCGAGCCGGGTCCACAACACACACTGTGATGATCAGGGTCGCCCGAAGCGACCCGCAATTCCTATTATGTTGGCGGAGCGAGACTCGCCGACGACGAGCTGCAATTCGATGGTGAGGCTTCCCGGCTATGGCGGGTATTCGCCATTGTCATTTTCCGCCTCGGCCCGCGGGGAGGGCAAAGGAGTTCTCATGACTAAGGTTTGGGTCTGTGACAACGAACCCAGCGAGCGATTTCCCATATACACCCGGGGCAATGTGTCCGAGGTGTTCGTCGAGGCGGTCTCGCCGCTGACCTGGAGCGCCTACGCGCCGCGCTCCTGGGAGCTGGGCTGGCGGGACGCCTTGTGCCGGATGGGCGCGTTCACCCTGGACGAGTTCGAGCCGGTGGGCGAGTGCGAGGTGGTCGGCTGCTTTGGCGGTTATGTCTACCTCAACGTCTCCCTCTCGCGGGTGCTCGGGGTCCGGGTGCCGGGGATGTCGATCGAGGCGATGGACCGGTCGTTCTTCGGCGACTACCCGGATGTCCCGCCGTACCGGCCGGACCCGCGCGACGAGAACCCGGAGTGTGCTCGTGCAGCGGGCGAGTGGCTGAGGTCGCTGTTCACCACGACCGAGCTGCCGGAGCTCGCGGAGGACGAGGCCCGGCTCGACCGGCTGGTGGGCAGCCGGCCCGACCTGTCGATGGCGTCCGACGCCGAGTTGCTCGCGCGCTTCCGCGAGCTGCGACCGGAGAACCGCTACTTCTTCGCCAAGCACATTTACATGACCTACTGCTCGAATGTGGTGGCAGCGGTTGTCGCGCAGATCGCGGCCGCCGTGCAGGCGCCGGAAATGGCTGCCAAAGTGACGACTGTGCTCGATATTCCTTCGGCGCGGCAGTCGTTCGAGATGTGGGAGCTGTCGCGTGTGGTGGCCCGTTCCGCTGTGCTCATGCGGGAATTCGATGCCGGCGTCGACGGGCTGCTGGAACGCCTGCTGGACTCCGCTGAGGCCGACGTGAGGAAATTCCTTGCCCACTGGGCGGAGTTCATCGATCGGTGGGGATTTCTCGGGGCCAGCGTCTGGGAGTTCCGTTCGGCTACCTACGCGTCCGATCCCCGGGTCCCGCTGCGCATGCTCGACCGCGCCCGGCAAGCTCCCGACGCGGCCGCACCACGCGAGCGGTCTGCGGCGTTGCGGGCCGAACGGGACAAGGCGATCAAGGAGATCGCGGCACGGCTGTCGGGTGACGCCGAAGCCCGAGACCGGTTCCTCGGTGCCGCCCAGGCCGCCGAGGTGTTCCTCCCCGCCCGCGAGCAGACCAAGCTGAACTGTACGCGGATGACCGAAGAGATCCGGGCCAATCTGCGGGAGCTCGGCGGCCGGTTCGTCGAGCGGGGCGTGCTGGCGGCCTGGGAACAACTGTTGTTGCTGCTCGACAACGAGGTGGATGGCTTCCTCAACGCCCCCGGCCGCTACGGCGAGAAGATCGCAAACCGTCAGGCCGGCCTGGAGCTGCTGAAGTCGAAGTGGCCGCCGTTCGTGTTCGAGGGCGAACCACCGCCTCTCGAGGCATTCGAAGATCGCGTGAAGGAGCCGAAGCCCGCCGTCACCAGCGGGGAGCAGTTGACTGGCGTGCCCGTTTCGCAGGGTGTCCACACTGGGCCGGCCCGTGTCATCGCGTCGTTGGACGACGACAGCGACCTCGAGCCGGGTGAGGTCATCGTCGCCGTCACCACCGATTCGTCGTGGGGTCCGCTGTTCCTGGCTGCCGGCGCGGTGGTCTGCCAGACCGGAGCCACGATCTCGCACGCCGCCATCGTTGCCCGCGAACTCGGCATCCCCGCAGTGGTGTCGGTTCCCGACTGCACCGAACGGATCAAGAACGGCACCGTGGTGACCGTGGACGGCTCAACGGGTCGCGTGACGGTCGCATGAGGACAACAACCATGCCGGACCCCGGCAGGAGGCTCGTCGTTCCTCTCGACGGAACCATCGACCTGTCGCACGCGGATATCGGCGACAAGGCCTGGAATATCAACCGCATGCGGGCACTCGGGCTCCCGGTACCGCCCGCAGTCGTGGCCACCACCGCCTATTGCCGGTCGTACCACGCCGCCGGCGGCCGGTTGCCCGACCCGCTGTGGCAGCGGATTGTCGACCAGATGTGGGTTCTCGAAGCGGAAACCGGCCGTAGTTTCGGTTCGCCGTCGAAACCGCTGCTGGTGGCCGTGCGCTCCGGTGCCGCCCGGAGCATGCCCGGAATGCTGGATACGGTCCTCGACGTGGGGATCAACTCCGCGATCGAATCCGCTCTCGCCGCCGAGACCCAGGACCCGGCTTACCCGGCCGACACCCATCGCCGGTTCATCGAGGCGTACCGCCATATTGTCCTCGGGATGACCGATGCCGAGGTGCCGTCGGATCCCTGGCAGCAGTTGCGTGGCGCGGTGGAGGCGGTCCTCGCGTCCTGGAATTCACCTCGTGCCCGGGCGTACCGGCGACACCGTGGCATTCCTGACGATGGGGGCACCGCGGTCATCGTGCAGGCCATGGTGTTCGGCAACCTCGACGACCGGTCCGGCACCGGGGTGCTGTTCACCCGGAACCCGATGACCGGGGAGGGACCGTCGTTCGGCGAGTGGATCGTCCGCGGACAGGGCGAAGACGTCGTGTCCGGCCGCGCCGACCCGCAACCCCTGGCCGCCTTGCGCGAGCTATTGCCCGAGGTGCACGCCCAGCTCATGGATATGGCCGTCCGGTTGGAACGCGATTGCGGCGACATCCAGGACATCGAGTTCACCGTGGAGTCCGGCCGCCTGTGGCTGTTGCAGTCGCGGACTGCCCGGAGGTCACCGCGGGCCGCGCTGCGCGCCGCCGTCTCGATGGTCGACAAGGGCATTCTGGAACCGGGCACCGCGCTGGAGCGCGTCACTGCCGAACATGCTCGTGCCTTGCTCGGTTGCGTGCTGGACCGGTCGCGTCTCGCCGGAGCTGTGCCGGTGGCAACCGGGCATCCGGTCTGCGAGGGCGTGGCCACCGGCGTGGTGGTCCTCGACCCGGGCGAGGCCGAGCGGCGGGCCGGTGCGGGCGAGGACGTCGTGCTGGCCAGGTCCAGCACCAGTCCGGACGACCTGCCCGGGTTCATCGCGGCGCGGGCCGTGCTCACTGAACATGGAGGGTCGACCTCGCACGCCGCCGTGGTCAGCCGGGAACTCGGCCGCGTCTGCGTGGTCGGGTGCGGCGAGGGCACGGTGACTTCGCTGGCGGGCCAGCAGGTGACTGTGGACGGTGCCGGTGGGGTGGTATGGCTCGGCGAGATGCCGCTGCTGTCCATCGAGGACGAGATCGATCCGGACCTGGCCCGGCTGATCGACTGGGCTCAGGCCCGAGTGCCCCTGGCTGTGCGGCGCCACGCCCCTGCCGGATCCATCGACGAGTTGACAGTGCTGCGGCTGGTCGGGCTCAAAAGGCGGATCGCCCCGGAGATGGCGGCCCACAGTCTCGGCGCGGACCGCGACCGGCTGGACGCGGTGTGCCTGGAGCTGGTCGAGCATGGACTGTGCACGCACTCCGGAAGCGGCCTGCGCCTGACGCCGGATGGGCGTCGTCGGCTGTCCATTCTGCTCGCTGAGGAACGGATGAACAGCGACCAGGCGGTGGCCGGGCGCCTCTACCGGGAATTCTGCGGCTTCAACGGCGAACTCAAACAGATCATCACCGACTGGCAGCTGCGCGACAACGCCACACCGAACGACCACGCCGATGCCGCCTATGACCAGGCGGTCCTGCACCGCCTTCGCGACCTTCATGAGCGCGTGAAACCCTTGCTGGATCGGCTCGGCGACCTCGCCCCGAGGCTGCGGCGGTACGCGCCGAGGTTCGGCGAGGCGCGCGCTCGCCTCGCCGAAGGCGACCACACCTTCATCGCGAATATCAGCAAGGACAGCTTTCACACGTTGTGGTTCGAGCTGCACGAAGATCTGCTCAGCATCACCGGCGACAGCCGCGAAAGCGAAGTGGCGGCAGGCCGCGCGCTCTGATCCGGACAAGGTGGTCTTTCGGCACCATGCAGCGTGCGAAGTATCAGAGCATCCCGGCTCGGGCGCTGGGAGGCCTGCCCGTCCAACTGACCAGCTTTGTCGGCCGGCGGCGCGAGGTGTCCGAGGTGCGACGCCTGCTGTCCAAGTCGCGGCTGGTGACGTGCACCGGGCCCGGCGGGGTGGGCAAGACGCGGCTGGCGTTGCAGGTCGGCGCCCAGTGCCGGCGGGCGTTTCCCGACGGCGTCTGGTTCGTCGAACTGGCTGGTCTCAACGAAGCGCAACTGGTCGCCGACGCCGTCGCCGATACCTTCGGGCTGGCGGACCATCGCGCCGATCCGACCGTCCGGTTGCAGGAGTACCTCCAGGACCGGCACCTGTTGCTGGTGCTCGACAACTGCGAGCATCTGGTGGACGCCTGCGCGAGGCTCGTGGCCAGGCTCCTGGTGGCGGCACCCCGGCTGCACGTCCTGGCGACCAGCCGGCAGGTACTCCGGGTGGGCGGTGAGCAGGTTTTTCCGGTGCCGCCGCTCACGGTCATCACAGCGGAAGGAGCCATCGACGGCAGGAAGCTCCTCGCCTCGGACGCGGTCACCCTGTTCGCCGACCGGGCGGGCGCCGCGGAGCCCAGCTTCCGGCTCACCCCAGAGACCCTGCCGGCGGTGCATGCCATCTGCCGGCGGCTCGATGGTATCCCGCTGGCCATCGAACTGGCCGCCGTCCGGTGCCGCGCGTTCGGGCCGGAGGCGATGCTGGCTCACCTCGACGACGCGTTCGCGCTGCTGAACTCTGGGCGTGGCGGGGGCGAATCGAGACACCGGACCCTGGAGACCGCGATGGCGTGGAGCCATCGCCTGTGCACCCCGGACGAGCAGCGGATGTGGGCGCGGCTGTCGGTGTTCGCGGACGACTTCGATCTCGATGCCGCCGAAGCGGTGGGCTTGTGGGATGGGATCGACCGGTCTGAGGTGGCCGAACTCGTCGCCGGCCTGGTCGACAAATCCGTTGTCATCCGGGCCGACAGGACTCGCGGGCAGGAGGCGCGGTTCCAGCAGTTGGTCACCGTCCGGCAATACGGAGGCATCCAGCTGGCCCTGTCCGGTGAGGAGCTCACCGTCCGCGAACGGCACTTGGCCTACTACCGAGCCCTGGTCAACCGTGGCGAGACCGCGTACTTCCACTCTGGCGAGGTCGCGTGGTTCACCGAGCTGCGTCGCGAACACAGCAACCTCCGGGCCGCGCTCGAGTTCTGCCTTGCCGATCCCGCCCGCGCACCAGTTGCCCTGGACATCACCGCCCGGCTACGGATCTACTGGTATGCCTGCGGGTTGTTCCACGAGGGCGCACTGTGGTTGCGCCGAGCTCTTGCGGCCGCCCCGGAACCGAACGCGCTGCGTGCCAAAGCGCTGGCGGCGTGCGGGTTCCTGATCCAGTTCTGCGGCGAGTACGACGAGGCGGTGACCATGTTCGAGCTGGCCGAACAGTTCGGGGACACCACCATCAGCGCGGACGCCGACTGGTGTGCCGCCCTGCGTGCCGTGCACCGCGGCGACCCACGGACAGCGGTCACGCTGCTCGATCGGTCGTTGGCCAAATCCCGTGCGGTGTCCGATATGGCGGGCGTCTACCGCACGTTGATCGTGCATGGCGTCGCCGCGTTCGACATCGCGCCCGACGAGGGGAAGGTGTCCGCGGAGCAGGCGCGTGCCCTGGTCGAGCTGTCGGGAGCCGACTGGTCGAAGACCATTGTGCTGCGGCTTCTCGGCCGGTACCGGCTCGCCGACGGGGCGTTCCCCGAGGCGGCGGTCCTGTTCGAGGGGGCTCTCTCGCTGGCCTGGCAGACCTACGACCTGCGGACGATCGGGCGGTGCGTCGAGGCGCTGGGGTGGTGCGCTTCGGGTACGGGCCACCACGAGCGGGCGGCGCTACTGTGGGGCGCGGCCGAGACGGTGGTGCAGCTCGCCGGTGCCGCGCCGGATTATCCGCACATCGCCAAGCGCTTCGCCCGCCACGAGCAGGCCACCCGGGAGACACTCACCGGGCACCGGTTCGCGGCAGCCCTCGCCCGGGGCAAAGCGATGTCACCCGCTGAAGTGGTCGACTTCGTGCAGGGCAAGGCGGCAGAGGCGCTGGCTCCCACCCGGGGGACGGCCCAGCTCACCCGTCGCGAGACGGAGATCGCCGGGCTGGTGGGAGAGGGGCTGACGAACAAGGAGATCGCCGCTCGGCTCGTCATCGCCCAGCGCACCGCCGAGGGGCATGTGGAACGCATCCTGGCCAAGCTGGGCTTCCGATCGCGGGTCGAGATCGCGGCCTGGATCAACGGCTGCGGCAACGTACTTGCCGCGAACGACAAATAGATCCCCATCACGAGTTTCGGCTTTCTCGTTGTTCGGTGACCCATGCGGCGAGTTGGGTGCGTTTGGTGAAGCCGAGTTTGGTCAGAATGCGTTCCACATGCCCCTCGGCGGTGCGCCGGGAAATCACGAGCCGGGCCGCGATGTCCTTGTTGAACAGTCCTTGCGCGACCAGTTCGGCGACCTGCTGCTCTCGGCGGGTCAGCGGCGCCAGCGGTTGCGTTGCGGTGGCGGGACTGGCGGGGGCGGGCTGAGGGGTCTCGCCGAGGGCGTGAGCGATGGCCTGATCGAAGCCGAGTTCGGCGCCACGGCGGAAGGCGGCCTCGAACGCGGAGTCGCCGAGGGTGCGGCGGGCCTGCTGCTCGCACGCCTCGTGTGCGGCGAGGTAGTGCGCGGAGCCGAACAGGGGCTGGCCGCCGACCAAGGGCCAGATCTGGTGGGCCGTGCCGAACAGCACGGCGGCCCGCTCGCATTCGCCGGCCTTCTCGGCGATCCAGGCCAGCCGCTCGACGAGCAACGCGATGCCGAAGGTGTCGTTGAAGGTGTGCATGACCCGGAGACTTTCCTGGGCGTGTGCGCTCGCCTGCGCAAACTCGCCCCGTGTCCATTCGGCGAGGGTGAGAGCGTAGAGCGTGTAGGCCCGAGCCCATTGGTCGCCGTGCTGCTCGCAGAGCGCGCGGGCGTGCTGGCCCAGCGCGACGGCGTGCGCGAGGTTCCCCTGGAAAACGGCTGCTCCGATCAGTGTGACGTAGGCGATGATCACGGTGCTGTTCAGCTCGCCGAGAGCCTCGAAGCGCGCCAGGGCATCTTCCAGCAGTACCTGCGCCTGCTGGAAGTCGCCGCTGAATCGTGCGGCGGCCCCCCGGATGAATACGGCATAGGCCAGCACATTCTCGTCGCCCCGCGACTGGGCCCAGTCCGAGCATTCATGTGCCATGGCCGTGGCGGCGGGGATGTCTCCCTGCACGACGGCGATGTGGGCGTCGATCCACAGGGCGGTGGCCCGTGCCCTGCTTGGCGCGGTGTCCTGGGCCAGTGCCCGGTCTATCCAGTGTCGTCCCTCGGCCAGCAAGCCGCAGCCGAACCAGTAGAACCGCAAGGCTGCGGCGAGGTGTAGTCCGGTCTGGGCGTGGCCAGGGGTGGTGAGACAGAACTGCAGTGCCTGCCGGAGATTGGCGTGCTCGAGTCGCAGTCGCTGCAGCCAGGTGGCTTGGTTGGGTCCGAACCAGTCTCGGTTGCCTTGTTCGGCCAGGTGCAGGTACCAGTGGGCGTGCCGGCGCCGCAGCCGGGCGTGCTGGCCGGCCTGCCGGAGTTTGTTCTGCCCGTACTGGCGCAGTGTGTCCAGAAACCGGTACCGGGTCCCAGTCCTGTGGTTGTCATGGATGAGGATCGACTTGTCCACCAGCCCGGCCAGCAGCTCGAAGACCGACTCGGCAGGCAGATCCTCACCGGCGCAGATCCTCTCGGCCGCCGGTAGCCCGAAACTGCCGGCGAACACCGAGGCTCGCGCCCAGAGTGCCTGCTCGGCGGGGGTGCACAGCCGGAAGCTCCAGTCGATCGTCGCCTGCAGGGTCTGGTGGCGTGCCGGCACGCTGCGCGGGCCGGTGGTCAACAGGGCGAATCGGTCGTCCAGCCGGGCCAGGATCTGGCCGGCCGAGAGCGCCCGCAGGCGGGCCGCGGCCAGTTCGATGGCCAGTGGCAGGCCGTCCAGCCGGCGGCAGATGCCGGCCACCTCCTCCTGGTTCTCGCTGCTGACCGCGAACGCCGGCACCACCGCCGTGGCGCGTTCGGCGAACAACGCCACCGCGGTATCCGGGGAACGGGTCCCGGCCGGCCGGGACCCGTTGCGCTCGGGGACCGGCAGCGGACCGACCGGCAGGACCTGCTCACCGGCCACCCGAAGGATTTCCCGGCTGGTGGCCAGGATCCGCAGCCCGGCGGCCTCGCGCAGCACCGCGTCGGCGAGCCCGGCACACTCGCGCACCAGGTGCTCGCAGTTGTCCAGCACCAGCAATACCTGCCGGTCGCGCAGGAAATCGACCAGCAGCCCGAGCGGCTCCCGCCCGGCGATGTCATGGATCCGCAACGCCTGGGCCACGGTGTGCGCCACCAGCGTGCGATCCCGCACCTGGGCCAGCTCGGCCAGCCACACCCCGTCGGCGAACGCCCGCCGCACCGCGCCCGCCACCCGCAGCGCGAGCCGGGTCTTGCCCACCCCGCCGGTCCCCGTCAACGTCACCAGTCGCGCGGTGGACAGCACCCGCCTGGCCTCGGAGATCTCCCGCCGGCGATCCACGAAACTCGTGAGCTCGGCCGGAAGATTGCCACCGCGCTGCTGCAACTCGGAGACCGGCATGACAGGCCTCACGTTCGATGTGACCGTCGGCGGTGCATCGCGCCATCCTTCGCCGCACACAAGGCGGCCCTGGTGCCCGTCACAGATTTCACCGAAAGTCCAATCGGCGGAAGCCTGATCGTTCAGTACGCTCCGCGGACCCGGGGCGGTCAGGAGGAGCAGATCCCGGCGTGTCCGGTCGTGTCAGCGGCCGGTTTTGCCGGTGGCTCGGGGTAGACCCGGAACGCGGGGACAGACAACGAGCCTGTCCCTTCAGGGACGGGTTCATGACATCCAGGGTGACCCAGCAACCCCCAAGCCGGAACGACAGGAGCCGGCGCAGTCTCGTCAGTGGCCACCAGACGCCAGCCCACGGCCCGTCGACCACATGTCAGCCTGTTTTATGACGTCATCTCTCGGCAAGGGCCAATTACTGGCTGCTGTCAACGGCGGCTGAATGCGGGCCTCGTCCAAGGGGCAACCTGGTGCAGGCGACCCAGCCCTACGCCCTGGCGACGTATGCGGGGGCGAATTTGACCGGTAGGGCGGACAGACCGCGCATCCATACGGACGGTCGCCATACGAGTGCGTTGGCGGCCACTGCCAGCGTCACGTCCGGGAGCCGATCGAGGAGCACCTCGACAGCGGTCTGGGAGATGATCTCGGCGGCCTCGTGCGCCGGGTATGGGCACCCGTGCTCGCCGTGGCTGAAGGACATATGGGCGTGGTTGCCATCGGAGCCGGCGAAGGAGCCCGGTTGTACCTGCGGGTCGGTGTTCGCGGCGGCGTAGCTGAGGACGAGGAGGTCACCGGCCTGGATGCGTTGTCCGCCAAGGTGGGTGTCCCGGGCGGCCCAGCGCGCCGCGAAGTTCTGTGTGGGCGTGTCTGCCCAGAGCACTTCGTTCAACGCCTGGCCGACACTGCCGCGGCCGCCTGACAGGGTTATGGCGAACCGGTTGTCGGTCAGCATCAGCCGGAGGGTGTTGCCGATCCAGTCGGCCGTGGGCTGCTGAGCGGCGAACAGCACTACGGACAGGTCCGGGACGATTTCGTCGTCGGTGAGCTTCTCAGGGTGTGCCAGCAGGCGGGAGGGCACGTCCGGACCGGGATTCTCGCGCCTGAGGTCGAGCAGTCGGCGCAATCCGGCGTATATCCGGTGGTGGGCTTCGACAGCGCCTTCGCGGCTGTCAAGCGTGATGTACATGTCTCGCATCAGGTCCGACGCCTCGGACTCCGGCAGGCCGAACATCCAGGCGACGGCCAGCAGAGGAATCGGCCGCGCATACTGGTTCACCAGGTCGGCCTCACCACTGCCGGCGAACGTATCGATCAGCTTGTCGGCGAGCCGCTCACAGTGTCTCCTCAGCTCGAACTGGTCGACGGCGGCGAGGACGTCACTGATGGCTCCGGCACGCCGCCGATGCTCCGCCCCCTCGGTGAACATCGCGGACGGCTGGAACCCCACGATCGGCAGCAGCGGAGAGTCGGCCGGGACGCGGTCCCAGGCATTCCAGCGGCGGGAGTCGCGAGCGTACAACTGGGGATTGCTGGTGACTTCGTGGAGTTCGCGGTATCCGAGCACCAGCCACGCGGGCATGTCGCCGTCGAGCAGAATCGGGGCGACCGGCCCGTGCTGTCGTCTCATGTCCCGGTAAAGCTGGGCCGGGTTGTTCTGGAACCGCGGCCCGTACAACGGCGTGGCTTGCTGGTGGGCGGGGCACTCCGGTGGGGGCGAACCAGCGAACGGCGCTGTGGTGCCGGGTGAATGCTGAGGGGTGGTCATATCGTGGTCTCCCGTACGGAGGACAGGGCGAAGAGGTGGTTGACGAGAGCGATCAGCACGCCCTTGCAGGAGTCACGCCGGCGGGCGTCGCAGTCGATCAGCGGAATGTCGGGGGACAGGTCGAGTGCGTGCCGTACTTGGTGCAGGGTGTGTTCAGGCTGGCCGAAGTTGTTGCGGGCGACGACGAAGGGCATCCCGTGGTGTTCGAGGCGATCGATGGCGTACCAGGAGTCGGCCAGCCGCCGAGTGTCCACGAGCACGACGGCGCCCAGGGTCCCCGAGAACAGGCGATCCCAGAGAAACCAGAACCGCTCTTGGCCCGGTGCGCCGAACAGGTACAGCACCATGTGCTCGTTCAGGCTGATCCGCCCGAAGTCGAACGCGACCGTGGTCGTGGTCTTGGCCCGTACGCCGCTGTCGTCGATCCCGATGCCGGCCTGGGTCATGGTCTCTTCTGTGCTCAGCGGGCGGATCTCGCTGACAGAGCGGACCATGGTCGTCTTGCCAACACCGAACCCGCCGACGATCACGATCTTGAGGCCGTCCCTGGCGGTGCTCAGCAGCGGGGTATGGGCGGCTTGCTCAGAGTTTCTGAAGTCCAACGAGCACCTGCTTCAGGGTTTCGAGATCGGGCAGTTGAGTCTTGACGGAGGCCGAGGACGGATGGCGGGCGGTGATCCGGCCCATGTCGAGCAGGTCACACAGCAGGATCTTCACGACGCTGACCGGCAGTCCCAGATTCGAGGAGATCTCCACCACCGCTGTCGGGTAGCGGCACATTCGCAGGATCTTGACGTGCTCGGACTGCATGCCCGGGGTGGGGTCGCATTCGCTCACGATCAGCGTGACAAGGTCCAGGGCACTCTCGTCCGCGCGGCTGCGCCCGCCGGTGACGGTGTACAACCGGTCCGGGTCCTCGTTGTGAAGTGGTCGCCAGGTCATATCGGCTGGCTGTTGTGTTGAGGTTGGCGGGGCGGGGCGGTCAGATATTCGCCGATCTGCTCGACCAGTTCGTTCATGTTGTGGCCGATGACGCCGACGTCGGCATCGTCGTCGGCCAGTACGGCGAGATGGGCTCCTTCTCCGGCTTCCACGATGAACAGCAGCCCGCCGTGGAACTCCGTCATGGACTGCCGCACGCCGCCGGTACCGTCGCCGAACTCGACGGACGTGCCGTAGGCCAGACTCTGGATTCCCGAGGCGATGGCGGCTAGTTGGTCAGCCTGGTCCACGGTGAGCTCGTGGGTATGGCAGAGCTTGAGGCCGTCCTTCGACAGCACCAGGGCATGTCGAGTCCCCGGCGTCTTCTCCAGAAGGTTCTCCAGCAACCAGTCGAGGTCACGATCTGTGGTGTTCATCGGAATCCTGGGGTCACGCCCGGGCACCTGATGCCGGGAGCGGACCCCTTGCCTCCTAATCTGTTGTCCGATCGGGTCCGGTGCGAGCATCGAGGTGCCGATGTCCCCTTCTTCATGCAGGGAAGCGGTCACTGGGTGTCGTCGTCCTGGCGAGAAGAAGGATGGCTGCCGGTGCCGTTGCCCCGGCTGGCCTCGCGGAATGCGCCGAATCGCGCACCGGCGCCGGAGCGGGGAAGCGTGGGTTTCGTCGTCGGCGGGGCCGCAGCCGGGGATGTCGCGGCCAACGTTTGCCCACGGCGCCGCTGCGGCAGCCCGGGGTGTTCACTGTCCACAGTGGGCGCGGCCTTGGCAGGCGCGGCACTCCCGGCGGGCTTGGCGGCGTCTGCGCGGTGCCGTGCGCCCGGAGTGGGCACATGCGTGGGGCGTCGCGTGACCGAGACGGAGTCCTGCCCGTGCTCCGCGATCAATTGTCGCGGGATCATGACCAGCACTCCGGTGCCTCCACGTGAGGAGGGCCGGAAAAAGACGCTCAGGCCGTGCTTGCGGGCCAGACAGCCCACCACCGCGAGACCCAGCCGGGTACCGGACAGCGTGGTCAGGTCCAGCGGCTCGGAGGAAACCGCGCGCACAGCACGCTCCAACGCCGGAGGGCTCATGACGAGGCCGCTGTCCTCGATCGTGACCACGACACCCGCGTGCACCTCGTCCACGTACACGTGCACCTCCTCCGACGGAGGCGAGAAGCTGGCGGCGTTGTCCATCAGTTCAGCGAGAGCGTGCATGATGCCTTCGGCGGCGTACCCGGCGATCGCGACGGTGCAAGTTGAGTGCACCTTCATCCGCTGGTAGGCGTTGATGCGGCCCATCGCTCCGCGCAGGACGCTTTCCATGACGATCGGCTTGGTCCAGCGTCGGCCGGAGCGTGCTCCGGTCAGTACGACGATGCTGTCCGCCAGCCGGCCTGCCTGCGCCGTGCTGTGGTCCAGCTTCAGCAGGTCACCGAGGACATTTTCGTCGCATCGGTCCTCCATCTCCCGCAGGTCGGCGAGCATGCTGGTGGCCAGGGCCTGGACTCGGCCCGCAGCGTTCGCGCAGGCTGCCATAGTGGCCGCGCGCATGCGCTCTGCTCTGCTGACCTCCTGCGCCAGCGTCCACAGGAGGCGTTGGCGGACACCATCGACGGAGTGCTGCACTTCGGCCAGTGCGGTGTCCACCGACGCCCCCTCGCGCACCCGCTGGACCACAGCGGGCAGCGTGTCGTCAGCGAGCCGAGCGACGTCCGCGTCCAGCACCGCGATACGGCCGCGGAAATAGTGTGCCGCCTGTGTGCTGTATGCCGCGACCGTGACGGCAACACTCACCAGGACCGCTGCCGCCGCGCCGAACCAGGCCACGAGCGTCTGACCCACAGCGGGTGTCTCGGCTGTCACCCACAGGCACGCGCTACCGGTGATGACAAGTGCGGCCAGCAGAACGAGCAGGGCCCAACCCATCGGCGGGCGCTCTGCCTGATGGTGAATGGGTATGCGTACTGACATCGATCAGGTCCTTGTGGGGCGTTGGTGGCAGAGGGACAGGGACATGCGAACCGGAATCCCACTACGGCGGGACGCGGACGCCGGGCAGTGGACCGCCGGCGGTATGCCGAATGCCGGCGCGTGCTCATACAACGTGGCCGGAATGAAATCCGGACATGGTTTTCGGGTGTGGCATCGGCGGGTCCGGTCCGTACCCGGCAAGATGGTGCGCGAGCAGACGGACAACGGCCCAGTACGGATTCGAAGGACTGGTGCTGACTCAGGTACTCAAGCTCCTAGATTTCGATTCTTCGTTTCACCTGCGCCAGTCGCCCTGGCGCAGCAGTGCGTGCCGGGGCGGTGTGTTGGGACCGAGATCGTTCACAGGATGGAGATCCTAGCGTCGATCTTTCCCGTTCGTAAGCACCGATCCCCGGAATGTCGTAACGATCTTGGCGGACAGTAATTACGTGCAGGTGGGAACGATTTCCCGCGTTGTTGTGCTCATCGGCCATCCAAAGTTTTCCGGGGGACAATACCAAACAGCGTCAGAATCCCGTGCAGGTGCTCCGTTGGTGGCGGCAACCAGTGAACGCGGAGGGTCGACCTGGGAGTCTTCCGGTTCTTGGGGCGGCTCGGACTGGCCGGTGAACCGCTGTTGAAACTGTCCGCGAGAGAGGCTGGCGTGTTCCATCCGCCTTGCGTTACATAACGATTCTGCTCTGAGAAGAATCTGAATCTGGTTCATCATGACACATCCAACTCGAGTGACTATGTCGTTGCCTCAATGACCTCGTCGAGGGTGAGGCGGGTTCCTTTGTGGAAGGCGGCGGCGAACTTCTCATTCCCGAGTGCCCGGCGGGCTCGTTTCACGCATTGGGCGTGGGACGGGGCAAGGTGCGTGAGTCCGGCCATCGGGGTCCCGACAGATTTCCAGACCTTGCGGGCTGTGCCGAGCAGTCGTGCGGCGTGTTCGTCGTCTCCCTCGGCTGCCGCGATCCAAGCCAGGATCTCGAGACTGTGAGCAATGCCCCATTGGTTGTGGAACCGGCCTAGCCGGAGGCTTTCGCGAATCAGCTTGCCGGCCTGTTGCCGATCGCCGGTCAACCACTTGACGAAGCCGAGCGACCACAGCGCCCAGGATCTTGACAGGTGTGCGCGGGTTTCGGACAGGGCCAGGCACTCCTCGCCGAAGGCGACAGCACGCTCGGGGTCGTCGGCAACCGCGGTGGCCACAGTGAGCTGGAGTAAGGCGATCCAGACGCCGGCCAGGTCACCGGCCGCGTGATGGTGGGTGAGTGCGTCCTCAAGGAGCGTGACCGCGCGTTGGAGATCGTTCTGGTAGAACGCTGCCATACCGGAGATCCGGGTGGCGTGCGCGAAGGCGGATTCATCGTGAAGTCGCTGAGCGAGGGCGCGGGACTCCTCCACCATGGACTGTCCTGCGGCCACGTCGGCCTGCTGAAGGGCGATCCAGCCGCCGGTCCATAGGGCGTTGGCCCGTGCCGAACTCGGTTCCTGGCTGAGCTCCAACGCCTGGTCGAGCCAATGGCGGCCTTCACGGTGGGAGCCGGTAAGGATCAAGTAGGTCCATGGCGCGGCTGCGATCTCGAGCCCTGCCTGCGCCTCTCCGGGGGTTGTCAGGCAGAACTCCAGCGCGGCCCGGATGTTCGCGTGCTCCCGCTGCAGCCGGACGAGCCATTCCACTTCGTTCGGCCCAAGCCACTCCCGTGTCGCGTTCTCGATCAGATGTCGGTAGTGGTTGCGATGTCGTGCCCGCAGGGCCGTCCGCAGGCCGGATGGTGCCAGGCGTTCCTCGCCGTACTGGCGGATCGGTTCCGGCATTCGGTAGCGCGCCGGGTCGCCGTGGTCCATGCGGATAAGGACGGACTTGTCCACCAGCCCGGCCACCAGGTCGAGGACAGTTTCGCGGGCAACCTCCTGACAGGAGCAGATGACCTCGGCCGCATCCAGGTCGAACCCGTCGGCGAATACGCACGCTCGCACCCACAGTGCCCGTTCTGACGCCGAGCACAGGTCGAAGCTCCAGTCGATCGCTCTTCGCAGTGTCTGCACGCGGGGCGCCGAGACTCGGCTCCCCCCGGCAAGGAATTCGAAGTAGTCGCCCAGCCTGGCCAGCATCTGACGGATCGACATCGCCCGCACCCGTACCGCAGCCAGTTCGATGGCCAGGGGGATGCCGTCCAGCCGATCGCAGATCTGGGCGACGACCTCGTGGTTCGTTGCGTCAACCCGGAAACCGGGCATTGCCGTCGCGGCGCGCTCGGCGAACAGGCGTACCGCCGCGTACGGCGTCGAAGAGCTCGTTACGTGTCTCAGGTCCGGCACTGGCAACGGGGGCACCTCCAAGAGGTACTCGCCGGTCGTTCCCAGTGCCTGTCGGCTGGTGGCCAGGATCCGTAGTTCCGGCGCCGCTCCTAGCAGTGCATCCGCCAGTATCGCGGACGTGTCCACAAGGTGCTCGCAGTTGTCCAGAACCAACAACAGTTGCTTGTCCCTGAGATAGTCGAACAGTATGTCCACTGTTGACCGAGCCGACTGATCCTGGAGACCCAGGACATCGGCGACCGTCTGGGGCAGCAGCTTGTCGTCCGTCAGCCCCGCCAGCTCGACCAGCCATATGCCGTCGGGGAACTCCTCGCGTAACTGCGCAGCCGCACGTAGTACCAGCCGTGTCTTGCCGACCCCGGCCACACCCGTCACGGTCAACAACCGGCGCCGGCGCAACACCCGTTTGGTCTCGGCGACCTCGCGCCGACGATCTACAAAACTGGTCACTTCCGCGGGAAGATTGTTCTTCGGCCGTCGGGAACTGGTGGGGGTCATGACGGAATCTCACGTCGTTCGGTGGCCCCGGCAGCGATCTTCGGGCGAGCGGTCAAACCGCGCTTGGCCAAGATGTCCTCGATGTCGTGAAAGGTCCGTTTGATCCGCAGGCTTCGAGTGCGTGCGCCGCCACCTTTCTTGTCTCGCCATAGATCGAGCCTCGTGAGATTGCCCCCGAAACTGGTTCGCCGCAACTGGAAGACGTGGGCGCAATCTCGTCATTGGCCACCACGCGCCAGCGCGAACACAAGGCCAGGTGATCGGCCTTCTTTGCCGCCCGGCACGAATCCGGACGGAGTAACGCAATCGAAAGGCTTGACGCTGAAGTGCATGAGATGAGCGCGCATCGTTTCCGCCGGGTACAACGAGAACAGAATCCGCGACTGGCGCGCCTACACCTGCTAACCTCATGCACGTGCAGATGCATGTGCATGAGTATCCTGGACGGGTGGTCTTGGCAATGTCCGGTAAGTCCGCAGTGGTCTGTCCATAGGGGCCGCTGGTCACGCCAACGGCCGTGATCGCTTGCTCGGTATGGATGCCTGCCGGAGGTTGAGCCGGAGCGATGGGCCGAGATGGCAGAGTCCTCATAGGACTCTGTCAGTCCTTTGCTTGCTGCACCAAGGTCCAGCGCTCCGATCGGCATGCAAGGTGGCCGCGGATCGGGTTTCTCGGCTGGTGCTCTGCAGCGTGCTGTTCCGGTCTTGAGATTTGGGGTTTGTCATGATTCGCGCGCGGGCCTTCGTCGGCAACGTGGTTCATTTGTGGGTACCAGATTCGGTCACCGCGTCCGGTCTTGCGTTGTGCGGTGTGGCTGGTCCCGCCATCGCAGACCAGGCTGGTCCGTTGTGCGCAGCATGCTGGCGGGCTCATGGCGGCTCACTCGGCTCGGCGTTCGCACGGGGACCGTTGCGCGGGCGGCCCCAACGGGCGGTGACTGGCCTGTTTGAATGACACAGTCGGCAACCCGGAGGACGTGTGCTGTTTGCACCGCCTGGCCGGCGCCGGTTGCATGCGTTGCGGGACAAGGTCTTCCGTTGGATGTCGGATACGACAGGTCTGTCCCGTCGGGACGTGCCTGTAGGTAGGCCAGGTGCGGCGGACCCGACTCCGGCAGCGGACCCGACTCCGGCAGCAGAGCCGCCGGTGCGGAAGGCTATTCGCCCAGTGCGTAGGCGATGGCCTGTTCTGGGGTCATCCGGGCGCCGTGCTGGAGGGCGTGGTGGTAGGCGCGGTCACCGAGGGCGTCGTGAGTGTGTGTCCGCCATTCCTGCCCCTGGTCGATCAAGGCGTCGAAGCCGAACAGTGGTCGGCCGATTGGCTCCCACATCGTGTCCGCCGCGCCCTGCAGCACGGCGGCCCGTGTCCAGTCGCCCTGCGCGGCGGCGATCCACGACAGGAGATCCACACCGAACGGGTAGCCCAGCTGGTCGGTCACGTCACGCTTGACGCGGAGGCACTCACACAGGTGAGCCGCCGCTTGCCGGGGGTTTCCCGCTGTCAAACACGCGATGCCGGCGGCGTTCAATGTCCAGGACAAGGCCCAGCGTTCTCCCAGCGACGCGCAGATGGTCCGGCACTCGTCGAGCAGGTCCATGGCATGGTCGGTGTCGCCGGCCGTGCCGACGGCAAATACCTGCATCGGAAAAATAATCAGCGCGGGCGCGGTCCATCGGGTCGATGCCCGGTGGCGAGCCAGGACCTGGTCAAGCAGTGGGATCGCCTGCTGCGGGTCGCCGGTCGCCAGGCGCGCCCAGCCGAGGTGCTGGGTCGCATAGGTCCGCTCGGTCTCGTTGCCCAATTGTTGGGCGAGGTCCCGGCTTTCGTCCAGCAGGGCCAGGCCGGCCTGGTAGTCGCCCTGCACGGTGGCGATCCATCCGGTGATCCACAGCGCCCTCGCGCGGTCCCGGCTGGGTGCCGGATTGGCCTGCAGGGCCTGGTCGAGCCAGTACCGGCCGTCGCGGACGAAGCCGCAGGCGATCCAGTAGAACCACAGGGCCGCAGCCAGCCGCAGGCCGTCCCGCTGCTGGCCGGGCACGGTCAGGCAGTAGTCCAGCGCCGCGAAGAGGTTGGCCCGCTCGATCCGCAACCGCTTGGCCCAGTCGGGCTGGCGCGGGCCGCCCGAGTCGGCGTCGGCCTGTTCGGCCAGGTGCAGGTAGTAGTCGCGGTGCCGGCGGCACGGCCCAGCCGGGTCCCCGGTCTCGGCCAGCCGTTCCCGCCCGTACTGGCGGATGGTGTCCAGGATCCGGTACCGCACTGCGGTAGCGCATTCTTCCCGGATCAGAACCGATTTGTCGATCAGTCCGGCCACCGCCTCGAAGACCTCATCGTGGGCCAGCCCTGGACCGGCGCACACGTGTTCGGCCGCGTCCAGGTCGAAATCCCCGGCGAACACCGAACACCGGGCCCAGAGCAGTCGTTCCGCCTCCGAGCACAGCTCGAAGCTCCACTCGACCGTCGCCCGCAGGGTGTGATGGCGCGGCAGGGCTGTGAGGTGCCCGGCCGTCAGCAGCGTGAACCGGTCCTCCAGCCGGACCAGCAACTGCTCCACCGACATGACTCGCATCCGGGCCGCGGCCAGTTCGATCGCCAACGGCAACCCGTCCAGCCGTCGGCACAGCCGCGCCACCACCGGCTCGTTGTCCCTGCTCAGGGCGAACCCCGGAGCGACCGCCGCAGCCCGGTCGGCGAATAACGCCAGCGCGTCGCGGGGGCCTGCCGGTGCCCGCGTATCGGGTTCGGTGGGGGGCAGGGACAGCGGTGGGACGGGCCAGCGATGTTCACCGGGGATGCCGAGCGGTTCCCTGCTGGTGGCCAGCACGGACAACCGCGGCACAGTGGTCAGCAACCGAGCCGAGAGGTGGCCGCACCCGTCCAGCACGTGCTCACAGTTGTCCAGGATGAGCAGCAGGTGCTTGTCCGCCAGGAACTCGGCCAGCACGGTCGCCGGATCCCGCCGCGAGTGATCGCGCAACCCCAGCGCGGCGGCGACGGTCTGCTCCACCAGCGCCGGATCGCTGAGCGTGGCCAGCTCCACCAGCCACACCCCGTCGGGAAACCTCCGGCGAACCGTGCGCCCGACGTGCAGGGCCAGCCGGGACTTTCCCACCCCACCGACCCCGGTCAAGGTCACCAACCGGGCCGCGGACAGGACGCGTTTCACCTCGGCCGTGGCCTGCCGCCGCCCCACAAAACTGGTCACGTCGGCCGGCAGATTGCCTGCCACCCTGCCCGATCCGGTGCCCGCCATCACCGCTCCCGGCTTTGTCGTTGTTCGGTGACCCATGCGGCGAGTTGGGTGCGTTTGGTGAAGCCGAGTTTGGCCAGGATGCGTTCCACGTGGCCCTCGGCGGTGCGCTGGGCGATCACCAGCCGGGCGGCGATCTGCTTGTTCGTCAGGCCCTCGGCGACCAGTTCAGCGACCTGCTGCTCGCGTCGGGTGAGCGTCGTCGCGGCGCTGGCGGGTGCTGGCGCCGCCTGCGGTTTCTCGTTCAGGGCGTCCGCGATGGCGTCCGCGAGGCTCAGGTCCATGCCGCGCTGGAAAGCGGCCTGGAATGCCTGCTCGCCCAGCGCGTGACGCATCCGCTGCTCGCACTCCTCGTGGTAGCCGAGCAGGTGCCGGACCGTCGCCGGGGACGCGCCGATGGTGTGCCAGAGCGCCTGCGCGGCGCCGAGGAGCGTGGCAGCGCGCCGGGAATCCGGCTCGCCAGCCGCGATCCAGGCCAGGGCCTCCAGGCACCAAGCGGTGCCGAGCAGGTCGTTGAGCGGGCGCTTGAGGCGTAGGCTCTCCCGTACCAGCCCGGTCGCCCGCCGAGGCTGGCCCTGCTGCCAGACCGCCAGCCCGAGGGCCCACAGCGAGATCGATCGGTACCAGACCTCGCCGCGAGGTTCGGTGATCGCCAGTACCTCTTCGTGGGCGGCGAGTGCCCGTGTCGCGTCTCCGCGTCCCCCGCTGTATACCGCGAGAGCGAAGAGGGTTTCGAGCAGCCGGGGGAGGTTGTTCTCGGCGCGGAACGCGTCGAGGGCCGCATCCAGCAGCGCGACCGAGCGGGGGAGATCCCCCCGGTGCCCCGCCACGTATCCGGAGGCGAGCGAGAACAGCGCGCACGTCGAGGCATCATCCAGCTGCCTTGCGACCTCCTGTCCCTCATCCAGCAGGGCCGACGCGGCAGCGATGTCGCTCTGCTGCCCGGCCAGCATGCTGTCGGCGTAGAGGGCTCGGGCCCGCTCCACGGAGGACCTGGGCTGCTGGGCCAGGGCGCGGTCGAGCCACTGCCGGCCCTCGCTGAGCAGCCCCCGGCCGAACCAGTAGACGTACAGCGACGTGGCCATCCGCAGTGCGGCCCCGGCCTCGCCGGGCTCGGTGAGGCAGAACTCCAGCGCGGCACGCAGGTTGGGGTACTCCCGCTCCAGACGGGCGAACCAGTCCACCTGCCGGGAACTGATCCACTCGGCTTCCGCACGCGCCACCAACTCGGCGTACCAGTCCCGATGCCGCCGGCGTAGTGCGGTGTCCTGGCCGGATTCCCGCCCCTTGTCCTGACCGAATTCGCGGAGGGTGTCCAGCAGCCTGTACCGCACGGTGCCGCCGTCCTGCCGGATCAGGATCGACTTGTCCACCAGGGACCTCACCAGGTCGAACACGCCCTCCGACGCCAGGTCGTCCCCGGCGCAGATGCCCTCGACCGCCTCCAGTTCAAAGCCGCCGACGAACACCGTCAGCCGGGCCCACAGCAGCCGTTCCGGGCACGTGCACAGCCCGTGGCTCCACTCGATGCAGGCCCGCAGGGTCCGCTGCCGCGCCGGTGCGCCGCGCAGACCAGCGCCCAACAGCCGGAACCGGTCGGACAGGTGGTGCAGGATCTCCGCCGGTGACAGCGCCGGCAGCCGCGCCGCGGCCAGCTCGATCGCCAGCGGCAGCCCCTCCAGCCGGCGACAGATCTGCGCGACCGCGCCCTGGTTGTCCGCGGTAAGGCAGAACCCGGGCACCACCGCCACGGCCCGCTCGACGAACAGGGCCACCGCCGCGGACTGGGACAGGCCCCGCAGGGTGTGCGGCCGCCGTGGGTCTGGTACCGGCAGCGGCGGCACCGGCAGCGTGACCTCCCCGCTCACGCCCAGCCGCTCCCGGCTGGTGGCCAGCACCCGCAACCGCGGGCAGGCCCGCAGCAGCGCATCGACCAGTTTCGCGACCGTGTCCACTAGATGCTCACAGTTGTCCAGCACCAGCAGCACCTGCCGGGCAGCGAGATACTCCGTCAACATCGCCATCGGCGGGCGCCGTGACTGTTCCCCCGGCTCCAGCGTGGCCTGCTCCCGCAGCCCCAGGGTGGCGGCCATGGTGTGCTCCACCAGCGCTGGATCCTGCAGCTCGCCCAGCTCGACCAGCCACACCCCGTCATCGAACGCCCGCTGCACCTGCGCGGCCACCTGCAGCGCGAGCCGGGACTTGCCGATCCCCCCGACCCCGGTCAAGGTCACCAGATGGGAGGCCGACAGCACCTGCTTGGCCTCGGTCACCTCGCGCCGACGGCCGACAAAGCTGGTCAGCTCCAGGGAAAGATTCCCGGCCTTACCCGGGGCGGTGGGTGGCATGACACCTTCACACTGCAACCCAAGGCTGCTGCTCGATCTTCGGTGTTCAATCGAACCCAGGCCCGGCTGCCACGTTAACCGCTGCAGCGCCGGCACGCAGCTGACTTCATATCGGCCGTATTCATGCAGCGACGTTGAGGCACGGTCGGGCTCGATAGTTGGTCGCCAGGCCTTCTGGGCGGTTCTCGAACGGCCAAGAGCCCGCCCGCTTGTAGTCTTGGCCGTCTTTGTGGCGGCTAAGTGTCCACGACATATTAATGAGATCATGTTAATGAGGTCGTGGCGAATAGTGGCCAGTGGCGCCTTTTCTGCCTGGGCACGACACATATGTGACGGACCGTCGACCGAATACCGCTCACGGGGGCTGGTTCGGTGTGGAGATCGCTGCAAAGATGATTGCACATCGGACAACCCGGGATCTGTGATGTCACGTGCCGGTTCGTGTCAATCGGTGGGCAATCTTCCCGCCGAGGTCACCAGCTTCGTCGGCCGCCGAGGAGAGGTCGCCGCGGCGAAGCGGTTGTTGCGGCGGCATCGGCTGGTCACCTTGACCGGTGGTGCGGGGGTCGGCAAGACCCGGCTGGCCCTGCGGATAGCCGCGCGCCTGGCGGATGCCGTCCCCGATGGGGTGTGGCTGGTGGAGTTCCTGCATGACAACGACCTGCTCGTATCCATCCGCAGTGCTCGGTTATGGCTCACTGTGGCTGGCCACTTCGAGCTCGTTCACCTTGGAGGAGACATCCGGTAGGAAGGGGCTGTGTTGGGTGAGCCCGCTGGGTTTGGCCTGGTCACTGTCCCCAGCTGAATGCCAGGCCGCCGGCCAGAGCCAGGATGATCCCGGCTATCAGCACCAGCCCGGCGCGGCGGATCCGCCGATAGCGGCCGACGACCAGGCCGGCGTGCAGCAGAGCGGCAGCCGCGTGGTGGCCCAGCGGATCGGTCGCCACCTTGCGGTAGTAGGTACGGGCCTCATCGAGGGTTTTCAGTTCGGAGACCTCGACCAGTGCGCCGAGCGGACCGCCGCCGTAACGCTTGCGGTGGTGCAGTTTGGGCAGGATTACGAGCACGATCAGGACAAACCCGATACTCAGCACTATGGCAGCGGCGCTGAGCAGTACCGCGGCCGCGACAGCCCCGGCTTGGCGGGAATAGACAGTGGCCAGAGTGCCGAGGACTCCGGTCGTGCCGATCAGTGCGGCCAGTAAGGACAGCAACGCGGTCACTTTGGTGTCGGTGCGTGGACCCTCGGAACGGAAGCTGGCGGCGTCGGTCTCAGCGAGCTTGGCTGCCGCCGCGTTCAGTTCGACGTCGGTCTCGGGCGGCGTATCGACCGTCGGGGCGCAAGCGGCGGCGCCATTGGTGATCTGGTCGGCGGGCGAGCCGGTGTCCACGATCAGTTCCTTCGTTTCGGGGCCGAAGTGAGCAGGCACGACAGCCTTGCGCATGTGTCGAACTCCGTTCGAGATGATGGTGAACCGCAGTCGCTCGCACGACACCTGCCTCTGGCGTCGGCTGCGTCAGCCGTGGCCAGGAGCATGGAGTACATGACATCGACGGCCGCCGATCATGCCCAAGGCCGTTGCAGCCTCATTGCAACAAGACCGCCCCTCGGGCACCGTGCTTTCACGGAGGCAACTGGAAGCCGCCCGCGGCCCTGTCGCGGATCAGGAAGCCGAAGCCTTCCGTTCGGCTGCCGAGGTCCATGAGCAGATTGCGTGCCTGTTGGGTGGTCCAGGGGCCGTCGGGGTTGGTGGTGGTGCCGAGGATGTGCACGTAGCGCGTGGAGACTTCGAGGACGAAGAACACGTAGACGCGCTTGAGGATGACGGCGCAGTCGACATGGAACAAATCGCACGCCAACATGCTCGCGGCCTGGGTACGCAGGAACCGCCGCCAGGACATGTCGGTGTCACGCCTGGGCGCAGGTGGCATCCGCAGCGCAACTACGGCATCGTCTACCGGCGGCCGCCCGGTCTTGTTCGGGTAGGTCCACTTCTTCGCGACCAGTCGCCGGTGCCAACGCAGGACGGCGCCTGGTGTCACCAATCGATGCTCACTCAGTGGCCGGGGAATCGGCGCATCAGTGCGGCGAGCACCGCACGATCGGCCCAGTGCAACCGCGGACGGGGATTGGTCCGGCGCAGCACGGCGATCTCATGTTGCAGCACCAGCAGTTCGACGTCCTTGGTTGTCGACGATCGGCCAAGCAGAACCAACCAGTCCACGAGCCGAACGAAGATTAGGTACAGCAGTCGGAACGCCACGCCTCACGATCATGCCCTACGGCTCATGGTGCACGATTACTGCAGCTCAGCGCGCCAGTACGCGGTTTTGGAACCTCACAGGGTCGTCGGAACGATGTGACTCAGCTGGGAAAGGCAACCAGGGCTATGACTTCCATGCTTCGCGGACGGCGGCCACCTGTTCCGGGGCCTGGCCGTCGATCTCCTGGACCAGCGCGGCGACGGCAGGCCGGAGGGCGGCTGTCCTTGCGAGAGTCCACTGGTAGATCTCGTCGGACTCGTTGGACTCGAGGAATTCGGCCCAGAGGGATTCGTAGGTGTCCTCGTCGTCGTCTTCGTCCTCGTCGTTTTCGGTTTCCTCTGGTGCGTTGGCGAAGCGGTCCAGCCAGGTGCGTGCTTCTGGGGACAGTGCTGGCACGGGGGTGTCGGCGGGAATGTCGCTGAGCTGTTCGCCGGCCTCGGTCAGTGCGGTGAGGCAGCCGGTGAGCGCGGGTTCGGGTACCTGGTGGGCCCGTAGTACTCGGATGAGCCAGTCGAACGCGTCCGGGCTCGCCGGCCAGAGGGTCGATTGGTGGACGATCGCGGATCGGAAGTGGAGGGCTGCGGCGTTCTGAGCATCGGCGTCGTCGTCGAGCAGCGCGGCGAGGTGGCCGCGGGTGTCGGTGGCTTTGCTATAGGCGTGGGGCCAGTTCGTCCACTCAGCGTCGGCGAGCCCGACGATGTCCTGCCGGAGAGTCATGGGTGTGCAGGCTATCCCTGCCGTATCGCGGCCCAGCAGCGGACCGGCGCTCATGTGCGCCCTGAAGCTGGCCAAGGGGCCTCGCCGTCCTACCGACGCTGGCGGGAGTGATTCGAAGATCGGCAGGCGGATGGGGACCAGCATCAGCAAGAACCAGCGCGCCTGCCCGACCACGTCCACCGCGACATTCCAGGTGCACGCGACCCGATCCACCCGGATGCGCCGAATGTCGTCCCCGGGTTTCATACCGCGACCTCATGGTCAGCAAGGCCGGACCGTTGACGGCACCTGTTCCACGCACTACGCGAACACGAACAGTTCTACAACTCTCACCGACCTCACCAAGGCATCGCCAACGCCCGACCGCTCGACCACTGCCATCGCCGATCACCAGTCAGGACAAGATCACCCGTCTCGACATCCGTCGACGCCCACGGTTGGGCGGCATCCTCAACGAGTACCACGATGCCGCTTGACCTGGCCGGATGACATTTACGGCAAGCGCAGGGCCTGATCGGGTTGTATCAGGGCTTGCGGGCGACTCCGCCGACGAGCAGCCGCTGCAACGGGGCCAGTGGCTGGACACGGGGCCCGTCGGGCCACCAGTCGGCGACCGGCACCATGCCCGGCTCGACGAACTCCAGTCCCCGGGTCATCTCGGCAAGCCGCTCGGCGGTGCGGAACCAGCCGGTGCCTACCGTGCTGGCGAGGCCGGCAGCCTGAACACGGGCCGCCAGGCCGGCCAGTTCGTGCCCGTCGCCCGGGTCGAGCGTGTGCGCGAACACGACGTACGAGCCGGGCGCGAGGGCGTCGACCAGCACGCTCGTGATCCTGGCGGGTCGTATTCGTCGGCGATGTGGTTGAGGGTGGCGACCTGGAAGATCGCCATCGGCTGGTCGAAGTCGATGTACTTGCCGAGGGTGGCGTCAGCCAGCACGTTCTCCGGCTGGCGCCAGTCGATCTCGACCATGTGCGTCTGGTCGTTGTCGGACAGCAACGCCCGTCCATGCGCGATCACGAGCGGGTCGATACCGACGTAGACCACGTTCGCTTCGCGGTTGAGCCGTTGGACGACTTCGTGCATGTTCTCGCCGATCGGCAGGCACGGTCCGAAGTCCACGAATTGCCTGATCCCGGCCGAGCCGGCCAGGAACCTGGCGGCGCGCATCATGAACAGCCGGTTGTCCATGGCCACCTGGGGAAACTCTGGGGCCTGCGCCGCCAGTTGGTCGCGGGCCTCCCGATCGGCCTCGTAGTTGTCCTTGCCGCCCAGCAGCGCGTCGTACACCCGCGCGATGTTCGCGGCGTGAGGATCTGTCACCACTCGCCCTCTCAGACCATCGGACTCACACGTTCCGGCCAACCTATTGCCTGCCCCGGCCCGGACACCAATCGGCCGGCTGTTACCGCGCTGTGGAGGTCGGTATGTCGTCGGGGAGGATCAGGCGCCGACATACCTGTCACTACCCACAGCGGAGGATGCGCATGCGTGGTCTGGAAGGAAAAACGGTAGTGGTCGCCGGCGGCGCGACGGGTATCGGGCGTGGTGTGGCGCTGAGGCTGGGCCAGGAGGGCGCCAAGGTTGTCCTGGGGGATCTGGACGGTGCCGGTGCGGACCGTGTGGCTGGCGACATCACCGAGGCCGGTGGCGTCGCGATCGGCGTTCAGTTCGATCTGGGTGACGACGAGTCGGTGACCAGCCTGATCGAGACCGCGGTCGGTGAGTTCAAAACGGTGCACGGCTTGTACAACTGCGCTGCCGACACCTCGCCGGAGACCATCGTTGCCGACACCCACGTGATGGAGGCCGACCTGGGCATCTGGCGGCGTACCTTCGAGATCAACCTGCTCGGCTTCGTGCGCACATGCAAGGCCGTGCTGCCGATCCTGCTGGGCAACGGCGGCGGAGCGATCGTCAACACGTCGTCCGCGGCCGCGTCGCTCGGCGAACCGACCCGGCCGGCCTATGCGGCGTCCAAGGCCGGGATCAACACGCTCACCCGGCACATCGCCACGACCTGGGGCAAACAAGGTGTGCGCTGCAACAGCGTCGCGCCTGGGGTCGTGCTCACGGAGCGCCTCAAGGAGAACCCGCCACAGGAGTTGCTGGACTGGGCCAGCTCGCTCGTCCGGGCGCCACGGCTCGGCGAGACGTCCGACATCGGCGCGGCCGTTGCGTTCCTGTTGTCCGACGACGCCGAATGGGTCAACGGGCAGGTGTGGCGGGTCGACGGCGGTCACGAGTTCCGAGAGTGATCGCCCCTGCGAGCTATTCGGCCGCCTCTCCCGACAACCCGCGCTCGTTCGCGATGGTGGGGGACAGTGACCGCATGCTGGCGGGGTGGCACGTGTGGCTGAGTACTACTACGGCCCCGGCGGCCAACTCGCTACGGCCGTCGGTCTTCGCGGCGGTTCGGGGACGCCGATGGCCCGATCTGTGCTTGGCTCGCGTGGTCGGGGACCAACTCCTGGGATACGCGGCCAGTGCTGCCGGGCGTCCCGGCATGACGATACGTCTGGAGTTGTCCTACCGGGCGCCCGTACCGCTGCTGACTCCGCTTCGGCCGGAACAGGCCGCCATGCTGTTCGGCTCGATCCGGCACCTGGACGCGACGAGCCCCTCGGTGGCGCACGACTGAGGTCACTGTGACGGATTTCGGCCGACAACGTTCGCATCCCGGTTACTGGTGAGTAATGTGGTCTGGGATGACCGGGACGACGACGAGGCGGCCATGAGCAACGACCGGATTCACGCCTTTGGCGATGACGTTCTCGCTGATCACGACGCGGTCGCCATCGCGGAACTGGTACGTACGCGGGAGGTCGGCGTCGCCGAGGTGACCGCGGCCGCGATCGCGAGGGCCGAGCGAGTCGGCTCGTTGAACGCGGTGGTTTTCGACGCGTACGAGGCGCCGCGATCGACCAGTGATCCGGGCGCGCCGCTGTACGGGGTGCCGACGTACATCAAGGACAACACGGATGTCGCCGGCATGCCCAGTAACCACGGGACCGATGCGTATGTCGCGCGGCCTGCCGAGAAGGACGGGCCCTATACCGAGCATTTTCTTGCCACCGGGGTGACGGTTCTCGGGAAAACCGCGTTGCCGGAGTACGGGTTCAGCGCGAGCACCGAGTTCCAGTCCCGGGAGCCGGTCGGCAACCCATGGCAGCCGGAGTACTCGGTGGGGGCCTCGTCGGGTGGTGCGGCGGTGCTGGTGGCCGCTGGTGTCGTGCCGATTGCGCACGCCAATGATGGTGGTGGATCGATCCGGATCCCGGCTGCGTGTGCTGGGCTGATCGGGCTGAAGCCCACGCGTGGCAGGCATGTCGACGGGCCGAGCGCACGTCAGATGCCGATCAACGTGGTCTCCGAGGGCGTGCTCACCCGGTCGGTGCGCGACACGGCCGCGTTCGTCGCCGCGATGGAGGACCGGTGGCGTAATCCCGCGTTGCCGCCCATCGGGCTGGTCACCGGGCCGGCTCGGCGCCGGCTGCGGGTCGGCCTGATCACCGAGTCGGCGACCGGCGCGTCCGCATGCTCGCAGACCAAGGCGGCCGTCGAGGCTACAGCGATCCTGCTGGAGCAGCAGGGGCATATCGTCGAACCCGTGGCCGTGCCGTTCGGCCGGCAGTTCGTGGACGACTTCGTGCTGTACTGGGGATTGCTGGCGACGGCCGCGGCACACACCGGCAAACTCACCGACCGTGCCTACAACCGTCACAAGCTGGACGGATTCACCCAAGGGCTGCGCCGCCGTTACCTGCGCACGCTGCACCACACACCGGGCGCGATCCGCCGGCTCACCCGTGCGCACCGTAGGTATGCCGGCATGTTCAGTCACCACGAGCTGATCTTGTCCCCAGTGCTGCTGCACACGACACCGAAACTCGGCTACCTCAGCCCCACAGTCCCGTTCGACGAACTGCTCGAACGACTCACCGGCTACGCCGGCTTCACCCCGCTGAGCAACATCGTCGGCGCGCCGGCCATCTCCCTGCCCATGGCAGTCTCCGAAGAAGGCCTCCCCATCGGTGTCCAGTTGGCCGCCGCGCACGGCGACGAACGCACCCTCCTGGAAACCGCTTTCGCCATCGAACAGACCCACCCATGGCCACGCATCCAGGAGTCGTAACCGGGAGCGGATATCGAAGACGTACGCGCGCAGCTGGTCACTCGATTCGGTCCTGAGGCCGAGAGGTGGCTCGCCGAAGTCCCAGACCTCGCCGCACGGCTGGCCTCGCAGTGGGGATTCGAGCTGGGCGAGTTGTTCGGGAGTGGGGCCTCGGTATTCGCGGCGGCATTCGCTCTCCGTCCCAGCCACGATCGCTGCTTACGGCAAACTCGCGCCCGAAACCCGGAACGCTTTGCGGGCCGCGTGGAGTACCTGCGGCGCACCACGGCCGACCCTTATGAACGTGCGCTGCGATCACTGCTCTTCACGGCCAGACCCGACACGGTCAACCGGGCGATGGCCCGCGGCGACTTGCAGGGGGTGATGTTCAACCGCGATGCCGCGATCGTCGACACCGTCGAGTGGATCCTGCGCAGGGAGGACCGCATCGTGCTGGCCGCCCACAACGCCCATATTCAACACGGACCGTTGCCATGAATTAAATGACCGAATACACTCATTCAGTCAAACAATGGGGTGAGGTTGATGGTCAAGGCTGGACGGCCGCCGCAGGATCCGGCGCGTCAGCTGGAGCGGGCGCACCGGATCCTGGATGCCGCTGCCGAGTTGATCCTGCGCTGGGGTTACGGCAAGACCACGATCGATGACGTGGCGCAGCGTGCCGATGTCGCCAAAGGCACGATCTATCTGCACTGGAAGACCCGCGATGATCTGTTCGCCGCGCTGCTGCGCCGTGAGCGGGTCCGCTTGCTGGAGGAGATTCGGGCGGATGCGCCGGCCGCACTGAGCGAACTGTACGGGCAGTTCGTCGGTACGATGTTGCGCCGGCCACTGCTGCGGGCGGTCTTCGTCGGCGACGCCGAGGTACTCGGCAAATTCACGCGGATGAAGCGGCACAGCACGACGGGGCTGGAGCTGGGGCCGGCCTTCGATACTTACCTCGGCCAATTGATCGAGCATGGCGCGGTGCGCGAAGAGCCGGGGGATCACGCGTTGGTGATCTCGTCCATTGTGTACGGGTTCGTGTTCCTGCCGGACATGCTTGCGCAGGAATCACGGCCGACCGATGAGCGGATCGCCGAACTGGTAACCGACACCGTGGAGCGGGCCATGGCCTCAGGCCGGACGTTACCGGAACCGCATGCACGGGCCGTGGCGCAGGCGACCCTGGACTTTCTGGACGCCATGCTGGCGGTCGCCCGTCGCAGACTCGCGGTTTCTCTGGGGATGGAGCGTGCGCTGTGAAGCTGGTACTGGTTCTCGATGATGCCGCGGCCGATTTGGCCACTGTGGGCGGAAAGGGCGCGTCGCTGGGGCGGATGTTGCGAGCGGGATTGCCGGTGCCCGGCGGATTCCACGTCACGACCGAGGCGTACCGCGCCTTCGTGTCACCCTTCCGCGATGAGATCGATCCCAGCGATCCCGAACGCACGGCGGCGCTGTTCGCCCGGCACGGGCTCCCCGCGCCTATTGCCGAGGAGATCCAGCGCGCTTACCAGGCTCTCGGCGAAGACGTGCCGGTTGCGGTCCGCTCGTCGGCCACCGCTGAGGATCTGCCGGAGATGTCGTTCGCCGGCCAGCAGGACACCTACCTCAACATCCGCGGCGACGCCCTGTTGGACGCGGTCAAGCGGTGCTGGGCCTCACTTTGGAACGCGCGTGCCATCGCCTACCGCGACCAGCATGGGGTTTCCCACGACGATGTAGCGTTGGCGGTGGTGGTGCAGGAGTTGGTGGACGCGGACGCGGCCGGGGTGATGTTCACCGCCGACCCGATGACCGGAGCCCGCGATGAGACGGTGATCAACGCTTCTTGGGGGCTGGGCGAGGTTGTTGTCGGCGGTCAAGTCACTGCGGACACGACGGTGGTCACGCACGGCGCGGTTATCCAGGCTCAGACCGGCGACAAGACCGTCATGACGGTGCGCACGTCGACAGGCACTGAGCAACGGCCGGTTCCCGAGGAGCTTCGCGGTCAGCCTGTGTTGGATGTGGCGCAGGCCGTGGCGTTGGCCGGAATCGGTGCGCGTGTGCAAGAGCTGTACGGCATGCCGATGGACATCGAGTGGACCAGGCGCGACGGCGAGTTCGCGATCGTGCAGGCCCGCCCGATCACTGGCCTCAAGCCCCAGCACGAGGAGTGGAACGACAGCCTCAAGGGGGAGTACCTGTGGACCGGGGGCAATCTCGGTGAGGCCATCCCTGACGTGATGACGCCGTTGACGTGGTCGTTCGTGCGCCTGTTCATCCATGAGGCGATGTCCGCCTCGGCCATGCCCGGTGCCGAGATGGTGGGCAACATCGGCGGCCGCTTCTACATGAATCTCACCCCGATCTACGCCGTGATCCGGGTCCTGCGCGCGAAGAGCTTGCTCAGCGCGATCGAGGACATCTTCGGCAGGATCCCGCCAGGGCTCGACGTGCCGAAGATGAAGCTGTTGCGCTGGGAGGTCATCAGGCACGGCGTGCCCACGGCGATCCGGGTCCGGCGACGGGCCCGCAGGAACCTGAAGGGCATGCGCGCGTTCCTGGCCACTGCCCAGCAGCGGTGCGAGCAACTGCGTACGCACATCGCGGCCACCGGTTCGTGCTCGGAGCTCGCTGAGGTGTACGAGCGCGAGGTCCAGCCGCACCTGGTCACCGCTTCCCGCATGCTGGAGGCCGCCGGCCGGCAGGGCGGCATTTCCCTGATCCGTACCCGCGACGTGCTGCGCAAGATGATGGGCGACATCGATGCCGAGGCCATGCTCACCGGTGTCAACGCCGACGGCGAACTGGCCAGCATGGGGCTCGTGATGGGCCTGACCCGGTTGGCGCACGGAGAGATCAGCCGGGATGAGTTCGCCCGCACCTACGGCCATCGCGGGCCGCACGAGTTCGAGATCTCCGTCCCGCGTCCCGGCGAGGACCCGAGCTGGATCGATGCCCAGCTTGCCGGTCTGCGCGACCTGCGGTCGGGCACCGAAGCACTGCTTGCCCGGCAAGAGAAGGCGCGCGAAGCGGCCTGGACGCGCTTCGCCGAGCGCTATCCAGGCAAACAAGCCGCGATGCGCGATCGGGTACGGCGCTGGAACGGTGTCGTACGTGATCGCGAGTCAACGCGTTCGGAGGTCATGCGGGCGTTCTGGGTGCTGCGCGCGTTTGTCGTCCGGGCAGGCGAGCTGACCGGCCACGGCGAGGACGTGTTCCACCTCTACCTGGAGGAGCTGCTGGATCTGTTGCGCGGCAACGCGATCGGCCTGGGAAGGGTGCCTGTGCGGCGGGCGACCTACGAGCGGTACGCGGCACTACCGCCGTATCCGGCCTTGATCGTCGGCCGGTTCGATCCGGTGCGTTGGGCAGCCGACCCGGATCGGCGTGCCGACCTCTACGACGCGCGGGGCACCATGGTTCCGGTGGGCGACACCGTGACCGGCTTCCCCGGCGCCCCAGGCGTGGTGGAAGGCATCGCCCGGGTGATCGCCAGCCCGGAGCAGGGCGACAGGCTCCAGCCCGGCGAGATCCTGGTGACCACGCTGACCAACGTGGGCTGGACCCCGATGTTCCCCCGCGCGGCCGCTGTCGTGACCGACATGGGCGCGCCGCTGTCGCACGCCTCCATTGTGGCCCGTGAACTCGGCATCCCGGCTGTCGTCGGCACCGGCAACGCCACCATGC
Source organism: Kibdelosporangium banguiense (assembly GCF_017876405.1). Lineage (GTDB taxonomy): Bacteria > Actinomycetota > Actinomycetes > Mycobacteriales > Pseudonocardiaceae > Kibdelosporangium > Kibdelosporangium banguiense. Next base: position 9,771,139 of record NZ_JAGINW010000001.1, on the reverse strand, counting down.
GACTGCACGACGGCGACCGCGTCCGGGTCGACGGGGAACGCGGCACAGTGGAGTTGTTCACCTGACGGTCCCCAGGTGCCGTCACGGGTGGCGTCGTTCGGCAGTATGTCCAATATGGACGGTCAAGAGTAGTTCGGAGCCGTCGGAACGTTCACATGTTGGAAGTGGCTGACCGCTTCCAGCGAGATCGACGTGCGTCGTGTGGTGTTTCCCTGTTTCACGCCGGGAGCAGATCGAACCCTTCGTACTCTTTGGCGGCGACCTGGTCGCAGTGTTCCCGGTAGGCCCCGACGCCGCCGATGTAGGTCAGGAAGACCCGCGGTTTTCCCGGCACGTTCGCGCCGTTGTAGTACGTGTCGGCCGTCGGATAGACCTCCCGTGCCCGCACTCCCGCACGCATACGTCCAAGCAGGTAACCGTCACGGAACCAGGCCGAGCTGTCGCGCACGAACATCTGGTTGGGCAACGGTTCCAGCAACCGCCACGGCCGGTGGTGTCAGAGCGAACGCTTCCCTGAAACCGACCGCGGGACATCAGTGCTGGCGAGCCCGCCCAACAGTGTTCGCACAAACTTCTCGGGAGGTAACCGTGCCAGCCAGGATCCGATCTTGTCGCGGACCCGTGGCGGCACCCGTGCGGCAGCCATTGCCTGTGCTGCCAGGTGTTCGCGGACTGCCAGGTCCTGACACACGTCAGCCAAACCGTCCCGCAGATCGAGAACGGCGACACCCCGCGAACGCAATACCGCCGTGAACGCCTGGTGTTCCTCGTACGCCCGCTGCGGCCAAACCAGCTCGTCGAACAGGAAATCGGTGTGATCGTCGGGATCCAGTTCCGAAAGTTCGCTGCCCGGACTGTGCACCAGCACGGCGCGTAATCTACCTGTCTCAGACTCCACCCGATGCTCGTTGAGCCACGTCGATGGCCTCCCCACAACTTCCACGCTGCGGGATAGACCACGACCCTTTACCCAAACCAAGGTGAGCGAGAAAAACCCGGGTTTACCCGATCGTCGTAAGCAACGGCAGAGTGTTCCTACGGCGCCTTCAACGGGTCGTGCCCGATCGACATCAGACGTCGGCGCCAGTTTGCTTGTCCTTGCGTGGGTTCGAGGTCGTCTCGCCGTTCGGCCAATACCCGGTCGACCACCGACTGCATGACACGCACGTCGTTGGTGTCCAGATCGGTCCGGCGTTTGCGCAGGATGCTCAGTACCTGCTGGCCGGTGGGAGTTCCGGCCTGGTCGGGCAACGCTTCGGTCTCCGGTTCGGCGGATCGGGTGCGTAACCAGTCACTCAGCTCACGGGAGGACATGTTCACCACCCGATGGAACTCGTCCCACAGTTCGTCGTCGACCTGTGACTCGGCCAAGATCCTCACCTCCTCGATTCCAGGCGTACCCGCATCGCGGCGAACGAACCGTGTGTATGTCCGATGAAGGCCGGGTAGCCCCGGTCGGATGGCCGTACTGGCGGGAAGCGCACAACTGACACACACGAGATCCCGCGCGTCCGGTATCGCTGGGCCGGCCCTTGACTGGCCACAGTGGAGCGATCCGTCACCACGGGATGTCAGATTGGCCGATAAGCCAACCGATGAAGACGGTGGCGCCATGGATGAGGACGACGACCACGAGGGTCAGAACCACGACAATCGCAGCGATGAGGGCGACTCCGGCCGCCAAGCCGAGCCCCCAATCACGTGGTCGTACAGTCAATCGCCTGTTCGGTTTCGGCTGCGGATCAAGCGTGTCGTCTTCATCGTCTGCCATGACAGAATGATAGGCGGAAACCTCAACCACGTTGTGACCGGCACCTGCGTGTACGCGGCTATCGGTTCGGTATTCGTTCGGAATCGTTTTCCGGGTTTTGACAGTGCTTGACTCGGTGGCATTCGATGCGTTTAGTTGTGTCTGGTGATACGGATAGGGGCCGATACTGTGGGGCAACCATGAATGGGTTCGGCGCGGCGCAGCACTATTTGGACAACGGCCGCACAGCGAAACGCGACGGTCCGACACTCGGTGTCCTGGGCGGCCTTGGCCCGGCCGCCGGTGTCGAGTTCATGCGGCTGTTCACCGACGGTTGGCCTGCCACGCGGGACCAGGACCATCCACGCGTCATCCTGTTGTCGGAGCCGGCCATTCCGGACCGCACGGCCGCGCTACGTGGCACGGGCCCCGATCCGACGCCGTACCTGAGTGAGTCGCTGGCCCAGTTGGCGGTTTGGGGAGCGGACCTGCTCGCGGTTGTTTGCAACACGGCGTTCGCCTTCATCGACGAGTCCGTTGCCGCGATCCCGGTCCCTGTCGTGCACACAGTGGCGGCCGCCCTGGACGCCGCGCAGGTGCGCGCGCCGACCGGAGCATGGCTGCTCGCCACAGACGGATGCCTGATCAGCGGTGGCTACCAGCGCCACGCCGACAAACGCGGATACCCGCTGCGGGAGCCGGATCCCGGCACTGCCCGCCGCGTGCACGAATGTATCGAGATGGCCAAGGCGGGCTGTCTCGGCGACGCCACGCGCCTGTTCGACGAGGTGCTTGACGGGCTGCCGGACGCGTGGCCACCGCTGCTGGCGTGCACCGAACTCTCCCTGATCCGGCCGCTGAGCCGGCATCGGCGGCCGGCGGTGGACAGCACCCAGGCGCTGGCCGCCGAATGTGTCAGACGGCTGCAATTGTGCGGGCCCGGCGAGGTCATCGGCGGGCCCGTGAAAGGAATGCGGCCGCGCCGTGCCACTGTGAAGTAAAACATTCGACCGCAGGCATCTATCGGTTCGGTATTGGTTCGCGATCGCTTTTCGAGCGTACGGCAATGCTTGACTTTTCGTTATTCCATGCGTTTAGTTGTGTATCTGGGGATACGGGGTAGGAGACCTCATGCAGATCGCCTGGAATCCGGCCGAATGCCGTGAACCGCATTCGAACCATGGCTGTCCGGTCCATCTGAGTGCCCGCGCTTCCGGCATTCGCGCAGCGGGAACCGGGAGCGTGCGGTCATGACCCGGTCCAGCCGGCTCCGGCGGCCACCGATCCTGCTGAGCGCACCGGAGCCGGTCGCGGTGGCGTTCACCGGGCAACGGGCTGCCGAGAAGCCGATGACACTGGGCCAGCTCAACATCCTGGAATGGTTCCGCAACGCGTCCGGGCATCCGTACGTCACCATCGGCGCCGAACTGGCCGTCTGCGGGGACGTAGGGGTCGCGGACGTTGTCGAGACCATTGCCGTTCTGCTGGCCAGGCACGAGGGCCTGCGCACCCGCTACCGCGACGGTGACCCGCCGACCCAGCAGGTGCTGGACTCCGGTGTGCTGACGCTCGGCGTCTGCTCGACGGACGGCAGCGGACCGGACCGGTCGGCCATCGCCCAGCGGCTGCTGCGGCAGTTGCGCGCCGAACCCCTCGACCCGGCCGGCCTGCCGCTGAGGATCGCCGTCGCTGAGAACACCGGAACAGTGGTGGCCGCCGCGATGGACATCTCACACCTGGCCGCCGACTTCGGGGCCGTGGAGATCATCAAGCAGGAGTTCGCGCAGATGCTCGCCGACCGGTCGGCCAGGCGAGCCGGCCTGCCCCGGCACCAGCCGCTGGATCAGGCCGAACTGGAGTCTTCGCCGGCACAACGGCGGCAGGCCGAGATGGCGCTGCGCTACTGGCGGGAACAGCTGTCCCGGATGCCGCAGTGCCTCTACGCGACACCGAGGACAGCGCCGAGCGGCGACTCGGTATGCGCCGGCCTGTCGTCGGTGGCAGGCGCGCTCGCGGCGTCCGCGATCGCGGCCAGGACCAGGACCAGCCGGGCCAGCATCGTGCTCGCCGCGGTCGGTGCCGTGCTGGCCCAGCGCACCGGCTACCGGGAGCTGGTGTTCCCGGCCTTGGCCGGCAACCGGTTCGGTCCGCGCCTCGCCGGCTACGTCGGTACCCTGGCCCAAGGCTGCCTGACCGTGCTGCCAGTGGCCGGGCACGACTTCGACGCGCTGGTCCGGACTGCCTGGACTGCGGTTCTGGAGAGCTGCCGGCACAGCCGCTACGACGCTTTCCACCGGGTCGAGATGGCGCGGCGGATCGAGCATGACCGCGGCGTGCGTTTCAACTACGAGCCGCTGTTCAACAGCGTTGCTGCCGAGACCGGAGTCCCGAGCCGGGACAGCTCGCCCGCGGCGATCGAACAGGCCCGGCGGTCCACGTCGGTGAGCCTGCGGCCGATGCCGGCTGGTTCGTCGCAGCTGCGTTTCGACCTGTGCCAGGCCGATCACGTCCTGCGGCTGGATCTGTGGACCGGGGACACCCGCCGGGTGAGCCCGGACGAACTGCGGTCCCTGCTGCTGGCTGTGGAGAACCTGCTCGTGGCGGCCGCGGCCGGTGACCTGAGCGCCGAGGAGATCCGGGCGGCGGTGCGGCTCGAACCGATCACCAGGGGACCGGACTGGGTGCTGGCCGACTCGTGCTGGGTCGAACCGGCCGAGGTGCAGCGTGTGCTCGACGAGGCGTTCGGCCCGGATGTGGCCAAGGTCTTCGCACAGGCCGGCGACCGGCAACTGGTCGCCTATCTGGCCGAGAGCGAATCCGTCCGCACCCCCGAACAGGCCCATGCCCGATACATGGCCGCGCTCGCGGGCCATCCCACCGCGATCGCTCCGCGCCATTACGTGATGTGCGCGGCGATGCCGGCCGATCCGGCTGACCGGTCGCAGTGGCGCGTGCTTCGGTCCGGGGACGGGCGATCACCAGGTGAGAGCTGACCGGCCGGCGCTGTGCCGGCCGGGAACAAACAGGGCCAAGTGCAGGAGGAGAAGGGAAATGGCATCGCTGTCGGAGATCTCCGGAGTACTCGGCCGACATCCCGGCGTCGAACAAGCCGATACCGTGATCGTCTGCCTCGACGGGCAGGAGCTGGTCGTGGCGGTTGTCGAGTTGCGTGAGTACTGGAGTGGGCCGGTCCTGCGTGACTACGTCAACCAGCAGTTCGGTGTGGCCGCGCTGGCGGGTGTGCTTGTTGTGGAGACGCTGCCGATGGTCGACGGGACGGTCGATGCCGGCTACGTCGAGGCGGCGATCGCGGACGGTAGATGCACGTTGTACGCACACCCCCGGGACGAAGTCGAAAGCCGCCTGGCGGCCATCTGGGCCGAGCTCATCGAGCTGCCCTCGGTCGGCGTGCACGACGATTTCCTGGAACTGGGCGGGGATTCGCTGTCGGCGCTCGGCATCATCTCGGCCATCGAGGCCGAGTTCGACCGGTCGCTGGACGTGTACGAGTTCATGAACGCCTCGTGCGTACGGCGGCTGGCCGACCTGCTCCGCGCGGACGCATCCCTCGTCAGCACCGAGCGCGAGTGATCCCGTGGCGATGAGGACTTCTGTCCGGCAACGGATCGCGGACATCGCACGGATGGCGCCCGGGGAGACCGCACTGGTCGGCTTCGACACAGAACTGGCCGAGCAGTCGTTGTCCTGGCGCGAGCTCGCCGAAATGACGGACGATCTCGTCGGCTTGCTGCGGGCGTTGCCGGATCGGCGAGACACGCCGTGCGTCGTCGTGGAGGCAGCCAACACTGTCCACTCCGCAATTGGCATCGCGGCCGTGCTTTCCGCGGAGCTGCCCCTTTTCCCGTTGAATCCCGCCGCGCCACCGGCTGAAAGAGCGGGCATCTTCAGCTTTCTCGGCCGGCGGTTCGGGCGCGTGCATGTCATGGACGGCCGTCATCAGCTACACGAAGCCGACATCGGGAGGGCGGCTGGGACAGCACCGAAGCCGTGGCCGGAGGCCGCTCCCGCCTTCATGCTGGCGACTGGGGGAAGCTCCGGGGTACCGAAGATATCGATGCATCGTGACCCACTCGGTTACGACCCCGCCCGCACGCCCGCGATGGCGATCCGCAACACCGGGTGGCGTGCGGGGCAGCGGCAACTGATCGTGGGACCCCTTTACCACGCAGCGCCCTTCACCGTGTTCCTGGATGCGCTGCTCGACCGGAACACCACCGTCCTGCAGCCGTTCTTCGCGCCGTCGTGGACGATCCGCCTGGTGGCCGGTCACCAGATCGAATGGATGCAGCTCACCCCGACCCATATGCGCGAGATACTGCGGCTGCGGCCGGATTCGGCGAGTTTCGCCAGCATCAAAGCCGTGCTGCACACGGCCGCGCGCTGCGACGCGGACACCAAGCGCGGATGGATCGATCTTCTTGGCGCACAACGGCTTTACGAACTGTACGGCGCGACGGAGGACATCGGCGTAACACTAGTGCGTGGCGACGAATGGCTGGCTCGCCCCGGAACAGTAGGTCGCGGGGTGCTCACCCAGATAGCGATCATGGACGACAACCGCCGCCGCGTTCCGCCGGGGACGGTCGGAACCGTGTTCATGCGTAGCCCGGGACGTCCCGAACGGCGCGGGTACGTCGACAACCGGATGCCGGAGACCACAGTGGACGGGTTTGCCACAGTTGGTGACCGCGGCCGGGTCGACCGCGACGGCTACCTCTTTCTGGAGCCGCGCAAGCACGACGTCATCAACGTGGGCGGGGAGAAGGTCGACCCGAGTGAGGTGGAGACGGTGGTACTGGGCCATCCCAAGGTACTTGACACAGTCGCGGTGGGTGTTCCGCACGAAACGCTCGGATTCGTGGTCGGCGTGCACGTCATGCTGAAGCCGTCCTCGACCATGAGCAACGGCGAGCTGATCGCGCACTGCGGACAGCGGCTGGCGACCCACAAGATCCCCAAACAGGTGACGTTCGTCGAGGAGATCCCGCGTTCGGCGGCCGGGAAGGTCCAACGCTGGCGGCTGGCCGAATCGGGCAGGGGCGGTGAACGCGATGCGTCCATCCGTTGACGATCCCGTCGGCTACCGCCGGATCCATCCCCGTGACCCCCTGGAGATCTGGCTTTCCCAGTGCTGGCGGGAAGTGCTCGGGTTCCCGGCCGGGATCCGGGACAACTTCTTCGCCATGGGCGGGAACTCGCTCGACGCCGCGAGAGTCGTCGACGCCGTGTTGCAGGAGTTCGGGATCCAGCTCCCGCTGAACGTGGTGACGAACTGCCCGGACATCGAGAAGCTGGCGGCACAGCTGCGGGGCCTGGGCGCACGATTGCCCGGCCCGCTGGTCGAAATCCAGTACGGCGAGAAGGACCATCCGCCGTTGTTCCTGGTGCATCCGGTCTCTGGGCAGGTTGATCCGTACTGCGGGCTGTCGGACGCACTGGGCGACGAGTTCGCCGTGTTCGGCTTACAGGCCATCGGCCTTTACTCCGGCGAGGAGCCCCTCGCGGCGATCCCGGCGCTGGCCGGCCGGTATGTCGAGGCCATCAGATCGGTCGAGCCGGACGGCCCTTACTGCCTGGGCGGCTGCTCGACCGGGTCGGTGATCGCCTTGGAGATGGCCCGGCAACTGGCCGGCTCCGGCGCACAGGTGCGGTTGCTCGCCGTCATCGATCCCGCTCTCATGCCGGGGGCGTCGATCGGGCGGGCACACGTGCCGAACGAAACCGAGGACTTCCTCCAGCGCGCGGCGCGCGTACGGCAGGCCAACGACATCGCGGCCCGCAGCTACTCGCCGGAGGTGTACCCCGGCACGATTGACCTCTTCCGGGTGGCAGACAGCCAATCGCCGGACCTGGACTGGGGCGCGGTGGCCTCATGTCGGGTGCACGTCTGTGCCACTGATGACGAACTCGGCCGCCAACTCAGGTCCCGGATCGAGGTGCGGCCGTGACCGGCGGGGCGTTGGAACGCCGGGCGTTTCCGGGAGTGCCGACTAAGATCGCCACCTGGGCGGGCGTGTGTCCCGATGCGCCGGCGATCACCCAGAACTCGCGGCAATGGACCTATCGGCAACTGGTCGATGCCGCCGCCGTTGTCGCCGGAAAGCTGAGCGCTGCCGGCGTGGCCGGCGGTCAGCGGGTCGCGGTAATGGGTCCCCGCGGATTCACGCTTGTCGCGGTGTGGACGGCCGTGCTCGCCATCCGGGCGGTGCTTGTTCCCGCTGACCCGGCGCTGCCGGTGGCCCGCCAGCGCGACATTCTCGATCGAGCCGACCACGTGGTCGCCGTCGGTGATACCGCCGTGCCGACGGGATTGCAGATCCCGGTCGTCCGCATCGCCGACATCGAGTTCGGCACTGGCATGTGCGAGCTGGCGGCCCAGCACGTCCCGCCGTCAGACGAGTCGGCGTACCTCTTCCTCACCTCCGGTACGACCGGACGTCCCAAAGGGATCATCGGCCGCCATCGCAGCCTCGCCCACTTCCTGCATTGGCAGCGCACAACTTTCGAAGTCGGACCCGGCGACCGGGTGGCGCACCTCGCCTCCGTGGAGTTCGATCTCAGCCTGCGCGAGGTCTTCCTGCCGTTGACCTCAGGCGCGACGCTCTGTCTCCCGGCTGCCGGACCGATGCCGCCGGCATCCCTGCTGCCTTGGGTTTCCAGCGAACGCATCACCGTGATGCACGCCGTCCCCACTGTCGCCCGGGCCTGGCTGCGGGCTGCTTCTCCAGAGCTGCGCGTGCCCGACCTACGGCTGCTGCTCTTCAGCGGCGAAGCCCTCAAGTCCGCTTTCATCGAGCGATGGCGTGACCAGTTGCAGTACAACGGCACGATCATCAACCTGTACGGCCCGACCGAGACGACCCTCATTCGCTGCTGGTACGAGGTCCCAGAGCCCGCCACGCCAGGCATCCAGCCGCTCGGACGGCCGATCGCGGACAGCCTCGCCTGGATCGAGTCGGCCGACGGGCAGCACTCCCGGACCGGCGAAAGCGGCGAGATAGTCATCCGGACCCCGTACGGCAGCGGCGGCTATCTCGACGCGACCGCCGACGAGCGCGCGCGATTCACCGTTGCGGCGGACCATCCAGAGGACACGATCTTCCATACCGGGGACCTCGGCCATCTCGACCAGGACGGTGTCCTGCATTTCGATGGCCGGGCCGACGACCAGGTCAAGCTGTACGGCGTTCGCGTGCACCTGCGTGCGGTGGAAGCCGTTCTCGAGCAACAGCCAGGCATCGACCACGCCGCAGTGGTCGTCAGCCCAGACCCGAACGGCGGGCCGCCTCACCTGACCGCCCATCTTGTGCTGGAAGCCGGATCCTCCATGATTCCCACGGACCTGCGTACGCGTCTGTACGAGCGGCTGCCGGTGGCGGCGGTACCGGCCAGATTTGTTGTCACGAAGACCCTGCCCACCACCGCGGCCAGTGGGAAGACCGACTACCGCAGGCTGCTGTCCAACGCATCCGCCGACTGCTGATCCACGCGGCCGGTACCGGCGCTGAGGACCGAGTGCCAGGTATTGAGGTTGGCTGGGTCGAGCGGAGTGGCCGCGCACAGTACGTAGTGGCGTGGGGTGAGGGCGTCAGGGTGGTTGGGCAGGGCGGCCATGCATCGGGCATGGGCCTGTTCGGGGGTGCTGACGGATTCGGTCGCGACCAGGTACGCGACCAGTGGCCGGCCACCGACGGAAGGGAAGAGCCGGGCCGCCGCGGGCGCGAGTGCCTCGTCGAGGAGGCGCTGTGCCTCGACGAGGTCCACCCAGCAGGAATCGACGAGAGTCCAGTCCGGTCCGCGGGAGATCGGGTCGAGACTGATCACTTCGCGAATCCGGCCGGCGTCCAGGTCACTGTGGGCCGCGGCCACGAGCAGGCGTTCGACGGCGAGCAGCAGTGACTCCATCTCGGTGCGGGGCACCTTGCCCGAGTCCGCGCTCCACGACTCCAGCCGGACAACGCCCTCGACCTGGGTGAGCCCGAACCTGACCGGCGCCTGGAAGCCCGGCACCGGCCGCCATCGCAGCTCGGTCTGCCGCAGCGCGGCGTTCACCTGTTCCAGGCGGCACTCGGCCCCGGCGTTGAACGCAGGCAAGGACTCGGCCACGAGACTGTTGAACAACGGCTCGTACGAGAAGCAGAGACCCCGTTCGTGTTCGATTCGCTTGCCTACCGCCACGCGATCAAACGCGTTGTACCTGCCGTAGCGGCATGCCTCGATGACCGACGTCCAGGTCTGTGTGACCAGCGCGTCGAAGCTCGCCCTGCTGACCTCGACCGTGGCGACGCAGGCCTGGACCAACGTGCCGACATACCGCGACAGGCGGCGTTCGAAGCGATTGCCCGACAGCAGGGGGAACACCAGCTCCTGGTGGCCGGTGCGTTGCGCGAGCACGGCACAGATCGCGGCGAGGACGATGCTCGACCCGCTGGCGCGTGTGCGCGCAGCCACCGCGCGCACCGCCATCGCGGCGGCCACGGACGACAGTTCCACCGACAATGACTGGCCGGTCGGCCCGGCACTGGGCACATACAGGTGCCGAGGCATCCGCTCCAGCTGATCCTGCCAGTAACACAGCGTTGTCGCCGCCTGGTGTCGCGCGGCAGGCGTGGCCTCCAGCCCGGCCTGGTCCAGGGGCTGGTGGCGCGGTTCACCCACCTGCCGCGCGGACCGGTCGCGGATCATCTCGGCGAACTCGCGCCTGACGATTCCCAACGCCTGGTAGTCCACCGCCATGAGAGAGAACTCCGCGGCGCAGGCGATGACCCGCTCGTCCACGACGGCAACGGCTACCCGCACCGGAAAGTCCGTCATGCCGGGCGTTTCCCGGGCGGACAGCCACCGGATGAGCGCCTTGGCCACGGCAGGCCGGTCCGCCGCGCCCCACCCTGCCTCGCCGAGCGAGCAGACATCGAGCATCAGCACACCGGCGTCGACGACCAGCTGACGTGGGCGTTCACCGGTCACGTACGAGGTGCGCAGCCCTTCGTGCCTGCCAAGCAACACGGCGATGATCTCCGCCACGTCGCCCACCGACGTCTCGCCGGACACTTCGAGCTCATCGCAGACGGTCGCGGGGACGTGCCCGGGTGTGCCGCTCAGCCACTGCAGGATGTTGAGCTGGCCGAAGGTCATCGGCCCCTCAGCGGCCCGTCGCCCGGTGAAGCCGACCGGGATCGAGCGCAGCGGCGTCAGCTGCACGCGGCGCCGTGGCGCACCGGTTCCGGTGGGTGGACTCACTGTCATCTCACCAGATCCAGGCCTGCCAGCCGGCTGTGGTCGATCTTGCCGTTCGGGGTGAGTGGGAACGTGTCGAGTGTGATCACCGACTCCGGGACCATGTACTCCGGCAACAGTTCCCGCACGAAGGCACCTAGCTCCTTTGTGGACACCGGCTGCGCCGACTCGACGTAGGCGGTCAGCCGCGGGGTCTCACGGTGGTCCTGGCGGATGGCCACCACAGCCTGGCGAACCCCTGGATACGCCATGACTCTCGCCTCGATCTCGCCCGGTTCGACCCGGAAGCCGCGCACCTTCAGTTGCCGGTCGAGCCGCGCGACGAACTCCAGCCGTCCGTCGGGCAGATACCTGACGACGTCGCCGCTGCGGTAGACACGGCCCGTGCCGAACGGGTTGGGGATGAACTTCTCGGCGGTCAGAGCCGGCCGGTTCCAGTAGCCCCGGGTCACGCCGATCCCGCCGGTCAGGCACTCCCCGGGCACACCGGGCGGCACGAGGCTCAGTTCCTCGTCGACCACGTACAGCTGGGTGTTCCAAAATGGACGTCCAATGGAGACCGGCGACGAGGTCAGCTCCCCGGCCGGCCGGCACTCCATCACGCATGCCACTGACGTCTCGGTGTGGCCGTACTCGTTGGCCACCATGACATGCGGGGCGTTCTCCCGCCAGAACGCCAGCTGCTCGGCGGTGAGCTGCTCGCCGCCGACGACCAGCCAGCGAGCTCCGGCCGCGGCGGTCGTCGCGGACTCCGACACGCACTGCGCCAGCAGGGGCAGGTGGCCGGGAGTCAGCTTGACGAACGTGTAGTCGGCGTCGTCGGCCAACCGGTCACTGAGGCCGACGACAGGATGCTCATCCTCCGGGATCAGGGTGACCGTACGGCCGTACACCAATGGCAGGAACAGCCCAGTCACCGTCAGGTCGAAGGACACGGGTGAATGCACTGGCGCGCCGGTGCCTTCGTGTGCCCGGTATTTCCAGCCACACCAGGCGAGGTAGTGCACTACGCCGCGGTGCAGCGCCATCACGCCCTTGGGCGTGCCGGTGGAGCCGGACGTGTAGATGACGTAGGCCAGGTTGTCCGGTGTGACAGTGCTGGCCGGCCGGTGCGACGGCTGCTGGGCGATCTGCTCCCGGTCAGTGTCGATGGTGACCACCGTCCACGCGGCGGCCGGTACCCGGTCGGCCAGGTCCGAGCGGGTGAGCAGCACCGGTGCTGCCGTCTCGGCGGCCATGAACGCCAGCCGGGAGGCCGGATAGGACGGTTCGAGCGGCACGTAGCACCCGCCTGCCTTGAGCACGGCGAGCAGGCCGACCACCAAGTCGATCGAACGGTCCAGCAGCACGCACACCGCGACGTCGGGGCCCACTCCGAGGGCGATCAGGTGATGCGCCAACCGGTTGGCTGCCGAGTCCAGCTCCCGGTAGGTGAGCCGGTCCGGGCCGAACGTCACTGCGGTCTCATGTGGACACTGATCCGCCTGCCGCTCTACCAGCTGGTGCAGGCAGTCCTCGGCGAAGGGGTAGTTCGTCGTGGTCGAGTTGCGCCCGTGCACCAGGTCGTGGCGCAGCTGTGGCCCGAGTACATCGAGGTCGGCGAGCCGCACAGAGCAGCCGGCCGCGATCTGTTCGCATAACCGCGTGTATCCCTCTGCGAGCGACTCGACCAGGTCCGGGCCGACGATCTCGGGCCGGTGGCCGAACCGCCCGCCGTCCGGCTCGGGAGTGAACAGCAGCGCCGCGTCAGGGCGGGCCGGGCGGCTGCCTGCCTGGCGCACCCGCCGCACGAGTTCGTCGAACCGGACAGACCCCGAAAGCCCGGCGGGCAGTACGAGCGCGGCGCCGCTGACCGAGCCGATGACCCGGAGATCGCGAGGTCCGGACCACCGCCCGGCGAGTACCTGGAAGACCGCGAGCAGGACGTCGTCCAGCGTCGCGTCGCAGTCCCGGCCGACGGCCGCGAGCCTGCGGCACACCCCGTCCGGCAGTGTCACGGCCCGGAACTCGGTCTGCGCCGGTGCGAACGTGCTCATGCGGCTTGTTCCTTTCGCCAGTCGCGCACGACGGCACCGATGATGTGCACCGCGCGGTCGATGTCGTCGCGGGTGATCTCCCGGTGGGTCACCGCGCGAAGCTGCCCCTTGCCCAGTTCGGCGAGCCGGACACCGCGCTCGGCCGCCAGCGCGATGAGCGTCGCGTGCGGCGGGCCGGGCTCGTCGACCTTGCACATGACGATGTTGGTACGCACCCGCGCCGGATCGGCACTGATACCGTCGATCTGGTCGAGCCCTTCGGCCAGTAGCCGGGCGTGCGCGTGATCCTCGGCCAGCCGGTCGACCATGGTGTCCAGCGCGATGATCCCGGCCGCGGCGATCACGCCGGCTTGGCGCATGCCGCCACCCAGCATCTTGCGCACCCGGCGCACCCGGTTGATGAACCCGGCCTGGCCGGCCACGACCGAGCCGATCGGCGCCGACAACCCCTTGGACAGGCAGAACTGCACCGAGTCGGCGTACCGCGCCAACTCCCGGGCGGGGACCCGCAGCGCCACCGCGGCGTTGAAGATCCGTGCGCCGTCCATGTGCACCGCCATCCGGTGGTCCCGTGCGAACTCGGCTATGTCCACCAAGTCAGGCGGCCCGAGTGGGATCCCGCCAGCCCGGTTTGCAGTGTTCTCCACGCACACCACGGCGGGCAGCGAGAACTGCGGGTCGTCCCAGTCCTCCGGCAGCGCTGCCGCCAGGTCTGCCAGCCTCGGCCGGCCGAGGTCGTCGACGGCGATCGGGTCCAGCGCGACCCCACTGCACACCGAGACCCCGTGCGCCTCGTACACATAGATGTCGGAGTCGCGGCCGGCCAGGACCCGGCTGCCTCTCGGGGCATGCGCGGTGAGCGCGGCGAGGTTTGCCATCGTGCCACTTGGCATCAGGCACGCGGCCGGCTTGCCCATCGCGTCCGAGGCCTTCTCCTCGAGCAGCCGCACGGTCGGGTCCTCGCCGTAGACGTCGTCGCCGAGCGGCGCGGTGGCCATGGCGGCGAGCATGTCCGGCGTGGGCCGGGTGAAGGTGTCACTGCGTAGTTCGATGATCGGCACTGTGATCACTCCCGGGCGGTAGGTACTCGATGGCGATCGCCGCGACAGCCCGGTCGGCGATCTTGCCGGCGGTTTCGCCGTCACCGCTCAGCGCGATCACGTAGCCCTTGCGGTCGGCGAAGGAGTGTCCGATATGGATCGTTGTCCCGGCGGTCGCCGCGCAGCTCGTCTCGACGACGCCGGGCAGCTCGCGAGCCAGGTCCAGGCCGGTCACCGCACGCACGACACCGGACCGGGGTGGCACGAGGAACCGGATCGACGCGTAGCGGTCGCCCGTGCCCACCGGACGGACCGGCCGCCCGGACAGGCCGGCCACCACTTCACCGACCAGGTCTCGCCCGGTCGCATGACGCACCAGCCGGGGGATGAGCCCGCCGGCGAGGCGAGGGTTGACTTCGATGACGTACGGGTCGCCCGAATCCTCCAGCCGCAGTTCCATATGCGCTGGACCGGTCGTGAGCCCGAGTGCGTGCACCGAATCGCGAGCCACCGAGCCGAGCCGCTCCGCGACGTGGACAGCCACCGGAGCGGGGAAGTCGTGCCCGGTCTCCACGAAGTACGGCTTGGCGCCCAGGTGCTTGGCGGTGATTCCGGCGACCTCGCCGTCGACGAGCTCCACGGAGAACTCCGGCCCGCTGATCTCACGCTCCACCAGCACCTTGTCGATATCGTCGCCGGCAAGCAGATGCTCTGCCCAGCTCGCGGCGGTGTACGGGTCGGCACAGGCGCGCACGCCCTCAGATCCAGAGCCTCGTAAGGGTTTGACCACCACCGGCGACGCCATGGTCCAGGCGGCATCGTGCGCCTGTACCCGCGTCTGGCACACCGCGAAGTCGGGCACCGGCACGCCGTGACTAGCCAGCCATTGTCGTTGTGTGGCCTTGTCCCGGCACCGCGCGACGGCCGCCGGGTCGGGCCCCGGCAGACCCAGCTCAGCGGCGACCGACGCTGCGGTGTGCATGAAGTACTCGCTGCTGCTGGTGACACCGGCGAGACCCGTCGGCATCAACTGGCGGCAGACCGCTGTCACCGTTGCGGCACAACAAGTGTCCACCTCGCGGGTGTCCAGGCCCAGTTCGGCTGCGTAGGGATATCGGGCAGGGGAGCGGGCAAGCAGTACCGGCCGCAGCCCGTGCCGCCGGGCCGACTCCGCGAAGTCCTTGCCGGTGCCTGTGGTGTTGCTCTCCACCAAGACAAACCAGGGTTGTGTCATGTGTAGCCGCCCAACTGGCGTACCGCTTCATTCCGTTCGGTCTCGGCTGTTGCCAACCGGTCTGACCAGGCGGCCACCTCTCGCGTATGGCTCCGCCAGGCTGCGGCGAGCCGGTCGTGTGCGGCGGCGAACGACCTCGGTCCAGGGCCACCGCCGAAGTCGGTGGCGGCCAGCACGGCGACCGGGTCGAGGTCCGCACCGGTCAGGTCCACCGGCGTGGCCACCCCCTCGGACCGCAGTAGGTCGCCGAGCCGTTGTCCGGTGGCACAAATGTCCACAGTAGACGGTTTGTGGACGCCCTCGGAGATCAACTCGGTCACCAGCCTGCCCGTCACGCGGTGCGCGATACGGAATGGCACTCCCTGCGCCACCAGGCGATTGGCCACCGCGGTGGCCACGGTGAACCCCTCGTCCGCGCCGCGCAGCATGGCGTCCTGGCACGGCTGGGCTCCGGCGACGACGGAGACGGCCAGCTCGGTCATGCCGGTGAACCGGTCGATGGCGGGCCAGATCGAGGCGACCGCCTCCGTGCTCACCTCGACGGAGTTGCCGAACGGCACGTTCTTGATGTTCGCCACGGCCGCCGTCCACGCGCCGATAAGCGCGCCCGCGCCGCCTTTGATGTGCTCCAACAGGAACGGGTTGCGTTTCTGCGGCATCGCCGAGCTCGAACCGACCAGGCTGTCCGGGAAGCCGACGAGGCCGAACTCGTGCGTGCTCCACAGTTGCAGGTCGGTGCACAGGCGCGACAGGGTCAGGCTGGCCAGTACACAGGCGGAGAGCAGCCTGACCGCGGTGTCCCGGGACGCGACTGCGTAACCCGCGTGGCTCACCGGGGTGGTGAACCCCAGCAGGGCGGCGGTGCGTGCCGGGTCGATGGCCACGTCCGTGCCGCCGCCGCTCGCCGCGCCGAGCGGGCACTGACCCAGGCCCTCGCACGCCTGCCACAGGCCAAGGATGTCCTGGCCGAGCGACTCGCCGACGCCGAGCAGGTAGTACCCGTAGCTGGCGGGCGTGGCCGGCTGGAACTGGCTGTAGGCCGGCATCACGACTGTCCGGAACCTCCTGGCCCGGCTGAGCAGCAACGCCTGCAACCGCAGCAACCCATGCAGCGCCCCGATCACCAGCTCCCGCAGGCGCATGTGGTGCATCGTCGCCTTGAGGTCGTTACGTGAGCGCCCGGTGTGCAGGACTCCGCCGACCCGCATGCCCAACCGGTCGATCAGATGGTCCTCGTAGAGCAGGTAGACACCTCGCGGCGCGGGCCGGCCGCGCAGCGGTGCGAACCCGGTCACGCGCAACTCGTGGATCTCGGTGAGCAACCTGGCCGCGGCGCCGGTGTCGACCAACTGCCGCTCGGTGAGCATGATCAGATGGGCCTCGTCGATCACGGTGATGTACGGCAGTTCGAGATCGATGGCGGCGTCCGCGTTCACACCGAACACCACCCGGTGCGCCCGTCCGCTGAGGGACCGGGAAAGCCGTCCGGTGCCCGCCGTTCGCGCAGGGGAGTCGGTTCTGGTCATCCCGACGCCTTGATGAGATCCGCGCCCGCCGTGACATCGGCCAGAGAACGCCGCCGCCACAACATGCGGCACCAGCTCTGGTCGGCGTCGCGTGGCCCGCGCACGATTCGGGGCGACGGCCGTGGCTCACGGCTGTAGCCGGTCAACCAGGCGTCGTCGTAGACGGTGTCGTGGTACCGGTACCCCTCGTCCGGCAACACGATCACGGTCAGCGAGTCCGGATGGACACCGGCCCACCAGGAACCCACGAGGTAGGACGCGCCGCTCGTCGGCCCCATGAACAGGGCGTGGTCCTGGTGCAGCCGACGGGTGGAGTGGAACACGTCGGCCTCGGTCACCCAGTGCACCTCGTCGAACTGGGTGTGGTCGAGGTTGGCCGGGTGCAGGCTGTTGCCGAGGCCGCGCAGCACGCGATGCCCGTCGGGCTGGCCGAACAGCACGCTGCGGTGGGAGTCGATGCCGATCGACACCAGGCCGGGGTTCGACTGCCGGAGGTAGCGGGTCGTGCCGCACATCGATCCGCCGGAGCCGACCGGGCCGATCAGGCAGTCGACCTGACCCAGCCGGTCGGTGAGCAACTCGGCGATCATCGCGTAGGACCCGGGGTTGTCCGGATTGGAGTACTGCTCAGGGCAGAACGTGTTGGGCAGCGCCGTCTGGATCTCCGCGAGCCTGGCGAGCCTCGACGCCTGGTACCCGCCGGCAGCCGCCTGATGGCGCACGATCTCGACCACGGCACCCAGGTCCTCGAGCTGGCGCCGCAGCCGCTCGTCGATCACCGGGTCGCCGACCAGGATGAGCGGGCGGCCGTCGATCGCGCACTGCATGGCGAGGGCGAGACCGAAGGTCCCCGAGGTCGTCTCCACGACCGAGGTGTCGCGGTCGAGCCGGCCCGACTCCGCGGCGCGGCGCAGGATGTGCCGCGCCGGCACCATCTTCATCAGCCGGTAGGTGAGCGCGTAGAGGTTGGGCGCCAGCCGGACCAGTGTCGGAATACGTTGTGTCTCCACCACATCGGCGAACACTCCGGCGCTCATCGGGCCGGCTCCGGCGGGTCGAGCAGGGTCTCGGCCACCGCGCCGGCCGCGGCGGCCGGATCGTCATACAGGTACTGGTGGCCGCCGGGCATCAGCCGGCACCGGAAGCCGGCGACGGTGAGCTCGGACCACCGCGTGAGCAGCCGCTCGGGGGCGTTCGGGTCGGTTTTCCCGCCCAGTGCGGTGATCGGGACGTCCAGCGGTGGCCGTGGCGTCCAGCGGTAGGACTCGCAGACAGTGAGATCCGCACGCAGCAACGCAAGCAGGATCGACAGCAGGTCCTCGTCATCGAACTGCTCGCCGCCAAGACCGCCGTTGGCTGCCAGGTAGTCCCGCAAGTCCACATCGGACATCCGGGCGACGTGCGTCCGTAGCGGTTTGAGCTCCATCAGGTGGGCCGGCACGTGGGCGGAGACGATCAGGTGCGCCGGTGGCCGGCCGTCGGCAGCGAGTACGCACGCGAGGTCGTAGGCGAGCAACGCGCCCATGCTGTGCCCGAACAACGCGAACGGCTGTCCGGTCTCAGGGCGGACCGCGTCGACGAGCTGAGCGACCAGTTCGCCGGCCGAGGTCACGGGATCCTCGATGAACCTGCTTTCCCGCCCAGGAAGCTGGACCGGAACCACGTCCGTGGCTGGCGCCAGCCGCGTCATCCACGACCGGTACCCGGAGGCGGAGCCTGCTGCGGGCGGCAGGCAGAAGAGCCGGAGATCGGCACCGCTTTGCTTCGTACGGAACGGAAACCACGGCGACCGGACCGACGCGGCGGGCCGCGCCCGCGTCATTGTCCGCTCACCCCGACGGGAGCTTGTTTGCTCGTGGCGTAGTGGTGAATCCGGGCCACCGAGGAGAAGTTCGCGATGTCGAGGTCGTCGTCGACCACCGGAACACCGAGGGTGTTCTCCACGAACATCACGATCTGCACGGCGAACAACGAGTTCACGTGGCCGGTGGCGAACAGGTCCTGCTCGTCGGTGAATTCCAGCCCACCGGTGTGCTTGGTGACGAACGCCCTGATCGTCGCGAGTTGGTCAGTCATGGTCGCTTTCCGTTCCGCTCGTGGCTGATTGGTCGTAGGTGAAGAACCCGCGGCCGCTCTTGCGGCCGAGCAGCCCGGCGTCGACGTATCTCCTGAGCAGGATCGACGGCCGGAACTTGGGATCGTCGAAGTTGTCCAGCAACACGACGAGCGAGTGCAGAACCGTGTCGAGGCCGATCAGGTCGGCAGTCGCGAGCGGTCCCATCCGGTGGCCGAGACACCCGACGAACAGCCGGTCGATCTCGGCCGCCGTCGCCACCCCCTCGTCGAGCAGGCAGATGGCCTCGTTCACGCAGAGCATGGCCACGCGGTTGGTGACGAACCCGGGGGAGTCCGCCACGACCACGCTCTGCTTCCCGACGGCGGTGAGCAGGTTCCGGGTCAGCGTGATCGTGCTCTCGCTGGTGTGAAACCCGCGGATCACCTCGACGAGCGGCTTGAGCTGCGCCGGGTTCATGAAGTGCGTGCCGATGACCCGGTCCGGCCGCGAGGTGTGCGAGGCGATGCGGGTGATCGGGATCGCCGAGGTGTTCACCCCGAAGACACACTCCGCCGGGCAGATCTCGTCGATCTCCTCATAGACCCGCTGCTTGACCAGCGGGCTCTCCGTGACGTTCTCGACCAGGAAACCCACGTCTCGGAGGCTTTCGTACTTCGTGGTCAAGGTGATGCGGGCACCGACCTCGGCCGCCGAGGGCGCCGGTCCGGTGTGGAACATGCCGGCCATGCGCAGGTCAGTCGCGATCGCGCGCTCGGCCTTCGCCAGCGCCTGCTCGGCAACGTCGACCAGCGTGACCGCGCAGCCGCCCAGGGCGAACGCCTGGCTCACCCCGATGCCCATCGTGCCTGCGCCGACGACGCCCACGTGCTGGATCACCGGTTCACCACCTTTCCCGTGCCTGTGCCAGGGTTTGCCGCGTCCCGGCGGGCCAGGCCGCCGGGTCGACGCCGTGCTGGCAGATCACGGCGAAGGCGAGGCGTTCGAGTCCGAAGCCGACGCACCCGGTGTAGGGGGTGGTGTGCCCGTCGGCGAGGGTGATGTCGAAGCAGTCGCCGAAGAACCGCTCGTGGAGGTTGAACGATCCGGCCGCGACGCTGTCGCGTGGCCCGATGTCCAGCTGCAGCTCGTACTTCAGCTCGAGCAACCGTTGCGACGAGGAGCGGGCGCCGCTGTCGGCGGCGCAGAAGAACGGGTCGCCGGCAACCTCGCAGCGCCCGGACAGTTCGAGCGCGTCCACGAGATCCCGGATCCGGTCGAGCAAGCGCGCCCGGGCGGTGAGCACTTCGTCGCGGGCGCCGAAGAACACGATCTCGCGAATGGTGAAGTCCCACAGCCGCGCGAGGGTGCGGTGGTAGCGGGCTTCGTGCCGGAACGACTTGCCCCGCGTGGTGACCACTGACAGCTCCGGTGGCAGTGCCCGGCCCGCGAACTGGTTGAACGTGTGGTAGCACATCGTCGGCGGCAGGCAGTAGGCCACGTCGGCGCACCGGTCCAGGACCTCCGTCCCGACGTCGGCGCCGCCCCGCACGTCGGCGACGAACTCGCGGTAGGTGTCGAGGTCCGCCCGCAGCCGGGTGGCGAACATCGCGAACTGGGGGAACGCGGTGAAGTAGTCGCACCGGTGCAGCGCGTCGATCGGGATCAGGGTGGGGTAGCGGAACTCGGTCGCGCCGAGCTCGCCGACCGCGATCCGCCGGATCAGGTGGTCCAGGTCGTCCATCAGGTCCAGCACCGGCTGCCCGAGCGCCACCTGCCCCTCACCTACCGGGTAGGCGATTGCCTTGTCCACCAACGCCTCGAAGGTCCCATCCGGGCAGTCCCGGCGCGCCGCCGAGCGCCAGATCACCTTGGGCTCCCTGGCCAGTTGCGACAGGACGTCGTTGCGCAGTACGAACCGCAGCTTCTCGGCCAGCCCGTCCGGCAGCCGGCCGTCCACTGTGGTCACTCGAACCGCGTCCACCTGCCCGTCGGTCTCCATCAGCTGGAAGTCGCGGATGTCCTCGGACGCGAAGAACACCCGCTTGGCGAACTCCGTGGCCAGCCGGGCCGGCAGCCGGGCATCCAGGGTGATCACGTGCCCGGCGAACGGGTTCAGGGTCATGACGCCCCCACCACGCCAGTCAGGCCGGCCACCACGTTGCGCTGGATGTCTGATGTGCCGCCGTAGACCGCGCAGCCCATCGCGTCCCGCAGCTCCCGCTCGACGGGGAGGTCGGCGACGTACCCACGGGCCCCGTGGACACGCACCGCGGACAACGCGCTCTCCAGCAGACTTTCGCTCACGAACAGCTTGAGCATCGCGGACTCCAGCAACGCCATGCGTCCCTGCTGTTTGAGCCAGCCGAACTTGTGCAGCATCAGCCTGGCGAGTTCAAGCCGTACCCGCATGTCCGCCAACCGGTGCGACACCGCCTGGAACGCGCCGATCGGGCGGTCGAACTGCCGCCGCTCGCTCGCGTAGCCGACACTGGTGTCGAGCAGCCGGCCAAGCCTGCCGACCTGGCTCGCTGCCATGAATCCGCGTTCCCATTCGATGGTCGAGGTGAAGATCTGGTAGCCGGCTCCCACACCGCCGAGGAGGTTGGCCGCCGGTACCGGGCAGTCGTCGAACCCGACCTCGCCCATCGGGGTTGCGCGCAGCCCGGCCTTGCTGATCGTCCGCCGGATGGTCAGGCCGGGGGTCTCACGCGGCACGAGGAACGCTGACAGTGCCCGCTGGGCGGGGCCGTCGTCGGCGGTCCTGGCGAACACGACGAACAGGTCGGCGCACGGCGCGTTGCTGATGAAGCACTTCGTGCCGGACAGCAGGAACATCTCGCCCTCGCGCCGGGCCGTGGTGCGCAGCGCGAGCACGTCCGAGCCGGTATCCGGCTCGGTCAGCGCGTGCGCCCCGATCATGGACCCGTCGGTCAGGTGGGGCAGCAACCGCGCCTTCTGCTCCGGCGAGCCGTGCCGGAGCAGGTAGATCACGCAGGCCCACAGGTGGTTCTCGATGGCGAAGACCAGCCCGTTGTCCACGCAGCCGTAGCCGAGCGCCTCGCACGCGATGATGGTGGTGAGCGGGTCGTACCCGGACCCGCCGTACTCGCGCGGGACCGGCCAGCCGAGGACGCCGAACTCCGCGCACGCCTGCCAGCCGTCCGCGTCGAACGTCTCGTCGCGGTCGTGCTCGGCGGCCTTGGCGCCAAGCTGGTCGGTGGCGAAGCTGATGACCCGTTGGCGCAGGGCGGTCTGCTCAGCGGCCAGCGAGAAGTCCATGATCATCCCTTTCGTCGGCGTGCGGCGTGGTGACGGGCACGCCGAGTCGCCGGAGCTTTTCCGCGACGGTCAGTAGTGCTGCCAAGTCGTGCTGTGTGTCCGAGGCGCCGGGCAGGGTGGCGAACACCGGCGGGTCGCCGCCGGGACGGCCCGGATGGGTGGCGGCCAGGCTGCCCAGCATCGTGCCCGCGCCAACCTCCACCGCGATCACCGACGGCAGCCGCCACAGCTCGCCGAGACCGGCGTGCAGCCGCACGGTCTGACGCAGGTGCCGGGCCCAGTACGCCGGGCCGGTCGCCTCCTCGTCGGTGATCCAGGTGCCGGTGACGTTGGACAGGAACGGCGTGGTGGGCGGGTGCAGCTCGACGGTGTGCAGGAGTTGTTCCAGCGGCTCGGAAAGCGGCGCCATCATCGCGGAGTGGAAGGCGTGCCGGGTCGGCGTGCGCAGGTTGGCGACGCCGTCCTCGGTCAGCCGGGCTTCCAGCCGCCGCACGGCATCGGGCGTTCCGGCGGCGACACACAGCATGGGTCCGTTGACCGCGGCCAGCCACAGCTCGTCGTCGAGCCGTTCCGCCAGTTCGTCCTCGCCGAGCAGCACCACCAGCATCGCGCCGGGCGGTACCGTCTCGATCAGCTCGGCCCGTCTGGCCACCAGTGCCACCGTGTCCTCGAGCGACATCACTCCGGCCAGGCACGCGGCAACGTACTCGCCGAGGCTGTAGCCGACCATCGCCGATGGGGTGATGCCCCAGCTCATCAGCTGCCGGGCCAACGCGTACTCGATGGTGAACACCAGCGGCTGGGCGAACAGCGTGCGGTCGACGGCGGCCGGCCGCCTGCCGTTGTCCGTTCCGTCGCGGCGGCCGAGCAGCTCGGCCAGGCTCGGCCCGCCGCGTGCGGTGCCCGCCGGGTGGAAGACCTCCCGCAGGTCCTCGCCGAGGTGGCCGGACAGCAGCGCCGTACACTGGTCCACAAAGGACCGGAAGACCGGTTCGGTTTGGTACAGACCGTGTCCCATGCCGGCGTAGTGGTCGCCGACGCCGGGAAACATGAACGCGATTGGCCGGCTCATGCCGGTCACCCCTCCCGCACTCGGTAGTCGATATCGAGGCCGAGCTCGTCGGCCACGTTGGCCAGCAACGGTGCCTCGCCGCCGATGTTGGCCAGCACCACCAGGCCCGAGCCGCTGTGCAGATCGATCGCGGTGAGTGCCTGGTGGGTACGGCGGTCGCCGGGATGCCCGAACCAGTGAGTGCCCGTGCCGCGGGTGATCGTGGTGCCGAGGCCGTACCGCGGACCCGCCGGCAGCACCATCTGCGTGGCCAGCTCGCGAGTGAGGAACCCGGTACCGGCACCGGTGGCCGCTCGCAGGATGGCCAGCTCCAGCGTGGCGAGGTCGTCCGCGGTGGTCCACAGCCCGCTCGACGCGATGTCAGCCACCAGCGACCAGCCGCCCGGGTAGGGCACACCATCGGCATCGTGGCCGTGCGCCGTCCGGTCGGCCCGGGCCTCCGGGAAGTCGTGCTCGAAGCCGCTGTCGGCCATCCCCAGTGGACCGAGCACCAGCGATCGCATCGCGTCGGCGAACGACGTGCCGGTGACATCCGCGACCACCTGCTGGACCACCGCGAAGTGAGCGTTGGAGTAGCGGAAGCCCGTCCCGGGTGGACGGTCCCGCACCACGTGGTCGAGCATGGGGCGCAGGGCTGGACGCGTGCCCCTGGGTTGCTGCACATAGCCGGACGGGGTGACCCCGGACATCAGTCCGGCCGTGTGCCCGAGCAGCTGGCGCAGCGTGACCGGCTCGCCAGGGGGCAGCCGCCAGGAGGTCAGGTACCGGTCCACGGTCTCGTCCAGCGCGATGCTGCCCTGCTGGACCAGCCGCAGCACGCCTGCGGTGGTCACGTGCTTGCTCACCGAGCTGCACGGGAACAACGTGGACGGCTGGACAGGGCGGCTGTGCTCGCCACCGGTGATCCCTTCGCCCCAGCTCGCGACCCGCTCGCCACCGACGATGAGTGCCACGCCGATGGCGGGCACCCGGTGACGGGCCATCGGCACAACGAGCGCGGGGGCGTGTGGGAACAGCCGTTCGGTCAGGCGCCGACCGAGGTCGCCGCCAGGGCCGGGACCCGTGTCATGCCGCTCGGCCAGCGCCCGCAACTCCTCGAGGCAGTAGCCGGCGACCCGTTCGATGGTTGCCCGGTCGTGCGACTCCGGGGAGTAGGTCCAGCGCACCGTCGCCCGGCCGCCGCTCACCCCGGCGTCGATCGTGAGCAGGTGCGGTCGCGGGTCGCGCGGGTCGCGTGACGTGCCAGGGGTCTTGGTGGTCGCCTCGAACAGTGCGTCCGGGCCGAGGGCCGGCCGATCGAATCCCTGCCCGTGGAAGGCGAACGAGACCTGCGAGCAGGCGCGGCCGTCCGAGTCGGTGCTCAGCCCGTGGCCGATGCCACGCTGTGGCACGGCCCGCAGTTGCTCGCGCACGGCGGTCAGCCGGCGGATCGGATCCGGTCCCGGCAGGTGGATGTGCAGCGGGTAGACCACGCTGAGCCAGCCGACCGTCCGGCCGAGATCCATGTCGTCGGTCAGCGGCTCCCGGCCGTGGCTTTCCAGGTCCACCACGACGTTCTGGGCGCCGGTCCACCGGGCGATGGCCGTGGCCACCGCGGACAGCAGCACCTCGTCCAGCCGGGCGCCGAACGTGGTGGGCGCTTCCCGTAGCAGCGTTTCGGTCGACCTGACCGGCAGCGCCGTCTCGACCACCTGCCGTGCGCCTTCGGTGTTGCGGCCACCGGGCCGGTCGACGGGCACCTCGGCTGGCTGTGGCCGCCGGGCCAGCCAGAAGGCGCTCTGCTCGGCGAACCTTGTCGTCCGGGGGTATTCGGCCAGCCGTCGGGCCCAGCGTCGGTACTGCGTGCCGACCGGAGGCAGGGTGGGCTCGGCGCCGCTGTCGAGCTGCCGGTAGGCGGCCGTGAGGTCGTCGAGCAGGATCGACCAGGACACCAGGTCCACCGCGATCTGATGGGCTACGAGAAGCAGTCGCGCGGGCGCGAGGCCGGCCGGGTCGAGTAACAGCGCGGCACGCAGCAGCGGGCCGCCGGACAGGCTCAGGCTCGCGTTCACCTCGTCGGCCACCGCGCCGACGGTGTTGTCCTCGTTCGTCTCGACCACCCGCAGGATCGGGTCGGCGGTCGGCTCGGCCACAGTCAGCCGCGCATCACCGTCCACACGGGACACGCGTAGTCGTGGCCCGTCGTGGTGGGCCATGACGGCTTGAAGCGCCCGCTCCACGAGGTCAGGGTCGGGTGGGCGCCGCCAGGTCAGCAGCACCGACTGGTTGTGGTGGTCGTGGTTGACGTCCCGCTCGATGAAATGCTGCGGGGCAGGCGGCAGCGGGATCTCGCCGGCCGGCTCAGCCGGCGTTTCGGCGGATCGTGCCGGCTGACCCGGCACGACGGACGCGGCCAGCTCGGCGATCTTCCGGTGCCGCAGCGCCTGCTGCACCGTGATGCCGAGACCAGCCTTCTGCGCCAGCGTAACCACCTGGAAGACCAGGATGGAATTGCCGCCGACGTCGAAGAAGTCCTCGTGCACACCGACGTCCTCGACGCCCAGCACCCGCTTCCACACCCCGGCCAGCACCCGTTCGGCGCCGGTGCGGGCAGCGACCCTCGATCCGGCTGGATCCGCCGGCCGCCCGCCGCCGGCCACGGGGACGGGGCCTGCCGGGATCCGGGCGAGGAACTCGCCGAGTGGGGCCTGCGGCGCGTCGAGGATGTCGTGCACCAGCTGTCCGAAGTGGTCAAGTAGCCGCGCGCACTGCGCCTCGTCGAACCGCGAGCGGTCGTAGCTGAGCAGCAACTCGATCCGGTCGTGCTGGTTGAGCTCGATGACCAGCGGCTGGCCGGTCTGCCCGAGCGGCCCTGGCACGGCGCGCAGTTCAATGGGACCGGCCGTGCGAGCGTCCGCCTGGCCGAAGTTCACGTAGTTGACCACGGTGTCGAACAGCGGAGTGCCGGCCGGCACCGGTGACCACCGCTGGACGTCGGCCAGCGCGCAGTGTTCCCGCTCGCGCAGTCCCAGCTGCGCGGTCTGCCTGGCCGGGATGAACTCGGTCAGCGACTGGCTGGGGTCGATGCGCACCCTGGTAGGCACCGTGTTCATCAGCATGCCGACCATGCGCTCGACGCCGGGGATACCGGTCGCGCGCCCGGCGACCGTGGTGCCGAACACGACGTCGCGAGAGCCGGTATGGCCGCTGAGCAGCAGTGCCCACGCCGTTTGCAGGACAGTGCCCGCCGTGCTCCGGCACCGCACCGCGAGCTCGTTCAGCCGCGTGACCAGCTCCGCCGGCAGCTCCCCGAACACCCGTCCGACCCCGCAACCGTCCACAGCGGACCTGGTGGACAGGGGTACCGGTGCGGACAGCCCGGCCAGCTCGGCTCGCCAGAAGTCCGCGTCGGACTCCCGGTCGTGGCCCCAGGCGATGTGGTCGCGGAACGGCGTCACCGCCGGCAGATCTGCTTCGGCGCCCGCGCATGCCGCGCCATAGCCGGCGAGCACCTCGTCCAGCACTGTGGCAATGCTCCACGCGTCCAGCACGATGTGGTGCAGGTTCCACAGTAGATAGTGCTCGTTGCGGGTGGTGATCACGGTGAGCCGCGACGGGCATTCCGCCGCCAGGTCGAAGCCGGCTCGCAGGTCCCGGCGCAGCCGCGCCTGGATGCGGCTGGGTATCTCGGCGGAACGGACCCCGGTCCAGTCCAGCCGTTCGAGCTCGACCGGTCGGTGCCGCCACACCACCTGCACCGGCTGCGGCACCCCCTCCCAGGCGAAGGTGGTGCGCAGTACCGCGTGCCGGTCCACCACTCCTTGCCACGCCGCGACGAACGCGTCCACGTCCAGCGCGCCGGTGATGGCGTAGACCTTCTGGACGAGGTAGTCCGCGGGATCGGTGGCACGGAGAACGTGGAAGAGCATCCCCGACTGCAGCGGCGAGAGGGGATAAACGTCCTCGACGTCCCTGGCACTGTCGGGCAGCATGGCCAGCATCCGGTCGAGAGCCGGCTGGTCCAGGCCGGCGAGGGGGAAGTCGCTCGGCGTCGCGCCGCAGGCACCGGCCGCGCAGTGCTCGATCAGTTCGGTGAGGTGGTGCAGGTACCGCTCGCTGATGCGGCGCACCGTGTCCTCGCGGTGCCGGTGCGTCGAGTAGACCCAGTGCACCCGCAGCTGTCCGCCGCTGATCGCCGCTTCGACGTTGATCAGGTACGAGCGCGGGCTCTCGCCGGCCCGATCGGCAGCGAGCCGGTCGGGCAACTCGCTGAACCGGCCGGCGGGGCCGCGCTGCCGGTCGAGCCGGCCGACGTAGTTGAACAACAGCAGCGGGTCCGGCGTCGCGGCGAGTACCTGCGTGGTGTCTGTGCGGAGATAGCGGGCGAGGCCGTGCCCGATCCCGTGATGCGGGACGGCACGTAGCTGCTCCTTGACCGTCTTGAGCGCCGTGCCCCAACCGCCTTCGACGGCGGGCAGGGTCACCGGGACGAGGTCGGTGAACCAGCCGACGGTGCGGGACAGGTCGACGTCGTCGAACAGTGGCTCGCGTCCGTGGCCTTCCAGTTCGACCAGCGCGCAACTCCCGCCCGTCCACTCGGTGACGGTGCGGGCGAGGGCGGTCAGCAGTACGTCGTTGATCTCGGTGCGGTACGCGGCGGGCACCCGGTGCACGAGCGCGTCGGTCAGCTCGGCAGGCAGCGTCACGGTCACCGCACGAGCGGAGTCTCCGGTGTTCGGTCCGCGGTCGTGATCCACCGGGATGGCCGGTGCCGGTTCGCCGGTTTGCTCCACCCAATACGCGGCCTCGGCGGCGAACTCGGGGGAGTTGGCGTGGTCGGTGAGGCGCTTTGCCCAGTACTGCAAGGAGGTGCTCTTGGGCGGGAGTGTGACAGGGTGGCCGGTTTCGAGCTGCCGGCATGCGGTGTCGAGGTCTTCGAGCAGGATGTTCCAGGACACGGTGTCGACGGCGACGTGGTGGATGACGATCATCAGCTCGGTGCCCCGGTCGCCGCCGGTGAACAGCGCGGCGGCCAGGATCTGTCCGTTCAACATGGACAGTCCGGATTGGATCTCGCTGGCGACCCGTTCGCGGGTCTCCTGCTGCTTCTCGCCGGGCAGGCCGGACAGGTCGGTCACGCGCAGGAGCGGCTCGGTGCCGGCTTCGCGGATCTCGGCGACCCATCGTCCATCCATAGTGGACAAACGGATGCGTAGTGCGTCGTGGTGGTCGGCCAGCGCGGCGAGCGCGCGTTGCAGTACGTCGGGGCGAACGGCCGGTTGGCAGCTCAGCAGTACCGACTGGTTGTAGTGGTCGTGGTGGATCGGCCGTTCGGTGAACCAGTGCAGGATCGGTGTCAGCACCACCGCGCCGGACACGGCGTGCTGGTCGGCCTGAACCGGCGCCGCGGTGTCGGCGGCGATGGCCTGGGCGAGCCGGGCGACGGTGCGATGCTTGAACACCAGGGGCAGGGTCACCGGGACGCCGATCCGCCTGGCCTCCGCGACGATCTGGATGGCGACTATCGAGTCACCGCCCAGGTCGAAGAAGTCGTCGTGGGCGCCGACATGGTCGAGGCCGAGCACACGAGCCCAGATGCCGGCGATGGCTGTCTCCCGCTCGCCGCGCGGTGCGACGTGGCCGTTCGTCGGATCCGTGTCGCCGTCCTCCTCGGCGCCGGATACCGCCACGACCTCATCCATCCAGGCCAGGGCAGGAAGTTCACGCAGGGGGGCGTCCGGGTTCGCGGCCAGGTCGCGCAGGACGGCGACGTAGCGCTCGATCATGGCCACACACGTGTTCTCGTCGAACAGTGACCGGCGGTAGATCGCGGTCACGCACACCGTGTCGTGGTGGTTGACGTTGAGCATGAGCGGACAGCCGGTCTGCTCGAAGTCGTACGGCAGCGGACCGATGTCGAGCTCGGCGTCGGTGTCGGTGCCGACAACGCGACCGGTGAAGTTCCGGTAGCTGAAGAACGTGTCGAACAGCGCGGTCCCGGCCGGGACCGGGGCGTGACGCTGGATCGCGGCGAGCGAGCAGTGCTCGTGCTCCCGCAGGCCCAACTGCGCGGTCTGCTGATCGGCGAGGTAGCCGGCCACGGTCCGGTCTGGATCGACCAGCACCGCGCACGGCAGGGTGTTGATCAGCATCCCGATCATGTGCTCGATGCCGGCGACGGCCGCGGTGCGCCCGGTGACGGTGGTCCCGAAGACCACGTGACGGCGCCCGGTGTGCGCGGCGAGCACCAGCGCCCACGCCGCCTGTAGCACCGTGCCCACCGTGCATCCGCTGCGCAACGCCAGCGACTGCAGCGCGGCCGTCAGCTCCGCTGTCAGCTCTTCGTTCACATGCGCTTCGCCAGGGTCGGCGGCGATTGGAGAGCTGGGGGCGAGCAGCGTCGGTGTGGTCAGCCCGGCGAGTTGACCCCGCCAGAATTCGTCGTCGGCCGCCCGGTCCTGCTTGCCTGTCCACGCGATGTAGTCACGGAACGGTGTGACCGCAGCCGGTTCGGGAGTTTGCCCGGCCCGCAGCGCACGGTAGGTCGCGAGCACCTCGCTCAGCACGGCGGCCACGCTCCACGCGTCCAGCAGGATGTGGTGGAGGCTCCACAGGAAGTAGTGCTCGGTCGCGGATGTGCGGACGATCGTCAACCGGGATGCGCATTCGGCGGTGAGGTCGAAGGCGATGCCGCGGTGCGCCCGCAGCGCGGCATCAAGCCGTTGCGGTATCTCCGCGGGCTCGACGCCGGTCCAGTCCAGTCGCTCGAACCGGACCGGCTGGTGGCGCAGAACGACTTGCAGCGGGTGCGGTAGCGCATCCCACGCGAAGATGGTGCGCAGCGCGGGATGCCGGTCCACCCCCTGCCGCCAGGCTGTCTGGAAAACCTCGGCGTCGAACTCGCCGCGCAGCACGAACCCGGTCTGCTCGAAGTAGTCCGCCGACTCCGGGTCGAAGATCGATCGGAACAGCATTCCCGACTGCAGCGGGGAAAGGGGGTAGAGGTCCGCGACGTCCCCGGCCGGGACGGGCAGCCGGTCCAGCAGCCGGTCGAGGACGGGCTGGTCCAGACCGGCGAGGGGGAAGTCGCTGGGAGTCGCGCCGATCGTGCCGCCGGCGACGCAGTGGTCGATCAGGTCGGTCAGGTGCGCCAGGTACCGCTCCGCGAGCCGGCGCACGGTGTCCTCGGTATGCCGGTTGGCTGAGTAGCTCCAGTACAGCCGCAGTGTGTTCCCAGTGCCGACCTTGGCGACGAACGCGGTGACACCGATGAGGTGCCCGCGCTCACCTTGCGGATCCCGATGCGTGCCAAGCGATTCGTCCCGGCCGATGAATCGGCCGCCCGCCTCGCGTTGCCGGTCGAGGCGGCCGAGGTAGTTGAACGAGACCTCTGGCTGCGGCGCGGCGGCTAGCGCCGAGGCGGTCTCGGTGCGGAGGTGGCGGGCCAGCCCATGGCCGATGCCGTGCCGGGGCACAGCCCGCAGCCGCTCCTTCGTCGCCTTGAGCTGGGCGCCCCAACCGTCGCCGGCCAGCCGTAGCTGCACCGGCAACACGCTGGTGAACCAGCCGACGGTGCGCGAGAGGTCGACGTCGTCGAACAGCGGTTCACGCCCGTGACCTTCCAGCTCCACCAGCGCCGCGTCGCCGCCCGTCCACTCGGTGATCGTGCGGACCAGCGCGGTCAGCAGCACATCGTTGATCTCGGTGCGGTATGCGGCCGGCACCCGTCGCACCAGCGCGTCGGTGACGTCCTCTGGCAGCGCGACCTCTACCACGCGGCCGGACTCCTCGCAGTTCGGGCCGAGGTCGTGGTCGGCCGGGATGGGCGTCGGCGTCGCGGCCGGCGTCGCCCAGAGGGCGGCCTCGGCGGCGAACTCGGGGGAGTTGGCGTGGTCGGTGAGGCGCTTGGCCCAGTACTGCAAGGAGGTGCTCTTGGCCGGCAGCGTCACCGGTTCGCCTGCGTCGAGCTGGCGGTGGGCCGTGTCCAGGTCCTCGAGCAGGATGTTCCAGGACACGGTGTCGACGGCGACGTGGTTGACGGCGATCAGCAGCTCGGTGCCGAGGCCGTTCTCGGTGAACAGGACCGCCGACACGATCGGTCCGCCGGTCAACGACAGTCCGATATGGACACCCTGACCGGCTCGGTCCCTGGTCTCGCGCCGTTGCTCGTCGGACAGCCCGGTCAGGTCCACCACCCGCACCAGCGGGCCGGCTTCTGCCTCCGCGATCTCGGCCCGCCACTGACCGTCTACTCGCGACAAGCGCATGCGCAACGAGTCGTGGTGGTCCACCACCGCGTCCAGCGCACGCGTCAGCACGTCGGGGTGCACGGCCGGCTGGCAGTTCACCAGCACCGACTGGTTGTAGTGGTCGTGACGGACACGCTGTTGGGTGAACCAGCGCAGGATCGGCGTCAATGTCACCGTGCCGGACACCGTGTGCTGGTCGGCCCGCACCGCTACTGGGGCCGCCGAGCCGATCGCGGCCGCCAGCGTGGCCACGGTCCGGTGCTCGAACACCTGCCGCACGGTCACCGCCAGCCCGGCGCGCCTTGCCTGCGCGCCGATCTGGATGGCCAGGATCGAGTCGCCGCCGAGGTGGAAGAAGTCGTCGTGCACGCCGACCCGGTCCACATCGAGCACCCGCGCCCAGATCTCGGCCAGCGCGGCCTCTGTGGGTGTGGTGGGTGCCTGCTGCGAGCAGATCGGCGCGGTGGCGCCTTCGGGGACGGGCAGTGCCCTGCGATCCACCTTGCCGGCCTGGGTCAGCGGCATCCGGTCCAGCACCTGCCACACCCGGGGCACCATGTAGGCAGGCAGTGACTTGGCAGCGGCCGACCGCAGCTCTTCGACGTCGAGATCGCCGGCCGGGACCACGTAGGCCACCAGGCGCTTGTGCCCGGGAACGTCCTCCCGCGCGACCACGACGGCCTCGCTGACCCCCTCGTGCAGCAGCAGCCTGGCCTCGATCTCGCCGAGCTCGATCCGGTAGCCGAGGATCTTGACCTGATGGTCGATCCGGCCGAGGAAGTCGAGGTTCCCGTCCGCCCGGAACCGGGCGAGGTCACCGGTTCGGTACATCCGTTCGCCCGGTGTGGGGGCGAATGGGTCCGGCACGAATTTCTCGGCGGTCAGCCCTCGCCGGTTGAGGTACCCGCGGGCGACTCCCGCGCCACCGATGCACAACTCGCCGACCGCGCCGACAGGCACCGGCTCGAGACGATCGTCGAGCACGTACATTCGTATGTTGGCGATCGGCCTGCCGATGGACACCGGAACCGACGGGTCGAAACTCTCGTCCACCAGGTAGGTCGAGCAGCCGACCACGGTCTCGGTCGGGCCGTACTCGTCGATGATCCGTGCGTTCGGCGCGGCCTTCCGCCACGCGGCAACGGTTTCCGGCCGGACCTCGTCGGCGCCGACCACGAACGTGCGGACGCAGTCCACCCGGTCGGCGTCCGGCAGCATCCCGCGCAGCACGTCGAGGTGCCCCGGCGTGAGTTTGAGCAGGCTGAAGTCCCCGGGGCCACGCAACAGGTCCGCCAGCGCCGACAGGCTCTTGTCCTTGGGCAGCAACGTGACGTCCTTGCCGCCGATGAGCGGCAGGAAGAAGTTGGGCACCGAGAGGTCGAACGCGATGGAGCCGAGCATCGGCGCGCCGGACGCCCCGTCGAGGCCGTATCCGTCGATCGCCCACCAGAGGTAGTTGACCAGCCCGGCGTGCGAGATCATCACGCCCTTGGGCCGGCCGGTCGATCCGGACGTGTACATCACGTAGACCAGGTTGTCCGGGCCGGTGACAGCGACCGGGTCGGTGCCGGGCCGGCCGGCGAGCCGCTCGGCGTCACCGTCGAGTGAGACCAGCGTGCCGTCGAACTCCGCGGGAACGGCCGATGCGGCGGCGTCCTGGGTCACCACCACGCGGGCGCCGGTGTCGGACAGCATGAACGCCAGCCGGTCTGCCGGGTGCTCCGGGTCGAGCGGTACGTAGGCCGCGCCGGCCTTGAGCACACCGAGCAACGCGGCGAACATGTCCACGCTGTGCTCGACGCAGACCCCGACCACGGACTCGGCGCCGATCCCGAGCGCACGCAGGTGATGCGCGAGCCGGTTGGCCCGGGTGTTGAGCGCGCAGTAGCTGACCGTGTCACCGTCCACATCGGTCACGGCGACCGAGTCCGGAGCCCGGCGCACGGCGTTCTCGAACAGGGCGGGCAGGGTGGCGCGCGGGTAGTCGGCCGCGGTGTCGTTCCAGCCGTCGGTCACGATGACGCGCTCACGATCCGGCAGGACGTCCACATCGGGCAAACGTGCGCCCGGGTTCGCGATCACCTGATCGAGGACCCGGACGACCCGGTCGGCGAACCGGTCCGCGGTCTCGGTGAGCAGCAGGTCGGTCGAGTACTCCACCTGCAGCTCAAGCCGCTCGCCGAGGTCGACGGCGAACAGCGCGAGGTCGACCTTTCCGGTGTCGTTGTGCAGGTCGGCGTACCTTGTGTCCAGGCTGGCGAACCGCCACGACTCCTCGCCGCGCTCGATCAGCTGGAACAGCACCTGGAACAGGGGGTTGCGGGCCGGTTCACGGTTCGGTGCGACCGCGGCGACGATCTGGTCGAACGAGACGTCCTGGTGGTCGAGAGCGCCGAGCACGGCACGGTGCGTGCGGTCGAGGAGTTCGGCGAACGTGGGTTCCCCACGCAGGTCGGCCGGAACGGGCACGGTGTTGGCGAACAGGCCGAGCAGGTCGGCCACCTCGGCGTGTCCCCGGCCGGAGGTCAGCGACCCCACCGAGAACGTGTCCTGCCCACTGCACCGGCCCAGCACCACGGCGAACGCCGTGAGCACTGTGGTGAACACGGTGACCCCGTGGTCACGGGCCAGTGCGCGCACGGCTGAGGTCATCGCCGCGGGCAGCGTCCGCTTGACCTGTGCGGCTCGGTGTGAGGGCACCGCGGGATAGGGGCGATCCGTCGGCAGCGCCAGCAACGGCCGGATCTCCTCCAGTGCGGACCGCCAGTAGCCGAGCTGCTGGTCACGCAGCTCACCCGCCACCCGGCGTGCCTGCCAGTGCGCGTAATCCGCGTACTGGATGGGCAACTCGGGCAGTACCGGCCGCCTCCCATGCACGTGCGCCGAGTACAGCTCGCCGAGCTCGCGGCCGAGTACGGCGCAGGACCAGCCATCGCTCACCAAGTGATGCATGTTGAGCAGCAGCAGGTGTTCCTCAATGTCCACTTGGAACAGTGCGGCCCGGAAGACCGGGCCGGCCGCCAGGTCGAACGGCCGGCGCAGCTCGGCCTCGGCCAGCCTGACCGCCCGCTGCTCGCGTTGTCCGCCGGGGACACCGGTGAGGTCCACGACCCGCAAGTCCGCGCCGCGGAACGGATGGATCACCTGGACCGGCTGGTTGTCCCCGGCGTCCAGATAGGTGGTGCGGAGGATCTCGTGCCGGCGCACCAGGTCGTCCAGGGCGCGGCGAAGTGCCCCGGGGTCCAGCCGGCCGCTCAGCCACCACTCCCGGTGCACGCTGTACACCGAGTTGTCGGCGAGTACCTGATCGACGACCCACAGGCTGTGCTGCGCGGGAGGCAACGCAACCGGCTCGCCTTCCGGGCGCCGGGGGATGCCGCCGCCCGCGTTGCCGCCCTCGCCACGCAGCCGGCGTGCCAGCAGGGCGAGCTTGGCGGGGGAGAGCCCATGGGTGTCGAACGGAGTGGTGGTCATCTGTGCACCCCTGACTTGGTCGCTCAGTGCCCGAGCGGTTCGCCGGCCATCCGGCGGCGCAGGCTCAGCGGTCGCATGTCCGTCCACACCTCTTCGATGTGCGCCAGGCAGTCCTCTTTGGACCCGGTGATGCCGGTGCCGCGCCAGCCCGGCGGGTCCGCGCGGTCGGCGAACCAGATCGAGTACTGCTCCTCGTCGTTGAGCACGACCTTGAACCGCTGCTGGCCGTCGTCGTCCGGCATGGTGTCCCCGCTTTCGTTGTGATGGCTACTGCTGGCTCAGCAGCTCGTGTGCCTGCTCGTCGGTGAGCTCGGCGATCTCGGCGAGCAGGATCTCCTCGACCATCGCCGCGGCCCTGGCCGGTGTCGGGCATTCGAACATCAGGGTCAGCGGCAGCGCGGTGGTGAACGCCTGCCGCATCCGTCCGATCGCCCGGGTGGCGAGCAGCGAGTGCCCGCCCTCGGCGAAGAAGTCGTCGTTGACGCCGAGGTTCTCCACGCCGAGCACGCTCGCCCAGATCTCGGTCACGATCCGCTCCGCGCTGGTGCGCGGCGCTACCGGCGGTTCGCCCTGCTCGTCGCGGATCTCCGGCGCGGGCAGGCCGCGCCGATCCAGCTTTCCGTTGGCGTGCCGGGGAAGCGCGTCCACGATCAGGACCGAGCCGGGTACCGCGTAGCCCGGCAGCAGTTCCCTGGCGTGTTCGGTGAGCAGCCTCGGTGAGCACGTCGTGCCTGCCCGGATCACGACGTACGCGGCGAGCCGCTTGTCGCCCGGCACCGCCTCCCAGGCGATGACCGCGGCGTCGGCCACCGAGGGGTGCACGCGTAGGGCGTGCTCGACCTCGCCCAGCTCCACCCGCACGCCGCGCACCTTGACCTGGTCGTCCCGCCGGGACAGGAACGTCAGCGCGCCGTCGGCGCCCAGCCGGCCCCAGTCGCCGGTGCGGTAGATCCGCTCGCCGGCCAGATAGGGGTGCGGCAGGAACACTTCGGCGGTCCGGCGCGGGTCACCCACGTAACCGCGTGCCAGCCCGGCCCCCGCGATGAACAGCTCACCCGAGACCCCGACCGGCAGTTGCTCGAGCCGCTGGTCCAGCACCAGCACCTCGTTGTTGTCGATCGGTACCCCGATCGAAACGCTCTTGGCGGCACCAGCAGCGCCATCTTCGGACAGGCACACCCGGCAGGTCGAGTCGATGGAGACTTCCGTGGCGCCCCAGGTGTTGTCGAGGATCACCCGGTCGCCGAACCGGTCCCCGAACCGCCGCACCAGCGCGGGACGCAGTGCCTCGCCGCTGGACAGGACGCTGCGCAGCTCGCTGAGGCCGGCGGTGTCCGCGTCGGTCAGCGTCTCCAGGAACAGGTCCAGCATGCTCGGCACGAACTGCACGTGTACGGCGCGGTGCCGGACCGCGGCGTCGGCGATGGCTCTCGGGTCGCGGTGCAGCCCGGGACCGAGCATCGCCACCCGAGCGCCGGCCATGAGCGGCCAGAAGATCTCCACGGCCGCGTCGTCGAAGGTGAGCGTGGTCTTGTGCAGCACGGTCTCGCCCGGCCGCAGCGGGTGGTGCTGCTGCATCCAGCACATCCGGTTGACCCACCCGGCATGCGTACAGGCGACGCCCTTCGGCCGGCCGGTCGAGCCGGAGGTGTAGTACACGGCGGCCAGGTTGTCCGGGTAGACGGCCACGGCCGGTGCGGCGGCTGGGCCGTCCCGTTCTGGCAGCGCGAGGGGGTGGCCGCCCGCGGCCATGACGAGACTGGCGTGCGCGGCCGAGACCAGGCACACCGGCGCCGGCCCGTCGGACAGCAGCTGCGCGATCCTGGCGCGCGGAGTGTCAGTCTCGATGGGCAGGTACGCGCCACCCGCCTTGAGCACGCCGAGCAACGCGGCGACCATCCCGGCCGAACGGTCGAGCATGACGCCGACGGGCATGTCCGGCCCGACGCCGTGTTCCCGCAGCAGCACGGCGATCCTGTTCGCCCACGCGTCCAGCTCGGCGTAGGTGAGCTCGCACTCGTCGTCGACCACCGCGACCGCGGCCGGTGCCCTGGCCACCTGATCCTCGACGAGCTGGTGCAGGCGCCGGTCCGGGACGTCGACCGGGCGCCGGGCGGTCAGCTCGCGCACGGTCGCCCGCTCGTCCGGCCCCGCTAGGTCCAGCAGGTCGATCGGGGTCGCCGGGTCGGCCGTCACCGCGCCCAGCAGGGCGGTCAAGTGCCGGATCAGGCGGTCGATGGTGGCGGGCAGGTACAACCCGGTGTCGTACCGCAGCACGGCGGTCATGCCGCCCGTGCCGGTCTCGTGCCGGGTGAAGTCGATCTCGATGTCGTACTTCGCCGGGATCGGCGGCCCCGGCAGCGGTTCGATCGTCAGTCCAGGTAGGACGGTCTCGCGCTGGCGCACGTTGCTCAGCTTGATCATGACCTGGAAGAGGGGGGTCCGCGACAGGTCTCGTTCGCCCACCAGCTCCGCCACCAGCCGGTCGAACGGCACGTCCTGGTTGGCGTACGCGTCGATGGTCCGGTCCCGGGTGCGGGCCAGCAGTTCGGCGAAGGAAGGATTTCCGGACAGGTCGCCACGCAGTACGAGCATGTTGATGAACAGCCCGATCAGCTGCTCCGACTCGGTCACCTGCCGCTCGGCCGCCGTCGTGCCGAGCGTGAGGTCGGTACGCCCGGAATGCCGGTACAGCAAGGTCTGCCACGCGGTGAGCAACGCCATGAACAGGGTCGCCCCGTGCCGGGTCGCCATCCGTTCCAGCCGGCCGGTAACCGTCTCGTCGATGGTGAACTGCACGAGGGCGCCGGGTGCGGTCCGCCGCGGCGGCCTCGGCAGGTCCGGGCTGAGCTCGAACGGTGTGGCGCCGTCCAGTTCGGCCCGCCAGAAGTCCAGCTTCGCGGCGAACTCCGGACCGTGCTGGCAGGCCTCCTGGAAGGCGGCCACGTCGGCGTACTGCACGCGGACGGGCGGCAGCGGCGAGGGCAGTCCGGCGGCGAACGCGCCGTAGAGGATCTCCAGCTCGTCGAAGAAAATTCCGGACGACCAGCCGTCGAACACCATGTGGTGCACGGTCAGGCACAGCACGTGGTCGTGTTCGCCCAGACACAGCAGGCTGGCCCGGATCGGCAGGCCGTGTTCGAGGTCGAACGGCCGGAAGCCTTCCGCCGCGGCGACCCGGGTGAGCCCGTCGGCGGTGGCCAGGAGTGCCGGATCGGGATCGACCAGCTCGACGGTGAGAGTCTCGGCCGGTCGCACCAGGCCGACCGGCTCGTCGTCACGTAGGACCACGCTGGTGCGCAGTACCTCGTGCCGGTCGACGATCTCCCGCAACGCGGCGGTGAGTGCCGGGATGTCCAGTTCGCCGCGGACCCGCACGGCCATGGGCACGAAGTACTCGGTGCTGTCGGCGACGAACTGGTCGAGGAACCACAGCCGTTTCTGGCCGAGCGAAAGCGGAAGCGGGTTCTGCCTGCTGATGACCGGGATCCGGCCGGCCGGCGCACCGGTGGCCGGGCCGGCGGTGATGACGGCCTCGCTCATCCGGTCGGCCAGCACTGCGGCGAACTCGGCGAGAACCGGGTACCGGAGCACGTCGCGCAGCATGCCGCGGGTGGACAGGGTGGGCACCAGTTCACCGATCCTGGCCACCACCTGGCCCGCGGTGAGCGAGTGGCCGCCGAGGTCGAAGAAACTGTCCTCGGCGGCAATGTCGGCTGCGTCGGCCACTTCGAGGATCTCCGCCCAGATCTGGGCGGCCAGTCGCTCGGTCGGGGTGCGCGGCGCCGTCCGGTCGACGGCTTGCTCCCCGACGCTGGGTGGGAGATCTACTGTGTCCACTGCGCCGAGCAGGTCGGCGAGCGGGACAGTGGGGTCCTCGACGACCTGCTCGAGGATGCGCTGGAAGTCCTGCCGCAGATCCTCGATCGTGCCGGCGTCGAACAGTTCGGTCTTGTACTGCCACTGCCCGGACGGACCGTCGTGGCCGTCGCCGACCGTGAGGGTCAGGTCGACGTCGGTCGAGGTCGGCGTCCGGGCTTGCCCGGTGACCGTGAGCCCGGTCAGCCGCAGTGCCTCGGCAGGCGCGTTGTTCACCTGGAAAACCACCTGTACCAACGGTTCCCGGCCCGGCTCCCGGTCCGGCCGCAGGGCCGCGACCAGCCGCGCCAGCGGCACCTGGGGACGGTCGTGGGTGTCGAGCGTGACGTCCCGGACGTGCGACAGCAGGTCGGCGAAGGTGTCCAGGCCGGCCAGGCGGATCCGGAACGGGACGGTGTCCACGAAGCATCCGATGAGGGGTTCCAGGTCCAGCTCGCTCCGGCCGGCGGTGGGCACCCCGATCACCATGTCCCGCTGGCCGCCGCGCTTGGCCAGCAGCCCTGCGAACGCGGCGAGCAGCACCATGAACGCGGATGCCCGTGCCCTGCCGCCCAGCCGCTCCACCTCGTGCATGAGCGGCGCGGGTATCGGGGCGTGGTGGGGATGCCCGGTGAACCCGGTGTCGGCTCGCGCGGGCCGGTCGAAGGGCAGCCGCAGCGTCGACGGAGCGCCGGCCATGGCCTGGACCCACTGGTCGAGGTCCGCGCGCAGGTCCTGCTCGGTGCGTCCGCGCTGGGCGATGGCGTAGTCGGCGTACCGCGTCGCCGCCTGAGCCGGCGGCGGCTCTGCTCCACTGTGGAAAGCCTGGTACAGCGCGGAAAGCTCGGTGTCGATGATCGCCTTGGACCACGCGTCGAACGCGATGTGGTGCAGGACGAGGGTCAACGCGTGCCGGCCTGGGCCCAACGCGTACAGCGTCCACCGCACCGGCGCCTCAGCGGCGAGGTCGAACGGGTGGTTGACCGACTTGTCGAGGAGACGGCGGACCTCGCTGTCCGGATCCGCGCCGGCGCTGAGGTCGCCGAACGGGAGCCGGTAATCATCCGGTGTGGACACCCATTGGCTCGCGCCGTCCGGGTACCGGGTGCGCAGGATCTCGTGGCGCCGGTGCAGTTCGGCGACGGCGGCATTCAGCGCCGGCCGGTCGAGTTCGCCGTCGATCCAGTGCACGAAGGCGAGGTTGTTGGCGGAGGCGCTGGAGTCGAACCCTTCGAACAGATACATCCGCTCCTGCTGGTAGGAAAGCGGCGCGATTCTCTGCGACACG
Organism: Kibdelosporangium banguiense; assembly: GCF_017876405.1. GTDB lineage: Bacteria > Actinomycetota > Actinomycetes > Mycobacteriales > Pseudonocardiaceae > Kibdelosporangium > Kibdelosporangium banguiense. The sequence goes on along the minus strand of NZ_JAGINW010000001.1, from coordinate 9,731,040 downwards.
TCAGCCATGTTTTCCATGCTCTGCTTTCCGGTATTGGCGGCCTATCCAACAGATATCCGGGTACGCCGGAGCACCGAAATCGGATCGGCTGTGTAGTCGATCGACACGTTGCCGGCCAGCTCGTGGCACGCGGTTTTCGCGTCGGCGATCTTTCCCGCGTAGCCGGGGTCGTCGTTCGATATCAGAATTCCGAGCACGGTGCCGCTGTGCGCGACGACGACACCGAGCCCGCCGACCTGCCGGCACACGTGGCGCAGCCGGTCGAGATATCGCTTGGGACAACGGGCCTGGTTCATCTGCGCGCTCCTGGTCGCCACCTGGCCGACCGTGGCCAGATCGCCCCCGGCCAGCGCCACCGCCAGCAGGTCGAGCAACCGGGAGTACTCCCGCTGCTCGCCCGCGGTGATCGGCGGACGGGTCGCGTTGAAGCTCACCGTGTCCACCTGGCCGCCCTCGTCCACCCCCACGATGGTCAGCGCGGGCGGCGCGGTGAGGCAGCGGTACAGCTCCACCCTGCGGTGGTAGAAGGCCACTACGTCGCGGTACATGAGTCCGTCGGTCGGCTCGATCGGGCGCAGGAACGCCTCGGCGGTGCGCGGCGTGACCCGGCGCCCGATGGCCCGGCCGGTGGCCCGGATCGTCGCGATCAGGTCAGCGGACGAGCTGGCCATTCCTTTGCCCTCGGGGAGCTGGCTGGTGACCACCAGCCGTCCGCTCGGGGCCATCCCGTGGCAGGCCAGGACCGACCGGGCGATCCGCAGCGACTTGTGCTTGTGTTCCGGTTGTACCCGCAACTCGCCGGTGCCCGGCAGCAGGGTGAGCCGGGCCGTCGACCGGCGCAGGATCGGCAGGGTCACCAGGAAGTCCTGGTCCAGCCCGGGAAGCGCGCCCTGCAGCAGCTCGCCGAAGGTGCCGAACGAGATGCCCACGCCGTGGCGTACGCCGGATTGTTCCGCCTCGCTCGCAGCCTGAGCCGACCGCGAGGTCGACGCCGGAAATGTCACGGCCGGCCTGCCGTGGTGGCGACTGGCGCGGCTGCGGCGGCGGCCCGCCGCAGCCGGGCGAGCACCAGCGGGCCGGCGACGATGTGGATGACGCCCTGGACGGCGACGAGTGGGAGTACGCCGACCGTGGTGGCCAGCGTGCTGGCGACCACAGTGCCCAAGAGCGTCGCCGCCGCGGCCGCCGCGGAGATCGCGCCGAACACGCGGCCGCGGTAGTCCTCTGGCGCCCGCAGCTGCAGCAGGGTGAAGAAACCGGCGTTCAGCGCGGCCAGGGGAAGCCCGACGATCGCGAGCAGCGCGAAGGCCGGCCACATCCCGGGCAGCGCGAGCGGATAGAGCGCGAACAGCAGGGCGAACACGCCGAACACCATGGCGCCGTACCCGAGTAGCTCGGCCGGCTTCATCCGGGCGGCGAACGCCGCGATGGCGACCCCGCCCACGAGCCCGCCGACGGCCTGGATCCCGTTGACGGCACCGAACTCAGCGCCACTCGCCCCGATGACACCGATGACGAACGGCGCGAACAGCGCGCTGAGCACGCCCTCGCCGAAGCGCGACATCACTCGGTAGGTGAGCAGGGCGGACAGGTCGGCGTCGCGGCCGCACAGCCGGACCCCGTCGACCCATTCGCGCCAGGTCCGCCGCATCCCACCGGACGTACCCGGTTCGGTACCGCCGTCCTGCCTGGCCCCGGTGCCGGCCGGGATCCATGCGATCAGCGCGGTCGCGACGGCGTAGCTCGCGATGTTCACGAGCGTGACGGTGATGATCCCGCCGGCGAGCGCGAGCAGCCCACCCAGCGCGGACCCGACCAGCCGGGAGACCTGGTTGTTCTGCCCGTTGAGCGCGTTGGCCACGACCAGCTGGTCCGATGGGACGATGGTGGGCACGAACGCCGCCTCGGCGGAAGTGAAGAGCTGGGTGATCGAGTTCTGCGCCGCGACGGTCAGATAGACGATCCAGAGCTGCCCGGTGCCTTGCACGAACAGCATGGGCAGCAGCGAGACGGCGAGCGACGCGTTCGCGACCACCATGGTGGTCCTGCGGTCCCACCGGTCGGCGAACACACCGGCCACCGAGCCGAGCAGGAAATGGGGCAGCAGGGCGGTGAACACGATCGCACCGGAGGCCAGCGCCGATCCGGTCAGCGCGTAGACGGAGAACATCATGCCGATGCTGAAGATCCAGTCACCGCTCAGCGAGATCAGGCTGGCGCTCAGCAGCAGCCGATAGTTCCGGTTACGCACGATGAGATTCCACGCCGTTCCCATGAAATCCTCTTTTCCGTCGAGCTAATGCCGACCTCGAAACATCAGCACATTCGGCACGATGCCGTCAACACTGTGTTCGAGAATTATCCAGACGATCGCGAACGAATACGAAACAGATAACCTGACAAGTTTTCCTGAGCGTATGTCCGCGCGGACCGACCCAGCGTTTTACGAGACATTTGTCAGGCAGGAGATCGGCATGCCCGACGCCAGCGCATTCATCGGCATCCGGGAGAAGACACACGCCGAGGCAGGTCTGTCATGAGCGCGCCCACGAACCGGAGTCTGGCGCGGCCGACCGACGACGCTCCGCACGTCGACAGTGCCCAGCTGCTCAGCGTCCTGGCGGAGATCTCCCGGATCGGCGCCCGGACGGGAGCGGGCATCACCAGAACCGGTCTGGGCCCCGAGGAGGCACAGGCCCGGGCGTACCTGGCCGAGCGGTATCGCCGCGAGGGCCTGGCCGCCCGGACTGACCCGGCCGGCAACCTGATCGTGCGCAGGCGTGAGGCGGATCCGGCCAAGCCCGTGCTGCTGCTTGGGTCCCATGTGGACACTGTGGTGCATGGCGGCCGGCTGGACGGTACATACGGTGTCGTCGCCGCGTGCGAGGTGGTGCGCGTTCTGGCGCGGCAAGGGATGGAATCGGCGTACGAGCCGGTCGCGGTGGCGTTCAGCAACGAGGAAGGCGCCCGCTTCCCCTACCCGTTCTTCGGTTCGCTGGGCCTGACCGGTCAGCTGGACATCGCCTGCGCGACCACGATGACCGACCGCGACGGCACGGCGCTGTCCACAGCACTGCGTGCGGCCGGTGGTGACCTCGACATGATCGAGGCGGCCGCTTGGCCGGACGGGTCGATCGCCGGTTACCTCGAACTGCACATCGAGCAGGGACCGGTGCTGGAGGACCGGAACATCCCGATCGGGGTCGTCGAGGCGATCACCGGGCGCACCATCATCGACATCACCGTGCAGGGAGTGCAGGGACATGCCGGCACCACGCCGATGTCGCTGCGCAGAGACGCGTTGGTGGCCGCGGCGCAAGTGGTGCTCGCGGTACAGCGGCTGGCCACCACCCGCGGACTGTGTGCGGTCAGCACCGTCGGCTGCCTCGACGGCGAGCCCAACGTCACCAACGTCATCCCCGGCATGGTCCGGCTCACCGCCGAGATCAGGGACGGGCGGGCGGAACGCCTGCGTGCAGCCGAACGTGCGCTCGTCGCCGAGTTGTCGGCGCTCGGCTCGGCGACCGGCACCAGGATCGACATGGACCTGCGTCCGGTGACCCGGCCGACCCAGACCGATCACCGGCTGCGCGAGGCGGTCGCCACCGCGGCGGACGATCTCGGGCTCACACACCTGGAGATGTTCAGCGGCGCGGGACACGACGCGCAGATTGTCGCGCGGTCGGCACCCATCGGGATGGTGTTCGTGCCGAGCCGGGGCGGCATCAGCCACGCGCCGCAGGAGCACACCGACGACGATCTGCTGGTCGCCGGGGCCGACACCCTCCTGCACGCGGCCCTGCGGCTGGTGACGGAAAGATGGTGATGTCATGAACCCGGGCGACGGCGAGGCCCTGACGGAACTGGCCGGACAGGCGTGGCGGGACGTACTGCGCTGCCCCGGACCGTCCTATGTGGACAATTTCTTCGAGCTGGGCGGCCATTCGGTGGCCGGCGCGCGGGTGATGTCCCGCCTGCAGCCCCACATCGCGGTCCGGCTGCCCCTGCGGGTGTTGTTCGACCACCCCGTGTTCGGTGAGTTCGTGGTGGCGATCACCCGTCTCGCCGAGCAGCCGGCGTAAAGGAGTGCGAGTGATGTCAGCTGAGCCTGCCCGTCGGGTCGGGGTGTTCTGTGGCGCGAAACCAGGCCACCGCCCTGACTTTCTCGACAGTGCGCGGGAGCTGGGCACCGCGCTCGGCAGCAGCGGTGTCGATCTGGTGTACGGCGGAAGCGCCGATGGACTCATGGGAGAGGTGGCCGGCGCGGTGCTCCGCTCCGGCGGGCATGTCATCGGGGTGATCCCGCGCCATCTGACCCAGCACGATCCGGTCAAGACGGACATCGACGAGTGCCACCTCGTGGAGACCATGCACGAGCGCAAGTCGATGATGTACGGCCTGGCCGACTCGTTCATCGCGCTGCCCGGTGGTTTCGGCACGCTCGACGAGTTGTTCGAAATCCTGACCTGGCGCAAGATAGGCCTGCACCGCAAATCGATCGTCGTGCTGAACCTGGCAGGCTATTTCGACCCCCTGCTCGGCATGGTCGAACAAGCCACCTGCGAGGGATTCATCTCGCCGGACGACCGGCAACTACTGTCCATAGTTGACACAGTGGCCGCCACCATGGCCGTCGTCGGGCAGGCGGGTGTCCCGGTAGGTTCCTGACAGCCGGTCCGTCACCGAGGCTGATATACCGCCGTTTCACCAGTGATCGCGCCGAGGCGTGACAGCACACCGTCCACAGTGTCCACCACCTTGATCGTGCTCCGCTCGGCCACGGTGACGAAGTCCTCGGCCAGCGCCCGGTCGAGCTGGGCCACCAACGGGTCGAAGAAACCGCCCTGATTGGCCAGGACGACCGGTTTGGCCACGCCGGCGGGATTCCCCGATGTGGCAAGGTCACCCAGCTGGTCGAAGGTGCTCAGGCCGCCGGGCAGCACGATGAAACCATCCGCGAGCCGGCGTACCAGCTGGCGGCAGCCGTCCGTGGAACGCGTGACGTGCACTTCGCACCCGCGGGCGCCTTCTGTGCCGGAACGCAGCGCCATATGCGGCACAACGCAAATGACCTGACCGCCGGCCGCGACAGCCGCCTGCACCGCGGCTGCGGTCATTCCGACCGGAATGCCGCTGTGCACAAGCACGACGTCCGCCTGGACGAGCCCCACGCACAGGTCCCTGGTGAATTCCAGATAGGCCATGCGCGCACCGGCCGTCGCTCCGCACAGCAAACCGACTCGGAACCGACGCCTGTCCAGTCGCATGGGCCGGATGAAACGCGGCGCGCTTATCGACGCATTATCGAGCCGATATTCGAAACGAACGGATATTGTTTCGATACCCGTGTGCCGACACTGGACACGTGGGGAAACTCAAGCTGGACAACAGGAAGTGCGCCGCAGCCCCGGCCCGCGGTGGCCGGCTGAGATTTCTGGTGTCCAGCATGCCGACCGACTCTCATACCTGGAACCTGGTCGTTCTGCAGTTGCTCATCGAAGAAATGGGACACGAGGTCGTCAACCTGGGTTCGTGTGTTCCGGTGCACCTGCTGTTGAGCACCTGCCGGGCCGAGCGCCCGGACTACGTCGTGCTCAGCACGGTCAATGGGCACGGGCAGGTGGACGGGGCCCGGGTGATCCACGCGCTGCGTGCCGACCCCGCGCTGGCCGGACTGATCGTCGTCATCGGCGGCAGGTTCGGCACACGCGGCGACGCCGATCCCGGTCTGTGCCAGGACTTGCTCGCGCACGGCTACGATGCGGTGTTCCCGGTCGATGTGGACCGGCCGGCGAGAGCCGTCGAGCAGCTTCGCGAGTTCGTCGAGTCTCGTGCCGCGGGTGCCAGATGACCACGCTCGGGCCACCGTCCCAGGCCGACCGGTTCAGCGGGTTCATCACCGATCAGCGCCGGGCCGGGAAGCTGACCCTGCAGCCACGGATGGGCTTCGGCGACCCGGCGCGAATGCGGCAAGGGCTGCTGGCCGTCCGGTCGGCTGGCCTGCCCGCCATCGGCACGGTGACCCTGGACAGCTACACCCGGCACAACGAGCACGAGCAGGCCGCCGCGGCCCTGGAAGCCGGAGCGGAGCTCAACGGCTATCCGTTGGTGGCGATCCCGCTGGAGCACACCACGCGGATGCTGGACGGGGTGCGGTGTGCCGGGTTCCCGGTTCAGGTGCGGCACGGTTGCGCACAACCGGAACAGATCTTCGCCACGATGCTGGCGGCAGGACTCACCGCGTCCGAGGGCGGGCCCGTGTCGTACTGCCTGCCGTACAGCCGAATCCCACTGCGCGTGGCCACCGCGGCGTGGTCGCGCGCCGTGCGGATGTTCGCCGCCGCGCGGGACCGGGGCGTGCTGTGCCATCTCGAAAGTTTCGGTGGCTGCATGCTCGGCCAGCTGTGCCCGCCGGGCCTGCTGGTCGCGTTGTCCGTGCTGGAGTGCCTGTTCTTCGCCGAGCGCGGGCTGGGCAGTGTGTCGGCGAGCTATGCCCAGCAGACCAACCCCGACCAGGACGCCGAGGCGCTGTGGGCGCTCCGCCGGCTGTGCGCCGAGGAGCTGTCCACAGTGGAGGATTATCACCTGGTCCTCTACACCTACATGGGGCTGTATCCCACGACCCAGGCCGGAGGCCGGGCCCTGCTCGCCGACAGCGTGCGGCTCGCGGTGCGCACTGGCACCGAACGCCTGATCGTCAAGACCACGGCCGAGGCCCACCGGATCCCGACGATCACCGAGAACATCGAGGCACTCCGGCTGGCACACGAGTGCGCGCTGGCAGCACCAGGCCCCCTACCGCCGCCGGACGGTGACACCGAGGTGTATCTGCAGGCACGCACGTTGGTGGACGAGGTGCGCAACCTTGCGCCGACGCTTACCGAGGCGCTACCGCTCGCGTTCGAGCTGGGGCTGCTGGACGTGCCGTACTGCCTGCATCCCGACAACCGCAACGAAGCCCGGTGTGTCATCGACAAGGACGGCCGTCTCGTGTGGTGGGACACCGGCCTGTTGCCGTTGCCCACCGCACTGGGCGGGCGGCGGCGCACCGAACGGGTCGGCGCGTCGCAACTGCTCGCCGACCTCACCCATCACCGGCGCCGTCTCGACCACGCAGCCGCATCAGCCGGAATCCGACACACTGGGAATGGACGCCATGGTCAACGCGTACCGCACTGAGCTCGACCTCCGCCCGCCCACCTCACCGCGCGAGCACCTGGCATCCCCGGTGACCCGCGGCGTACTGCGGATCCAGAACCGGATACTCTCCGCCGCCCGGGAGTTCCTGGCCGACAGGGGCTTTGTCGAGCTGCTCGCGCCGATCATCGGCCCGGTCACCGATCCTGGCACGCGCGGCTCGAAGCAGGTCGACATCGACTTCTACGGCCACAGGTACAAGCTCATGACGAGCGCGATCCTGTACAAGCAGGCGTCGTTGCTCGCCTTCGACAGGATCTTCTATATCGCGCCGAACGTGCGGCTGGAGCCGTTGGAGACCGCGTCGACCGACCGGCACCTTGCCGAATTCCACCAGATCGACGTCGAGCTCGCCGGTGCTCGCGCACGCGACGTCCAGAACCTGCTGGCCGATCTGCTCCGGCACATCGTGCGCCGGGTCGTGGCCGACCGCGCGGCCGAGCTCGAACTGCTTGGCCGCGATACGGCGACGCTCACCGAGTTCGTGGACCGGCCATTCGACCGGATGTCGCACCCGAAGGCCGTCGCCGCGTTGCGCGAGCTCGGTCATCCGCAGGACCCGCATGCCGAAATCGACTGGGCCGGCGAGCGGATCCTGTCCGAGAAGGCCGGCGCACCGTTCTTCATTGCCGACTATCCCAAGGGTTCCCGGGGGTTCTACGACCGCGAGAGCCGCAGCGAGCCTGGCGTACTGCGGAACTTCGACCTCATCGCACCCGAGGGATACGGCGAGTTGTGCAGCGGCAGCGAGCGTGAGTTCGAGTACTCGCGGATCGTCTCGCGGATGCGGGAGACGGGGGAGAACCCGGCCAAGTACGGCTGGTATCTGCGGATGGTGCGCGAGGGGATCCCGGCCAGTGCGGGCTTCGGCCTCGGTCTGGAGCGGCTGACCCGGTACGTCGCCGGTCTGCCTGCGGTGTGGCAGGCCAGCGCGTATCCGAAACTCCCGGGTGTGGTGTCGCCATGAGCACACGTACGGGATCACTGGTAGGGCTGCGGGCGGAGAACTTTCCGGAGGCCGCGGTCCGGACTCGGGCGAGGATCGGGTGTGAGGCCGTGTTCCCGCCCGACGAAGGTTACGGCACCACGGTGTTCGGCGCGCCGGTCCGGTCCGGCACCGACCTGATCGACTCGGCCCGGCTGGTGCCTCCGGTGTTCACGCCTCGCCGGCTGGAACGGTTGATCGATCTCGCACGTGAACCGACCCATCAGGATGTCGTGCTCGACACTGTTGTCGGCGGGTTTCGTTCGCCGCTGCCGGTGTATCTGTCGGCCTTCGGGTCGACCAGGGTGGCCACCGGCGACCTCGGGCTCGCGGCGAGCCGGCAGGCCGGCCGGCTGGGTATCCCGATGTGCATCGGGGAGAACATCGTGCCGGTGAACGGGTACCGGCAGGCCGCGGAGCCGGCGGCGGCGTTGCTCGGCCGGATCCGGGCCTATGCGGCGGAACTCGGTGACGGCGGGGGAGTGGTGGTTCAGCAGAGCACCGAGGACGCCGACGCCGAAGTCTGGAATCTGGTCTACAGCGATCCCGCTGTCGGGTCGCTGCTCGACTCCGGCAGGCTGGCCTTCGAGCTGAAGGTCGGGCAGGGTGCCAAGCCCGGGCTGGGTGGGATGACCGTGCTGGACCGGGCCACGGCGGCACGCGTCGCCGATCAGTACACATTGGACCCGGTGTTCGGTCCGGATGGCGTTCGGGTGTTGCGGTGCGGGTGTCCCGGGACATTCACCTCGGAGATCCTGCGGCAGCAGATCCGGCTGATGGGTAACAACTTTCCGCGCGCCCGCCGATGGGTGAAGCTGCCTCCGGCGCGTGACGTGCGGGACGCCTGCACAGTGGCGTGGGAGGCCGGTGCGGACGCTGTCAGCGTCGACGGAGCCGAGGCGGGTACTGGCTGGGCGCCACTGGGTTTCCTTGACCACGTCGGGTTGCCATTGGGGGAGTGCCTGGTGCGGATCGGCCGGCAGTCGTCGTGTCTGCTCGCGTCCGGGCGGATGTGGGAGGGCGCCCGGGCGGCCAAGTGCCTTGCGATGGGGGCCACCGGGGTCGGCCTTGGACGTGCCGCTCTGCTTGCGGTCGACGAGGATGCGGACAACGGACTGGTGCGGCTGGCCGACTGCATCGCCCTGGAGCTACGCATGATCATCAGTGCACTGGGCAAGTACACTGTGGACGCGCTCGACATCGAGGATGTCTGGTTTTCGGGTTCGGGCTAGTTCGTGTGGGCCACAGTGGACGGTCGCAGGGACTCGATGTCGAATATCCGGCGCAGTACGGCTACTCGCTCCGCGCGGAGGTCCTCGCCGGCGAGCTGGGTTCGTACGAATATCCGGAGCAGGCCTCGCAGGTGGAACCGGACCTGGCCGTTCGGTTCGCGCGCCACGTCGAGCAGACCGGCGTTCACGAGTTCGGCCAGTGCGTCGTCGGCATCGTCTTCGGTTGTGTCGAGCATCGGTGCGCACACCCAGCCGGCGAAGCCTGCCGGGCCGAGCAGGCTGGCCCGGCGCAGCAGCAGCTGGGCCCCCTCGTCCAGCCGGTCATAGGTTTGCCGGATCACGGTGACCAGGTCCAGGCCGCCGTGTGACAGCTCGTCCAGGCGGCGGTGGTCGTTGCGCATTCGTTCCACCAGTCTGCCGACCGGCCAATGTGGCCGGGCGGCCAGGCGGGCGGCGGCCAGGCGGAGTGCGAGTGGTTCGTCCACGCACAGTTCGGCCAGCCGGCTGAGGTCGGCGGACTGGGGCAGTGCCGTGTCCGGTCCGAGCACGTGGGTGAGCAGTGCGATGGAGTCCGGGCGGCGCATCGGACCCACACTGATGAACGTCGCTCCGGGCAGATTGGTGAGTTTGACCCGGCTGGTGACCACGACCGCACAGCCGATGTTCCCCGGTAGCAGAGGAAGCACCTGTTTCTCGTTCGCCGCGTCGTCCAGCACCACCAGCATTCGACGGTCGCCGATGAGGTTGCGGTACATTTCCGCGCGTTCTTCCAAGCTGTCGGGAATGACCGGGACCGGTACGCCGAGCGCGCCGAGAAAGCGCCGGAGTACTTCGCCGGGGCCTAATGCCTGCTTACTGCCACCGAGCTGTACGAACAGCTGGCCGTCCGGGAACTCGTCGGCCATCAGGTGTGCCGTGTGAACCACCAGGCTGGTCTTTCCCAGCCATGGTCTGCCGTGCACGGCTACCAGGCGGATCGCCCGGGAACCGGTGTGCTGGCCGGAGAGTGCGTCGCGCGTCCGCCTCACCAGGTCCGTGCGGCCGACGAAGTCACCGGCGTCCGCGGGCAGCAGACGGGGGACGCCGGTCGTCGCCGGTGCGGGCGCGAGGTTCGGGTCGGGACCCAGGACGGTTTCGTTGTCTCCGCGCAGGATCGCCTGTTCGATGCGGACCAGTTCGCGACCGGGCTCGAGACCCAGCTTCTCCACGAAAAGCTGCCGGCCGGATCGGTAGGTCTCCAGCGCTTCGGCCCGGCGGCCCGCCCGGTGCAGTGCGATCATGAGCTGGGCGCGCAGCTGTTCGCGGAACGGGTTGGTGGCGACCAGTTCGCCGAGTTCGCTGATCAGTTCGTGCTGCCGGGCCGGATCCTGGCCGTCGTCGAGCCGTAGTTGCGCGGCGACGTACTCCTCGGTGACGGCCAGGCGCCGCTCGTCGAAGCCGACGCCGATGGACTCGATGAGCCGGCTGTTCACCCCGGCCAGAGGGTTTCCCCGCCAGAGCGCGAGTGCTCGGCTGAACGCCTCGGCTGCCTCGGCGTACCGGTGCCGGACCGCATCCGCCCGGCCGTCGGCTACGAAACTTTCGAACGCCAGGAGGTCCAGGTCCTGCTTCGTGCACTTGATGAAGTAGCCGGGCGGGCGGGTGACGATCGGGTTGGGCACGCCCCCGGCGACAAGTTTCCGGCGGATCGACGAGACGCAGATCCGGATCTGCTCCTTGGCCGTGGACGGTGGTGTGGTGTCCCAGACCGCATCCACCAGGCGCTCGACGGCGACCACCCGGTTGGGTTCGACCAGCAGCATCGCCAGCACGATCCGCTGGCGGGGTGAGAACGACAGAGGTTCCCCGTCGTGTCTTACTTCAAGAGGGCCGAGAAGCCGGTACAACATCGTGTCACGCCCCGACAGATCACGGTGGAGCCTGGCCCGGGCCGCGTGGACGGCATCGCGTGGACCGTGGCTACCGCCCGAGCCGAACTCTGACGTCGAGCGGCGATCCCAATCTCCCGCATGAGGTTCATCGAGACGGCATCACGCCGCCACTGCCGATGTTGCCGACATGACGGGAAAGGAGGGACAGTGACGACACAAGCCGATGACGCAGCCGACTGCCGAGTACCGGAAGGTTGGAATGAAAGCCAATCGTACCACTGTTATCTTAGCCGACACCCCATGGACACGTTGTGGGCGGCCCCCTTCAGAGACCTGATGCCCGGCGACCGAGGGATCGCCGTGCGCCGAGGAGCGTGCCGAGCAGGTCCCGGGCGTTGTCCTCCCACACGGGCACCTTGCGGTCGGCGAAGGTGCGCACCGCCCGCTCGGCCAGCGTGATCGCCTCGCCGGACGCGTCCCATTCGTCGAGCAGCGCGGCCAGATCCAGGCTCACCCGGGCCGCTCCGACGAAGTCCATGATCCGTTCCCGGATGTCGATCGCGGCGCGCAGCAGCCGCTCACTTTCGGCATTGTCACCCGTCTCAGCGCAGATGAGGCCCAGTGTGTGCAGCGCGTACCCTTCACCGACCAGGTCGTTGTCGCTTCGCACGACGGCGAGTACTTCACCCATGACCAGCTTGGCCTGGTCGTAACGCCGCTGGCGGAACAGCACCTCGCCGAGCCGGTGGCGGGTCTGGGCCTCGACCCGGGGCACGTTGACCTCCCGGCAGATGGCCAGGGCCGTGTTGAGCCGGTCGACGGCCGACTCGTAGCGGCCGGCATCCAGGTCGATCCGGGCCACCTGGCCCAGCACGTGTGCGTGACCGACGAGATCGCCCTTCTGCCGGAAGCCGTCGAGGGCCTGGCGACACGCACGGGCCGACCGGGCCGTGTCTCCTTCCACGTAGTAGAGCAGCGAGAGATTGCGCAGGGTCATTGCCAGCCCGTGGATGTCGCCGAGTTCTTCGAACAGTTCCTGCGCCCTCGACAGCACCGACCGAGCCGACCCGAGCCGGTTGCGGCTCAGGTGAAGCGAGCCGAGCGAGCACAGCAACGCAGCCTCCCCACGCCGGTTGCCGGCCTCCTGGACCGCGCTGAGCGCACGTAAGTGGGTCTGCTGCCAGTCGTCGAAATAGCTGTGTGCCTCGAACAGGGTCACCAGGCTCACCGCGAGTTCCCAGCTCAGCTCTGACAAGCCGTAGTCGGCCGCCTGCCCGACCGCGAGACAGAGGTTCTGCCGCTCGGTTTCCAGCCAGTTCAGCGGATCCGCCACGACGCCGTCCATATGCCCGCCGTTGAGCCACAAGCGAGGCGCGGATCCGCGCAGGACGGTGAAGTCGCCGCCGTAGATCTTGCGGTGCGCCCACTGGACCTGGGCCAGCCAACCGCCGAGAACCCGCTCCAGCGCGGTGGTCGCGGCCCGCTCCTGCTGATCGTCGGCGAGGAGCTCTCTGGCGAACAGCCGAATGATGTCGTGGAACACGAAGCGGGGGCGGCTGTGCGGGGTGACCACGACGTCGACCAGTTGTGAGTCGACGAGCAGTTCGAGTGCGTCGGCCGACCGGGCGGTGTCGTCGTCGAGCAGCGCCGCGACGACCCACATCGGCAGGCTTTCCACGGCGACGAGTCCGAGCAGCCGGAACAACCGGGCGGCATGAGGGGGCAGTGCATCGTAGGTGAGCCGCAGGCTGGCGCGTACTCCCATGTCCCCGTACGACAGCTCGTCGAGGCGATGCCGATCGTCGGCGAGACGCTTGAGCATGGTGGCCAGCGACCAGTGCGGGCGAGCGGCCAGACGGACGGCGAGGATTCGCACGGCGAGCGGCAGCCCGCCGACCAACCGCACCAGTGCGTCCGCCGCGCCGGCCTCCTCGCGAACCCGGTCGAACCCGATCACGTTGCCGATGAGGCGCACAGCCTGCGCGGTCGACAACGTGTCGACTTTCAGCAGCCTGGCTCCGGGAACCCCGGTCAGCCGCGCCCGGCTGGTCACGATCACCGCGCACCGGTCGCTGCCGGGCAACAGCGGAACGATCTGGGTCTCCGAGGTCACGTCGTCCAGCACGATCAGCATGCGCCGGCCGCCGAGCAGAGTGCGGTACATCTCGGTGCGTTCGTTGAGGTCGTCGGGGATACCCGCGCCGGGCACACCGAGCGCCCGCAGGAAACGGCCGAGCACATCGGCGGGCGTGGCAGGTGCCGCACCCATTCCGGCGACGTTGCAGTAGAGCTGGCCGTCGGCGAAATGGTCAGCGTGCATGCGATGCGCGACATGAACGGCCAGGGTGCTCTTGCCGACTCCGGCCTTTCCCGTGATGACAAGGATTCGCAACCCCGGTGCCCGTTCGTTCTCGCCGGACAACACCGACTCGGCCTGCTCGATCAGCGACTCCCGGTCGACGAAGTCCGCGATGCCGGACGGCAGCTGGTGCGGTACCGAGATCGACTTCGGATCGGCGCCGCCTGGCCCGGGGTGGCCGGACAGCAGCGCGTCGTCCTCGGCCAAAATGGCCGCGTGCAGGCGTTTGAGCTCCTTGCCGGGCTCCAGCCCCACGTTGGCGACCTTGACCACACGCCCGGCGCGATAGACAGCGAGGGCCTCGGCAGGACGGCCGCACCGGTAGAGCGCCAGCATGAGCAGGCCGCGAAGGCGTTCGCGCAGCGGGTACTCCTCGACGAGGCCGCTGATCTCCCCGACGAGCCTGCGATGCCGGCCGAGGCGCAGGTCGAGATCGATGCGCTCCTCCAGCACGCCAAGGCGTTCCTCGTCGAGCCGGGCGGCTCTGGCGCGTAACGGCCTGCTGACCTCACCACCGAGGACCGGCCCTCGCCACAGGGCCAACGCCTCGCGCAGCAAGTCGACCGCTTCCTCCAGCCGCCCGGCACGTTCGGCTGTCGCCGCTCGGGCGGTCAACTGGCCGAACACGCCCACGTCGAGCAGATGGTCGGGTACGCGCATCCGATAGCCGGGAGGACTGGTCACGATCGGGCTGGGTTCGCCCAAGCGCCGAAATATCTGGCGCAACGCCGAAACACAGTTCTGAACCTGGCTGCGCGCGGTCGACGGCGGGTCTCCGTCCCAGATCGCTTCGATCAGCCAGTCGCCGCTGACGACTCTGTTGGCGTCGAGCAGCAAGGCGCCGAGGATTGCCTGCTGCCGGCCCGGCGGAACGGGAACGGACGCATTGGCGATCATGACCTCGAGTGGTCCCAGGATCGCGAATCGAACGTCAGCACGGTGCGCCGGAGGTAAGCCGTCTGTGCCCATGAGTGCCAACCCTCGTGTCGGGCATCCGGTCCACAACCATCGTCTCCGATCACGTTACCGAAGTGGAATCCCGCAGCCGCCCCGTCCAAGTGTGCACAGGGGCGCTAACAGATGTCACCGCCGCGATCGCCCCTGGCCGAAGCACCGATCGCCACGCGATATCCGACCGATACCCGTTGCGGTTTGCCTTGACCACGGCGACACGAGGGAGGTCAGGCGGTGGAGTCGACCAAGTGGCAATTGCTCTGCGATCGGGGACCCGATCTCGTCCTGTGCCTGGATTTCCTGGGTGGGCGCGCCGCTGCCGGCTTCGCCGAGCTGGCCGCGGGGATCCCGGCGGAGCTCTGTTTCCTCCACATCGGACAGTCATTTTCCGGTGGGGATCCGCGATTGGACGCCCAAGCCGACGAGTGGGTGCGGGAGGCGCTGGGAACCGGCCGCCCCGTGCGTGCGGTACTTGGATACTGTGCCGGAGCCGCGCTGGCGACACGTGTCGCGGACGCGATCTGTGTCGCAGTACCCGTCCAGCCGCCCGTGGTCGTGCTCCTCGACGCGGTGGCGGTGACCGGTGCCACGCTGTGCGACCAGTTCGTCTCCGCGGTCGAATCCTCCTCGGCACACCTGGCAGCAGGCGAACTGGACGATGCCCGGCACTGGTCGGACGGGCTGCTTGGCGACCACCCGGACGATCTGCCGTGCCTCGCCGCAGGGTTGACCGACCGGTACGACCGGCTGATGGCGGGCGTGGCCGGCCGACTGTCGCTCGGCGAGTTCTTCCGCCGCGAGCTCACGGCCGGGTTCGCAAGCTACCTGACCTACCTGCTCCTGGCCGGCCAGGGCGGGCTCGACCTGCGTGCCGGAACTCCACTGTTTCTGTCCTCAAGGGACCATGAGCCGGCGATGGATCCGGCCAACAGCGTGTCGTTGGATGTCGACCGTGAGCATCTGCTGCGCGACACCGATGTGTTGAAGCTCGTCGCCGGTCTGCTGACAGAAGAACCCCGTTGGTGAAAACATCCGAATTCACATGTGACAGGTTTTCGCCGCGTTCACGCATCAGCCGGTGCGTGCGCTTCTGGTGAGTGGGGAGCTCACGGACCCTGTGCTCTGATCAGGTCGGGGCGGCGACGAGACCGATCGGCGAGTTGCAAACCACCTCGACATCATCGAGCTCGCGCCGACCGTGCAGTGCGACCCGCGCAACTCCTGCGCGCCGGACTGGACGGCCTGCCCGGACTGCTGCTGCCCGAACCGACACCGGGCTCGGGCCCGAGCTGGTTCGGCTTCGTGATCACCGTCCTGCCCACGGCCGGCTTCACCAGGCAGGAGCTGGTCGCCTTCCTGGAGGGACGGCGGATCGCGACCCGGCGGTTCTTCGGCGGAAACCTCACGCGCCACCCCGCGTACCAAGACGTGCGCTACCGCGTGCACGGAGACCTGACCAACAGCGACATCGTCACCGACGACACCTTCTGGATCGGCGTCTACCCGGGCCTGACCGAGGAGATGATCGCCTACATGGTCGACTCCATCACCGAGTTCACCGGCGCCCGGCCCGCCGCGACCGTCCACTGAGGAGGAACGGCTTGCATGCCGTGGAAGCAGCCGTGCCGGGAGCGTTCGGCATGAAGGAAACGACAGCCTTGACAGACGCCACACGACGGCTGCTGGCCGCCAAGCTCCAACTGCCGCCGATCCCCTGGACCCACGCCCGGGGATCGTGGGTGTACGACGGTGCGAAGCGGTACCTCGACGCGGCCAGCGGCATGATCAACGTGAACATCGGCCACGCCCATCCGGCCGTCGCCGCGGCGATGAGCGATCAGGTCCGCCGCGGCACCTTCGCCAGTCCCGGCGCCCTGTCGGGCACCCTGATGGACGAGCTCGCCGGACAGGTCGCACTCGCCGTGCACCGTCCGGAGGACCGGGTGATGTTCACCTCCAGCGGGACGTCCGGTGTGGAGGGTGCCATCGCGCCGGCTCGCCTGGCGCACCGGTCCCGCGGTGCGGACGGCAGGCGCAAGGTGCTGACTGCTTCTCTTGGCTACCATGGCAACAGCGCTTTCATGCTCGCCCTGTCCGGGCACCGGCGAAGGCGCCCGCACCCGGACGACAGCTTCGGACTCCAACCGGCGTTCGACGCGCCCTACCCCGGCCAGCACCTGGACTGTCCATATGAGACCTGCCAGGCTGAATGCGCGCAAGGTGTCCGCGCGGCCATTGAGCAAGCAGGTCCGGAGACCGTCGCGGCGGTGCTCATCGAAACCGTCAACGGCACAACTGGGGGCGGTTACGTTCCGCCTGCGGGATATCCGCGTGTCGTGCGAGAGATCTGTGCTGAGTACGGGGTCTTGGTGATCCACGACGAGGTCCTCACCGGACTCGGCCGGACCGGGCTGCCGCTCGCCGCGCACCACACACCCGGCAGTTACGCTTCGCACGCTACGGTGAAGCGCGTCGACGTCGCAACCTGACAGGCTGTCCGCGCCCGGCCGGTGGCGACCGAGGCCGAGTCGTGACAGGAGGTCATCCGCGGCCCAGGCCGGTGTAGGCCCGGCTCTGCTCGTCGAGGTCTCCGATCTTGACGGCGATGGCCAATGCGGCGGCGTGGTGGTGGCGTGCCTCGGTGAGCACTCCCATACTGCCGAGCGCGTCGCCGAGGCCGTTGAGTGCTGTGGCGCGGCCGTATTCGTGGCCTGCCAGTTCGCAGAGTGCGAGTGCGTCGGAGTAGTGCGTCGCGGCCTCGGGGTACCGGCCTTGAGCTCGGAGCAGGTCGCCGATGTTGATCAGTGAATGTGCCTCGCCACGCAGGTGACCCAGATCTCGGGAAATGGTCAGTGCACGTTCGTGCTCGCGCATCGCCCGGTCGTAGGCGGCCGAGCGCATGGCGATGATGCCGAGTCTGGTCCGTGCCACGGCTTCTCCCACCCAGTCGCCCAGGTGCAGGAAGAGGTCGAGGGCCTGTTCGTGCAGAGCCGCGGCTGAGCCGAGTTCGCCAAGGCGTTCATTGAGAATGCCGAGGTTGGTCAGTGCTCGTGCTTCCCCGATCAGGTGGTTGGCCGAACGGGCATGCGCCAACGCTTGTGCGTGGTGGGCGGAGGCTTGTTCGTACTGCCCGGTCTGCTCCTCGACATTCCCCAGCCGGGTCAGTGCTCTGGCCGCGCCTGCGTGGTCGGATGCTGCCATGGACAGCGCGAGTGCGCGGCGGTAGTGCTCGGCAGCCTGCTCGTGATGGCCCAACTGCCAATGGACGGAGCCCAGGTTGGTCACGGCGTGGGCTTGTGCGGAAAGGCTGTTCAACTGTAGCGCTGCCTGTTCGGCGTAGGAGTGAATAGTGAGGGCCTCCGCGTGTCTGCCTCCGTCGAGGTAGCGGTAGAGCGCGGTTGCGAGTCGTACTGTGTGCGCTGGCGGCATCTGCGCGCAGATCGCTGTGAGATTCGGCAGTTCCTCGTCCAGCCATGATCGGCTCGCCGGGCTGTCAAGGGAGTTGGCCATCTTGGCGGCTGTTTCGACGTAGTGGTCGAACAGGCGCTCGGTTGCCTCGTGGTCGTCTTTGGCGAGATCGGCGGCGAACGCGCGAAGCAGATCGTGCATGCCCAGCCGGCCTGGCTTCGTCACGTGGACCAGGTGAGCACGGCCGAGCACTTCGAGCAGCAGGGCCGCCTTCGACACTTCCGTCGCGAACAGGGCCGCAGCCGCGGTGGTGTCGATGTCGAGGCCGGGATGCAGGCCCAGCAACCGGAACGCGCGAGCGGCATCCTCGTCGAGGTGCCGGTATGACCAGGAGAACACCTCGCGGACCGCGGCGCGTTCGTCTCCGCCGCCGTCGAGCAGCATCAGTCTCCTGCCGCGGTCAGCCAGTTCGCTGACCAAAGTGGACAGAGGAGTCGCCCCTCTCGAGACGACGAGTTCCGCGGCCACCCGCAGCGCCAACGGCAGCCGGGCACATTGTTCAACAAGTGCTTGCGCGGCTTCGGGCTCATCGTTCGCCCGTGCACCGATCATGTCGCTGAGCAGGGTGAGTGCGTCGCGTGGGGAGAGCACGCCGAGTTCGGCGCGGTGCTGCGCGACGAGTCCGGGCAGCAGGTCACGACTGGTCACCACAACGGTGCATGACGGCGGGCAGGGCAGCACCGGCTGAACCTGGTCTGCCGAGTTCGCGTTGTCCAGCACCAGAAGCACGCGTTTGCCCGCGATCTCTTCCCGCAGCCGCCGCGCCCGGCCGGCCACGTCGGCCGGAACGTCCCGGCCGGTCACCCCGAGGGCTCCCAGGAGCCGGACCAGCACGTCACCCGCGGGCAGTGGTTGTTCGGCGTCGAAGCCGCGAAGATCGATGTACAGCTGCCCGCCGGGGAAGTGGTGCCTGGCTTGGTGCCCGAATCGGATGGCCAGCGCCGTCTTGCCGACGCCCGCGCTGCCGGATATGACACACAGCAGGCCGTCACCGCCATCCCGGGCAAGCGCCGCGTCCAGATCGGCCAGTTCGGCCGTCCTGCCGGTGAATCCACGGACATCCGCGGGCAACTGGGCGGGCGCGGGACGGGCCGATGTCTCGTCGGTGAGCAATGAGGTATAGGCAGAGGTCAGTTCCGGCCCTGGATCGACGCCGAGTTCGTCGGCGAGCCGGCGACGTGCCGCGTGATATGTGTTGAAGGCGGCCGCCCGGCGGCCGATGGACTGGTACGCCCGGATCAGCCGGCCGAGCGCGGCTTCGTCGAGCGGCTGGTCGGCGGATGCCTCCTCAAGCGATGCGATGACCTCACCCGCAGTGCCCGCCGTGATCATCTCCTCGCCGTAGCGGGCCAGCGCGGCCCGGCGCTGTTCGACCAACGCCAGGACCTTCTTGTGCCCTGCCAGCGCGGGCACATCGGCAAGCGGCTGACCGTGCCACAACCTCAGTGCCGCACCCAGTCTCGCGGTGTCGGAGCGCGCCTCGGTGAGCAACTGCTTGAACCGCACGACATCGATGTCAGACGCCCGCAGCGCGTACCCGTCGCCGATCCTGGGCAGGTAGGAACTGTGGCTGTAGGCCCTCCTGCCCGGTTCGAGCACCTGGCGCAGGCTCCGGATGTACGTCTGGATCACGTTCGACGCGCTCGACGGAGGCTGATTGCGCCATAACGCCTCGACGATGTCCGCACGGGACGTGGGCTGCCCGCCGTTGAGCGCGAGCAGGCCCAGTAAGGCACGAACGCCGGCCGAGCCGAGATCGAGTGCGGTACCGTCCCGCCAGACCCGCAGCGGGCCGAGGACTTGAATCCGGATCCCGGTGTTCGCGGTCCCGGCGTGATCACTCACAGCCTGTCCAGCTCTGCTCGCACATTCCCGGCCTGCGGATCGTCCAGCCTGGTGTAGATCTCGAGTGCGACCTCCCAGTGCCGGCGGGCCAGTGCGACGTCACCGGACAGCTGGAAGGTACGAGCCAAACCGTTGTAGGCGCGTGCTTCGTCGTCCTCGTCCCCGGTCTCGACTGCCAGTTCGAGCGCGGTGACATGACGGTCGCGTGCGTCGGTCACGCGACCGGCCGCGGACAAGGCTTCGCCGAGCCCGTTCAGCGCGATGGCGAGCCCACGCTGCTCACCGACTTCCCGGAACAGTGCGATGGCGGCCAGATGCCGGTTGATGGCCGACTGGTTGTGCCCGCTCCACATGTCCAGCTCGCCCAGGTTGGTCAGGGCGTACGCCTCCCCGCGAGGCTCGCCCAACTCTTTGAACAGGTCCATGGCCTGGCTGAAATGCCGGCCGGCGGCCGGATAGTGCTCTCGCCTCTTGTCCACGTAACCGAGGTTCAGCACGGCGTACGCCTCGCCGGACGGGAAACCGATCCTGCGGCACAGCTCCAGGGCGGCGCTGAGATGCCCGGCCGCGGACGGGAACTTGCCTTGCCGCTCGTCGATGATCCCCAGACTGACGTGCGTGCGCACCTCTCCGACGTGATCACCGATCCGCTGGTATATGGCCAGTGCCTGGCGTTGGTGGTCCTCAGCCTGGGCGTAGTGGCTGAGCCGTTCCTCGACGATCCCCAGGTTCGTCAGCACGCGGGCCTCACCGCTGAGCTCTTGCTGTTGCCGGTACAGCGCAAGCGCTCGTGTCAGGTGATCGTCGGAATCGGAATAGCGGCCTGCCCGCCACAGGACCGTGCCGAGGTTGGTCAACGCGTGCGCGCGATCGGTCGGATTGTCCGCGGCATCGAGTGCGTGGCCGTGGATGACAAGCGCTTCGGCGTATCGGCCGCCGTCGAGGTATGGATGGAGTACTGCGGCCAGCGTCCTTGTGTAGGAAGGCCAGCCGTACCCCGACAGCGCGATCAGCGTGGGCAACTCGGTGTCCAGCCATTCCCGTGCCGCCTCGGCGTCCTGCAGCGGACGGCTGCCGGTCCCGGGATCGTCCTGGTGTTTCGGGTGCAGCACATGTATCGCGGTCATGGCCGTGGCGACGTAGTAGTCGAAAGCCCGGACCATGGCCGCGTCCCGCTCCGCGGCGGTGTCCTCCTGATCCGCCAGTTGGACGGCATAGGCCGTCAACAGGTCGTGCATCGATCCGTCGGGCTGTGTCAGATGAGCTCTGGCCAAGCGGTCCAGTATCCGGCTCGCGTCGTCCAATCCGGTATCGGCCAGAGCTGCGAGGACATATCGATCGACATACCTGCCGGGATGCATCCCTGCCAACCGGAACGCACGTGCCGCGTCTCTGGGCAGATATTCGTACGACTGGGAGAAGACCGCGCGGACCGCCGCCCGGTCGTCCCCGCCCGCGTCCAGGATCTCCAGACGCCGCTGCTGGTCGGCCAGTTCCCCGACCAGGTCCGACAGCGGCCTGGCGCTGCTGATGGCCAGCTCGGCGGCGATCCGCAGCGTCAGCGGCAACCTCGCGCACTGCTCGGCGAGCACGGCGATCGCTTCGTCGTCCACACCGATCAGCGTCCGCAGCAACTGCTGGGCATCGGCCGCGGGCAGCAGGTCGAGGTCAAGCCGATGTGCGCCGTGCAGCGCGACCAGCCCTGCCAGGCTGTCGCGACTGGTCACGATGACCGCGCACGACGCCGTGCCGGGCAGCAACGGGCGGATCTGGTCGACTGATCCGGCGTTGTCCAGCACGACAAGCACTCGGCGTCCGGTCAGCTCAGTACGAAGCCGCGCGGCACGATCGGCCACTTCCAGTGGGACGTCCGCGCCTTGCACGCCCAGCGCGGTGAGGAACCGGCCGAGCGCGTCCTGCGCGGACACCGGCCGGCCGGGGGAGTAGCCCTGCAGGTCGATGTACAGCTGGCCGTCGGGATACCGGTCGCGGATCCGATGGGCGAAGCGGACCGCGAGCGCGGTCTTGCCGACTCCCGCGGTCCCGGAGACCAAACAGATCGGCATGCTGGCCGACCCGGCGAGGTAACTGTCCATTGCGGACAGTTCGGCGCCGCGTCCGGTGAACCCGGGCACGTCGGCGGGAAGCTGACCCGGCACCGAACGCTCAACGGTCACGGGGATGTCGTTCGGCTCGTCGCGCAACACGTCTTCGTGGGCCTTGATCAGATCGGGGCCGGGGGTGACACCGAGTTCGTCGGCCAGCCGCCTGCGGATCGCGTGGAACGCCGTGAATGCCTGGGCGCGCCGTCCGGCGGCTTGGTATGCGCGTATCAGCCGGGCCTGTGCGGTCTCGTCCAGTTGTTGTTCGGCTGCGGCCTCCTCCAGGACGGGCAAGGCCTCGGCGGCCGCGCCCAACGAGATCATCATATCGCCGTAACGCGCGATCGCCGCTTGTCGTTCCTTGGCCACCGCAAGGACTCCCGGGTGCTCGGTGAGCGCCGGGATGTCCGCGAGCGGTGGCCCGTGCCACAGCTCGAGCGCTTCCTTGAGCATCTGCGCGGCACCCCAAGGCTCGTCGGCCGCGGCGGATTCTGTTGTCAGCGCGCGGAACCGCGCGAGATCAGTGGTGATCCGTAAGGCGTAACCGTCGCCGACACGCGGCAGAACACCGCTACCGGCTCTCGGAGTACGGTCCGGTTCCAGCAATCGCCGTAGATGCTTCACCCTGGTTTGCAGGATGTTGACGGCTGTCGTCGGCGGTCGC
This sequence comes from Kibdelosporangium banguiense, assembly GCF_017876405.1. Taxonomy (GTDB): domain Bacteria; phylum Actinomycetota; class Actinomycetes; order Mycobacteriales; family Pseudonocardiaceae; genus Kibdelosporangium; species Kibdelosporangium banguiense. The sequence continues at coordinate 9,708,363 of NZ_JAGINW010000001.1, read as the reverse complement.
TGACCCCAGACCGCGTCGATCAAGTCGGCGCGTGACATGCCCTGTTCGCCGTTGAGGGCGAGCAGTCCCAGCACCGCACGCTGGCCCACCGGTCCGAGATCGACCTGATCACCGTCGTCACGCCACGCTCGGACCGGCCCCAGCACCTGGACCCGCACGCACCACACCTCCACCGCGTCCAGTCGCCGTTCAGATCTCATCCAGTGGCAATGGCCAATCTGTGTTGGCGACGGTATGAGAACGCCGTTGCCGTGGCAAGAGGAAATCGGCCTGGCACGTCGATTTTCGAAATTGCCACGGGCCGGTGTTGCGATGTTCAGCCGCGTGTAATTGCCGCCATTCGGAGGAGATAACTTCATTCCCGTAGTGCCTTACGAAAGGGGAGAACTCACATGGGCTCACGGTTCAAGAAGCGGCTCGCCGCCGTTGCTGTCGCGGCAGTGGCCGCAGGGACAGTCCTCGTCGGGCTGCCCGCCAGTAGCACCGCCGCTTCCGTGCCCAGCCTGCAGGCCTTCGGAATCCTGTCCAACGGCACTGTCATGTGCGCGTTCAAGACCAGCACGCCAGGACAACTCGACTGGGTCAGGCAGATCGCCGGTTTCACCGGCAACGACACGTCTGCGGCCGGTATCGACATGAGGGTGCAGGACGGGAAACTCTACGCGGTCGGCAACGCCGGCGGCATCTACACGGTCAAACTCCCGACCGGCCCCAACGACCCTGCTCCGCCGACGCTGACGAAGGTGTCGCAGCTGCAGTACCCCTTGCAGGGCAACAAGTTCGGGGTCGACTTCAACCCGGCCGCCGATCGCCTGCGGATCATCAGTGACACCGGTCAGAACCTTCGCCATGATGTCGTCGGCGGCGTCACGGTCCAGGACAAGCTCCTGAACTACAGCGGATCGACGGCGCACGGGGTGACGGCAGCCGCGTACACGAACAACGATCTGAGCGGCGACACCGGGACCTTCTTGTTCGACATCGACACGAACAACGACCAGGAGGTCATCCAGTTGCCCCCCAACGACGGGTTGCTGACCGTCGCCGGGAAACTCGGCGTCCCCTTCGACATCGACGCGGGCTTCGACATCTACAGTGACCTGACCAGCGGCAAGACAGTGACGAACACAGGGTTCGTCGTGGGCGTCATGACCGGCAGCACCTTTGGGTCGCTCTACACCTTCAACGACATCCTGACCGGAACCTTGACCAAGGTGGGCGACTTCCCGTTGCCTGGCGTGCCGGTCCAGGACATCGCGGTGGCACTCGACAACTGACACCACACCGACTGGGCCTGTCCCTGTAAGCCCCCCCGACCAGGGACAGGCTCGCCCATCGACCCTTGGCGACACCGAACCGAGGGGGCGACAGTACGCCTTTCACTTCGCGAGTGAAGTGAAAGGCGTACTGACGGCGATTCGCGGTTCGGCGGTTCATGGTTGGACACCAGGCCGGCGGTATGGCTCAACAGTTGCCGTGGCGTCACGCCCGCCAACTGGCTGGCACGCAAGTCCTGTTCTGCGAGTGCCATGCGACAAGCGTCGCGACGCGCACCTCACTGCGACCATCTGCCAAGCGTCCGGAACCGGCCTCCAGTCGGCTGGAGGTCACCCCGCCGACTGGCTGCAGTCGTGCGGGAGATCCTCTGTGGACGTGTCGGAAAGCACGACACCCCAACGCTGGTGGCTGCTCGTGCGGCCGTCTGCGTTGGGGCGTCGTTGGACGAACGGGGCTATGCCTGCCGCGCGGCTAGAGGTGCCTGCGGCCGTACACCCGGGCCGTCAGACTGACTCCGACGGCGGCGAGGGCGATCTGGATGATCAGCTCGATCCAGTCGATGCCGCGGGTGTCACCCACGCCGAGTACGTTGGCGGCGAACGTGCCGATCAGCGCGGCGGCGATGCCGACCAGGATGGTCAGCCAGATCGGGATGCGTTGTTTGCCTGGCACGACCAGCCTGCCCAGCGTGCCGATGAGCAAACCGATGATGAGTGCGCTGAAGATTCCGGAAATGGCCATGTGGTTCCTCAGGTGATCTGTTCGGCCGGGTGGTCGTGGTCAGGTGCGTCAGCCCTCGTCGTCACCGAAGAACTCGTCGGCGATCCCACCGAGAGCCATGCCGCCGAGCACGCCACCGGCGACGCCGGCAGCACCGGCCGCGAGCATGCCGCCCCTGCCGGCTCCGCGCTGCTGACCGCGCTGGTCGTAGCGGTCGTCGTCATGGCGGTCGTGGCCGTGACGGTCGTAGCCGGGCTGGCCGCCGAACGCCGGGTTGTGGCCGCCGGGTTGCCCACCGAAGGCCGGGTTGTGGCCGCCGGGTTGCCCACCGAAGGCCGGGTTGTGGCCGCCGGGTTGCCCACCGAAGGCCGGGTTCGCGTGACCGCGCTCGGCGGCCTGTGTGAGCCAGCCGCTGATCGCCGCTGTCCAGTCGGTGCCCAACGCTTCCTGGTGGGACACGCGGTGCCAGCCGGACGTGTCGCCGCCGGAGGAGAACGCGCCGCTGTGCTTGTCGGCATCGAGCACGACGTACAGCTCGTGCGGGTTCGCCACGAACGTCAGCTCGACCTGGTTCATCCGGCCCACGAACTGGGCGGGCGGGAAGAACTCGAGCTCCTGGTAGAAGCCGAGCTCCTGTGGCACGCCGGGGAGACGGCCGGTTTCGACGTCAGTGCTGCGGAAGGAGAACCCGAGCTGCCCGAACGCGTCCAGCACCTTGTTCTGCGAGGGCAGCGGGCTGACGATCAGCGGGTCGAGGTCGCCCTTGTCGGGGGCGCCGGCGATCAGGAGTTCGGTCCGCACGCCGACGCTCATCCTCGGCAGCGGTGAGCCGCCGACCGCGGTGATCGGGGTCTCCCATGGGATCTGCAGCTGGAACGGGATCGTGACCAGTTGGCCCGCGGGCACTCGCACGCCCTGCTGCACGACCATCCGGTAGAACTCCGAGGCGCTGCCGCGCTGGTCGTTATCGTCGTCGAACCCGAAGCCGCCGGCGTGCTCGACCTCGACCTGGGTGACGAGCGACAGCACGATCTGGCCGATCTCGGCGTCCGCGCTGCCGCCCTGGATGCGTACCTGGCCGGTGATCGCCTGGCCAGGTACGGCGTGTGGCGAGTCGAGGACGGTGTCGACGGACGGGCCGCCGATGCCGAAGGCATTCAGCATCCGCTTGAACATTGGACTGTCTCCTTCTGGGGGACGGTGTGGAATCAGGTCCGTTCCGGCACGCCCAAGGAACTTCATGCGCGCCAACGACAGTCGTCGGTCGAGCCGATGACTCTCGTTGCACTGCGGTGTGTTCCCTGATCGCCATGACACGAGTCTTGCGGTTCCGGCCCGGTCTTCACAGCTGCCGGGAGTCCGGAAGGACCCGCTACCCGGCTGGTTTCGACCCCGCCGGTCGGCGGAACACCTGTCGGTCCGCGTGACGTGCGGAAACGTGGTTACACGAAGGACTCTGCGCGGAGTTTGCCCAGGACACAGGTCACGGTGACGAGCAGAATGGTGATGGCCGCGAAGCAGAACACCGCGACCTGCCAAGGCACTCCGGATGAGAACGCCAGCACGGTGCTGACGCCCACGATCATCGACGTTGACACCCCCGTGTGGCCCCTCCTAGCATCATGTGGAAATCGCTTTCCGGACACATCCCTGCACCTGGAGAGTCGTGATGCCACGAAGAAGTGGCACGGTGTCAACACTCATGTCGGTGTTCGCCGTCCTCAGCGTGATCGCATCGGTGCCCGCTCAGGCGGCGCCGGTGACAGTGTCCAATGGTGTGCAGTTCACCGATACCTCTGGTGCCGTCGTGCACGCGCACGGCGGCGGCATGCTCAAGGTCGGTGCCTACTACTACTGGTTCGGTGAGAACCGCAACCCGGACAACACTTTTCGTGCTGTATCGGTCTATCGCTCGACCGACCTGCGGACCTGGGAGTTCCGCAACAACGTGCTGACCCAGGCCTCGCATGCCGAGCTGAACCTTGCCAACATCGAGCGTCCCAAGGTGGTCTACAACAGTTCGACCGGCCAGTTCGTGATGTGGATGCACAAGGAGAACGGCCGCGACTACAGCGAGGCCAGGGCGGCCGTGGCCACATCGGCCACAGTGGACGGAAACTACACCTGGCGGGGCAGCTTCCGGCCGCTGGGACACATGTCCAGAGACATCACGGCGTTCCGGGACGACGACGGCACGGGCTACATGATCTCGGCCGCACGCGAGAACGCCGACCTGCATGTCTACCGGCTCACCAACGACTATCTCGGGGTGGCGAGCCTGGTTCATGTCCTGTGGCCAGGATCGTCACGGGAGGCTCCCGCGATGTTCAAGCGCGGCGGGACCTATTTCCTGCTGACCTCGGGGGCCACCTCCTGGTCGCCGAACCAGCAGAAGTACGCAACGGCGAGCAGCGTCGCGGGAACCTGGAGTTCGCTGGGCAATGTCGGCAACTCCACCGCCTACGGCTCGCAGACAGCGTATGTGGTGGCTGTCCAGGGCTCCCAGACGACGTCGTACCTCTACCTCGGTGACCGGTGGGCCGGGGCTTGGAACCGTCCGGTGAACGAGTCGCAGTACGTGTGGCTGCCGCTCCTTTTCCCGACCGCGACCACCATGTCGATGAACTGGTCGCCGCAGGTGAGTATCGACACGAGCACCGGCGTGGTGGCGGGTGCCGGCAGTGGCAGCGTGTACGAGACCTTCGTGGCACGACACAGCGCCAAATGCGCCGACATCTCCAGTTCGTCCACGGCCGACGGTGTCGCGTTGACGCAGTATGCCTGCAACAACGGCTTCAACCAACAGTGGCAACTCCAGGACGCGGGCAACGGCTACTACCGTCTCATTGCCCGGCACAGTGGCAAATGCCTCGACGTGACCGCATCGTCTACTTCGGACGGCGCGGTGGTCGCGCAGCGGACCTGCGGTGGCGGGGCGAATCAGCAGTGGCAACTGCAGGACGCGGGTGGCGGATATCATCGTATCGTCGCCCGGCACAGCGGCAAGTGCCTCGATGTCACCAGTGCGTCTACTTCGGACGGAGCCACGATCAAGCAGTACACCTGCAACGGCGGGACGAACCAACAGTGGACCCGGCGGGCGAGCTGATCGCTGCGGACACCGCGAGTGTGTTGACCCAACTGGGCTTCCCACTTGGTCTTGGAGCCGGACGCGTCGGCCGGGAGGCGGTCCGTGCGGCGGTGTCTGTCGGGCCAGGAGGTCAGCGGGCCGTGGGTGACCATGCCGCCAAGCGAGTGGCCTGAGACGCCGACCAAGCCGTGGGTGAAGTGGTCGATGCTGCCGCAGGACTACGAGTTCAAAGCGGGGCACCGGCTGGGTCTGATCCTGACCGGAACCAACGACGACGAACCCGGCATCGGAGCCAAGGTCACCATCGACCTGGCCGGCACCTCGGTCTCGCTGCCACTGGTCACCGCAACGTCCAACGGGAAATAAGCCCCGTCCGTCGGGTCGTCGCGATCCACGGTATCCTCGGAAAACATGCGCGTACGCAAACGTGCGCACGCGCATGTTTTCCATGCTACCTGCGCGAGTTACTGGAGATCTTTGACGCCGAAGGCGTTGACAGCGCCTTCGTGTATCTCTTCGCGCTCTACAACTACCCGCACCGCCCTCACGACTCCCGCCGCGACCTCGACCTGGCCAGTCTCGGCATCGTCAAGGTTCTCGAAGGCCGCAGCGGCGACACCTACCCGGACATGCCGTGGGAACCCAAGGCCGCCTTCACCGCCCTCGGCGACTACTACCGCGGCTGACCAAACCGGGTCCTCGAAAGTGGACGTACGGTCGTGCCGATAGGCGGACGTTGTGGTTCGGTTCGTCAGGAGATGGGTTCGGCGTGTGCCCTGAACGTCGTGCGGTAGTCCCGTGGCCGGTGCCCGGCCAGGCGGGTGAAGATGGTGCTGAACGCCCCGGGGTCGCGATAGCCGACATCGGCGGCGATGCCGGCGACTGTCCGCTCAGTGGTCTCGAGCAGGTGTTTCGCCCTGCGCACCCGTTCCGCCTGCAGGTATCCGAGCGGGGTCTGGCCGGTCTCGGCGCGAAACCGCCGCAGGAGGGTTCGTGTGCTGACGTGGAACGTCGCGGAGAGCAGCCCGAGGTCGTAGCGCTCGCGCATGTTCTGGTCCAGCCAGCGTTTGACGCCTTGCGAGAACTGGCTGCCTGTGGCCGGCAACAGTTCCGTGTCGACGTACGGAGCCTGGCTGGGCCGCGCATCGTCGACGAGCGCGACACGCGCGGTGGCGCGGGCGACGCGGCTGCCGTTGTGCTCGCGGATGAGGCCGAGGGTGAAGTCGTACATTGCGCTGAACGCGCCTGTTGTGGTCACCCCGCTGTCGGTGACCACAAGTTTCTCCGGTCTGACGTCGGTGCCCGGGCAACGGTCTGCCAGCCGGCCGGCGAACAGCCACGAGGTCGTCGACTCTCGCCCGTCGAGCAGGCCGGCATCTGCCAGCAGGAACGCGCCGACACAGATCGACACCAGCGCGACTCCCAATTGCGAGCTGGATCTGATGGTGTCGATCTCCGGGCTGAGCGACGTGAGTGTCGCGTCCAGGTCGAGTCCGGGGTACAGCTCGAACCCGGGTACGACGAGGACATCGACCTGCCGTACCGGCACGACCGTGATCGCCGCGCCGCCGGAGGCGACCACGCGCCGCCGCGGCGACAGGATCGACACGTCGTACAGCGGATCCCTGGTCGCGGCAATGTGCGAGGCCATCGTGAGCAGGTCGGGAACCCCGAAGATCTCCGAGGCGAAGCATCCTGGATAGGCGAGCACACCGACGCGAAGCGGGGCCACCATGCTGGCGAGATTACCTGGACTTGTGGCGATCTCGCCACTGGCCGGACCGGACACTTCAGCCCGACGATGCCGCTATGGCGATTACTGAACCGCACGCGGACGACGCTCTCGCGGACTTCTCGACGCGGCTTGTCGACACTGGGGGTGTCAGCAAGACCGTCTACGTCGACGGGTCCGGGCCGGCTGTCGTGCTAATGCCGGAGATGCCCGGCATCAGCCCGGACGTCGTCCGCTTGGCGCGCTGGATTCGAGACGCGGGATTCACGGTCTACCTTCCGTCGCTGTTCGGTGTCGACGGCGTCTTGCCCACCACCGCCGAAGGGGAGAAGGTCGTCCGCCGTGCGTGCGTCAGCGCCGAGTTCCGTGCGTTCGCCGGTGGCGGCACAAGCCCGATCACGGCCTGGCTTCGGGGGTTGGCCAGGACGGCGCTGACCGAGTGCAGCGGGCCTGGTGTGGGAGCGATCGGGCTGTGCTTCACCGGCAACTTCGCGCTCACCATGACACTCGAACCGGCCGTCATCGCGCCTGTGGTCAACCACCCCTCGCTGCCGCTGGACGACCCCGCCGGACTGGAGGTCAGCGACGAGGACGCCGCGATGGTGCGCGAGCGCATCGAGCGTGATGGCCTGAAGGTGCTCGCCTACCGTTTCGACAACGACCGGTGGTGCACCGGCCAACGGTTCGCCGCCTATCAGGCGCTCCTAGGCGACGCGTTCGACGGACGCGTCATCCCGGGCGAGACGGCCAACCCCGAGCCACCCCCATTCTTCCGTGATGTCGTCGGCTGCCCCCACAGCGTCGTCACAGCCCACCTCGTCGACCAGCAGGGACACCCCACACTGCGCGCCAGAGACGAGATCCTGGCCTTCCTTGCCGAACGGCTCGGCCACGACGATTCCATTCCGGCGAATGCTCTTGTTGCCGAGGCGACGGGAATTGACTGACCGAACATGCCGACTTGCCTTCACTGAGTGATTCGCATGCGACCTGACGTTACATAAGGCTCCGGCGAACACGCGTGATGGGGTCAGATTCCTTCCGACGCCAACTCGATTTCGGTGCGGTAGTTCAAGGCAGTCGTCACTACGCACGCGCGGTATGTCCGGTTGCCTCTGACGGCTGAGAAGTAGTCCACGAGGTTGCGCGCGTACTTGACCAGATATGACAAACCAGGGATGAATCCAGGCGGTTTCGGCACCAACGCGAATGCTTCTGAGCACCTCAGGATGGCTTGGGTGGCGCGGGAAAGAACGTCTGCGACATCATTGTTCATATTCCAGCCGGCGGCCAGCTCTGGAGTCCAGATCGCCGCTGCCACCGATCTCAGCGCTTCCTGCTCCTCCGGTGTCGGATCGCTGGGAACGGCCATCTCAGCTGTGGCCGCATTTGCCAGGGATACGCCAGAGGTGGTCATGATGACTCCCAACGCCACCACGACCGAGAGAAGCGCACCGAGCACCTTGTGCTTCACGGTTCCCCTTCCCGCACAACGAAGCCGGAGACCTCAGCACATCACATGCCAGACCATGCCACATCTACCGAACGGACGAACAAGCCTGTCGGTCGCCCTCTTCCCCTTGCAGGAGAAGGGATTCACCCGGACAGCCTTGAGAGGGTTACTGCTGTCCGTTCCAACCATGTTGCTACGCCGTGACATCAGCAAGGGCGCCGAACTACTCGTGCCCTGGCGCGAGAACGCCGACCTGAGCCGCCAGATCGTTTCTGGTTTGCCACGCTGTCGATGAGGTGATGCAACAGCAGAACTGGCCGTACGCATGCCGCCACCTGCCGCGCCGGCAACACCGTGGAGTACTCCTCAGCGCATCCGAGGTGCAAGGCGTCTTCCCCGTCGAGGGCTCGTGGCCAATGGGGCCGCGGTTGTCCTGCTCGCTGTGGGAGCATCCTGGCGTGAGCGGCTTGATCGGAGCGGTGAAGGTGAGGGCGGCGCGGCCGGACGAAGCCGAGGCGTTGAGCGGGCTGGTAATGCGTTCCAAGGCGTACTGGGGCTATGACGAGGAGTTTCTGGCCGGCTGCCGGGAGTCTCTCCGGCTTCGGTGTGCTGACGTGGTCGAACGGCGCACGGTGGTGGCCGAACGGGATGGTGTGGTCCTGGGTGTGGCCACTTTGGAGGGTGCCCCGCCGGACGGTGAGCTCGGCCTGCTGTTCGTGGAGCCGGACGCGATCGGCGGCGGCGTCGGGCGCGTGCTGTATCGGCATGTGATGGCCGAGGCAGGGCGGCTGGGGTTTGCCCGGGTGACGATTGAATCCGACCCCAACGCCGAGCAGTTCTACCTGGCGATGGGCGCGCAGCAATGCGGCGACGCCCAGCAGGGCCCAGGTCCTGCCTTGCCTGTGCTTGTAGCGTGGCCGGTCCGGCCAGAGCCGTCTTGGTCGGTGGCGTTCAGCGCGGGAAGATCGACAGTCCATGTCGGCAACGTCGCCGAATTCAACGGCCAGTTCGCCGGTGGTGTGCAAGGGCCGGATCACTATTCCTGTCTGGCCGCGTTCTGCGGTCCACGCCCTGCGATGATCGTTCTTCCGCAGCGGGTCGAGGATTGGTGGGTCCGGGATATCGGTGCTGTGCTCGGCTGGGGCGAAGTGGAGGTGCACAGTGGGATCGCCGGTGACGGCCGCGTGTCCGAGGCGATCCTGGCTCGGCCGGACATGTTGGAACGTCTCACCTCGCGGGGGTTGCCTGTGTTGCCGTGGGGGCGGACGACGGCGTTCGACCCGATTGCCCCGTCACCGGATGGTGTGGTGGCGGCGGTCAGGCGGTATGAGTCGAAGAGGCATGCGCACGCGTTGTTCCGTGCGCTGGCGTCGCAACACCCAGGAGTCGTCGTCTCCGAACAACGGCTGGCCGGTTCGCGTCGCGCGCTGGCACGGGAACTGGCCGCAGGAGCCCGGGTGGTGCTGAAGAAGGAGTACGGCGTCGGTGGGTCCGGCACGCTGATCGTGTCTCCCGGGAGGGAAGGGCTGTGGGCACTGGCACGGCGATGGCCGGGCGGTGTGCTGGTGGAGGAGTACGTGGAGGGATCGGGTCCGTACCGCGATCCCACCTTCGATGCGGTCATCGACGCCGATGGCGAGGTTCATCCGGTCGGCGTCGGGCTGATGGACGTCGAGGTGACCAGCTATCGCGGGGTCACCGTCGGTCCCGGTGTTCTGCCCGATCCGGTCGTCGACACGGCCGTCGGGTTCGGGGTCGCGGTGGGCCGGGCCTTGGCCGAGGACGGCTATCGGGGTTGGTATGACGTCGATTTCGTGACCGACCGGTCAGGCCACCTGGCTCCCGTTGAGATCAACCTGCGGCTCACCGGACCGGCCGTCGCGTTTCACATCCAGGCTGCGCTCGATCGTCTGCGAGGAGGACGGCACTTTGTCCGCACGCTCGACTGGCTGCCGCTGGGTGCGCGGCTGCCAGCGGCGGCGCTGCGTGAACACATCGCCCGCGCCGCACAGCGGTGCCGGGTGCGTGGAGCGACTCTGCTGGTCACCATCCCGACAGCCGCGTTCGATCCCGTTCCCTACGTGGGTATCGCGATCGCGGCACGGACCAGGCAGTCGATTGAGGAGGCGGAGGCCATCGTCCGCGGTGCGAACGCGGCCCTGGGCGAGATGTTCGACGATCTGGGGGTCAGTCGACGCGATGCTCGCGGATCGCGAAGACGACGAGCACGGCCGCGGCGATCATCAGGGTGATGTTGAACCCGTATACGAGGACAGCCTGACGGTCCCAGTCGGTTTTGGCGGCGAGCCGGTAGAAGTTGTCCTGCGGCCACCAGGCGACCAGCAGCCAGACGATCGACAGGTGGGCGAGCGTGGTCAGCCAAGGCGGTCGTCCCAGTCCGGCCAGCCGTCTGCGGCCGAGGAACAGGAACCCGATCCCCAGGCCGAAGGCCAGGCACTCGGCCGCGTAGAGCCCGGTGAACAGTGCGGCCCACGGCTGGGGCACCACCGACAGATCAGTGGAGCCCGGCCAGAACACGTCGGTCGTCAGAAACGCCGCCACAGCGATGATCGCCGCCAGGATCAGCATGATCGTCCAGAGCGGCGCATCGTCGAGATCCGACAGTGCCCCCTTACCGCCCGCCACTCGCCCGGGCAGCACCGGGAGCGCGAGAGCGTCGCGGTCCAGCTCACCGGAACTCGTGCGCGGCAGGGAATCCACCGGTATCACGGCTCGGGGGATCTGGTTGGATCGCAGGCGACGGGCCGACAGGAACGCCCGAATCTCCGCCGGCTCGACCCGGCCGGTGGTGACGACGTAGGCCACGAGCATGGTCTTGCGTGGCCCGGTCTGGATCCTGGTGACCACGCACTGCTCTACCTGGGGATGCGCGCGCAGTTCCGCCTCGACATCGTCATAGGCCATACCCGTTCTCCCCCACGCAATGCGAAGCACCAGTCCGCGTGATGGTAGGGCATCGCTGCGCTACTGCGTGCGGATCAAGCGTCACAGGACCCACTTCCAACCGCCGTTGCGCATGATCAGGTGCCGCGGAAAGAGTGTCCCATCGGTTCGGTCGCGGGGAGTGACGGGCCTGGTTCGGCGCAACCCGGTGGCGGCACGCACGTCTGAGACCCTGACCGGGCCAGGGCTGGACTGGTCGGCACTCCAGTAAAGGACGACGTTGACAGACGTCATGTACTGCTTCCTCCGATGGCGCATGCTCATTCTGAGTGGAGGACGTCCCCTGGGAGAGTTTGAAGGGTGCTCGATGAGCGGGCATTCGATGTGTTCACTTGAGGCCGGGAATGACCACGGCGAGCACGCTTATGGCAAGCGGCGTGAGAATCCCGAAAGCCGCGCTGAGGTTCTTCGTCACGGTGCTGTCAGCACCGAGGTACGAGGTGAGCCGGGTCCGTCCGCTCAGCCACTCGTCGGTTGGTCGTGCATCCTCAGGAGGCGGGTACACGTCGTCGACGAATCGGTGGCAGGTCGTGCGCCATGCGACGAATATCGGCACATAGAGCAACATCGTCGCGACAGTGAACAGCGCCCCGTACAGCAGGATCGCCTGTGGCTGGAAAAGCTCCTGGCTGGTGCCAGATGTCACGAATGCCCGCTGCTGAGCGCCGGCGTTGACCACCGCCGAGGTCACGATCAGTACCAATACCGTCAGGCACACACCCATGTCGTGGCGGGATTTCATCAGTTCGTCGAGGATGTCTTTCGCCTTGGTTCGTTCCGTTTGGGCCTTACCGCCAAGTAGTTCGCCGATGCGCCGCACCCGCCAGTGCACGAGCCACAACGCCAGTACGGCCGGTGCCACGGCCGCAGCACCAATGAGCACAATCGCACGTGACACCGGCCCGACGGTTGTCGGCGACAACCGCTGGAACCCGCTGCTGCGTACCCATAGGAACACCACGAGCGCCGCGACGAAAACCACATAGACAACAAGAGGCCACCAGATCCGGACACCAGCCACATGTCGCCAGCGAACCGCCAGCGGCAGCGTTCGGGTGAACAGGAACCCGTACAGCACAAGAGATGCGGCCACCAGTGCCGTCCACAGCACGAACCCCGGCGTCTTCGCCCTGCCGGAGGTGTCACCGGAGTTCAGCAGCCAACCGATCAACTCGTTGAGCACGGTGAACGACACCAACGCGACCGCAGGGACAAAAACAGGCCTCAGCCAGTGCGTCTTCACCGGTCACCTCCCCCGTTGGGCCTTGCCGGGTCACGTGACGGCTCCGTTGTGCTTGGTGCCGGAGGTGCTTTGCTGTTGTGCTGGGAAGAATGCAGCAGGTGTTCGGCGGTGTCGCGGTCGCCGGTGATGGTCATGTCGCCTGACCGTTCGGCGTCGGCGACTGTGCGTTCGGCGAACACGAGTGACTGCAGAGTTGTGGTGGTCGTGGTGATGGTGGTGTCGGCGTCGTCGACCTCGGCGCGTTTGGCCTGCAGTTGCCTGTTCTTGATCGTCAGCCGGAAGTGGTCGTCGTCGAGGCGCAGATGGACGACCGCGTCGTGGGGGGTCGCGTCGTTGCCGGTGAACCTGCCCGTCAAGGCGAGGATCAGGGCGTCGACGCCGAGGTCCGGTCTGGTGGTGTCGCTGAGGGGGGCATGCTCGCCCCATCGGCGCAATGCCATCAGCACGGGCTCAAGTTCACGACCGCGGTCGGTCAGTTCGTAGGCCGAGGTGCTGCTTGGTGCGAACCTGCGCCTGCGCACGAGGTTCGCGTGTTCCAACTCGCGCAGGCGTTGTGACAGAACGTTTTCGCTGATACCCGGCAGTCCGCGGCGCAGATCGCTGAACCGTTTCGGACCGAGGACCAGTTCGCGTACCACCAGCAGTGCCCAGCGCTCCCCGATGAGGCCCAGCGCTCGGGCGATGCCGCACGGATCGTCATAGCCACGCATCAGGCCATCCTATCGGACTGCTTGCTCTTTCGTAGTGTTCACTCCTAATGTAGGAGTGACTGGTACTGGGGTAGGAGGCTCGATGGCACAGGTGAGATCGAACGACGGCACGATGATCGCTTACGACCGCAGCGGAACAGGGCCGGCGGTAGTCCTGGTCGGTGGCGGCCTCGACGACGGCTCGGAGAACGCGGCGATCGCCGCGGAGCTGGCGCGACACTTCACCGTGTACAACTACGCACGCCGAGGTCGCGGCGGCAGCGGCGACACCGCTCCCTACGCCGTGGCGCGCGAGATCGACGACATCCAGGCGCTGATCGCCGCCGCCGGTGGTTCGGCGCACGTGTTCGGCGCCTCCTCTGGTGGCGCGCTGGCGCTGGAAGCCGCAGCCGCCGGCTTGGCGATCGACAGGATCGCGGTGTACGAGGTGCCGTACATGAGCGACGCGGCGATGGCCAAGCACTGGTCGACCTACGTCGACCACGTGACGGTCGCACTGGCCGAGGGTCGGCATTGGGACGCGGTCGCGCTGTTCATGCGGCTGGCCGGCTCGTCCGAGCAGGATGTGGCCGCCGCACGTGACTCGCCGTTCGGGCCTGGGCTGAGAGTCCTGGCTCCCACCCTCGCCTATGACGCGGCCTGCCTCGGTGACGGACTCCCGCCGATCACCCGGCTGGCTCGTGTCACGCAACCCGCCCTTGTGGCGACGGGAGGCGTCGCCGACCAACACATGCAGGGTCTGCAACCCGGCTTTTTCGACGCCGCGGCGGATGCCATCACCGCGGCTCTGCCCAACGCCGAGCGTCGAATCATCGAGGGACAGTCGCACGTCGCCGACCCGTCGGTGTTCGCGGCTGTCCTGGCGGAGTTCTTCACCCGATGACCGATCCGGTGATCCCGCGACCTGTCGAGGGCTGTCACACTGCGGGTATGTCCGAAGTGGATGCCGCCGGTGTGATGCCTTCTCCATCGCGGGATTCTACGAGCTGCGCGAGGAGCGCATCGCGTCGGCGAAAATCTAGGGCGAGGGCACCGCCGACATCGCTTGAGGAGCGAGCGCCAACGCCACGGAAGTCAACACGATCACGGTCAGAGAGACGTGCCGAGGCCGCTTGTCGGCCGGTTGTGCCGCGGCTGAGCGAAAACGCGCACCATTTCGAGCATTCGGTCGCCGACGTACCTGCCGGACTTGACCCTTCAGTCAGTCTACAGTGGACCTAGGTCCGGGCGCCGCCGTCGACCCGTAGGATTGTGCCGGTCACGTAGGAGGAGCGGTCGCTGAGCAGCCAGGCGGCGGCCTGCGCGATCTCCTCTGGGTCGGCTGCGCGGCCTAGCGGCGTGTGCGCTGTGAGTCGCTCCCGCAGACCGGGCGAATTCTCTTCCCAGGTACGGATCATCTCGGTCGTCGTGTGGCTGGGTGCGATGGCGTTGACGCGGATGCCTTCCGGGCCGTACGTGACAGCGGCCGACTCGGTGAGGCTGTTGACCGCCCGCTTCATCGCGCCGTAGGCAGGTAGCTCGGGGTTGCCCATCAAGCTGCCGACGGACGAGTTGTTGACGATGGCGCCTGTCCCGGCAGTGGCCCGGATGGCTGCCAGACGACGGTGAGTTCGGCCTCGTCGCGTGGCCCGTACATCATGACCTGGGCTTCGTTGAGGATCGCGTATCTCGCGGCTGGGTTGAAGTCGCCGTCACCCGACGGGCTCTTGGCGCTGGCGTGGCGAAAGGACGGCGCGGATCGCGTTGGTCTTCTCCTCGGTGAAGACACCGGTGTCAAGGAGCGAGAGGATGGAGAGGACGCCGCCGCCGGCTCCCCAGCTGCCTTCGTCGATGGTCCGGAAGTTGACCCACCATGCTGGTGCGGGCCTGTCGAGCCCGCAGGCGTGGGCCAGCGCGGCGAGGATCCGTTCGATGACCTCGGTGCGGACGTCCTGTCGCCAGTCGGCGTCCATGACCGCTACGTCGACGACCATGACGTCGGGTTGGCCGATGTCGGCGAGCAGGCGGCCGCCGATGGCCATCATGTCGGGTTGGCGTTCGACGAAGTGCACCTGGAACCCGGGGCGCGCGGCTGGTTCGTGGTGGCCGACTTCGGGTACGAGAACCGCGTCGGTGAGCGTTTCGGCCAGTGTGCGGCGTTGTTCGAGGCTCAGCCGGCCTGTGGTGGTGTTGACGGTGATGACGGTCATGCGTTTCCTTCGAAATAGTTGTGGAGTTGGGGCGGGACGGTGTCGGGGTTGGGTTGGAAGATCTCGATGAGGAGTTGGTCGGGGCCCTGTGCCATGGCGTAGTCGGCGGTGGGATGGCGGCGGATGTCGGTGACGGACACGCCGAGCGCTGTCAGGCGTTGGACGAGGTGTTCGAGTTCGTCGGTCTGGATGCCGACGTGGTGGACGGTGCCCTGGCCGACGGTTTTCGGTGGTTGGTCGTAGAGGTGGATGCGTCCGGTGCCGATGCGGAGGAAGACGTTGCGGGCGCCGGCGAACTCGGTGTCGTACATGACCTCCGCGTCGAAGGCATCGCGCCAGAAGGCAATGGTGGCGTCGATGTCGGTCGCCATCAGGTGGGTGTGGTGGAGGGTGATCACGCGGTCTCCAGAGGCGGGCGTCGCAGGACGAGCTTGGTGGTCTTGGCCTGGTAGGCGACGGGTGCGTCGTCCCAGTCGGCGGTGAGGGTGGTGACGCATTCTGCGGGGAAGCCGGTGCGGGCGAGGAAATCGAGCAATTCCGGTAGGACGGCGCGGCTATGGGAGACGCCGACACGGAGGGTGGCGTCGGTGGCGTACATGCGCATCAGGGGCAGACGAGTGCCGGTGGACAGGTAGTACCCGACGGCGGTGCACTCGCCGCCGGGTGCCACTGAGCGGAGGGCGAGGCGAAGTCCGGCTGGGCGGGAGGCTGCCTCGACCACCACGTCATAGCTGTCGCGCGGGTGACGGATGGGTTGTGCGCCAAGGGATTCGGCGATCGTGCACCGCCCGGGGTCGTCGTCGAGATAGTCGGTGGTGCCGCCATGGGCGGCGGCGAGTCCGGCGGCGTACAAGCCGATGCTCTTCGCGCCACCGCCGAGCACCAGCACTCTGCCGCCGGGGCGTGCTACCAGGCCGGGGACGACGGCACGCCACGCGTCGGCGAGGTTGTCGCTCGCCGCGGCCGCACGTTCGGCCGGGACGCCGGGCGGCACGGGGACGAGCATGTGGTCGGCGTGCGGGACGCGGAACACGTCCGTGACCATGCCGCCCCACGGTCCGCACGCGGGACCGAACCCGTACGCGGCCAGGGTTCCGTTCGCGCCCGCGCACTTGGCGGTCAAGCCACGGCGGCAGGGCGGGCAGGTGCCGCACGAGACGGCCCACGGCACGACGACCCGCTGTCCACTGTGGAGACCGCATACCGCGGGGCCGAGTGCGACGATCTCGGCGACACATTCGTGCCCGATGGCGAACGGGCCGCGGAACGGCACGCTGCCGCAGATGCTGCCGACGACCCGGTCGACCAGCCTCAGCGCCATCCCCGCCTGCAGGGCGCGGGACACCGGACGGTGGATGGGCAGGGTGTCGCCGTCGCAGCGGCCCGCGATGAACGGCCGGACCAGTGCGTCGGTCGGTTTCTCGAGCGACGGGGCCGGGCGCTCGTGCCACGCGAGCCGCCCGCTGCGCACGAACCGCAGCTCACGTATCACGGATGAACACCGGCTTGAGGTGCCGTTCCGGCAGGGCCTCGGGCAGTTGCTCCCAGTCGAACACGTCGGAGACCACCCGTTCCGGGGTCACGGTGCCGGACGCGGCGAGGTCGAGTGCGTCGGGGAGGTGGGCACGTGCGTTGTCGCGGGCGATGCGCATCGTGACCCCGGTCAGGTACATCTCCAGCAGCGGCAGTTCGCCGGGCCGGAAGTGGTTGCCGGCACTCTCGCAGAACCCTTCTGGCACCAGGGATCGCAGCGCGACAGTGAGCTGGTCGACGCGGCCGGTGGACTCGACGGCGAGGTCGAAGCCGTGGTGGACCGGTTCGATGGCCTCGGCGGTGCGGGCGCCGTAGGTTTCGGCGATCGCGCGGTGCGCTGGGTCGGGGTCGACATAGAGCACGTCGGAGGCGCCGAGTGCGCGGGCGATGTCGCAGACGTAGAGGCCGATGCTGCCGCGGGCGATGACCAGCACCCGGGCGCCGGGCCGGGCCTGCAGGTGCGGCGCGACCAGCCGCCACGCGAGTGGCCAGTTGTCGCTGGCCGACGCCATCGCGACCGGGTCGAGTCCGGCGGGCAGTGGCACCAGCATCGCGTCGGCCCACGGGATGCGGACCAGGTCGGAGAACAGGCCGCCCCACGCGCCGCCGATGGGTGCGCCGAACATCGCCATGTGTGGCACCGATGTGCAGTGCGTCGGCAGCCCGGACCGGCATCGATCGCAGTCGCCGCACGAGATCGCCCACGGCACGACCACCAGGTCGCCGGGGGAGACGTGGGTGACCGCGTCGCCGACGTCGACCACCCGCGCGACGCATTCGTGGCCGATGGCGAACGGTGGCGGGACGGGACCGTGCCCGGCCAGGATCGCGGAGTCGACGTCGCACGGGGTCGCTGCCACGGGCGCCACGACCGCCTGGCGGTCCGCGCCGACGACCGGGTCGGGCACCTCGCGCCACTCGACACTCCGCCGGGCGACATAGGTGAGTTCACGCATTCGCCGCGCCCTTGGCCAGCGCCACCAGGTCCGCGTACCGGATGATCTGCCCATCGGCGCCCCAGGTGCCCTCGGCCTGCTCGTGGACCAGCACCCACGCCCTTAGCGCGTCGGCCTCGGCCGTGACCTGCGCTCCCATGGGCAGTACCTCCGTCGTGTTCGCCAGCGCACCGGACGGCGTCGTCAACTCGATCAGCGGCATGACGCCTCCTATAACGATCGTTATAACCCGGGACGACGGTAGCCTATAACGAGCGTTATAGCCAAGGGAGCGTGGATGACCGAGCAGTCCGCACGGGAGCAACTGGTCGCCGGCGCGGCCGACATGATCCGCCTGTCCCGGTCGAAAACTCGGGCGTACCAGCAGACGGAGCTTGCGCAGGATCTGGTGGAGGGGTCGGCCGGATCGTGGCCCGGCACGGCTGAGGGCGGGTGCTTACCTGCCAGGGGCAGGCGGCGTATGCGGGTGGGGCGGCGGTGTGTAGGTGTGGTCGGCCAGGCTGGCCGTTGCCAGAATGGACCTCTGGTGTCCGCACTGTGCAAGGAGTTGCCGGTATGCGAGTAGCTGTGGTTGGGGCCAGTGGGCGGATCGGATCCTTGACCGTCGCCGCCTTGCAGCGCGATGGCCACGACGTCGTGCCCATCAGTCGGACTCACGGCGTGGACGTCGTCGCCGGCACCGGACTCGACGAGGCTCTGGCCGGGGTGGGCGCGGTCGTCGACACCACCAGCATCGAGGCTGCGACCGAGGCGGAGGCCGTCGGCTTCTTCACCACCGCCACCGCCAACCTGCTCGCCGCCGAACAGCGCGCCGGGGTCGGCCATCATGTCGTGCTGTCCATCGCCCGGGTGCGCACTGTGGCTGGCAACGCCCATCACGCGGGCAAGCGCGCCCAGGAGGATGCCGTCGAGGCCGGGCCGATCCCGTACACCATCGTCCCCGCGACGCAGTTCTACGACTTCCCCGGGATGGTGGCGGGGTGGGTCGAACACGACGGGGTCGCGCAGTTGCCGCCGCTGCTGATGCAGCCGATCGCCCCGGCCGACGTCGCCGATATCCTTGCCCGGGTCGTCGTGGGGGCGCCGCAGGGCTGGCACCGTGACATCGCCGGACCCGAGCCGCAGGACCTGATCGACATGGCTCGCCGCACGCTCGCTGTGCAGGGCAGGAGCATCCGGCTCGTGCCGACCTGGCACGGCGGCATCTTCGACGAGACCACGGCTGGCGACGTCCTGCTGCCCGCGGCCGACGCCGAGATAGCCCCCACGACCTTCGACGAGTGGCTGGCGGCTCAACGACGTTAGCGGGCCGCGATGGCGCCGCGTCGTGGCGCAGCGGGAGCGTAGTCGCTGGTTGGCGGGGCTACCGAATCTGTAGGCGTCGTCGCGAGCCCACCTGGTTGGTGGCTGTACCGCTCGAAAAGTCATCGCTGCAGAAGGAGCTCGGCAGCAAGGAGTGGCCGTTCAGCGAGAACCATGTGCTGGCCCGTGATCCGAAGCCGGCCGAGATCACCCGGATGAGCCCGCTTCACTGGCTCGCCTGAGAGCAGAGAGGCAGGCCTCCGAAGATCAGTCACCGGTAGCTGCCGACTGAGCCACTGATCAGCGAGTCGAAATCGTTCCATCAAGCCGCTCGTCTGGCAATCTCACGACTTCCGTCGCGTCTGTGTCGGGGGAGGGTTTCATGATCGACACAGGCTCTACTTACCGTACGCGGGTCGTCGTGACGGCGATCCTCGCGTGGGGCGCGGGATTGGCGTTGCAGGCCATGGTGTTCCGCTACGTCCTGGCTCATTGGGACGAGGTGCTGGTTTCGGTGCGTGCCAAGCACATCTCTGGTCAGGAGATTGGTGAGGCCCTGACCAGAGATCTGTACACAGCGTTGCTGTACGTCTTCTTGTTGACCGGTGTCTTGTTGCTGGTGTTGCTCCCGGTCGTCGTGCGCCGCTCGAAGGCCGCCGCGATCGGGATTGTGGCCCTCGCCGCGCCGTACGCGGCCGTCGGTGTCTTCATGCAGGTCCGCTCGCTGGTCACCGACTGGGCGACCAGCCGTGACACGGCTCCCGCGCTGTCCCATGTCGGGCCGGAGTGGATGCGGTGGTCCAACACCGTGGGCGGTCTGCTGATCACGGTGGGCGCAATCGCCACGATTGCCGTGTTGTGTTCGCGTCGGCGGAGTTGAGCGGCGCCGGATCAGCGGGAGGCGATAAACCTGTGCTGGCCGAAAACTCGGTTACCGGTTCTGGCCTGGACTTTCACGCGGTAGGCCGAGTAGTCCACCGAGACACTGCCGGCGTTGAATCCGTCGAGCCGGCTGACCGGCTGAGCGGTCAGCCGCTCCGACACCACCACGTGGTCGGTGGCCCGATCCTCAGCACTGGGCTGCGGCGCGAACACCGCGGCTGTACGAGTACGGAGGGCCGTCCGAACTCCTGACGCCTGGGTGCTGACACGTCCAAGGTGGATGGCATACAGGCGGTTCGCCCATGACTGCTCGCCGAGGTCGAATATCCGCTTGCCCATGATGCTCGCACCGGTGCGCGATCAACTACCTGTCCGGCGACCCTGACCAAGCCGACGTTGAGTCCGACAATGGATTGGCCGCACTCAGAAGGATGATCACCGATCAGCACGGACTCTTGGAAGGGCATCATGTGTGAGGAACTGACCACGTCAACCGAGCACGAGGAGGCTCGCGCCCTGCTGACCAGGGTGGTGGCCGCTGGGCCTGCCCGAGGCACGGATACGGCCCCGTTACTGCGGACGCTTCGTCGCCGCTACATCTGGCAGCGTGGCACGGTAGCCGGAGTTGTTGCGCTCAGCGTGGTCGGCGCCGTCTCTGGTGCGATGGTGCTCGCCGGGTTGAGCCGCACACCGCAGGCCCCGGTTCTACCGGCCGCCTCCTCAAGTGCCGGGGCGCCGCCGTCGTGTTTCGTGGAGTCGGTCGCTGGCGCGGGGGATGGCCAGACGCCGCAGCCCGTTTCGCCATCGACGCCGCCACCGCCATGTCCACGCCCGGAATGGACCATTGATGACCGTGCACGTGCGCTCACCGCGGCACTTGACGCTGCCAAGGATAGGTTTCTGTCTGAGGGTATGACTGTCACGGAGGTATTCCAAAATAAGGGAAAGCCGGCGCAGAAGCCGTTCGAATTCTTGAAGCAGACCTATTTGTTGGACGTCGAGTACACTGCAAACGCCTATATCGGAGACGGTAAGGGTACACGTGCGGTCGTGGACCAGACTCACGCGCAATTCTCGGCCGAATTCCTTGAGACGTGGGTGGACGCCGTACGGCCGGATGGCACTGAGTTTCACCTGCGCAGGCTGAGCGTTTCGTCAGATCACACCTCGTGAGTACTTTGGCTGCCCTGGCACCCAATGTACTCACGAGGTGCTGGCGTTGCCGCGCAACAAATTCGGTTGCCCGAGCCAGCCTATGGAGCCGAAACCTGTGCAGTCCCAGTCACGCTGTGGGTGATGTGATCAGGTGCAGTGTCGGCGTGGTTGCGTTGGCGGGACGGGTGATGGCGAAGAGGCGTTTGGTGCCTTCGGCCCAGGTGAGTCCGCGAGAGGCGAGTACGCCGGTGTCGGTGATGTCGAGTGTCCTACTGGGATTGGCGCCACCGGTTTTGTAGGTGTAGGCGTCGTCGCGTGGGTTGCGTACTCCTGTGGCGATGTGCGTGCTGTTGGTGGATGCGGCGACGGAGTTGGGGTAGCTGCCGGTGTGGTAGCCGCCGGCGCGGGAGAGGTCGGTGGTGTTGAAGGCTTCGATTCCGTCGCGGGAGCCGGATGCGGTGTAGAGGGTGGCGCCGTCGGGGGACAGCGTGAGGTCGGTGAGGTCGCTGCCGACAACGGCTCCGGCGGCGCCGGATTCGAGTTTGCCTGCCGTGACGGTGTACACGTGGATGTTGCCGGGGCTCAACTCTGCCTGTCCGGCGACGAGCGGCCCGTCGCTGTCGGGCGTCGCGGTGAGCAGGGGAGCCTTCTGGTACAGGGTGTTGCCGTGCTGGTCGAGGCTGACCGTGGGTGGGGTCGCGGCGAGATCGAGTTTGCCGATGCCGCCGTTCCAGGTGTCATCGCAGCCGTAGCCGAACCAGATCGTGTTCTCGGTGCGGGCCAGGTGGGCCGGGCAGGTTTGGGCTCCGGTGCGGTAGCGGGCGGTTTCGGTGAGCGTGACAGTGTCGATGGCCGAGATCGCGTCGCCGGACGCGAGAGCGACGTAGACGGTCCTCGCATCAACGGACAGGGCGAGGCCGGACGCCCCGAATTGGTTGTTGATCGTCTTTTTGACGCGGGTGCTGAAGTCGGTGACCACGACGCCGTTGACGGTTTTCCCGCCGGTGACGAAGACCTGTTTGTGTACGTCGTCGGTGATCATATCGGCATAGCTGGGCAGTCCCAGTGAATTGTCCGAGACCGCGTACGCCGTTGGGGCCGCCGAGGCGAGGATGGTGACGACGGCTACGGACATGATTCTTCGGAACGTGTTCATCCCCCAGAACCCCCTTCTGGTATACCGGCATCGCAGTGATGTCGCAGCGCCGCAACGTATCGGGATCGCGGAAGAGTCAGACACCGCCATTCAGGGGACGGCGGTGTCCCATACTGTGGATATGTGCTGGTCATGGCATTGTCGTTTAGCGAATTTTTAGCGAGTGGCTTTGTCTCGATTTCTCACTTGGACCGCTCGTTGGCGGTGGGGAATCGGCTGAACGGAGGATAGGAACGGTGTTACGCCGGTTGTAGCGTCGTGCTCATAGGGCGTCGTGTGCGCCGGTCAAAGGGGGGCTTTGACGATCATGAATAGGTCTCGTGCGTTTATTTCCTGTGCGTTGATCATTTCGCTTGTTGCCAGCGTCGTGCAGCCGGGAATGGCGATGGCGCAGGCGCTGTCCGCGGCATCGGCTGGCGCTGCTGTCGCGCAGCCGAAGGTTGTTCCCACCCCGCCTGCACCGGAAGACGCGATTCCCCGGGTCGAGGTGCCGCCGGCCGGGTCCGCGCTGCCCGATGAGGTCAAGCGCGGGCCGGAGCAGGTGGATCGGCGAACGGCCACAGTCAAAGAGTTCGCGCTGGCCGACGGGCGTAGGCAGATGGAGGTGTCCCCGCGACCGGTGCACTATCGCGACGCGCAGGGCCAATGGCAGGAGATCGACACCCGGATCAGCAAGGCGGCCACCGGCACGGGGTACGCGTACGTCAACGAGCGCAACATGTTCACGAGCATGTTCGGCGCCGCTACCGACCGGCTGGCGATGTTCCGGCTTGGCGGACGTGAGGTCCGGTTGGGTGCCGCTGGGAAGTCCACAGTGGCCGAACCGAGCGCCCATGGCGACTCTGTCCACTTCCTGAACGTGTTCGGCGAGGCGGATGTCACCTACCAGGTGACGCCGGACGCGTTGAAGGAAAAGATCGTTCTGGACAAGGCCCCTGCGGACGCGACGTACACGTTCACGCTCGATCTCGCGGGTGTGCAGGCGCGGCAGCGCGAAGACGGATCGATCGCGTTCCTGCGACCGGATGGCGAGGGCGGCCCGGTGTTCGTGATGCCGAAGCCGTTCATGATCGATGCCCGGGATGACGCGAACTCACCGTACGGCAAGGCGTGGAGCGGCAAAGTCACCCAGACGATCAAGCCGGACGGCAACCGGTTCACCGTCACGGTCGCCGCGGACATGGCGTGGTTGCGAGCGCCGGAACGCAAGTACCCAGTGGTGATCGATCCGACCATCAAGATCCAGCCGACCGCCACGCAGGCGCAGGACGTGATGGTCACCTCCGACGAACCGGACCGCAATCACGACGGGACGTGGCGGTTGTCGGTCGGTACCACCGGCGCGGGCAGCGCACGCAGCCTGCTGAAGTTCGACCTGGCCGGCATTCCGGCCGGAACCCAATTGGATTCCGCCCAACTGCAGGTGTACTACGACCAGGATCACACCACCGGCGCCAACGATGTCGCGATCGAAGCGCGCCGCGTGACGGTGCCGTGGACTGAAGCAACCGCGACATGGAACTCGGTCAACAACGGATTCGCCGAGGTGGGGCAAAACCAGGAACTCGTCGACAACGCCGACACAGGCAAGACCGCCGTCAACGGGCAATGGCCGGTCACCGACACCGGTGACGCCGACCAAGCGGTCAACCACAGCTACCGGGTCAACCGCAACGCCGCGACGGGCGAGAGTTTCACCTGGGTACCGCGGTTGACCGAGCCGGGGGAGTACCAGGCAGAGGTGCACTACGTCGCCGGTGCGGACCGCGCGACCAACGCGCCGTACACCGTGCACCACGCCGGCGGTCAGCAAACAGTGAACGTGAACCAAACCAACGGCGCATGGAAACCCTTGGGAACGTGGTCCTTCAACGCCGGGACCGCGCACAAGATCGTGCTGGGTGACGTGTCGAACAAGGCCGTGGTCGCGGACGCGGTGCGGTTGACCAAGCCGGGTGTCCAGGTCAAGAAGGCCAACAAGGCCAACGTCTGGCACAGCTTCAGTGTCCGCAGCACCGTGCAGGACTGGCTGGCCGGCACGCAGCCGAACAACGGGTTCCTGCTCAAGGCGGTCGACGAAACCCTTGGCAGGGGAGGACCTCGCTACGAGGCGGCCGAGTACGCCTACAACGGCGAGACCGCACACACCCCGAAACTGCTGCTGACCTATGGCAAACCCGGTGCGGGCCTGGCGGCTCCGACCACGATCCGGGCCACCGGCGCGGACCTGACGTGGACCCCGTACGCGGGCGACGACATCGTCGAGTACCAGGTGCACCGCAGCATCTACCAGCGGTTCACTCCCTCGGCGGCCACGTTGGTTTCGCCGGTCAAGCCGGGCGCGACCAGCTATACCGACAGCACAGCCGAGCCGACCGCGGCCGACGACCCGCAGCCGTTCGGAAACGCCTTCTACTACGTCGTCGCGGTCAAAACCCGGGACGGTTCACTGATCCCGTCCCAGACCCAGCTGGTACGCCTGCCCAAGGCCGGCCGTGTGGTGAAGATCGTGCAAGGGGACGCCACCGACACGACGCTCACGGCCAAACAGCCTGACGCCGGCCATGACGCGTTGACCGGAGAGCCATGGCTGATGGCGGGCAACAGCAGCGGCACCTTCGGCACGTCACGGCCGGTCGTGCGGTTCGGCAACCTTGCCGGTGTCCCAGTTGGTGCACGGGTGGTCGACGCCGAGATCAGCATGTGGGGCTTCACATCCATTTCCGACAGTGCGGTCGGCAAGGCCGTCTATGAACTGCACGGGCTGAGTAAAACGTTCGACGAAACCACCGGAACGTGGAACCGGGCAAGTGGCTCGACCGCATGGACGACACCGGGTGGTGACTTCGACCCGGCCGTCTCGAGCACAGTCACCGGTGTCACCAACGATCCGAAGTGGCAGATCTGGAAGGCCCGCGATCTGGCACAACGCTGGGTGAACGATCCCACGACGAACCGCGGCGCGCTGGTCAAACTGGCAGGCGAAACCAGCCCGGCGGAGCGGACACTGTTTCTGTCCAGCGAGGCGGCTGAGCCGGAGCTGCGGCCACGACTGGTGGTCGTCTACACCGAGCAGACCGCTGAATCCACTTACTACGCCCCCACCACACCGAACCGGATGATCCCCGGTGACGAGTACACGGTCCCGGTCACCGTCACCAACACCACCGGCCTCGATTTGTCCACAAGGGACTGGGTGTTGTCGTACCACTGGGAACTGGCGGACGGCACGGATTACACCAACTCCGGCAACCGACTCGACACCCCGCTGCCGCGGGACCTGCCACCGGACGACGTGGCAACCCTGTCCGCACGGGTGAAGACACCCATACGCACCGACCAGGGCAACAAGCGTGAATCGTTCGTCTTGAAATGGGACCTGCGTAACAAAACCACAGGGAAGTGGTTGTCGCAGACCACAAAGGTACCGCCGCTGGCACAGAACGTCACCGTCGAGGACCCCACCTCGAACCAGCTGGGACTGGAGAAGTTCTACCAGTACGCGGGCAACAGCGCTGGTGCCGGCTCGAGTGTGGTCGTCAACCAGTACTCCGGCAACGCGGTATACGGCTACAACGCGCTCGCCATCCCTGGTCGTGGTCCTTCGTCGTTCCTACGAATGACCTACAACAGCCAGGACACGTCCAACTCGTACATCGGTTACGGCTGGTCGCTGTCCACCTCGACGGTCATGCGGGTCGGCACGCCACTGGAATTCCGGGACACCGACAGGTCCGGCCCGGGACACCCGGGCAAGATCCAGTTGGTCGACGGGGACGGCACGACACACACCTTCGAGCTGAACAAGCACGACAGCAACGATCCGCGGCTCTGGGACTACGACAAGCCGGCCGGTGTGCATCTGTATCTGCGCCGGGCGGGCGGTGACGACAAGACCCGGACCTGGGTCATGACCCGTCCCGACCGCACGCAGTTCCTCTTCGACGCCGACGGCTACCAGACCGCGACTGTCGACAAGAACGGCAACGAACTCACCTTCACCTACGAACGATCTGGCATTACCGGCCGCAACAGCGGGATCCTTAAGTACATCACGGACGCCACCGGCAGGCGGACGCTGGAACTGGAGTACTACCAGCGCGGCGACCAGTCCTACGACTACTTCACCGGCAACCGGAAGACCACCGGTTCGAACCTGACCAACGGCAAGATCACCAACCAGCTCAAGGCCATTGTGGACCTGTCAGGCCGGCGGCTCGAGCTCGTCTACAGCGACCGTGGGTTGCTGCAGGAGATCACCGACGGGGCGGGAACCGACAAGAAGAAGGTCTTCACCTTCTTCTACAACGACACCCTGCTGGACAAGAACACCAAGCTGGTGTCCGTCAGTGACCCCCGAGGCAACTCCACAGGACTGGCCTACCACGGCGACACGGCGCGCAAGTGGAAAGTCAGCGCGCTGACCGATCGCCGGCAGAAGAACACCGGCTTCGACTACCTGGACCCGGACGGCGACCGTGGGTCGGACATCGAATCCGTTGTCACGGACGCCAACCAGCATTCTTCGACCGTCCGCATCGACGGATTCGGCCGGCCCACAGTGCTGGCGAACGCCAAGAACGAACGCACCGAGCTGACGTGGGACGCCGACAACAACGTCCGGCGGATGGCCGAGGACGGCGGCCAGGCAGTCACCACATGGGTCTACGACCCGAAGACCGGCTATCCGACGGAGATCCGCGACGCGGAAGCCAATGCCGCGAACACCCCTCCGACGAGACTTGCCTACACCAGCGGTCTGGACGGCCATGTCGCGCAACCGGTCGAGAAGATCAGCCCCGAGGGCCGCAAATGGCTGTTCACCTACGACGTCCGGGGAAACCTTGTCGCGGTCACCGATCCCAAGGGCACGTCCACGCCGGCCGAATGGGACTACACCAGCACTTACACGTATGACGATTTCGGTCAGCTGATCAGAGCGACCGACGCGAACGAGAACCCCACAACCTACGGCGACTACGACGGCACCGGCTACCCGCGCAAGACCACCGACGCGTACGGTCACGACTCTCTGATCCAGTACGACGCACTCGGCAACGTGCTGAGGACTGTCGACGCGCGCAAGAAGGTCACGGAATACACCTACGACGTCTACGGCAGGCCACTCACCTCGAAGGTGCCGCTGGATGCTGACGCCGGTCAGCACATCTTCACCCCCGGCCCCGAGTACGACGCCAACGACAACGTCATCAAGACCATCTCGGCGAACAACGCGGTCAGCACCGCGACATACAACGAGACCGACCAGGTCACATCGACCAGCGCCCCGAAAGACAGTCCACAGGATCCGGTGAAGGTCACCTCGTTCGTCTACGACAACGTCGGCAACCTGACCCGTCAGACCGACCCCAAGGGCACCCTTACCCCACTGCCCGACGACTACACGACGACCAACGAGTACGACTCGCTCAACCGGGTCAGCGCCACGGTCGACGCCAACCGCAACAGGACCTCCTACACCTACGACAACGTCGGCAACCTCGTCTCGGTTGTCGACCCGATCAAGAACGCCACCGCGGATCCGAACGACTTCAGCACCAAATTCACCTACGACCTGAGACATCAGGTCAGGACGTCGACCGACGCGCTGGGCAACACCGCGAGCCAGAAGTACGACCGTGACGGAAACACGATCGAGTCGACCGACGAGGAGAACAACACCAGCTTCGCCAGACTCGACGCCCGGAGCGCGCTCGAAGAACTGTCCGTTCCCCGGGAGAAGGACAGCCAGGGCAACGTCCTCTACAGCAAGACCCGTTACGAGTACGACGAGGCTGGCAACAACACCAGAATCATCAGTCCGCGTGGTGTGGAGACAGCCGACGACCCGGACGACTTCGCCCAGGTGACTGTTTACGACAAACTCAACCGTGTCGTGGAGGAACTGACACCCTTCGACAAGGACGACGAACGCGTCAAGGCACCGGACAAGACCACATACGCCTACGACGAGGTCGGCAACCTCACGGAGGTCAGCACTCCGCCATCACAGGGTCAGACGATCCGCAACATCACCCGCGTCGGCTACTTCGACAACGGCTGGGCCCGCACGAGTACCGATCCGTGGAACATCACCACGTCCTACAAGTACGACGAACTGGGTGGTCAGAAGGAGCGGATCGTTGCCGCCGCCGGTGGTTCGGCCACCCGGGCGATCGGGTGGGAGTACTACCCGGACGGCAAACTGAAGTCCAGGTCGGACGATGGCGTGCCGGTCGGTAGGGACACGCTTGTGGTGGACAACTCCGATCCTGCGGCGGTGTTCACCGGAACCTGGGCGACGGCCGGCACCGGCCAGGATCACGAGGGCTTCGACTACCGGCACCACAACGCGGGCACTGGCACCGAAACCGCGACCTGGAACATCGATGTTCCGCGTAGCGGGACGTACGAGCTTTTCGTCCGCTACAACCGCACTGCCACCGCCACCAACGCGTCCTACACCATCCAGCACGACGGCGCAAGTACCACGAAGACAGTGGACCAGACTGTCCAGCCTGGACAGTGGGTGAGTCTCGGCGAGTACGCGTACACCGAAGACCAGATCCGCGCGGTGACGTTGACCGACAACGCCGACGGCACAGTCGTGGCCGACGCGATCAAGCTCGTCCGGGACGCGTCCGGCGAGGTGGACAACGAGCAGAAGAAGTTCGGTTACGTCTACGACCCGAACGACAACCTCGTGCAGATGACCGACGGCAGCCCTGGCGCCAAAGTGGACAGTTATGCCGTCGGCTACACCGGGCTGAACCAGCTGGCGAAGATCGAGGAGAAGCTCGGCGGCGTGGTCAAGAAGACCACCGCCTACACGTACGACCCGAACGGCAATCCCAAGACACAAACCCACGATGCCCAGAGCTCGACGTACGACTACGACGTACGCGACCTGATTGCGAAGGTCACGAGCACAGACACTGGCGGCACACCGCAGGCGACGTCGTACACCTACACGCCACGCGGGCAGAAGCACGTCGAGACCAAGGCCAACGGCAACGTCGTCACGTACACCTACGGTCTCGACCAACTGCGCCGCTCCAGCGTGGAGAAGAAGACGGGTGACATCGTGGTCAGCGAACACACGCTGGCCTACGACGCCAACGGCCAACGTGTCCGCGATGCCTCGAAGACCATGAACGCCGACAACAACTCGGCCTATCTCGACTTCGTGCACACGTACGTCTACGACCCGCGCGAGCGCGTCAGGTCGGTCACGAAGGCTGAGCCCGGCGGCAAGGTGCTCGAAACCGAGTCATATGCGCACGACGCGAACAACAACGTGGTGAACCAAACCCTCGAAGGCAAGAACACCACGTTCACCTATGACCGCAACCGCCTGGTCACATCCAAGACCGACCAGACCACCAGCGTCCACGCCTACGACCCGTTCGGCCGCCTGGACAAGGTGACCTCGGCGGGGAAGGTCTCGGAGAAGTACCGCTACGACGGCTTCGACCGCGTTGCCGAGCAACAGAAGCTCAAGCCGGGGACTGCCAACGAGCGGATCACGACCAGGTACGCCTACGACCCGATGGATCGGACCGTCACACGTACCGAGGGCGACAAGGAGACCAGCTTCGCGTACCTCGGCCTGTCCAACGAGGTACTGACGGAGGAACTGGAGGGCCGGCTCGACAAGTCCTACCAGTACAGCCCGACCGGTGAACGTCTGTCGCAGGTCACCCACAAGCAGGACGGCACCAAGGAGAGCGGCTACTACGGCTACAACGCGCACACCGATGTCGAAACCCTGACCAACGCCCAAGGTGCGACCAAAGCGACGTACGGCTACACGGCGTACGGCAACAACGACACCGAGAGCTTCACCGGGATCGACAAGCCGGAGCCACAGAACCCTACAAAAGAGGCGTACAACCCGTATCGCTACAACGGCAAACGCTGGGACAGCTCCACCGGCGACTACGACATGGGCTTCCGCAACTACAGCCCTGGCCGCAACAGCTTCCTCAGCCGCGACAACTACAACGGCGCTCTGGCCGACCTCGGCCTGGTCACCGATCCGTGGACTGGCAACCGATACGCGTTCGCGCACGGCAACCCCGTCAACCGCATTGAGTTGGACGGTCACATTGATCCGTACGAGTACGAATGCGGATACTCCGGCGCCGCCTGCGCGGAGCAGTCACCCGAGCAACAGGCACAAGCCGAGAAGGACATCGAACAGGCACGCCGGGAGAAGAACTGGCGTGAGGAGTACGACAAGGCCGTCGCCGACGTCGGTGCCAAGAAGCCGTGGGTTCCCAAGACGCTCGCCGACACCAGCCTGCCCGCCGACCACCACGTGCGGGCCTGGGCGGAGCACGAAGTGGCGGCGCGGTTCTGCGAGCGTGTGGGCGCGGCCGACTGCTTGAAGGCCAACGAGCACATCATGCTCCAGTCGACCGTCCTCGAACTGGTCAGCGTCGAACTGCCGGAGGGACAGACCGAGGAGGACGAGTCGACCCGGCTGGTGCGTGAGGCGACCGAACGCGTGCTGAACGGTGGCAAGGGCTTCGAGGATGTGCTCGACCAGCTTTCCGAGACCGAGCGGGCACTGTACGAGAAGAATGTGGCAGCCGGTTATTACAAGTATGCTCGCGGGCAACTCGGCACGGCTATTCACCGAGCCGTGTTCGAAGAACTCCGCGACACACATGGCGTACGCTTCGAGTACAACGCCAGCAACGGTCCAGACTTCTTGGATACCGAGGAGAACAAGAAGGTCGAGTTGACCAGCAAGGCCGCGTACAAGGCGCACATTGAGAAGAAGGGCCAGTACAGCAAGGCCACGTATGTGCTCTACAAGAGCCCGGGTAAAATGCCGGGAATCCCCGGTGTCAAAGGTGGTGGCACCCGGTGACAGGAGGCTCGATGACTGATGTTCCCGCGGATCGCCTGATACTGGATGCTGTTGAGCTTGATGATGCTGATTTCTCCGGGCGCGACTTGAAGTACGCGGGAGTCGTGAACGGTAGCACGCTGACGCGTTGCGACTTCAGTCGGTCGAAGTTCACCAGCGGCAGCCTCGGTGCAGGCTACGAGACGAGCACATTCGTGGAATGTGTGTTCGACCGGTGCACGATGAAGGATCTGTCGCCCGGTCGCGCGACGTTTGTGAACTGTTCCTTTCGGGATGTGAAGATCCGCAACTTCTTCTGTCACACAGCGCAGTTCGTGGACTGTACGTTCACTGGGCGGATCCGTAAGGCGATCTTTTCCGCCAGGCCTACGGCGACCACCAGGAACCTTGGTCGTGACCGGAATGAGTATCGTGGCAACGATTTCTCGGGTGCGCGGCTGGAGGACACATCTTTCCGGGGTGGGATCGATCTGGATCTGCAGCGGTTGCCCGAAGGTTCGGAGTATCTGATCGTGCGCAATGCTGGTGACGTGCTGGA
The DNA here is from genome assembly GCF_017876405.1 of Kibdelosporangium banguiense. Lineage (GTDB taxonomy): Bacteria > Actinomycetota > Actinomycetes > Mycobacteriales > Pseudonocardiaceae > Kibdelosporangium > Kibdelosporangium banguiense. The sequence goes on along the minus strand of NZ_JAGINW010000001.1, from coordinate 9,676,583 downwards.
GCGGGCGGTCGAGTACGTCGCGGCGTGGTCTGAGGAGGATCTCCGGCAGGACGCTTTGATCAAGCTGGGTGTCCTGGGCTCGAATGTGGAAGGGGGGCAGCGGGACCTCTTCGTCAACAGGGAGTTCCTCGGTGCTGCGGCGGACCGGCTGACGGCGCTGTTGTCGGCACCCTGAGGGCCGTCTCGTAACCCGGTGATCGGCTGGTGGATGGGCAGGCGGCCGGGTTGCTGCGTACCGGGTCTGTTCGAAGGTGCCGTCATGGCCGGACCAAGACTGAGTAGTCCTTGAGGTGGAACGGCAGGGTCAGGCTGCCGAAGTCAGGAAGGCCGTCCGAGCCGGCCTCCGATGGTTCGCCGCCGGACGGTGGTCCCGGCTTCGAATCGTATTCCAGCGCGGTGTTCTGATTGCGGGTCGCATAGTCGCGCAGTTCGTTCTCGTAGGCGATCGCCCCGGCAGCCGGATCGTCCCGATGTGTCGCGAGCTCGCCGGCCAGGACGTACGCGCCGAGCATCGCGACACTGGTGGCCTGCCCCGTCCCCAGGGAGACGGCGTAACCGGCGTCACCGACCAGCACGACGCGCCCTTGTGACCAGCTGTCCATGCGGACCTGGCTCAGCCGGTAGAAGTGGAAGTCGTCGGCGTCCATCATGTGGTCCACGAGCTGCGGAATCACCCAGCCGCCAGCCGCCATGCGCTCGGCCATCAACCGTTTCTGCCCGTCGAGGTCACCCAGGTCGTAGTCGGCACCCGCCGGGTCGCTGAAGCCGAGGTAAACCTTCGCGGGGGCATCCTTGCGCAACCCCATCACCAGCGCGCCGAGGTACGGCTCGTCCGGAAAGGTCTTCGCAGAGAAGGCCCGGGGCATTCTTGCGGACGTCTCGGCCGCCGTCGAAGAAGCCAGGGACATTGCCGAAGGCCGTCTGGGCACGGTAGTCATCGGGTTCGAGCAAGGGGCAACGTTCACCGGCGCGCTGGCCTCCCTCATGGCGGCGTTCCGGAGACGTGCTCCCCACGTCGGTCTCCAGCTGATCGCGATGAACAGCACCGAACAGTGGACCGCTCTGCACGACGGGACGATCTCTTTCGCCTACGGTTCGCGCCGCCCTGCCGACGAGACCCTGACGTCGATGGAGATGGCCACCGACCGCCTCGGGCTGTTGCTCGCGCTCGACCACCGGCTCGCGGCCCGCCCGGAAGTCCGGCTGGCGGACCTCGAGGGAGAACGGGTGATCCTCGAGCCGGGCGAGTCGCAGCCAGGGCTGCACGCGGACATCATTTCCGCGGTGCGCTCCCAGGAGGTCACGCTGGGTGGGCTTGCGGAAGTGGCTGATCTGGAGGCACTGCTGGCGCTGGTGGCGATCGGCGACGCGGTCACATTCCCGGCGAGCAGGACGGCGGACCTGGTGGCTCCGCTGAGCTCGGTGGTGTGGCGTCCGGTCGCCGATCTCCACCTCACCCTGTCCGAAGTGGTCACATGGCGGACGAAGGACGCGAAGCTACCGGTGGTACGGGCCCTCATCGACAGCGCCGCCACGTTGGGCAGCTGACCAGGTGGCTTTGGAGGGTCCGATGTAGAAAGGGTGTAGCCGGTCGGGGTGCGGCGCATGATGATGTGCTCTTCCAAGTGCGGGAAGAACTCGCCCACATCGCTGGGCAACACCCCCGTGCCGAAACACCGGGTCCTCACCGGGGGTTGCTGTTTCGGGTTTTTCCGAAGTAACCTGGTCGTGTGGTCGAGCCAGCGGGACTTGACGAACTGTTGCGGGCCATCGCCAGCAGTCATCGTCGGCGCATCCTGATGGCGACCTGGGACCGTGAACGGGGTGCGGGCGAGTTGGCCGAGCGGTTGGGCCTGGCTCCGGCCAGTGTGTCGGAGCACCTCAAGGTGTTGCGCAAGACTGGCCTCGTCGAGATGCGGGCCGATGGCACCCATCGGCTCTACCGGGCGTGCCCGCAACAGCTGGCGCACACCATCGATCTGCTGTCCCGTGCCTTTCCGATCAACCGTGACAGGAGCAGCCCGCCATGAGTGACAGATCAGTCCATCAAGCGAACTCAGTGGTGCACTTCGACATCAGCGGCGCCGATGATGGTGCGCTGCAACGGTTTTACGGCGGTCTGCTGAACTGGCAGGTCGATCCGAAAGGGCCCGGCTACACGTTGGTGCAAACCCCCGGCGGTCTGGCCGGGTCGATCGTGAGCGACCCGCAGCCCGCTGTCACCCTGGGAATCGCGGTCGATGACCTCGAGCGGACAGTCAGCCAGGCAACGGAACTGGGTGGCACCGTACACATGCCCCCGACCGACAACGGCTGGGTGACCAAAGCCCAGGTCAAGGACCCGGCGGGCAACATCCTGACTTTGATCCAGCGATGACCGCGGGCTATTCCGGTACGCCGCTGGCGAAGAAGATCGGGATCAAGCCGGGGCACCAGGTCCACCTGCACCACGGGCCGGACGATTGGGCGATCCCGGATGCCCCGGACACCTGCGCCATCGTCCGCGGCGACACAGCCGACGCCGACATCACGGTGGCGTTCTATCGTGCTGCCAATGACATCGCGGCAGAAGCGCCTGAACTGGTTCGCAGTCTGGCTGATCAAGCCATGCTGTGGATCGGCTGGCCCCGGCGCGCGGCCGGTCACGTCAGCGATGTCACCGAGAACACCTTGCGCGAGATCTTCCTTCCACTGGGGGTCGTCGATGTGAAGGTGGCCGCGCTCGGGGACGACTGGTCAGGGCTGAAGTTCGTTCGTCGCAAGGAGAACAGGACCTGAGCTCGGGTTCTGCATGGCCAGCCGCAGAACCGGCACTCGAACAGACCGGATGGTGCACGATGGATATACGGTCAACCTGCAGCAGATGGAGTCCTTCGCCGAGATGGTGCGACGGACGATCGGGAACTACGCGACCATCAACGACACGTTGGCCAAGGCGATCCCGCCAGGTGATCCCGAACTGTGACCGGTCCGTTGCGCTGATCGATCTAAATGGACACTGATAGGCACGCCGTCCGTGATGGCGTGTGCCGCCGTCGTAGATGAACGCCAGCATTGGCGGGTGATCTGTGCCTTCGGGCACGGATTCGATGCCCAACAGGCGTCCGATGTGGACATCGAGGGCGACTTCACGGCGAGCGCCTGCGGGTGGTGATTCGCCAGCGAATCCGCGTCCTTGGACACTTCGACGCGTTCTGTTGCGGCGCAGGTCATTGGCTGCCATCAGGTGTCGTCGTGCCTCGTGGGTTTCTTCGTCGTGTCCGTCCATCCGGTGTCGAGCAAGGCGAAGATCCGGTCGAGTGCGGACTCGGCGTCGTCCCGCCCTCGGGCGAGGGCGACGGCTTCGAGGGCGAAGTGGGCCAGCGCCTGGCAGCCGGCGTCGTCCTCGGGTAGCCCGGTGTCGGCGGCGATCGCTGCGGCCAAGGCGTTCTCGTGGCGCAGCCACATACGGCGGAAGTACTCACGCAGTGGGGGAGTGGTGTCGATCAGGCGGAGGAAGTCGGCCAGGCGTGGGTCGGTGTGGACCTGCGGGGAGCGTTCGTCGCGCAGCAGTTGGCGCAGTGCCTGGGGGATGGACTGGCCGGCTGGGCGCTCGCGGACCGCGGTGACGAGCGCGGTCTCGCGGTCGGCGTCTTGGTCGAAGACCAGTGCTTCTTTGCCGTCAGGGAAGTGTTTGAACAGGGTGGCCACCGAGACGTCGGCGGTGTCGGCGATCTCCCGCACGCCGACCGCGTCGTAGCCCCGCTCCAGGAACAGCGCCAGTGCGGCGTCGGCCAAGGCCTGGCGAGTGGCGGCCTTCTTGCGCTCGCGGCGTCCTGCCTCAGTCATGTCTCCACTCTAACCTCCGTGTTGAACGGGTCGAAACATAGAACCGTTCGATTTGTAGAACAGTTCTATGTATGGTGTGCGGAGTCGGACCGTCCGGCCTGCTCCCACCGGCGACGAACACGCCGCCGCAGCACCCGTGGAAGGACTCACCCCATGACAACCTCACCCCGCATCGCCATAGTCGGCGGCGGCCCCGCCGGCTTGATGTGCGCTCGCGTCCTGCAGGGACACGGCTTCCAACCGGCGGTGTACGACGCGGACGCCGCCGTGGACTCCCGAGACCCAGGAGGGTCACTCGACCTGCATGCCGACGCAGGCCAGATCGCGTTGGAGGACGCCGGGCTGCTGGACGCGTTCCTGGCGTTGTCCCGGATGGAAGGCCAGGCCAAGAGCCGCCGCGACCACCATGGCACCGTCCTGGCCGAGTTCACTCCCGCTGAAGGCGACGAGGCCGCTCCCGAGATCGACCGCGGCCAGCTGCGGAGCATGCTGTACGAGCACTTGGCGCCCGGCACGGTCCACTGGGGACACAAACTGGTGCGCGCGACCCCGCTCGGAGACGGGACGCACCGCTTGGAGTTCGCCAACGGTGCCAGCGCGGAAGCCGACCTCGTCATCGGCGCCGATGGCGTGTGGTCACCGGTTCGCCGGCTGCTCACCGACGCGGTGCCGCAGTATTTCGGCGTCCACTTCCTCGACGCCCGATTCGACGACGTGGACACCAGGCACCCCGAAGTCGCCGCGATCGTGGGCGAGGGCCACATGTTCTCCACCGACGGCGACGGCCGCGCGGTGATCGTCCAGCGCAACAGCAACGGTGTGGTCCGCGGCCACATAGCCTTCCGCGCCGAACTCGACTGGCACGTCACGGCCGGCGTGGACCTCACCGACCGCGAGGCGATCCGGTCCCACCTGTTGCGGGAGTTCAGCGAATGGTCCGCGGTCATGCGCCCACTGATCACCGGCAACGACGGCGACTACGTGCAGCGCAGCTTCTGGGCTCTGCCCGCTCCGCTGACGTGGGACCACGTCCCCGGTGTCACCCTGATCGGCGGCGCGGCCCACCTGATGGCACCCTTCGGCGGCCACGGCACGAATCTCGCGTTGCTCGACGGCGCGGAACTCGCACACGCCATCAAGAAGGAGAGCAGTCTCGACGACGCGGTCGCACGCTACGAGTCAGCGATGTTCCCGCGATCCGGGGAACTCGCCGTCAGCTCGAACACCGCGCTCAAGCGCTTCTTCGCCACGACGTCCCCGGACGCCCCGCACCTTCCCCCGGACCACGCGCGGGAACACCAGAACTACCAGACCAGGGCGGCGGAATACCGACGCCGTCAAGCCGAAAACGAGCAGTAGACGGATCGACAGCGGCCGCACCCAGTGCCAGCGCGCGGTGTCCGACCGGCACGCACGCGGGCGTAGGCTTTCAGGGATGCGGATCGGCGAGCTGTCCAAGCGCACGGGCGTGAGTCCGCGCTCACTGCGGTACTACGAAGAGCAAGGCTTGCTGACGAGCTCACGCTCCGACGCCGGGCAGCGTCACTACTCCGATGCCGAGGTCGAGCGTGTGTCGCTCATCCGGCAGCTGTTCGACGCGGGTATGTCCAGCCAGGTGATCGCGGCTGTGCTGCCGTGCGTGGAGACACCCAGTGATCCGGATGTCGTCGAGCTGGCGTTCGCGACGATGACGCGCGTGCGCGACCGGATCGATGCCGACATCGCGCACCTGATCCAGACCCGAGATGCGCTTGACGTGCTGATCGAAGCCAACAGTCGGCACCGGGCGGGGCTGTCCACTACCTCGGAACCGGTGCCACGGTCGGCCTGATGCTGTGACCTGCACCTCAGCCGGTTGCCTCTTACATCGGTGTGAGCGGTGAGGATGGCCGCAGAGCCCGGAACCACCGGGCCGGTCATGCGGGAGGCGGCAGAAGATGGGGCAGGCGTGGGGTTTCGGCAGGTATGGCGGGCCCGAGGTGCAGGAGTTCTTCGATCGTCCCGATCCGGTCCCCGGTCGCGGTGAGGTGCTGATCCGGGTCGAGGTCGCCGGTGTGAACCCTCTCGACCACCTGCTGCGCTCGGGTCTGGTCTCCGGGCTCGACGGCGGGCGTCCGTTTCCCCTCGTGCTGGGCATGGAAGCGGCGGGAACCGTTCTCGCCCTGGGCGAGGACGTCGACGGGCTCGAGGTGGGTGACGCGGTCTTCGGCTTCGCACTCACCGGTGGCGGCACCCACGCCGAGACGACGGTGCTGTCCGCGCCGAACACCGCGCGTATTCCGGCAGGTCTGTCTGCGACCGTGGCGGCAACGCTGCCAGTGGCTGGCACGACCGCAGTGGATGCGCTCGACCAGCTCGGTCTCCCGGCCGGTGCCACGGTCCTGGTCAACGGGGTCGGGGGAGGGGTCGGTCTCGCCGTCGCCCGGCTGGCCGTCGGACGCGAGCTGCGTGTGATCGGCACCGGGAGTACCGCCAAGCGCGAGCACGCCGAGGCCGTCGGGGTGCGGTTCATCGACTACACCGCAGGGGACGTCGTCGCCGCGGCACGCGAGCTGGTTCCGGACGGCTTCGACGGGATCGTCGACCTGGTCGGAGGAGCCTCGCTGCGGACGGTCGCCCCACTGGCCCGGGATCCTCGTAACGTCATCGCCGTGGGCGATATGTCTGTGCCCGATCTCGGTGGGCGTGTCGTTGAGCGTCGCCTCGACCGCGAGAACCTGGAGCGGTCCGCCCGGCTGGCCCTCGACGGAGTCCTCACACCTGTGATCACCGCGGTCCACCCGCTCTCCGACGCCCCGGCCGCCCTTGCCACCGTGGAGAACGGCCACGCTTCAGGCAAGGTTGTCATCAAGGTGGCATGAGACGCCGTCAGGCTCTGACCGGGACACTGCTTGCCTTCAGCACGTTCTGGGCGGGCTTCGTGGCGCGTCCGATCGGCGGGGTGCTCGCCGGGCACTTCGGTGACAAGTACGGCCGCAAGCCGGTTGTCGTGACGTGCCTGGCGCTCATGGGTGCGGCGACCTTCCTGATCGGCTGCCTGCCCAGTGCGTCGGCCGTGGGCGCGCTGGCGCCGATTCTGCTGGTCACACTGCGCTTCCTGCAGGGGCTCGCGGCCGGCGGCCAGTGGGGCGGAATCATACTGCTGCTCACCGAGTCCGTCGGCCCCAAGCGGCGCGGTTTCGCCGGAACCTTCGGGCAGGTCAGCGTTCCGGTCGCGGTGATCCTGTCGAACCTGATCTTCGTGGCCGCCGGCGCCCTGCTGCCGGACGACGCCTTCCTCAGCTGGGGCTGGCGCATTCCCTTCCTGGTCAGCATCGTGATGTTCGTGGTGGTGCTCTACATCCAGGCCAAAGTGGAGGACACACCGGAGTTCCGCGAGCTGCAGCGCAACGTCTCCAAGCCGCGGGACGCGGTGGTCCGCGCTCCGCTGGCCAAGGTCATCCGGAGCAAGTGGGCGAGGATTCTGCTCGGTTGCGGGATCCTCTCGGCGACCAACAGCCTTTTCTACGTCAGCATCTCCGGTCTGCTGAGCTACGGCACCAACTCCCTTGGCCTGCAGCGCAACCTGCTGCTCGCGGTCGTGCTGCTCAGTTCCGTGGCGATGCTCGTGGTCATCCCCTGGTCGGGCCACATCTCCGACAAGGTGGGCCGCCGGCCGCTGATCCTGATCGGTGGCCTGGGCGTGGCGGTGTGGGCCTTTCCGTACTTCTGGCTCGTCGACACCGCGTCGCTGCCGTTGATCTTCGTCGCGGTGCTGGTGGGCTTCGTGTTCCAGACCCTCACCTACGGCCCGATCGCCAGCTTCCTCGGCGAGCTCTTCGCGCCCAACGTCCGCTACTCGGGTGCGTCGTTGTCCTACCAGCTCTCGGCGATCATCGTCAGCGGTGGCACGCCGTTCCTCATGACAGCACTCATCGCGAACACCGGGAGCACCATGCCGGTCGCCGCCTACATCATGGCGATGGGGCTGATCACCTTCGTCAGCGCGTGGTTCCTGCCCGAGACGAACACCGCTGAGATCCGTAACGATCCGCAGGCCATCCCGGGAACGCACCTTTACCACTGAAAAAGGGGCCAGCGTGAGTACAACACCGACTCGTCGGCTCGCCGCGCTGGCGGCTACGGTTCTGTTGCCGGCCGCGATCCTTTTGCTCGGCACGGAATCCGCCACCGCAACGACCACGACCGTGCCGGCGTGCGCGGAGCTGAACCAGAGGAAGATTCCGGCCTCAGCGATGAGCCTGCCGACAACCGGTGGTCGCGTTCAGTCGGCGTTGGTCACGACCAGCGTGGTCAGTGGCCAGACGGTCGAGTACTGCCTTCTCGACGCCGACATCTTTCCCGTCGATCGGTCCGCGCCCGCGATCAAGATGCGCGTTGCCTTGCCGCACGGCTGGAATCACAAGGCGCTGATGTTCGGTGGCGGCGGCTACAACGGGACCATTCCCGCGCTGACGATGAACGTACCGTTCGGTCCCGCGGATCAACCGGCGCCTTTGGCCCGGCGATACGCGACATTCGCCAGCGACTCCGGCCACCAGCAGGGCCCCGCGGCTGTTCCGTCGCTGGACGGGTCGTTCGGCGTGAACGACGAGGCGTTGAAGAACTTCGCTGCCGGTGACGCACTGAAGAAGACACGCGACGCCAGCCTGTTCCTCGTCCGGCTCGCCTATGGGCAGAACCCTGCCGAGGTCTATTTCTCGGGCGGCTCGACAGGTGGGCGGGAGGCTCTCATCGTCGCCCAACGGTGGCCACAGGCGTTCGACGGCGTGATCTCCGCCTACCCCGCCTGGAACAACCTCGCGGAGGTCCTGGACGTGGGGTACCTGGTCCAGGTCCTGTCCCGCCCCGGCGTTTTCCCCAGTCCCGCCAAGCAAACGCTTCTCTACAACAGTGTGATCAACGCGTGTGACGGCCTGGACGGCATCAAGGACAAGGTCGTCTCGAACCTTCGCGCCTGCGGCTTCGATCCGCACGTGCTTCGCTGCCCGGGCGGAGCCGACGCCGGTCCGGATTGCCTGTCCGATCCCCAGATCGGGGCCGTGATCGCCATGTCCACCCCGTTCAGGTGGCCGTACCGGGTCGCCAGTGGCGAGACCGAATACCCAGGTTTCCCGTTCCTCTCCGGCGCGGACATGCGGACCCCGTTCCTCGGGTTCGGCACAACCGCGCCGGCCAATCCCATGCCGGTGACAAGCGGCTACGGGATGCAGTACTGGGAACAATGGGTCAAGTACTTCCTGACCCGCGACCCCGGCTACAACTCACTCGACCTGGATCCCCGGCATCCCGGAAAGTGGCTCGGCCGAATCAGCCACCTGTCCACGATCCAGGACCGCAACAACGTCGATCTCGGTCCGTTCGCCCGCACCGGCGGCAAACTGATCCTGCTGCACGGCGCCGCCGACGAGCTGGTCTCCCATCGCTCGACGAACGACTACTACCAGCGCGTGCTCGCCAAGCTCGGCCCCTCGTCCACCCACGCGTTCATGCGGTACTACCTCGTGCCTGGGGCGAACCACGCGAACTTCGGCACGCCGGCCTTCGCCGCCGGCTGGGACTCACTCTCGGCACTCGAACGCTGGGTCGAAACAGGACAGCCGCCTGCGAATCCCATCGTTGCCGACATCACTCACGACCGCACTCGTCCACTGTGCGAATACCCCGCCTGGCCCAGATATCGTGCCGGCGATCCTTACGCAGCCTCAAGCTTCGTCTGCACACGCTGACGCCGCCAATCCTTACCCTGCGCAGCCTCGAACGCGACGGAATCCTCACCCGCACCGTCCACAACGTGATGCCACCCCATGTCAGCTACGAGCTCACCCCCCATGGGCGTGACCCTCCGCGAAGCCACCGCGCCCCTCCTGGAATGGAGCATCACCCACCTGTCCCACATCGACACCGCCCGCGCCGAATACGACTCCCGCCCGCCTTGCACCGAGCCGCAACTGGGCTAGCGGTGACCACCGATATCTAACGGGCGTGCCAGGATGGCCCTATATGGCAGGCATAGGGGAGCGAACCGTGCGGGTGGTCGTTGCGGACGATCAGGTTGTGGTGCGTGCCGGGCTACGGACTGTGCTTGGCGCCGCGCCTGACATCGACGTCGTCGGGGAGGCTGGGGACGGCGCCCGCGCTGCGGAGTTAGCAGAGCAGTTACGCCCGGACGTCGTGCTGATGGATGTCCGGATGCCTGGTACGGACGGCATTGAGGGCACTCGGCTGATTCGCGCACTCGGCGACCCGGCGATCCGGGTGCTCGTGGTCACCACGTTCGACCTGGACCGGCACGTCTACGACGCGTTGCGGGCAGGGGCGTCCGGGTTCGTGCTCAAAGATGTCGAGCCGGAGGACCTGCAGGTGGCGGTCCGCACGGTGCACGCGGGGCACGCGTTGTTCGCGCCGTCGGTGACTCGGCGGCTGGTCGGATCGTTCGTGCCGGCCGCTCCGAAACCGGATGCCGGGCCGGTCGGCACGCTCACCGGGCGGGAGCGCGAAGTTCTGGGCCTGGTGTCGACCGGGATGTCGAACGCGGAGATCGCCGACTGGCTCGTACTGAGCGAGACGACCGTGAAGACACACGTCTCGCGGCTGCTGGGCAAACTGGACCTGCGTGACCGCGTCCAGCTGGTGATCTTCGCCTACGAGAACGGCCTGCTGGGCGACAGTGGTTGAGCTGCCAGGGGTGCGGGCCGGGGACGTGGCCCTGGCCGCGTTGGTGCTGCTGCTCGGGTTGACCGAAGTGGTCACGGCGATCGACCCGGTCGTGCCGGGGCTGCCGGGATTGCTCGACGGCCCGGCCGCAGTCGTCGTAGGTGGACTGACCCTGACAGCGCAGGCCGCAACGGTGCTGTTGCGGCGTCGGTGGCCGAGACGGGCATACGTGGCACTGGCACCGATCGCGGTGGCACAGTGCGCCGCAATTGGTGCTCTTCCGGCATACACGTGGGGAGTGCTGGCGTTCTCCGTCGCGCGGGCTCCGGGCCGAGCGATCGGCTGGCTGGCAGGGCCTGTGCTGGTGGCGGTGGTCGCGGGGGTAGCGGTCATCCCGATGACGCCCGGCACCTTGTTGGTCCGTGCCTGGACGGCCCTCGCGTTGGGACTCGCCATCGCCGTGTTCGTGCTTATTGGTGCGCTCGCTGGTCGTTTCACGCGGTCCGCGACCGAACGCGTGGAGAGTGAGCGGCGCGCACAGGACTGGTCGCGGAAGGCTGGGGCGCTGGCGACCGAGCGAGCGCGTATCGCCGAGGAGATCGGTAGCGGGGTACTCGCCGGGCTGCACCGGCTGGTCCGGCATTGCGAGCGGCCGATGACCGCGGACGCCGACCTACGGCGGCTGAGCGCGGAGGCACGATCGGTGCTGGCCGCGATGCGCCGTGTGCTCGGTGTGCTGCGCGCGGATTCCGATGCGGGCCAACCGGAACCGGCGCCACCCGGCCGTCGGGGGCTGCCGATCCCGGACCGTCCTGGCATGGTCGCGTTGGCCGCCATCGTGGCTCCGGCCCTCCTGCTGGCCGCGATACCGGCCGCCCGGACCGATGTGCCGGTTGTCGACCAACTGCTGGCCCTGATCGATCTGCCGCTGAGCTCTCCGCTTGCCCTGCTGGTGGCGTCCGTACAGTTCGCCGCCGTCGCATGGTGGCGGACAGCACCGCTGCCGGCGCTGATGATCTGGGCAGTCTTCGCGCTGTTCGCTGATTCGTTGGACGCCACGAACCTCGTGGCCACGGCCGGATGGCCGCTGCTGATCTGGGGTGCGGCGTCCCACGCCAGGGCCGGCTGGTCGGCCGCGGTCGTCGCCGTGACCACGCCGATGGTGCTGAGCACGCAGATGATGCTGCTCGGACCGTCGTTCGGCGAGTCGGCGACCTCGCTAGTGATCCTGTCCTACGTCGTCGTCGTGCCGCTATGGCTGGCCGGAATGCTGGTAAGGCGGCACCGGCTGCAGGTCGAGCGCGCTCGGCGCGAGTGTGCCGAGGCAGGGGAGCGTGAGATCGTCGCCCAGGAACGGCTGCGGGTGGCCCGGGAACTGCACGATGTCGTCGCCCATCACGTCTCGGCGGTCGCCGTGCAGGCAGGTGCCGCCCGGATGGCCCCGGATCCGGCCGGTCGCGCCGAGGCGCTGGCGCACATCGCCGACTCCGGCCGCCGGGTCGCGTGCACACTGCCTGATCTGACCGGCCTGACCCCGGATCCGCACGCCGTCACGCTGGACGATGACGGGCTGGAGCGTCTGCTCGCACCGGTCCGGGGTGCCGGACTGCCGGTCGACACCGAACTGGTCGGCAGCCCGGCTTCGGTTGCAGGGGAGGCGGAACTGTTCGCGCAACGGATCCTCACCGAGGCGCTGACCAACGTGCTGCGGCACGCCGGTCCGAGCCCGACCCGGGTGCGGGTGAAACATGGCGCGGAGTCCGTGTCGGTGCAGGTCAGCGACAGCGGCCCGGTCCCAGGACACCGGCCGGGCGGCGGTACCGGGCTGGGGATCGTGGGAATGCGCGAGCGGGTGGCGTTGCTCGGCGGCAGCCTGCAGGCCGGTCCCGGCGACGGTCCAGGTTGGACAGTCTGGGCGGACCTGCCCCGCACGTCCGTCATCCCTGCGTAGGACCCAGCCACGGCGCCGATCTGGTCCTCGGCGACGACGCGAGCAGACCCTTGCCGCCCGTAGCGTCGTGGCCACCTCGTCGTTTCGGGGTTTCCACAGGGGAATTCGAAGAAGGGGAGTACATGAGAGGGCGATATTTCGCCATCGTGATCCCGGCCGTCGTCGGTGGCCTGCTCGCCGGATTGACCACGGCGTCAGCCGATCCTGCCTTGAACACCACGAACATTCCGGCCCGCTACACCGGGCAGGCTCTGGCATGGCATCTCTGCGCCGACAACGAACTGCCGGCACCGCGGCCGCCGGGCACCGAGCAGTTGGAGTGCGCCACATTCAGCACGCCCCGCGACTGGGACCGCCCGCACGAACGCAAAGACCTGACCATCGCGGTCAGCAGGCTCAAATCCACCGCCAGGACAACGGCTTCCGTACTGACCAACCCTGGCGGTCCCGGTGGGGAAGGCCGTTCGCTCCCGGTGCTGTTCCAGGGCCAGACCAAGCTGCGCGAGCACCAGGAGATCATCGGCATAGACCCACGTGGCACGGGCAAGAGCACGAACATCTCCTGCGGTGGCGCCACTTTCAGTGATCGGGACCCGCGTGACCGCGACCCGCGCAACCTGGACAAGATCCTGGACACCCTGGCGGACTTCGCGAAGGCCTGTCAGCGGGTGTCGGGTGATCTGGCCGGGCTGATCGACACCTACCAGACGATCAGGGACATGGATCTGCTGCGGGTGCTGCTCGGCCGGCACAAGGTCAACTATGTCGGCTACTCCGCGGGCACCTGGCTGGGCGCGCACTATGCCCAGCAGTTCCCGCAGCGCACCGGCCGGTTCGTCCTCGACTCGAACGTCGATTTCACTGCCCCGTGGGAGAAGATGCGCGACTGGCAGCCACTGGGCTTCGAGCGCCGCTGGCGACAGGACTTCTTGCCCTGGATAGCGCGCTACGAGGCCAAATACCACTTCGGCGGCACCGCCGAGCAGGCCCGGCAGAACTACGAGAGCATCCGGGCCTCGCTCAGCCGCGAACCGCTTGACATCGGCGGTGCGAGATTCGGCCCGCTCGAACTGGACGGCTCAATGATGGGCATGAGCTATCACAAGGTGTTGTTCCCGGAAATGGCCGCCACTCTGGCCGAAGTCAAGAGGTTGATCGAGACCGGCACGGCTGACGACCGCGGGACTGTCAAGGCCGCGCTGTCCCGGGTCCGTGCTGAGGCCGAGGATTCGCTGGTGGCCGTGCTGACCGCCGTCACGTGCAACGACGGCCCGTGGACCGGCGATCGTCGGTCGGTGATCCGCAAGTCGCAGGAGTTCCTCGACCGCGGCCTGACACTGGACGCTTTCTGGATCGACCACCAGGCCTGTGTGTTCTGGAAGAACAAAAAGTTCCGTCCACTGCCCACAATGGACGGAAAAGGTGTCCCACCGGTGCTGATGGTCCAGTCGGCGCACGACCCGGGCACGCCGATCGAAGGCGCGCGCAAGGCACACGCCATGTTCGAGAACTCCCGGATGCTGACCGTCACCGATGAGGGTGACCACGGCGTCTACTCCTTCGGCAACGCGAACGTGGACAAGATCGTGAACGCCTACCTGGTGGACGGCGTCGTCCCGCAGGACCAGAGCGTGCCCGGCATGCCATTGCCGGTCCCTGCTCAGTGATCACGCGGCCCGCTGGCTCTGGAACACTCAGAGCCAGCGGGCTTTCTTGTAGCGAAGGTCGCCGATGACGGATTCGGTTGTTGAGCCTGGCTACGACTTGAGGTGTCAGAGGTGGCCCCGCATCTGTTGCAGCGCTAATTAGTTGGCCGAGGAGCGCGCACAGACGCCTGAGCAACGTATCCACATTCACCAGATCGGACTAACGCAGTCACTTGATCGGCTGTAGTCCCGCCGGTCGGGGCCATTTGGAGTAACAGGTTCGAGAGGAGACCGATGCCCCGGGCAGCCGGATGTGCGATCCGGAGCCGCCGTTCGAACATGGAATGAGAACGCATGACCACGCCGAAGCCTGAGGACAAGTCGACCCGAGTGGGCGCCGGCCATGCCCGCCGGCTGGGCCTTCGGCGCCCATCGTCCTCGATCCGGCAAACCGGTGAACCGGTGGTCGCTTTCGCGGCCGATACGCTGACAGGGCATGCCGCTCCGCGAGCAGAGAGCATGCAGCAGGTCCCGGTTGCATCCCCTGGTCCGACAGTGTCCCGGCCGCCGCGAGTCAAACGGTTCTGGATCGGTGTCAGCGCCGTCGTCGCGGCCGTGCTCGTCATACTTACCGTAATTCTCGTATCCACGTCTGGGACATACGAGATGGGCGGATTCATCACATTGTCCGCTGAGCCACCGACCTATGAAGAAGTCAAGTATGGCAACTACAGCATCGTGACTTCTGCCGACGCCGTCGCGGAAGGAACCGACCGAAAACGTTGCTGGGGCAGCGGCGGCTACCGGGACATCCGAGACGGCACAGAAGTGAAGGTCTACGACGAGACGGGCAAACTTATCGCCACCGGGAAGCTGGGCCAGGGGCGCGCGGCACAAGACGGTCAGTTGACCACGCTCACCAACAGCGCCTGCATGTTCCCGATCGCGGTGGCCGACATCCCCACGGGCTCAAAGTTCTACCAAGTGGAGGTGAGCCATCGAGGCAAGGTCACCGTCGACAACGAACCCGAGGATGGAAAGCTCTTCGCCTTCCTCACGCTCGGATCCTGAAACCGGGCAGCCGTGCGCTTGCCGAAAATGTCGTCCGTGCTGCTGGGGGCGTGTGGCTCTGTGTCCGCACTGTCCGTCCTGCACAGGTCCGAGCCCGGCAATAGCCATCCGCGCTACTCTCGTCGTAAGGTCGATGGCCGTGCCGACGAAGCGTGTCGTGTACTTGGTTGAGTCCACGGTGAACGGTTGCTCGAACTGGTAAAGGATAGCCGGACTGTCCCGGTCGGCAGGGAAACATGTTGCGCCAGTGCGGGGCGCTGTGGATATGCCGGATCCAGCGGCGTTCGCGGTGGTAGCCCAGCAGAGCAGTTCGCTGTCGGTCAGTCCAGGTCTACGGCCACGACCGGTGCGGGGTGGCACCACATGGTCGTTGATCAGCACGTACAGTGCCGTCAGGAGGGTGTCCAGATCCTTGCTCACGCACTGATCCTGGACGCCCTCCTCCCATGTCCGTGCCACTTCACACGATCTTCACGGAATCAGTCATCCAGTGGCTATGGCGGTCGGACCCACGCGGATCAGGTACGCATTCCTGCCGGTATGGGCTGGGCTCAGCAGCCGTTGAGAGATCGAATGCAACAAATGGGGTCACTTCCGCATTAGGGGTGCGAAATCGAGGTCGAGTCGACGATCGGGAGTTGCCGATGGAGTTCACTGAGTACGTGGCAAGGCAGCGTGCCGCGCTGTTGCGGTTCGCCACGGTCCTGACCTGCCGGACGTGGCTGGCCGAGGATCTGGTGAGCGACGTGTTGGGCCGGGCGTTCGAGCGCTGGGACCGGATCTCGGCGATGGCCGAGCCGAACGCCTACGTGCGGCGGATGGTCGTCAACGAGTACCTGTCCTGGCGCAGAAGGCTGACCCGCACGTCCCCGCGCGCCGAGGTCGAGCCGATGGTGATCGCCGACGGCGCGCACGAGCGGGCCGAGCGGGACGCGATGATCCGCCGCCTCGCCGGCCTGCCCAGGAAACAGCGCGCGGCCGTGGTCCTGCGCTACTACGCGGGCCTGTCCGACAGGGAGATCGCCACACAGTTGGGGTGCCGGGAATCGACCGTACGCAGCCAGATCCATCGGGCACTCAACGCTCTGCGCATCGACCTCACCGCCAGCACCCCCAACTTCCAGGAGACCTCATGAGTGACCTGCGTACCCTCCACGATGCCTTCGCCGAGTTGGAGCGGCGCGCCGACGCCACAGCCGTGAGTACGGCCCCGGTCGCGCGGCCGCGCCGGGCTGTGCGGCTGGTACCCGTCGCGGCCACCGTCGTCGCGGTGGCGGGCCTGGTCGCGGGTGCGGTGTGGCTGGTGCCGGGCGACTCCGGCACGCCCGCGGCCAGCTCGCAGACCTCCTCGTCGTCGACCACACCATCCACGGCGCGCGGCCGGGTCCCCACCTCGCCGGATGACCTGATCGCCCGGTTCAGAGGGGTGCTCGGCGACACCGCGACGTTCGAGGTGACCCAAAAAATCAGCGTGCCAGGGGATTCCCCCTCCTCGAAGAACAACCTGCCACCGGGGACAGGATCGGTCGTGACACCACAGGTGGCGACGGGCGCCCCCACCAGCGCGCTCATCGTCGGGACGCTGACCTCCGCAGGCGTCACCGGGAGCTTCAGCCTGACGATCCTCCCCAGCGATCCCGAGCCCAGCGAGTGGTGCGGCCTTTCCCGCCCGATGGGCCGTGATGTCAGCACGCTGCCCGACGGCTCCCGGCTGGAGACTGGGACCGCGCGGCCGGATCGCGGCGCGGTGTCGTACATGGCGTGCCTCAAGCGGCCCGACGGGACGAGGGTCCTCATGCACGTCGGCAACCAGGAAGACCCTGGGGGCGCTGTGATCAACTCGCCGGGCGGCAAGATCCTCGCGCCGCAGCCGCCACTGACCCTCGACCAGTTGAAGACGCTCGTCACCTCCGACAAGTGGTGACGAGGTTCGTGATGGCCGGCGACCTCGGTGGCCGGCCATCAGTCATTCCCGGCCAGGAGCAATTCCCAGCTGGCGGTGCTTTACCGGGGATTCCAGCCGTCGGTGCCGGCGAGGTACTTCTGTGGGGTGTAGTCGGCGGCCTGGGCATCGGGCAGCTGGGGGCGGTTGGGGTTCGTGCCGGCGCCCGCGCCGGTGTTGTGGTATTCGGAGAACCGGGCTTTCTGCCAGGGGTTTCCGCTCATGTCGGTCCACGGCTGGGAGGTCTTGAGCGTGGCGGTGAGGGTGGACTCGCGGTAGAGGACCTGGCCCGCGGGTCGCCACGGCCGTCCCAACTGGGTGGTGTTGTTGGTGGTGCCGGTGATGGTGCAGCGGTAGAACAGCAGGCCGTACTTCTTGGTGGCGGCGGTACTGGCGGCGGTGATCGGGCCGCCGACCGTGCGCTTCTCGTGCACGGTGGTGCGCTCGAAGACCATGGTGCCACCGCCGAAGATGAAGTCGACGGTGCCCTCGACGTAGGAGTCGGCCATGTAGGCGCGGGCCTTGTCGTTGACCAGGAACGTGTCCTGGTCGCCGAGCAGGCGGACGTTACGGAACACCGCGCGGTCGGCGTTGAGGTGCAGTGCCACTGCCTGGTTGCCTTCGGCGCCGGGCTTCTCGACGTAGTCGTTGGAGATGGTGAGGTTCGTGGCGATGAAGTCACGACCGTCGACGAACACGCTGGCGCTGCCGGATGTGCCACTGCTGCTCGCGCTGTTGTTGAACACGATCACGGTCCGCGCCGGCGTGGAGCCCAGGCCCTGCAACGTGATGGCGGTCTTGTTCGACGGTACCCGCACGACCTCGCGGTAGGTGCCCGCCTTGATCGTGATCACCGTACGCGCGGAACTGTTTGCCGGCGCCGCGTTGACCGCGGCCTGCACGGTTCGGTACTGACCGGTGCCATCAGCCGCCACCGTGAGTGTGGCCATCGCGGCCGGGCCGGTGCCGATGGCTGCGGCTGCCGGTGGTACCGACGCCCCGACGGCACTCAGCACCGCAGCGGTGGCCATGACCGCGGTCGCATTCGCGACTTTCCTGTTTGCCATGTGACTTCTCCTCGAACGATCGGCTCGCGAGCGGGACCTTGCCCCGGCCGGACTCACCGCGCGCGGCGCAGACGGCCGCTACCAAGCCGAGCACTACCGCCCAGAGAAATCGCCAGGTCATCGCTGACCTCCTCAAGAAACGGCCCGGCAGGGACAGTCCGACTCTGGGAGCGCTCCCGGAATCGGACTGTAATCGCTCGACTCCCCTGAGGCACTCCGCCAATCGGTCCAGCGGGCCGACTGTCCACTGTTGACCCGCAGTTTGCGGCCCGCACTGGGTACGTTCACTGGCCCTGCTGGGACCGCTGGGTGACCGCTCTTACCCGGCACGCCAAGAAGCGATCACCCCCGCCGGGAGAGGCGAACACCACCCCGCCCGGCGTGTGATCGATCCACTTAGGACCCTAGTGGAAAGGGCGCAGTGTGACCACGTTGACAGTCTGGCGGTTCAGCAGGGCCGAGGGCACGGACCGGGCAGCGGAGATCCTTCTTTGAGGGCTCACAGGCCGGATCGGGGTGCTGGCGGGCGGGGTTGACTTCCAGGTACGTCTCGAAAAGGCCCGGGTATGCCTTGACGCCGGGTATGCGTTGCCCGGCTGGGGTGAAGTTCTGGAAGACGGCGTGGTAGGCGTCGGCGTCTTCCCACAGTGCGATGTTGACGTACTGGAAGGTGGTGTCGTTCAGGCCGGTGTTGCGGTGCAGGCGGGCCTGGATGAAGCCTGGCGCGGTGGTGAAGTGGTCGATGGTGCTGCGCCAGGCCTTGAGGAAGTCCTTCTCCTTGTCCTGTGGCACGGTGAAACTGTTGATGAGGGTGATGGGCATTGTCGTCCTTTCAAGGGTCAGGGCATGGTGACGATGATGCGGCCACGGACGTGGCCGGTCGCGCTTGCGGCCTGGGCTGCTCCGGCCTGGGCGAGGGGGAAGGTCTGGGTGACCGGCAGGGTGAGCCGGCCGGCCGCGGCCAGGCACGCGCCTTCGCGTAGGGCGTGTGTCTTGTCCCGCCCGAAGCCGGTGGACACCCGGGCGCCGTGCTCGGTGGCGCTGAAGTCGGCGATGGACACGACCCGGGCGGGATTGCCGGTGAGCTCGACGAGTTCGGCGATGACGCCGGAACCGGCGACGTCGACCGCAGCGTCGATGCCGTTCGGGGCGAGCGCACGAACTCGGTCAACGAGGCCGGGGCCGTAAATGGTGGGGACGGCACCCAGCGAGACGAGATAGTCCTGATTGGACGGACTGGCGATGCCGATGACGGTGGCGCCTCGATCGACGGCGAACTGGAGGGCCGCCGACCCCACACCACCGCTGGCGCCGTTGACCAGAACGGTGTGCCCGCCACGGACGCCGGCGTCGTCGAGGACACGCAGGGCAGTCTCGAACGGGGTCGCGAAGCCAGCCGCTTCCTCGAAGGACACTGTGGACGGTTTCGGCGCCCAGGAGGTGAGCACGGCGTGCTCGGCGTAGGTCTCCTGGCCGGAGCCGAACACGGCGTCGCCGGCCTGGACGTCGGTGACGCCGTCACCGACCTCGTCGACGATCCCGGCGGCGTCGCCACCGATGCCGGCCGGCAGTCGCATCGGCCGGACGTCCTGGAGCAGGCCCTGGCGGATCTTGCATTCCAGGCCGTTCACGCCGCCGCCCGCCGACCAGATCGCCGCCCTACAGCCCAAGTACGACGCCGACACCGACGCACTGGCCGACGCCGATCGGCCCCTGCTGGAAGCAGTCGCTGTCGACGGACGGGCGCCGTACCCCGCACTCGCCGCTGCGACCGGCTGGTCGGAGTCGACCGTCGCCCGCCGGATGCACGCCCTGCGTGCTGCCGATCTGCTCCGTTTCGACCTCGACGTCAACGCAGTGGCGCTGGGCTACCACGCCGAGACACGCCTGTGGGCCAGCGTGCCGCCCGCCCACCTCGCGGAGACCGGCACCGCCGTGGCCGCCCACCCCGAAGTCGCGTTCTGCGCCGCTACCACCGGACCCACCAACCTACTCATCTCGGCCGTCTGCCGCGACAACCGAGACCTCTACCGATACCTCACCGAGCGCCTCGGCACGCTACCGCTGATCGGCGAGGTCCAGACCGCACCCGTGATCCGGGTCGTCAAACGTGCCGGCCGCCAGCTGCTGAACTCCACGACCGTGACGGTGCGGTAGCGGGAGCGGCCCCGGCTCTCAACGCGTGGGAGCCCGTTCTGCGGGCCGGCCGGGCTTCCGCTAGTACAAGTGGTGAAACCTGGTGGCCGGCAATGGAGTTGATTTCATGCTGTCTCGGTTACGCGTCATATCACTGATCCTGGCGATCTTCGGTGCGCTGCTGGTGGTGACCACGCCGGCGGGCGCGGCCTCGGAAATCGAGTATCACCCGGGCGATGAGGACCTGACCCACGGCCCGAACTCGTTCACGGTCCAGGACCTGGCGTGCAATGACCGGATCATCGTGTTCGTCTGGTACCGCTGGGAGCGCGCGTCCGACACCATCACCGCCACCTGCAGCGCCCACGACGAATCGATCGCCCCGCTCGGACCGAACGCCTACCCGCTCAAATGGCGCCGCTGCTGGGCGGACATCCGCTCCATCGGCACACCCCACTGTGCCCCGACGTGGGTCGATGACACCGTCTACACGACCTAGGTGTATTGACCTGAGAGGTTAGGAACGCGGGTGGCCGCCGAGCGCGGTGTGGCCGTGGTTGCACCGGCATCGCGGCGGCTGGTGCGCGGTCGCGGCAGGGCTAACGGCGAGCACATAGGACAGATCCGCTCGGTCGAACCCTTGCCGTCCTTGGGAAATCCAGTGTCATTGATCATTAGGCCCGCGGCGGCCGCCCAGTCGCTGTTCGGTGTGGACGTGGCCCTCAAGCTCTAACTGGAACGGGGAAGAAGCTTCCTGCATCTGATCAAGATCGCGCGAAGGCCAACAGGGCGTGGACGTTCGGCTTGGCCGACAGCATGATCCGAGGGGCACACCGGCTGGTGAGCGAGCTGTATCCAGAAAGCTGGTACCGAGGCTGCCGTCTCGGCGTGAAAGCGATTCACCCCACACCGCCTCGGGCGGCTGCTGGATCTCGAAAGGCTGGGATTACGGCGGTTGTGGGCGGTGGCGAACCTGGCCAGGTACAGGTACAGGTACAGGTCAGAAAAGGACAGAAACGTGTCATCTGCGGTGTGTGCGAGACGTTCATTCACGTACACCGGATCCGCGGGCGCGGCCCGCGCGTGTCGGTTATGTCTTCTGTCTAGACTGGTGCAGAATGGTCCACATATGCGTGGGGAGACGACGTGGACGAGCTCGACCGCCCAAAGATCAATCTGTCCGAGTTGTATGGGGCAAAACGGCGTATTCCGGAACTGCTACCGGCGATGAATCTCGCCGAGACGCGCAAGATCCAGAAGCTGATCGAACAGGCGCTCCGGTTCCGACTGTCGGTGCGAGGACCGCAAGGGCAGCGCATCCACATCTCAAAGGGGCGGGTCCGTGTCTCGGACGGGAATGTCACGCTGCTTCGGGATATAACCAGGAAGAGCACGGTTTACATCGTCGGCGAGGACAACCTTGATCCTGCCGACTGTCTGATCCACATCGACATGAGCACTGGCGAGGCCTATAGCGCAGGTAATACCACGCCGTACGATCGCAAGAGTGTGATCGACCTCCTGACCCAACTTGAGAACTCAGCGGTACAACCCCGAGAGCAGCGGCGGTATCGACGCAACGAGTTATTTAGGAATGTGGGTGTTGCCGGGGCGAAGGTGCTGGCCGGCGCAGCGGCTGTGGCCGCCATCGTTGTCGGCGTCATCGCGCTTGTCGAAGCGAACCGCCCGATCACCGAGCCCATTGCCGGGGAGCGCATCTACGACACTCGATCGGACGGACAGCGGGTCGAATGGTCAGAGCAGTTCCAGGGCAAGGACGTCGACCAGTTGGCCGACGACAAATCCGAACGGATCCCTGCGGACCGGCCGTCGGTGGTCACAGCACCCAAAGGTGGAGTGTTCCAGCAGTGCAAGACCTACTCCGCCCAGATCAATGAAGGTGACCGGTTCAAGGCCGTCTTCCACGGCCAGCGCGGCGATGGCTTCAACATCAAGTTCATTCACCAGAACGAGGAAATTGAGGTGTGCCGGAACGGCAACGAGGATTTCTTTGGTGATGACGACGTGCTCTACGTTCAGCGCCTCGAGTAGAAACCAGCCTGCGTTTTTTGAAGAGTTATGGCTTCGGGGCATGCAGATTTCGATCGAAGACTGATGCGTCGACAGGATGAGCACGTACATTCGTATACCGGTTAGGGGACGTTTCGAAGAAGTCGTAGGCCAATAGGACTTCGGTCCGGGAACGCAGGAACTGGTCCAGGTGTTCGGTCGGATGGTGCGGAGTGCGGTGTGGCGTCCTCCGGCGGTGCGTTTGTCGACGGTGATGGCCTCGAAGCCTAGGGGTGTTGTAGATGGACATGACCGCGTGACGAAGAGTGTCAAGGTTGTTGGCGGTGCGGGCGTTGTCTTGCTGGATCCATTCGTGGGGAGTAAGGCACAGTGCGGCGGCGACGAGCGCGTCGGCGGGTGATGGTGCTGCAGGGGCAGGGCATCGTGGTCGTGCAGTCTTCGGAGGGGCACCCTGCACCGGCAGCGCAGTGACGTTCGGGCTCGGGTGGCCGGAGGGCCGCGTGGGTCGGGACCGATGAGTTTACGTGGCTGCCGTAGTCCAACCATTGACCCAGAGCGAAAGGAAGCCTCATGGCCCAGTTGGTGAAGGTGCAGAATTTCGTTGTGTCGAGTGATGGGTTCGGTGCTGGTGAGGATCAGAGTCTCGACAGGCCGTTCGGCCGTGCCGATCCTGGCAGCATGTTTGCGTGGGCGGGTGCTACGGCGAGTTGGCCGAACCGTACTGATCCTGGTGGCAGCCGTGGCCTGGATGACTACTTCACCCGCGATTTCGCGCACAATGTCGGGGCGGAGATCATGGGTGCTCACAAGTTCAGTCCGTATCGTGGTCCGTGGGAGAACTTGGATTGGCAGGGTTGGTGGGGTGATGAACCGCCGTTCCATACGCCGGTGTTCGTCCTGACTCACCACGAACGGCCGTCGTTCACCTTGTCCGACACGACCTTCCATTTCGTGAACGGTGATCTGGCTGACGTGCTGCGGCTCGCAAAACAGGCCGCGCAGGGCCGGGATGTCCGAATCGGTGGTGGCGCCACCACTATCCGGTCGTTCCTGGAGGCTGACCTCATCGACACCCTGCATGTCGCGGTGTCGCCGGTTGAGCTTGGTCATGGGGTGTCGCTGTGGAAGACGCCGGACGAGCTGCTTGACCGTTTCCACCTCGATGTCGTGCCTAGCCCGAGTGGCGTGACCCATCATCTGTTCTGGCGGAAGTGACGTCACGCCCTGGGTGTGAGGACCGTGCGGTCGAAGGTGGTGAGGCGGATCATGTCGACGCTCGCGGCGCGGCTGCTGACCGCGATGTGGGAAGCCGGAATGGAGGCGACCTTGCTTGACCTGTACCGCGATTGCACCGTCGCCAAGCTGGTCGACCGGTTGGGGTCTGGCGGGGACTCCGGAGTGGTTCTGTATGAGTAGACCAGACTGGTGTATCGAGCTCGCATGTCTGTCCGTTGCCCGAGCCTGTCTGTGAATCGCCGTAACGAGAGGAAACCTGCCGCGTGCCTGTCGACCTGTTGATCTCTGGTGGATTCGTGGTCATGCCGAACGGACGGCGACGTGCGAATGTCGCGGTCACCGACGGCAGGATCGTCGCGGTCGGCAATGACCGGCCTGCCGCCAGTCAAGAGGTGGACGCCTCTGGCCTGCTGGTGCTGCCGGGCGGGGTCGACACCCACGTGCACCTGATGGACCCCGGCAGCACGGAGCGGGAGGATTTTCCGACCGGCACGGGCGCCGCCGCCGCGGCCGGGGTCACGACCATCATCGAGCACAGCCACGGCCAGCCCGTCCGTACTGTCGACGACCTCCGGGACAAACAGGATTACCTGCGCGGCCGTGCCAATGTCGACTTTGGACTCGCTGCGCACGCCTGGCCGTCGGTCACCGATGTCGCTGCCTTGTGGCAGGCCGGTGTCGCCTTCTTCAAAGTCTTCACATGCGATACTCACGGCATTCCTGGGCACGACGCGGCAGCGCTGCGTCACCACCTCACATCGACCGCCATGGTCGACGCGATGAGCCTCATTCACTGCGAGGACGACAGCATCACCGCTGACGCCGAACGTCTCCTCAGGGGGTACGGAAGAACCGACGGTGGTGTGCTACCGGAGTGGCGTGACCGCGATGCCGAAGTTGTCGCGGCCGCGGTCACCGCGATACTTGTCCGCAGGACTGCGGCACGCGCGGTCGTGGCACACGTCAGCCACCCCGAGGTCGCCGGTTACATCCAGCGGGAGCGGGCAGCCGGTGCCCGGCTCGGCGCGGAGGCATGCCCGCAGTACTTCCTGCTGCGGGAACACGAGGTACATGAGCATGGCGCGCTGCGCAAGTTCACCCCACCCGCCAGGGCCCGCACCGACGCCGACGAGGCGGAGCTGTGGCGGTTGCTCCGCTCGGGCACGCTGACCCACATGTCCACCGACCATGCACCGTCTACTTTGGAGCAAAAGGCGGCCGGCGACATCTGGAACGTGCACTTCGGCCTGCCTGGTCTGGACAGCACGATGCCCGCGTTGCTGGACGCCTGTGCCCGCGGCCACCTCTCGTTCGAGGACGTCGCCCGAGCGTATGCCGAGACGCCTGCCCGGCTGTACGGTCTCTGGCCGCGCAAAGGCTGGATCGGGCCGGGTGCCGACGCGGATCTCCTCATGGTCGATCCTGGCCACACGTGGACGCTCAGCAATGACGCCGTGCTCTCAAAGGCGGGATGGACGCCGTTCGACGGCCGCCGGATCACCGGTCGCGTTGTGCGCACGTATTTGCGAGGACGGGTCGTCGCCGAGGAGGGCAAGCCGACCGGCGGCCGGGACGGCGAGTTCCTCCGGCGCGACGTGCGGTAAGTCTATAATGGACGGATTCGAAAGTTCCCTCGAATGGCCGCCTTGTCCGGTTTAAGTTGTGCCTGAAGCCGGTGTCTGACTCGCGTGAAGTGGCGCCTTTCGGTGCAGGTCAGGCCATTTCGGGGTGCCCGTGGGGCGATCCGGTTCGAAGGTGGGTTGCACATCATCCGACGACTCGGTAACGTCGTTGCAGGGGTTGGCCCCAGATTCTTGTCCGAGTTGGGGGGAATCTTGACTCGACTGCAGCACGGCACTGGTGAATATCTGTTACTCCCGCTGTCGCAGTTATAGGTCTGTTGGCATTATCGCTGGTACAGCAAGGGTGTAACGGTTATAACTGCGCCCTTGGGCTGTTTGGCAATGTCAATTCGGCAATCCGTGAATTGGCGGGACTGCCGGTGTGCCTACCAAAAGGATATTTATGCCCTTGCTCGCCTCCGATCTTGTGGAGACGGCGCGTTATCGCGCGTATGGACCCCGGCATATTGACGAGATCGCGGACAGGTACGGTTTATCCGCGGACGATCGGGAGATGATCCGCTTAACCTCGACAGTATTGCCGTTCCGGGTCAATGAGTACGTCCTCGAATTGATCGACTGGGATCGGATACCGCAGGACCCGATTTTTCAACTGGTCTTCCCTCAGCACGGGATGCTGTGTGCTGACGACGAGCGCCGGTTGCGGAGGCTGTCCGGTGATGGCGGTGACCGGCGGGAGCTGGCGGCCTGTGTCGCGGAGATCCGTGCCGGGCTCAACCCGCACCCGTCGGGACAACGGGAGCTGAACGTTCCGAGCCACGATGGTGCGGAACTGGCCGGCCTGCAGCACAAGTACCGGGAGACGGTGCTGTATTTCCCGCAACAGGGCCAGACATGCCACGCCTACTGCACCTACTGCTTCCGGTGGGCCCAGTTCGTTGGTGACGCCGACCTGCGATTCGCCGCCCCCTCCCCGGATCGCCTGCTCGACTATCTCACCGTGCACCCCGAGGTGACCGACGTGCTGGTCACCGGAGGCGATCCGATGGTGATGACAGCGCAGCGGCTGCGCGCGCACGTGGAGCCGTTGCTGAAGATGGATTCCGTGCACACCATCCGGATCGGTACGAAGTCGGTCGCCTATTGGCCACACCGGTTCGTCAGCGACAAGGATGCCGACGATGTGCTGCGACTGTTCGAAGACGTGGTCGCCAGCGGCCGGACATTGGCCGTCATGGCCCATTTCAGCCACCCCCGTGAGCTGAGTACCGACGTGGCCCGCCGCGCCATCGCTCGCATTAGAGGTATCGGCGCGGTTGTGTACTGCCAGGCGCCGCTGATCGCGCACGTCAACGATTCGGCTCCGGTGCTGACTCAGCTGTGGCAGGCGGAACTGGCCGCGGGCGCGGTGCCCTACTACCTCTTCGTCGAGCGGGACACCGGGCCGTACGACTACTTCAAGGTGCCGCTCGCACAGGGCGTGGAGATTTTTCAAGCCGCCTATCGAAACCTGCCTGGCCTTGCGCGCACTGTGCGGGGGCCGGTGATGTCCGCGACCCCAGGCAAAGTCGTCGTCGATGGCGTCGACGACACCGCACAGGGCCGCTTCTTTCGGTTGCGGTTCCTCCAGGCACGCGACCCCGGCCTGGTCGGACGGCCGTTTCGGGCGCGCTACTCGGAAAGCGCGGCGTGGCTGGACGAACTGGAGCTGGATTTGCCGACGACGGCTGCGGACATCGCCACCGCCATGGGGCCGCAGCGATGACCGGCACCCGGACAACCCAATGGCACATATCGCCCAACCTCGCCCTCGACCAGCTGGTGGCCAAGCGCCGCGCCGAAGGCGCGTCGATCGTGCACCTGGGATTCGGCGAATCTCGCCTGCCGGTGTACCCGCCGTTGGCCGGACAATTGCTCGCAGGTGCCAAGCGGAACGCCTATGGCCCAGTCGTCGGGAGTGAGTCTGTCCGGGCTTCAGTCGCGGGTTATTTCAGTCGCCGGGCTCTGCCCACGCGGCCGGAGCAGGTGATCGTGGCTCCGGGCAGCAAGGCACTGCTGATCGCGTTGCACATGGTGGTCACGGGGGATGTGCTGATCCCGCGCCCGTCCTGGGTGACGTATCGGCCGCAGGTGGAACTGGCCGGGAAACGTGCTTGGGGCGTGCCGGTTCCAGCGGAATGCGGTGGCGTTCCCGAACCTGCCGCGTTGCGTGACACGATCCGGGTGGCGCGTGCGGACGGCGGCGACCCGAGGGTGCTTGTGCTGACCCTGCCGGACAATCCGACCGGAACGACCGCCGGTCCCGGCCTCGTGCGCGAGTTGTGCGCGATCGCCGAGGACGAGGATCTGCTGATCCTGTCCGACGAGATCTACCGCGACCTGCTGCACGATCCGGCGTTCCCGTTTCTCAGCCCGGCCGAAGTGACACCGGACCGGACCGTGGTGTTCACCGGGCTGAGCAAGAGCATGGCGCTCGGCGGCTGGCGGATCGGGGCTGCCCGGTTCCCCGCCGGAGACCAGGGCGATCCGATCCGTGCCGGGGTCGCCTCGGTGGCCAGCGAAGTGTGGTCGGCGCTGGCCGGTCCTATGCAGGCAGTCGCCGAATACGCGTTCGCAGAGCCACCTGGACTGCGGGCCCGGGTAGCGGCCGATGCCGCGTTGCACGGCAAAGTGGCGCGCGCGGTGCACGAGGTGCTGATCGACGGCGGCGCGCTGAATCGTCCGCCCACGGGTGGTTTCTACTGCTATCCGGACTATGAGCCGTTGCGTGGCGCGCTCGCCGCTCGCGGTATCACGGATGTCGCCGCGTTGCAACGGTTTCTGATCGACGAACACGGCATCGCGATGCTCGCGGGCCACCATTTCGGGGACGACCCGCACGCCCTGCGACTGCGGGCGGCCACGAGCATGCTCTACGGCGAGACCGAAGCCGACCAGTACGCCGCCCTTGAGGCCGAGGATCCCCTGTCCCTCAAGCATATTGACGAAGCTGTGACGAGGATCCGCGATTCCTTTACCGACCTGTGGAGCCAGTGAACCCAGTCCACGCCCGGTTTCGGCAGCGATGCCGGCTGGGCCAGGCCGGATGGATACGAGACAATCATGAACGACAGCCTTGCCCGTCTGCGCTCGCAACTGGGCGATCGAGTGGTGTTACCCGGCACACCGGGCTACGACGAGGTGCGCCGGATCTGGAACGCCATGCACGACAGGCGTCCCGCGCTGATAGCGCGGTGCCTCAGCGCCAAGGATGTGGCGTCCGCGCTGAACTACGCGACCAGTGTGGACAAGAAAGTCACTATCCGGGGCGGCGGCCACAACGTCGCCGGCGCCGCGCTGGCTGATGACGCGGTACTGATCGACCTTTCCCTGATGCGAGAGGTCACTGTCGATCCGGACGCCAGACTCGCCTACGCGCAGGGCGGATGTCTGCTGCGCGATGTCGACGCGGCCACCACGGCCCATGGACTCGCGTGCCCGGCGGGCGTGGTCTCGCACACGGGCCTCGGCGGACTCGCCCTCGGCGGCGGTTACGGCTGGCTCGCCCGTAAATGGGGGCTGACGTGCGATCACATCGAGGCCGCGGAAGTGGTTCTCGCGGACGGTTCGATCGTCGAGACCGACGCGGAACCCCATCCGGACCTGTTCTGGGCGTTGCGAGGCGGTGGCGGCGGCTTCGGTGTCGTCACCCGGTTCACCCTTCGCCTGCACCCCGTCGGCCCGGTCCACCTGCACACCGGCGTGTACTCGCTGGACAACGCGGGCGAAGCGCTGGCGGCGTACCGGGACTTCGCTGAGAAGCAGCCGGCCGACCTGCACACCGTCGGCGCGTTGAAGCAGGCGGGCGCGCAGGACTGGATTCCCGAGTCGTTGCACGGCAAACCCGCGCTGTTCCTGACAGCCGGATGGTTCGGTGCTCCCGCCGATGGCCCTGCCGCCACCAAGCCTTTGTTCGACGCGACCACCCCGGCGGTCGTACGCACCCAGCTGATGAGTTACGCGCAGCTGCAGGCCCTGGCTGACCACAGCGAACCACATGGCAACCGGTACTACACGAAGTCCTGCTACGTCACCGATCTCACCGATGAGCCGATCGAGGAATTCCTCGGCGCCGCACGGGATATCCGGTCGAGCCGCTCGTGCATCGACTTCGAGTACCTGCGCGGTGCGATCGACGATGTCGTCGACGAGGACTCGGCGTTCCCTGGCCGGGCCGCGCCGTACATCTACACCGCTTCCGCGCAATGGACCGACATCCGTCGCGATGCCGAGAACGTCGAGTGGGCACGGCACAGTGTCGAACGCCTGGCCCCCTGGCGGTACGGCGGCGCTTATGTGAACTACGTCCAGGACGAACCCGAGGGGAAGTTCGTCGAGGTCTTCGGTGAATCCCGGTACCGGCGGCTTGCGGCTGTCAAGCAGCGCTACGACCCGCACAACGTTCTGCGCCCCCGCCCCTGACGGCCAACCAAGCTTCAGCAGAAAGGAAGAAATCCGTGCCTGCCACCGCAACCGTGCGCCCACCGGCCATTTCGGACTCCAATGACCCGTCCGCGCTGATCAAGGCGCTTCGGTCGCCCTGGTTCCCGCTCGTGGCCGAGCTGCACGATGTCGTGCTGTCGGCGACGGTGTCCTATGCGAGCTCGCGAGGCCTCAAGGCGCTGTACCTACCGGTGACGACAAGGACGATCACGTGTCCGACGGCGCTGGGCAGCGACTCCGAACCCGTCCCGGTCACCGTCAGCGGTGTCAACACGTTCCTCGCCGACTCCATGCAGTTCGCGCTGGAATACGGCTGCCGGCTCGCTCGTAGCGGGTGCTACAACATCATGCCGTCCTTTCGTGGCGAGGAACCTGACGAAACGCATCTCGGCCAGTACACGCACAGTGAGGCCGAGATCATCGGTGGGATGGATGACCTGATCGAGTACGTCAACGGCTATGTCAAGGCGCTGGCCGCGGCCATCCTCGACCGAGTCGGCGACCGGCTGGCCGAGAGCCGCGGCGACGTATCCCATATGGAGCGGATGGCCAGCCGGGCGGGCGCCTTCGAGGAAATGTCCTTCGAGGAGGCCGTTCGGATCGTCGGTGACGTCGACGGAACCGTTCGCGATGAGGGAACGTGGCGGTCGTTGACCCGCAAGGGCGAGCAGCTGTTGATGAAGCGGGTCGACGAGTTCGTCTGGGTGCACCACTTCGACAGCCTTGCCGTGCCGTTCTACCAGGCGTTCGGTGACAAGGACGCGCGGACGACCAAGAGCGCGGACATGTTCTTCGGCATCGGCGAGGTCGTCGGCGGTGGCGAGCGGCACTCCGATGTGGAGGAGCTGCGCAAGTCGATGGCGATCCACGGCGTCAACGAACTGGAATACGACTGGTATGTGCGAATGCTGGAGGAGGCCCCGATCCGGACCGCCGGCTTCGGCATGGGCGTCGAGCGGTTCCTGATGTGGGTGTTACAGCACGACGACATCCGCGACATCCCGCTGATCTCCCGTGTGGGGGAACAGAAGGACTGGCCGCCCGCGGTCGTCCGGCCCTGACTTGCAGACCATCACCCGATTCGCTTTGGAGGTAGGACCATGACCGTGCCAGTGCAGTGGCATGGTGCGGAGCGCATGGCCACCGTGCGCCTGGTCAACGAGTTGGTCGAGCGTCAGTGCGCGGTCAAGCCTGACACGGTGGCGCTCGTGAGCGGCTCTACGCGACTGACTTTCCGGCAACTCAACGAAAAAGCGAATCGGTACGCACGTGAGCTGGTTCGGCGCGGTGTCGGACCGGAGCACCGTGTGGCGGTGATGATGCCTCGATCTGCCGAGATGGCGGTGTGCATGCTCGCCGTGATGAAGGCGGGCGCCGCGTACGTGCCCGTCGACGTTGACTATCCCGCCGAGCGGATCGCCATGATGCTGGCGGATTCCAGCCCGGCGCTCATCCTGGCCGAATCCGCCGGGGCTGTCGCGCAGTGCCCGGCGGCCCGGCTTGACGTCGACGATCCCGCCTTCGTCACGGCCGTGTCGGCAATGGACAGCGCGGATCTTGCCGACGCCGATCGCGTCGCGCCCGTCCGGCCTGGCAACACCGTGCACGTGATCTACACGTCCGGTTCGACCGGACGGCCGAAAGGTGTTCTGCTGCACCACCTTTCGATGGTGAACCGCTTGGAGTGGTTCGTCGACCGGATCGCGGCCGGGCCGGATGACTGGACGCTCGCGAAAAGCTCGGTCAGCTTCGTCGACGGCTCCACAGAGTTGTGGGGCAGTCTGGCGGCAGGTGTTCCGGTGGTGCTCGCAGACCAGGAGGAGGCCCGTGACCCCGCGCGGTTGGCCGCGCTGATCGCCCGGCACAGGGTCACTCGGGTCACGCTGGTGCCGAGCCTGCTGGAAGCGCTGCTGGACGACACCGATCCGGATCTGCTCGAATCCTGCCGGTACTGGATTTCCAGCGGTGACGTACTGCCCGCACCGCTGGCCCGCCGAGTGCACGCCGAATTCCCGTCAGCGACGCTGATGAACTGCTACGGCTCCACCGAATGCGGTGCCGACAGCCTTGTCGCCGAGATCACCGGCGGCGACGTCGTACTCGGCGGTTACGTCTGGAACAACACGATTCTCGTCCTCGACGAGACACTGCGCCCGGTCGGTCCCGGTGAGATCGGCGAGGTCTACCTGGCCGGGATCGGCCTGGCCCATGGATATCTCGGGCAGCCGGGGCTGACCGCCGAACGGTTCCTGGCGAATCCGTTCGGTGCCCCGGGAGAGCGGATGTACCGCCTCGGTGACCGGGTGCGGTGGCGGGGTGATGACAAGTTCGAGTTCGTCGGCCGGGTCGATGACCAGGTCAAGATCCGGGGCGTCCGGATCGAGCCCGGTGAGGTCGAAGCCGTGCTACGGGCTCAGCCTGGAGTGGCCAGGGCTGTCGTGATCGCTCGCGAGGACCAACCTGGAGATCGACGGCTGGTCGCGTACGTCGCGCCCGCGTCTGACGCAGCTGACAACCTGGTTGCCCAGTTGCGGGACACGGCCAAACGGCATCTGCCGGTCTATCTCGTGCCGTCGGCATTCGTCCTGCTGGATCAGTTGCCGTTGACGCCCAACGGAAAGGTCGACCGGCGCGCACTGCCCGCCGTCGAGTACGCCTCCGCTGGGGGACAGGCACCACGGACACCGAACGAGGCAGTTCTGTGCTCGCTGTTCGCTGACGTGCTCGGGGTGTCCCCGGTCGGTGTGGACGACGATTTTTTCGTCCTGGGCGGGCATTCCCTGCTGGTCACCAAGCTGATCGGCCGGATCCGGCGCCAGCTCGGCATCCAGATCTCAGTGGGTACCGTGTTCGACGCCCCGACGGTCGCCGAATTGGCCGTACGCCTACGTGACGGCACCAAGCAGGTCCGCCCGCCGCTGCGGACGGCCGATCAGCAACCACGGATGCCGTTGTCGTTCACCCAGCAGCGGTTGTGGTTCCTCGAACAGCTGGAAACAACCGGGACCGCCTACCACATTCCACTGGTATGGCGGCTTTCCGGTGACCTCGACGTGTCCGCTCTCGGACTCGCGCTGCGGGACGTGATGGCCCGCCACGAGAGCCTCCGCACGGTTTTCCCCGAGCTGGACGGGGAGCCGGAACAGCGAGTGATCGATGTGGACGATCTACTGACGTCCACGCAGGTTTCAGAACGGGAAGTGGAGTCCCGGATCCGGGACATCCTGGACCACAAGTTCGATCTGCGCACCGACATCCCGATCCGGGCCCGATTGCTCCGGACATCGGCACATGAGTCGGTTCTGGTCGTTGTCCTGCACCACATCGTGAGTGACGGATGGTCCGAGCAGGTGTTCCGGCGCGACCTTGGTCAGGCGTACCGTGCCCGGATCGCCGGCGCCGCACCAGCATGGCCGGACTTGCCCGTGCAGTACGCCGACTACACGCTGTGGCAACGGGAATCGCTGGGCGAGGAGTCCGACCCGGACAGCCGGGCCGGCATTCAGCTGGCGTACTGGCGGTCGGCGTTGGCGGACCTGCCACAGGAGGTGCCGCTGCCGTTCGACCGGCCGCGGTCCGCCTCGGCCGGGTTCACCGCCGGGCAGGTGCCGGTGACCATTGACAGCGACCTGCACGCGGCGTTGACCCACTTGGCCCAGGAGTTGCACGTCAGCATGTCCATGCTGATCCACGCCGGGCTGGCGATCCTGCTGTCGAGGATGGGCGCGGGCAAGGACATCCCGGTGGGTGCCGCGGCCGCCGGTCGTGGTGACGAGGCACTGGACGACCTGATCGGGTTCTTCGTGAACACAGTGGTGCTGAGGGCCGACTTGTCGGCTCGCCCGACCTTTCGCGAGTTCATGGGTCGTGTCCGGGCGGCCGACGCGGCCGCGATCGAACACCAGGACGTGCCCTTCGACCGGCTGGTCGAGGTCCTCAATCCGGTTCGCAGCAGGTCCTCGATCCCGCTGTGCCAGGTGATGTACACCTTCGACCGTGCCGGGATAACCGGCTTGGACCTGCCAGGGGTCGAAGCCCGGTTCGAGACCGTCGCGGTGAAGCACGCCAAGTTCGACCTCGCGCTCGCCGTGACCGAGGCCGACGAGTCGTGCGGCATCAGGGGTGAGTTCGAGTTCCGTGTCGACCTCTTCGACGAGTCGACCGTCCGAGCGATGTCCGATCGACTTGTGCGCATCCTGCGCGAGGTCGCCGCCGACCCCGACGTGGTGGTCGACGCCGTCGACGTGCTCGGTGCCGATGACCGCGAGCGGCTTCTGGTGAAGTGGAACGAGACCGGAAGCGCGACGCCTGCCGAATCGATGACTCTGCCTGCCCTCATCGAACGACAGGTAGCCCGGACTCCGGACGCGATCGCGCTCGCCGTCGGCCACACCGAACTGACCTACCGCGAGCTCAACGAGCGTGCCAATCAGTTCGCACGCGGCTTGCTCGGCCTTGGCGCCGGACCTGAACGGTTCGTCGCACTCCTGTTGCCCCAGTCGGTCGAGCTGGTCGTCGCCGTGCTCGGGGTGCTCAAGACCGGCGCCGCCTACGTGCCCATCGATCCGGCCTACCCAGCCGACCGCGTGAACCACATGCTGGCCACGACACGTCCGGTCGTCGTGCTGACCGACGCCGACGGCATCGAGCGGGTTGCTTTGTCCGGTACGAAGGCGCTGACTGCCAACGACTGGACCGCATGGGACTGCTTGTCCGCTCAGGACGTCCGCGACGACGAACGGCCCACACCGCTGGTTCCCGCGAACCCGGCGTTCGTGATCTTCACGTCCGGCTCGACCGGCAGGCCGAAGGGCGTGATCGTCGAACACGCATCGCTCGACGTGTACCTGGCCTGGTGCCGCGAGATATACACGGGCCTGGCGGGTGAAGCGCTCGTCCATTCACCGGTGTCCTTCGACCTGACGGCGACCGGGCTCTTCGGGCCGCTGACGATCGGCGGGGCTGTCCGGCTCGTCGAGTTGGACGGGGGACGGCCGCCCACTGACGGCATGCGCCGGCCGACGTTCGTCAAGGCGACACCGAGTCATCTGCCCATGCTGCTCGAACTGCCACCGGACTTCTCACCGTCACAGCAGTTGGCGCTCGGCGGTGAGTCGCTGGCAGGTGAGGTCCTGGACGAATGGCGTGCCCATCACCCCGGCGTCACCGTGATCAACGAGTACGGACCGACCGAGACCACCGTCGGCTGCACCTGGTTCCGCATCGAGCCGAACACACCGGTGTCGCCTGGCGTCGTCACCATCGGTGTCCCGACTCTGCACACGCGGGTTTTCGTGCTGGACGCGGGTCTGGAGCCGGTGCCGGTGGGTGTGATGGGAGAGCTGTACATCGGCGGCCGCGTTCTGGCACGTGGTTACGCGGATCGCCCGGACCTCACGGCCGAACGGTTCGTCGCGAACCCGTTCGACGGCCCGGGACAGCGGATGTACCGCACAGGTGATCTCGTGCGCTGGGCTGCCGACGGCCGGCTGCAGTTCGTCGGCCGAGTGGACAACCAGGTCAAGATCCGCGGTTTCCGGATCGAACTCGGCGAGATCGAAGAGATACTCGGCGCGGTGCCCGGGGTCGGCCAGGTGGTGGCGATCGTGCGGGAGGACCGGCCGGGCGACAAGCGACTGGTGGCCTACTACGTCGCGGACGGCGTCCTCGACCAGGACGAAGTGCGGGCGGCGGCTGCACGGCACCTGCCGGACTACATGATTCCGTCCGCCTTCGTCGCCCTCGATGTCCTTCCGTTGACGAAGAACGGAAAACTCGACCGCGCGGCACTGCCGGCACCGGAACTCGTGGCAGCCGCGGGCCGCGGCCCGCGGACCGAGCGAGAGAAGATCGTCTGCGCTCTGTTCGCCGAGGTGCTCGGTGTGGACCGGGTCAGCGTCGACGACGGGTTCTTCGAGCTGGGCGGCCATTCCCTGCTGGCGACCAAGCTGTTGAGCAAGATCAGGTCGTCACTGGGCGTCGAGGTCTCGATGCGCGACCTGTTCGACACACCGACGGTCGCCGGACTGGTTGAGGGATTCACGCCGGCCCCGGCAGCCAGGCCACCGCTGCGCGTGGGCAAACGACCCGACCGGGTGCCGCTGTCGTTCGCGCAGCAGCGGCTGTGGTTCCTGCATCAGTACGAGGGCACCGGATCCGCGTACCACGTCCCGTTGGTGTGGCACGTGTCCGGCGACATCGAATCGTCCGCATTGGCACTGGCGCTACAAGATGTGGTCACCCGGCATGAGGTCCTTCGGACGATTCTGCCCGAAGTAGACGGTGAGCCACACCAGCGGGTGATCGACGTGGACGCCCTCGGACCGTTGCTGACCACCTCGCGGATCGACGCGGGCGACGACGTGGACGCACGTGTTCGTGAGATCGCGGACCGCGCCTTCGACCTGCGAACCGACATCCCGCTGCGTGCCGCGCTGCTGACGACCGGTGACAGCGAGGGAATCCTCGTCATCGTGGCACACCACATCGCCAGCGATGGATGGTCGATGGGACCGCTGCTGAACGACCTGTCCGAGGCCTACGAGGCCCGGCGGCGCGGTGACGTCCCGGCATGGCAGCCGCTGCCCGTGCAGTACGCCGATTTCGGGCTCTGGCAACGCGACATGCTCGGCGATGAAAGCGATCCGGACAGCCGCCTGGCCGAACAGATCGAGTACTGGCGGCAGAAGCTGCACGGGATCCCGGACAAGGTCGACCTGCCGGTGGACCGTCCCCGCCCCGCGGTGGCGAGCTATCGCGGGGCCACCGTCGACTTCATGATCCCGGCTGAGCTCCACGACCGGGTCATGCGCCTCGCGGCTTCGCAGGACTGCACGCTCGTCATGGTCCTGCAGGCTGCTTTCGCTGTCGTGCTCACGGTTTCCGGCGCGGGCGAGGACGTGCCGATCGGCACGCTCGTTACCGGGCGGACCGACGAGGCACTCGATGAACTGGTCGGTTTCTTCGTCAATACCGTCGTGCTCAGGACGGACACGTCCGGCGACCCGACCTTCCGTGAACTGCTGGACCGCGTGCGCACGACGAGCCTGGAAGCGTACGCACACCAGGACATCCCGTTCGAGCGACTCGTCGAGGTCCTCAACCCGCAGCGGTCGATGAGCTATCACCCGCTGTTCCAGGTGCTGATCGCGCTGGACGACGGCTTCCATGCCGAACGGCTGCGGCTGAGCGGCGTCCGCTGTGAAGCGCGGCCGGATCCGGTCGACACCGCCAAGTTCGACCTCTCGGTGGACTTCGAGGCCCGACGCGACGACAACGGCAAGCCCGCAGGGCTGTGGACTGTCCTTGAGTACGCCACCGACCTGTTCGACCGCGGCGCTGTGGCGGCGATCGGTGACCGGCTGGTGCGGCTGCTTGAGATCGTGACGAACGATCCGGAACACCGCGTGGCGCGAGCCGACCTGCTCGCCGCGGACGAACGCCGTCGCCAGCTGGTGGAGTGGAACGGGCGGGAAGTCGCCGAAGAGCCCCTGAACGTTCCCGCACAGGTGCGCCGCGTGGCCGAAGAGCGGCCGGACATGATTGCCGTGTCCGATGTTCGTGGGGACGTCACGTATCGAGACCTTGCCGGGCAGGCCAATCACGTTTCCCGGATGCTGGCCGCGGCCGGTGCCGGTCCTGACGATGCCGTGGCGATCCTGTCCGATCGCAGCCCGTGGTACGTGGCGGCCGTGCTGGGCGTGCTCGGCGCTGGAAGCGGCTACATGCCGCTGGACGCGGGCACTCCGATACCGAGGGCCGCGCAGATGTTGCAGGCCAGCGGGGTACGGCAGCTCATCGCCGCGCCGGATCTGCTGGACCGTGCGAAGCAGATCGCGGCCGAGGGTGACGTCGAAGTGCTCAGCTTGCACAGCACGAAGGATTTCGACCGGCCGACGACGGGTGCCGAGGAGCACCGGGACCAGCTGGCGTACGTGGTGTTCACGTCCGGATCCACCGGCCGCCCCAAGGGCGTTCTCGTGCCACACCGCGGTCTGGCCAACCATCTGCACGCGGTGATCGACCTGTACGGGCTGGACGAACGCGACACGATGGCCTTCAACGCGCCGCTGACGTTCGACGTGTCGATCTGGCAGACCCTCACGATGCTCGCGGCCGGCGGCCGGGTCCACATCATCGACGAGGACAAGTCCCGCGACCCGGTGGCGATGCTCGACAGTGTGGCGCACAACGGCATCACGATTCTGCAGATCGTCCCGACCCTGCTGCGCGCGATTCTCGACCTGCTCGACACCGAACGTCATCGGACCGACCAGCTCAAGGGCCTGCGATGGATGCTCGTCCACGGCGAGGAGCTCCCGCCCGAGCTGCTCACCCGCTGGCTGGCGAAGATGCCGGGTGTCCCGCTGGTCAATGTGTACGGTCCGGCGGAGTGTTCCGACGACGTGTCGATCTCAGTGATCCGCCGCGAGGACGTCGCGCGCGGCGGACACGCACCGATCGGCGATCCGCTGGTGAACACCCAGGTCTACGTCCTGGACAACTGGCTGCGCGTGGTTCCGACGGGGGTGGCGGGCGAACTGTACGTCGCGGGCGCGGGACTCGCGCGAGGATACGCGGATCGGCCGGACCTGACCGCCGAACGATTCGTGGCGAATCCTTTTGGTGGCCCGGGTGAGCGGATGTACCGGACCGGTGACCTGGGCCGCTGGAACACCGGTGGTGAGCTGGAGTTCCTGGGCAGGGCGGACAACCAGGTCAAGATCCGGGGCTTCCGGATCGAACCGGGGGAGATCGAGCAGGTCGTCGCAACGGCGCCCGGCGTCGGTCAGGTCGTGGTGATCGTGCGGGAGGACCGGCCCGGTGACAAGCGACTGGTGGCGTACTACGTCGCCACGGAGCCGATTGACGAGGCGCAACTGCGGGCCGTCGCGGCGAAGAGCCTGCCGGGGTACATGGTTCCGTCCGCTTTCGTGCGGCTCGATGCGTTTGCATTGACAGCCAACGAGAAAGTCGATCGCTCGGCGTTGCCTGCGCCGGAGTTCACCGTGCGGGTGGGACGTACGCCCAGAACACCACGCGAGGAACAGTTGTGCGGGTTGTTCGCCGAGGTGCTCGGTGTGGACAGTGTCGGCATCGACGACGGTTTCTTCGAACTGGGTGGGCATTCCCTGCTGGCGACCAAGCTGCTGAGCAAGATCCGGTCGGTGCTGGGCGCCGAGGCGTCGATGCGTGACCTGTTCGACACACCGACCGTCGCCGAACTGCTGGTGTCCCTTGACGCTTCCGCACGTCCAGCCCGGCCGTTGCTGCGTCGCAGGACATCCGAAGGAGAACTCGTATGATTCCGTTGTCGTTCGCACAACGTGGACTGTGGTTTCTCCACCAGGTGGACCGCGACGACTCCGCGTACCATATACCCTTGGTGTGGCACATTTCCGGTGACCTCGCCGGCCAAGCCCTGGCGGACGCGACCTGTGACCTGGTTGTCCGGCACGAGAGCCTGCGGACGGTCTTCCCCGAGACCGATGGGCAACCGCACCAGAAGGTGATCCGTGCGGCCGATTTGGGTCCCGTGCTGACGACCTCACACGTCGACGCCGCCGAGATGCACAGCAGGGTTCAGGACATCGTGATGCGGCCGTTCGATCTTCGCACGGATATCCCGATCCGAGCCGAGCTGCTGACCTCCGACGCCGGTGACCAGGTCCTGGTCCTCGTGGTGCATCACATCGCCGGTGACGGCTGGTCGGAGGAGGTCCTGTGCCGTGACCTGAGCCGTGCGTACGCGGCCAGGGCCGGCGGCACCGTGCCTGACTGGCCAGAACTGCCGGTGCAGTACGCGGACTACACGTTGTGGCAGCGAGAGCTGTTGGGCGAAGAGTCCGATCCGGACAGTGTGATCTCCCGGCAGCTCGCGTACTGGCGCACACAGCTGGCCGACCTGCCCAGCGATCTGGGGCTGCCCACGGACCACACGGCAGCGGCCGGTGCGGCTGACACCAGCGACTGCGTGACCTTCTCCCTCGACGCCGAGGTCCATCGCCGGCTGTCGGAGCTGGCCCAGCGCAGCGGGGCCACGATGTTCATGATCGTCCAAGCCGCGCTCGCGGCGCTCGCGACCCGCCTCGGCGGCGGAACAGATCTACCGCTGGGCACCGTGGTATCCGGCCGTACCGACGAAGCCCTCGACGATCTGGCGGGGTACTTCACCAACACACTGGTACTGCGTACCAGCACGGCCGGTGATCCGACATTCGCCGAACTCGTCCGGCGGGCACGCGAGGTGACGCTCGCCGGGTTCGCCCATCAGGACGTCCCGTTCGAGAAGGTCGTCGAAGCGGTCAACCCGGCTCGGACACGGATGGGATCACCCCTGTTCCAGATCGTGTTCTCGTACTCGGAGGAGGCACCGGCGGAGCTCGAACTGGCCGGTGCCAAAGTCGTCCCCAAGGCGTACGCGACCGGGATGGCCAAGTTCGACCTGGACTTCGACCTCCAGGAA
The DNA here is from genome assembly GCF_017876405.1 of Kibdelosporangium banguiense. Taxonomy (GTDB): domain Bacteria; phylum Actinomycetota; class Actinomycetes; order Mycobacteriales; family Pseudonocardiaceae; genus Kibdelosporangium; species Kibdelosporangium banguiense. The sequence goes on along the minus strand of NZ_JAGINW010000001.1, from coordinate 9,636,488 downwards.
CGCCAGTCCGCCGGGATTGCCGGCCGACTGGACTACCGCACCACCCTGTTCGACCGCACGACGATCGACACCATGGCGGCCGCGTTGGTGCGGCTGCTGACCGCGGCGGCGAACAACCCGGAGGCGACACTCTCCGAGCTGGACATCCTGGACGACACCGAACTGCGTCGCATCGTGGTGGAGTGGAACGACACCGCTACGGGAACACCGGTCACAGGCAGCATTCAAGAGCGCTTTGCCGAACAGGCGACGCGTACGCCCGACGCCGTCGCTTTGCGTGCGCAGGGGTCCGAGCTGAGCTATCGCGAGCTGGACGACAGGTCCAACCGGATGGCCCATCGGTTGCTGGGCCTCGGCGTTGCGCGTGAGCAACCCGTGGCTGTCCTCATGCGACGGTCAGCTGACCTGATCGTGGTGCTGCTCGCGATCATCAAGGCCGGTGGCGCTTATCTTCCCTTGCACGATACGGATCCACTGCCACGCAAGCAGTTCGCTGTCGATGACGCGGGCGCACGGATCCTGCTCACCGACGAGGCGACGTCGGATCGGCCTCGCTGCGACACCGTGCTGGTCGTCGACGCGGACCCGGAACTGGCTGCCCAGCCGACGACAGCGCCTGATGTCGCCGGGTATCCGGATCAACTGGCCTATGTCATGTACACCTCTGGCTCCACAGGCCGCCCCAAGGGGGTGACCATCACGCATCGGGCGATCCTCGATCTCGTCCGCGACCGGAGCTGGGACGGCGACGCGCATCAGCGGGTGCTCATGGTGGCGCCGTACGCGTTCGATGTGTCGACGTACGAGATCTGGGTGCCCTTGTTGCGCGGGGGCCGGACCGTGGTGGCGCCGGAGTCGAAGCTCGAGATCGACACGCTGGCACGGCTGATCGCTGATGAGGGCATCACCGCGGTCTCCTTGTCAGCCGGGCTCTTTCACGTGGTCGCCGAGGAGGCGCCGGCGTGCCTTGGCCCGTTGCGCCTGGTCATGACCGGTGGCGATGTGGTGGCGTCGAGCGCGGTGGACCGCGTGCTGACGCACAATCCGGGAATCACCGTGCGATATGCCTACGGTCCGACCGAGACGACTGTCCAAGTGACACAGTCCGACATCACCACGCCCTACGGCGGATCGGTGCGTGTGCCGGTCGGTGCGCCGATGGACAACGTCAAGGTTTACGTCCTGGACGCCAGGTTGCAGGTGCTTCCGGCCGGGGTGGCCGGCGAACTCTATGTCTCCGGCCGCTTGGCCCGCGGGTACCTGGGGCGTGCCGCGTTGTCGGCGGAACGGTTCGTGCCGAATCCGTTCGGCGATCCCGGCGAGCGGATGTACCGGACAGGTGACCTCGCCCGATGGACCCCGGACGGTCGGTTGGAGTTCGTGGGCCGGGCCGACGCGCAGGTCAAGGTCCGTGGCTTCCGGGTCGAACTCGGTGAGATCGAGACCGCCTTGGCGCGGCATGCCGGCGTCGCCCGCGCGGCAGTGCTGGCGCGGGCAGACCGCACTGGCGTCAAGCAGTTGGTCGGTTACGTGCAACCGGACCCCGGCCTGCACCTGGAACCAGCAGATCTGCGGACGTTCATCGCTGCCGCAGTTCCGGCCTACATGGTCCCCTCGCAGATCGTGGTTCTCGACCAGTTCCCCCTGACACGCAACGGGAAGCTGGACCGTGCGGCGCTGCCCTCGCCTGAGTCCACAGTGGATGTTGGAAGACGCCCGCGAAACCCGCGTGAGGAGATCCTGTGCGGCTTGTTCGCCGGGCTGCTCGGCTGCGACGAGGTCAGCATCGATGACGACTTCTTCGCGCGGGGCGGGCATTCCCTGCTCGCCACGCGGTTGATCAGCCGGGTGCGCTCGGCGCTCGGCGTGGAACTGACCATTCGCAGCCTGTTCGAGACGCCGACCGTCGCCGGTCTGGCGCAGCAGCTGAAGGAAACCGACCGTCCAGTGCTTCGGGCACGGGACTTGCCGGACCGTGTTCCGTTGTCCTTCGCGCAGCAGCGGTTGTGGTTCCTGTCCGAATTCGAGGGGCCGAGCGCGAGCTACAACATTCCCATCGCGGTACGGCTTTCCGGCGAGCTCGACGTTCAGGCGCTGCGCAGCGCGATGGCCGATGTGGTCGAGCGGCAGGAGGCGTTGCGAACCGTCTTCCCGGCGATGGACGGTGTTCCGGGACAGCAGCTCGTCGACGTGGACGCGGCGATGGCACAGTGGGGCGAAGTCGCCTGCGAGCCCAGCGGGCTGTCTGATGCGCTGGCACAGGAAGCGAGGTACGCCTTCGACCTCGCCAACGAAGTTCCCCTATGGATGCGGCTGTTCTCCGTGGCGCCTGACGAGTACGTGCTCCTGGTGCTCGTGCACCACATCGCGGGCGATGAGTGGTCGTTCGGCGTGCTGTGGCGTGATCTCGCGAAGGCCTACACAGCAAGGCTTTCCGGACGCGCGCCCGAGTGGACGCCGCTACCGGTTCGCTATTCGGATTACACGATCTGGCAGCGGGAGATGCTGGACGGCAACGCCGAACCACTGCGGTTCTGGCAGTCTGCCCTGGCCGGCCTGCCCGATCAGCTCGAACTGCCCACCGACCGGCGGCGACCGGCGGTGGCCTCCGGCCGAGCTGCCGAGGTTGCCTTCCGGATCCCGCCGGAGGAGCACAGGCGACTGGCAGATTTGGCCCTGGAGCTGAATTCCACGCTGTTCATGGTGGTGCAGGCGGGCTGGGCGGCGCTGTTGACCCGGCTGGGTGCGGGAACCGACATCCCCATCGGCACCCCGGTTTCCGGGCGCACCGAGCACGCGGTGGAGGACATCGTCGGGTTCTTCGTGAACACCCTTGTGTTGCGGACCGACACGTCGATGGATCCGACGTTCCGCGAGCTGGTCGAACGCGTCCGGGACACCGACCTCGCGGCGTTCGCCAACCAGGATGCGCCTTTCGAGCGTGTCGTCGAGCAGCTCAATCCGGTGCGTTCGACGTCAAGGCATCCACTGTTCCAGGTGATGCTTTCGTTCCACACCGACGACCGGGACATCCCGCGATTTCCTGGCCTGGAGGTCACCTACGAGGACTTGGAGACCGGCGACGCCAAGTTCGACCTGCTGCTGGACCTGACCGAACAGCGGTCGGCATCCGGTGCTCCCGACGGGATCCTGGGGACGCTGGAGTACGCCGTCGATCTGTTCGACGAGCCGACGGCAGAACTGATGGCTCGGCGGCTGGTCCAGATGCTGGCGCAGGTCGTGGCCGATCCGGACCGCACGATCGGTGCGGTGCCGATCCTGTCGCCGGACGAGGAACACCGGCTGCTCACCGAGTGGAGCGGTTGCGCGGGCGGGATGTCCGGCAGGACGTTCGTGGGGATGTTCACCGAACAGGCCCAGCGGACCAGTGACGCCGTCGCTGTGGTGGCGCCGGACCGGGAATTGACCTACGCGGAACTCGATGTCTGGTCCGACCGCCTGGCACAGCGGCTCATCAATGACGGAGCTGGGCCGGAGCGGTTGATCGCGGTCCTTCTGCCCCGCAGTGCCGCACTGATCGCGGCGATTCTCGCGGTGATGAAGACGGGCGCGGCGTTCCTGCCGATCGACCCCCATCTGCCCGCTGAACGAATCGAGTTCATGCTGGGCCGTGCGTCAGCGTTGGCGGTGTTGACGACACCGGAGCTGGCCGGCTCTCTGGATGTGCCTGTGGTCCTCGTCGGCGAGCAGTCCGCGGCGCCATTCGTGCGGAAGGCTGCTTTTCCCGGTGCGGCAGCCGCATATGTTGTCTACACGTCTGGATCCACTGGCCGGCCCAAGGGCGTGGTGGTCTCGCATGACGCCTTCGCCGACTTCGTAGTGCGGTTCCGCGAAACGCTCTCGCTGACCGCGGCCGACCGGGTACTGGCGATCACCACCGCGGCGTTCGACATGTCCTTCACCGAACTGCTCAGCCCATTGGCGGACGGCGCCACGGTCGTGCTAGCCGACCGTGAGACAGTCGTCGACCCCCGGGAACTGGCCAACCTGTTGCGTACCACCTCAGCCACTGTGCTGCAGGCAACGCCGACTTCGCTGCAGTCGGTGGTCGCCGAGGCACCCGAGGCGCTGGCAGGTGTACGGGTCTTTGTCGGTGCCGAACCGTTGTCCGCCGATCTCGCTGCCAGCCTGTGCGCGAACGCGCTGTCGGTGACCAACCTCTATGGACCCACAGAAGCACTGGTGTGGTCGACCGCGGCCGCCATAACGGCCGGCGACGGTGAACAGCCCACTATCGGGCGGCCCCTGCCTGGTGTTCAAGCCCTTGTACTTGACACGCGACTGCGACCGGTCCCAGTCGGAGTTCCAGGGGAGCTGTACATCTCGCGGGAGGGATTGGCGCGCGGATACGCGGGTCGCCCCGGCCTCACGGCCGAGCGTTTTGTGGCAAACCCCTTCGGGGCCCCGGGAACGCGGATGTATCGAACGGGTGACCTGGTCCGCTGGAGCCGCACAGGTGAACTGGATTTCATCGGCCGGGCCGACACCCAGGTGAAGATCCGTGGTTTCCGGGTGGAACTCGGTGAGATCGAACAAGTTCTGACTGCCGTGCCGGACGTGCGCAGGGTGACCGTGTTGCTGCGAGAGGACCGTCCAGGAGACAAGCGGTTGGTTGCCTACTACACCACGGACGGCCAGGTGGATGTCGACGCGTTGCGGGACGCGGCGATGCGGAGCCTGCCGGGCTACATGGTGCCGTCGGCGTTCGTCCACCTTGACTTGTTCCCTGCGACACCCAACGGAAAGCTCGACCGCGCGGCGCTGCCCGCCGCGGAGGTCACCGGTGGCAGGGGACGGCGCCCGCGATCGGTTCGCGAAGAGGTGCTGTGCGGCCTGTTCGCCGAGGTGCTCGGGATCGACCAGGTCGGTGTGGACGACGGGTTCTTCGAACTCGGCGGACACTCGTTGCTCGCGACGACATTGCTGAGCCGGATCCGGTCCGCGCTCGGCGTCACCGTTTCAGTCCGGGACCTGTTCGCCACGCCGACGGTGGCTGGGCTGGCCGCTGGACTGGGTACCGCGACTGTGCGGACATTCGATCCCGTTCTCGCACTGCGGTCGGGCGGAACACGGGCCCCGCTGTTCTGCGTACCGCCTGCGAACGGTATGAGCTGGTGCTATTCGGCACTTGTTCGTTATCTGCCCAACGACCTGCCGATCTACGGTCTGCAGGCCATCGGGCTCGGCTCGGCCGGCTCGTTGCCCGCCGGCATCGATGAGATCGCCGACGACTATCGGGCGCGGATCAGCCGCGTCCAGCCGGCTGGGCCGTACACGCTGCTGGGGTGGTCGTTCGGCGGCAACGTCGCCTATGAGATCGCCGCCCGGCTGCGACGATCGGGCCACCAGGTCGACCGGTTGATCATGCTCGACTCGTTCCCGGGCAAGAGCGCCGCCGATCGTCCGGAGTGGACGCAACGGGACTTCCTCGAGCTGGCCTGTGACGGGATCGGCGCGTTCGACGCCGAACCCGGCGCCGGCCCGCTGCCCATGTCGCGTGTGCGGGAACTGCTGCATGAGCACGGAAGTCTGCTCGCCGAGCTCGATGCGGCCGAGCTGGCGTCGGTCGTGCGAGTGACCGAGAACAACGTACGGCTGCTTGAAATGTCCACTCCGACAGTGTTCGACGGTGACGTGCATTTCGTCGAGGCGACCGGGGACGAGAAACCTGATGGACGCTTCGCCGATCGGTGGACGCCCTACGTGGGTGGCCGGATGGTGACTGCCGAGGTCCCCGCCCGGCACCTGGACATGCTGGGGCGACAGTCGATTGCGGTACTAGGGCCGTTGGTGGCTCGGCTACTGGCGGTGAACGAGTGATGGGAGGCGATGTGGCGGTTCAGCGATCCGCTGGGGAGACCGTGCCGGTGCCTGTGTGCAAGCTCGGCGGTGAGGATGCGTCCAGCATCGCCGCGTCCGCGCACGGGTTGACGCGGGTCGAACAGGGCCTCGTCGACCACCCGGGCTGGGTGGCGGCGGCTCGCTCGCAATGGGAGGAGCTGCCCGGCGGCATCCGCCGGAGCATCCGGGACTTCCGCCGTGACTCCGGCCGCAGTGGTGCGCTCGTGGTGCGTGGGATGCCCATCGAGTCGGTGACACTGGCTGCGACTCCACAGGCCGAGGGCTCGGTCCAACGGCATGCCACGCTGGCCGCGGCCGGGCTGCTGCTCGTCGCATGCGGCCTGGGGGAGCCCGGTGCGTTCCAGGCGGAGAAATCCGGTGCACTGGTGCAGGACGTCGTACCTGTTCGTGGCCATGAGGAATTCCAGGGCAACGCCGGTTCCGCGACGCTGACCTTCCACAGCGAGAACGCGTTTCATGAGCATCGGCCTGACTACGTGCTGTTGCTGTGCCTGCGTTCGGACCACGAGGCCGTAGCGGGACTGCGGTTGTCCTGCATTCGCACGATCTTGCCGCGGCTGTCCAGCCGGACCAGGGAAGCCTTGTTCCGTGCCGAGTTCGCGACACATGCCCCACCGTCGTTCGGCGCGACGCAAGCCGGCGCTCCCGAACATGCTGTGCTCACGGGCGCGCCGGACGATCCCGATTTCCGGGTGGATTTCGCCGCGACCCAAGGACTGTCGGCCGATGCCGCGCAGGCACTGGCCGAGTTGAGCGACGCTGTCGACGAAGCCGCGCACACCCTCGTGCTCTCACCGGGCGACTTGGCGATCGTTGACAATCGCGTGACAGTGCACGGCAGAACCGCGTTCCGGCCGCGCTACGACGGAAAGGACCGTTGGCTGCAGCGGTCGTTCTCGTTCATAGACCTCCGGCGATCCCGCGACCATCGACCCAGCGACGGATATGTCCTTGTCAAGTAACACAGTGCCGGGCAAGCAGAAGACCCGGCTCGGCCGGACTTTTCACCGGTTGCTGGCCGCGACTGCGATCTCCACCCTCGGCGACGGTATGTACCTGGCGGCATTGCCCTTGCTCGCCGTGTCCGTCACCGACAGTCCACTGGTTCTCGGATTTGTCGGGGCCGCGGGGGAGATCCCGTGGTTGTTGTTCGGCTTGCACGCGGGTGCGCTGGTCGACCGGTGGGACCGACGGAAAGTCATGTGGTGGGTGGATGCTGGACGATGCGCGGTCGTCGCGCTGTTGTGCGTCCTCGTCATCACCTCGCAGGTGACCGCGGCCTGGATCGTGCTGACCGCGTTCATCCTTGGCTGCGGCCAGGTTTTCTTCGATGTCGCGGCCCAGTCGGTGATCCCGGATGTGGTCTCCCGTGACGAACGGACGCTCACGATCGCCAATGGCCGCATGTCCGCGGCGCAGACCAACGGCGAGGACTTCGTCGGGCCGCCGTTGGGATCGGCGCTGTTCAGCATCGCCCAGGTGATTCCCTTTCTTGGCAACGCGGTGTCCTTCGCGGTCAGTTCCGTGCTGGTCGGCCGGTTGAAGGACGGAATCCCGCCGCGTAAACCCGGGAGACCGGAAACGACGCTGCGCGCCGAGATCGGTGAAGGCCTGCGCTGGATGATCCGCAACCGGATCCTGCGCGTGCTGGCCATCACGGCGTGCTTGGGCAACGTGGTCTTCGCCGCCAAGGCGGCCATGCTGGTCCTGCTCGCCAAGGAAGTACTCGGTCTGGCCGACCTCGGATACGGGTTGCTGCTGACGGCGGCGGCCGTGGGCGCGTTCGGCGGCAGCGCGATCGCGCCCTTCCTGACCGGCTGGCTGGGCCCAGGCAGGGTCCGGTGCTTCGGCGCGATGGCTGAGGGTCTGGCGATCCTGGCCATGGGACTGACCCGGGATCCGTGGATCGCGGGCGCGTTGATGATCATCACTGGTGGTCTGATGGCCATCCAGAACATCGTCGCAGGCACACTGCGCCAGCGAATCACTCCGGCCAGGCTGTTCGGCCGAGTTCTGTCCTCCGGCAGGCTCGTGGCCTACTCCGGCGCGCCCGTCGGCGCATTGCTCGGCAGCCTGATCGCAGCTTCCTACGGGGTACAGGCCCCCTACATCATCGGCGGCGCCTTCCTGGTGGTCGTCGGTCTGTTGTCCCTTCCGGCGCTGGGCACCCGCGCAGTCGCCGAACTGACCAAGAGTGAGGTGGCGGATGACGAACCCGTTCGAGAATGAGGATGGCACGTACCTGGTGCTGGTCAACGACGAAGGGCAGCACTCGTTGTGGCCCGAGTTCGCACCGGTTCCCGCGGGCTGGACGACGGCGCACGGTCCAGCCGCACGTCCGGCGTGCCTGGAGTACGTCGAACAGCATTGGACCGACATGCGTCCGAAATCCCTCATCGCGCACATGGAAGGGTGAACCGGTCCGCCCACGCACTGTCGCATGTGGAAGCATCAGCAAGTGCGACCAGAGTTGACTGCCGAGATGGTCGTGGACGGGCTCCTTCCGTCTGCGCCGGCAATGTCCCCGGACGGTCGATGGGTGGTGTACGTCCTCACCGCGATGGGGCAGGCCGGCGACCACCCGTCGAGCCGGCTGTGGTGCACCTCCGTCGATGGCGGCACAGCGCCGTGGCGCCTGGATGTCCCACCTGCACACGTGTCGTCCCCGCAGTGGTCGGCCGATTCCGGATCGGTCTACTTTCTGTCTGATCAAGCCTCGCCGGGCACCGCGCAGCTGCATGTGATCGGGCGCGCTGCGGGTCGCGCACGAGCCCTGACCAGCTGGGCCAGCGGAATCCTCGCCTACCGGCCATTGGTCGATACCGCGCTGGTCGCGATCGTGGCCACCGACGAGCCGACTGAAGAAGAGCGCCGGCGGCAGCGTGCTCGCGACGATGCCAAGGTGCGTGGTCGCGCCAATCCAGCACGCCTGCGACTCCTGGACCAGCGGACAGGGCAGATCCGCACCCCGGCAGGACTGCACGACCGACACGTGACTGACGTGGTCCAGCGTCCTGACGGTGGACCGTTGGCGGTGCTGACCTGGTCGACGCCCGAGCTGGATCCCGGTCTGCTCGAACCCGCCCTGCACTTGGTGGACCCGCACTCATGGCAGGTCAGCGACGTCGGCCCGGTTCCGGCCGACGCGCATTCCCTGGTCTGGTGGCGTGACGCCGACTGGCACCTGACCTATCTGGCGCTCACTCCACCGCACCTGCAAGCGGGAACCGCCGTGTTCGACCTCGTCCTGCCCGATACCGGACCTGCCCGGCCGCACGTCAATCTGACTGAGGGCTTGGCCGCGTGCCCAGCCGAGCTGGTCCAGGTCGATCAGGGCACTCCGCTTGTCCTGCTTGCCGACGGACTCGACACCGCGATTCACCGCCTCGTACCTGACAGCCTCACACTGACTGAGCTTTCCCGCACCGGCGGCCTGATGACGCACCTCAGCACGAATCGCGACGGTGCGGTCGTCGCGGCGATCGTGAGCGGAGCCACCCAGCCGCACGACATACACGCGGGCCAGGCTTGCGGGCCGCTGCTTCGCCGCACCGACACACGGCCTGAACTGCGTGACATCCGCTGGGGAACACAGGAACGCTTGGCCTACCAAGCATTCGACGGGTTGGCACTCGATGGGTTGCTTGTTCTGCCGCCAGGCCGGTCCCGGCGCGACGGTCCTTTCCCGATGGTGACGATCGTGCATGGCGGCCCGTACCACCGGTATGCCGACGAGTTCATGCTGAACTGGTCACCGTCAGGACAGTGGCTGGCACACGCCGGGTACGCGGTGTTCCTGCCGAATCCGCGTGGTGGGCAGGGGCATGGACACGAGTTCGCGGCCGCGGTTGCCGGTGCGGTGGGCCAGGAGGAGTGGCTCGACATCCTGACCGGGATCGACCTGCTGATCGAGGAAGGCGTCGCCGACCCCGGCCGGTTGGGCATCGCAGGGTGGAGCCACGGTGGTTTCATGGCGGCTTGGGCGATCGGGCAGACCGACCGGTTCTCCGCCGCGCTGATGGGGGCGGGGATCAGCGACTGGGGAATGCTGGCCGCCACCGGTGAATGGGGTGTCCTGGAAGCCGCACTGGGGGGAAGTGTCGGCTGGGAGGGCATCGGTCCGTACCTGCACGACAAACTCAGCCCGGTTTCCTACGCGTCTTCGATCCGCACCCCAGTGCTGATCGTCCATGGAGCCGACGACACCAACGTTCCACTGTCCCAATCGGAGTACTTCCACCGGGCACTGCGCAAGTTCGGCGTCGAGCACGAGTTCGTCGTGTACCCAAGGGAAAACCATCGGTTCAGGGAACGAAACCATCAAGTCGACCTGCTGCGCCGCATCCGTGCTTGGTTCGACCGCTGGCTCGTGGCATCCACGCACTCGTCCTGAGCAGGCTGGCGATGGTCAAGGTCGGGGTGTGTACCGGCGTGATGGCGTTGTCGGCCGCAGGTTTCACCCGGGGACGGCCTGCCACGACCCACACGATCGCCAAAGCCGCTCTCGCCGCTCAAGGCGCAACTCTCGTCAATGCGCGTGTGGTCGACGACGGTGACCTCGTCACGTGCGGCGGTATCACCTCCGGCCTGGACGCCGCGCTGTGGCTGGTCGAACGCTACTGCGGCGCACACAGGTGAGCATCGAAGTGGAGACCATGCTGGAATACGAACGCCGAGGCACCGTCTGGCGAGCCTAGTAGCGCGCACAGAGCGTGTGGAAGACGACCCGACCGGGAGTGGGTGGCGCCGGAGATTGTCTGCGAGGATGGGCCGGAGGGAGGCGATGGTGCGGACGCTGATGAGTGGCGAAGCGTTGATCGACTATGCGCAGATTTACGTCTATGCGGAGGACCGGCCGGACTTGCCCGAGCCGCATGAGTGTTTCGCTGGTCAGGTGAATGGGTTGTGCGGTGCGGCGGCGCCGGGATTCCTCTTTTTGGTCACCGGACTGCGCACGGGTGACGTTGGTTTCGTTGTGGAGTTGCACGACGAGTCCCCGCCGTTGGATGACGGCTGGGAGGAGATCGTCGAGGTTTCCTTTCGTCCGGAGGGCCGGACAGCACTCGTCGCTTGGGGCGAGGAGTGGTCAGCACCGCTTGATCTGGCAGAGGTCGACTATCGGGTCCGCTATTGCGGCGCCGGGATGGATGAGGCGCGCGACCAGACCCGGATGGATGACGATGCCGAGCTTGACCGTTACCTCCTCCAATTCTGGCCGGCGCCGGCGCTACCGGACCGGATAATCAAACAGACCAGCGCGAACGCCGCCTACTGGCACGCGACCATCAAGGACTACCCCGTCCACTTCGGGTCCTGACGGAACCCGGTCAGGGATTTGTCGTCATCAGGTCGATATCGATTTCGGAGGTACAGGCCTTGTGCATTGCCATAACGGCCTCGTAGACGACCCGTGCCTTCGCCATGTTGTGGCCCAGTGCTTCGGCGAATTCGGGCACGGTGAACTGGTTTGGTGCGAAGGTGGGCTCGCCCTTGCGAGGGAGGTCATGGTGCACCCGCCGCGCCGGTTCCTGCGCGAGGGCCTGATTCCGGCCTGTCTCGTGTGGACAGGATCAGCACGGACCTGCCTCGCCCGGCGATCATCTCTTCTCTGAAACCGGTTTCACAACCGCTTTCATAGCTCGGAGCGTCTCGCGAAGTGCATGTGTTGTAAGGACTTCTACCCACATTCGGTGCGTTCAGCGGTACTCAAGTGCGACTTTTTCGCGGTTCACCAGGCGTGTCAACGCTACTACGTTCCGGGTTGGAAACCGGTTTCATCATCTGGAGGAGGGGATATGCGCAGACTTGTCACCGCGACCGTCGTGGCCATGATGTTTTCGGCAGGTGCGGTCGCCGCGTCGGCGAGCGTGCAAGCCACACCCGCGCCAGGGGACGCGTGCACGTCGGCCGACCTCGGCAAGAGGTTCCACTGGATCGACACTGCCGAGATCACGCCCACGCTCACGCACTACACCGCGGTCAACGTGACTGAGGGAACGACCGGATTACGCGAGTACGAGCTGACACAGCAGACTGTGGTCACGACGGAGGTCAACAAGAGCGCGGACATCAGCACCGGCGCGGAGGCGCTGCTCAAGCTGGTCTCGATCAGGGTCGGGTTCAGCACCAAGACGACGAAGGCGACCACGGCGACCGAGCGGCTGAAGATCGTCTGGAACTTCAACCAGGCCGGGTACTACGGCCTGTACAAGGGAACCCGCGTGGTCCAGGGCACCCATGTATCGCTGAACTGCTCGGCGGTGTCCCGGGCGGGCCAGCCCGCACGCACCGAGTGGGTGCGCAGGCCGGGCGGCACCTACACAACCTTCTCGTTCATCGAGGAAGGGTCGATCAGCTGCGGTGACACCGTCCCGCCTGGCACGCTCCGCGCCTTGGCCAGGGCACAGCTGGGCTGTGAGGGTGCGAAGCCCAAGCCGCGGATCGCTCCGGCGGGTACCGGCGCGGAGCCCGACGTGGGAGTGCAAGGTCTGCCAGCGGGTTTCGTGTGCGAACCGGGCTACTACCGGATCAGCACGGGCAACCAGGACGCGCTGAGCGGTTCGAGCCGGGAGGTCATGCTGCTGCCTTGGACCAATGGGACGCATCAGCACTGGCGGGTGTGCCACAGCCCGTTGACGGCTGAGTTCCCGGAATACGCCTTCTTGGCGAGGAAGACGGATCGGTGCCTTGAGGTGCCGAACAGGCAGACGGCCGACGGGGCGGTGCTGCAGGTGGACGGGTGCAACGGCGGAGTCAACGACAAGCACCACCGGTTCTACGTCTACAAGGACGTGGCGCCGTCCAACGCGATCGGCATCCAGAACATGCACTCGATGTCGATGATCGCGCCGGTGAACGGCGAACCCGGGACCGAAGTCCGGCTGGCCCAGTACGCCGCGGGACAGGAGAACGGATCGGGCACCTTCCAGCTGGAGAAACTGCCCTAGCACCGCAGGGCGTCGATGAGCCGCTGGGTGGCGTCAGGCGGAAGTCTGCCGCCACCCAGCGGCATCGGCCGGACGTGGCACGGCGTCTTTGATCTCGGTGAAACCGTTCGCGGCACTGTGGCGTCGAACCAGGCGGCATGTCGGTCGGTTGCTGAGGGATGGGGGCGCCATATGTCGTCGATCAGACGTGGTGGCAGGCGGTTGTTGATCGTGCTCACGGCTGGGTTCGCGGCGGCGTGCACGGGTGATCACGCGCCGGTACCAGTGGCTGGCGGAGCATCGGCCGGGGAAAGCTCCCCGGCGGGGACGTCGTCACCGGCGGCGCGTTACGACGGCCCGGAACTGCCGGGCTTGGCCAGGCAACCCGCCTGGTCGCTGGCGGGTGACCACGCGGGTTGGAAGATCTTTGCGTTGGGTGACGCCGCCGCGTTGGTCTACCGGCCGGACGCGAGCTCGACGCCGACTGGACCGTCCTCAGTGGACAAGCCGGGTGGCGATGGTCCGGACGTGATCGAGTTTCGTGACAGCAAGTCCGGTGAGGTTCGGAAGTCGGTTCGGACGACGGTCAAGGAAGCACGGCAGGGAATCTACAACGGTAAACCGGTCCTGTACGTGTACTACCAGAAGGTGACGCCGTCCGACGGTCTGTCCGCGGAGAAACGGACAGATGTGCGCGAGGCGTACGACGCGAATGGCACCAAGGTCATGTCGGTGGCCAAGCCGGTCGACGAACAGACGTTCGCCGTTGCCGACGGCTGGGTCGTGTCGTCCAAGAAGGGCGACCCGGCTTTGACGATCAGTGACGTGCAGGACAAGGTACGGCACCGGGTCGATTGCGGCGGCGACAGTCTCTGCGCGGTCCAGACCCCGTATGTCGTGTTCGGCAGTACGAAACTGCCGGCGGTAGTGGGCAACCTCGGGTTTCAGGCGCAACCGATCGTCGGCTCCAGCGGAGTGCACGCGCTGCGGGTGGTCGCCACGAACCTGGAGACCGGGCAACAGGCGTGGTCGACGGCCACGATGGACAAGCCGTCCGGTGCGGCGGCGGAAACGAAGGTCACGGGGGCGCACGCGACCCCGATTCGCATGATCGGTGGCAAGCTTCTGCTGGCGTGGTACACCGAACGCTCCGACGGGTTCGGTGAGCGGGGCGAGATCCTCGCCCTGCACGATCCGGCGACCGGCAAGCTGTTGATCACCGGCCCGGAACTCGGCAACGGCTACGGCTCCATGGTGATCGACGATGGTGAACAGACCGCTGTGGTGACCGACGCGGCCCATGACGCGCGCAGCCTGGCGTGGGAACTCGGCACCGGACGCACGCTGTGGCGCCAGGAGAAGAGTGAACGAGGCCTGCAGCCGCAGGTCATCGCCGGGGACGTGCTCTACGGTCTGGTCGAACCACAGCCAGGGACTTCCACCAGAAGCCTGATCGCGGTCGACCTCAAGACCAAGACCGTGCGCGAGAACAACCTGAAGGGCACACCTGTTCCGGTATCGGCCGGGAAGGGCTACGTCGCGGTGTCCGGGCCAAGCGGACTTTTCGCCTTCCCAACCGCGTCGTAGCGGGCCGGGCCAGTCCTCTGTGGTCACCCACATCGCCGCGAACTCCGCGCTGTGGGTGACCAGTTCACCAACGAGGGTACTGAGTTCGCAGTCGTCCGGATGCCGGCCCGCCACCTGTTTCCGGTGGCCCGGAGCGGTGGGGTTCCGGCGGTCCATCGCGCAGCGTGTCGCGGACGTGGGCGGTACGGCGATGATCACAGGCGCTAGAGGCGTCGGGATGACAGTAACGCTGCAATGGGTGCCTGCATCAGTGGACCCACCTGACCTGCTTGCCCTTGCCAAGTAGGTCCAGACGCTCGGACTGCTCTTTGCACCGAGCGGAATCTGTGCGATGAAAGGGAGATGACGAACACATCAGAGGATGCGTATCGGCACATCATCACCGAGTCCGTCGCCTTCCTGTATCCCGCCGCGTTGCGGGCGGCCGTGCTGCTGGAGGTAGCCGAACATCTGGCCGACGAGCCGCGAGACGTGGCCGAACTGGCCAAGCTGACCGGGGCGAACGGCCCGTACCTGCGGCGCCTGCTGCGTTTTCTGGCCTCCCACGGCACCTTCCTTGAGGACGAGGACGGCCGGTTCCACCTGACGCCCCAAGCGGATCTGCTGCGGGCCGACGCTCCCCGGTCGATGCGGGCCGGGGTGCTCCTGGTGACCGAGGACGGCTGGTGGCAGTCCGCCGCCGGCCTCACCGAGGCGGTCCGCAGCGGCGAACCGGCGTTCGAACGCCGCTTCGGCCAGCCCATCTTCGCCTATCTGGCCGAGCATCCGGAGCACGGCCCGCTGTTCAACGCGGGCATGGCGGCCTACTCGGCCGGCGACATCGGCTACATCATCGACGGCTACGACTTCCCGAACGACGGGGTCATGGTGGATGTCGGCGGTGGGCGGGGAGGCCTGCTGCTCGCGGCGCTGCGTGCCCGTCCCGGCCTGTGCGGCATCCTTCTCGACCACGAGAAAGTATTGGCGGGCAACCTACTCCCCGAGCTCGGCGCGGACGACCGGTGGACACTGCACCCGGGCGATTTCTTCTCCTCGGTGCCCGCCGGCGACTTCTACACGGTCAAGAACGTCCTGCATGACTGGGACGACGACCAGTGCGTGCAAATCCTGGAGAACTGCCGTCGCGCGATGAACCCAGGCGCCCGCGTGCTCGTCGTCGAAGCGGTTATCCCACCCGGCAACGACCCGCACTTCGGCAAGACACTCGACATCATGATGCTGACGCTCCTCCCGGGCCAGGAACGCACCCAGCTGGAGTTCGAGCGGATCTTCGAACGGGCCGGATTCCGGATCACGCAGGTGATCCCCACTCCTGGCAACCTGTCCCTGATCGAGGCGGTGCCGGCCTGACCGGCAACGTCCAGCACGGCCGGTTCTGACGGGGCGGGGACGCAGCAATGCGTCCCCGCTACCCGACTCATGCGCTGAGAAGGCGCTCATCCCGTCATCGTTCGAGCGTGCGCGCGCACCCGCCAGGCGAGTGGAAGTGCGATCAGCGCCACTGCCTGGATCGCGAGCAACGCCGCAACGATGCCCCAACGGTCTGCCACCAGGCCGGCTCCCAGGGCGACGAGCGCGTAGAGCGCGCTGCCGAGCAGTGACGCAAGCGAACCCATCGTTGCGCGTTCCCGGTCGGTGAACTCGCGTTGCAGCAACGTCTGCTGGGCGATTGTCGACGTGCCGTAGGCCGGTGACCCGAGCAGCACGGGCGAAAATATCGTCGGCTTGACCAGCGCCACGACGTTGGCCACGGTGTCGAACAGCTCACCGAACAGCAGAGTGCGGGCCGCGCCCATCCGGCCGATCACCCAGCCACTGACGCGGAAGCCGACGAAGGCCACGCCATGGCCGAAGGTGCGCCACAGGCCCAGCGCCCAGAGCGGCCACAGCCCTGCCACGAAGGCAGGCGACAACTGGGCCGCGCTTTCGCTGCTGTAGCGAAGCGCCGACACCAGCGTCATCCGGCGGAGCGCGGGATTGCGGCGGATGCCGCGCAGGGCCGATCCGAGATGCACCAGCATGTTCGATTCCAATGGGCCGCGCACCCGTGGTTCCCGGATCCGTAAGGCGACGAGCACGCACAGCACCTGTGGCACGACCGACAGCGCGACCACCGCATGCAGCGACCACGCGCTGGCGAGCACGCCACCTATGGGTGCCGCCAGTGCGAGCGCGATCTGGAACATCGAGTTCACCCGGCCCGAGTGCCGGGGGAACTCCTGCTCCCGGCCGGCTTCGAGCAACGTGTCGTAGAGCAGAGACTCGTTGTTGCCGCTCCACAGTGCGCTCGCCAATCCTTCCAGCACAACAGCTGCCAGCAGGAGGCCGTAGCCGGAAGCGCCGGCGTACCCGAGATGGGCGGCCATCATGACGACGGCACCGGCGATCATCGTGCCGCGTCGGCTGAGCCGGTCGGAGAGCACCCCGGTAGGGACTTCGAACGCTGCCGACGACAGCATCTTCACCGCCAGGAGGCTGGCGGCAGCGGTGTACGAGCCGGTGACGTGTGCGAAGTAGACGACCATGATGGGCCCGTACATGCGGAAGTCGCCGAAGAAGTTGAACCAGCTCAGCAGGCGGACATTCCGGTTGACAGTCTGATCAGCGCAGTTCGGAGCTGACTTCGACCGTCGAGGTTTCCTGCCGAACCGAGCAGCGACCAGGACACGTACACAGAGCAGTGAAAAATGACGAGCGGACACAGCAGAACTCCCGGAAAGGCGGACGGAGACGTGTCACCTCGCCCCGGCGACCGGGATGTGTGCTGACTTTGCTGCTACACGCGCGGCGTTACAAGCCTGCGACCGCGGTCACCAAGGGACGAACGGAAGCTCCGGTCATCGTTGTGGACATCAGTGCTCCTCAATTCCCCAGGCGGACGGGATTCCGCAACAATGTCAACTCTACTGCTGTGACCAAACAGGTTTGCCGAGGTGCCGGTCACGACAAGTCGGTCTGGAGCTCTTGGTGGCGAAACTGCACTGCGGTGCCGTTTCGCCGCCGTGCGCCGCTGGTTATCGGGTGGATCACCACCGCGGTTGCGGCCGTCATGACCGTCGTGGAGCTGGCGGCGCCGGGCACTGTGGTCCGCACCGATCTGGACACAGGCGGTATCACCCAGCTGCGCCGGTGCCCGAACTGGCCGCGCTGATCGCTGAGTCGGAATCCACTGAGCTCATCGAGCACGGCGACCCCATCCCGCTGTCGCCGGTCGTCGGCCGAACGGCACATCGGATCGTCCAGGAGTCGCTGACCAACATCCGCAAACACGCGCCCGGCGCCGATGTCCTGGTGCACGTGCGCTACAGCGCCGACGGTGTGCAGCTGATTCGCCGACGACATCGAGGTCGTCGACGAGGCCTACGACGGCGCCGCCGCGCCGACCATTACATCCTGCGCGCGCTCCGCGACGGCGCGGTGGGCTTTCTGCTCAAGTCCACCCCGCCCGAAGATCTGATCAGTCTGGTCCGCGTCGCAGCCAACGGCCACACCGTGCTCTCACCGGCCGCGTCCCGCCGCTTGGTGGCCACCGCCACCGACCGGCACACCACAAGCAACCACACGCAAGCCCTGCTCGCCCGGTTGACCCGGCGGGAAACCGAGATCCTCGCGTGCCTCGGCGACGGCCTGGCCAACGCCCAGATCGCCGCACGCATGCACCTGACCGAAGGCACCGTCAAGAACTACCTCACCCAGATCCTGGCCAAGCTGCATTGCGCCAACCGCACCCAGGCCGGACTACTCGCACACGAAGCCGGACTACGCCATCGCTGAGACCTCCTAACGTCTGCCGTGGGACCGCCAATCGTGAGTGGGCGGCGTCGACGTCATCATGCGCAGCGCCTGACCAGCGGGTTCTCTCCGTCCACGGGATGCTTCCCATAGCCGACTCCCTTGGTCAGCTCTCTGTATCAACGATCTCGGTGAAGCTCGGGCGTGGCGAGACCGCCTGTCGCGTGACCGGAATTTTCCGGTTTTCCGGCCGGTGTTCCGTGCGAGATGATCCGGCTGGTCACACCCCGAAACCGGTGTTCGTTGGTCACAGAGCGAGGTATCCGATGAAGGTCCGCTACAGCCCGGTTGTCGCCGGGGTATTCCTGACACTGGGGATCATCTGTCTGGTACTGGGTCTGTGGCTGCTCGGGCTGGGTCAGTTCGCGCCCGGGCTGATCATCGGTGCCATGCTCACCCTGATCGGCGTGCTGTACCTGGTGCGGCCGTACTTCGAGGTGGACACGACCTCGATCACCGTGCCGGCGCTACTCGGTCCGAAACAACGGAGCTTCACCTTCGAGACCCTCGAGATCGACGGCGGCCGGCTGGTGGCCGTCAGCCGTGACGGCGCCCGCAAGAAGGTGCCGGTGTACCGCTGGACCTCGCACCCCGCCGATTGGAAGGCCCTGGTGGCGGCGAAGTCCTGACTCCCGGCTTGTCGAAACGCACACCCCTTCATCACGCCGCTTGACCTGCACGGATGACATTTTCGGCAAGCGCAGCGTCAGTGCCCCGGCGAACCGGTGACGCCGGGAACGGCCGGGCAGCCCGGAACCACGCATCTTGTCCATTGCTTCGTCCTCCGATTTCCAGCTCGGCCGTTCGGCCTGGCTGTTGACGGCGGCGAAGCTATCGGGAACAGGACGCGGATGCGTCGCCCCATGGGGAGCAGATCGGGTAGCTCGCTTGGGGGACACGACGTCGTGTGGCGCCTGCCCGGTGAACTCGGTCATGGCATGCGAGTACCGGGCGTCACCTGGTTTCCTGCTGGGTGGCCGCGCTGACGATCAGTTCGGCCACCTTGTCCGGGCGGGTCCGGGTGAAGTAGTGCCCGCCGCCCTCGATGTCACGCAGGAGGGGGTGTTGGACGTACAGTTCCCACTCGCGGTACCTGGTCTGGTAGCCGGTGGTCAGTTTGTCGTCCGAGGCCATCACGACCGTGCACGGTGTGGTCAATGGCCGCCAGTCGCCGGACTCCCGTCCTGCGAGCAGGAACTCGTTGGCGCAGAGAGCATCGTGCCGGAACGCCCGGGTCACCAGGTCCTCATAGCCGCTGCCGATGCCGTCCAGGTCGGCGTTTCCGGTCCACTCGGCCAGATACTGCCGGATGCCGTCGAAAGTCAATGTCTCGGTTTCGCGGAGCGTTTCCTTGATCTCCTCGGTTGTGCCGACCAGCATGGCCGCGAGGAACAGGTGGCGTACAACGTGTTCGCGTTCGGTGAGCAGCCGCGCGATCTCGAGGGCCAGGGGAGAGCCGTTGCAGTGCCCCCATAGTACGACCGGGCCGGTCACCGTGCGAGCGATCTCCGCGGCGATCTCCTCAGCGGTTTCGGTGAGGTTTCGCAGATCATCCATAGTGGATCCGGGAGTGTGGCCCGGTAGTTCCGCTGCGGCCACCGCCAATCTGCTGTCCAGCCGCGCAATGGCGTCCGAGACTGGCTTGAAGTGCACAGCGTTGCCGCCAGCGTAGGGCAGGAGCACCACAGTCGCGACCGGATCGGCTATCTCGTCGGTCAGTGGGACGAGCACCCTACTGTCCTGTGTAGACGTTCCTTGCTCCGCTACCGCTGTCAGCTGGGCCAACCGTGAACACCGCATCACGTCCCGCAGCGTGACCAGGTCGCTCAATGCCACCGCCACTCGCATGGCGGCGAGCGAAGTGCCGCCGATCTCGTAGAGATCTTGGTCGAGCCCGATCTCCTCCGCGCGTACGCCGAGTGCGTCGGCCCACGCCGCACGCACGCGGCCGCCGATCTCGGACTGCGCCGGCACTGCGAGCAGCTTGCTCACCTCGGCGGGTGTCGAGTGCACGTACAGTTCGCGCAGCGACACCGCGGGCAGCCCGGCACGCCGCAACGCCCCGGAGAGCCGTACTGCGAGCAGTGAGTTGCCGCCGGAGGAGAAGAAGTCGTCGTGCGGGCCGACGTGCTCGCCGAGAATCTCCCGCCAAACGCGCAGCACCGGGTCGCTCGGCGGCGCCGCCGTCGTCCTGGGCATCCTGGCGGCCGTCTTCAGCCTGGCCACATCGACCTTGCCGTTGACGGTCAACGGCAGTTCCGCCACCAGCGTGAACGTGGCCGGCACCATGTGGTCCGGCAGATACCTCGCCACCCGCCGTCGAATGTCCGCTATGGACGCTGAAGGGCTGTTCGGCACCAAGTACGCGTCCAATCGGACATCCGCGGCATCGCCGTCGTCGGCGAGCACGACCACCGCGGCGATCACGTTCTCGTCCGTCAGCATGACCGACCGGATCTCGTCCAGTTCGATGCGGAACCCGCGTACCTTGACCTGACTGTCGATCCGGCCCAGATGGTCGAGACTCCCCTCCTGATGCAGCCTGCCCAGATCGCCGCTGCGGTAGACCCGTTCTCCGGTGACCGAGTCGTGCACGAAGCGGCTGGCGGTCAGTTCCGCGGAGTTGAGGTAGTGGCTGGCGACACCGGCGCCGCCGACATAGATTTCGCCTGGCACACCGAACGGCTGAACCCGGCCCCTGGCGTCCCGCACGGACACCGACCAGCCGGGCAGCGCACGGCCGACCGACCGTGAACCCGTGCTGGCGTCCACTGGCGTCACCGTCCGGCTGGTCACGTGCACAGTGGTCTCGGTGATGCCGAACATGTTGACCACCCGGCACCGAGTGTGCGGATGCCTGCGGAACCAGTCCCGCAGGACACGCGTGTCCAGCGACTCGCCGCCGAAGACCACCAGGCGCACCGCGAGACCGGCAGGGCTGCGCGAATCGACATCCTTGAACGCGGCGAACGCCGACGGCGTCTGGCTCAGCACAGTGACCCGTTGGCGCACCAGCAGGTTGTGGAACTCCTCCGGGTCGCGTGCGGAGAAGTACGGTACGACGATCAGGCGTCCACCGGTCAGCAGCGCGCCCCAGATCTCCCAGACGGAGAAGTCGAAAGCGCTGGAGTGAAACAGTGTCCAGGTGTCCGACGGGCCGAGCTTCATCTCGTCGGTGGTTGCGGCGAGCAACATGCCGACGTTGCGGTGCGGCACAGCGACGCCCTTGGGGCGCCCGGTCGATCCGGACGTGTAGATCACGTACGCGAGATCGTCCGCATCAGCCGTGACAGGTTCGCCGGGCTCGCTGGTGTCCACAGTAGACAACATGTCCGGGTGTAGCACGGTCACTCCGTCCACCGCGGGGAACTCCGTCGAGGTGGAGATCACCAGCCGGACGCCGGCGTCAGTCACCGTGTAGGCCAGCCGTTCCGCTGGATACCCGGCGTCCATCGGGACGTAGGCGGCACCGGTCTTGAGCACGCCAAGCAGGACGATCACCAGGCCGGCGTCACGGCCGAGGCACACGCCCACCCGGTCTCCGGGCGCCACACCGCGGCTGCGCAGTGCATTGGCCACTGCATCGGACTGCTGGTCCAGCTCGGCATAGGTCAGGATTCGGTCCGAATCCGACAGTGCCGGAGCGTCCGGCTGCGCGGCCGCCAGGGATCGGAACACTTCGTGAATGGGCCTGACCGTGACGTCCTGCTTGGCCGGCGTGCGTCCGGCGGCGACGATCGTGGCGGCCTCGGCGGAGTCCACCAGCTCGATGTCACCGACGACACCGGCGACCGGCGTGCGGCCCAGCACGTCCACGACGCGGCCGATGTGCCGGGCGAACTGGTCTGCGATCACCGGATGTACCGCACCCTCGTCGTAGTGCAGGACACCGCTCAGCGTGCCGTCGCCACTGCACTCCCACACCAGCATGACCGGAAAGATCGGCGCCAGGGCAGGCTGGTACGTGTCGCCGGTCCGGCTCGTGGTCACCACCAGCCCGACTGCGGCCGTACTGGAGAGGGCGTCGCCTGCGCCGACCGCGGCTTTGATCAGGTCGACGACCGGCAGGGAATCCTCGACCTGGAGCGCGACAGATCTTTTCCTCGACGCGGTCGCCGGATCGGCGGTGATCAAAGCGAACTCTGGCCTCTCGGTCGCGCCGTAGCGGGCGAGCACGACCGCGGTCGACGCGACCAGCAGCGGCACCGCGTCCGCCGTGGCCGCGGTGGTGGTCACGGCGACGGTGCCGGTCCGGCCTGCCCTGGCCGGATTGCCCAGACCCCAGGGCACGGCCGGCAGCCGATCGTCCACATCGGACTCAGGTTCGGCCGGATCCACCGGATGTGCCGGGTCGAGCAGCGCGGTGGCCAGCTGGTCGAGCGCACGCCGATCCACGAACCGGCGGTGCGCCACGATCACCAGATCGGCAGCACCATCGGCATAGCCAAGCGCGACGATCCGAGCGACGACCGACGTGCCGTTGACCGCACGGCGCGCCTCTCGGGCGCGGCGGGCGCCCGCGATGGCGTCCGCCGACTGGACGTTCAGTGTTTCGCCGAAGAGTTGCGCGCGGCCCAGCACGGGGTACCGCTTGGCGAGGGTGTCGAGGTTCGTGCGCAGTGTCGTGACGTCGAGGCCGCTGGGTAGCGGCCGGATCAGGCTGTGGCAGGCGCGGGCCTGCTCAGCGGCGGGTTCAGCGCTGAAAACGGGCATCAGTCACTCCTTGCAGGGTGAGATCAGCGGGCCGAGAAACCGGCGTCGACAGTGATCACCGTGCCGGTGACCTTGCGGGACTCGTCCCCGGCGAGCCAGATCGCCGCCTCGGCGACGTCGACGGGGTCGACGAGCGAGTCCGTCGCCACCGATTCCAGGTAGACGGCCTGCTGCTCCTCGTAACTGATGCCGAGCGCGTCGGCGACAACCGCGGTCATCTGACCGTCCACGGCCGGGTCGTCGTGCACCGGTCCCGGGCACAGCGCGTTGACCCGGATCCGCATGGGCGCGTAGTCCAGCGCGGCCGCCTTCGTCAGGCCGACGACTCCGTGTTTGGACGCGACGTATGCGGCGAAGTGGCGGTAGCCGACGAGACCAGCCGTCGACGACACGTTGACGATGCTGCCGGACCGTTGGGCGACCATGACCGGAGCGACCGCCTTGATCAGGCGCCACGGTCCGGAGAGGTTCACGTCCAGGACGACCTGCCACTCCTGCTCGGTGAAGTCATGGGCGGCCTTGCCCGCCGGCGCCCCGACTCCGGCATTGTTGATCAGTGCGTCGATCCGCCCGAACCGGTCCACCGCAGCCTCGATGGCCGGTCGCACGGCGGCCTGCGAACGCACGTCCGCCGCGGCGACGAGCACGGACGCGCCGTTCTTGCGGCACAACTGCGCGGTCAGCTCCAGCTGATCGGCGCAACCGAGCGGATAGGGGATCTCCGGCAGGTCATCGGCGATGTCGATGAGGACGAGGTCCGCGCCCTCCTCAGCGGCTCGCACGGCGCAGGCGCGGCCGATACCCCTGGCCGCACCCGTGATCACGACAGTCTTGTCGTGCAGTCGCATTCGTGGTGCCTTTCGCGAGTCGAGCTCAGCCGGCGGCGATGGTCGTGGAGATCAGGTCCAGCAACGGCCGGGGATCGACGGCCGGATACATATGCCCGCCAGGCAGCCCGACCAGCGAGAATTCCGCGGAGGTGACCTTTTGCCAGCCGTCCACGTCATGCCGGGAAACGAATGTGTCGCCGGTGGCGAAAATCGCCGTCACCGGAACGTCGAGCGGTTCGGTGTTCCCCGACGTGTACGTCTCGTCCATCTCGAAGTCGGCGCGCAGACTCGGTAGCAGCAGTTCACGTAATTCCGGGAAATCGAACGCCTCATGCCGGAAGCCGGTCGTCTTCTCGACATGCGCCAGGAACTCGTCGTCGGTGAGCCCGGCCACGTCGCTGACTCGGCCTGCGCAGGGCGGCCGGGCTGCGCTGACGAACAGGTGCACCACCTTGTTGTGCCCGGCGCCGACGATCCGCCTGGTGAGCTCGTAAGCCAGTGCCGCACCCAGAAAACAATGCCCGAACAGGGCGACCGGCCCGGCGCCTGCGGCCCTCAGGGCGTCCGGGAGCAGGCCGTCAGCGGCTGCGTGCAGGTCACGGTACGGCTGCTCGTCCAGCCGTCGCTCGCGGCCAGGCAGCTGCAACGGCGCCGCCGTGACTCCCACGAGTCCCATGCCATTCCACGGGTGAAAGAAACTCGCACCACCTCCGGCGAACGGAAGACAAAGAAGCGGCACACTGCTGTGCTCGATACGCATATCCGCAGTGACTCCTGGCGATGAATCGGATCGGCGTGAGCCGGGCCGGTCTGACCAATCGAGAGCATGGCGTGATCCACTCCGGCGACATCGGGCATTTTCTTGCCGTCCAGGCGGATCCGCCGTTGGTCAAACTACGGTCGATCGGCGGGGCTAACCACGTACTGTCGATCAGTGGCTATCGCGATCACGGGAGGAGTTCAATGAGCCTGGCCAGCCGCTGCTGGGTAGGCGTGCCGGAAACCGCGTGGAGCGTGTGCAGACGCTGACGTGACTGTGAACTCACCATCACCGCGAAGTCGAAGTCGAGGCGGCCGACGCGTTCGTCCAGCACACTCACCGTCGAGCTGTACGACGCGGAAACCTGGTGTTCCTCCCACAGAAGGGAGAACTCCGCGCTTTTCGCACGGAGATCCGTGACAAGCGCCACCGCGTCCGCGTCGTAGTTGCGCTGGGCGACGATGATGCGCAGATATGCGACGTAGGAGCGGCCGATGGCCTCCTGTCGCTCCGGAGAGTCCATAATGGATCGCCATCGGCCGGAGACGAACCAGGACCAGAACATGTTCCCCTCCCAGCCAGGCAGGCCGGCGAAGCGGCCGAACAGGCTGACGTGCAACTCGTTCTGTGCCATGACGGTGGCCAGTTCGTCCGCGACGAACGCCGGTGAGGTCGCGGCCAGCGTCCGCATGACCGAGAGCAGCTTGGGATCGATGAAGTCGTCCGGTTTCCGCACCGCGGGAGCGACGTGCCCCGCCAGTTCGTACAGGTACGCGCTCTCCTTCGAGTCCAGCCGCAAGGCCTTGGCCAGACCGGCAAGGATGGCGGTCGAGGGCTGTGGGCCACGGCCTTGCTCCAGCCGTTCGTAGTAGTTCGTGGACATGTTCGCCATGCGCGCCACCTCGTCCCGGCGCAGTCCCGGTGTCCGGCGGCGTGTACCGCCGCGCAGCCCGGCCATCGCCGGTGACAACGCCTCACGCCGCCGTCGCAGGAAATCGGCGAGCTCATACCGCATGGTCGTTTCACTGCCCGGGTTACCGTGCACGCACCGTGGCCAATCTCGTCGACACGATCTCGCACCGTAGCGAACGGTGCGGGAGTGTGACGTCCCGAAGCAGGCGCTTGGCAGGTCTACGCCTCGTTCCGTCGGGTGACTGGTCGGACCCTCATGGTCCTCGTTTTCGCCGCTGACGCTGTGCCGGCCACGAACACCATTCCAGTCAGCGCGAGCAGGAAGGCCGTTGCGAGTAACCCGGCGCGTCTCAACGATTGACGCATGTCTCTCCTCTTCGAGAAGGGGGCTGTGTTGCCGGGGCAAGTATCGGCAGCCGCCTTCATCGAATCGGCATCGTCGCGTTCATCGCGCCGGGCTGTCCTGGCCGAAATCCCGGTTACCCGGTTCGTTCGTGGTTGAGGGCACCAGAGTGGAACACCGCGAGTTCGACGCCGTCGAACCCGGCCTCCCGGACGATCCCGGTCAATGCGGGCCCGATCTCCGGCCGGCGGAGCAGGTCCGGGTCGAGTTCGACCCTGCCGGTGCCACCGAGGTCGCGTACTCGCAGGTCCCGGCTCGGTGTGCCGTTACCCGCGAGCCAGGCTCGGACGGCGACCTCAGCGCGTTCAACCCTGGCCTCTCCGGGCTCGAACAGCACCGCCCGCTCATCGCGGCCGGGGCCGTCGACATCGTCCAGACGGCCGGGGGCTGGGGTATCACCCACTTCCTGCGGGTTGCCGCCTTCGCGCTGGCCCACGACCTGCCCGTCAGCCCCATCGGCACCTCACCGATCGGTCTGCTGCACGCGGCGACCTCGGTGCCCAACCACCTGGTCAGCGAACTTCAGGACCTCGTGCCACCGTTGGGCGTCTGCGTCGACCACCACGTCGAGGACAGCGCGTACGTCCTCGGTGACCGTCCAGGCCTGGGCATCAGCCTGGACGAGGAGACGATCGCCGCCGCCGGTCACCGGCTGCCTGACCCGAGATCCGGCGGTTCCCACATCCGGCCCGACCACGCCGGGCGCCGCCTGGTCCCGAACCGCTGAGCCCACCCGTCCGAACCGTATGTCCTGGGCACCCTGAGGAGATCGACATGGACCGCTTGTCGCGCTATGGCATGGTGATCCGGCTACGGCCGGAGCGCCGTGAGGAGTACCTGCGGCTGCACGCCGCAGTCTGGCCCTCGGTCGAGCGGATGCTGCTCGAGGCCAACATCCGCAACTTCACCATCTTCCTGCACGACGACCTGCTCTTCGGCTACTACGAATACATCGGCGACGACCACGCCGCCGACCAGGCCCGCATCGCCGCCGATCCCGAATCGCAGCGCTGGTGGGCCCTGACCGACCCCTGTCAGGAGTCTCTGACCGCACCCGGTTCAGGCTGGACGCCGATGCCGGAGATCTGGCACCTCCAAGCCGGCTGAAGTCAGCACAGGCATCCTGTTCAAGCTGCGGCGTTCTCCGTCATGCGTTGATTGGAATTCGCCGACGGTCCATTTTGGCTATGATGGCGATCGTTACCTGGTCCGATCGGAGCATCGTTCGTCGGATTACGGACTTTCCTGGGAATGAGCGGGGTGTTTTCCCGGCGGAGTGGGACAGTGAACCCTTTTGCCGGGAAATGCGGTCCGTCAGGCTTGTCGGTGTTCCGTAGATCGAACTCCGATGGACCTGGGAGTGATCATGGCTGATACCGCTGCGACCATTTCCGGCGGGCCGACCGATATCGTGTGGGACATTACGTACGCCTGCCCGCTCCGATGTACGCACTGCTATTCCGAATCGGGCAGGCGTGCGGCACGGCAGTTGTCGCACGACGACATGCTCCGGGTCACCGACGCGCTGCTGTCGCTCGGGCCGTCGACGATCGTGCTGGCGGGCGGGGAACCGCTCATCGTCAAGGGACTCGGCGAGATCATCGACCGGATCACCGCCGCGGGTGCCGAGGTTCTGCTGTACACCAGCGGATGGTCGCTCCCTCTCCCGTCGATTGGCGAAGTGGTCGCCAAATGCGCGGCGGTAAGCGTCAGCCTGGATGGTGCCACCGCCGAGGTGCACGACGCGATTCGTGGCCGTGACGGTTCGTTTGACCGGGCAGTTCGGTCATTGATGATTTTGGACGACGCCGTGCGCGAACGCCGCCGCAATGGCGGAAAGACGTTCGAGTTCGGGCTGGACGCCACGATCGTGCGCAGCAGTTTCGACCAGCTCGATTTGTTCTGCGAGGACCTCGCGCCGCGGTTCGCGGAACTGAGCTATCTGGCCTTCGGACCCGCGATGCCGATCGGTCTCGGCAGCCGCGGCGGTTTCGTAGAGCACGAGTTGCTCAGCGACGACCAGGTCGACCAGCTGACCGGCTCCGCGATGCTCGCCCGCCTCAAGTCGCTGGCGCCGCCGTCGGTCCAGGTCTCCGTGATGGACAACCGTCTGCTGCGCTACCACCCGGACCTGCTTGCCCAAGGCCGGATCCCCGCGATGCAGGTCGAGCCCGACGGGCTCGTGCGAGCGATGGCGATCTACGAGGGCACGGTCGGCAGCCTGCTCACCGAGCCGCCGATGCAGTTGTGGCGGCGTTCGGTCGAGCGGTGGAGCGACCCGTTCGTGGTCGACACCCTCACCCCGGTGCACACGATGAGGCAGTGGGCCGCCGCCACCCGGCGCCTGGACTACCACTTCGGCACCGACGAGGACCGGGCCCGCATCGACCGGCGGCCGGTCTTCCTTCCCCTGATGCCGTCCCGGTGAGCGACTACCGGGCGAACAGCGACACGCCCGGAGGGAGGTGACATGCGATGACGTACGACATCAACGATCTGCAGCTCCTGGAGGAGGCCGAGGCCGACCTCGAGCTGTTCCCGTGCAGGTGCAGCTGCTGATTCATCGCCTGCGGTTCCCGGTCCGCCGTCCCGGGAGGGGCGGCGGACCGGACGGCGTCACCCAAAGGAGAGGCCCGATGTCCACGATCATGCGAGTACCTGCCGTGTCCGTCGCCAAGGCGCTGGCGACTGTGGTCGTGGCCGGGTCGGCGCTGGTGCTTCCGCTTCTGTCCGCCCGAGTGGTCGACGTAATCCTCGACGGCGGTGAACCCGGCGCCGCGCTGTTGGCCTTCGCCGCGGTGCTGGTTCTGGCGATGCTCGCTGAGATGGGCGGCGAAGTGACCGGCGTCCTCGCTGAGACCACAGTGCTCTCGCGGCTGCGGCACCGCCTGATGGGCCACGTTTTCCGTTTGGGAGTACCGGGTTCGCGCCAGTACCCCGTGGGTGACCTGGTCGCGCGCTTCACCGCCAACGCCGCTTTCACGGCCAAAGCCGTGCCCTATCGAATCGAGGCGGCAGTCGGGATCACGGCAGCTGTGGGCGGTTGGCTCGCGCTGTCTGTGATCGACTGGCGGGCGGGCGCGGCCTTCGCACTGGGCACTGTGCCACTTCTGGTGCTCATCAGGCGCCGGCTGCACACGTCCACGAGTCGTTTCGCCGAATATCTCGAGCAGCTGGCCGCGATCTCGGCACGGCTGACGGACGCGCTCGCGGGCAGCCGGACCATCCGTGCCTCAGGCACGCTGGACCGTGAGGTGCGCCGGGTGCTGGAGCCGTTGCCGGCGCTCGCCGCTTCCGGACGGGCCACATGGGACGTTCGCCGGGCCGTGTCCTGGCAGGTCGGCTTGGCCCAGCACGGACTCACCGTCCTGGTGCTCGTCGTCGTGGGACTGGGTGTCGCGGCCGGCCGGACGTCGCCGGGCGACTTCCTTGCCGCGGCGCTGTATCTCACGGTCGCGCTGGGATTCGTTCAACAGCTCGACACCTTGCTCTTCCTTGCCGACGCGCGTGCCGGTGCCAGGCGGGTCCACGATGTACTCCTTGAGCGACCACGGTTTCAGGCTGGCGGTGACGTAGTGACCGACGGGCCGGGTGCGCTGGCATTCCGGGGGATTCGCGTCTGCGCCAACGGCAGGACTGTGCTGGACGGGATCGACTTGGACGTACCGGCCGGCACAGTGCTGGGTGTCGTGGGCCGTTCGGGAAGCGGAAAGAGCACGCTCGGCCTGCTGGCGGGCCGGCTCATCGATCCCGATGAGGGCGAGGTGCTGCTGGACGGAGTGCCTCTGCACACCCTCGCGCCGGAGCAGGTGCGCGCCGCCGTCGGTTATGCCTTCGACAAGCCGGTTCTTCTCGGCGGCACCATTCGTGACGCGATCAGCTTCGGCCGATCGTTGCCAGACCGGCACGCGGTGGAGCGCGCTTGCCGGCTGGCCCAGGCCGAGGACTTCGTGCGCAGGCTGCCTCGTGGCCTCGACACGCCACTGGCCGAGGCGCCGTTGTCAGGTGGGGAACTGCAGCGGCTGGGGCTGGCCCGCGCGATGGTCGAGCCGGGACGGGTGCTGGTGCTCGACGACGCGACGTCCAGTTTGGACACAGCCACCGAGGCCAGACTGGCGGTGGCCTTCACCGGGGCGTTGTCCGGTCGCACCCGGCTGCTTATCGCCCATCGTGCGATCACCGCGGCACGGACGGATGCGGTTGCCTGGCTTGACCATGGCCGAGTCCGGGCTGTCGCGCCCCATTCGCAGCTGTGGGAGACGGAGCCTGACTACCGGGCCATCTTCGGAGCGGAGAAGCTGTCGTGACCGCGCGGATATGGCGCACCGGTCCCGGATACCGCCTGCTGATCTCGGTTCTGCGCGGGCGGCGCCGTGCCCTGGCGTGGATCCTGCTGTGGTCGGTGCTGGAATCGTTGCCACCGTTGCTGTCCGGGTTGCTCGTGTCGTTCGCCATCGACGGCTTCCTCAACGGTGACGTCGGCGGCGCACTCGGCTCTCTGGGACTGTTCCTGGCTGCCGCGTTGGTGGGCGCACTGGCCACGAGGCAGATGTTTCCGTGGCTCGCGGACGTGGTGGAGTCGGTCCGCGACTCGTTTGTGGTCGCCACCGTCGAAGGCGTCCTCGCCGAGGCCGTCCGGTCCACGGGCCCGCCGGACGCGGCCGGTGTCGCACGGCTGACCGAGCACGTGCAGTCGGTGCGTGAGGTGCTCTTCGCCCTGTTGCGGATCGTCCGGCAGATCGCCTTCGCGGTGGTGGCCGCGCTGATCGGGCTGTGTCTGCTCGCCCCGATCGTCGCGCTGGTCACGATGATGGCGGTGGGGTTGGCGATCGCTGTCTTCGTCACACGCATGGCCAGGCTGGCCGCGACCCAGAAAGCGGTCCTGCTGGCCGAGGAAGCGGTCGCCCAGCGCGCCGGTGCGGTTTTCGGCGGCATCCGGGACGTGGTCGCGTGCGCGGGGGAGCGCCAGGCCATGGCCGACGTCGGCAGGGCAGTGGACGATCACGTGCAGCTGACCCGGACATTGGCCAGGACGACCGCGTTCCGGATGGTGCTCATCTTCGTCGGTTGCGGGCTCCCGCTGGTGGCTTTGCTGGCAGCGGCGCCGTGGTTGTTGCGCAACGGCCACCTCAGCGTCGGCGAGCTCGTCGGCGCGGTGACCTACCTGACCACCGGGCTCGAGCCGGCGCTGCGCAGGATGCTGGAGGTGCTCGCGACCTGGGGCCTGGAGATGGCAGTGAGCGTCGTCCGGCTGGGAGAAGGTTTCGCCGCGGGCGGCAGCGCACGGACCGGAAGACCCGTCCCGGCCCAGGGAACTCTTACCGCCCAGGGACTTACGTTCGGCTACGGCCCGCACGCCGCACCGGTGTTCCGCGATCTCGGGCTCCGGCTGGCCGAAGGCGAGCATCTCGCCGTGGTCGGCCCGAGCGGAACCGGCAAGTCGACACTGGTGAACCTGCTCGCAGGGCTGTTGCCGCCGGGACGCGGCGAGATCACGCTCGGCGGGACGCCGCTCGGCGACATCACGGACGCCGACCTGAGGCGGACGATCGTCCTCATTCCCCAGGAAGCCTATGTCTTCGCCGGAACCCTGCGCGAGAACATCTGCTATCTCGCCCCGGATGCCCGCGAATGCGAGATCTCGGCAGCCGTGGCCGCCGTGGGTTTGGGCGCGGTCGTCGCCCGGCTGGGCGGCCTCGATGCCGCGATTGGCGCAGGGGGTGCCGAGCTGTCCCACGGCGAGGCGCAACTCGTCGCCCTGGCCAGGGTTTACCTGTCGCAGGCCAGGATCGTGATCCTCGACGAGGCGACGTCCGGGCTCGACCCCGATGCGGAGGCGACGGCGGACGCCGCGTTCGCCGGCAGCGGGGTGACGCTCATCGTGGTCGCCCACCGGATCAGCTCCGCCCGTCGCGCAGGCCGCGTACTTCTGCTCGACGGCGACACAGCGGTGACCGGCACCCACGACGAGTTGCTCCAGCGCTCCACCACCTACGCGGATCTGGCCGGCCACTGGCGGCTCCCTGTGAGGCCAGGATGAACGCCGACGACGTGTTGTTGACCGACTGTGCCGCCGCGGCATTGGCGCGCTGCGACCTGCCGGGCTGGCAGCTCAAACCTGGTGACTTCTGGTGCTATGTGGAGCCCGCGGCCGGACGATCCCAGGTGCAGGGCTGGAAACTGCATGTCTCGGCGACGCCGCTGTCCGCGCCGGTGGTTCTCGCGCGGTCTGCCGAGGTCCTGCTGCGTCACGGGTGCCCGTTCAAGTTCGCCATCGGCCTGAGCCAGGTGGAGGAACTCGGGCACCGCCTGTGCGACCGGGCCGGTGGCGGCAAGTTCATCACCGCCTATCCCGGCCGCGGCCTCGACGACCTCCGCGTGCTGGCCGAGGAACTGCACCGGGCGACCGAAGGCTTGCCTGGCCCCGGCGTACTTTCGGATCGGCGGTATCAGCCGGGCAGCCTCGTGTACTACCGGTACGGCGGGTTCACCGGCGTACGAATGCTCAGCAACGACGGTGTCTACGAAGCGATGCTGGTGCATCCCGATGGTGGTCTCGTGCTGGACCGGCGCAAGGCCTGGTACTCCCCGCCTGCATGGGTGCCGCGGGATCCGTTCGCGCCCGCGGTTTCCAAGCGGGCGCCCAAGCCGGTGCTGCTGGCCGAGCGTTACCTCGTGCGCGAAGTGATCCGGCATTCCTTCAACGGCGGCGTATTCCGTGCGGTCGACCAGGAAACCGGCACCGAGGTCATCGTCAAGCAGGCGCGCCCGCACACCGGGGCCGCGCTGACCGGTGAGGACGTCCGTGACCGGCGGCGGCACGAGATGGCCATGCTCGAGCTGTTCGACGGATCCGGGGCCACACCTCGGCCGTTGGGCGTCTTCGAACAACAGGGCGAGGTGTTCCTGGTCCAGGAGTCGTTGCCGGGAACCGTTCTGCGGCAGTGGGTACGTGACAACCCCGACGACATCGCCTGGCGGCAGATCGCGCTCGAGCTGGTCGGCCTACTGGACCTTGTGCACGGCCAAGGCCTGGTGGCACGGGATTTCACCCCGAACAACATCATGGTCATGCCGGACGGCGGCCCTCGGCTGATCGATCTCGAACTGCTCGCCGAGCCGGGCACCTGTGTGGTCCGGTCGTACACGCCCGCATACGGTGCACCGGAACAGATCCAGGGCAGCTCACCCGGCCCGGCGCCGCAGCAGTCCGCCGACCTGTTCGGCCTCGGTGCCACCTTGTTCTACCTGGCCAGCGGCGCGGATCCCTTGCTCTGTGCGGATGAACCGCGGACGCGTGAGACGGGGGAGCGGGTCGGGAGCTGGCTCGGCCGTGTGGGGCAGGAAAACGAGGCCGCTCGTCGGCTGGCACCGATCATCATCGCGTTGATGCACGAGGATCCGGATCGGCGCCCGCACCTCGGGGCCGTCCGCGCGTATCTCGCCCACGAGGACCTGAAACCCTTGCCGGTCAACGTGACGGCATGCGCGGAGATCGGCGGTGACGAACTGGACCGGCTGATTGCCGACGGCTTCGGTTATCTGCTCGACATGATGCGCCCGGGCGACACCCCGCGGCTGTGGCCGTCCGGGGACTTCGGAACCACGACCGACCCGCTCAACGTGCAGCACGGCGCCGCCGGTGTGTTGTGCGTGCTGACCCGCGGCTGTCAGGCGGATGTCGAGCTGACTGGTGCCGTCGCCGCGACGGCGGGGTGGATCGCCCAACGCGTGCACCATGAGCCCCGCATCCTTCCCGGTCTCCACTTCGGCCGGTCAGGAACCGCTTGGGCCCTGCTGGAGGCCGCGACACTCCTCGGCGACGAGGACCTTGAGCGCACCGCGACCGACCTCGCCATGCAGGTGCCCGTCCGCTGGCCGAATCCGGATGTCTGCCACGGCGTGGCCGGAGCAGGGCTTGCCCAGCTCCGCTTCTGGGAAGCAACCGGCGATGAGGAGTTCCTGGCCAGGGCACGCGCGGCGGCCGACACCCTGGTCGCCGCGGCGCGGCGCCGGGACGACGGCACGATCCGCTGGCCGATCCCGAGGGACTTCGAATCCACCATGGCGGGCGTGTCGCACTACGGTTTCGCCCACGGAATCGCCGGAGTGGGCACCTTCCTGCTCGCCATGGCCATTCTGACCGCCGAGGACGGCTACCTCGACCTGGCTACCGCCGCCGCGGACACGCTCAGCGCGGCGGCCGAACGTGACCGCGGCGCGGCCTACTGGCCGAGCGGAGACGGCGGCGGTGCGCGTAAGACCAACTGGTGCAGTGGATCCTCCGGTGTGGGGACGTTCCTGGCACGGATGTGGCAGCACAGCCGAGACGACCGGTACGGCCGACTGGCCGCCGAGGCCGGAGTCGCGGTCCGGCGTACCCGATGGCACGCCGGACTTTCCCAGTGCCACGGCCTTTCCGGTGACGGCGACTTCCTACTGGACCTGGCCGGGCTCACCGGGAACGACCAGTACCGCGACTGGGCCGCCGAGCTCGCGGTGAGCCTGCGGGTACGGGCGGCGCTGCGGGACGGACGCCTGGTGGTGCCGGACGAGACCGGCGCCGCCGTGTACGCGGACTTCGGGACCGGGCTCAGTGGCGCGCTGTCATTCCTGCTGCGGCTGCGTAGTGGCGGTCGACGCCCATGGCTGCCGCATTTGCTGACAACTGCTTGTCCTGATCGGGCGCCGCGACAGGCGGCACAGCCGTCAGGGAGCGCTTAGGCCGATGAGCCGTGCCCGCGGCCACGCCGAGACCGCCTTTGTGGGCCAGCACGATGGCCTCGGGCCTGCCGGTGACGTGCAGTTTGGCGAAGATGGTGGAGACATGATTGCTGATCGTCTTGACGGCGACCCTGAGCTGGTGGGAGATGGCGGAATTGGACAGACCCGTCGCCATCAGTTCCAGCACCTGCAGTTCCCGTTCGGTCAGACGGGCGAACGTGGCGTTGCCCAGCGCCGGGGCCGGCCGGGTCAGCAGCCCGGCGAGGCGTTCGCTGACTCGCGAGCCGAAGACCGCACTGCCGGTCGCGACACAGCGGACCGCCTGGACGATCTCGGTGCTGTCCGCGTCCTTGAACAGGTATCCACGCGCGCCCGCCTGTACGGCGGAGTAGCAGGAGAGGTCCTGGTCCTGCCAGGTGAACGCGAGCACGGCCACCGTGGGCACGGCCGCCCGCACCTCCTCGATCACGGCGAAGCCACGCTGCTGCGGGTCCAGCACCAGCACGTCCGGCTGGTGGGCCATTGCCTCCCGCACGACGTCGGATCCGTCGCCAGCTTCGCAGACCACCACGATGCCGGGCTCGGCTTCGAGAACCAGACGCAGGCCGTACCGCAGAACAGGTTGATCATCACACAGCATCACCGACAACGACATGTCATCCCCCGTAAGGCTCAGTCGACGAGCTATCGCGTGGCTCGGCCCAGCGCCGCAGAGCTCCCCAGGCCCAGGCTCGGCACACATCGACCCATACTGGAGATGGGGGCTGGACCCAGCGCTGGACTGGCGGCTGGAGCGCGCACTGACCCGGATACTGTCCGTGGTGTGCGGTCACCCTACGGAGCCTTCCGGACACCGTGCCGGGGCGCTAGATTTGTCCCGGTCCCCTCAGGAGGAGGCGGGACATGCCGGGGTATCAAGGGGGCGGCCACCTGCGTATCGAGGTGCTCGGTCGCCTGCGGGTACTCCGCGGGGGCACCGCCGTCGATCTTGGTACCCCGCAGCAGCGGGCTGTGCTCGCCGTGCTCATCCTGCACGCCAACCGGCCACTCGGCCGGGAGAAGTTCATCAACGCGGTCTGGGGCCTGCAGGCGCCCGAATACGCGGTCAACCTGCTGCAGAAGCACGTTTCCCGGCTGCGCAAGTCGTTGGCGCCGCCCGCGGGTGACCCGGCTGGACCGGACCTGGTGACCTGGACCGACGCGGGCTACGTGTTCACCGTGCGGCCCGGCGAGCTGGACCTCGACGATTTCGAACGTGAGGTCGACCAGGCCGCCGCGGCCCGGGCCGCAGGCGACCTGCCCAAAGCGGCCCAGGCACTGCGCACCGCGTCGGAACTATGGCGCGGACCGCTGTGTGATGGCCTCACTGGCCCGTTTCTGGAGGCGTACCGGGATCGGCTGGCCGAACGGCGCGTCGGCGTGCTGGAGGAGCAGATCGAACTGGAGCTGTCCATCGGCGACGGTGCGGACCTGGTCGGGCAGCTGCGCGACCTGGTCGCCGAACACCCGCTGCGGGAACGGCTTCGCGGGCTTCTCATGCTCGCCCTGTACCGCTCGCAGCGCCAGGCCGATGCACTGGCCGCGTACCACGACACCCGCCAATATCTGCTTGAGGAGCTGGGCATCGAGCCTGCCGCCCGGCTCCGGCAGCTCTATCAGCGGATGCTGTCGGCCGACCCGGCGCTCATGCCCGGGACCGGCGAGCCGGTCACGGCGCCGCCTGATCCGGTGTCCGTCGCGGTGCCGGTCCGGTCGATCCCGGCTCAGCTCCCGCACCGGGTCGCGCACTTCGTCGGCCGCGAGGACCAGCTGGCTCAACTACGTCGGCTCAGGCCCGGCGACAGCGGTTCCCCGGCGCTCGTCGTGATCACCGGTACGGCAGGGGTGGGCAAGACAACCCTCGCGGTGCACTGGGCCCACCAGGTGCGTGACCAGTTTCCCGACGGTCAGCTCTACGT